>NZ_LMRT01000013.1:145802-214716 GCF_001426225.1 Allobosea sp. Leaf344 | reverse complement strand
GGCAGGCCGGTGGTCGCGAGATCGACATCGCCGACCGGCTCGTCCAGCAGCAGGTTGCGGACGGCGCCGCCGATGATCCGCGTCTCCACCCCGTCCCGGTTCAGCGCCGCGAGGAGATGCGCGATCGTCGGCCGCGCCAGGAACTCGGCGATCCGCGCGCGCCCTGCCTCGATCATTTGAACCGGCCGGGAACCAGCACGCCATTCTCCATATGCGGCGGCTCATAGGCACCTTGATGGCGCGGCGAGACCCAGCCGGCGACGATGAAGAAGCCGATGGCCATGACCATGCCGACCACCGAGAGCAGGAAGAGATGCGGGCTCCAATGCTCGACATCGAGAGGGTTGCGCCGCCTGATCACGAGATAGCCGGCGAAGATGCAGAAGGGCAGGACGAAGAGCAGAAACTCCTCGATCAGCGTGCGCAGCATGGGCGTCAGCGTCTCTCTGTTGGCGGCTCCGTACAGCGGGGCGAGCGGCTCCGCGGCGCCGAAGGCGCGTCAGCCGGCGAGCCGCTCATAGAGATTGCGGATCATGCCGGCGGTTGCGCCCCAGATATAGCGCTCGCCGAAGGGCATCGCATAGTAAGTCCGATACATCCCCTTCCATTCCCGGCCCTCGCGGCGGTGATTGGCGGGGTCGAGCAGGAAGGAGAGCGGCGCCTCGAAGGCCGCATCGACCTCCAGCGGGTTGAGCGTCAGCGAGAAATCCGGCTCGACCAGCGCCACCACCGGAACGATGCGATAACCCGTGCCGGTGAGGTAGGCGTCGAGGAATCCGAGCGTCCGCACATGCTGGCGCGACAGGCCGATCTCCTCCTCGGTCTCGCGCAGAGCCGTCACCACGGGCGAACCGTCGACCGCGTCGACGCGGCCGCCGGGGAAGGCGACCTGCGACGAATGGCTGCGGAGCGCGGCCGTCCGCTGGGTCAGGATCACCGTCGGCCCCTCCGCCCGCTGCACCACCGGGATCAGCACGGCGGCGGGAACGGCGGCGGCCTCGTCCGGCGCGCTCATCGGCTCGGGCTGCAGCTCGTGGTCCCCGCGCGGCCGGCCGATCAGATCCCCGACCAAGGGCGGCTCCGGCCGCAGGCGCTGGGCCGCGAGCAGCGCGAACTCCTCCGAAGTCAGGCTCAGCGCGCGCATCTACAGGCCTTCGATCTCGCTCGCCGGAATCGCGGGATAAAAGGATCCCGCCGCCGCGACGCCGAACATCGCGCGGCCCTCGACCGGGCGGATCTCGCCCAGCGCCAGCAGGTCATGGCTCAGCGCCCGCGTCAGCCGGGCCCAGAGCCCGCGCCGGACATGGACATAGGGTTTGAGACCGCCGCCCGCCTCGACGTCGAAGCGCAGCCCGTGCTCGGGGCCGACGCTCACGAGATCGTCAACCCCGGTGCGCAGCGCGATCGCGCGGCCCTCGCCCTCTCCCGTCACCGCCATTTCGACGGCCTGGAACGGCGCGTCCTCGACGCTGATCCCGACCTTCTCGACCGGCGTCTTGAGGAAATAGCGATCCCCCTCGCGCCACAGCACCGAAGCGAAAAGCTTCACCAGAGCCGGCCGCCCGATCGGCGTTCCCAGGTAAAACCAGGTCCCGTCGGCGGCGATCCGCATGTCGAGGTCGCCGCAGAAGGGCGGGTCCCAGCGCTCGAGCGGCGGCGCGCCGCGCCCTCTGCCGGGCCCGAGCGAGGCGAGCAGGCGATCCATCGCCGATGCCGTTTCGCTCATCGCCCGCCCGCCTTCCGCCAGATGCGGCATATTGGTTGCATCGCGTTCTCCGCCTTGAACTCTACATAATCGTGAAGCCGAGTTCTGTGTACCAGATGCAGCAAGCCCTTGAGCCGGCTGGACCACCCGTCCACACTCAACGGCGAAAGGCCGGCCCCGTTCGCGGAGGGGGCGCAACGGCCAGCGTGAGGAGACCGATATGGCGGCGCAGATCCGGGCTGAAGGCAAGAGCGAGCCGATCGACCTCGACACCGGCATCGTCGAAGCGGCCGAAGCGGCGCTCGGCGCCATCGGCGCGGCCCGCCGCGAAATCGGCCAGGTCATCTTCGGCCAGCAGAAGGTGGTCGACCTCTCGCTGATCACGCTGCTCGCCGGCGGCCACGGCCTGCTGGTCGGCGTGCCCGGCCTCGCCAAGACCAAGCTCGTCGACGCGATGGGCACGGTTCTCGGCCTCTCCGCGCGCCGCGTCCAGTTCACGCCCGACCTGATGCCCTCCGACATCCTGGGCTCCGAGGTGCTTGACGAGAGCGCCGACGGCAAGCGCCATTTCCGCTTCATCAAGGGCCCGGTCTTCGCCCAGCTGCTGATGGCCGACGAGATCAACCGCGCCTCCCCGCGCACCCAGTCGGCGCTGCTGCAGGCGATGCAGGAGCACCATGTCACGGTGGGCGGGGAGCGCTACGATTTGCCGGCCCCCTTCCATGTGCTGGCGACGCAGAACCCGATCGAGCAGGAGGGAACCTACCCCCTGCCCGAGGCGCAGCTCGACCGCTTCCTGCTCGAGATCGATGTCGGCTATCCCGATCGCGAGGCCGAGCGCCGCATCCTGCTGGAGACGACGGGCGCCAGCGACCACAAGCCGATCCAGGCGATGAGCGCCGAGACCCTGATGTCGACGCAGCGCCTGGTCCGCCGCCTGCCGGTGGGCGAGGCGGTGGTCGATGCCATTCTCGATCTCGTCCGCTCCGCCCGCCCGGGCGATGGCGATGCCGCGATCACCGACAAGCTCTCCTGGGGCCCGGGGCCGCGCGCCAGCCAGTCGCTGACGCTCGCCGCCCGCGCCCGCGCGCTGGTCGAGGGCCGGCTGGCGCCCTCGATCGACGACGTCGCGGCGCTTGCAGTCCCGGTGCTCAAGCACCGCATCGCGCTGACCTTCGCCGCCCGCGCCGATGGCGAGACGGTGGAGGGCATCATCGGCAAGCTCGTGGAGCGCATGGGATGAGGGCCGCACGCTGATGCTGCGCACGCGCGTTCTGCCCGCCACGGAACGGCAGCCGGTCAGGCCGGTCATCACAGCCTCGCTGGATCTCGCGGCGCGCCTGCCGCGGCTGATCCTGGAAGCGCGCCGGGTCTCGGCCAGCGTGCACGGCATCCATGGCCGCCGCCGTGCCGGTCCCGGCGAGACCTTCTGGCAGTACCGCCCGCTCGTCACCGGGGAATCCGCCTCGCGCATCGATTGGCGGCGCTCGGCCCGCGACGGCCATCTCTTCGTCCGCGAACGCGAATGGGAAGCGTCCCACGCCATCTGGCTCTGGATCGACAGGTCCGCCTCGATGGGCTTCGCCTCCTCCCTCGCTCTGGCCTCGAAGGTCGATCGCGCCCTGGTGGCGGGCTTCGCCTTGGCCGAGACGCTGGTCGAGGGCGGCGAGCGTGTCGGCCATCTCGGGCTGACCCGCGCCCTCGCCTCGCGCCGCATCGTCGAGACGCTGGCGCAGGCGATCCTGGCCGATGCGAAGGGGCAGGACACCGACATGCCGCCGCAGGCGCCGCTGCCGCGCCTCGCCGACGCCATCCTGATCACCGACGGGCTCTCGCCCGCGGCCACGCTCGCCGAGCGCATCGCCACCATGGCGAGCAGCGGCGCGCGCGGCCATCTGCTGCTGATCGCCGACCCGATCGAGGAGACCTTCCCCTTCACCGGCCAGGCCGAACTCTTCGACCTGGAGGACGGGCTGTCGCTGCGCGTCGGCGATGCCGGCTCCTGGGGCGAGGCGTATCGCCAGAGGCTGGAAGCGCATCGCGAGGCCCTGCGCGAGGCCTGCCGCAAGGCCGGCTGGACCCTGACCCTGCACCGCACCGACCGCCCGGCGAGCGAGGGCGTGCTGCGCGTCGCCAGCCTGATCGCCGCCGCCCGGGGGACGGGACGATGAGGGTCGCGACCCGATCGACCGACCGCGCCGGGGAAGGCCGCCCGCCATGCTGAGCGCCCTCCCCTTCGCCTTCTCCGCACCGCTCGCCTTGGCGGCGCTCGCTCTGCTGCCGGCGCTATGGCTGATCCTGCGGGTCACTCCGCCGCGGCCGCGGCGCATCGATTTCCCGCCGCTCAAGATCATGGCGGATCTGATCGCCAAGCGGGAGATGCCGGCCCATACCCCCTGGTGGCTGCTGGCGCTGCGCATGCTCATCGCCGCGCTGGTGATCCTGGCGGTCGCGGGCCCGGTCTGGAATCCGGCGCGCGAGGCCGGCCCGTTGCGCGGCCCGATGCTGCTGCTGATCGACAACGGCTTCGGCGCCGCCACCGACTGGCCGGAGCGGCTGGCCGTCGCCGAATCGCGGGTGGCCGCCGCCGCGCGCGAAGGGCGCCCCGTGGCGCTGCTCGGCCTGGCGGAGGCCCCGGCCGAGATCCTGCTGGCGGAGCCGCGCTCCGCGCTCGACCGGCTGCGCGCCTTCGCCCTGCAGCCTCACGCTCCCGATCGCGCCGCCCATCTGCCGCGCATCGACGCCTTCCTGCGCGGCGCGCCCAATGCGGAACTGGTCTGGATCGCCGATGGGCTGGCCCTGACCGATGAGAGCCCCTTCCTCGCGAGGCTGCGGCAGGAGGGTCAGGATGGCCGGCTCTCGATCCATGCCGGCCCGGTCGACCAGCTCGCCCTCACCGCGCCCGAGAACCTCGCGGGGGCACTGACGGTCAAGGTGCTGCGCCCGACGCCGGCCGGCCCGGCGACGGGGGTGGTCCGCGCGCTCGACCTCAAGGGGCTTCCGCTCGGCGAGGCGCCCTTCGTCTTCGAGGGCTCGAATCTGGATGCCGCGGCGCGGCTCACCTTGCCGATCGAGGTCCGCAACGCGGTCTCGCGGCTCGACATCGTCGGCGAGCGCAGCGCGGCCGCCGTCGCCCTGCTCGACGACCGCGCCAAGCGGCGCCGCGTCGGCATCGTTTCCGGCACGACGACGGACAGCGCCCAGCCGCTGCTCTCGCCGACCTATTACGTCTCCCGGGCGCTGCAGCCCTTCGCCGAGATCCGCGAGCCCCGCCCCGGCTCGACCGACCCTGTCGGCGAATTGCTGGCCCAGAACCTGTCCGTGCTCGTCCTGGCCGATATCGGCGCGCTCGACAGGGACACCGCCGCCAAGATCACCGGCTTCATCGAGCGTGGCGGCGTGCTGCTGCGCTTCGCCGGCGCGCGTCTCGCCGCGGCCTCCGACGATCTCACCCCCGTGCGCCTGCGCCGCGGCGGCCGCACGCTGGGCGGCGGCCTGTCCTGGGAGACCCCGCGCAAGCTCGCCCCCTTCACGCGCGAGAGCCCGTTCTACGGCACGCCGATCACCGACGACGTCCGCGTCACCCGCCAGATCCTGGCCGAGCCCGAGGCCGACCTCGCCCGCAAGACCTGGGCGGCGCTGGAGGACGGGACGCCCGTCGTCACCGGCGAGCGCCGCGGCGACGGGCTGATCGCGATGATGCACGTCACCGCCGACACGACCTGGTCGAACCTTCCGCTATCGGGATTGTTCGTCGAGATGCTGCGCCGAATCGTCAACCTCTCCGGCACCGGCCCGGCGGAGGCGCAAGGGGAGGATGCCCGCGTGGAGACACTCTCGCCGACCCGTGTGCTCGATGGCCAGGGTGCCTTCCGCAGCCCGCCGGCGACGGCGCAGCCCGTGGCACGCAGCTTCGGCGGACGCGCCACCCTCGCCCATCCCCCCGGCATCTACGGGCCGGCCGATGGGTCGCTGGCGGTCAACGCCCTGAACCCGACCGACATGCTGCGCCCGATCGACCTCGCCGGGCTGGGCGCGCCGATCCTGCCGGTCGACAAGCCGGTCGCCGTCGACATAAGGCCGCAGCTGCTGGTCCTGGCGCTGCTGCTTCTCGTCGCCGACACGCTGGCGACGCTGTGGCTGGCCGGGCGGCTCTCGCTGCGCCGCGGCGCCAGGCGCGCCGCACCCGCCGCCCTCCTGCTGGCGCTCGGCCTCGCCACCGGCGCGCCCGAGCCGGCCCGCGCGCAGCCGGCGCCGACCCAGCCGCCTCCGGCTGCGCAGGCAGACCAGCGCCCGCCGATCCCGCGCGAGCTCTTCGCCGCCGGCGCGGTGACGCGCCTGGCCTATGTCGTCACCGGCGACAGGGCGGTCGACGACATCTCCAAGGCCGGGCTCGCCGGGCTCAACACCGTCCTCGGAGCCCGCACCGCGCTGGAGCCGGGCGAGGCCGTCGGCGTCAATGCCGAGCGCGACGAGCTGGCCTTCTTCCCGGTGCTCTACTGGCCCATCGTCGCCGGACGGCCGATCCCGGCGCCGGAGACCCTGCGCAAGCTCGAAGCCTATATGAAGGGCGGCGGCCTCGTGATCTTCGACACGCGCGACGCGATGAGCGCGCGGCCCGGCGGCAGCGCCACGCCGGAAGGCGACCATCTGCGCCGCATGCTGCAGACGCTCGACATTCCGGAGCTCGAGCCGCTGCCGCGCGACCATGTCCTGACCAAGACCTTCTACATCCTCGACAGCTTCGTCGGCCGCTACGACACCGGCACGACCTGGGTCGAAATCCTGCCGCCCGCCGGCGAGGACGGCCGCCGCCCGGCGCGCGCCGGCGACAATGTCTCGCCCATCGTGATCACCTCCAACGATCTGGCCGCGGCCTGGGCGGTGGGGCGGCGCGGCGAGGCGCTGCTGCCGCTTTCCGGCTCCGATCCGCGCCAGCGCGAAATGGCGCTGCGCGGCGGCGTCAACCTCGTGATGTATGCGCTGACCGGCAACTACAAGGCCGACCAGGTGCATGTCCCGGCTCTGCTCGAGAGGCTGGGGCAATGATCGCGGATCTCGCCGCCCCTCGGCCCGGGCCTCATCGCGGCGCCCGCTGCAGGCTGCGCCCGCGAGGATGCCGCAACCCCGCCGGTTCCGCCATGCCGGGCTGCGGCCGGGCCGGCCGTGAGGGCTATACGGCCCCAGACAGGATCGATCGCTGATGTGGAGCCTTTCGCTCGCCCCGCTGGTGCCGCTGCCGCTGCTGATCGGGCTGAGCCTGATCGCCGCGTTGGCGGCCGGCGTCGCGCTGGTGCTGGCCGGGCGCAGCGCCATCCTGCGCGCTCTGGCGCTGATCGTCCTGACGATCGCCCTGGCCGACCCCTCCCTCGTCTTCGAGGAGCGCGAGCCGGTGAAGGACGTCGTCTCCGTGGTCGTCGATCGCTCCGGCTCGAACCGCCTCGCCGATCGTAGCGTGCAGACCCAGGCCGCCCAGGCCGAGGTCGAGCGGCAGCTGCGGGGCGTCGGCAATGTCGAATCGCGGATCGTCGAAGTCCGCGACTCCCAGGGCTCGGGCGACGGCACGCGCCTGTTCGAGGCGCTGGCCGCGAGCCTGGCCGACGTGCCGAGCGAGCGGGTCGCCGGCGCCATCGTGATCAGCGACGGCCTGGCCCATGATGCGCCGGCCCAGGCCGATGCGCTGGGGCTGAAGGCGCCGCTGCATGTGCTGACGACCGGCCGCAACGGCGAGATCGACCGGCGCATCGTGCTGGTCGATTCGCCCCGCTTCGGCATCGTCGGCAAGGACCAGACAATCCGGCTGCGGGTGCTGGAGAAGAACGGCCCCGGCCGCTCCGGCCTGGTCATCCGCCGCGACGGCGAGATCATCGCGCGGCGCGAGGTCACCGCGGGGCAGATCGTGCAAGTGCCGGTGCGCATCGATCGCGGCGGCCCCAATGTCATCGAGATCGAGGCGGCGGCGCTCGACAACGAACTGACCCTCGCCAACAACCGCGCCGTGATCACCATCGAGGGCGTGCGCGACAAGCTGCGCGTGCTCCTGGTCTCGGGCGAGCCGCATCCCGGCGAGCGCACCTGGCGCAATCTCCTCAAGGCCGACGCCAATGTCGACCTCGTGCATTTCACCATCCTGCGCCCCCCGGAGAAGCAGGACGGCACGCCGATCAACGAGCTCTCGCTGATCGCCTTCCCGACGCGCGAGCTGTTCCAGGTCAAGATCAAGGAATTCGACCTGATCATCTTCGATCGCTACGCCAACCAGTCGATCCTGCCGCTGCTTTATTTCGAGAACATCGTCCGCTATGTCCGCGAAGGCGGCGCACTATTGATCGCCGCGGGACCGGAATATGCCGGCGCCCAATCCCTGGCGCGGACGCCGCTGAACCAGATCCTGCCGGCGCTGCCCGACGGCTCGGTGGTGGACGAGGCCTATCGCGCGCGGGTCAGCGACCCCGGCAAGCGCCATCCCGTCACCCGCGACCTGCCGGGCTCGGAGGTGGAGCCGCCGCGCTGGGGCGAATGGCTGCGCATGGTCGGCGCCCGCGCCCGCACCGGATCCTCCGTCATGACCGGCCCGGGCGACCGGCCGCTGCTGATGCTCGCGCGCGAGCAGAAGGGCCGCGTCGCCCTCTTCCTCTCCGACCACGCCTGGCTCTGGGCCCGCGGCTTCCGCGATGGCGGGCCGCATCTCGATCTGCTGCGCCGGCTCGGCCATTGGCTGATGAAGGAGCCCGATCTCGAGGAGGAGGCGCTGCGTGCCTCGGCCCGCGGCGGGATCATCGAGGTCGAGCGCCAGACGCTGGGCGAGACGCCCTCCCCCGTCACGATCACCGGGCCGGACGGCCAGTCGCGTTCGGTCCCGCTCGAGCCCGGCCGGCCCGGGCTGTTCACCGCCCGCATCCCCTCCAGCGAATTCGGCCTCCACCGCGTCTCGGCGGATAATCTCACCGCTTTCGCCAGCGTCGGCCCGGAGAATCCGCGCGAGCTGGTGGAGGTGGTCAGCAATCCCGGCCAGCTCCAGGCCCTCGCCGAAGCTACGGGCGGGTCCAGCCGCCGCATCGGCCAGGAGACCGGCTCGGGCGTCTCGGTCCCGCGCATCGTCCCGGTGCGCTCCGGCTCGCAATTCGCCGGCGCCGACTGGATCGGCCTGCGCATCAGCGATTCCGGCATCGTCCGCGGCGTTTCGGTCTCGCCGCTGTTCCTGGGGCTGCTGGGGCTGGTGCTGCTCTTCGGCGCCGTCGTGGCCGGCTGGCTCGGCGAAAGCGGCCGCAGGCTGCGCCGCAACACCGATACGGCCTGAGCCGGGTTCGGCTCAGGCGCCCGGGCGGAGCGCGGTCACCGCGCCGCTGCGCTGGGCGAGCACGCCCTCGACCAGTTCGAGCGCCAGGAAGCGCCCGGGATCCGCCGGGCCCGGCAGGCTGAGCTGCCCGGGGCGGATCGGCTCGAAGCCGAAGCGCGCATAATAGGGCGCGTCCCCGACCAGCATCACCAGATCATGCCCGGCGGCCCGCGCGGCCTCGATCGAGCGGTTCATCAGCGCCGCGCCGATGCCGCGCCCCTCGAAGGCGGGGTCGACGGTCAGCGGCCCGAGCATCAGCGCCGGATGCGCCCCGGCCCTGACGCGGGTGACGCGGACGGAGCCGACCAGGAAGGTGCCGACATGCGACGCGAAGCTCAGCTCCGCATCGGCCGGCACGCCCTCGCGCAGGCGGAAGGCGGTGCGGGCGAAGCGGCCGGGGCCGAAGGCCCGCTCGTGCAGGCGCTCGATGGCGGCGGCGTCGACGGGCAGTTCATGGCGAATGGTCAGGGGCAAGGATGTCATGACGGGCGACCTGCAGGGCGGGAACGTGAAGGCATCGCCGCTCGACGCGGAGATGCCGTTGAGGCGCGGTCAGCGCGTCGGTCGTCGCAGCAGCAGGGAGTCGATGAGCCCGTCAGTCATGCCAGCGACTTAGCAGAGCCGGGCACGGGCGTCCATGGCGCCGCGGCATCACCAATCCTGCGACGGCGCCTGCCGCCCGAGGATCTCCGCGAGCCGCCGCCGCGTGCCCGGCGTGGTGCCATCGGGGAGCGCCGCAAGCGGGAAGAAGCCGGCCTCGGCGATCTCGCGATCCGGCTGTTTCGCCCCCAGCACCGTGAAGTGCCGGACCTCGAACACCGCGACATGGTCGCGGCGCGACATGTGCCGGTTGAAGAACACGCCATGCAGCCGTGCCGGCCCCGCCAGTTCCAGATTGCCCTCCTCGCGCAGCTCCTTGGCGAGGGCCTCCAGCACGGTCTCGCCCGTCTCGACGCCGCCGCCCGGCAGATGCCAGCCGGCGGTATAGGTGTGGCGGATCAGGAAGACCTGCGCGCGATCGTCCAGCACCGCGGCGCGAACCCCCAGCGTCATCCCCCGCGACAGCCGGAAATAGAGATGCAGCGCCCGCCGCAGCAGGCGGTGTCGCAGACCCCGTAAAGACTCCGTCGACTCTCTCATCATCGCGCCGCCCGTCCCGCGCAGAGTTTAACGCCCGGTTTATTGTCTATGCATATGACGCATGACAGAGGCCCCGATGGAGACGCGTCCCGTCACAAACGCGCCGCAAATCGGGCAGAGAAGATCGCTTCAACGCTTGGGCCATTCGTCATGCTGCTCTCTTTCATCATCTCCCTCGTCTCGTCAAAGCCCGCTTATGTCTGGAAGCCGGCCGTGACGCTGACCGATCCGCGCATCGTCTCGGAGCTGGCCGGCTCGGCCAACTGAGCGCCTGCGCCCTGCGGGGCTGAGGGCACGCCTGCGCGGTTTGCGCGCTTGACGCCGACAGGCTCAGGGGCCAACGCTCAGCCGTGTTCAAGCTCGCGCATCTCTCGGACCCGCATCTCGGCCCGCTGGCGCGGTTCTCGCTGCACCAGCTCCTGGGCAAGCGCGCTACCGGCTATGTCAATTGGCGGCGCAAGCGTCGCCATGCCCATGACATGCAGATCCTGGCGCTGATCGTCGCCGACATGCAGGCGCAGGCGCCGGATCATTACGCCTGCACCGGCGACGTCTCGCATATCGGCCTGCCCAACGAGTTCAAGACGGCGATCACCTTCCTGGACACGCTGGGCTCGCATGAGAGCGTCAGCTTCGTGCCGGGCAATCATGACGCCTATGCCCGCTCCTCGCTGAAGCATCTGGCCGCCGACATGGCGCCCTGGGCCACCGGGGATGACGGCATGCGGGGCTATCCCTGGCTGCGCCGCCGTGGCCCGGTGGCGCTGATCGGGCTCAACAGCGGCGTCCCGACCCTGCCGATGATGGCGACGGGCCGGCTCGGCCGCGAGCAGATCGCCCAGGCGGAGATTTTGCTCGCGCGGGCCAGGCGCGACGCGCTGATCCGCGTGGTGCTGATCCACCACCCGCCCTATGTCGGCGGGGCCCGGCGGTCCCGCGAGCTGGTGGATGCCGAGGCCTTCGAGGCGATGCTGGCAAGACAGGGCGCCGACCTCGTCATCCACGGCCACAACCACACCTTCTCGTTGGCCTGGCGCCGCGGCCTTGGCCGCGACGTGCCGATCGTCGGCGTTCCCTCCTGCTCCATCGGCCCGCTCGGCCGCGGCGAGAAGGCGAGCTGGCACCTGTTCAAGATCGAGGGCGACGCCGAGCGCCCCCAGATCAGCTTCGAGCAGCGCTGTTTCGAGCCCGATGGCAGCGTCCGGCTGCGCCAGGAGATCGCGCTGCACGCCAAGCCGGTGTGACGCGGGCGCTCAGACGCAGCGCCCGCCATCCACGGCCAGCACCGTGCCGGTCACCATCTCCGCCTCGTCGCTGCACAGGAACAGCGCCGCATTGGCGATGTCCTGCGGGGTGGAGAACCGCCCCCACGGAATGACGCTCTTGAACTGCGCGCGCTTCTCCGGCGTATCCTCACCCATGAAGGTCGCGAGCAGCGGCGTTTCGCCGGCGACGGGCGCGATCGCGTTGACGCGGATCCGGTCCGGCGCCAGCTCGACCGCCATGGATTGCGAGAGCAGGTTCGCCGCGCCCTTCGATCCATTGTACCAGGTCAGGCCCGGGCGCGGCCGCAGCCCGGCGGTCGAGCCGATATTGAGGATGACGCCGCCGCCCTGCGCCTTGAAATGCGGCACCACCGCCTTCGCCATCAGATAGATCGACTTGACGTTGACGGCGAAGACCCTGTCGAACTCCTCTTCCGTGACCTCGACCATCGGCTTGTTGCGATGGGTGGTGCCGGCATTGTTGACGACGATATCGAGCCGGCCGAGCCGGCCCAGCACCTGTTCGACCGCCGCATCGACGCTGGCGGCGATCGCCACGTCGCAGCCGACCGCGAAAGCGCCGCCGCCGAGCGTATGGGCCGCCTCCTCCGCCTTCTCGGCATTGAGGTCGAGCAGCGCGACCTTCGCCCCCTCGCGCAGGAAGGTCTCGGCGATGCCATAGCCGAAGCCCTGTGCCGCGCCGGTGATCAGCGCCGTCTTGCCCGCAAGTCGCATGATGTCTCCTCGTTCTGTGCCTGCGGCGATCATGGCGGGCAATGGCGAGGCGCCACAAATGCGTTTTCGCGATCGGACGGATACGGAAATCGTATGGCCCGGCCGCGCCAGGCCCGCTAGGCGACGGAACCGCCTTGGCGGGGGCCGGTCAGGCCCCCAATTCCTCGCGCAGCATTTCGAGCTCCAGCCAGCGGCTCTCGGCATCGGCGATCTCGCGCGCCACCTCCTCCAGCCGGGCCGTGACCTTGGCGAAGAGCTTCGGATCGCGGGTGTAGAGATCCCCGGCCAGGGCCGCATTGAGCTTCGCCGCCTCGGCCTGCAGCACCTCAAGGCGCTTCGGCAGCGTCTCCAGCGCGTGTTTCTCGTTGAAGGACAGCCGGCGCTTGGCGGAAGGCGCTACCGTCGCCGCCGCCGCGACCGGCTTCTCGGTCGCCGCTGGCTTGGTTGCGGGGGCCCGCTGCCTCGCCCCGACGCCGCGGCCGCGCTGGGCCAGCATATCGGTGTAGCCGCCGGCGAATTCCGTCCAGACCCCGTCGCCATCCGAGATCAGCGTGGCCGAGACGACGCGGTCGATGAAGTCGCGATCATGGCTGACGAGCAGCACCGTGCCCTGATAGTCCGCCAGCAATTCCTGCAGCAGGTCGAGCGTCTCGAGGTCGAGATCATTGGTCGGCTCGTCCAGCACCAGCAGATTGGACGGCTTGGCCAGCGCTCGCGCCAGCATCAGCCGGCCGCGCTCGCCCCCCGACAGCGCCCCGACAGGCGTGCCGCGCTGGATCGGCTGGAACAGGAAGTCCTTCATATAGGCGATGACATGGCGGGGCTGGCCGCCGACGCTGACATGGTCCGAGCCGCCGCCGGTCAGCGCGTCGCCCAGCGGCGTCGCCGGGTCCAGGCTTTCGCGGCGCTGGTCGAGCGTCACCATCTCCAGCGAGACGCCGAGCTTGACCTTGCCCGAATCCGGCTTGAGCGCGCCGGTCAGCAGGTTGATCAGCGTCGTCTTGCCGGCCCCGTTGGGGCCGACGATGCCGATGCGGTCGCCGCGACCGACCCGCAGCGACAGATCCTTGACGACGACGGTGTCGCCGAAGGATTTGGCGACGTCGATCGCCTCGATCACCAGCTTGCCGGAGGTCTGCGCCTCGCTGGCCTCCAGCCTCACATTGCCCTGCGCGCTGCGCGCCGTGCGACGCTGGTCGCGCAGCGCGTGCAATTCGCCGAGGCGGCGCTGGTTGCGGGTGCGCCGGGCGCTGACGCCATAGCGCAGCCAATCCTCCTCGCGGGCGATCTTGCGGTCGAGCTTGTGGCGGTCGAGCTCCTCCTGCGCCAGCACCTCGTCGCGCCAGGCCTCGAACTCGCCGAAACCGCGATCCATCCGCCGCGTCAGCCCGCGATCGAGCCAGATCGTCGCCCGCGACAGCGAGGTCAGGAAGCGCCGGTCATGGCTGATCAGCACCATCGCCGAACGCAGCGATTTCAGCTCCTGCTCCAGCCATTCGATCACCGGCAGGTCGAGATGGTTGGTCGGCTCGTCGAGCAGCAGGATGTCGGGCTCCGGCGCCAGCACCCGCGCCAGCGCCGCACGGCGGGATTCGCCGCCCGACATGGTGGCGGGATCTTCCTCGCCGGTCAGCCCGAGCTCGCTGATCAGATATTGCGCGCGATAGGCGTCGTCGCCGGGCCCGAGCCCGGCCTCGACATAGGCGAGCGAGCTCTTGTAGCCAGTGAAATCCGGTTCCTGCGGGAGGTAGCGGATGGTCGCGCCGGGCTGGACGAAACGCTCGGCGCTGTCGGGCTCGACCAACCCTGCGGCGATCTTCAGCAGCGTCGATTTGCCCGATCCGTTGCGCCCGACCAGGCAGACGCGTTCGCCGGGCGAGACCGCGATCTCGGCCGCCTCCAACAGAGGCTGTCCGCCGAAGGTGAGCGCCACGTCGCGCAGGTGAAGCAGAGGGGCCATGAACTATCCAATCGGTCAGGCGCCGGGGATAGACCGGCAGGGCGGCTCTGTCACGCGCGCCCTCGCCTCCGGCGCCGTCCTCATCCCACCCAGAGGCGAGCGGGATCGTCGAGCCCGAAGCGGGCCGGATCGGCCGCGATCGCGGCGAGCCCCTGCTCCGCTGCGTCGGCCGCCGTGATCACGTGCAGGGCGAAGCGCGCGGTCAGATCCTCCATTGGCGGCTTGGCCCGGAAGACCCGCTCCACCGTGCCGAGATCGGCCAGAGGCAGCAGCCGCGGCACGATGCCGCCGGCGATATAGACGCCGCCGGTCGCCTTGAAGGCGAGCGCCAGATCGCCCGCCACCCGCGCCAGAAGCCGCCAGAAACAGACCACGGCCATCAGCGCGGAGGGGTCTCCGTCGCGGGCCAGGGTGGTGACGTCGGCGGCGCTGACATCAGGCTCCGCCGCGCCGCTGGCGCTGGCGACGGCGCGGTGCAGCCGCACCAGCCCGTCGCCGCTCAGCAGGCTCTCGACCGTGACGCGCGGCAGCCCGGCGGACAGCGCCGGCCAGAGCTTCTCCTCGGTCGCATCCTCGGGGCCGAGCCCGATATGGCCGGCCTCGGTCGGCACCAGCACGCCGCGCCCACCCTTCGGCAGGAAAGCCGCCGCGCCGAAGCCGGTGCCCGGACCCAGCACCAGCTTGAGCCCATCCGGCTCCGCCGCACCGGCGACCAGCGTCTCGATGCTCGACGGTTGCAGGACCGGGAGCGAGGCGGCCAGCGCCTCGAAATCATTGACCAGCAGCCCCTGATCCAGCGTCAGCGCCCGGGCGATGTCCTCGCCCTGGAAGATCCAGCTGGCATTGGTCAGCTGCGAGCGCCGCCCCTCGAGCGGCCCGGCGACCGCCAGGATGGCACTGCGCGGCCGCATCGTCAGCGTCTCCAGAACCGCCTCGAACGCCGCCTCCGGCGTGGCATGGGTGCCGGTGCCGATCCGCGCCAGCGGCTGGTGCGGCGCACCGGGCGCCTCGACCAGCGACAACCGGCAATTCGTGCCGCCGATATCGGCGACCAGAACCGGATGCGGGAAGACGCTCATGCCTCCGCCGCTCGCTTCTTATAGGGCGAGAACCAGCCGAGCCCTTCGAGCGTGCCGGCCTCGGGCCTGTATTCGCAGCCGACGAAGCCGGCATAGCCCAGCGCGTCGAGGCGATCGAACAGCAGCGGGTAATCGGGCCCCGACGCGTCCGGCTCGTGCCGCCCGGCGGCGCGCGCGATCTGGACATGGCCGATCAGCGGGAAGAGCTCCTCGAGCCGCCCCGGCACGTCGCCATGGATCAGTTCGCAATGATACATGTCGAATTGCAGCTTCACGTTCGGCCGGCCGGCTTCGCGGACATAGGCGGCGGCCTGGTCGAAATCGCAGAGGAAATAGCCCGGCATGTCCTTGCCGTTGATCGGCTCGATCAGCAGGTCGATGCCGAACTCGCCGAGACGGTCGGCGGCATGGGCGAGCGAGGCGCGATAGGCGGCCTGCGCCGCCTTGTCCTGCGGATCGGCATGGCCCGCCATCATGTGCAGCCGCTTCGCCCCGGTTTCATGGACATAGGCCAGCGCCGTCTCGATCCCCTCGCGGAATTCGCGCTCGCGCCCCGGGATCGCGGCCATGCCGCGCTCGCCCTTCTCCCAATCGCCCGGCGGCAGGTTGAAGAGCGCCTGCTCGACCTCGGCGCCGGCCAGCGCCAGCCCGACCTTTTCGGAAGCGTGCTCATAGGGGAAGAGGAACTCGACCGCCTCGAAACCCGCATCCGCGGCCGCCTTGAAGCGGTCGAGAAAGTCCCATTCGGTGAACATCATCGAGAGATTGGCGGCAAAGCGCGGCATGTCGGCCTCAGGTCTGGAGCGGGAGCGCCATACGCTAAAGCATGATGCCTGAACCTGCGAACCGGTTTTCGGCTGCCGCCCCCGTCGCATCTCAACGCGACCGCGGCGGATGCGTTCCCCGCGCGGCAGGCTCGCCTACTTCTTCGCCGGAGGGTTCGGATCCTTGGAGAAATTGCGGAAGACCATGTCGGGCGAGGAGGTGTTGTGCCGCGAATGGGTGGTGCGGCCCATCCAGACATCGGTCGCCTTGGCGCCGGCGAAGGGCATCAGCGGCTCCTCGCGCCAGCCCTTGGCGCCGGGCTCCCGCACCGCGATCCGCGCCACGTCGTTGTTGAACTCCGTGACATACATCGAGCGCAGCGCCACGAAGGCCTTGCCGCCGGTCACCGGCTTGTCGAGCAGCGCGTCGAGAACCATCCGGTTCTCGTCGACGCTGTCGAGCTTCAGCGTGCCGTTGCTGCCATCCTTGAACGCCATCTTGAAGGACAGCGTCGCCGGATCGAACTCGATTTCGCGGATGTTCACGACCGGGCGCGCGCCATCCTGCTCGATCGGCCCGAACAGGAAGGAGGAGCCATAGGAGGAGAAGCCGAGATGCCCGGGTGGCATCGGCCTGGCGCGCCAGTAACCATCCTGCGGATAGACCACCAACACCTCATAGGATTTGTCCTTGCCGAGCTTCCAGAGCTGGACGAGATGCAGCCCCTTCTCGACACGATCCCCGACCTTGAAGACCGTGTCGGCCGGCCGCCAGAAGGTCGGGAAGGTATAGCCGACCAGCCAGTACTCGATGCTCTCATAGAAGGTGACGCGGCGCGGCGGCACCGGCGCCTTGAACACCGGGTCGCCGGTCATGTCGCAGGCGGTCCAGTCCGCCTCCCAATTATCCTTGACCAGCCCGGCGATATAGGCCGGATGCGCGGCCTCGATCTGGAAGCGCCGCACCTCGGGCGAGAGCGCCTTGATGGTGACGTTGTCCTTCTCGGCGCAGAGCACCGGCTCGGATTCGTTCTTCACCTCCACCGCCACGTCGCTTGCGGCCCGTACCGGCAGGCTAGACGCGAGCAGCAGGGACAGGAACAGGGTTACGAGCTTGGCTTGCATGGACGTCTTCCGATGGTGGCGGGCAGTGTCGAGCGCGCGCTGGCGCCGTGAAGAAGCATCAGGCGCCGAGCACCGCATACACATCGCCGGAATTGGCGGCGTGCGGAAGCTCCCGCAGGAACTGGCCCATCGCCTCGGCGCTGGCGCCCTCGCTCAGTTCGAGCCGCTGGCTCTCGCCCAGCGCCACGTTGAAGCGATAGGGTCCGAGCGTCTCGAGCAGCGCGAGGCAGGCCTCGGCCACGTCGCGCTGAATGGTGGTGAATTCGAAGGAGATGACCGGGATCGGCCGCGTCAGCCCGGCCAGCACATGGGCCTCGAAGCCCTCGACGTCGATCTTGGCCAGGGCCGGTACGCCATGCGCGGCGATCAGCGCGTCCAGCGTCGTGCATGGCACGCCGAGGCTGCGGTCCCAGACCTGGTCCTGCCAGCCATCGGCCCCCGCGGCCGCGCCGACGAAGGCGTCGGAGGCGGTGGAGACGGTGGGGTTCGCGCTGTTGATCTTCAGCTCGATCACGCCCTCGCGGTCGCCGCAGGCGGCCTGGACCAGCGTGACCAGCGGATCACGGCCATGGATCAGCCTGATGGCGCGCGCCGGCCCGGGTTGCGGCTCCAGCGCGACGACGCGGGCGCCGAGCCTGCGGAAGGAGGAGATCCGGTCGCCGACATGCGCGCCGATGTCGAAGGCCAGGTCGCCCGGCGCCAGGAATTGCGCATAGAGCGCATCCATGGCGCGGTTGCGCTCGGCATCGCCGTGATAGACCCGCAGCGACCGCGCGAGCGCCTTGGCCGTGCCCCTGGGATAGGCGATGCCGGGCATCATTCAGTCAGCCTCGTTGCGGATGGCGCGGAGTTCGGCCGGCGGGTCGAAATCCTCGGGGATGCCGCACAGCCCGGCCTTGGCGAACCAGTGCCCGAGCGCCGGCAGCGCGGTGATCATCGCGAAGGGGATCCCCAGCACATAGCCCGCTGTCAAGGGCAGGGACCAGATCAGCACCGTCGGCGACAGCACCGACAGCGTCGCGAAGATGTAGAGCCCGAACAGCAGATGCGGCCAGAGCCCGGCGAAGGCCGTGGCGAAGGAGAGCGCATGCGCGTCGCGGGCCTGGCCGTTCCAGCCGATCCGGGCCCGGCCGAAGGCGAGGCCGATCATGAACAGCGTCGTGCGGAAGGTGGAGACCGCGCCCTGCAGGAAGGCGAAGACGATCTCGATCAGCGAGGACAGGATGAAGCGGCCCGTGCCGCCATAGCGGGACGTACCGCCGCGCGTCAGCAGGATGTCAGCGAAGCCCGCCAGTTTCGGCGAGAGATACATCGCGAAGAACAGCACGTAGAGACCGGCGGCGAGCGTCGCGGGATAGGCGGGGATGCCGGCATCCTCGATCACCTTCACCGGCAGCAGCGCGATCATCAGCGTCCAGGCCGGCAGGCCGAGGAACATCAGGATCGCCCAGACCAGCTGGAAGCGGCTCATCGGCTTCAGGCCGGGCAGGTCGAGCAGCTTCAGATATTGCAGATTGCCGAGGCACCAGCGCAGGTCGCGCTTGGCGAAGTCGAGCATGGTCGGCGGGTTTTCCTCCCAGCTCCCCATCTCGGTCGGCAGCACGCGCACCTCGTAGCCGGCGCGCCGCATCAGGGTGGCCTCGACCTGGTCGTGGCTCATCACCGCCCCGCCGAGCGGCGGCCCGCCCGGCAGCACCGGCAGATGGCATTCGTCGCGGAAGGGCGCGATCCGGACCATGGCGTTGTGACCCCAGAACGGCCCGCAATCGCCGATCCACCAGGCCGAGCCCATGGTGTAGGGCCGCATCCCGTGGCGCATGCCGAACTGGAAGATCCGGGCGAAGGCCGAGCGGCTCGGCATGCCCACCACCAGGCTCTGCAGGATACCGAGCCTTGGATGGGCCTGCATCATCCTGGTCAACGTCACGATCGCCTCGCCCGACATCACGCTGTCGGCGTCGAGCGGCAGCATGACCTCGTAATCCGCGCCCCAGCGCTCGCAGAAATCGCGGACATTGCCAGCCTTGAACCCGGCATTGTCGCTGCGGCGGCGATAGAGCAGCCGGCCGGCCTCGCCGAGATCGCGCGCCCATTCCGCCGCGAGCCGCTCCTCGACCGCGCCGACCGCCGCGTCATTGGTGTCGGACAGCACGAAATAATCGAAGGCCGCCCCCTCCCCCGTCGCATCGACACTGTCGCGGACGACGCGCAGCCGGCGGAACGCCCGCTCCGGATCCTCGTTGCGCAGCGTCATCAGAATGGCGGTGCGGATGCTGATCGGCGTCGCCAGCTCTCCGGCCTCGGCGAAAGGCGCGACGCGCGCCAGCCCGTCGCGCACGCCATGCAGCAGCCAGAGCCCGATCACCGCGTTCCAGAAGCCCAGCACCGTCCAGGGCGCGCCGAACAGGAAGGCGACAAAGATCGCGTAATCGGCGACACTCCAGCCGCCCGCGCCGAGCACCTCGGCCAGGCCGAGCAGCAGCAAGGCGAGCGTCGCGAGGTTGAGGCCGAGCACCAGCAGGCGGCGGAACCGCAGCACCGCCAGCCCCTGCAGCCCGGCCGGCGTCGTCTGCGTGGCCGCGAGCCCTTGCGCGCCCGGCTGGAACGTGGTCGGAGCGGGGCGCTGGTTCATGGCGGCTTCCGTCAGGGGCTGGCGGGACGAACGGGAACGGATGGACAGACGAGGCACGATGCGGGACCGGGTCGATATGGCGCAGGAGGGACGTCCGGCAACGGTCCCGGGCGCAGGCCGCACGGCCCGGGCGCTCTGGTATGTCGCGGCGGGTGAATGCGCCCTGAACGCGGTTTCGCTTCCGGAGCCCGGTCCCGAGGATTGCGTGGTGCGCACGCTCTGGAGCGGCATCAGCCGCGGCACCGAGCGGCTGGTCTTCGAAGGGCGGGTGCCGCCGAGCGAGTTCGAGCGCATGCGGGCGCCGTTCCAGGAGGGCGATTTCCCGTTTCCGGTCAAATACGGCTATTGCGCCGTCGGTATCGTTGAAGCCGGGCCGGCGCGGCTGCTCGGCCGCATCGTCTTCTGCCTGCACCCCCATCAGGACCGCTTCGTGGCGCCGGCCGACCGGCTGGTCCCCGTCCCCGCCGAGGTGCCGGCCCGGCGCGCTGTCCTCGCCGCCAATATGGAGACGGCGCTGAACGCGCATTGGGATGCCGGCTCCGGCCCGGCCGACCGTATCGTCGTGGTCGGCGGCGGGGTGCTCGGCCTGCTGGTGGCCTGGCTCGCCGCAAGGCTGCCCGGCGCGGAGGTGACGCTGGTCGATCTCGACCCCGCCCGCGCCGCCATCGCCGCCTGGCTGGGGCTCGGCTTCGCCCTGCCGGGCGAGGCGCCGCGCGAGGCCGACATCGTCTTCCACGCCAGCGCCTCCGCGCCGGGGCTCGCCACCGCCATCGCCGCGGCCGGGCAGGAAGGCTGCATCGTCGAGATGAGCTGGTATGGCGAGGGCGCCGTCGCCGCTCCGCTCGGCGGCGCCTTCCATGCGCGGCGGCTGCAACTGGTCTCGAGCCAGGTCGGTGCGATCGCCCCCAGCCGCCGCCCCCGCTGGGATTATGCCCGCCGCAGCGCCGCGGCGATGGCCCTCCTCGCCGAGCCGCTGCTCGACGCGCTGATCACCGAGGAGATCGCGTTCGACGAGGCGCCCGCCAGGCTCCCGCTGCTTCTCGCCCCCGGCGCGCGTGGCCTGACGGCCGCGATCTGCTATGAAGCCGCGCCATGACGTCGCCACGTTCGCATCCCCGTCCGTCGCTCGTGCCGGAACTCTACATCACCTCGCTCCCCGCGAGCCTCGCCTTCTGGCGCGAACTGCTCGGTTTCCGCGTGCTCTATGACCGGCCGGAACAGGGTTTCGCGGCGATCGAGCGCGACGGCGTCGAGTTCATGCTGGAGGAATACGAGACGGGGCCCTCCGAGCGCTGCTGGGATACGGGCGCGCGCGAGAAACCCTATGGCCGCGGCATTAATTTCGAGATCGGCGTGGACGATCTCGACATCCTGCTGGCCGCCCTGAACCGCGCCGCCTGGCCGCTGTTCTTCGGGCCCGAAGAGCGGTGGTACCGAATCGCTGCGGATGAGGAGACGGGCGTCCACCAGTTTCTCGTGCAGGATCCGGACGGGTACCTCCTGCGCTTCTCGCAATCCCTAGGCCGCCGCCCGATCGCGGCCTGATCATCCGCTCCCCACTCTCCGAAGGAAACCGCATGTTCTCAGTCGAAGTCCGCGATCGCATCATGATCGGCCATTCGCTGCCGGACCCGTTCTTCGGCCCCGCGCAGAACATGCATGGCGCCACCTTCGTCGTCGACGTCGCCTTCTTCCGGGAGCAGCTGACCCGGCAGAACGTCGTGGTCGATATCGGCGCCGCGCTGACCGTGCTGAACGCGACGCTGAAGCCGCTCAACTACCAGAACCTCGACACGCTGCCGCAATTCGCCGGCGTGCTGACCACCACCGAATTCCTGTGCAGGCACATCTTCGACGCCATGGCCGCGGCGGCGCGCAGCGGCGCCCTGGGCGAGGACGCTGGCGGCCTCTCCCGCATCCGCGTGACCTTGCACGAGACCGATCTGGCGCGGGCGAGCTATGAGGGTGCGCTCGCGTGAGCGAGATCGCCTTCGCCATCCCCGGCGACATCGACCTGCCGACCGGCGGCTACGCCTATGACCGGCGGCTCCTCGCGGAATGGCGGGCCAGCGGGGTGGCGGCGCGCCATCTCCCGCTGCCCGGCTCCTTCCCGGCTCCGACGCCTGAGGACCTCGCCGAGACCGGCCGCTCGATCCTGTCCCAGCCCTTCGACGCCGCGCTGCTGATCGACGGCCTCGCCTATGGCGCCTTACCCGAGAGCATCGCCGCCGGCCTCGCCGGCCGCGTCGTCGCGCTGGTTCATCACCCCCTCGCCTATGAGACGGGGCTGACGGTCGATCGGGCCAGCGCGCTGCGGGCGAGCGAGACGGCCGCCCTGCGCTATGCCAGCGCCGTCATCGTCACCAGCCCGGCGACGAAGCGGCTCCTGATCTCGGACTATGGCGTGCCCGAGGATCGCATCACGGTGGCCGTCCCGGGGGTCGACCGCGCCGAACGGGCCGCGGGTTCGCCGCCCGGCAGCGGGCTCGCCCTGCTCGCCGTCGGCTCGATCGTGCCGCGCAAGGGCTATGACGTGCTGGTCGCGGCGCTGGCCGGGCTCGCGGATCTGCCCTGGCGGCTGACCATCATCGGGGCTGAAGACCGCGCGCCGGAAACCACGGAAGCCCTGCGGCAGCAGATCGCGGAGGCCGGCCTCGGCGACCGCATCACCCTGGCCGGCGCCGTCGACGACGCGGCGCTGGCGCGCGCCTATGCCGCTGCCGACCTCTTCGTGATGCCCTCGCTGTTCGAAGGCTATGGCATGGTCCTCACCGAGGCGCTGGCGCGCGGGCTGCCGCTGATCTGCACCACGGGTGGCGCGGCCGCCGAAACCGCGCCGGACGCAGCCGCCATCAAGGTGGAGCCCGGAGATGTCGCTGGGATGGCAGCAGCCTTGCGGCAGGTGATTGACGACGGCGCGAGGCGGGCGCACATGGCGGATGCGGCCTGGGCGGCGGCATCGACCTTGCCTGCCTGGGCCGAAACGGCCGCGATCGTCGCGCGGATCTGCCGGAAGGTGATGTGAATGGGTGGTTTCTCTCCCGATTGGCTGGCGCTGCGCGAGCCGGCCGATCATGCGGCTCGCAACCCGCAGGTCCTCGCCGCCGTCGGCGTCCATTTCGCTCCCAGACACGCCATCTCGATCGTCGATCTCGGCTGCGGCGCGGGCTCGAACCTGCGCGGCGCCTATGCCGCCCTGCCCGACCGCCAGCACTGGACACTGGTCGATTACGACGAGAACCTGCTCGCCACCGCCCGCGCGCGCCTGATCGCCTGGGCGGACGAGGCGCGCGAACAGGGCGAGGAGATCATCCTTTCCAAGGCCGGCAAATCCCTGACCGTGGATTTCCGGCAGGCCGACCTGACCCGCGATCTCGAATGGATTCTGGGCTGGCAGCCCGATCTGATCACCGCGGCGGCCCTGTTCGATCTGGTGTCGCGCCGCTGGATCGAGCGCTTCGTCGCCGCTCTCGCCAGCCAGAAACTGCCGCTCTACACCGTGCTGACCTTCGATGGCCGCGAGAGCTGGACCCCGGCCCATGCCGCCGACCGGGCGATGCTCCAGGCCTTCCTGCATCACCAGCGCGGGGATAAGGGCTTCGGCCCCGCCGCCGGCCCCGATGCAACCGAGGCGATGGCCGAGGCCTTCCGCAAGACCGGCTTCGCCGTCTCCACCGGCGACAGCGCCTGGCAGCTCGGCGAGGCGCAGCGCGAGCTCGTCGAGGCGCTGACGCGCGGCATCGCCGACGCGGTGCTGGAGACCGGGCAGATCGAGCCGGCGCGGGTGTCGGAATGGCTCGCGGCCAAGCGCAGCGCGACCGGCCTCGTCGGCCATCTCGACCTCTGGGCCCGTCCGGTCTGAACCGGGCGGCCGCGCTCAGCCGCGCGGCTTCAGCCCCGGCAGCATCCGCCTGAGCACCCCGTCGCGGCGCAGAAAATGATGCTGCAGCGCCGCCGCGACATGCAGCGCCGCCAGCACCATCAGCACCCGCGCCAGCAGGCCGTGCACCGCGAGCGCCCGCTCGGCCCGCGGCTGGTCGGGCCCGGTCAGCGCCGGCAGGTCGAACAGGCCGAAGATGGTCAGCGAGGGATAAAGCGATATGCCGATCCAGCCGAGCAGCGGCACCACCAGCAGCAGGCCATAGAGCAGCCAGTGCACCGCATGCGACAGATGCTTCTGCCAGGGACGCAGGCTCGGCTCGTCCGGCGGCGCTCCCTTCAGCAGCCGGTAGAGCAGCCGGCCGGCGACCAGCCAGAGCAGCAGGAAGCCGAGCAGCTTATGCGTGCTGAACATCGCATTGGTGATGCCGTCCCAGACATCCATCGTCTCGCCGCGATAGGTCATTGCGAAACCCAGCGGCAGCATGACGAGGATGCCGGCGGCCGTCGCCCAGTGCAGATGCCGTGCGGCGGGGCGGTAGACGGGGTGGTTCGTCGCTTGCCTCGCGGACTGGTCATGATCCTGCGTCACGGCTGTCCCCGGTTGCTGCCCCTGTCGCGGGCAGGCATTGCGCGTTAATCATTCATCTGTCGTTCAACGTCTCACCCCTATACGCCCTGTCAACAGATTGGATGGCTGCGAGTTCAGTCGGTAAGGCCTGATCGCCTTGGAACAGTGTCGGACCTGTCGCGTTCTGCCCCGCGGCCTCGGTACGCATCCAGATCGGGCTTTCGCACGTAGATGCTACAATCCTCCGCCGTCCCGCGGCGCAATCTGACGGATACTTCCCATGTCTCAGTCGCGTACCCTATTCGGCCGCCCGCAGGACACTGACCTCGTCACCGTCGACCGCGCCATCGCCGAGTTCCGGGCCGCCCGCCCGGTGCTGCTGCGTGCCGGCGAGACGCTGGCGCTGGCGATGTCGGCGGAGCTGTCGGAGCCGGGTCTCGTCGCGCGGCTGGATACGCTGGCGCAGGGCCATGGCTACCTCATCCTCAGCGCCGCGCGGCTGCGCCGGATCGGCGCCAAGGGCCGGACCGAGACCGGCGTCTTCGCCATGCCGACGATCGACCCCTCGCGGGTCGAGACGCTGGCCATGAAGACCGATGCGAAGATGGACGCCCCCGTCGCGCCGGCCGGCGAGATCGACACCGCCGCGCTCGAGCTGGCGCGGCTCTCGCTCGTCGTGCCCGCCGTCATCATGGTTCCCGTCACGGCCGAGGCTATCGCCGGCGAGCCGCTGGTCTCGGTCGATATCGCCGCGATCAACGCCTATCGCAGCGCGCAGACCGAGACGCTGACCATCGTCGGCCGCGCCCCCGTGCCTCTGGAAGGCGCGCCGGAAACCGAATTCGTGGTGTTCCGCGGCGGCGAAGGCCTGCGCGACCAGGTCGCGATCATCGTCGGCAAGCCCGACCTGGGCGAGGCCGTCCCGGTGCGGCTGCACTCGGCCTGCCTCACCGGCGACCTGTTCGGCTCGCTGAAATGCGATTGCGGCGACCAGCTGCGCGAGACGGTGCAGTGGATGGCCGAGAATGACGGCGGCATCCTGCTCTATCTCGACCAGGAAGGCCGCGGCAACGGCATCTCCAACAAGATGCGGGCCTATAAGCTGCAGAGCCAGGGCTGGGACACCTATGATGCCGACGAGGTGCTGGGCTTCGACCTCGACCAGCGCCATTTCGACTTCGCCGCCGTGATGCTGAAGCAGCTCGGCGTCAGCAAAGTCACCGCTCTGACCAACAACCCGATCAAGATCGGCGCGATCAAGGCCGCGGGCCTCGAGGTCGCGGCGACGCAGCGGGTGCTCGGCCGACCGAACGTCCATAATGTCCGCTACCTCGCCTCCAAGCGGGATCGCGCCGGCCATTTCATCGATATGGACGCGCTGATGGCGCGGGCCGCTCCGAAGGATTGATCGCGCCGCCGGCTTCGGGCACACCCGCCTGATGCCACCGCCTCTCTACGACCCGGACGAGACGCAGCCCCCGCGCTGGCCCCTGGCCGGCGTGGTCCTGATCGTCTGCCTCGCCTGGTTTGCCCTGTCCTGGCCGTGGCTGTCGGGGCTCGTCACCATTCCCTGGGACGCCAAGGCGCATTTCTACCCGCAGCTGCAATTCCTCGCCGGCAGCTGGCACAAGGGGCTCTCCGCCTTCTGGACACCCAATGTCTTCGCCGGCTCGCCGCAGGTCGCCGATCCGCAATCGCTGATCTTCTCGCCCCCCTTCGCGCTGATCGCCGCGCTCAATCCCTCGCCCGATTTCAGCTGGAGCGATGGCGCCGTGCTCGGCATGCTGCTGGCCGGGGCGCTGTGTTTCGTGCTGCTGTTCAAGGATCGCGGCTGGCACCCCGCTGGCGCGGTGGTCGCGGCGCTGGCCTTCGCCTTCGGCGCCTCGGCCGCCTGGCGCATCCAGCATATCGGGCAGGTGCTCAGCCTCGGCTATTTCGCGGTCACGCTGCTGCTGGTCTCGCGCGCGCTGGAGCGCGGCTCGGTGCTGTACGGGCTCGCCGCGGGGATCGTCGCCGGCTTTATGGTGCTGGGGCGGGATCAGGTGGCGCTGCTCGGCGTCTACGCGCTGGCCGGCCTCGTCCTCGCCGCCATCGCCATGGATCGCCGGCCCTGGCAGGCGCTGCGCACCAGCCTGCTGCCGCTGCTCGCCGGCGTGATCGGCGCGGTCGCCGTGGCCACCGTGCCGATCCTGCTGACCGCCTTCCTCGCCCAGGAATCGAACCGGCCGGCGATCGATTTCATCGGCGCCGGCAAGGGGTCGCTGCATCCCGCCGCGCTGTTGACCGGGCTTTTTGCCAATCTCTACGGCGCCGCCGGCCCGCTCGAGAATTTCTGGGGTGCGCCCAGCCCCGGCTGGGAGGCGCGTTTCGGCGCGCTGGAGCTCTATCTCGCCCGCAATATGAGCCAGCTCTATCTCGGCCTGCTGCCGGCCGGGCTGATCCTGACCATCGGCATCGTCAGAGGCGCGCTGTGGCGGCGGGAGATCAGGGCGCTCAGCCTGGCGGCGCTGCTGCTGCTGCTCTTCGCGCTCGGCCGCTACACCCCGGCCTTCCGCCTGTTGTTCGAGCTGCCGGGGATCGATTTCTACCGCCGCCCCGCCGATGCGCTCTTCCTGGTCGGCGCGATGCTGGCCCTGCTCGGCGGCTACCTCACCCATCTCGTGATGAGCGACGCCGCACCGCGCGCCAAACCATGGCAGCGCCTGGTCGAGATCGGGCTCTTTCTCGGCGCGACGCTGCTCGCGCTGTGGCTGGCCTGGACCGTCGGCCGGCTGGATGTCGCTGCTGTGGCGATCCTCACCGCCGGGCTGTGCGGGGTGCTGAGCCTCGGCGCGCTGGTCGCGGCCCGCGGGCTGAGCCTGCAGGGCGCGGGGCTGACCGCGGCGATCGTGCTCGGCGCGACGCTGACCGTCGATCTCGCGGTCAATAACGGGCCGAGCGAGTCCACCGCCCTCCCCGCCGGGATGTACGAGGTGCTGCGCCCCGACAGCCGCAACGATACGATCGCGCTGCTGAAGCGCGAGACCGCGCGCACCGCCGCCCCCGACCGGCGCGACCGCATCGAACTCGCCGGCATCGATTTCCACTGGCCCAATGCCAGCCTCATTCATGGGCTGGACAACACGCTGGGCTATAATCCGCTGCGTCTCGGCCTCTACAGCAAGGCGACCGGGGCGGGCGACCATGTCGCCCTGCCCGACCAACGCAGCTTCTCGCCGCTGATGCCGTCCTACCGCTCGCTGCTGGCGGATATGCTGGGCCTGCGCTTCATCGCCACCGGCGTACCGGTCGAGCAGATCGACAAGGCGCTGAAGCCGGGCGACCTGCCGCAGATCGCCCGCACCAAAGACGCCTATGTCTACGAGAACCCGCGCGCCTTGCCGCGCGTGCTCCTGGTCGCCGATGCCGCCAAAGCCGATTTCGACCAGATCCTGGCGAGCGGCCGGTGGCCCGAGCGTTTCGACCCGCGCCGCCAGGTCCTGCTCGACAGGGAGGCGCCCGCCCGCCCGCCCGGCCCGGCGCTGCCCGGCTCGGCCAGCATCCTCGACTATGGCACGACCGAGGTGGCGATCGCGGTCGACGCCCCCTCCGGCGGCTATCTCGTGCTGAACGACGTCTACCACCCCTGGTGGCGGGTCAGCATCGACGAGAGGCCGGCCGAGCTGCTGCGCGCCAATGTGCTCTTCCGCGCCGTCGCCGTGCCGCCCGGCCGCTCGACCGTGCGCTTTACCTTCGCGCCGCTACAGGGGCTGTACGCGGATGTGGGGAGGCGGCTCGGCGCCCGCCCCTCTCCGCCTGCCGGGTCGGACCGCTGAAAGATGCCGCGCTCGCAGGTTACACTGCCCCTGCCCGTCTCGCTCTAAACCAAAGCCGCCATCGCCGCGATCGGCCGCGCCTTCTGCCCCGCCAGCACCTTCGCCACGCCCGCCGGGTCCAGCACCCCGCCGCGCATCGTCTCGTCGCGATGGATGCCGCCGGCGATGAACAGGCTGTCGAAGCCCATCAGCTGCGCGCCGGCGAGATCGGTGCGGACCGCATCGCCGATCACCAGCACCTTGGCCGGATCGACCTCGCGCCCGCCGCGCGCCTCGCGGGCGGCGGCCAGAGCGAGGTCATAGGCCGGGCGATGCGGCTTGCCGGCCCATGCCACCGAACCGCCCAGCTCCTCATAGATCGTCGCCAGCGATCCGGCGCAGGGCAGCAGATCATGCCCGACATGGACGACGAGATCGGGATTGCCGCAGATGAAGGGCAGCCCGCGCGACGCGAAGCGCTGCAGCAGCGGCCGGTACTGCTCCGGCTGTTCGGTGCGATAATCGTTGAGCTCGGTGGCGACGACGATTTCGGCCTCCTCCTCGCCGACGATCTCCATGCCCAGCCCCTCGAACACGGCGAGATCGCTCTCGCAGCCGATATGATAGGCCTTCTGGTGGTGGCTGGCGGCGATCAAGGCGCGGGTGACATCGCCGGAGGTGACCAGCCTGTCCCAGCAGCTGCGCGGCACCCGCTTCCCGTCGATGACCTCGGCCACCTGGGCCGAGGGCCCCGGTGCATTCGACAGCAGCACCACCGCGCCGCCGGCCTCGCGATAGCGCGTCAGCGCCGCGCAGGCCGGCTCCAGCGCCCAGAGCCCGTCATGCACGACGCCCCAGACATCGCTGATCAGCACGTCGTAGCGCGCGAGCAGATCGCCCGCCTCGGTCAGGATCGGCAAGGTCATCAGCGGCTCGTTCCGGCAAAATCCTGGGCCATGCGCGCTTCCACGACGGCACGGCTCGGCAGCGGCGCCACGGCGCCGTAGCCCTGCGTCGAGAGCGCGGCGGCGACATTGGCATAGGCACCGGCGGCGAAGGCATCGCCGCTGCGGATGAATTCGGCGAGGAAGGCGCCGTCATAGCAATCGCCGGCGCCGGTCGCGTCGATCGCCTCGACCGCGATCGGCACCAGCCGCTCGCGCCGCTCGGGCGTCGCCACCAGCGAGCCTTCATGGCCCAGCGTCAGCGCCACGACCTTGGCGCCCTTGGCGAGATAATGATCGGCGATCGCGTCCGGCTGCTGCAGCCCGGTCAGCAGGATCGCATCGTCGAGCCCCGGCAGCACGATGTCGGCCATGGCGCAGGCGGCCTCGATGATCGCCCGCGCCCGGGTCAGCGGCCAGAGCTTCAGGCGCAGATTCGTGTCATAGGCGGTCAGCACCCCGGCACCGCGCGCCAGCTCGAAGGCTTCGAACACCGCGTCGCAGGCGCTGGCGGAAATCGCCTGGCTGATGCCCGAGGCCTGGATCACCTTTGCGGCGGCGATGGCCTCGCGCGGCAGATCGCGCGGGCCGTAGAGGCTCGCCGCCGAACCGGCGCGCGCATAGGAGAACACATGGCCGGAGGGGCCGTGATCGACGAAATACAGCCCCGTCGGCGCGGAAGGATGGGTGGCGACATGGCTGTCGTCCACCCCTTCCCGCGCCCAGAGCGTGCGGAAGGCGCGGCCGGCCGCATCATCGCCCAGCGCACCGGCATAGGCGACGCGCGCCCCCTGCCGCGCCGCCGCGACGGCGCAATTCGAGGTGTCGCCGCCATGGCCGAACTGGAAAGTGCCGGGCTCGCCGCGAGTGGCGTTGAACTCGCCCAGCGGTTCGCCGATGCACAGAAGATCGAAGCTTGGTGATATCACGGGCAAGGCACCATCCGGCGGTGGGAGCAACAGGCCGGCCTTACTAGAACAGGAGCGGCCCGCGGGAAACCGGATTTGTCGGGCGCGCGGCGCCGCCGCGTCGGGCCTCTAGGGTCGGGGCTTCGCCTTCCGTGGGGGTCGCGGGAGGAGCGCGGCAGGCTATTCCGCCGCCTCCTGCCGGGGCGGCAGCGCCAGCAGCTGCTCGGCGACGCGGCTGATTTCGGCCCGCAGCGCGGCATGGTCCTGGCCGGACGGGCCCGCCTGCCTCATCTCGCGCTTCAACTGCAGCCTGTCCTCGCGCGATTGCGCGAGAGCGCCCTGCAGCGTCTGGATCTCCGCATGCAGCACCTCGAGCCGCTCGTCGCGCTCGCGCATCTGCTCCTGCATCGCTACCGCCTCCTCCTGCCGCAGGGCACGCTCGGCGGCCAGCGTCGCTTCGCTGGCGGCGAGCTTGCGCGCGACGTCGTCGCGGGCGGCTTCCAGCATCAGCTGCTGGGTGCGGCCCTCGACCAGCGCCACCTTCAGCCCGTCCGCTTCCGTGCGCAAGCCGGCGAGCTCGTGCTCGCGCTCCGCCAGCGACGCCTCGGCCCGCTCCAGCGTCTCGTGCAAACCGGCGAGCTCGTTGTTGCGGGCGGCGAGATCGGCAGCGAGCCGCTTCAGCGCGGCGCGCTCCTCGGCCAGCGCCTGTTCGACTTGGGCGAGCTCGGCCAGCCGCGATTGCAGCGTCGCACCCGTCTCGCGATGCGCGCCCTGCTCGGCCGCGAGCGCCTCGCGCGTCGCCGACAGCGCCGCGCTCGTGGCCGACAGCTCGGCCTCCAGCCCGGCGATGCTGCTCAGATGCGCGGCGATCTCGCGCTTCAGCGCGGCGTTTTCCATGTCGCGGCGGCCGGCCTCCTGCATCGCGGCGGCCTTGGCCTGGAAGCCGCGCTCAGCCTGCTGCTCCAGCACGCGTTCGCGCAGAGCGAGCTCCGCCCGCAGATGATCGCGATCGGCGGCGATCTCGGCCAGGGACAGGGGAAAGGCGGCTTCGGCCCGGCGGCGCGCCAGCCTGTCGGCGCGGCGGGCCAGGGCCGGCACCGCGGCGAGCGCGATCAGCGTCGCCGACAGGAAGCCGAGCGTGACCAGCATGACGGCTTCGATCAAGGGCCGCTCCGCAACGAGACCATACAGTCTTGAATTTGGCACGCCGGGCGCGGGAAAGCCAGCATCTCGCGCCGGCCCGCGCCGTCAGAGGCGCCGGATCAGAAGGGATTCCACGTCGCCTGCGGCGTGAATTTGAGATAGCCGAGATTGACGCCGAGCCGCCAGCCGACCCCGGTGCGGATCGGCACCAGCGTCACGCCCTCGGCGGCCATGGCCGTGAAGCCGAAACCGCCGATGAAATAGGCGGAGCCGTCGACGCCGACGAAGCGCTGATACAGCGCGTCGACGCTCGGAAGATTATAGACCAGCATCATCGTGCGGGCGCCCTCGCCGCCGAAATCGAAGCCGACGGAGGGGCCCTGCCAGAACACCTTGCGGTCCCCGGCATTGCGGGTGAAGAGCTGCCCCTCGCCATAGCGCAGCCCGCCGACGAAGGCGCCGGAGGCTTCCTGGCCCAGCACATAGCCGTTGGGCTCGCCCCAGCGCCGCACCGCTTCCTCGATCGTCAGCGCCAGCCCGCGCGAGACATTGCCGAAGAACTGATGGCCGGAATTGACGAGCTCGTTCTGGCTGAAGGACCGCGCGGGCGCATTGGCGCCCTGTGCCAGAGCCGGCAGCGGCAGCGCCAGCGCCGCCCCCGTGGCCGCGAGGCCTCCAGCGACGAAATTGCGACGGGTCTGTGTCATCGTGTCCTCTCCAGGATGGGCGTCCGGTCTCGCCTGGCGGCCGGTGCTCGGAAGGCGGCAGCACCCGCGGAAGGCGAGCTGCCGGAGTCCGTCGCCCGGGCGGGCTGGCTCCGGATCCCGCCCGCTAGACGGGGCCGGGAGCCGGAAAATCGTGACGCCACTCGAATGCGCAGCTTTTCGGTAAGGAGATTGATACGGTGCAAGTGTATCCAACCCGTGAAGATTCCAGCGCTCTCCGCGCGGATGGAAGCAGCCCCAGGGATTTGACGGCATGAAGGCCATAACATGGCAGCGCTGGATTTCGGTCGCGGGCGGGGTGCTGGCGATGTCGCTGGTCCTGCAGCCGGCTTTCGCCTCCCAGCCGGACACGTCCATGGTGGCCGGCCTGCCCGACGGGCTGCCCGAGCTGCCGCGCCTGGGCGAGAGCATGCAGCGGCATCTGCGCAGCGGCATCGCGCTCAGCGGCTTCGACCCGATCGGCTATCACCTGCACGGCCGGCCGACGCCGGGCCGCCCGGAATTCGAGATCCTCTATAACGGCTCCGTCTGGCGCTTCGCCTCGGCGGCCAATCGCGACACCTTCCTCGCCGCTCCCGAGATCTACGCCCCGGCCTTCGAAGGCTTCGACCCGCTGGGCGTCGCGGACGGCCATGCCGTCGAGACCAGCCCGGCCGAATTCGCGATCATCGATGGCCGCCTGTTCCTGTTCCGCACGGCGGAAAACCGCCGCGCCTTCCTGAAGGACAAGGGGCTGATCGCCCAGGCCGTAGCGCATTGGGGCGACGTCGCCCGCGCCGTAATACGCTGAGGCGACCGCCCGCTCCGTGATACGCTGAGGCGAGCGCCGCCGCGGTGGCCGGACGCGCCCCCGCCGAGCCGCTGACGCCGGGGCGTTACGCAGATTGCGGGCAGCGCGTGGCTCTGCAAGGCTGGAGCGAGCGGAGTGCGATCCGCTCGCCGCGCAGCAGGTAGCCATGCGGCTGGTACCCTAGGCAACTGGACGCCGGGCGCCGCCGAATTCCGTCAGGTCAAAACACATTCGGCCGGCCCCCGAGCAGCCCGGCCCCCACAAACAACCCGACCCCCCCGGCGGCCAGACGTCCTGCAGCCAGACCCAGCGCAGCAAAACGCCCTGCAGCCGCCCTCGCCTGCCGACTTAGGCGCCGACATCCCTCCCCCCAGGACAAAGGTGAGGGCCGAATTCCTGGTCCGGCCCTCACAAGTCAGGTCTCTACTTCTGGAGGTTGATGACCGAGGACGCCAACCGGTGATCATCGTGCCATGGCGGCGGCCCTCGGTCGGTGACGAAGTTCACGTTCCGGGGCCGGTGAATCCGGCGGGCAGGCGGCCATGTCGCCGAGATGATCGCGCAGCGCGGCCTGCAGATCGCCCGGCTTCTCGATGATGATGGTCTGGCCCTCGAGGCTGATGATCCCGCTCCGCGCCAGCGCGCTCATCTGCTTGGTGACGGTCTCGCGCTGCGAGGCGATCCGCCGCGCCAGCTCGGCATGGGTCGGGGCCGGCGCGATGACGATCCGCCCGGTCTCGGTGCGCAGGCTGAGCCGGATCAGTTCGGCAAACAGCCGCTCGCGCATCGGCAGCACCCGGCTCTCCACATAAAGCTGGTTCAGCAGGCGCACGCGCGTGCAGAGGCGGCGCGTATAGGCTTCCGCGAAGGGCGCCGAGAGCCGCAGCCGCTCGAGAAACTCGTCGCGCCGGAACAGGATGGCGCTGGTGCGCTCCAGCGCCTCGTAGCAGGCATCGGGAATGCCGCCGTCCAGGGCCTGGAGATCGCCGATGAAATCCCCCGCCCCGAGCTCGCCGAGCACGGCATCCGACCCCTGCGGCGTCATGTAGAAACATTGCGCCCGCCCGCTTTCGATCAGCAGGACGGTCTCGGACAGATCGTCGGGCTGCCTGATGACGGCGCCCTTCTCGAAACTGCGGCGGGGCAGACGCTCCATCGCGTGGACGGTTTCGTAGTTTCTCAGCATATCGCCCCCACTCAATGCCGAAGTACTGCAACTGAAAAAAAGACATTTCAGTATTTAATTAGATAGATCGCGGCGTAGTATCGAATATATTTGCCGCTATACACAAACGCGCGGCTGCGGCCTATGGGAATTTCGTAGATTGACACTGTCTGCCATTCCCGCAGGCGTACCCCGAACCCGATCCCATGCTGCGAACCGCAAATCCATCACCTCGCCAATCTGAAAATTACGTAACGTAATTTATATATAAGATGATTTTGTTCGATGCGGTGAAATATTTCACATGTGCCATTGGCGCAACTATTGGAGGTATTGAAACAATGATGTGAACAATTTCACATGAGGTAACACCCGTATTCACTAATCCTGAGATCGGCAGATTGAGATTGCCGAACCAGATTAAGCGAACTCTTTTGGGGGTCCCTGTGAAAAAGATCACTACTCTTCTCCTTTCGACGGCCAGCGCCCTGGTGGCCGCCAGTGGCGCCGGCGCTGCCGACCTGCCGTCCCGCAAGGCGGCGCCGGTCGAATATGTCCGCGTCTGCAACACCTATGGCGCAGGCTTCTTCTATATTCCGGGCACCCAGACCTGCCTGCGCGTCAGCGGCCGCCTGCGCGCCGAAGGCCTTTACCTCCAGCCTGTCAAGAAGAACGACGACGTCACCGGCTTGCGGGCCTATGGCCGCGTGAACGTCGACGCACGCACGGCGACGGCCTATGGCACGCTGCGCACGTTCATCCGCTACGACGCGATCCGCCAGAGCGGCGCCTACAGCAAGGGCGGCCTGCAGGCCAACGAGACCACAGTCGCGCTCGACAAGGGCTTCGTGCAGTTCGGCCCGCTGACCGCCGGTCGCGCCCAGTCGATGTTCGACTTCTACGCGGATGATCTGAACTGGGGCACGCTGCGCGGTTCGGACCAGTCGACGCAGATGTTCGCCTATACCGCCACCTTCGGCAGCGGCGTCAGTGCCACGCTCTCGCTGGAAGACGGGACAGAGCGTCGCAACGACAGCTGGCAGCGCGCCGACGACTTCAAGAGGAAGGCTGACACCAATCTGCAGGGCGGCAATCGCTTGCCCGACCTGGTGGCCAATCTCAACGTGACGCAGGGCTGGGGCTCCGCTCAACTCTCCGGTGCCCTGCACGAGATCACGGCCAGTTCGGCCCGCGCCGCACAGCAGGTCGACAGCAAATACGGCTTTGCCGTGCAGGCGGGCTTGAAGCTCAACCTGCCGATGCTGGCGCAGGGTGACGTGCTTTGGCTCCAGGGCGCCTATGCCGAAGGCGCGCTGAGCTATCTGCAGGCAGGCTCCATCAGCGCCGGCGGCGTGAAGACCACTGCGGATGATGCCTACGAAGCCGTCAACGGCTCGACCTCGAGCCTCAAGCTCTCCAAGGGCTACGCGATTACGGCCGCCTTCCAGCATTACTGGACGCCGGCGATTCGCCAGGCGGTGTTCGGGTCGTATCTCGACGTCAACACCTTCGACCGCTTCAAAGGCGCTGCGACCGGCCAGACCGACTACAAGGAATTTCGTGTCGGTTCGAACCTGATCTGGTCCCCCGTCAGCGGGCTCGATATCGGTGTCGAGGTGCTCTACGCCAAGCTCGATCCCAAGGGCCGCGTCGCCGATTCCAACCGCGGCGGTACCTTCACGCTCGGCAGCGACGACAGCCTGTCGGCCCGCTTCCGCGTGCAGCGCGAGTTCTGAACCACCCGCCTCAGAGGCTCCCGGCGCAAGCCGGGGGCCTTTTCGCGTTTCCGCCCTCCCCGGATCTCGACCGCCGGAGCCCGATCATGACCGAAGAGCAGTGCAGGCTGGCCCGCGCCATGCTGGGCTGGAGCGCCGCCGAACTCAGCCGCCGCGCCAATGTCGGGCTGCGGACGATCCGCGAATTCGAAGCGGGCGGGCGGCCGATCCTCGATACCACCCGCAACAGGCTGCGCGCGGTGTTCACCGTCAGCGGCATCGAATTCCTCAACGACGCCGACGGCATCGGCATCCGCCGCCGCCTCTCCGTCACCGAATATTGCCAACGCCACCCGGCGGAGCAGCGGCTCTGACGCAAGGCGGCCCGAACGGGCAAGGCTCGCGCACAGCGGTTTCGGAGGGAAAGGAGCCGAGGCTCGGTGCGCGAGCGACGCGGCATCGGCCGAGGCACGGCATCAGCGGCATCTGCATCGGTCAAGGCAGCGGTGCGGGCTTCGGCATCGGTGCGGCATCTGCGTCGGCTCGGCATACAGCGCGGCATCGGCACGGCTTCGGCAACGGTGCGGCACCGGTGTCAGCATCGGCCAAGGCAGCGGTGCGGCACCGGCATCGGTGCAGCATCGGCATCGACATGGCACCAGCATTAGCGCGGCACGGCATCAGCGCGGCGTGGGCACGGCATCCGCATCGGCCAAGGCAGCGGTGCGGGCTTCGGCATCGATGCGGCAACGGCATCAGCGCGGCATCGGTGCGGCACCGGTATTAGCGCGGCATCGACACGGCTTCGGCATCGGCATCGCGAGCAAGAAGAAGATCACCAGATCTCCGATGGCTACGCTGCTACGCGCCCCCCTGCCCCAGCGACCCTCCCCCACCCCGAACGGATCAGGCGCGCAAGCCTCGTCGCCTCAGCTTTTTTCCTCAGTGAGGTGCCGGGCCGCCGCCACGGCCTGCCTGGCCAGATCTTCGCTCGCCGCGGCGACGAAGGATGGGTTGCGGAAGCCGCGATCGGCGCAGCCATAGCGCGGCCGCTCCCCGTCGAGGGTCAGAACCGCGCCGCCGGCGGCACATAAAATCGCCTCTCCCGCCGCGATGTCCCACTCCATGGTCTGGCCGGCGCGGATATGGAGATCGGCCTCGCCACCGGCGATCAGCCCGAATTTCACGGCCGAAGAGGCCGGCATCGTGCTGGCCGAGCCCATCTCCCGCGCCACCGCGTCGCTGAGCGCGTCGCCATGGAAGCGGCTGACCAGCGTCGTCGGACCCGCCGCGGGCAAAGGCCGCACCCGGGCCGGCTGCGGCGTGCCCAACGCGGCGCCATCCTGCGCCAGCCTCTGCGAATAGGCGCGGTCCCCGGCGAACCAGAGCCTGGCCAGCTGCGGCGCCGCGATCGCTCCGGCGACCGGCCTGCCCGCCCGCACCACCGCGATGGCGACGCAATAGCTCTCGCCCCCGGCCAAAAATTCGCGTGTGCCGTCCAGCGGATCGAGCAGGATGAAGACCGGGCCGGGCGCGATCTCGCCGGCGCTTTCCTCGCTGATCACCGGGAAATCCGGCAGGAGCCGCGCCAGCGCCTGTTTCGCGGCATGGTCGGCCGCGAGATCGGCCGAGCAGACCGGCGAGCCGTCGGGCTTGAGCTTGACGTCCCGGGCGGCGCGCATCGCCAGAAGCTTTGCGCCGGCCAGGCAGGCCGCCTCCGCCACCTTGCGGGCAAGGGCGTCGCAATCCAAGAAGACCGGGTCATCCGGAGCGATCATCGCGGCCCTGCATCCTCGTCTCGCGACATCGCGCCGCCCGGGTTAACCACATGCAAACCAGGCTGGCACCATATCTTCCTCGACCGGCGCTTTCCCGTATCGACGAAAAGCGATGGTTTCCTGTTTCGATGCAAGCCCGCGACCCCTCTTCGATCTCACGCCTTCGACCCCCGGGACCCGCCATGACCGCCATCACGCTCGATCCGCTCGACCTGGCTGCGCTCCTCTGCAGCCGCGTCTGCCATGATGTGATCAGCCCCGTCGGAGCGGTTGTCAACGCGCTGGAGGTTCTGGAGGAGGATGACCCGTCGATGCGGGACTTCGCCCTCGACCTGATCAAGAAGAGCGCCCGCAACGCTTCGGCCCGGCTGCAATTCGCCCGGCTCGCCTTCGGCGCGGCCGGTTCGGCCGGGGCGATGATCGATCTCGGCGATGCCGGCAATGTCGCCAACGGCTTCCTCAACGACGAGAAACTCTCGCTGGACTGGGATGCGCCCCGCGCGCTGCTACCGAAGAACCAGGTGAAGCTGCTGCTCAACCTTTTGACCCTGGCAACCCATGCGGTGCCGCGCGGCGGCAAGCTCGTCTCGCGCGCCACGGTGGAGGGCGAGCAGGGCCGCTTCGTGATCACCGCCACCGGCTCCCATGCCCGCATCCCCGCCCATGTCGAGGATCTGCTCGCCGGCCGCTCGGAAACCGGGACGATCGACGCCCATGCCGTGCAGCCGCTCTATACCGGCATGGTGGCGCGTGCCGCCGGGATGAGCGTCAGCTTCGCCATCGATGGCGACACCGTCACCATCACCTCGGAAAAGCAGGATTGATTCGCCACCTAGCTGCGAATTCCCACGCTTGGCCGGATGATCTCAACCGATCATAAACCCTTGTGGGGCTTAGATTGCCGGGCAAATGAGCGCGCGGGTCGATCTCCGGCATGGATGAGCTGCTACAAGAATTCCTGAGCGAGACCGGCGAAAGCATCGACACGGTGGATCGGGAACTCGTGCGCTTCGAGCAGGAGCCGAACAACCGCGAGATCCTCAACAACATCTTCCGCCTGGTGCATACCGTGAAGGGCACCTGCGGCTTCATCGGCCTGCCCCGGCTGGAAGCGCTGACCCATGCGGCGGAATCGGTGATGGGGCAGCTGCGCGAGGGCGCCACCGTCAACGCGCTCTGCGTCACCGCGATCCTCGAGACCATCGACCGGATGAAGGACATCCTGGCCGAGCTCGCCGACAAGGGCGAGGAGCCGGCCGGCAACGACGATAATCTGATCGCCGAGCTGCGCGCGCTGGACGAGCAGGCCAAGCAGGAGCTGGCGACCACCCGCCCCCCCGATACCGAGACGCAGGACGCCGTCGCCGCCTATCTCGCCCGGCATGGCGGAGCCGCCGCCGCGGACGCGATCGATCTCGAATTCCGCGCCGCGCCGGAGGCCCGCGGGCTCGACGGGCGCCTCGAAGCCCAGCCCGAAGCCGCGCCGGGCGAGGACGGCCTGCCCCGCGAGATCCGCGCCTCGACCGGCCCCGCCACACTGCGCGTCACCGTCGATACGATCGAACATCTGATGACCATGGTCTCGGAGCTGGTGCTGACCCGCAACCAGCTGCTCGAGATCTCACGCCAGCAGGAGGATGCGCAGCTCAAGGCGCCGCTCCAGCGCCTCTCGCTGATCACGGCCGAGCTGCAGGAAGGCGTGATGAAGACGCGCATGCAGCCGATCGGCAATGCCTGGTCGAAGCTGCCGCGCATCGTCCGCGACCTCGGCGCCGAGCTCGGCAAGCGCATCGAGCTGGTGATGGAGGGCGACGACACCGAGATCGACCGCCAGATCCTCGACCTGATCAAGGATCCGCTCACCCATATGGTGCGCAACTGCGCCGATCACGCCATCGAACTGCCCGAGGAGCGGAAAGCCGCCGGCAAGCCGCCGCACGGCACCATCCGCCTCGCCGCCTATCACGAGGGCGGCTCGGTCACCATCGCGGTCTCCGATGACGGGCGCGGGCTCGATATCGGGCGCATCAGGCGCAAGGCTCTGCAGCGCGGCCTGGCGCAGGAGGCCGAGATCGAGCGGATGAGCGATGCCCAGATCGCCCGCTTCATCTTCCATCCCGGCTTCTCGACCGCCGAGACGATCACCGCCGTCTCCGGGCGCGGCGTCGGCATGGACGTCGTCAAGGTCAATGTCGACACGATCGGCGGGCTGATCGACATCGCCAGCACGCCCGGGCTCGGCACGACCTTCACCGTCAAGATCCCGCTCACTTTGGCGATCGTCTCGGCGCTGATCGTATCCGCCGGCGCGATGCGCTACGCCATCCCGCAGATCGTGGTGCGCGAGCTGGTCCGCGTTAAGCCGGGGGCGGATCATCGCATCGAGCGGATCAACGGCGCCCCGGTGCTGCGCCTGCGCGAGCGGCTGCTGCCGGTGATCTCGCTCGCCTCGCTGATGGGCGCCGGCGAGACCGCGATGACCGACGGCTTCATCGTGGTGACGCAGATCGGCGAGCGGCAATTCGGCATCCTGGTCGACAGCGTCTTCCACACCGAGGAAATCGTGGTGAAGCCGATGTCGATGAAGCTTCGGCACATCCCGATCTTCTCCGGCAACACGGTGCTGGGCGACGGCGCGGTGGTGCTGATCATCGATCCCAACGGCATCGCCCGCCATGTCGGCGCCGCGGTCTCGGAGGGCGGCCGCGACGAGGCGCAGGCCGCGCCCGTCTCCGCCGTCGGCGAGACCACGACGATGCTGGTCTTCACCACCGGGCAGGACGGGCTCAAGGCTCTGCCGCTCTCGCTGGTCACCCGGCTCGAAGAGGTCGATGCCGCGGAATTCCAGTTCAGCGGCGGCCGCACCCTGCTGCACTACCGGGGCCGGCTGATGCCGATCGTGCCGGTGGGAGAGACGCAGATCCGGCGCGAGGGCCTGCAGCCGCTGGTCATCATCTCGGAGGGCGAGCTGACGATGGCGCTGGCCGTCGACGCGATCATCGACATCGTCGAGGAGACGCTGGACGTCGAAATCCAGGAGACCCGCGACAAGAGCGTGATCGGCTCCGCCGTGATCCGCGGCCGCGCCACCGATATCGTCGACCTCGCGCATTATCTGCCGCAGGGCGACCCGGACTGGCTCAGCGCGCGCCGCAATCCCGAGAAGCCGGCGGCCGGCGCGCAGATCCTGCTGATGGAACCCTCGGATTTCCTGCGCGAGATGCTCACCCCGGTGCTCAAGGCCTCGGGCCAGCCGGTGCAGCTCGCGGCCGACCACGAGACGGCGCGGCGCCTGGTGCAGCAGGGGGGCATCGCCGTCCTGCTGCTCGATCTCGACCGCGACGGCGAGGCCAGCTTCGCGCTGGTGTCCGCGCTGCGCGGCGGCGAGGGCGGCCGCGATCTGCGCATCATCGGGATGACCAGCCTGGCGACGCCGGATCTGCAGATGCGCGCGCTCCAGGCCCGGCTCGACGAGGTGGTGGCGAAATTCGACCGGCGCGCCCTGCTGAACGAGCTCAGCGAATCCAAGGCGGCGGTGAGGCTGGCGGCATGAGCTATCGCTTCGCAGGGAAGGCCCCGAGACCCAGCGCCGGCGCCGCGCCCGCCGCGTCCCTGGATTACGTCACCGTGATGATCGGCGAGCAGATGCTCGGCCTGCCGATCGAACGCGTCAACGACGTCTTCATCGCCACCCGCTTCACCCCCGTCCCGCGCGCGCCGCGCGATATCGTCGGCCTGTTGAACCTGCGCGGCCGCGTCGTCACGGCGATCTGCCTCAGGAAGAGGCTGGGGCTCGATCCCATCGTCGAATGCCAGCCGGATGGCCGCTGCGAGCTCGTCTCGGTCGGCGTAGAGGATGCGGGCGAGCCCTATGCGCTGATCGTCGACGCGGTCGGCGAGGTGACGCGCCTCGACCGGTCCACCTTCGAGGCCGTGCCGGTCAATCTCGATCCGAATTGGGCGACGCTCGCCAGCGGCGTCCACCGCCTGGAAGACCGGCTGCTCGTCATCCTCGACGTCGACGCCGTCCTGTCCATCGACATTCCCGTGGCTGCCTGATGCGCCGCCTCATCGCTCCGGAGACCAAGCCATGAAGTACTGCCTCGTCGTCGATGACTCCGCCGTCATCCGCAAGGTCGCGCGCCGCATCCTCGAAGGCCTGCAGTTTCGCATCGCCGAGGCCGAGGACGGCGCCCGCGCCATCGATGCCTGCAAGGGCGAGATGCCCGATGCCGTGCTGCTCGACTGGAACATGCCGATCATGGACGGCTATGATTTCCTGCGCGCCCTGCGCCAGATGCCGGGCGGACGGCGGCCGAAAGTGGTGTTCTGCACCACCGAGAACGATATCGCCCATATCGCCCGCGCCATGCATGCCGGGGCCGACGAATACATCATGAAGCCTTTCGACAAGGAGATCGTCGCGTCGAAATTCCATCAGGTCGGCCTGCTTTGAAAGCCATGGCGGCAGCGGGGTTTTTCGCCTCGGCCGCCGAGGCGACGGGCCCTGTTGCCCGCCATCAGGCCGATGGCGGCGAGACCGGCTTGCCGGGACGGCCCGACGGGATTTTCGCCAGTCCGGCGACGCGCCCGAAAACGGTGGTGATCGCGGATGATTCCGTCGTCGCCCGCGGGCTGTTCGCGCGCTGGCTCGGCGAGAGCGGGCAGTTCCACGTCGTGGCGGTGGCCGGAGACGGCGAGACCGCGATCGCCCATGCGGCGCGTTTCCAGCCGGACCTGATGGTCCTCGATCTCAACATGCCGGGGGTCGACGGCGCCACGGCGCTGCCGGTGATCCTGCGGGAGAGCCCGCATACGGGGGTGCTGCTGGCCACCACCCTGACCGAGACCAATGCGCGGATCGCGCTGGAATGCATGACCAAGGGCGCGATGGACGTGCTCTCCAAGCCGGACAGCCGCAACGGCATGACGCTGTCGCTGGATTTCCGCAGCGAATTCCTGCTCAAGCTCAGCAATATCGTGCAGGCCCCGGCGCGGCAGGGCCATCTGCCGCCGCAGCTCGATCTCGATCTGCCGACGGCCGGCCCCGTCGATCTCCGCGGGCTGGTGGCGGTGATGCCGCGCTATCTGCTGATCGGCGCCTCCACCGGCGGGCCGAGGGCGGTATCGAAGGTCCTGACCGATATCGGCGACGCGCTGAACGACCTGACCACGCTGATCGTCCAACATATGCCGCCGCTGTTCACGGCCTCCTATGCCGAACAGGTCGGCGCGCTGACCGGCATCCCGACGCGCGAGCCCTATGATGGCGAGCGGCTGTCGCGGGGCGCGATCTATGTCGCGCCGGGAGGGCGCCATCTCGGCATCGGCCGCAGCCTCGGGCATCTCGTCGCGCGGATCAGCGACGCGCCTCCCGTGCGCTATTGCCGCCCGGCCGTCGACGTCCTCTTCCGGGACGGCGCGCAGCATCTCGGCGCGGCGGCGCTGGGCCTCGTCCTGACCGGGATGGGCAGCGACGGCACCGAAGGCGCGGGCGCGCTGCGCGCCGCCGGCGCCGCGATCCTCGCCCAGGATGAATTCTCCAGCACGATCTGGGGCATGCCGGGTTCCGTGGTGCGGGCGCGCCATGCCAGTGCCGTCGTCTCGCTCGACCATCTCGGCGGCGCGATCCACGCTCTCCTGCGCGGAGCCCGCCCGTCGTGACAGACGCCGATTTCGCCTTTCTGCGCGCCCTGCTGAAGCAGCGCTCCGGTCTCTATCTGGGGCCGGACAAGCGCTACCTCGTGGATAGCAGGCTCGGCATGCTGTGCCGGCGGCGCGGCATCTCATCCATCGCGGTGCTCGTCCAGGCGCTGCGCCAGGGCCAGGACGCGGCGCTCGAGGCGGCGGTGGTCGAGGCCATGACCACCAACGAGACGCTGTTCTTCCGCGACTCCACGCCGTTCGACCTGTTCCGCAACGTGCTGCTGCCGGAGAAGCGGGCCGAGAACGCGGCCAGCCGCACCCTCAGGATCTGGTGCGCCGCCGTCTCGACGGGGCAGGAAGCCTATTCGCTCGCGATGATCATCGACGATCTCGCGCCCGATCTCGCGGGCTGGACCATCGAGATCCTCGGCACCGACATTTCCGAGGAGGTGCTGGCCAAGGCGCGCCGCGGCATCTACTCGCAGTTCGAGGTGCAGCGCGGGCTGCCCGTGCAGATGCTGCTGCGCCATTTCAGCCAGATCGGCGACACCTGGCAGATATCCGAGCGGATCCGCAGCATGGTGGAGCTGAAGCCGCATAATCTGCTGGAGCCGAGCGCGCGCTTCGGCCAGTTCGACATCATCTTCTGCCGCAACGTGCTGATCTATTTCGACGTCGAGACCAAGGCCAAGGTCATGGCCGAGCTGTCGCAGCGGCTGACGCCGGAGGGTGCCTTCGTGCTGGGCGCCGCGGAAACCGTGATCGGCATCACGACCACCATCGCCCCGGACAAGCTCCAGCGCGGGCTCTACCGCCAGCAGGGCTCGCTGCGCGCCTCCACCGCCTTCGCCCTGCCCTTCCAGCCGCCCCGCAAGCTCGCGGCCACGGCCTGACGCCGGCCTCCGCCGCGCGGCGGGTGGCGACGGCTCCGCTCGGACCGCGCAAACAAAAACCCCGCCTCGCGGCGGGGTCCCCGTCAGCCTGCCGTGTACATCCGACGGTCAGGCTAGATGTCGTTATAGCGTCGCCCCATGACAGGCCCGTGACGCTCCCGCTCAGGCGGGGATCCGCTCGTCGACGTCGCTCGGCTCGCGCAGCACATAGCCGCGGCCCCACACCGTCTCGATGTAGTTCTTGCCGTCGGAGGCGTTGGCCAGCTTCTTGCGCAGCTTGCAGATGAAGACGTCGATGATCTTGAGTTCGGGCTCGTCCATCCCGCCATAGAGGTGGTTGAGGAACATTTCCTTGGTCAGGGTGGTGCCCTTGCGGAGCGAGAGCAGCTCCAGCATCTGGTATTCCTTGCCGGTCAGGTGCACCCGGGCGGCATCGACCTCGACCGTCTTGGTGTCGAGATTGACGACGAGATCGCCCGTCGTGATCACCGACTGCGCATGTCCCTTCGAGCGGCGCACGATCGCATGGATGCGGGCGACGAGCTCGTCCTTGTGGAAGGGCTTGGTCAGATAATCATCCGCGCCGAAACCCAGCCCCTTGACCTTGTCCTCGATGCCGGCGAGCCCGGAGAGGATCAGGATCGGCGTCTTGACCTTGGCGACGCGCAGAGACCGCAGGACCTCGTAGCCCGACATGTCGGGGAGGTTCAGATCGAGCAGGATGATGTCATAGTCGTAGAGCTTGCCGAGATCGACGCCTTCTTCACCGAGATCGGTGGTGTAGACGTTGAAGCTCTCCGATTTGAGCATGAGCTCGATGCTTTGGGCGGTTGCGCTATCGTCTTCGATCAGCAGAACCCGCATGTCACGTCCCCAATTTCGCCCCGAGGCAAACAATCCGCTCTTATCGTCCGAACCACCGCGGCTCTCGACGACGACGTGCTTGCCCGATGAAACGCCACGCGACACGCTACGGAGAATTGGTTAACAAACCGTGATTCCTGAGCGCAAGCGGTTCGTGAAAGAAAGTGAACGATCGTTGTCGAGGTGAGTCGAATTTGACACGGATCGGTAGCGCTTTCTTCCGCGAAACACCCTTTCGCGGAGGCAGCGACCTGAACCGGGGGCCAAATCACCCCGTGGCATGTCACAGCCTCGATCCGCAGTGTTAATCACACAGGTAAACGAAAGGTTGACGGACGCCTCATGACAGCCCCCTCGCGCCTCACCGATCGGCTCCCGACGCTCGCCGCCCGCATCGGCGAACTCGACGGGATCACGGTCTATGGTCGCGTAACGGCAGTGAAGGGGCTTCTGGTCGAGGTTTCCGGCCCGATCGGCGCGATGAGCCTGGGCGGCCGGGTGCTGATCGAAATCGCCACCGGCACGCGCGTTCCCTGCGAGGTCATCGGCTTTTCCGGCGAGAAGGCGCTGGTGATGCCGTTCGGCGGGCTCGACGGCGTTCGCCGCGGCTGCCCCGCCTATGTCGACAAGACGCTGCCCGGGCTGAAGCCCTGCGACGCCTGGCTCGGCCGCGTCGTCGACGCGCTCGGCCGCCCGGTCGATGGCGGCCCGCCTCTGCCCCAGGGCGAAAGGCTTTACGCCTTCCGCAACGATCCGCCCGCGGCCCATGCCCGGCGGCGCGTCGGCCCGCCGCTCGATCTCGGCGTCAGGGCTCTCAACGCCTTCCTGACCTGTTGCATCGGCCAGCGCATGGGCATTTTCGCCGGGTCGGGCGTCGGCAAATCGGTGCTCCTGTCGATGCTGGCCCGCTATGCCCGCTCGGACGTCAACGTCATCGGCCTGGTCGGCGAGCGGGGGCGCGAGGTGCAGGAGTTCCTGCAGGACGATCTCGGCCCGGACGGGCTGGCGCGTTCCGTCGTCGTCGTCGCGACCTCGGACGAGCCGGCGCTGATGCGCAAGCAGGCGGCGCTGACCACGCTCACCATCGCCGAATATTTCCGCGACCGGGATCGGCAGGTGATGTGCCTGATGGATTCCGTCACGCGTTTCGCCATGGCGATGCGCGAGATCGGCCTCGCCGCGGGCGAGCCGCCGACCACCAAGGGCTATACGCCGACGGTCTTCGCCGAGCTGCCGCGCCTGCTGGAACGCGCCGGCCCCGGCATCGGCGAAGGCGCGATCACCGGGCTCTTCACCGTGCTGGTCGATGGCGGCGACCATGACGAGCCGGTGGCGGATGCGGTGCGCGGCATTCTGGACGGGCATATCGTGATGGAGCGCTCCATCGCCGAGCGCGGGCGCTATCCCGCGGTCAACATCCTCAAATCCGTCTCGCGCACGATGCCGCGCTCCTGCGACCCGGCCTTCTATCCGGTGGTGCAGAAGGCGCGCGCGACGCTCGCCACCTATGCCGATATGGAGGAGCTGATCCGGCTCGGCGCCTATCGCCAGGGCGCCTCGGCCGAGGTGGACGAGGCGATAAGGCTGAACCCGGCGCTGGAAGCCTTCCTGAAACAGGCCAAGGACGACGCGACCTCGCTGCCCGAGACCTATGCCCGTCTCGAGGCGATCATGAGTTCCTGAGCCGTCCGAGCAGGACCAGCATCGCCGCCAGCGCCACGCCCTGCAGCGCGCCCGACACCAGCAGCGCCCCGGCCGCGCCGAGCCAGCCGATCAGCCAGGCGAAGAGCAGCGGCGCCATGGCGAAGGCGAGGTTCTGCGGCACGGTCAGCCGCCCGAGCATGGCGCCGAAGCCCTGGCGCCCGAACAGCACCAGCGGCAGCGTCGCCCGCGCCACCGCGATCACCCCCATAGCGGCGTTGAACATCAGCACGAAGACAACGGCCAGCGTGAAACTCCCCGGCCCGAACGCCAGGATCAGACAGGCCAGCGGCCCGAAGATCAGCCCGGCCAGCATGAAGCTCTCGACCCGGACGCGGTCGCCGATGGCGAGTTCGGTGAGGCGCGAGACCAGCACCGCCGGCCCGCCCAGCGAGGCGATGCCGACCGCCGCCTGCTGGTCGAGCCCGGCATTCTGCAGCAGGCTGATCAGGTGCAGCGGCAGCCCCCAGGACACCAGGCCGCTGACCGAGAACACCAGCGCCACCAGCCAGAACACCGCGCGCCTGTCCGCCTGCGGCACGCGGCCGCCGTCGACGGGCGGCGGCGCGCCCGGCACGCGGCTCGGCGCCGGCGCCTGGCGATAGGCCGGGATGCAGAGATGGATCGGCAGGACGATGAAGAGATGCATGGCGGCGAAGGCCAGCAGCGCCATGCGCCAGCCGAAGCCTTCGGTCAGCACCGTCGCCACCGGCCAGAACACGGTCGAGGACAGGCCGCCGACCACCATCATCAGCCCGATGACCCGGCGCGTCTTGTCCCCCATCAATTGCGCGATGGTGACGTTGCCGACATTGGCGAGCGTCATGGCATGGCCGATGCCGATCACGATCCAGCTGGCGAGATAGCTGATCGGCCCCTGCGACGACGCCAGCGCCGCGAGGCCGAGCGCGCAGATCACCGCGCCCACGCTCATCGCGCGGCGCGTGCCGCGCATGTCGAAATACCGTCCGAGCGCCGGGGCGATCAGCGCGCCGGTCACCAGCAGCACGGTGACGCCGCCGAAGACCACCGCCGGGCTCAGCCCGATCTCGCGATGCAGGTCGAACACCAGCACCGACGGTGCCCAATAGGTCGTGCCCCAGCCGATGATGCGGGTCAGCGCCAGGCCGGTGAGCAGCGGCGCGTGCAGCGGCGGTCGCCAGCCGGTCGGCGGGGAATTGGGTGGGGGAGAGGCCAAGCGTTCGTCCCGGCGGATCGAACCGCCTCAGAATTCGTTCGGATTGGAACTATCCCAGATTGCGCCGGCGAGGCAGCCCGCGCGACGCGGCCGCATCATGCAAAAAAGCACTGGATTGCAGTAAGATTCAATCAACCTCCTTGCTTCATTGTGCGTCTGTCTCGCGGACGGAGTTCCGGCGGCGCGTCGAGGGGTCGATGCGCGGCCGAATGCGTAACCAGGAGTTAAATTGACAATGAAGTCGCGAGACACCCTGCTGCGTCTCAAGCGCTTTCAGGTCGACGAAAAACGTCGGCGCGTGAGCCAGATTGAGATGATGATCGCCGAATTCCATCGGATGGCGTCCGATCTCGATCGCGAGATCCAGAGCGAGGAAGCGCGCGCCGGCATCTCCGACCCCGCCCATTTCGCCTATCCGACCTATGCCAAGGCCGCGCTCGGCCGCCGCGACAACCTGATCCAGTCCGCCGATAATCTGAAGGGCCAGCTCGACGAGGCCAAGGCCGCGCTGCAGGAAGCCTTCGAGGACATGAAGAAGGTCGAGATCCTCGACGACCGCGAACGCGCCAGCGAACGCGCCGCCGAAGCCGCCCGCGACCAGGCGATGATGGATTCGATCGGCTTGCGCGCCCGCCCGAGCCTCTGACCCCGATCCGCTCCGCCCCCGCGGCGGAGCTGAGCCGTCAGGCGATCACCGGATGATGCGCCACGCTGTCGCGCGGCAGATGCCCGCCGAGCCGCGGATCATCCGCCACTTCGACGCTGCGCCTGAAGGCGGTGAAGCCGGAGCGCCGGTAGAAGTCCGGCGCCGAGGGATGGTCGAGCGTGCAGGTATGAACCCAGAAGCGCTGGATCGGCCGCTCCCAGGCAAATTCCAGCGCCCGGTTCATCAGCCAGCGTCCCGCCCCCATGCCGATGACGCTGTCGTCGAGCCCGAAGAAGGCGAGCTCGCCCTCGCCCGCCACGCGGAAATCCAGCTCCAGCAGGCCGACATCGCGCCCTTCATGCCGCAGGGCGAAGACCAGCACGGCCGGGTCGGCGAGGATGGCGCGCAGCTCCGAGACCGGTTTGACGAGGCGGCTGAACCACATCCAGCGCTCGCCCAGCCCCCGGTAGATCGCGAGATAGCGCTCCACATCGTCCCGGCCGATCGGCTCGAGCGACAGGAGCTCGGTGCCCGGCGGATCCGCCTTGACCGGAGGGCGCGCAGTCATCTCCAGCGAGGTGACGATGGCGGCGATCTTGCCGGGTGGCAGATCGGTGGTGCCGGAAAGCGAAATGGTCAGGCTGTCGGACATGGCTGGCTGGCTCGAGGACTGGGCAGGCGGCCGCGATGCTGACATGATGCAGGCGTCACTATCGCGATGATGCTCAGCACGATCATGGATCGATTCTCCGGCCCGAGGTCAACTGCCGCCGCGAGGCGCCGGCAGGGCTGGCTGCGGCTGGCCCTGGCGCTGGTCGTGATGCTGGGCACCGTGCTGCCGCATGCCACACTATCCGCCATGCCGGCAGCCCCCGCGGGTGTGACGCATGCCGAAGCGGAGCCGGCTTCGCCCTGCCATGGCGAGACGCAGGCGCCGACCCATCCTCGCGAGGGTCCGGTCGCATCCGCCTGCTGCGGCCTCGGCTGCGCATTGCTGGCGATCCCGTCGGGCCTCGCGCCGACGCAGGTGCCGGCCTTCTGGACCCGGCTGTCGGGCAGCCAGGATCCTGCGGCGGCCGAGACCGTCCCGGAGCCTGGCGAGCGTCCCCCGCGTTCCCTGGCCTGACCCTCTCCATCCCCATCAACGGCCGGCCGGCACCCATCGCCGGGACGGCCCCCGACCGAACTGGAAACGATCATGAAGCACGCGCTCTATATCCCCGCCCTGCTCGGCGCCCTCGCCTTCGGCGGCGCCGCCTTCGCCCAGCAGGGCCATGGCGGTCACGCCGGCCATGGCGGCCATGGCGGCCATGCCGCGGCACCGGCCAAGCCGGCGGAGACCCCGTCCTCGGCCGCCTATCGCGAGGTCAACGCCAAGATGCACAAGGACATGGACATCCCCCTGACCGGCGATGCCGATGTCGACTTCGTCAAGGGCATGATCCCCCATCATCAGGGTGCGATCGACATGGCCCGCGTCGTGCTCCAGCACGGCAAGGACCCGCAGCTGAAGACGCTGGCGAACAGCATCATCGCCGATCAGGAGCGTGAAATCGCGATGATGCGCGACTGGCTCAAGGCCAAGGGCCACTGACCGGACGCCGCCTGGAGCCGCATCGGCCAGGGCGGGCGCTCTCGGGGGCGCTTGCCCTGGCCTGCGCCGGCTGGCACAGAGGTTGCCGAGCGGCGTAGCGTCAGTCGAAGCGAGGCCGCGGGGGCAGACGCAAGGTAATATCAGTGCTGACGATCATGACCTGCCGCCCGCCGGCACCGCTCGCGCCCTGCGTCCTCCGATGAAGCGGTATCTGGATTATCTCTGGCCGCTGATCGGGCTCGTCGCGGTGATCTGGTCCGTCGATCTGCTCTGGGACAAGCTGAAGACCGAGGCCGGCACGGATGCCGCCATCCTGGCGCGGCTCGAACAGGGCGGGCTCTGGGACAACATCGTCGTCGTCGCCAGCCGCATCGGCCAGAAGATCGCGGTCATCCCGCCCGACGCCTTTCTCCACGCCGGTCTGGCGACCCTCGTCGCCTATGCCGCTCTCGCCTGGTACGACCGGATTGCGCTGATCCATCTCGGCCGCGAGAAGGGGATTTCCTGGCTCTACGTCTCCGTCTGCTCCTTCGTCACCTATGCCCTGTCGCATAATATCGGCGCCTCGGTGTTTTCCGGGGGCATGGTGCGGTTCCGCGCCTACACCGCCAAAGGCCTGACCGCGGCCGAGGTGGCGGTGCTGATCGCGCTCTGCTCCTATACCTTCGCCTTCGGGACGATCCTGCTGATGGGCCTCGTCCTGCTCTACGAGCCGGAGATCCTGCGGCCGCTGACGCGGCTGTCGCGGCATTTCGCCATCGGCGACGGCGCCGCCTGGTGGATCGGCGTCGGTATGCTCGCCTTCGTCGCGCTCTACACCATCGGCTCCTGGCTGAAGTTCAGGCCGCTGCGCGTCGGCAAGTTCGAGCTGATCTATCCGCGCCTGCCGATCGTCGCCCGGCAATATCTCGCCGCGCCGCTCGAACTCGCGGGCGCCGCCGGGATCATCTATTTCGCGCTGCCCGAGCAGGGCAATCCCGGCTTCATGATCGTGCTCGGGGCCTTCCTGCTGTCCTTCTCGGCCGGGCTGCTGAGCCAGGTCCCGGGCGGCGTCGGCGTGATGGAGGCCGTGTTCCTGGCGGTGATGCCGCAGATCCCGGCGCCGGCGGTCTTCGCCGCGCTGCTGGTCTGGCGGATGTATTACCTGATCATCCCGCTGGTCGTCTCCCTGCCGGTGGTGCTCGCCTTCGAGCGGGCGCAATTGCGCAAGACCAAGCTCGCCGCTGCCGTCGCTCAGGCCGACGCCAAGGCCCGCACGCTCGATCCGCCGATCGTCTGAGGTCAGCGCTGGGAGAGCGCGATGCCGGCTGCGGCGAACATCAGCAGCGCGCCCAGCGCTTCAGCCGCGCCGAAGGGTTCGCCCAGCACCGCCATCCCGGCCGCGACCGCTATGACCGGGCTGATGAAGGCATAGAGCCCGGCATAGAACGCCCCCCAGTCGCGCAGCAGCCTGAGATAGATCGTGAAGCCGATCAGCGAGCCGGCGACGATGATGAAGCCGAGCGCCTGCGCCGTCGGCCAGGCGGCCAGCGCGTCGAGATGCCCGGCCGTGACCGGCTCGATCGCCAGGGAGAGCGCGACCAGGCCGACCGCGCCGATCGTCGATTGCCAGCCGGCCAAGGTCAGCGTCGGGATCGCCGGCGCGATTTTGCGGGTCAGCACCGCGCCGGTGCAATAGGACAGCGTCCCCAGGGCGACGGCGGCCAGCCCCCATAATTCGAGCGGGTCGCGCTGGGCGCTCCCGAGCCCGCCGGCCGCGCGCGTCCAGAACAAGAAGCACAGGCCGACGAAGCCGAGGCCCACCGCCGCGACCTGGCGCCGGGTGATGCGCGTGCCCTCGATCAGCCGGCTCGCCAGCAGCGACCAGATCGGGATCGAGGCCAGATTGACGATCGCCGCCAGACCCGTCGGCGCATGGGCCGTGCCCCAGAACACCAGGCTGTAGCAGCCGGTGTTGACCAGCATCGCCGTGGCCACCAGCCGCCCGCGCGCCTCCACGGGCACGCGCAGCGCGTCCCGTCCGGCCCAGGCCAGCAGCAGGGGCCCGGCGAGGACGAAGCGGGCGGCGGCGAAGAAGATCGGCGGCACATGCTCCGCGGCGATCTTCACCGGCAGGAAGGTCAGCCCCCAGACAAGGCACATGCAGGCGAAGAGCACGCCATTGCGCGAGGGCATCGCGATCACAGCAGGCGCTGCATCAGCGCGAGATCGAGCCAGCGACCGAATTTGCGGCCGACCTCGCGCATCAGCCCGGTCTGGACGAAGCCGAGGCGCTCATGCAGCCGGATCGAGCCTTGATTGCCGGCGTCGATTCCGGCGACGAGCGCATGCAGCCCCTGCGCCTGCGCCAGCGGAAACAGCGCGGTCACCAGGGCGGTGCCCAGCCCCTGCCCCTGCCTGTCGGCGCGGATATGGACGCTGTGCTCGGCCGTGAAACGATAGCCGGTGCCGGCGCGGAAGCTGCCATAGCTGGCATAGCCCGCCACCTCGCCGTCGATCTCGGCGACGAGCACCGGGTAACCCGCCGCCTGCCTCGCCGCGAACCAGTCGAGCCGGTCCTCGAGCGACACCGGCTGCTCGTTGAAGACGGCGGTCGAGCTCGCCACGACATGGTTGTAGATCTCCCGGATCGCCGGAACATCCTCTTTCGCCGCCGGCCTGATCATCGCCTTGCGCTCCGCGATATCTACTATAGAAGACGATACGCTATGATCGTGGATGATCTGACGTCAAGGCTGGCGGAACGCATAAGGACCGAGCGCGAAGCGCGGGGCTGGAGCCTCAGCGATCTCGCTTCGGCCTCCGGCGTCTCGCGCGCCATGATCAGCAAGATCGAGCGGGCCGAGGCCAGCCCCACCGCATCGCTGCTCGGCCGGCTCTCCGGCGCGTTCGGACTGACGCTGTCGAGCCTGCTGGCGCGGGCAGAGGCTGCCAGCGAGCGCCTGCGCCGCGCGGAGCAGCAGCCGGTCTGGCGCGACCCCCAAACGGGCTTCAGGCGCCGCGCCATCTCGCCGGCGGGCGAATCCGGGATCGAGCTGGTCGAATCGGAGCTGCCGGCCGGGGCGCGCGTCGCCTATCCCGCCAGCGCCTATGCCTTCATCCGCCAGCAGATCTGGCTGCAGCAGGGCGTGCTCGATTTCACCGAGGGCGGCGAGACGGTGCGGCTGCTGCCGGGAGATTGCCTGGAGCTCGGCCCGCCGGCCGATTGCGCCTTCCATAATCCGGGCCCAGAGCCGGCGCGCTACGTCGTCGTGGTGGTCAAGCGCTGACCCGCGGCAGCGCCTGCGGAGCGCCGTCCTAGACCGTGCCGACCGTCTTCAGCCGCACCCGCGGATGGATCTCGGCCTGGGAGATCACCGGGGTCTCGCGCCGGAACCGCTCGATGATCTGCCGGGCGAAGGGCCTGACCAGTGCGGAGGTCACCAGCGCCGGCATCTCGCCCATGCGCGCCGCATCCTCGAAGCGGTTGCGCACCTGATGCACGAATTCCTGCAGGCGGGAGGGCTGCATGGCGAGGTGGCGATCCTCGCCCTGGCCGATGATCGATTCCGCGAACACCCCTTCCCAGGCCGGCGACAGGGTGATGATCGCGAGGCTCCCCTGCCCGTTCGAGAATTGCGCGCAGATCTGACGGGCGAGCCGGCTGCGGACATGCTCGGCGATCTCGCGCGGGTTCTTCAGCCCGCCCGCCACCTCGGCGATGCCCTCGATGATCGTGCCGAGATCGCGGATCGAGATCCGCTCGGAGAGCAGCAGCTGCAGCACGCGCTGGATTCCGGTGGTCGAGATCTGCGAAGGCACGATCTCCTTCACCAGATCGGCATGGTCCTTCGGCAGCTCGCGCAGCAGCTTCTGCACCTCGCCATGCGAGAGCAGCTCCGGCATGTTGGATTTCAGCACCTCGGTGAGATGCGTCGAGATCACGGTGGCGGCGTCGACGACCGTGTAGCCGCGCAGCTGCGCCTCGTCCTGCAGGGCGGCGTCGATCCAGGTCGCGGGCAGGCCGAAGGTCGGCTCGAGCACATTGTGGCCGGGCAGGTTCACGCTGCCGCCCATCGGATCCATCGCCATGTACTGGCCGACATAGACCAGCCCCTGCCCGGCATCGATCTCCTTGATCTTGATGTAGTAGTGGTTGGCCTCGAGCTGGACGTTGTCGACGATGCGCACCGCCGGCATGACGAAGCCGAGCTCCGCCGCCAGCTGCCGGCGCAGCGCCTTGACCTGGTCTGTCAACCGGTCCTGCCCCTGCTGGGCGTTGACCAGCGGCAGCAGCCCGTAGCCGATCTCGATCTTCAGCTCGTCGAGCTTCAGCAGATCGTTCAGCGTCTCTTCCTTCGGCGTCCCGTCGGCGGCGAGCGGGGACGCCTCCTGCGCGGCGGCCGCCAGCTTGACCTCGTCGGCCTTGGCGATCTTGCCGAAATAATGCGCGAGCCAGCCCGCACCGCCCGCCAGGGCGAGGAAAGGCAGCATCGGGATGCCGGGCAGGATCGCGATCAGCAGCATCACCGCGGCGGACATGCCGAGCGCCTTGGGATAGCCGGAGAGCTGCTTGCCGAGCGCCTTGTCGGCCGCGCCGCGCACGCCGGATTTCGAGACCAGCAGGCCGGCGGCCGTCGACACGATCAGCGCCGGGATCTGGCTGACGAGACCGTCGCCGACGGTCAGCTGGGTGTAGTTGCGGGCCGCATCGCCGAAGCTCATGCCCTGCTGGGCGACGCCGATGATGATGCCGCCGAGCACGTTGATGAAGGTGATCAGCAGGCCGGCAATGGCGTCGCCGCGCACGAATTTCGAGGCGCCGTCCATCGAGCCGAAGAAATTGGCTTCGTCCTCCAGCGCCTTGCGGCGCACCTTGGCGACATCCTGGTCGATCAGCCCGGCCGACAGATCGGCGTCGATCGCCATCTGCTTGCCGGGCATCGCATCGAGCGCGAAGCGGGCCGCCACCTCGGCGATGCGGCCCGAGCCCTTGGTGATGACGACGAAATTGACGATGATCAGGATGGTGAAGACGATCACCCCGATCACGAAATTGCCGCCCATCACGAAATTGCCGAAGGCCTCGATGACATGGCCGGCGGCGGCGCTGCCCTCATGGCCATGCGCCAGGATCAGGCGGGTCGAGGCGAGGTTGAGCGCCAGCCGCAGCATGGTGACGATCAGCAGCACCGTCGGGAAGGCCGAGAATTCCAGCGGCTCCTCGATGAACAGCGCCGTCATCAGCACCAGCACCGACAGGATGATCGAGACCGCCAGCAGGATGTCGAGCAGGAACCCGGGCAGCGGGAAGATGAGCACCACGAGGATGCCCATCACGCCGATCGCGAGGAACAGGTCCGGTCGGTTGAACAGCCCGCCCAGGCCGCTCCCGCCCGGCAGCTTCAACCCACCCGCGCCTGCCGTCACATCGGTCATGGACCGTCAGCCCTCTCGCGTCCCGCAGCGTGCGGAACCCGGCAATTCTTGCCGGGTGCATGGTGAACGACTGGTTAAGATTCGGCGAAAGAGCCGGCTCGGAACCTTTGTCTGAACGGACTGTTATCGAATGGCCGCTCTCCGGCCGCATTCGGTCGTCCCACTCGCAGCGGGGGACCATCAACGGCCGATCGGCCGAATTTCTGGAGACATTCCTGCATGAACAGACGCTCTTTCGTCATCGGCCTTTTCGGCGGCATCGCCGCCACGGGTCTCGGAGGCGCCGCGATCGCCCGTGAGGCGGCGGCCACCTCTCTCGACGCTGCGACCGGCGAGCTCGCTCCCGCGGTCAAGGCGGGGCTCGATCAGGCAGATGCCGATTTCAGCCAGGTGGTCGTGCGCGAACGCGTCGTGCGCCGGCGCCGGCCCGTGGTGACGCGTCGCGTCGTCGTGCGTCGCCGCGGACCGGTAGTGACCCGCCGCGTCATCGTCCGCCGCCCGCGTCGCGTCGTGCGCCGTCGCGTGATCGTCCGCTAATCCAAGCCCGAGGCGGGCGGCGTCACCGGCGCCGCCCGTTTCACATCGAGAGGGATCGTGCAGCCATAATGGAGCCTCCGCGCATGATGCCGCAGGAACCGGTGATCAGCACCAGCATCCCGGCCAGGCTGGACCGTCTGCCCTGGTCGCCCTTCCACACGCTGGTGGTGGTGGCGCTCGGTGTGACCTGGATCCTCGACGGGCTCGAGGTGACGCTGGCCGGCTCGGTCTCCGGCGCGCTCAAGGAAAGCCCGGTCCTGCGCTTCACCAACAGCGAAGTCGGCATGGCGGGAGCGGCCTATCTCGCCGGAGCCGTGTTCGGAGCGCTGTTCTTCGGCTGGCTGACCGACCGGCTCGGCCGCAAGAAGCTTTTCACCATCACGCTCTTCGTCTATCTCGCGGCAACGGCCGCCACCGCCTTCTCCTGGAGCTTCTGGAGCTTCATCATCTTCCGCTTCTTCACCGGCATGGGGATCGGCGGCGAATATACGGCGATCAACTCGACCATCCAGGAGCTGGTCCCCGCCCGCGTCCGCGGCTGGGTCGACCTCGTCATCAACGGCTCCTTCTGGGTCGGCGCGGCCCTGGGTGCCGTCGGCGCCATCATCCTGCTCGACCCGGCCCGGATCGACCCCGAGATCGGCTGGCGGGTCGCCTTCTTCCTCGGCGCGGCGCTCGGCCTGATCATCCTGGTGTTGCGGCAATGGATCCCGGAGAGCCCGCGCTGGCTGATCTCGCATGGGCGCACCCAGGAAGCGGAGACCATCGTCGCCGCCATCGAGGCCCGCGCCGGCGTCGTCACCCGCCGCGACGAGGTCCTGCCGCTGACCCATCTGCGGCCGCGCCGCGCGACCCCGCTCGCCGAGATCGCGCATGTTCTCTTCGTCAGGCATCGCCCGCGCGCGCTGGTCGGCCTCGCGCTGATGGTGTCGCAAGCTTTCTTCTACAACGCGATCTTCTTCACCTACGCGCTGATCCTCACCGATTTCTACGCCGTGCCCTCGCAGAATATCGGCTGGTTCATCCTGCCCTTCGCCGCCGGCAATTTCCTCGGACCGCTGATCCTCGGCCGGCTGTTCGACACGCTCGGCCGGCGCACGATGATCGCCACGACCTATGCGATGTCGGGCCTGCTGCTGACCGGGACGGGCTATCTGTTCTGGCAGGATTGGCTCAGCGCCGCGCAGCTCACCGCCTGCTGGAGCGTGGTGTTCTTCTTCGCCTCGGCGGCCGCGAGCTCGGCCTATCTCACCGTCAGCGAGACCTTCCCGATCGAGATGCGCGCGCTCGCCATCGCCGCCTTCTACGCCATCGGGACCGGGGTCGGCGGCGTCGCGGGTCCCTGGCTGTTCGGCGCGCTGATCGACACCGGCTCGCGCGCCAGCGTGTTCGGCGGCTATCTCTTCGGCGCCGTGCTGATGCTCGGCGCGGCGCTGATCGCCGCGCTGTATGCCGTGCGGGCCGAGCGACGCAGCCTCGAAGACATCGCCACGCCGCTCAACGCGGCCCATCCCGACGACCACCCCCCGCCGCTGCGGGGCCGGCCCGACGAAGTTCTGGGCAAAATGAATCAGGCGATTTGAAGATTTCGGTTGCCAGGTTCACTGCCTGCTGAACGAATTGCGAAGTTGAAAAGGTACGACGCTTCAAACCCGGAGGAACCCGATGGACAGACGCTCATTCCTGGTCACGCTGTTTGGCGGCATGGCGGCCGCCAGCCTCGGCGGCATGGCAGCCGCCCAGGCCGCGACGCCCCAGCCGGCACCCGAGCCCGCGGCTGCGCCCGCCGCCCCCGAGGAACAGGTCTCCGAGGCCGTGGCGCAGGGGCTGGACGAGGCCGATGCCGAATACAGCCAGTATTACTATTACCGGCGACGCCCCCGCTATTATGTGCGGCCGCGCTATTATCGGCCCCGCTACTACCGGCCGCGCTACTATTACCGCCCGCGCTACTATGCGCGTCCGCGCTACTACCGGCGCTATCGCCGCTGGTGACGGAATCCGGGCGGGCTCAATCGCTCGCCTGACAGGTATCGGAGGCGGGTGGGCTGAGGCCTCCCCGCCTCGGCAGCCGCCGGCGCCGGGTCTCGACCCGGCTCCCCGGCATCGCGCCGTGTCAGCCGCGGCCTGCGGAAACTCAGGCCGAGCTGGTTCGCGCCTGGCCGGGCTCGGCCACCACGATCCCGGCGGCGCCATATTCGCTCAGCTTGTTGCGCAAGGTGCGGATCGAGATGCCCAGGATCTTCGCGGCATGGGTCCGGTTGCCCAGCACATGGTCGAGCGTGTCGAGGATCAGTTCGCGCTCGACATCGGCCACGGTGTGGCCGACCAGCGAGCGCGTCATCGCCTCCGCCGTCTGCGCGGCGCGGGAGGCGGCATCCTGACCGGCCGCCGGTCCGAGCGTCTCGCCTTCCGGCGTCAGCACCGCCGCGGCCCCGATTTCCGGCCCCTGCGCCAGCAGGACGGCGCGGTGGATCGTGTTCTCGAGCTCGCGCACATTGCCGCGCCAGGCGTTGGACAGGAGCAGCTTGCGCGCGTCCCCGGCGATGGGGCGCAGCGGCAGCCCGTTGATCTCCGCGTATTTCTTCGCGAAATGATCGGCCAGCGCCAGGATGTCGGCGGGCCGCTCGCGCAGCGCCGGCAGGCGCAGATGCACCACGTTCAGCCGGTAGAACAGATCCTCGCGGAACGAGCCTTCCCGCACCGCCTCGCCGAGATTGCGGTTGGAGGTCGCGATGATCCGCAGATCGACCTTGACCGGCTGCGAGCCGCCGACGCGGTCGATCATCCGCTCCTGCAGCGCGCGCAGCAGCTTGGCCTGCAGGCGGACATCCATCTCGCTGATCTCGTCGAGCAGCAGCGTGCCGCCCGAGGCCTCCTCGAACTTGCCGATGCGGCGGGCGATGGCGCCGGTGAAGGCGCCCTTCTCATGGCCGAACAGCTCGGATTCCAGCAGGTTGTCGGGAATCGCCGCGCAGTTCACCGCCACGAAGGGCTTGTCCTTGCGCAGGGATTTCTGGTGCAGGTGCCGGGCGATCACCTCCTTGCCGGTGCCGCTTTCGCCGGTCACCAGGACGGGAGCGTCGGAGCGCGCGATCTGGGCGGCGAGCTGCACGACGCGCTCCATCGCCGGATCGCGCCAGATCAGGCTGGACTGGTCGGCCGCCACCGCCTCGAGGACCGCCGCGATCAGCTCCGGATCGGGCGGCAGCGGGACATATTCGCGTGCGCCGGCCTGGATCGCGGCCACAGCCGCGCGGGCATCGGTCGAGGTGCCGCAGGCGACGATCGGCGTGCGGATGCGCTCGGCCTCCAGCGCCGCGACATAGGCCGCGATCGGCTGGGCGACGTCGATCATCAGGAGATCGGCGCCCTTCGCGCGCAGCACCGCGAGCGTCTGGTCGAGGCTCTCCGTATGGGTGACGGCCGCGCCATGGGCGATGGCGATCTTCGCCGCCGCGATGATCTGTCCCTTGAGACCGCCGACGATGATGAGGCGCATGGCTCAAGCCTTTCCGCGAGAGAGTGTCGGGGGCCGGCCGGGTCTCACCGGTCGGCCTTGATGATTTCCGTCATGGTGACGCCGAGCCGTTCCTCGACCACCACGACCTCGCCGCGCGCCACCAGCCGCTCGTTGACGAAGATGTCGATGGCCTCGCCGACGCGGCGGTCGAGCTCCAGCACCGCGCCCGGCACGATCTGCAGCAGGTCCCCGATCGCGATCCGGGACGAGCCGAGCACGGCCGAGACCGTCACGGGCACGTCGAAGACCTGCTCCAGATCTTCCGCGGTCTTCACCGGGATCGGACCTGACTGCGCCACCGAACCCGCCTGGCTGTCGAAGGAGAGATCCGCCTGGTTGAGGGGCGGCAGCTTGAGGTCGTTCTCGCTCATCGCACGCTATCCTCGTTCGCCATCGCCGCGACACCGCGGCCGAAGAGGCGGTCCACCGTCTGCTCGACCTGCCGCGACAGGGCCTGCCGGTCGATGGCGAGGCCGCCATCGGCCCATTCGATGCGCCCGTCTCCGGGCGCGATATCCGGCTCGCCGATGACGATCAGCCGTCCGGCATAGCCGCTCTGCAGCGCGACGCGCTTGAGCAGCGCCTCGACCGCCTCGACCGCCCCCTCATGCACCCGCACCACGAGATGCGCCGCGAGGCGGGCATGGACCATGCATTCGCGGATCGCCGCCTCGAGATCGGCCATCGGCTTGTCGGCCAACGCCGCCCCGCCCAGCGCGCGCGCCGCGGCCAGCGCGACCTGCGCCGCCTGTTCCTCGACCGCCAGCGCCCGCGCATCGTCCTGCGCCAGCAGATATTCGGCGGTCCTCGCGATCTGCCCGGCGACCGCGAGGAGCTGGGCGTCGGCCTGCTGGCGCCCCTGCATCTCGCCATCGCGAAAACCTTCGGCCCGCGCCGCCGCGACATCGGCCTCGCCGGCGGCCCGGCGGCCGCCTTCGCGGAAATCCGCCCCGAACATGAATTTCGTCGCCGCAGCCATCAATACACCAGCTCGTCTTCGGAATTGCCCTTGGACAGGATGATCTCGCCCTTGTCGGCCAGTTCCTTGGTCAGCGTGACCATCTTGGTCTGGGCCTCGTCGACCTCCTTCAGCCGCAGCGGGCCGAGGCTCTGGATGTCGTCCTGCATCGTCTTGGCGGCACGGGTGGACATGGCGGAGTAGAAGAATTTGCGCATATCCTCGTTCGCGCCCTTCAGCGCCCTCGCCAGCGTGTCCTTGTCGACCTGCCGCATCAGGGTCTGCAGCCCCGCCGGATCGAGCTTGGAAAGGTCCTCGAAGGTGAACATCAGCGCGCGGATCCGGGCCGCCGCATCCTGGTTCGAGGCATCGAGCGCGGAGAGGAAGCGCATCTCGGTCTGCCGGTCGAAGCCGTTGAAGATCTCCGCCATCATCTCGTGCGGATCGCGCCGGCGCGTCTGGGTCAGGGTCGAGACGAATTCGGTGCGCAAGGTGTTCTCGATGTGGTCCAGCGCCTCCTTCTGGACCGCCTCCATCCGCAGCATGCGGCTGACCACGTCGATCGAGAGCTCGTTCGGCAGGTTGCGCAGCACATTGGCTGCGTGGTCCGCCCGGATCTTGGAGAGGATCACGGCGATGGTCTGCGGGTACTCGTTCTTGAGGAAGTTCGCCAGCACCACCGCGTCGATATTGCCGAGCTTCTGCCACATGTTGCGGCCGGCCGGGCCGCGGATCTCCTCCATGATCAGCGCGACCTGATCCTGCGGCAGGATCTTCTCCAGCAGCGAGATGGTGCGGTCGAAGGAGCCGGTCACGGCGCCGGCGCTGGAGAGCTTGCCGACGAAATCGAGCATCAGCCGCTCGACCTCGTCGGCATCGACCGTGCCGAGCTCCGCCATGGCGCGCGTGATGATGCGGATCTCTTCGTCGTCGAATTCCTGCCAGATCGGCCGGCCATGGTCTTCGCCCAGGACGAGCAGGATCACGGCCGCGCGCTGCGGGCCGCTCATCTCGTCGACGAGGGTGACGCCGCCATAGCCTTCGGCGTCGTCCCTGTTGCCGGTGCGGGGTGCGAGCGAACGTTCGGCCATCTCTAATTGCCCGTCATGCCGCGGCCTTCTCGTGAATCCAGCCGCGCAGCACGGCGACCGTATCGGCCGGATTCTGAGAGACGAGCGCGCCGATCTTCTCGACGGATTGAGCCTTGAGCTGGCCCTTGATCTGGGCGACCGCCAGCATCCGCTCCGAGGGCGCTTCCATCGGGATGCCGACGGGCCCGCCGGTGCCGCTCACCGCGCCGAAGGCGCCGGGCTCGTCCTGCGCCCCGCTCTCGTCGACGATCAGCGCGCCGTTGCGGGCGAAGGAGGGGATCTGGCGCAGCGCGCCCGGTTCCGGCGCCAGCATCTGCTTGACCAGCGGCCGCACCACCACCATCAGCACCATCAGCGTCAGCAGGGCGATGACCACGAGCTCGGCGCCGCGCAGCAGATCCTCCTTGGTGAAGGCCATCAACTGCTGCATCAGCGACTGTTCCGGCAGCTCGGTGATGGCGGGCGGCGCTTCGGCGAAGCGCAGATTGACCACCTCGACCTTGTCGCCGCGCGCCTCGTCGAAGCCGATCGCCGTGCGCACCAGCTGCGCGATCCGCTCCAGCTCCTCCGGCGGGCGCGGCTGGTAGACGATGTCGTTGCCGTTGCGGCTGTAGGAGCCGTCGACGAGCACGGCGACCGAGAGCTTCTTCACCCGGCCGCCCTCCAGCACCTCCGTGCGGGTGGTGCGGGAGATCTCGTAATTGACCACCTCCTCGTTCTTCGAGGAGGCATCCTTCGGCGATGCCTGGCCGCCCTGGTTCTGCTGTGCGCCCGGCAGCTCGTTGCCGACCGTGACGGCTCCGCCGCCTTCGCTGGTGGTGGCGTTCTCGGTGCGGTTCTGGCTGGAGCGGACGACACGGCTCTCCGGGTCGAAGGTCTCCGAGCGGCTTTCGACCCGGTTGGCGTCGATCAGCGCCGAGACCTGCACCCGGGCGCGGCCATGGCCGACGATGCTCGCGACGATGTCCTCGATCTGCAGCTTGGTGCGCTTTTCCACCGCCGTCTGGCGTTCCTCGATGCCGAGACCGGCCAGCCCCTGCTCGCCCTGGGCGCCATCCGCCAGCAGACGGCCGCGCTCGTCGACGATCGAGACGCGGTCGGGCTTCAGCCCGTCCACCGCCGAGGCGACGAGGTGGCGCACGGCGCGCACCTGCGCCGCGTCGAGCTCGCCCGCCAGCTTCAGCACGATCGAGGCGCGCGGCGGCTCGCGGTCGCGCTCGAACAGACGCTTCTCCGGGATCACCAGATGGACGCGGGCCGCCTGGACCCGCCCGATCGAGCGGATGGTGCGCGAGAGCTCGCCTTCCAGCGCCCGCAGATGGTTGATGTTCTGGACGAAGCTGGTCGAGGAGAAGGCGTCGCCCTTGTCGAAGATCTCGTAGCCGACCCCGCCCCCGGCCGGGATGCCCTTGCTGGCGAGGTCGAGCCGCAGCCGCGGCACCGCCGTCTTGTCGACCAGGATGGTCTGGCCGTCGCCGCGCAGCTCGTATTTCACGCCGCGCGTGTCGAGATCCTTGAGGATCGTGCTGACATCGCTGGAGGACAGGTCGGAAAACAGCACGCCCATGGCCGGCTGGGACATCTTGATCATGACGAAGGCGAAGAAGCCGACCAGCGCCAGCGTCACCCCCAGCATCGCCGCCAGGCGTGCCGCTCCGAATTTCGAGAATTGATTGACGATGCCGTTCACGCCGTCATCCGTCCCACGAGGCCAGGTCCTCCGCACGAAGGGCGCGGCGACTAGGCAAGTTTTTCCCAGTGCATGGTTAGCGGCAGGTTAACGAATTCGAGATTGCGCGAATAAGGGCTGTAAAACGTGAAAAAGCGCCGGCCCTGGGGGACCGGCGCCTGCTTCGAGACCGCATGCGGCCCGTCTATTGGCGGTAATGCTGGATCCGCGTCGTCCGCAGGCCGGCGAGGCCGTGCTGGTCGATCGACATCTGCCAGCTCAGGAATTCGTCGACCGTCAGCGTGTAGCGCTGGCACGCCTCTTCCAGGCTGAGAAGCCCGCCGCGAACGGCGGCGACGACTTCGGCCTTGCGCCGGATCACCCAGCGGCGGGTATTCATCGGCGGGAGATCGGCGATCGTCAGCGGACTTCCGTCCGGACCGATCACATACTTCACCCGCGGTCGCAAAGGCTCGGTCATGGTACACTCACACAACTCAACAGAGCTACTGAAAGTGAGCATATCGGCCCGGTTTTAAGATTTAGCTAAAGCGATTGCGCGGGCTGTCCTGATTCGCCGGCTCATCCCTTGGGACGCACCACGGATTTCAGGTTGACGATCGGCACATTGACGGAGCCGACCTTCAGGATCGGGGTCTCGCCCGAGAAATCGACGGAATCGACCACGCCGGTGACCTGGGTCTTCGCGGTCATCGCCGCGCCGGAGGTGTCCTTGGCGTCGATCGAGATCGTATAGGCCCCCTCCGCCGCCTTGGTCCCGGTCGAGGTCGTGCCGTCCCAGGCATAGGTCTGGTCCCCGGCCGAGAGCGAGACGGTCGCCGTCTTCACCACGCTGCCGGCGGCGTTCTTGATGGTGACGGTGGCGGTGCCGGCGCGCGGCATGTTGACGTGCCACTCGGCCTTGCCGTCCTTCAGCCCGGCGGTCGCGCCATCGGCGGTGATGGTGGTACCGATGAAGTTCACCGCATTGGTCGCGGCGGTCACCTTGTCCAGGCTGAGCAGCGCGGTCAGCGATTCATTGGTCTTCAGCTGCTGCTCGACGCCTGCGAACTGCACGAGCTGCTGGGTGAACTGGTTGGTGTCGAGCGGATCGAGCGGGCTCTGGTTCTTGAGCTGCGTCGTCAGCAGGGTCAGGAACTGGTCGAAATTGCCGGCGATGGCACTCTTGCCGGCGATGTTCGTGGTCGACCCGCCGGTCTTGTTCGTCGCCGAGCTGGACGCCGCATTCGTGTTCGCGGCGCCGGTCGTGGCGGTCCCGGTGCTGTTCGTCGTCGAGCCGGTATTGGCGATGGCCATGGCTGTTCTCCTCGCCTCTAGATGCTGAGATCGACGCCGCCGAGCCGGACCAGGCGGCGCGTGCCCCCTGCCTCGACGGGGGCGGCGATCTCGTCGATCGAATTCGTGCCGGAGCGGCCGCGGCGCGGCGGCTCGTCCTCATGGCGGTGCTGGCGGAAACCGGACTGGTCCGAGGGATCGCGCAGCGTGATCGTCACGCCGGAATCGCTCGGCTTCAGCCCCGCCTGTTCGAACGCCCGTTCCAGCGTCCGCGCGTCGCGCTGCAGCAGCTGCAGGGTTTCCACCCGGTCGACGACGAGCTTGGCCGAGACCTCGCCCGCATCGGAGATCTCGAGGTTGACGTCGACCCGCCCGAGCTCGGCCGGATCCAGCCTGATATCGAATTTCCGCCCGCCCGCCAGCGCCCTGAGGCCGATCTCGATCGGCACGACATGCACCGGCGTCGCCGGGCCCGATGCCGCGGCCTGGGCGCCGGCCTGACCGGGCGCGGGCGCGCTCTCGGCTGCCGCCGGGGCTGACAGAGGCCCCTCCGCCTTGGTCTGGCGGAGTTGCGAGAGGAAACTCGTATCGATCGGCTGCAGCGGCGCCGAGACCGGCTCCGCGGGCTTCGCCTCGCCCTTGCCGGCTGCCCCCGCCGGGCCGGGCTGAGCGCCCTCGGCGGGCGCCTCGCGGCTCTTGGCCAGCGCCGAGACTACGGCGCCGAACGGCACCTCTTCGGTGCCTTCCGGGGCCTGCGCGAGCTGCTCGCGCGCCGCATGGGCGACCGAGACCGCCTTTGCCTGGTCCTGGCCCCTGGCGGCGCCCTTGCCCTGGCCCGGCGTTCCGATCGCACCGGTCGCGGCCTCGCCACCGGCTTGTGCCTCCGTCGCCCCGCTCGTCGCCGGTGCGGGTGCGGGCAGCAGCACGGCGCCATCGCCCGTTGCGACCACCGGCTGATCCGTGCCGCCTTGGCCGGGGCCCGCGGCAGCGGCCGGGGCGGCCGGGGCGGCCTCGGCCGGCAGGCTCGTGGCTGGCTGCGCGGGCTCGCCGGTGCTGCCCTCTGTGTCGGTGGCGGCCGGCGCATCGGCGCCCGGCTCATCCTGGCTGGCGCCGGCCTCGAGCGTGCCGCCCTCGCCCGCGGCGAGCTGCACCGCGACCGACAGCTGCTGCGCCGCGGCGGGCGCTCCGGCCCCTTGCGTATCTGTGATATTGGTCTGCGGTGCCGCCGCCAGCGCGAGCTCCGCCGCCTTGGCCGCAGCGACCTGGACCGCGGCGGATGGCCCGGCACCGTTCTGCACTACGGCGGCGCCGCCGGCCGGTGGCGCCTCGGCTTTGGCGGCCTGCCGCTCGGCTTTGGCAGCTTGCCTTTCGGCCGCGGCCGCCTCGCGGCGGGCTTCCGAGGCGTCGGCCGCTGGCGACGCGTGGTCGGGCCTGCCAGGTTCGGATGGCGCGCGCCCGGCTTCGGCGGCCTCGTTGCGTGGGGTCGCGCCCTCCGGCCTGTCGTCGGACCGGCCCCGCGCCGGGCCATCGGCCTCTTCCCGGCGCTCGATGCGTTCGGCCTGGGCCAGATCGCGCCGCTCGCCCGGTGCCGCGCGGCGCGGGTCGCGAGCCTCGTCCCGGGCCGGCCGCGCCGGCGGTTCGGCATCGGCACGTTCGGCCGCCGGCAGAGCGAATTCGGGCGCGGGCGCACGCCGATCGGTCTCGGGCCGCAAGGGACGCGGCACCGGGCGATCGAAGGCGGCAGCTGGCAGGAAAGGCGATTGAACCGACATCGGGAAAAATCCAGCACTCGGACAAGAACGCGTCCAGGCATCGCGGCAGCAAGACCCACGCCAACCCCTCCATCCCATGATTCCAGTAGCTTACCCCGGAGGGTGCGCCTCGGGAGACGGCAGAATTGCGCTGCGCGATCCCGCCGCCCGGCAGGATTTGCCGAGCGGCTGGCAGCCTCGCCGCAAAACCGCTATAGAGCCCGCCAGCCGCGCTCGCGCGCGATCAGGACGAGTTCGCCGCATGACCGCGCCTCTCAATTCGCTGGACATCGCCAAACCCAGGCAGGCGACACGCGTGGTCGCCGCGATGTCGGGCGGTGTCGATTCCTCCGTGGTCGCGGCTTTGCTGAAGCGCGAGGGCTATGAGGTCATCGGCGTGACCCTGCAGCTCTACGACCACGGCGCGGCCGTGCATCGCGCCGGCTCCTGCTGCGCCGGGCAGGACATCCATGACGCCCGCCGCGTCGCCGAGGCGATCGGCATCCCCCATTACGTGCTGGACTATGAGAGCCGCTTCAGGGACGCGGTCATCGAGCGTTTCGCCGAGAGCTATCTCGCCGGCGAAACCCCGATCCCCTGCGTCGACTGCAATCGCACGGTCAAATTCCGCGATCTGCTCGACCTCGCCCGCGAACTCGGCGCCGATGCGCTGGCCACGGGGCATTACGTCGTCAGCCGCGACCTCGGCGACGGCCATCGCGGCCTCTTCCGCGCCGCCGATGCCAGCCGCGACCAGAGCTATTTCCTCTACGCCACGACGCAGGCCCAGCTCGACCTGCTGCGCTTCCCGCTGGGCCATCTCGACAAGGCGCGGACACGCCAGCTCGCCGCGGAGCTCGGCCTCGCCATCGCCGACAAGCCCGACAGCCAGGATATCTGCTTCGTGCCCAATGGCCGCTATGCGGATGTGATCGAGCGGCTGAAGCCCGGCGCCTCCCGCCCCGGCGAGATCGTCCATCTCGACGGCCGCGTGCTGGGCCGGCATGACGGCGTGCTGCGCTACACCGTCGGCCAGCGCAAGGGGCTGGGGATCAGCACCGCCGAGCCGCTCTATGTGCTGCGGCTCGATGCCGAGGCCGCCCGCGTCGTCGTCGGCCCGCGCGAGGCGCTGGGCGTCCGCCGGATCCGGCTGCGCGACCTGAACTGGCTGGGCGAGACGGCGCTGGACGCGCTGCCGCCCGAGGGGCTGGAGGTGGCGGTGCGGGTGCGCTCGACGCGCGAGCCGCGCGAGGCCCGGCTGAGCGTCGATGCGCAGGGCGCCTGCATCACCCTCGCCACCGACGAGGAGGGCGTGTCGCCGGGCCAGGCCTGCGTGATCTACGCCGATTCCGGGCCGGGCGCGCGCGTCCTCGGCGGCGGCGTCATCATGCGCCCGCAGCTCGCCGCCTCGCCGCGCGACGCCACCCCCGCCCTCGCCTGCTCCTGACCGCTCCCCCCGAGACCCGCCATGCCCGTCACCTATGATCTCGAAGGCCAGAAGCGCGTCTACGCGACCTGGGCGAAATTCTACGACAAGGTCTATCAGCGCATGCTGGCGCGGCCGCAGCGCGAGGCCGTGGCGGCGGCCTGCGCCTGCGGGCCCGACATCCTCGAGATCGGCGTCGGCACCGGGCTGACCCTGCCCTATTTCACCCGGGAATCCCGGGTCTATGGCGCCGATCTCTCGCTCGACATGCTGAAGGTCGCCAACCGCAAGGTCGCCGAGCAGCATCTCGACCATGTCCGCGGGCTGATGGTGATGGATGCCTGCCGCCTCGGTTTCCAGGCCGAGCGTTTTGACGCGGTGACGGCGCAATTCGTCATCACGCTGGTCCCCGATCCCGAGCAGGCGCTGGCCGAGATGGACCGGGTCCTGAAGCCCGGCGGCGAGATCGTGATATCGAGCCGGCTCGTCGACGATGGCGGGCTGCTCGCGCCCTTCTGGGCCGGGCTCGCGCCCCTGGCCAAGGCCGTCGGCTGGAGCACCGACTTCAAGGTCAGCCGCCTGACCGGCTGGGCGGCGCGCACCGGCCGCTATGAAACCGTCCATGTCGGCGGCGGCTACTTCAAGGTGGTGCGGCTGCGCAAGACGGCCTCCGCCGGCTGATCCGCGCCGGCGCAATTTAGCCCGACGACAGGGTTGACGGCGCCACCCTCACCCTCCTATATCGCGCCCTCGGCAACAGGCTCCGGCCTGTCCGGCCCCGGGGCGGGGTAGCTCAGCTGGTTAGAGCAGCGGAATCATAATCCGCGTGTCGGGGGTTCGAGTCCCTCTCCCGCTACCATTTCGACAGCGACATCGCGATCCGACGCCGCGAGTGGCGCGCCGATCAGCGCGCTCGCCTCGCCACACATCTCGACTTTCGGCCGCAGATCGCCCGCCAAGGCCTCACCCGCTCACCCCGCCGCTATGATGGCGACGGGCAAGCCTCGGCGCAGGGAATTGCCGACCATGCAGCCCTCGCTCGCCCGGGCGATGATCGGAGCCGGATCCGAGCCGTCGCGCGTCTCGCAGCGCACCGTCATCGTTGCGTCAGACGCCACCATCGGCTCGCCTGCCAGGGTCAGCGAGACGGAGACCTCGATGCTGCCGAGGCTGACGCCCATCGTCTCCGCGACATAGCGCAGGTCGTTGCAGAAACAGCCGCCGAGCGCGAGGGCGAGCATCTGCGCCCCGTTGAAGCCGAGCCCCATTCCGCCGGCTTTCCCCTCTGGCCGGTCGACCACCAGCGTATGCCCGCCGGCCCAGCCGAGAGCGGCCTGCGTGCCCGGGATGTTCCTCAACTCGACGGAGACGAGACTCATCATCGCACCTGTTGTCGTCGGGATGACCGGCATGGTGTCACGTGAGGAGCGATGTGAGAAGGCGCAGCCGCGAGGCCGGGCGCCTGCCGCTCCCATGCGCGCCTGCCGACTCCTCCGCAGGAACGCCGGCGGTCGCGCCGCGTTCTCCGCTCATCGCGAGGAACGCCA
>NZ_LMRT01000013.1:92922-145778 GCF_001426225.1 Allobosea sp. Leaf344 | reverse complement strand
CCTGCCCGTGGTCTATTACGAGGCGGCTTTCGCCGGCGATGGCGAGGATCTCGCGGGGGAGATGGAGGCGCGCTTCGCGGAGAATGGCTGGCCGCCGCAATGGCGAAACGGCATCTATGATTACGATCATTATCACAGCCAGGCGCATGAGGTGCTCGGCATCGCGGCCGGCAGCGCCGATCTGGTGCTGGGCGGTGCGGATGGCCGGCGCCTGCAGGTGAAGGCGGGCGACGTCCTGCTGCTGCCGGCCGGGACCGGGCATCGCTGCGTCGCGCATTCCGAGGATCTGCTGGTGGTCGGCGCCTACCCGCCGGGCCAGACCCTGGATATCATGCGCAAGGAAGCGACGCCCGCGATGCTGAACCAGATCGCGATCCTCAATTTCCCGCCGACCGATCCCGTCGCGGGGGCGGACGGGCCGATGCTGACCCATTGGGCCGACCAGGTCCTGCGCAGCCGCTGAGTCCCGGGGGCTCAGCGCGCCCGCAGCGTCAGTGCGGCAGTCTGAGGCGGCGGCCGGGCTCGTCCGGCAGCGGCAGGATGGTCGGACCGGCGGGTGCCCGCACCAGCCCGTCGAGGCCGACGGTCTTCGAGGCCGTGTCGGGGCGATGCGGGGAATGGGCGCCGGCCAGCGCGCTGGCGCAGGTCAGCGGCGCCAGATCCCGCGACGGAATGCGCATCGGCGCGCAGGGCGGCGCCAGGCTGATGCCGATCTCCAGCCCCGTCGCGATCTGGGCCGCCGCACAGACCGTGTCGAGATCGCCCGTGGTACAGAGCCGCGGCCAGTCATGCGGCGGGTTCGGCCTGGCGAGCTGCGCCATCACCACCTCGGGCGTCGCGTCGGAGGGGTCGTTGCGGCGGGCGGCGACGCGGCGCATCAGCAGCCCCGCCGGTGCCTCCAGCCAGAGCGGCCGGAACGCCACGCCGCGCCGCCGGGCCAGCGCCTCCACCGCGGCGCGCGCCGCGGCGCGGTCGAACACCGCCTCGCACAGGACGGAGTGCCCGGCCCCGAGCACCACATCGGCGCAGGCGAGCGCGGTGTCGTAGACCGTCTTCGACACGGCCGGCGCATAAGCGTCTCCGGCCAGCCGCGTATCCGCCTGCACACCGAAGAGATGCTTGCGGATCCGGTCGCTGGCGAGGATCCGCGCGCCCGGCGCCGGCCCGATCGCCGGCGCGATCCGCGTCGCGACGGTGGATTTGCCCGAACCGGAATAGCCGCCGATGGCGACGAGGCTGGCGACCTTCGGCGCGAGCAGGTCGCGCGCCAGCTCGAGATAGCCGCGCGCCTCGGCCCGGATCCAGGCGCAGGAGAGTTCCGAGGTGCCGATCTGGGCCGCGGTGACATGGGCGCGGACCATGGCCCGGACCGCCATGAAGAACGGCAGCAGGGCCGCCCCCGCCTCGTCTCCCGTCTCGTCGACATAGCGGTTGAACAGCGTATTGGCGTGGACCGGCAGCTTGCGCCGCCAGAGATCCATCAGCACGAAGGCGAGATCGTAGAGCACATCCGTCGTCGCGAGATCGTCGCTAAATTCCAGGCAGTCGAACAGGGTCGGCACGCCATCGACCTTGCAGATGTTGCGCAGGTGCAGATCGCCATGGCAGCGCCGGACGAAGCCGCCGCGCGCCCGCAGGTCGAGACGCCCGCGGACGGTCTCGAAGGCCTGCCGGCAGGCCTGGATCACCGGCCCGATCTCGGCTTGGGTGAAGACGGAGGCCTGCTGCAAGGCGCTTTCATTGATCGCCAGCACCCGCGCCATGCGCCGCGCGCCCTCGCTCCGCACCGGCTCGGCCTCGCCATGCAGCCGCGCGATCGCCCGCGCCAGCAACTCGACATCGCCGAGCGTCAGCTCACCCTCGCGCGCCAGCCGGTCGAACAGGGTCCGCTCGTCGAAGCGGACCATCTCGACCACCGCATCGACCAGCGGCCCGCCGCCATTCAGCGCCAGCCGGCCATTCTCCTCCCGCGTGATCCGGTGCACCGCCCGGTAGAGCGACGGCGCCGTGCGCCGGTTCAGGCGCAGCTCGTCGAGGCAGGCCTGCAGCCGCTGCTCGGGCGTGGTGAAATCGAGATAGGGCAGGCGCAGCCGATGTTTCAGCTTGATCGCGCGGGCGCCGATCAGCAGCACGGTGGAGATATGCGTGACCGCGGTCTCGATGGCGACGCCGCCGCCGCCGAAGCCGTCCGAGGATCCGAGAAAGGCGAGTAGCTCTGCACGCTCGTCCATCACGCACGACCTCACCCACGCGACACCCGGGCAGACGGTGTCATGCCCGCCTTTGTCCCGGCGCTCCCCGCTGGGCGAGGATGCCGGATCTGCGACGCCTCGAAGGGTCAGACTAGGTGGTGCAAGCCGCCGCGCATTGATCGGCGTCAGCATTCGCGCGTGAAAAACGACCCCTCGCGTGTCCGTGAGCGCCGCTAGGCCGCCGGCAGGCTGCCGGCCCCGCTCCGAAAATCCGCCTGCCCGGCGGAGACCCGGTGCAGGCCCAGTCTCTCGCACAGGCCCTCGCCATCGCGGGGCAGTGCCTCGAGCTCCAGCTCCCGCGCCAGCGGCCCGGCGAACAGGCGCCAGCTCTCGATATTGCGCCAGGGCACGGCGATGAGCAAAGGCAGGCCCGCCTCCAGCGCCTCGCCGATCAGCGGGCGGAAGCCTGCGCCCTCCGCTTCGGTCTTGCCGAATTTGTTGAGGATGACGAGGTCGGGCCGCTGCCCGAGGCCGGCGCGCACGATCTGCATCGCCTGCAGCAGCTGCCCCACATCGAGCGCGCAGCCCCGCGCCAGCGGGCCGCGATCCTGCGAGATGCCGAGCCGGGCGCCGCTCGACAGCTCCTCCAGCATCATGTCGCAGCGAGACCGGCCCGGGCGGGGCGTGTTGTGCTGCACCAGCCCGGCGAGCCGGCAGCCGCGCTCCAGCAATGTCAGGGCGACGGCCCGCAACGCCTGATCGGCGGCCTCGCTGTCGGTATAGACGAGGGCTGTGATGGGGATATCGTCTCGCATCGTCAGGGCTCCAATGCCGGAACAGCCACGGCGCCGGGGCGGCAGCACGTATTGCCGTGCAGCTCGCCGGCCGGCAGGGTCGCGAAGGCGTCGAGCGCCTGGCGCCGCAAAGCGCTCATCGCCTCCACGGGATGGACGACGCGGTGATCGATCGAGGGCAGCGCGTCCCGTTCCGCGACGGAGGACAGATGCGGGCCGAGATCGCGCAGCAGCCCGTCCTCGATCGCATAGATCCAGCCATGCAGATGCAGCGCCTGGCCGCGGGCCCAGGCATTCTCGACGATCGGCGTCTGGGCGATGCGGCGGACCTGCATCTCGACATTGATCTCGCACATCCGGTCGAGGCGGCGCGCCTCGTCCGGGAGGGCGGCGAAAATCTGGCGGTGCTTGCGGTGCAGCATCGAGATCGGCTGGAGCCAATGGTCCAGCAGCGCACCGCGTTCGGTCACCAGCGCCCGCTGCACACCGCCGCAGCCATAGTGTCCGCAGATGATGACGTGTTCGACCTCGAGGTAGTCGATCGCATATTCGATCACCGAGAGGATGTTCATGTCGCTGGTATGGACGACATTGGCGATATTGCGATGGACGAAGACCTCGCCAGGGTCGAGGCCGAGCACGTCATTGGCGGTGACGCGGCTGTCCGCGCAGCCGATCCAGAGATAGCGCGGGCTCTGCTGCTCGGCCATCCGCCTGAAGAAATGCGGGTCGCTCCGGGTTTTCGACTGCGCCCAGGCGACGTTGCGGTCGAAGAGATGGTCGAGGGTGCGCGCCATCAGCCGGCCCCTCCGCAGCCGTTCGGCCGGGGCTCAGCGATGGTCATCGCAGCCCCCCGGCCCGCAGCCGCAGGATCCGGCGACCGGCACCGGGGCCGCGTCCTGCGCCAGCGCCCAGCGCAGCATCCGGCCGAGCACGACCCTGGCCGGGTCGTCCGCCCGCTCGATCGCGGTCATCAGCGCCAGCCAGTCCTCGTCATCGGCGCGCGCGGCGAAGCGGCGCGAGGCATTGGCGACATATTCGCCGGGCGTCTCCTCATGCCGCTCGCCCATCGCCTGGATCTCGGCCAGCAGGATGACGTCGCCGAGCGCCTCCAGCGCCGCGGCGGCGTCGCCCTCATCCGACAGCTGGTTCAGCAGGGCACCGAGCTGCATGGAAACCTCCTATTGAACGAGCGGAGAGGCGCTGGCGGCGATGGCGACGCCGATGATCTCGGCCCGGCCGGCCAGGATCGCGATATATTGCTGGATCGCCATGCGGCGGACCCTCTCGTCGAGCCAGGCGGCGATGCGGGCCCGCACCGCCTCGAAAGGCAGAGGCTGCCCGGCGATGCGGCGCTCGATCCAGACGATGTGGAAGCCGTAGCGGGTCTCGACCGGCTCCTCGCCGACGCGGCCCAGCGGCAGGCGCTCCAGCGCCGCCTCGAATTCCGGCACGGTCTGGCCGGGTCCGATCTGGCCGAGATGCCCGCCGGTCCGGCCCGAGGGGCAGGAGGAGGCGGCGGCCGCGAGCTCCGCGAAACGATGCGGCTCCTCCCGGATCTGCAGGATCAGCAGAGCGGCGCGAGCGGCGGCCTCGCGCCGTGCCGAGGCGTCTCCCGGAGCGGCGGCGAGCAGGATGTGCCGCGCCTCGATGATCCCCGGGGATTGGAAGCGCGTCCGGTTGGCATCGAAATAGCGCCGGCAGCTGGCCTCGTCGGCGCTGGGCGTGCGCACCTCCTGCGCCACCAGCTGGCGGATCAGGGCCTCCTCCTCCGTTTCGCGGCGGCCCTCGTCATCCGTGGCCGGTTCGGGAACGAGCGCCAGGCGCCGCGCTTCCTGCAGCAGCAGCTCGCGGATCGCGAGCGCCCTCGCCGCGGCCTGCCAGGCCTCGATGGGTTTGGAAGCGGGATGGTGCTGGGTTTCCCGCGCGATCGCCGCGCGGGGGATGACGACGCCGCCGACGCTGACGGTCTTGGGCCTGGCGGTGACGGCGGGTTTGACCGCGCAGGCGGAGGGGGCCGGGCTGCTCATGCGCCTACTCCGCCGGCTGCTGCGAACGGGCGGCGGGCGCCGCCGTCAGCGTGCGCCGGGTGCGCACCACCTGATAGCCCCGGCGGCCGAGATACCAGACCGGCGCCGACCAGATATGGACCAGCCGCGAGAACGGGAAGATCAGGAAGATCGTCATCCCCAGCACGAGATGGATCAGATAGGGCCAGTCCAGCCCCTGCAGCGTCTTGGCGTCGACCGGCTGCAGCGTCAGGATGCCTTGCGCCCAATGCGAGAGCACCAGCATCGCGGCGCCGTCCGAATGGCCGAAGGAATAGGGCAGCGTGATCAGCCCGATGCTCAGCTGAACCCACAGGATCGAGAGCACGGCCAGATCCATCACGGTCGAGGTTTGGCGGATGCGGGCGTCGAACAGGCGCCGGTGCAGCAGCAGGCTGAGCCCGACGAAGCAGACGAGGCCGGCGATGCCGCCGGCGACGATCGCGACCATCTGCTTCTGCGGCACGGTGAGCAGCAGCGTATAGACCGAGCTCGGCGTCAGCAGGCCGACGCCGTGCCCGACCAGCAGGAACAGGATGCCGAGATGGAAGAGGTTGGAGCCCCAGAACAGCTGGCGCTTGCGCAGCATCTGGCTGGAGCCGGCTTTCCAGCTGTATTGCTCGCGATCATAACGGATCAGGCTGCCCAGCAAGAAGGCCGTGAGGCAGACATAGGGGTACCAGACGAAGAGGATGTGGAAGATCGTGTCGCGCATGGTCTTCAGGCTCCCGTGCGGGTCGAAAGGCCGGAATGGGTGATGGTCATCCGGGGCGCCGCGCCCGGCACGGGTTCCAGGCCCGGCGCCGGCCGCCGCGCCTGGCGGAGCCTGGCGGCGAGCGTGTCTTTCCCGCAGTCCTCGGCGGCCGCGCCGGGGCCGAACAGCACCTCCTCCTCGGCCCAGGCGGCGTCCAGCGCCTCGAGATCGTCCGGCTCCGGATCGGGCTCCGCCAGCAGGCGGTCGATCATCGCCATGTCGGGCGTCGCCTTGCCGAGGGTGAGCAGGGCGCCGAACACCGCCTCATAGGGCGAGCTGCGCTTGCGCAGCCGCTCGCGCAGCGCCGCGAAGACATGGGCCGGCTGGCCGAGGAGCTCGATCGCATCGGCGGGACCGCGCGTGCCGGCATATTCCAGGAATAGCGGCAGGAAATCCGGCAGCTCCGTCACCGTCGGGCTGTAGCCGCCATCCTCATAGAGCTTGATCAGGTCGACCATCGCCTGGCCGCGATCGCGGCTCTCGCCATGGACGTGCTCGAACAGATGCAGGGACAAGGCCCGCGTCCGGTCGAACAGCAGGATGTAGCGCTCCTGCAGCTCCATGAGGTCGCCCGCGGCGAGCTCGGCGATCAGCTGCGACAGCGCCCTCAGCTCGGCGGCGGGCAGCACCGCCTCGCGCGCCAGCACCGCGCGCATCGCCTCGCCGGCGGCCACGAGCTCCTCCGTCGGATAGGACAGCAGCGCGGACAGAACCTTCAGCGTCTTCATCTCAGAGCGCTCCCATCTTCGGCTTGTCGTTCTTCAGCTTGATGCCGCCGAAGAGATTGACCTTGTCGTCGCTCGGCAGGCAGCCATCGCCGAAGGAGAAGCCGCATTGGCCACGCAGCTCATAGGCGTCCTGCGTCACCTCGCGATGGCTGGTCGGGATCACGAAGCGGTCCTCGTAATTGGCGATCGCCATGACGTGGTACATCTGCTCGATCTGCACCCCGGTCAGGCCGACGCGCCGCGCGACGGCCTCGTCCAGCACGCCGTCCACGGTCTTGGCGCGCATATAGGCGCGCATCGCCAGCATCCGCTCGAGGCCGGCCGCGACCGGCGCCTCATCCCCGGCCGTCAACAGATTGGCGAGGTATTTCAGCGGGATGCGCAGCGACTTCACATCCGGCATGCCGCCGTCGGTGCTCATCTTGCCGGCCTCGGCCGCGGCCGTGATCGGCGAGAGCGGCGGCACGTACCAGACCATCGGCAGGGTGCGGTATTCCGGGTGGAGCGGGAAGGCGACCTTCCACTCCATGGCCATCTTCCAGATCGGCGACTGGCGTGCCGCCTCGAGCCAGGATTCCGAGATGCCGTCGGCCCGCGCCTGGGCGATCACGGCCGGGTCGTTGGGATCGAGGAAGACCTTGAGCTGCGCCTCGTAGAGGTCCTGCTCCGAGGCTGTCGAGGCCGCCTCCTCGATGCGGTCGGCGTCATAGAGCATCACGCCGAGATAGCGGATGCGGCCGACGCAGGTTTCCGAGCAGACGGTCGGCTGGCCGGCCTCGATGCGCGGATAGCAGAAGATGCATTTCTCGGATTTGCCCGAGGACCAGTTGAAGTAGATCTTCTTGTAGGGGCAGCCGGAGACGCACATCCGCCAGCCGCGACATTTGTCCTGGTCGATCAGGACGATGCCGTCCTCCTCGCGCTTGTAGATCGCGCCCGAGGGGCAGGCGGCGGCGCAGGTCGGGTTCAGGCAATGCTCGCACAGCCGCGGCAGATACATCATGAAGGTGTTTTCGAACTGGCCGTACATCTCCTTCTGGACGCCCTCGAAATTGACGTCCTTGGAGCGCTTGGCGAATTCCCCGCCGAGGATCTCCTCCCAGTTCGGCCCCCATTCGATCTTTTCCATCCGCTCGCCGGTGATCAGCGAGCGCGGGCGCGCGGTCGGGAAGGCCTCCAGCTCGGGCGCCTTCTGGAGATGCTCGTAATCGAAGGTGAAGGGCTCGTAATAGTCGTCGATCTCCGGAAGGTCGGGATTGGCGAAGATATTCGCCAGGATCCGCCATTTCCCGCCGATCTTCGGCTCGATCTTGCCGTTTTTCTTGCGGCGCCAGCCGCCTTTCCACTTGTCCTGGTTTTCCCAATCCTTGGGATAGCCGATGCCGGGCTTCGTCTCGACATTGTTGAACCAGGCGTATTCCATGCCTTCGCGGTTGGTCCACACGTTCTTGCAGGTCACCGAGCAGGTGTGGCAGCCGATGCATTTGTCGAGATTCAGCACCATGCCGATCTGAGCGCGGATTTTCATCGAGGGGATCCTTTTCACTCTGCGGCTTGGGCGGGGACGATGGCGGGCGCAGCGTCGGCATGGGGGCGTTCGAGCCAATCCACGGTCTTCAGCTTGCGGATGACCACGAACTCGTCGCGGTTGGTGCCGATCGTGCCGTAATAGTTGAAGTCATAGGCGAGCTGCGCGTAGCCGCCGATCATGTGGGTCGGGTTGATGACGATGCGGGTCACCGAATTATGGATCCCGCCGCGCTGGCCGGTCATCTCCGAGCCCGGCATGTTCACGATCTTCTCCTGCGCGTGGTACATGAAGAGCGTGCCGTCCTTCATGCGCTGCGAGACCACGGCGCGGGCGACCAGAGCGCCATTGCTGTTGAAAGCCTCGACCCAATCATTGTCGACGATGCCGGCCCGCCTGGCGTCGGTCTCGCTCAGCCAGACGATCGGCCCGCCGCGTGACAGCGTCAGCATCATCAAATTGTCGGTATAGGTGGAGTGGATGCCCCATTTCTGGTGCGGAGTGATGAAGTTGAGGACGATCTGCGTCTCGCCGTTCGGCTTCAGGTCGATCACCGGCGCGATGGTGCGCAGATCGAGCGGCGGCCGGTAGACGCACAGCCCCGCGCCGAAGGCCCGCATCCAGAGATGGTCCTGGTAGAGCTGCTGGCGCCCGGTCAGCGTCCGCCACGGGATCAGCTCGTGGACGTTGGTGTAGCCGGCGTTGTAGCAGACCTTCTCGCTCTCCAGCCCCGACCAGGTCGGCGCCGAGATGATTTTGCGCGGCTGCGCCACGACATCGCGGAAGCGGATCTTCTCGTCCTCCTTGGGCAGCGCCAGATGGGTGTGCTCGCGCCCTGTCGCCTTGCCCAGCGCAGCCCAGGCCTTGACCGCGACCTCGCCATTGGTTTCCGGTGCCAGCATCAGGATCATCTCGGCGGCGTCGATGTCGGTGACGATCCTGGCGAGGCCCTTATTGGCCCCCTCCAGATGCACGCCGTTCAGCGCCTTGAGATGCTCGACCTCGTGCCCGGTCTTCCAGGCCATGCCCTTGATGCCGTTGCCGATCGTGTCCATCAGCGGGCCGAGCGCGGTGAAGCGGGCGTAGAGATTGGGGTAGTCGCGCTCGACCACGGCGACCACCGGCATGGTCTTGCCCGGGATCGGCTCGCATTCGCCCGTCTTCCAATCCTTCGGCTCGAAGGGCTGGGCGATCTCGTTGGCGCTGTCGTGCTTGATCGGGTTGAGCACGACGTCGTGCTCGACGCCGAGCACCTCGGGCGCGACCTTCGAGAAGGCCTTGGCCAGCCCCTTGTAGATCTCCCAGTCCGAACGCGCCTCCCAGGCGGGATCCACCGCGCCGGTCAGCGGATGGATGAAGGGGTGCATGTCGGAGGTGTTGAGGTCGTTCTTCTCGTACCAGGTGGCCGTCGGCAACACGATGTCGGAATAGACGCAGGTGGTCGACATCCGGAAATCCAGCGTCACCAGCAGGTCGAGTTTCCCCTCCGGCGCTGTCTCGTGCCAGACGGCCTCCGTCGCGCGGGCCCGGCCCTCCGGGCCGAGATCCTTGCCCAGCACGCCATGGCTGGTGCCGAGCAGATGCTTGAGGAAGTATTCATGGCCCTTGCCGGAGGAGCCCAACAGGTTCGAGCGCCAGACGAACAGGTTGCGCGGCCAATTCGCGGGGTTGTCTGGATCCTCGCAGGAGAGCTTCAGCGAGCCCTCCTTCAGCGCCTTGGCGACATAGTCCTTGGCCTCCATCCCGGCGGCGGCGGCGTCCTTCGCGACCTGCAGCGGATTGGTCTGGAGCTGCGGCGCCGAGGGCAGCCAGCCCATGCGCTCGGCCCTGATGTTGTAGTCGATCAGCGCCCCGTCCCACGGACCGGCGGGAGCGGTCGGCGAGACCAGATCGGCGACGCGCACCGTCTCGTAGCGCCACTGGTCGGTATGGGCGTAGAAGGCCGAGGTCGAATTCTGCTGGCGGGGCGGCCGGCCCCAGTCGAGCGCGAAGGCGAGCGGCGCCCAGCCGGCCTGCGGCCTGAGCTTTTCCTGCCCGACATAATGCGCCCAGCCACCGCCCGACTGGCCGACGCAACCGCACATCACCAGCATGTTGATGACGCCGCGATAGTTCATGTCGGCGTGGTACCAATGGTTCATCGCCGCGCCGATGATGATCATCGACCGGCCCCGGGTCTTCTCGGCATTGGTCGCGAATTCCCGCGCCACCTGGATGATCTTGTCGCGCGAGACGCCGGTGATCGCCTCGGCCCAGGCCGGGGTGTAGGGCGTATCGTCGTCCAGCGAGCCGGCGACGTTCTCGCCGCCATGGCCGCAATCGACGCCGTAATTGGCGAGCAGCAGATCATGCACCGTGGCGACCAGCGTCTCGCCCGCCGGCAGCGCGAGCCGCTTCACCGGCAGGCGGCGCTTGAGGACGCTGCCATGGCCCGTCGAGGCGAAATGCTCATGGGCGATATTGCCGAAATAGGGGAAGGCGACCTCCGCCCGCTCCTCGGCGATCTCGGTCAGCGACAGCCTCAGCCTCGTCGGCGCGCCCGAGGCATCCTTTTCCTCGAGGTTCCATTTGCCGCTCTCGCCCCAGCGGAAGCCGATCGTCCCGCCCGGCGCGACGATCGCGCCCGATGCCTCGTCATAGGCGACGGTCTTCCACTCCGGATTATTGGTCTCGCCCAGCGAGGCGTCGAAATCCGAGGCGCGCAGGAAGCGCTCGGGCACCAGCGTGTCGCCCTGCGCGACGAGCCGGACCAGCATCGGCATGTCGCTGTACTGGCGGATATAGTCGCGGAAATACGGCACCTGCCGGTCGACATGGTATTCTTTCAGGATGACGTGGCCCATCGCCATCGCCAGCGCGGAATCCGTGCCCTGCTTCACGCTCAGCCAGATGTCGCCGAATTTCGAGGCTTCCGAATAATCCGGGCAGATCACCGCGCTCTTCATGCCCTTGTAGCGGGCCTCGGTGTAGAAATGCGCGTCGGGCGTCCGGGTCTGGGGCACGTTCGAGCCCCACAGGATGATGAAGCCGGCATTGTACCAATCGGCCGATTCCGGCACGTCCGTCTGCTCGCCCCAGGTCTGCGGCGAGGCTGGCGGCAGGTCGCAATACCAGTCGTAGAACGACATGCAGACGCCGCCCATCAGCGAGAGATAGCGCGAGCCCGCGGCATAGGAGACCATCGACATCGCCGGGATCGGCGAGAAACCGAAGACGCGGTCGGGGCCATAGGTCTTCGCGGTATAGGCGTTGGCGGTGGCGATGATCTCGCTGACCTCGTCCCAGCCCGCCCGCACGAAGCCGCCATGCCCGCGCTTCCTGGTGTAGCTCGCGCGCTTGGCCGGATCCTCCACGATGCTGGCCCAGGCCGCGACCGGCGACATCGTCCTGCGTGCCTCGCGCCACAGCCTGAGCAGCCTCGCCCGGATCAGCGGGTATTTTACGCGGTTGCCGGAATAGAGGTACCAGCTGTAGGAGGCGCCGCGCGAACAGCCGCGCGGCTCGTGGTTCGGCAGATCCGGCCGGGTGCGGGGATAGTCCGTCTGCTGGGTTTCCCAGGTGACGATGCCGCCCTTGACGTAGATCTTCCACGAGCAGGAGCCGGTGCAATTGGCGCCATGGGTCGAGCGGACGATCTTGTCGTGCTGCCAGCGCTTGCGGTAGCCGTCCTCCCAGCGCCTGTCCTCGCTGGTCATGACGCCATGACCGTTGGAGAAGGGCTCGGAGACCTTGTTGAAGAAGGTCAGACGGTCGAGAAAATGGCTCATTGCGGTCCCCTCGAGGGAAGTCGGAAGCGGAGGGTGGAGATCATTCGGCCGGAGCGGGCAGCGGCCTGGCCTGCGCCGCCGCGAGGCCGTGCTCGGTGTCGTGCAGCAGGCCGCCGCGGCGGGTGTAGACCCACCAGGTCAGGGCGATGCAGCTGAGGTAGAAGCCCAGGAAGCCGTAGAGCGCGGCGGAGGCGCCGCCCGTCAGGGCGATCGAGGTGCCGAAGCTCTTGGGGATGAAGAAGGCGCCATAGGCCGCGATGGCGGAGGTGAAGCCGATGATCGCGGCCGCCTCCTTGTCCGACTGCTTGACCCGCTCGGCCGGGCTCAGCCCGGGCTCCAGCCGGACGAGTTCCAGCCGCATGATCGCGGGGATCATCTGGAAGGTGGAGGCGTTGCCGATGCCGGTCGCGGCGAAGAGGAACAGGAAGCTGGCGAAAAACACCGGGAAGGCGCTGGGATCGCCCTTCATGCCGATGGCATAGAGCACGCCGGTGACGCCGAGGCTCATCGCGATGAACACCCAGAAGGTGATGCGCCCGCCGCCGATCCGGTCGCAGGCCTTGCCCGCCGCGGCGCGCGACAGCGCCCCGACCAGCGGCCCGAGAAAGGCGTATTGCAGCACGTTCACCTCGGGAAAGAGCACCTTGGCGAGCAGCGGAAAGGCGGCGGAGAAGCCGATGAAGGAGCCGAAGGTGCCGGTGTAGAGCCAGCACATGATCCAGTTGTGCGTCCGCCGGAAGATCACCGCCTGATCGGCGAAGGAGGCCTTCATCGTGGCGATGTCGTTCATCCCGAACCAGGCGGCGAAGGCCGAGACGACGATGAAGGGCACGAAGACGAAGCCGGCATTCTGCAGCCACAGCGTCGCGGTGACGCCGGCGACCGTCGCGCTCTGCGGTGCCCCGCCCAGCCCGCCGAAGATCCCGGCCGTGATCGCGAGCGGCACCACGAACTGCACGACGCTGACCCCAAGATTGCCGAGCCCGGCATTGATCGCCAGCGCGTTGCCCTTTTCCGCCTTGGGGAAGAAGAACGAGATATTGGCCATGGAGGAGGCGAAATTGCCGCCGCCGAAGCCGCAGAGCAGCGCCAGCCCCAGGAAGATCCAGTAGGGCGTCTCCGGGTTCTGCACGGCGAAGCCCATGCCGAGCGCCGGGATCAGCAGCGACCAGGTCGCCAGCGTGGTCCACAGCCGCCCGCCGAAGATCGCCGGCATGAAGCTGTAGAAGATCCGCAGCGTCGCGCCCGACAGGCCGGGTAGAGCCGCCAGCCAGAACAGCTGCTCCGTGGTGAAGGCGAAGCCGACGCTCGGCAGCTTGGCCACCACGACCGACCACACCATCCACACCGCGAAGGAGAGGAGCAGGCAGGGCACGGAGATCCAGAGATTGCGCCGTGCGATCGCCCGCCCCCGCTCCTCCCAGAAGCGCCGGTCCTCCGGCCGCCAATCGGCGATCGCGCCCTTGGCCGCCAGCGCGCCCGCCTGAGCTTCGCCATGGACCGGCTGCATCTCGGGCAGTTCCGGCAGCGCCTTGACCGGCACGCCGGCCTCCGACGCCTCGCGCTCCATCTGCCGGACGGCGACATGCATCCAGAGCAGCGAGACCGAGGCGATGAGGAAGAGCAGCCAGAAGCAGCTCTGCCAGACCCCCGTCAGATCGTTCAGCGCGCCGAAGGCGATCGGCAGCACGAAGCCGCCGAGCCCGCCCACCAGCCCGACGACGCCGCCGACGGCGCCGACGCGGCCGGGATAATAGACCGGAATGTGCTTGTAGACCGCGGCCTTGCCGAGGCTCATGAAGAAGCCGAGCACGAAGGCCACCGCGATGAAGCCCGGCAGGCTCATGCGGGTGGAGAAGGCGATGGGGCCTCCGATCCCTTCGACGACGTATTGCGTCGGCGGGTAAGCGAGCAGGAAGGTGCAGCCGACCGCGACCAGGAAGGTCCAGTACATCACCCGGCGCGCGCCGTATTTGTCGGAGAGATGGCCGCCATAGGCCCGGAAGATCGAGGCCGGGATCGAATACATCGCGCCGACCATGCCGGCCGTGGCGATGTCGAGGCCGTAGACGCCGATGAGGTAGCGCGGCAGCCACAGCGCCAGCGCGACGAAGCCGCCGAAGACGAAGAAGTAATAGAGCGAGAAGCGCCAGACCTGGATGTTCTTCAGCGGCTCCAGCATGGCGGAGAGCGGCTCGGGCCTGGTGCCCGCGGCGCGCCTTGCCGCGAGATCGGGATCGTCCTTGGTGAAGAGGAAGAAGACGATGGCGGTGACGGCGAGCGCGATGGCCCAGATCAGCGCGACGCTCTTCCAGCCATAGGCGACCATGATCACGGGCGCGGCGAATTTGGTCACGGCGGCGCCGACATTGCCCGCGCCGAAGATGCCGAGCGCCGTGCCCTGCCGCTCCTTCGGATACCATTTCGCGACATAGGCGACGCCGACCGAAAAGGAGCCGCCGGCGATGCCGACGCCGAGCGCCGCGATCAGGAAGGTCGTATAGTCATAGGCGAAGGTCAGCAGCCCGGTCATCGCCGCCGCCGACAGCATGGTCAGCGTATAGACCACCCGGCCGCCATATTGATCGGCCCAGATCCCCAGCAACAGGCGGATCAGCGACCCCGTCAGGATCGGCGTTCCGACCAGCAGGCCGAACTGCGTGTCGGAGAGGCCGAGGTCCTTCTTGATCTGGATCCCGATGATCGCGAAAATCGTCCAGACCGCAAAGCAGACCGTGAAGGCGAACGTCGACAGCCAGAGCGCCTGGCGTTGTTCCGCAGGTGAGACCGCTGCGCCGTCCATGACCGATTCCCCCGTACCCAAATCGCGAAGACAGGGGAGGCTTTGGCCGCGGGAGGCTGTTTATCTTTGATACAAATCAACGGCTTCCGGGCGCCCGAAGCTTTCAAGGCGGCGCTCCGGATCGGTCAATCCGCCGGCCTCCGATCGGCAAGAGGTTGCAAGCTTCGTGGCAATCCCGTGCTTGATGCATATCAAGTCGCGGCTTGCATCGATCCCCTAGCCTGAACGGGAAGGGGACGGGATCATGCGCAAGGAAGACATCGCCGAGATGCGGGGCCTGCCGCTGTTCTCAGGGGTGGACCCCGCCCATGTCGAGGCGATGCTGCGCGCCTCCTTCCTGCAGCGCTTCCCCGCCCATGTGGAGCTGGCGCGCGAAGGCGATCCCGCGGATTTCCTGCATGTCATCGTCGATGGGCAGATCGAGATGTATTCCGCCTATCGCGATCGCGAGACGACGATCTCGGTGATCGGACCGGGACACAGTTTCATCGTCGCGGCCGTGATCCTGGACAGGATCTACCTGAAATCGGCGCGGGCGCTGCTGCCCTCCCGCGTGCTGCTGATCCCGGCCGAGGCGGTCCGCCGCTGTTTCGCGGAGGACGCCGCCTTCGCGCGCGCGCTGGCGCTGGAGCTGGCCGGTGCCTATCGCGGGGTGGTGCGGGAGCTGAAGAACCAGAAGCTGCGCTCCAGCCTGGAGCGGCTGGCCAACTGGCTGCTGGCGCATGACAACGAGACCGGCGCGACGGGCCGTTTCGCGCTGCCCTTCGACAAGAAGATCCTGGCCTCGCGCCTCGGCATGGCGCCGGAGGTGCTGTCGCGCTCCATCGCGGCGCTGATCCCCTATGGCGTCACTGTGGCGGGGCCGGCGGTGACGATCAGCGACCGCGCCGCCCTGAGCCGCCTCGCCTGCCCCTCCCCCACCATCGACGACACGGTCCCCGTCTGAGCCGGCGGCCCCCTTCGGCAACGAAATCGCGCGCCCGGCGTTGACGCTCCCGAACGCCCCGCTCGGCGGGCCGAGGGAGACAGATGACGGCACGCGCGACATCCCGGCTGGTGCTGCTGACGGCGCTGGCCTTGCTGCTGCTGCTGGCTCCGGAGGCCGTGCTGATCGTCTTCGCGGGCATTCTCCTGGCGGTCTTCCTGCGAAGCGGCGGGCATTGGATCGGCAAGCGGCTGAGCCTCTCGGACGGGGCCGGCGTCGGGCTCTTCCTGCTCTGCATCCTGATAGGCTTCGTCGCCTTCGGCATCGCCATCGCCCCGGCCATCGGCGAACAGGTCGACGAACTCGGCCGCCGGCTGCCCGAGGCCTTCCGCAAATTCCGCGAGGAGGTGGGGGAATCCTATTGGGGCGCGCAGATGCTGCACCGTCTATCCCCGGAGCAGCTCGCCAGCAGCGGCGGCGGCGCGGCCGCGATGACCGCGGTCTCCTCGACCTTCGGCGCGCTGGGCAATGTCGTCGTCATCCTGTTCATCGGGCTCTATGGCGCGCTGGATCCGGCGGTCTACCGGCGCGGGGTGATCCGCCTGCTCGCACCGCCTCTGCGGGCGCAGGCCGACCAGGCGTTGCGGGAGGCCGGCGGCGCGCTCGGCAATTGGCTGTCTGCGCAGCTGATCTCGATGTCGGTGGTCGGCGTCCTGACCGCGCTCGCCCTCTGGTTCGCCGGCGTGCCGCTCGCCTTCGCGCTGGGCCTGCTGGCCGGGCTGCTCGCCTTCATCCCCAATATCGGCCCCGTCCTGGCGCTGCTGCCCGCGCTCCTGCTGGCCCTGCCGGACGGCACCGACACCCTGCTCGTCGTGCTGGCGATCTATCTGGGCGTGCAGGCGCTGGAGAGCTATCTGGTCACGCCGATCATCCAGCAGGAGAAAGTGGCGCTGCCGCCGGCGCTGGTGATCGCGGTGCAGCTGCTCTTCGGCGCACTGTTCGGCCTGCTCGGGCTCGCTCTGGCGACGCCGATCACGGCGGCGGCCATGACGCTGCTCGAGCACAGCTATCTCAGGCATTATCTGGAGCGCGACGAGCGCCCCGCCTGAGCGCGCCCGCCGCGCATCCGCCGCTCAGTGCCGCAGCCGCTCCACCGGCGCGCGCAGCGTCAGCTGCAGGCCTCCGCTGCGCCAGTCATGGGTCATCGCGCCGCCGAGCTGGCCCGCCATGCTGCGCGCGGCCAGAACCGTGCCGAAACCCTGCCGGCTCGGCGCCCCGGCCACCGGCGGCCCGTCCCGCTCCCGCCAGACCAGGACCAGCCAATCCCCGTCGATCCGCGTCGCCAGTTCCAGCCGCCCGCCTTCGATGGAGAGCGCCCCGTATTTCACCGCATTGGTGGCCTGCTCGTGCAGGACGAGCGCCAGGGCCGTCGCGCTGCCGCTGCCGATCTCGACATCCTCGCCGCTCAGCGCCAGGCGTTCGCCGGAATCGCTGGCATAGGGGGTCAGCAGCAGGCGGATGAGCCCGTGCAGCGTCTGCTGCTGCCGCGCCCCCTGCATCTGCGGGCGGACATAATCATTCGCGCGCGCCAGCGTCTCCAGGCGCAGCTTCAGATCCGTGGCGAAATCGGCGGCTTCCGGCCGGGCCCGCGCCGAGAGCGAGATCAGCCCGTTGACCAGCGAGAACAGGTTCTGGATGCGGTGCGACAATTCCCGGCTGATCAGCTCGCGCGCTTCCTCGACGCGCTTGAGATCGGTGATGTCGACCGAGGCGCCGGGAAAGCGCGAGGGGCGGCCCTGCGCATCGAGCTCGCAGCGGCCGCGGCTGACGATCCAGCGCACCTCGCCCTGCCCTGTCATCACCCGGTGCTCGACCTCGTGCTCCCCGCCATGGGCCGCCGCCTGCGTCATCATCGCCTTCAGCTTGGGCCGGTCCTCCGGATGCACCGCGGGCAGCAACAGGCCGAAAGGCGCGCCGTTGCCGGCGATCTCGGCATCGATCCCATACATCGCCGCCGTCTGCTCGTCGGCATGGGCGATGCCTTCGCGCAGCAGCCAGACCCAGGTGCCGACCTTGCCGGCCTCGAGCGCCAGGCGCAGGCGCTCCTCGTTGCTGTTGAGCCGCTTCTCCGCCAGCTTCAGCTCATGCACGTCGGTGCAGGTGCCGAACCAGCGTTCGACCTTGCCATCGGCGTCTCGCAGCGCCACGGCGCGGCCGATGAACCAGCGATAGGCGCCGTCGCGGCTGCGGAACCGGTATTCGACCTCATAGGGGTCGCCGGTCGCCAGCGCCTTCGACCAGGCGTCCCAGGCCTTCTGCCGATCCTCCGGATGCAGCACCGGGTTCCAGCCCGCGCCCTCGCTCTGCTCGCTGGTGCGGCCGGTGAACTCGAACCAGCGCCGGTTGAAATAATCGTGATGCCCGTCCGGCCGCGTCGTCCAGACGATCTGCGGCATCGTGTCGAGCACGGCCCGGAGGCGACGCTCGGATTCATGGACCGCCTCTTCGGCCCGCTTGCGCTCGGTGATGTCCTGATGCGCCGCGACCAGCCTGATCGGAACGCCCTGCCCGTCATGCTCGATCTCGGCGCGGGCGCTGATCCAGCGGATCTGGCCGTCGCTCGGCCGGATGATCCGGTATTCCGCGAGATAGGAGCGCGCGCCGGATCTCACCGCATCCCGGAACAGGGTCTCGACGCGCTCGCGATCCTCGGGATGCAGCCGCGCCACCCAATCCTCATGCGTCTCCCGGCGGGCGCTGGGCGGCAGGCCGTGGATCTTCAGATATTGCGGCGACCGGTCATTGGTGAAGCCGGTGCGCAGATCCACCTCGGTTCCGCCGATGCCGGCGATCTCCTGCAGCCGGGCCAGCTCCTCTTCGCGACGGCGCAGGCTCGCCGCGATCTTGCGCGATTCCAGCTTCGCCATCACCGCCCGCGCCAGGCCGAGCAGGGTCAGCGCCTGCTCGCGGCTCAGCCCGTCCGGCCGGGGCTGGTAGTCGAGGACGCAGACCGTGCCGATCGGCAGCCCCTCCGGGGTCTCGAGCAGCGCCCCGGCATAGAAGCGCAGACGGGGCTCGCCGGTGACCAGCGGGTTGGAGGCGAAGCGCGGATCCAGCGTCGTGTCCGGGACGACGAAGAGCTCGCGCTGCAGGATCGCATGGGCGCAGATCGAGACGTCGACCGGGGTCTCGCGCACGCCCAGGCCGATCTCGGCCTTGAAGAACTGCCGCGTATCCTCGATCAGGTTGACCACCGCGATCGGCGCCTTGCAGATCAGCGCCGCGATCTCGGTCAGCTCGTCGAAGAACCCCTCCCGCTCGGTGTCGAGAATGTCGTAGCTGCGCAAGGCCGCCAGCCGCTCGGCCTCGGACCAGGGCGGCGACGGGAGCGCGGGCGGAGCGGTCACTCCCGGCTGCCCATTCGCCAGGGCGGCGGCGACGAAGTCGACCAGCTGCTGAACCTGCACCGGCTTGCGCAGGAACGGCACCTCGCGCAGATCGGCGGGGATGTCGGCGATGTAGGCCGCGGAGACGAAGACGAAGGGGATGCCGAGGCGGCGCAGCTCATAGGCCAGCGGAAAGGACTTCCCGTCCATCACGTCGACATCGAGGATCGCGACGTCGACCCCCTGCGCCAAAGCCTGCCGCGCCTGCGCCACCGAGGCGGCGAGCACCGGCTGGGCGCCGGCGATATGGTCTTCCATCAGGTATTCGAGATCGAGGGCAACGAGCAATTCGTCTTCCAGGATTAGGATGCGATTGCCCACGCGAACCTCATGCGATGCCGGGCTAATCAACGCCGACCCCCTGGCAGGGTTCCACATAGGTCAGGAATTATTTTTTGCCTGTCGCCGATCGGGCCGGTCATGTCCCGTCGCGCGGCTGCGGCCAGGTGGCCAGCGCGGCGTGGCCGAGCTCGGTCAGGGCGTAGATTCCGCGCTCGGCCCGCGTGAACCAGCCATAGACGTTGCGCTGCAGGATCGCCGGCGCATCCGTGCAGAACGGCGTGAGATCGCGCGGACGCCGGGGCCCGGCCGCCAGCGCCGCGGCGCAGGCCAGCGCCCGCTGTCGATAGGCGGTCATGATCGGCCGGCGGCTGCCACCGCCCGCTGCGGGGTCGCCCTGCCGGCGCTTGTGTTCCAGCACCAGCCGGGAACGGCGGCGCGGATCCTTGCGCGGCTGCGGCGCCGTCGGCGAGACCAGCACGTCGACATGGCCGGTGCTCGACACCCCGAGCAGCCCGAGCCCGAGCCGCCGGCACAGGTTGCGATAGCGCGCATCGCTCTCGCGCCCCTTGCCCTTCGCCGAGAGCTGCGCCGCCAGCCAGACCTCGTCGGCCATGGCCATCCGGTCGACGCCCTGCAGCAGGAGCTCGAGATTGAACGCCAGCTTCAGCTCGCCGACGACGACGAATTCCGGCTCGCCATCCCGCAGCGCCACCAGGTCGCAATGGCCGACCTCGCCCTTCACGACATAGCCCAGCCCCTCGAGGAAGCGTTTCACGGGCAGATAGAGCGAGGTTTCCAAGCAGGGCTCCGAATCGACCGGCACAGTCTAGGCCAGCCGGGGCCGGCTGACGAAGCCTTCGGCCGGAACGGCCCGGCCGGCAGGGCGTTGTCGCTGCCATGGAGAGCGATGGCTCAGACGAAGACCGGGACAATTGTCGCGCCGCGCCGCGGAGGGCGGGGCGCCGATGAGCCGGGCCGGGAGTGCGCCGCTGCGGCTGGCGACTTTCAACATCAACAATGTCAACAAGCGGCTGGCCAATCTTCTGGCCTGGCTGGACGCGACCCGCCCGGACATCGTCTGCCTGCAGGAGCTGAAGGCGACGCAGGCGGATTTTCCCCGGCAGGCGCTGGAACAGGCGGGCTATGGCGCGGTCTGGGTCGGCCAGAAGAGCTGGAACGGCGTCGCCATCCTGGCCCGCGGCGCCGAGCCCGTGCTGACCCGGACGCGCCTGCCCGGGGACGCCAAGGACGACCAGGCCCGCTATGTCGAGGCGGCGGTCTCGGGCATCCTGGTCGGCTCGATCTACGCGCCGAACGGCAACCCGCAGCCCGGCCCGAAATTCACCTATAAGCTCGCCTGGCTGAAGCGGCTGGCGCGCCATGCGGCGGGGCTGATCGCGGCCGAGGTGCCCTGCGTCCTCGCCGGCGACTATAATGTCGTGCCGACCCCATTCGACATCTACCCGACGCGCTCCTGGGACAGGGATGCGCTGGTCCAGCCGCAGGCGCGTGCCGCCTTCGCAAGGCTTCTGGACCAGGGCTGGCTCGATGCGCTGCGCCATCTCCACCCGGACACGCCGCATTTCACCTTCTGGCATTACATGCGCCAGCGCTGGGAACGCGATGCCGGCCTGCGGCTCGATCACCTGCTGCTGAGCCCCTCGCTGGCCGAGCGTCTCCTGGCCGCCGGGGTCGACCGGGAGGTGCGCGGCGAGCCCGGCGCCAGCGACCACGCCCCCGCCTGGATCGAGATCGCGCGCTGAAGGCTCCGGCCGCGACTGCCGCTGCGACATGCGCAATACCCCTTAGGGGCATCTCGGAATGTCGGCCGATCGGCGGCTCGGCTATCCCCTGCGTCGCATCACCCCCGTATCGCGACTTCAGAGACAGACGCCATGACGATCCAGGACTGCCCCACACCCCGCAACACCGTGCCGCGCATCGCCGCGGCGATGGCCGGCCTCGCCGGCTGCCTCGCCAGCCTGCCGGCGCAGGCGCATGTCAAATGGTTCGCGCCCTATATCGTCGGCGCCGCGCCGCAGCCGGTCGCAGCGACCCTCGGCAACGCCTGGTTCTGGACCGGGATCGCGCTGGTCACTGTCTTCTTCCTGGCGACCATCGCGGTCGAACGCGGCGCGCTCGGCAAGGCGGCGCTGGCCGGGCTCGACCGTGTCTCCCGGCCGCTCTGGCTGCGCAACGACGATTTCATGCGCGCCGCCACCGCCGCCTTCTTCGTCGCCATCTTCGCCGTCGGCGGCGTCTATCTCACGCCGGATCTGAAGACCGATTCCGAGCTGATCTCCTGGGCCCAGCTCCTGATCGCCGCCTGCATCTTCTCGCGCCGCACCATGCCCTTCGCCGCGGCCGGGATCATCGGCCTGTGGGTGATCGCGCTGCGCGACTACGACATCTTCCACCTGCTGGACTATCTCGCGCTCGGTCTCGGCGTCGCGGGCTATCTCGTTCTCGCTTCGGTCGAGACTCCGGAGTGGCGCGCCCGCCGCTTCCAGATCCTGCGCATCGGGGTGGCGGTCGCGCTGATGTGGTCGAGCCTCGAGAAATTCGCCTATCCCGACTGGTTCTACCCGCTGGTCGAAGAGAGGCCGTTCCTGACCTTCGGCATGCCGCGCGACGTCTTCATCCCCATGGCGGGTGTCGCCGAATTCACGCTCGGCTTCGGCCTGCTCTGGTCGCCGCTGGTGCGCCGCCTGTCGGCCATCGCGCTGCTCGTGATCTTCTTCACGGCCGTCTATCCCTTCGGCCGCATCGACCTCGTCGGCCACGCCCTGATCATGGCGGCGCTGTTCCTGGTCGCCGCGGATCCCTGCAAGGGTTTCGTCACCCGCAGCGCGGAGCGCGCACCGAACCGTCTTCCCGGGATCGCCCGCTTCGCCGGCATGCCTCCCGCTCTGGCGGCGGCGCTCTTCCTCTTCGCAGCAGGGTATTGGGGCCTGCACATCTCGCTCTACGGCATCGAGGGCGAACCGGCCGGGATCAGCGACACCTCGACCCATAGCCACGACCCGCAGAGGCCGCACGGCTTGAACAGAGGCCATTGACCCCCGCGTCGCGCGCCCGCTGTCAGGCGGCGCGCGGCAGCGGCTCCCGCCTGGTCCGCCTCGCTTCGCTGCGCCTTTCCGGCCGTTCCGCCGGTCGGGCAAAGTCGATCATCCGCCAATGCGCGATCAGCGCGGCGATATGCGCGTCCCCGACGCCCGCTTCGCGATAGCGCCAGGCCAGCCAATCGGCATCCACCGTGATCTGCTCGGTCAATGTCGCGGACATCTCTGGTCTTCCTCCGATCGCCTGTCGGGATTGACGCGGCAGTCCCGCATTCGTTCCACGGAACTGCAGGGAAGCCGGGCCGTTCAACCGAGGCGGCGGAGCACGCCGCCGAACATCCGGAGCGACCATGGCCGAACCCAGGGATGCGGGGAAACCCGGCGCCTTCCAGCGCGCGAGCGACGAGATCGAAGGCCGCAAGCCGCAGCCTCCAGCCCCCGTGCCTGAGGGCGATACGCCTCCCGCCGGGCCGCATGCGGCGCCGGAGCTCACCAATGATGCGGCGACGCCCGGCTCGGGAGCCATGCCGGCCTCCGACGACGCCGCCGATGTCGAGCCCGGCACCGGCTGAGCCCGCCGCTCAGCCCTCCCCTTGCAGGCACGCATCCAGCGCGGCCCGCAGCCTGCGCTCGCGCCTGTCGTCGAAGGGCAGCAGCCCGACGCGGTTGGGGACATAGGCATAGGCGATGCCGCTCGCCTTGTCGCAGAAGCCGAAGGAGCCGCCGAGGCCCGGCATGCCGAAGGCCGAGAGCGACGGCCTGAAGGCGAAATCCTCGCTCGGCCTGATGAAGCCGAGATGCCAAAGATTATCGACATTCACCACCTGGTCGCGAATGCCGTCCCGCGGCGGCTGCGGCGGGGCCGACAGCGCGCAGACCACGTCCGGACGTAAGGACAACGCCCCACCGCCCTGTAGCAGGCAATCATAGAGCCTGGCCACCGAGCGCGCCGTGCCGAGCGCGTTCCCCGACGGCATGTCATGGGCGAGCCAGGCCCGCTCGTCCAGCGGCAGCCGGATCTCGCGAAAAGCCCGGCGCAGCGACGACAGCGGATTGAGCACCTGCCACTGGAAGCCGAAGGGCGCATGCGTCAGCGCATCGGCCAGTTGCAGCGCTCCCGGCCAGGACAGCCGCGCGAGCTCCGGCCGCCTGCGGAAACTTAGCCCGAACTGCAGGTCGAGACCGAGCGGGCGGGCGATCTCCTCGTCGAAGAAATCAGCGAAATGGCGCCGCCGAGGATCGGTGCGGGTGATGATCTGCGACAGGAGCGGGCCGAAGGTCGCGAGGTGATAGCCCCAGGCCGTCCCCGGCTCCCAGGCCGGGACCATCGCCTCGATCACCTCGCTCATGCGCTCGGCATCGTCGAGCGTCTCAGGCCCGACCGCCCGGCCGAACCGCGGCAGCCCGGCGCTGTGATCGAGGATCTGCCGGATGGTGATGTCGCCCTTGCCATGGGCGGCGAATCCCGGCCAGTGCTGCGCCACCCGATCGTCATAGGCGAAATGCCCGCGCGAGACCGCCACGGCGCAGGCGATGGCGATGGCGCCCTTCCCGGTCGAGAACAGCGGCGCCGGCGTGTCCCGGTCCCAGGCGCGACCTGCGGCCTGGTCGGCCACGCCGCCCCAGAGATCGACCACGGGCTGGCCGCGCAGCACGACGCACAGCGCCGCCCCCACTTCGCCCAGCCTCAGAAAATTCTCGCGGAACGCCTCCGCCACCCGCTCGAAACCGGGCGCGACCTGGCCCCGGATCGCACCTCCGGGAATGCGCAGATCGATCGGCCGGGCGTTCACGGCGTGGTCCGGCGTCGTCGCGCTGGAGCCGGCGGCACGGGCCGCGCCGCGCCGCCGCTCGGATCTGGCCGGCGCGTCCTCAGTCCTCGCCACGGGGCGAGCGCTGGTTGGACTGGCTGTCGAATTGCTGCTCGACCTGATTCCATTTCGTGTCCTGCCCGCGCTCGCCATTGTGCTGGGCCTTGTCGCGGTTGGACAGCACCATGTTGGCGGGCATGTCGTCGGGGCGGGTGCTCATCGCCCCCGAGCCGTCGCCCTTGCCCTGCCCGCCGACACCCATATGCTTCCTGCTGGCATTCGCCATCATCGGTCTCCCTTGCTGTTGAAACGGTTCGCCGATCAGCCTCGCGTGCCGCCGATTTTGGCCACCTGCCGGGCGAGAGCGGCGATGATGACGAGAGGTCGGCTCATGATGGGACCCGCGATTGGATTTGCCCCCTTGGAGTGAAACCGAGCCCTCTCCGGCCTGTTCCGCGACCGGTCGCGAGGCCGGGCGGGCCGGCGCCCTCTTTGGCCGATCGGCGGGTCAAAGGTTTGATCGGCCCTATGGCGGCGTTAGCGCGGCTTGCGTTGTGTCAATGCCCGCGCCGGCGATCCTGAGAAGCTCCGGGGATCCGGGTGCAGGTCGGCTCGACCGGCTGCGCCGCCACAATCGAGGGCGAAACACCATGTCGACCAGCCAAAGAGCGACATTGCCCCATCTCAGCCTGCTGATCGTCTGCGATGGCGGCAAGGCGCTGATCATGCGCAATGCCGGTACGATGGAGCGACCCAAGCTGCAGATGGTGGAGACCTTGCAGCACCAGGTCCCGCCGACCCGCGAGCTCGGCAGCGAGCGCCCGGGACGCGTCTTCGCGTCGACCGGCGCCGCGAGGAGCGCGGTCGAGGCGAGCGATTACCATGAAGCCGCCGAGACGGCGTTCCTGGGCGAGGTCTGCCGCAGGGTGGAGCATGCGGTGTCCGGCCAGACGCGCGGCGCCCGCCTCGTCCTCGCCGCGCCGCCCCGGGTGATCGGCGCGCTGCGCAGCCTCCTGCCGGCCCCGCTGCGCGACACGGTCGCGGTCGAGGTCGGCAAGGATCTGACGAAACTCTCGATCGACGATATCGAGCGCTATTTCACGGACTGAGCCCGGGCGCCCCGGCCGGCGGCGCCTCGCCGAGCGCCGCATGCGACGGGAACACCCCCGCCGCCACCGGATCATGCCCGAGCCGCCGGCAGATCGCCACCAGCGCGGCCTGCTCCTCGACGCCGTAATGGCCGTCCGCCTCGGCGATCGCGCGGCACAGCCTGAGCAGCGCGCGCGACGATTTTTCGTTGCCGCGCAGGCGCATCACCGTCTCCAGCGCCGCGCGCTCGCCGGATGCGTGGTCGATCTCGAACCGCGCCATGGCGCGGGCGAATTCGGCCTGAAGGGCGTGGCGCCAGGGGCCGCGCAGCTCCTCGAAATGGGCGACCGCGCCGGCCATGCTGTCATGCTCCGCCTGGCGCACCACCCCATCGGCATGAGCCATCAGCGAGCAGGCGGCGGCCACGGTCTCGACCAGCTGCTCGGCCTCTTCCTGCAGCCATTGATCGAGGTCCATCTGAAGGTCGTCTCTCATCTGCGGACGCGAGAACGGCATCTCAGTTCACTCCCGATCTCGAGGGGACGGGTGGAGCGGCGCGCCGGACCAGCAGGCGCTTCGCGACGGCGGCGACCGCGAGGATCAGCGCGGCGCCGAGCGCCCAGACGATGATCACCACGACTTCGCTGACATTGCCGAGGAGGAGCGCCGACCAGCTCAGCCAATCCGCCGCCTCCCCGGTGACGGGGAGCGCGATCGCGCCGCTCGCGGCCAGGCCGCTCCCCCATTCGATCACGGCATGGCCGAGCCATGCCAGCAGGGTCCAGGCCAGGAGGCCGAGCCCGGCGATACCCCAGACGAGCCTGCCCATGGCTCAGCCCCGGTAGCGCGGCGGGACCACCTCTCCGGCGGGGCCGGAGAGGTGGCGGCGCAGCTCCGCCATGTTGCGCGTGTTCGACTTGTAGAAGACGTCGCCGAACCAGCCCACCACCGGGATGACGCTGAGCACGAAATCGAGACCGACCCGCCCGATCATCCGGGCGATCGTCGCCGGCGGCAGCCCGTGGCGGCGCGCCTCCATGATGAGATAGGCCGAAAGGCCTTTGGCGACGAGCGTGCCGACGCCGGGCACCAGGTTCATCAGCGGGTCGAGACCGACGCGGATGCTGGTCCCCGGAACGCGCACGGCGCTGTCGAGAAGACGCGCCAGCCCATCCAGCCGACGCAGGGCGTCGGCACGGGACTCGATGGTGGGATGAGTGGCATAAATCATGGACATCGACACTCCCATGGTCAAAGCGCATGGCGCTCGCAGTGGAAGAGTCCGACATCATAGTCTCGTCAGAGACTATCAGAGGGGCCCGGACCCGGTTACACCACGAGAGATCGTGGGCCCTGCGCCAGAGTTCAAGAGTCGCGCCGAACTAATTTCACGAGTCCCCGCTCTGTAGTTGTTCCATTCAGTACAAAAAATTTCTGACGGGCTGCGACACCACCGCAGATCCCGTAGCGGCAGCGCTTGGACAGAAGAGCCGGATGACGCCGCTGAGATTGAGCGCGGGGCCGCATGTCGATTCCGGTCGCGCCTCCGCATTCGGGGCGGCCGCACCGCGACGGGGACGCGATGTCGCACGAAATCGCGGCGTCGCGCTCAGATGTGACAGGGTCCCACCCCGCGTGATTCGTCCGAATCGGACAAACTCAACTGCGAGCGATAGTCACAAATATTTGTTGCCAATACAGCAAATAGACTTGCGAGACGCAGGCAACGGGGGTTAAGCATGATCCCGTATCGCCGGATCATGATTTTTCTGCAAGCATCCATATAAGCTACTCTGGAAAGCCAAAATGTCTGACAACAAAGAAGAGCTTCTCGGCCTGTCTGCCATGATCGTGGCTGCCTATGTTTCCCATAACAACGTGACGCGCAGCGATCTGGTCGAACTGATCCAGAGCACCCATGCCGCTCTCGGCAAGCTGGGTGGCGAACCGGAGGAGCCGCCTGCCGCGGCGCCCGTTCCCGCGGTTCCGCTGAAGAAGTCGATCACGCCGGAATATTTGATCTGTCTCGAGGATGGCTTGAAGTTCAAGTCGCTGAAGCGGCACCTGAACACAAAATACGATCTCAGCCCCGAGCAATACCGCGCCAAGTGGAACCTGCCCTCCGACTATCCCATGGTCGCGCCCGCCTATGCGGAACGCCGTTCGGCCCTGGCCAAGTCGATGGGCCTCGGCCGCAAGGCCGGCGAGACCGTCAAGGCCAGCCGCCGCGCCAAGGCCAAGGCCTGAGCGAAGCCTGACCCTGGCTGATACTGACGGGCGCCGGCGCGGTCGCGCCGGCCTGTCCGGCCCCATGCCGTGCGCTCGAAATCGCCCCGGCCCGCAAACGCCTTGCCTGGCGTCTCGGCTCGATATATTCGGATAAGACAATATCTGGAGTATCGCCATGCTGAGCCGTCGGTCGATCCTGCTCGCGAGCGCAGCCGCCGCCCTGTCGGGCTCTCTGCGGCCGGCCGCCTCGCAGATCGTCGCCGAGGCCAGCCTCGCCGGCCGCTCGGTCGCGGTGCTCAGCGACGGCGCTTTCGAGATGCCGCTGTCGATGGCCGCCCGCGACGCCAGCCTCGCCGATATCCAGGGCGCCACGGGCTCCGGCGCGCCTATCCAATCCGTGCTCAACGTCACCTGCATCCGGCAGGGCGATGCGACGGTGATGATCGATTGCGGCTCCGGCGCCAATTTCCTGCCGGGCACCGGCAAGCTCGCCGCCAGCCTCGACCAGGCCGGCATCAAGCCGGAGAGCGTGACGCATGTGCTGTTCACCCATCTCCACCCCGACCATCTCTGGGGTGCGCTCGATGATTTCGATACGCCGCTCTTTCCGAACGCGAAATGGATCGCGGATCGGCGCGAGGTCGCCTTCTGGACCGATCCCGGCGTCTATCAGCGCCTGCCCGAGGACCGGCACGCCTTCGCCGCCGGCGCACAGCGCATCCTCAAAGAGCTCGGCGACAGGCTGGAAACCGCCGGCGCCGGTACGGAATGGGCGCCGGGAATCGCGGCCTTCGACAGCGCCGGCCATACGCCGGGCCATGTCTCCTTCGAGATGAAGGGTGGCGATGGCCCGCTCTTCGTGCTGGGCGATGCCCTGACCCACCCGGTGATTTCCTTCGCCAAGCCGCAATGGCGCCCGGCTTCCGATCACGACGCCGATCTGGCGGTGGCGGCGCGCCAGCGTGTCCTGGCGCGCGCGGCGGCGGAGAAGGCTGCGATCATCGGCTATCACCTGCCCGGCGCGCTGGGCCGGGTCGAGCGCGACGGCACCGCCTATCGCTTCGTCGCCGCCGGCTGAGCGCGGCTCAGCCCCACAGGCTCCACGCGCCGCGGGCCACGACATAGGCGCCGACCAGCGCGACGATCCCCGCGAAGACCTGCGTCAGCAGCGCTTTCCGGGCGGCCAGCCTTTTTGCCAGGACCGTCCCGGCCACGCCTCCGGCCAGACCGCCGCCGACGAACAGCGCCGCGATCCGCCAATCCACCAGCCCCGACAGGGCATAGGAGGCAGCGGTGGTCGCTCCGAAGGCGGTGACGGCGACGAGGGACGAGCCGACGGCCATGATCATCGGCAGGCGCGCCGCGCCCATCAGCCCGGGTACGATCAGGAAGCCGCCGCCGATCCCGAAAAACCCCGAAAGCGCGCCCACCGCACCGCCCATCGCGATCAGTCGCGGCAGCAGGCGGCCGGCCGTGGCGCGGCTCAGCGGCTGGAAGCTTTCGGGGCCCCCAGCTTTGCGCAGCAGCATCGCCAGCGCGATCGCCAGCATCAGCACCCCGAACAGGAGCAGCAGCATCTGCCCGTCGAAACGCTTGCCGAGAGCCGAGCCGAGGGCGGCGCCGGCCATCCCCGCGGCGGAGAAGACCAGCGCGCAGGGCCAGCGCACATGGCCGGCCCGCGCATGGCCGATCAGATTGGCGAAGGCGCTGAGCGAGACGGCGACGGCACTGGTGCCGATCGCGATATGCGGCTGGGCGACGCCGACGACATAGACCAGCAGCGGCACCGCCAGGATGGAACCGCCGCCGCCGATCAGCCCGAGCACGAAACCGACGAGCGAGCCGGAGCCGAGCGATGCGAGATCCGTCGCGTTCATGCCGTCCCCACCCCTGCCGCCGTGAAGTACCGAGCCCGATCCATCCCGATGGTTCAGCTTCGCGCCGGAGCTCGGAGGGCCGTCAGAGCGTGTCCAGCGGCACCTTGAGGAACCGCTTGCCGCTCTCGTCCGGCTCCGGCAACGCGCCCGCCTTCATGTTCACCTGAAGCGAGGGAATGATCAGCTTCGGCATGTCGAGCGTCGCGTCGCGGGCTTCGCGCATCGTCACGAAATCATCTTCGCCGATGCCGTCCCGGACATGGATATTATGAGCGCGCTGCTCGGCGACCGTCGTCTCCCATTTGATGTCGCGCCCGTTCGGCCCGTAATCATGGCACATGAACAGGCGGGTTTCCGGCGGCAGAGCGAGAACGCGCTTGATCGAGCGGTAGAGCGTGCGCGCGTCCCCGCCCGGGAAATCGGCGCGGGCCGAGCCGCCATCGGGCATGAACAGCGTGTCGCCGACGAAGGCGGCGTCGCCGATGACATGCGTCATGCAGGCCGGTGTATGCCCGGGCGTATGCATGGCGAAGGCCGTCATCCCGCCGATGCTGTAGCTGTCGCCATCCTTGAACAGCCGGTCGAACTGGCTGCCGTCCCGCTGGAATTCCGTGCCCTCGTTGAAGACCTTGCCGAAGGTCTCCTGCACGATGGTGATGTTCTCGCCGATGCCGATCCGGCCGCCGAGCTTGCTCTGGATATAGGGCGCGGCCGAGAGGTGGTCGGCATGGACATGCGTCTCGATCAGCCATTCCAGCGCGAGATCATGCGACTGGATATAGGCGATGATCGCGTCGGCCGATGCATGGGACAGGCGGCCGGCCGCATAATCGATGTCCAGGACGCAATCGACGACCGCGCAGGCCTTCGAGCCGGGATCGCGAACGACATAGCTGACCGTATTGGTCTGCTTCTCGAAGAACGCCTCGACCTCCGGCTTGACCGACAGATCGACCGCGTGCGGGATCATGCTCATCGGGATCTCCTTTTCAGAGCGCTTCGGGCGCTGCGACGCGGCGCGTCGGCTCACCCAGAATTTTCGCGGCGAACATTCCGGCCAGCATCGCCGCGGTGAAGATCAGGGAAGCCAGGCTGCCGAAGCCCAGCGCCGTCAGCGCCGGGCCGGGGCACAGGCCGGCCAGGCCCCAGCCGATGCCGAAGATCGCCGGTCCGACCAGGATCCGCCGGTCGATCGCCGTCGCCGTCGGCAGGTCGAAGCGGCGGCCGAAGACCGGCCGGGCCCGCTTCAGCACGATCCCATAGCCGAGCCAGGTCACGGCGATGCCGCCGATCATGACGAACGCCAGGCTCGGATCCCAGGTTCCGGCCGGGATCGCGCCCAGATCCAGGAAGTTCAGCACCTTGGCGGGGTCGGCCATGCCGGCGACGAGCAGTCCGGTGCCGAACACCAGGCCGGTCAGGAATTGCAGGAGGATCGACATGGCGGCCTCACCAGAGATGGCGCGTCACGAAGACCGTGACGATCGCGGTGGCCATGAAGACGAGCGTCGCCACCAGGGAGCGCGGCGACAGGCGCGACAGGCCGCAAATGCCGTGGCCGGAGGTGCAGCCATTGCCCCAGACCGAGCCGAAGCCGACGAGCAGCCCCGCCGCGACGAGCACGATGCCGCTGGCCTCGATGCGCTGCGCCGGCAGCCCGCCGGCCACCGCCGCATAGAGCAGCGGCGCCATCACCAGGCCGGCGACCAAGGCGAGCCGCCCCGCGAAGGCCCCGTCGCGATGCGGCGGCAGCAGGCGCGACAGGATCCCCGCTATGCCGGCGATCCGCCCCTCCAGCGCCATCAGCATCACCGCCGACAGCCCGATCAGGCCGCCGCCGATCAGCGAGGCGATGGGGGTGAATTCGGTCGCCATGGCTCAGCGCCCGATCTCGCAGGTGCGGATGCCGAACAGCGCATAGGCCGGGCAGAAGCGGAAGATGGCGGTGGCGATCAGCACCAGCCCGACGACCGGCAGGGCGTAGACGAAGGCTCCAAAATTGGTGAAGAGCCCCGCCGTCCAGGGCAGGAACGGCGCCACGAACAGCAGAAGCCCGGCGACGAAGCGGATGGTGCGATCGACGGAACCGAGATTGGCCATGGGATTTCCCTCCGGCTGGAATTGATGTAGTTTATTACATTCGGAAATAACGATATGTCAAGCCCAATGAGCACGCTCAGTGAAATGAACGAGAACATTCGCGAAGCTTCGGCTTTGCTGGCGGAAATGGCGAATCCCAGGCGCCTGTCGGTGCTGTGCAGCCTGGTCGAGGGGGAGCGAAGCGCGGGCGAGCTCGCCGGGCTGGTGGCGCTCAGTCCCAGCGCCCTGTCGCAGCATCTCCAGCGCCTGCGCGCGCTCGACCTTGTCGCGACACGGCGCGACGGCCAGACGATCCATTATCGCCTGGCCAGCGGCGCGGTGCGCGAAATCCTGGAGACGCTGCACCGGCTCTATTGCGGCCCGCAGAGCGGCGGGCGGGAATAAGGCTCAGCGCCAGCTCGGACGCCAGGCCTGAAACGCCGCCTTTGTCTCGGCATTGGCGGGGTAGAGGCCGAAAATCCCCTGCCCGGCCCTGACGCGCTCGGCCACGAAATCCTCATAGGCCGTCTGCTCATAGGCCTCCTCGGCCACCTCATTGGCCAGATGAGCCGGCACCACGCAGACACCCTCGCTGTCGCCGACCATGATGTCGCCGGGATAGACGGCGACGTCGCCGCAGGCGATCGGCGCATTGATGTCGAGAGCATGGTGCCGGATCAGATTGGTCGGCGCGCTCGGGCGGTTGTGGAAGGCCGGGAATTCCATGGCAGCGATCTCGGGGCTGTCGCGGAAGCCGCCATCGCTGACGATCCCCGCCACCCCGCGCTGCTTCAGCCGCGACACCAGAATCCCGCCCGCCGATGCGGCGCGCGCATCCTTGCGGCTGTCGATGACCATGACATGGCCGGGCGGACAATCCTCGATCGCGCGGCGCTGCGGATGGCCCGTCCCCTCGAAGGCGCCGAGATGGTCGAGATCCTCGCGGGCCGGGATGTAGCGCAGGGTGAAGGCCTCGCCGACCATCGATTCGGCGAGCGGGCTCAGCGGCCGCACATCCTGGATGAAGACATTGCGGAAGCCGCGCTTGAACAGCGCGGTGGTCAGCGTCGCGGTCGAGACGCGCCGGAGCTTGCGGCGATTGTCGTCGGTCAAGGTATGGGTCATCGCAGTCTCGGTCCTTCGGGCAGCTTGCGGCAGGGGTGGTTCGGCGCGGCGCGACGAAGCCGGTCGCAGGGGCCGGCCGCGTCGGTCTCGCCTCTCGCGATGGCGGCTCCGCTCACTCGATCTTCACATTCGCCTTCTGCGCGACATCGGCCCAGCGCTTGGTCTCGGCGGCGATATGCGCGGCGAAGGCCTCCTGCGACGAGCCGACCGGATCGACGCCGAGCTTCTTCAGCTGCTCGATCACCGCCGGCTCCTGCATGATCGCCTGCACCTCGCTGGAGAGCCTGGCGACGATCTCCTTCGGCGTCGCCGCCGGCGCGAAGAATCCGTGCCAGGAGGTCGCGGCATAGCCGGGGATGAACTCCGCCAGGGCCGGCAGGTCTTTGGCGATGCTCAGCCGTTCCGGCGTCGCGGTGGCGAGCGCGCGCAGCTTGCCGGCTTCGACATGCGGCCAGGCGATGGTGATGTTGTCGAAGGAGACCTGGATCTGGCCGGTCAGCAGATCCTGCGTGACCTGCCCGCTGGAGCGATAGGGGACATGGACCATGTCGGTGCCGGTCGAGACCTTGAACAATTCGGCCGCCATATGGGTCGAGGTGCCGGCGCCCGACGAGCCGAAGGAGTATTTGCCCGGGTTCGCCTTCAGCAGCGCGATCAGCTCCGGCACCGTCTTGGCCGGCAGGTCGTTGTTGACCATCAGGATGTTCGGCACGCTCGCCACCTGCGAGATCGGCGCGAAATCCTTGATGTGGTCGAAGGGCATCTTCGCGTAGACGCCGGGGTTGATCGCATGGGTGGAGACCGTGCCCATGGCGAGCGTCGTGCCGTCGGGGGTGGAGCGCGCCACCGCGGCGACACCGGTATTGCCGCCCGCGCCGGGCCGGTTCTCGACGATGAAGCGCCCCTTCAGCCGGGCGCCGAGCCGCTCCGCCAGGATGCGCCCCAAGAGATCGGTGGTCCCGCCCGCGGCGAAGGGCACGACGATGGTGACGACCTTGCTGCCGGGATAATCCGCCTGGGCCAGAGCGGGAGCGGCCATCAGGCAGGCGGCGCTGGCGAGCAGGGCCCGCCTGTTGAGCGTGATCATGATCTGGTCCTCTGCGTTTCCCCGGCCGTCCGGCCGCACCACGGCCCTTGAACCGAGCCTTGGCGGCAGACATAGCATGCTCCTCGCGATTTGGTATCTGAAATTTCAGTCTTGATGTCGAAGCGAGGGTGTGGTCTCTGGGGACCGGGCGGGGCAGATTGCGCAAAACGTCGCCAAGCCTCGCTGACCGGACCCGTGATGGACCATATCGAACCAGTTTCGCCGCATCTGCTGCGCTCGCTCCGCGAGCATGTGCATGAGCGCCTGCGCCGCGCGATCGTCGCCGGGCGGTTCCGCCATGGCGAGCGGCTGAACGAGCGCGCCCTGGCCGAGATGCTCGGCGTCAGCACGACCCCGGTCAAGGACGCGATCCGCAAGCTGGAGAGCGAGGGTCTGGTGCGCACCGAGGCGCGGCGCGGCGTCTTCGTAGAGTTCTCGCCGGGCCAGGCTTTGGAGATGGCGCTGGGCCGCGCCGCGCTGGAAAGCGTGATGGCGCATATCGCCGCCAATCGCATCGCCCCGGCCGACATCGCCGAGCTGGACGGGCTGATCGCCGATATGGACCACGCCACGCGCCACAGCGCGCTCGAGGATCTGGTGACGCTGAACGAGGCCTATCACGGCGCGATCCACCGGATTTCGGGCTGCGCCTATCTCGAGCGGCGGCTCGACGGCCAGCGCATGTACGACCACGCCCAGCGCATCGCCCTGCTCAGCGAGCCGGCGGAACGCGATCAGGGATTCGAGGAGCACCGCTCGATCTTCCAGGCCCTCGCCGCGCGCGACCCGGCCCTGGCCGAGCAGAGAATGCGCCGTCACATCGTTCGCTCGGCCAAGAGCCATGTGAAGCAGGTGTTCGGCGCCGACGCAGAAGGATTGGCCTATGACCTCTGAGACCGTACGCGCCGCCTTGCGCGGCATTTCCGGCGTCCATGTCACCGCCTGGAAGGCGGATGGCGAGGCCGATTGGGCGCTGACCGGGCGCATCGTCAGGGCGATTGCCGAGGCCGGCATCCACAACATCGTCTCGGCCGGCAATACCGGGGAATTCTACCCGATGACGACGGAAGAGGTGGTGCGCAGCCATGCCTGCGCCGCCGAGGCCGCGGCCGGCAAGGCGCTGGTCACCGCCGGCATCGGCCGCTCGCTGCGCGAGGCGGTGTCCACCGGCCGGCTCGCGGCGAGTGTGGGCTGCGACGCGGTGATGGTCCACCACCCGCTCGATCCCTTCGCGGCGCCGCAATCCCAGGCCGACTACATCATCGCCATCGCCGAGGCGCTGACCCTGCCGGTGGTCGCCTATATCCGCTCCGACGCCATCGGCGTGACGGATCTCGTCCGCGTCGCCACCCATGCCAATGTCGCCGGCGTCAAATTCGCCTCCGCCAACATGATGCTGCTGTCGGAATGCGTCCGCGCCACGCAGGGCACGCAGGCAAACTGGATCTGCGGCCTGGCGGAAGGCTGGGCGGCGCCGTTCTACGCGCTGGGCGCGCGCGGCTTCACCTCCGGGCTGATCAATGTCGCGCCGGCGCGCTCGCTCGCCGTCTGGCGGGCGCTGGAGGCAGGGGATTTCGCCGGTGCCCGCCGCGAGGTCGATGCGATCGCCGGCTTCGAGACCCTGCGCACCAAATACGGCAACGGCGCCAATGTCACCGTGGTGAAGGAGGCGCTGGGGCTGCTCGGCACCGAGGTCGGCCCCGTGCGCCTGCCCGGCCTGCCCGAGCTCAACGAGGCCGAGCGCGCCGAATTGCGCCGCATCGTCGCGGGCTGGAGCCCGGTGCGGATGGCGGCGGAATAGCCCGCCCGCCATTCGCGTTCCGGAGAGACGCCGCGCGCGGCCGGCTCTCCCGGATTGCGAGCCGAGACGACCAGCGTCGATCGCCGAGAAGAACACCCGAAGGAAACGCCCGATGTCCCACCCCCGCAAGACGCCCGACATGCTGCGCTCGAAGCGCTGGTTCGGCGCCAGCGATCTGCGCTCTTTCGGGCATCGCTCGCGCGCGCTGCAGATGGGGTTCGCGCATGAGGAGTTCATGGGCAAGCCGGTCATCGGCATCATCAACACCTGGTCCGAGATCAACCCCTGCCACACCCATCTGCGCGACCGCGCCGATGCGGTGAAGCGCGCGGTCTGGGCGGCCGGCGGCTTTCCCGTCGAGATCCCGGTGATGTCGGTCTCGGAGCAGTACCAGAAGCCGACCACCATGCTCTATCGCAACTTCCTGGCGATGGAGACGGAGGAATCGATCCGCTCCCACCCGCTCGACGGCGCCGTGCTGCTCGGCGGCTGCGACAAATCCACCCCGGCGCTGATCATGGGCGCCTGCAGCGCCGGCCTGCCCTTCATCTTCGTCCCGGCCGGCCCGATGCTGCGCGGCAACTGGGCCGGCAAGGTGCTGGGCTCCGGCGCCGATGTCTGGAAATACTGGGCGGAGAAGGAGGCCGGCAACATCACCGACGGCCAGTGGCGCGAGATGGAGAGCGGCATCGCCCGCTCGCATGGCACCTGCATGGTGATGGGCACCGCGGCGACGATGATGAGCCATGCCGAGGTGCTGGGCCTGACGCTGCCCGGCGCCTCCGCCATCCCCGCCGCCGATGCGGCCCATCCCCGCATGGCCGCCGCCAGCGGCAAGCGCATCGTCGAGATGGTCTGGGAGGATCTCACCCCCGACCGCATCCTCACCCGCCAGAGCTTCGAGAACGCGCTGACCGTGCATATGGCGGTGGCCGGCTCGACCAACGCCATCATCCATCTCATCGCCATGGCCGGCCGCGCCGGCGTCTCGCTGACCCCCGATGATTTCGACGCCTTCTCGCGCAAGGTCCCGGTGGTCGCCAATCTCAGGCCGTCGGGCGATTTCCTGATGGAGGATTTCTTCTATGCAGGCGGGCTCCCGGCGCTGCTCAAGCAGTTGGAGAGCCGGCTGCACACCGACGCCATGACCGTGACCGGCCAGCCGCTGGCGCAGACCATCGCGCTCGCCACCGTCTATGACGACAACGTCATCCGCCCGCTCGACCGGCCGGTCTCGACCGCCAATGGGCTGGCCGTGCTGAAGGGCAATCTCGCGCCCGATGGCTGCGTCATCAAGCCGTCGGCGGCCGAGCCGCGCCTGCTCGACCATGTCGGCCCGGCGCTGGTCTTCGAGGATTACGACGCGATGATGCGGGCGGTGAACGACGAGAGCCTGGACGTCACCGCCGATCACGTGATGGTGCTGAAGAATTGCGGCCCGGTCGGCGGCCCCGGCATGCCGGAATGGGGCATGATGCCGATCCCGAAGAAACTGCTGAAGCAGGGCGTGCGCGACATGCTGCGCATCTCGGATGCGCGGATGTCCGGCACCAGCTATGGCGCCTGCGTGCTGCATGTCGCGCCCGAGGCCTATATTCGCGGGCCGCTCGCGGCCGTGCGGACGGGCGACATCATCAGCGTCGACGTCGAGGCGCGCAGCATCGCCGTCAACCTCACCGATGCCGAGATCGCGACGAGGCTGGCAGCCTGGACGCCGCCGCAGCGCGACTATCCCCGCGGCTATGGCAAGATGTCGGCCGCCCATATCCGCCAGGCCGACAAGGGCTGCGACTTCGACTATCTCGAGGGCACCGCCAGGATCCCCGAGCCGGAGATCCATTGATCATCCGTCATTGCGAGCGCATGCGAAGCAAGCCAGGGCCGACGCTCGCCCTCTCCCAACGCCCTGTCCCGCTGATTGCCGCGTCGCCGACGCTCCTCGCGCGGACGGCCTCGTCGTCTCGCGCCGCCCCCCGGCCCGCGCTCAGGCCAGGGCCTGGTCGAGATCGTCGATGATGTCCTGCACATCTTCCAGCCCGATCGAGAGCCGCACCACCTCCGGCCCGGCGCCCGAGGCGGTCTTCTGCGCGTCGCTGAGCTGGCGATGGGTGGTCGAGGCCGGATGGATGACCAGCGAGCGGGTGTCGCCGATATTGGCGAGATGCGAGAACAGCTTGAGGCTGGAGACCAGCTTGACGCCGGCGTCGTAGCCCCCCTTCAGCCCGAAGGTGAAGACCGCACCTGCGCCCTTCGGCGAATAGCGCCGCGCCAGCCCATTGTATTTGTCGCCTTCCAGCCCGGGATAGCTCACCCAATCCACGGCGGGGTGCTGCGCGAGATGCTTCGCCACGGCCAGCGCATTGTCGCAATGGCGCTGCATGCGCAGCGGCAGCGTCTCGATGCCGGTCAGGATCATGAAGGCGTTGAAGGGCGAGAGCGCCGGGCCCATGTCGCGCAGGCCGAGCACGCGGGTCGCGATGGCGAAGGCGAAATTGCCGAAGGTCTCGCCCAGCACCATGCCGTTATATTCCGGCCGCGGCTTGGACAGCATCGGGTATCGGTCGTCGCCGACCCAGTTGAAGCTGCCGCCGTCGACGATGATGCCACCGATCGAATTGCCGTGGCCGCCCAGGAATTTCGTCAGCGAATGCACGACGATGTCGGCGCCGTGCTCGAAGGGGCGGATGAGATAGGGGCTGGCCATCGTATTGTCGACGATCAGCGGGATGTTGTGCTTGCGGGCGATGGCCGCGATGCCGGCGATATCGACGATCACGCCGCCGGGATTGGCGATCGACTCGATGAAGATCGCCTTGGTCTTAGGCGTCACCGCCGCGGCGAAAGCCTCGAGATCGTCGGAATCCGCCCAGATCACGCTCCAGCCGAAATTCTTGTAGGAATGGTTGAACTGGTTGATCGAGCCGCCATAGAGCTTCTTGGCCGCCACGAACTCGTCGCCCGGCTGCAGCAGCGCATGGAAGCAGAGGAATTCCGCCGCATGGCCGGAGGCCACGGCGAGCGCCGCCGTGCCGCCTTCCAGCGCCGCGACGCGCTCCTCCAGCACCGCATTGGTGGGGTTGCCGATGCGGGTGTAGATGTTGCCGAAGGCCTGCAGACCGAACAGCGAGGCGGCATGGTCGACATCGTCGAAGACGAAGCTGGTCGTCTGGTAGATCGGGGTGGCGCGGGCGCCCGTGGCGGCATCGGGCGCCGCACCGGCGTGGATGGCGAGCGTGTTGAAACCCGGTGCGCGGTCGGTCATGGTCGATCCCCCTGATGCCTGCTGAATGGACGCTGCGTTCTTTTTAAAGAACGAAGCGGGAGGCGTCAATCAGCCGGGCGGCCGGCGGCGCGACACGGCCGAGTAGAGCGGGAAGCGGGCCGTTCGCCCCGCGCTCGGCGCCGAGCAGGCCTCACCTCCCCGGGCCAAAAATCGTCCGCTTCTGGAAACCCTTCCCGAGCACCGGCTTCTTCGACGAGAGGATGCGGGAATTGATGCCCTGCCAGCCGATCTCGCCGGATATCCGGCCATATTCGATCTTGGGGCAGCGGTTCATGATCACGGTCAGCCCCTTCGCCTCGGCGCGTTCCGCCGCCGCGTCGTTGCGCACCGAGAGCTGCATCCAGATCACCTTCGGCGGGGTCGCGAGCCCCAGCGCCTCGTCGGTGATCGGCCCCGCCGCCTCGGAATTGCGGAAGATCTCCACCATGTCGACCGGCCCCGGGATCTCCTTCAGCGAGCCGTAGACCGTCTTGCCGAGCAGGGTCTGGCCGGCGAGGCCGGGATTGACCGGCACCACGTCATAGCCGCGATCCAGCAGGTATTTGGTGACGATCCAGGAGGGGCGCGCCTCATTGGCCGAGGCGCCGACCAGGGCGATGCGCTTCACCGAGGTGAGTATCTCGCGGATCAGGCTGTCGGGATAGTTCTCGTGATGCATCAGGCGGTGTCCGGTCGAGGCCGCGGGCGGCGTGGCCTCTCCCTCCCAGACCGGGGCGCGCTTGTCCATGAAGGCGCCGATGCCCTCCTCCGCATCCCGCGCCAGCATGTTCTCCACCATCACCGCCGAGGCATGGTCATAGGCCGCGCCCAGCCCCATCTCGCGCTGCGCATAGAAGGCCCGCTTGCCGATCTTCAGCGTCGCCGGCGATTTCGAGGCGATGATCGCCGCCATGCGCTGCGCCTCGGCGAGCGCGCCGCCCGCCGGCACCACGCGGTTGACCAGCCCCAGCCGCCAGGCTTCCGCGGCCGGCACCATCTCGCCCAGCAACAGCATTTCCAGCGCGTGCTTTCCGGCGAGATTGCGCGACAGCGCCACCATCGGGGTCGAGCAGAACAGGCCGATATGGACGCCGGGCGTGCAGAACTTCGCCGCCTCCCCCGCCACCGCCAGATCGCAGCTCGCCACCAGCTGGCAGCCGGCTGCCGTGGCCGTGCCTTCGACGGCGGCGATCACCGGCTGCGGCAAGGCGGTGATCTGCTGCATCATCGCCGAGCAGCGCCCGAGGATCTCCGTGAAATAGCCGCGCCCGCGGTCGCCATCGCCGCGATGCGCCGTCATCTCCTTGAGATCATGCCCGGCCGAGAAGACCGGCCCGGCCGCGGCCAGGATCACGGCCCGCACCGAGCGATCCCGCGCGATCGCGTCGAAGGCGTCGCTCAGCGCCGCCAGCATCGCCTCGCTGAGCGGATTGCGGGATTGCGGCCGGTTGAGCGTCAGCGTCGCGATACCGCCCGCATCGCTGCGCAGGAGGACGGGCTCGGTGGCGGCGTCGTGGTGAACGGTCATGATCCATCCTGGCGGGGCGGCGCGCAGCCCCTTGTGCGGTTTCACATATTGTCGGGGCCGGGCAGTCATGCTGCAAGGGGGATCGTGCCTGGGACGTTTCGCCCCCCATCATGCGATGACTGCGCCCCGCCCTTCCCGCCCGGACAAGCCGCCATGACCGCCGCCCAGCCCACCGCGATGACCGCTTCCGAGATCGAGGCGTTTCTCGACCGGCATTTTCCGCAGATCCATTATGGCGGGCGCACCTATTTCGTCGAGGAGGTCGGGCCGATGCGGGCCCGGCTGCGCTGCGACTATCACGAGAAGCATTTGCGGCCGGGCGGCACGATCTCCGGGCCGACCATGATGGCGCTGGCGGATCTGGCGCTCTATGTCGCGATCCTCGCCCAGATCGGGCCCGTCGGCCTCGCCGTCACCACCAGCCTCAACTATAATTTCCTGCGCAAGCCCGGCCAGGCGGCGCTGATCGGGGAGGCGCGCCTGCTCAAACTCGGCAAGCGGCTCGCGGTCGGCGAGGTCGGCCTGTTCTCGCAGGGCGAGGAGGAGCTCGTCTGCCACGCCACCGGCACCTATTCGATCCCGGCCGGGCGCTGACGCGGTATCCTGATACCTCTAGCCGCATTTCCCTGAAAACAATGCGTTTTTGCCGCGATCGGCCTTCGACTATCGCTTGACAGCGCGGCGCCCTGCCCCTATCCACCGGCTCACATCGCCGCCGGTCCCCGGCGGCTTGTCCTTTTTCTCAAGCCACCGAAGGGGTGCCGCGATGAAGACCATGTCGCTGAAGCCCGCCGATGTCGAAAAAAAGTGGGTTGTGATCGACGCCTCCGGGCTCGTCGTCGGCCGTCTCGCCACCATCGTGGCGATGCGCCTGCGCGGCAAGCACAAGGCCAATTACACCCCGCATGTCGACTGCGGCGACAATATCGTGATCGTCAATGCCGAGAAGGTCGTCCTGACCGGTCGCAAGCGCGACCAGAAGGTCTATTATCACCACACCGGCTATGCCGGCGGCATCAAGGAACGCTCCGCCAAGTTCATTCTCGAGGGCCGCTTCCCGGAGCGCGTCGTCGAGAAGGCCGTCGAGCGCATGCTGCCCCGCGGCCCGCTCTTCCGCCAGATCCTCGGCAATCTGCGCGTTTACAAGGGTCCTGAGCACCCCCACGCTGCCCAAATGCCGGAGGCGCTCGACGTCGCCGCGCTCAACCGCAAGAATGCGAGGGTCTGATCATGGCCGAGGTTCTTCAGTCTCTCGAGCAGCTCGGCCAGGTCGCCAAGACCGCCCAGCCGGATGCGCCCGTCCACGTCAAGAAGGTCGATGCGCAGGGCCGCGCCTATGCCACCGGCAAGCGCAAGAACGCCATCGCCCGCGTCTGGATCAAGCCCGGCACCGGCAAGATCACGGTCAACACCCGTGACCAGACCGTGTATTTCGCGCGTCCCGTGCTGCGCATGGTGCTGCAGCAGCCGCTGCAGCTCGTCGACCGCATGACCCAGTACGACGTCGTCGTCACGGTCAAGGGCGGCGGCCTCTCCGGCCAGGCCGGCGCCGTCCGTCACGGCATCTCCAAGGCGCTGACCTTCTACGAGCCCGAGCTTCGCGGCCCGCTCAAGAAGGAAGGCTTCCTGACCCGCGACTCCCGCGTCGTCGAGCGCAAGAAGTTCGGCAAGGCCAAGGCCCGCCGCAGCTTCCAGTTCTCGAAGCGCTGATCGCGTCAGTCACGATCGTCTCGGACAGGGCGGCTCGCAAGAGCCGCCCTTTTCGTATTCACTGGCCGCCGCATCACACCGTCCCGCCGAGGAGCCAGCCATGTCCCGTCCCGTTCTCCTGGTCACCGGCGGCAGCCGCGGCATCGGCGCCGCGACCTGCCTGATGGCGGCGCAGCGCGGCTATGACGTCGCGGTGAACTACCAGACCAGCGCCGAGGCGGCCGAGGCCGTCGTCGCCGCCTGCACCCAGGCCGGGACGAAAGCCGTGGCGCTGCAGGGCGACATGGCCGAGGAAGCCGACATCATCCGCGTCTTCGCCGAGGCACAGGCCGCGCTGGGGCCGCTCAGCCAGGTCGTCAGCAATGCCGGCATCACCGGCCGGGCGAGCCGGCTGGCGCAGGCCGATACCGCGGTGATCCGCGCCTGCATCGAGGTCAACGTCACCGGCGCCCTGCTGGTCGCGCGCGAGGCGGCGCGCGCGCTCGCCGCCAATGCGCAGGCGCGGAACCGGGCGATCGTCACCATCTCCTCGGCCGCGGCGACTTTGGGCTCGCCCGGCGAATATGTCTGGTATGCGGCCTCCAAGGGGGCCGTCGACACCATGACCATCGGCCTGTCGAAGGAGCTGGCCCCGGACGGCATCCGCGTCAATGCGGTGGCGCCCGGCATCACCGAGACCGAGATCCACGCTTTGTCGACCGGCGAGCCCGGCCGTGTCGCGCGCATCGCGCCCATGGTGCCGCTGCAGCGCGCCGCCACCGCGCAGGAGATCGCCGAGGCGGTGCTGTTCCTGCTCTCCGAGGCCTCGGCCTATACCACCGGCATCATATTGCGCGTGGCGGGCGGGCGATGAGCGCCTCTCCCGGCCAGGACTGGCGCGCCGCCTTCGAGGCACCGACCCATTCGCAGATCGAGCAGGAGCGCTGGGTGCTGGCGATGTGCAATGGCCGCCGCGGCGGCCGCTTCGCCGAGATCGGAGCCTTCGACGGGGTGCTCCACAGCAACACGCTGAAGCTCGAGACCGATCACGGCTGGTCCGGCGTGCTCGTCGAGCCGAACCCGATCCTCTTCGCAAGGCTGGCGCAGAGCCGCGGCGCCTGCTGCCTGGAGCGGGCGGTGCACCGCGAATCCGGACAATTGCTCAGCTTCGTCGCGTCGGAGGAGATCGGCACGCTGGCTGACTATGCCGAGGCCGATGCCTATGCCGCGCATCGCCGCGACGCAATCAGCCGCAACGGGTTGATCACCGTCCGCAGCATCACCTTCGACGAGATGGCGGCGGCCGATGGCCGCGGCGCCGACGGTTTCGACTATGTCTCGCTCGACACCGAGGGGTCGGAACTCGACATCCTGCGCACCATCGACCTCGCCCGCCACCGCATCGCGCTCTTCACCATCGAGCATAATTTCGTCGAGCCGCGTCGCGAGCAGATGCGGGCCCTGCTGGCGGAGGCGGGCTATGCGAGGCTGAATGTCGGTTTCGACGATTGGTACTGGCACCAAGCGCATCTCGCCGCGCGCAATGCCGGCGCCCTGCCCGACATCGCCGCGATCAACGCGCATGTGAAGAGCGTGTATCGGGATTGAAAATCCGCCGTCATTGCGAGGAGCGATTGCGACGAAGCAAACCAGGGGGACGTAGCACTCTGCGATTGGGTTGCTTCGCTGCGCTCGCAATGACGGTTGCAGTTACTTAGCGCGACCAGCGCAAGCCACCGTCATTGCGAGGAGCGATAGCGACGAAGCAACCCAGGGGGACGTGGCGCTCTACGACACTGGGTTGCTTCGCTGCGCTCGCAATGACGGTTGCAGGATCGATATCTGGCGCGACCAGCGCAAGCCACCGTCATTGCAGGGAGCGATAGCGACGAAGCAACCCGGGGGGCGTCGAGCTCTGCGATCTGGGTTGCTTCGCTTCGCTCGCAATGACGTGAGCGGGATCATAACCTCCCGCCCAGCCGCTTTTCCACCGCCGCGATATAGGCGTCGCGCGAGGGGGCCAGGTGGGCGCGGCAGAGCGCGACGAGGCGCGGCCGGTCCGCAGCGTCCAGTGCCGCGATCATCGCGAAATGCTCGTCCCGCGCCAGCGCCAGATGCTCCGGGCTCGCCGCCGTGAAGGAGCGCGCGCCATGGACCTTCTGCGCCATCATCTGGATCAGCTCGAGCAGATGGCGATTGCCGCAGGCCGCGAAGAGCGCCTCGTGGAAGGCCATGTTGGCACGGAAGGCGGCGCGGGCATCGCCGGCCGCGACGGCGTCGGCATGGCGCTGCTGGATCTCGCGCAGCGCCGCCAGGACCTCGGGCGCGGCCGGCAGCCGGATCTGCTCGGCCGCCAACGTCTCCAGCGCCTCGCGGACGGAATAGATCTGCCGGACCGCCTCGGGCTCGAGCAGCTTCACCGCCGCGCCCCGGTTCGGGATCCGCTCGACCAGCCCGACCCGCTCCAGCTCGGCCAGCGCCTCGCGCACCAGATGGCGCTTCACCCCGAAACGCGCCGCCAGATCCTCCTCGATCAGCCGCTCGCGCGGCAGCAGCCAGCCGAGCACGATCTCCTCCTCGATCGTGCCGGCGACGGCGCGCATTCGTTCCGCATTGGCCGGCGGCAGGGCGATCGGGGTCATCGACGGATCCTCTCAGCTTGGCAACAGAATTGTTGACAATCACGGCCACAGCAAGTCTCTTCCGGGCATGACCAGCTCCGATGCACCGAAAAAGCCGTCCGCCGCCGGCATGCGCCGCAATCTCGCCAGCTATGGCGATCCCGGCTTCTCCCTGTTCCTGCGCAAGGCCTTCATCAAGGCGGCCGGGTTCTCCGACGACGCGCTGGATCGGCCGATCATCGGGATCACCAACACTTTCAGCGACTTCAACCCGTGCCATGGCAATGTGCCGCGGCTGATCGAGGCGGTGAAGCGCGGGGTGATGCTGGCCGGCGGGCTGCCGATGGAGTTCCCGACCATCTCCATCCATGAAAGCTTCTCCAACCCGACCTCGATGTTCCTGCGCAATCTGATGGCGATCGACACCGAGGAGATGATCCGGGCGCAGCCGATGGATTCCGTCGTGCTGATCGGCGGTTGCGACAAGACCGTGCCGGCCCAGCTGATGGGCGCCGTCTCCGCCGATATCCCCGCGATCCAGCTGATCACCGGGCCGATGCTCGTCGGCCACCACAAGGGCGAGATCCTCGGCGCCTGCACCGATTGCCGGCGCCTCTGGGGCCAGCACCGGGCGGGCACCATCGACGAGGCCGAGATCGAGGTGCTGAGCGGGCGGCTCGCGCCGACGCAGGGCACCTGCATGGTCATGGGCACGGCCTCGACCATGGGCTGCCTGGTCGAGGCGATGGGCATCGCCCTGCCGGGCACGGGCACCATCCCCGCCACCCATGCCGACCGCATCCGCGCGGCCGAAGCCAGCGGCCGCCAGGCCGTCGCCTTGGCGAAGAACGGGCCGAAGCCGAGCGAGCTCCTGACCCGCGCCGCCTTCCGCAACGCCATGGTGGTGCTGCAGGCGATCGGCGGCTCGACCAACGGGCTGGTGCATCTCGCCGCGATCGCGCGCCGGGCCGGGCTCGGGATCGATCTCGAGGAGTTCGACAGGATCGGCCGCGAGGTGCCGGTGCTGATCGATCTCAAGCCCTCGGGCGATCATTACATGGAGCATTTCCACTGGGCCGGCGGCATGCCCAGGCTGCTGAAGGAATTGGGCGCCCATCTCGAACGCGACGCGATGACCGTCTCCGGCCAAACCATCGGCGCGATCGCCGACGCGGCCGAGATGGTCCCCAACCAGACCATCATCCGCAGCGCCGACGCGCCGCTGAAGCAGACCGGCGGCATGGCCGTGCTGCGCGGCAATCTGGCGCCGGGCGGTGCGGTCATCAAGCATTCCGCCGCCTCGCCGGCGCTGCTCACTCATACCGGCCGGGCGGTGGTCTTCGACTCCGTCGAGGACATGGTCAATCGCATGGACGACCCGGCGCTGGACGTTACGGCGCAGGACGTGCTGGTGCTGCGCAATGCCGGCCCAAAGGGCGCGCCCGGCATGCCGGAAGCCGGCTATCTCCCGATCCCCAAAAAGCTCGCCCAGGCCGGCGTGAAGGACATGGTCCGCATCTCCGATGCGCGGATGAGCGGCACCGCCTTCGGCACCATCGTCCTGCACATCACCCCGGAATCCGCCGTGGGCGGCCCGCTCGGCCTGGTGCGCGACGGCGACATGATCAGCCTCGACGTGCCGGCGCGGCGCATCGAGCTCCTGGTCGACGCCGCCGAGCTGGAGCGGCGCAAGAGCGAGTTCACGCCGCCGGCGCATCTGACGGAACCCGCCCGCGGCTATCGCGGCCTCTATCTCGGCAGCGTGCTGCAGGCCGATGAGGGCTGCGATTTCGACTTCTGCTGAGAAAATCGACGGCCGGCCGAACCGGCCCGACCCCCAACCCCGAGGATGAACCCATGTTGAAGCGGACTTTTCTCGGCGGCGCCATCGCCGCCCTCGCCCTCGCAGCCGCGGCGCCGGCCCTGGCCCAGGCCTATCCGAGCAAGCCGATCACGCTGCTGGTGCCCTATGCGCCGGGCGGCGCCACCGACATCATCGGCCGCGTCATCGCCGAAGAGCTGTCGCAGAGCATCGGCCAGCGCGTCGTCGTTGAAAACCGCGCCGGCGCCGCCGGCAGCATCGGAGCGGCGGCGGTCGCCCGCTCGGCTCCGGACGGCTACACGCTGCTGATGGGCGCGCTCACCAGCCATTCCATCAACATGAACCTGCAGGCCAAGCCCGGCTTCGACCTGAAGAAGGATTTCGTTCCGGTGACGCTGGCCGGCACGGTCGGCCTCGCTCTGGTCGTCCACCCCTCCGTCCAGGCCAAGACCATTCCCGAGCTGATCGCGCTCGCCAAGGCCAAGCCCGACGAGTTCAACTACGCATCCTCCGGCAATGGCTCGCCGCAGCATCTGGCGGGCGAGATGTTCAACGCCCGCGCCGGGACCAAGCTCGGCCATGTCCCCTATCGCGGCTCCGGCCCGGCGATGACGGATATGATCGGCGGCCAGGTCAAGGTGATGTTCGACACCATCCCCTCCGTGCTGCAGCATGTGAATGCCGGCTCGCTGAAGGCGATCGCCACCACGGGCCGCGAGCCCTCCCCCTTCATGCCGGACTACCCGACGGCGATCGCGCAGGGGCTGCCCGATTTCGAGATCGGCTCCTGGTTCGGCGTGCTGGCGCCGGCGGGTACGCCGCAGCCCATTCTCGACCGGCTCAACGCCGAGATCGGCAAGGCGCTGAAGAGCCCCAAGGCGCTGGAGGCGATGAAGCTGCAGGGGGTGACGCCGAAACCCGGCACCTCGGCCGAGGCCAGCGCGCTGATCGACAGCGAAATGAAGAAATGGGGCGAGCTGATCAAGGCCACCGGCCTGAAGGCCGAGTGAGCTCGCAGAGCAAACGGAGAGGCCGGAGCCATGCCAGGACCGATCACACAACTCGCCATCGTCGGCTCCGGCATGATCGGCGCGAGCTGGGCGGCTCTCGCCTCGGCCCATGGCCTGGCCGTCTCAGCCTATGATCCGGCCGCCAAGGCGGAGCCGAAATTCCGCGCCTATGTCACCCGCGCCAAGGGCCAGCTGGCCGAGCTCGGCCTGACCGGGCAAGGCGAGATCCGCTTCTCGACGGATCTGGCCTCGGCCCTCGCAGGGGCGCAGTTCGTGCAGGAGAACGGGCCGGAGAACGAGGCCGTCAAGCGCGGCCTGCTGCGCGAGATCCAGCGCGCCAGCCCGCCGGACGCGATCATCGCCAGCAGCACCTCGGCGCTGGTGCGCAGCGCCATCGTCGCGGATTGTCCCGAGCCGCGCCGCGTCATCGTCGCCCATCCGTTCAACCCGCCGCATCTCGTGCCGCTGGTCGAGCTGGTGGGAGAGGATCGCGAGGTCGTCGAGACCGCCGCCGCCTATTACCGCGCCCAGGGCCGCCGGCCGGTGATCATGAACAAGGAGATGCCCGGCCATATCGCCAACCGGCTGGCTTCCGCCCTGTATCAGGAGGCCGTCTACCTCGTCGAACAGGGCGTCGCCAGCGTCGCCGACATCGACGCCGCGCTCTGCAACGGTCCCGGCCTGCGCTGGGCGCTGATGGGCCCGCACATGACCTATCATCTCGGTGGCGGGGCCGGCGGCATCGCCGGCTACCTCGCCCATCTCGGCCCGAGCCAGCTCAAGCGCTGGGAATCGCTCGGCAAGCCGTCGCTCGACGAGGGCGTGCGGCAGGCGATCATCGACGGCGTGGCCGAGGAGGCCGCGGGCCGCAGCATCCCCGAGCTGGAAGCGAGGCGCGACGACGGTCTGATGGCGCTGCTCAAGGCGCGCAAGCTGGTCAGCGAGTAGAGCCCGCCCGCCTGCGGCGACGCTCACAATTCGCTGTCGAAGACGATCGCCGAGAATTCGGCCGCGACCCGCCCGGTGGCGGCCGCCGTCAGCATCGCCACGGCCGTCTCCGCAGATTGCGCGGTGATCCTGCCCTCGCCCTGGAGATTGACGGCTTTGGCGAGGGTGAAGCCGATCGCCGGCAGGCTCCGCATCGGCAGCGGCAAGGCGATCTCCTGGCGGATGCCGGCGCCTGCATCCTGGTAGCCGTCCAGCAGCAATAAGCCGGGGCGCCGCCAATAATAGCGCCGGCAGAGGCGCTCCTCATCCGGCAGGCTGCGCAGCGACCACCCCGTCGCATGCCGGCCGGGCTCGAGCTTGACCCGCCGGAAGCGGGCGGCTCCGGCCGGGCTCGCCAGGCGCAGCATCAGCGGCCCGTCATCCCCCGCCGGCGGCACCAGGCTTAGGCTCGACCAGCCCTCCGCGGGTTCGAGCCGTCCGCTCGCACCCCCGAAGCCGACGTCCAGCGCCGCCCCCGACAGCGCCTCGACCGATAGCGTCAGCGCCATGCCCGCGAAGGTGGCGAGGCCCCAGAGCGCCGGCTCGACGATCTGCACGATCATGCCCGAGGCCAGCGTCAGAGCCGGGCCGGAGCGGGCGAGCGACGCGCCGGCCGGCCCGGCCTTCCAGCGATCATAGCCATAGGAACCGGCAGCGAGCGCACCGCCCGCGAAGCCGCGCTGGTTGATCTGCATGTCGCCATTGACCAGCAGATTGGGCTGCGCCCGCTCCTGCGCCCAGGGCGTCGCCGGCAGGCTGACCCGGCCGGAGGCGTGGTCGATCACCAGCGCCTCGCGCCAGGCGGTGCCGTCGCTGCTCACCTTGACATGCAGATCGTCATCGCCGGCGAGGCCGATCTCCGCCCGCCCCGACCAGCCGGTCTGCATCAGGAGACTGACGGTGTCGGCCGGCCCCGCCTTGTTGAGCTTGAGCTGGTGGCCGGCGCCGGCATGGTTGAACAGGCTCGCCGCCGCCGAGACGGCGAGCCGCGTGGTCTCGTCGGCGCTGGCATTGACGCCCCAGAGGCTGGCGCCTTCGCTGCTGAGCGGGCTCGCCCGGCGCCAGAGGCTCCCGGTCCAGATCTGCAGCTCCGCCTCGTCCTCGACCCAGCATAGCCAGCCCTTGCGCGGCTGCAGGAAGCTCCAGCCACCATCCTCGAACAGAGCGAGCTGGTTCTCCCGCCCGGCGAAGACGCCCGCCCCGCTCGGCGGCACCAGATAGGCTGCAGTCTCGGCGGGCGCGGCCGGCGGCGCGGCCTGCGAGCGGCTGATCACGGAAAGCTGGATCAGAGCGTCGAGCCGCGTCAGCGCGTCGTTATGGGTGACGTGTTTCTGGGCCTGCCCGGCGGCGAGCAGGGGCAGGGAAAGCCGCGGTGTGACGGACATGGGACCTCGCGAGCGGCGCGACGATGCGCGATCGGGGGGCATTATCCGCCGCTGACCCGCCACCGGGGATAAGCCAGCCCCGCCGCGTGGAAAGGTCCTCCGCCGTCGCAGCATATATGCAACATCGCGGCAGTTTTGTACGATTTATATTGAATGATCGCGCCTCAACACCGTAGATGACGTAACGTCAATGACGAGAAACTGAGCGCGATCCTTGTCCCTCGAGCCGATTGAGTTCATCCCTGCCGCCGAGCCGCGCGCCGCGAGGGCGGCGGATCCCCGTCCGTCGGCTTTTTCCGGCGCGATCGACTTCCTGGGCCAGGTCCATGACACGCTGCACCTCGCCTGCGGCTGGATCCTCGGAGAGGAGGAGGCGGAGCCCGACTTGCTGTGGCGCGCCGGGACCGCCAATAGCCGGGCCTCGGCCACCGCCTGCCATTGGCTCCCCCGCCCCGATCTCCCGGACTTCCTGGAATCCGGCCGCAAGGCCGGGTTCAAGCGCGGCTTCCTGGCGTTGTTCTCCGCGACGCCCGGCTTGCCAGGGCTGCGCCTCCTGGTCAGCGCCAAGGGCGCGGCGCGCAGCCGGGTGACGCTCTCGGCCGCCAGTACAGACGCGTTCGCGGATTTTTTCGCCGGCGCGTCGCCGGAGCTGCAATTCGAGATCGCGCATCTGCTCGGCCAGTCCGGCCTGCTGCGGCAAGCCGACGGCGCTGCGGGCGGTCCCGATTATGGCGATTGGCTGGACGAGCTGCCCTATCTCGAAGGCAGCGGCCAGGCCGGCGGCCTCTCCTACGGCTTCGACATCAAGCTGCTCGCCGATGACGGCCAGTTGTTCATCGAGGGCTGGATGAAGAATGCGGGCGCGGCGCGCGCCCCGTCGATCCGCGTCGTGCTGACCGAGGCGGCCCTGCTGCGCTACCAGGTGATCGACCAGGCGGCGCTGCGCGACGACATCGCCTCGCCCGGTGCGGGCGGGTTGAAGCGGCCGGGCTTCTTCATCATCGGCCAGTCGCAGCCCCGGCAAATCCGGGGCGCCGCGAGCCCCGTCCTGGAGATCCAGCATGGCGGGGCCCGGCACTGGCTGCGGCTCTCCCCGCAACAGGTCTCTCCGACCGCCTGGCGCAATTCCTTCGTCGCCTGCATCGGAGATCGCGCCCGCATCGAGCCGCAGGCGCATCGCGCGCTGCTGGCCTTCTTCAGCCGCCCGGCCCTGCCTTGCCCCGCCTCGCCGGCGCCACCGCGCGCTGCCCCCGCGATCGCCGCGATCTGCCTGGTCGATTTCCGCCACGACAACCCGTGCCGCGGCCTGATCGTCGCGTCGCTGGCCCGGGTGGAAGCGGCCGGGCTGAAGCTGATCGCCGTCACCGATCCCGAGACGATCCGCTCAGGCATGGCGCTGCTCGCTCCGCGCGACCGCAGCGGCGGCAGCACCCATTACGCGGAAACCCTGGTGGAGGGGCTGGAAGCGGCGGCGCTGGAACCGCACGACAACGTCCTGTTCCTCTCCTGCGCGACGCTGCTGCGCGGCGACCCCGTCGCGGCCTTCGCCGGTGCGGCGGCACAGCGCGCCCCGCAGGCCACCCATTGGCTGATCACGCCCCGCACCGTGAGGGAGGAGCAGGTCGGCGCCCTGCGGCGCATGCTCGCTTTGCCCGGCAAGGCGCCGGAGAGCGGCGCGGAGGGCGACGCCAGCGAAGCCTATCTCGATTTCTTCGTGCCCCTGGTCGCGCCTTCCAGCAGCGTGCTGGGCCTGGCGAGGCATTGGACGCCGCCGCTGCCGGCGCTGCTGTTCCGCGAGGTGATCCGCCGGGCGGTGACCGATTCCCGCCTCGGCGTGATCAGGCTCGACAGCCTGTCGAGCTACCGCCAGCAGGACGAGGCGGAAGCCCGGTTCCTGCGCCTCTATCGCGAGCTGTCCGCATGAGCATCCGCAGCCGCCGGAGCCGGCGCATCGCCGTCTTCTCGCATTCCCACCCCTTCTACACGCGCGGCGGCGGCGAGATCGTCGCCTATAACTCCTACAGGGCGCTGGTCGAGGACGGGCATGACGCCATCTTCGTCGCCGCGATCAATCTCGACCTGAAACCCAATGTCTCGGTGTTTCATCCCGACGAGACGCTGATCGAATACGAGCCGCGCGAATACATCTTCCCGGTGCGCCAGTTCGAAGGCTTCTTCCAGACCAATTGGCATCGCCCCGCGCAGGTGGTCGAGCGCCTGGCGCAGCTGCTGGAGGAGCGCGGCATCGAGATCGCGCATTTCCATCATTTCTGGAATATCGGGCTCAACGTCATCCTGGCCCTGCGCATGCGCTGCCCGCAGATCCAGTTCGGCATCACCCTGCACGAATATCTCTCGATCTGCTTTCGCGACGGGCAGATGGTCAAGACCGGCTCGAACGCGCTCTGCACCAAGGCGTCGGACATCGACTGCCACCTCTGCTTTCCCCAGCATAATCGCGACCATTTCCGGGCGCGGCGCGAACTCTTCCTCGACCTTCTCGACATGTTCGACATCGTCGTCAGCCCCAGCGAGTTCCTGGCGCGGCGCGTGGCCCAGAACGGCTATGGCAAGGACATCTACATCATCGAGAACGGCCATGAGCGCGCCCCGCCCAACGTTGCGCTCCGGGATGCGCAGGCGCTGTCGCGCAGCTTCGCCTTCTTCGGCCAGCCGACCCCCTTCAAGGGCATCGACGTCTTCGTCGGCGCCGCCGCCCGGGTGATCGCCGGCGGGCGGCGCGACCTGAATTTCGTCGTGCATGGCTGCAACAAGGCGAAGTTCATCGAGACCTTCGGGGCGCATTGGGGGCCGACCGTCGACCAGCTCGGCGCCGCGCTGCAGTTCCAGGGCGTCTACGAGCCGCAGCACGTCTTCGCGCTGATGCAGCAATCGGGCTACATCGTCATCCCCTCGATCTGGTGGGAGAATTCGCCGCTGGTGATCCAGGAGGCCTATCTCGCCGGCCGCGTGCCGATCGTCTCCGATATCGGCGGCATGGCGGAAAAGGTGCTGCCGGGCGTCACCGGCCTGCACTTCACCGCGCGCAACGCCAGCAGCCTCGCCGAAGCCATGCTCTCGGTGGGGGGCGTGGTCTCGAAATGGGAGCAGATGATCGCCGCCGC
>NZ_LMRT01000013.1:61662-92916 GCF_001426225.1 Allobosea sp. Leaf344 | reverse complement strand
CCCGCCGCGCCGCCGCCGGCCGCCCCGCGGCCCGAGCAGCGGAGCGCGCCGGCGAAGGCGATCTCGTCCTGAAGCGATAATTCAGGAATGCACCGCCGGAACAAAATCCGTCAGCATAACTATGTATAAATGAACGCTCCCGCGTATATTTACTTTAATAGAATAGATCTCGCCGCAATAGACACCTATTAACTTGACCTAACGAACGGTTAATTTTATCGGGACGCTACGTCCGCGATCGGAGTCGACCATGCGCTCGCCGCTTGTTGTTTTGCAGGATCCTGCGCCCCTCGCCCTGGTGCAACTGCGCTCGATCCCGCTGCGCAAGCCGCTGCCCGGCCAGTCGGAGGCGCTGCAGATCGGGCCCGGCGACACGCTGGACCTGTCTTCGATCGCCAATGAGACGATCGCGCTGGTCAAGCTCGGCAACCGTCTCGTGGTGCTCTTCCCGGACCGCGCCTATGTCGTCGTCGACGGTCTCTATCTTCAGACGGGCCAGTTCACGCCCGACATCCGGATCGGGCTCGACGCCGCGACCACCATCGACGCCCAGCAATTCGCGGCGCAGTTCGGCGTCAGCGCCGATGAGCAGATCCTCACGGCCGCGGGCATAGCGGTCGGCCCGCGCGGCTCCGGCGGCGTCAATCTCGCAGCCGCCCCGCCCAGTTCGGCGCTCAACCCGGAGAGCGCGCTGACCGTGGATGCGGGCTCCGTCGCGCCGCGCGTCAGCGAACTCACCCCCGGCGACGGCGCCGCCGGCCAGTCCGGCTTCGCCGCCGCCGCGAACGGGCCGATCATCCGGGCGAGCAGCGAGGGCGCGGCAGCGCCCGGGACGAGCGCGCTGACGCCGTCGCTTCCTGCTCCGCCCGTCGGCCAGGGCGCGGGGTCGGGGTCCGGCGGCCAGAACGGGGGCGGCACCGGCACCAATCCCGACCCGGGACCCGCCACCAAGCCGGTCTTCAGGCTCGATCTCGACACGAAGGCGCCCGGCACCGGCTATACCGCCGTCTCGGCAGAGGAAGCCGCCGGCTTCACGGCGCGGCCCGGCGGGATAGCCAACCAGCGCGGCGTGCCCATCGGCCAGTTCGACGAGGCCGCGCCCCGGCCTACGCATTTCATCGACGTCTCCGTGGCCCAACCCGGGGATCGCATCACCAGCCTGTCGGCGACGATCGCGGCCACCGCGAAGGGCTCGCGTGGCAGCATAGGCCTGAGCGAACCGATCGGCGGCGGCGGCGGCCTGATCTATCAGTTCGACCCATCCACCGGGGCGCTGACAGTCCGCGCCCCGGCCGGGATGAGCGCCGCCGAAGCGCGCGACCTGCTGGCCCGCCTGCGCTACTTCAACACCGAGGGCGGCTTCGACCTCGATACCAGCGACCGCATCATCACCATCACCCTGACGGACAGCACCGGGGCGGTGACCAGGGCGACGGCCACGATCCCCGTCATCGCCGAGGTGATGGACAGCCGCGGCCATGACGCCAACTTCACCGGCACCCGTTTCGGGGACCGGATCATCGGGCTCGACGGCGACGATATCCTGAATGGCGGCGGCGGCGACGATCTGATCGATGGCGGCGACGATGACGACACGATCGATGGCGGCGACGGGGACGATACGCTGATCGGCGGCAGCGGCGACAACATCATCAGCGGCGGCGAAGGCGACAACATCATCAGCGCCGAGTCCGGCGACGACAGGATCACGGCTGGCGCCGGCAACGACACCATCATCGCGGGCGACGGCCGCAACAGCGTCTCGGCCGGCGATGGCGACAACAGCGTCACCACCGGGCGTGGCGACGACAGGATCACCACCGGGGACGGCAAGGACCAGATCGCCTCCGGCGCCGGCGACGACGTGATCGTCTCCGGCGGGGGCGATGACCGGATCGAGGCCGGGGCCGGTGACGACAGGATCGATGCCGGTGCCGGCAATGACCGCATCTCCGGCGGGCCGGGCGCCGACCGCATCACCACGGGAACGGGCGCGGATACCGTGGTCTTCGACAGCGACCTCGCCCAGATCGGCCGCGATACGCTGGTCGATTTCCAGAGCGGCGTCGACGTTCTGGAATTCTCGCGCAGCGTTTTGGGCGGCAGCGACCTCGGCGCCGGCACCCTCGATGCGAGCCGCTTCGTGATCGGCACCGGTTTCTTCTCCGGCGGCGGCTTCACCACGGCGGATCAGCGCTTCGGCTTCGACCCGACCACCAAGACGCTGTTCTACGACGCGGACGGCAATGGCGCGGCATCGAACGCGATCGCGCTGGCGATCTTCGAGACCGGCACCGTCGCGGCCGGCGATATCCGGATCACATGATGTCGGCAGGCTGCGGGGGCACCATGCACAAGCAATTCTGGCTCGCGCTCATCGCGCTGATGGGCATGACGGCCGCCGCGACGGCCCAGATGACGCTGGACCAGGCGATCCGGCGCGCCGTCAGCACCAATCCGGCGGTGGGCGAGGCTGCAGCGAACCGGCGCGCCACGGCGCAGGAGCTGCGCCAGAGCCAGGGCGCGCTGCTGCCGCAGATCCGCGTGCAGGCGGATGTCGGGCCGGAGCGGACCCGTTCGCTCGACATCAACCTGCCGACCGGCCGCCAGGAATTCGTCGCCGGGCGGCAGGCGAATGTGGTGGTGCGGCAATTGCTGTTCGACGGCTTCGCCAGCAGCCATGAGATCTGGCGGCAGGCCGCGCGCGTCGACGCCTCGAGCTGGCGCGTTCAGGAGCGCTCGGAGCTCGTCGCCCTCGATACGGTGCAGTCCTTCACCGATATCCTGCGGCTGCGCGAGATGATCGCGCATGCCGATGCGAACATCGCGGTGCACCGCAAGCTGCTCTCCGACGTCACCGCCCGTTTCGAAGGCGGCCGCGCCGGACGCGGCGACAAGGATCAGGTCGAGGAGCGGGTCTTCGCGGCCGAAGCCGCCCGTGCCGAGCTGGAGCAGCGGCTGGCGGAGCCGCTCGCCCTGTTCCGCCGCGCCGTCGGCACCGAGCCGAAGGCGCTGCTCTGGCCCTCGCGGCTCAAATCCGTGCCGGCGAGCCGGGCCGAGGCGCTCAACCTCGCCGTGGCCCGTAATCCGACGCTGCGCGCCGCCGATGCCGATCTCGAGGCGGTGCGCTCGCAGCGCCTCGCCGCCAGGGGCAGCGACCTGCCGACGGTCGCGCTGGAGGCGCGGGCCGAGCATGGCCGCAATTCTCGCGACACGACGGGCCGATACGATGCGCTCAGCGCGAAGCTGACCGCCTCCTGGCTGCTCTATTCCGGCGGGAGCGATACGGCCCGCCAATATGAGCTGGCCGAACGGGTGACCGAGCAGAGCCTGCGGCTCGACGTGCTGCGACGGCAGGCCGCCGAATCCATCGAACGCGCCTGGTCGACGCGGCTGACCTTCGGCGACCGTGTCCGCGCCCTGACGAAGCAGGTCGAGGCGGCGCGCCGCGTGGTCACCGCCTATCGCAGCGAATATGAGCTCGGCCTGCGCACCTTGCTCGATCTGCTGAACGCCGAGCAATCGCTCTACAATGCCCGGATCGGGCTCACCAATGCCAAGGGGCTGGCGGTCTTCTCGGATTACCAGTTCGTGGCCGCGACCGGCAGCCTGCTCGCCGCCGTCAAGATCGCCGCGCCGGCGGAGGCTGCCAACCCGCAGCGCGGCCAGCGCGAGCGCGGCGCCCTGCTCCCGCCGATCGAGCTGGTGCCCGCGGGCCCGCTGGCGGCTGCGGTACCGGCCGGCGGGAATTGAGATGAGAGACAGCCCGGCGGGCGCTGGCGCCCCGCCGATCGACGCCCCCCCGCGCGATCTGCTCGGTAGCATCGTCACCCTGACGCAGCTGCTCGGGCGCCCGGTCGGCGCCCCCGCCATATTGGCGGGCCTGCCGGCGCTCGATGGCGTCGTCACGCCGCGCCTGTTTCCGCGCGCCGCGCAGAATGCCGGGCTCGTCGCCGAAGCGTCCCAACGCCGCCTGGCGGATCTGCCGCGCCTGATCCTGCCGGTGGTCCTGCTGATGAAGGATGGCAGCCCGCGCGTTCTCGTCGACATCGACGCCGCTCAGGACCGCTGCATCCTGGCCGAGACGGGATCGGCCCCTCCCGCCAGGATCGCGATCGGCCTCTCCGCGCTGGAAAAAGACTACAGCGGCTTCTGCTTCCTGGTGAAGCCGGCGGCGAGCGGGCGGGCGCCGCAGGCCGCCACGCCTGCGCTCGGGGCCGGCACCTGGTTCTGGTCGAGCCTGCAGCCCTTCATCCCCCATTACCTGCACATCGCCCTCGCCTCGCTGCTGATCAACCTGCTGGCGCTGGCCTTCCCGCTCTTCGTGATGAACGTCTATGACCGCGTGCTGCCCAATGGCGCCTTCGCCTCGCTCGCGGCGCTGTCGATCGGCGTCGTGCTGGCCATGGGCTTCGATGTCGGGCTGCGCATGGCCCGCAGCAAGATGATCGATCTGACGGGGAAACAGATCGACGTCACCCTCGCCGCCCGGCTCTTCGAGCATGTGCTGGGGCTGAAGACCGCCTTCCGCCCCGCCTCCCCCGGCAGCCTCGCCAATCAGATCCGCGAATTCGAATCGGTGCGGGAATTCTTCACCTCGAGCAGCGTGATCGCCGCCTCCGACCTCGCCTTCTCACTGATCTTCATCGCCATGATGGCCCTCGTCGCCGGGCCTCTCGCCTGGATCCCGCTGCTGCTGCTGCCAGTCACCTTGGCGATCGGCGCCCTGCTGCAGACGCCGCTCGACCGTGCGATCGTCTCGGTGCAGGCGGAATCCGCCGCGCGCCACGGTATTCTCGTCGAAAGCCTGGCCACGGCCGAAAGCATCCGCGCCCTCGGCGCCGAGAGCCGCGTCCAGGCGCGCTGGGAACGGTCCGTCGCGGCCACCGCCCAGGCCGGCGAGGCCGTGCATCAATGGTCGGCGCTGGCGCTGAACCTCTCCGGCGCGGCGCAGAACCTGGCCGGGCTGCTGATCGTGGTCTGGGGCGTGGTGCTCGTTCTCGACAACCGCATCACCACCGGCGCGCTGATGGCCGCGACGATGCTTTCGTCGCGCATCTTCGGCCCCATCGCCAATCTCGCGGCGCTGGTGATGCGCGGTTCGCGCACCCTGCACACCCTGCGCGCCATCGACGCGCTGATGGCCCTGCCCGTGGAGCGCGAGCCGGGACGCGTCTTCGTCTCCAGGACCGTGTCGCGGGGCAGGATCAGCTTCGACCAGGTCTCCTTCCGCTATCCCGGCAGCGATGGCGATGCGCTGCAGCAGGTCGGCTTTTCCATCGCGGAAGGCGAGCGCGTCGGCATCATCGGGCGGATCGGCTCCGGCAAGACCACTTTGGGGCGGCTGCTCGCCGGCTTCTACGAGCCGACGGCCGGCCGCATCCTGATCGACGATGTCGACCTGCGCCAATATGATCCGGTCGATCTGCGCCGCGGTGTCGGCTTCGCCCCGCAGGATGCGGCGCTGCTCCAGGGCAGCCTGCGCGACAACATCGCCTATGGACAGCCCCAGGCCAGCGACCAGGAGATCGTCGCCGCTTCGCGTCTCGCCGGGGTCGAGGCCTTCGCCGGCCGGGCGCCGGCCGGCTATGAGACGCCGCTTCTGGAAGGCGGCGCCAACCTCTCCGGCGGCCAGCGCCAGGCGGTGGCGCTCGCCCGGGTGCTGCTGCGCAAGCCGCGCATCCTCTTCCTCGACGAACCCACCAGCGCGCTCGACCTGCGTTCCGAGGCCGAATTCTGCGCCCGGCTGCAGGATATCGCCCGGGACACGACGCTGATCATCAGCACGCATCGGCTGTCCCTGCTGCGCATGGTCGACCGGCTGCTCGTCTTCGATGCCGGGCGGCTGGTCGCCGACGGCCCGCGCGCCGAGGTTCTGGCACGGCTCCAACCAGACTCGGTCCCCTCGTGAAATCCGGGGATTTCGCCTTCACCAACGATATCCGCGCCGCGATCGAGCTGCAGACGCCGCGGACGCTCGCCCTCTTCATCAGGGTCTGCGCCGCATTCCTGCTGCTCGCCGCGATCTGGGCCAGTCTCGCGGAGCTGGACGAGGTGACGCGCGGCATCGCCAGGGTCATCCCCTCGCGACAGACCCAGGTGGTGCAGTCGCTCGAAGGCGGGCTGGTGCAGGATCTGCTGGTGGCGGAGGGCGATCTGGTCAAGCCCGGCCAGGTGCTGATGCGGATCGACGATACCGCCTTCAGCTCGCAATTCGGCGAGGTCCGGGAACGCCGGGCGGCGCTGATCGCCCGCATCGCGCGGCTCGAGCAGGAGGCGCGCTGGCAGAGTCCGGCGCAGCTCGTCCTGCCGCCCGAGATCGAGGCCTCCCATGGTGCGGCGGCGGCCTCGGAGCGGGCGCTGTTCGAGGCGCGGCTGCGCAAGCTCGGCCAGGACCTCTCCATCCTCGACGAGCAGCTCGGCCAGAAGCAGCGCGAGCAGGAAGAGCTGGCGGCGCAGACGCGGCGCCTGGTCGCCAACAAGCCGCTGCTCGACCGCGAATTGGCGATCACAAGGCGGCTGTTTTCGGACCGCGTCGTGCCGGAGATCGAGATGCTCAGGCTGGAGCGGCAGGTCGCCGATCTCGCGGGCCAGATCGCGGTGAATCAGGCCAGTCTCAGCCGTGCCGAAGCGGCGATCCGCGAGGCCGGCGCCCGGCGCGCCGGCGCCGTCATCGCCTTTCGCTCCGCCGCGGAAGAGGACATGACCAAGGCCCGCGCCGATCTCGCGGTGATCGAGGAGAGCATTCGTGCGGCGCAGGACCGGGTGCAGCGCGCGGAGCTGCGCGCCCCGGTGCGCGGCATCGTCAACAAGATCCACGTCACCACGCTCGGTGCCGTGGTGCAGCCCGGCATGGTGCTGATCGATATCGTGCCGCTGGACGACAGCCTGCTGGTCGAGGGGCAGGTCCGGCCGCAGGATATCGGCTTCCTGCGGCAGGGACAGGAGGCGGTGGTGAAGATCACCGCCTATGACAGCGCCGTGTTCGGCTCTCTGAAGGGAAAGGTCGAACGCATCGGCGCGGATACGCAATCTGACCAAAAGGGAGAGAGCTATTATCGGGTCGTCGTCAGGACCGACCATAATTTTATTGGAAACGGAACGAGTTCTTTACCCATCCTTCCAGGAATGGTGGCGCAGCTCGAGATCTTAACCGGGCGGAAGACTGTGATGAGCTACATCCTCAAGCCAGCAAAACTGCTCCGGGATCAGGCGCTCAGAGAGCGCTGACACAAGCCTGACAACAGGCGACACCCGGTGCGAGACAGGGTGTTGCGTCATGAAACACGTGCCGAATTGGCGCGCCCTCGCGCGCGCCGGAACGATAATGGCTGGCCTGGTGCTGGCCTCCGCCGCCCAGGCCGCCGGCCCTGCCGGCAAGGCACCAGCGGCCGCCCGGCCGCCGGCCTCGAGCCCGGCGCTGCTGCCGGCGATGGCGCCGCTGCAATTCTTCACTATCGCGCAGAGATTATCGGCACTGCGCGCCGCGGGCGCCTTGCCCTCTGCCCCGCCCGAAGCCCAGCCCGTCGCGGCCGCACTCTCCGAGAGCGTGGCGGATCGGCCCGATGCCGACCCCGCGCTACGCGACACCCTCCCGCCCGGGCCGGAGACGATCCTCGGCATGGCCCTGCTGCCGGTCCCGGGGGGCGAATTGGCGGAGAAATGGCGCGACATGGCCGGGCGCTGGCAGCGGGACGAAGCCGTGATCGCGGCCTGCCGCGGCGGCTCCTGCGATCACCCCGGCGCGAAACGCTGGATCAGCATCGGCGCCGCCGCCGCTGCGCTCTCCGGCCGCCGGCAGCTCGCTCTGGTGCATGACAGCGTCAACCGGGCGATCCGCTACGCCACCGACTACCAGGCCAATGCGGCCGCCGATTATTGGGCGAGCCCGCTCGAATCGATCGAGAAGATCGGGGATTGCGAGGATTACGCCATCGCCAAATACATGATGCTGCGCGGCCTCGGCTATCCCGCAGCGGACCTCAAGCTGATCGTCATGTTCCAGCGCAGCAGCGGCATGTTCCATGCGGTGCTCGCGGTGCGCAGCGAGGGGGAATGGCTGTTCCTCGACAATCAGCGGCAGGATTTGGCGCCGGCCGCGCATTACAGCGACATCCGCCCAATCGCGGCGCTCGACGAAAGCGGCCAGGCCATGCTGGCCCTCATGCCGCAACCCGTCCCGAGCGTCGCTCTGGCGGAGCCGCTCAGGGTCGAGCCGGCCGCGCCCGAGCTGCCCTGACGGCTGCGGCCCCTCGCTTATCCCCGCCCTCTCGCGCGCTCCTATCCTGGAGGCACATCAGCGAGAGGGCGTGATCATGTTGCCGTTCCACGAGGAATTTCCCTTCAACGCCGGCCGCCTGGCCTTCGCGCCCCTGTTTTCCGACCGGGTGGAGGACATCGTCCTGGCCGCGGATGTGCTGCTGCGCGTGCAGGTCCCGCCCGGCGCGCAAATCGTCGCCTTCAGCTTCGACGGAGATGTCCGCGTCCGCTGCGGCGGCGCCGAGACGAGCCTCGGCCTGCCGGCGGCCAGCTCCACCGACGGCACCGGCAGCGTGCTGAACCCGGCGCTGCGCCGCCTGCCCGCCGGCGCGACCCATCTCTGCCTGCGCGCCGCGAATGCCTGCAAGGGCTCGCTCGAATTCTGGAGCTGAGCCATGTCCGTCTCCCTGGCCACCGGCCATGGCGCGGGCCCGGCTCTCGCCCTGCCCGGGCTTAGCCGGCGCCGCCGGCGCGACTGGTTCGCCGCGCCCGATTTCGCCGATCTCGCCGCCATCGCCGATTTCAACGGCGATCGCTACGCCATCCCGGCTTTGCCGGCGGAGCGGGTGCCGTCGGCCCCGGCCGCCGCGCTGCTGGCCAAGCGCGCCTGCGGCCTCGCCGAATGGCTCGAGGTCTCGACGCGCGGCGCCGGCGGCCTGCGCAGCCATGTCGGCGCCGATGGCGCCTGGCGCGCCGACCTCCCCGCCGGCATCGCCCGCTTCGACTGGAGCAATGGCAGGCGCCAGCTCGCGCTGAACGAGGCGGCCACCAACCTCCTCGCCAATGCGAGCGGCACCGGCGCCGCCGCGGGGATACCGGGCCTCCTGCCGACGGGCTGGTTCGCGCTGGCCGCGGGCCTCTCGATCGGCGTCGTCCGCACCGGTTTCGAAGACGGCATGCCCTTCGTCGATCTCCGCTATCGCGGCGTCAGCAGCGCCAATTTCGGCGTCGCCTCCTTCGGCGCCGTCACCGGCATCGCGCCCGCCTCGACCTATAGTCTCTCGGCCTATTGCCGGCTGGTCGAGGGCTCCGCCTCGCCGATCAACCTGGCCTCGCTGCGCTTCCGGTACAATCTCGCCGATGGCGCCTCGACCGACATCGCCGTCGCTTTCGCCCTCGCCGCCGGGCCGCTGCGGACCGGCCGGGTCACGGCGGCCGACAAGGTGTCGCTCGGCGCCAACGGCACCGGCAGCCTCTTCCTCCAGTTCAACTGGGCCGTGGGCGCGGCGCTCGATTTCACGGTCCGGCTGGCGCTGCCGCAGCTGGAGCTCGGCGGCTTCGCCAGCCCGGCCATCGCCACCGCGGGCGGGAGCCAGGGCCGCCCCGGCGAGGTGGCGGCGCTCTCGCCCGCGGTCGCGGCGCTGCTGCGGCGCCCGGCGGCGAGCATCGTGATCCGCGGCCAATCCATGCTGCGCGCCGATGGCGTGCTCCTCGGCCTGGACGAGCCGGCCGCGCTGCTGCGCGCCTCGCAGTCCCGCACGCAGCTGGTCTCCGATGGCGCGGCTTCGCTCGTCTCCGGCAGCGGCCGCGATCTCGCCGCCGCCTCCTGGGCCGCCGGTCTCGCCTTCGATCCCGCCGGGCGCAGCCTCGCGCGGGACGGGGCGAGCCCGGTCGGCGACGCCCATCCGCCGCCGGCAGGCAGGGGCGGCGTCTGGCTCGCCGGCGCCGGACCGGGAGGCCCGGTCGCCGATGGCTGCTATGACTGGGTCGGCATCGCCCCCGTCCGGCTGGCGGCGGGACGCCTGGCGCAGCTCTGCGTCCCGGCCTGAGCCGCGCGGCGCTGCGCCGCCAGGCCGCAGATCAGCGTTCGCGCAGGCTCAGATCCCAGCGCCGCAGCAGCGGCCCCAGCAGATATTCGCCGACGGATCTCTCGCCGGTGATCAGCAGCACATCCGCCGCCATCCCGGCCGTGAGCTTGCCGACCATCATTGTCGGGATCGTCGCCTTGTCGACCACCACCTCGGCGGCGAAATAGCTGAGCTTGCCGCCATCCTCCATGATGCGATCGCGCGAGATCGACCGCAACGTGCCCCTGATCACCTCGCTGCCCCAATAGCCGAAGCTCGCGAACTTCACCTCGGCCGTGCCGCCGGTGACGACGCGGTCGATGTCCTGCGGGTCCACCCGCGCCTTGATCACCAGCTCCTCGCTGGCGGGGGCGATGTCGAGGATCGCATCGCCCGGGCGGATCACGCCGCCGACGGTGAAATAGCGCATCTGCTGCACCGTCCCGGCGATCGGCGCGCGGATCTCGCCGCGCCGCTGCGCATCGCCGACGAGCAGCATCTGCTGGCGCACGTCGGTCAGCTGCTTGCGGACATCCTGCAGGATGGTCGATGCGTCCTGCCGGTAATCCTGCAAGACCTGCTGGCGGCGCAGTTTCAGCTCGGCCAGCCGCGCATCGAGCCGCAGCTTTTGCACCTCCCCGCCCTGGATCACCCCGGCGAGACGCACCCGCTCGCGCTCCAGCGGCGCGATCCGCGTCGTCGCCACGAGCTGGCGCTGGAAGAGCGGGCGCAGCGCGTTCAATTCCGCATCGATCTGCGCCAGCGTCTCGCGGGCCGTGCTCATATCGACCTGAACCTGATCGTAATCCTTCTGCAATTGCTGCAGCAGGCTCTCGGCGATCTGCAGATTGCGCAGCATGGCGTCGCGCCGGCTGGTGAAGAGGCGGCTCTGATCGGCGATGACCGGCGCCACGGCCGGCTCGCGGCTGCGCGCCATCACCGCCTCCGGGAAGACCAGCGCCGTCTTCGCCTCGAACTCCGCCATCAGCCTCGCCTCCTGCGCCAGCAGAATGGCGAGCTGATTGCTGTAGAGATCGCCCTGCGTATCGAGGCGGGTCGGATCCAGCCGGATCAGCACCTGATCGGCCCGCACCGTCTCGCCGTCGCGGACCAGGATCTCCTGCACGATCCCGCCTTCGAGATGCTGCACCGTGCGGCGGCTGCCCTCCGCGCTCAGCACGCCGGGCGCGATGGCCGCCCCGTCAAGCCGGGCGAAGGCGCTCCAGGCGAGAAAGCTCGCGACCAGCGCGACGATGATGATGTAGCCCTGCGCGAGGCTGCGCTGCCAGTCCAGCGCCCTGCCGAGCGCCTCCTGCGGCGCCCGCGACGGGTCCGTTTCCCGGTCCATCTCCGTCTCCCTGCTGGTCATGCCGCGACGGGGCCGCTGCTGCTCGGCCCGGGCAGCTGCTTCGGCGCCTGATAGGCGGAGAGGCGATTGATCACCTGGTCCCGCTCGCCGAAGGCGTGGACCGCGCCCTGGTTCATCACCAGGACGAGGTCGCATTGGCTGAGCATGGCCATGCGGTGCGTGATCAGGATCACGATCGCGCCTCGGGCCCGCAGCGTCTTGACGATCTCCGCCAGGCTCTGTTCGCCGGCCGCATCGAGATTGGCGTTCGGCTCGTCCAGCACATACAGCGCCGGGTCGCCATAGAGCGCGCGCGCCATCGCGACGCGCTGCCGCTGGCCGCTGGACAGCTGCTGCCCGCCCGCGCCCATCACCGTGTTGAGCCCATGCGGCAGCCGGGCGACGATGTCCTTGATCCGGGCGAGCTCGACCGCCCGGATCAGCCGCGCCTCGGTCTCCGGCCCGCCGGGCGCGAAGCGCGCGATATTCTCCGCCAGCGTCCCGGGCAGCATGTCGGCATCGGGGCCGACATAGCCGATATGGGCGCCGAGCCCGTCCTGATCCCAATGCGCCAGTTCATGCCCGTCCAGCGTCAGCGTGCCGCGCGCGAGCGGCCAGGCGCCGATCAGGGCCCGGCCGAGGCTGGATTTGCCGGCACCGCTGGCGCCGACGACACCCACGACCCGGCCGGGATCGACGGTGAACGAGATGTCGGTGATCACCGGCTGGCTGCAGCCCGGCGGCGTGACGGCGAGCCGCGTCGCGATCAGGGGGCCGGCCGGACGCGGCAGCCCGACACGCGGCGCCCGGCGCGCCACGTCCCGCAGGATCTCGTCGAGGCGCGCGGCCGCCATCGAGGCGTTCCAGATCACGCGCCAGCCATTGGCGACGGCCATGATCGGCATCAGGGCCCGCATGCCGATCAGCGAGGCCGCCAGCATCAACCCCGGGCCGACCTGCGCCTCCATCACCAGCAGCGCCCCGATGAAGATGAGCAGCGGCTGCTGGGCGTGCAGCAGGATCCGCAGCGGCAGCGCGGTGACGGCCGTGCTGCGCGCCCCAGCCTCGAAGCAGCACAGGGATTCGTCGCGCGCCGCGCCCCAGCGCCGGGCGAGGTTCGGCAGCATGCCCATCACCCGCGCGGATTCCGCGTTGCGCATCACCGCCCGCCCGAATTCGGCGGCGCGGGCGGAGGCCGACAGCGCCTTGATCACATGCGGACGCGCCAGCCATTGCCCGGCCAGCGCCAGCGCGACCTGCATCGCCATCATCAGCATCAGCGCGAGGCCGAGCAGCGGGTGCATCAGGAACGCCACCAGCAGGATCAGCGGCGTCCACATCAGGTCGAGCGTCGCGGGGATCATGCTGCCGGCGATGAAATCGCGGATCGTCGCGATATCGGCCAGTATCAGGCCCCGCGACGCCTCCGGCATCCCGTCGGTCTGGCGGTTCAGGGCGATGAAGATCGTGCCGGACACGGTGTGGTCGAAGAGATTGGCGAGGCGCTGGAGGACGGTTTCGCGGGCCATCTCCAGCAGCGACCAGGCGATCATCATGATCAGCGCGATCGCCGAGAGGGCGTAGAGCGTCATCACATTGCGGCTGTACAGCACGCGCTCATGCACCTGCAGCATGTAGAGCGAGGGCACGATGAACAGCGCCGTGATCACCCCGCTGAACAGGAACAGCGAAACCAGCGCGCCGTCGAGGCCGCGAAATTCAGCAATCAAATACTTGGCGCGATTTTTAAGCATACAGCATTAATTCCTGAACATATATTATCAGTGAGGCATGAAAATACAGGCCTATCGGGCCAACTTCTCAAATCAATACTGTATTGCCGCGCGATCGACAAATATGCGAAGAGAAGACCGGCGCCGCGGCAGGACATCGCCGCCCCTCAGCGGAGAAAAATAGCCGGAGCGACCCTGCGGCAGCTCCATCCGAGGCGGTGCCGGCATAGGAGGATCGCGATGCACGAGGTCACCGAGAGCAGCCCGCAGCCCATGCCCGTTACGGCCGAGGCGCCGAGCTGCCGGCGGCTGCTGCATGTCGGCTGCGGGCCGAAATCGCCCCACCGCCTGCACGCCGTCTTCCGCGATCAGCGCATCTGGGACGAGGTCCGGCTCGACCTCGACCCCAAGGTGGTGCCGGACATCATCTGCTCCACGGTCGACATGCGCCGCCTCGTGCCGAGCGACAGTTTCGACGCCGTCTGGTCCTCCCATAATCTCGAGCATCTCTTCGACCATGAGGTGCCCCTCGCTCTGGCCGAGTTCCGCCGGGTCCTGAAGCCGGGCGGCTACCTGCTGCTGCGCTGCCCCGATCTGCCGGCCATCCTGGCCACCATCGCCCGGACGGGGCTGGAGGAACCGGCCTATATCTCGCCCGCCGGCCCGATCGCCCCGCTCGACATGCTGTTCGGCCACCGCCCCTCCATCGCCCAGGGCAACCGCTTCATGGCCCATCACACCGGCTTCAGCGATGTCCGGCTCGGCCGCCTGCTGCGCGAGGCCGGCTTCAGCGAGGTGCTGACGCGATCCGCCGAGCATTACGATCTCTGGGCCGTCGCCTTCGTCACCCCCGGCAATTCGCAGCCGGTTCTGGCCGAACTCGGCGCGTCAGGCCTCGCCTTCACCGCGTGACCGGCCCGGCGGCGCCGCAGCCGGTTCTGCATCGGGCCCTTTCGGCCTTGCGGCTGGAGCGGGAACCGGATCTCGCCCGTGGCCTGCTGGCCGCGAGCAGCCGCGCCGCGGAGAGCGGCGATTGGCGGCTGGCCTGGCTCCTGGCCGATAGGCTGGTCCGGATCGGCCTCGCGACCGGGGAAGCCGGCCTGCTCCTGCGCGCCGCCGCCCATGCCAGGCTCGGCGATCCCGCTTCCGCACAGGCCGATCTCGACCAGGCCCGCGCTTTGGCGCCCGATCACCCCGTCCTGCTCGCCCTGGACATGCAGGGTCCCGATCCCGCTCTGCGCCGCGACGCGCTCGAACAGGCCCTGCTTGGCGCCGACGAAACGCTGTGGCACCAGGCGCTCTCCCGCCTCGCGGCCAGCGGTCACGAGACGGTGCTGGTCGCCCGGGAAGCGGATGGCGCGATCGCCATCACCCTGCACTGGAACGTCCCATCGCCTCTGCTCCTGGGCTGGAGCGACGGCGAGCGGCGCGAGGCCTTCGCGGACACAGCCGGCCAGCCGTCGCGCCACCCCGACTGGACGTTTTCGGCGAGGCTCGCGCTCGGCTGGCCCGGATCGGCGCCGGCGCTGACCTTTTTCGCCGAGGCGAAGTCCGGCAGCCCCGCTCCGCTGCGCCTGTTTTCGGCTCCGGCGATCCTCTACCCCGCCGGGGAGACCGTCGCGCCGGGCGAGCCCGTAGCGGCCGATGGCGAGGGGTCACTGCTGATCCTGCTGCCGGTCTATGGAGACAAGGCCGCGACGCTCGCCTGCCTCGACAGCCTGTTCGCTTCCGGCCTGCCCGCGGCCCGCACGCGGATCCTGGTGATCGACGATGCCACGCCCGACCCCGCCCTCGCCGCGTCCCTGCAAGGGCTGGCGCAGGATCGGCGCATCATGCTGCTGCGCAATCCGCTGAATCTCGGCTTCGCCCGCTCGATCAACCGCGGGATCGCCTGCCGGCGCGCCGAGGAGGATGTGCTGCTGCTGAACGCCGATACGCTGGTTCCGCCGGGCGCTCTCGCGCGTCTCGCAGCGGCGGTGGCGGAGCCGTCGATCGGCACCGCGACGCCCCTCTCCAACACCGGCGAGGATACCAGCTTCCCGCGGCGCTTCAGCGCCAATCCGATGCCGGATATGGCCGAGCTGGTGGTGCTCGACCGGCTGGCGCAGCAGGCCAATCCGGGCCTGCGCGTCGACCTGCCGAACGGTGTCGGCTTCTGCCTCTGTGTCCGGCGCGACGTGCTGACGGCCGTCGGTGCGCTCTCCACCGATTACGGCCGCGGCTATTACGAGGATGTCGATTTCTGCCTGCGCGTTCGCCGGGCCGGATATCGCAATGTCTGCGCGGCCGATGTCGTCGTCGGCCATCACGGCTCGCGCTCCTTCGGGCGGCAGAAGGCGGCGCTGGTCCGCCGGAACCAGGCGATCCTGGAAGCGCGCTTCCCCGATTACCGCGCGCAGGCGCGGGCCTATCGGCAGGCCGATCCGTTGCGCGAGCCGCTCGGCCGTCTCGAGGATCTCTGGCTGAAAACCCGGGCGCATCGCCTCCATCTGGTTCTGGTGCCGCCGGAGCTGCCGGACTGGCTGGCCGCGCAGATGCTGGACCATGCCAGGGCCAGGGGGCTGGAGCCGGTGCTGGGCCGGATCGCGAGGCCGGAAGGGCGGCTCGAAATCGCGCTCGACGCCATGGACCGGCTTCCCGGCAATCTGACGCTGCGCCTGCCGGCTGCCGCCTCCGCCGATCCCGGCGCGATTCGGACTCTGCTCCTCGCCCATCGCTGGGCGGGGGTCACGCTGGTCGATGATGGCAGTCTGCCGGGCGCGCTGGTCGCGGCCTGCCACAGCCTGCCGCAGGCCGTCGCCACCTCCTGCCTGGCGCCCGTGCCGCAGCGGCCAGATTGCGGCTCCCCGCCGCCCGTCGCCCCTCTCCTGCCGGATCGTGCATTGGCGCATCGTGCATTGGCATTGATCCTCGATCCCCAGGATGCGCCCTGCGGCCCGCTCCTGGCCGCAATCGGCCGGCACGATCCGCGGCTCGCCTTCGCCCTTCTCGGCGCGCAGGCCCGGGACAGCTTGCAGCTGGAGGCCCTGGCCTGGCCGGCCGGACCCGTGCCGCGGCGCGAGATCGCGGACTGGCTAAAACGGGCCGGCATCTCCGCCTGCCTCGTCGCTTCGCGCCGCTACGGGCTGGCGGATGAGCAGCTGACGGAGTGGCTCGCAGCCGGGCTGCATGTCGCGGTCTTCGACGGGTTGGCGCGCCTGCCCCGGCAGCATGGCCCGTTCCTGCGCCTGCCGGCGGATCTGCCGGAGGCGGAGATCGCGCCCGTGATCATGACCTGGCTCGGCGATCCCGCCCCGTGAACCTCTCCGGCTCAGCGCCGGAGAAGGCGCAGCAGAGGGGCGCAGCCCGGCTGGTCTTCCAGAAGATCGAGATGGCCGGGCCAGATCCGCTCCCGGAAATCGAAGCGGGAGACGACGCTGCTGCGTGCCTCGCGCCGCAGCGCCGCGAAGCGCTGCGGTTCGGACAGCGCCTCCGCCACCCGCGCCGCCAGGGCCTGCGCATCGAAGAACGGCACCAGCAGCCCGTTCACCCCATCCTCGATCACCTCCTGCACCGGCGCCGTCGCCGAGGCGATGACCAGCCTCTCCAGGGCCATCGCCTCGAGCAGCGACCAGGAGAGGACGAAGGGATAGGTCAGGTAGACATGGGCGCGCGACAGCCGCAGCAGCGCCAGATACTCCTCATAGGCGACCTTGCCGAGGAAATGCACGCGGCTCAGATCGATCCCATCGCCGAGCTCGGCGAGCATGACCGCGCGCCAGCTCGCCTGCTCGTCGGGTCGCGCGCCATAGGAGACCTCGTCCCCGCCCATGATGCAGATCCGCGCCTGCGGGCGCGCCTTCAAAATCTCCGGCAGCGCCCGCATGAAGATGTGGAAGCCGCGATAGGGTTCGAGATTGCGCGAGACGAAGGTGACGATCTCGTCACTCGGCCTGAAGCGGAGATTACCGATGAAGACATCCGCCGCATCCGCCTGCGGCAGCAGCGCGGCGGTATCGAGCCCGTCATGCAGCACTTGGATCTTGTCGCGAAAGGCCTCGGGAAAGACGCTGCGCTGCCATTGCGTCGGGGAGATCGCGACATCCGCGTCGACGAGCGCGAGCAGCGTCGCCGCATTGCGCAGGCTGATGCGGGTTTCGCCGTCGACGCCATAGCGCGGCGCCTCCGGATCGAACCCGATATCGACGCCTTTCGGCCAATAGTAGAATTCGGCATAGGCGCAGATCACCGCGTCCGGAAACAGGGCGCGCAGCGGCAGCGCCTCGCCCCAGCCGGGATGGACATAGATCAGCTGCGGCGAGAACCCCTCCAGCTTGAGCTGGGTCACGGCGTAGATGACCTGCTCGGCACGACGGCTTTCGAGATCGAAGCGGCGCGCGAAGGTGTGGACCACGGCGGAATCCACGCTCTTGAAGCTGTAGCGCTGCATCGGCACCTCGGGCAGGCCGGGCGCCATCCGGGTGCCGATCGCCCGCACGCACACGCCCTCCTGCGCCGCGAGAGCGAGCGCCAGATTGCGGAACTGCCCGGGGAAGTTGTTGTGGACGAAGAGGATCCCGAATTCGCTCATGCCGCATGTCCCGGGCCGGGCGTCTGCGCCGCAGCCTTGCCGGAGCGCGGCCCGAAATAGGTTTCGAAGGAAAACAGCGGGCTGTTGTCGAGGATCAGCGGCTGCTCGATCGCGTCGCGCAGGCCGTGGTCGAGCATGGCGAGATCCGGCATGGGCGCCGGCGCCGCGCGCTCCTCGGGACGGTCGAGGATCAGCCCGTCCGCCAGCCAGCGCCGCGAGAACAGCGAGGCCGCGGCGAGATCGAAAGCCAGGCAGCGATCGGCGGCGAGCGCCGCGGCCCTGTGCGGCGGGAGCCGGCCCAGACGCTCGCCGCTTACCACCGTCAGCCCGGCGCAGCGCTCCTGCCCGTGCTCGCCGATCGGGATCAGCAGATCGGCCGCGAGCAGCAGCCGCGCCGCATCGGCGAGCCTGGCGGCGCCGCGCTCCAGCACGCCCAGCATGCCGAGAATCGCGGCATAATCGCTCCCGGCGCTGCCCTCCGCGGAGAGCGCCAGCGCCGCCCCCTCGGCCGCGGCCGCGAGCTCGGGCGCGATTTCCACCACGCGCCGGCCCTGCACCAGCCGGCTGCGGAACGGCAGGCTGCGCAGCGCCAGCGGCCAATAGGGGGCGAGCCAGCGGCCCTCGCCACTGACCAGCGGCTTGCGGACGAAATCCCGGCCCAGCAGGCAGACCACCGCCGGGCCGGCGGGACCGAGCCGGATCGCGATCGGGCAGTGATGCGAGAGATTGAGCAGTTCGGTATCGGCGACCGGCAGGACACCCAGCGCATCCAGGCAATCCAGCCGAGGCGGGCGGCCCCAGACGCTCAGCCCCGCCGTCTCGACCGGAACGAAACGCAGCCCCCTCGGCCGATCCGGATCGCTCATGACGCCAGCGCCTCGCCGGGGCCGGAATCCGGGAGCGCCGCGGCCTGGCGTCGTGCCGCCTGGAGCAGCGCATTCACCCGGAACAGCGAGGCGCGATGCAGCGACAGGCACAGGCCGGCCATCGCGCCATGGGCCGCGATGATCTCCGCGAGCTCCGGATGATGCAGCCGCGCCGCCGAAACGACCTGGAGATCGTCGATGCGGACCCTGCGGCCGTCGCCGATCTCGAAATCCAGCGTCCATGGCTCCAGCAAACCGGCGGCGTCGATATCCCGCGACAGCGCGGCGCTGTCATTGAGCGCATGCGCCAGCCCGACCGCGCGCCTGGCCCGGATCAGCGCCGCGCGGCTGAGATGGCCATCGGCCATCAGCAGGGGCGCCCCGACATCGCTCGGCCTGTCGGCGATCACATCGTCGAAATGCAGCTGCTGCCGCGCGATCGCCTCCGCATCCGGAAGGATGATCGGGAAGCACTGCAGCAGCAGCGGCAGCGCGCTCTCCTGCGTCGGCACATCGGCGGGATGACCGAGGCCGCCCGGTAGCAGACTGCGCAGCACGCCGAGCACCGGCGCTCCGCCGCTGCGCCGCCAGCACAAAGGGTAGAACCGGGCCATGCCGAACCCTTCCTCGCAGGCGACCGGCGCGAATTGCAGATCGCGCACGGCCTTGTAGGCGCCCTGCGCGAAAATCCGCTGATGGCCCGTGAGGTGGGAGATCAGCGTCGGCCGCTCATAGAGGCCCGGAGCCGGTTCGCTCATCTCCCGCCTCCGCGCGCGCGGCGGCCGATGCCTTCGCTCTGGCGGGCAAGCGACAGCGACGACCCCGCACCGCAACGCGGCGATGCGGACTGGCGGACGCGCTTCGCGGCCGCCGATCTCGCGCCATGCCGCCGGCTCGCGGCCGCGCCGCCGGGCGCCGCCATCAGGCGAGACGGACTGGTCACTAGGGCTGCTTGAACAGGATCTGCTCGATCGAGGAATAGGTGACCGTGTCGCCATTGGCGAAGGTCAGCGTGCCGGAGCGCGCGGAGGCGTCTCCGGAGACGAGCTCGGAAGCGAGATGATCGATGTAGAGCGTGTCGGCGCCGCTGCCGCCGCTGACGGTATCCTCGCCGATCGCACCATGGGTCGCCATCAGCTTGATCGTATCGGCGCCGCTACCGCCCTCGATGCTGTCATTGCCGTCGCCGGCGATGATGGTGTCGTTTCCGGAGCCGCCGATCAGCACATTGTCGCCGCCGGTCGCGGTGATGTGGTCGTCGCCGGTGCCGCCATCGACGGTGTCGTCGCCGAGCCCGGCGAGGATGGTGTCGTTGCCGTCTCCGCCGACCACGGAATCATTGCCGGCGCCGGCATTGATCGAGTCGCTGCCGGTGCCGCCGAACAATGTGTCATTGCCGTCGCCGCTGAGGATCGTATCGTTGCCGGCGCCGCCGATGATCGAGTCATTGCCCGCGCCGCTGTCGATCCAGTCGCTGGAATCGCCGCCATCGATAACGTTCTCGCCGTCTCCTGCATGGATCACGTCGTCGCCGGAGCCGCTCTTGATCGTGTCGTTGCCCTGCCCGGCCTCGATCGTGTCCTGGCCGGAGCCGCTGTCGACCGTGTTGTTGCCGTCACCGACCTTGAAGATGTCGTTGCTGGAGCCGGTCGAGACCAGCTTGTCGTCGCCGCCGCCGGTGACCACCAGCCCCTTGTCGAGCGAGTTGAGATTGACCACCACGCCGCTCTGGCTGGTGAAGACGACGAAGCGATCCTCGCCCCGCAACGACACCGCGCCGGTCGGCGAGGATTTGACGATGATGAGCTCGGCCGGCACGTTCATATTGCCATTGCCCTCGACCACCGTGGCGACGACCCCGCTGCCGCCCGGAGAGGCGGCGCCGAAGGCACCCAGCGCGTTGAGCGCGCCGAGAACCGAATCCTTGGTGGCTGTCGCGAGCCCGAATTTGCTCAGCTCATCGCCCAGTTGCGGCCCGGTATAATAGGTCACGACGCAGTTCCTCGATCGTTCGACAGGGGTTGAATGGCGGGAGAGGCCGGAGCCATGGCGGGCTGCGCCCGGAAGATCCGGACGCGGCTGTTGGATTCAGGCCGGGGCGGAAGCTGGGGCGCTTTCGGCGGCTCGGCGGGCGCTGGGCCCGCCGCGCCCCGCTCCAGCGGCGGGCGGGCCGGCGCCGCGATCGCCTGCGGCAGGCGCACCAGCGACAGGCGCAGTCCGAGCAAGGGCTCGTCCCCGCTACCGGCGAGCGTGATCCGCCGCCCGGCGCGCGCCACGATGGCGGCACCGAGGAACAGCGCCTCGCCACGCAGGATGTATTGGTCGGCGAGCGCGCCGGACAATGCGAAGGTCACGCCCAAAAGCGGCGTCGCCCGGCCCCGCGTGCCGACGAAGGAGCCGAGCGGATGAGGCGCCGTGACCTTTCGCCCGCGCAGATCGACGATCGCCGAACTCAGAATGTCGAGCCCGGCCAGCGGTTGCGCGAGGCGCAGTTCGAAGCCTTCGATGGCGAGCGGCAGGCCGGGGCCGCACACCCAGCCGCCATCCTCCACCAGCATGTCGCCGCGCCGCGACACATGCGCCAGGACGGCGACCGGCATCGACAGGATCAGCGGTTTGGCCGCTGCGGGCGCAGAGCCCGGATCGGCGCTGGACGGGACGGGGCCGGCCGGCTCCGTCACCATCACGTCCATGCCCAGTCTGACCACGATATCGCGCGCCGCGGGTGGCGCGGCGAGCGAGACCAGCACCGTCCCGCCCGCATCCGACTGCAGGGCGACGCCGGGAGATCCGGCGGCGAGCACGATGGCGGCGGAACCCGACACCCTCCCGGTAAGGAAACCGATCGCCGCCTCCGGGCCCGCTTCGATGCTGATCGCGGGCGCCTCCGGCTCGGCGAGATAGCGCAGAATGACGGTCCCGGCCGGAATCCTGACGGGTTCGCTCGCGCCATCCGCTCGCACTGTCACCGCCATCTGCAAAACCATTCGCCCCGCTCTGCCGCGACATCGCCGAACGGCCCGCGAAGGACCGCGGCCGCGACGTCGGTGAAGACTTTTCTTGTGCTTCACTGCGACAGTACCGGTTGCAGTGCAGCGACTTGGTATCACGCGCTTAACCTATGGTAAAGTATGAAAATAACAATTATACTGGCATGGTGAATTCAGTGAGAGGACTGACTATTATACAATTCGCATGCATGATTTCGCAAAGATATTCGGATAGTCGAATTGTGTCGGCCAAGGATTCTACCTTGGACAAAAATCGGAGCGAATTGCGCAGCATCGACAATCCTGCATTACGGCACCATGCCGCCGCAACTCTCAGATGTCAAAATTAAACTCAGCAAGCTACGGAATAAATCGAAGTTTTATTTTATAAAACGGTGCAAAATCGACAATACTGATGTAATCATCGGTCGATTGCGCATGGGCGTGCATCGGTCGCGCAGTCGCGGCAACGGCAATCGAGGTGCCGGGGTTCGCATCCGCCGGAAGGGGCCGATGCCCTCCCCCTCACGCGGTCGCCGGAAACTCACCACGAGCGGGTCGTCGATGAAGTCAAAACCAATCTTCGTGAAGCCGGCCGGCCGCCTCATCGACCGGGAGACGGTGGCCTGGTACGACGTGACCTTCCGGGAGATGATCGACACCTATTACAACACCGGCGATATCGCGGTTTATGAATCGACGCTCCGGCTTCTGGATTACGATCTCGGCAGATCGCATCTGCTCAACATCGATCTGGAGCGGGATGCCGCGCTCGACCGGTCCGATGCCGGCCATGATTATATCTGCCTGCGCGGCTCCAACTACATCCATGAAGAGATGGATTGGGGCCATTTCGGCGCCTGGATCGAGCGGCTCGACCTGCCCGTCCTGTGCATCGGCGTCGGCGCCCAGGCCGCCACGCGCCGGCGGATCATCTTGCCGCCCGACGGATTGCGGATCTGGAAGCTGATCTCTGACCGCTGCACCTCGATCGGCGTCAGAGGCACGTTCACCGCGGAGGTGCTGAACGACAACGGCATCAAGAACACCGAGATCGTGGGATGCCCGACCCTCTTCCGCAGCCGCAACCCCATGCTCGCGCTGCGCGCCAAGCCTTTCGCCGAGATCGCGACCGTGTCCTTCAGCATCAGGCGCGAGACGGACCACAGCTATACCACGGATATTCCGGCCTTCCTCGGACGGCAGAGGGCCATCGTCGAGCGGCTGGCCGGGGCCTACGACCTCTATCTGACCGCGCATGGTGAGATCGAGGAGAAGATCCTCTTCCACAAGGATCCCAAGCGGCTGGCCGAGGCCTATGCGACCTTGCGCCAGCAGCATTGGTTCGCGGGCGAAGACAGCCTCATGCAGCGGCTCTACGAGACGCGGCTGTTCTTCACCGGGGTGGTGGGGCATCTCGAACAGTTCATGCACAGGATGGACGCCACCATCGGCTACCGCGTCCATGGCGTGCTGCCGGCCTTGGCGCAGGGCATTCCAGCCGTGCTGCTGGATTATGATGCGCGGTCGGCGGAGCTGGCCGAGACGCTCGACGTGCCGCTGATCACCCCCCAGGAGGCGCTGGACCTGCCCTTCGCCGAGATCTTCAGCTCGGCCCGGTTCCTGCGCTTCGAGCGGCATTACCCCGCCCATTACCTGCGGATGAAGCGCTTTCTCGAACGCAACGGCATCGCCCATCGGATGTAGGATCGCCGGCCGGCGCTCTCGCCCGGCCTGCCTTCCTCCGCCGTCAGGCGCCGGGACGCGCCGCCGCCTTGTCCGCCAACGCGGCCGCGACGGCCTGCAGCTGCTCGTGCTGCGGCATGGCCGCCATCGCCTCCTGCGCCAGCCGGCACGCCTCGTCCCGGCGCTCCAGCTCCAGGCAGAGTTCCGCCAGCCAGATCATCGTCCAGCCATGGCGCGGCTGGGCAGCGAGGGCGCGGCGATAATCGATCTCCGCCTCGGCATGGCGGCGCAGCGCGTGCAACGTGCGCGCCCTGTGCAGGCAGATGAAGAAATCGCCGGGGAAGAGCCGTTCCCCCGCCTCAAAGAGGCGCAGCTTGCGCTGCGGGTCGCGCGCACGGGCGGCCAGCGCGCAATAATGGCGCGGCGAGCGACGGCTCGCCCGCCTGAGCTCGAAGCGGAAAGCCGCCTCGTCGAAAGAACCCCGGATCAGGCTGAGCACGGTCGGCTTCAGCATCCCGATCCCGTGCAGGAATTCGCTGGCCGGATGCGAGGCCCCGTCCACGGGGATCAGCCGCACGCTCCGTTCCCGCGCGATCGCCTCGCCATGAATCCCGTCGACATGCCGGGGGTCGAACAGCACGAAGGCCTCGGCCCGGGACGGGAATTCCGCGAGATCGTCGCAGCAGTAGCTCAGCTTTCGCCCGATATGCAGCCAGGTCTTGTCAAAGGCCGATTTCTCCGGATCGATCGAATATTGCGGGGACAGCGCGATGACGACGTCGCTGCGCGTCAGCCCCGCGAACATCAGCGCGGCATAGGCGCCCATGCTCGACCCATAGGAGACACGCCTGTCGTAGAGCCGCAGCACGGGCTCCAGCACCACGTCGAGATGGCGCATTTCGGGGTGCTGGTACCAGGCGTTCTCGGCACAGGTGATGTGGATCGCCGCAAGGCCCTCGGCTGAAAGAAACGCTTCGGCGAAACCGGCCCGGTCTTTGCGCGGCTGCTCGCTCCAATGCATGAAGGTGATCACCATGGTGCCGAAGTCGCGCCCCGGCACATAGCGCATCCGCAGCTGATGCGATTCGAAAAGGATCCGGCCCATCGTCAAACCGGTCGCGACGAGGCCCGTCGCGGTCGCTGACCGGCTGAGCAAGCCGCCGCAGCTATGGCGATGCCGGCGCGCCCGCTCCTGCCGATCGCACTCATCCTGACGCCCCCCCCACGTAGACTATGGAATTACGCCAATAAAACACAATAACCAAACCGATCAAGCGATATAATGCGCCTAATAAGGATCAATTATGCAATTCAATAATGTAGAAACTCGGAAATTATCGTCAAAAAGCGACATATTACTTTACGGAATAAACCCAGCGTGCTTTTGTCGGTTCGGTTCGGACGAGAGGGGCGGCATGTTTCGCGGGGCGATCGAGTATATCGGCGAGGATACGGTATCCGGGTGGGTCTATTCCCCGGACGCAGCGGTGAAGGGCCGGGTTCTGCTGGCTTTCGCCGGCGACGAATGCGTGGGGTCCGGCAAGGTCGCGACATTGCGGCAGGATCTGAAGGAGGCCGGGCTCGGCGACGGGTATTGTGGCTTCAGCTTCGCCCTGCGGCCGCGGGCCGAGACCGAGGCCCCGATCACGATCCGCTTCGAGGGGACCGATGCCGTGCTGCTGCCGCCCGACAGCGATCTGGTGCGCCGGCTGCAGCCGCCCCGGCTGCTCTCCCAGGAGGAGTTCGAACTGCGCCTGGCGCAGCTCGACTGGCAGAGCGAACACGCCGTGCTGAAATCCTCCGAATTCGTCCTGCTGCGCGATCTGCTGACGGCCGGCTATTGCAGCCGCGACCTGCCCGGGACGGGCCAGGGCGCGAAGCTGCTGGAGGAGGCGCTCGGCGCCTACCGCGCCATCCTCTCGCTCGCCATGCAGGCCCATGTCGACGTCACCTCGCTGACCTCCGACGGCAATCTGATCGCCAGCCTCGGCCGCGTGCCGGAACATGGCGGTTTCGCCCCGATCGTGGCGCTGGTCTCGGAGGCGGGCCTGGCCCTGAAGGTCAGCCGCGCCTCGCACCGCAAGCCGGCCGACGATGGCGAGGGGGCGGCCAGCCCCGTGGTCCCGGTGAAGCTGCGCGGCCCGCGGATGCTGCTGCTGGATTCCCGCCTCTCCATCCTCGAGGTGCTGTCGGAGAAGGGGCCGACCCATCTGCTCGTCGGCCGGCTCAAGCGCTGAGCCGGGGCGCCTCATGTCGCGCGGGCGCGCCGCTTCAGGCTGAGCCGGCCAGCGCCGCCGGCGGCGCCTCGGCAGCGACCTCCGCCGAGAAATGCAGCTGCGCCTTCAGCGGCAGATGGTCGGAGGCGACATGCGCCAGCGCCGTATCATGCACGGTGATCCGCGCCACCAGCGATTCCGGCGCGGTCAGGATCCGGTCCAGCGACCAGACCGGGAAGCGCGAGGGGAAACTGGCGACGCTGGAATTCATCGGGCCGAAGCGCGGCGCCAGCGCCTGCAATGACGAGCGCGGGCCCAGCCGCCATTCGTTCAGATCGCCCATCAGCAGCACCGGGCGCCCGTCGGGCGCGTCGGCGGCGGCGAGCAGCGCCCTGATCTGGCTGGCGCGCGAGCGGCGCAGCAGACCCAGATGCGCCGCGATCACCCGCAGCTTGCGCCCCGCCAGGCTGAGATCGACGACCAGCGCGCCGCGCGGCTCCGCACCGGGCAGCGCCAGCTGATTGACCGATTCGACCCCGCCATTGCGGATCAGGACCAGATTGCCCCGCCAGCCATGGCTGGCCCGGGTGCCGCTGACGTCGACCGGCCGCAGCCCGCATTCCCGCTCCACCGCATGCAGGTCGAGCAGGCCGGCGCGATCGCCGAAGCGCTGGTCCACCTCCTGCAGCGCCACCAGATCGGCATCGATCTCGCGCAGCACGGCCATGATCCGCCCCGGCGCGAAGCGGCCATCGACCCCGACGCATTTATGGATGTTGTAGGACGCCACCAGCGCCGTCGCCGGCCCTTGCGGCGGCTCCGGCGCCTCATAGAGCTTGCGCTGCTGCCTCAGCGTCGAGGTCATCAGCGGACCCAGCGTCTTCTCGACCCGGGCGAAACGGCGTTTCCGAAGCATCAGGACTGGGGCCTCCGAGGATCGCCGCCACTCCCTGCCATGGCAGAGGCGGAGTTGTCGATTGGGCCGTCCGGCCCTGGCTCGCCCGGGTCCCGACCGGACGACGCGAGCCTGCACACAACGCCCGTCCCGGCAGATCGTTGCCGGCGGCGATCGCATCCTGACGCACGACCCGCATAGGCGTTCGCGAAGCGCCGTATCGCCTGCCGCCCCGTGCGGCGCAGGGTTGATTCCCGCCCTCGCGACGAACACATCCAGAGCGGGCGCGTTTGTCCCTCGACCCGAGAGAACAGCCGCCCTTGATGCCGGAATGATGAACGCCGTCCTGATCCTGCTCTCCTGTGCCGTGCTGTTCGGCCTGGCGTCGTTCGCGGCGACCTATTCCTATGGGCATTTCGCCAGGCGCGCCCGCGGCGCCCCCTCCCATGCGCTGCCGCTCCGGCCCGACCAGACCTTGCTCGACGACGCCGCCACCCGCCTCACCGCCGGCCGGGACGGCCAGAACGGGCTCGCGCTGCTCTCCGACAATCTCGACGCCTTCGCCGCCCGCGCGATCGCGGCGCGCAGCGCCGGGCGCAGCCTCGACCTGATGTACTACATCTGGAAGAACGATCTCACCGGCCGGCTCCTGGCCCATGAGATCGTCCAGGCGGCCGATCGCGGCGTGCGCGTGCGCATCCTGCTCGACGACATCAACACGCGCGGGCTCGATCGCAGCTATGTCGCGCTGGACAGCCACCCCAACATCTCGATCCGCCTGTTCAATCCCAGCCGCGCCAGGCGCAACGGGTGGAAGCGTGGCGTCGAGATGGTGCTGCGCGCTTTTTCGGTGACGCGGCGCATGCACAACAAGGCATGGATCGCCGATGGCCGCTGCGCCATCATCGGTGGCCGCAATATCGGCGATGAATATTTCGCCGCCGCCCGCGCCTCGAATTTCCGGGATCTCGACCTGCTGCTGCTCGGCCCCGCCGTCCAGCAGACCGAGACGATCTTCGATGCCTATTGGAACAGCGCCTATGTCATCCCGATCTGCGCGCTGGCGCGCTGGCGCCTGCCGCGGATCAAGCGCTTCCGGCGCAGGCTCGCCCGCCTCGCCACCGGCCCCAGCGCCGAGCCCTATATGGCGCGGCTGCGCGAACACGTCTCCCTGTCCGAGCTGATCGATCTGGCGGAGCGGCTGCACTGGACGGATGAGGTCGAGATCCTGTCGGACCCGCCGGAGAAGGCGGAGGGCGAGAAGCAGGCCAATTGGCTGATGGCGCAGCTGCTGCCGCTGATCCGCGCCGCCGAAAGCTCGGTCGCGATCACCACCCCCTATTTCATCCCCGGCGACGAGGGTGTGAGGCGGCTGGTCGAACTGGTCGACAAGGGGGTGGATGTCGCCATCCTGACCAATTCGCTGGCCGCGACCGATGTCGCCGCCGCCCATGGCGCCTATGCCCATTATCGCGAGGCGCTGCTCGCCGGCGGGGTTCGCCTCTACGAGCTGCAGCCCTATGCCCGCAAGCACGAGATCTCGGCCTTCGGCTCCAGCGGCGCCAGCCTGCACACCAAGGCCTTCACGATCGATGCCCGCACCGGCTTCATCGGCTCGCTGAATTTCGATCCGCGCTCGGCCTCGGTGAATACGGAGATGGGCGTGCTCTTCGCTCAGCCCGATCTCGTCGAGCGCATGCGCGAGCTGTTCAGGCTGGATACCGACCCGCGCGCCAGCTACGGCCTGACGCTCGAGAAGCCGGGCGGGCTGCGCTGGCACGGGCTGCGCGACGGCCGCGCCCGGCACTATGCCAGCGATCCCGAGGCCGGCCTTGCCCGCCGGTGCTTCGCCTTCCTGATCGGCCTGCTGCCGATCCAGTCTCAGCTCTGAAGATTGCGCCGTCCGCGGCCCTCAGCCCCCGCGGCTGCTCTCGAAGTACGCCGCATTGGGGCAGAACTCCGGAGCGCGCTGCGCCTGGCAGTTCTCCTCCAGCCAATGCCCGCATTGCTGCGCCGCCGGGCACCACAGGCAGCGTCGGCTGGCGGCGGCCAGAGCTTGCGGGTGGGCCGCGGCCTGCCCGGGCTCCAGGCCGATGCGATCCATCATCGCGCCCATCAGCTGCGCCTGGCGCGCGAAGCGCCGCCTGATCCATCCCTGCATCATTCCCTCCCTCGTCGACCGCCCCAGCTTGGCGGCGGCGCGTGAGGCCTGCATTGCGCCAGCGCAAACCGACCATCGCGATTGGAAAAAGCTGCTGAACGGTCCCTTCACTGATTTTCATGACATCGGGTCGACCGCGCCTACGCATTGGATGTAGAGTCGTAGAATGTTTGCTGCGACGACTGGTTCAGCTTTCGTTTGGACAGGGGCGAGAACCAGACAATTCGTTGCAATGAAAACTGAGAGATAGTGCCGTACTATAGTATATCTATGTATTTTATGCTGGTCTGGGGGCGTTATTGGGAATGTCTGAGCCGTGCAAGGCAGAGAGTACCGATACTGGTCTCGCAGAGTTTCTGCTCGATGCCGTAACGGATGCCGCTCTCGTAATATTGGACAGCGCCGGTCGAATCATCGACTGGCGGGCGGGCGGAGGCGCCTGGAGCGGCTGGACTGCCGACACGGTGCTCGGCAAGGCCGTGACTATCTTCTATGCAGCGGAGGATATTGCGGCCTCCCAGCCAGCGCGGGAGCTCACCTGCGCCCGGGAACAGGGCCGCTACCGGGGCACGGCCGACCGGCTGCGCAGCGACGGCACGCGCTTCCCGGCGATCGTGACGATCACCGCCCTGCGCGAGCCCGGCGGCGCGATCCGCGGCTATGCCATGGTCATCTGCGATATCGGCGAGCGCCTCGCGGCCGAAGGCGCGCTGCGGGCCCGCGAGGCGCATCTCATCTCGATCCTGGAGACCGTGCCCGACGCGATGATCGTCATCGACGAACAGGCCAAGATCCAGTCCTTCAGCAAGGCCGCGATCCGCCAGTTCGGCTACCAGCCCGAGGAGGTGGTCGGCGCCAACATCAAGATGCTGATGCCGGAGCCCTATCGCAGCCAGCATGACGATTACATGCACCGCTACCGCGCCACCGGCGAGCGCCGCATCATCGGCATCGGCCGCGTGGTGGTCGGCCAGCGCAAGGACGGCTCGACCTTCCCGATGGAGCTCTCCGTCGGCGAGATGCATTCCGGCGGCGAACGCTATTTCACCGGCTTCATCCGCGACCTCACCGAACGCCAGCAGACCGAGACGCGGCTGCAGGAGCTGCAATCCGAGCTGGTGCACATGTCGCGCTTCACCGCGCTGGGCGAGATGGCCTCGACCCTGGCCCATGAGATCAACCAGCCGCTGACCGCGATCACCAACTATCTCAAGGGCTGCGGACGCATCCTGCAGCGCATGGAGGGCGAGTCCGTGCCGCTGCTGTCTGAAGCCGTCGGTCATGCCGCGGAACAGGCTCTGCGCGCGGGGGACGTCATCCGCCATCTCCGCGAATTCGTGGCGCGCGGCGAAAGCGACCGCCAGGTCGAGCATCTGCCCAAGCTGATCGAGGAGGCGAGCGCGCTCGCCCTGGTCGGGGCCAAGGAAAAGGGGGTGCGCGTCATCTTCGAGCTCGACCCCGAGGCGCCGCTCGTTCTCGCCGACCGCATCCAGATTCAGCAGGTCATCCTCAATTTGATCCGCAACGCCATCGAATCGATGCAGGACGGGCCGCAGCGCGAGCTGACGGTGACGTCCCGCGCCATCCCTGCGGAAAGGCTGGTCGCGGTCAGCGTCTGCGACACCGGTGCGGGCATCGCGCCGGAAGTGGTCAACCGGCTGTTCCAGCCATTCACGACGACCAAGAAGACGGGTATGGGCGTCGGGCTGTCGATTTGCCGCACCATCGTCGAATCGCATGGCGGCAAGATTTCCGCTCACTCTCGGCCCGCGGGAGGTACGGTCTTCACCTTCACCCTGCGTGCGGTGTCCCCGGAGGAGCTGGCCAGTGCCGAATGAGATCATTGTTCACGTCGTCGATGACGATCTGGCCGTCCGGCAGTCGCTGGCCTTCCTGCTGGCCTCGGACGGGATCCCGGTCTGCCTGCATGAATCCGCTCTGTCCTTTCTCGACGCGATGCCGGACGCTGCCGCCGGCTGCATCGTCACCGATGTCCGCATGCCCGGAATGGACGGCATGGAGTTTTTGCGGCGCCTCAACGCCCTGAATTTCGCCTGGCCGGTGATCGTGATGACGGGGCATGCCGATGTGCCCCTCGCCGTCGAGGCGATGAAGGAGGGCGCGGTCGATTTCGTCGAGAAGCCCTTCGATGACGAGCTGCTGCTGACCACGATCCGCCGCGCGCTGGCGAGCCAGGCCGAGACGGCCGCCGCCAGCCACCAGGCCGGGGAGCTGCGCGCCCGTCTCGACGCGCTGTCCGAGCGCGAGGCGCAGGTCCTGGCCGGGCTGGTCGCCGGCAAGGCCAATAAGGTGATCGCCTTCGATCTCGGCATCAGCCCGCGCACCGTCGAGATCTACCGCGCCAACGTCATGACCAAGATGCAGGCGGGAAGCCTGTCCGAACTGGTCCGGATGAGCCTGCAGGCGCAGGCCGCTCAAGGCCAGCGCAACGCGGGCTGAGGACGAGCTCCGCTTTCGCTCCAGTTGAGCCAGATCAAGGCCGCGTGGCTCGCCCTTCTGCTAGCTCAGGCCGATCGCCCGCTGCAGGATCTCCGCAATGCCGCAGTCACGCGGACTGGTCATCGTCGTCGAGGACGACGCGGCCGTCCGGAAATCCCTGAAATTCGCCCTCGAAATGGAGGGGCTGACGGTGCGCGCCTATGAAAGCGCGGCCGCGCTCCTCGCCGTCGGCGATCTTCCGGCGGAGGGCTGCCTGGTGATCGATTACTACATGCCGGCGATG
>NZ_LMRT01000013.1:14129-61649 GCF_001426225.1 Allobosea sp. Leaf344 | reverse complement strand
CCGCCCGCGCCACACGCGAGATGCGCAGGCATGCCGCCAGCGCCGGGATCCGCATGGTGCTGGAAAAGCCGCTGCAGGATTCCGCGCTGCTCGACGGCATTCGCGGCGCGCTCGGCCGCCCCCACTGACGGGTCATTCCGGCGGCGCCACGAACGCGGCGCACGCGACCTGATTCACCCCTGCAGCGGGCCCCCGCCCAGCCTCCGTAAAACCCCTTAGGGAAGCATCTGAATTTCGCACTTCGTCCTGCGCCGCTACCCCTTGAGCAACGTCACCGCCCACCGATGGAGGTTCCGATGCTCAGCGCTCTCGCCGTCTCGCCTGCCCAGATCGCTCCCGCCATCGCCCTGCGCGGCTATGTCGAACCCGCCCGGCCGGCCACTGACGCGCAGACGCTGGGTGCGACCCGCAGCTTCGGCAAGGATGAGGAGATTTTCGGCGAAGGCGACCGGGCGACCTGCTTCTACAAGGTCCTTTCCGGCGCCGTGCGCACCTCCAAGCTGCTCAGCGACGGACGCCGCCAGATCGACGCCTTTCACCTGCCGGGTGACATTTTCGGCATCGAGACCGGCGCCAGCCACCGCTTCAGCGCCGAGGCGCTGGGCGATGCCAGCATCATCGTCTATCGCCGCTGCAGCCTCGACAGCCTCAGCGCCGGCGACAGCGCCTTCCACAGCCAGATCGTCGCCGCGATGATGCGTTCGCTGGAGCGGGCGCAGAACCACATGCTGCTGCTCGGCCGCAAGAGCGCCGTCGAGAAGGTGGCGAGCTTCCTGCTCGACATCGCCGAGCGCGCCACCGATCACGGCCATGTCGAACTGCCGATGTCGCGGGTGGATATCGCGGATCATCTCGGGCTGACCGTCGAGACGGTCTCGCGCTCGCTGACCGGGCTCGAACGCCGGAACATCATCGCCCTGCCGGCCCATCGCCGCTCGATCGTGCTGCGGGACCGCGCCGCGCTGCGCCGGCTCGAGGCCTGAGAGCCGCCCCCGGGACCTAGCGGTTCAGCCGCACCTGCCCGGCGACGCCGGTGTCGTAGCCGCCGAGGATCTCGGCATGGCGATGGAATTCCGGCTCGCGCATCAAGGCGAAGAGGCGCTGCGGCCCGGGCTCGAAATAGCAGCGCCGGCGCAGCGCCAGATCGAAGCGCTCCCAGCTCAAGGGGATGAAGCCGAGCCCGGCCCCGTTCGCGATGGCCCGGCTGGCGATACCGCAATCGATCTCGCCGGCGCGGATGGCGAAGGCGAGATCCTGCCCGGTCGGATAATCCCCTCCGGCCAGCAGATCGGCCGGGGCCAGGCCATTGCGCGCCAGCAGCGCCGACAGCAGCAGCTGGGCACCCGCGCCTGACTGGCGCAAGCCGAAGCGCAGCCTGCGCTCCACCGCCTCCGAAAGCGACGTCACGGCCAGCGGATTGCCCTTCGCCGTCACCAGCCCCTGTTCGCGCCTGGCGAAACCGATCAGCACCCCGTCATGCAGCGCTTGCGCCGCCGCGACCGCGGCAGGGTTGGCGCCCTCGTCATCGTCGCCATGCAGATGGATCGCGGCCATGGCGACCTCGTCCCGCCCGAGCCGCGCCAGCCCCGCCGCCGAGCCCTCGCTGAGCAGAGCGAGCCCGCAATCCGAGCGGCGCGCCGCCCATTCCAGCAGCGGATCATGGCTGCCGCCGATGATCGGCGGTGCCGCGGCCGGGGCCGGACCGGGCGGCTGGATCAGCCCCTGCTCGATCCAGCGGTCCAGCGCCGCGCGCGGGAACAGCCATTTCCCGGTGACCTTCGAACAGGGCACCGCAGCCTGCGCCACCAATTCGTAGAGCTTGCGCTCCCGGATACCGAGATAGGCCGCGGCCTCCTCCGTGCTGAAATAGGCCTTCATGCCGTTTTCATGTCCCAGGATGCAGGAATTCCGTCCTTGCCGCTTTGTAGCGCTGTCTCGTAGAAAACGTCAAAGGATCACACCTATCGGGGCTTCATGGACGTCGCTTCGGCCTTCGCAGCCGCCTTCCAGCTCGTGCTCGGCCTCGACCCGCGATTCCTCCAGATCGTCGGGCTTTCGCTGTCGGTGACGCTGACGGCAGTCGTGCTGGCGGCGCTGATCGGCCTGCCGCTCGGTGCCTGGCTGGCGCTCGCCCGCTTTCCCGGCCGCGCCGCGCTGATCGTGCTGATCAACGGGCTGATGGGCCTGCCGCCGGTGGTGGCGGGGTTGATGGTCTTCCTGCTCCTGTCGCGCAGCGGCCCGCTCGGCGATTGGGGGCTGCTGTTCACGCCGAGCGCCATGGTCGCGGCGCAGATGCTGCTGGTCCTGCCCATCATCGTCGCGCTCACCCGCAGCACCGTCGAGGAGCTGTGGACGGAATATCGCGAGCATTTCCGTTCGATCGGGCTGACCGGCCTGCGCGCCGTGCCGAGCCTGCTCTGGGACGGGCGCTTCGCGCTGGCCACCGGGCTGCTCGCCGGCTTCGGGCGGGCCAGCGCCGAGGTCGGGGCGGTGCTGATCGTCGGCGGCAATATCGCCGGCTACACCCGCACCATGACGACCTCGATCGCGCTCGAGACCTCCAAGGGCGATCTGCCGCTCGCCCTCGGGCTGGGCCTCGTGCTGATCGCGCTCACCCTCGCCATCAATGCGGCCGCCTATGGCGCCAGCCGCGTCGGCGCGCGCTTCGCGGGATGACGGCGATGCGCCCACCGGCCACCATCCTGCCCCTGCGCGTCCGCGGCCTGAGCTTCGCCGCCGGCGGCCGGACCCTGCTGGAGGATGTCAGCTTCACCCTCCCCCGCGGCGGCATCACCGCCATCATCGGGCCGAACGGGGCGGGCAAGTCGCTCACCTTGCGCCTGTGCCACGGGCTGCTCGCGCCCCTGTCGGGCACGGTGGAATGGTGCGGCGACGGCGGCAGGATCGGCGGCACCAGCCGCCACGCCATGGTGTTCCAGCGCCCGGTGATGCTGCGCCGCTCGGCCCGGGCCAATCTGGCGCACGCCATCGCCTCCGTGATCGGCCGCGACGTCGCCGCCCGCACCCAGGCCGCGCTCGAGCGCTTCGGTCTCGAGGCTCTGGCCGACCGGCCGGCGCGCCTGCTCTCCGGCGGCGAGCAGCAGCGGCTGGCCATCGCCCGCGCCTGGGCGCTGGAGCCGGAGGTGCTGTTCCTCGACGAGCCGAGCTCGCATCTCGACCCCGGCGCGACACGCCAGATCGAGCAGATCATGACCCAGCTAGCCCAGGAAGGCCTGACCATGCTGATGACGACGCATGATTTCCAGCAGGCCCGCCGCCTCGCCGGCCGCGTGCTGTTCCTCAACAAGGGTCGCCTCGTCGAGGATGCCGATACCGCGCGCTTCTTCGGCGCGCCGGCGACCGAGGAGGCACGCGCCTTCATCGCCGGGGAGCTGCTCTGGTGAAACAAGACCGACCGACAGGGAGAATGCTCATGACGACGCGCAGAGAGATGCTGGGGCTCGCCGCCTCGCTGGCCCTGGCCTTGGGCGGCCTGGCGCAGGCGGGCGCGGCCATCGCGCAGGCGCCGCGCTTCATCACCGTCTCCTCGACGACCTCGACCACGGATTCCGGCCTGTTCGAGCATCTTCTGCCGCTGTTCAAGGCGAAGACCGGAATCGAGGTCCGCGTCGTCTCGCAAGGGACCGGCCAGGCCCTCGACACCGGCCGCCGCGGCGATGCCGACGTCGTCTTCGTCCATGCCAGGGCCCAGGAGCGGGCCTTCGTCGCCGATGGCTTCGGCGTCGCCCGCAAGCCGGTGATGTACAACGATTTCGTGCTGATCGGCCCGAAATCCGATCCGGCCGGCATCAAGGGCGGCACCGATATCCTGGCCGGGCTGAAGGCCGTGCAGGCCAAGGCCGCCCCCTTCGTCTCGCGCGGCGACAAATCCGGGACCCATGCGGCGGAGCTCAACCTGTGGCAGGCGGCCGGCATCGCCATCGCGCAGGCCAAGGGGCCCTGGTATCGCGAGATCGGCCAGGGCATGGGCGCCGCGCTGAACACCGCCGGCGCGATGGGCGCCTATGTCCTCTCCGACCGGGCGACCTGGATCAGCTTCAAGAACCGCGGCGATCTGGCGATCATGGTCGAGGGAGATGCCCGGCTGTTCAATCAATATGGGGTCATCCTCGTCAATCCGGCCCGGCATCCGCATGTCAAACAGGCCGATGGCCAGGCTTTCATCGACTGGCTGGTGTCGCCCGAGGGCCAGAAGGCGATCGCCGATTACAGGATCGAGGGTCAGCAGCTCTTCTTCCCCAACGCGGCCGAACCCGGAGCCTGAGCTCTCGGCGGCGGCACCCGCCTCGCAGGCCTGCCTCGCAGGCCTGATCGCAGGCTCGCCTGGGTCGTGCCGCCCTTGCGGAACCGCCCGCCCGCTCGTCGCGTTTCCCGGCAAACGAGACGAGGTTCATGACACTTCACCACCATACTCACTCGCAGCCCGCCCTCCTGCGCAGCGGCCGCAATTGCAGCGCGCTCGTCAACGCGTCCCGGGCCGCGGTGCTGGTCGACGGCTCCGCCTATTTCAGCCATCTGGAAACGACGCTGAAGCGCGCGCAGCGCTCGATCTTCATTCTCGGCTGGGATTTCGACGCCCGCATCGCGCTGCGCCCGGACCGTGGCGGGGAAGCGGAATCGCTCGGCGCCCTGCTGCGCAGCCGGGTCGAGGAAAACCCGGACCTGCACGTCTACATCCTGGTCTGGAGCGTCTCCGTGCTGCACGGCCCCAGCGCCATCACGCCGAATCTGCTGGGCGCGGATTGGGACAAGCATCCCCGCATCCATTTCCGGCTGGATACCCGCCACCCCTTCTACGCCGCCCATCACGGCAAGATCGTCTGCATCGACGGGCAGCTCGCCTTCGTCGGCGGCATCGATCTGACGGTGCGCCGCTGGGATTGCAGCGACCACCGGGTCGACTGCGCGGAGCGTTGCGATCCCGACGGCAAGGCCTATGCGCCGGTCCACGACATGCAGATGCTGGTCGATGGCGAGGCGGCGGCGACCTTGTGCGGCATGGCCCGGGAACGCTGGCACAGGGCGACGGGCGAGAGCTGCGAGGCGGCCGCTGCCCATTGCGGCGCCCATGACGCCTGGCCGGAGGGGCTGGAGCCGGATTTCACCGACATCCCCGTCGGCGTGGCCCGGACCATTCCCGACTATGACGGGCAGGAAGAGGTCGCGGAATGCGCCCAGCTGACCCTCGACATGATCGCCACCGCGCAGCGCGCCATCTATATCGAGGCGCAATATCTGACGGCGCCGCTGATCTGCGCGGCGCTGCAGAGGCGGCTGCGCGAGTCTTCCGGCCCGGATGTCGTGATCATCCTGACCTATGAATCGCGTGGGCTGATGGAGCGCTTCGCGATGGGAGCCAACCGCGACCGGATGCTGCGGCGTCTGGCGCGGGCCGATCGCGGCGACCGGCTGCGGGTGTTCTACCCCGTCACCCCCCGCGAGGATGGCGAGGAGCAGATCATGACCCATGCCAAGCTCGTCATCACCGACGATCATGTCGTGCGCGTCGGCTCGTCCAATCTGAACAACCGGTCGATCGCGCTCGACACCGAATGCGACCTCGCCATCGAAGCCCGCACCGACACCGAGCGCGCGGCCGTGGCGGGGCTGCGCCACCGGCTGCTCGGCGAGCATCTCGGCGTGGAGGCGCAGGAGGTGGAGCAGGCCGTGGCCGAATGCGGCAGCCTCGCCCGCGCCATCGATCGCCTGAATACCGGCGGGCGCGGCTTGCGGCCGTTCCCGGCTTTGTCCGCGGACGGCCCGGACAGGCCGCTTCTGCTCACGGCCTTGCTGGATCCGGCGCGCCCGCTCCGGCTGAAGCGGATGCTGGGCGATCGTGCGCCGCGGATCCTGTCGCCGCGCGCTGGATGAAGAGTTCCGAGGCGGCGAACAGCAGCGCGCCGCAGATGAGCGGAACGATGAAATAGACCAGCCTGAACAGCACCAACCCGGCGATGACCTCGCCGGCGCCGAAAAGATGCCCGACCACCGTCTCGATGACGCCGAGCCCGCCCGGGACATGGCTGACCAGGGTGGCGAGGTTGGCGAGGACATAGGCGGCCGCGACATCGGGATAGGAGGTCTCCGCCACGATCGCGAGCGCCTGCTGCAGGCAGGCCGCGACCAGCGCGAAATTGACCGTCCCGATGGCGAATTGCCCGAGCGCCAGCCGCAGGCTCGGCAGCTTCACTTGATGGCCGCGCAGCTCCCGCTCGCCGCGCCAGAAGGCGCAGGCCGCGAGATAGCCGATCAGGAGCAGCACGATGCCGCCGCCGATCAGGCTGAGTTGCAGCGGGCTCAGCCCGGTCAGCTTGATCGCCAGCTCCGGCTGCAGCGCCAGGCTGATCGCGGTCAGCATCGCCAACCCGATGCCGACCGTCGCGCCGCAGAACAGGATGACCTTCGCCACCTCGACGCCGGACAGGCCCCAGCGCGAATAGAAGCGATAGCGGATCGCGCCGCTGCTGAGCGCGGCGAAGCCGAGATTATGGCCCAGCGAGAGACTGGTGAAGGACGCCAGGGCGACGCGGGGATAGGCCAGCGGCTTGCCCGCGTAATGCAACGCCAGATAGTCGAACAGGGTCAGGCAGGCATAGCTCGCCAGCGCGAAGCCGAACGCGCCCCAGAGCCGCGCGGCGGGGGCGGCCGTGATCGTCTGCCACAGCACGGCCGGATCCTGCCCCTGCAGTGCGCGCCGCAGCAGGAAGGCGGCGAGGCCGAGGACCGCCACCGCCAGCGCGATCTTCAGCCAGCGAACCAATCCCGGCCAGCGTTCCGGAATGCGCTTCAGCGCCGCGATCATACGGGTTCTCCTGGCAGGACGAGGTCGGCATGCAGCGGGAAATGGTCGGATGCGATCCGCGCCAGCGCCGAGCGATGCACCCGGCTGCCGGTGATGGCGATGGCCGCGGAGACGAAGATGTGGTCGATCCGCAGGAGAGGCCGGAAGGTCGGGAAGGTCGGCTTGCCCCTCGCATTGGCGTCGAGCAGCCGGCTGCGCAGCGCCCGGTAGACCCGCCCCCCCGGCACCGAATTGAGATCGCCGAGCAGGACGAGCGGCGTCGTCTCCGGCGACCGGCCGAGCCAGTCGCTGCCCATCAGGGCTGCGGCCTGGAGCCGCCTTTCGCGCCGCCCCAGCCCGAAATGCGTGTTGAGGATCTGCAGCAGCGCCCCGTCGAGCGAAACCCAGACGGCGCCGCGCGTCTCGGCCGGACGCCAGCCGGTCGGCGTCGGCAGCGCGCCCGCCCGCACCAGCTTCGACGGTGCGCGCGTCAGGATCGCGTCGCCATATAACTCCTCGCCACGCTGCAGCGCGGGATGAAAATGCACATGATCGAAGCCGAGCTGCCTCGCGATCACCTCGGCCTGGTCGATGCCGCCGCTGCGGAGCCGCCCGACATCGAGCTCCTGCAGGCCGATCACATCGGCCTCGCATTCCGCCAGCACATCGGCGATGCGCTCCGGGCTGTAGCGGCCGTCGACGCCGAGGCACCGCCTGACATTATAGGTGAGAACACGCAGCCGCCGGTCCGGCGCTGCTTTCGGGGCGGATAGCGGCATGGCCTCACAACGCGTGGTCGGCCATGCGGTTCGCTTCGCCGACCAGTTTCGCCCATAATTTGGATCGATCGGTGCCGGGATCGCCAGAAGCTCGGCAGGGGGCCCCATCGGCGAGCCGCGTCGGCGCCGCAAATTCCTCCTATCCGGCAGCCGATGATCAGTATTCGATCAATCTGATCACGCAGGAACTATGGTAATGCGCGTGCTCGTCGCCGGCACAGCCCGCCCGCTCCCGCTGCAGGCGCGCCCAGCCCGCATCGAGCGCACCCGACCTCGACCGGGTCCATCGGACTGCTGAAACGCATGAGGAGCCTCCCGGCTGGGTTCGCGCGCATCCAGCCGCCCACGGGCGCGCATTGACCTGTAATTAGAAACCTGAATTTCCGAGGCTGCGGGCCGGCTCCGCAGCCCATCCGATGCCGCGCGGGAACTGCTCCGGCCCTGTCGCGTTTCCCAAGTCATAGCACCGATGGCGGCCGTCGCTAGAGAGGGTTTGCCAAGGTGTCGGCACAGTCGAGGGAGGATCGTCATGGGCGGCGTCTTGTTATGGCTTATCGGGATACCGATCCCGCTCATCATTCTACTTTATCTGATCTTCTGACGCAGCGGGCCCCGGATGACGGGGCCCGCTTCGTTTGAAGCCCCATCCCGCGGACCATGCGCGATCGCGAAGCGCCATCGCGCCGGTCAAAACACGGCATGGTCCGCGCGGTCCACAGAGGCTTCGCCCGAGGCCACGGCACGATAGAAATCCAGGAGGCTGTCGCGGCCGGTGGCCGGCGTCGCGGCGGCGTCGTAGCGCCCCGTCCGCGGGTCCAGCAGCAGCATCGACTCCGTGGCGTAATAGCGGCCGATGCGCGCGAACTCCGCCTTGTCCGCGAGCCGCGGCCAGATTCGGCTCATGCCGCCGAGCCCGGCGACGATCCCGTCGAGCAGCGCCACCGGGACCGATCGAAATCGCGGCGCCCGCCCTAGAGCCTCGAACAGCATCGCCCCCTGCTGGCGCGGCGTGATCGCCTCACCCGGCCCGCCGATCGGCAGGATGCGGTTCCAGCGGCTCTGCTGATCCAGACACCCGGCGATGTATTCGGCGAGATCGCGATCACTGATCGGTTTGCAGGCGGTGAGTTCGCCCGTCCCGAAAACCAGGAAGGGGCGGCCCCGGCGGACCCGCTCGATCTGGCCCGAGAGCGACTTGAACAGCGCGGTCGGCCGCACGATCGAATAGCGCAGGCCCGACGCCACCAATTCCGCCTCGAAGGCCAGCTTCGCATGCTGGAAGGCCAGACGCGGCTTCTGCACGCAGATCGCCGAGAGCAGCACGAAATGCGCCACGCCCGCCTCACGGGCCGCGCGCAAGGCGCCGGACTGGGCGAGATGATCGATCGCCCAGGCGTCGCGCGGGCCGCCATGGCGCGAGGCGAGGCAGGAGACGACAGCATCGAAACGCTCGGCCGAAAAGCCCTTCGCCAATGAGGCCTCCGCCAGTGCGACCGGTTCGAGGCGGGCCTGCGTCAGCAGCGGCAGGCTCTGCGCGCGCTTGCGATAGCGCTCCGCCCCGCCATCGGGTCTGACGAAGGCGACCACCTCATGCCCTGCCCTGACCAGCGCCTCGACACTGGCCGCCCCGACCGTCCCGGTCGCGCCGAGAACGCAGACGCGCAGGCCGGAGCTGGTCCGCCGCCCCACGTTCTCGGGCTCGGCGGCGGCTGCAGCCATTTGCGACGCGACGGGTCGGGTTTCGATCACGCGATCAGGCTAGGCAAGAGGCGCAGCCGAGGCAAATCGCGAAGGCGCCCCCTCGCCGCCGGCATGGCTGGACCCCGCGCTTCGTGCGAGAAGGACAATCCGCACGCCGCCCAGGATCGACCTGTGCGGCGGCGGCGACGGCGGGGACGAGATGGCGACGGCGATGACGGATATTGCGGAACGGGCGCGGCATTGGGCGATCTGGCTCACGCGTTTCGCCAGCGTCACCGGAACCGAGGGCGAGCGCGCGCTGCCCGCTGCGCTGGCGGCGCGGTTGCGGGAGGATCCGGCATGGCGCGGCTGCGAGATCTGGCTCGTGCCGATTCCGGACGACCGGCTCGGCCGCAGCTGCCTGGCCGCGCTGGCCCGCGGCACGGGTGGCGAGACCCTGCTGCTCACCGGGCATTTCGACACCGTGCCATTTGATGATTACGCGGATTTGCGCGGGCTCGCGACCGATCCCGAACCGCTGCGCGACGCTCTGCTGCAGCGGCTGCGGAACCCCGCCAATCCGGCCGAGGAGCTAGCCAGGGCCGATCTCGCCTCCGGCAGCTTCCTGCCGGGCCGCGGCCTGCTCGACATGAAGGCCGGTCTCGCCGCCGCTCTGGCCGCCATGGAGGCGTTCCTGCTGCAGCCGCGCCGGGACGGCAATCTGCTCTTCGTCGCGGTGCCCGACGAGGAGGTGAACTCGGTCGGCGCGCGTGGCCTGGGAGAGGCGATGCCGAAGCTCCTGGAGGAGCATGCGCTGCGCCTCGTCGGCGCAATCAATCTCGACTGCATCGGCGACCGGGGCGATGGCCGGGTCGGCCGCTCGGTCGCGCTCGGCAGCGTCGGCAAGCTGCTGCCGACGGCGCTGGTGATCGGCCAGCCGACCCATGCCAGCCACCCGCTGCAGGGCATCAACGCGGCCGCCATCGCCGGCGCCATCGCCGCCCGCGTGGAATGGGCGCCGGAACTGGCCGACGGCGCCGACGGCGAGGCCGGCATCCCGCCGACCTTGCTCAGCCTCAAGGACGGCAAGCGCCATTACGACGTCACTACCCCCGACAGCTGTTTCGCCTGCTGGAACGTGCTGACCATGGGCCGGCCCGCCGCCACGATCTTCGCCGCTTTCGAAGGACTCGTCACCGACGCCGTGCGGACGCTCGCCGCGAGCCTCGCCGAACGACAGCTCCGGGCGTCGGCGCAGCCGCACTCGCCGCCGGCGATAGAGGTGCTTCACGTCTCGGCGATCCTCGCCGAGATCGCCGAAGATCCGGAAGCCGCCGCCGCCTTGCGCGAAACCGCCGAGCGGCTGGCGCGCGAAGGGCTGTCGCTGCCGGACCAGAACGAGCGCCTCACTCTGGCCGCCTGGACGCTCACCGGCCGCAGCGGGCCGGCGGTGATCATCGGCTTCGGCTCGCTGCCCTATCCGCATGTCAGGCTGGGTGGCGGTGAAGCCGCTTGTGCCCTGGAGAGCGCCATCGCCATCGCCCGCGAACAGATGCGCGTCGGCAGCGGCGTCGAGATCGGCCTGCAGGCGCATTTTCCCGGCATTTCCGACATGAGCTTCATCGGCGAGGCCGATGTCACCAGCGTCGCCTTCATCGCCGGCAATACGCCGGCCTGGAGCAGCGGCGTGCGCTGGTCGGGCCAGGTCATCGGCACGCCGACCGTCAATATCGGCCCCTGGGGCCGCGATTATCACACCCCCCATGAGCGGGTGGAAACCGGCTATGCCTTCGAGATCCTGCCGCGTTTCCTGCTGGAGGTGGCGCAGGCCCGCTTTGCGGGGGCGACCCGGTGAGCATGAGCCAGATGCGCGCCGAAGGCGAGAAGCCGGGCTGCGGCCGGGCCCGCCGCCCTTGCCCGTGAACCCCGCGCCGATGCCGAGCGGACAGCCGGTCCTCCGCGGAGATCGCATGTGCAAGGCCCTCAACCTGTCGATCCTCTGCCTCGCGATCGTCGCCGCGCTGTCGGTCTGGTTCGCCGCGACCGCGGCCGTCGCCGATCTGATCAGCGGCGGGTTGATGACCAGCGCCGAGGCCGGGCTGCTCACATCCGCGGTGCAGGCGGGCTTCGTCCTCGGCACGCTCGCCAGCGCGGTTCTGGGCCTCGCCGACCGCATCCGCCCGACGCATCTCTTCGCGGCCGGATGCGGACTGGCCGGCGTCGCGACGCTGCTGCTGCCGCTCGTCGAGCCCACCGGCTGGACGAGCATCGGCCTGCGCGCCGTCGCGGGCGCCGCCATGGCGGCGGTCTACCCCGTCGGCATGAAGATGGCCGCGACCTGGGCGAAGGGGGATCTCGGGGTGCTCGTCGGCATTCTCGTCGGCAGCCTCACCCTCGGCTCGGCCTCGCCGCATCTCGTCAACGGCCTGATCGGCACCCTGCCCTGGACCACCGTCTATCTCGTCGCGGGCGGGCTCTGCCTGGCGGCCGGGGTGCTGATCCTCGCCTTCCGCGAGGGCGAAGCCCGCTTCACGCCCACCCGCTTCCGCTTTGCCGACATGGCGGAGGCCTGGCGCTCGCCGCGGCTGCGCCTGGCCAATCTCGGCTATGTCGGCCATATGTGGGAGCTCTACGCGATGTGGGCGTGGATCGGCGCCTTTCTCCAGCACGGCCCGCTCAACATCCAGGGCGCCGGCGCCAGCCTGATGGTCTTCTGGATCATCGCGGCCGGCCTGCCCGGTGCGATCATCGCCGGCCTGGCCGCGGATCGTTTCGGCCGCTGCGAGACCGCCATCGCCGCGATGATGACGAGCGGGCTCTGCGCGCTGGCGATCGGCCCCCTGGCCAATGTCGCCCCGGCGCTCGCCCTCGTCGTCGCGCTGATCTGGGGCTTCTCGATCGTCGCCGATTCCGCGCAATTCTCGGCCATCGCGATCGAGGTCGCGCCGCGCCAGCTGACCGGGACGATGCTGACCATCCAGACCAGCATCGGCTTCCTGATCACCATCGCCGCGATCCAGGCCCTGCCTTGGCTGCTGCCGCATACCGGCTGGAGCAACGCCTTCGGCCTCCTCGCCATCGGGCCGTTTCTCGGGGTGCTCGCGATGGGCAGGCTGCGCGCGGCGCAGCGCAGGCGGCCGGGCTGAACGACGGGCCGGCGCGTCTTCAGCCTGCGGCGGTCACAGCCGCATCCCGCCATCGACCGCGATCTCGGCGCCGTTGAGATAGGCCCCGTCCGCCGTGCAGAGCAGCAGCGCGAGCCCGGCGCAATCGGCCGGCCTGCCCAGCCGCCTCAGCGGGATCCGCTCCAGCGCCAGCGCCTCGCGCCCCGGCTGCCGCAGGATCGCCTCGTTGCGCCCGGTGCGGATGGCGCCGGGCTGGATGATGTTGAGCGTGACGTCCGGCGCCCGGAGCGTCCGCGCCAGCGTCAGGATCATGCTCGTCTGCGCCGCCTTGGTCGCGGCGTAATACAGGCAATCGGCATTGGCCCGGGCCTCCTGCACCGAGCCGATCGCGATCACGCGGCCGAAGCCGCGCGCGATCATGCCGGGCAGGAAGCACTGCAGCAGGCGCGCGGTGGCGTGGAGGTTGACAGCGCTCTGGAGCTGCAGCGCCTCCTCGCTGAGCGTCTGCCAGCTCTCGCGGATCTCCGCCGAGGCGCAGAGCACGAGGATGTCGGGCGCGCGGCCCGCTTCCTTCAGCCGGGCCAGCATCGCGGCCGGCGCGGCGGGCTCCGCGAGATCATGGATCAGCGGCTCGGCCGAATGGCCGGCGGCGGCCAGGGACGCGGCGACGGCTTCGGCCTCCCCGTCCCGATCATGGATGATCGCATGCGCGCCCGCTTCCGCCAGCCGGGTCGCGATCGCGAGCCCGATCCCGCGCGCCGCGCCGGTGACCAGCGCGACACGCTCTGCCAGAGGCGCGAGCATCAGCCGAGCAGCGGTTTGACGCGCTTCACCGCATCGTCCATCGCCTGCTTCGCCGGCTTGATCCCGAGCACGGCGGCCTGGGTCTCCTCGATGAAGATGTCATGGGCGCGCGCCTGTTCGTCGAAGGCCGGCAGATGGATCCGGGAGGCCTTGAGGGCCGCCGCCTCGTCGGCGGCATAGGGCATCGCCGCCTTGAGCTTCTCGTCGGAATAGGTCGAGATCCGCACCGGGCCATTGCCGTTCAGCGCCATGGCGGTGGTGCCGGCCTTGGACGACAGGGCGCGGATCATCTCCCAGGCGAGCGGCTTCTGCTTCGCGTTCTTCGGGATGACCAGCGACCAGAACTCGACCGTCGGCGCGAAGGCGACCTTGCCGACCAGATCGGCGGCCATCGGCGGCAGCAGCGACTTGAAGCGCCCGCCATATTTGCCCTTGGCGGGATCATTATAGGTCACCAGCCGCGCGAAGGGGTTGATGGTGATCGCGGCGCGGCCCTGCTGCATCCAGGTGGTGATCTCTTCGTTGTTCACCGTCGCGAAATTCCGCGGCAGCACCCCGGCCTTGTAGAGATCGGCCAGCACCGTCAGCGCCTTGACCATGCCGGGCTCGCTGGCGACGAGCTTTCCGTCGCTCGTCATGTAGTCGCCGCCGAGGCAGCGGGCCAGCGTCAGGAAGTTCGAGGCGAAGGAGGCGGTGAAGGCGAGGCCGTGGACCTGCGTGCCGTCCTCGCGCTTGAAGGTCAGCTTGCGGGCGAGCTCCACCAGCTCCTCGAAACTGGCCGGAAGCTTGGTGACGCCACGCTCCTCCAGCAGCGCCTCGTTGTAGATCAGCGCATTGGTGGCGTGGCGCACCGGCACGCCGTGCAACGCCCCGTCGAGTTTCAGCGGCGCGACCAGCCCCGGCGCGAAATCCGCGACATCCTCGAGCGGCGCCTCCTTCATCAGGCCGTCGAGCGGCTCGAACAGCTTCAGATTGCGCGGCACGGCCCGGCCATTGAGCAGATAGGCGACGTCGATCGTGGTCCCGCCGAGCGTCGCCTCGCGCAGCAGCCGCTCATGAATGGCGTTGACGTCGCCGAAGGTGACCCAGTTGACGCTGGCGCCGGATTGCTTGCGCCAGGCCTCGGTGGCGTCGCCGCCCGGCCCGGTCGTGGCGGAGGTCTGGTGGACGCGGTGGCCGAGCGCCGTCACGGTTTTGGCCTGCGCACTCGCCATCCCCGGCAAGGCGAGTCCGGCTGCGGCACTGCCGGCGAGCAGGCCGAAATCACGGCGGGACATCAGTTTCGACATGGCAATCTCCGAACAAAAGGATACTTGTGCCGCCGCCTCGCGCCGGACGATGACGATCTCAGGCCGGCAGGAGCGGCTGGACGCGCTTGACCAGCGAGGCCATCGCCTCCTCCGGCGTCTTCATGCCGAGCACCGCGGCCTCGGCCTCTTCCTTGAAGAAGTCACCGGCCCGCGCCGCCTCGTCGAAGGCCGGCAGCGGCACGCGCGCGACCTTCAGCACCTTCAGCTCTTCGGCGGCGTAGGGCACGGTCCGCGTGAAACCCTCATCGGCATAGGTCGAGGCGCGGACCGGGCCATTGCCGTTGAGCGCCGCCTTCAGCGTCGCCTCCTTCGAGACCATCACCTTGATGAAGCTCCAGGACAGCTCCTTGCGCCTGGCGTTCTTCGGGATCACCAGCCCCCAGAACTCCACCTTGGCCGGAGCGGCGGCGTATTTCCCCGCCAGCGCCGTCGAGGCCGGCACGGCCACGGTCTTGATCTTGCCCGGGAATTTCGACTTCTGCGGATCATTGTAGATCCGGTTGCGCCCCATGCTCTGCAGGCTCATCGCCGCGCGGCCGGTCTGCATCCAGACATTCACATCCTCCGGCGACAGCGTCGCGAAATTGCGCGGGAAGGCGCCGGCCTCGAACAGGGCGCGCAACAGCTTGATCGCGTTCAGCATGGGGGGCTGGTCGGCCACGCATTTGAAATCCGGCGTGATGAAGTCACCGTCCCAGGCCCGCGCCAGGTCGATGACGTTCGGATAGGTCACGCCCGGCATGCACAGGCCGACCACTGCGGTACCGTCGCCGCGTCGATAGGTGCAGGCGCGGGCGATCTCGATCATCTCCTCGATCGTCCGGGGCGGGCCGGAGAAACCCTTCTCGGCGAGCAGCTCCTCATTGTAGTGCAGGCCGGAGGAAGCGTGCCGGAACGGGATGGCGAGCTGCTTGCCGCCGACCTTCATCCCCTCCAACAGCCCGGGGAAGACGTCGCCGGCATCCTCGATCGGATCGCGCTTCAGATAATCGTCGAGCGGCTCGAACAGGTTGGCGGCCCGCGGGATCGCCTGGGTGTTGAGCAGGAAACCGACATCGACGGTCGATTCGGAGAGGCTCGCCTCCCGGAACAGCCGCTCCTGCAGCGGCCCCGTATCGAAGGTCGTCCACTGGATGCCGGTCTTGTTGGCCTCGGCCCAGCCCTTGGTGATGTCGCCGCCCTGCGCACCGGTCGAGACCGTCTGCATGACGCGATGGGCGAACACGTTCAGCGGGCCGCTCTGCGCCAAAGCCGCGCCTGCGTCGAGCCCGGCGAGGCCGAGCCCCGCCGTGGCTGCGAGAAACTGCCTACGGTCCAGCCCTGTCGTCCTGGTCATGGTCACCCTCCCGGAGTGTCGCGAGTTCCGCGATGGCGGCTTCGGCCGCTTCGAAATGCTTGTTCATGGCGCCGGCGGCGGCGGCTGAATCGCCGGCCCTGATCGCGTCGACCACCAGCACATGGCGCTGATAGGTCTTGCGCCAATCGGCCGCGGTACGGGCCTCGCGCGAGTTGAAGATCTCCATCACCTCGCGGATCACCGGACGCAGCCCCCTGATCTGGAAGTCGAGCAGGCGGTTGCCGGAGGAGGCGGCGACCGCCTCGTGGAAATCGAGATCCGCCTCGATCCAGCGCGGAACGTCGCCGAGCGCCGCCTCCATGCGCGCCAGGATGAAGTCGAGCCGCTCGACATCGGCGGCCGAGCGACGCTCGGCGCTATGGGCGGCGATCGGCGGCTCCAGGATGCGGCGCAGCTCCACCGCCTCGGTCAGGCCGGTCCTGCGGCCGCGGACGGCGAAGCGGAAGAAGCGGTCGAGCGGAGCGGCATCGAGCGCCTGCACCCGCGTGACCTTGCCCTGCTGGATGTTCACCACCCCCATCGCTGCGAGCTGGCGGATGGCCTCCCGCGCGATCGGCTTACTGACGCCGAAGGAGGCGGCGAGCCGTGCCTCGCTCGGCAGCGCGTCACCGGGCTTGAGGCGCCCGTCATGGATCGCCTGGGTGATCCGCGCGATCAGCGTGTCGCCGAGCCGGATCGGCACGACGTCGGACCCCGAAAACGGATCCTCGCCGCCCCGCGCCACGCCGGCCGGTCGATGTGCCTGAGCTTCCATGACGGGGATGATTGACAGAAGCCGGTCAGGTTTGCAACTGATCAACCTATCAGATAGGTAGACAATTGACGCGACGCTCCGCCGAGGCATTCCGATCCGCATGACCGCCCGCACCATCGCCAGCATTCAGAGCCATCCGCTGCGTGCGACCTTGCCCAAGGTCCAGCGGACGTCGCAGGGCGAGTTTCCGGCGATCGAGATCGTCCTGGTCGAGGTCACGACCAGCGACGGCATCGTCGGCGTCGGCGAGGCTCTGGCGCGCCGGGGCGCCGCCGGCTATGCGAGGCTGATCGACGAGGCGCTCGCGCCGAAGCTGATCGGCCGGGATCCGGCCGACCGCCGCGCCTTGTGGAAAACCATGCGCGGCGTGCTGACCGGGCGCCCGGGCGGCCAGCTGGTCGAGGCGATCTCGGCGGTCGACATCGCGCTTTGGGACATCGCCGGGAAGGCTGCCGGCGCCCCCATCCACAAGCTGCTCGGCGGCATGGGCCGGACCGAGGTCGCCGCCTATGCCTCCTCGATCAACTGGCTCGACGATGCGACGGCCGAGGCCGAGGTCGCCGCCGCGCTGGCGGCCGGTTTCCGTGAAATCAAGGTCAAGCTCGGCCATCCGTTGAAGGATGCGATCGCCCGCGCGCGGCTGGTCCGCAGGCTCGCGGGCGACGACGTCTCGCTCTATGTCGACGCCAACTGGGCCTATGACGTCGATGACGCGATGATCGTCGGCCGGGTGCTCAGCGATCTCGGCTACGGCTTCTTCGAGGAGCCGATCGCCCCGCAGGATCGCGACGGCTATCGGCGTCTCGCGCAGCATCTGCCGATCCGGCTGGCGGCGGGCGAGAGCGACTATGTCGCCTCCGAGGCGCTGGGGATGCTGCAGGACCGCTCGATCGGGCTGATCCAGCCGGATGTGACGCGCTCGGGTGGCATCACCGAGACCTGGCGCATCGCCGAGCTCGCGGCGAGCTTTCACACCGCCTACGCCCCGCATGTCGGCTGGTCGGGCGCGATCTGCGTCGCCGCCAGTCTGCAGCTCGCAGCGGCGGCCGAGAGCTTCCGCACCTTCGAGTGCATGGTCTACGCCAATCCGCTGCGCGACGCCTTCACCCGGCCGGTGGTCGGCGAAGGCTTCCAGCTCGTCGCCGGCAGGCTGGCCGTGCCCCAGGGGCCCGGGCTCGGCGTCGAGATCGACCGCGAGGCGCTGCAGCGCTTCAGGATCGCCTCGTGAACGGTCGGACGCCCCTCGGCGCGATCGCGCTCGTCGGACCGGTGCAGCTGATGGTCGGCTGCATCATCTTCCTGCCGGCGATCTATGTCTTCTGGCTCAGCCTGAACCAGTCGAGCTTCGGCCAGGCCGCGAGTTTCGTCGGCTTCGCCAATTACGCCAAGGTTCTGGGCGACCCGTATTTCTGGCGGGCGCTGGTCAACACCGTGATCGTCGTCGCGATCGTGGTGCATGTCGAGCTGCTGCTCGGCCTGCTGATGGCGCTGTTCTTCGCCTCCGGCGTTCCGTTCCGCCCCATCCTCCTCGCCATCGTGCTGGCGCCCTATGCGGTCAGCGAGGTCTCGGCGGTGGTGATGTGGCGCTATCTCTTCGAGCCGGATGTCGGGATGATGAGCCAAGTCCTGGCCTGGTTCGGCCTGCCGCCGATCGAATGGGCGGTGAAGCCCAATCACGGGCTGGCGATGGTCTCGCTGCTCTCGATCTGGCTGCATCTGCCCTTCAGCTTCATCATCATCTATGCCGCGCGCCTCTCGATCCCCGGGGATCTCTACGAGGCCGGGGCGATCGACGGCGCCACCGGCTGGGCCGCCTTCCGGCGCATCACCCTCCCCCTGCTGATGCCGGCGCTGCTGATCGCGGCCCTGTTCCGCTACATCTTCGCCTTCAGGCTGTTCTCCGAGGTCTGGCTGATGACCGGCGGCGGCCCGGCGCGGACCACCGAGGTGCTGGCCGTCTATCTCTATCTCGAGGCGTTCCGCTACAACGCCTTCGGCTCCGCCGCCGCCACCGGCTGGCTGCTCGTGCTGGCCTCGCTCCTGCTCGCTCTGGTCTATCTCCGCGGGCTCTACAGGGAGATGTTCCGCAAAAATGGCTAGGCGCGCGCTCCCCGCACTCCTGAAATGGCTCGGCGTCGCGCTGATCGCCGCATGGTCGCTGCTGCCGATCCTGCTGATCGTGATGTCGTCCTTCAAGGCCGACCGCGACATCTTCTCGACCGCCTCGCGCTTCGCCTTCACGCCGACCTTCGCCAATTACGAGCAGCTCTGGAGCCGCTGGGGCGATTTCTTCCACGGGCTCTGGAACAGCTTCCTCGTGACGGCCGGCGCCACCATCCTGGCGGTGCTGGTGTCGCTGCTGGCCGGCTTCGCCTATTCCCGCCACGCCTCCAGGGGGCTGCAGGCCAGCGCCTTCTTCCTGATCTTCATCCGGCTGATCCCGCCGATCGTGATCACCCTGCCGCTCTTCCCGGTGGTGAACCGTCTCGGGCTCAACGATACCCATGCGATCCTGATCGTGCTGTACGCGACCTTCTTCGTCTCGCTCGGCACCATCGTGATGCGCACCTTCATCGACCAGATCCCGCGCGAGCTGGACGAGGCGGCGATGATGGACGGCGCGACGCAGATGCAGATCGTCTGGCGCGTCATCCTGCCGATGGCGGCGCAGGGCATGCTGGCCGTCGCGGTCTTCGTCATCGTCTATGCCTGGAACGAGTTCCTCTTCGCCTTCATCTTCACCACGACCAAGGCCAAGACCGCCCCGCTGGTCATCTCCGAGATGATCGGCGCGGTCGAAGGCGTCGAATGGGGCGTGCTCTTCGCGGCCTCCACGGTCCAGCTCCTGCCCGTGCTCGCCTTCGTCATCCTCATGCAGAAACATCTCGTGGCGGGTCTGACCGCCGGCGCGGTGAAAGGTTAGGCCATGACCCAGCTCGACGACATGCGGCGTGCCCTGCGCGAAGCCGACCCGCGGCTCAGCCGCTTCGACCCGCTGCCGCGCATCATCTGCCTCGACGATTTCGACCGCGGCATGTGCGGCTGGACCCAGCTCGTCGGCAATTACGAGCATTCCCTGGACGCGATGCTGCCGGGCTATGCTCAGCACAGCCACGCCATGCTGTCGACGCTGCCGAACTGGGATTTCGGCTCGCATGGCGGCGTCGACGGCTCCTATGCGCTGAAGATCGCGACACGGCCGCGCAAGGGCGCCCAGAACGTCGCCATCAAGCGGCTGACCTTCCGCAAGGCAGGCCCGATCCGGATCGAGACCTATTTCACCTTCAAGCCTGAGGCGACCGCGCTGGAGCTGTCGGAAACCGATATCCGCTCCTTCGGCTTCCTCTACGACCTGCAGGTCGGCGACCAGCACGGCGCCGGCGGCGAGAGGGTGATGCCGCATCTGCGCTTCCTCAACGCCGAGAACGGCGTGCATCTGCAGAAATGGCAGTTCAAGCGCAAGACCACGCCGATCCAGCCGATCGGCACCGCCGGCAAGACGATCACCCATTACCATCTCTCCCCAGATGATTGGGAGGATCTGCCGGGCGGCGGGCAGCGGCTCTGCTACAACGAGATCCCGACCAAGGTGAACTGGCACTATCTGCGCTTCGATTTCGACCTGGCGAGCATGCAGGCCACCGGCTTCCAGGTGAATGACCGGGTCTTCGACCTCGGCAGCTACGAGCCGATCCGCATCCCCGCGATGAAGAACCTCTGGTGCATGCTGAATATCGGCTTCTTCGCCGAGACCGATACGGATAAGCGCGCTTTCGCCTATCTCGATTCCGTCTGCCTCTCGGGAGATTTCTGATGCTGCCCGAGAACCTGACCGCCATCGTCGCCCGCAACGAGACCTGGACGGGCGCCTGTGCCACGGAGCCCTATGAGGCGGGCTGGGCGAAGGAGGCGATCGTCTTCGTCCGCGCCCTGAAGACGCCGAAGGGCCCGCTGCCGAAGGCCCGCATCGAGCTCTCGGCCGATGGCATGCATTGGGTGCCGGAGGGATCCGAATTCGATCTTCCGGCCGGCGAGAACGCCGTGACCTTCCAGCGCCTGAGCCATTTCGGCAATTTCATCCGCGTGGCGGCCAGCCTGCCGCCGGGCTCGGAGATCACGCTCCTCGTCGCCCTGCATCTGAAGGCCTGAGGAGGCGAAGGTCTCGGGCGGCCGCTGAGGCTCACTGTCCGCGTCGCCGGCCAAGGTCCCGTTCGGACCCTGGCCGTCAGCGGGACGCTGCCGCTACCAGTACCTGTAATAGCCGGCGTCACGGGCGCGGCGGCCATAGGCGCGCGCATGCGGAGGCGGGCCCCCATAGACGCGGCCATAACCATGGCCCTGCTTCCAGCCCTTATGGCCCTTGAATTTCCCGCCGCCATTCTTGATCTGCTCGACCAGCTCGGGCGTTTGCAGCGCGCTGGCCGCCGCGACCGGGGCCGCCTGCGCCGTCTGCGCGAACCCCATGCCGAGGCCGCCGAGGGCGAGCATAGTCATCATGATCTTTCGCATCGATGCCTCCATGTCGTTTCAACGAAAGAGCCCACCTTCGAAAAGGTGGGCTCCTTTCGGTCAGTCGATGATCTGGACGATCTTCCGGGTCTTCGGCTCGACCAGCACGGTCTTGTTGTTCACGACCGTGTAGCGATATTCGGTCTTGCCGTATTTCGCCGGCACCTCGCGATAGGTGACGGTCTCGGGCAGCGTCGCGCCGACCACGACCTGCTCCTTATAGGTCACCGACGGGACCTTCTGCTCGGTCACATAGGTGCGGAACTCGCTGCGCCGATCGGCGGCGATGCCACCCACGACCGCTCCGGCGACAGCGCCACCGGCAGCGCCGACGGCGGCCCCGGCCGGCCCGCCGACGATGGCGCCACCGACGGCACCCGTGGCTGCGCCGCTGGCGGCACCGCCGGCGGCGCCGGAGCTGGACTGGGCGAAGGCGGCCGGAGCGATGGCCAGCGCAGTGACGACGACAAGTGTCCTGATCATGATGTCTCTCCCGTTCGAGGTAAGTCTGACCCCTGAGCCGGAAGCTGAACTGTGAACTATGAGTTCAGTTCCATGAACGCTTGTTCATCGTCCAAGCATTCGCGTGTGTTTACTTGCAGCCACCTCGGAAAATTGTATCGTCAGCTGTTCATGCCCGGCGATCGCCAGAGAAGAAGGCGCGCCCGGAGGGCCAGACGGCGCGCTCCGTCGGCTCCGCCCGGGCGGCGCTCCCTCCCCCGTCAGGCGGGACGTTCGGGCGCCGGCATCGAGACCGGGCGGGCGAGGCGGGATTGCGCGCTGAGCCGAATGCCGGCATTGGCGGCACCATAGCCGCCATAGCCGTCGCGCTGGACGATCTCGAAGAACATGCCGCCATCCAGCGTGGTGGTATAGGCCTGCCAGAAGCAGCCCTCCCCGTCCCGATCATAGAGGATGCCGAGGCTCTGCAGCGTGGCGATGGTCTCCGGAGAGAGATCGGAGCGGGACAGGAGATCCTCGTAATAATTCTCCGGGATGGGCAGCATGGTGACGCCGTTCGCCACCAGCCGCGACACGGTCGCGACGATGTCGCGCGTCGCGAAGGCGATGTGCTGGACGCCGGAGCCGAAGAAATCGGTGATGAAGCGCGCCGACATCGTGCGATGGCTCTGCGATCCGTTGAGGATCAGGCGCAGGCCATGCCCCGCTTCGCCGTCGAGCCCGCTTTCCACGACCTGGCTCTGGACGACCCCGCCGGGATCGATCACCGCCTGGCTCGGCGTCTTGGTCGTCGCGAACAGGGACGAGTAGAACAACAGCCAGGTCAGCATCTCCTCATATTGCATGGTCTGGGAGATGTGATCGACGGCGACCAGCCCGGCGCCGGCTCCGGCCGCGGCGACCGGCGCGAAATCGATCGCCGACCAGCCGCCCAGCGCCGAATTCCGGTCGATGAAATAGACCAGGCTGCCGCCGACGCCGCGCACCGCCGGCAATTCGAGCTCGCCCGGCGCCGCCGCGCCGGTATGCGGACGCTCGAGCAGCGCGCGCGCCCTTTCCACGGCCGCCGCCGCATCGGGCACCCGCAAGGCGATCGCGCAGACCGCGGCGCCATGGCTGATCTGGTAGCTATGTGCGAAGCCTTCGCTATCGGCGTTCAGCACGATGCGGATATCGCCCTGGCTCCATAATTCGACGTCCTTGCTGCGATGAAGCCCGGTTCGGCTGAAGCCCAGCGCCTGCAGCAGAGCGGAAAATTTCGGCTGTTCGGCTTCCGCGATCGCGAATTCCACGAATTCCACGGCCTCGACCGGCGCGGGCGGCGGCATCGCGACGGCCCCTTCCAGCGTCCGGCCCAGCGAGCGCGAGGTCTCGTCCAGAAGCCAGATTAGGGAGCGATGGCCATCGCGCGCCACTGACCGGGCCGACCCCGCGCGAAAGCGGTCGTTGAAGATTTCGAGCGAGAGCACGCCCTCATAGCCGGTCGCCGCGAGGTCGCGCATGAAGCCTTCGATGTCGAGTTCGCCCTGGCCGGGCAGGCAGCGCCAATGGCGGCTCCAGGAGAGATGATCCATCTGCAGCCGCGGCGCATCGGCCATCTGCACCATGGCGATGCGGTCGCGCGGGATGGTGCCGATCGTCGCGGTTTCCAGGCCGCGCGAGAGAATATGGAAGCTGTCGAGGATGATCCCGACATTCTCCTGCCCGGCGCGGCGGACGATCTCCCAGGAATCGCGGTAATCATGGACATGCCGCCCCCAGGCGAGCGCCTCATAGCCGACGCGCAGGCCGCGCTTCGCCGCGCGCTCTCCCAGCTCCGCGAAATCGGCGGCGAGCCGGTCGATCCCGCTCTGGGCCTCCGGCGAGGTGCTGGAGCAGACGAAGAGCAGCTCGGCGCCGAGCTCCTGCAGCAGGTCGAATTTGCGCTCGGCCCGCTCGAATGTGCGCTGGCGCCGTGCCGCCGGCATGCCCTCGAAATCGCGGAAGGGCTGGCAGGTGACGATGTCGAGCCCGAGATCATGGCAGATGCGCCTGATCTCGCCGGGCGAGCCGGGAAAGGCGATCAGGTCGTTCTCGAAGATCTCGACGCAGCGAAACCCCGCCGCCGCTATCGCCTCCAGCTTTTCCAGGAGCGAGCCGGAGAGGCAGACCGTGGCGATCGACGGGATCATCTGGAGCTCCTCGACAGGCGCAGGGATGCCTCGGCCGGCGCGATACAGCGAGCGTGCTCGGCAGCCTTCGTCGAAGCCGGTCACGCCACGCCGCCAGCATAGAGCGCCGGCGGTCGGGCGCAATTGCAAATGACAAAAAGCGAAATGTCCTATGAAAGCCCGTTTGCCGATTCAGCTCTGACGCGGCTCCCGGTCGCTTTCGGTCGGGAGGTGGTCGGCGCCCCTCTCAGCCTCAAGCCCTGCCTCAAACCCTGCCGCGCGGACGGGCCGGATTGCCCATCACCGTCACCCCGGCCGGGACGTCACGGGTGACGACGGCCCCCGCTCCGATGATCGCGTCATCCCCGACCGTGACCCCCGGCAGGATCAGCGCGCCGCCGCCGATCCAGACATTCGCCCCGATGCTGATCTTGCGGCCGCTCTCGACCCCCTCGCGCCGGAGCGCCGGGTCGCGCGGATGGTCGGCGGTCAGGATCTGCACGCCCGGCCCGATTTGCGTCAGGGTGCCGATCACGACCGGGGCGACGTCGAGAATGATGCAGTTGAAGTTCAGGAACACGCCGTCCCCGAGCGAGATGTGCTGCCCGTAATCGCAATGGAAGGGCGGGCGCACCACCGCGCCCTCGCCGACATGCGCGAAAAGCTCGCGCAGCAGCACGCGTCGTTCGGCGGGAGATTCGGCGAGCGTGCCGTTGTAGCGGACCATCCAATCCCGGGCCCGCTGGGCATCCGCCTGCAGTTCCGGATCGCCCGGCCGATAGGCTTCGCCCGCCAGCATCTTCTGCTTTTCGCTTCTCATCATCGCTCGTTTCCGTCCGACATGCTGCGACAGCGGCGCCGTTCCCGCCCGCAAATCCCGGTTTCATCGCGCCGGAATCGGCTCGCGAAGCCCCGCCTCGGAATGCGGCGCTTTCACTCCGCCGCGATCGCCAGGAAACGGTGGCGGTAATCGCCCGGGGACAATCCGACGACCCGGTGAAAGATCTTGCGGAACGAGGTCGCATCCTCGTAACCGACCGCGAAAGCGATCTGGTCGACCGGCCGCCTGGAAAATTCCAACAGCTCGCGCGCCTTTCCGACCCGCAGATGCTGGGCATATTCGGTCGGTTTCATCCCGGTCGCGGCCTTGAAGCGCCGCTGGAAGGTGCGCTCCTCCATCGCCACGAGCCTGGCCATCTCGACGACGCTGACCGCCTTGGCCTCGCGGGCCTGCAGCCAGTGCTGCACCTTGAGGATGGCCTCGTCGCCATGCGTCAGCCTGGGCGCGAAGCGCGAGTAATGGCGCTGCTCCCGCCCCGTCGTGTCGATCAGCATGAAGCTGCCGGTATCGGCCATCACCGTCGAGCCGAGCAGCCGATCGACCAGCCGCAGCCCCAGATCGGTCCACGCCATCAGCCCGCCGGCGGTGAGGATGTCGCCGTCCTCGATGACGATGCGGTCGGTGTCCAGCCGCACATCGGGAAAGCGCGCGCGGAACTGATCGCCGAAGAGCCAATGCGTCGTCGCGGGGCGGCCCGAGAGCAGCCCGGTCGCGGCCAGAGCGAAGACCCCGCCGCAATTGGCCGCCAGCGTCGTTCCGCGCGCGTGGCGGTCAAGCAGCCAGCGCGCATAGGGCGCCGCCTCCTGCGCCTCCATCGGGCCGGTCAGCCGCCCCGGCACCAGCAGGATGGACGGTTCGATGTCCTGCCGGAGCTCCGGATGGCTGTCGAAGGCCCGCGCGAATCCACCATCCGGACCAAGCCGCCAATGGCTGACGCGCACGCTGGCGCCGCCCCGCTTGACCGAAAACTGGCCGGCGATCTCGAACAGGTCGGTCATGCCGTGGACCATCGCCGTCTGGCAGCCGGGATAGAGAATGATCCCGAGCTCCGCTCTGGCTGCGCCTGTCATGGGTCGCGACATCGGATCGCCCTCTTTGTCGGTTTTGCCCCGGCTAATGTCGGTTTCGCCGATCCCCATCATTTCTGAAGCAATCTATTCATTCAATCACAGGGCGCCGCTGCCCTGGCGAGGTTTTCGGCAACAGAAGGATCAATATCATGGCCATGATCACCACCAGGGACGGCACGCGCATCTTCTACAAGGATTGGGGCAAGAAGGACGGGCAGCCGATCGTCTTCTCACATGGCTGGCCGCTGACGGCCGATGCCTGGGATGCGCAGATGGTCTTCTTCGCCGATCGGGGCTTTCGCACCATCGCCCATGACCGGCGCAGCCATGGCCGCTCCGACCAGGTCTGGGCCGGCAACAGCATGGACCAATATGCCGACGATCTCGCCGAGCTGATCGACACGCTCGATCTCCGCGAGGCGATCCTGGTCGGCCATTCCACCGGCGGCGGCGAGGTCACCCGCTATATCGGCCGCCATGGCACGAGCCGGGTCGCCAAGATCGGGCTGATCGGCGCCGTGCCGCCGCTGATGCTCAAGACCGAGGCCAATCCGGGCGGCCTGCCGATCGACGTCTTCGACGGCATCCGCAAGGGGACCTATGACAACCGCTCGCAATTCTTCCTCGACCTGACCATTCCCTTCTACGGTTACAACCGGCCCGGCGCCGTGATCTCGGAGGGGATCCGCCAGAGCTTCTGGCAGCAGGGCATGATGGGCGGGCTCAAGGGCCAGCTCGACTCGATCCGCGCCTTCTCCGAGAGCGATTTCAACGGCGATTTGAAGCGCTTCGACAAGCCGACGCTGGTGCTGCACGGCGATGACGACCAGATCGTGCCGATCGGCGCTTCGGCCCTGTCGACGGTGAAGATCGTGAAGCACGCCGTTCTCAAGGTCTATGAGGGCGTCGATCACGGTCTGACCCAGACCCATCAGGACCGCTTCAACGCCGATCTGCTGGCCTTCATCGAGAGCTGATCGGCCGCCGGCCCGCCGGCTCGCCCTCCTACTGAACCGGACTACCCGGACGGCGATTGCGCCGTCCGCAGGCTCCCGCTCGCCCCCGCACCGCTCCCTCCGCAACCCCGCCACCGCGCGACCGCGCCCGAGGCGCCGGCCCAACCAAGGACATCGTCATGATCCCCGGCCTCCCCATCGAAACCCTGCTGATCATCCACGTCGCCATCAGCCTGGCCGGCATCGTCACGGGTCTCGTCGCCATGGCGGCCCTGGCGGCCGGGCGCTGGCTCGGATCCTGGCAGGCCGCCTTCCTGGTCACCACCGCGCTGACCAGCCTGACCGGCTTCCTATTCCCCTTCGGCGGCGTCACCCCGGCCTTCCTCTTCGGCGTCGTCTCGATGGCGGCGCTCGCCATCGCCGCAGCGAGCTGGCCGGTGAGGAGAATACGCGCCGCCGGCATCGCCTACGCCGTCGCCGCGACGCTCGCGCTCTATCTCAATCTCTTCGTGCTGATCGTGCAGTCTTTCCAGAAACTGCCGAGCCTGCAGCCGCTGGCGCCGACGCAGAGCGAGCCGCCCTTCCTGATCGCGCAGATCCTGCTGCTGGTCGCGGCCCTCGTCATCGGCACCCTCGCCATCCGCGCCGATCGTCGCCCGCTCACCCCGGCGCGCTGAGCTCCGCGGCCGCATCCCGGTCGATCAGGAAGGTCGTATCCGGGTGGCCCTGCAGGGCCGAGGCGGGTCGCTCCGGCCGGGCCGGAGCCGCGAGCGCATCGGCCACCGCCCGGGCCTTGCCGCGACCGCAGGCGATGAGCAGGATCCGGCGCGCGTCCAGAATGCTGGCGATGCCCATGGTCAACCCGCGCATCGGCACCTGTTCCCCGCCGGCGAAAGACCCGCCCGCCGCCTCCCGGGTGGTGGAAGCCAGGGTCACCGGCCTGGTGCGGCTGGCGAAGTCCGAACCCGGCTCGTTGAAGGCGATGTGCCCGTTGCGGCCGAGGCCGAGCAGCTGCAGATCAATGCCACCCGCAGCTTCGATCCTGGCCTCGTAAGCCGCCGCCTCCCGCTCGAGATCGGCCGCCATGCCATTGGGCATGTGGCAGCGGTCGGGGGAGATGTCGATATGGTCGAACAGCGTCTCCTGCATGAAGCGGCGGAAGGAGGCCGGGTGCGCGGCAGGCACGCCGACATAATCGTCCAGGTTGAACGCCGTGACGCCCCGCCAGCTGGTGCCGTTCTCCCGGACATCCCTGACCAGCGCCGCATGGAGGGGCCGCATGGTCTCGCCGGTGGCGAGGCCGAGCACGAGGTTCGGGCGGGCCCGGACGGCCGCGATCACCAGCCGCGCCGCCTGCTCCACCACCTCCTCCGGTGTGGCAAACTGCCTGACCCTTACCATGGCCCGCTCCCGCCTATCGCCTGCCGCCAGGGCGCAGGCCCGGCCCTGCCGGCGAGAGCAGCGCCGACAGCGCTGCGAGACCGGCTCCCGCCAGCACCGCATGGGGCCCGAGCGCGCTGGTGCGGACGGTCGGGGCGAATTCATGCGCCTGCGCCTTCGCCGCGACCGGTTCGGCGATCTCCGGCTGGACGCCGATGCTCCCGCCCAGCACGATCAGCTCGGGATCGGCGATGGCGCTCACCGCCAGCAGCGCCTCGAACAACGCCTCGCCCGTCGCCGCGATGGCGGCGCGGGCCGCCGGCGAGCCGCTGCGCGCCTCCGCGAAAAGCTGTTCGACGGTCTCGGCCTGGACCGGCCCGGCCCGCCGCGCCGCACAGATGATGCCGACACTGCCGATCTCGCGCTCCAGAACGCTTCGGCCTGAATTGCCGCCGCCTGACGGTCCCGCCGGCAGCAGTGCGATCTCGCCCGCCATGCCACGATGCCCGCGGGCCAGCCGGCCATCGAGCACCAGACCCATGCCGATGCCGGTGCCCAGAGCGATGAAGGCGAAGTTCTTCAGGCCCTGCGCGTAGCCCGAGGCACTCTCGCCCAGCGCCGCCAGATTGACGTCGTTCTCGAGCGCGACGCCATGCCCGAAGCTCTGCTCCAGCTCGGCCCGCAGATCGCAGTCGTCGAGCCCGGCGATGTTCGGGGCGAAGCCGACGCGCCCGGTTCGGGGGTGGACCGCGCCCGGCACGCCGATCGCGGCGGCGGCGATCATGGCGAGGGGGATCTCGCAAACGGCGGCGAGCTCGCGCCGGAGCCTGGCCATCTGCGCGATGACCGCATGGACACCGGCCGCCGTCGGCTCCTGGCGCTCCGCGAGGACAGCACCGGTCTCGTCGACGATGGCGGCGTGGAGCTTGGTTCCGCCGAGATCGGCGACGAACAGGCGCAGCGCGCGGCCGGTCCGGCGCAGCCCGGGCCCATCCCGTTCCACCAGCCCGGCCCGGATCAGGCCGTCGACCAGAGCGGCGATCTGCGCGGGCGACAGCGAGACGGATGCAGCGGACCCCGGTGCAGCGACCGCTTCCCCTTGCCGCGAGCCGGACAGGACGGCGCGGGCGGCGAGCGGCGCCACCAGATCGAGATCGGAATCAGAGAAAGCCATATCGGTCTCGCGCCGCCTGCGCCCCCCGGATAGCGACCCGGGAGGCGCGGAGCCATGTCAGCTGCGATAATGATCGTCGATCATCTTCTGCTCGGCTTCCGCCATCTGCCGGACGGCGGCGAGCGGGTCCTGGTTCTGCAGCAGGATCCGGTCGAGCATGTCCTGGAAGAGCTGGCCCTGCGCTTCCTCGGCGACGAAATCGGTGGTGAAGGCGTCGTTCATTCCCGCCAGCATCGGGCCGCTGAGCGGATCGGCCAGGTTCTTGGGCGTGAGCGCCGAAGCCTTCTTGGCCGGCAGCTCGCCCGTCTTGTCGAACCAGAGCTGCATCGCCTCGTCGCTGGTGATGAAGGCGAGGAACTTCACCGCAGCCTCCTTCTTCGCGCCGGTCACGTTCGCCGCGAGACCGTTCACCCAATAGGAGGAGTAGTTGCCCTTGACGCCCTTATGCGCGGGCAGCTCGGCGACACCCCAGTCGAAGCCGCGCGCGGTGCGGAACGAGCCGAGCCGGAACGAGCCGTCGACATGCTGGGCGGCGCGCCCCGCCTTGAACGCCGCCTGGCTCTCGGAAAGGAACCCGGCCTGCGCGACCTTATGGCGGCGCTGCAGATCGGTGTACCAGGCGATGCCGGCGGCGCCGGCTTCATTGGCATAGGTCACCTTTTTGAAATCGGGGCTGTAGGGCGTGCCGCCATGCTGCCGCACCAGGACCTCGCGCCACCAATGATAATCCTGCGAGGGAATGCCGATCGTCGCGCCGGCCTGGGTGAGATTGCCGCTGCCGTCGCGCTTGGTCGTGGCCAAGGCGTATTTGACGTAGTCGTCGAGCGAGGAGGCCGGGGTCTCGCCGAGATTGGCCTCCTTCATCAGCCGCTTGTTGTAGAACATGCCGAGGCTGCGCACCGCCGTCGGCAGCGCCCAATAGCCGTCGGCGTTCTTCATCATCTTCACGACGTCGAAATATTCGCTGTCGATCTGGGCCGTGTTGAAGACCTCGGCGGGCAGCGGCTGGATCAGCTTGGCCTTCGCATATTCGCGCATCCAGCCGAAGAACAGCTGCATCACCGCCGGGCCCTCGCCGGCCGGCACGGCGGCCGCCGTCTTGGTGCGGTATTGGGCATAGGGGAAATGCGTGTGCTTGACCTTCACACCCGGATTGGCCGCCTCGAACTGCTTGATCAGCGCGTCCATGGCTTCGACGCGTTCCTTGAAGAAATACTGCCAGTATTCGATCTCCACGNNNCGCCGCGATCGTGAGAGCGGCAGCCGCCGAGCCGATGGCGAAGCCGCGGCGCGTCAGGGTGGTCTCGGTGGTGTCCTTGGCCATGTCGTTCTCCCTCTTTCTATGGCAATAGGAATGGGTCAGCGCCTCGAGCCGCTGGTGGCGGCGAAGCGATCCTGCGATGCGTAAAATTCAGTTCGGCGATGCGACGCTCGTCACCCTGACGGATGCGCGGCCGCCTCCGGCGGATTTCCGCTACGCCTTCGCCGCTCACACGGCAGATTTCGACGCGCCGGCGCGGCAGATCTGGGCTCCTGACGGCCTGTTCCACACCCGCTTCGCCGTCCATGCGCTGGTGCAGGACGGAGCCGTCACGCTGATCGATGCGGGAATCGGCCCGGAACCCAGCGCCTATTTCAACGGGCTGAGCGGCCGGCTCGACACGGAGTTGGCGCAAGCCGGGCTCGATGCCGCGATGATCACGCGCGTCGTCTTCACGCATTTCCATCTCGATCATGTCGGCTGGGCGAGCCGCGAGGGCCGGCCCTGTTTCCCCAAGGCCCGCTATGTCGCGCCGGAGGCGGAACTCGCGCATTGGCAGCGTCTCGGGGGCGAGGCCGCTCTGCCCCATCACGTCGCGGCCTTCGCCAGGAGCATCGCGCCGCTGCTGGCACAGGGGCTGGTCGATCCGGTGCGGCCCGATCATCCGCTGCCGGGGCCCCTCGCCCTGACCTACAGGTCTTTGCCCGGCCATACCGCCGGCCATTGCGCCGTCATCGCCGCGGATGGAGCGCGGCGGCTGGCGATCGCGGGGGATAGCTGGCACAGCCCGGCGCAGATCGAGCGGCCGGATTGGGGCCACAGGGCCGATGCCGATCCGCAGGCGGCCAGCGCCGCGCGCCGCTCCTTCGCGCGCTGGGCCCATGACACCGGCGCGGTGGTCGCGGCCGGGCATTTCCCCGAGCACCAGGCCTTCGGCAGGGTCGCGGCCGGAGACGATGGCGGGCTCGTCTGGGAGCCGCTGGGCTGAGGCGGGTTTCACTGCCGCAGCTCCCGATTGCGCTTCGCCGGCAGCAGGACAGGGCGTAGCCGGGCGATCCGCGCCGCCCGCGGCTGCGGGCTGAGTGCGCGGAACAGAGGCAGGGTCGCGCCGCCGAGCGCCGAGGCCGAGCGGCCGCTGCGCGCGATCGTCAGGCGCGGCTGCGTCCGGTTCGGGCGTAGGCTCACCGAGGCCGGCAGCGGCTCGAGCCTCTCCGCCAGCTGCAGCAGCGCGCGCGTCGGCAAAGGCCCGCCCAGGACGATCGCCTCCGGATCGAACAGGTTTTCGAGGTTCAGCACGGCGAAGCGCAAAGCGGCGGCCGCCCGCCCATACCATTGGTCGCGCGTCGCGGGATCGAGCTCCAGCAACTCGTCGGCTTCGGCCGTCAGCGCCTCGGCGTAGCCTGCCGAGACCAGCATCTGGCGCAGCGCGCTGATCGAGGCGATCGACTCCAGCGCCGAGGCTCCGCCGCCCTCGGGATCGACGACCAGCATCCGGCCGATCTCGCCGGCATTGCCATAGGCGCCGGTCAGCGGGTGGTCGTCGATGAAGATGCCGCCGCCGATGCCCTCCCCGATATAGAGATAGACGAAATTGCGCAGGTCGCGGGCCGCACCGTCGAGATGCTCGCCGATCGCGGCCGCGGTCGCGTCATTGCCGACGATGACGGGGCAGCCGAGCGCGGCGCTGTAATCGGGCACGAAATTATGCCGCGTCCAGCTCGGCATGGTCAGCGGGTCGGCCTGATCGGCCTCGACGCCGAAGGGCCCGGGCAGGACGATGCCGACGCCCCAGATCCGGGCCCGCGCGATGCCGGCGCTCGCGACCAGCCGGTCGACCAGCGCGTTGACATCGGCCAGCGCCGCGGCGGGATCGTCGGTGCAGCAGGGCATATGCTGCTGGGAGCGGATGCGGGTTTCGATATTCGCCACCAGCCCGGTGACGCTGCCGCGGTCGATCTGCAGCCCGATCGCGAAACCGCCCTCCGGATTGAGCCCGAGCTCGATCGGCGGCTGGCCGCGCGCCGCCTGCCGGCGCCCGAGCTCGATCAGCAGCCCCTCGTCCAGCAGCTCGTCGACGAGCACGGTGACGATCTGCGCGGACAGCCCGGTCGCAGCCGCCAAGTCGGCGCGCGACGCCCGCTCCGCCCGGCGCAGCGCATCGACCAGCAGGCGGCGCTGATGCCCCCGGCGGTCGAATGGCGCGAGACCAGACAGCAGCATCAATCTCTCTCCAGCGGCGCCCGAGCGGGTTTCCTTCTTGCATCATGGCGCGTCATCCGTCTTAAATCAACGTGACGGACTTAATCGCAGCGGTGGCCGCCCGGAGGAAGAAGCGAGCGCGATGAGAGGGGGCGGACGCATGACGATCGAGCGGAAGCTTGCCGTGCAGGCCTGGATCTTCCTGGCCTTGCCCGTGGTGTTCTTCTGCCTGATCCGCTTCTATCCGGCGCTCGAATCCTTCGGCATAGCCTTCAGCGAATGGAACCTGCTCTCCCCGCCGAAATTCGTCGGGCTGGCCAATTTCAGCCGGATGATGGGCGATCCGGTGTTCTGGCTCGCCTTCCGCAACACCTTCCTCTACCTCGCCATCGGCACGCCGCTGAGCCTGCTGCTCGCCTTCCTGGTGGCCTATTACCTCGATCAGGTCCGCTTCGGGCATGGGCTGATCCGGGCCTGCTATTTCATCCCGCATCTGACCTCGGCCGTCGCCATGGCCTGGGTCTGGCGCTGGTTCTACCAGCCGCCCCCGGTCGGGCTGATCAACAATCTCCTCAATGCCGGCGGCTTCGAGACCCAGCCCTTCCTGCGCTCGACGGCGCAGGCCCTGCCCGCCGTGCTGGCGCCGGCGATCTGGGCCGGGCTCGGCTTCCAGATCGTGCTGTTCATGGCGGGCCTGCGCGCCATCCCCTCGAGCTATTACGAGGCGGCGCGGATCGACGGCGCGGGCCGCTGGATGGTGCTGCGCGAGATCACCATCCCGCTGCTGCGCCCGACCATCGTCTTTCTGGTCGTGATCTCCTCGATCGGCTTCCTGCGGATCTTCGACACCGTCTACAACATGACCGATAACGGCGCCGGCGGCCCGCTCAACAGCAGCAAGCCCCTCGTGCTCTACATCTATGAGAGCGCCTTCCGCTCCTACCAGATGGGCTATGCGGCGGCGCAGACCATCGTCTTCTTTCTCATCCTGCTCGCCGTCAGCCTTATCCAGCTGCGGCTGATGCGGACCCGGTGACGCGATGAGCCAGATCCCGCTCGATGCCGATCGACCCTGGCGGCAGCGCCTCGCCGCCTCGCCTGGCCGCGTCGTCGCCTGGGCCCTGCTGGTCCTGGGCGCGATCGTGATGATGACGCCGCTGGCCTATATGGTCGCGACCTCGCTGAAGCCGCCGCACGAGGTCTATGACATCAACATCATCCCGATCGAGCCGACGCTGGAGAATTACCGCTATATCCTGGCGAACAGCCCCTTCGGCCTGTGGTTCCTGAATTCGCTGGTGACCAGCACGCTGGTCACGCTCTCCGTGCTCTTCTTCGATTCGCTGATCGGCTACACCCTGGCGAAATTCGAGTTCCGCGGCCGCAACCTGGTCTTCATCGCGATCCTGACGACGCTGATGATCCCGACCGAGATGCTCGTCGTGCCCTGGTACGTCATGGCCAAGAATTTCGGCTGGCTGAACGGCTATTGGGGCATCATGTTTCCCGGGCTGATGACCGGGTTCGGCGTGTTCCTGATGCGCCAGTTCTTCATGGGCGTCCCGGACGACTACATCCATGCGGCGCGCATCGACGGGCTGGGCGAATTCGCGATCTTCTGGAAGATCGCCCTGCCCCTGGTCACCCCGGCGCTCTCGGCGCTGGCCATATTCACCTTCCTCGGCAATTGGACGGCCTTCCTCTGGCCGCTCATCGTCACCAGCAGCCGCGATCTCTACACGCTGCCGGTCGGGCTCTCCTCCTTCTCGAGCGAGAACCTGACCGCCTGGGAGCTGGTGATGGCGGGCGCAACCATCGCGACGCTGCCGACCCTGATCGTCTTCATCATCTTCCAACGCTACATCATCCGCGGCGTCGTGCTCGCGGGTCTCAAGGGTTGAGCATGGCCACCATCGCCCCATCCGCAGCCGTGGCAGGCAGCGACGACCGCTTCCCCGCCCCGGAATTCGCCGAAACCGTGCTCGGGCCGGGCTTCGCGCATGCGCAGGCGCATCATCTCGGCCATCTCCTGCAGCTGCACCGCGCCCATGGCGTGATGCTGGCCGAGCAGAAGCTGCTGACCCGGGCCGAGATCGGCGCGCTGCTGCAGGCTCTGGACGAGACGGAGCGGACGCTCGCCGCGCGCGGCGCCAGTGCCTATACCGGCGAGCACGAGGACATGTTCTTCTTCGTCGAGAGCCTGCTGCGCGAGCAGGTCGGCGCCGAGACCGCCGGGCGCCTCCATACCGGCCGCTCGCGCAACGACATCGACCACACTCTGTTCAAGATGCGGTTCCGGGAGGAGCTGGACCGGCTCACCGCCAGCCTCGCGGCGCTGATCGATACGGCGATCGCCCGCGCCGAGGCCGACAGGGCGACGATCATCTGCGCCTATACCCATGGCCAGCCGGCCCAGCCCTCGACCTACGGCCATTATCTCGGCGCGGTGATCGAAGCCCTGCTGCGCAGCGCGGAGCGGCTCGAACAGGCGCGCGCCATCGTCGATCTCTGCCCGATGGGCGCCGCCGCGATCACCACCACCGGCTTTCCGCTCGACCGGCGGCGGATGGCGGCGCTGCTCGGCTTCCGCGACATCCTGCGGAATTCCTATGGCTGCATCGCCTCCAGCGACTATACGGCCGGGCTCTTCGCCGCGCTGAAGGTGCTGGCGCTGGATCTCGGGCGCTTCGCCCAGGACATGGCGTTCTGGACCTCCTTCGAGGTCGGGCAGCTGCGCTTCTCCGACGGTTTCGTGCAGATCAGCTCGATCATGCCGCAGAAGCGCAACCCGGTGCCCTGCGAGCATATGCGGCTGATGGCCTCGCTCTGCGTCGGCCGTTGCGACGCGGTGATGACGGCGCTGCACAACACGCCCTTTACCGACATGAACGACAATGAGCATGAGGTGCATGGCCAGGGCTATGCCGCCTTCGCGATGGCCGAGCGCGTGATGACGCTGATGGCGGCGGTCATCCGCTCCGCCTCGATCGACGAGGCGCGGGCGCGCGGCAATATCAGCCGCTCCTATGCGACGATCACCGAACTGGCGGATACGCTGGTGCGTGACGAGGGCCTGCCCTTCGTCGAGGCGCACCATATCGCCGCCGATCTGGCCCGCGCCATGCAGGGTACCGGCGACACGCTGGAGAGCGTGGCTTTCGCGACCTTCGCGCGGATATTCGAAGCCCGGGCCGGCCGGGCGCCCCGCCTGGCGGAAACCCGCTTCCGCGAGATCGTCACGCCCGAGCATTTCATCGCGGTGCGCAAGCTGCCGGGCGGGCCGGCGGCCGAGGCCATGACCGAGAGCCTCGCGCTCTACAGGGAGGCTGCGGCGCGGCTGCGGACGAGGCTGGCCGCGCATGCGGCGGCCAAGGCCGAGGCCGAGGCGCTGCTCCGATCCGCCATGATCCGAGCCGGGGCCTGAGCGATGGCACGCCTGACTCTTCGCAATCTGGTCAAGCGCTACGGGCAGACCGAGGTCGTGCACGGCATCGATCTCGACGTCGCCGATGGCGAGTTCATCGTGCTGGTCGGGCCGTCGGGCTGCGGGAAATCGACCACGCTGCGGATGATCGCGGGGCTGGAAAGCGTCACCGGCGGCACGCTTACCATCGGCGAGCGCGTGGTCAACACGGTCGAGCCCAAGGATCGCGACATCGCGATGGTGTTCCAGAACTACGCGCTCTACCCGCATATGAGCGTCTACCGGAACATGGCCTTCGGCCTGCGGGCCGCGAAACGCCCCGCCGACGAGATCGACAGGAAGGTCCGCAAGGCGGCCGAGATGCTCGGGCTGACGCCGCTGCTCGAGCGCCGCCCGCACGAGCTGTCGGGGGGCCAGCGCCAGCGCGTGGCGATGGGGCGCGCCATCGTGCGCGATCCGCAGGTCTTCCTGTTCGACGAGCCTCTGTCCAATCTCGATGCGCAATTGCGAGGCCAGGTGCGCACGGAGATCAAGCGCCTGCACCAGGCGATCGGCACGACCATCGTCTATGTCACCCATGACCAGGTCGAGGCGATGACCCTGGCCGACCGGATCGTGATCATGCGCGAGGGCCGGATCGAGCAGGTCGGCTCGCCGCTGGAGGTCTTCCATCAGCCCGCGACGCAATTCGTCGCCGGCTTCATCGGCACGCCCACGATGAACCTCATCCCGATGCAGCTGAGCGAGATCGGCGGCGCCCCCGCGCTGGTGCGGGAGGGACAGAACGACGCCGGGGGCCTGCTCATCCGGATCGAGGAGGAGCATGCCCGCCGTCTCGCCGGCCGCGGGACGATCACGGTGGGGCTGCGCCCGGATGATCTGAAGGTGGCGCCGCTCTCCGAGGCCCCCGGCCACAGGCTGACCGGCACGGTAGTGATCAGCGAGCCGCTCGGTCCGACCACGCAGATCACGGTCGCGAGCCATGGGCTGGACCTGATCGGCATGGGAGGCGGCCATTACCTGCCCCGGACCGGCGAGGAGGTCGCCCTGACCTTCGAAACCGCCAATCTGCATTTTTTCGGCCCGGACGGCCGCCGCATCGACGCCTGAGCCGACCGGCGCGCGTGGTCCGGCACGCCGCGCCTCCCCCGGGACAGGGCCGCCTCGCGCGGGACCCGCTTGCGCCCCGCTTCGCGCTCGGGCTGGGGCGCCCGAACGGACCCGCGCCCACTTCTTCGCCCGCGCAGGACAAGGCCCGCCACGCTCGCGCAGCCATTTGGCCGCGGCTGGAACGTACGCCCCGGCGGCTCGTTATGTGGACAATTTCCAACCACAGGAGCCGACCGATGAACCGCTTTATTGGAGTTGCCACTATCGCGCTGCTGGCTCATTCCGGCGCAGCCCTCGCCCAGCCCGTCCTCGTCGCGCCGCCCGATGACGGGCCTCGCCTGCGTGTCGAACGCCCCGGCGGCGCGGAGAGCCGCAATCCCGAGACGCGCGGGTCTTCCGAGACGCGCGGTTCGGCGGAGCGCCAGGCGCAGGAACGCCGCTCCGAGCCCTCCTCCCGCACGCAGCGCGGCGCCGGGTCCGACGAGCAGCGCGCCCAGGACGGGCCGCGCTCGCAGCAGCGGGACCGCGACCAGGCGCAGCGCGAACGGCCTGCCCAGCCCGATGCGCGCAGCCCCGAGCCGCAGCGCGCGCAGACGCCCAAGCGCGACGATGACAAAACGCAGCGCGACCAGGCGCAGCGCGACAAGGCGCCCGACGCCAATCGCGCCCAGACCGAGCCGGCAAAGCCCGACAGCCGGTCCCTGCAGAGCGCCGAGCCGCAGAAGACCGAGACGCAGCGCAGCACCGACACGGCGCGTCCCGCCGCGCAGCCCGGCCAGCCCTCCGGCGACACGGCGACGCAGCGCAGCGCGCCGCAGCCCGGCAGCACCACCGCCGGAGCGCCCGCGAGCGATACGCAGCCGACGGCCAACACGGCCGGAGCGCCCGCGAGCACGACCCAGCCGACCACGAACACGGCCGCGACGAGCTCCGGGAACGAGGCCGAGCAGCGCATCGCCACGACGGTCCGCGAGCAGATCGAGCGCAAGGAGATCAGCCCCGTCTCGGATTTCGGCGTCTCGGTCTCGGTCGGTGCGGAGCTGCCCTCGCGCGTGCAGCTGCAGCCTCTGCCGAGCGACATCGCCGCGATCCGCCCGCAATATCGCAACTATCGCTTCACGGTCTCGGAGAAGGAGATCGTGATCGTCGATCCGCGTACGCGCCGGATCGTCGAGGTCATCGACCGCAGCGGCGGCCGCGGCGGCGCCGATGTCTACACGGTGTTCGAGCAGCGGCGTGACATCCGCCGCTGGGAGCGCCCGACCAGCATCGTCTTCCGGGAAGGCATCGAGCTGCCGGCCTCCGCGCCCTATTACGACGTGCCCGTCGAGATCGTCGAGCGCAACCCGCAATGGCGCGGTCATAAGTACGTCATGACCAGCAGCGACGAGATCGCCATCGTCGAGCCGCGCAGCCGCCGCATCGTCGAGGTGGTCGACCGCAGCGATGGCGGCATGCGCAATGCCTCGGCCGGCGGCGCCACCTCCTCCCAGCCGGCGATGGCCTCCGCCCCCCGCAACGGTCTGGCGCGGATGATCCTGAACGCCGCCCGCCCGGGCGACATCAACACGGTCGACAGCCTGAAGGGCGTGGTGCTGCCGCAGGACGTGATCATGCAGCCGCTGCCGACGGAGGTCGCCGAGCGCGAATCGCAGCTCAGGGGGCTGAACTATGCCCTGCTGGGCGACGAGGTGCTGATCGTCGAGCCGAACACCCGCCGGGTCGTCGATGTCATCAAGTGACCGAAACGGCGCGTTTTAGCTGACCCGATCGAACGCCCGGCGCACAGCCGGGCGTTTTTCTTGGCCGGGTCGCGTCGTTCGGCGATTGGCAACGACAGGCGGGCGACCGGCTCGTCATCGCGATACGGCGTCGGTCCCGCCTCGCGCCCCGAGCGGCTCGGGGCGCCGTCGCCCGCTTCAGCCGAGGGCGGAGGATCGGCGGGCGAAAGCCGTGCCTCCGCTCAGCCATCTCAGCCCGGCGGGGACCTCGACGCCCTGGCTCGTGCCGGAGATCCTCAAGTGCCAGACGGCGTTCAGCGCCAGCGCCAGATCGGCCAGACTGACCGGCTTCTGGATGAAGGCTTCGCCGCTCGCGGAGGTGAGCGTCTGCGCGAGCGGGGTTCCGGAGAGATAGAGCACGGCCGGCCGCCCCTGCTTCTGCCCACAGCAGAAGATCTCCGTGCCCAGCTGCCGGCCGAGATGATAATCGACGAGGGCGATGTCCGGCCGCCGCGCGGCGATGCTCTCTACTGCATCCGAAACAGTGCCGAAGGCACCCAGTACTTCGAAACCGACCTGCTCCAAATAATCCGCGAAGAGCTCCCGGAGCATTTCGCTGTCATCGACGATCGTGACGCTCGGCATGGCAGGCCCGTCCCCTTGGAATCGAACAGCACCCCTGCCTGACGGAAACCTAATAGACTTGCGTCGCGCAGATCAAGCCGGAGGAAAGGCCGGCGAGCTTTCGGCGGGGAAGACTACTCGCAGCCTCGGCGAAAGGTCTCGTCATGCTGCGGTGGGCTTCGGATCCGGCGAATCTGTCGAGGTCCGATGAAAGACTGGTCGACGCAGCGCGAGCCGGGTCCGGGCCGGGTTTGGCCGGCTCGGCGGAGGGCGCGATCGGGATCGGCGCCCGGAGGATATCCGAACCCGTCTGGGTGGTGATCGCTCGCCATCTGGAGAAACTGGCTGACGACGCAGTCAGAGGCAAACCGGTCTCAGGGCGAATTCCCTGGAAACTGGGTATTTACAGGGAAAATTCTGATTTTTCGCAACCTGACCGGCCTTTCGAGGAGGAAAAGCCGTCGTATGGCAGTGGGTTATGGAGATTTTCCCTATGCAACAAAACAGGGAATTTTGTTCGGATAACAGCGACGCAAATTTGCGCATCAGTGAACACAGCTGTGACTATCAACAACCCAGATCTTGTCGCTGAAGACCGCCTCCTCGGATCCCTGTTTTGCCAGGAAAAACAGGGAAATTTCGCACGGAAACAGGGGTTGACGTTACAGTGAGCCGAATTTCGTGGGCGTTGCTTGCGACGCAAACAGCGAAGCCTGACTCGCCTTCATCCTATTGACATTGGGCGGTGCGGCTCGTAGCTGCGATAGTGAGGTAGGGTCCGTCAATCTTCGGACCTGAGCTTCAGCGTCAGCAGCACCCAATATCCTCCCCGGTGCGAAGGGGCAGCACAAGCGGAGCAGCAGACGACATCACCGGATCTCCTTGCTGGAGATCGGGGAGTGTCGATTCTTGCCTGGTCCGGTACATCGCCCTCTTTCCCGATCCCGACATCGAGATCCTCACGTCACCAGTTCCGGTGTGTCCGGACTGCTTGAGAGGATCAGATCATGTCTTCGAGGATAAAGGCCGCGGCATCGAGTCCCGCCCGCCGTCAAAATGATACACTTGGCGACAAAAGTAACACGCTGCTCGCCAGCGTGATCGAGCACCTGCCCATCACGGCGGTGGCTGCCTATGAGCGCAATCCGCGCGATCACGACGACCGTCAGGTCAACAAGCTGGCCGGTATCATCCGCGCGGTCGGCTTCCTAGTACCGATCGTCGTCGATCATGCGGGCATCGTCATCGCCGGCCATGGCCGGCTCGCCGCTGCAAAGGAGCTGGGGCTGCGCACCGTGCCCGTGATCCGTGCAGGGCATCTCAGCCCCCATCAGGTGCAAGCCTTCCGCCTGGCCGACAATCGCATCGGCGAACTGTCGAGCTGGAACAAGACCGCCCTCGCACTCGAGTTCAAGGCCCTCACGGAGGCGGTCGATCTCGATCCGGATATCCTGGAGCTCACCGCGTTCGAGACCGCCGAGATCGATCTGCACATTCACAGCCTCGACGAGCACGATTCTTGCCCCGACAAGGCGGACACCCTCCCCGAGCCCGGCCCAGCCGTGTCGCAGCTCGGCGATCTGTGGATCATGGGAGCGCATCGGCTGCTGTGCGCCTCCTCGCTCGAGCCCCACAGCTATGACCTCCTCCTTCAGGGACACGAGGTGCGAGCCGTCTGGAGCGACCCGCCTTACAACGTCGCGGTTTCCGGTCATGTTTGCGGTCTCGGCCAGGTCCAGCACCGCGAGTTCGCCATGGCTTCGGGCGAGATGAGCGAGGATGAATTCGCCGGGTTCTTGGCGAGCTATCTGGCGCTGGCCAAGCAGCACTCGCTGCCGGGTTCGCTGCACTATGTCTGCATGGACGGGCCACATGCCCTCGAACTGCTGAGTGCCGCCCGTCGGGTGGATCTGCGCTTCAAGGTCACCTGTACCTGGGCCAAGACCAATGCCGGCATGGGCAGCTTCTACCGTCAGCAGACAGAGTTTGTGCATGTCTTCAAGAACGGCGGTGATGAGGTCCCGCACGTCAACAACGTCCAGCTCGGCAAGTATGGCCGCTACCGCACGACGCTCTGGACCTATGCGGGCGTGAACACCTTCCGCAAGGGGCGGATGGACGATCTGCAGGCGCACCCGACGGTGAAGCCCTGGGCCCTGGTGGCTGATGCGATCAAGGACTGCACCCGGGTCGGCGATAGCGTCCTCGATTGCTTCTGCGGTTCCGGCACAACCCTCATCGCCGCCGAAAAGGCCCGTCGGATTGGCTATGGCATCGAGCTCGATCCCGTCTACGTCGATGTCGCGGTCCGGCGCTGGCAGGCCTTAACCGGGCAGGACGCGGCCCACGCCCAGACCGGGCAGAGCTTCGCCGCGATGCAGGCCGAGCGCTGCGTCCCGCCGGCCGCTGCTACGAATGACGCGGAGGTGCGCCATGGCTAAGCGGCCCCCTGCCCCGGACGAAGTCCCGACGCCGGATCCGGCCAGCGCGCCGAAGGACTACGAGGTCGGCCGTGGCCGACCTCCCATCGCCAACCGGTTCAAGCCTGGACAGTCCGGCAATCCCAAAGGCCGGCCGAAGGGCGCGAAGAACCTGAGCACCCTCACCCTGGAGAAGCTGCAGGCCAAAGTTCCTGTGCGCGAGGGTGGGCGCGAACGGCGGATGTCCAAGGGCGAGATCGGCGTCACCAAGCTGGTCAACCGCTTCGCCGAGACCGGCGATCCGAAGCTGTACCTTGCCCTCGTCAAACTGTCCGAGGGCAACGCACCAGCCAAAGAAACCACAGCCACCACGGTTCCCGAGGCGGCGGAGGAGCAGGCGTCGCATGCCGAAATCCTGACCTGGTTCCTCAAACAGAACCGGACCGATGGAGGGCGGGAGTGATGAACGAGCAGACCGTCGTGAAGGCGCTCCAGCGCCGGCACCTGTTCCCCTTCGTGTGGCGCGCCTTCGAGCTCCTGCATCCGGGAAAGCAGTTCCTCCCATCCTGGCATGTCAACGCAATGTGCCACGTCTTGGAGAAGGTCGCGTCGGGAGAAACGAAGCGGCTCATCATCACGGTTCCGCCCCGGTATGGAAAGTCGATCTGTGCTGCGGTGGCGCTACCGGCCTGGATGCTCGGACTGGATCCCGCTCTCAAGGTTATGGTGGCGAGCTATGGCGGCGATCTCGCAGTCAAGCACGCTCGCGACTTCCGCGCGGTGATCACCTCGGACTGGTACAGCGCCCTCTTTCCGGGCACCCGCCTCGAGATCGGGGGCAACCGGATGGATGAGCAGATCACCCAGGCTCAGGGTGGCCGCAAGGCGGTTTCCCTCGGTGGGGCTGTCACCGGCTTCGGCGCGGATCTGATCATTGTCGATGACTTGATGAAGGCAGCCGACGCCAATTCGCCGGTCGAGCGCCAGAGGGCGCGGGACTATTACGAACAAACGTTGCTTTCACGCCTGAACGATAAGATTGATGGGCGAATCGTCGTCATCCAGCAGCGCCTGCATGAAGACGACCTGCCCGGCCATCTGTTGGCAACCGGCCAGTTCGAACATCTGAATTTGCCGGCCGTAGCCGTGGACCGCGAGGAGATTTCGCTCGCCTTCGGCAAGGTCATGCGTCGACAGCCTGGCACCGCGCTCTGTCCCGAGCGCGAGCCGCTGGAGACCCTTGAGAAATTGCGTGTCGAAATGGGCGCATATGCCTTCTCAGCTCAATACCAGCAGACCCCGACGCCGCCCGGCGGCAATCGCCTCCGCTGGGAGTGGTTCGGCACTCACGAGGGAACGCTTCTGCGGCAGGACTACCAGTGGATCGTCCAAAGCTGGGACACTGCCCTCACCGCCGAGCCGACGAGCGACTTCTCCGTCGGGACGACCTGGGGCTTTCACGCCAAGCGTTGGTATTTGTTGGATGTCATCCGCGAACGGCTCGACTTCCCCGACCTGAAGCGGCGGGTTCGAGGAGCCATGCAAACATGGAATGCCGATATCGTTCTGATCGAGCACGCCGGCTCCGGGATCTCGTTGCTGCAGCAGCTTCGCCAAGAGGACAACCGCTCATGGCGATACCATGCGCTCAAGCCCCGCCTCGACAAAGCGACGCGGCTTGAGGCTCAGACCGCACGACTGGAGACTGGGCAGTATCTCATCCCCGCTGAAGCGCACTGGCTCTCCGAGTTCCGGCGCGAGCTGATGGCTTTCCCGATGGGCAAATATGACGATCAGGTCGACAGCCTGGTGCAGTTCGTCGAGTGGTCCGCCTCGCCGCGGACGAACGCCCGCCTGTTGGAACGGCATCCGGAAACTGGCCGCCCGCTGCGGGTCAACCGCCCGCAACGTCGCTTCTGAAGCCAATTGATCGATGACACGCGCGCTGCAGATGTGGGTACGCCAATGGCCCAGGCTGACGTCAGGAATGTCTGCTCTCTCGCAGCCCCATAAGGTCAGCCATCGAGCGACCGTAGCTGGCCCTTAGCCGACCTTGAGAATGTCTGCTTCTGGTAGCCCGGTGAGTCGGCGGCCAAGCAGCCGCCCGCGATGATCGTAAGCGAATTGGGTCAGGGAAAAAATACCTTCAAGCTGCCTTCATGTCGGCAAAGAAGGTGCCGACCGCACTGCGCAGCTCATGGGCCTCCTGCGCCAAATTCTCAGCGGTGCTCAGCGCCCGGTTGGCGGACAGCATAGCTGCTTGGGACGTCGCGGTCACCTGCTCCATCTGATGGGCCACGCCCGCCGTGCCGCTTGCCGTGGCCTGAGCACTTCTGGCGATCTCCGAGGTCGCGCTCATCTGCTGGGAGGTGGAGCCGGCAATGGCGACCGTATGCTGCGCCACCTCGCTCATGACGTGCGCGATCGTTTCGATCGCCGCGACCGCACCTCTGGTCTCGCTCTCGAAGGCGAGGATGCGCTCGGCGATCTCGTCGGTTGCCTCGGCGGTACGCTTAGCCAGCAGTTGGACCTCGCCGGCGACGACCGAAAAGCCGCGCCCTGCATCGCCGGCGCGGGCAGCCTCAATCGTTGCATTGAGTGCCAGCAGGTTGGTCTGCGACGCGATTTCGCGGATGAGGTCGACGACCCGCGCGATGCTTTCTGACGCACCTAGCAGGTTCCCAACGTTGATGCGCGCCCGCGTCGCATCCTCGGCCGCCGATCGGATAACGCCATTAGTGTGGCCGATGCGTTCGGCGATCTCGGTGATGGACCCGGACAGTTGCTCCGAGGCGGCCGCGATTGAATGAACATTTTGGAACGCGTCAAGGGCTGCTCCCCGTGCTTCATTGGCCTGGGCGGTAGCGCTTGTGGCGACGGCGTTGAGGCTGCGGGCCGTATCCTCCATCTCGTCGACACTGACCCGAACCGTGTCGAGAACCTGATCGATGCGGATGTTGAACTCGGCGGTAAGCTCGTCGCGCTTGACCTGGCGACGCAGCCGCGCCGCGTCGCTAGCCTTGGCCTTGGCCTCGAGCTCCGCGCGCTCGGTCGCAGTCCGGTGGAACACGGCCACCGAGCGCGCCATGTCGCCTATCTCGTCGCGCTGTAGGATTGACGGGATCTCCGCGATGGGCTGGGCATCGGCAAGACGCTGCATTGTCGCCGCAAGATGGCGCAGGGGCCGCGCCACGCGTAGATGAACTAGCGCGAGCGCTCCCGCGAAGCCGGCCACCACCAGCAACCCACCCCCGAGCTGCAGCCACAGGCTGTGGCGTTGCAGCAGGTCCCGCTCGGCATTGGTCACCTCGGCGCGGCTTTCATTGAGGAGGGCCACACGCCTAAGCGCCGTATTAAGCGCCTTACGGTTGTCGCGGTTGCTTTCGTTGTTGCCGAAACGGTCAGCGGCCGCGGGCCCATCCGCACGCGCCCGTTTGACCAGCTCCGTTCTGAACCTCAAGAAGGCGTCGAGTTGCTCAGCCACCGCGCCGAAGGCTGACTCGGGGTAACCGCCGTGCAGGCTTCGCCAGTCGCGGACGAGGCGCTCGATCTCCGCGAGATTGGCGAGCAGCGGCGCCACGAAGCGCTCCGCGTCGGCGATGTCCCTCGCCAGATAGATCCCGCGCGATTCCATCACCGCGCCGTTGACGAGGCTATCTATGCGCTCGACCATGAGGATGCGGCGCGTCACCGCCTCCATCTCGCTCGTCATCGTTGCGTAGCGCGAAAGGGTCTGGACGCCGAGCCCCACTGCCAGGGTGGCAGCCAGCGCGAATAATGCAAAGGCGCCAAAGATCTGGGACGATATCTTACGCGGGCCGATCATCTCTAAAATTCCTGAGGGTAAACCTATAATCTGCTGTTCGCGGTATGATGGCCCGAAAGCATTAAGGGCGCCTAACTCCTGTTTTAGGGCCGGGATACGGGCAGTCCGCGGCTATTGGATTTGCCGCCCTAACTATGCAAAATCGGCAGCGGACGCATAGGAACGTGGCGACAGAGCTCGAGGTTCGCCACTAGATAAAGTCGAGATAGTTTCTGAGGGGGTCTTGCGGATCTTGAACCGTCTGCAGCGGTTTGGGCGTTACAGATGGTTCACCTGGACCAGGTGGAGCCTTCGCTGCCGCTCGCTCCGGAACAATCGACGACGGCTCCCAAGACGGCGGCGCAGCTTCAGCGAGAATGATCGTTAACGCGCTAACGAGCTTCGCTCGCCTAACCTCTGGAACAACAAACCGAACGGCGAAGCTGCCTTGCTGCACCCGGACCGCGATGCCTTCTAATCGACCGACGCGGTCCAAATAGAGAATGACGCGCTGCCCTCTAAACGGCACGAAATTAGCCTCAAGGCGGGCGCCCGTGGGAGAAATGTCGACCGTAGTGCACGCAGCTTCTGTCCTGTCCGGCAGCATATAACGCCCAGAAAGCTGAACGATTGCACGTGCCTGGGATCGGCGACTGGACGACATAAATATACCGTTGGGGGGCCGTTTATATACGGGTGGCAACCTAGCTCAATTATTGTTTTGGGCTAGCTGCCATTCGTCCCCTAACTGTGCTGGATTCAACCTAAAGTACTGCCCAATCGCTTTGGCTCGGTTTTACTTCATCCAATCCATGCGGCTTGCACGGGGTTACCGTCAGCGATGGTCCTGGCGTATGTTGAGGCATGAGCCAGCGCCGCGCACCATCCTGACGGCACCGAAATTCCGCCGCTACGGTGGGCGGCCATCTCGCGAAGGACCTGCACCTACTCGATGTGCAACGACTGCAACTGCTGCGTGGAGGGGGGTCTCGAAGGTGTGCCCCGCAACCTGCCGATCCCTGACATCGCCCTGCGCTTCCTCTGCTCAACCTGCGGCGGCCGGAACACCAGCAGCAGCATGAGCACCGCCGAGTTCTACCGCAGCTTCAAAATGCGATGATTGCAACCTGCTCCGGTTGCACCGGCCTTACGCGCTGATACGATCCCTCGCCCGCTCCCAACCACCCCCGGTCCAGCGGGCCGGTTGCTGGCGGGCTGATGGTCAACTTCGCAGCCCGCCAGCGACTGCCCTCGAGGCGCCCACTCGTGAAGCTGGGAGAGCCAAGCGTTGGTCGACCCAACGCTGCGTTTGCCGTCCGGGAAAGCTTACATCTCGTCCATGTTCGGCGGACGCGCCTGCCCAACTCTCTATGCTCGAATGGCCCGACCTACTGCGTCAGGCGGACGGCGCTGATCTCGGCTGCGATCTTCTGGAAGACTGGGGTCAACTGCGAGGCGTTCTTGACGTCGTAATACATGGAGGGGTCGGTCGCGCAGTCGCGCAGCAGATTGGCGTCGCCATCGATGACGCGGACCGTATAGATCTGGATCCCGGCCTTCTTGGCTTCCTTGCAGGCGAGGCCGGTGCGGGCGTCGATCGCGTTGCCGTTCTTCGTGAAGCGGTTTTCGGTGTTCAGCCCGTCGGTCAGGACGATCATGTATTTCGACAGGCGCGGCGTGCCGTAATCCTTGGCCTCGTCGAGCGGCAGCGCCTGGCTGAGGCTGGCCCAGCCCCAGCTGACGCCGATCGTGACGTTGGTATTGCCCGACGGCGTCATCTGGTCGACCTTGGCGTTGAGGTCC
>NZ_LMRT01000013.1:13053-14106 GCF_001426225.1 Allobosea sp. Leaf344 | reverse complement strand
GTTGTTGCCGTTGGTGTCGCCATCCTTGAAGTCGAAGCCGAGATCGCGGTCGGAGACGCAGCCCTCCCAGCTCTCCTTGGTGATGGTCTCGGTCTTCTTGTTCTGGCCGTTGCCGGTCTCGCGCGTCTCGGTGAATTTCAGCCAGGGCGCGTCCTTGTAGCTCTGCGGCAGGCGGACCTGCGTGGCGAAGGGGATCATGGAGATCCTGATCTGGTCGCCGCCGGCGGAGGCGTCCTTCATGGTGCGCAGCAGCTCGCGCGTCGCGGTCTTGAGCGCGGCCATCTTGCCGGAACTGGCCATGGAGCCGGTATTGTCCAAGGCGAGGGCGAGCTCGATTGTCTTGGTGCCCCAGCTCGACTGGCTCTGCGCGCCGACCTCGATCAGATTCGTGCCGATGACGCGGGCGACTGTAGTGTCGACATTGAGCGCGCCGCCGACGGTGACCGTCCGGGCCACCCTGTCGATGGCGATGTTGGCCGTGCTGAACTGGGCGGCGGTCTCGGATGAGAGATTGGCCTTGACCCATTCGTTGATCCGCGTCCTGAGCTGGCCATCGGTCAGCTTGGAGGCGTCGCGGGCCGCCATCAGTGCCGCATTGTCGAGCGCCGAGGCGAGCTCGGTGCGGGCCTTGCTGGCCCGGGCATAATCGACGGCGGCGCCGACCAGCCCCAGGATCGGAACCAGGGCCAGCCCGAACATCATGACGAAGTTTCCGGATTCGTCGTCCCTGAACTTCTGGAAAATGCTCATCTTGGCCTCGCTGGTCGGAGATGAGTAAAATGCTTGAGATGTTAATGAACTGTGGCCAGATTAGCGCAGCTAACTCTGGCTCAGCGCCAAGCGTTAACGGACAGCTTTTGTTGACCTGATTGGCTCTCCATCTGGCATAAGCACCGGGTAACCACCGACCGATTCGGAGCCTGGCACTTGTCCGCCCATATCGATCCGCCAGAGGGCGGGAACAAGAAGATCGCGCTGCTCATCGCGGTGCTTGCCTTGATGCTGTCTCTGTCGGAGATCGGCGGCAAACAGGCGGAAAACGAAGCGATCGCC
>NZ_LMRT01000013.1:0-12999 GCF_001426225.1 Allobosea sp. Leaf344 | reverse complement strand
GAAGCGCATCGACGGCTGGAAGGCGACGGTGGCGCGCTATGATTCGGAGCCGGAGACGCAGGAAGGGCGCAAGGAGCTGATGGCGCGCGCCGAACAGACCGAGCAGATCCGCGACGACCAGAAGGCGCGCAGCGAGAATTTCGAAATCGCCTCGGGCCTGCTGCAGATCGGCATCGTCGTCGCCTCCGCCTCGATCATCACCGGCGTCGCGATCCTGAGCTATGCGGCGGGCGGGCTGGGCCTGCTGTCGCTGGTGTTCATGGGGCTGGCTCTGATGGCCCCGCGGCTGTTGTTCTGATCGTCGTCTTTCGCTCAATCAGCACCTACGATGGTGCGCGATTCAAACTGGAGACGTAATGGCAGTCGACCCTGAACTGATCGGCCTCGGCAAAAGCACATCAACTTTCACAAAAGTGGCGCAGGTCACCGCGCAATGGACGGGCAAGCCCGCCACCTTCTTCGTTGCAGTCGGCGTCATTGTGACCTGGGGCCTCTCAGGACCGATATTCGGCTTCAATGACACCTGGCAGCTGGTGATCAACACCTCGACGACCATCATTACGTTCCTGATGGTCTTCATCATCCAGAACAGCCAGAACCGGGATACCGCCGCAATGCAGATCAAGCTCGATGAGCTGCTCTCGAAGGTTGAAGGCGCTCGGGAGGAACTGATGGACCTTGAAAAACTGGATGAGCAGGATCTGACTAACCTCAAGCGGACGTTCGAGAAGAGAGCACAGGTAGCAAGAGACGGCGGCGACCCAGACCGCCTCGATCCAGTCGATTCAAAGATATGATCGGCGGTGACCCTTTAAGCCCTGCAGCTGCGCATCGCGAGGGGTAATGCGAGATAGCAACGCCGCGCGCACCACCCTGGCGGACCCGAGATTCCGCCCGCCACAGTCGGCGGGCATCTCGCTAAGGGCCTGCACTTGTTCGAGATTTTGACAACGACTGCACCCGCTGCGTCCAGGTCAGCGTCGACGACCTTCGCACGATCTGCCGATTCCCGAAATCGCCCTGCGCTTCCGCTGCTCCACCTGCGGCGGCCGGAATACCAGCAGCAGGATGAGCATTGCCGAGTTCTACCGGTCGACGGGGAGCAGGCGATGACCTTCAGCAGCGTCTTCCTGTTGTCGCGGGGATCAATCCGCTCTAGGTGGCGTCTGGGGTGATTACGCAAGCGTAGCGGGGGCTCATGGACAAGATTTGCTTATTGGTCGTGGAAGACGACCCTCTCGTCTTGATCGCGATCGAGGCCGCCCTGCTCGATGCCGGTTTCGACGTCCTCACAGCCAATTCAGGTTCGGAAGCGCTGCTGGCGCTGGCCGCAGATGACGGCAAATTGAAAGCCGTGGTCACCGACATCCGCATGGGGACGGGGCCCTCGGGATGGGACGTGGCCCGGCATGCTCGCGAACGCAGTCCTACGATGCCGGTAATCTACGCGAGCGGAGACAGTGCGGACCAATGGGCCGTTCACGGAGTGCCCCACAGTGTCATGCTATGCAAACCGTTCGCCTTTCCCCAGCTGATAACCGCTCTCGCAGGCCTTCTGAACGAAGCCAGCGAGGCGGCAGCACAGTCCGAGGGCTGATCGGAACTGAGGCTCCGGCTTGCGCAGAACCGACTTGGCATAATCCATACGGGGCCTTTTGTCGCTCGGAGCTTACGGCGGGCGCACTGGAGCGCCCGTCGAAAGTTAGCCAGAATTTCAACCGTTTATTTACAGGTGCAAGAAGCTGATTTAGCGTCAGGTGATCCCGCGTGCATGGGAGGGTCAGGTGGCTAAGCGTTCTGTAGCGATCGTCGACGATCACCCGCTGATTTCCGAGGGTATGGCTTGCCTCGTACAGCGACACCCGGCTCTGCAGCTTGTAGCCGTCGGCAGCGTGGCTGATGACATCTACTCTATCACGCAGACACATCAACCCGATGTAATCGTGGTCGACCTGCTGATGGCTGGCGATGTATTCGAAGCGATTGGCCACGCCGTCGCTGCTTCTCCGCATTCGAGGGTCGTAGTTTTCACAGCCTCAACTACAACGGAGCATGCGATCAGGGCGCTGAAGGTCGGCGCGAGCGCCTATGTCTTGAAGGGGAGTCCTGCCAGCGAACTGGTGGAGGCGATCGAGGCTGTGCTGCGAGATGAAATTTATATTACTCCGCGGCACGCAGCCCATGTCATCAACGCGATGCAGAACTCCGCAAAGGTGAGCGCGGCTAAGCCGCTGGTTACGCTAAGCTACCGAGAAGACCAGATCGTAAAGCTGCTGCTGCTTGGCAAGCGAAATAAAGAGATCGCTGTTGCGCTCGCTCTCAGCGAGAAGACTGTGAAAAGCTATATGACCAATCTCATGCAAAAGCTGAACGCAAAAAATCGCGTCGAAGTGGTCATTGCGGCTCAGCAGATGGCTGCCCTTGCCGGAATCGGCTCCGGCAGATAGCTGAATTCGCGGGATTGCCTACATGCTCAGCGGCCCCTGTCCCCATACGAAATTATCAAGAGCCTGGCCCGCTTCGACGCCCGGAACCAACACCCGGAGATGATCCGCTTCGGACGGATTTGCGTTTTCAAAGACCTGCACCACGACCCATCCTTCACCCTCGACGGGGCCCTCACGCGTCCCTGGGCCTGCCGTTATCCAAGTGGCCCAGTAGAACCCTGGCCGGCTTGGCTGCGATGCGGTCATAAATATCCTCGGCAATTGTGTTCAGTGGAAGTTAGTTCACGTTGCGGCCGCGGCAAGATCGTCAGCCGGCGGCCGTTGATCCGAAGTGAAGGCGGGTAATCTTTTTTGAACAAAAACTGGCGAGAATGGGAGCACGCAAAGCGGGCGCCCGATGATCAAAATTATCTTCATTGGTGGGTTGGCGACGGCCACAGTCGTCAGCGGGGCTTACGCGTATGTGGCCCGGAACGTTCCCAATCACAATGCCATCGTGCATCCGTGTCTTGAGAAGGAACTGTCGCAGCCGCCTGTGCCGAGGATGAGCACATGCCTATGTTTTGCGGAAGAGACGGCGACGTTCTTCTGGACCGCGCGAGCGACTGTGCTGACTGCTGCGCGCGAACGCGCATTGCGGACGTCTATGCTCAACACCTGTCGAGCGCGCTCCTTTCAGAGCAACTTCGGCGATCGCGGTCCTACGCGGATGTCGCCAATGCCGCGGGTCGGCGGATGACAGTGCCGATGTCTTCCAACACGGTTACTAGGATCAACACTGGGGATGGAACAGAGCAGCTATCAGAGAGCTCCTGGCTTAGGATCAGCAACGCGATGATGCTAGAAGTCGGGAATGAAACTCAACACCGATCAGATCAAGCTATTGCAGCGGTTGCACGAGAGCTCCTTTCAATCATAGCCAACTGCCGATCTGATCGCTCTATTGATGCTCCGTCTAGTCGTCCGCGGCGGGTACACCCGGATCATCACTGAGAAGGGCCAAGCGGCCCTACGCGAACTCGGCTAGTTGCTAGTCCCGCACGGCTCATTCCGGATCTCAATCTCTGCCCGATGCACCGCGGCCTGAGTCTCATTTAAGACGAGGACGGTCACGACGCCGAGGCCTTCGAATTCAAGCGCTGCTTCGCGCACAGCCTCCTCCGCCGCCCGACACGCCGCATCAATGTCTGGAAGCTCCAGCCAGTCTGTCTCAATCGTTCCGCCTGTCTCGTGGTCCGGGCTTTGGAATAGGAAGCGCGGCATATCCGGGCAACTTTGATGGACAACGGCGGTTCCTTCGGCGTCAACGACCGCCGGCGACGGACGGAACCAGGACAGGGACAGACGCAGTCGAACAACAGGCAATAGCCAGAAAGGCCGCCACGACGGCCCACGCGGCGATGTAGCAGGCTCTCATTCCGACCCTTCCTACATGAGGGAGGAATGCCAAGGCCCGCGGCGGGTTCACTCAAAATTGTGATCGGCTACGCGTCCGTCCGAGGAGCGGCAGCTTGCGCCATTCCAGCCCGAAAGAGTTGGATAGCCTTCGTGCTGAGATCCGCTGAAGGGTCCGTCTGCCAGACCTGCACTATGATGTATCCGAGACGCTCCCGCGCTGCCGACCTCTCCAGGGCATCAATTGCGTTTTGTCCGTCCAGTGCTGTCCAGGCAGCGTCGTACGCCTCGGCCAGCCTCTGTAGTTCCTCGGGCTCGGCCGCGATCGATGGAAGTGTCATGGCTATTCCCCTACGTCTTCATACGCTTCTCTCACGGCGGCACGACGCATCGAAGACAGCACGTGTTTGTGATCAACGCGGCTCAGAGTCGCAGCCCGCCAGAGGAGACAACTATGCCGGTCCGCGATGCAAGTAAGGAGTTCTGGCCAAGGTGTTCTTAAATGAGCCAAATCAGCGTCGCCCGATGTGGAGCGTTCGGAGAAGGTATACTAGGCCGTCCGGAGACGGTGCCTTGCAACTTGGTCGAGCGTGTGCACGCCTAAAGAGCGCTTAGCCGTGGCGCTTTTTGGAGCCCACCTGTGCCACGCTATTTCTTCGACACTGACAACGGCTCGACCCTCATCATCGATGATGTCGGCCTCGACCTACCTGACGACGCCGCAGCTCGGCAGGCGGGACTGGACACGCTTCCCGATATGGCGCGTGACCATGCCCAAGATCATGATCATCGAACGTTCAGTGTCAGCGTCAGAGATGCTAGTCGACACGTCATCTATACCGCGACGCTGGCATTGATGGGCGGCTGGCGGAATAGGGGGGAGAAGCCGCAGGCTCGTTGACTGTGCCGCACGCCGCGTACCCGATCCACAACGCAAAAAGGCCGACCCCGCGCGAGCGAGGCCGGGCCAGAAAAGCGCTGACCTCAATGCCTCTGGTAATGTCCTGTGGCCGACTTGGCAGGCGGCCTGTGGATCGGTCCTGCTCCCCAGACAAAATCAGCCGTCGACTGCGCCGTCTCCACTCCTGGCACCAAAACAATCATTTGATCAGCAGTCGAGGGTGCTGCGTTCTCAAACACCTGCACGACGATCCATTCCTCCAAACCTGACACCGGACCGTCGCGGGTTTCCGGCTGCGCGCTGATCCACTGAGCCCAGTAAAAGCCTGGTTCGATCGGTAATACTCCGGCCATGGGAACTCCGTTAGTCCGCGTTGTGTCGACATAGCGCAGATTTCCGTAAGGTCAAATGCAAGGATGGCTTGGGCTCTACGCCGGAGACAGCCGGCCCTGATCGGGGCGGGCTGACGAAACCGCCGATCTCAACCAGGTTGAAGATGATCAGGCCAGCGCCGATGAAGACGCCCGCCGCGGCGACCAGCCCTATCCGACCCCATTCCCGCGTTAGCAAATAGTCGATTGCAGCTACCGCGCAGCCAGTAGCCTCACGCCGGCGCCGCTATTGGATTGTTGTGGACGCCGTCGGCAACCCCAAAGTCTCCCGCGCGTGTTCTTCTGCCACGTCGAGGATCGTTGTCACCGCGTCCAAAATTGTAGCCCGAAACGCTTTGGTTTGCTCTGCAGTAGCGCTGACGGACGATTGCAGCGCCTCGTTGATCGCAATGCGGCAGCAGGCAAGGGCTTCCTCCTCTTCCCCTGGGCGCAGCCGCCCGCATTCAGCTATAGCCGCAGCGACGCTCAGCAGGAGCGCTTTGTGCAAGGCAGTCGTCCAGAGCCTCTCGTGATCATCCATCGCTGGCCCATAAGCCCCCCCAGGCGCTTAGACACCAGCGCACCTAGATGCGAGATGAACAGAAGGCAAAAACAAGCACTGCCTGCCGTTTGGGGATCAGTAGATCAGAACTGAAAACACGATGGCCAGCGCGATGAAAAGTCCGGCAATAGCGCCCGCAGCCCCAGCGGGAGTGTTCCTGGTAGAGACATGCATAACACACCTCCAAGTTGTCATTCTCGCCTCTAATAACGCGGCCATACCGTCCTAGTTCAGGACGTCAGTTTCTGTTTCGAAACCGCGGTTTACCGGCGCATCTCATGCTAAAAAAGCCCGGCCCCGCGGAGGCGGAACCGGCCTAGCAGGAAAAACGCTCTGACGGAGCGTCCGGAGGTGGCTAACCGATGATCATCTTGAATCCTAGAGGAGCAGCCACCGGCGCGGGCTCTACGGCCCACCGGTCTAATGTCGGCGCCGATGAACACTGGTTGGCGATCCGGAAGGAAAAAGGCCCGGCCTCGCGCGAGCGACACAGGGCCGGTCAGTAGAGGACTTGGCGCCCCCTCATGCTCGAAGCAAGCTATTTGATGCCCTTGAGGCTGGTGATGATCGAGGTGAGATCTTTGATGTTGGCTTTGGCGCCCTCCGCCGATCCCTAGTAGGTCAGGATCACGCCGCGTGTATCGGTCACTGGCAGCACCGTGAGGCTAACCTGCGTCGGGCCATCCTCGTCCTTATCCTCCCATTTCACCTGGACGCCGCCCAGACCGTTTGGCCTGCTGCCGGTTCTGTGGATGCTCGGTTAAGCTAATCCCTCCTTCTTTTCGAACTCGGCCGGGCTGAGATAGCCGATGGTCGAGTGCCTGCGGATGGTGTTGTAGAACCGCTCGATCTAGTCGAACACGTCCGCCTTGGCGGCGTCGCGGGTTCGGTAGACCTTGCCGCTGATCCGCTCGGTTTTCAGTGATGAGAAGAAGCTCTCCATTGCGGCGTTGTCCCAGACTTTACCAGATCGGCTCATCGAACAGGTTACGCCGTTCTCGGCGAGCAACTCCTGGAAGTGCTGGATGGTGTATTGGCTGCAGTGACCGGAGTGATGCAGCAATGCGTCCGGCTTGCCGCGGTGGGCGGCAGCATAAGGCCGGCTGGAACACGAGGGCGGGTCTGACGCCAGCCATGCGCGCGGCATAACCCAACGACAGCAGCAGCCAGACGGGTACGGGATGAACGACAACAGTGACAACAGCCAGATCGTAGATGCGCTGAACCATCCAATCTCTGCCATGGATAAAGCACGGGTCCGGATACGTGAGCTGGAAACGGCGCTGGCGGCGGAGAGGGAGCGTTGCGCAACGATCGCGCGGCTTCATTCGAAACAGGGGGCGACCCACGACGCAATTGCAGCAGCCATCCGGAAGGGCTGAAGCCAGCCCCACGCTCCGCTATCCGATTAGCTGTACTGCCGCTTTGGGGTCGCCACTATCTCGCCGGTTGTTCCTCTGTTGGAGGCCCGTCCATGATGGCACCGCGCAGTTGGTTGCGCAGTTCAGGCGTATCGTGGTGTCCATGCACAGCAACCGCATGCTGGACCGCGGCCTCGAGAAGTTCACGATCCGTGTCGGCGCTGATGGCGATGGAGCAGTTTATCTCGCTGGGGAATGAGCGACAATCGATATGTTTACGTGTCATGGCATCCTCCCTCACGGAAAGATCTTCCGCCTAAATCATGCCGAATTGAAGGCTTTTGGCTGCTCGCCACCATCTGACAGCCGTTCGCTGGCGCGATAGGAATGAAGGGAGTTAACCCGTCTTGGCTAATCTTGCGGCCTGCTGATCTAGCGAAAGTCTCCGAGTGAGACACGTGTCGATCAATCAGCATCCTGCTGGCCCTAACGGTTAATCCTCACTGAGCAAATGAACTTCTGATTGAGACGGCGCGGCGGCTCCCGCCGCGCCGTGGTGGACCGAAGATCTTCGACATTCGCAAGGGTTCGCGGCCTGCTGGCCTCACACTGCGCTCGAACGTCGGCTTTATGGCAAAGCCTCAACGTCAACTAGTGGCGCCTCCTGGCCGAGCCAACAAATGTGGCGCGAACTCGAGCTTCGCACGGCCGGCTGAGCACGAAGTCGGCAGCGTTGCTATGGACCCGTTGCAATCGCGCGCACCTTGTGGTTCAAGATCGGCGCAAGGGGTTCTTCGCGACGACCCCGTGAGGCGTCAGCCCAATGTTCGCGTCCACTTTCCTCGTTTCAGGGATGGACGCTCATGTCTTCCAACATCCAGATCACCGCTGCCCAGTTGTCCCGGCTCGTCGGCTTGCCGGGCGCGCCGACCATCGTAGACGTCCGCATTCTCGACGATGTCGCGCTCGACCCGCGCATCCTACCCGCCGCCGATCATCGCTCGCACAAGAGCGTCGCGGACTGGGCCCGAGACTATGCCGGTCAACGCGTCGTCGTGGTCTGTCAGCGGGGCCAGAAGCTCAGCGAAGGCGTCGCCGCCTGGCTTCGGCATGAGGGCGTTGAGGCCGAGAACCTCCAGGGCGGCTTCGAAGCGTGGCGCGATGCCGGTGGGCTGCTAGTCTCGACCGCCAAGCTGCCGCCGCGCGACGCACAGGCGCGCACGCTCTGGGTGACGCGGTCGCGTCCCAAGGTCGACCGCATCGCCTGCCCGTGGTTGATCCGCCGCTTCATCGATCCCAAGGCCGTATTCCTGTTTGTTACGGCCGCCGAGGTGCCCGATGTCGCCAGCAGGTTCGGCGCCACGCCCTTCGACATCGACGGCATCTTCTGGAGCCATCGCGGGGAGCGCTGTACCTTCGACATCATGATCGAGGAGTTCGGACTGGCCTCGCCCGCCCTCGAACGGCTTGCGACGATCGTGCGCGCGGCCGATACGGCACGCCCGGATCTCGCGGCCGAAGCGCCCGGCTTCCTGGCGGCGTCGCTCGGCCTTTCGCGCATGTTCAAAGACGACCTCGAACAGCTCGGCGCCGGCATGCTGCTCTACGACGCCTTCTATCGCTGCTGCCGGGACGCGACCGAGGAGACGCACAACTGGCCAGCCGGCTCGAAGTCGGCCTGAAGGTGAGTGCAATGCCCCTCGCAACCTCTAGCGAAACCGCGATCACGGCTCCGTCCGTCCCGACTCTCGCCCAGGCCGTCAAGGTCTGGGCGAGGATCGGCTGCCTCTCCTTCGGCGGACCCGCGGGACAGATCGCTCTGATGCACAAGGAGTTGGTCGATGACCGCCGCTGGATCGGCGAGCAGCGGTTCTTGCACGCCCTGAACTACTGCATGCTCCTGCCGGGCCCCGAAGCCCAGCAGCTTGCCATCTATATCGGCTGGCTCATGCACCGCACGATCGGCGGCCTCGTCGCCGGCCTGCTCTTCATTGTCCCCGGCGCACTGGTAATGCTGGGTCTGAGCCTGCTCTATGTCAGCTATCGCCATGTGCCGCTGGTCGACGCCGTCTTTTTCGGCGTCAAGGCGGCCGTGTTGGCCGTGGTCGTTGAGGCGGGCCTGCGGATTAGTCGGCGCGCCCTGAAGAACCGCGCCATGGTCGTCATCGCGATCGCCGCCTTCATCGGCATTTATCTGTTCAAGATCCCATTTCCAGTCATCATCCTGGCTGCGGGCCTCGTCGGCTGGCTGGGCCACCGCCACGCGCCGACGACGTTTGCGGGCGGCGGACATGGCGGCAAGCCCGGTGCGCCCGAGTTCAAGGGTATCGTCGACCTGATGTTCGAGCGCGGCGAACTCGATCACGCAAGGCCATCAACCTCCAAGGCCTTCAAGATCTGCGCGATCTGGCTGCCGCTCTGGCTCGCGCCCGTTGTGATGCTCTGGCTGCTGACGGGCCGTACCAGCGTCTGGACGCAGGTCGGCGGCTTTTTCAGCACGATGGCGGTCGTTACCTTCGGCGGCGCCTATGCCGTGCTGGCCTACGTCGCCCAGGCCGCGGTCGAGACCTTGGGCTGGTTGGCGCCCGGCGAAATGATCGACGGGCTGGGCTTGGCCGAGACAACGCCGGGACCGCTGATCCTCGTCCTCCAGTTCGTCGGCTTCCTCGCCGCCTACCGCGCGCCGGGCGGGCTCGACCCGCTGCTGGCCGGGGGCCTCGGCGCATTCCTGACGCTCTGGGTCACATTCACCCCGTGCTTCTTCTGGATCTTCCTCGGTGCGCCCTATGTCGAGGCGCTGCGCGGCAACAGGGCGCTCTCTGCCGCGCTCACCGCCATCACCGCAGCCGTGGTTGGGGTCGTGATGAACCTCGCGCTCTGGTTCGCGCTGCATGTCATCTTCCGCGAGGTACGCTCGCTCGAATTCCTTGGCCTCGCGCCCGATCTCCCGGTCCTGTCATCGCTCGACTGGCGCGCGGCCGTGCTATCAGCCGCCGCCATGATGGCGATGCTGCGCTTCAAGATCGGTATGATCCCGACGCTCGCTGCGGCTTCACTAGCCGGTGTCATGTTCGCCTAATCGGGGAGCCTTTGATTGTGACCCACGTGATTCAGGAACGATTGACCGGGAGTTGTGACGCAGGCGAACATCTGCATCAGGGAGAAGCCTAGAGGGCAGCTACTGGCGCCGCCCGGCCTCGTTCCTCCACTGAATTCAGGTGGCGGGATCGGGGCCTGAAGCGGTTGATCAGTTGCCGGCTGTACGTGCCCCGCACCTTGCCCACGAAGAGACGGAGTGCCCGATACGCGAACGCTTACGAGGGCGCGAGAACGTCGGTGGCTTGGTGATCACGCAATACACCGTCAATGATGATTACGGCTCCGCACGCGTTGCGCGTACGAAGCCCGATGATGGCTCGGTAATCTCTCGACACGTACCAGGCCCGGGCTGCGGCTCTGTCCGGGAAGGCGATAGCGATAAGATCGCCCGACCATTGCCCCTCCAATATTTCGGCGTGGCCGCCGTGGATCATAAAGCGTCCTTTGTAGGGTTTAAGAGTCGCGTCGATGCGCTCCAGGTAAGCGACGATGTCCGGGCCAATTTCACGTCGTGCAGGTGGCCAATGGCATAAGCAGTCATGGGGGGTCTCCTCATCTTGGAGCCAAGGTCCCATCGAGCACGCTGGGACGCAATTACGTCCCAGGTAGTCGCCGACGCCGCAATGTATCGCCTTTTCAGCTACCTGCGCGCCTATGGTCGCGTTGTCGGAAGCTCGCGCCCGACGTCCGGAGGCCTCATCAGAGCCTGGCCCAAAAACGCCCGATCAAGGCTCATCTCAACGCGCTGCTGCCACTTCCCGCTGGGACATACCGAAACGTGAATCCACTCAGTGCCATCCCCGACGCTGTTCAGTTGAACCAAGCAAGTTCTGTGGTTTGGATCCAAGGGAGGTCTTAGGATCGCGACATAACCTTGTAACTCACTAACCGATTTGTTTCCGGCCGAGAGACAGACATTGAAGAGGCTGACTACGCTTGCCCGTGCCGGCCTGTGAAACTGCACCAGCCGGCGAGATCACCTTCGACAGCCCGCGAGGCGTACTCGTTTGATCCAAATCAAGACTCGAAATCGAAGGCGCTTTTAGTGTGCTCGCCTCAATGCGAGTTGCATCCATGAGTCGACTGATAAACATCCAATCCGACGATGATCACGCTGCAGCAGTTGAAAGGCTTTTTGCCCTCCTGCCATGCCCTCTCGGCACTCACGCAGAGCTTGAGGCTCGGCTGATCCAGCTAGCGATCGACCGCTTTGAACGCGCTGCTGCCCTGGCCATTGAGTTACGCCTCTTAAAGCGTCTGCACTAATGACCATGGAGGATCCGACGGAAATCAAAGACGAGGAGCAATTGGATGCAGCACTAGAGCGCATTCGTGAGCTTTCTGAATTCCCTCCTGGTAGTCCGGAACGCGATGAAGCCGAGTGGCTTGCCATTGCCGTTTCACAGTATCGGCGCGACGACCGCAAAGCGCGCCGACTTCAGCGACTGCGACGCTTGCATTGAAACTCAGCTTTAGCGGGGCATTTAGCGAAAAGGCGCGCTTTAAGCTGCAATCGATCGGTTACAATCGCAGCATGCTAAGCTCGCCGGCAGATATAGCGCGCCAACTGTCTGCAAGACTCTCGTGAGGATGAGCACTGACCCAGACATGGTCGGACACCCAAGCCACCGCCAAACGCCACTAATCCACTATTTCCAGCCTGAGCCGGTCGAGCCCAGTTTTGGCAGCTTGGCGCTTGCAATGGAGCAGCCTTGGCCGGTCCTCAAGGCTTCTACTTGCTGGACCAGCCGTAAGTCTGTCTTCGAAGATAGTAACGATCATGTCCAGCTCATCGCGACAAAACCGGGGTCAGCTCTGCCGCCGTTGATCAACCTCAGCAGATGTCGCAGCGCAGCTCAACGTCATTCGTGATAAGATGAATCGAGATGCGGCCTCCAATGGAGGAAACGCTATGCCGACCGAATATCCGAAAACTGATCATCGCTCTGCCTGGAACATGGGTCGCCTGATTGGGCCCAAGCCGCCGCTGAAGCCTCGTCATATCTGGGCAACCCGAACGCGATTGCAGCACGATCACCGCGTACGCGATCTTGCTATGTTCAATCTAGCGATCGACAGCAAGCTGCGCGGGTGCGATCTGGTTCGACTACGGGTGAGCGACGTGGTGCTGGGCGGCACCGTCAGACTGCGTACGTCGATCATTCAGCAGAAGACCGGTCGCCCCGTGCCGTTCGAGCTGACTGATCCAACGCGTGATGCTTTGACGGCGTGGCTTCGACGCCGTCCCACGGCCGATCCCGGCTGGCTGTTTCCCAGTCGAAGTCGCAAGGGCGATCACGTCACGACCCGGCAGTACGGGCGCCTACTCGACGACTGGGTTGCATTGATAGGGCTGGACCCGGCCCTTTATGGTACCCACAGCCTGCGTCGGACCAAGGTTGCCTTGATCTACAAGCGGACTGGCAATCTGCGAGCTTGCCAACTCTTGCTGGGCCACTCGAAGTTGGACAGCACAGTCCGCTACCTCGGCATCGAAGTTGACGACGCGCTCATCCTTTCTGAGCAAACCGACATCTGACATAAGACCGCGGCTGTAGCTTTTTGCTGCAGCCGCTCGCCCCGTTGTCAGGCGGAGCTTTGGGCCGATAGCAGTACCTAACCAGCTGCACCTCGCAACGTCCTATTCCCGGCAAGGCCCGAACAGCAGCTTTTGGCGCTGAGCGCTGGAGAGGGGCAGGCCGATGAGCGTCGCACCTGAAAGGAAAAATAGCTCCTGCGAGACATTGGCACTCTTTGCAAGCGTGACGAGACAAGAGAATCAGGTAAAGGCGCGCTCTATTCAGTCCTATCGATCACGCCTACCGCCTATGCCTACCAATCGAAGCCCGCGCTCCTTCGCCGA
>NZ_LMRT01000012.1:523-5676 GCF_001426225.1 Allobosea sp. Leaf344 | reverse complement strand
GGTAGCTCGTCAGGCTCATAACCTGAAGGTCGTCAGTTCAAATCTGGCCCCCGCAACCAAACATAACAAATACCCCGTCGCACATGCGGCGGGGTTTTTGCGTTGGGCGAAGGCGATGGCGGGATCCGCGCGCGACCGCCGCGGGCCGTCTTCAGCCGAGGCGCGAGGCGGGTCGCGCCAGCCCTGAAGCACCAGGCGAGCGACTACGAGCAGACGCGTCTCATTCTCGGCCCGATGCTGCGACGCCGCCTCAGTGACCGCCAACGAAACAAGCTCCGCGGCTCCCCGAGCCTATGTCGACGCGACACCGGCCTTCGACAGGGCGAGATAGGCGCCCGCGAGCATCAGCAGCATCGCGGGAGCATCGAGAGGCTCGACCGTCTCGCCGAAGGCGACCACCCCCAGCACCACCGCCACGATCGGCGAGACGAAGGCGTAGCTCCCGGCGCGGGCCGCGCCGATGTCGCGCAGCAGGCGCATATAGAGCGTGTAGCCGATCAGCGAGCCGAACAGCACCAGGAAGAGCCAGCCGCCCCAGGCGGCCCAGCCCCAATCGCCCCGGAGCGCCCGTATCGCACCGGGCTCGAAGGCGAGCGCATAGGCCAGCAGCACGCCGCCGCCGACAAGCGTCGTCATCCCCGCCACCAGAGAGGAGGGGTATCGCGCGAGCAGCTGCCGGGCCACGACCGAGCCGAGCCCATAGGTGAAAGCCGCCGATGCGACGGCGAGGCTACCCGCGATCGGTCGCCCCGCTTGCGCTGCCGGCCCTGCATTCTGGGCGAGGGCGTCGGGCCCGAACAGCAGCGCGAGGCCGGCGACGCCCAGCCCCAAGGCGAGGAGGTGACGGATCCCGATCTGCTCATCGCCCAGCAGGAGCGCGAAGAGCAGCAATGCGATCGGGGTCAGCGCCAGTTCCAGCACGGCGGCCGTGCCCGAATTGACGTATTGCATGCCCCAGAACAGCGGGCCGTAGCACAGGGAAATCATCAGCAGGCTCACCACCAGGAAACGCAGCCGGTCCCCGGCGGCGATGCCTGTCAACTCGCCGCGCAGCCGCGCCAGCGCCAGCAACAGCAATCCCGCCATGACGAAGCGCGTGCCGGCGAAGAGCAGCGGCGGGACGGCGTCGACCCCCGCCTTGATGCCGATCCAGGTCGCGCCCCAGATCAGGCAGAGGATCACGAAATCCAATAATCTCGGATTGAGGGCGAATCCCACGCTCTGGACTCCGTAACGGATTAAACTATTTTATTCCGTTACAACAGCGGCGGCGAGCGGAGGTTCCGGCGGATGATGGCGAAGACGGTCCAGACGATGTCGTTGCTCGGCGGCCATCCGGTGCTGGATTTCGTCAACACCGTTGACAGCCGGATCGGGACGATCGGCCCCGACTATCTGCAATCCTATGACGATCTGCTGATCTGGGCGGGCCGGACGCAGTCGATCGACGCCGACACCCGGCAGCGTCTCGCCATCGAAGCCGCCCAGCGCCCGGTGGACGCAGCGGCCGCCCTGTCCCGGGCGAAGGCCCTGCGCGAGGCGCTCTATCGCATCTGCTGCATGGAGGTGAGCGATCGCCCGGTCGAGAAGGCCGATCTCGACCTGTTCGACACGGCGCTGCGATCGGCCCTGGCCGGGCGTCGCCTGGCTTGCGAAGACGGGGCTCTGGAATGGGCCTGGCGACGCCGCGAGGCACTGGATCACATCGCGGATCGTATCGCTGTCGCGGCCTGCGATCTGCTGATCGAGTCCAGAGGCGAGCGTCGGCCGATCCGGCAATGCCCCGGCCGCAATTGCGGGTGGCTCTTCCTCGATACCTCGCGCGGCGGACGGCGACATTGGTGTTCGGACCGGAGCTGCGGGACACCGGCGCGCGTCAGGAAATTCCGGGCCGAATAGGGGCGAGGGCCATCAGACCGGGCCGTCCGTCCGCCCGTGACCGCTGGACCCGTGAACCCTGGGTCGAATGATGCGCGCGAGCGGATCGGCGCCAATCGCGAAGGCTGCAAGCGCAGCTCTCTTCGAGAAGGAGACTTTTACATAATTTTGCTTATCCTGACGCAGATGCATGGCGTCTCCGTCACCTTAGTGACGGCAGGGCAGGAGAGCGCGCGTTGACGGGCGAGAGATCGAGCTATCCGGCCCTGCTTCTGGTCTGCCTGACGGCGCTCGCCCCTGTGCTCGCCGAGGCGCAGACGCGCGCGAACACCGCAGCCCCGAAGCCGCAGACCAGCGCCTGCTGCACCGCGAGCGACCTGCTGCTCTGCCGGGATTTCCAGCTCTGTCACCCCTTTGCCAGCCGGGCGAATTCGGCCAAGCGTGGCGAGCGCCTGCAGGACCGCGCCACGCTCGCTTTCGGCCCCAGGCTGCTGCCGGCGGGAGCCCCTGTCGTGAGCCTGTGGACGCCGACGGGGTCGGGCGCGGCGCAAGCCCAGTTTCCGGCGGCGGGACCCCAGCTCGCGGCGTCGGTCACCACCCGCGCCGGGCACATCAGAGACAATGAGGCGGAACCGGAATTCCCGATCATCACCCAGGGACAAGCCGTCTGGTCGGCCAGGCAAGACGGGCCCGATGCGCGCATCGTCCAAGTCGTGATCAGGATCGATGCCGACGCCCTGCATGTGGAGCTGGTCTTCCGCGCCACCCGGTCGCTCCGGGCGCCGACCATCACCGTGATCGGCAGGAACCCCGCGGCCGCTTCCTTCATGCTGGACGAGATGCCGAGGGCGCGCCGGGCCGGCGCTGTCGAGGGCGAGCCTCTGATCGGCCGGATCGCGCCTGGCCCCGAGGGGGGATCGCGCGTCGAACTCTCCGGTGATCCGATCGACCTCGCCAACAACAAGCGCCGCCTGCTGGGGACGCCCTGGCTGGATTTCCGGCTGACCAATGCGGGGGGCAAGACGTCGATCGTCACCATCGAGAAGGGCAAATCCGCGACGGACATGCTCGGAGCGCTGTTCGACTGACCGCGTGTCGCAGCGTCGCGAGCGGGCCGCGCGCCCATTACCGTAGATGGGATCGGAACCCGGACGCCCCGCGGCCGTCCGAGGCCGTAAGGTCTAATCCCTTCGATATAGACCTGACGTAGCAGTTAATCTTGAATAGACAAATTTTAAACGAGCTGCATACGCCGATATGAATGCAGCAACTGACTCGCATTGTGAACTGCTCACCCCTCAGATTAACAAGTCGTTAACTGAGGGGATACAATCATGCTTGAAGTCAGCGATAGCGCCGCGCTTGCGGCCGGCGACAATGGCGATCAGGGCCACAACGATCCGGCATCTGCCGTCCAGCAGGGCGAGCGTGCCGCGAGCTACCAGATCGCGCAGGCCTCGCCTGCAGCCCCTCCGGCCGCTCCGGCCGCCCCATCCCAGGCACAGCCGCCCCAGGGCGCACCCGCCCAGCAGACAGCGCCGGCGCGCGCCATCGTCCGGCTTCCGGCCAGCACCTCGCTCGACGACATCGTCGTGCGCGGCGATGACCTGATCCTCAACCAGCCCTCGGGCCCGCCGGTCGTCATCCCCGGCGTCACCCAGTCGATGCCGACGATCGTCATCGGTGACGTCGAAGTGCCCGCAGGCGCCTTCGCCGCGGCCTTCGACCGCGCCGGCGTCACGCCCGGTGCCGGCCCTGCCGGCGCCCAGGGCGTCGGAAGCTCCGGCGGCAATTTCAGCGTCACCCCCGGCAATATCGGTCAAGGCTTCGGCCTGACCAATCTGCTCGGTCCGACCGAGCTCCAATTCGGCGCCCTGACCCGCGAGGAACTGCTGCCGGCGCTGGCGGATGTCGTCGGCCCGTCCCTGCTCGGCGCGAGTTTCAGCGCCCTTCTGGACGAATCCTCCCTCGCCACCGGCACCCTGCCGCAGAACCCGAACGAGTCGGCGCTGCTGACGCTGCAGTTCAACGCCGGCACGCTGGCGGCGAGCAGCGTCGCCTTCAGCGGCATCGCCGGGCTGGTGACCGAAACGAACGGTATCGCCGGCGCGGACATCGTCTGGCAGCTGGTCTCGGGCACGCTGATCATCGGCCGTGTCAACGGCGTCGACGCGATCCGCCTCGAGATCGTCTCCGGCACCAACATCCCCGCCGGAACCGTCGGCGACGTCGTGGTGCAGGTCACGCTGCTCACCGGCCTGCCGGACCCGGCTGGAGGCGGTGCCCAGATCCTCAACCTCGGGACCGTCGGCGTCGTGGTGACCACGCCGGTCGGCACGAGCGAAGGCACGCTGACGGTGCAGGTCCGCGACGACGTGCCGACCCTGACGGTCACGGCCGCGACGGGCGCGGCCCTCGCCGGTCTGACCCAGGAGCTCGACGAGACGCAAGGGGCGGGGGATCTCCCCGCGGATCGCTACGGCGCCGGCGAGGTCGAGATCGGCACCAACGCCAATACCGACGATGCCGGCCCTGGTCTCGCGCAGGTGACGACGGCCATTCCGGGCGCCGGGCTGGCCTCGCTCTTCACGCTGGGCGGCAGCTTCGGCGCCGATCAGAACGGCACCGATGCCGGGACGCTCAGCTTCGTCGGGCTGACGGTCGGCGGCCCTGGCGTGGCCACCAGCCTCTCGGCCACCAATGGCGGTTTGATCTCGCTGTTCCTGACCGCAGCGGGAGTCATCGAGGGCCGCGACACGAATAATGACGTCGTGTTCAGCATCGCCATCGTCGGTGGCCAGCTGCAGACGACGCTGTTCGAGGCGATCGCGCATGGCGCGACCACTCTCTTCGACGACAGCGCGCTGCTGACGCTCGCTCCCGGCGCTTCGCCGATCCAGCTGCAATACAGCGTGACCCGTACGGATGGCGATTTCGACGCGATCACCCAGACCGCCTTGGTCGAGCTGATCTCGTCCCAGACCTCGTTCATCTCCTTCGACGATGACGGGCCGTCGCTGACCGTGTCCGCGGCCTCCCCGGAAGCCCGGAACCTCATCGGCATGGCGCTAGATGAGACCGTCGGCCCCGACCGCGCCAATACGTCCGGCGAGACGGCCGACGGCAACACCGATGACGATGCTGTCCCGCCCAGCGACTATCTCGCCCAGGTCACCACCTCGATCCAGGGAACGGCCAGCGCCTTGTTCAGCGTCGGCGGCGATTTCGGCTCCGATCTCGCTGGCACAGATGTCGCGACATTGAGCTTCATCGGT
>NZ_LMRT01000012.1:228-492 GCF_001426225.1 Allobosea sp. Leaf344 | reverse complement strand
CGCGGGTGCCATCGAGGGCCGCGACACCGCCAACAACGTCGTCTTCACCATCGCCATCGTCGGAGGCCAGCTGCAGACGACGCTGTTCGAGGCGATCCGGCATCTCGACAAGAACGAGTTCGACGCCAGCACCGTGCTGGCCCTCGCCGGCGAGGCCGCACCGATCCAGCTGCAATACAGCGTCACGCGCACGGATGGCGACGGTGACAGCATCAGCCGCGCCGCCGCGATCGACCTGATCAGCACCCGCGGCTCGGGCATCAG
>NZ_LMRT01000012.1:0-193 GCF_001426225.1 Allobosea sp. Leaf344 | reverse complement strand
GGCCAATGCGGCCAATGGGCTGTCCTCGGTCGCGATCGAGCTGGACGAGACGGTCGGTGTCGATCGCTACAGCAGCGGTGAGACCGAGATCGGCGGCAACGCCAATAGCGACGACGCCGCCCCGGCACTGGCGCAGGTCATCACCACGCTTCCGGACCAGGGCCTGGCCTCCCTGTTCACGGTGGGCGGGGAT
>NZ_LMRT01000011.1:45354-45490 GCF_001426225.1 Allobosea sp. Leaf344 | reverse complement strand
CGTCGCCCATCTCAAGACGCAAGGCCGCCCCGACTATCTCGACGCCGTCACCTCCGAGGAGGAACCCGCCGCCGAGGACGGCGAGGACGGCGCCGTCTTCGACAAGACCGGCATGGGCCAGGCCGAGAGCGAGGAT
>NZ_LMRT01000011.1:480-45297 GCF_001426225.1 Allobosea sp. Leaf344 | reverse complement strand
GACCGAAGGCATCGTCGGCCCCGCCAACCACGCCGGAAAACGCGAAATCCTCGTCGAAACCGGCCGCGCGCGGGAAGACGAGGATTGAAGCTCACGCTACGTCCTGAAATTGCCATGACGGCCGTGCAACATTCCGGGGCTACAGGGCGTTGCATGGCTTGAACCGATCCGGCCGGCCCCCAAATGCTGGTCTGCGATCTTGCAGAGCGTCTGACCAGGCGTGATGATCCCGGTCCCAGTGACCGACACAACCCGGAGCTTGCTGGCTCATGACGATGTTTCCGACACTGCGGACCTTGAGCGCGCTGACCGTGCTTGGTCTCGCCGGCGCGACTCTTCCCGCCACCGCCCAGCCGCTGCAGCTGCACCCGGCCAAGCCGGCCGCCGCGCCGAAGGCGGCCCCGCTGCGTCTGCCGCCGATCCGCCCGGAAGGGCTCGGCCTGCCGCGCAACGCAGCCGCAGCCGCCGCCCCGGCCGCGATCGCCGCGGCCGAGCCGGTGCAGACCGCTTCCGCGACCCCGGTCCGGGCGATTCCGGCCAAGGCTGCCCAGCGCACCTCCGGCCCGCTGAGCCCGCAGGAGGCGGTGGAGAAGCTCAACGCCTATTTCAACGGCTTCACCCATCTCCAGGGGGATTTCATCCAGTTCGCGGCGAATGGCCGCCGCCTCGAGGGAAGGCTCTACATTCAGCGCCCGGGCAAGATGCGTTTCGAATATGATGCGCCGGCCACGACCGAGGTCATCGCCGACGGCACCTCCGTCGCGATCCGCGACAAGAAGCTCGCGACGCAGGATCTCTATTCGATCGGCCAGACGCCGCTGAAATTCCTGGTCAAGGAGCGCATGGACCTCGCCCGCGATTCGGTGGTCACCGGGGTCAGCACCAAGGGCGACGTGCTCTCGGTGAAGATCGAGGATCGCTCGACGCTCGGCGGCACCTCCAAGATCACGCTGAACTACGATCTGCAGGCGAATGAGCTGAAGCAATGGGTGGTGGTCGATCCCCAGGGCTACGAGACCTCGGTCTCGCTCTATAATCTCGACACCCAGCGCCGCGCCGATCCCGGCAAATTCGTGATCAATTACGAGCGCATGCTCTGATCGATCGATAGCCCGGCGTCCCGCTCCGTGAGCGGGCCGGGGCGACGCGAGCGGTCGCGGCGCGAGCTCCGATCCCGGCGCTCGCGGCTGCTTGCTTTTCCGGCGCGTTGCGACCAGTTTCCGGGGCCCATCTCGCGCCGGACGCCCCGCCTTGCAACTCAAAGTCACCAGCTGGAACATCAATTCCGTCAGGCTACGCATCGGCCTGGTCTGCGACTTCCTGACCACCCACGCCCCCGACATCCTGTGCCTGCAGGAGACCAAGACGCCGGACGAGCAGTTTCCGGCCAAGGCCTTCCAGCAGATCGGCTATGGCCATCTCCGCTTCATCGGGCAGAAGGGCTATAACGGCGTCGCCATCGTCTCCAAGCTGCCGTTCAGCGACCATGAAGCGATGACGATGTGCGGCCGGCCCGATGCCCGCCATATGAGCGCGGTGCTCGGCCCCGGCGCCGGGGCGGCCTCCGGCATCGCCATCCATAATTTCTACGTGCCGGCGGGCGGCGACATTCCCGATCCCGAGCTCAACCCGAAATTCGCGCATAAGCTCGCCTTCCTCGACGAGCTCGGCGTCTGGGGCATGACCAAGCGGCCGAGCGACCGGCCGGCGATCCTGCTCGGCGACCTCAATATCGCGCCCTATGAGCATGATGTCTGGAGCCATAAGCAGCTACTCGACGTGGTCAGCCACACGCCGGTCGAGACCACCGCGCTGGAGGCCTTGCGCGCCGATCTCGGCTGGACGGATGCGGCGCGCAGCCTGCGCCCGGAGCCGGAAAAGCTTTATAGCTGGTGGAGCTACCGCGCCGCCGATTGGCAGGCCTCCGACCGCGGCCGGCGGCTCGACCATATCTGGCTCTCCGAGGGGCTGAAGCCGACCTTGCAGGATCTGACCTTCCTGCGCGAGGCGCGGGGCTGGCAGCGCCCCTCCGACCATGTTCCGGTCACCGTGACCCTGTCGCTCTAGCGTCAGCGCCGGTCGATCGCTTCCAGGGTCGCCTGCACGTCGGTCAGCTCCTCGGTGAAGGCGCGCAGCCGGCTCGCCACCGCTTCGGCGAGGCGCTCGGCCGAGGCCGGGAATTCCGCCAGCACCCGTCGCATCACCGCCCGCGACAGCTTCATCACCTGCGTCGGTTCGCGCACGATGGCGGTCACCGGACGCCGCAGGCTGGTGAACAGCGCGAGCTCGCCGACCAGCGCGCCGGGCCCGGCGATCTCCCGGGCCGGCTGGCCATCCTCGCCGGTCGTCAGGGCGATGGCGCCCGACAGCACGAGCAGCGCACCGTCGCCGACATCCCCCGAGCGGAACAGGACGTCACCGGCCCGCAGCGTGCGCGTCTCCGCCGCGAAGGCGAGGAGCCGCAGCGCATCCCGCTCCATGAGACCGAGCAGCGGCTGCCGCGACAGCACCGCGATATCGTCGTCGAGCGCCATTGCGGCTCAGGGGTTGAGGCGATAGCCGCCCGCATCCGTCACCAGGAGACGGGCATGGGCGGGATCGGGCTCGATCTTCTGGCGCAGGCGGTAGATATGGGTTTCCAGCGTGTGGGTCGTCACCTGGGAATTATAGCCCCAGACTTCCTGCAGCAGGATCTCGCGCGCGATCGGCTTGCGGCCGGCCCGGTAGAGGAAGCGCAGGATCGCGGTTTCCTTCTCGGTCAGCTTGGTCTTCGAGCCCTTGTCGCTGACCAGCAGCTTCGAGCCGGGATGGAAGGTATAGGGGCCGACCTGGAAGATCGCGTCCTCGCTCGCCTCGTATTGCCGCAGATGCGCGCGGATCCGCGCCAGCAGCACCGCGAATTTGAACGGCTTGACCACGTAATCATTGGCGCCGGCCTCGAGCCCGAGCACCGTATCGGCGTCGGAACCCTGGCCCGTCAGCATGATCACCGGGCTCTTGAAACCGTTCTTGCGCATCATCTTGACGGCTTCGCGCCCATCCATGTCCGGCAGGCCGACATCCATCACCGCGAGATCGAAACGCTCGGCCTGCACCGCCTTGACCGCCGCCGTCGCCGTGCCGGCCGTCGAGATCCTGAACTCGTCATGGAGCCCGAGCTGCTCGGCGAGCGCATCGCGCAGCGTCTGGTCGTCGTCGCAGAGAAGGATATGATGGACGGCGGACATGAACCCTCATCTCTGCGGTGGAACCCAGCGCACCATGAGCCCGCTGAATCATGACCGCAAGTCACGCAATCTGGAATTCCCGTGAGAAGCAGTGAAAAACCAGGGGTTCGCGGCGCAAAGCCCGGCCCCCGCCGCCTGACCCGCCTTCAGGTCGTCCCCTCCGTCCATGACCGCAGCAAGGGGTTCCTGCGCGCCGGCCAGGCGCTCTTCCCCTGCGCGCTGGGGCGTGGCGGGATCATCACGGCCAAGCGCGAGGGCGATGGCGGTACGCCCCGGGCCACTTTGCCGCTCCGGCGCCTGTTCTACCGCGGCGACCGGCTGCAGCGGCCGCGCAGCCTGCTGCCGATCCGCCGCATCGCCCTGCGCGACGCCTGGTGCGACGACGCCGCCGACCGCCGCTACAACCGGCTGATCGACCGCCCTCCCGGCGTCGCCGAGGAGCGGCTGACCCGCGAGGACCCGCTCTACGACATCATCGTCGAGCTCGGCTGGAACGACGCGCCCGTGATTCGCGGCCGCGGCAGCGCCATCTTCTGGCATCTCGCGCGCCCGGGTTTCACCCCGACGGCCGGCTGCGTCGCGGTGGATCGCCATGTCTTCGCGAAGGTTCTGCCACGGCTGGCGCGGCGCTGCGCGATCCGCATCGCCGATGCCGGGCGCTGATCAGCCGCGCGGCCCGAAGATCGCGCTGCCGATGCGGACATGGGTCGCGCCGAGCTGGATCGCCGCCTCGTAATCGGCGCTCATCCCCATCGACAGGCCGCGCAGCTTGTGCCGCGCCGCGATCTTCGCCAGCAGCGCGAAATGAGGCGAGGGCGGCTCCTCGGCGGGGGGAATGCACATCAGCCCCTCGATCGCCAGCCCGTGATGGATCCGGCAGGTCTCCAGGAAGCCGTCGACCTCGCCCGGCATCACCCCGCCCTTCTGCGGCTCCTCCCCGGTATTGACCTGGACGAAGAGTGTCGGTGCCCGTGCCGCGCGGGCGATCTCGCGCGCCAGCTCCTTGGCGAGGCTATCCCGGTCGAGCGAATGGATCGCGTCGAACAGCGCCACCGCCTCGCGCACCTTGTTGGATTGCAGCGGGCCGATCATGTGCACCTCAGCATCCGGAAAGCGCTCCTTCAGCGCCGGCCATTTCGCCTTGGCCTCCTGCACGTAATTCTCGCCGAAGACGCGATGCCCGGCCTCCAGCGCCTGCAGGATCGCCTCCTCGGGCATGGTCTTCGAGACCGCGATCAGGGTCACGTCCCGCGCCTGCCGTCCCATATCCACGGCGGCACGCGCCACCGCATCCTGGGCGGCCTTCAATCGCTGCACGATATCGCTCATCAGGTCACAGATCCTTTTTCTTGACGGCGCTCGGCCCTTGCCCGGCGTTGACCCGGCGCGCGCAATCGTGTCCTAGTCCCGCACACTTCGCTCACGCAACAATCACATGCTGACATGGCCGTAGAACGTTACAATCCCAAGGAATCCGAGCCGAAATGGCGGCGCGTCTGGGATGAGCGCAAGCTCTTCGAGACCCGCAACGACGATCCGCGCCCAACCTACTACGTGCTCGAGATGTTCCCCTATCCCTCGGGGCGCATCCATATGGGCCATGTCCGCAATTACGCGATGGGCGACGTCGTGGCCCGCTACAAGCGCGCCAAGGGCTTCGCCGTGCTGCATCCGATGGGCTGGGACGCCTTCGGCCTGCCGGCCGAGAACGCCGCCAAGGCCAACAAGGTCCATCCGCGGGACTGGACCTACGCCAATATCGCGACGATGCGCGCGCAGCTGCAGTCGATGGGCCTGTCGCTGGACTGGAGCCGCGAACTCGCGACCTGCGACCCCTCCTATTACCGCCACCAGCAGAAGCTGTTCCTGGACTTCCTCAAGGCCGGGCTGGTCGACCGCAAGACCGCGAAGGTGAATTGGGATCCGGTCGACGAGACGGTGCTGGCCAATGAGCAGGTGATCGACGGCAAGGGCTGGCGCTCGGGGGCGCCGGTCGAGATCCGCGAATTGACGCAATGGTTCTTCAAGATCACCCAATTCGGCCAGGAGCTGAACGACGCGCTGGACGGGCTCGATCGCTGGCCGGACAAGGTCCGGCTGATGCAGAAGAACTGGATCGGCCGGTCGGAAGGGCTGATGATTCGTTTCGCGCTCGAATCGAACCCGTTCGGGCAGGACGAGCTGGAAATCTATACGACCCGCCCGGACACCTTGTTCGGCGCGAAATTCATGGCGATCGCGCCCGATCACCCGCTCGCCAAGGCCGCGGCGCAGGCCGACCCGGCCCTGCAGGCCTTCATCGAGGAATGCAAGCGGACAGGCACCGCCCAGGAGAACATCGACAAGGCGGAGAAGCTCGGCTTCGATACGGGCATTCGCGCCGTCCACCCGCTCGATCCCGATTGGACGCTGCCGGTCTATGTCGCTAACTTCATCCTGATGGAATACGGCACCGGCGCGATCTTCGGCTGCCCGGCGCATGACCAGCGCGATCTGGATTTCGTCAATAAATACGGCCTCGGCAACCTCCCGGTGGTCTGCCCGGAGGGCACCGATCCCGCCGGCTTCGTGATCACCGATACCGCCTATGTCGATGATGGGCGGATGATCAATTCGCGCTTCCTCGACGGGATGAGCATCCCGGAGGCGAAGGAGGCCGTGGCCCGAAAACTCGAGGCCGAACAGCGGGGCAACCGCCCGGTCGCGGCCCGGAAAGTCAATTTCCGCCTCCGCGACTGGGGCATTTCGCGGCAGCGCTATTGGGGTTGCCCGATCCCGATCATCCATTGCGAGGCCTGCGGCACCCTGCCCGTGCCCGATGCCGATCTGCCGGTGACGCTGCCCGAGGACGTCTCCTTCGAGAAGCCGGGCAACCCGCTCGATCATCATCCGAGCTGGAAACACGTCGCCTGCCCGCAATGCGGCAAGCCGGCCCGGCGCGAAACCGACACGATGGACACCTTCGTCGATTCCTCCTGGTATTTCGCCCGCTTCACCGATCCCTGGCGCGAGGAGAGCCCGACCAGCCGGCCGGTGGTCGACCGCTTCCTGCCGGTCGATCAGTATATCGGCGGGGTCGAGCACGCGATCCTGCACCTGCTCTATTCCCGCTTCTTCACCCGCGCCATGAAGGCGACCGGACATGCCGGGCTGGACGAGCCCTTCGCCGGGTTGTTCACCCAGGGCATGGTCGTGCACGAGACCTATCGCGCCGCCGATGGCGGCTGGGTCGAGCCGGGCGACGTGCGCATCGAGGTCAATGGCGCGGAGCGCGCCGGCTACCATGTCGATACCGGCGCGCCGATCGAGATCGGCGCCATCGAGAAGATGTCGAAGTCGAAGAAGAACGTCGTCGACCCCGACGATATCATCGCCTCCTACGGTGCCGATACGGCGCGCTGGTTCATGCTGTCGGATTCGCCGCCGGACCGCGACGTGATCTGGACGGATGAGGGCGTGCAGGGCGCGGCGCGCTTCGTGCAGCGGGTCTGGCGCCTGGTCGGCGAGATCGCGGAGCGGACGGGCTCGGGGGTGCAGGCTCCGGCGGCCCTGGGCGAGGCCGCCACCACCCTGCGCAAGGCCACCCACCGGGCGCTGCAGGCCGTCGGCGCCGATATCGAGCGGCTCGGCTTCAACCGCTGCGTCGCCCATATCTACACCCTCACCAATGCGGTCGGTAAGGCGCTGGACGGGGCGGCGGAACAGGCCGATCTCGCCGCGGATCTCGGCTTCGCGCTGCATGAGGCCGCGCTGATCCTGACGCAGCTGATCGCGCCGATGATGCCGCATCTCGCGGAATCCTGCTGGTCGGTGCTGGGGCAGCCCGGGCTGGTCGGCGAGGCCGCCTGGCCGGTCGCCGAGGAGGCGCTGCTCAGGGATGACAGCATCTCGCTGCCCGTGCAGATCAATGGCAAGAAGCGGGCGGACGTGACGGTGCCGGCCGATGCGGATACGGTGGCGGTCGAGGCCGTGGTTCGTGGGAACGAGGCCGTGATACGGGCGCTGGATGGCCGCGACATCCGCAAGATCATCGTGGTGCCGGGGAGAATCGTGAATGTCGTCGCCTGAATTCGCACAGACGCTCCGTTCCGCGCGGGTCTCGCCGCGCCGCGCCATGCTGGCGGCCGCGCTGATCGCCTCCGCTTTCGCCGGCGGATGCTTCCAGCCGCTCTATTCCGAGGCGACGCTGAGCCCGCAGACCGGCGGGAGCGTTCGCAGCGCGCTGCGCAGCGTCGAAATCCCCGAGATCAAGGGGCTGATCGGCCATTACCTGCGCAATGAGCTGGTCTTCGAGCTCGATGGCGGCGGTGCCGCGGATGCCGAGAAGCGCCTGCGCTTCGACGCCTCGATCGCCGAGTCCATCGATGTGGTGACCGTCGACTATTTGAATGCGCGGGCCGATTCCGCCGTGCTGGTGGTGACCGCGACCTGGAGCCTCAAGGACAAGATCTCCTCCAAGACCGTCAGCTCCGGCGTCAACACGATCCGCATCCCCTATGAGCGCTCCTCGCAGCGCTTCGCCACCGTCAGGGCGGCGCGGGATGCGCAGCTGCGCGCCGCCAAGAGCCTGGCGACGATCATCAGGGGTCAGATGGCCGCCGATCTCGTGACCGGCTGATCCCGGCATGGCCATGGTCAAGGCGCATGAGGCGGAGCGGGCGCTGGCGCGGCCCGACCCGGCCCATCGCCTGTTCCTGTTCTATGGCCCCGATGCCGGCCTGGTCTCCGAGCGCGCCGGCACGCTGGCGAAGGGCGCGGTGGATGATCCCACCGATGCGTTCCAGCTCGTCCGGATGAGTGGCGACGACATCGCCGCCGACCCTCTGAAACTCGTCGACGAGGCCAATACCATCGGGCTGTTCGGCGGCCGCCGTGCCATCCGGGTCTCGCCCACGGGCAAGATGCTGCTTCCCGCCGTCGAACCCTTGCTGGCCACGCCCTCGCAGGATGCGATCGTCATCATCGAGGCTGGCGACCTGCAGAAGAGCAACCCGCTGCGCGTCGCCTGCGAGCGGGCGCGGACCGCGCTGGCGGTGCCCTGCTATGGCGATGCGGCGCGCGACCTCGGCACGATCATCGACGAGATGGTGCGTGAGGCCGGAAAAACCATTGATCGCGCCAGCCGAGACAGGCTCGCCGGGCTGCTCGGCGGCGACCGCCAGACCTCGCGGCGCGAGGTGGAAAAGCTGCTGCTCTATGTCGGCGACGCAGCGAGTGTCGGCGAGGCGGATATCGACATCATCGTCGGCGATACCGCCCAGCGCGAGCAGGCGGCGCTGGTCGACGCAGTCTTCGCGGGCAAGATCGCCACGATCGACATCACCCAGGCCAGGCTGGCGCGGGAAGGGCTCGACGCCGGCGTGATGCTCGGCGCCGTGCTGCGTCAGGCACTGTCGCTGCTCAAGGCCCGCCAGGCAGTGGATGCCGGCCGCGGCGTCAAGGAGGTGGTGGCGGGGATGCGGCTGCCCTGGCCGCGGATCGCGACGACGGAAGCCGCTTTGTCGGCCTGGTCGAGCGAGAAGCTCACCGACGCCGTCGGGATCCTCGGCACCGCGACCTTGGCGGTGCGCAGGGATGCGGGGTTGGCGCAGCCGGTGGCCGCGCGCGCCCTGTGGAGCCTGGCGCGGCTCGCCCGGTCCGGCGGGCGGTGAGCGAGCGCCTCAGGCCTTCAGACGGCGGCACAGCGCCTCGAGCTGGTCGAGCGTCTTGTAGCCGATCTTGACCTCGCCGGCGCCATTGGCGCGATGGCTGATCGAGATCGACAGGCCGAGCGCCTCTTCCAGCGCCTTCTCGACCGCCCTGGTATCCGGGTCCTTCTCGGGCTTGGGCTTGACCGGCAGGGATTTCGTTTCGCCCCTGGCTTCTTCCTGCACCACCCGCTCGATATCGCGGACGCTGAGCCCCTGATCGACGATCCGCCGCGCCATCAGTTCCGGATCCGAAACGGACAACAGCGAGCGGGCATGGCCGGCCGATACCAACCCGTCGCTGACCATCTGCCGGACCGATTCCGGCAGCTTCGAAAGCCGCAGCGTATTGGCCACATGGCTGCGGCTCTTGCCGATCACCTGCGCCAGATCGTTCTGGGTATAGCCGAATTCGGCGATCAGCCGCTCATAGCCGGCCGCCTCCTCGATCGCATTGAGATCGCTGCGCTGGACATTCTCGACGATCGCGATCTCGAGGGCCTGGCGATCATCCGCCTCGACCAGGATCACCGGCACATCATGCAGACCCGCACGCTGTGCCGCGCGCCAGCGGCGCTCACCGGCGATGATCTCATAGGCATCGAGCATGCCGCTGATCGAGCGCACGATGATCGGCTGCAGAATGCCGCGCTCGCGCACCGACGCCGTGAGATCGTCGAGATCGGCCTCGACGAAATTGCGGCGGGGATTGCGCGCGCTGGGACGGAGGAACTCGACCGGGACACGGCGCTGGCCGCGAGCCCGCTCCAGCGCTCCGATCTCGTCACCGACATCACCGATCAAAGCGGCCAGGCCGCGGCCCAGACGGGACCGCCCTTGTTCTTCGGCCATCGACATTCTTTCGCTCCCGCGATGCTTGGTCACGCGGCGGCGCGCAGGCTGCGCTCGCGCTTGATGACTTCCGACGCCAGCTTCAGATAGGCCTGCGAGCCCGAGCATCGCAGATCGTAAAGCAACGCCGGCTTGCCATAGGAGGGGGCTTCCGACACGCGGACATTGCGCGGGATCACGGTCTCATAGACCTTGTCGCCCAGGAAGCTGCGCACATCCGCCATCACCTGGCCGGAGAGGTTGTTCCGCGGGTCGTACATGGTCAGCACCACGCCCTGGATCACCAGGCGCGGATTGAGCCCCTGACGCACCTGCTCGACGGTCTTGAGCAGCTGGCTCAGACCCTCGAGCGCGAAGAACTCGCATTGCAGCGGCACGAGCACCGCATCCGCCGCCGTCATCGCATTGATGGTGATGAGGCTGAGGGAGGGCGGGCAGTCGATCAGGATATAGGTGAGGTCCGAACAGCGCTGGTCATAAACCAGCTCGTCGATCGCCTTCTTCAGCCGCAATGCGCGGTCCTTGGCACCGGCGATCTCCAGCTCCACCCCGAGCAGATCCAGCGTCGACGGCGCCAGAAAAAGACCGGGTACGGAGGTCTCCTGCAGCGCCTGTCCGAGCCCGACATCGCCGCAAAGCACGTCATAGGTGGAAGATTTGCGGCTGCGCCGATCGACCCCGAGGCCGGTCGAGGCATTGCCCTGCGGGTCGAGATCGACGATCAGCACCTTTTCGCCGATCGCCGCCAGAGCCGTACCCAGATTGATCGCGGTGGTGGTCTTACCGACGCCGCCCTTCTGGTTGGCGAGCGCGAGCACCCTGGGGCGCTGCGGCACGATGATCGGGGTGAGGTCGGTCATGAGTCGGTCCGCTTCTCAGCCGCGTGAACCATCAGGATGCCCGCGGCGCTGTCTGTCAGCGAAGGAAGAGTTGAGGCCTGAATCTTCCAACATTTAGACGACTCGGTCAATTCGCTCTCTAGATGTTGTCCCTTTGGAAAGAGGCCGAGGCTGCCGGTTCTCAACAGCTCTTTGCACCACTCCAGCAGCTGCGGAAGAGGGGCCAGCGCCCGTGCCGTTACCACGTCGATTTTGCCGGTAAACCCGCCAATAACATCCTCTATCCTGGCATTATGGACGGTCACCGGCGCTCCGGTCAGGCGGGCGATATGGCGCAGAAAGGCGCATTTCCGCGCATTGCTCTCGACGAGGTCGATATGTCCTCCGGGAATCCCGACCAGGCAAATTCCGATGACCAGACCCGGAAATCCACCGCCCGATCCGAGATCGAGCCAACGCTTGGCCTGAGGGGCGGCCCCGTAGATCTGCAGCGAATCAGCGATATGCCGCGTCCAGACCTCGTCGAGCGTCGCCGTCGAGACGAGATTCTTGGCTGCCTGCCAGCGCGTCAGCTCCGAGACCAGCAGCGCCAGCCGCTCCTCTGTTTCACGTGAAACAGGCGTCAAGCGCAAAGCGGCGCGTCGATCGGCGTTATCAACAGTCATGGCTGAGCGCCGGCGCACGATTGCGTCGCGCCTTGCGCGAATGCGCCGCGAGCAGGGTCAGCGCGGCCGGCGTCATCCCCTCGATCCGCGCCGCCTGGGCCAGATCGGCCGGGCGCTGGCTCGCCAGCTTGAGCCGCAGCTCGTTCGACAAGCCCGACATCGCATCGAGATCGAGATCGGCCGGAAGCTTCAGCGCCTGATCCCGACGATAGGAGTCGATCTCCGCGGCCTGACGGTCGAGATAGACGGCATAGACGGCATCGGCCGAGACGCGGGCGATCACATCGGCCGGATATTCCGCGAGCTGCGGCCAGATCGCCGCCAGCCGCTCAAAGCCGATTTCGGGATAGGACAGCAATTGATAGCCCGAGCGGCGCAAGCCGTCCTGGTTCAGCTGCAGCTCGTGGCCGCGAGCCTCGCTGGGGGTCAGTGACAGAGCGCCGAGCGCGCCGCGCAGCCGCTCGATCTGATCCTGGCGCTTGGCATAGAGACCCAATCGTGCGGCCCCGACCAAACCCATTTCGGTCCCGAATCCAGTCAGCCGCTCATCGGCATTGTCGACACGCAGTGACAGCCGGAACTCGGCCCGGGAGGTAAACATCCGATACGGTTCCGTAACGCCCTGGCTCGTGAGATCATCGACCAGCACGCCGAGATAGGAGGTGGTGCGCGCCATGGCGACCGGCTCCGACCCGCCGGCGCGACGCGCGGCATTGAGCCCGGCGAGCAGCCCCTGCGCCGCCGCCTCCTCATACCCGGTGGTGCCGTTGATCTGCCCGGCGAGGAACAGCCCCCGCAGCGCCCGCGTCTCCAGCGTATTGTTGAGAGCGCGCGGATCGACGAAATCATATTCGATCGCATAGCCCGGCTTCAGCATCCGCGCCCGCTCCAGTCCCGGGATGGTCGCGAGCAGGCCAAGCTGCACGTCCTCCGGCAACGAGGTCGAGATCCCGTTGGGATAGACGGTGTCGTCGTCGAGCCCCTCCGGCTCGAGGAAGATCTGATGTCCGTCGCGATCGCCGAAGCGGCCGACCTTATCCTCGATCGAGGGGCAATAGCGCGGCCCCCTTCCCTCGATCTGGCCGGAGAACATCGGAGCGCGGTGGAGATTGGCCCGGATCAGCTCATGCGTCGCCAGGGTCGTGCGGGTGATGCCGCAGGCGATCTGCGGGGTGCTGATCGCCGTGGTCATCGCGGAAAAAGGTTCCGGCCTCTCGTCGCCCGGCTGCATCTCGAGCCGGTCCCAGGCGATGCTACGCCCGTCCAGGCGCGGCGGCGTCCCGGTCTTCAGCCGGCCGAGCGGAAAGCCATGGCGTTCCAGCGTGGCGGAGAGGCCGAGGGAAGGCGCTTCGCCGACCCGCCCGGCGGGGATCCGCTGCTCGCCGATATGGATCAGCCCGCGCAGGAAGGTGCCGGTGGTGAGCACGACCGTTCCGGCGCCGAATCGACGGCCATCGGCGAGCATGACACCCGCGACCTGCCCCGCGGATTCGATCAGATCGAAGGCCTCGCCCGCGACGACCGTCAGCCCCTCCTGTTCGGCGAGCAGGGACTGGATCGCCTGGCGATAGAGTTTGCGGTCGGCCTGGGCGCGGGGGCCGCGCACGGCCGGGCCCTTGCGCCTGTTCAGCATGCGGAACTGGATCCCGGCATGGTCCGCGGCCCTGGCCATCAGCCCATCCAGCGCGTCGATCTCCCTCACCAGATGGCCCTTGCCGAGCCCGCCGATCGCGGGGTTGCACGACATCACGCCGACCGTCGCGGGGTTCTGGGTGAGCAGGGCGGTGCGCGCACCGACCCGCGCCGCGGCGGCGGCGGCTTCGACACCGGCATGGCCGCCACCGACGACGATGACATCGAATTGGGCTGCGAAGTCAGACATCTCGTGTGGCTAGCGAAGCCGGCCCTGCCGGTCAATGCCGGGCATCATTTGCCGATGCAGAAGCCGGCGAAGAGCTGGTCGAGCACGTCCTCGACTCCGATGCGGCCGATCAGGCGCTCCAGCGCCACCACGGCCTGGCGCAGATCCTCGGCCATCAACTCGGCCTCGAGGAGACCGGGCCGCGCCGCCCGCGCCAGAGCCTCGATCGCCTCGGCAACGGCGACGCGATGCCGCTGGCGCGTCAGCAAGGCTGGTTCCCCCTGCGGCCCGTCGGCGAGCCTGGTGGTGATCGCGCTGAGCAGCTCGGCGAGCCCAGCCCCCGTCTCGGCCGAGACCGCGATCTCGCCGGGCAGGGACGGAACGGGGAGATCGGATTTGCTCGCCACGGCGAGGGTATTGTCGGTGCCGAGAAACGGGTCCTGCGCCGCATCGACGCTCCGGATCCTCAGGACCAGATCGGCGCGAGCCGCCAACGCCAGGGCCCGCCGCACCCCCTCGGCCTCGATCATATCCTCGCTCTCGCGCAGCCCGGCCGTATCGATCAGCGTCACAGGCATGCCGTCGAGATCGAGCCGCACCTCGATCGCGTCGCGCGTGGTCCCGGCGATCGGCGAGACGATGGCGACGTCCCGCCTCGCCAGAGCGTTCAGCAGGCTGGATTTGCCGGCATTGGGCGGGCCGGCCAGCACCACCACGAACCCGTCGCGGATCCGCTCGCCCCGGGCGAAGCTGCCGAGCGCCTGGCGCAGCTCCGCCAGCACCTCCAGGGCGATCGCCCGCGCCCGCTCGACCAGCGGGCCGTCGACATCGCCCTCGTCGGAAAAATCGAGTTCGGCGGCGAGCAGCGCCATCGCCTCGATCAACCGGCCGCGCCAGCCTTCGGTGACCTGGCCGAGCGCGCCCTCCATCTGGCGCAGGGCCTGGCGCCGCTGCCATTCCGTCTCCGAATCGATGAGATCGGCGAGGCCTTCGACAGCCGCCAGATCGAGCTTGCCGGCCTCGAAAGCGCGTCGCGTGAATTCGCCCGGCTCCGCCAGCCGCAGGCCCGGGGAGCCGGTCAGCGCCTCCAGCAGCCGTGCCACCACAGCCCGCGCGCCATGGACATGGAATTCGGCGACATCCTCGCCGGTGAAGCTGTGGGGCGTGGGAAAGTACAGGATGAGCGCGCGGTCGATCGTCTCGCCCGCGGCATCGCTCAGGCGGCGCAGCGTCGCCTGACGCGGCACCGGCACACCGCCCGCCATCGTTTCGAGGACGAATCGGACGTGCGGCCCGGAGACACGGATCAGCGCCACCCCCGCCCGTCCGGGCGCCGAGGACAAAGCGACGATCGTGGCGTGCAGGCCGTTGTCGACGGGTATGGCCAAGGTAGTACCGATTTTACGAGGGGTAGGGCCGGTTATCGGCGGCCCTACCCGTAGAACGACCCGCTTTTTAGGCGCCTGGTGCTACCGCCGTAGCCAACGGGCCGCGGGTCGGCCCGGACATGCGCGGCGCGGGCTCTCGGAAGATGACCGGTCGGCAAGCTCCGCCGACCGACGCAAACGTCTCGGATCCGAATCGGATCAGGTGTTCATCGAGTCGAAGAATTCCGAGTTCTGTTTGGTCTGCCGGAGCTTGTCCATCAGGAACTCGATCGCGTCCTGCGGGCCCATCGGGTTAAGGATCCGGCGCAGAACATAGGTCTTCTGCAGCACGTCCTTCGGCGTGATGAGCTCTTCCTTGCGGGTGCCGGATTTGAGGATGTCGATCGCCGGGAAGATGCGCTTATCCGCGACCTTGCGGTCGAGAATGATCTCGCAATTGCCGGTGCCCTTGAACTCTTCGAAGATCACCTCGTCCATGCGGCTGCCGGTATCGATCAGCGCCGTCGCGACGATCGTCAGCGAGCCGCCTTCCTCGATATTGCGCGCCGCACCGAAGAAGCGCTTCGGCCGCTGCAGCGCATTGGCGTCGACACCGCCGGTCAGCACCTTGCCCGAGGAGGGCACGACGGTGTTGTAGGCGCGGCCGAGGCGGGTGATCGAATCCAGCAGGATCACCACGTCGCGGCCATGCTCGACCAGCCGCTTCGCCTTCTCGATCACCATCTCCGCGACCTGGACGTGGCGCGAGGCCGGCTCGTCGAAGGTCGAGGACACGACCTCGCCCTTCACGGAGCGCTGCATGTCGGTGACCTCTTCCGGACGCTCGTCGATCAGCAGGACGATCAGATAGCATTCCGGATGATTGGTGGTGATCGACTGCGCGATGTTCTGCAGCAGGACCGTCTTGCCGGTGCGCGGCGGCGCCACGATCAGCGCGCGCTGGCCCTTGCCGACCGGGGCGACGATATCGATGACCCGCGCAGAAAAATCCTTCCGGGTCGGATCCTGGACCTCCATCCGCAGCCGCTCATCGGGGTAGAGCGGCGTCAGATTGTCGAAATGGATCTTGTGCTTGATCTTCTCCGGATCCTCGAAGTTGATCGTATTGACCTTGAGCAGCGCGAAATAGCGCTCGCCATCCTTGGGGCTGCGGATTGGCCCCTCGACCGTGTCGCCGGTGCGCAGGCCGAATTTCCGGATCTGCGAGGGGGAGACATAGATGTCGTCGGGTCCCGGCAGGTAATTGGAATCGGAGGAGCGCAGGAAGCCGAACCCGTCCTGCAGCACCTCGACGACGCCCTCGCCCAGGATTTCCGTGTCCTTGGCGGCGAGCTGCTTGAGGATCGCGAACATCAGCTCCTGCTTCCGCATCGTGCTGGCGTTCTCGACCTCGACGCCCTCGGCGAAGGTCAGCAATTCGGTCGGGGTTTTGACCTTGAGGTCTTGAAGCTTGATTTCCCGCATGGGGCACCTGGATCGTGATTGTCCCGGCGCTGGACGCAGAGACGGACGCAAAGGGAAGAGACGACGGACCGGGATACGGAGCGGCGCGAGAGGCTCGCACCATGAGCTGCCTCTGCAGGGCGCAGCGGGCTCAACAACCATCGACAACAGGAAGGACGCTGGAGAAGCGCAGAGCGGTGATAGCCGGATTCGGCCTCGCGCTCAACTGGAATCGTCGCGGCCGCCGGTCTCCGCGAAGTGCTTCGCAGGTTCAGAACGGCTTGACGATCACCAGGATGACGATCCCGACCATCAGCACGGCCGGCACCTCGTTGATGATCCGGTAGAAGCGCCCGCTGCGGCTGTTGCGATCCTGCGCGAAATCCCGCACGCGCCCCACCAGAAACCCGTGCATCCCGGACATGCCCAGCACCAGGGCGATCTTGGCGTGGAGCCAGCCGCCCTTGAAGCCGAAGCCGGCCCAGGCGAGGTAGAGGCCGACGACCCAGCTGACGATCATCGCCGGCGTCATGATGCCGTTCAGCAGCTTGCGCTCCATGACCTTGAAGGTCTCGGATTGCTGCGAACCCGCCGGCGCATCGACATGATAGACCATCAGCCGCGGCAGATAGAGCAGGGCGGCCATCCAGGAGATGACCGCCAGCACGTGCAGGGCCTTCAGCCATTCATACATCGGTCTTCGCCTCAGCGCCGGACGGCGGCGAGCAGGCGCTCGACATGGGGGATCGGCGTGTCCGGCAGAATGCCATGGCCGAGATTGAAGATGAACGGACCGCCGCCGAAAGCCTCGCGGATCGCCGCCACCTCCGCCTCGAGCTCCGGCCCGCCGGCCCGCAGCACCAGCGGGTCGAGATGGCCCTGGATCGGCACCAGAGACTGGATCTCGTCCCGGGCGAAGCCGCGGTCGATCTCCGTCTCGAGCCCCGCCGCATCGACCCCCGTCGCCTTGACATAGGCCGGGATCAGCCGGCCGGCGCCGCGGGCGAAGCCGATGATCCTCGCCTTCGGATGCCGGGCGCGCACCAGGGTGACGAGGCGCTGCGTCGGCGCGATGCACCAGCGCTGAAAATCCTCCGGCCCGAGCGAGCCTGCCCAGCTGTCGAAGATCTGCACGACATCGACCCCGGCCTCGATCTGCCGGCAGAGATAGCGCGCCGAGGCCTCGACGATCAGATCGATCAGCTGCTGGAAGAAGGCCGGGTCGCGGTTGAACAGCTCCTTGGCCGGCTCCTGGCCCGGCGTCCCGCGGCCGGCGACCATATAGGTCGCGACCGTCCAGGGCGCGCCGCAGAAGCCGATGAAGGCGGTCTCGCGGCCGAGCCCCTGCCTCACCCGCTGCACCGTCTCGATCACCGGGCTGAGCGTCGCATCATCAGCCTGGCGCGAGATCTCCGCCAGCCGGCCGTGATCCGCCACCGGTTCGAGCCGCGGGCCCTCGCCTTCCACGAACCAGAGTTTCTGGCCCAGCGCCTGCGGAATCACCAGAATATCGGAGAACAGGATCGCCGCGTCGAAGCCGAAGCGCCGGATCGGCTGGAGTGTGACTTCGGCGGCGAGTTCAGGGTTGTAGCAGAGTTCGAGGAAGCTGCCGGCCTTGGCGCGGACGGCGCGATATTCCGGCAGATAGCGCCCGGCCTGCCGCATCATCCAGATCGGTGGGGGGGTTATCGTCTCGCCGGCGAGCACACGCAGGAAGATCGGTTCATCATGCGTCGCCATGCTCATCCCAGCCATTCCCCCGTCCCAGATCTTCTTAAATATGATTCTTGAGAGAGAATCTTCTTTTTTGACTCTTGGAGGGGGGCAGATAGCGCGGCGCAAGCTCGTCCACAACCAATCCACAGGGGTGGAGTCCGCCGGCCCAGCCGGAGCGCATCCGGCGGATGGAGGTTAAGAGTTTCTTAACCAATCCGAATCCGCCTCGGTTCCACAGCCCGAAAAATGATTCACGTGAAACACTCCGATCGGGTGGCGCGGCAGCGAGGCTGTTGATGGGCGGCCGGGGTTATACAGGCCGCGATATCGCCCCTGTCCGGGGCCGATCTTATCCACAGCGCTCCCCAGTTGCCGCTGTCGCGCCGGGACTGCTCCAGGCCGCGAGAGAGCAGCTCAAAACGGGATTCCCAGCGCCGCGCGAATTGCCGTAAAGCAGAGCAGCCCTCAACGCCGGAGACCCCGTGCCCCGCAATTATTTCCATCTGCATCTCGTCTCCGACGCGACCGGCGAAACCCTGATCGCCGTCAGCCGGGCGGCCGCGGCGCAATACGAGACCGTCTCGGCGATCGAGCATGTCTACCCGCTGGTCCGCTCGGAGGCGCAGCTCGCGCGCGTGCTCGCGGAGATCGAGGCCTCGCCGGGGGTGGTGCTCTACACGCTGGTCGAACCGGAATGGCAGGCGAGGCTGGAGGCCTTCTGCGGCGAGCTCGGCTGCCCCTGCCTGTCGGTGCTGCAACCCGTGCTGTCGCTGTTCCAATCCTATCTCGGCCAGGCGTCGGCGCCGAAGCCGGGGGCGCAGCACGTGCTCAATGCCGATTATTTCCGCCGCATCGATGCGATGAACTACACGCTGCTCCATGATGACGGGCAGCTCGGCGGCGATCTCGACAGCGCCGACGTGATCCTGGTCGGCATCAGCCGCACATCCAAGACGCCGACGAGCATCTATCTCGCCAATCGCGGCATCAAGACCGCCAATATCCCGCTGGTGCCATCGGTGCCGCTGCCGGCCGAACTCGACCGGGTGAAGAAGCCGCTGATCATCGGCCTCGTCGCCAGCGCCGACCGCATCGTGCAGATCCGGCAGAACCGCCTGCTCTCGCTCAAGGCCGATGAGGAGACGCCCTATGTCGATCCCCAGGCCGTCGCCGACGAGATCCTGCAGTCGCGGCGGCTCTGCGCGCGCCGCGGCTGGCCGGTGATCGACGTGACAAGGCGCTCGATCGAGGAAACCGCCGCCGCGATCCTCGATCTGCTGCGCGACCACCGCATGAAGTTCATCGCGACATGAGCCACCGCACCCCTTCGCTCTGGCTGGCCGAAATGCCGTTGCTGCTCGCCTCCGGCAGCACCACGCGGCGCGACATGCTGTGGGCCGCCGGCATCCCGGTCGAGACCGCCAGGCCCGGCATCGACGAGCGCGAGGTCGAGCAGCCCTTGCGCGACGAGGGCGCGAGCGAGGACGCGATCGCCGCCGCTCTGGGCTGCGCCAAGGCGCTCGCCGTCTCGCTCGCCCATCCCGGCCGCTATGTGCTCGGCGCCGACCAGACGCTGGCATGCGACGGCGTCGCCCACCACAAGCCGACGGATGCCGCCGCCGCCGCCCGGCAGATCGCGGCGCTGTCGGGCCGCGAGCATCGGCTGCACTCGGCCTTCGTCCTCGCCCGCGACGGCGAGATCGTCGCCGAGGGGCTGCAGAGCGCCACCCTCGCCATGCGCCCGCTGAGCGAGGCCTTCATCGCCGCCTATGTCGCGACGGCGGGCGATGCGATCCTGTCGAGTGTCGGCGGCTACCAGCTCGAGGGGCTGGGCGGCCAGCTCTTCGAGCGGGTCGATGGCGATCATTTCACGGTGCTCGGCCTGCCTTTGCTCGCTCTGCTCGCCGCGCTGCGCGAGCAGGGCCTGCTCCTGTCCTGAGAGGGGCCGTCTTGACCACACGCTGCTTCGTCATCGGCCATCCCATCGCCCATTCCCGCTCGCCGCTGATCCACGGCACATGGATCGCCGAGCACGGGCTGGATGGCAGCTATGAGCGGATCGACGTCGCCCCGGACGCGCTGGAGCGCTTCATCGCCGCGCTGCGCGATGGCGCCTTCGCCGGCGGCAACGTCACCGTGCCGCATAAGGAAGCGGTGCTGCCGCTTCTCGATCGGCTCAGCGAGACCGCCCGTGCCATGGGCGCGGTCAACACCATCTGGCGCGAGGGCGGGCGGCTCCATGGCGACAACACCGACGCCGCCGGATTTCTCGGCCATCTCGACGCCAGCCTGCCGGGCTGGGACCGCCAGGCGCAGACGGCGCTGCTGCTCGGCGCCGGTGGCGCGGCGAGGGCCATCGCCCATGGGCTGAAGCAGCGGGGCCTCGGCCGCATCATCCTGGCCAACCGCAATCTGGAGCGGGCGCAGGACTTGGCCCGGCTGCTCGGCCCGCCCGTCACCGCTGCGGCCTGGCAGGAGCGCGATCAGCTGGCCGCCGAGGCCGATCTGATCGTCAACACCACCTCGCTCGGGATGAAGGGCCAGCCGCCGCTCGAACTCGATCTCGCCGCGATGAAGCCCGGTACCATCGTCGACGACATCGTCTATGTGCCGCTGAAGACCGCGCTGCTGGAGGCGGCCGAGCGGCGCGGGGCCCGCACGGTCGACGGGCTCGGCATGTTGCTGCACCAGGCGGTTCCCGGCTTCGCCCGCTGGTTCGGGGTGACGCCGATCGTCACGCCGGCCCTGCGCGCCGTGCTCGAAGCCGATATCGGCAGCGCAAGATGAGCTTCATCCTCGGTCTCACCGGCTCGATCGGCATGGGGAAGTCGACCACCGCCGACATGTTCCGCCGCTCCGGCGTACCGGTGCACGATGCCGATCATTGCGTCCACCAGCTCTATCGCGGCCGCGCGGTGCCCTTGATCGAGGCGGAATTCCCGGGGACAGTCGCCGCGGGAGCGGTCGACCGCACGCGCCTCTCCGCCGCGGTGCTGGGCCGGCCGGACGCGTTGAAGCGGCTCGAAGCCATCATCCACCCGCTCGTCCGCGAGGCGGAGGAGGCCTTCGTCGCGCGCTGCCGCAGCGCCGGGCTGGGCCTCGCCGTGCTCGACATCCCGCTCCTGTTCGAGACCGGCGGGCAGGCGCGCTGCGACGCCGTGCTGGTGGTGACCGCTCCCGCCGCGATCCAGGCCGAGCGGGTGCTGCGCCGCCCGGAGATGACGCCGGAGAAGCTCGCGGCGATCCTGGCGCGACAGATGCCGGATGCGGAGAAGCGCCGCCGCGCCCACTTCCTTGTGGACACCAGCCGCGGCCTTGTGGAAGCGCAGCGCCAGCTGGGCTCTATCCTGAGGGCGCTGGCCGGCCGCCCGGGCCGAGCCCGCTAGAGGAAGCCCGGATGCGCGAAATCGTCCTCGATACCGAGACCACCGGCGTCGAAGCCAATAATGGCGACCGCATCGTCGAGATCGGCTGCGTCGAGCTGGTCAATCATTGCCCGAGCGGGCGCAGCTTCCATTGCTACATCAATCCGGAGCGGCCGATGTCGGAGGGCGCCTTCGCCGTCCACGGCCTGTCCGACGCATTCCTGGCGGATAAGCCGGTGTTTTCCGGCGTCGCAGACGCGTTCGAGGAGTTCATCGGCGATGCCAGGCTGGTGATCCACAACGCCGCCTTCGATATCGGCTTTCTCAACATGGAGCTGAAGCGCCTCGGCCGCGGGCCGATCGCGCCGATCCGGGTGGTCGACACGCTCTCCATGGCGCGGCGCAAGCATCCCGGCGCCTCCAACAGCCTCGATGCGCTCTGCCAGCGCTACGGCATCGACAATAGCCGCCGCACCAAGCACGGCGCGCTGCTCGACGCCGAGATCCTGGCCGAGGTCTATATCGAGCTGATCGGCGGCAAGCAGACCTCGCTCGGGCTCGGCACGGTCAGCGCCACTGGGATCGGCGCGCTCGGCGGGATCGTCATCGCCCGCCCGCAGCGGCAGCGCCCGCTGGCGCCGAGGCTCGGCCCCGACGCCATCGCCGCGCATGAGAGCTTCATCCTGACGCTCGGCAAGGCGCCGCTCTGGAAGACCTATCTCGGCATCGCCGACGAGGCCTGATCAGGGACGGCTCAGCGCCGTTTCCGGCCGGCGCGCCGTGACAGCATGTTCAGCGCCTCGATCAGGGCGGAGAAGGCCATGGCGGCGTAGATATAGCCCTTGTTGACATGCACGCCGAAGCCCTCGCCGATCAGCGTTCCGCCGATCATCAGCAGGAAGCCCAGCGCCAGCATGACGATTGTCGGGTTGCGGTCGATGAAGGCGGCCAGCGGATCGGCCGCCAGCAGCATCACCAGCACCGCCACCACGACGGCGATCACCATCACCGGGATATGGTCGGTCATGCCGACGGCGGTGATGATGCTGTCGATCGAGAAGACCAGGTCGAGCAGCAGGATCTGGAAGATCACCCCGGCGAAGGTCACCGTCGCGGCCTGCGTCCCGTCGAACAGGTCCGGCCCGTGGTCGGGATCGACCTTGTGGTGGATCTCCTTCGTCGCCTTCCACACCAGGAACAGCCCGCCGGCGATCAGGATGATGTCGCGCCAGGAGAAGGGCTGGCCGAGCAGCGTCACCACCGGCGTCGTCAGCTGGACGATGAAGGCGACCGTCGAGAGCAGGCCGAGGCGCAGGATCAGCGCCAGGGCGATACCGATCCGGCGCCCGCGCGAGCGCTGGTCCGGCGGCAGCTTGTTGGTGAGGATCGAGATGAAGATCAGGTTGTCGATCCCGAGGACGACTTCCATGGCGATAAGCGCGCCGAGAGCGGCCCAGACGACGGGATCGGCGGCGAGGGTCAGGAGGTAATCCATGGGGGCTCCGAAAGGGTTGCGCCCGAGAACCGGGCGGGCCGGACATGGTTCCCTGCCGGGCCTGTGGTCATGCTGTCGCAGGCTTATACGAAAAAGGGCCCGCGAACGGGCCCTTGATCAAGCGCGAGGCAACGAGGCCTCTCAGGAATTGGCGGCGCCGCCCTGCGCCTGGAGCTCGGCCATGCGCTGCTGGAACAGCTGGGCGAAATCGATCGAGGGCACGTAGAAGGGCGGGAAACCGCCATTCTGCACGGCCTCGGCGATGATCTGGCGGGCGAAGGGGAAGAGCAGACGGGCGCAGTCGATCACCAGCACCGGGTGGATATGCTCCTCCGGGATGTTGAGCAGGCGGAAGACGCCGCCATAGCTCAGATCGAAGGCGAACAGCGTCTCGCCGGCGAGCTCGGCCTTGCCCTCGAGTTGCAGCACGGTCTCGTAATCATCGCCGCCGAGCCCGGTGCTGGAGACGTTGACCTGAAGCGACATCTGCGGACCCTGCTGGGCCTGCTGGCCGAGCGCCCGCGGCGCCTTCGGGTTCTCGAAGGAGAAGTCCTTGATGTACTGAACCAGCGCATTCATCGTCGGCGCCGCTTCCGCGGCGGCCGCGCCATTGCCGTTGGGAGTGTCGTTGGCCATCGGTCCCATCTTTTTTGCAGGCTGTGTCGGGAATCCCGCGCCGGATAAGGACGTCCGGGACTGGGCGCACCGGTCGGGTGCGGCGCCGGCGTCGGCTATCATGGACGCCCGCCCCGCACAAGAAGCCGCCTTCACAAGCAGGGGGGTGGATGTTACGACCCATGGACACCATATCATCGCGATGGACGTGCGGAATTCCGTCAGGACGCCGCCGCTTCCGGACTGACGCGACTGACAACTGGGGCTCCGGATCAGGCTTCGATGCAAAACTCCTTCGATATGACGACACTGGTCTTCCTCGCTCTGGCCGTTTTCGTCGCCTGGAAGCTCCGCTCCGTCCTCGGCCAGAAGACCGGCTCCGAGCAGCCCCCGGCCGATCCCTTCACCCGCCGCGAGGCTCCGCCCGCCCGTCCCGACCAGGCCGAGCGCAAGCGCGACAACGTCATTCGCCTGCCGGGTGCCGCCAATGATTCCGGGGCGCAGGAGACCGTGCCGGCGGCCGAACGCTGGAAGGGCATCGCGCCTGCGGATTCGCCCGTGATCGCCGGCATCGAGGGCATCATCCGCCAGGAGCCCGGCTTCGATCCGCGCGAGTTCATTGGCGGCGCCAAGGCGGCCTATGAGACGATCGTCACCGCCTTCGCCCGCGGCGACCGCAAGATGCTGAAGGGGCTGCTGGCCAAGGAAGTCTATGAGGGCTTCGAACAGGCCATCACCGAGCGCGAAAAGCTCGGCCAGAAGGCCGAGACCTCCTTCGTCTCGATCGACAAGGCCGAGATCGTCGGGGTCGAGGTCAAGGGCAAGACCGGCCAGGTCACGCTCAACTTCGTCTCCCAGCTGATCAGCGTGGTGCGCGACGCCCAGGGCCAGGTCGTCGACGGCAGCGCCGAGGCGGTCTCGGAGGTCAGCGACATCTGGACCTTCTCGCGCCAGCTCGGCAGCCGCGATCCCAACTGGCTGCTGGTCGCGACCGAAGCGGCGGCGTGACGCGCCGCGCCGGCCCCGTTCCGGCGCTGGCCTGGCTGATCGGAATTCTGGCGGGCGCAGCCATGTCGAGCGATGTTCTGGCGCAAGCGCCGCCCCTCCCGCCCGGAGCCCGCGCCGAGCGCCTCTCGCCCCAGGCGCTGGACGGCTGGTCGCGGGACCGGCAGCAGGAGGCGCTCGCCATCTTCGCCCGCGGCTGCCAGGCCGATCCGCCCTTGCGCCAGGCGGTGCCAGTGCCGCGCCATCTCGCCGCCGCCTGCGCCGCGGCGAGGCAGGTCCCGTCCGGGGACGCGGCGGCGGCGAGGGGCTTCTTCGAGCGGCACTTCGCCTTCTGGCGCATCACCCCGGCGGGTGCGGCGCAGGGCTTCATGACCGGCTATTTCGAACCGGAATTCGAGGGGTCGCTGACCCCGTCCGCCGAATTCCCGACGCCGCTCTATGGCCGCCCGGCCGATCTCGTCACGCTGCACCCCGGTGACGAACGGCACGGGCTCGACCCCGCCCTGAGCGCGGGCAGACGCACCGCCACGGGGCTGGAAGCCTATCCCGACCGCACGGCGATCGAGACCGGGGCTCTCGCAAAGCAGGGCCTCGAGATCCTGTGGATGCGCGATCCCGTCGATCGCTTCGTGCTGCAGGTCCAGGGCTCCGGCCGGATCCGCCTGGCGCAGGGCGGCGTGACCAGGCTGGTCTATGCCGGCCGCAACGGCCATCCCTATACCTCGCTCGGCCGCGTGCTGAGCGAGCGCGAGGCGATCCCGCCGGCGCAGATGACGATGGACCGGCTGATCGCCAGGCTCAAGGCCGATGCGGATTGGGCCCGCGATCTCATCCGCCTCAACCGCTCCTTCGTCTTCTTCGCCCGCCGCGACGATCTCCCGGCGGATCAGGGGCCGATCGGCGGCGCCGGCCTGCCGCTGACCCCGCTGCGCAGCATCGCCATCGACCGCTCGGCCTGGCCCTATGGGCTGCCGGTCTGGATCGACGCGACGATCCCGGACGGGTCTGGCGGCGAGGAGCGGCTGGCGCGGCTGATGATCGCCCAGGATACCGGCTCGGCCATTCTCGGCCCGGCCCGGCTCGACCTCTTCGTCGGGTCGGGAGCGGAGGCCGGCCACCGGGCCGGGCTGATCCGCCACCCCGTCTCCTTCACCGTGCTCTGGCCGCGCGAGGCGGGGCGGTGATGGTCCGGCAGCGTCGCGGCAAGATCCTGACCGCGGCCGATATCGCGCTCTGGCGCGAGGTGGCGCGGTCGGTCAAGCCGCTGCCCGGCCGCCCGCCGCTGCAGCCGGAACCCGAGCCCGCGGCGAGCCCTGAGGCCGTGCCGGACAAGGCTGCGCCGGCGCCGGCGGCGATGCCTCAGCCCGCTCTGTCCAGGCCCGCTCCCCCGCCTCTGGCGCCGCTGGAGCGGCGTTTGCGGACGCAGCTGCGCCGCGGCCAGCAATCGGTCGAGGCGGTGATCGATCTCCACGGGATGCGCCAGGACGAGGCGCATCTCGCCTTGCGCTCCTTCCTGCGGCGCGAGCAGGGCCGCGGCACCAGGCTGGCTCTGGTCGTCACCGGCAAGGGTGCCGCGGGCGACAGCCTGTTCGGCGAGGAGCGCGGCGTGCTGCGCCGCATGGTGCCGCATTGGCTGCGCCTGCCCGATCTGCGCCCTCTGGTGCTGGGCTTCGAGGAGGCGGAACAGCGCCATGGCGGCGCCGGCGCGCTCTATATCCGCCTGCGCCGCAGCCGCGAGGCCGGCCCGTGACGCCGTTCGGCCGCAGGGTGCGCGAACTCCGGGCCGCCCGGGGCGTCACTTTGGCCGAGATGGCGGAGGTGCTCGGCGTCACCCCCGCCTATCTCTCCGCCCTCGAACATGGCAAGCGCGGCCGCCCCACCTTCACGCTGATCCAGGGCGTGATCCATGTGCTCGGCGTGATCTGGGACGAGGCGGATGAGCTCGTCCGCCTCGCCGATCTCTCCCATCCCCGCGTGACCGTCGACACCGCCGGGCTGGAACCGGAAGCGACGCTCTTCGCCAACCGGCTGGCGAGGGAGATCGCCCTGCTCGACCGCGCCGAGCTGCAGCGGCTCGCGACACTGCTGGACGAGGCGCAGCAGCGCCGGGCCGCGGCGCCGCAGGCTTGACCGCAGGGGGCGCGGATGCCAAAGCCGCGCGACCCTCAGACAGCCGGACACCCCCTCATGACCGCATCGCGCCTCGACGTTCTCGCCCTCGGCAACGCCATCGTCGATGTGATCGCGACGGCGGAGGAGGATTTCCTGGCCCGTCACGACCTCGCCAAGGGCTCCATGGCGCTGATCGACGAGGCGCGGGCCGAGCTGCTCTATGCGGCGATGGGCCCGGGCAAGGTCATTTCGGGCGGCTCGGCCGCGAACACCATCGCCGGCCTCGCCTCCTTCGGCGGCAAGGGCGGCTTCATCGGCAAGGTCAAGGCCGACGAGCTCGGCGCGATCTACCGGCATGACCTGACCTCGCTCGGCGTCGGTTTCGGCACGGCCGCGGCGCAGGAAGGCCCGGCCACCGCCCGCTCCTTCATCATCGTCACACCCGATGGCGAGCGCACGATGAACACCTATCTCGGCGCCTGCCAGGGCCTGTCCGTGGCCGATGTCGACGAAGCCACCGTCGCCAGCGCCGACATCGTCTATCTCGAGGGCTATCTCTGGGATCCGCCGGCGGCCAAGGAAGCCTTCCGCAAGGCCTCGGAAATCGCGCATCGCTCCGGCGGCCGGGTCGCCATCACCCTTTCGGATTCCTTCTGCGTCGATCGCTATCGCGACGAGTTTCTGGGCCTGATCCGCAACCGCACCGTCGACATCGTCTTTGCCAACGAGCATGAGCTGAAGAGCCTCTACCAGACCGCCGATTTCGAGACGGCGCTGGCCGCGCTGACGGCGGAAAAGGTGCTGGCGGCGGTGACGCGCTCCGAAAAGGGCGCTTTGGCGATCACGCCCGACGGTATCGTGGCCGAGCCGGTCTTCCCGGTCGAGCGCATCGTCGACACCACCGGCGCCGGCGATCTCTTCGCCGCGGGCTTCCTGTTCGGCCTGACATCCGGCCGGGAGGTGCGCGATTCCCTGCGGCTCGGCGCGCTGGCCGCGGCCGAGATCATCAGCCATGTCGGCGCCCGGCCCGATGTCAGCCTGAAAGTGCTGGCCGGGAATGAAGGGCTGCTCTGAGAGCAGCCCGGCCGCGGGCGGCGCTCAATCCCAGCTGAAGCCCTTGTCGCGCATGTAGATGTTGCTCACACCCTTGCACCAGTCGATCCGGAACTCCTCCGAGCCGTAATCGACCCATTGCACCCGGAACGGCACGACGCAGCTGCCTTCGTTGCTGTGCCAGTCCATGGCGACGGACTCGCCGGCGCGGATTCGGCTGTCCAACCAGTTCCGGCTCCAGCGCCCGTCCTGGAAGGTCTGGAAGCCGCTGATCACCCAGCCGGACGAGCGGTTGTGCAGCGTGAAGGCATAGTCGCTGGCCGCTGCCGCGGATGCGGTCAGCAGCGCGGCGAGCGAGACGAGAAGACGGTATCGCATTGGCTTTCCCCCGATTGGTCCGAACGTGACCAAACGGAAGCCTCCTAGCCGGCCGCCTGTCGCTTTGCAACGCCCTCAGTAGAGCGTCGCCTTCACACGCGCGGGCAGGGCGGCGTCATAGGCGGCGCCGTCGAAGGTCTCCACCGCGGCGTTGCGGGCGGTGATGTCGTGCAGGATCGTGCCGGCGCTGGGCAAGCTACTGCTTGGCGGCTGCGCCGCCGGGTTCCAGAGATCGGCGCGCACCACGGCTCGCGAGCATTGGAAATAGACCTGCTCGACATGGACGACGATGACGCAGGCCGGGGCCTTTCCGGCCATGGCGAGCGGCTCGCACAACTCCGGGTCGCAAGATAGGGTGGCTGTTCCGTTGACGCGCAGGGTCTCGCCATGGCCCGGCACCAGGAAGAGCATTCCGATTCGCGGGTCGGACAGGATATTTCTCAGCGAATCCAACCGGTTATTGCCTTTTCGGTCGGGAATCAGGAGCGTTTTCGCGTCCCGGACCGTGACGAAGCCCGGTCTATCCCCGCGCGGCGAGCAATCCAGCCCGTCCGGACCCGAGGTGGCGAGCACCATGAAGGGCGATGCCGCGATCAGCGCGGCGTAATTCGCGTCGACATGGTCGATCGCCTTGGCGATGGAAGCCGGCGCCGGCGCGTTGGGGTAGAGGCGCGCCAAGGCCTCCGGCGTGTCGATCTGAGGATTCATCTCGGCTCCCGCGAAAGTCTAGACTATAGACGATCGCGCGCGCCGCGCCAGAGGGCGAGGCGGCCGCGTCTTCCCTCTCGCGTCGGAGGAGCGGCCTTGCGCCGCTTTCGGCTCAGCTGGCGATGCGCAGCCCCTTGCGGGCTTCCGTCGCGCTGGCGTCGCGACGGGTCTTGGCGGCCTCCATGTCGAGGCTGACCATGAAGTCCGAAATCCGCGGCGCGATCTCCGAGCGGAAGCGCGAGCCGTTGAAGACGCCGTAATGGCCGACGCCCATCTGCAGGTAATGCACGCGCTTGTCCTGCGGGATGCCGGTGCAGAGATCATGGGCGGCCTGCGTCTGGCCGACGCCGGAGATATCGTCCTTCTCGCCTTCGACGGTCATCAGCGCGACCCGGCGGATCGCCGTGAGATCCACCGGCTTGTCGCGATGCATCATTTGGCCCTTGGGCAGAGCGTGTTCAACGAACACCGTCTCGACCGTCTGCAGATAATATTCGGCGGTCAGATCCATCACCGCCATGTATTCATCGTAGAATTCGCGGTGTTTTTCCGCGGAATCGCCGTCGCCTTTGATCAGGTGCTTGAACATGTCGTAATGCGCGTTGACATGGCGGTCGAGATTCATCGCCATGAAGCCCGAGAGCTGCAGGAAGCCGGGATAGACGTCCCGCATCATCCCGGCATGCGGGAAGGGGACCTTGGTGATGCAGTTGCGCCGGAACCACTCCGTGCCGCGCTCCATCGCCACCTGGTTGACCTGGGTCGGGGAGCGGCGCGTATCGATCGGGCCGCCCATAAGCGTCATCGACCGCGGCGCGGCCGGGTCGTTCTCGGCCTCCATCCGGGCGATCGCCGCCAGGACCGGCACCGAGGGCTGGCAGACGGCCATGACATGCGTCTCGGGCCCGAGCTTCTGCAGCATGGCGATGACGTAATCGATGTAATCGTCGAGATCGAAACGGCCGGCGGCGAGCGGCACCAGTCGCGCATCGACCCAATCCGTGATGTAGACGTCATGGCCGGGCAGGAAGGCCTCGACCGTGCCGCGCAGCAGCGTGGCGTAATGACCCGACATCGGCGCGACCATCAGCACCTTCGGCTGCGGCTTGCGCCGCCCTTCGATCTTGCGGTCGAAATTGATCAGCCGGCAAAAGGGGCGCTCCCAGACCACCCGCTCCTCGACATCGACCTTGACGCCGTTGATCGTCGTCTGCGGCAGGTCGAAGCCGGGCTTGCCGTAGCGCCGCGTCGTCCGCTCGAACAGCTCGCAGGACGCGGCCACGGTGCGCCCCAGCGGCGTATAGGTGAAGGGGTTGGCCGGGTTCTTGAAAGTGAGATGCAGCGCGTCGGACATCGTCCGGGCCGGGCTCACCATCATGTGGACCGCCTCATAGGCATGATAGGCGAAGGACATGGTGGCCTTGTACATCTGAAATTCGGTCCTTGCTGTCGCTGCGGCGCAATGGGTGCAGCGCAGCAGAATCCCCACGTTAAGTCGAATTCAATTTCATTCAATCAGGCAAAGGGCTAAGATTCTCTTCAGATGCCCGTTCGCCACACTTTATTCCAAACCAATCCTCGCCCATGGCCGGGACCTCGCGCCCCGTGACCGCCCTCGACCCCGTCGCACGCATGCCCGCCGTGGCCAGCCGGCATCTGCGCCTCGACACACTCATCCGCCTGCGCTGGCTCGCCATTTCCGGCCAGAGCCTGGCCGTGGCGGGGGTGCATTTCGGGCTGGGCTTCACGTTGCCCTTCGGCTGGTGCTTCGCGGTCATCGCAGTCTCTGCCTGGCTCAACATCGCGCTGCGCATCCGGTTCCCGTTGAGTCACCGCCTGCGCGAAGGCGCCGCGACCGCGCTCCTGGCCTTCGACATCGTCCAGCTCGCCGCTCTGCTCTATCTGACGGGCGGGCTGCAGAACCCGTTTTCCATCCTGTTTCTCGCGCCGGTGATGATCTCGGCGACGGCGCTGCCGCCGCAGCGCACCCTGCTGCTCGGCATGCTGGTCGTCGGCTTCGCCACCGCTTTGACGACGCTGCACCTGCCGCTGCCCTGGGCCGGAGAGCCGCGGCCGGTGCTGCCACCGGCCTATCAGCTGGGGAACTGGACGGCGCTGGTCCTCGGCCTCGCCTTCACCGGCGCCTATGCCAGGCGCGTCGCCAAGGAGGCGCGCGACCTCTCCGACGCGCTCACGGCGACGGAGCTGGTGCTGGCCCGCGAACAGCATCTCTCGCAGCTGGACGGGCTCGCCGCGGCGGCGGCCCATGAGCTCGGCACGCCGCTCGCCACCATCGCGCTGGTCGCCCGGGAATTGTCGCGGCTCGCCCCGGCGGAAGGCGAAATGGCGGAAGACATCGCTTTGCTGCGCGAACAGGTCGAGCGCTGCCGCGGCATTCTGGGCAAGCTCAATTCGCTGCAGGACGATGATGGCAGCCCGCTCGACCAGCTCTCGCTGCGCCTGCTGATCGAGGAGGCGGCCGGCCCGCAGCGCCCCTTCGGCGTGCCTTTCGAAATCGTGATGCAGGGCGAGAAGCCCGAACCGATCTGCCGCCGCAACCCGGGCATGATCTATGGCCTCGGCAATATCGTCGACAACGCCGTCGATTTCGCTGGGACCTCCGTCACCATCGCGGCGAGCTGGGACGAGGCCCATGTCACCCTCAGCATCGCCGATGACGGGCCCGGCTTCCCGGCGGAGGTGCTGATGCGGGCGGGCGAGCCCTATCTTTCGCACAGTCCCGGCGAAGGCCGCGCCGGCGGCGGGCTCGGGCTCGGCCTGTTCATCGCCAAGACGCTGCTCGAGCGCAGCGGCGCGATGCTGGAGTTCTCCAACCGGCCTTCGCCCGCGACCGGCGCGGTGATCCGGATTTCCTGGCTGCGCGCCGTCTTCGAAGCCGATTCCAGGGAGGCGGGGGCCTACCAAGCGCTAAGTTGAAGCACTACATAGGGTTATGGCTGATCCAGCGGGGTACGCTCCTGCGTATTCGGTACAACGCCGCGAGCGGCTGTGTATTCCGGCGGAAGGGTTCCGCCGGAAGGAGGGTGCGATGCAAGAGGTTCTGACTCAGGCTGCCCCGGCGAGCGTGCCGGCCGATATGTCGCTGCTGCTGGTCGATGACGACCGGCCCTTTCTCACTCGGCTCGCCAGGGCGATGGAGGGGCGCGGCTACCAGGTCCGCACCGCCGATTCCGTCTCGGCCGGCCTGGCCGCCGTCGAGGAAGACGCCCCGGCCTTCGCCGTGATCGATCTACGCCTCGGCGACGGCAATGGGCTCGACGTCATCGCCCGGCTGAAGGAACGCCGGCCCGAGGCGCGCGGCATCGTGCTCACCGGCTATGGCAACATCGCCACCGCCGTCAGCGCCGTGAAGCTCGGCGCCTTCGATTTCCTGGCCAAGCCGGCCGATGCCGACGAGATCCACTCCGCACTCGCCGCGGCGCGCGATTCCCGGCCGATGCCGCCGGAAAATCCGATGTCGGCGGACCGCGTGCGCTGGGAGCATATCCAGCGCGTCTATGAGCTCTGCAATCGCAACGTCTCGGAAACCGCCCGTCGCCTCGGCATGCACCGCCGCACGCTGCAGCGCATCCTGGCGAAACGCGCGCCGCGCTGAGGCGCCGCCCGCAAAGGCGCCCTAGACGCCGGGATCCTCGACCAGAGCGAGCCGCGCCGCGGCGAGCTTGGCAAAGGCGATGGTCAGGGCCTTGCGCCGGGCGGGCGCCAGCGGATGGCGCGGCGGGTCGCGCAGCCATTCCCCGCCATAGGCGTCGGCGACGATCAGCCCGACATCCTCCGGCAGCCGCTCCAGCGGGAAATCCGGCGCGACGGCAAAGAGAAAGCCGTCGCAATAATCGCGGTAATCCGGCCATTTCCCGTCGACGCGATAATCCTCCAGCCCCGATTTCACCTCCACCACCAGAAGCTCGCCCGCCGGAGACAGCGCGACAATGTCGCCGCGCCGGCCATTGGCGAAAGTCATCTCCTTGACGATCGCATAGCCGCGCGCGCGCAGATGCCGGCCGGCGCCCCGGCAGACGGCGCGGGTGATGTCGGGTCGTGCGGGCGCCAGAGCAGCGACGAGGAGGGTCTGAGTGGGAGCCATGTCGGCCATGTTCTGCGTTTGTGCTGATTCCTGCAAGGAAAAAGCGCAAAACTCCGGCTGAGCCGTCCGGGCCGGCCGCGCGGCTCTGGTCAAGCGCGCGCGCTGGCTTATGGTGCCGCCGCCCCGGACATGGACATGATGCCGCTTCTGATCGCCGCCGCCGCCGCCCTCCTCTCGGCCCTGCTCTGCATTCTGTTGCGGCCGCTGTTGCTGCGCTATGCGCTGGCGCGGCCCAATGCCCGCTCCAGCCACAGCGTCCCGACACCGCAGGGCGGCGGCATCGCCGTGCTCGCCGGCTGCTTCCTCGCCGTCGGGGCCGCGATCGCCGCCACCTCCACGCCCGGGCGGGAGCTTACGATCGTCATGGCCGCCGCCAGCCTCCTCGCTCTGGTCGGGGCCTGGGACGACATCAGGCCGCTTCCGGCCGGCATCAGGCTCGGGTTGCAGGCTGTCTGCGTGGGGCTGGTGCTCCTCGTCGCGGCGCCGGATCTGCGGCTCTTCCCGGAGCTGATGCCGCTTGCGCTGGAGCGCGCTCTGGCGCTGCTCGCGGGCGTCTGGTTCGTCAACCTCGTCAATTTCATGGATGGGCTGGACTGGATCACGGTCGCGGGGCTGGTGCCCCTGCTCGGCGCGCTGGCGTTCAGTGGGGGCTTCGGCCTGCTCGATCCCGGGAGCGTCTGTCTCGCCGCCGGCCTATGCGGCGGGCTGATAGGCTTCGCGCCTTTCAACCGGCCGGTCGCCAGGCTCTTCCTCGGCGATGTCGGCTCGCTGCCGATCGGGTTGCTGACCGCCTATCTGCTCTATCGCCTGGCCGGCACGGGCGAATTCGCGGCGGCGCTGATCCTGCCGCTCTACCACGTCACCGATGCAACGCTGACGCTCCTGCGGCGGCTGTCGCGGGGCGAGCGCGTCTGGGAGGCGCATCGCTCGCATCTCTATCAGCAGGCGACCGTGAACGGCCATAAGGTGATCGAGATCGTCGGCGCGATCGCGGCTCTGAACCTGATCCTGATCGGCCTCGCCTGGCTGTCGACGCTGACGCCCCGGCTCGATGCGGCGCTGGCCTGCCTGGCCGTCGCGATGATCCTCACCGCGCTGCTGCTGCGCCGCTTCTCGCGCCCGAGACGGCGCCATGTCTGACCGGCCCCGCATCCTCGTCACCGGCGCCAGCGGCTTCGTGGGGCGCCATCTCGTGCCGGCGCTGATCCGCTCGGGCCATGATCTGCGCCTCGCTCTGCGCCGTCCGCAGCCGGTTCCGGACGGGGTCGAGGCGGTGGTCACGGGCGAACTCGACGCGGCGACCGAGTGGGGCGAGGCGCTGGCGGGGGTCGATCATGTCGTGCATCTCGCCGGCCTCGCCCATGCCGGCCCCGGCCTCGACGAGCAGCTCTATGAGCGCGTCAACACCCGCGCGACGCTGGCCTTGGCGGATGCCGCCATCCGGGCCGGAATCCGGCGCTTCGTCTACCTCTCCTCGATCAAGGCCGTCACCGGCGCCTCCGATGGTCCTGTCGCGGATGACGACGAGCCGCGGCCGACGGATGCCTATGGCCGCTCGAAACGCGCGGCCGAGCAGGGCCTCGCGCAGCGCGATCTCGATTGGATCGCCCTGCGTCCGGTGCTGGTCTATGGCACCGGGGTCAAGGCCAATATGGCGGCGCTGATGCGGCTCGCCCGGCTGCCGCTGCCCCTGCCCTTGGGCGGGTTGACGGAGCCGCGCTCGATGCTCGCAGTCGAAAACCTCTGCGACGCCATCGGCTTCGCCCTGTCGCCGGCCTGCCCGGCGCGGCGCTGCTACATCGTCTCGGATGAAGAGCCGGTCAGCGTCCGCGAGATCATCGCCGCCCTGCGGGAGGGTCGCGGCCGCGGCCCGGGGCTGCTGAGTATCCCCCCATCCTGGCTCGCGGGCCTGGCAGGGCTGGTGGGGCGGCAGGATCGTTTCGCAAAACTGAGCGGCGGGCTGGTGGCGCCGCCGGCGGCGCTGCTCAGGACAGGTTGGCGGCCGCCGCTGGCGGCGCGAGAGGCGCTGCGCCGGCTCGGTGCGGCCGCCGGCTGAAATCCGGGATCGCCTCTTCCAGCACCGCTTCCGCGGCCGCCCGGTCGCCTGCCTTGACCCCCGCCTCCAGCCGCGCCAGCCAGCCCTGCATCTTGGTGCGCCCGGCGAAGCTGGGCTTGGCGGCCATGACCCCGTCCAGCCCGGTCTCGGCCTTCGGCTCGTCCTGCGCGAACAGGATCTCGTTCAGCCGCTCGCCCGGCCGCACCCCCGTCACCCTGATCTCGATATCGACATTCGGCTCGAAACCGGCGAGGCGGATCATCCGCTCGGCGAGATCCATGATCTTCACCGGCTGGCCCATCTTCAGAATGTAGACGGCGGCGCGTTCCGCCTCCGGAACCTCCGTCCTGGCATGGGAGGCGGCGGTGAGGACGAGGTCGCAGGCTTCGCGGATCGTCATGAAATAGCGGATCATCTCCGGGCTGGTCACCGTCACCGGCCCGCCGCGGTCGATCTGCGCCTTGAATTTCGGGACCACCGAACCGACCGAGCCCAGCACATTGCCGAAGCGCACGGCGACCAGCCGCATGCCGGCCGCCGCCGCCACGAATTCGGCATCGCGCGACTGCACATACATTTCCGCGAAGCGCTTGGTCGCGCCCAGCATCGACACCGGCTCGATCGCCTTGTCGGTCGAGATCAGCACGAGAATCTTGGCGCCGGCGCTGATCGCGGCGTCGGTGACGTTCACCGAGCCGAAGATATTGGTCTTGATGCCCTCGCTCCAATCCGCCTCGAGATAGGGCACATGTTTCAGGGCGGCGGCGTGGACCACGATATCCGGTGCGAATTCGCTGAACAGAGGCGTGATCCGGCCACGGTCGCGGACATCGGCGATGGCGCCAGAGACGGCGGTGTCGTGCCTGATCGCGGCCAGCTGCTCGGTGATGCCGAACAGGGCCGGCTCGGAGCTCTCGACGATCATCAGCTCGGCGGCGCCGAAGGCCGCGCAGCGCAGGCAGATTTCCGAGCCGATCGACCCGCCCCCGCCCGTCACCAGCACCTTCTTGCCCTTCAGGAAGCTGCCGAGCCGCTCCTTGTCGATGGCCACCGTCGGCCGCACCAGCAGATCCTCGATCTCGAGCGGCGCCAGCTCGGTCTCCTTGACCCCGTCGCCGGTATCGATCCGCGAGATCGGCAAGGCGAGCTTGCGCGTCCGTGCCAGCCATTGATCGGGCTCGGCTTCGGGAACCAGCGCGCTGCCGGTGACGACGATGCGGCGGAAGGCTTCGCCACGCTCGGCCGCATCCATCGCGACGCTTTCGATCTGGCTCAGCATGCCGAGCACGGGCACGCCGCGGATCGATTGGCCGAGATCGTCGCTGCGCGGGGTCAGGATCCCCGTCGGCCGCAGATTGCGCATCGTTCCGGCTTCCATAGAGCGGATCGCCATCTCGACTTCGACGCCGCGCCCCAGCAGCAGCGCCGGCAGCGCGTCGCCGCGCGCGGCCTGCTGCCGTGAGCGGGAATATTTGAAATAACGATAGGCGAGCCGGGGGCCGCCGAGCAGCGCGTTCTGGACCAGCCAATACAGGCCGATCGTGATCTTGCCGAAGAAGAAGGAGCCGTAGAGCGTCGGCGAGACCAGGATGTAGTCGACGATCAGCAGGCTCAGGGTCAGCACCGTGACCGCGCGCACGATGTTCGACAGGTCCGGCAGCGAGGCGAAGCGCCATTTCGACCGGTAGAGCGAGAAGAACCAGTAGACCACGCCGGCATAGGCGACGAAGAAGGGCAGCGTCGCCGGCAGGTGGCGCAGATGCTCCTGCAGCGCCTCGCCCTCGAAACGGATGACGAAGACCAGGAGGATCGCCAGCGCCGTGACGATCAGGTCATGGACGATGACGGCGAGCCGTTTGACGTTCTGTTTCGCGGGATGGATCATGCCCGGGCGGTATCCCGCTCCCATGACGGCTTGTCAACGAAGCCCGTCGACCGGCGTCAGACCTGTTGCGGCGCGCGCAGGCCGGAGAGCACGAATTCGATCAGCTCCTCGGCCGTGGGCCCGGGGATCCTGGCGCATTGATTGATCAGCAGCGGGTGCTGGAAGCGCACCATCGCGGTCTGGATGCAGCGTGTCGCGGCCTTCGGATCGACCTGCCGGAATTCGCCGCTCGCGACCCCTTCCGCCACCACCGCCGCCACCAGCGCGTCCAGCCTGGCGATGTGCTCGAGAATGGCGTCCCAGCTCTCCTCCATCGCGGCGCAGACCATCTCCTGCATCCGCTGCTGGTCGGCGAAGCGCGACTCGTTCAGGCGATGGATCGCCAGCAGCATCTTGCGCAGGCGCTCGCCGGCGGTGCCGGGCCCTGCCGTGATCTGCGCCAGCGCCTCTTCCTGCTCGCCCTTGTACCGCTCCAGAACCGCCTCGTTGATCGATTTCTTGGAGTCGAAGAAGCGATACACATTGGCGGGACTCATCCGCAGCGACCGCGCGATATCGGCGACGGTCGTCTTCTGATAGCCGATATCGCGAAAGAACCGCTCGGCCGTATCGATGATGCTTTGTCGCGTATCGCGCTCAGGCTGGCTCAACAGGATACCCTTGCTGATGATCGGGCAATGCGGGCGGCATCAGGGCGTATGACGGATTTTATCATTCGTCAACTCAATGAAGCCTTTGGCTTTTCCCATTTTGGAGCCAACGCGCGGCGGGGCGCATTGTTGCATGTCAACGATCGCTTCAGGGCTGAAGCGCAGACTTTTGCGGCTGCCGAAATCACCCTTCCGGGAGCCCCTCCCGCAGAGGCCGTCCCGCCCCCGGCCCGCGACCCACTCCGCGCCGCGCGATAAGGGTCCGGCGACGCCGCCAAGCTTAACCGCCCCTTAAAACCGCCATGTTTAGCTCCTGTGTGAGGGTCGGCGCTGGAAGCGTCGCGCAGCCTGCGCGAGGCCGGGCCGGCCAGGCCGAACGGGACAGGATGAACGATCGGACGAGACGCGGGGAGCGGCGCGAGCCGTCTTTCGGGCACGGTCGTGGCGACCGCGGCGACGATGGCGATTTCCGCCTCTCCGCCGATGATCGCCCGACGCGCGGCGCGTCCGGCCGCTCCGGGCGCATTACGCAGGAGCGGGAGCCGCCGCGGCGCGACAGGCGCGCGAAGTCCCGTGGCCGCCGGCGTGGCGGCTCGATCGTCGGCCGGCTGTTCTACTGGACGCTGGTGCTGGGCCTGTGGTGCGCCATCGGCCTCGGCGGGCTCGTCGCCTATCATGCCGCGCAGCTGCCGCCGATCAACCAGCTGACTGTCCCGAAACGCCCGCCCAACATCGCGATCCTGGCGGCGGACGGCACCTTGCTGGCCAATCGCGGCGAAACCGGCGGGCGCACCATCACCATCGGCGAAGTGCCGCCCTATTTGCCGAAAGCCTTCGTCGCGATCGAGGACAAGCGCTTCTACGAGCATTTCGGCATCGATCCGATCGGCCTGACCCGCGCCGTCGCCACCAATCTGCGCGGCCGGGGCGGCCTTCAGGGCGGCTCGACCCTGACCCAGCAGCTCGCCAAGAACCTGTTTTTGACGCAGGAGCGCACCGCCGCACGCAAGATCCAGGAGGCGATCCTGGCCCTCTGGCTGGAGCGGACCTATTCCAAGGACCAGATCCTCGAGCTCTATCTCAACCGCGTCTATTTCGGCTCGGGCGCCTATGGCGTGGAAGCCGCCGCGCAGCGCTATTTCAACAAATCCGCGCGCTCGGTCACCATCGCCGAAGCGGCGATGCTCGCCGGGCTGGTGCAGGCGCCGTCGCGTCTGGCGCCCAACCGCAATCCGGAGGCCGCGGAAAAGCGGGCCCAGCTCGTCATCGCCGCCATGGCGGATCAGGGGCTGATCTCGGCCACCGCGGCCAAGACGGCGCTGGTCGCGCCGGCCGAGGCGGCCGAAAGAATCGGCGCGGGCTCGGTGAATTACGCCGCCGATTACGTCATGGATGTGCTCGATGATTTCATCGGCGCGATCGAGGGCGACGTCACGGTCCTGACCACGATCGACCCCAAGCTCCAGGCCGCCGCGGAGGTGACGCTGGTCGAGGCGCTGGCCGCCCAGGGCGCCAAGCAGGGCGTCAGCCAGGGCGCCGTGGTGGCGATGGCGCCGGATGGCGCGCTCAGGGCGCTGATCGGCGGGCGTGACTACACCAAGAGCCAGTTCAACCGCGCCACCGCCGCCAAGCGCCAGCCCGGCTCCTCCTTCAAGCCCTTCGTCTATCTCACGGCGCTGGAGCAGGGGCTGACCCCGGATACGATCCGCGACGACGCCCCGGTCTCGATCAAGGGCTGGCAGCCCGAGAACAACACCCGCACCTATCGCGGGCCGGTGACGCTGCAGACCGCCTTCGCCCATTCGCTCAACACCATCGCGGTGAGGCTGAACCAGGAGGTCACCCCGCGCGAGGTGGTACGCACCGCCCAGCGCCTCGGCATCACCTCCGCGCTCCAGGCCAATCCCTCTTTGGCGCTGGGCACCTCGGAGGTCACGCCGGTCGAGCTGACCACCGCCTATGCCACCTTCGCCAATGGTGGCCAGGCGGTGCTGCCCTACGTCATCCGCGAGGTGAAATCCTCGGCCGGCAAGGTCGTCTACGCCCGCAAGGGCAATGGCTTCGGCGCGGTGGTGCAGCCGCAGACGCTGGCGATGATGAACGCGATGTTCCACGAGGTGATGGCCAGCGGCACCGGCAGCAAGGTCAATCTCAAGGGCTGGGAGGCCGGCGGCAAATCCGGCACCACCCAGGATTTCCGCGACGCCTGGTTCGTCGGCTTCACCGGCAAGCTTGTGACCTCGGTCTGGCTCGGCAATGACGACAACAGCCCGATGAAGCGGGTCTATGGCAGCGGCCTGCCGGCGCAGATCTGGGGCAAATTCATGCAGACCGCGCATAATGGGCTGCAGCCCTCGCCGCTGCCCGGCGGGCTCTGGCGCAGCGGGCCGAAATCGATCTTCGACGACGGCGCGCCGGTCGCCGGCGTCGCGCCGCAGGCGCGAACCCAGACCGCCGACAGCGACCGGGCCTGGGTTCCTCCGGCCGCGCCGCAGGAGAAGAACCTGCTGCAGAAGCTGTTCGGCGGCTGAGCCGCCTCAGCTGCGGCCGGCGCGCAACCCGGCGCTGGCGTGGAAGAGGGCGAAGGCGCCGAGGCCCAGCGCCGACATCACCAGCGGCAGCGGCAGCGCCGCGCCGCGCAGCGACTGCCCGACCAGCAGGCCGACGCAGGCCGCCAGCAGCATCTGGCAGAGGCCGTTGAAAGACGAGGCCGCCCCCGCGCTGCGGGGGAAGGGCATCATCGCCGAGGCCTGGGCCTGCGGCATGGTCAGCCCGACCCCGCAGGCATAGAGCGCCATCGGCAGCACCACGCCCAGCGCGCCGCCGAGGCCGGTGGCGACGCATAGCAGCATCAGGAGCCCGCCCGCCGCCAGGCAGGCGACGCCGATGCCGATCACCCCATCCATGCCGCGCCGTCCGACCAGCCTCTGGGCGATGATCGTGCCCAGGATGAAGCCCAGCACGCCGAAGCCGAAGGACAGGCCGTAGCGCAGCGGCGTGAGCCCGTAGAGCCCGATCAGCACGAAGGAGGAGCCGGAGATGAAGGCGAACAGCCCGGCATAGGCCAGGGCGGTCAGCGCGACATAGACCCGGAAGGCCCGGTTCTGCAGCAGCTGACCATAACCCCTGACGATCGAGAGCAGCGAGAGCGGCTGGCTCGCGCGGGTCTTCAGGGTTTCGGGCATGGCGAGCAGGATCACCAGCAGCAGCGCCGCCGCGAAGACCAGCGTGGCGAAGAAGGTCGAGCGCCAGCCGAACAGATCCTGCAGCACCCCGCCCAGCACCGGCGCCACCGCCGGCACCAGCCCCATGATCATGCCCATCCGCGCCAGTTCGCGCCCCGCCCGCGGCCCCTCATAGAGATCGCGGACCATCGCCCGGCCGAGCACGATCGGGCCCGAGGCGCCGAGCGCCTGCACAGCGCGCGCGGCGGTCAGCCAGCCGATCGAGGGCGCGAAGGCGCAGGCCAGCGTGGCGGCGATGAACAGCACGAGGCCGAACAGCAGGATCGGCCGCCGCCCCAGCCGGTCGGAGAGCGGTCCCCACAGGATCTGCCCTCCGGCGAAACCGAACAGGAAGGCCGAGAGCGTCGCCTGCGCCCCGGCGACGTCGCTGCCCATCACCCGCGCGATATCGGGCAGGGAGGGCAGGTAGAAATCGGTCGAGAGCGGGCCGAGCGCGGTCAGCATCGCCAGCACGGCGGTCATCGCCAGCGTATCCGGGCGAAGTCTCATGAGCGTGACCCTGTGAGCGAAGCGAGCGGCGGGAGAGCCTCGCCGCCTTGGTGACAGAGGCTTACCGGCTTGGAAAGCCCGTGGCGTCAGCCATAGCCGTGCAGCCCGGCGCCATGGCGCTTCAGCCAGGCTTCGGCCTCCTCGGTGCGCGGGCAGAGCCGATGCGTCAGCGCCCAGAAGCGGTGCGAATGGTTCATCTCCTTGAGATGCGCCACCTCATGCGCCGCGAGATAATCCAGCACCAGCGGCGGCGCCAGGATCAGCCGCCAGGAAAAGCTCAGATGGCCCTTGGCCGAGCATGAGCCCCAGCGGCTGGTGGTGTCGCGGATGGTGATCTTGCGCGCGGGAATGCCGAGCGCCGCCGTATGCGTCGCCACCGCCGCCTCGATGTCGCGCAGCGCCGCCTTGCGCAGGAAATCTAGCACGCGTCGCGGCACATGCGCGGCGTCGCCGGACACCGCCAGGATCGGCTCGCCATTGCCGTCGGTGGTCGCCTGGGTGACCCCGCGCACGCGCGACCAATGCACGATGCGATGCGGCACGCCGCGCAAGGGGATGCTGGCGCCGGCCTCGAAGCGCACGCTCTGCGGCCGCTTCGCCATGCGCGCCGCGATCCAGCCGCCATGCGTCTCCGCGAAGTGCCGCGCCGCGGCGAAATCCGCCCGCTCGGGCAGAGTGAGGGTGATCTCGCCCGTGGCCTGCGAGACGCGCAAGGTCATCCGCTTGGCGCTGCCGCGACGTTTGACGCTGACGGCGAAGCTCTGGCCGGCATGGGGCACGTCGATCCGGTCGGGATCCGGCTGGCGCTTGAACAGGGAGAACCGCATCGCGCGGAGTCTGCCGGATTCGCACCGCCGACGGAAGGGGTTTCGGGCGGCGCGGGCGGCGCTCCGGCATCGGAAGCCCGCGCCGGGCGGCCGCTCGGGATCTGGGCGCAGAGGCGGCGGCCCGCGGCCTGGAAACGCAAAACGCCCCGCATCGCTGCGGGGCGTGATGTTTCACGTGAAGCGCGAAACGAGGCGCGGACGCCTCACTCGGCCTGGCTCTTCTCGCGGGACTTCTCAGCCTCGCGCTGCGCCTTGAGCTTCTCGGTGAGGTCCTCGCCGGTCTCCTGGTCGACGACCTTCATCGAGAGGCGGATCTTGCCGCGCTCGTCCTGGCCGAGGAACTTGACCTTGACCTTGTCGCCTTCCTTGACGACGTCCGAGACCTTCTGGACGCGGTTGGCGGCGAGCTCGGAGATATGGACCAGCCCGTCCTTGGCGCCGAAGAAGTTCACGAAGGCGCCGAACTCCATGATCTTCACCACGGTGCCGTCATAGATCATGCCCGGCTCGGCTTCCGAGACGATCGACTTGATCCACTTGATCGCGGCTTCGATCGACTTGCCGTCGGCGGAGGCGATCTTGATGGTGCCGTCATCCTCGATATTGACCTTGGCGCCGGTCTTCTCGACGATTTCGCGGATGACCTTGCCGCCGGAGCCGATGACTTCGCGGATCTTGTCGACCGGGATCTTCATCGTCTCGATGCGCGGGGCGTATTCGCCGAGCTGGCCGCGCGAGGTGGCGAGCGCCTTGCTCATCTCGCCGAGGATGTGGTCGCGCCCGCCCTTGGCCTGGTCGAGGGCGACCTTCATGATCTCCTCGGTGATGCCGGCGATCTTGATGTCCATCTGCAGCGAGGTGATGCCGGTCGCGGTGCCGGCCACCTTGAAGTCCATGTCGCCGAGATGGTCCTCGTCACCGAGGATGTCGGACAGCACGGCGAAGCGCTTGCCCTCCAGGATCAGACCCATCGCGATGCCCGCGACCGGCGCCTTCAGCGGCACGCCGGCATCCATCAGCGCCAGCGAGGTGCCGCAGACGGTGGCCATCGAGGAGGAGCCGTTCGACTCGGTGATCTCCGAGACGACGCGGATCGTGTAGGGGAATTCCGACTTGGCCGGCAGCATCGGCCGGATGGCGCGCCAGGCGAGCTTGCCATGGCCGATTTCGCGGCGGCCGGGCGAGCCCATCCGGCCGGTCTCGCCGACGGAATAGGGAGGGAAGTTGTAGTGCAGCAGGAAGGTTTCCTTGTAGGTGCCTTCCAGCGAATCGATGAACTGCTCGTCATCGCCGGTGCCGAGCGTGGTGACCACCAGCGCCTGCGTCTCGCCGCGGGTGAACAGCGCCGAACCATGGGTGCGGGGCAGGATCCCGGCCTCGGCGACGATCTTGCGGACGGTCTTCAGGTCGCGGCCGTCGATGCGGGTGCCGTCGTCCAGGATGGTCCAGCGCACGACCTTGGCCTGCGCCTCCTTGAACTGGCCGGAGACCTGCTCCTTGGTGAAGGTCGTCTTGCCGTCCGGCGTGTCGGAGACCAGCGCCTGGACCTTGGCCTTGGCGGCGTCGATCGCCTTGTAGCGCTCGGCCTTGGTGGTGATCTTGTAGGCGGCGCGCAGATCGGCGTCGACCAGCTTCAGCACCGCATCGAGCACGACGCCATGATCGGCCGGCACATAGTCGCGCGGCTCCTTGGCGGCCTTCTCGGCCAGGCGGATGATCGCGTCGATCACCGGCTGGAAATGCTTGTGGCCGAACATCACCGCGCCGAGCATCACGTCCTCGGGCAGCTCCTTCGCCTCGGACTCCACCATCAGCACCGCGTCCTGGGTGCCGGCGACGACGAGGTCGAGCTGCGATTCCTTGATCTCGTCGACCAGCGGGTTGAGCTTGTAGGCGCCGTCGAAATAGCCGACGCGGGCGGCGCCGACCGGGCCCATGAAGGGCACGCCCGACAGGGTCAGCGCGGCGGAGGCGGCGACCATGGCGACGATGTCGGGATCGTTCTCGAGATCATGCTGCAGGACGGTGACGACGACCTGCGTGTCGTTCTTGTAGCCTTCGGCGAAGAGCGGGCGGATCGGCCGGTCGATCAGGCGGGAGACCAGGGTCTCCTTCTCGGAAGGGCGTCCCTCGCGCTTGAAATAGCCGCCGGGGATCCGGCCGGCCGCGAAGGTCTTCTCCTGGTAGTTCACGGTCAGCGGGAAGAAGTCGAAGCCCGGCTTCGGCTCCTTGGCCGAGACGATGGTCGCGAGCACGACGGTCTCGCCATAGGTGGCGAGCACGGCGCCGTCGGCCTGGCGGGCGATCTTGCCGGTTTCGAGCACGAGCTTGCGCCCGCCCCACATCAGTTCTTCGGTCTGTACATCGAACATGGATCTGTCTTTCGGATCGGATGCGACCCACCGGTCGGCTCCGGCCCATGAGCAAGACGGCGAAGCGCTCCGGCCGGTCGGGCGAGCGCTTTGCGATCCTGCCATGGACGTCGGGGACGGCCGGTGGATCCTGCGGGTAGCCGCCCCATGCGGCCCCCGCCTTCGGAGTGTCAGGCGTGCCGCCCCATTGCGGCATGGACCTGAAAGGCATCCGCCCGGAGCGAGGGTCGCACCGGGCGGACGGGGACTGGCGCGGCGATCAGCGGCGGATGCCGAGCTTCTCGATCAGCGTGCGGTAGCGCGGCTCGCTCTTGCTCTTGAGATAGTCGAGCAGCGAACGGCGCTGCGACACCATCTTGAGCAGGCCGCGGCGGGAATGGTTGTCCTTGACATGGGACTTGAAGTGGCCGGTCAGGTTGTTGATGCGCTCGGTCAGGATCGCGACCTGGACTTCCGGCGAGCCGGTATCGTTCGGCTTGGTGGCGTATTCGCTCATGAGCGCGGTCTTGCGCTCGGCAGTGATCGACATCGGGTTATCCTCGTGATGGGGTTGATCTGGCAGGCCAGGCCGGGATGTCGTCCAGCAAGGTCCGGGAGGCGCCGGCCCCTCATCATGGAGAGGATGCGCGGCCGGCACGAAGGCCGGTTGCGGGGGATATACACGAAATCCCAGGGAAAGCCAGCGCGGCGATCCCGCAGCGCGATCGGGCGGGCCGCGGGATCCTGTGGACCCTGTCGCCGTTCGGCGGGAGGGCGATAACACCCGCCCCGCCGGGCTT
>NZ_LMRT01000011.1:286-457 GCF_001426225.1 Allobosea sp. Leaf344 | reverse complement strand
TTCCCAGCCGGCGTCGCCGCCGCGGCTGTTGGCGACTTTCTTGGCCGGGGTGAAGGCGGTCTCCGCCATGGCGCGCAGGCGCTCGGGCTCCGAGGCCGGGCGGCGGGCCGGCTGGGCCGGTGCCCGCGCCGCTGCCGGAGCCCGCGCGGGAGCCTGGACCTGAGCCTGAGT
>NZ_LMRT01000011.1:0-181 GCF_001426225.1 Allobosea sp. Leaf344 | reverse complement strand
CGCCTGGCTCATCTCGTCGATGCCGTTGGCCTGCTCGCCCGCCGCCGCGGAGATGTCGGCGATCGTCGCTGCCACCTTCTGCGAGGCCGCCAGGATCCGCTCCAGCGATTCCCCGGCTTGGCGCACCAGCTTCACCCCCTCGCCGACCTCGCTGTTGGAGGAGGAGATCAGCGCCGAGATG
>NZ_LMRT01000010.1:1202-1317 GCF_001426225.1 Allobosea sp. Leaf344 | reverse complement strand
GCCATCGGTGCGGGTCACCGCATATTGCAGCTGGATCGGCGCGGCGCCATTGGCCAGAGCCAGAGTCGTGGAGTCGTCGAAGAGATTGGCGTCGCTATGGCGGATCGCCTCGAAG
>NZ_LMRT01000010.1:950-1059 GCF_001426225.1 Allobosea sp. Leaf344 | reverse complement strand
GCTCAGAGCGCCGGTCTGGCCGCCGCCGAAGTCGGAACCGACATCCCCGCCCACCGTGAACAGCGAGGCAAGGCCCTGGTCGGGAAGCGTGGTGGTGACCTGCGCCAGC
>NZ_LMRT01000010.1:551-795 GCF_001426225.1 Allobosea sp. Leaf344 | reverse complement strand
CGAGATCGCGCCGCCATTGGTCGCAGACAGCGTGGTGAGGACGCCGCCGCCGCCGGCCGGGAACCCGACGAAGCTCAGCGCGCCGGTCTGGCCACCGCCGAAGTCGGAACCGACATCCCCGCCCACCGTGAACAAGGAGGCCAGGCCCTGGTCCGGAAGCGTGGTGGTGACCTGCGCGAGTGCCGGGGCAGCGTCGTCGCCATTGGCGTTGCCGCCGATCTCGGTCTCACCGCTGTTGTAGCGG
>NZ_LMRT01000010.1:290-414 GCF_001426225.1 Allobosea sp. Leaf344 | reverse complement strand
CGTCTGCAGCTGCCCGCCGACGATGGCGATGGTGAAGACGACGTTGTTGGCGGTGTCGCGGCCTTCGATGGCACCCGCTGCGTTCAGGAACAGCGAGATCGCGCCGCCATTGGTCGCAGACAGG
>NZ_LMRT01000010.1:0-183 GCF_001426225.1 Allobosea sp. Leaf344 | reverse complement strand
ATCCCCGCCCACCGTGAACAGGGAGGCCAGGCCCTGGTCCGGAAGCGTGGTGATGACCTGCGCGAGTGCCGGGGCAGCGTCGTCGCTATTGGCGTTGCCGCCGATCTCGGTTTCGCCGCCGTTGTAGCGATCGACACCGACCGTCTCGTCGAGCTCGATCGCGACCGAGGACAGCCCATTGGC
>NZ_LMRT01000009.1:309593-509553 GCF_001426225.1 Allobosea sp. Leaf344 | reverse complement strand
GGTAGCTCGTCAGGCTCATAACCTGAAGGTCGTCAGTTCAAATCTGGCCCCCGCAACCAAACAGACCAAATACCCCGTCGCACAAAGCGGCGGGGTTTTTGCGTTGGGCCAGCACGATGCCGGGATCCGCGCGAGGGCGCCACGGGGCGCCTTCAGCCGAGGCGCGAGGCGGGTCGCGCCAGCCCTAAAGCACCGGGCGGCTAACCGATCCGGCCGTCAGTTCTACGCCCCGTCAGTCGCCGGTCTCGGCCGGCGCTTGCGCCGCGAGCTGGTCCTCGTCCAGCCCGGCGCGCCAGAAGCTGACGATCAGATGCTCGTCCTTGTCGGGCCGCATGCGCTGCCGCGCCGCCTTGCGCAGCTCCCGGAAGGCCGCATATTCCGTCGCTACCCAGAGATAGGTGCGGGGCGCTTCGGCCGGCCAGTCCAGTCCCGCGAACGCCTCCTGCAGCAGCGTCGTCGATCCCGGCGCGGCGCCGTCGCGATACAACCAGTGAACCGGCAGGCCGGATGGGGCGAGAAGCGGCTGGCTCTCGCCGGCATCGGCGACCTCGACGAAGGCCTCGCCGGTCGCATCCTCGGGCAGGGTCTCCAGCATGCGCGCCAGGGCCGGCAGGCCGGTCTCGTCGCAGAAGAACAGATAGCGCCCCGCCGCCTTCAGCCCGCCGCCGTTCAGGCCGGCCATGCCGATCACCTGTCCAGGCGTCGCGCCGGCGGCGAAGGCGGAGGCTGGGCCGGCCTGCGCGTGCAGCACGAAATCGATGGCGAGCGTGCCGTCGACGGGGTCGATCGCGCGGATCGTGTATTTGCGGACCACCGGACGCTGTCCCGTCCGCGGCAGCTGCAGCAACCCGCCCTCGATCTGCGGCCAGGCCACCTCGCCCGCCCCGGCCGGCGGGATGAACAGGCTGACATGCAGGGAATCGGGCGAGGCGAAGGGCGCGAGATTCTCGCCGCTGAAGGTGAGGCGGCGCATATGCGGGGTGACGTCCCGGCTCTCTAGAACGGTGAGCAGGCGAAACTCCGGCATGGGCATCGCGTCCAGCCCATCGCCCTCCCAGCTCAGCGCCTGCAGCGCCCCCGGCGGGGCATATTCCGAGAGATGGATGACGATCCCCGCCTTCACCTGCTGGAGCTGTTCGAGGCCCGGCACCTCGACATGGAAGGTGAGCATGCCGGCGTCGATCGTGACCAGAGCCCGGCTGTCGTCATGCTGGATCTCGGTGCGGCCCTCGCCCAGCGGCGTGATCGCAGCGTCATGATGGGCCAGATGGGCGCAGAGCGACGCCACCACGGCTTCGGCCTCGGCCTGTGGCAAGGGAAGGCGAGCGGTCGTCGTATACATGGCTGTCCCTGTCAATGACCAAACGTCACAACGAGTGAAGCCGGATGGTGGGAGCCTGTCAACGGGTCCGTTTTTCGTCATGTGAGCGATGAGCGCCAGAAACTTGACATAGCTTAGTGCTCGGTCAATTCACTTCGATTTGTAATTATTCAAGTCTAAGCGCCGGACCCGGCGAATCTTCTGTCGATGCTCGTGAGAAAGCCGGCTGAATAGATCGATCGGACCCACACCATCGCATTCAAAATCTCGCGCATCGTCAGGCGCCGCCCGCGAGCTGTTGCCGCTCCCGCGCCCGCCGTAGCAAGTCCATCGGCCGGACTGAAGGCAGGACCAAACACTCGCAAGCAACTGCTTCAGCACTCGACAGAACAAGGCTGGGTTGTATCATCCGGTTCGATCTGAACAGGAGAGATCGCATGCGTGCCGGCCTGGTCGTGTTTCTGCTCGCCCTCTTCGCGCATTCCGCCGTGCTGGCCGATACGGCAATCCCGCCGAAGGATGTCGCCGGCAGCGACCTGCCATGGCTCAAGCGCTATGCCGGCGCGATCATCCTGGACTATGCGCAATCGGCCTTCGACGAGGCCGATCTCGTCGCCGGGCCGCTGAAGCCGCGGGAGGGGCGGGATCCGGTCTCCAATAATCTGCTGCGGACGCCGGAAGCGCTGACGACCTTGCAGGGCCGGCGGACGCGTTTCGTCTATCTGCTGCCGGCCGGGCGCAGCCCGCTCGAGGTGACCTCCGGCTATGAGCAGGAGCTGCAGGCGCGCAATGGGCAGACGCTGTTCCAGTGCCGCGAACAGGCCTGTGGCGGCAGCCTCGGCCGCGCGGTCGATTCAGGCGGCGGCGAACAGGGGCTGATCCATCACGTCTTCCCGCGCGACCAGCTGCCGAAAGCGCTCTATTCCGCCGGCTGGTGCGTGCTCACCGCCAGCAATGCCGGCCAGCGCTACCAGCTGATCAAGGCCGATGGCGCCCATGTCGCGATCTTTGCCGCGGAGGTGAAGGCGGCGCGCGACTGCAAGAATTTCGACGGGCGCACCTTCGCCGTGGTGACGGTCGTCGAGGACAAGCCGCGCGAGCAGCGGATGGAGCTCGTCGATGCCCGCAAGATGGCCGGCGACATCGCGGCCCAGGGGCGGGCCGTGCTCTATGGCGTGCAGTTCGACACCGACAAGGCGACGATCAAGCCGGAATCCCGGCCGCAGATCGAGCAGATCGCGGCCTTTCTCAAGGCCGGACCGGGGTCCTTCTACGTGGTCGGCCATACCGACAACCAGGGCAGCCAGGATTACAATCTCGATCTGTCGCGGCGCCGTGCGGCGGCGGTAGCCGAGACGCTGCAGAAGGGCCATGGCATTCCCGCCGCGCGCCTGACCGGGATGGGGGTGGGGATGCTGGCGCCGGTCGCCAGCAATGCCGACGAGGCCGGGCGCAGCAAGAACCGCAGGGTCGAGATCGTCGCACGCTGAGGATAGGGGCCGCGGCGACCGGTCTTTCGGGGCTCAATAGACGTCCGCCTGGTAGCGGCCGGATTTCTTGAGCTGCGCGAGATAGGCCTGCGCCGCATCGGCGGTGCGGCCGCCATGGGCGGCGACGACGTCGACCAGCGCCAGCTCGACATCCTTGGCCATGCGCCTGGCATCGCCGCAGACATAGAAATGCGCGCCCTGCTCCAGCCAGGCGAAGAGCTCGGCGCCGCGCTCGCGCATGCGATCCTGGACATAGATCTTCTCGTCGCCATCGCGCGACCAGGCCAAGGTCAGGTTCGTCAGCAGCCCCTCCTCCTTCATCGCGGTCAGCTCGTCCTCGTAGAAGAAGTCGCTGCTGCGGCGCTGATGGCCGAAGAACAGCCAGTTGCGGCCCGGTGCGCCGGTGGCGCGGCGATCGTGCAGGAAGGCGCGGAAGGGCGCGATCCCGGTGCCGGGACCGCACATGATGATCGGCGTGGCGGGATCGGCCGGGAGGCCGAAGCCATGGGCCCTCTGCACATAGACCGGCACCGCGTCGCCGGGCGCCACCCGCGCGGCGAGATAGGTCGAGGCGACGCCCCAGCGCGGTCGCGTGCCGATCTGGTAGCGCACGGCGTCGACCGTCAGCGAGACGCGCCCGGGGGTGGCGATATGGGAGGAGGAGATCGAGTAGAGCCGGGGCTGCAGCGGATCCAGCGCCTCGACGAAGGCCTCCGGCGAGAGCCGGGCCAGGCCGAATTTATGCAGCGCTCCGAGCACGTCGAGCCGGTCGAGATCGCCATCGGGATCCTCGCCCGCGGCGAGGCGGCGGGCCTTCTCGCGCAGCGCGCCGCCGGTGACATAGGAGATCAGCTGGAACAGCGCGTCAGGCGCCGGCCCGAGCGCGCGGTCAGCGAGCAGCGCCTGGCGCAAGGTGCCGCCGCCGATCTCGGCATCGGGCCGGGCACCGAGCAGGGCGATCACCGCATCGACCAGGCGCGGATCGTTTTGGGGCAGGATTCCGAAGGCGTCGCCGACGACGTAATCGAGCCCGCTCCGGCTGAGATCGAACTCGACATGCCAGGTCTCCTTCTGCGAGCCCTCCCCGTTCAGCCGGCGGCGGGAGAGGAAACGGGCCGGCACCGGCTGTTCGCGGCAGCGGCCGGGTGCGCCGGCCGCCGGAGGCGGCGAAGGCTGCGCGGATACGGTGGCGGGGGCGGCGCCGGTCTCCTCGACCAGCGTCCTGAGCATCCGCAGCGTCTCCTTGCCGCCGGGCGCGCAGAGATTGAGCCTTGTCTCCGTACCCTCGGCGATGGCGGCGGAATAGCTTTCGCAGACATAGCCGCATTGGCCGCAATCCTGCTGCGCCATCGCGGCGAAGAGCCGGCGCGGCAAAGGCTTGCCTTCGGCGAGCTGCATCCGCTCCGGCAGCGCCAGCGACGGGTCGTGCCAGGGCGCGCCATCCTCGGCCTGCGCCATCACCGCGGCGTTCTCGGCCGGGGAGAGAGCCGTCAGGCCGGCATTGTCGAGCGCCAGCAGCCCGGCGAAGAAGCCGTTCAGCCAGGAGCGCTGTTCCTCGCTGAAGGGCGCGGTCTCCGGCAGCACCTGGACGATGGGAGAGGGGGTCTGGAGCGTCATGCCGCCTCTCCGATCTCGGCGATCATCCGCTGCAGCGCCGTGATCTCGTGGCGGCGGGCGAAGGCGACGAAGCTCTCCTCCGGGGTGAGCCGATGCGCCAGCCAGCTCCGCAGGATCGATTCGACCAGAGCCGGGGCGTCCTGCGCCTTCACATCGCTGCAGAGCTCCCGCCCGATCCCGCCATCGACGCCGAAGCCGCCGCCGACGAAGACATGGTAGCCGGGGACCGTGTCGCCCTCCTCGCCGACCGGAATCTTGGCGCCGATCAGCCCGAGATCGCCGATATAATGCTGGGCGCAGGAATTATGGCAGCCGGTCAGATGAATGTTGACGGGGCTGTCCAGCGTCAGCCGCGCCTCGCAATGGGCGGCGATCGCCAGCGCATCCTCCTTGGTGTAGGCGCCGGCGAATTTGCAGCCGGTCGCGCCGGTGCAGGCGATCAGCCCGGCCCGCAGCATGGAACTCTGCGCCGACAGGCCGATCGCCTGGAGATGGGCGAGCACATCCTCGATTTTCTCGTCCGGCACGCCGGAGATCAGCAGGTTCTGCCAGACGGTGAGGCGGATATCGCCGTCGCCCGCCTGCTGCGCGATGGCGGCGAGAACACGCATCTGCGCGACGCTGAGCCTGCCGACCGGCAGCGCCACGCCGATCCAGTTGAGGCCGGGCTGGGCCTGGGCATGCACGCCGATATGGCCGAGCCGGTCATAGACGGGGCGCGGCCCGACGGAGGCGGCCTCGATCCTGACCAGCCTGCGGCCGAGCCGCTCCTCGACGGCGGCGAGGAACCGCTCGAAACCCCAGGAATCGAGCAGATATTTCAGCCGCGACCGGGCGCGATCGCCGCGGTTGCCATGGGCGATGAAGACGCGGACGATCGCATCCGCCACAGTGACGGCGTCGTCCGGCGCGACGATCACCCCGGTGTCGCGGGCGAGGTCCTTGTGGCCGGTGATGCCGCCGAGCGCGAGGCGGTACCAGATCCCCGGCGCGACCGGCCGTCCCTCGCACAAGGCGCCCTCCATCACCTCGATCGCCTGGAAGCCGATATCATTGGTATCCTCCAGCGTCGCGATCGAGCCGGCGCCGTCGAAAGCGACGTTGAACTTGCGCGGCAGCCCGTAGAGCGAGCGGTCGTTGAGGATGTGGTGGTGCCAGGCCCTCGCATGGGGCCGGGTATCCAGCAGTTCCAGCGGGTCGATCCCGGCCGTGGCCGAGCCCGTGACGTTGCGGATGTTGTCGGCGCCGGAGCCTTTCGCGGTCAGGCCGAGATCGGCCAGACCCTCGAGCAGCGCCGCCGCATTCTCCGCCGGGATCTCCCGCACCTGGAGATTGGCGCGGGTGGTGACATGGGCATAGGGCCCGCACAGGGCCTCGGTGAGATCGGCGAGGCCGGAAAACTGCCAGGATGTCAGGATGCCGTTCGGGATGCGCAGCCGGCACATATAGCTGTTCTGCGCCGGGGCGACGTAGAACAGTCCGTGATAGCGCCAGCGGAAATTATCCTCGGGCTTGGGGTAGAGCCCGGCCCGGGCCTGGTCCTTGAAGCGGGCATAGGCGTCGAAAGGATGCTCGGCCGCCTTCCATTTCTCCTGATCCGCGAGCTTGCCGCCGGCCGCGACGGTCCTGGCCTGCGCCTCCAGATGCTCCTTGTCCGGCCCCGCCGGCACGGGCTGCCCGGTGCCGGCGCCGGGCGTACCGCCCAGCGGCCCCAGCCCGCGCGCGGTGCGGGCCGATTGCATGCCGCTCATGAAGCCTTCGAGATAGCGCTTCTGGTCGGGGGTGAAATCGTCGCTCATGCCATTGTCCTTCAGCGGCGCGCATCCCGTCGCGGGGATGGGGCCGGGATCCGTTCCCTGCCGGATGCCGCGGCCGTCACGCCGCCTCGACGAAGCGGTGACGCTCGTAGAGGAATTTCAGCACCGCCTCGCGGGCCGCGATGTAGGTCCGGTCCGAGACCAGCTCGAGCCGCCGGCGCGGCCGCTCCAGCCGGATGTCGAGCACCTCGCCGATGCGGGCCGAGGGCCCGTTGGTCATCATCACGATACGGTCCGAGAGCAGCACCGCCTCGTCGACGTCATGGGTGATCATGATCATGGTGTTGCCGAGCGCGGCGTGGATCTGCATCACCGAATCCTGGAGATGGGCGCGGGTGAGCGCGTCGAGCGCGCCGAAAGGCTCGTCGAGCAGCAGGATCTTGGGTTTCATCGCCAGACCTCGCGCGATGCCGACGCGCTGCTTCATGCCGCCCGAGATCTCGGCCGGGCGCCTGTCCCGGGCATGAGCCATCTGGACGAGATCGAGATTGTGCATGACCCAATCATGCCGCTCGGACCGGGTCTTCTGCCCGGCGAAGACCTTGTTCACCGCGAGGGCGACATTGTCGTAGACCGTCAGCCAGGGCAGCAGCGAATGGTTCTGGAAGACCACGGCACGGTCAGGGCCGGGGTCGCGCACCTCCCGGCCTTCCAGCAGCACGGCGCCGGCGGAGATCGGCGTCAGCCCGGCGACGATGTTGAGCAGGGTCGACTTGCCGCAGCCGGAATGGCCGATCACCGAGACGAATTCGCCCTGGCCGATCTCGAGGCAGATATCGTCGAGCACGGCGGTCGTCTGCGCGCCGCGCTGGAAGCTTTTGTCGACATGGTCGATCTTGAGATAGCTCATGCTCGCCTCCTCAATGGGTCAGGGTGCCGCGGGTGACGATGCTGCCGACCAGCGCGACCAGCCGGTCGAGCGCGAAGCCGACGATGCCGATGTAGATGAGGGCGACGATGATGTCGGAGAGGCGCGAGGAGTTCCACGCATCCCAGATGAAGAAGCCGATGCCGACGCCGCCGGTCAGCATCTCGGCGGCGACGATGGCGAGCCAGGACAGGCCGACGCCGATCCGCAGCCCGGTGAAGATGTAGGGTGCGGCCGAAGGCACCATGATCCTGACGAAGAATTCGAGCTGGTTCAGCCGCAGGACCCGCGCGACATTGCGGTAATCCTGCGGGATGTTGCGGATTCCCACGGCGGTGTTGATGATCACCGGCCAGATCGCGGTGATGAAGATCACGAAGATCGCCGAGGGCTGGCTGTCGCGGAAGGCGGCGAGCGAGAGCGGCAGCCAGGCCAGAGGCGGCACGGTGCGCAGCACCTGGAACACAGGATCCAGCCCGCGCATCGCCCAGACCGACTGGCCGACGAGCGAGCCGAGCAGGACACCGACGATGGCGGCCAGGCTGAAGCCGATGGCGACGCGCTGCAGCGACACCAGGATGCGCCAGCCAAGCCCGATATCCTGGGAGCCGACCCAGTAGAACGGCTCGACGATCAGATCCCTCGCCTCCTCCCAGATCTTGGTCGGCGGCGGCAGCGAGGATTGCGGGCCCGATGCGGCGATCTGCCAGAACAGGGCGATCAGCGCCACCGTCACCAGCGGCGGCAGCACATTGACCAGCACCGTCCCGAGCCAGGGCAGCAGACGCCGCGTCCGGCTCCTGCCGGCGGGCGGGGGCAGCGGAACCACGCCGGGGGGCTTGGCTCCCGGCAGCGCGACGATGGCAGCGCCCGCGGGCGCGTCCTTCAGGGCAGCGTGACCCATCGGGTCCTCCTCTGGTTGGAGCCTTGGCTGGAAGGGGTCGGAGCGCCGGTCATGCTGCCGCCGTCTCCCGGCTCTGCGTGCCGATCCGGCGGATCTCGGGCAGGCAGGAGCCGCAATTGGTGCCGGCGCGGAGCTGCCGGCCGATATCCTCGGCCGTCGCCGCGCCGCTCGCGAAGGCGGCCCGGATCGCCGTCAGCCCGATGCCGAAACAGGCGCAGATCGTCGGCCCGGGATCGACCGCGCCGTCGAGCCGGCGTCCGGCGAGCAGGGCCAGCCGGTTCTCCGGCAGGGCCGCGTCCGAGGCGAAGACCTCGCGGAGCGTGTCCCAGAGCGGGGCCTGGCCCTGCGGCGCCATGAACAATGCCGCGAGCAGCCGGCCCTCGCGCAGCACGGCGCAGCGATAGACTCCGCTCCGCTCGTCGACCATCTCGCTCAGCCCGTCCTCGCCGAAGACGGCGCGGACCGCCGCCATCATCGCGGCGGGGCCCGCGGCGGTGGCGAAGAGCTTGGCCTCGCCGCCCTCGATGGCGAGCTTCGCCCACCAGCTCTCCGCGGGCAAAGCGAAGCCCTGGCGCGACAGCACGACACCCTGGAACGGATACGCCACGGGGCCGATCGAGGCGGGCGTCGCCTTCATCTCGGGCTGGCCGGAAAACGGATCGCAGACCGGCTGGACCGCTGCGCCGATGCGGGCATGGGAAGCCGTCTCGCCGGACCAGTGGATCGGCGCGAAGAGCGAGCCGCGGGGGATGCCGGGATCGAGCGTGACCTTGAGCACCACAGCGCCGAGATCGGTCTCGATCCGGGCGAAACCGCCCTCCGCCAGCTGGAAAAGGGCGGCGTCCTCCGGGTTCACCTGGACGGTGGGCTCGACGATATGCGTGGCGAGGCGCGGGCTGAGGCCTGTGCGCGTCATGCTGTGCCATTGGTCGCGGATGCGGCCGGTGTTCAGGAGCAGCGGCCGGACGGGGCTCGCGGGAGTGGCCAGCGCCGGCACCGCGAGCGCGACCATCGTCGCGCGCCCGTCGGCGGTGAAGAAGCCGCCCTCGGCGAAGAGGCGCGGCGTGCCTTTGGGCCGGCCGGCCGGCATCGGCCATTGCACGGGGTCCAGCGCGTCGTAATCGGAAGCCGACAGGCCGGCATGGGCGCCGATGTCGAAATCGCGCGAACCGTCATTCTCGAAGGCGGAGAGCGCGGCGTGCTCGGCATAGATCTGCCAGGGCCCGTCATAGCTGAAGGCGGCGCCGAAGCCGAGGCGCCTGGCGACCTCGCAGATGATCCACCAATCCGGCCGCACCTCGCCCGGCAGTTCGAGGAAGGCGCGCTGGCGCGAGATGCGGCGTTCGGAATTGGTGACGGTGCCGTCCTTCTCTCCCCAGGCGGCGGCCGGCAGGATGAGATGCGGCCGCGCGGCGATCGTGTCGTTGGAGAGCACGTTCTCGGAGACGATGAACAGGTCGAGCTGGCCGAGCGCGGCCCGGACGCGGTCGGCCTGCGGCAGCGACAGCGCCGGGTTGGTCGCCATCACCCACAAGGCCGCGAGGCGGCGCTCGGCCACCGCCTCCATCATCGCGACGGCCTTCAGCCCCTCGGCCCGCGCCATGTTCGGCGCCTGCCAGAAGCGCGCGACCCGGGCGATCTCGGCGGGTCCATAGCCCATATGGGCCGCGAGCATGTTGGCGAGGCCGCCGACCTCGCGCCCGCCCATGGCATTGGGCTGGCCCGTCAGCGAGAACGGTCCCATGCCGGGCCGGCCGATCCGGCCGCTGGCGAGATGGCAATGCAGGATCGCGGCGACCTTGTCGGTGCCCTGCGCCGATTGGTTGACGCCCTGACTCCAGGCGGTGACCACCGCCTGCGTCGCGCCCCATAGCGCGTAGAAGGCCGCGACCTGATCCGCGCTCAGCCCGGTCCGGGCAGCGACGCCGGCGATGCCGGGCGCCAGAGCGCGGGCATCGGCGAGCGCCTCGCGATAGCCGGAGACGTGCCGGGCGAGATAGGTTTCATCGGTCAGGCCCTGGTCGGCGAGATGCACCAGAAGCCCCGCGAACAGCACGGCATCAGAGCCCGGCCGGATCGCCAGCACCTGGTCGGCGTCTTCGGCGGTCGCGGTGGCGCGCGGATCGATGACGACGACGCGGGCGCCGCGCTGCGACCGGTTCTGCTGGATGCGGCGGAACAGGACCGGGTGGCACCAGGCCGTATTGGATCCGACGAGGACGATCAGATCGGCGCAGTCGAAATCCTCGTAGCTGCCCGGCACCGTGTCGGAGCCGAATACCCGCCGATGGCCCGCCACGGTCGAGGACATGCAGAGCCGCGAATTCGTATCGACATGCGGCGAGCCGATGAAACCCTTCATCAGCTTGTTGGCGACGTAATAATCCTCGGTCAGGAGCTGTCCCGAGAGGTAGAAGGCCACGGCTTCCGGGCCGCTGCGGGCGATGACCGCGCGCAGGCCGTCCGCGACCAGATCGAGCGCCGTCTCCCAGCCGATGCGCCGGTAATCGCCCTGCGGCGTCAGCTGCAGCGGATGCAGCACACGCGATCCCAGCCCCAGCGTCTCGCCCAGCGCCGAGCCCTTGGAGCAGAGGCGGCCGTGATTGGCGGGATGCGCGGGATCTCCCGCGATGGCGGCGCCGCCGCTGCCGTCCGGGCTGGCGAGGATCCCGCAGCCGACGCCGCAATAGGGGCAGGTGGTGCGCGTCGCCGCCGTGGGCGCGGGGATCTGTGCGGAGCTGGACCGGGGGAGCGGGGTGGTGCCGTCCATCTCAGGCCGCCCGTCCCAGGCAATAGGCTTCGCCGAAGGGCAGATCGCTACGGATCGCGGAGATGTCCTGGCCCGAGCGGATCAGCCCGAGATAGAACAGCGCGCCCTGGGTATCGCCGACCAGGATGCAGCCCGCGAGCCGCCCCTCGCGCATCACGAATTTTCGGTAGATGCCGGCCGCCCGGTCGCGCAGCACCAGCGTCTCGGCGCCGTCGCCGGCCTCGGTTTCGCCGGCCGAGAAGACGCCGACGCCGCTGACCTTGAGATTGGTCGCCAGGAGCGAGCCCTGATAGCTCGCCGCCTGCCCGGCCAGCCGCTGCGCCAGCACGCGCGCCTGCTCATAGGCCGGCTCGACCAGCCCATAGACCTGGCCGCGATGCTCGGCGCATTCGCCGATGGCGAAGATCGCCCCGTCGTCGCTCGCCAGCCCGTCATCGACGACGACGCCGCGATTGACGGCGAGGCCCGCCGCTCTTGCGAGATCGACATTCGGCTTCACGCCGATGGCGAGCACGGCGAGATCGGCCGGGATGACGGTGCCATCCTGCAGCGCCACGGCCTCGAGCCTGTCGCCGCCAATGAAGCCAGCCGTGCTGGCGCAAAGGCGCAGGGTGATGCCGCGGGCGGCGATGGCGGAGGCGAGCAGCGCCGCGCCTTCCGCATCGAGCTGCCTCTCCATCAGCCGGTCGACGAGATGCAGCAGCGTCACCCGCCCGCCGGCCCGGGCGAGTCCATAGGCGGCCTCGATCCCGAGCAGCCCGCCGCCGATCACGACGATGCGGCGTCCCTCCACCGCATAGCGGCGCATGGTCTCGACATCGCCGATGTCGCGGAAGGTCGCCACGCCCGGAAGCGTGCCGCCGGGCAGAGGCGGGCGCACCGGCTGCGAGCCCGTGGCCAGCACGAGCTTGCCATAGGGCAGCACGAGGCCGTCGGCGAGGGCGACCGTGCGGGCGGCGCGGTCGATCGACAGCACGGCGCGGCCATACAAGGTCGAGACGCCGCGCTCGCGCCACCAGCCGGCCGGCTTGAGCGCGAGATCGGCCTCATCGATCTCCCCGGCCAGCAGCGGCGACAGCAGCACGCGATTATAGGCCGGCCGTCGCTCCGCCCCGATCACGGCGATGGCGTGCCGCCCGAGCGCGCGCTGGCCGAGCTCCTCGACCAGCCGCGTCGCGGCCATGCCCTTGCCGATGATGATCAGCGGCTCGGCCATCGCCTCAGGCCACGCGCTTGATCTTGAGGGCCTTGAGATAATCCAGCGGGGCGGCGGGATCGAAGCTCATCCCGTCGAAGAAGCGTTCGACGCCGCGGGAATCGCCGGTCGGCGCGCCGGCGATGCCGAGCGTCTTGGCCGCCTCGCGCCAGAGATCGGCGCGGTTCGTCCGGTCGACCAGCGCCTTGATGTCCATGCTCGGGTCGAACTTGCCCCAGCGGATGTTCTCGGTGACGAACCAGCTGTCGAGCGACTTCCAGGGATAGGAGCTCGATCCGCCTTCGCCCCAGAACTTCATCTGCAGCGTGGTGCCCTTCGCCTCGCGGCCATTGCCGTAGTTGATGTCGCCGAGCAGGCGCTTGTTGATGTCGTTGACCGGCACGTTGAACCATTGCCGCCGGCCGACGATCTCGGAGAGTTCCTGGCGGTTCTCGCGCTTGTCGGCCCATTGCTGGGCCTCCATCACCGCCATCAGGATGGCCTGGGTCGCCTTCGGGTTGGCGTCGACGAAATCGGCGCGCATGCCGAGGATCTTTTCGGGGTGACGCGCCCAGAGCTCGCCGGTGGTCAGCGCGGTGTAGCCGATGTTCTGGTTGACGAGCTGCTCGTTCCAGGGCTCGCCGACGCAGAAACAATCCATGGTGCCGACCTTCATGTTCGCCACCATCTGCGGCGGCGGCACGACGATCACCTTGATGTCGGTATCGGGATCGATGCCGCCCGCGGCCAGCCAGTAGCGGATCCAGAGGTCGTGGGTGCCGCCCGGAAAGGTCATCGCCGCCGTGAGCTCCTTGCCGGCGGCCTTCTTGCGCTCGAAGGCCTGCTTCAGCGGCGAGGAATCCTTGCGGACGTCGAGGTCCTTGTATTCGTTGGAGACCGAGATGCCCTGGCCGTCCTCGTTGAGGTTCAGCAGCGTGTACATCGGCAGCGGCTGGCCGTTCTGCATCACCTTGCCGGTGCTGTAGAGATGGGTCTTGGGGCGCAGGATATGGCCGCCATCGATGCCGTTGGCCTTGAAGCCGAGCGCCATGTTGTCGCGTGTCGCACCCCAGCTGGCCTGCTTGGCGATCTCCATGTCGGGCAGGCCGTATTTGGCGTAGAGCCCCTTTTCCTTGGCGATGATCAGCGGGGCGGCGTCCGTCAGCGCGATATAGCCGAGGCGCGTGCCCTTGACCTCAGGGCCCGTCCCCTGCGCGAAGGCGCCGGAGGGCAGAGCGAGCCGGGCGGCGCCGAGCAAGGCCGCCGCGCCGGAGAGCTGCAGGAGCCGGCGCCGACCGAGCGTCCCGGTGGCGGCTTTCGGCTTGGTCTCGACTGGTTTGCGCATCGATCGCCTCTCGGTTGACAATTCGGCCCGGCCAAACGCGAAAACGCCACGCGAAACGCGCCGTGAGGCACTTTTCGACAGCGGCGTTGCTGTGGCTTCCGGTTCGGAGGATGGCGCGGGCAGCGTTGGCCGCGTCGACAGGTGACTTACAAGGATCGTGCCAGCGCCGTTCATTGCCGGGAGAAGCCAGGAATTGCAGGCGCTTGCGCGAAGCCGAGGCGGCAGGCGGGCGATTACCGGCGGCCCGGTTGCACTGCACAAAATCCCGGCAGCGCCTATTTCCGCGGCAAAGCCCTGGTCAGTCGGCGCCATCGGTCCAGGACGCGGCGCGGAACATGGCGCGCGCCTGCGCCGTCATCTCCGGCGAGCGAACGATCTGCCCGGCCTTCTCCATGCCGGAGAGGATCCAGTCGGCATGGTCGGGCCGCGGGCGCAGCGCGTCGCGGTCGAGCCGGATGAAGTTACGGACCTGGCGGGGCGGGCGCCCCGCCCCCTGGAGCAGGCTGCCGGACAGGATCGGCTCCAGCATTGCCACGGGCAGGGCCAGCCGATCGGGCGCGGCGAGGTGGCGGGCGAAGCGGGGCGCATTGGCGGGGTCGCAGGCCCAGTCGCTCGCTCGCAGAATTGCTCTGGTCAGCTTGCCGACCGCCGCGGGCCTGCGCTCGAAATCATCGGCCTGCCAGGCCAGGACCTTGTCCGGGCAGTCGCGCCGCAGATCGGTGCCGGTGTGGAGCATGCAGCCGATGCCGGCGGAGACGGCGGCGGCGTTCCAGGGCGCGCCGGCGCAGAAGCCGTCGACCCTTCCGCTGGCCAGCGCCTCGACCGTCTGCGGCGGCGGCACCACCTCGAAGCGGACGTCGGAGCCGAGGGCGAGCCCGGCCTTCGCCAGCCATTCGCAGAGCAGATAGGTATGGCTGGAGAAGCCGAACACCGCGGCGAAGGTCAGCGGCGGCAGGCCCGAGGCCCGGCGCCGGGCGACCAGCGTCGCCAGAGCGGCGGCGGAGACCGTGGTATCCGCCAGCTCGCCCTCGGCGAGGCGGGCCATTTCCTCATGCCGGCGCAGCGACAGGGTGATGGCGGCTCCGTCGAGATTGAGCGCCAGCGGCACCGCCATCGGCGCCCTGACGCCGCCGAGGCCGAGCGTGGCGGCGATGGCGGCAGGGCCGAGCATATGCGCCGCATCGAACAGGCGGACATTGAGCTTGTCGCGCAGATTCGACCAGGAGACCTCGCGCACCAGCTCGAGATTGAGCCCCTCCGCCTCGGCGAAACCCTCGTCCCTGGCCAGCACCACCAGGGCGCAATCGATCAGCGGCATGAAGCCGACACGCAGATGCAGGGTCATTTCAGCACCTCGGCGGCGGTGATGATCGAGCGGGCGATGTCGACCAGCTTGCGCTTCTCGTTCATCGCGCTGCGCCGCAGCAGCCTGTAGGCCTCGTCTTCCGGCAGGTTCTTGATCCGCATGACGATGGCCTTGGCACGGTCGATGATGCGGCGCTCCTCCAGCTGGGAGCGCGCCTCTTCCAGCTCTTCGCGCAGCTTCTTGAAGGCGTTGAACCGGCTGATGCAGGTCTGCAGGATCGGCTGCATGCGCTCCTTCTTCAGCCCGTCGACGATATAGGCGGAGACGCCCGCCTCGACCGCGGCCTCGATCGAGGCGGAATCGGACTGGTCGACGAACATGGTGATCGGCCTGCGGATGTGGCGGCTGACCAGGAACATGTCGGCCAGCGCGTCGCGGCTGGGATCCTCGAGGTCGATCACCACGACGTCGGGATCGTGCTGCTCGATCGCCGAGACCAGCCCCGTGGTCGCGGAGACGCGCACGAGATCGCGGTACCCCGCCTCGCGCAGCCCTTCCTCGATGATCGCGGCGCGCATCATATTGGCGTCGACGATCAGGATCCTCAGATTCGCCACCATGCCCCGCGCACCGGATTATCGGCTCGCGGCCCGCTATTCAGGAATTGTGCCAGCGCCGGGGCCTGCACGCAGGACGTGCCGGCACGGCGGGCGGCGGCGATCGCCGGGCCGGCCGCAGCCCGCGCCGGCGCCTCATTGCCCGAGATATGAATTGGCGACGACCTGGTCGAACAGGGCCTTCATCGCCTCGGCCAGCCCCTGGTTCGGCGCGACCTCGAAATAGAGATTGGGCGAGGCGCAGCGCTTCATGCTCGGCGCGACCTTGGAAATCCAGGGTGCGATGGTGTTGTTGTACCACCACTCGCCCGTGAGCGGCAGATAGGTGGTGTAGAGGACGGCGATGCGGACGCCACGCTTCTTGAGCACCTCGCAATAGCGCCAGTCGAGCGGTTCCTGGCAGCGATTCTCAGAGAACGGCGCGAGCGGCTCGGTACAGGAGGCGTCATTGGCGTAGTCGGCGACGCCGTCCGAGACCAGATACATCACCTTCTGGGCCTGCAAGGCCTGCAGACCGGCGCCGGGCGTGTCGATGATCTTGTTCATCGCCCGCAAGGCGCTGTTGAAGTCGGTGCAGCGGTCCTGATCGAATCTGTGACGGGGCGTCGCCATCAGTTCGATGCGGCTCGCCTCGGCCCGCACGGCGGCGAGATCGCCGGAGAGGTCCTTGACCGTCGTCAGCCGCTTGCCGGCGCAATTGGGCCCGAGCGTATAGATGCCCATGCGGTATTGCCCGGGGATCTGGGCGGTGGCGCTCGCCTTCTCGGTCAGACGCTGCGCGGCATCGCGCACGACATCGATGCGCAGGGTGACGCCGAGGCGCTTGGCGCGGCGAAACGCATCGTCGGGTTCGCTGAGGATGTGGCAAGCGAAGGCGCAGCCGGTCGCCCTATTCAGCCGGTTGATATCCTCATAGGTCGCGGCGACCCCCATCGAGGGCGAATTGTCGAGCAGCAGGTAAAAATCCATATAGGGCTGGCGGCCGCCCGTGGCGCTCGCGGTCCCGCCGACGCTGATCGCCTCGACGCCGATGAAGGGCGCGAACATGCTGGGAACCGACACCTGATAGCTCGCCTTCGCCTCGCGCGTCGTGCCGCGCTCGCTGATCTGGATCGAGCGGTTGATGCCCTTGACGTCGGCCGCGGCGGCATTGGCGTCGAACAGGGCCTCCGCGGCCCGCCGTGCGGCGGGAATCGGCAGCTTGATCTGCGAATGGCTGACCGCGGCCAGGACGGCGCTGTCGGCGGCGGCGGCGAGCACGGTGCGGACGTTGGACGCGCGGGCATAGTCGATCACGATCCCCGACAGGATCAGGATCGGTATCAGAGCGAAGGCGAAGACCAGAATGACGCTGCCGCGACTTTCAGTCCTGAATTCCCGAATATATGAAATCAGTTTTCGAAGCATCTGTCTCACCCATGTGCAAATATGACGCTACGGCATTTACTTTGCCCATGGGTTAACGGCACGGCGCCGATCGGGACGCGAGCAGGATCCTGTCGCGTTCTGGCGGGGGCGGCGCTAGGGTCGCGGCCTGGTTGGCAGGACGGGGCGAAAAACGTGGCTGTGCGTGCAGGACGGATCCGCATCGGCGTCGGCGGCTGGGTCTTCGAGCCCTGGCGCGATAATTTCTACCCGGAGGGGCTGGCGCAGAAGCAGGAGCTGGCCTTCGCCGCCAGCCGGCTCACCTCGATCGAGATCAACGGCACCTATTACGGATCGCAGAAGCCGGAGAGTTTCGCCCGCTGGCATGCGGAGACGCCGGATGATTTCGTCTTCGCGCTGAAGGGCTCGCGCTACATCACGAACCGGCGGGTGCTGGCTGAGGCCGGACCCTCGCTCGAGAAATTCCTGTCGAGCGGGATCCTCGAGCTGAAGGACAAATTGGGGCCGATCAACTGGCAGTTCATGCCGACCAAGGCCTTCGATCCCGCCGATTTCGAAGCGTTTCTCAAGCTGCTGCCGGCCGAGCGCGAGGGGCGCCCGCTGCGGCACGCCGTCGAGGTGCGCCATGACAGCTTCCGCAACCCGGATTTCGTCGCCATGCTGCGGGAATACGAGGTGGCACTGGTCACCGCCGGGGACAGCGAGTTTCCCGAAATGGCCGATGTCACCGCTGACTTCGTCTATGCCCGCATCATGGGGACGCGCGAGGACGAGCCGGAGGGCTATGCTTCGGCGGAGCTGGCGCGCTGGCTCGCGCGGGCGAAGGCCTGGGCGAAGGGCGAGCCGCCGGAGGGTCTGGATCGGATAGCCCCCGAGACCTTGCCGAAGGCGCCCCGCGATGTGTTTCTCTATGTGATCAGCGGCGCCAAGCCGCGCAACCCGGCGGCCGCGATGGCGCTGATCGAAAGGCTCGGCGCGGGCTGAGATCCGGTTTCAGACCGGATCCTGGCAGACATCGACCCATTCGGCGCCGGTCAGCGCAGCCATGCGCAGCGGCGCGATGCGGATGGCGCTGCGGGTCGAGCCGGCCGCCGGCACGACCTCGTCGAAAGCCTGCAGCGAGACGTCGCAATAGACCGGCAGCGGCCGGGCCAGGCCGAAGGGGCAGACGCCGCCGACGGGGTGGCCGGTCAGCTCCGCGACCTCCTCGGCATCGAGCATGCGGGGCTTGCCGCCGAAAGCCGCCTTGGCCTTGCGATTGTCGAGCCGCGCATCGCCGCGCGCGACCAGCAGCACGACTCGCTCTCCGATGCGCAGCGACAGCGTCTTGGCGATGCGCGCCGGGGCGACGCCATGCGCCGCGGCAGCCAGCGCCACGGTGGCGCTGCTCTCCTGCGTCTCGATGATGGCGATGTCGGGCGCATGGGCTTCGAGAAAGGCCCGGACGGATTCGAGGCTCATCGGCGGGACCCGGTGGCGTAGAGGATGAGGAGGGCGGCGGCGGCCGGCAAGGCGAAGGCGGGCGCAACCAGCCATGCCTCCTGCGCCAGCGTCCCGCCGCCGCGGCGCAGGGAGACGAGCAGCGCCGCGGCGGAGATCAGCAGCCAGAGCGGCAGGAACAGGCGGATCGCATAGGCGATCGGCTGGGGCCGCGCCGCGGCGAGGCGCGGTGCCAGCACAAGCAGCAGGCCGAGCAGAGCGAAGCCGGCGCCGATCAGCTTGAGCCCGCCCATGCCGGCCTCAATGGCGGAAATGCCGGTGGCCGGTGAAGACCATGGCGAGGCCGGCCTCGTCGGCGGCCTTGACGACCTCGTCGTCGCGCATCGAGCCGCCGGGCTGGATCACCGCCGTGGCGCCGGCCTCGGCCGCGGCGAGCAGCCCGTCGGCGAAGGGGAAGAAGGCGTCGGAAGCGACGACCGAGCCCTTGGCCAGCGTCTCGGGCAGGCCCGCCGCCTTGGCGGCCTCGGCCGCCTTCCAGGCGGCGATGCGCGAGGAATCGACGCGGCTCATCTGGCCGGCGCCGATGCCGACGGTGGCGAGGTCGCGGGCATAGACGATGGCGTTGGATTTGACGTGCTTGGCGACGCGGAAGGCGAAGCGGAGATCGGCGAGCTCGCGCTCGCTCGGCTGGCGCCGGGTCACCACCTTCAGCTCCATGTCGTCGACCACCGCATTGTCGCGCGCCTGGGCGAGGAAGCCGCCGGACACGGTGCGCAGCGACAGGCCGCCGCCGCGCGGATCCGGCAGGCCGCCGGTGAGCAGGAGCCGCAGGTTCTTCTTGGCGGCGATCAGGGCGATCGCCTCCTCGTCGGCATCCGGCGCGATGATCACCTCGGTGAAGATCTCGACGATTCTGCGCGCGGCCTCGGCATCGAGCCGGCGGTTCAGCGCGACGATGCCGCCGAAGGCGGAGACGGGGTCGCAGGCGAGGGCGCGCTCATAGGCGCCGAGCAGCGAGGTGCCGGTGGCGACGCCGCAGGGGTTGGCGTGCTTGACGATGACGCAGGCGGCCGCGGCCGCGGGGTCGAATTCCGCGACGCATTCGAAGGCCGCGTCCGTATCGTTGATGTTGTTGTAGGAGAGCTGCTTGCCCTGGACCTGGCGCGCGGTGGAGACGCCGGGCCGGGCTTCCGGCGTGCGATAGAAGGCGGCCCATTGATGCGGGTTCTCGCCATAGCGCAGCGGCTCGGCCAGGGCGCCGCCGAGCGCGCGGTAGCCGGGGGCGGTCTCGCCGAGATGGGCGGCGAACCAGTTGGAGATCGCGGCGTCATAGGCGGCGGTGCGGGCATAGGCCTTCTGCGCCAGCCGGCGCCGCAGCGTCAGGGTGGTCGTGCCCTTCTGTGCCGAGAGCTCGCTCAGCACGGCGTCGTAATCGCCCGCATCGACCACCACCGCGACGTCATGATGGTTCTTGGCGGCGGCGCGGATCATGGCCGGTCCGCCGATGTCGATATTCTCGATGCAGTCGTCATAGCCGCGGCCGGCGGCGACGGTCGCCTCGAAAGGGTAGAGATTGACGACGAGCAGATCGATCGGCGCGATGCCATGGCCGATCATCGAGGCCTGGTGCTCGGGGTCGGAGCGCACCGCGAGCAGCCCGCCATGCACCTTGGGATGCAGCGTCTTGACGCGGCCGTCCATCATCTCCGGAAAACCGGTGAGGTCCGAGACGTCGGTGACCGGCAGCCCGGCTTCGGCGAGGGCCCTGGCGGTTCCGCCGGTCGAGACGAGGGCGATGCCGAGCTTGTGCAGCGCCTGGGCGAAGGCGATCAGCCCGGTCTTGTCGGAGACGGAAAGGAGCGCGCGTTCGACGCGGCGAAGCTCAGTCGGCATCGGGATCAGGGTCCGGGCTTGCTATCGGAAAAGGATTGCGCGCGAGCTACCATGCTGCGCTGCGCAAAGCAAAGCCGGCGCGTCTCAGTGCGCCGTCGCGTCGCCATCCGCTTCGCCCGCCGCGCTCGTTTGCGGGCCCGTGCCGCGGGACGGCAGGGCCAGGCGGCGGAAGCGCCAATGCAGCTGGTGCTGGGCCACGGCGTCGAATTCCACCACCAGCTGGTCGCTGCGGCGCCGGCCGTCCGCCGAGGCGAGGAACAGGCTCTCCTCCAGCGAGATCGGCATGCCCGGCGCCTCGAACAGCCAGATCTCGCCATTGGCCAGGGCCAGCCTCGCGCTGCTCCCCTCCGGGTCCAGCTCCGGCTTCACGCCGGGATGCAGATGGAAGCGCAAGGTGGCCGGCAGCGAGGCCCGCGGCTGGGCAAGGGTGATCTCGTCCTCGCCTGACAGAGAGGCGCCGTCGCGGGCCAGGAGCAGCCGCCTCGTATGCACCGCGCCGAGGCTGCGGCGATAGCCGTCATGGCTTCCCACCCATTCCTGCCCCGCCTCGTTCTCCTGGCGCGCGGCTCTGACATCGGTCGGGCCGGAGACGATGCGCCGTTCGCCAAGGACGAGGCCGAAAACGGCGCTGGAGCGGTCGTCCAGCGTGACCGTGCTATGGGCGGCGGTGGTGCGCGTCGCCTCGCGCAGCTCCGGCGGGCCGAGGCGGCTCGCCCCGCAATTGACCAGGATCCGGCAGGCGCCGCTCGAGAATTCGAAGGAGAGGCAACCGGCATGCGCCTCCACGGAATAGGCCCCGCGCGGCGGGGCGCCGGCATCGACGATGACGACGCTGCGGCCGCAGCTCAGGCGGCTGTAGCCGGAATAGATCGCCTGCTCGACCGGACGGGCGCGGGCATCGTCATAGGCGGCGAGCGTCGCCATCAGATCGGGCGGCGTCGTGCCCATGCCGTTGAACAGAGCGAGGGCGCCGTCGCCGTGCCGGAACAGCCGGAGATGCGGCATCATCCGCTCGACGGCCAGGATCACGCCGCGCGGCGGCTCGAGCCCGCGGGCGGCGAAGGTCTCGCGCAGCGGCAGCAGGTCGAGCAGCACGTCGATCAGCAGGCGGGGGTTGCGGCTGAGATGGCCGCCATCGGGCAGGATCTGCTGGTCGAGCTCGTCCGACAGCGCGAGCTCGTAACGCCGGCGGCGGGAATCGGGGACGTCGAGGCAGATCGTGGCGAAGCAGACCGCGATCAGGCATTGCAGCCGCGCCTGACCCTCGACGGCCCCGGCGAGCATCAGCGTCAGACGGTCGGTCAGCCGCGAGACATGGCGCACGAAGCGCTCGTAGAAGGCGTGATCGGCGCCTTCCAGCAGCAGAGGCGAGTGCGAGAGCAAAGCGATCAGCCGGCGCGAGGCGACCAGCGGGCGGCGGGCGATGAGGTTGCGCTCGCGCCGGCGCGCCATGAAATCCTCGACCAGAGCGCGGGCATTGGCGCGGGCGAGGGCGGTCTCGGCCGCACGGAGATGGCGCAGCCAGCCGAAGCCGTAGAGCGCTTCCGCCCACGCCTCGCTCGGCGGCTCGGCGTCGAAGGGGCTGTCGCCATGGGTGCTCAGGGTGCGGCCGGCGAAGGCATAATAGCCGGAATAGATGTCGGCCGCCGCCGTCGGATCGGCGGTGCGCAGATCATGGGGGGCGAAGAGAAGGCGGGTGGCGGCCTTGCGCCGGAACGGCAGCAGCCTGCGCATCAGGCCGACGCATTGGCCGCGCGTCTTCAGCGCCGCGCGCGCGACGGCAGCCTGGGCCAGTCCCCCTCGCTCAGACCAGACACTCAACGTTCACGCTTGCCCCGTCCCCGGCCATGGCGTCCCCACGCCATGCGAATCCGGAACCGTCATAACCTGATCAGGCGGCTTGCGTAAAATCCGGCCCATCCGGACAGGCGGGGGCTCTCGAAGCGGAGCTGGTGGGGCAGGGTGCGCAGGTCGCCCTGCGGATCGATCGCCTCCGCGAGGCCGCCGATCTCGTCTTGCGTCACGGGCTGGCGCCTGAACTCGGGATGGCGGCCGAGGAAGGCTTCGATCTGCGCCTCACCCTCCTCGCGCTCGAGCGAGCAGGTGCAATAGACCAGCCGCCCGCCGGGGCGGGTCAACCGGGCGGCCGCGTCGAGCAGGCGCGCTTGCAGGGCGACGAGCTTGTCGCGATCCTCCGGCAGCTTGGTCCAGGCGACGTCGGGATGGCGGCGGATCGTGCCGGTCGCGCTGCACGGCGCATCCAGCAGCACCGCGTCGAAGGGTTCGGCCTGCCAGCTCGCGGCATCGGCGGTGACGATGTCGGCGGCGAGGCCGAGGCGCTCGAGATTGGCGCGCAGCCGGCGCAGGCGCGGGCCGGAGCGGTCGACGGCGGTGACATCGGCGCCCGACGCCGCGATCTGCGCGGTCTTGCCGCCCGGCGCCGCGCAGAGGTCGGCGATACGCTCGCCCGGCCGCGGCGCGAGCAGGCGCACAGGCAGGGCCGCGGCGGCGTCCTGGACCCACCAGGCGCCTTCCGCGAAGCCGGGGAGCGAGGTGATGCTTTCGCGCTCGCGCAGCCTGACCGAGCCGGTCGGCAGCAGCAGCCCGTCCAGGCGCGCGGCCCAGAGTTCGGGCTCCTGCTTCACCGAGAGGTCGAGCGGCGGCTCGTCGCGATGGCTGAGCGCGATCGCCGCGGCGACGCTCTCGCCATGTTCGTCGCGCCAGCTGTCGGCGAGCCAGTCCGGCGTGTCCAGGAAAGGATCGGCCGCCTCCGCCAGCACGGCGTCGCGCTCGCGCGCCAGGCGCCGCAGTAGCGCGTTGCCGAGCGAGACATAGCGCGCGGCCTTGGGATCCTCGTGCAATTGCCGGATGGCGAGATCGACGGCGGCATGGTCGGGGACGTCGAGGAACAGGATCTGCGCGGCGGCCGCCACCAAAATCGGCTCGAACAGGCCGGAATTGCGCGGGCTGCCGCGTTCGAGCCGCTGGTTCATGGCGTATTGGATCGTGCCGAGACGGCGGAAGGCGGTGATCGCGATGGCGCGCGCCAGCCCGGCATCGGCCGCGTCGAGCCTGTACTCCGGCGCCACGCGCTCGAAGGTCTCGTCCAGCGCCAGCCGCGCCTTCAGCACCTCGTCGATCAGCCGGGTCGCCAGCCGCCGGGCCGGCAGACCGGGCGCGTCGCTGCGCGGGGTTTCATCACCCGCGGCCGGGCCTGCGCCGCCACTCTTCGCCTGTCCCGCCATGTATCAGCCCCAGGGGCCGCGCTGGCGGCCACCCCAGGGGCCGCCCGGCTGCGGCGGCGCGGCAAAGCCGCCGGCCTGACGCCCGACACCCATGGCGCGCGCCTGCTCCATCAGCGCGGCGATGCGGTTGCCGGTGTCGGGGTGGGTCGAGAAGAGATTATCCATGCCCAGGCCGCTGAGGGGGTTGATGATGAACATATGCGCCGTAGCAGGCTTCGCCTCCGCCGTCTCGTTGGGAATGTGCTCGACCGCGCCGGCGATCTTGGCCAGCGCATCGGCCAGCCAGGCCGGATTGCCCGCGATCTCGCCGCCGAGCCGGTCCGCCTCGTATTCGCGCGAGCGCGAGATCGCCATCTGGATCACCATCGCCGCGAGCGGTGCCAGCACCGAGATCAGGATCTGGACGAGCAGCCCCGGCCGGTTCTCGCGGGAGCCGAACATCATGCCGAAGGTGGTGAGGGTGGAGATCGCGCCGGCCATGGTCGCGGTGACCGTCATCGTCAGCGTGTCGTGGTTCTTGATATGGGCGAGCTCATGCGCCATCACCCCCGCCAGCTCCTCATAGCTCAGGCTGCGCAGGATGCCGGTCGTCGCCGCGACGGCGGCGTTCTGCGGATTGCGGCCGGTGGCGAAGGCGTTGGGCTGGTCCTCCTGGATCAGATAGACCCGCGGCATCGGCATCCCGGCCCGCGCGGCGAGATCGCGCACCATCCCGTAGAGCTCCGGCGCGCTGCGCTCGTCGACCTCCTGGGCGTCATAGGCCGCGAGAGCGAGCCTGTCGGAATTCCAGTAGCTGTAGAGATTGGTCGCGGCCGCGACCGCGAGCGCGATCAGCATGCCGCCGCTGCCGCCGAGGAGATAGCCGACCGTACCAAAGAGGGCGGTCAGGCCGGCCATCAGCATGAAGGTGCGGACATAGTTCATCGAAGATCCCCGTGCTGCGCGAAGCGGGCTTCGGGTCTCCACACCCCTCCCCCCAGGCTCGTTCCGGCCTTATGTGGTGAAGACGATGCCGATCCCGCAAGAGAGCTTCACGAATGAAGGGGCCGCGATGACTTCCGAAGACGCCGAGAGCCCGGCCACCACGCCATCCCCGGAGGCCGCGGCGCCCGAGCCGCTCGTGTCCAAGCCGCCCGTGTCCAAGCCGCTCACGCCCGCGGCCCAGCGCGCCTTGGCGGAGGCTGAGGCGCGGCGCGAGGCGCTCGATGCCAAGACGGCGGAGCTCGCACGCCAGCGCGAGATCAACGGCCGCGGCGGGCTCGATCCCGCGCGCTATGATGATTGGGAGGTCAAAGGCCTCGCCAGCGACTTCTGAGTCCGGCCGCGCCGCAAGGGAGGCGGGCGAAGAGACCCGGTGCCGGCGGATCGTGCCGCCGCCCGGCCTCGCCCGTCCTGCCGATGGCTGGGGATTTATTTCTTGACGAAAAGGTCGAGCTTTCCGTAATGCTCGGCCAGGAGATAATAGAATGTCAGGCGGGATTTCGTCCTGTCGGCCTTCATATGGTCGCAGATCGCCTTGATCGACTGGTCGAGATCGGCGGTCTTCAGGCCGAGTTTCTTCTTCAGGAAGTTTTCGCGCACCCGCTCCAGTTCGCCGGCATCGCTGCAGGCGACATAGCGCGTATCCGGCTTGGCCATGACCAGGGCGTAGGCCTTGGCCATGCCGGCGAAGGCTGCGTCATTGACTGGCTTCCTGGCGAATTTCTTGATGTCGGACAGATGATCCATGGTCGAGCCCCTCTTTGCCTGCACGCTTCCGCGTGGGTGTGCCGTTCATCGCACGCAGAAACGTTAACGCCGTTTCTTGAAGGAGGCGAGGGGGCCTTCGCTCGGCAAAGCCGATTTTTTACCGGCCATCAGTTCAGTTCTGTGGCGGTGTCGCCGCTGCCTCTAGGGCATGACGATGACGGGCGTGCCGAGCCGCACACGCGCATAGAGATCGACGACGTCGTGGTTATGCATGCGGAAACAGCCATAGGAGGCGGCGGAGCCGATCGTGCCGGGTCGATTGGTGCCATGGATGGCGTATTCGCCGCCCGGGCCGAGCCCGATGACGCGCGCCCCCATCGGGTTGCGGGGCGAGCCGCCGGGGATAACGTCCGGCAGGGAGGGCATGTCGCGCTTCACCGAGGCGGGCGGGCTCCAGGCCGGGTCCACCTGCAATTCCTCGACATATTTGACGCCGCGCCATTGCTTGCCGGCCTTGCCGACGGCGACGCTGTAGCGGATCGCCAGCCCCGGAGCCTGGACGAAATAGAGCCTGCGCTCGCCGGTGCGGATGACGATGGTGCCGGGCCTGTAGGGCAGCGGCGCCTCGACCAGTTCGCGCGCCAGCGCCGGGCCGGCGGGCAGCGCCTGAGCGGCGAGCAGGATGGCGCCGGCCAGGAGCGGCGGCACAGAGCGGCGTGTCGGCATGGGACCTCCGAAGCGTCGTGGGAGGGCGATCTGGCGCCGGGCCGGTGAATCCGCGATTGAGCGACATGGTGAAGCGTGGATTCAGGATGAATCCGGGGTAAGGGCGGGGCCGCCAGCCGGCCGAGCCGGCGATGGCGCGTCCACGAGCCTCGGTTCGGCACGCTCATCCGGCGCGGCTTTTCCGGCGGCACGAGGTCTCTCGGAGAATCCGCCGAGGGGGGTATTCAAGCGCAAAAGCTTACGCTAGGTTAGTTTTGGGGCGAGAGAGAGAGGCGGGAGGCTGCCACCAGTTTTAAATTGGAGCAGTTCTCGCCGTTTTTCGGACACAGGATCATGGAGATTGGGCGCGCGATGCGGCGCCGGTTTCGCTGTTGCGCTCGCTAAGCCTTCATTAACCATGCGAGCGCACTCTTGCCCTGTCAGGCCATTGTGTCGTGACCGGCTCGAACGGTCCGATTTCGTCTGTTTACTCTCGTGGCGACAGCCGGGACTGGCGTGTCGAGAGCCTTCGTGACCTCCCGGAAGCGGATGTCGACTTGACAGCTCACGTCTTCATCGACCGGCTGGGCCTGCCGCGCGCGGCCCCGGCCGCGGCCGCGCCGGCCGAACCGCTGGACCAGGGCTGCACGCCCGGGGCCAAGGCGGGGCTGGCGGCCGGGCTGATGCTGGCGCTGCGCTTCGTGCAGGCGCGCTTCCTGTCGATCTGGGGGCTGATCGTGGCGGTGGCGCTGTGTCCGGCGCAGGCTTTCGCCGATTTCGCGGTCTATGCGACGCTCGCCAATTTCATCTCGATCGCTGCGCTGCTGCGGTTCGAGGCGGTGTTCTTCCAGACCAGCGACGGCGTCCGGCTCGGGCGCGCGGTGCGGCTCTCCATCGTGGTCGGGACGGGTTTCCTCGGCAGCGCGGCGCTCCTGCTGCTGGCCGCCGAATCCGCCGGCTGGATCCTCGCCAGCCATGCCGTGCTGTTCCTGCTGTCGCTGGCGGGGCGGACGGTGATGCGGCTCGTTTCGGCCGAAGCGACGGCGGAGGGGGATTTCGCGGCACTCGGCAACGCCAATATCCTGCAGGCGCTGGTCCAGCCGGCGATGATGCTGCTGCTGATCTGGCTGCTCGAGCCCGGCGCGCTCGCTCTGGTCTCCGCCGATGCGATCGGCCATGTCGTCGCCGCCGCCTATCTGATCTGGCGCCGGCGGGCCTCGCTGCGGCGTTTCGTAGCGGCCGCTTCCTGGTCGCTGCCGGAGCTGGCGCGCTCGGCGGGGCGCTGGCGGCTGGCGCCCGGGCTGCTGCTGCCGTCGGCGCTGCTCTCCTTCGGTTTCACGGTGACACCGCTGCTGGCGCTGCCGCTGCTCGGCAATCCGCTGCTGGTGGCGCATGTCGCGCTGGCGATGCGCCTGCTCGACGTGCCGACCCAGATGTTCAACGCGGTCTCGGTGCCGCTGGTGATGTCGCATCTGCGCCATGCTCCCAGGGCGCAACGGCAGATGCGGGTGCGGCTGATCACCCTGGCGCTGCTGGTCAGCGGCTGCGCGCTGTTCGCGGGCATCGGCGCGATGGCCTGGCTGGCCGACCCGCTGCTGGACGGGACGGAGTGGAACGGCGCGGGCTCGGTGATCGCGCTGATGGCGGTGTTCTATACCGGGATCGCGCTGGTGCTGCCGCTCCACGAGATGGCGAGCCTGTCGCGCCGGCCGCAGAGCCCGGTCGCGACCAATGCGATCGCGCTCGTGGTCGCGGCCGCGCTGATCGCCGGCATCGGCAGCTTTTCCTATCTGCTCCTGATCGGCCTCTGCGCCGTCTCGCTCGGCCGGCTGCTCGCCCATGCCTGCTTCGCATGGACGCGGCTGGCGGCGGATGAGGCGCATCAGCCGGGCGGAAGCCTCATTCGCGGCGGATGAGGCGGTCGGCGATCAGCGAGGAGATCAGCCCCGGCTTGAACTCGCGCTCGAGCTTCTCCGGATCGTAGATGCGCTCGACCCAATCGAGGAAGCCGATGCCCTGGGCCGCGCCCTCGCGGCGATAGGTCTCGAAGAAGGCGTCGAGGATCCCGGTCTTGGCGAAGCGGAAATGGCCGTAGCGCAGCGAGAGCTGGCCCATCGCCTCGTCGAGCGAGCGGTTCTCATGGACGAGCAGATAGAGCGCGGCGAAGAAGCCGGCGCGGTCGGCTCCGGATTTGCAATGCACCAGCGCCGGCTCCGGCAGGCTCTCGAAAAACGCCTTCGAGCCGAGGATCGTCTCGCGGTCCGGGGCGCCGCGCGAGCGCAGCACGTAATCGATCAGCGTGACGCCATGCCGCTCGCAGGCCTCGCGCTGCAGCGGCCAGGAGCCGTGCTCGCGCCCACCCCGCAGATTGACGATGGCCTTCACGCCCTTCCGGGCGAAATGCGCGATCTGCGTCGGGGCCGGCTGCGCCGCCCGCCAGAGCCGCGGCGTCACCTGATGCGCGTTGAGATAGGCCATGCGGAAGATGCCGTGATCGACCAGCAGCATGTTGGCCCAGGCCCGCAGGCGGTCGGCGCTGCCGGCCAGCGGCCGGTCCCAGCGCGCGATGCGGGCCATGCGCCTGGCATAGCGCTCTTCGTCAGGGCGCAGGCGGTTCAGCATGGCTGAGGCCCGGCCATGCGGATCAGGTCTGGGATCATGCGACAGCCGATAGCAGCGCGAGGCCCGCCGCGCAAACCGCCGCGGCCCGCCTTGCGCGAAGGTTGGGATTGTCGTCGTCCCGGGAACCACGCATAAGACGCCCGGATCACCAGCCCTGCAACACCCACGGATCGACACCTCATGCGCCTGGACGCCATCTCAATCGGCAAGAATCCGCCGGACGAAGTCAATGTCGTGATCGAAGTGGCGATTGGCGGCGAGCCGATCAAGTACGAGATGGACAAGGCGGCCGGGACGCTGTTCGTCGATCGCTTCCTCTATACGCCGATGCGCTATCCCGGAAATTACGGCTTCATCCCGCATACGCTCTCCGAGGATGGCGACCCCTGCGACGTGCTTGTCGCCAATACGCGGCCGCTGATTCCCGGCTCCTATATCGCCGTGCGCCCGATCGGCGTGATGATGATGCAGGACGAGGCCGGCGGCGACGAGAAGATCATCGCCGTGCCGGTTCCGAAGCTGACCAAGCGCTACGAGAACGTGCATAATTATACCGATCTGCCCAAGATCACCCTCGACCAGATCCAGCACTTCTTCGAGCATTACAAGGATCTGGAACCCGGGAAATGGGTGAAGCTGACCGGCTGGGGCGATGCCGCCCGGGCCAAGCAGCTCATTCTCGAGGCGATGGACCGGGCCAAGGCCGCGGGCTGAGCCCGGGCGCGTCCACGGCCCGGGCGAGGCCGGCTCAGGCGGCGATCGCCTGCGCCAAGGCGACGATGCGCGCCGCCATATCGGCATGCAGCCGCTCGACCATGCGGCCGTCGAGCTGGATCGCGCCCTTATCGGCGTTCTCCGGGCGGGAGAACGCCGCGATGATCGCCTGCGCCCTGGAAAGCTCCGCCTCGTCGGGCGCGAAGACGGCGTTGGCGCCGTCGACCTGGCTCGGATGGATCAGGCTCTTGCCGTCGAAACCGAGATCGCGCCCCTGCGCGCATTCGGCGGCGTAGCCCTCCTCGTCGCGGATGTCGTTGTAGACCCCGTCGACGATGTCGAGCCCATGGGCGCGCGCGGCCAGGATCGCCATGGTCAGCCAGGGCAGCATCGGGGCACGGCCGGGCAGGAACCGCGCCCGCGTCTCCTTAGCGAGATCATTGGTGCCCATGACGAAACAGGCCAACCGGGTCTGCGGGTCATGCGCGGCCGCGGCGATGGCTTCGCAGTGCAGGATCGCCAGCGGCGTCTCGATCATCGCCCAGATGCGGGTCTTCGGATCCGCCCAGAGCCCGTCGAGCTTCTGCCCGATGCGCTTCAGCGTCTCGGGATTCTGGACTTTCGGGATCAGGATCGCATCGGGCCGAGCCTCGGCGGCCGCGGCCAGATCGGCCTCGAACCAGGGGGTGTCGACGCCATTGGTGCGGATCACCAGCTCGCGCCGGCCATAGCCGCCGGTCTTGACCGCGGCGCAGACCTGGTCTCGGGCGTTCGCCTTCGCCTCCGGCGCCACGGCATCCTCGAGATCGAGGATCAGCGCGTCGGCGGGGATCTCACGGGCCTTTTCGAGGGCGCGGGCGTTGGAGCCGGGCATATAGAGGACGCTGCGGCGCGGGCGGATATCGGTCATGCTTCATCTCCTGACGGCGAGAGGGCCGTCCTTCGCTGCACTGCACACTAACAGCACGCAGATGCAACGCCATATCTGCGAAGGTTGGATGAAGGCGCCGCGGATCAGGAGGTCGCGGGCTGCCCGGGCCGCAGGACGAGGCGGACGCGGCGCGTATCCTCGCCCGGCTCGCGCGGCTGCAGCACGAAGCCCAGCTCTTCGGCCAGCCCGAGCATGGCGGTGTTCTCGCTGAAGACGTCGCCATGGATCTCGGCATAGCCGGCCCGCCTGGCATGGGCGATCATCTCGGCGAGCAGCCGATAGCCCAGTCCGCGTCCCTTCATGTCGGAGCGGACGATGATGGCGAATTCCGCCGTCGACCTCTCCGGATCGCCGGCGATGCGAACCACCCCGTAGATCGGCCCGGCGCCATAGGCGGTGCCGGCTTCCACCGCGACGAAGGCCATCTCGCGGTCATAGTCGATCTGCGAGAGTCGCGCCGCCATGTCGTGCTGGAAATGCTTGACCGGGCCGAGAAAGCGCATGCGCAGATCCTCGGGCGTGCAGAGCCTGACCATCTCGCTGATCGGCACCTCGTCCTCGGGCCTGATCGGCCGGAACATCAGCTCCTGCCCGTCGCTGAGGCGGAATTCCTGCTCCAGCTCGGCGGGATAGGGGGTGATCGCGTAGAGCGGCGCCAGCGCCTTGGTTTCCGAGATCACCACGCGGGCGTCGAGCGCGATCAGCCCCTGCGCATCGGCGAGCAGCGGGTTGATGTCGAGCTCGACGATGTCGGGCAGATGGACGGCGATTTCGGAGAGGCGCAGCAGCACCTCCACGATCTGCCCCATCGGCGCGGGCGGGACATGGCGATAGCCGGCGAGCCGCTTGGCGATCCTCGTGCCCTCGATCATGTCCTGCGCCAGCACCGAATTCAGCGGCGGCAGACCGATGCTGCGATCGGCGATCACCTCCGTCGCCGTACCGCCCTCGCCGAACAGGATGATCGGCCCGAAGGTGGGATCGCGGGCGAGGCCGAGGATCAGCTCATGCGCCTGCGGGCGCGACACCATCTGCTGGACGGTGAAGCGCAAATCGCGCGCATCCGGGCGGAGCTTGGCGATCCGCGCCAGCATCTCCTCCGCCGCCGCCCGCGCAGCGGCGCCGGAGGTCAGCCGTAGCGCCACGCCGCCGACATCGGATTTGTGGGTGATGTCCGGGGAATGGATCTTCACCGCGACGGAGCCGCCGATCTCCTCGGCGAAGCGGCCCGCCTCGGCCGGATCCGCGGCGATGCGGGTCGCGACGGTGGGAATGCCGAACAAGGCGAGCAGCCGCTTGGATTCGGGCTCGGTGAGGATGGTGCGGGCATCGCCGCGCACCGTCTCGATCATCGCCTTGGCCTCGTCCACCATGGCTTTGGGGATGGCGACGCCGGCCGAGGGTGTCTCGAGCAGCAAAGTCTGGTTGCGCCGGAATTCCGCGAGATGGCCGAAGGCGCGCACCGCCTGTTCCGGGCTTTCGAAATTCGGGATGCGGTGTTGGCCCAGGATCGCGCGCGACGCCAGGGTGGCGTCGCCGCCGAGCCAATTGGTCAGGACGGGGACCGCGCGATTGCCGTCGACCGCCGCGGCGACGGCCTCGGCCGCTTCCTCGCCCGCGGCGAGCGCGGTCGGGCAATTGAGTACCAGCACCGCGTCGCTGGCCGGGTCGGCCATCACGATCTCCAGCGCCGCGGCGTAGCGGTCGGCCTTCGCATCGCCGAGAATATCGACCGGATTGCCATGCGACCAGGCTTCGGGCAGCACCCGACTCAGGGCGGCGAGCGAGTCCGGGCTCAGCGTGGCGGCTGCGAGCCGGCGATCGGCCAAGGCGTCGACGGCGAGCACGCCGGCCCCGCCGCCATTGGTGATGATGGTCAGCCGGTCGCCATGGACCCGCATGCCGGTGGCGAGGATCGCCGAAGCGGCGAAGAGCTCGTCCAGTTCGCGCACCCGCAGCAGGCCGGCGCGGCGGAAGGCGGCGTCATAGACGGCATCGGCGCCGGTCAGCGCGCCGGTATGCGACATCGCCGCCTTGGCGCCGGCGGCGCTGCGGCCGGCCTTGACGACGAGCACGGGCTTGGTGCGCGCGGCGGCGCGCGCCGCCGACATGAATTTTCGCGCATGGGTGATCGTCTCGACATAGAGCAGGATCGCCCGGGTCGTCGGATCGGTGCAGAGATAATCGAGCATGTCGCCGAAATCGACATCGGCCATGTCGCCCAGCGAGACGACATGGGAGAAGCCGATATCGCGTTCATGGGCCCAGCCCAGCATGGCGGCGATGATCGCGCCGGACTGGCTGACCAGCGCGATATGGCCCTGTTTCGGGGTCAGATGCGCGAAGCTGCCGTTGATCGCGCGCGGCGTGGAGATCAGCCCGAGGCAATTCGGGCCGATGATCCGCATCAGATGCGGACGCGTCGCATCGAGCAGCCTCTGCTGCAGATCGCTGCCGTCGCGCCCTTCGAAGCCGGCGCTGATCACCACGGCGGCGCGGCAGCCGCGCGCGCCCAGTTCCGCGACGATGGCCGGCACACCCTGGGCCGGCGTGGCGATGACCGCGAGATCGGGCGCGACCGGCAGTTCCGCGACCGATCTGTAGCTGAGCGTCGAGCGGATCGCGGTTTCGCGCGGGTTCACGCACATCACCGGCCCGGCGAAGCCGGCCCCCAGCAGATTCGCCGCCAGCACGTCGCCGATCGAGCCGGCGCGGTTGCTGGCCCCGATCAGCGCGATCGAGCGCGGCCGGAAGAAGGCGTCGAAATTCCGGATGCTCATCGCGTGGCGTCTCGTCTGGTTGGGCCGGAAGGGATCTGGCGGGCCAGGCGCCTCGACGGCGCGCCCGCCATGATACAAGCTTTGCCGCCGAAGCCGAGGCATGCGCGATCCGGCGTGCCCCGGGATCGGCGGTCGGGTGGGATCATCGGGGATGGAGGTGACGGTTTGATCTCGTCGCCCCATTGCGGGGCGACGGCTTGGGCCCGTCCGGTGCGGCCTAGTGGCTCATCAGCACCGGCACCGGGCAATCCTTCAGCAGCGACTGGGTCACGCCGCCGAGCAGCCATTCCCGCAGGCGCGAATGTTTGAAGGCGCCGGAGACCATGAGATCGGCCCCGAAGGCCTTCGCCTCGGCCTGGATCGCTTCGGCGACGCCCGCGCTCGGCATGGGCAGCGTCTTGACCGAGACCTTGGCACCGTGGCGGGCGAGATGCGGCGCGAGCTCCGCGCCGGGGATGCGGTCCGATAGATCCTTCTCGCCGGTCACCGAGACGATCACCACCTCCTCGGCCGCGGCGATGAAGGGAATCGCATCGGCGACGGCGCGGGCGGCGGCCGCGCCGCCATCCCAGGCCACCAGCACGCGCCTCGCCGAGAAGCTCAGGCTGCTCGGCGGCACGATCAGCGCCGGGCGGCCGGTCTCGAAGATCGCGGCCTCGATCAAGCCCCGGTCGATCTCCAGCGTGTCGCGCTCGGCATCGAGGATGGCGAGGTCATGGACGCGGGCATAGGCGATGAAGCGCTGGGTCAGGCCGGGATAGAGCAATTGCGGCGCCTCGACCGTGCATGTCACGCCGGCGAGGTCGGCCGTGAAGCGCGCATCATCCGCCAGGCGCTGGGCCAGCCCGGCCATGCGGCGGTTTTCCTTGCCGACGATCTCGGCGGCGAAATCATTGATCAGGGAGGAGGGCACGGCATAGCGGACCGAGGCCGCCTGCAGCGTCAGATGCGCGGCAGCCTGCTGCGCCAGCGACATCGCATAGGGAACCGCCGCGCTGGTTTCGCCGCGGCCTTCCTCGGTGAACACGACCAGAACGCTCTTGATGCTGTCATACATGGGCTGGCTCTCCTGTGTGGGAGGACCATGTCAGATCGCCTTGTCGCAACCTTGCGCTGGATCAATTCGCCTCTGCCGGATTGGTGTGACGCTCTTTTTCAGGACGACAACGCATCGCAGACGAGGTCACCCATGCTTCAGCGCATCACGCTCCATCTCGGCCGCACCGCGGCCCATCCCGAAGGCAGCGCCCGCGACGGCTACGACATCATCGCGCCGGTCGATGCCGAGGGCCATCTCGACGCCGCCGCCTGGCGCAGCGAGCGCGAACGCTGCCGGGTGCGGCGCTTCCGCGCCGGCGAGCCCGATCGTCATGGCTGGCTGGTGCACAGGTCAGGCGGCGCCGGCGGGGCGCATTGGCAGATCGATTACGACGATGCCAGCAGCGACGATGACGAGAGCGCCTTCAAGCTCGACCGCCACCGGATCGCGGTCGGCGAATATCTGTCGATCCGCGGTGCCGACGAGGCGTTCGAGCCGTTCCGGATCGTCGCCATTCATACGCTGACGAAGGCCGCGGCGGCGGGTTGAGCATGCCTATCAAGGCAGGGAGGTCGTCATGACGGGATCGAGCCAGGCCCTGCAGGCGCGTTACGCCAGCATCATGGCGCCGGTGCATCTCGGCCCGGGCGCGGAGAGCGCGGTGGCGCTGGCGGCCGGGCTCGCCGGGCGCTTCTCCAGCCGGCTGATCGGCGTCGCCGCGGAGGATATCGTGCTGCCCTATTACGGGGACAGCGTCGCGGCGCTCGATGCGGTGCTGGTCGAGGAAGCGAAACGCGCCGCCGCCGAGCATCTCGAACAGGCCGAAGTGCTGTTTCGCCGGGCGGCCAAGGGCTGCCCGCTCCAGGAGTGGCGCGCCGCGGTCGATGCCACGCGCCAGCATATGCTGGCCCAGGCGCGCGCCGCCGATCTCGTCGTAATGGCCCGGCTCGGCGCCGCCGACCCCGACCAGGGGCCGATGTCGCTGTCCCCGGGCGATCTCGTGATGGAACTCGGGCGGCCGGTGCTCGTCGTGCCGCCGCATCTCGACCGGCTGGCGGGGCGGCGCGTGATCATCGCCTGGAAGAATACGCGCGAGGCGCGGCGCGCGGTCTGGGACGCGCTGCCCTTCCTGATGCGGGCCGAAGCGGTGATCGTGCTGACCGTCGGGCAGGAGGCGGCGGAGAGCGGCGCGCAGGATGTCTGCGGCTATCTCGCCGGGCACCATATCGCGGCGCGGGCGCTGGCGCGGCCAGGCAGCGACCAGCCGGCGATCGCGGTCCTCGCCGAGCTCGCACGGCAGGAAAATGCCGATCTGATCGTCGCCGGGGCCTTCGGCCATAGCCGCCTGCGCGAATGGATCTTCGGCGGGGTCACCCGCGACCTGCTGCAGGAGACGCCGGTCTGCTGCCTGATGTCGCATTAGCTGCCGGGGCGCCGATCAGGATGCCGTCATCCTGCTGCGCCATGGCGCAGGCGGCGTCGAGATCGGGCGCGGCATGGGCGTGGATCGCATAGAGCGGCTCGCCCGGGGTCACGGCCTCGCCGACCCCGCGCAGCAGGTCGATGCCCGCGCTCTTGTCCAGCGGCGCGCCGGCCCTGCGGGCGATGCCGGCGATGCGCCAGCCATCGATCGCCTGGATCACGCCGCTGGCGCCGGCCCGGACCAGCCGGCTCGGTGCCGCCGGCCGATGCGCCGGATCGCGCGCGCCCTGGGCCGCCACGATGCGCTGCAGCGCCTCGCGCGCCGCGCCCGAATCCAGCAACTGCAGCGCCCGCGCCCGGCCGCGCTCGGCCGTGCCGATCGCCGGGTCCCAGGCGAGGATGCGGGCGGCGAAGGACAAGGCCTTCTCGCGCAGGTCCTGCGGGGCGTCGGGATGGCCTTCCAGCACCCAGAGCACGTCGCGCACCTCCAGCGCCGGGCCGATGCCGCGGCCGATCGGCGCGTCGCCGCGCGTTGGGCAGGCCTCGAGATGCAGGCCGACGCCGCGGCCGACCCGCTCGAACAGAGCGGCGAGCTCGCCCGCCTCCTCAAGGCTGCGCAGCTTGGCCCGCCTGCCATAGGGCAGGTCGACGATGACATGGGTCGAGCCGGCTGTGAGCTTCTTCGAGATGATCGACGCCACCGACCAGCGATTGGAATCGATGCCGAGCGGGCGCGTGATGGCGTTCATCACATCGTCGACGGCGGAATGGTTGAGGCGGCCGTTCCAGGCGATGCAGGCCCGCGCCTGGCCGACGGTGCGGCGGACATCGTCCTCCGTCAGGTCGACCCGGGCCAGCACCTCCATCGCATCGGCGGTGCCAGCGGCGGAGGTGATCGCCCGCGAGGAGGTTTTCGGCATGGCGATGCCATGGGCCGCCACGATCGGCGTGACGATCAGCGTGATGCGGCTGCCCGGAATCCCGCCCATCGAATGCTTGTCGGCGACGATCGGCTCGCCCCAGCGCAGCGCGGTCGAGAAGGCGGTGCGGACGCGGGCGAGCGCCACCACCTCGGCATCGCTGAGCGAGCGGGTCGCGGCGACCAGGAAGGCGGCGATCTCGCTGTCGGGATAGCGGCCCTCGACGATGTCGCGCAGCAGCGTCTCATATTGCTCGAGGCTGAGCTCCTCGCCCCGGATCTTGGCCTGCAAGGCGTCGCGGCTGTGCTGCGGCGGGGTCCGCTTCAGCGAGACGGATGCACCTTCCGGCAGGCCCAGCGCCGAAAACGCCTCCCGCGACAGGCCGAGCTCATGCGGCGCCAGCAGGGTGCCGGCGGCCACGAGATTGACGCGGGCGCGGATGGCGCGGCCGGCGGCCGAGATCTCGACCTTGCCGGGGCCGTCATAATCCGACGCGCCGATGATGCTGTCCTCCGGCAGGAAGGCGATGCGATCGCGCCAGCCATCGATCGGCAACGGCTTCAGGGCGAGGCGGCTCGTCGCCTCCTCGAGCGCCTGCAGCAGGCGCGCCACACCCTCTTCCGGCGTGCCGTCGTTCATCACGGTGATCGCCTCGACGCCGTCCGGCAGCGCGAGCTGGCTGCGCGCCAGCCTCGCGGCGATATCCTCGGGGGTTTCGCGCCCGCGCGCCGCCAGCCGCCGCGCCAGGATCTCGGGCGAGGCGGTGACGACGAGGGCGACGAGGCGCGGGACCTGGCCGATCAGCCGCGACAGGACGGCGCGCGAGCCATTGGCGACGACATGGCGCCCGGCCGCGAGCGCGTCCCGCACATCGGCGCGCAGACCATAGCTCAAGCCATGCGCCTGCCAGGAGACGAGCAGCCCGCCGGCGCGCTCCAGCGCCGCGAAGCCCTCCGTGTCGATCGCCTCGTGAGCCTCGCCGCCCGCATCGGCCGGGCGGGTGATCAGCCGGCGGGCGAAGCTGAACCGCTCATCCTGCCGCAGCACGGCGCGGGCGCCGTCGATCAGCGTGTCCTTGCCCGCCCCGCTGGGGCCGACGATGAAGAACAGGATGCCAGACGGCGTACCACCAGCCATGCGTGCGCTTTCGCCTCAGGCCTCGTCGAGCCCGATATCGACCGCCGGGGCCGATTGGGTGATCTTGCTGGTCGAAATATAGTCCACCCCGGTCTCGGCGATGGCGCGGATCGTGTCGAAGCGGATGCCGCCCGACGCCTCGACCTTGGCGCGCCCGGCGATCAGCGCCACGGCCTCGCGCATCGTCGCGACGGGCATGTTGTCGAGCATGATCACGTCCGCCTCCGCCTCGACGGCCTGCCTGACCTGGTCGAGGCTGTCGCATTCGACCTCGATCTTGGTCAGCACCGGCAGGCTGCGCCGGGCCCGCGCTACGGCGGCCATGACGCCACCGCAGATCGCGATGTGATTATCCTTGATCATGACGCCGCCATCGAGCCCCAGGCGATGATTCAACCCGCCGCCGCAGGTCACCGCATGTTTCTCGAGCATGCGCAGGCCGGGGGTCGTCTTGCGGGTGTCTATCAGCCGCGCAGATGTCCCCTTGATGACATCGATATAGCGCGCCGTCTCGGTGGCGATGCCGGACAGGCGCTGCACGATGTTCAGCGCGGTGCGTTCGGCGGTGAGGATGCCGCGGGCCGGGCCCGACACCAGCAGCAGCGTCGCGCCTGCCTCGACGCGGTCGCCATCGGCCGCGGCGAGTTCCAGCGACAGCGCCGGCTCATAGCGCCTGAACACCGCGGCCGCGACCTCGAGCCCCGCCACGACCATCGGCTCGCGCGCATTCATCCGGAAGGCGCCGGTCTCGCTCGGCTCGATCATGACCTGCACCGTCAGATCGCAAGAGCCGATATCCTCCGCCAGCCAGAGGTCGATCAGCCGCTCGGTCGTGAAACGGTCATACATTCTGGCGCCCCGGCGGCTCCCTCGGGTGGCGGAAGGCAGGCGCAGCCGGGGAGCGATCGGATCGGGCTGGCCTGGAGCTATGTCGTTTGTATACCAACGATGATCAGGGTGGGCTGCGCTGTCAAGAGCCGTGCACGTCACGATGCCAGCGTAGCCCTCGCGCCTTCACGCCAGGACGCGCGAGATTAGGTTTTGCAGAGTTTGCCTCATTTTTCAGTGCGATGCCCAGGATTCAGGCGCAGGCTGACGCGGCCGGAGATCGCCATTGACAACTCGTTTCTACACCAACAAACTCGCCTGACGGTGCGCGATGCGACGCGCCGCCACGGGGCGGCAACGGCCTCCGGAGGTTTTGCATGCAAGAGCCTGCTACGGCTGGCCCCAGGATCGGGCGCGCCGCGGCAGCCCGGTCCGATCGGCGAGCATGGCGCGGCCGGCGCCCGAATCCTGGGGGAGAGCGTGTGATGAAGCGGTTTGCGATCGCGGCGATGCTGGCTTCGGGGCTGGCGGTGGGGACCCTGCCGGCGCTGGCGCAGAGCGGCGGGCTGAAGAAGATCACCCTCTCCGGCGGGTCGGTCGGCGGGGCCTGGAGCGCCGTCGGCACGGCGATCGGCGAGACGATCCGGCGGGAATCGCCCGGGGTGTCCTTCGGCTATGAGCCGGGGCGGGAAGCCGCCAATATCCAGCTGGTCTCGCAGGGCAAGATCGAGCTCGGCATCGCCCATGCGCAGCTCGCCAAGCGCGCCCAGGCCGGCGAGGAGCCGTTCAAGGCGCCGGTGACCAATCTGCGCGCGCTGGCGCTGATCGATCCGATGGCCGCGGTCCAGATTCTGGTGCGCGAGGATTCCGGGATCGACAGCTTCGAATCCGTCCTCGCCGCCAAGAAGCCGGTCCGGGTCGTGCTCAACCAGCGCGGCACGCTGATGGCCGTCACCGGCGAGGAGGTGTTCAAGGCCTATGGCATCACCGCCAGGGATATCGAGGGCTGGGGCGGGCGCATCCATCATGTCGACTACAATGCCGGGCTGGAGATGATGAAGAACGGCCAGGCCGACATCATCATCAACATGCTGGCCTTTCCCTCGGGTCAGATCAACGGCGCGACGCGCGAGATGAAAGTCAGGATGCTCGGCATCAGCCCGGCCGCCAGCGCCAGGCTGAACGGTCTTCTCGGCACGGCGGGGATCACCGTGCCGGCGGGCACCTACCCGTTCCAGCCGGCCGAGATCGCCACCATCACCGGCAGCGTGGTGCTGTTCGCCTCGGCGGAGATGAAGGACGAGGATGCGGCGACGATCGTCGAGGGGATGATCAAGCACTTCCCCTATCTCAAACAGGCCCATGCCATGCTCGCCAAGCTCGAGCCGGCGGATCTGGCGCGGGTCCAGCCGCTGACGCTGCATCCGGGGGCGGAACAGGCCTATCGCAAGGCGGGCCTGCTGAAATAGCGCCGCCCCGTCCCCGCCGCGAGAGCCCGATGAGGCCGCCATGCTGACGCTGCTCCGCCGGCTCGCGCCGGGCCAGTCCCGGGTCCTGCCCGCCGCCGAACAGGGTTTCGTCCATCTCGTCGGGGCGGCGACCGGGCTTCTGCTGCTGGCGATGGCCTTCGGCTGGTATGTCCCGCGCGAGATCGCGCTGTTCCTCTTCCTCGGCGCGGTGCTGAGCCTCGCCTTCCTGACCGCGACCGGACATCCGGGGCGGTCGCGCGGCCGCTCCTGGTGGGCGATCGCGCTCGCCGCCCTGTCGCTCGCGGCCTGCGCCTATTTCATCGCGATGCGGCCGGTCCACGAGCTGCGGCTGCCGATGATCGACGAGCTGACGCCGCTCGACATCGCGGCCTCGATCCTGCTGATCCTGCTGGTGCTGGAGGCGACGCGGCGCTGCATCGGCATGACGCTGGTGACGCTGGTCCTCGTCTTCCTGGCCTATGCGGTGCTCGGCAACAGGCTCACCGGCGCCTTCGCCCATCGCGGCTTCACCACCCAGGAAATGGTCGATCACCTCGTCTTCTCGACCAATGGGCTGTTCGGCCCGGCGCTGGAGGTGGCGGCCTTCCTGGTCTTCGTCTTCGTGGTGTTCGGAGCCTTGCTAGACCGGTTCGGCGGGGCGGATTTCTTCTACGAAATGGCCAACAGCCTGGTCGGCCGGCAGGTCGGCGGGGCGAGCAAGGTCGCCGTCGTCTCCTCGGGGCTCTACGGGTCGATCTCGGGCTCGCCCACCGCCGATGTCGTGACCACCGGCTCCTTCAGCATCCCGCTGATGATCCGCACCGGGACGAGCCGGACGCATGCCGGCGCGATCGAATCCGCGGCCTCGACCGGCGGGGCGCTGCTGCCGCCGGTGATGGGCTCGGCCGCCTTCCTGATGACCGATTTCACCGGCATTCCCTATGCCTCGATCGTGCTGGCGGCGCTGGTCCCGGCGCTGCTCTATTATCTCTCCGTTTTCCTCGCCGTGCATTTCAAGGCGCATCGCGACGGGCTGAAGCCGATGTCGGAGGGCGAGACGCCGCGGCTTCGCGACGTGCTGACGCGTCACTGGATCTATCTGCTGCCGATCGGCCTGCTGGTCTGGGGCGTGCTCAGCCTGAACCGGCCCTCCTTCGCCGGCGCCATCGCCTGCGCGGCGCTGCTGCCGGTCGCGATCCTGCGCGAGCGCTCGCCGCTGAAGCTGGTCAAGGCGCTGTTCTACGGGCTGAGCGACGGGATGAAGGGCATGATCGGGGTCGGTGTCGCCTGCGCGATCGCCGGGCTGGTGGTCGGGACCCTGTCGATGACCGATCTCACCGGGAAGATCAGCTCCGGCCTGTTCGTCATGGCCGATGGCAACCCGCTGCTGACGGTCGTCACCGCCGCCTTCGTGATCATCGTGCTGGGCATGGGCATGCCGACGCCGGCGGTCTACGCCCTGTCGGCGGTGCTGGCGGCGCCGGCGCTGATCGCGCTCGGCATCGAGCTCCTGCCGGCGCATCTCTTCATCGTCTATATCGCCTCGATGTCGGCGATCACCCCGCCCGTGGCCGTCGCCGCCTTCGCCGCGGCCTCGATCGCCCAGGCGAACCCGGTCAAGATCGCGGTCCTCGCCTGCCGCATCGCGATGGTCGCCTTCATCCTGCCCTTCGTCTTCATCTATCACCCGGCTTTGCTGCTGGTCGGATCGGCCGGGACGATCCTGCTGTCGGTGACGCTGGTGGTGGCCGGGGTGGTGGCGCTCAACGCGGCGCTGGAGGGCTATTGCCTGGTCAGGCTGGATGGGCTGAGGCGCGGTCTGCTGCTGGCGGCGGGGCTCGCCCTGCTGCTGCCCTCGGATGCGATGCGCATCGCCGGCATGGTGCTCTTCGCGGCGATGATGCTGTGGCTGCTGGCGAACCGTCGCGCCTCGCGCTCCGTCGCCGTGGCGGGCTGAGCGCGGAAGCCCTGCCGCCGCGAGAACCAGTTCAGCGGATCAGCTTCGACACCGGGCGGAACTGCGGATGGCTGGCGCTGCGCAGCCATTCGAACACCACCATCTCGGTGGTGACGATCTCCGCGCCGTGACGCTGCATGCGCGTGATGGCGGCGGATTTCGACTCCTCCCGGCGCGAGCCCACCGCATCCTGGACGAGATAGACCCGCCTGCGGAAGGAGAGCAGGGTGATCACCGTCTGCAGCACGCAGACATGCGCCTCGCAGCCGCAGACGACCAGGTCGCGCTCGCCCGCCAGGGCGGCGAGGAAGGCGGGTTCGGCGCAGGAATCGAAGCTCATCTTTCTGATCACCGGGCCGCTGCCGGCGAGTTCCGGCACGGTGCCGCCGAGCCCGTCCGGATTCTGCTCCGTCATCAGCAGCGGCAGGCCGAGGAGGCCGGCGGCATCGACCAGGCGGCGCGCATTCTCGAGAACGCGGCCCCCGTCATGGATCGCCGGCATCAGCCTGGCCTGGACATCGATGATGACGAGCGTCGCCTGGCTCGGGCTGATCAGCGGCATAAGCGGTGCCTTCGGCTGCGGGGACGCCATCATGGCACAGAGTGGCGGCCGCCGCACCTGGCTCCCGGCCGGCACCGCGGCGCCTCGCATGGAACCCGGGTGACGCGCGGTCGGTTACCTCCCGCCTCGGGGGTGACATGCGGTTCTTCAGACGACGATGGGTGATTGCTGGGCTCGCCGCCGTGGCCGGCGCCGCGGCCGCGCTGCTCGTCGCCAATCTGGCGCCGGAGCCGCATGAGCTGCAGGAGCCGCTGCCGCATCACCTGGCCTCTTCCGACCAGCAGTTCCGCCTCTCGATGGGAGCGCTGTTCGGCTCGAATTTCATCCCCGGCAACAGGCTGGATTCGCTCGTCAATGGCGAGGAGATCTTCCCGGCGATGCTCGATGCGATCGGCAGCGCGCGCAACACCATCACCTTCGAGACCTATATTTATTGGGCCGGCGACATCGCCAAGCGCGTCGCCGATGCGCTGGCGGCGAAGGCGCGCGAGGGGGTCAGCGTCAAGGTGCTGCTCGATTGGGTCGGCAGCCTCCCGATGGAGGAGGAGCTGGTCAAACGAATGCAGGCGGCCGGGGTCGAGGTGGTGCGCTTCCGCCCGATCCACTGGTACACGCTCGACAAGATCAACAACCGCACCCATCGCAAGCTGCTGATCGTCGATGGCCGCATCGGCTTCACCGGCGGGGTCGGGATCGGCGACGAATGGCTCGGCGATGCGCGCAACCCGCAGGAATGGCGCGATAATCACTATCGGCTGGAGGGGCCGGCGGTGGCGGAGCTGCAGGCGGCCTTCGCCGAGCACTGGATCGAGGCCACCGGCGAATTGCTGATGGGCGATCGCTTCTTCCCCGCCATCGAGCCGGTGGGAGAGACCGGCGCGCAGATCGTGGTGAGCTCGACGCATCAGCGCAACGTCATGCATCTCATGCTGATGACGGCGCTGGCGGCGGCCGAGACGCGGATCCGCATCGCCACCCCCTATTTCGTGCCGGACGAGATCGCCCGGCAGCAATTGCTGGCGGCCCGGCGGCGCGGCGTCGAGATCGAGGTGATCGTGCCCGGGCCCGAGACCGATGCGCGCCTCGTCAGCAAGGCCTCGCGGCATTACTGGGGCGAGATGCTGGAGGCCGGGATCCGTATCCATGAATTCCAGCCGACGATGTACCACGTCAAGCTCGTCACCATCGACGGGCTCTGGGCCTCCGTCGGCTCGACCAATATCGACGAGCGCGCGCTGCGGCTGAACGACGAGGCCAATATCAACCTCTACGACCGGGCCTTCACCGCGACGCAGGACCGGCTGTTCGAGGCCGATCTCGCCCGTTCGAAACCCTATTCGCTGGCGCAATGGCAGGCCCGGCCGCTCTGGCAGAAGGCCTCGGACTGGATGGCGAGCTGGCTCAGCAGCCAGATCTGATCCGCGCCGCGCGAGCGAGAGGGGGGCGGTCCCCGATCGCGGTCACCAGCGATAGGAGAGGGTCGCCTTGCCGGCATAGCCGCTGGTCTTCCTGGCGAATTCGCCGTCGAAGGAGGCGGCGAGCGAGAGCCCATTGCTCCAGGCGGTTTCGGCGGAGGCGCCGACGAGCGCCTTGTTGGCGGGGCATACGCGTTTGGAGATGCTACACAAGCCAAATCCTGGTTGACAACTTCCCCGCCAAGTCGGTCATGCTGACCATGACCACGGCGCCGCTGCGGAGCGAGGAAGGCTCCTTAACGCATCGATCGCAGTGTGCGACGGCCACGAGGAGCCGGCTATGGCAGAAACCACTATCGAATGGACCGACGCAACGTGGAACCCGGTTGCGGGCTGTACCATCGTTACTGCCGGCTGCACGAACTGCTACGCAATGCGGATGGCAGCCCGATTGGAGGCTATGGGTGTCGAGAAGTATCAGGGTCTAACTCGCAAGAGTGGCAGTCGCCGTGTGTGGACCGGCAGGCTGTTTCTCGATGAGCACGCTCTACAAGTCCCGCTGAGGTGGAAGAAACCGCGCCGCATCTTCGTAAACAGCATGTCAGACCTATTTCATCAGGACGTGCCAAGCGAATTCATACAGCGCGTCTGGCAGGTCATGAAGGCCACTCCACACCACACTTATCAGATACTGACCAAACGCCCCGGGCGGATGGCAACAGTCCTGCAGTCGGACGGCTTTTCTGTGCTACCTAACGTGTGGCTTGGCACCAGTGTCGAAGACGACCGCGTTCTTTCCCGCCTCGACGATCTACGCCGCGTACCGGCGGCGATCCGCTTCGTGTCGTTTGAACCGCTAATCGGCTCAGTCAAGAAAGCAGACCTGACCGGCATCGGTTGGGCAATAGTCGGCGGCGAAAGCGGCCCCAGCGCTCGGGTCATGCAGACCGATTGGGTCGACGAGATAGAGCATGCTTGTCGCCGTGACGGAGCGGCATTCTTCTTCAAGCAATGGGGAGGGGTCCAGAAGAAGCGGACCGGCCGTACCTATCGGGGCCGCCTCTGGGATGAACTGCCCGAATTGAGGATATGACGCGCGATCCGTGTGCCAACGGCTACAGCCTTCGGCGCCGGATTGGCCATGGCAAAAAACAGAGAGGCAAGCGGGGCTCCCCGGCCGTTGTAGATGCGGCTCGGAGGAAGTACCGCGCCTTTGAATACTGACTGGAGGCGCCGCTGCACATATGCTTCGATGGCGTTCACGTCTGCCGTCCGTACGCGCGTCGCTTCATCTTCCATCAGACCAAACATATCGGACGGCCTAGGGATGGGCTGATACCAATCCTGTTCCCAGTCCGTGGTGCCGAGCACCGAGTTGAGCATCGCGCGCTTCGTTGCGTCGATCCGAACCTGCTCGCGAGCAGCCTGGCGATACAAGCCCATTAGCGGGAAGAAGCACCACAGGTCTATGGCCTGTGTCCCCGCGACAGCCTCGATAGTCTGCCAGTTCACCTCCATGCCATACGGATCGAGGAACAACAGGCCCCGCATCCCCTTCGGCATGGTCGCCGACCCATGCCACGGCAATCCGCGACAGAGCTTCTGAACAACCTCGTTCGCATCACCTTGGGCCAGCTTCACCTGCTGATCCGGGTAGCTTTCGCGCAGACGCTCAAGAGCAGCGAACCGCCCCGCATCCTTCTCAACCAGAACCATCACCTCAAACGGAGGCTTCGTCTCAAACGCAAGGCGAGCTGATCCTGCGACGGTCACCGTCTCCGGCTCCGCACCCGGCTCCGCAAAAAGAGGAAGGGTGGGCCGAGTTTCCACGCGACCGCCCGAACCTGCAAACGCATCGATATAGGCAAGCACGAAACCCTGATCCTTCAGAGCTGTCGTGTAGGTGGCCATGTACTGGCCAAGCTTGTTCAGCTTCTCATCGGTATGGCGTCCGCCAAAACGATGTTGCTCATCTGCCGACATCGCGGTGCTCCGGCTCACGCGAGTAGAAATAGGTAGGGCACGTTTGGATTGTGCGTTCAACCCTCCGCCATGCGATGTCCACAGCACAAACCTTTGCGTCGTGCTTATGATACTTTCGGAATCTTGCTCGGAGCCGCATCCAACATGTTCCGAGCCTCGTCTTCCCCAGCGGAGGTCAGCTCTGACCGCGCATTCATCGTTTTATTCGAGCAGGATGGCGCCGACCAGCCGGGTGATGACGGCCGCGTTGGGGAAGATGTTGAGACGTCGATCCTGCGCTTGATCTCGCCGTTAAGGCGCTCCAGCGAATTGCGCAGAAATTTGGCGTCCCGGAAGGGATTCGAACCCCTGACCTACGGTTTAGGAAACCGTTGCTCTATCCTGCTGAGCTACCGGGACGCACAGCGTCGCTGTCTATCATGCCGCCTGCCGCGGTTCCAGAGGCTGGCCGCGAGGAAAGTCGGCGCTTCGGCAGCCGGGCGCGGCGGGGCGTCACCCCGCGAAACGGGTGGGGGAAGGCCGTGGGAGCGTTCCAGCCAGGCATCATCGCCAAGCGGCTCGCCACGCTGCTGCTGCTGCTGGCATGCGGGCCGGTCGCGGCTGCTCCCCCCTGTCCGGCCGGCGGAGGCGGCGCCGATGGCGAGAGCGAGGCGGTGCGGCTCGCGGGTGTCGATGCGGCCGGAGACCCGGTTCTGGCCGATGGCCGCGTGCTGCGGCTGGTCGGGATCGCGCCGCGCCAGGACGATGAGGAGGATGCGCGGTTTCGCGCGGCGGTGGAGGCGTGGCGCGGGCGCGCGTTGCGGCTCCTCGTACTCGGCCCTCCCGATCGCTGGGGCCGCCTGCCCGGGCGCCTTCTCGCCGATGCGCCGGCCGACGCTGGCGGGACGGCGGGCGAGGAGGTCGGCGCGGCGCTGGTCGCTGCCGGTGCGGCGCGGCGGCTGGCGGAGCCCGGATCCACGCCCTGTCAGGAGCCGGAGCGCAGCGCCGGGGAGCCGGCCGCGCTTCGGGCCGGCCAGGGCCGCGCGGCGGCGGCCGCGCCGGGCGATGCGGTGGATGGCCATGATATCGCCGCCTTGAAGGTGCAGGCGGGCAGGATCGTGACGCTGACCGGCCGGATCGCCTCGGTGGGGGAACGGTCGCAGCGCACCTATCTGAACCTGTCGCGGCGACGCGGAGAGGCGGCTTCGATCGTGATGTCACGCAGGCTCTGGCGGGAAATGCAGCAGGCCGGCTGGACCGCGGCCCGGCTGGACGGTAGAGCGGTCAGGGCGGAGGGCATCCTGTCCGGCCGGGACGGGCTGCTGCTCGAAATCACGGCGGTTTCGGCTTTGAATGTGATCGACTGACCCAGCATGCTGTCGTTCCAGCCTTTTGCGGTGCGAGATCTCGCCCGACGCCTGGCGGCGCTGGCGCTGCCGGCCCTGCTGCTGCTCGGCTGCACCAGCGACCAGAGCGCGCTGCTGCCGAGCTCGGCCGAGCTCGCGCCCCGCGTCAGCCCGATCCAGCGCGCCTCCGATCGCGAGCATCTGCGCCTGCTCGAGGCGTTCGGCGGGGAGTATCGCGCGCCGGTGGCGCGGGCGGCGCTGGAGACGATCGTGCAGAAGCTCGCCGCCGCCAGCGGCGGCCAGATCGGCAGCTATGAGATCACCATCCTGAATTCGCCGGTGGTCAATGCCTTCGCCCTGCCGACCGGCCGGCTCTATGTGACGCGCGGGCTTTTGGCGCTGGCCAACGACAGCTCCGAGATCGCCTCGGTGGTGGCGCATGAGATCGCCCATGTCACCGCGCAGCACGCGGTGCAGCGGGCGGAGCGCGAAGCGGAATCGGTGCTGGTCAGCCAGGTCGTGTCGCAGGTGCTGAACGATCCGGTCGCGGGCGCGGCGGTGCAGGCGGGCTCGAAGCTCTCCCTCGCCAAATTCTCGCGGCAGCAGGAGCTCGCCGCCGACCAGATCAGCGTGCAGAACATCGCGCGGGCCGGGTTCGATCCCTATGGCGCCGGGCGCTTCCTGGCGGCGCTCGGCCGCAACACCGCTTTCCGCAACGCCTCGCAGGGGCAGAGCGCCGAGGGCCGGCGGCTCGACATCCTCTCCAGCCATCCCTCGACGCCGGAGCGCGTCGCGGCCGTCACTGCCGCCGCCCGGCAGATCGGCGCGCCCGGCATCGGCGAGCGCGATCCGCTGCGCTGGCTCTCGGTGGTGGAGGGGATCGCCTATGGCGACGATCCGCGCGACGGCATCGTGCGCGGCCGGAATTATGTGAACAGCGCGCTGCGCATCGCCTTCACGGCGCCGGACGGTTTTCAGCTCGAGGCGGCCCGCGACATGGTGATCGGCGTCAGCGCCAATGGCGCCCAGGCGCTGCGCTTCGATGCCGTGACGATCAAGCCGGAGCAGACGCTGGAGGCCTATGTCGCCTCGGGCTGGATCGACGGCGTCGAGACCAGCGCGGTCGAGAAGCTCGAGATCGGTGGGCTGCCGGCGGTGGTCGCCACCGGCAAGGGCACGGATTGGAGCTTCCGCCTGGCGGCGGTGCAGGCCGGCAGCCGCGTCTATCGCTTCATCATGGCGGCGCGCAGCGGCTCGGATCCCGAGCGCCCGCTGCGCAGCGTGATCGCCAGTTTCCGCAGCCTCAGCCCCGGCGAGGCGCAGGCGGTCAGGCCGATGCAGATCAGGCTGGTCGCCGCCGCTCCGGGCGACACGCCGGCGAGCATGGCCGCGCGGATGGCCGGGCAGGAGCGCGCGCAGGAGCTGTTCATGGTGCTGAACGGGCTGGATCGCGGCCCGCTCGTCCCCGGGCAGCGCTACAAGATCGTCGCGGACTAGCGAAGACCCGCTGCGCCGCTCAGATCAGCGCGGCGGCGCCCTGGGGGTGGCGGTCGAGCAAGGCGCGCTTCAGCTTCTCCAGCGCGCGGTTCTCGATCTGGCGCACGCGCTCCTTCGAAATGCCGAGCCGGTGGCCGAGCGCGTCGAGGGTGCAGGCCTCCTCGACGAGGCGGCGCTCGCGCACGATCCGCAATTCGCGCTCCGAGAGCACGGCCAGCGCATCCTGCAGCCAGGCCAGCCGCCGGTCGCTGTCGATGCCGTTGCCGACGGTCTCGTCCTGCAGGACGCCCGTATCCGGCAGCAGATCCATGCGCTCGGCGCCGGATCCGTCATCCTCGCCGATTGGGGCGTTGAGCGAGAGGTCGGGGCCCGACAGCCGCGCATCCATCGAGGCGACATCGGCGCGGCTGACGCCGATGCGCGCCGCGATCGCCCCATAGGCGGCGTCGCTCATCCGCTCCTCGCCGCCGCGCGTCAGCCTGGCCCGGAGGCGGCGCAGATTGAAGAACAGCGCCTTCTGGGCCGAAGAGGTGCCGCCACGGACGATCGACCAGTTGCGCAGGATGTAATCCTGCATCGAGGCCCTGATCCACCAGGTCGCATAGGTCGAGAACCTCACCTCGCGTGCGGGTTCGAAGCGGGCGGCGGCCTCGAGCAGGCCGACATGCCCCTCCTGGATCAGATCCGCCAGAGGCAGGCCGTAATGCCGGAAGCGCGTCGCCATCGCGATCACCAGCCGCATATGGGCGGAGGTTAGCTTGTGCATCGCCGCCTGGTCGCCGAGGCCGCGCCAGCGCTGCGCCAGATCCTGCTCCTCCTCGCGTTCGAGGAAGGGCGCCGCCATCGCGGCCTTCACGAAATTGCGATCGACGCCTGCGATCTCACTCATGATCGCCTCCCTTGGCTATGCTGGCCTCGGCTTGTTCAGGCCTGTCTACGGCGGCGATCCGCGACCGGATCACCCGCCGCTGCGCGATGGAGGTGCGAATGGCGCTGGATCGGCGGATCGTCGAACTCTACGACGAATACACGCACAGGCCGCTCGACCGGCGGGTGTTCATGAACCGGCTGATCCTGCTGGCGGGGTCGACGGCGGCTGCGGAGGCGGCGCTGGCGCTGCTCGAGCCGAATTACGCCCAGGCGCAGCAGATAAAACCCGATGACGAGCGGCTGCTCGCCGCGCGGCTGGAGCAGAGCGTCGATGGCGTGATGCTGAAGGGCTATCTGGTCACGCCCCGTGCCCAAGGCAGGCGGGGCGGCGTGCTGGTCATCCATGAGAATCGCGGCCTCAACCCGCATATCGAGGATGTGACGCGGCGGATGGCGCTGGCGGGTTTCATGGCGCTCGGCCTGGATTTCCTGACGCCGCTCGGCGGCACGCCCGCCGATCCCGATGCGGCGCGGGCGCTGTTCGGACAATTGCCCACCGCGCAAGTTGTCGCGCAGGGGCGCGCGGCGCTGAAGCTCCTGGCACAAAGGCCGGATGCGACCGGCAAGACCGGAGCGCTCGGCTTCTGCTGGGGCGGCGGCGCGGTCAACGATCTCGCCGTGGCGGCGCCGGAGCTCGCTGCCGGCGTCGTCTTCTACGGGCGCTCGCCCGATCTCGCTCTGGTCCCGCAGATCAAGGCGCGGCTGCTGATCCAGCATGCGGCGCGCGACACCCGCCTGGTCCAGGCGCTGCCGGATTACGAGACGGCGCTGAAGGCGGCCGCGATCCGCCACGAGATCATCGTCTATCCCGATGTCGACCATGCCTTCCACAACGACACCAGCAGCGAGCGCTACAATGCCGCTGCCGCCCGCCAGGCCTGGGAGAAAGCCGTGGCGTTCCTGGCGGCCGAGATCGGAGCCGCCTGAGGGCGCCGCCCCGCCCGCTGCATCCGCGCCGGCGCGGGTTCGCCGCCGCCGCGAGTCCGGCCTCTCGTTTCCCGGGGAAAAAGCCTTACATAGGGGCTCCGGGTCCGCGCGCCCGCTGAGACTTCGTGCAAAGGGCCGCCGATGCCACCACGCCTCGTCCCGACAGAGAAATCCGCGCGGCCAGCCGCGCCGGCCCGTGAGAACGAATCCCGATTCTGTCGGAGTCAGCGATTCGGGCCCGCTTCGTTCCGGACTCGTTCTGTTCTCTGAAAGCTCTGGCGGGGCTGCTGCGCGGGGACGAGCCTCCGTCGCCTGCCGCCCTGCATGATGATCGGTCGCGTTTCGTGTCAGCACCTCCCGCCTTGCCGTTCCGTTCCCTGCCTCCCGCCGCCCGTGCCAACGGGGTCACGGCGGTGCTGGGGCCGACCAATACCGGAAAGACCCATCTCGCCATCGAGCGCATGGTCGCCCATCCCACCGGGATGATCGGGCTGCCGCTGCGCCTGCTGGCGCGCGAGGTCTATCAGCGCGTGGTCGAGAAGGTCGGCGCCGATGCCGTAGCGCTGGTCACCGGCGAGGAGAAGATCAAGCCGGCGCGGCCGCGCTTCTGGGTCTGCACCGTGGAGGCGATGCCGCGCGACCTGGCCGTCGATTTCGTGGCGATCGACGAGATCCAGCTCGGCGCCGATCTCGATCGCGGCCATGTCTTCACCGACCGGCTGCTGAACCGCCGCGGCCGCGCCGAGACGATGCTGATCGGCGCCGGCACGATGAAGCCGCTGATCGAGAAGCTGATGCCGGGCGTCAACGTGGTGACGCGTCCGCGCCTGTCGCAATTGCTCTTCGCCGGTGACAAGAAGATCACCCGGCTGCCGCGGCGCTCGGCCATCGTCGCCTTCTCGGTGGAGGAGGTCTACGCCATCGCCGAGCTGATCCGCCGGCAGAAGGGCGGCGCCGCGGTGGTGCTGGGCGCGCTCTCGCCGCGCACCCGCAATGCGCAGGTCGAGATCTACCAGTCGGGAGACGTCGATTATCTCATCGCCACCGATGCGATCGGGATGGGGCTCAATCTCGATGTCGACCACATCGCCTTCGCCGCCGACCGCAAATATGACGGCCACCAGTTCCGCCGGCTCAACCCGGCCGAGTTCGGCCAGATCGCCGGGCGGGCCGGGCGGCATCTGCGGGACGGCACCTTCGGCACCTCCGGCCGCTGCCCGCCCTTCGACGCCGAATTGACCGAGGCGATCGAGAGCCATCGCTTCGAGCCGGTGCGGCAGCTGCAATGGCGCAATACCGACCTCGATCTGCGCTCCGTCCAAGGGCTGCTCGACACGCTCAACCTGCAGCCGAGCGAGCAGGGGCTGACCCGGGCCCTGATCGCCGAGGACATGACCACGCTCGAGATCCTGGCCAAGGACCCCGACATCAAGGCTCTCGCCCAGGGCAGGCCGGCTGTGGAACGGCTCTGGGAGGTGTGCGGCCTGCCCGACTACCGCAAGATCGCGCCGATGCAGCATGCCGACCTCGCCTCCACTTTGTATCTGCGCCTGATGCGCCATGGCCGGCTGGATATCGACTGGTATGCCGCGCAATTGGCGGCGCTCGACCGCACCGATGGCGAGATCGATACGCTGTCGGCGCGCATCAGCCAGGTGCGGACCTGGACCTTCGTCGCCAACCGCCCGGACTGGTTACCTGATCCTGAGCATTGGCAGGGGGTTGCGCGTCTAGTAGAGGACAAGCTGTCGGACGCTCTGCACGAGAGGCTCGCCAGCCGGTTTGTCGATCGGCGGACGAGCGTGCTGATGCGTCGTTTGCGGGAGAATGCGATGTTGGAGGCTGAGGTCACCACGGCGGGCGATGTGCTCGTCGAGGGCCAGCACGTCGGAATGCTGCAGGGTTTTCGCTTCACCGCGGACCCGAAGGCCGGCGGGCCGGAAGCGAAGGCCTTGAACATGGCCGCGATGAAGGCGCTGACCAGCGAGATCGAATCGCGCGCGGCGCGGGTTTCGCTCGCCGGGGACGATGCTTTCGTGCTGTCGCATGACGGGCTGCTGCGCTGGGTGGGCGAGCCGGTCGCGCGGCTGGTCGCCGGCGAGAAGGCGATCGAGCCGCGCCTGCGCCTGCTGGTCGAGGAGCATCTCGCCGGCCAGGCCCGTGAACAGGTCGAGGCGCGGCTGCAGCTCTGGCTGAAGAGCCACATCACCAGGCTGCTCGGCCCGCTGCAATTGCTGGAGGCCGCGCCCAATCTGACCGGGATCGCCCGTGGCATCGCCTATCAGGCGGCCGAGGCGCTCGGCGTGCTGGAGCGCGCCAAGGTCGCGGAGGAGATGAAGGCGCTCGATCAGGAGGGCCGCTCGGCGCTGCGCCAGCTCGGCATCCGCTTCGGCGCGTTCCATCTCTACGTCCCGGCGCTGCTCAAGCCGGCGCCGCGGGCGCTCGCGGCCCAGCTCTGGACGCTGAAACATGGCGGGCCGGAGCTGGCCGGGCTGGACGACATCGCCCATCTCGCCGCCTCCGGCCGCACCTCCTTCCCGGTCGACAAGGCCATTCCGAAGGGGCTCTATCGCGCCGCCGGCTACCGCGTCTGCGGCGAGCGCGCGGTGCGCGTCGACATCCTCGAGCGGCTGGCGGATCTGATCCGGCCGGCCATCGCCTATCGTCCCGGGCTGACCCAGGGCACGCCGCCGGCCGGCGCCGCCGATCAGGACGGCTTCGTGGCAACGGGCGCCATGACCTCGCTGGTCGGTTGCGCGGGCGAGGATTTCGGCTCGATCCTGCGCTCGCTCGGCTATGTCTCGGCCAAACGGCCGGGCCCCGCGATCACCGTGCCTCTGGCCGCACCGGCCAAGCCGACCGCAGCGCCGGAGGCCGCGGCCGATCCCGCCGCGGCGCTGAACGAGGCCGGATCCGCCGAGACGGCATCGGCCGAGACGGCAACCCCCGAGGCCACGCCTGCCGAGGCCGCGCCTGCCGAAGCTAAGCCTGCCGAGGCGGGCGAGCTCGCGCCGGAAACGGCCGATGCACCGATCCTGACCGAGGCCGAGATCGCGGCCGAGGCACCTGCCGAGGCTGCTGCGGAGGCTCCTGCCGCCCCCGAGCCCGTGCCGGCCGACATGCTCTCGGCGCTGAAGCCGGCGCCGGAGGAGGCCGTGGCCGCCGAGGAGGCTGCGGTCGCGGGTGAGGCCCAGCCCGCCGCGCCCGAAGCGACCGCCGCGCCCGAAGCGGCCGCCGCGGCCGAAGCGACCGCCGATGCCGAGACCGCCTCCGTGGCGGGCGCGGCCGCCGCGCCGGCGGAGCCGGAGCTGATCGAGGTCTGGCGCCCGCACCGCCATCAGGGCGGCCGCCGTCCGGAGGCGGGCCAGCGCGGCCCGGGCCGCGACGGCGCGGCCGGCGAACGTGCGCCCGGCGGCCGTCGTGGCGATCGTCCCAATCGCGGTCCCAGGCTCGGCGGTCCGCGCCGGGATGAGACGCCTGCCGTCGCAGCCGCGCCCGGCGAGGCTGGCGCAGCCGCGCCACGGCCCGAACGCGAGCCGCGGCGCGATGAGCGGCCCCGCCAGGGCCAGCGCGGCCCGCGGCCAGATCAGGGCCAGGGCCGTCCCGAGCAGGGGCGCGGCCCGCGTCCCGATTTCAAGCGCGATGGCCGCCCCGGCGGACCCAGGCGCGACGAGCGCGGCGCCGGCGAGCGCTTCCAGCCGCCGCCGCGCCCGGTGAACCGCGAGCCGGATCCGGATTCGCCTTTCGCCAAGCTGGCGGCGCTGAAGGCGCAGCTCGAGGGCCGCAAACCTTGAGCTGTCCCGCGCGTTGAGGCGGCAGGGGCGGGGATGCGGCCCCGCTGCGGGGAAGGCAGCATTTGCGACAGGATCGTCAGCGTCTCGACAAATGGCTGTGGTTCGCGCGCTTCGCCCGCACGCGGGCAGCGGCCGTCAGGCTGATCGAGGACGGGCATGTCCGTGTCGAAGGCCGCAGGGTGGAGGCGCCCGCTCACGCGCTCAAGCCGGGCGATGTGCTGACGCTCGCTCTGCCGCACGCGACGCTTGTGGTCAGGCTCGTCGGGCTGGGAGAGCGGCGCGAGGCCTATGAGCTCGCCAGGCTGCTCTATGTGCGGCTGGATGGGCAAGACAGCGGCGATGCGTCGCTTGCGCCTGATGGGAGCGAAGCCTAAACTCGTTTGTATGCATATGAATTTGCCGAAGTGAGGCGGCAAAGTTCGGGCTTGAATCGCGAGCGGCCCGGGGCTTTATGGCAGGCTCGGGCGTGTCGGAAGGACTGGACGGCTATGACGTATGTGGTCACTGAGAACTGCATCAAGTGCAAGTACATGGACTGCGTCGAAGTGTGTCCGGTCGATTGCTTCTACGAAGGCGAGAACATGCTCGTCATCCATCCCGATGAATGCATCGATTGCGGCGTCTGCGAACCGGAATGCCCCGCCGAGGCGATCAAGCCCGACACCGAGCCGGGCCTGGAAAGCTGGCTGCAGCTCAATTCGAAATACGCCTCCTCCTGGCCGAACATCACCCAGAAGAAGGAGGCTCCCGCCGATGCCAAGGCCTTCGACGGCGTGGCCGGCAAGCTCGAAGCGCATTTCTCGCCGAATCCGGGCGAGGGCGACTGAGCCCATCATGCGGCAGGCGCAGAGCCGCCAACCGCATGATGCAGGCCGGGGCGCCGGCCTCCGCGAATCGGCTTTACCTTTGATTCGCCGCGTTTTTTGTGCTATACAATCGGCCCAGTCGCCGCTTTCCCGCATGCCCCAGCGAGGTTGTCACAAATCGGGGCTCCCTAGCTATCGCAATGCTGCAGGCCACCGGCCTTTCCGCCGGAGCGTCTCAGCCTTGTTGCGTGGCCGGAGGCAGGAGGCGCGGCTGAGGGAGCGTGGGCCGGTGGAGTCGATCCGCCTGCCCGGGCAGAGATCCCCGGGCCATCCCGGCCGGGGGGCAGAATCGTGAGGCCGCGCAAGCGGCCCGACCAGGAGTCGTAACGGCATGTCCACGGTGAAGAAAGCTGTTGTGCGCCAGGGGTTCAAGACCGGCGAATTCGTCGTCTACCCGTCCCATGGCGTCGGCCAGATCACGGCGATCGAGGAACAGGAAGTCGCTGGCTTCAAGCTCGAGCTGTTCGTGGTCAGCTTTGCCAAGGACAAGATGACCCTGCGCGTCCCCACCGCCAAGGCCGCCAGCGTCGGCCTGCGCAAGCTCGCCGATGCCGATTCCGTCACCAAGGCCCTGACCACGCTGACCGGCCGCGCCCGCGTCAAGCGCACCATGTGGTCGCGCCGTGCCCAAGAATACGAGGCGAAGATCAATTCCGGCGATCTCGTCGCCATCGCCGAGGTCGTGCGTGATCTGTATCGGTCCGAGGCGCAGCCGGAGCAGTCCTATTCCGAGCGCCAGCTCTATGAGGCCGCCGTCGACCGGATGACCCGCGAGATCGCCGTGGTCGACGACGTCACCGAGACCGAGGCGCTGAAGAAGATCGAAGGGCAGCTGGCGAAGTCGCCGCGCCGCGCCGCCAAGGGCGAGGCCTCCGAGACCGCCGATGGCGATATCGAGAGCGACAATGACGACATCGCGGAAGAGGCCGCCTGAGCGGCGCGAAGTCTTCCATTGAATGAAAAAACCCGGCGGGCGACCGCCGGGTTTTTTTGTCGCGCGCGCGGCTGCGGACCGGCCGGGGCCGAACTCTCAGCCTGTCAGGCGAAGCAGTCGGCCAGCACGTCCGCCGCCTCGTCGGGCGCCTCGACATGGACGAAATGGCCGGCGCTCTCGCAGAAGGTGACCTCGGCCTGGTCGAAATGCTCGTCGACGAAGGCCGCCCATTCGGATTTCAGGATCGGGTCGTGGCGGCCCCAATGCACCCGCGTCGGCTGATGGATCCGGACCGAGGGCGTCGGATGGCCGTCGATGGCGGCGATGCGCAGGGCGTTCTGGCTGCGATACCAGTCGAAGCCGCCGCGCAGATTGCCGGGCTTCATGAAATTATCGACCCACATCTCCAGCGCAGGGGCGAAGGCATCCTTGCGATGGCACCAATGGGTCAGGAAATGCTGGAGATAGAGGCTGCAGGTCTCGCGGCTGGCACCGACCAGCGCTTCCGCCAGCGGCAATTGCTGAAAGGCCTGGTACCAGACCTCGTTGACATGGCCGTCATGGACCCAGCGGCCGCCGACGGTCTGGGTCGGGCAGTTGAAGAAGAGCAGCCGCTCGACCAGCTGCGGATAGCGCCGCGCCATGGCCTGGGCCGCATAGGCGCCGACATCGTGCCCCACCACGCCGATGGAATCGAGGCCCAGCGTCGCGACCAGTGCCGCCATGTCGTCGGCATGGGCATGGGCGCCGACATCGGCCCGGGGCATCGGGGATTTCGCACTGTCGCCGAAGCCGCGCAGATCCGGCGCGATCAGCCGGAATTCGCCGTGGAGCCGGTTCATCAGGGGCAGCCAGGTCGCCCAGAATTCCGGCCAGCCATGCAGGAGCAGGACGGGCGGGCCATCGCCGACTTCCGCCACATGCAGCGTCGTGTCGCGCACCACGATCTGGCGATGCCGCAGTCCGGGCGGCAGGCTGAAATCGCTGGTCAATGGAGGGCACTCCGAGGCGGCTGGCTGCATCGACCGGGAGCATGCGCCCGTCGCTCGCGCTCGGAGGCGGCTCTGCTACCGGGGTCGAGGTGACGCTCCGGCAGCTACGCCCGAATCCCCCGACTCCGTCTCGAGGCTAGACCCCGACGAGTCCCCGCCGCAATCACCTGCGCGAAGCCGGCAGGCGCCGGCGGCGGGTTCTCCACAGCGAAGGGCGGGGCCGGCTCACTCCGCCGCCAGACGCGGCGGCGGATGGCCGGCCAGCGCCTTGGCACTGGCCTCCCCCGGGGATTCCTCGTGGATCGGCTCCCAGGTCGATTCATCCTCGGCCTTGCTGAAGAAGCGGCCGAACAGCCAGGCGGTCAGCTTCGAGAGATCGTCCATCACCGCGTAGAAGGACGGCACGAAGACGAGGCTGAGCACGGTCGAGACCAGAAGGCCGCCGATCACCGCGATCGCCATCGGCGAGCGGAACTCGCCGCCATCGCCGAGCCCGGCCGCGGATGGCAGCATGCCGGCCGCCATGGCGATGGTGGTCATCACGATCGGCCGCGCCCGCTTGCGCCCCGCTTCCAGCAGTGCGGTGGTGCGCGGCTTGCCGCGCGCCTCCTCCTCCACCGCGAAATCGACGAGCATGATCGCGTTCTTGGTGACGATGCCCATCAGCATCAGCAGCCCGATATAGACCGGCATCGAGACCGGCTTGTCGGTGGCCAGCAGGGCCAGCACCACGCCGCCGAAGGAGAGCGGCAGCGAGAGCAGGATGGTGATCGGCTGGAAGACCGAGCCGAACAGCAGGATCAGCACGGCGAAGACCAGCATCAGCCCCGTCGTCATCGCCGTGATGAAGCCCTGCACCACCTCGCCCTGGATCTCGGCATCGCCGGTGGCGGCGATCCAGACCCCGTCCGGCAGGCCGACCTCCTTGACGATCTCGTTGAAGGTGTTCTGCGCCGTGCCGAGCTCGAAGCCGCGCTTGAGATCGGCGCCGATCGTGGCGCGGCGGACGCGGTCATATCGGTTGATCGAGCTCGGCCCTTCGCCGAAGCCGATCTCGGCCACGGCGGTCAGCGGCACCGAGACGCCGCTGGCATTGCTGACGCGCAGCGCCGCGATGTTGCGGATATCGGTCCGAGCCGCTTCCTCGAGCTGCACGCGGATCGGCACCAGCCGGTCGCCGGCGTTGAATTTCGCGAGATTGGCGCCGACATCGCCGATGGTGGCGACGCGCACCGCTTCCGAGATCGCCTCGGGCGTGACGCCGAGATCGGCCGCGGCTTCGAGCTTCGGCGTGACCCGCAATTCCGGGCGGCTCAGCGAGCCGGAGGAGGCGACGTTGAGATAGCCGTCGACCTTGCGCATCCTGGCCTCGATCCGCGCCACCGCCTCGTCCAGCGCCGGCCCGTCCTTGGACAGGATCGAGAAGGCCATCTCGCGCTCGCCGCGCTCGTTGACATACCAGGCCCGCACATCCGGCACCGCCGCGAGCTTGTCGGCGATGACGACCTTGAGGTCCTTCTGCCGTGCCTGGCGCTCGGATTTCGGCAGAAGCTTGATGGTCACCGCGGCGCGGCGGATCTCGCGCTGGCCGGTCGGCGAGGAGCCGCCGAGCACGAAGACCTGGGTGACCTCGGGAATGGTGCGCAGCGCGTCGACGATCCGGTCGCTGGCGACGCGGGTATCCTCCAGCGTGGCGCCGGGCGGCAATTCGACGCTGGCGACGACACGGGAGGTGTCCTCGTCCGGGATGAAACCCGTGGGCAGCATCGCGGTCGCCTGGATCGAGCCCCAGAGAAAGGCGAAGCCGATCACCAGAGTGAGGTAGCGCACGCGCAGCGTGCCGCGCAGCAGGCCGACATAGCCGCGCATCACCAGCCCGTCCTTGGGGTCGGCGTGTTTTACCGGCTTCATCAGATAGGCCGCCATCATCGGCGTGATCAGCCGCGCGACCAGCAGCGAGAACAGCACGGCGACGGCGACGGTGAGGCCGAACTGCCGGAAATACTGGCCGGCGACGCCGCCCATGAAGGAGACCGGCGCGAAGATCGCCACGATCGTCAAAGTGATCGCGATGACCGCCAGGCCGATCTCGTCGGCTGCTTCCATCGCCGCGCGATAGGGCGATTTGCCCATGCGCATATGGCGCACGATGTTCTCGATCTCGACGATGGCGTCGTCGACCAGGATGCCGGTGACGAGGGTGATGCCGAGCAGGCTGACGAGGTTGAGCGAAAACCCCATCAGCTCCATCGCCCAGAAGGTCGGGATCGCCGAGAGCGGCAAGGCGATCGCGGTGATCAGCGTGGCGCGCCAGTTCTTCAGGAACAGGAACACGACGATGACGGCGAGGGCGGCGCCCTCCATCAGCGTCTTCATCGCCTCCTTGTAATTGCCATAGGTGTAGGAGACGGCGTCGTCGATCGACCGGATCTGGATGTCCGGATAGCGCTTGTTGAGATCCGCGATGCGAGCCTCGACCACCTCCTTGACCGAGAGCTCGCTCGAGCCCTTGGAGCGGAAGACGGCGAAGGTGACGACCGGCTGCTTGTCGAGCCGGCCGAAGGAGCGCGGCTCCGATGCGGCGTCCTCGACCCGGCCGAGCTCCTTCAGGCGCACCTCGCGGCCGCCCGACAGGATGATCTTGGTCTCGGCGAGGTCGGCGACGGTGCGGGCGCCGGCCAGCGTGCGGATCGCCTGCTCCTGCCCGCCGATCTCGCCGCGGCCACCGGCGAGGTCGACGTTTGTCGCGCGGATCTGGCGGTTGACCTCGCCCGCGGTGACGCCGAGCGCCAGCAGCCTGTCGGGGTCGAGCGAGATCCTGATCTCGCGGTCGACGCCGCCATAGCGGTCGATGCGGCCGACGCCCTTGAGCCCCTGCAGCTCGCGCGCGACGACGTCGTCGACATGCCAGGAGAGCTGTTCCAGCGTCAGCCCGGGCGAGGAGGCGCCATAGACCAGGATGGACTGGCCTTCGACGTCGATGCGCTGGATCACCGGCTCGTCGATGGTCCGCGGCAGGTCGGCCCGGACCTTGGCGATCGCGTCCTTGACGTCGTTGACCGCGCGGTCGGTGTTCACCTCGAGCCGGAACTCGATGACGGTCTGGGATTGGCCGTCGGTCAGCGTCGACATCACGTGCTTGACGCCCGTGATATTGGCGACGGCGTCCTCGACGCGCTTGCTGACCTGGCTTTCGAGCTCCGCCGGCGCGGCGCCCGATTGGGTGATCGTCACCGAGACCAGCGGCACGTCGATATTCGGAAAGCGGGTGACCGGCAGTTTCGAGAAGGAGAGCAGCCCGAGCACGCACAGCACGAAGAACAGCAGGATCGCGGGGACCGGCTTGCGGATCGAAAAGGCGGAGAAATTGATGTTCACGCGGCTCTCCGTCAGTTCGTCGGCACGGGCGTGATGATGTCGCCGTCGCGCACGAAGGTGCCGGCGCGCGCCACCACCACGGCGCCCTCGTCGAGCCCGGAAGCGATCTCCGCCCGGCCGTCGCCGAGCAGGCCGAGCTCGACCTTGACGGTCTCGACCCGGTTGTCGACCACGCGCTGCACCGTGGCGCCGCTGCGCGCATAGGTAATGGCCGACAGCGGCAGGGTCAGGGCCGTCTTGCGTCCGGTCTCGATCACGCCGCGGGCGAAGGAGCCGAGCGCCACCTGCGGATTGCCGTCGAGCGCGACGCGGACCCGGCCGAGCCGGGACTGGCGGTTCACCTCGGGCGAGATCAGGCGGATCTTCCCGGCCAGCGCCGTGGTGCTGCCCGCCGGGGTGACGGCGACCGGCTGGCCGACGCCGATGCGCGGCAGCTCGACCTCGGCGATGTCGGCTTCGAGCTCGATCGCGCCGTCGGCGATGATCCGGAACAGCGGTTCCGCCGCGGCCATGGCGACGATCGCGCCCAGCCTGGCATTGCGCCGGCTGATCAGCCCGGCGGCCGGGGCCTTGATCTCGGTGCGCTCGAGCTTCACCGCGAGGTCGCGGCCCTGCGAGCGGATCACCGCGAGATCGGCCGTGGCGATGGCGAGGGCCTGGTTGGCCGCGTTCAGCCGCGCTTCGGCCCCGCGCGCCGCGCTGGCGCGCAGATCGAACTGTTCGACGCTGGCATTGCCGCTGTCGCGCAGGGTCTTGGTGCGCTCGAAGGCGTTCTGGGCCTGGACGAGATTGGCCTGCGCCTCGGCGATCTGCGCCCGCGCCTGGGAAATCCCGGCCTCGGCGCGCTGCTGCTGCGCCTCGTTCTGCGTCTTCTGGACTTCCAGCGTCACGCGCGACAGCCGCGCCAGCACCTGACCCGCGGCGACGCGATCCCCCTCCTCGGCGGCGAGTTCGACGATGGCGAGACCATCCACCTCCGGCGAGACCAGCACCTCGTCGCGCGCCACCATCGAGCCCGAGACCACCACGCTCTGCACGATCTCCGTGCGGCGGGCGGGAATGACGGTGACGGAAGGGCCGGCGCTGGCGGCCGCCGGCGTCGGTGCGGGCGTCTGCGCCCGGAGAGCGGCCGTCGGGGCGATCAGGAGGGCGAGCAGGGACAGAGCGAGGCCGGCGCGGCGGGACAGGACGGACATGGAAGCAGCCTTGGCTGGCATGGAATGGGAGACGATCATTCGGCGGCGGCCGCATGGGCGGCCGGCAGGACCAGGATGCGGGCGAGCCCGCGCATGGCCCGGAACAGGGTATCGGCCCCCGCCGCCGGATCGAAATTCGGATCGGCCGCCCGGCGGCAGAAGAAGCCGTCGGCCATCATGAAGACCGCCTGCAGGAAGCTGACGTCGTCGAGATCGGCCGGCAGCTCGCCGGCCTCCTTGGCGCGGGCGATCGCCGAGGCGAGGCCGCCGGCGACGGTGCCGTCGATCGCCGCGCACATCCGCGCCATTTCGGGATTACGCGCCGCCTCGGCCCAGATCTGCAGCGCGATCACGGCCCGCGCCCGGGGCTCCTCGACGAGATGGCGGCGGCCGAGCGTCTCGAGCTGATCGAGCAGCCCGCCCTTGACCGGGTCGAGCCCGGCGAAATCGGCGGCGATCTGGGTCCGGTCGCGCTCCGCCATCCCGGCGATGATCGCGTCCTTGGAGGCGAAGTAGCGGTAGAGATTGCCGGGGCTCATCCCGGCCTCGGTAGCGACGTCGTTCATCGTCGCGGCGTGGAAGCCGGCGCGCGCGAACACCGCCTCGGCGGCATCGAGGATCCGCGTCCTTCGGTCGGCGCCGGGGCTGGCGCCTGCTGGCGGCGTGATCGGTGGCGGCACTGCGTGGTCCCAGTTGAGAATGAACGTTCATTCTCAATGCCTGCCGCAGTGCAAAAAGTCAAGGGACGGCTTCGCGTTCTGGCTTGTCGGCCAAACTCTTGCCATGGCTCACAAATTGCTTGCCTGGTTCCTTGTGGAACCGCATTGTCAGGCTCCGGCGCGTGGCCCCGCCGCCCCGGAGCAGCTCCAGCAATGGTCCTGATGGCACGATGAACGACCAGTCCTTTCGCTTGGCCCCGGCGGGCCCCTGGCGGCCCGCCAAGCCCCGGCGGCGGATGCAGCCGCCGGCGCGCAAGCCGGTGCTGATCGTCCTGCATCAGGAGCAGTCGACGCCGGGCCGGGTGGGGCGGCTGCTGATCGAGCGCGGCTACGGCCTGGATATCCGCAAGCCGCGCTATGGCGACCCGCTGCCGCAGACGATGCGCGAGCATGCCGGCGCCGTCATCTTCGGCGGGCCGATGAGCGCCAACGACCCGGATGATTTCGTCAAGGCGGAGATCGACTGGATCGAAGTCTGCCTGAAGGAGCAGGCCCCGTTCCTGGGGATCTGCCTGGGCGCGCAGATGCTGGCGCGCCAGCTCGGCGGCCGGGTCTACACCCATCCCGAAGGGCGCGCCGAGGTCGGCTATTACCGGCTCGATCTGACCGAGCACGGCCGCCGCCACGCGGGCGAGGCGGGCTTCGCCTGGCCGGAGACCGTCTATCAATGGCATCGCGAGGGGTTCGACTGCCCGCCCGGCGCGGAATGCCTCGCCACTGGGGGCGATTTCCCGGTGCAGGCGATCCGCAGCGGCCCGCGCGCCTATGGCGTCCAGTTCCATCCGGAGGTGACGCCGGCGATGATGTGCCGCTGGTCGGTGCGCGGTCATGAGCGCACGCTGATGCCCGGCGCGCAGCTCCGGCACATGCATCTCAACGGCTGGTACCAGCACGACCCGGCGATCCGGGCCTGGCTCGACGCGTTCCTCGATCATTGGCTCGCGGTTCCGTCCGAGGCGCTGCCGGGGTGAGCCCGCGCAGCGTCCTCGTGCTCGGCGCCGGCATGGTCGGCGTCTCCTGCGCCCTCGCCCTGCAGAAGCGCGGCTTCGCGGTGACGCTGATCGACCGGCGCGAGCCCGGCCGCGAGACCTCCTATGGCAATGCGGGGGTCCTGTCGCGCAGCTCGATCGTCCCGCTCAACAATCCCGCGCTGTTCAGGAGCCTGCCGGCCTATCTCGGCAATCGCAGCGCGGCTCTGCACATCGACTGGCGCCGGCTGATCGGCGAGCCCGGCTGGATGCTGCGCTTCCTGTGGGAGGCGCGCCCCGGCGTGGCGGCGGAGCGGATGGCGGCGCTGGATTCGCTGACGCGCCACACCCTGCCGCTGCATCGGGCGCTGATGCAGGAGGCCGGCATCGGCCATCGCCTGCGCGAGAACGGCACGCTGAAACTCTGGCGGTCGACGCAAGGCCTCGCCAAGGCGCAGGCCGAGCAGGCGATGCTGGCGCGGCACGGCATCGAGACCGAACTTCTGGACCGCCAGGCGCTGTCGGGGCTGGAGCCCAGCCTGCGGCCGATCTTCCCGGCCGGGCTGCTGTTCCCCGGCAATGGCTCGGTGGATTCGCCGGGCGCGGTCGTGGCCGCCTATGCCGCGCTGTTCGGCAGCCGGGGCGGGATCGTCAGGCAGGCCGGCGTCAATGGGGTTCGGCGCGGCGGCGCGGGCTGGCTGGTCGCGACCGACCAGGGCGATATCGCCGCGGAGCAGGTCGTGGTGGCGCTGGGGCCGTGGAGCGCGGATCTGCTGAAGCCGCTCGGGCTGCGCCCGCCGCTCGGGGTCGAGCGCGGCTATCACCGCCATCTCCAGCCGCGCGACGGTGCGGCGCTGCGCCGGCCGCTCTACGATGTCGAGGCCGCCTATTTCATGGCGCCGATGGAGCAGGGCATCAGGATCAGCAGCGGCGTCGAGCTGGCCCATCGCGACGCGCCGGACAATCACCGGCAGATCGACGCGGTGGTGGCGAGCGCGCGCGAAGCGCTGCCGCTGGCGGAGGGAGCCGGCGAGATCTGGCGGGGCGCGCGGCCGACCCTGCCGGATTCGCTGCCGATGATCGGCGAGGCGCCGCGACATCCGGGGCTGTGGCTCGCCTTCGGCAACCAGCATATCGGCTTCTCCACCGGTCCGGTGACCGGGGAGATCCTGGCGGCGCTGATGGCGGGCGAGGCGCCGCCGGCCGATCCCGCGCCGTTCCGGCCGGGTCGCTACCTCGCCTGAGCCGGGAGGAGGCGCCCGGTCAGACCTGGCGCGCCACCATCATCTTCTTGACCTCGGCGATCGCCTTGGCCGGGTTCAGCCCCTTCGGGCAGGCATTGGCGCAGTTCATGATGGTGTGGCAGCGATAGAGCCGGAAGGGATCTTCCAGATTGTCGAGCCGCTCGCCGGTCGCCTCGTCGCGGGAATCGATCAGCCAGCGATAGGCCTGCAGCAAGGCGGCGGGGCCGAGATAGCGGTCGCCATTCCACCAATAGCTCGGGCATGAGGTCGAGCAGCAGGCGCAGAGGATGCACTCGTAGAGCCCGTCCAGCTTCTCGCGATCGACCTTGTCCTGTGCCCATTCCTTCTCCGGCGAGGGCGTGGTCGTCTTCAGCCAGGGCTCGATCGAGGCATGCTGGGCGTAGAAGCGGGTGAGATCGGGGACGAGATCCTTGATCACCGGCATATGCGGCAGCGGGTAGATCGCGACCCGGCCCGCGGATTTGCCATGGCCGGCGCAGTCGTCGATGCCGGTGGTGCAGGCGAGGCCGTTCTTCCCGTCCATGTTCATGGCGCAGGAGCCGCAGATGCCTTCTCGGCAGGAGCGGCGGAAGGTCAAGGTCGGGTCGATCTTCGACTTGATCCAGATCAGCGCGTCCAGCACCATCGGCCCGCAATCGTCGCGATCGACGAAATAGGTGTCGGTGCGCGGATTGGCGCTGTCGTCCGGGTTCCAGCGATAGACCTTGAACTCCGTCAGCCGGGCGGCACCGGCCGGCTTCGGCCAGGTCTTGCCCTCGGTCAGGCGGGAGTTCTGCGGAAGGTTGAATTCGGCCATCTGTCAGATCGTCCTCAATACACCCGCGCCTTGGGCGCGATGTATTCGATGTCGTTCGAGAGCGTGTAGGTATGGACCGGGCGGTCGTCGAGCGTCACGCTGCGGGTCGTATCGTCGATCCAGGCGAGGGTGTGCTTCATCCAGTCCTTGTCGTCGCGGTTGGGATAATCCTCGCGGGCATGGGCGCCGCGGCTTTCCGGACGGTTCAGCGCCGAATCCATGGTGACCACGGCCTGGGTGATGAGGTTGTCGAATTCCATCGTCTCGATCAGGTCGGAATTCCAGACCAGAGACCGGTCCTTGGTGCCGATATCGTCGATGCCGGCCCAGACCTGGTGGATCAGCCTGTGGCCTTCCTCCAGCGTCTCGCCGGTGCGGTAGACGGCGCAATTATCCTGCATCGTCTTCTGCATGCGGCCACGCAGCTCGGCGGTGGAGGTGTTGCCGGCCGCGTTGCGGAATCGGTCGAGGCGGCTGAGAGCGAGATCGGCCGAGTTCTTCGGCAGTTCCGGCTGCTTCTCGCCGGGGGTGACGATCTCGGCGCAGCGCAGGCCGGCGGCCCGGCCGAAGACGACGAGGTCGATCAGCGAGTTCGAGCCCAGCCGGTTGGCGCCATGGACGGAGACGCAGGCCGCCTCGCCGATCGCCATCAGCCCGGGCACCACGGTGTCGGCATTGCCGTCGACCTTGGTGAGCACCTCGCCGTGGAAGTTCGTCGGGATGCCGCCCATGTTGTAATGGACGGTCGGCAGCACCGGGATCGGCTCGCGGGTGACGTCGACGCCGGCGAAGATCTTGGCGCTCTCGGAGATGCCGGGCAGTCGCTCATGCAGGATCTTCGGGTCGAGATGGTCGAGATGCAGGTAGATATGGTCCTTGTTCTTGCCGACGCCGCGCCCGCCGCGGATCTCCATGGTCATCGAGCGTGAGACGACGTCGCGCGAGGCGAGGTCCTTGGCGGAGGGGGCGTAGCGTTCCATGAAGCGCTCGCCCTCGGAATTGGTGAGATAGCCGCCTTCGCCGCGCGCGCCCTCGGTGATCAGGCAGCCGGCGCCGTAGATGCCGGTCGGGTGGAACTGCACGAATTCCATGTCCTGCAGCGGCAGGCCGGCGCGCAGCACCATGGCGTTGCCGTCGCCGGTGCAGGTATGGGCGGAGGTGGCGGAGAAATAGGCGCGGCCATAGCCGCCGGTCGCCATGATCGCCATCTTCGAGCGGAAGCGATGGATGGTACCGTCATCCATCTTGAGCGCGATCACGCCGCAGCAGCGGCCCTCATCGTCCATGATCAGGTCGATGGCGAAATATTCGATGAAGAACTCGGTGTTGTAGCGCAGCGCCTGGCCGTAGAGCGTGTGCAGCATGGCATGGCCGGTGCGGTCGGCGGCGGCGCAGGTGCGCTGGGCCGGCGGACCATTGCCGAAATCGGTGGTCATGCCGCCGAAGGGGCGCTGGTAGATCTTGCCGTCCTCGGTGCGCGAGAAGGGCACGCCCCAATGCTCGAGTTCGTAGACGGCGGCGGGCGCGTTGCGCACGAGATATTCGATGGCGTCCTGGTCGCCCAGCCAGTCCGACCCCTTGACGGTGTCGTACATGTGCCATTGCCAGGTGTCCTTGCCCATATTGCCGAGCGAGGCGGCGACGCCGCCCTGGGCGGCCACGGTGTGCGAGCGGGTCGGGAAGACCTTGCTGATGCAGGCCGTGCGCAGTCCGGCCTGGGAGCAGCCGACCGTGGCGCGCAAGCCCGCGCCGCCGGCGCCGACGACGACCACGTCGAAGGTGTGGTCGGTGATCGGATAGGCCTGGCCAGTATAGGCCGCGGTCGAACGGTTCCTGGTGATCGCCATCGGATCAGCCTCCAAAAGAGAGCTTCAGGATCGCGAAGACGCAGGCGCCTCCCACTGCGATCGCAAAAAACGTATTGGCCATCACGGCGGCGATCTTGAGGCCCTCGTGATGGACATAGTCCTCGATGATGACCTGCATGCCGATCCGCATGTGCACTGCTGCCGATACGGTGAAGAGCAGCATCAGGATCGCCACGAGCGGGTGCGACAGAAGCGCCACCGCCTGGAGATGCGAGCGGCCGAACAGCGAGACGACCACGCCGAGGAAGGCGATCACCAGAATGGCGTTGGCGACGGCGGTCAGCCGCTGCAGCCAGAAATGCCCGGTGCCGGATTTGGCGGAGCCCAGCCCGCGGACGCGGGACAAAGGGGTGCGCATGGTGGAGTTGGACAGCATGATCGGCTCCTCAGCGCGCCGTGAAGGCAATCAGCCAGATGAGCAGGGTCAGCCCGCCCGAGGCGACGACGCTGTACCTGGCCAGGTTCATCCGGGTCTGCGGATCATAGCCCTTGCCGAGGTCCCAGACGAAATGGCGCAGGCCGCCCATCATATGGTGCAGCAGCACGAAGCTGTAGCCGAACAGGACGAGGCGTCCGAGCCAGGAGCCGGCGATGGCCTGCGCGGTTTCGAAGGGGCCGGGGCCGGAGGCGGCGGCGACCAGCCACATCGCCACGAGGAGGCTGCCGCCATAGAGCGCCACGCCGGTGACGCGATGGGCGATCGACATCGCCATGGTCCAGGACCAGCGGTAGATCTGCAGATGCGGCGAAAGCGGACGCGCCGCCTGTTTGACCTCGGCCAAGTGTGCTCTCCGACCTCTGCCGGCCTCTGAAACGGGCCGATCCAATTGGCATCATTCTAGAGTGTAAGGCTCTGTAACGAAACCGGGCCGATGCTGCAATGCGGCGTGTTGGCGGCGGGTGACAAAGATCGGAATCTGTCAGCGCAGCTTGGCGGCGGCGTTTCAGCGCGGGATCAGCGCCCAATAGTCGAAATCCAGGATCACCCCCTCGGCATAGCCCTCGTCCTGCCTGAGCGGGAAATCGGCGCAGGGACGGTTCCGGGTGGCAACGAGACGCAGGCGCAGCGCGCCGAGATCGTCGCGCCCGCGCAGGGCGGCGGTCTCCAGCACCTCGCTCCAGGCGTAGACGGTGTCGCCGGCGAAGAGCGGCGCGACATGGCGCCCGCCATTGACGGCGGCGAGATGGAAGGCGTTGCCGAGCCCGTTGAAGGACAGGGCCCGCGCCAGGCTGATGACATGGCCGCCATAGATCAGCCGCTTGCCGAAGCGGGTCTCGCGCGCGCGATGCCCGTCGAAATGCACCTTCGCCGTATTCTGGTAGAGCCGCGTCGCCAGCTGATGCTCCGCCTCCTCGACCGTCATGCCGTCGCTGTGGTCGATGCGTTCGCCCGGCCGGTAATCGCCCCAGAGATGCGCCGAGCCGGCGAGTAGCCTGTCATAGGCGCTCGCGTCGAGGGGCGGGCAGGCCCGGCCCAACGCCTCCGGCGGCACGCTCCCGGCGAGCTCCGGCACATGCTCGGCCTGCGCCGGCGTGCCCGGGCTGCGCTTGCGCACCAGCACCCAGCGCGCGTAGCTCAGCACCGTGACGCCGTCCTGGTTGAAGCCGGTCGAGCGGACATAGACGATGCCGGCATCGCCGGACGAGGTCTGCTTCAGCCCGATCACCTCCGAGCGCGCGGTGAGCGTGTCGCCGGGGAAGACCGGGGCGAGGAAGCGGCCATCGGCATAGCCGAGATTGGCGACCGCGTTCAGCGAGATGTCCGGCACCGTCTTGCCGAAGACGATGTGGAAGACCAGGAGATCATCGACCGGCGCCGCGGGATAGCCGAGGCCGCGGGCGAAGGCATCGGAGGATTGGACGGCGAAACGCGGGCCGTAGAGCGCCGTGTAGAGCGAGACGTCGCCCGAGGTGACGGTGCGCGGCGTGGCGTGGATGATGGTCTCGCCGAGCCGGAAATCCTCGAAGAAGCGGCCATCATCGGTCTTGGGCGCGGAATCGGGCATGGCTCGTCTCGGGCTGGGCTTCGGGAACACGGGCCGCATTGTGCGTCGCAGCACCGGCCCGCGTCCAGCCTCTCACCCCCCGACGATGGGCGCAGGCGCCTTCAGCCCTGCAGGGCGGCGAGCTTGGCGAGGTCGACATTGGCGCCGCAGATCAGCACGCCCAGCCTCTCGCAGGGTTGCGGCCGGTAGGCGCCGGAGAGCAGCGCGCCGAGCGCCGCCGCGCCGCCCGGCTCCACCGCCAGCCTGAAATCCCGCCACAGCGTCACCTGCGCCGCCGTGATCGCGGCGTCCGGCACCAGCGCGACCTGCTCGACCGTGTCGCGGCAGATCTCGTGGACCAGCGGGCCGACATTGCGGGCGCCCAGCGAATCCGCGGCCACCGATTGCACGGTCACGTCGACCGGGCCGCTGGCCGCCAGCGCCGCATGCAGAGCGCGCGAATGCTCGGGCTCGACGCCGACGACCTTGACCCGGCTGCCGGCGAACCAGGCGGCGATGCCCGAGATCAGGCCGCCGCCGCCGACCGCGACCAGCACCGTGTCGAGATCGGGCTCCTGCTCATGCCACTCGCGGGCGAGCGTGCCCTGGCCGAGGATCGTCTCGATCGCCGCGAAGGGATGGATCTTGAGCGCGCCGCTTTCGGCGACGAACCGGTCGCAGGCGGCCTGGGCATCGTCATATTGCGCGCCGCCGATCCTGACATCGGCGCCGAAGCGGCGGATCGCCTCGATCTTCGCGGCCGGCGAGATCTCGGGAACGAAGATGGTGGCCTTGACCCCGCGCTCGCGCGCCGCGAAGGCCACGGCGGCGCCGTGATTGCCCCCCGAGGCGGCGGAGACGCCGGCCTCCGGCACCTGCAGCGACAGGAGATTGTTGAAGGCGCCGCGCGTCTTGAAAGAGCCGGCATGCTGGAGGGATTCGAGCTTCAGCGAGATATCCGCCTCCGAGCCGAACGCTCCGCTGCCCAGCCGCATCACCGGGGTGACGCGGGCATGGCCCGCTATGCGCGCAGCGGCTTCGGCGATCTGGTCGTGATATCGGGTCATGGGCGCAGCTCTGTGGTCGTGGCCGGGCCGGCCGTCGCGATTCGGACGGCCCGGCGGGCCGGGCAGGAGGGTTCGCCCGAAGAGGCGCCTGCCGATGCGGTCAAGTCAATGGCGCCGCGGGAAGAGGCGGCATGCGGCGCCGCGCTCAGCAGCGATAGGCGACGCCCTTGTAATCCTCGCCCTTCCATTTGATGTCGGCGACGGGCGAGAGCACATGGCTGGCGCCGAGATCGGCGCCGGCCGCCTTGAGCTGGGTCAGCGCCGCGTCGCGGGCCTTGTCGCGCAGCAGCAGGCGGTTCAGCGCGCTGGCGCCGTCGACGTCGCCGACCTTCGTGCAGCTCGCCACCACCGCCTTGTTCTCGGTGACCACGACCTTGCTGACGCGGGATGTGGTGACGGTGCAGGCGGCGAGAGCCAGCAGCGGAAGCAGGAGCAAAGGGCGCATGCGGCGGTTCCTCGATGGCGGCATGGTGGGATTTGCCGCCCATGATCCCCGGACCGGCGGCGATTTCAAGTCGCGGCCGGGGTCATCTCGCCGGCGGGATGCGCGACCGGGCCGCCGAGATGCAGCACCGCCTCCAGCAGCGTGCGCGCATAGGCGGTCCGCGGCGCGGTGAACAGGGCCTGGCTCTCGCCCTGCTCGACCACCTTTCCGTTCTGGAGAACCACCGTGCGTTCGCACATCATCCTGACGACATTGAGGTCATGGCTGACGAAGAGCAGCGCGAGATCGTCCTCGCGGCGCAGCCGGTCGAGCAATTGCAGGATCACGGCCTGGACGGAGACGTCGAGCGCCGCCGTCGGCTCGTCGAGGATCAGCAGACGCGGCCGGCAGGCGATGGCGCGGGCGATCCCGACCCGGGCCTTCTGGCCGCCGGAAAGCTGATGCGGAAAGCGCTCGAGCAGATCGAAGGGCAGCCCGGCCCGGCCGGCGCATTCGCGGACCCGCTCGGTCAGCGCCGCGCCATCCTTCATCGCGAGCAGCCGGCGCAGCGGATGGGCGATGCAGTCGAAAGCGTTGAAGCGCGGGTTCAGACTGTCGGTCGGATCCTGGAAGACGATCTGGATGTCCTTGCGCTGCGTGGAGCGGTGGAAATCGCGCGCCGGCAGCGAGCCGATCGCCTGCCCGTCGAACAGGATCTCGCCCGCGCTGCAGTCGATCAGCCGGCAGACCATGCGCGAGATGGTGCTCTTGCCGGAGCCGGATTCGCCGACCAGGCCGAGGCTCTCGCCGGCGCGGATGGCGAAGGAGACGTCGTCGACCGCGGTCAAACCGTCATAGCGCTTCACCAGATGCTGGACCTCGAGCAGCATCGGCGTGCCGGGCTGGCGGCGCCGCTCGCCGGCCGGGGCGGAGGCCGGCCGAATAGCCGGCGCGTCGCCGCCCTCGGCGGGCGGCGCGAGATCGGCGATGGTCGAGGTCGCGGTCGGCGATGCGGCGACGAGGCGCTTGGTATAGGGGTGCCGCGGGCGGCTGAACAGCTCGTGCGGCGGCGCCTCCTCCACGACCCGGCCCTGCTCCATCACGATCGCCCGCTGGCAGTAGCGGGAGGCGAGGCCGAGATCATGGGTGATCAGGATCATCGCCATGCCGCGCTCGGCAGTGATCCGGGCGACGAGGTCCATCACCGTCTTCTGGGTGGTGACGTCGAGCCCGGTCGTCGGCTCGTCGGCGATCAGCAGCGCCGGCTCGCAGGCGATCGCCATGGCGATCATCACGCGCTGGCACATGCCGCCGGAGAGCTCGTGCGGATAGGCGTCGAGCCGCTTGTCCGGCTCGCGGATCAGCACGGCCTTGAGCAGATCGAGGGCGCGGGCCCGCGCCTCCTGCCGCGAGACCGGCTCATGGGCGGTGATCGCGTCCGCGATCTGGTCGCCGACGCTGCGGATCGGGTTCAGCGCGCCGCGCGGGTTCTGGAAGATCATCGAGATCGCCGCGCCGTGCAGGCTGCGCAGCTGCTTCGAGGAGGCGCGGGTGATGTCCTCGCCCCGGAAGCGGATCGTGCCTGCGGTGATGCGACCGGCGGCATCGAGCAGCCGTGTGATGGCGAAGGCGGTGACGGATTTGCCGGAGCCGGATTCCCCGACGATGCCGAGCGTCTCGCCGCGCGCCACGGCGAGCGAAACGCCGCGGACGGCCTCGACGATGCCGCGCCGTGTCGAGAAGGCGACGTGGAGATCGTCGATGGCGAGCAGAGGGGAGGCCGTGTCGCGCATCGCCGTCACGTCCGCATGCGCGGGTCGAGGATGTCGCGCAGCCCGTCGCCCAGCAGGTTGAAGCAGAGCACGGTCAGCATCAGCGCCAGCCCCGGGAAGGTCACCAGCCACCATTTGCCGGTGGAGATGAAGCGGGCGCCCTCGGCGACCATGATGCCCCATTCCGGCGTCGGCGGCTTGACGCCGAGCCCGATGAAGGACAGCCCGGCCGCGTTCAGGATGGCCCAGCCGAGATTGAGCGAGACCTGCACCGCCATGGCCGGCAGCACGTTGGGCAGGAGGAAGCGCAGCACCACCGAGACATGGCTGTCGCCGCAGGCGCGCGCGGCCTCCACCCAGCCGGCATTGCGGCGGACATTCACCTCGGCCCGGGCGAAGCGGATGTAGAAGGGCAGGTTGATGATGGCGGTGGCGATGACGATGTTCTCGACCCTGTTGCCGAGCGCGGCGACCATCGCCATGGCCAGCACGAAGAGCGGGAAGGCCATCAGCACGTCGACGAAGCGCCCGACATAGCGGTCGAGCCGCCCGCCGGCATAGCCGCACAGCGCGCCGATGACCGCCCCGAGCACGAAGGACAGCGTCACCGCCGAGGCGGCGATCGCCAGATCGAGCCGCGCCGCGACGATCAGCCGGCTGAAGACGTCGCGGCCGAGCTGGTCGGTGCCGGCCCAGTAGCGGGCGCTCGGCGGCTGCAGCGCGTTCGAGACATCCGAGGCGATCGGGTCATAGGGCACGATCGCCGGGCCGATGATCGCCAGCAGGCAGAGGCCGAAGGCGCCGGCCGCGGCGATGGCCGTGACGGGGTTGCCGCGCAGCACCCAGGCGGCGTGGCGCAGGGTCGAGGCGGTCATGAACTCGGCCCTCCCGCGGGATGTCCGGCTCCAATCGCAGAGAGCCGAAGCCGGCCGGTCCAGGATCCCAGGGCGTCAGCGGGGTTCATTCGACGGAGACCCGCGGGTCGGCGATGCCGTAGAGCACGTCGACGGTCAGGTTCACGAGCACGAAGATCGAGGCCATCAGCAGCACGAATCCCTGGACCGGCGCGTAATCGGAGGACAAGAGCGCATCGAGCGCGTAGGAGGCGACGCCCGGCCAGGAGAACACCTTCTCGACCAGGACATTGGCACCCAGCATGGTCGAGAAGACGATGCCGGCGATGGTCAGGACCGGCAGGATCGCGTTGCGCAGCGCATAGGTCACCACGATCTTGCGGCGCGACAGGCCGAGCGAGCGGGCGGTGCGGACGAAATCGCTGCCGAGCGAGGCGAGCATCGCCGCGCGGGTGATGCGGGCGAGAGGGGCCACGACGAAGAGGGCCATGGTCAGGGCCGGGAGGACGAGCTGGCGCGCAGCGGCGCTCCAGCCCTCCCAGTCGCGCGCCAGGGCGAAGTCGATCAGCAGGAAGCCGGTGACCTGCGGTGGCGGCGAGGTGAAGATGTCGAAGCGGCCGGTCGGGTCCGGCGCCCAGCCGAGCAGGTAGTAGAAGGCGTAGATCAGCAGGAGCCCGGAGACGAAGGTCGGCACGCAGACGCCGAGCGCACAGATGAAACGGACGAGGTGATCGATCGCGGAGTTCGGCCGCAGCGCGGCGGCGACCCCGAGCGGAACCGCCGTCAGGAGCGCGATCAGCAGGGCCGAGAAGGTCAGTTCCAGCGAGGCCGGCAGGCGCGAGCGGAGATCGCTGAGAACGGGCTGGCCGGTGGTCAGCGAGCGGCCGAGATTGCCGGAGCCGATATCCCCGAGATAGCGCAGCAGCTGTTCGGGCACCGGTTTGTCCAGCCCCATCTGCTTGCGGATCAGCTCGATCTCCTCCTTGCCGGCGGTGGGGCCGGAGGCGAAGAAGACCGCGGGATCGCCCGGCAGCACGCGCATCAGCAGGAAGGTGAAGACCAGCACGCCGAACAGCGCCGGCAGCGACGAGACGAAGCGCCGGCCGGCGCGTCCGGCGATGGTGGAGAGCTGCGACATCAGTTGCAGTGACCCATGCTGACCAACGAGCCCTCATTGCCGGGAGGCTGCCGCCGGGCGTCCTTGCCCCGCGGCGCGGGCCGGCTCGCGCCGGCCCGGCCCTGCGCTATTTGCGGCTCAGATCGCGGAAGTCGATCTGGCGGTGGAACTGGTAGGTATAGCCCTCGACGCTCGGCTGCATCACTGCGTCCTGGGATGGCTGCCAGAGCGGGATCTGCGGCATCAGCTCGAAATGCCGGGTGTTCAGATCCTTGCCGAGGGCGGCATATTTCGCCTTGTCCTGCTCGAAGCGCGCGGTCTGCGCCCATTCGGTGATCTGCGGATCGTTCAGGGAGGAATAGTTCCAGCGGATCGGGCCGATGTAGAAGTTCCGGTAGAAATAATCCATCGAGGGCAGCCAGGCGACGATACCCTCGGTGAAGAAGGGCAGCTTCTTCTCGTTGATCAGCGTCGACATCTGCGCGTCCGGCAGTTTCTGGATGTCGACCTTGATGCCGATCTTGGCCAGCGATTCCTTGAGCAGCGCGGCCATCGGCTCGGCCGTGCCGGCCTGGCCGACATTGAAGCTGAAGGTGGTGGAGAAACCATCCGCCATGCCCGCCGCGGCGAGCTGCTTCTTCGCCTCCGCCAGATCGGTCTTCACCGGCTGCCTGATCGGGAAGGTCTCGCCGGTCGGCGCCTTGCCGTCGGGCCAGTTCGCGCCGTAGAGCGGCGCGCCGCGGCCGAAGAGGGCCGCCTTGAACATGTCCTCATAGGGCAAAGCGGCGGCGATGGCCTTGCGCACCTCCGGCTTGTCGAAGGGCGGCATCTGGGTGTTGAACGAGACGAAGGTGATGGCGTTGTATTGCGGGGTCGAGACGACCTTGAGCTTGCCCTTCTTCTCGAGATCGGCCGCATCCGTCGCCTGCAGGTCGATGACGATGTCGGCATCGCCCTTCTCGACCAGATTGGCGCGGGTCGCCGCCTCCGGCACCGTCTGGGTGATGATGCGCTTGAAGCCGGCGGGCTTGTCGGCGGATCCGCGGTTCCAGTCGGGATTGCGGCGCAGGATCGTGGTCTCGCCCGGCTTGAAGCTCTCGATGACATAGGCGCCGGAGCCGGCGGTATTCTCCTTGAGCCAGGCCATCGCCCAGGGATCCTCCGGCGTCGCCTTGGATTTGGCGAGCTTGGAGTTGAAGATCACGGGATAGACCACCGCGAGATTGGCGAGGGCGAGCTTGTCCGGCTTGGGCAGCGTGACCTCGAACGTGTGGGGATCGACCACCTTGAACTGGTCGGTGCTGGTCAGGGACCCCGTCAGCAGCTGGCCCTTGGCCAGGGAATTGGCGGAGACGGCGCGGTCCAGCGACCATTTCACATCCTCGGCCGTGACCGGGCTGCCATCGTGGAATTTCGCGTCCTTGCGCAGCTTGAAGGTGATCTTCAGCCCGTCCGGGCTCACCGTGTAGGATTCCGCGAGTTCGCCGTGGAAATTATCGAGGTCGAACACCCATTTCCCGTCGAGCTGCTTGCGCCCGAAGGAGAGCAGCCGGTCATAGGTCAGCAGGCTCAGGCCGAAGGCCTCGCGCGTCGAGCCGGGCATGTTCGGATCGAGCGTGTTGATCGCGGCGCCGGTGACGTGGCGCAATGTCTCCGCGCGCGTCTGTGCCAGGGCCGGCAGCGCCGTGGAGGACAACAACGCCGTGGCGAGCCAGATGGTGTGTGCGATCTTCATGAGCCGATCCCCTGTTGTTGTTGTCCGGGCATATTGGTTCCGTGCGGGACCGGATGCAAGGCGAATGCCATGCCCCTCCCGGGTGGCCTTCATGGGCTGGGTCCGAGGATCGCCTGCGGCACGTCATAGGCCTTGAACGAGGCCCAATGCCGCGCGACATCGGCGGTGAACAGCCCGCGCGTGATCCCGTTGACGAGCTTCGGCACGGCGGTGGTCATGGCGTTGATCGAGGAGCCGGAGGCCCCGAAGCTCATGGTCGAGGCGATGGTGAAGAGGTGGATGTCGGCGATCCAGGGCGTCGTGCCGGGCACCCGCTCGACCAGGGAATAATCATCGGCGAGATAGGGGAAGCGGCCGAGCCGCTCGTCCCGTTCCTCCGCAGGCGGCGTGTAGCGATCGGCCCAGCTGGCGATGTTCGCGGCGAAACGCGCCAGTTCCGGCCGCAGCGAGGCGTCGATGTCGATGCCGGTCGCGGCGATCACGAAATCGACTTCCAGCGGCCCGGACGGGGTGCCGAGCACGACACCGCCCGGCGCGTCGACCGCGCTGAGCACGGGCGCGCCGAGATGCAGGGTGAAGGCCGCGTGCCGGGCGCAGCGATCATAGGTCGCCTGCGGGAAACCCTCGCGCAGGCTCAGCACCGCCTGCATGAAGCGCCAGCGCCAGGCATCGTCGAGATCGCTGAGATGGCGCAGGAAACCCCGGAAGGTCAGCCAGCGATAGGGCTGGATGACCTGGGCCTCGGCGCGGCGGCAGAGCAGATGGACCTGCGCCGCTCCGGCCTCCAGCGCCGTGGCGGCATTGTCGAAGGCCGAGGCGCCGGCGCCGATCACCGCGACGCGCCGCCCGGCCAGCGCCTCGAAATCGATCGCCTCGGCGCAATGGGCGCGGCGCTGCGCCGGCAACGCCGCGAGGACCGGCGGCAGCGTCCAGCCGCCGAGCCCTTCCTGCCCCGTCGCCAGCACGATCTTGCGGGCATGGAGGCGTTCGAGCCCCTCCGCCGTCTTCACCGTCAGCGCGAGCAGGCCCTCGGCCGGGGCGATCTCGACGCATTCCGCCTGGTTGCGCACCGGGATCGCCAGCACATGACGATACCAGTCGAGATAATCCGCCCAATCCTCCTTGGCGATCAGCGACAGCGCAGCCCAGCTGGCGCCGCCATATCTGGCCTCGTGCCAGGATTGGTAGGTGAGGCTCGGAATATCGAGATCGGGCCCGGTAAAATCCTTCGGGCTGCGCAACGTGTGCATGCGGGCATAGCTGCGCCAGGGACCCTCCCGCCCCGGCGCCGCCTTGTCGAGGACGAGGATGTTGCCGACCTGCGAGCGCATCAGCCCGAAGGCGGTGGCGAGCCCGGATTGGCCGGCCCCGACGATGACGACGTCATGAGCCGGCTTGCCGTCGGGCCCGGTCACGGGCTCGAGCCAGGGCGCACGCGGATGGGCGATGCGCGCCAGATCGCTCGCGACGCGGCTTTCCAGCACAGCCAGACCGTCATGCTTCATGATGGGCCGATCTCCCTGTTTCCCGCCCCGCCCGATCCCGATCCCGCGCGCTCCCGAGCCCGCTCCGCGACGTTCACGCCGCCAGCCAGCCGCCATCGACCACCAGCGTCGTGCCGGTGCTGAAGGAGGAGGCATCGCTGGCGAGATAGAGGGCCGCCTCCGCCACCTCCTCGGCCCGCCCGAAACGCTTCATCGCATGGCGGTTGCGCGAGGCCTCCCGCACGGGCTGCGGATCGGCATGACGGGCGAAGCTGCGGCGCAGCATCGGCGTGTCGATCGCGCCGGGCGCGATCGCATTGACCCTGATGCCGTGCTCGGCGAAATCGAGCGCCATCGTCCGGGTCAGGCTCAGGATCGCGCCCTTGGCCGCGATATAGGCGCTGTTGCCGCGCCCGCCCGCCAGAGCCAGCTGCGAGGCGAAGGTGACGATGGCGCCGCTGCCCTGGCGCTGCATGGCCGGGATGACCGCCCGGGCGAACAGCCAGGTCCCGCCGACATTGGCGCTGAACACGGCGTTCCAATCCTCCGGCGTCGTCGTCAGCACGGTGCCGCCGCTGGAGAAGCCGGCGGCGGTGACGAGCACGTCGATGCGGCCGAAGGCTGCGAGGGCTTCGCTCGCGACGCGCTCGGCGAAGCCCGGCTTGCCGACATCCCCGGCATGGATCTGCGGGAGCGGGCCCGTTCCGGCCAACAGGCCAGCGGTCTCCTCCGCCGCGGCCCGGTCCCGGTCGACCAGCACGAGTTGCGCCCCTTCCGCGGCGAAGCGCAGCGCGGTGGCGCGGCCGATGCCGGAGCCGCCCCCGGTGATGATGGCGATCCTGCCGGCGAGTTTCATGACAGAGCTCCCGATGGCTGCCCGCTCGCGCGCCACCAGGCCGCGAGGCCGGCGGCGCTCTCGGCGCATCCGGTCGCGGCGCGCCAGCCGAGATCCTGCGCCAGCCGTGCCACCGACATGGGCGCGCGGTCGCTGTCGCCATGCAGGTCGATGGTCGGCCGCTCCCCCGGCTGCGCCAGGCGGCAGACGAAGCCGGGGAAATTTTCGGCCAGATCCTGCCCCCACTCCAAAGCGGAGAAGCGCCGGCCGGTCGAGACATTGTAGAGGCCATGCGCCAGCTGCGGCGCCGCCGCGACCTGCAGCACCGCCTGCGCGACGTCCGGCGCGTAGATCCAGTCGCGCAGCCCGGGCCGCGCCAGCACGGCCTCCCGCCCCGCGGCCGCGGCCGCCAGGATCTGGCATTGCGGGCTCAAGGTGTCGCGCACCCCCGTCGCGCGTTCCCAGGGGCCGAAGACGCCGCTGAGCCGCAGGCTGACGAGATCGAGCCCCCAGAGCCCGGCCAGCCGTCGGCCGACGCGTTCGCTCGCCCATTTCGTGATGGCATAGAGCCCGACCGGATCGCCCGGGGTCTCTTCGCTCAGCTCCGCTTCGCGGTCGCCGGCCGCACCATAGGCCGCCGCCGAGCTGAGATTGATCACCCGGCGCACGCCGGCCGCCCGCGCCGCCTCGAGGATCGGGATCTGCGCCAGCAGGTTGACGCGCAGGATGGTCTCGGGCTCGGCCGCGTCACGGGCCGAGCCCGCGGTGATCGCCGCGCCCATGATCACGACATCGACGCCCTGCGTGATCGCCTCGGCGACGGATTGCCCGTCCGTGACATCCGCGGCGATGGCGGTCAGCCGTCCGGGAAGCCCGGCGAAGGCGCGGGACGCCGCGGCGGGCAGCGCCGCCCGGTCGAAGATCACGACCTCATGGCCCTCGCGCAGGAAGGCCTCGGCGATATTCAGGCCGACGAAACCGACGCCGCCGAACAGGACAATCTTCAAGATCGCGGGCTCCCCTTTGCCGAGACGGCGAGCTAAGCCGCTGCCGCCGCGCCCGGCAAGCCCGCGGCGCGCGCCCCCATCGGGCGGCATGCAGGCTGCCATGCGGCGGGCCGACCAAGCAAATGCCGAGCCACATTGCGCAGCCGCGCTCTATGGTCTACGCGTCCCGGCCAATACTCGTGCCCGAGCCGCGCCCAGAGGGCGCGTTGCAGGGCCGCGCGGGCCCGTGAGCGGCCGCGCCCTACCCCGAGAGGATCGTCATGGCTCGCAAGAAATCAAAGCCGCTCGATGCGGAGTTCGTCATGTTCGACGTGACCTACACCAATGGGGCGCGGACCTCGAACCGGCGGGTGCCGACCGCGCTGCTCGGCGGTCTCGACGGCGACGAGCCGGCGCGCGACGCGATCATCGAACAGGATCGCGCCATCGCCGAGCGGTCGGGCAAACCGCCGCTCGAGATCGCCACCATCACCCGCTCCGGCATCGTGGAGAAGCCGCCGCGCAAAATGGCCTAAGCTGAATCGGCACAGAGGCTTAGCCTTGCTTGAACTAAATTTCTGACTTCAGCTTGACCGCTCGGCGAGCGTGCATTTTAGTCCCGCAGCCAACTGGGAGGCTGAAAGGATCTACAGAATGAAGATTGTCATCGTCGCGGGCGCACTCGCCCTTTTGGTTGCGGGCTGCCAGACGCGACAGGAATCGCTGATCGACGCGGAGATCACCTGCGAGTCGCAGGGCTTCCGGCCCGGGACCCGGGCCTATCAGCAGTGCCGCTCGGCCAACTACACCGAGAATCGCCGCGCCAATGCGGAGGCCAGCAACGCTGTCGCCGCCGGTGTCGCGGCCGGCGTCATCGGCGGCGCGATCGGCGCGGCCGCCGCGCGGCCCTATTACGGGCGCCGCTACGGCTATTACTACTGGTGATCGCCGGGCCGCAGGCGCGGCGCCGCCGCACCGAGCCAAACGAAAACCCCGCGGCGCAGGCCGCGGGGTTTTTGCTGCTGTGGCCTATGCTCAGCGACGGTTGGAGCTGAGCAGCGAGCCGAGGCAATAGACGGCGAGGCCGAGGCCGACGATCGCGGCCAGAGGCTCCTTCTCGGCGCGATGCATCAGCATGCGCGAGCCGTCCTCGGCGTAATGACGGGCCATGTCCCCATATTCCCGCGCCTGCGAGCCGTAATCGCGCGCCAGGCTGCGGCCTTCATGCGCGGCCGAGCCGGCATAATCGTTGAAGAACCGGCGGACGCGGCCGAAATCCGGCTGGTAACTCTGCCAGGAGGAGTTGCTGCGCGGCGATTCCCGCAGCGAGGCCCAGGCGATCAGCCCCATGCTGATGGCGCCGAGGCCGAAGGCCATCACCGGGTTCTTCTCGATGGCGCGCATCAGCATCTCGCCGCCTTCGCGCGCGGTCGCCATCGGATCGGCCTCGCTGATCGCGTCGCGCGCCTTGGTGTAGCTGTCCTTGACGGTCTCGGAGGCCTTGGCCGCCAGTTCGCTCGCCTTGCCCTGCAGGGTGCTGTCATCGGCGTTCTTCGGCACGTCCGGCGGGAAGGTGTTCATTGTCGCCATGGCTGTTCTCCGGTTCTGGTGGACATCGCGTCGCGCGGGGCCTCATGGAGGCCGCGTCACGACACCCTGGCCAGTGAACGAGCCACGTCCGGATGGGTTCCCAAAGGGCGGGGGAAAGCTCCCGCCGCGCGAATTCGGCGGTTTCGACATCAGCCCGACATGATTGGGTGGGAGATGGGATCGCGAGGCACCAGCTGCGCAGCTACCATCAGGCCTGCGCTGCCACCACCAAGCGGACGCAGACAACACCAAGCAGACGAGAGGGAGAGGCTCATGGACCCACAGCATTTCCAGATCGCACAAGGCCGGGTGATGTCCGATCCCGAATGGATTGCGCTGGAGAGCCTCCAGGAAGACACGAAACACTTCATCTTCGACGATTCCATGCTGGTGACGCTGAAACGGCGGGGCCTGGCCGAGCCGAGCGACGGGCGCTGGCGCGTCACCGCCCATGGCCGCCGGGCTTTGACGGAACGGGCCCGCTGCGCGCAGCGTTGAGCAGGGACCCGAATCGGATCGCCGGAGCAGCATGGCCAAGCCCGTTACCGTGACCATCTCGCATGAACTCGGCCGCGAGGGCGCCGTCGCGCGCCTGCGCGGCGGCATCGACCGCGTCCGCGACAAGCTCGGCATGGCGCGCATGCAGCTGGTCGAGGAAGAATGGCAGGGCGATACGCTGCGCTTCGGCGTCTCCGCCATCGGCTATACCATCCGCGGGACGCTCGAGGTCGAGGAGACGCTGGTCAAGGTTGAGGTGATGCTGCCCTGGCTGCTGGCCGCCTTCGCCGAGAAGCTGAAGATCGGGGTTCAGAAACAGGGTCAGATTCTTCTGGAAAAACCCAAGTCATCCGCCTGATCCGCGGGTTGAAATTGCTCGGATCAGCCGTCATGTTCGCGGCACGCTCCACCCCAATGCCTCCGGAGACTTGATGCATCACGGCCCGCTGATCGCCATTCTCGTCGCGGGCCTGTGCCTAGCCTTCGTCTTCGGAGCCATCGCGCAGCGCCTGCGCATCTCGCCGCTGGTGGGTTATCTGCTCGCCGGCGTGGCGGTGGGTCCCTTCACCCCCGGTTTCGTCGCGGACCAGGCGCTCGCCAACGAGCTGGCCGAGGTCGGCGTCATCCTCCTGATGTTCGGCGTCGGGCTGCATTTCTCGCTGAAGGACCTTCTGTCGGTGCGTGCCATCGCCGTGCCCGGGGCGCTGGTGCAGATCTCGGTGGCGACGCTGCTCGGGCTCGGGCTCGGCCTGGCGCTGGGCTGGACCGTGATCGCGGGGCTGGTCTTCGGCCTCGCGCTTTCGGTCGCCAGTACCGTGGTGCTGCTGCGCGCCCTGCAGGAGCGGCGGCTCGTGCAGACCGACAAGGGGCGGATCGCCGTCGGCTGGCTGATCGTCGAGGACCTCGCCATGGTCCTGGCGCTGGTGCTGATCCCGGTCATCGCCGATGCGATGAACGGGGCGCGGCCGGGCACCGCGGTGCCCTTCGCCGGGCGCTTCGACATCGGCATCTGGGGCGTGCTCGGGCTGACGCTGCTGAAGGTCGTCGCCTTCGTCGCCTTCATGCTGATCGTCGGCCGCAGGGTCATTCCCTGGGTGCTGCACTGGGTGGCGCATACCGGCTCGCGCGAGCTGTTCCGGCTGGCGGTGCTCGCGGTGGCGCTGGGCGTCGCCTATATCGCGGCCAGCCTGTTCGGCGTCTCCTTCGCGCTCGGCGCCTTCTTCGCCGGCATGATCCTGAACGAATCGCCGCTCAGCCAGCGCGCCGCCGAGGAATCCCTGCCGCTACGCGACGCTTTCGCGGTGCTGTTCTTCGTCTCGGTCGGGATGTTGTTCGATCCGGGCATCCTGCTGCGCGCGCCGCTGCCGCTGCTGGCGACGCTCGGCATCATCCTGTTCGGCAAATCCCTGGCGGCCTGGCTGATCGTGCGCGCCTTCGGCCGCAGCAATGGCGTGGCGCTGACGATTTCGGCCTCGCTGGCCCAGATCGGCGAGTTCTCCTTCATCCTGGCCGGGCTCGGCGTCAGCCTGGCGATCCTGCCGGAACAGGCGCGCGACCTGATCCTGGCCGGCGCCATCCTGTCGATCCTGCTCAATCCCGTCTTGTTCGCGCTGGTCGACCGCTTCGCCGCCGAGGCGGCCGCCAAGGCCCGGCCGCCGCATCAGGCGGCGGAGGCGGAGGCCGTCGCCGCCGAGCCGGAGCGCGACATCGTCCCGACCGGGCTGTCCGACCATATGGTCGTGGTCGGCTATGGCCGGGTCGGCGCGCTGCTCGGCGCGGGGCTTCTGGCGCAGAACGATCCGGTGCTGGTGATCGAGGAGCAGCCGGAGGCGGTGATGGCGGCGCAGAAGGCCGGGGCCGAGGTGCTGGTCGGCAATGCGGCCGATCCCGTCGTGCTGGCCGCGGCCGGGCTGGCGCGGGCGAAGCGGCTCTTCGTCGCCATCCCCGAGAGTTTCGAGGCCGGTCAGGTCTGCGAGCAGGCCCGTCATGATCACGCCGGGCTGCCGATCATCGCCCGCGCCCATTCCGAGGCGGCGGTCGCGCATTTGACTCGCTGCGGCGCGACGCAGACGATCATGGGCGAGGCCGAGATCGCGCGCGCCATGCTGGCGCTGTGCCGGGCTCCCGCCGGCGCCGCCGCGCCGGATGGCGGAGGCGGGGAGACGCCGGGATGAGCTGGCAGGATGGCGCAGGATTGCTCGGTTTCGTGCTGGCCTGCCTGGCGGTGGCGAGTTCGGGCGCGATCTTCCGGCCGGGCGCCTGGTATGAGAGCCTGCGCAAGCCGTGGTGGCGCCCGCCGAACTGGCTGTTCGCCCCGGCCTGGACCGTCCTCTACATCATAATCGCGGTTTCGGGCTGGCTCGTCTGGCGCAAGGCCGGGTTTGCCGGCGCCGCTCTGCCGCTCGCGGTCTATGGGGTCCAGCTGCTGCTCAACGCCGCCTGGTCCGGCTTCTTCTTCGGGCTGCGGCGGATGGATCTCGCCCTCGCCGATGTCGCCCTGCTCTGGCTGTCGATCCTCGGCCTGATCCTGCTGTTCGCGCCGATCGACGGGCTCGCGGCCTGGCTGCTGGTGCCCTATCTCGCCTGGGTCAGCTTCGCCGCCTTCCTCAACTGGACGATGCTGCGGCTGAACCCGCAGGCCGCCGCCGCCTGATCAGGCGGCGGCTCCGGCCGCCAGCGCCGCGAAGCGCCGGGCGATCACCGGATTGTCCGGCGCATGCGGGATCAGCGTCGGCGCGGGAATCGTCTCGGCGAAATGGCAGGCCACCTTGGCGCCGCTCGGCAGCGGGCGCAGCTCCGGCTGCTCGGCGGAGCAGCGCGGCTGCGCATAGGGGCAGCGCGGATGGAAGGTGCAGCCCGATGGCGGCTTCAGCGGGCTCGGCACGTCGCCCTGCAGCACCGGCCGCTCGCGCCGCAGGCCCGGGCTCGGCAGCGGCGCCGCGGCGAGCAGCGCCTGGGTGTAGGGATGGCGCGGTTGATCATAGAGCGTCGTCTTGTCGGCGATCTCGACGATGCGGCCGAGATACATCACCGCGACGCGCGTCGCGATATGCTTCACCACCGCCAGATCATGGGCGATGAACAGATAGGACAGGCCGAACTGCGCCTGCAGATCCTGCAGCAGATTGACCACCTGGGCCTGGATCGAGACGTCGAGCGCCGAGACCGGCTCGTCGCAGACCACGAGATCGGGCCGCGTCGCCAAAGCCCGGGCCACGCCGATGCGCTGGCGCTGCCCGCCCGAGAATTCATGCGGGAAACGCTCGGCATGCTGCGGACCGAGCCCGACGACCTTGAGCAGCTCCTCGACCCGCGCGGGGATCTCGGCCGGGGTCGCCAGCCTGTGGAGCAGCAGCGGCTCGGCCAGGATCTGCGAGACCGAGAGCCTGGGATTGAGCGAGGCGAAAGGGTCCTGGAAAATGATCTGCATGCGCCGGCGCAGCGCCCGCAGCTCGTGCTTGCCGAGCGCCAGAACATCCTCGCCATCGAAGCGCAGCTGGCCGGCGCTGGGCTCGATCAGCCGCAGGATCAGCCGGCCGGTGGTGGATTTGCCGCAGCCGGATTCGCCGACCAGCGCCAGGGTCTCGCCGCGCTCGACCTTGAAGCTGACTCCGTCGACGGCCTTGACCGTGCCGGTGGAGCGGCCGAACAGCCCGCCGGACAAGGTGAAATGCTTGGCGAGGCCGGAGACCTCGAGCAAGGGGGCGCTCATCGGCCGGCTCCTGCCTGCGCCGGTTCCGCGCGGGAACCGGCGAGCGTCTGTTCGATCGGGGCGCGCCAGCAGGCGGCTTCATGCCCGGGGCCGAGCGGGCGCAAGGGCGGCTCCTCCTGGTGGCAGCGGGCGATGGCGAGCGTGCAGCGCGGCGCGAAGCGGCAGCCGGCCGGCATGGCGTCCGGGGCCGGGACCATGCCCTCGATGGTCTGCAGCCGGTCGCGATCCTCGTCCAGCCGCGGGATCGAGGCGAGGAGGCCGAGCGTGTAGGGGTGCTGCGCATCGGCGAACAGCGTCCTGACATCGGCGCGCTCGACGATCCGGCCGGCATACATCACCACGACGTCGTCGGCGGTCTCGGCGATGACGCCGAGATCATGGGTGATCAGGATGATGGCGGTGCCGAGCCTGGTCTGGAGATCGCGCATCAGGTCGAGGATCTGCGCCTGGATCGTCACGTCCAGCGCCGTGGTGGGCTCGTCGGCGATCAGCAGCTGGGGGTCGCAGGCGAGCGCGAGCGCGATCATCACGCGCTGGCGCATGCCCCCCGACATTTCATGGGGGAAGGAATCGACGCGAGTCTCGGGCGAGGGGATCTTGACCAGCCGCAGCATCTCGATGGCGCGGGCCCGGGCCTCCGCCTTGCCCATGGCGCGGTGGCGGCGCAGCCCTTCGACGATCTGCTCCCCGACCCGGTAGACCGGGTTGAGCGAGGTCATCGGCTCCTGGAAGATCATCGCGATCCGGGCGCCGCGGATCTCCTCCATCTCGGTGCGGGTCTTCTTCAGCAGATCCTCGCCCTCGAACAGGATTTCACCGCCGGCCCGGATTCCCGGCGGTTCCGGCACCAGCCCCATGATCGACAGCGAGGTGACGCTCTTGCCGCAGCCGCTCTCGCCGACGACGCCCAGCGTGCGTCCGGGACGGACGGAGAAGCTGACGCCGTCGACGGCGCGGTAGAAGCCGCGCTCCGTCCTGAAATGCGTCTTGAGATCGCGCACCTCGAGGATCGGGGCGCGCGGATCGGCATCCTGCTGCACGGGCCGCTCCATTCAGGCCTTGCCCGCCGGGAAGGTGAGGGGCGAGATCTCGAGATGGTCGCGCTTGGCCCAGTCGAGCTCCTTGACCTTCGGCTCGGCGCGGCGCTGCGCCTCCTCGAGCTCGGCCGCGGCGCTGGCGTAATCCATGGTCAGGACCTTGCCGTTGTCGACCACGGTGACGCCGTCGACGATGACCGTGGTCACGGCGCGCTCGCCGGCGGCGTAGATCAGACTGCGGATCGGGTCGCGCAGCGGGCGCATCATCGGATGGGTGACGTCGACGAGCACGATGTCGGCCTTGGCGCCCTTGGCGAGCCGGCCGATATCGTCACGCCCCAGCGCCTTGGCGCTGCCGAGCGTGGCGGCGTTGAAGGCGTCGGAGGTGCGCAGGTCGAAGACGTCCTCGGCCATCATCCGCGAGCCGATGCAGACCGCGCGCAGCTCCTCGAGCATGTGGTGGGGATAGGTATCGGTGCCGATGCCGACATTGACGCCGGCGGCGACATATTGGCCGAAGCTCTGCATGGCGATGCCGCGGCGCTGGAAGACGATCGGGCAATGCGCGACATTGGTCCCGGTCTCGACCAGGCAGCCGAGATCGTCAGTGGCCGGCCATTTCACCGAGCTGTGATGGTCGAGGAAGATGCCGTGGCCGATGATCGAGAAGGGGCCGAGCACATCGAGCGATTCTAGCCATTCCACCGGGGTCATGCCGTGGCGGCGGGTGATCTCGTGGAACTCGACGACGCTCTGGGCGGCATGGATCTGGAAGGGCAGCTTGCGCGCCTCGGCCTCGGCATAGCTGGCCTGGATCAGCTCCGGCGTGCAGGTGTCGATCTGGGAGGGCGAGACCATGCCCGAGAGCCGGCCGGAATCGTCGGCCGCCACCCTGTCGAGCAGTTTCATCGCCTCGGCCATGGCCTTCTCGCCGGCCTTGGCGTCCCATTCATATTTCGCGAGATGGCCATTATCGGTGTACCAGCGGGCGGAGCGGTACATCGGCGAGAAGACGCCGCGCAGGCCCGAGGCCTTGAAGGTCTCGAACCAGCCATCCCAGGCGACCGACATGTCGACCAACGTGGTGACGCCGGACATCAGGAGCTCGGAATAGGTGACCTGGGCACAGGGCTTGATGCCCTGGGCATCGCAGCGGAACAGCGGCATGAACTCGTAGAGCGCGGTGCCGTACATTTTGGGGCTGCCGAGCTCGTCGTTCCAGCCCTTGGTCATCGCCTCGGAGGAGGGGTGGGAATGGATGTTGACGAGGCCCGGCATCACCATCTTGCCGCGCCCGTCGATGGTCGAATCCGCCTTGCCCCCGTAGCTGCCGCCGACATGGATGAGCCGGTTGTCCTCATAGGCGACGTCGCCGTCGCGGAGATAGACATGGCCCTTGGCCTTCGCGTCATAGGCGACGATCCAGCTGGCGTTCTGGATAAGCGTGATGGTCATGGCAGGCTCCGGCATCTGGCGGCAGGCGAAAGGGATCGGCGCTTCCCCTCCCCGTGCGGGAAGGGGCGAGGGATCGATGGCTGCCGCCCGGCTCTCGGCGCCGGGCGGGCTTGGTGGCGCGTGCCGGCGATAGGGTTCCGGCCTCGGCGCCTGGTCTCAGCCCCTCCCCGCGGGCGGGGAGGGAGCCGGGATCAGCGGATGAACTTCAGGTCGAGGCCCTTGTAGAGACCGCAGCCATAGATGTTGTGCGCCTTGAAGGGGGCGAGCTTGGCCGAAGCCGCGATCTTCATCGGCTCATGATAGAGCGGCAGCCAGACGGCGGCCTCATGCACCTTCTTCAGCACCTCGCCATAGGCCTGGGCACGGTCCTTCTCGTTGAGCGCGGTGATGCCCTTGTTGAGCAGCTCGTCGGTGGCCGGGTCCTTCCAGTTCATGCGGTTGGGCGTCGGGGCGTTGGCCGAGGGGAAGTAGAGGTTGAGCGCGTCGCCGGCCGAGATGTAGGGGAAGCTCATCCCGAACATGTCGAATTCCTGCGTCGCGAGCTTGCCCCAGGCGATGGTCGCGTCGAAGAGCTGGATGCGCAGATCGACGCCGATCTTGCGCAGATCGCCCTGGATCGCCTCCATCAGCTTCTGCCAGGTCGAGCCGGTGAAGCCGTAGACCACGGGCGAGAGCTTCTTGCCGTCCTTCATGCGGAAGCCGTCGGCACCCTTCACCCAGCCGGCGGCGTCCAGCACCTTGTTGGCCTCCTCGACATTGGTCTTCAGCGGCGTCACCGCCTTGTTCCAGTCCAGCGCCTCGGTGGAGATGTAGCTGTAGGCCGGCTCGACCTCGCCGAAATACAGGTTCTCGGCGATCGCCTTCTGGTCCACGGCCATCACCATGGCGCGGCGGACGGCCGGGTCGCTGACGCCTTCCTTGTCGATCTTGAAGCCGACGAAATAGGTCCAGAAGGCTTCCTTGGATTCGATCAGCTTGAGGTTCCGGTTGGCGCGCAGCTGCGCCATGCCGGAATAGGGCACGTATTGCGTCACCTGGGTCTGGCCGGTCATGGCGGCGGCGAGGCGGGTGTTCTCCTCCGGCACGATGCGCCAGACCACCTCCTCGATATGGGCCGGGCCGGTATTCTCATAGACCGGCGGGCCCCATTTATAGGCGGCGTGGCGCTTCAGCCGGAATTCGTTGCGCGGCTTCCAGTCACCCCAGCAATAGGGGCCGGTGCCGTTGAAGCCCTTGACGCCGAAATCGGCGCCGAGCGCCTCGACATTGGCCTTGTCGATGATCACGGCGAAGCTCTGGGTGAGCTGGTAGAGCAGCTCCGAGAACGGCGCCTTGAGCTTGTATTCGACGGTATAATCGTCCGTGGCGACGACATCCTCGATCTTGCCGGCGCGCCAGGCGACGGGCGAGCGGGTCGCGGGGTCGATCCAGCGCTTGATCGAATAGACCACGTCCTGCGCCGTCAGCTTCTTGCCGTCGCAGAACTGGACGTCGTTGCGCAGCTTGAAGGTATAGGTCTTGCCGTCGGGCGAGGCGGTCCAGCTGCTGGCGAGGCCGGGCTTGATCGTCGACATGTCGTGGTCGAGCGAGACCAGCGTGTCGGCCATCATGAACAGCACCTCGGAGGCGGCGCGCGCCGTCGAGCGATGCGGGTCGTAGCGGTCGCTGTCGACCTCGCGGACGATGGTGATGCTGGCATTGTTGCCCTGGGCCAGCGCCGGGCCGGACAAGGCGCCGAGCCCCAGCAGTGCGCCGGCCGCGATGGATGTCAGATGTTTCACGCTCGTTCTCCCCTTTTTTGCAGTCGTCGACGTCGTTGAAACAGCGGTTCAGGTGTTGCGCAGGCGCGGATCCAGCACGTCGCGCAGAGCATCCCCCAGCACATTGGCACAGAGCACGATCAGCACGATGGCGAGGCTCGGCAGCATCGAGATATGCGGCGCGAAGAACAGCGAATCGCGCCCGAGCGAGGCCATCATGCCCAGCTCCGCTTCCGGCGGCCGCACGCCGAGGCCGAGGAAGGAGAGCGCCGCGCCGATCAGGATGATCTGCCCGAAGCGCAGCGTCAGGAAGACGAAGACCGAGGACAGGCAGTTCAGCGCGAGATAGCGCCAGATCAGGGTGCGGTCGGAAAGGCCGACCGCCCGGCCGGCCTCCATGTAATCCTGCCCCATCACCACCACGGCGGCACTGCGGGTGATGCGGGCGACGTCTGGAATCGTCGCGATCGAGAGCGCGATGACGATGGCGGTGAGGCCCGGCCCGACCACGGCCGCCAGCGCCAGGCCGAGCAGGATGGCCGGGAACGACAGGAGGATATCGGCGAAGCGCATCAGCCAGGGGTCGAGCCGCCGGTAATAGGCGCTGATCAGCCCGACCAGCGCGCCGAGCCCGCCGCCCAGGATGACGGAGGCCAGCCCCATCAGCAGCGTCAGCCGGGTGCCGTAGAGCAGGCGCGAGACCATGTCGCGGCCCTGGCCATCGGTGCCGAGCCAGTATTGCGGCAGCGAGCCCTCGCTCCAGACCGGCGGCAGGAAGGGCCGGCGGGTGGTGTTGTAGGGGTCGAACGGCGCCAGCCACGGCGCCAGCACGGCCGCGACCGAGATCAGCGTCAGGATGATGGCGGCCGCGAAAGCCAGCCTGTCCCGGAAGATCCGCCGCAGGATCGGGGAGCCGCCGCGGCGGCGGGCCGGGGGCGCGAGGACCGGGGAGGCGACGTCAGCCATGTTTCTGCACCCGCGGATCGAGAAGCGCGTAGAGCATGTCGACGATGAGGTTGATCGTCAGGAAGGCGAGCGCCAGCACCAGGATGGCGCCCTGGGCCAGGGGAAAATCGCTCGCCAGGATGGCGCCGACGGCCAGCCGGCCGACACCCGGCCAGGAATAGATCGTCTCGGTGACGACGGCGCCGCCGAGCAGATAGCCGGCCTGCAGGCCGATCAGCGTCACCACCGGGATGAGCGCGTTGCGCAGCACGTGTTTCAGCACGACCGTGCGCTCCGCCAGGCCCTTGGCACGGGCGGTGCGGACATGGTCGGCATTCATCACCTCGAGCGCGGCGGTGCGCGTCATCCGGGCGATCGGCCCGATGAAGATCAGCCCCAAGGTCAGCGCCGGCAGCGCGATCGAGGCCAGGCCGCTCAGGCTCCAGAGCGGGCCGCCGCGGCCGATGAAGGGCAGCAGCTCCCATTGATAGCCGACATATTGCATCAGGATCAGCCCGATGAAGAACACCGGGGTGGAGACACCGGCGACCGAGATCGCGATGACGAGGCGGTCGAGGAAGCGGCCGCGGTTGACGGCGGCGATGGTGCCGAGGGCGATGCCGACGGGGATGGCCCAGACCAGGCAGGCGAACATCAGTTCCACGGTGGGGCCGATCGCCTCGCCGAGCTCCTGCGTCACGCTGGTGTTGGAGATCAGCGACAGCCCGAGATCGCCCTGCAGGACGCGGCTCATATACAGAGCGAACTGGATGAAGATCGGCCGGTCGAGGCCGAGGTCCTTGCGGATCTCGGCGACGAGCTCGGGACTCGCCGTCGGGCCGGCGATGATCGCGGCCGGATCGGCCGGCACGAGCTGGAGAAGCAGGAAGCCGAAGAGCAGCACCCCGAACAGGACGGGCACCGACAGTGCCAGGCGCGAGGCGACATGGTTCAGCATGAGGCCGGCCCGATCCCCGGCTGCGCTCGCTTCATCGGCTGCATCACCCTTCCGCCTCGTAGACGACCCTGCCGTCGATGATCGTCAGGTCGCAGCGGGTTTCATGCAAGAGCTGTTCCGGGGTCGCCTGCGAGAGATCGCGAGAAAACACCGCGATGTCGGCGGCCATGCCCGGCAGCAGCCGGCCGCGATGGTTCTCGCACCGGTTCACATAGGCGCCGAAATCCGTATAGGCGGCAATGACTTCGTCGATGGTCATGGTCTGGTTGGGCCCGACCACCGTGCCGCGCGAGGTCTTGCGGGTCAGCATGGTGTAGATGTTGGGCCAGATATTCGCGTCGCAGACCGGCGCGTCGGAGGAGGCGGCGGGCTTCATCCCGGCCTCCATCCAGTCGCGCATGGGATAGCTCGCATGCACCCGCTCCGGCTCCAGCACCGAGAGATAGAGATCGCCGAAATCATAGATGAAGACCGGCTGCGGCACGGGCTCGACGCCGAGCTTCGCCATCCGCGCGATCTGCTCGGGCGTGTTGAAGCCGCAATGCTCGATGCGGTGGCGGCGCTGCGGATCGGGATGCTGCGCCTGGGCGTGCTCCATCGCCGTCAGCGTCTGCTCGATGGCGGCGTCGCCGATGGCGTGGACGGCGAGCTGATAGCCCATCGCGTGGTAGTCGCGGGTCAGCGCATCCATCGCGCTGTCCTCGAGGCAGAAGATGCCGCTGGTCTCCGGCTCGCCCAGATAGGGTTCGCTCATCGCGGCGGTGCGACCGCCGGCCGAGCCGTCGGTGAAGATCTTGACCGGGCCGACGCTCAGCCAGTCGTCCCCGGCGCCGGTCACCAGCCCGTCGGCATAGCATTGCGCGACGATGCCGTTATGCCCGCCGAGCAGGCAGAGATTCGTGCGCACCGGCAGGCGGCCCGTGCGCTTGGCGGTGCGGTAGGCGGCGACCTCCCGGTAATGCGAGCGCATGCCGACGGCGGCGTCCATCACGCTGGTGATGCCGAACTGGTTGCAATAGCGCCCGGCCCGCTCGATGGCGGCGACGAGCTCCTCGTCGCTCGGGTCTGGGATGACCTTCTTGATCGGGTCGCGGCCATTCTCGGCCATCAGCCCGGTCAGCGAGCCGTTGACCTGCTCGATCGCGCCGCCGGCCGGGACCGGCGTGCTCTCGTCGATTCCGGCGAGCTTCAGCGCCAGCGAATTGGCGACGGAGAGGTGGCCACAGGCGCGCACGATATAGACCGGGTTGTCGGGTGCTGCACGGTCGAGCTCGGTGCGGTGCGGGTGGCGCTTCACATCCAGCTCGAAATGATCGTAGCCGCGCGCCAGAATCCATTCGCCGGGCTTGGCCTTGGCGGCGCGCTCGGAGATCATCTGCAGCAGCCCGTCGAGCGTGCGCACGAAGCGCGGGCGGATGTCGAGCTCCGCCATGCTGAGGCCGAGCGGCAGCAGGTGGAGATGCGCCTCGTAGAGACCGGGGGTGGCGGTGCGACCTTTGAGGTCGATGATGCGGGTTTGCGGGCCGATCAGCGGCTCCATCTCGGCCGGGGTGCCGGTCGCCAGCACCTTGCCCGACCACAGCGCCACGGCGCTGGCATAGCCTTCCTTCAGGCCGAGATAGACCGGGCCATTGACGAGGACCGTATCGGCCCTGGGTAGTGCGACCATGATTTGGTTCCCTCCGGGACCAAATCATGGCAGCGGCAGACAGTCACGGCAACGTGTCGATCGCGCGAAAATTCGGCAGCTTCGCGCAATGATCGATCAGGCCATCTCGAAGCGGATGTCCTGGGCGCCTTCCCACAGCGTCTTGCGACCGAGCGTGTAGAGGTTCTCCAGCCCGCCGGTCAGGGTGATGAAGTGATTGCCGGCGAGCTGGCCCATCTTGCTGGCGAAATGCACGCCGCCATAGGCGAGCAGGATCTCGGTTTCGCTGATCCCGCCGGGATAGAGGATGATCTGCCCGGGCGCGGGATAGCTGGTGTGGTTCTCGTAGCCGACGCCGAAATCGAGGTCGCCGAGCGGCATCCAGACGCCTTCGCCGCTCCAGCGCACATGCACGATCTTGCTGACGAACGGCATCTGGCGGAGGAAGGCCGCGCAGGTCTTGGGCGCCGCCTCCATTTCGAGCTTGCCCTCGAAGCTGAAGGGGCCGGCGGTGACGATGAGCTTTGGCATGGGTCCTCTCGGGTCTCGGTTCGGGGCTGCATCCGCTTCTGGCACCTTTGCGGGCGTCTCGGCAATCGCGGCGCCGCTTCAGGTGAAGGCGGTTTTCAGGTCGAGCGTCTCGCGGCTGCCGATCGCGGCGTAATGGCGCTTCAGCCAGCTCCTGGCGGCTTTGCGGCCGATGTCGCGCAGCCGCAGCAGGAAGTCCCATTCGGCGTTGAGCCGCGAGGAGGAGGTGAGCTCGCCAAGCGCCTTGCCGCCGTCGATCCGGTGCATCAGCACGCGCTTGTACTCGTCGGTCGGCAGCTTGCCGGCATCGACCAGGCGGTTGACGAAATCGATGGCGCGCAGCTCGCGCAGGAGCGAGGCGTTGAAGGTGATCTCGTTCAGCCGGTCCTGGATGTCGCGCGCCCGGGTCGGCAGCTTGCGCCGTTCGAGCGGGTTGATCTGGACCAGCAGGATGTCGTCGCAGACCGCTTCGTAGAACAGCGGGAACAGCGCCGGATTGCCCATATAGCCGCCGTCCCAATAGGCGTCCTTGCCGATCTCGACCGCCTGGAAGACCATGGGCAGGCAGGCGGAGGCCATCAGATGGTCCGCCGTCAGCTCCGGCCGCTCGAAGACGCGGATCTTGCCCGTCCGGACATTGGTGGCGGCGATGAAGAGCTTGACGCCGTCGCAGGCGCGGACCTTGTCGAAATCGATCAGGTCCGAGATCACCCCGCGCAGCGGGTTGATGTTCAGCGGGTTGACGTCATAGGGGCTGGCGACCTTCGAGAACAGCTCGAACCAGAGCATGCCCGGCGGCGTGCCGGCGCTGTTGCCCCAGGCGCCCAGCATCGTGTCGATCAGCGATCGTTCGGAACCGCCATAGTTGCCGTCGACGCTGATCGCGCGCCAGAACGCCTCGAGCTTGGTGCGGGCGCCGTCGATCCCGCCCTCGATCCAGCCCTCGCTGAGCACGACGGCGTTGATCGCCCCCGCGCTGGTGCCCGACAGCGCTTCGATGGCGAGGCGCCCATCCTCCAGCAGCGCGTCGAGCACCCCCCAGGTGAAGGCGCCATGCGCGCCTCCGCCCTGCAAGGCGAGCGAGACCGTCTTTTCCGCCTTGGGGCCGGCGAGGCCCCGGATCGGGGCGCTGCGACGGCGACCGGTCACGCCGCGGTCCAGCCGCCATCCATCGGCAGCGTCGTGCCGGTGATCGACTTGGCGGCGTCGGTGCAGAGGAAGACGGCGAGCGCCGCCACCTGCTCGACCGTGACGAATTCCTTGGTCGGCTGCGCGGTCAGCAGCACGTCGTTGATCACCTGCTCCTTGCTCAGCCCGCGGGCCTTCATGGTGTCGGGGATCTGCTTCTCGACCAGAGGCGTCCAGACATAGCCGGGCGCGATCGCGTTGACGGTGATGCCCTTGGTCGCCACCTCCAGCGCCACGGTCTTGGTGAAGCCGGCGATGCCGTGCTTGGCCGCGACATAGGCGCTCTTGAAGGGCGAGGCGACGAAGGCATGGGCGGAGGCGGTGTTGATGATCCGGCCCCAGCCCTTCGCCTTCATCTTGGGCAGCGCGGCACGGGTGGCGTGGAAGGCGGAAGACAGGTTGATCGCGATGATCTGATCCCATTTCTCCAGCGGGAATTCGTCGACGGGGGCGACGTGCTGGATCCCGGCATTGTTGACCAGGATGTCGACGGCGCCGAACTCCCGCTCGGCGAGGGCGATCATCCCGGCGATCTCGGCCGGCTTGGTCATGTCGGCGGGGGAGAAGGCGACCGCGACGCCGAACTCGCTGGCCAGGCCGGCGCGCAGCGCCTCGGCTTCAGCCTCCGGCATGATGCCGTTGATGACCAGATTGGCGCCTTCGGCGGCCAGCGCACGGGCATAGGCCAGGCCGATCCCGGAGGTGGAGCCGGTGATGGCGGCACAGCGATCTTTTAGAAACATGAGCGTCAAAGCTCCTGACAGGGGAGAGAAAAATGCTTAAGTTCCGGGCGAGCAGGCGGGCTGGCCCGCCTTCCCCAGATGGATGTCGGCAGGTTGCCCGATGTCTCATTGCAACGCAACATGAGCCGCATGCACGCCGACAGCACCGACCCTCACCGCCCCCATCAGCATCGCGAATCCGCCCGTGCGGATGCGCATCAGGGGGAGTGTCGGCACGCCCATGATCATCGTCACCATGCGGCGCAGGCGCTGGAGCGGGCGGAGCGCGTCTGCCGCGAGCGCGGCCTGAGGATGACCCCGATCCGGCGCAAGGCGCTGGAGGCGCTGCATGGCGACCACCGGCCGATCGGCGCCTATGACCTCGCCGACCGGATCTCGCCCGCCGGCGGCCGGCGCCTGGCGCCGATCTCGATCTATCGGGCGCTGGATTTCCTGGTCGAGCAGGGCTTCGTGCACCGGCTCTCCTCGCGAAACGCCTTCATCGCCTGCCTGCACGGGCATGGCGCCGATGATGTCGTCGCCTTCCTGATCTGCGAGGCCTGCGGCGGCGTCGACGAGGATTCCTCGCCGGCGATGAAGCAGGCGGTGGGGCTGATCGCGCAGGAGCGGCGCTTCGCGCCCTCGCATCAGGTGGTCGAGATCGTCGGGCTCTGCGAGCATTGCCGCAACGGCGCCAACAGCGGGAAGCGGGCATGAACGAGCGTGTCGCACCGGCCTGCCTGCCGGAGGTGGCCGGGCCGCAGCCGCGGCGGATGACGGTCCCGGTCGCGGTCGGCTCCGTCATCGTCGGCGGCGGCGCGCCGATCGTCGTGCAGTCGATGACCAATACCGACACCGCCGACATCGCAGGGACGGTGGCGCAGGTCGCGGCGCTGGCCCGCCAGGGCTCGGAGCTGGTCCGCATCACCGTCGATCGCGACGAGGCGGCGGCGGCCGTGCCGCATATCCGCGAGAGGCTGGAGCGGATCGGCGTCGAGGTGCCGCTGGTCGGCGATTTCCATTATATCGGCCACAAGCTGCTGGCGGAGCATCCGGCCTGTGCCGAGGCGCTGGCGAAATACCGCATCAACCCCGGCAATGTCGGGTTCAAGGACAAGAAGGACCGGCAATTCGGGCAGATCGTCGAGCTCGCGATCCGGCATGGCAAGGCCGTGCGCATCGGCGCAAACTGGGGCTCGCTCGACCAGGAGCTGCTGACGGTGCTGATGGACCGGAACGCGCTCTCCGCCACGCCGCTCGATGCGCGGGCGGTGATGCGCGAGGCGATGGTGCAGTCGGCGCTGCTGTCGGCGCAGCGGGCCGAAGAGATCGGGCTCGCGCGGGACCGGATCATCCTCTCGGCCAAGGTTTCCGGGGTGCAGGATCTGATCGCCGTCTACCGCATGCTGGCGGAGCGCGCCGATTACGCCATCCATCTCGGCCTCACCGAGGCGGGCATGGGCTCCAAGGGCATCGTCGCCTCCTCGGCGGCGCTCGGCATCCTGCTGCAGGAGGGGATCGGCGACACGATCCGCTTCTCGCTGACGCCGGAGCCGGGCGGCGACCGGACGCTGGAGGTCAAGGCGGCGCAGGAATTGCTGCAGACCATGGGTTTCCGCGCCTTCGTGCCGCTGGTCGCGGCCTGCCCCGGCTGCGGACGCACGACCTCGACGGTGTTCCAGGAACTGGCGCGCGACATCCAGAGCTGGATCTCCAGCTCGATGCCGGAGTGGAAGACGCGCTATCCCGGTGTCGAGACGCTGAACGTCGCGGTGATGGGCTGCATCGTCAACGGCCCCGGCGAATCCAAGCACGCCGATATCGGCATCTCCCTGCCCGGGACAGGGGAGGCGCCGGTGGCGCCGGTCTTCGTCGACGGGCGCAAGGTCGCGACCCTTCGCGGGGCGGGCATCGCCAATGAGTTCAAGGCGATGGTCGATGATTACGTGGCGCGCCGCTACGGCCTCGGCGGGGGTGCCGCATGAGACGGCTCGCCGGGCTGTGGGCAGCCCGGCTTTGCGCCGGCTTCGACACGTGATACAGCCCGCGGCCTTTCGCTGCATCGCAGCATCCTCGGAGTTCCCGCATGGGGCACGATAATCAGGATCGTCCGGACCAGACCCGTCCGGAGGATCACCGCTCCGGTCTCGACGACGGCCATGGCGGTAGCAGGCCTTCCCATTCGACCGGCAGCTATGCGGCGCTCGCGCTGGGTGCGCTGGGCGTGGTCTATGGCGATATCGGCACCAGCCCGCTCTACGCGCTGCGCGAGACCGTGCTCGCCGCGACCGGCTCCGTCGCCGGTGGCCATGGCGGCGCGGTCGACATCGCGCTGACGACGGCGGTCCCGCGCGAGGTGATCATCGGCGTGCTGTCGCTGATCCTGTGGTCGCTCGTCATCGTGGTGACGCTGAAATACGTCGTGCTGCTGCTCTCGGCCGATAATAACGGTGAGGGCGGCACGCTGACGCTGGTCGCGCTGGCGCAGCGGGCGCTGGGCCGGATGCGGGGCGGCGTGGTGCTGTTCCTCGGCATGGCCGGCGCCGCGCTGTTCTACGGCGATGCGGTGATCACCCCGGCGATCTCCGTGCTCTCGGCGGTGGAAGGCATCAAGCTGGTGACGCCGGCGCTGGAGGACTATGTCGTCACCATCGCATCCGGCATCCTGATCGCGCTGTTCCTGGTGCAGAGCCGGGGCACGGCGAAGGTCGCGAATTTCTTCGGGCCGCTGATGCTGATCTGGTTCACCGTGCTGGCCGGGCTCGGCATCTATCACATCGCCGACGATGTCGGCGTCTTCGCCTCGATCAACCCCTATTGGGGCGTGCGCTTCTTCTACGACCATCCCGGCGTCTCGCTCGCCGTGCTGGGTTCGGTCTGCCTGGCGGTGACGGGGGCGGAGGCGCTCTATGCCGATATGGGGCATTTCGGCCGCGGGCCGATCCGCAGCGCCTGGATCTTCATGGTGTTTCCGGCGCTGTGGCTCAATTATCTCGGCCAGGGCGCGCTGATCCTCTCGGACCCCACCGCGATCGACAATCCCTTCTACAAGCTCGCGCCGGAAGGCCTGATCCTGCCGCTGGTGGTGATGGCGACGATGGCGACCATCATCGCCAGCCAGGCGGTGATCACCGGGGCCTTCTCGCTGACGCGCCAGGCGATCCAGCTCGGGCTGCTGCCGCGGCTGGAGATCCGCCACACCTCGGAGACCACTTCGGGCCAGATCTACATCCCGCGGGTCAACACCCTGCTGCTCGTGGTGGTGCTGGTGCTGGTCTGGACCTTCCGCACCTCCTCCAACCTGTCGCACGCCTATGGCATCTCCGTCTTCGGCGCGATGATGGTGGATTCGCTCCTGGCCTTCATCGTGATCTGGAAGGGCTGGCGCTGGGGGCTGCTCGCTACCATCGCCGTGGTCACCCCGTTCCTGATCATCGACATCGCCTTCGTCTCGGCCAATCTGCTCAAGCTGTTCAGCGGCGGCTATGTGCCGGTGCTGCTCGCCATCATCCTGATCGCGCTGATGTGGACCTGGGTGCGCGGCACCAAGATCCTCTTCGACAAGACGCGCAAGACCGATGTGCCGCTGCTCGAGCTGGTGGGGATGCTGTCCAAGAGCCCGCCGCACCGGGTCAAGGGCATGGCCGTCTTCCTGACCAGCGATCCCGAGACCGCGCCCGCCTCGCTGCTGCATAATCTGAAGCACAACAAGGTGCTGCATGAGCGCAACGTGATCCTGACCGTGCGCTCCGCCGATACGCCGCGCGTGACGGACGAGGAGCGAGTCCGGCTGTCACGCATCACCGATGATTTCTGGCGCGTCGAAATGGTCTATGGCTACATGGAGAGCCCGAACGTGCCCAAGGGCCTCGCCATCCTGCGCAAACAGGGCTTCAAGTTCGACATCATGTCGACCTCGTTCTTCCTGTCGCGCCGCTCGATCAAGGCCTCGCCGCAATCGGGCATGCCGGTCTGGCAGGATAATTTCTACATCAGCCTGACCAAGAGCGCGACGGACGCGACGAGCTTCTTCCAGATACCGACCGGGCGCGTCGTCGAGGTCGGCACCCAGGTCACGGTCTGAGCCGCGCCTCACCGCCTGCGCCGATGCCGGCTCAGTCCAGCCGGGCCGAGCCTTCCGGCTTGGCGCGGACGCGCTCGCGATACAGGAGGTAGAGCCCCGAGGCGATAACGATGGCGGCGCCGCCGAAGGTCCAGCCATCCGGGAACTGGCCGAACACGAACCAGCCGAGCAGGATCATCCAGACGATCTGCGAATAGATGAAGGGCGCCAGCACGGTCGCCGGCGCGAGCCGGTGGGCGAGGATCAGCAGCCAATGGCCGAAGCCGCCGAAGACGCCGGTGGCGAACATCACCAGCCAGGGCAGCCAGCCCTCCGGCGTCGACCAGAACCAGGGCAGCAGCGGCAGCACCGCCAGCGTGCCGGCGACGCCCGAATAGACCATGGTGGTCTCCGGCGGATCGACCGTGGAGAGCATGCGCGTCGCCAGGGAGTAGAAGGCGTAGCAGATGCAGCCGCCGACGCTCAGAAAGGCCGCCGGATGCATGCCGCCGAGGCCCGGGCGGGTGATGACCAGCACGCCGAGGAAGCCGATGACGATCGCGACCAGCCGGCGCGGCCCCGGCCATTCGCCGAGCAGCGGGCCCGACAGCAGCGCCACCAGCAGCGGCGTCGCGAACATGATCGAGACGGTCTCGGCGAGCTGCAGATATTTCAGCGCGAAGAAATTCAGCGCGGTCGAGCCGAGCAGGAGCAGCGAGCGCAGCATCTGCAGCTTCAGCCGCCCGGTGCGCAGAATGCCGGGATGGCTGATCGGGTTGAGCAGCGCCAGGACCAGGATCATGCTGCCGGCATAGCGGGCGAAGACGACCTGGAGCGGGTCGACCACGCCGGCGAGCCATTTGGCGCTGGCGTCCAGCATAGCGAAGAGCAGGACGGCGCCGCACATCAGGCCGATGGCCAGCAACCGGTTGCGGGCGGTCTCGGGCGGAAGGGGGAGGGCGGCTGGCAAGGACCGTTCCGTCATGCGTGAGGAGTATGACGGACGAGGTTTAACCGATTATCCTGCCTGAACAGTCAAGCTGCGCATGAGCTCCATGCGCCGATCAGGAGTCGCTGTCGATCTCTTCCGCCTCGCCATCGGCCTCCTCGACCTCGGCGCCGGCCTTGGACAGACCCTTCGCCGCCTTGCGCAGGAGCTTGCGCAGCTGCTTGCGCTCTTTCGCGTCCAGCCGCTCCAGGAGTTCCTCCTCGACCTGGTTCCAGACCGCATCGAGCGTCGCAGCCGTCTTCTGCCCGCTTTCGGTCAGCGCCACCTGGACGAGGCGGCCATCGCGATTGCCGCCCTCGCGCGTGACAAGGCCCTGGAGCGACAGGCGGCCGATCGTCTTGGAGACGGTGGGCGGCTTCACCCGGAGCAGGGCCGCCAGCTCGCCCATCGTCATCGGCGCGGCCTGCAGCGCCTTCAGCGCCTGTTCCTGGCCGGGAAACAGTCCGAGCGCGTTGAGCCGCTCGCCCATGCGCGCGCGGTGAAGCCGTGCGGTGACGAGGAGGGCCCGGCCCACGCTCTTCTCCAGCGATTTGGTCATAAGCCGGTCCTCGCTAATCGTTGCCCTGTTCGTTCGCCGGCTGTCAGATTACGTGTCCGCATGACAGGCTGATGACGATAGGGCAAGAGGAGAATCATAAACTGCGCAATCGCCGGCCGATCCGGTCGAGAAAGGCGGCTCGGCTGGAAGGGGTCGAGCGGTTCATGTCGTAATGGGCGAGATAGAGCGGCCTCGCGGCGGGGTGGCAGACCGCGCGCAGCGCGCGGCGGACGATCTTGCGCGGCGGATCGCCCATCAGCCAGGCGCGCCAGCGCGTGCCGCCATAGGTGGTGACCGCGACGAGCCTGCGGATGTTCCAGAGATTGGGCCGGACCTTGCCATCGACCAGTTTGAAAGAGACGCCCGGGAGGAAGACCCTGTCGAAGAACCCCTTGAGGATCGCGGGATAGCCGAAATTCCAGACTGGGAAGCACAGCACCAGCGCCTCCGCAGCCTGCAGCCTGCGGACATACTCCGCGACCGGGGCGGTATTACCGGCGAGGTCGTGATAGCCGACGCGTTCCTGCCGGCTGAGCACGGCCTCGAAGCCCTCGGCATAGAGGTCGCAATCATCGACCTCGTGGCCGGCCTCGCGCAGGGCCCGCAGCGCGGCGGCATGCAGCGCCGCGCCATAGCTCGCTGGGTCGGGATGGGCGTAGAGCAGAAGGACCCGCATCGCCTCAGCCGATGCCCGCTTCCGACAGGCTGCGGAACAGGAAGGTCTTGCCCGAGCGGTAATCGTAATCCGGATCCTCCCAGGCGATCATCTTGCCGGGATTGAGCAGGCCCTGCGGATCGGCCTCGCGCTTGAAGGCGAGCTGCGCCGCGTCGGTCTGCTTCATGCCGCCTTCCTCGAGGGTATAGCGGTGCGGATTGAAGATCGGCGCGCCCATCTCCTCGTGGATCGCCATGATCTCCTCCAGCCGCTCTTCCGAGGTGAAGCGCACCAGAGGCAGGCCGAAACAGGTGACCTTGCCGTCGAAGCGGACGAATTCGAGATGGCAGAGCACCTCGTCGCCGAAGCGGGCATGGATCCGGTCGACGAGATCGACCTGGTCCGGGAACGGGTACAGGACCTGGAGATAGGTGATGCTCGGGTCGACGCGGAGGGCGCGCAGGGTGGTGTGGTTCCAGCCGAGCTCGTAGCCCGGCGGCAGGCCTTTGGCATCCTCGGGCGAGAGCCGGTCCGAGCGCATCAGCAAGGCGGCGCCGCTGAAGCGCCTGGCATAGGCGAGGAGAGAATCGACCGCGAAATCCGCCGCCATGACGATGACGACATGGCTGTCGCGGGGCAGGAATTTGCGGTGGCGCAGCAGGTAGTCGTGCGGGGCCGGCGCGGCGATGACGCTGAGGTTCTTGAGCGCCAGCCCGTCCTGCTCGCCGAGCCGGTTGGCGAAATCGGTCGCGGCGCGGAGCGTGTCGAAGCCCAGGATCACGTCGACCCACTCATAGGCCGGGGCGAGCGGCATCTCGACCTCGGTGATGATGCCGTTGGTGCCATAGGCATGGGCGACCTTGTGCAGATCCTCGCCCGTCAGCTCGAGGATGCGCGGCGTCGCCTCCATGGTCGCGACCTTGAGCCGGATGATGTTGCCCCAGTCGCGCAGCCCGCCCCATTTGATCGAGCCGACACCGCCGGACCCGCCGGCGATGAAGCCGCCGACGGAGGCGGTCTGGTAGGTCGAGGGATGCAGGCGCAGCTCCTGCCGGGAATGGGCGCGGGTCTGCTCGTCGATCCTCGCCATGATCGCGCCGGGCTCGGCGACATAACGGCCGGGCGCGATCGCGGTCACGGCGTTGAAGCCGGCGAGATCGAGCAGCACGCCGCCCGCGAGCGGCATGGCCTGGCCGTAATTGCCGGTGCCCGTGCCGCGCGGCGTCACCGGGATGCCGAGCGCATGGCAGGCGGCGAGCGTCTCCAGCACCTGCGCCTCGCTGGTCGGCGAGACGATGATGTCGGCGGTGACATGGTCGAGCTGGCGCTTCAGCGTCGGCGAATACCAGAAGAAGTCGCGGCTCTTCTGCTTGACCAGCGCCGGATTGTCCTCGGTGCGGATGCCGTTCAGCCGGCTCTTCAGGGCAGCGATGTCGTAGCGGGCGCTCATGCGTTCGGGCTCATCAGATGGTCGAGTTCGCGGTAATCGGGCAGGGTGCGGTCGATCGCGCGACCCCCGACCAGCACGGTCCGGTCGGATTGCGGGCGGGCGAAGAGCTCGGTCCAGTCGCGGGCGCGGGTGAGGATCAGCCCGGCCGGGCCGCCGGGCGCGAGCAGCCCCGCCTGCCCGAGCCCCATGATCGCGGCGGGGGCGCGGGCGACGCCGCAGCACCAATCGGGCCCGGCATGATCGAGCTGGAGGATGCGGGTGCCCTCGCGCAGCACCTCGATCAGGTCGAGATCGCCATAGGCGTAGAACGGGTCGCGGGTGTTGTCGGAGGCGATCATCACCGGCACCCCCGCCGCGGCGAGTTCGTGCATCGCGGTGACGCCGCGCCAGCGCGGGGTGCGGCCGGGCTGGCGATCCTGCAGATACATGTTGCACATCGGCAGCGAGACCACGGCGATCCCCGCCTCCTTGACCTTGGCGATGATGCGCGCCTCGTCCTGCGGCTCCTGCAGCGCGAGCGAGCAGCAATGCCCGCACAGGATCCTGCCCTGGAAGCGGTGGCGGCGCGCCGCATCGGCGATGTGCTCGAGCGAGCGGGCGGTGGGGTCGTTGGTCTCGTCGACGTGGAAATCGAGGTCGAAACCATTGTCGATGGCGGTACGGAAGACGATGTCGAGCGCCGCGTCGAGCTCCGGGATCATATAGGAGACGCAGCCGAAGATGCCGTCGCCATGGCGCCGCACCGCCGCCGCGACCTCGCTCACATGGGCTGCGTCCAGCGCGAACTGGATGCCGAAGAGCGGCGTCGCCTGCAGCGCGATCCGATCCGCCCATTCCGCCCTGAGCTCGGCCAGCACCGGCCAGGAAATGCCGATCTGCTTGCCGAGCGAATCGATATGGGTGCGGATCGCGCCGGTGCCATGGGCGAAGGCGCTGCGCAGCCCGAATTCCATGCGGGTGCGGACATCCCGCGCCGACCAATTGGCCTCGCGATCGGCCATCACGCTGTTCAGCGCGCCCATGAAGCTGCCGTCGGGATTGCGCCGGCGCGGCCAGATATGGCCCTTGTCGAGATGGACATGGATGTCGACCAGGCGGGGCAGCACGATGCCGCCGTCGAGATCGAGCGAGGCGGCATCGTCCGGCGCCTCCGTCCCGGCCGGCAGGACAGAGCCGATCAGCCCGTCGGCGATCGCGATATCGACCAGAGCGAAGCCGTCGCGATCGGCCGCCAGAGCGGCGGCATCGGTCAGGCAGCGCGGGATGCGGGCATTGCGGAGGCGGAAGGCGGGGTCGGGCGGGAGCGCTGCAAAACCGGTGGTCACGTCGTGCGTCTCTCGCTGCTCGGACTGAAGGACTGGCGTAACCGCCACAATGTCGGGCGGCAAGGGCGGAAGGCAAGAGCTCGGGGCAGAGCTCGCCTCGCCGCGCGGCGTGCAAGCAAGAGCGGTGCCGGCGGCCTCGCCGAAGCTTGCCCTGCCGCGCCCGATCGCGCATGAGGGCGGCGAGCAGCCGGAAGGGGTTTGGCCATGGCGGAACAGGCGCGCATCATCGACGGCAAGGCGGCGGCGGCGGCGCTGCGGGCGCAGATCGGGCAGGAGATCGCCGCGATCAAGGCCGCCACGGGCCTGGTCCCCGGCCTGCACGTCGTGCTCGTCGGGGAGGATCCGGCCAGCCGGGTCTATGTCAACTCCAAGGAAAAGCTCGCCGCCGAGATCGGCATGAATTCGGCCGTGCATCGCCTGCCGGCGGAGACCAGCGAGGCCGAGCTGCTCGCGAAAGTCGCGGCGCTGAATGCCGACGACAGCGTCGACGGGATCCTGGTGCAGCTGCCGCTGCCGCCCCAGATCGATGCCGACCGGGTGATCGACGCCATCGACCCCGCCAAGGATGTCGACGGTTTCCACTTGGTCAATGTCGGCCGGCTGGCCTCCGGCCGGGCGACGCTGATCCCCTGTACGCCTCTGGGCTCGATGCTGCTGCTGAAGCAACTGCTGCCCTCGCTGGCGGGGCTGGAAGCCGTGGTGATCGGCCGCTCGGCGATCGTCGGCAAGCCGATGGCGCAGCTGCTGCTGCAGGCCGATTGCACGGTCACCATCGCCCACTCCCGCACCAAAGACCTGCCTGGCGTGGTCCGGCGCGCCGATCTCGTGGTCGCGGCGGTGGGCCGCCCGCTCTTCGTCAAGGGCGACTGGATCAAGCCCGGCGCCACCGTCATCGATGTCGGGATCAACCGGCTGCCGGATGGCAGGCTGGTCGGCGACGTCGATTTCGCCGAGGCGGTCGCGGTGGCCGGGGCGATCACGCCGGTGCCGGGCGGCGTCGGCCCGATGACCATCGCCTGCCTGCTGCGCAACACGCTGACGGCGTTTCACGCCCGCCGCGGCGACGGCGCCCGGGCCTAGCGTCCGACCGCCGGCCCGAAGACCAGGAAGCGGCGGCGGTCGAAGCCGGCCGCCCGCAGATCCTCATCGGCGATGGTCATGGCCACATCGATCAGCGGCGGCTCGCGCCGCGTCGCCAGGAGCTCGCCGATCTGTCCCTGGGCGCGCGGCAGATCGAGCGCGTAATCGATGACCAGCACCGCGGCGGCCTCGGCCAGCGCCAGCAAATGCGGCGGGGCCGCCGCCGCGCTGCCGAAGGGGCGCAGCGACAGGCCGAGCAGAACCAAGGCGAGATCGGGTTCCGGCTCGAGCGCGACCGTCTGCAGCTTGGCGGGAATGTGACGGACCCGGCAGGGACGGCCGTTCAGCATCTCCGCGCCGAAGTCCGGGATCTTCGGGTCGATCACCGTCACGCTATCGGGCGCATGATGCAGGAAATGCGTCAGCGGCAGGCCCGCCCCGCCGATCTCGACGATGTGCCGGCAGCCGCGCACCGCATGGGCGGCGAGGACCTGGCGAAGACAGGCCGCTTGTCCCGACAGATGCGGCAGCAGCACGCCGGCCGGCGCGTCGCGCCCATCGGCCGGGCCGGGCTGCGCGCTGGCCTTTGTGCCGGCGCTTGCATATGGTCCGCCCGCTTTCATTCCCGTCCTTCCCAGCCCCGGCATGACCCAGACCACGCCCCCGGACGCCTTCTACGACATCCTGCGCGGCGTCGCAGCCCTGACCGGGAACCCGATCGTCGGCGATCTCGCGCGGCTGGTGGCGGAGGAGATGCCGGCCGAGCTGTGGATCGCCTTCAACCACAAGCAGATCGGCTCGAAGCGCTGGCTGGTCGATGCGCTGGCGCAGGTGCTGCCGCGCCCGCAGGGCCCGGTCTGGGTGCTCGGCGCCTGGTATGGCGTGCTGGGCGCGATGCTGCTCGGCGACGAGCGGCTCGCGATCGGCGAGGTCGTCAGCCTCGATCTCGATCCGGCCTGCGCGCCCGTGGCCGAGAGGCTGAACCGCCGCCACCTCGCCGCGGGACGGTTCCGGGCGCTCACCGGCGACATGATGGCGCTGGATCTCGCGCGGCAGCAGCCTGCGCCCGGCCTCGTCATCAATACCAGTTGCGAGCATCTGCCCGATGTCCCGGGCTGGCTCGCGCGGCTGCCGGCCGGGCTGCCCGTGCTGCTGCAATCCAATGATTACGTGCGCGAGCCGGACCATCTCAGCTGCGTCGCCTCGCTCGACGCCTTTACGGCGCAGGCGCGGCTGAGCGAGGTCTGGTTCGCCGGCGAGCTGGCGACCCGCAACTATACCCGCTTCATGCTGATCGGGCGGCGATGAGCGCGCCCGCCCCGCGCCTCGCCATCGCGATGAAGGGCTATCCGCGCCTGTCGGAAACCTTCATCGCGCAGGAGCTGCTCGGCCTGCAGGAGCGCGGGCTGTCCTTCGCGATCTGGTCGCTGCGCCAGCCGACCGATGCCGACCGGCACCTGATGCACAAGGCGATCACCGCGCCACTGCATTACCTCCCGGAATATCTGCGCGACGCGCCGAAGCGGGTGCTCAGGGGGGTGTTCGGCGCGCTCCTTCGCCCGGCGCTGCCCCGGCTGCTCCTGGTCTTCCTGCGCGACCTCATCCGCGACCCGACGCGCAACCGTCTGCGACGCTTCGGCCAGGCGCTGGTGATGGCGCATGAGCTGCCGCCCGGTACCGCGCATCTCCACGTGCATTTCCTGCACACGCCGGCCTCGGTGGTGCGCTATGCCGCGCTGCTGCGCGGGCTCAGCTGGTCGTTCTCGGCCCATGCCAAGGATATCTGGACGACGCCCGATTGGGAGAAGCGCGAGAAGATCGCCGCCGCCGCCTGGGGCGTGACCTGCACGCGCGACGGGCATGGCGAGCTGATGCGCCTGTCGGACGGTGCGCAAAAGGTGACGCTGCTCTATCACGGGCTCGATCTGCGGCGCTTTCCGGATCCGCCGGTGCGTCCGCCTCGCGACGGCGCCGATCCGGGCGAGCCGGTGCGCCTGCTCAGCATCGGCCGGGCCGTGGCCAAGAAGGGCTTCGACGATCTGCTGGCGGCGCTGGCGCTGCTGCCGACGGGGCTGCATTGGCGGCTGGTCCATATCGGCGGCGGCGAGCTGATGGCGTCGCTGAAGCGGCAGGCGCAGGTACTGGGCCTGGCGGATCGGATCGAATGGCGCGGGGCGCAGGCCCAGGAGGCGGTGATCGCGGCGCTGCGCGAGGCCGATCTCTTCGTGCTGCCCTCGAAGCAGGCCGGCGACGGCGATCGCGACGGGCTGCCCAATGTGGTGATGGAAGCGGCGAGCCAGGGGCTGGCGATCGTGGCGACGCGCTTCGCCGGAATCCCGGAATTCGTCACCGACGGGGTCGAGGGGCTGCTCGTGCCGCCCGGGGATCATGCGGCGCTGGCGCGGGCCCTGGCGGCGCTGATGGGCGCGCCGGCGCGCCGGCAGGCGCTCGGCGCCGCGGCGCATCGGCGGCTGGTCGACGATTTCGCGGCCGATGCCGGGCTCGACCGGGTGCATCGCGCTTTGCTGCGCGCGCTGGCGGAGGCCGGCTGATGGCGCGCATCCTGATCGCGGTGACGCATCTGCTCGGCAGCGGCCATCTGGTGCGCTCCGGCCATCTCGCGCGCGCGCTGGCCCAGGCCGGTCACGAGGTCATGGTGGCGAGCGGCGGCATGCCGTTGCGGCCGATGCGAGACGAGCCCTTCGGCTTCCTGCAGCTGCCGCCGGTGCGGATCGAGGGCGTCGCCTTCGGCACGCTGCTCGACGAGGCGGGGGCGCCGATCGACCGGCAGCGGCGGGAGAGCCGCATCGCGCAACTCGTCGCGCTGGCTACGCGCTTCCGGCCCGATTGCGTCGTCACCGAGCATTTTCCGTTCGGGCGCCGGCAATTGGCGGAGGAGTTCCTGGCGCTGATCGAGGCCGCGCGGCAGGCGAATCGCGCGGTTCTCGTACTGGCCTCGGTGCGGGATGTGCTGGTGACGCCGCGCCCGGACAGGGTGGCGCAGGCGCATGAGCGTCTGGCCGATCTCTATGATGGCGTGCTGGTCCATGGCGATCGCCGCTTCCTGCCGCTCGATCGCTCCTGGCCGGTCGCGCCGGAGCTGGCCGAGCGGCTGCATTACACCGGCTATCTCGATCAGCCCGCCCCCCGCGACGCCGCTGCCGCCACAGCCGAGAGCGGCGAGATCCTGGTATCGGGCGGCGGGTCCGGCGCCGCCTTGCCGCTCTTCGAGCTCTGTCTGGAGGCGGCGCGCCTGCTGCCCTCGCGCCGCTTTCGCCTGCTGGCCGGCCGCGGCCTCGAGGCTTCGGCCTTCGCGCGGCTGCAGAGCCGGGCGCCGGCCCATGTGCTGGTGGAGTGGGCGCGGCCGGATTTCCCCGCGCTGCTTGCCTCCTGCGCGCTGTCGATCAGCCAGGCCGGCTATAATACGGTGCTCGACCTGCTGCGCGCCGGGAGGCCGGCCATCGTCGTGCCCTTCGATGCCGGCAACGAGACCGAGCAGGCGATGCGGGCGAGGGCGATGGCGGAGGCCGGGCTCGCCTCCTGCCTGCGTCTGGACGGGCTCGACCCGGAGGCGCTGGCGGCGGAGGTGGAGCGGCAGCTGGCAATCCGCCCGACCCCGGCGAGGATCGACCGCGACGGCGCGGCGGGTGCGGTCGCCGCCATGGCGCGGCTGCTGCGAAACCGGCGGACGCCGCTCGCCGCCGAGGCCGCCACCTAGGCGCGGCCGGCGCGCCGGCAAGGCCGGTTCCGCCATGCGGGCATGCCTTGCGCGTATTGCCGCCTCCGTGCTTTGCGAATTGCCGGTGCCGGTCTTTCGCACTAATGAAGAGAAACAAGCCTCCCCTATCGGTCGGCCAAGGGACACCGGATGATCGCCCGGCTCACGGTCCTGCGCCCGGAGACAGAATGATGACGATGAAAACTGCCGCGGGCCTGCCCGACATCAAGCTGTCGGTGCGCCAGACCTTCGGGATCGATACGGATCTGGAAGTGCCGGCCTATTCGCAGCCCGAAGAGCATGTGCCCGATCTCGACCCGGATTACCGCTTTGACCGCGACACCACGATCGCGATCCTCGCCGGCTTCGCGCATAACCGCCGGGTGATGATTTCGGGCTATCACGGCACCGGCAAATCCACCCATATCGAGCAGGTCGCCGCCCGGCTGAACTGGCCCTGCGTGCGCGTCAATCTCGACAGCCACGTCTCCCGGCTCGATCTCGTCGGCAAGGATGCGATCGTCCTGAAGGAAGGCAAGCAGATCACCGAATTCCAGGACGGCATCCTGCCCTGGGCGCTGCAGAACAACATCGCGCTGGTCTTCGACGAATATGATGCCGGCCGTCCCGACGTGATGTTCGTGATCCAGCGCGTGCTGGAGCAGTCCGGCAAGCTGACGCTGCTCGACCAGAAGCGCGTCATCCGCCCGCATCCGGCCTTCCGTCTGTTCGCCACCGCCAATACGGTCGGTCTCGGCGATACGTCGGGCCTCTATCACGGCACGCAGCAGATCAACCAGGGCCAGATGGACCGCTGGTCGATCGTCACCACGCTGAACTACCTGCCGCACGACAACGAGGTGGCGATCGTGCTCGCCAAATCGAAGCACTACCAGACCGCGCCGGACGGCAAGGACATCATCAACAAGATGGTGCGCGTCGCCGATCTGACCCGCAACGCGTTCATGAACGGCGATCTCTCCACCGTGATGAGCCCGCGCACGGTGATCACCTGGGCCGAGAACGCCGCGATCTTCGGCGATATCGGCTTCGCCTTCCGCGTCACCTTCCTGAACAAATGCGATGAGATGGAGCGGACGCTGGTGGCCGAGTTCTACCAGCGCTCCTTCGGCAAGGAACTGCCGGAAAGCGCCGTGAACGTGGTGCTGAGCTGAGGTCGCATGGTTACGCTCCAGCGCGAGACCGATGTCGCCGAGACGCGCGAGGCCGTGCTGAACGGCCTTTCCGCGCATAATGCGGCGGTGGTCGGGCCGCGCAACGGCGTGCCTCTGGCGCTGAGCCTGCGCGACGATGAAGGCGCCGTCATGGGCGGGCTGGTCGGCGAGCTGAAATGGGAGTGGCTGCACATCGATCTGCTCTGGATCGACGAACGCCATCGCGGCGCCGGCCATGGCGAGGCGCTGCTGGCGATGGCGGAGCAGGCGGCGCGGGAGAATGGGGCGCGCGGCGTCTATCTCAGCACGATGAGCCTGCAGGCGCCGGGTTTCTATCCGAAGCAGGGCTATCGCGAATGCGGCGTGATGGAGGATTATCCCGTGGCCGGCCACCGCATCCATCATTTCGCGAAGGCGCTATGACCCTCTCCAACCGCAAGCCAGGCCAGCCCAAGGAAGCCCCGGTCGAGCCGCTGAAGCGGGCGATTTCGGGGGCGATGAAGGCGATCGCCCGCAAGCCGGAGATGGAGATCGTCTTCGCCGCCGACAAGCCCTCGCTGGTCGGCGAGCGGGCCCGCCTGCCCGAGCCGCCGCGCAAGCTGACGGCGCAGGACGTCGCCGTGCTGCGCGGGCATTCCGATGCGATGGCGCTGCGCCTCGCCTGCCACGACGCCGCCGTGCATCGCCGCGCCGCGCCGGAGGGGGACGCCGCCCGCGCCGTGTTCGACGCGGTGGAGCAGTCGCGGGTGGAATGCGTCGGCTCAAGGCGGATGGCGGGCATGGCCGGCAATATCACCGCCATGCTGGAGGATCGCTATCATCGCGGCGGTCGCTACGAGGAGATCACCGACCGGGCCGACGCGCCGCTGGAAGATGCGCTGGCGCTGATGGTGCGGGAGCGGCTGACCGGCCTGCAGCCGCCCAAGGCCGCGCAGAAGATCGTCGATCTCTGGCGCGAGACGATCGAGGCCAAGGCCGGTGCCGATCTCGACCGGCTGTCCGGCTCGGTCGAGGATCAGCGCGCCTTCGCCCGCACGGTGCGCGACATGCTCGCTTCGCTCGACATGGCCGAGCAGACCAGCCAGGGCCAGGATGACGAGCAGGACGAGGACGACAAGGACCAGTCCTCCGACGAAGAGCAGCAGCAGGACGGCGAGGCCGAGCAGGAAAGCGCCGGCGAGCGCTCCGAGGTCGAGGTCAGCGACGACGCCACCGAAGAGCTGCAGGAGGGCGCGTCGGAAGCCTCCGACGCCCCGGCTGGGGATTGGGACGAGGAGGACGACGCCTCCGAATCCGAGGAGGCGGGCGAGGCCCCGCGCCCGCGCGAAAGCAAGCAGAACGACCGGCCGACCACCGATTACAAGCCCTACACCGTCAAATACGACGAGGTGGTGACGGCCGAGGAGCTCTGCGACGCCGAGGAGCTGACGCGGCTTCGCGCCTATCTCGACAAGCAGCTCGCCCATCTCCAGGGCGTCGTCGCGCGGCTCGCCAACCGGCTGCAGCGCCGGCTGATGGCGCAGCAGAACCGCTCCTGGCAGTTCGACCTGGAGGAGGGCGCGCTCGATCCCTCGCGCCTGCCGCGGATCATCATCGACCCGTTCCAGCCCCTGTCCTTCCGCCAGGAATCGGACACGAATTTCCGCGACACGGTGGTGACGCTGCTGATCGACAATTCCGGCTCGATGCGCGGCCGGCCGATCACCGTGGCGGCGACCTGCGCCGACATCCTGGCCCGCACGCTGGAGCGCTGCGGCGTCAAGACCGAGCTCCTGGGCTTCACCACCCGCGCCTGGAAGGGCGGGCTCTCGCGCGAATCCTGGCTGCAATCGGGCAAGCCGGCCAATCCGGGGCGCCTCAACGATCTGCGCCACATCATCTACAAGGCCGCGGACGCACCCTGGCGCCGGGCCCGCAAGAATCTCGGGCTGATGATGCGCGAGGGGCTGCTGAAGGAGAATATCGACGGCGAGGCGCTCGACTGGGCGCATAAGCGCATCCTGGCCCGGCCGGAGCAGCGCAAGATCCTGATGGTGATCTCCGACGGCGCTCCGGTCGACGATTCCACCCTCTCGGTCAATGCCGGCAATTATCTCGAGCGCCATCTGCGCCACATCATCGCCGAGATCGAGACGCGCTCGCCGGTGGAGCTGATCGCGATCGGCATCGGCCATGACGTCACCCGCTATTACCGTCGCGCGGTCACGATCGTCGATGCGGAGGAACTGGGCGGGGTGATGACGGAGAAGCTCGCCGAGCTGTTCGAGGAGAACACCGAGGCCGGCAGCCGCAGCGCGGGCAAGCGCCGGGCTTCGTGAGCGCCGCATGCGCCTGAGCCGCCGCGCCATGCTGGGCGGGCTGGCCGCCGCGGCCGCCGGGCCGGCCCTGGCCCAGGCGCCGGAGCAGCCGGTGATCGCGCTGTCGATCGCGGCGCGGCCGATCCAACATTTCGAGGCGCGCAGCCCGGAGAAGAGCCGCTTCGGCCAGCTCGTCTTCCGCGGCGGGCTGGTGATGAGCGGCAGCCACCCGCGCTTCGGCGGGCTGTCCGGGCTCTGGCGGTCGGCGGACGGCGCCGCGCTGGTCGCGGTCACCGATAACGGCTTCTGGCTGACGGCGCGGCCGCGCTACGAGGATGGCCGGATCGCCGGGCTGGAGGAGGCGCAGCTGGCGCCGATCCTGGGCAGCTCCGGCCGGCCTCTGCACCGCTCGCGCTATTACGACACGGAATGCCTGGCGATGGCCGATGGCGTCGCCTATCTCGGCGTCGAGCGGACGCATGACATCCTGCGTTTCGACTGGGCGCGAGAGGGGATCGGCGCCCGTGCGCGGCCGATGGCGGTGCCGCGCGAATTGAAGGCGCTGCCTGGCAACCGGGGGATCGAGGCGCTGGGCGTGGTCCCGCGCGGCCACAGGCTGGCGGGGGCGCTGCTCGCCGTCTCCGAACGCTCGGGGGCGGAGGAGGCGCCGACGCTGGGCGCGCTCATCGGCGGGCGCGAGCCCGGCCTGCTGCAGCTGCGCCGGCATGACGGCTTCGACATCACCGACCTCGCCTTCCTGCCCGATGGCGATCTCCTGCTGCTCGAGCGCTGGTTCAAGCCGCTGCGCGGCGTGGGGATGCGGATCCGCCGAATCGCCGGCGAGACGGTGCAGAAGGGCGCGATGCTCGACGGCCCCTATCTGATCGAGGCGGATCTCGGCCAGGAAATCGACAATATGGAAGGGCTCAGCCTGCATCGCCGGGAGGGCCGCACCGTGATCACCCTCGTCTCCGACGATAATTTCTCTTTCCTCCAGCGCAATCTGCTGCTCGAATTCGAGTTGAGCTGAGCCGGCGACGATCGAGCCGTTCCACCCTGTCGCCTTCAGCCCGCCTTAAGCCTGCCGCATGGTCGGGCTGCGATGTTAGGACTTTGCTGCGGATTGCCAGGTGAGGCTCGCGATGGCCTGCATGGCGGGTCGAGGCGCAAGCCGGGAGAAACGCGATATGGCCAGACTGCTTCGTCTAATCCTGAAGCTCGGGGCGCTGTTGGCTCCGGTCCAGGCACGGCCTGTGCCGGTGCCGGTGCGCGTGCGGCCCCAGGACCGGCGGCCGCGCTGACGGCGCGAGGCTTTCCATCGCGTGAGCCTTCTGAGATGCTGTGGCCGGTCGGGAGGTCGCGGCATGCTCGGTCACATTTCCTTCGGCGTGCGCGATCTCGGAGCCGCGATCGGCTTCTATGACGTCGCGCTGGCGCCGCTCGGCCTGGTCAGGGTGTGGACGGCCAAGGATGCGGCCGGCTACGGGGTGCGCGGCGGCGGCGATGTGCTGGCGCTGAAGCAGCGCCCCGCCGCGGCGCCGCCCGGCGCCGGCTTCCACCTCGCCTTCAACGCCGAGACCCGCGCAGCCGTCGACGCGTTTCACGCAGCCGCGCTGGCCGCGGGCGGCAGAGACGACGGCGCTCCCGGGCTGCGCCTGCATTACGGCCCCGATTATTACGCCGCCTTCGTCCGCGACCCCGAAGGCTGGGCGCTGGAAGCCGTCTGCCGCGAAGGCGTCGACAGCGCGGACGACCCCCCGGGGGAGCCCGGAGGGTTCGATCGCGCCGACGAGGCGGGAGAGGTCGGGGACGGGTCCTGAGCCGCTCCCTCCGTCGGGTCGTGGGCCATGCCGGCGCTCAATAGATGCTGCAGACCCGGCGATGGCCGACGACCTCGCCATAGCGGTTGAAGCGCTCGACCAGTTCGCAGCGGCGCACCGGGGCATCCTCGACATAGACGGGCTCGGCATAGGCGCTGCGGCTGGCCGCGAACAGGCCGCCCAGCGCGATCCCGCCGATCACACCGGCGGCGATGGCGCCGCCATGGCCGTGCCAGCGCGGGCGGGCTTCGGCGCCGCCGGCCAGCAGCGCGGTGGAGAGGGTGAGGGCGGTGAAGGCGGCAGCGGCGGTGCGGGTAAGGCGGGTCATGATCTCTGCTCCTGGCGCTCGGCGGAGGCGAACCATTCGCGCTCCATGCCGATTGGTCGCGGCAGGCGGCAAACAGGTTCACGGCGGCAGGATTATTTTTCGCAGCGCGCTCAATATTTGAGGACGAGGCCCCGGTGTGGGGCCGGCAGCGTCCCGGCTTCGCCCGGCGCGACATGATAGCCATAGCGGCCATGGAGGCTGCGATAGCTGCCGCCGATCGGCCATTCATAGGCCGGGGCGAAGATCCAGCAGCGCAGCCGTAGCCGCTCGCTCTCGTTTTGCGCCTCGGCACAGGCGGCGAAATGCGAGCGCTGCCAGAAGGCCGCCGCCGGAGCGGGCGACAGCAGAGGCAGGCCGGCAATGGCTGTGAGCAGGATACGCAACGCGACAGAACCCGGGGCCGGGTTGGCCCGGCGCGATTGCAGCAGAAAAGCCCTGCGAAACTCCTAAGCCCGGTACCGCCCGCCCCGTACCGCGGTCAGGCGGTCGCGTCGCCGGCCGATGCCGCGATCAGCGCGGCGATCAGCTCCGGCTTTCTCACCTGCGGCGCGGGATAGGCGCGCCGGCTATGGGCGAGCCCCAGCCCGAGCAGGCTTTCCGCCCATTTGGCGCAGAGCGCGGCGGGGGTGAGCAGCGGGACCGGAAGCTGCGCCGCCAGCGCCGCGGCGCGCGGCTGCGGATGATCCGCCAGGCAGATCGCCTGGGCGCCCGCGGCGAGCACCTGTCGGCAGGCTTCCAGGAGAGTGTCATCGCTCGCGGCGGCGCAGGGGGCGATGCCGGCACATTGCGCCGACAGCCCGTAATCATGCACCAGCCGCGCCGCCCGCTCGCGGCCCTGCTCCGGCGTTACGATGCCGAAGCGGCCGCCGAGCGTCAGCGCATGCAGCATGGTGCCGCGCCCGCCCGTGACGACGGGGATGTCCAGCAGGGAGCGCAGCGCGCCGACGCCGTAATCCCCGAAAGCGGGCAGGCAGAGTGCGTCGAACCCCTGCTCCTGCGCATCCTGGCCCGCGGCCATCACGGCGAGATCGGCCAGCGACCAGTCCTGCGCGCTGGCGCGCTCGCGCGGCGCGCCGGGGATCGTGCGGATCGTCAGCTCGGTCGCGGAATCGAGACCCTGTGGCGGGTCCTCGTCCTCCAGATCCTCGAAACGCAGCATCAGGATGCGTGGCATGGCGCGCTCCTTCAGGCGCCGGCTGCCGCCGCCATGGCGCGCAGGCGTGCCAGGGCCGGCTCGGCGGGGGCGGGATGGGCGAGGCGGCTCTGGGCGAGCTTCAGCCGGATGGCGGTATCGGCCAGGCGATAGGTCAGCGGCCCCGGATTGATGATCGGCACCGGCAGCCGCGCGGCGAGATAGGCATGTGCCTCGTGCATCGTCGTGGAGCCGAGGATGATGACATCCGCCCCGTCCTCATGGATGCAGGCCTGTGCCGCCGCGAGCAGCGCGGGGAAATAGGCGTCTTCCTTGCCGGCGAGCAGGCTCTGATTATCGGGCTGCAGCCCGGCCGAGCGCAGCGAGGCGCATCGGGCGGCGAGGCCGAGTTCGGCCAGGGTCTTGGTGTAGAGATGGCGCCAGCGATCCCACATGGCCAGGATCGAGAAGCGCTCGCCCAGCATCAGCGCGGCGAGCATGGCGTGGCGGCCGGGACCGATCACCGGGATGTCGAGGATCGCGCGCAGCTGCGAGACGCCGGAATCGCTGACCGTGTCGATGCAGACGGCGTCGAAACCCTCCTCCTGCGCGGCGATCCCGGCTTCCATGATGCCGATATCGGCGAGCACCGCATCCTGCTGGCTGACGTAATTCGCCGGCGCGATGCGGACCGGGCGGAACTCGAAATCGAGCCCGTCCCCCAGCTTCACCGCGCCGAGCTGGGCGCGGCGCCTGGCGAGATTGTCCGCATCCATCGGGAAGGGGACGATCACCAGCACCTTCGGCATCGGATGCGCTCCTCTCGAAGCCGGTTCAGGCGCCGCGGATCTCGGAGATCATCTCCGCGACGCCGGCGACACGGCAGACCGGGCGCAGGGCCGCGATCGCGGTCTCATGCGTCTCCGGGGTGAAGGCGGCGCAGCCATCGGACAGGACGATGGTCTCGAAATCCCGGACATGGGCGTCGCGCACCGTGGAGGCGACGCCGCCATTGGTGACGATGCCGCCGATGATCAGCTTGTCGATGCCGCATTTGCGCAGCACCCACTCCATCCGCGTCTGGTAGAAGGCGGAATAGGCGATCTTCTCGACCGTCAGATCGGCCGGCTGCAGCTCGTCGACCAAAGCATGGCCCCAGCCGCCGGGTGCGAAGTCGCCCTTGCCGAGAAAGGGCCGCAGCTGGCGCAGATGCGGCGAGATGATCGGCTCGCCGCCCTTGGCCGGGACCAAGGTAAACTGGGTGGAGACGAACCAGCCGCCGGCCCGGCGGATCGCCTCGGCCAGCGGCGCGATGCGGGCGGGCAGCGCCGCGATTTCCGGCGCGCTTTGTCCGGCGCGGCCATAGGCGCCGTCCCTGTGCAGGAAATCATTCTGCAGATCGACCGTCAGCAGCGCCGTCCGCGCGAGAGGAATGTTCGATCCGCTCATTGACCGCGCTCCACGATGACGTTGCCGAGGGCGTCGATGCGGGCGACGAGGCCGGGATCGACCACCGTCGTCGCATCGGGCTGTTCGAGGATGGCGGGGCCTTCGAGCCTCGCTCCCACGGGCAGATCGAGCCGGGCATAGACCGTGGTCTCGTGCCAGCCGCCCGCGAACCAGACGGGCCGCGTTCCGCGCCGGGCCGTCTCCAGCGAGGCATCGGCGCCGGGTGCCAGGGCGGAGAGGTCGAAATGCGGGCGCCGGCCGATCGCCGCGGTGCGCAGATTGACGATCCGGGCCGGGACGCCCTCCAGCAGACGGCTGAACGAGGTCCTGTAGGCCTGTTCGAAGGCGCTGCGGATCACCGTCTCGCTGACGCCGGTGCTGTCGCCGGCGACCGACAGCGGCAGCGGCACGGGGACGGTGTGGGTCTGCCCGAGATAATGCATGTCGAGCTCGAAGACGAGGTCGATGCGCTCCACCGCGAGCCCCGCCTCTTCGACCACGGCGCGGGCCTGGCGCGCCTCCGCGACCATGCGGCGGTCGAGCGCGGCGGCGTCGAGCCCCTCCAGCGCGAGATTGACCGTCTGGACCTGGTCATGGCGGATATCGGCGATGACGCAGCCCAAAGCCGAGGTGACGCCGGGATAGCGCGGCACCAGCGCCGCCTTGAGCCCCACCTCATGGATCAGCGCACCGGCATGGAGCGCGCCGCCGCCGCCGAAGGGCACCGCCGCGAATTTGCCGGGGTCATGGCCGCGCTCGATCGAGACCAGCCTGATCGCGCCGGCCATTTTGGCGTTGGCGATGCGCACGATGGCCTCGGCCGCGACCATCACGTCGAGCCCGAGCGGGCCGGCGACATGGGTCGCGATCGCCCTCCGCGCCGCCTCGACGTCGAGCCGCGCCAGCTTGCCGCCGATAGGCCGCGCGGCATTGATGCGGCCGAGCACGACATTGGCGTCGGTCAAGGTCGGGCGGGTGTTGCCCTGGCCGTAGCAGACCGGGCCGGGGCGCGAGCCCGCGCTTTCGGGGCCGACCTGGAGCAGCCCGCCCGCATCGACATGGGCGATGGAGCCGCCGCCGGCGCCGATGGTGGTGATCTCGATCATCGGGGTGCGGATCACCAGCCCGAAATCGATGGTGGTCTGCGCCGCCAGCGCCGTCCGGCCGCCGACGACGAGCGAGACGTCGAACGAGGTTCCGCCGAGATCGCCGGTGATGACGTCGGGAAATCCCGCGGCCTCGGCGATCGCCGCCGCGGCGATCACCCCCGCGGCCGGGCCGGAGAGGGCGGTCCGCACCGGCAGCCGGCGCGCGGTGAGCGTCGACATCACCCCGCCATTGGATTGCACGATATGGAAGCGACCGCCGAAGCCCTCCGAGGCGAGAGCGTCGTCGAGCTTGCCGAGATAGCTGCCGACGACGGGCTGCAGATAGGCGTTGAGCGCGGTGGTGGAGGTGCGCTCGAATTCGCGGATCTCGGGCAGGATCTGGCTCGAACAGGCGATATGGGCGTTGGGCCAGACGGAGGAGGCGGCTTCGAGCGCCGCGAGTTCGTTAGCCGGATTAGCATAGGCGTTGACGAAGACGATGGCGAGGGACTCGCAGCCGGCAGCGGCCAGGCTGCGGGCGGCCTCGCGGACCTGGTCGACGTCGAGCGCCTGGCGGATCGTGCCGTCGGCGAGCGTGCGCTCATCCACCTCCAGCCGCAGGTCGCGGTCGATGACCGGCACGAAATCGCCCCAGAGACCCCAGGTATGGCGGCGATCGCGGCGGCGCATCTCCAGCACGTCGCGGAAGCCACGCGTCGTGATCAGCCCGGCGCGGGCGCCCTTGCGCTCCAGCAGCGCGTTGGTGCCGACCGTGGTGCCATGGACGACGGAGGAGAGATCGGCGATGGCCCCGAAGACCTTCAGCCCCTCCAGAAAGCCGACCGCCTCGTCGCCGCGGTTGGAGGGCACCTTGGCGGTGCGGAATTGCTTTGCCGGCTCGTCATAGAAGAAGAGGTCGGTGAAGGTGCCGCCGACATCGACGCCGACGATGCAGCCATTGCGGTTCACGAGCGGGGCGTTCATGCCGCCTGACCTTTCCGCAGGGCGGCCGTCGCCGCCGGATCGAGATGGCCGGCCTCGGTCGCGACCACGCCATACGCGGCCCGGGCCGCTTCGGCGCCGACATAGCCGAGGCGGACATCGCGCGCGACCAGCTCGGGATCACGCAGCCGCGGATCGCCCCAGCCGCCGCCGCCCGGCGTTTCCAGCCGCACGGCCCGGCCGGCCGGGACCGGGACGCCGGTCACCTTGGAGACCAGCGGCGGGGAGGAGCGGCCCTGCTCGCTCTCCCAGCTGAAGCGGTTGAGCGCCGCCGGCCCGCCGCCGGCGACGCCGAAGGGCGCGACCTTGCCGCGCTCGCCGAGCAGGAAGACCTCCGCGTCCGACAGCGCCTCGATCTCGTAGACGGCGCCGAGCCCGCCGCGATGGCGGCCGGCCCCGGCCGAATCCGGCCGCAGCGCCCATTGCCGGAACAGCACCGGATAGCTCGCCTCCAGGATCTCGGCCGGCGGGATGGTCGCGGTCGAGATCGGGTTGTTGGCGTGGTTCAGCCCGTCGCTCTCGGGATTGCCGCCGAGACCGCCGCCGAAGAAGGAGAACATCACCCAGCGCTGGCCATTGCCGCGATGGCCGGAGAAGGACAGCGCGTTGATCGTGCCGAAGGGCGCCGCCGTGGCGCGGGCCGGATCGGCCTTGGCGAGCGCGCCCAGCATCACGCCGATCAGCCGCAGGATCGTCTCGGTATAGCCCGCCATCGGCTTCGGCGCGGTGGCGCCGAGCAAAGTGGTGTCGGGGATGACGAAGCCGATCGGCCTGAGGCAGCCGGCATTGGCCGGAACATCGGTGAAGACGTGCTTCAGCGCGACATAGCAGGCGGCGACGGTGGTGGCGTAGGAGATGTTGATCGGCCCCTGCGCCGGCGGCGAGGAGCGCGAGAAATCCAGCACCATCCGGTCGCCCTCGATGGTCAGGTCGAGCGCGACGGTCAGCAGATCGTCGCTGATGCCGTCATTGTCGAGCACGTCCTCGAAGGCGTAGCGCCCATCGGGAAGGGCGCGGATGGCGCTGCGCATCAAGGCTTCGGCGCGTTCGGAAAAGGCGTCGAAGGCGGTCGCCAGCGTCGCCGCGCCGTAATCGTCGAGCAAGGCGCCGAGCCGGCGCTCGCCGAGGTCGAGGGCGTTGAGCTGGCCGTTGAGATCGCCCCAATTCGACATCGGCACGCGCGAATTGGCGGCGAGGAGATCGACGATGTCCTGGTTCAGCCGCCCGGCCGTGAACAGCTTGACGGGCGGGAAGCGCACACCCTCCTGATGGCTCTCCGTCGCCTTGGGATTGTAGCCGCCGGGGACATTGCCGCCGATGTCGAGCCAGTGGCCGACGGAGGCGAGCCAGCAGAAGAGCCGCCCGTCGCGGAAGATCGGGCGCACCAGCCGGAAATCATTGAGATGGGTGCCGCCCTGATAGGGGTCGTTGAACAGGAAGGTGTCGCCGGGTTCGAGCCCGCCGTCGCGCGCGACCTTGTCGATCACCGCCTTCACCGCGAAGGCCATCGCGCCGACGAAGATGGGCAGGCCGTTGGCGCCCTGGACCAGGGTGTCGCCGGTGACCGCGTGGTAAAGCCCGTGGCAGGCGTCGCGCGCCTCCGCGATGATCGGGTTGAAGGCCGAGCGGAACAGCGTCGCGTCCATCTCGTCGGCGATCTGCTCGAGCCGCCCCTTCAGGACGGCGAGGGTGACGGGGTCGATGTCGCTCATGCCGCGTCATCCGTCGCGGGCTTCGGCGCGGCCGTCGCATCCTCATAGCTGCGGCCGCGTTCCAGCATTTCCGGCGTGCCGATCAGGGCGTTGAGCGCGGTGAAGTCGAACATGCGCTCGCGGAAAGGCTCGTTGGTGCCGTGACGGCGCAGCGAGCGGTAATAGTCGCGGGCGGTGTGGGCGAGCGCGCGGACGATGCCGCCCGGGAAGATCACGATGCTGAAGCCGAGCGCTCCGAGTTCCTCGGCGGAGGCGAGCGGCGTGTCGCCGCCCTCGACCATATTGACCAGGAGCGGCCGCGACGCGCCGAGCGCGCCGGTGATCGCGGCGAGCTGCTGGCGCGAGCGCGGCGCCTCGACGAAGAGCACGTCTGCCCCGGCCTCGGCATAGAGCGCGGCGCGGTCGATGGCGCTGTCGAAGCCTTCCACGGCGACCGCATCGGTACGGGCGATGATCAGCGTGTCGCGGCTGTGGCGCGCGTCGACCGCAGCCCGGATCTTGCCGGCCATCTCGCCGGCGCCGATCAGGCTCTTGTCCTGGAGATGCCCGCAGCGCTTGGGCATGGTCTGGTCTTCAATCTGGATGGCGCTGGCGCCGGCGCGCTCGAAGGCGCGGACGGTGCGCTGCACGTTGAGCGCGTTGCCATAGCCGTTATCGGCGTCGACGATCATCGCCGTCGGCACACGGTCGCGGACCAGGGCGATCACCTCGGCGACCTCGCTCATCGAGACCAGCCCGATATCGGGCCGTCCGAGCCGGGTATAGGCGATGGCGGCGCCGGAGAGGTAGACCGCCTCGAAGCCGGCTTCGGCCGCCAGCGAGGCGGTCAGCGCGTCGTAGATACCCGGCGCGACGACAGGCCGGCCCTGCGTCAATCTCTGTTTCAGGCTCATCTCATCTATCCCGGAGCGGTGGCTCGGCGATCAGGGCCTCGAAACCGGAGAGGCTGTCGGCCTGCTCCAGTGTCGCGACGGCGTGGCTTAGGGCGCGGGCATGGCGCTCTCCCCAGACGGGGATGGCGAGTTCGAGGAATTTGGCCTCGATCTCCTCCGGCGCGTAGGGGTCGGAGGCGTCGCCGCGATTGGTGAAGGTCTCGCCGCGCAGCACCGTGCCGTCGGCGAGGTGGATCGCCACGCGCGCCGGGCGCCGGTCGGGCAGCATCGCGCTCAGGGCCGCGTCCTCGGCGACGCCGACCTTCAGCGCCAGGGCGCGGATCGCGGGATCGGCGAGGGCCGCGGCGCGGAAGGCCGGCACCGTCGCCGCGCCATGGACGATGGTGGTGGCGATGGCGAAGGGCAGCGAGAATTTCGCGCCGAGCATGGTGGTCGGGGCGGGCGCGTCGAGCTGCGCCGCCATGGCGTAGGATCGCACCTCGATCCGCGCGATCCCCGCGGGATCGAGCGGCCCATGCGCGGCGAGCAGAGCGGCGACGACGTCGAGCGCGCCATGGGTGAAGCGGCAGGCGGCATGGCGCTTGAAGTAGTTGCGCTGGATGTCCCAGCGGCTGCCGAGCTGCTCCAGCATCGCCTCCGGCGCGAAGCGCTCCGCCAGGACGGCGCCATAGACGCTGCGCACGCCATCGCTCTCGGCGGTGAAGCCGCAGGCGACGAGATCATGCGCGGCCAGCCCGTTGCGCGCCGCGATGCCGGCATAGGCGTTGCGCACTGTCGCCCCTTCCAGCATGGCGCGCAGGCTGGCGCCGGTGGAGAGCGGGGCGGCGAGCGAGATGGTCGAGGCGAGGGCGGCGGCGGCGGCGGCGTCGAGCTTCGCCACGGCGAGCGCGGCACCGACGGTGCCCCAGGTGCCGTGCGGATGGATCGTCGGACGCAGCCGCGAGGCGGCGCCGATACGCGCGCCGATCTCGTAGCCCAGCACGAAGGCGGAGAGGAATTCGCGGCCGGCGACATCCGCCAGAGGCCGCGCCGCCAGCAGCGCCGGCAGGACATGGATGCCGGGATGGCCGCGGGCGAAGCTGTTGCCCTCGTCGAGTTCGAGCATGGTGCCGGCGACGCCGTTGACGAAGGCGGCATCCGAGGGCTGGAGCCTCAGCCCGGCCCCGATGGCCGGGCAGGCGCCGCCGCGGCGGGCTAGCCTGGCGGACAGAGCCCGCGTCTCCGGCTCCTGCATGCCGGCAGCGATGGCGCCGAGGCAATCGAGCAGCACGAGCCGGGCCTGGGCCGAAAGCTCCGGGTCGGAGAGGGAGAAGCTTTCGGCGAATTCGCCCCAGCGCGCCAGCCAGGCGGGAGGTGGCTCGGCCAGCAGCACCGAGGCGGGGATGAGGCCCTGGGTGAGGACAGCCATGCGCTACAGCCCCAGATAGGCGCGCTTGAGGTCGGGATTGGCGGCGATGTCGGCGGCGGGGCCGGACAGGGTCACTGCGCCGTTCTCGACGATATAGGCGCGCGCCGCGATCTCGAGCGACTGCACGACATTCTGCTCGACCAGCATGATCGGCATGCCCTCGCGGTTGAGCCGCAGGATCAGCGCGAACATCTCCTCGACCAGCAGCGGCGACAGGCCGAGCGACGGCTCGTCCAGGATCAGCAGGCGCGGCTCGGCCATCATGCCGCGCCCGATCGCCAGCATCTGCTGCTCGCCGCCCGACAGCGTCCCGGCGGCCTGGGCCACGCGCTCGCGCAGACGCGGGAAGGTGGCGAAGACGCGCTCCAGATTGCGGGCCCGGTTCGGCCGGGCACGGCGATAGCTGCCGAGCTCGAGATTTTCCCGGACATTCATGTTGGGGAAGATCTTGCGGCCTTCCGGGACATGGATCAGCCCGGCCTCGACGATCGCCGCGGGCGAGGCCCCGGCGAGCTCGCGACCGTCGAAGACGATCCTGCCGGCGCTGGCGGGCAGGACCCCGGAGAGAACCTTGTTCAGCGTCGTCTTGCCGACGCCGTTGGAGCCGAGCACGGCGACGATCTCGCCCGCGCCGACCGCGAGATCGATGCCGCGCAGCACCTCGACGCCGCCATAGCCGGCCTTGAGCCCCGCGACCTCAAGCATGGGAGGCCTCCAGGCGCAGCCGCTCGGCCGCGCCGCGCCCGAGATAGGCCTCGACCACGGCGGGATCGGCGCAGACCGAGGGCGGATCGCCCTGGGCGATCAGTTTTCCCTGCGCCAGCACATGGACGTGCTCGCAGAGATTCATCACCGCCTGCATCACATGCTCGATCATCAGGATGGTGACGCCCTCGTCGCGGATGGCGCGGATCACGGGGACGATGTCGCGGATCTCGGAGGGGTTCAGCCCCGCCAGCACCTCGTCCAGCAGCAGCAGCTTCGGCTCGGTCGCCAGTGCGCGCGCCAGTTCCAGCCGCTTGCGCCCCGCGACGGTGAGGCTGGCGGCCGGCTTGTCGAGATCGGCGCCGAGCCCGACGCGCTGCGCCACCGCCTCGGCCCGCCGATGCGCCTCGCTGGCGGAAGCGTGGCGGAGATAGGCGCCAACCGCGATGTTCTCGCGGACGTCGAGCCCGGCGAAGGGCTGCACGATCTGGAAGGTGCGGGCGATGCCGCGCGCGGCGCGGCGATGGGTCGGCATCGCGGTGATGTCGTCGCCCTCGAAGCGGACGCTGCCGGCGGTGGGGGTCAGGAAGCCCGCGATCACCGCGAAAAGCGTGGTCTTGCCGGCGCCGTTGGGGCCGATCAGCCCGACGATCGCACCCTTCGGCACCGAGAAGGAGGCGCCGCCGACGGCGACGAGCCCGCCGAAGCGCATGGTGATGTCGCGGACCTCCAGCATCACGCGGTCTCCCCGCTGCGGCGGGATTTCGGCCGCAGTTTCGCGAGCAGGCCGAGCACGCCGCCCGGTGCGAAGGCGACGACGAGGACGAGCACGCCGCCATAGACCATGAGGTCGATGCCGGGCACCCGGCCGGCGAAGGCCTTGGTCGCCTCGCCGAGGCCGTGCAGGGTGAAGGCGCCGATGATCGGGCCCAGCACCAGCCCGCGGCCCCCGACCATCGCCGCCAGCAGCGCCTCGACCGAGATCCAGACGCCATAGGCGATCTGCGCGTCGATATAGAGGAAATACTGCAGATACAGCACGCCGGCCGCCGCGGTCATCGCGCCCGAAATGGCGATCGCCCGCAGCTTGACGCTGAGCACGTCGACGCCCAGCGCCTTCGCCGCATCCTCGTTCTCGCGCACCGCGACGAGCTGCGCGCCGAAGCGGGTCGCCGCGATGCGCAGCGAGATGATCAGGCCCAAAGCGACGAAGCCGAGGGCCAGCCACAGGAACTGGGCGCGGCTGGAGAATTGCAGATTGGCGAAGCCGAGATCGAGCTTGAGCAGCAGCCCGGCCGCGCCCCCGGTGAAGCCCATGGCGTTGGCGAGGATGCGCAGCACCTCCGCGAAGGCCAAAGTCACCAGCGCGAAATAGGAGCCTCGCAGCCCCGCCCGGAAGCTGAGGAAGCCGATGACCCAGCCGACCAGCGCGCCCATGGCGATGCCGGCGGCGAGCCCGGCCCAGGCATTGACGCCGAAGCGCAGCTGCAGCAGCGCCGAGACATAGGCCCCCGTGCCGAAAAACGCGGCATGGCCGAAGGAGGATTGGCCGGCGACGCCGCCGAGCAGGTTCCAGCCCTGCGCCGCGAGCGCGATGATCAGCACGAAGACGATGAAGTTCAGCGCCGCATTGGAGGCGGTGAGCAGCGGCGCCACCGCGATGGCGGCGAGCAGCAGCGCGATCCACAGGGCGGTGTGGCGGGTCATGCGCGGGCTCCGAACAGGCCGGTCGGGCGGAAGAGGAGCACCAGGATGAAGATGATGAAGATGCCGATCTGGCCCAGGCTTTCGCCCAGGAACAGTCCGCAGAGGCTCTCCACCACGCCGATCACCAGCCCGCCCGCCAGCGCGCCCGGGATCGAGCCCATGCCGCCGAGCACGACGATGGTGAAGGCGACGAGCACGAAGGCGCCGCCGACGCGCGGATTGACGTAGAAGGTCGGCATCAGCAGGCAGGCGGCGATGGCGAGCGTGGCGCAGCCGATGCCGAAGGTCACGGCATAGACATGGCGGACGTCGATGCCGACCAAGGCGGCGCCGAGCTTCTCCTTGGCGACGGCGCGGATCGCCTTGCCGATATCGGTGCGCGCCAGCAGCAGCCAGAGCAGGATGGTGACCGCGAGGGCGCCGGCGAACCCGTAGAGCCGCGCCTGCGACAGCAGCAGCGGGCCGAGCTCCACCACCTGGAAGGAGTAGTCGGTGGCGAGCGAGCGCGTATCGGAGCGGAACAGCGCGAGCAGCCCGTTCTCGATGATGATGGCGAGGCCCAGCGTCACCAGCAGAATGTTGCCGTCGTCGCCATGGCTGGCCGGGCCGATGACGTAGCGCTGCAGCCCATAGCCCAGCGCGAAGAACAGCGGCGTCAGGGGCAGGATGGCGAGATAGGGGTCGACGCCGAGGAAGGCATGGATCGCCCAGACGGCGAACATCGCCGAGGTCAGCAGCGCGCCATGCGCGAAATTGATGATGTGCAGCACGCCATAGACCAGCGTCAGCCCGAGCGCGACGAGCGCATAGACCGCGCCGGTCAAAAGCCCGTTCAGCATGGCTTCGGCGATGATGGGCAGCGGATAGGTCACGTGGAGCGTCGAGGTCCCTGGGCGCGCGCGGGAATGTCGGCCCCTGCCGCTTCCGGCGGCAGGGGTTCAGGACAATGGGACCGGCCTGGGCCGGCCGTCGTGGCGTCAGCCGCGGACCGGGAAGACCGGCTTGGCGTCGGCGAAGGCTTCCGGGAAGACGACCTTGATCTGGCCGTCCTGGACCTGGGTCGAGACCGGGGCGGCGCCCATGTTCTGGCCGTTTTCGAAGCGCGTCGGGCCATAGGGCATGAGATGCTCGGCGAAGGTCGAGCTGCCGAGCGCGGCGATGATCTTGGCGCGATCGGCCGCCCCGGCGCGCTCGATCGCATCCGCCAGCAGGCGGACGGAGGAGTAGTTCAGCGGCGTGTTGTAGTTCCAGATCTTTCCGGCCGCCTCGACCCGCTTCTGCAGCTCGGCGTTCTTCGGGTTGCGCGGATCATGCCAATGGTTGCAGTCCATGATCTTGTCGGCCGCCTCGGGGAACTCCTTGACGAAGCGCATGTTGGAGGCGGCGCCGTTCAGCACGGAATAGACCGCCTTCGGCCGCACGCGCTGCTGCTGCATGGTGCGGGCGAGCAGCACGGTCTCGCCGTAATAGGTCGAGGGGATGACGAGGTCCGGGTTCAGCGAGCGCAGCCGCAGCACGACGTTGGAGAGATCGCGCGAGGGGGTGGGGATCGCGATCGTCTCGACGATCTCGAAACCGTGCTTGGGCAGCTCGGTCGCCATCAGCTTGGCGAGGCCGGAGCCGAACAGCCCGTCCTCATGCACCAGCGCCACCGTCTTGGTCGCCTTGCCGGCGGCCTCGTTGATGCGCACCAGGTTTTCGATCGCGGATTTGGTGCAGATGCCGAAGCCGGGGGCGAAGCGGAAGGTGTTCTTCAGCCCGCGCGAGATGATCTGGTCGGAGACGCCGACATCGACGAGATAGGGCAGATCATAGCGCGAGGCGGCCTGGGAGGCGGCGAGGCAGATCGGGCTGGCGAAGCCGCCGACGATGGCGACGACGCCCTCGCCCTGCATGCGCTCGACCTCCTGGACGCCGGCTTCCGGATTGGAGCGGGCATCGCCGAAGACCATTTCCAGCTTGGCGCCGCCCAGCGATTTGATGCCGCCCGCGGCATTGACGTCGGCGATCGCCAGTTCGGCACCGGTGCGGCCGAATTCGCCATCCATCGCCAGTGCGCCGGTGACGGGCTGCAGGATGCCGATCTTGATCGTGGCCGGGGCCTGGCCCCTGACGATCGAGGGGGCGGCGATCCCGGTCAGGGCCACGGCGCCGCCCTTGAGCAGGGTGCGGCGGTCAAAGCGGGTGTTCATCTCGTTCTCCTCTGTCGCTTGGCCGGTCGTTTTGTGCCGGCGCGTTGAAGTCGTCGTCTCGTGCGGGGCTCGGGCGAGCCCCCTCGTCAGGGCTCAGCCATTGAACCCGTCACCCATGCCGCGCGCGGCCTCGAAGGCTCCGCTCTCGGACGTGCGGCCGCGGCTCGGAACCGGCGACCAGCGCCGCGCCCGCGCGCCGCCGGCCCGCTCCAGCTCCATCTGGAAGGAATAGCGATCCGGCCGGTAGAGCGCGTGGAGATGCTCGACGCCGTCACCGTCCGGACCGAAGACGACGCGCGTCAGCGAGAGCAACGGCGAGCCGATCTCGAGGCCGAGCGCCTCGGCGATATCGGGGCTAGCGAGGGAGGCGCCGATGGTCTGGCTGGCGCGCTGCACCACGACGCCGGAGCGCTCCAGCAGCGAGAGCAGCGGCATCGAGGCGAGATCGGCCTCGGAATAGGAGATGCCGATGCGCTCCGGCACATGGGTGACGAGGTAGGAGAAGGGCAGCCCGTCGATCATCCGCACGCGGATCGAGCGCTGGACGCGCTCGTCGGGCGCGAGGCGCAGCGCCTCGACCAGCGCCTCGCTCGCCTTGACATAGCTGAAGGCGAGCAGCCTGACCTCGGTGCGGCGGCCCATCTCGACGAGATGCGTCAGGACATTCGAGAAATCGGCGACCACGGGCGCGCTGGTGCCCTTGCCGCTGACGAAGGTACCCGAGCCCGGCCGGCGCTCGATCAGCCCGTCGGCCGCCAATTGATCGAGCGCGCGGCGCACCGTGACCCGCGAGACGTTGTTCTGCGCCGCCAGCATCGGTTCGCTCGGCAGGCGCGCATGCGGCCTGTCCTCCCCCGTCAGGATGCGATCCCTCAGGAGAAGATAGAGCCTGCGCGCCTTCAGGGGTTCGACGCTCGACATCGCGCTCCTTGTCTGCCTCAGGCTTGAGACAGTAACCTGTCTTATAGAAAACACAGCTTTGGTTGCTGTCAAGCGCCCTCCGGGCGCCCTGGCTGCGCCCAGGGCCGGCGCTCCCGATCGGCCGCCACGAAATCCGCGATCGCCTGGACATGGCTGAGGGTCAGGTCGATATCGTCCCAGCCATGCAGCAGCTTGGTGCGCCAGACCGGGTCGATGGCGAAGCCGCAGCTGAGATTGCCGAGGATGATGCGCTGCTCCGCCAGATCGACCACGATGTCGCGGGCGCCCTCGGCCAGAGCCGCGAGCAGGGCCTCGCCATCTTCGTCGGAGACCTGCGCCGGCAGCAGCCCGTTATTGACGGCGTTGGCGGCGAAGATGTCGCCGAAGCTCGGCGCGACGACACAGCGGAAACCGTAATCGACGAGCGCGTAGACGGCCGCCTCGCGCGAGGAACCGCTGCCGAAATTGCGGCGCGACACCAGGACCTCGGCGCCCTGGCGCTCCGGCCGGTTCAGCGCGAAGCCGGGGAGAGGCTGCCCGGCGGCATCGAAGCGCAGATCATGCAGGAGATAGCCGCCATAGCCCTCGGCGCGGGAGCGCTTCATGAAGCGGGCGGGGATGAGCTGGTCGGTATCGACCCCGGTGAGCGGCAGGGGGCAGGCGCGGCCGGAGAGGCGGGTGAAGGCCTGCATCAGCCGCGCCCTTGCATCAGCGGGCGCATATCGGTCAGCCGGCCGGTGACGGCGGCGGCCGCGGCCATGGCCGGCGACATCAGATGGGTGCGCGAGCCCGGGCCCTGCCTGCCGCGGAAATTGCGGTTGGTGGTGGAGGCGCAGCGCTCGCCCGGCGGCACGAGATCGCCGTTCATGCCGACGCACATGGAGCAGCCCGCGGCCACCCAGTCGAGGCCCGCTTCGGTGAAGATGCGGTCCAGCCCCTCCTCCTCGGCCTGCCGCTTGACCTGGGCGGAACCGGGCGAGACCAGCCCGGGAACGCGGGCCTTGCGCCCGGCTAGGATGGCCGCGGCGGCGCGCAGATCCTCGATCCGGCTATTGGTGCAGGAGCCGATGAAGACCCGGTCGATCGTGACATCCTCCAGCCGCTGTCCCGGGCGCAGCCCCATATAGGCGAGCGCCTCGCGAATATGGGCGGCGCGGCCCTCATCGCCGGCGCGCTCGGGATCGGGCACGCTCATGGTGATCGGCAGCGCGTCCTCCGGGCTGGTGCCCCAGGTCACGGTCGGGGCGATCCGGCCCGCATCCAGCGCGATCTCGCGGTCGAAGATCGCGTCACCGTCGCTGGCGAGCGCCAGCCAATCCGCGGCGGCCCGGTCGAAGGCCGCATCGCGCGGCGCATAGGGCCGTCCGCGGAGATAGGCGAGCGTGGTCTCGTCGGGCGCGACCATGCCGCAGCGCCCGCCGGCCTCGATCGAGAGGTTGCACAGCGTCAGCCGCCCCTCCATCGACAGGGCGCGGATCGCCGAGCCGGCATATTCGATGGCATGTCCCGCCGCCCCATCCGCGCCGATCGCGGCGATGATCGAGAGCGCGATGTCCTTGGCCGCGATGCCGGGGGCGAGCGCGCCATCGACCGTGATGCGCAGGCGCTTCGGCCGCTTCTGCCACAGCGTCTGCGTCATCAGCACATGCGCGACCTCCGAGGCGCCGATGCCGAAGGCGAGCGCGCCGAAGGCGCCATGCGTGGCGGTGTGGCTGTCGCCGCAGACCATGGTCAGGCCCGGCAGGGTCAGCCCCTGCTCGGGGCCGACGACATGGACGATGCCCTGGCCGGGATCGTCGAGGCCGAAGAGCCTGAGGCGGTGGCGGCCGGCATTGTCGCGCAGCTGCACGATCATGCCGCGGATCGCCGGGTCGATCCGGTCGAGATCGCGCTCGCGCGTCGGAACATAATGGTCCTCGATGCCGAAGGTCAGGTCCGGCCGGGCCAGTTCCGTGCCGCGCGCCTTAAGCTTGTCGAAGGCGTGGAAGGAGCCCTCATGCAGGAAATGCCGGTCGATCCAGAGCAGGCACTGCCCGTCCTCGCGCTGCACCACGACATGCGCGTCCCAGACCTTGTCGAACAATGTGCGCGGGCTGGCGCTGCCGGTCATCGATCCACCATCTCGGAAACCCGGGCTGCAAGCTAGTGCGGCTCCTGCGATCAGGCAACTTCTTGTTTTAAATCTAATACAGGATACGGTGCCGATGTGGGCGGATGCGGCTGAGGGAGTGCCGGGTGAGCAGGGTTGTGCGCGTCGCGGAACGGGCGTTTCCGCTCGCTGTGCCGGTCGTCGTCATTGGCGCTGGTGCGGCCGGTCTGATCGCGGCGCTGACGGCGCGGGAGGCCGGGGCGGAGGTGCTCGTCCTGGAGCGGGATTCGCTGCCGCGGGGCTCGACCGCTTTGTCGGCCGGGCTGGTCCCGGCGGCCGGCACGCGCTGGCAGAAGGCGGCGGGGATCGCCGACGATTCCGCGCGCTTCGCCGGCGACATCATGGCCAAGGCGAAGAACGAGCCCGATCCGGCCATCGTCGCGCTGGTCACGGACCAGGCCGGGCCGGCGCTGGAATGGCTCGCCGACCGGCACGGGCTGTCCTTCTCGGTGATCGCGGATTTTTCCTATCCCGGCCATTCCGCGCGCCGCATGCATGGGCTGCCCAGCCGCTCCGGCGAGGAGCTGATCGACGCGCTGCGCCAGGCCGCGGAGCTCGCGGGCGTCGATCTCCTCTGCGAGGCGCAGGTGACGACCTTATACGCCGACGAGACGGGCCGCGTGCTGGGGCTGGGCTTCAGCCGCCCGGACGGCACGCAGGAGGAGATCGGCTGCATGCAGCTCGTGCTGGCCTGCAACGGCTATGGCGGCAACAAGGAGCTCGTCGCGCGCCACATCCCGTCGCTCAAGGAGGCCCTGTATTTCGGCCATCCCGGCAATCAGGGCGAGGCGGTGCTGTGGGGCCAGGCGCTCGGGGCCGCGACGCGCCATCTCGGCGGCCACCAGGGCCATGGCTCGGTCGCCCATCCCGCCGGCATCCTGATCACCTGGGCGACGATCACCGAGGGCGGCGTCCAGGTGAACCGCCTGGGGCGGCGCTTCTGCGATGAATCGCGCGGCTATTCCGAGCAGGCGGCGGAGGTGCTGAAACAGCCGGATGGGATCGCCTGGACGCTGTTCGACAGCCGCATCGCCGGGGTCGCGCGGCAATTCGAGGATTTCAAGCGGGCCGAGGCGATGGGCGCCATCCTCTCCGCCGGCGACTGGGCCGAGATGGCGAAGCGCATCGGCGTGCCCGAGCAGGCGCTGGCGGAGACGATGCAGGCGCTCGCGCAGGGCAAGGAGACGGGCGGCCGCGACGCGTTCGGCCGGGAGCTGACCGGGCTGCGGCAGCTCGAACCGCCCTTCCTCGCGGTGAAGGTGACCGGCGCGCTGTTCCACACCCAGGGCGGGCTGGTCATCGACCGGATGGCGCGCGTGCAGGATGCGGTGGGCAGGGCGATGCCCAATCTGTTCGCGGCGGGCGGCGCCGCCTGCGGCGTCTCCGGCTCCGGCGCGGAAGGCTATCTCTCCGGCAACGGGCTGCTGACGGCGGTGGTGCTCGGCCGGATCGCCGGTCATGCCGCAGCGCTCGCGCAAGCCGATCCGGAGTGAGCCCAGATCCGGCGGAGCAACCGGGCCCCGGATCGCCGCGGTTTTGCTTCAAATGCCTTCGGTTTCCCTAGGGAAGCGGCAAGAGCCGCCGGCTATTATGGCGGCATGCACAATGGCCTCGTCACCGCTCTGGTCTTCGCCATGCTGCTCGCCGCCGACATCGTCGCGGCCGAGGGACGCTACAGCCTTGCCGCCGTCAGGAGCGCACAATCGCTGGGCTCGGAGGTGACGCAGCAGGTGGTGCAGTTTTACGTGCGGTCGCTGCGTCAGATCCGAAGCTGACGCCTCAGCTGGATTCGTCCGACCAGCGCTCCTGCGCCTCCTCGGCCGGGACCAGCAGCGTGATGCGCCGCTCGTCGACGCCGCTGACCAGAGCGATGTCGAGGTAATGGTGGACACCGCCCGAGGCGGGATCGGAGCGCTTCAGCTTCATCAACTGGCCGGAGAGACCGTCGACCGTGCCGACATGGCCGCCATCGGAGCCGACCACCTCGAGCCCCTCCCGGATCTTTTCCACGAACATCATGCTGGAGCCTCCCTGCGCGAGCGGAGGGAACAGCGGCGCGACAGGAAGGTTCCCCGGGGGTGGAGCCTCGGCGGTGGAGCCTCGGCGGTGGGGCCTCGGGCTCGCGGCGCGCCGGCCATGGCGCCGGACCGCCCATTGACGGAGGAGAGGACCATGCATGCGATCGATCCCGGGATGCAGCGCTGCATCGAGACCTGCCTGGCCTGCTACCAGACCTGCCTCGGCATGAGCACCGGCCATTGCCTGGAGATCGGCGGCGAACATGCCCGCCCCGATCACATCAGGCTGATGCTGTCCTGCGCCGAGACCTGCCGGACGGCCGCGCATCTGATGCTGCTCGGCACCCGGCACCACAAGCATCTCTGCGCCGAATGCGCCGATATCTGCGAGGATTGCGCAAGCGATTGCGAGCGGCTGGGCGGCATGGAGGAATGCGTCGAGGCCTGCCGGGCCTGTGTCGAAAGCTGCCGCGAGATGGCGAAATAGGGGATCTGTGTCAGCTCGGCGTGGGAGAGGCGCGTCGGGCGGCCTTATCAGCTAAAGGCGAAACGAGTGGCGGACAGGGAGGGATTTGAACCCCCGATACCCTTGCGGGTATGCCGCATTTCGAGTGCGGTGCATTCAACCACTCTGCCACCTGTCCGCGGTCGCGCTCGGTCGAAGCGGGCTGGTTACTACACGCGGGCCGCCGGGGAGACAAGCCTCGTGATCGCGCGCTTTCAAGCAACCGTCACAAATTTCGCCGCCGGCGGCCAAAACTCTTGACCGGAAGCGCGCCTGCGCCTAGTGAGCCTCGTCCGGCGTGGGGAAACCCGCGCCCGATCTCTTTTGGCGCCGGGACGTCAGCCTTCGGGCCGCCCGCGCCGACAAGAGCGACACACCACGCAACCGACTGCCAAAAAGCCGTCCCGCGTGCGCCTCCCCCGAGGAGGTTCGCGACAGGGCGGGGCTGAACATGGAGAACAATGATGTTCGCAGTCATCAAAACCGGCGGCAAGCAGTTCCGCGTCGCCGCGAACGATGAAATCACCATTGCCAAGCTCGTTGGAGAGCCTGGCGACACCGTCGCCTTCGGCGAGGTGCTGATGCTGACCGATGGCGAGAAATCGACCGTCGGCGCGCCCTTCCTGAGCGACATCACCGTCGCCGGCGAGATCGTGAAGCAGGCCCGCGGCGAGAAGGTCATCGCCTTCAAGAAGCGCCGCCGCCAGAACTCGAAGCGCAAGCGCGGCTTCCGCTCCGAGCTGACCGTGGTGCGGATCACCGACATCCTCACCGGCGGCCGCAAGCCGGAGATGAAGAAGGGCGCCGCTGCGGTGGCCGCCGTCTCCGCCGCGTCCGAGACGGTGAAGCCGAAGGCCGAGAAGAAGGCCAAGACCGAGACGAAGAGCGAAGGCCTCGACGCCTCCAACCTCTCGCTGATCTCGGGCGTCGGCCCGACCATCGAGAAGAAGCTGCGCGCCGCCGGCATCACCTCCTGGAACGACATCGCCGCCTGGAGCGAGGCCGACGTCGCGAAATGGGACGAGGAGCTGAAGCTGCGTGGCCGCGCCACCCGCGAGGAATGGGTGGCCCAGGCCAAGGATCTCCTGGCCGGCAAGCCCCCGCGGGCGAAGGCCGACCAGGCGGAACAGGCCTCCGGCGAGGACTACTGACACCGATCGTCAGGCGTCGTTTCGGTTTCATCTCCGGGTCGGCTGGCTTTTGCCGCCGATTCGGGTTACAGAGCACGTAGAAGTTTCGAGGTAGGGCGTTATGGCTCACAAAAAAGCAGGCGGTTCGTCCCGCAACGGTCGCGACTCCGAGAGCAAGCGCCTCGGCGTGAAGAAGTTCGGCGACCAGGCTGTCGTCCCCGGCAACATCATCATCCGTCAGCGCGGCACGAAATGGCATGCCGGCGCCAATGTCGGCATGGGCAAGGATCACACCCTGTTCGCGCTGACGAATGGCCGCGTCCGATTCATTACGAAACTCGGCCGAGCTTTCGTGAACGTAGTCCCGGCCCAAGAGGCCGCAGAATAAGACGGCGGATAGGGTTTTCCTCGATCCGCCGGTTCCACCGAACCGGATCGGATCGAAGGGCAAGACCCTCCAGGGGTTTCCCAAAGGTCAAGGAAAAGGGGAGGTGGGCACAAGTCCAGCTCCCTTTTTCGTTTGCGCCGACGGAGAGACCCATGTTCCCGGAATTGACCCGCGACGATGTTTTCCGGCTCGAGACCCGCCGTCTCTGGCTGCGCTGGCCGCGCCTGGCCGACGCCACGGCGATCCTGCGCCAGGCGGGCGAGAAATCCGTGGCCGAGATGACGGCCTCGATCCCGCATCCTTATCCGGTCGAGGCGGTCGAACCCTTCATCTTCGGCGCCCGCAAGGGCAATGCGCTGGGCGATCACCTCGTCCTGGCGATCACGCCGCGCGCCCGGCCCAATGAGCTGATCGGCATGATCGGGGCTCATCACAAGGCCAATGGCACGCCCTTCATCGGCTATTGGCTGGGGCTGCCGCATTGGGGCAAGGGCTATGCGACGGAGGCCGTGCAGGCGCTGACCGACACGCTCTTCACCCTGCTCGACATCAAGGCGCTCGAGGCGGATGCGCGGGTGATCAACCCCGCCTCCCGCCGGGTGCTGGAGAAGTCGGGCTTCCGCGCCGAGGGGTCCTTCCTGAAGGCGCTGCCGGCGCGTGGCGGGCTGTTTCCCTGCGAGCAGTACAGGCTCGACCGCTCGACCTGGGCGGCCCTGAAGAGCTGGGGATCGAGCGGCTGGGCACATGCGCCCGATCTCGGCGAGGAGGCGGCGGAGCCCGGCCCGGCGGCGCCTTCATCCAGTGAGGCCTGCCCCGCGTAGACCGAAGGCCCCGGCGCTGTCCGGGGCCTTTTTCGTCGTTCGGAGGCTGCAAGATGATCTCCCGCCGCGTCGCGCTCACCCTGTCGCTCGCCCTTCTCCTGCCCGCCTGCGCGACGCGGCCCGGCTTCGACGCGATGCCCGATGCCAGGGGCATCGTGCTGGAGCGGGATTTCGCCGGCCGCAGCTATGCCAAGGGGACGTTCACCAACCGGCTGACCGGGGCGACGCGCGGTCTGACGGTGGTGCTGGGCGGGCGGGTGCGCGGCGATACGCTGACGCTGCGCGAAGCCTTCAGCTATTCCGATGGCGAGCGCGACGTGAAGACCTGGGTGTTCCGCCGCACCGGCCCGGGCAGCTATGTCGGCACGCGCGAGGATGTGGTCGGCGAAGCGGTGATACGCAGCGAGGCCGGCGGCGTGCGCCTCTCCTATGAGGTCGATCTGCCGACCGGCTCGGGCCCGGTGCGGGTGCGTTTCGAGGATGTGATCGAGCGCAATCCGCAGGGCGTCATCGTCAACCGCGCGATCGTCTCGAAATTCGGCGTGCCGCTCGGCGATGTCGATCTGGTCTTCGCGCGCAGGCCCCTGCGCTAGCGAGGAAGGCACGGCCGACTGTCGCCGGCTGCGCCCAGTCGTTGAGAAGTCCCGCCGCGGCGAGGCGGAGGAACCGGCGGGGCCGGTGCCTCGCCCGGATGGCGACGATGCCCGCTCAGCGGACGAAGTTGCCGCCGAGCTCGTCGTCGATATGGACGCGGATGATCTCCTCGAAACTCGATTCCGCCTTGAAACCGAGCGCCGGGGCGCGGGTCGCCTCGAAATCGCGCGGCCAGCCCGCGACGATCCCGTCGATCACCGGATCGGGCACGCGCTTGATCCGGGCGACGACGCCCTCGCCGGCGACCTTGCGCAGCGCCTCGATCTGTTCGGCCACCGTGCAGGCGAGGCCGGGCATGGTCAGCGCCCGGCGCGGGCCGATCGCCGCGGTGTCCATGGTCGCGGCGTGGATCAGGAAGCCGACCGCCGAGCGCGGCGAGGCGTGCCAGTGCTTGACGGTCTCGGAGACCGGCAGCACCGCCTCGACGCCGTTGAGCGGCTCGCGGATGATGTTGGAGAAGAAGCCGGAGGCGGCCTTGTTCGGGGCGCCGGGGCGCACGCAGATCGTCGGCAGCCGGATGCCGACGCCATCGAAGAAGCCGCGGCGCGTATAGTCGCAGAGCAGCAATTCGCCGATCGCCTTCTGCGTGCCGTAGCTGGTCAGCGGCGTGGTGTGGAACTCATCGGCGATCTTGTCATGGAAGGGCGCGCCGAACACGGCGATCGAGGAGGTGAAGACGAGGCGCGGCTTGTAGCCGTCGCCGATCGCGCGGATCGCGTCGAAGAGATAGCGGGTGCCGTCGAGATTGATACGATAGCCCTTGTCGAAATCGGCCTCCGCCTCGCCGGAGACGATCGCGGCGAGATGGACGATCAGCTCCGGCCGGGAGGCGACGAGCTTCTCCGCCTCGCCCGGCACCGACATGTCGGAGACGACCGCCTCGAAGGCGAAGGGCGCGCCCTCTGGCTTCTCTGCGGCCACGACGTCCTGCGCCGTGATCTTGTCGACCGGCCGGCCGCCGAGCTGGCCGTCCCTGGCCAGGCGCTGGATGAATTTGCGGCCGACCATGCCGGCGCCGCCGAGGACGAGGATATGCATCGCGTATCTCCCTGGTGTTCTTCTCGTGCTCAGAGAGCGAAGCCGCCATCGGCGAGGTGGATCTGGCCGGTGGTGTAGCTGGCCTCGTCCGAGGCGAGATAGACGGCGAGCCAGGCAATCTCCTCCGCCGTGCCGAGCCGGCCCATCGGCTGCCGGTCGATGAAGGCCTGGCGGGCGGCCGCCTCGGAGGTCTTGCTGGCGGCGGCGAGGTCCTTGATGCGCTGGTCGAGCGAGGGGGACTGGATGGTGCCGGGGCAGATGGCGTTGGCGCGCACCCCCCGCTTGATGAAATCGGCGGCCACGGCCTTGGTCAACCCGATGACGGCGGCCTTCGTCGCACCATAGACATAGCGGTTGGGAATGCCGCGGACCGAGCCCGCTCCCGACGCGATATTGACGATCGAGCCGCCGCCCTTGGCCAGCATGGCGGGCAGGAAGGCCTTGATCGTACGGTGCATCGACTTGACGTTGAGATCGAAGGAGAACTCCCAGGCCTTGTCGTCGCACTCCAGCACCGTGCCGTGATGCACATAGCCGGCGGCGTTGACCAGGATGTCGATCGGCCCGACCTTCTCGGCGAAGGCCTCGACCGCGCGGCTGGACAACACGTCGAGCTTGCGCTTCTTCGCCTTGGGGATGCCGTCGAGCAGGGCGACGTCCTTATCCGTCGCATAGACCGTCGCGCCCTCGGCCACGAAGGCTTCGGCAATGGCCCGGCCGATGCCCTGGCCCGCGGCCGTCACCACCGCGACCTTGCCCTTCAAACGTCCCGCCATCGTCGTTCTTCCCTTGGTTCAGCCGGCTTTGCCGAGTGCTTTGCGCATATGGACCAGCCGCCGGTCGGCCCGGTCCTCGTGATGGGTGATGCCGTAGCCGAGATGCTCGTACCAGCCGATGCGCTGGGTGAGCCTGCTATTGGTGTAGAGCGTGACGGCGTCGTAGCCGAGCGCCGCTCCGCGCTCCTCGGCGAAGCGCATCAGGGCGGTGCCGAGCCGGCGGCCGCCCGCCTCCGGCGCGACCGCGATGCTCCAGACCTGGAAGATCGCCGGCTCGATCTCGAGCACGAGGGCCGCCTCCAGCCCCGCCGGACCATCGACCAGCCAGACCTCGTGCTCGGCGACGATCTCCGCGTAATCGGCGATGCGGGGCAGAGAGGGGACGCCGATGATGCCCTCATTGGGGGTATAGGCCGCGTTCTTCAGCGCCAGAATCGCCGGGATATCGGCCATCGAGGCGCGGCGCAGCTTCATCTGGCCGGCGCTGGCGACAGGCTGGTTGAACGAGGCGAGCGCCTGTTTCTGGCGCCCTTCCGCGTCGAAATTCTCCGGTGCCAGCCAGCGCTTAAAGCCACGGGCGCGCACCGGCCATTCGTGATCGAGGATCGAAAACCAGGCGGTGTCGCGGTTTTGGCCCTTCACCACCATGTGCTGGCGGAACAGCCCCTCATATTGGAAGCCGAAGCGCAGCGCCGCCCGTTTCGAGGGCTCGTTGAGGTCGTTGCATTTCCATTCGAAGCGGCGATAGCCGAGCGAGAAGCCGTATTCACCACAGAGATAGATCGCCTCGGTCGCCGCCCGTGTGCGCTGCAGAGCGGGGGAATAGGTGATGTAGCCGACCTCGAAGACGCCGTGCTCGGGCCGGATCTCCATCAGCCAGAGATGGCCCTTGGCCTTGCCGTCGGCGAGGTCGACCACCGCATAGGGCACGATCCCCGGCTTGGCCTGCATCATCGCCAGCAGCGCGCCATAGGCCTCCCGGCTCTGCGGCGGATCGGCCGGCATCCATTGCCAGATCCGGTCATGGCCCTGGTTCGCGGCCCAGATATCGTCGAGATGGCGGGCCGGATCGATCGGCTCCAGCCGGCAATAGCGCCCCTCCAGCGTCCTGGCGGGCGGGAAGGGCGGGGGCTGCCAGCCGGGGGCGAGGCTGTTTACGGGCAGGCTCATGCTCCGGGCTCCCGCCAGCTCGCGAGATCGGTCTCGACGGTCCAGCCCGGGCCGAGCTCCGCCTTAACGGCCTCGGCGATGGCGGCACCCTCGGCCTCCCAGGCGAGCTGCTGAACGGCGTCGGGAAAGCGCGAGCGCGCCTCGTCATCCTCGTCGTAGATGGCGTCGAACTGGTCCATCCAGGCCTCCAGCCGGTCGGCCAGCTCCTCGGAGAGCGCGACGTCCTCGGCCTCGACGGGTTTGCGCCGCCCCTTCGCGTCGAGCAGCCAGAGGCCGCTGCGGCCCAGCCAGGCGGGCGCGATCAGCAGGGTCCCGCTCATGAGCGCGCCTTCAGATCGTCGCCGAAAAAGGGGTTCAGCGGAGACGACGCGCCATTGGCGGCAAAGCCGGCAAAGCTGCCCTCATCCCGGATCAGCCGCGTCGCTTCGATGAAAGCGGCCCAGGCCGCCCGCGCCAGCGCGCCGCCGATCGAGATGCGACGCGTGCCGAGCGCGGCGATATCGACGACGCGCAGGCCGAAATCGCCATAGACGAGGGTGTTGACCGGCTTGCCGTCCGCAGCCGCGACGATGGTCGCGATGTCGTCGCTGGTCTTGGGGCCGGGAGCGTAGAGCACATCGGCCCCCGCCTGCGCATAGGCGGCGATGCGGCGCACGCTTTCGGCGAGCGGGTCGGGGTGGCCGGTGAGGAAGCATTCGGCCCGGGCCGTGAGCAGCACGCCGGAGCCGGTCTCGTCGATCGCGCGCCGCGCCGCCCTGACCCGCTGCACCGCGAGGTCGAAGGGGTAGAGCGGGTCTTCGCTGCGCCCGGTCGCATCCTCGATCGACAGCCCGGCGACGCCGGTGGCAACGCAGAGCTTCACATTGGCGGCGACGCCATCGGGCGTATCGGCGTAGCCATTCTCGAAATCGGCGTTGATCGGCACGTCCGGCACCGCATTCACCATCTCCGCGATATGGGCGAGCATCATGTCGCGCGGGACATCCTGGTCCGCCCGGCCCTGGGTGAAGGCGAAGCCGGCGCTGGTCGTGGCGAGCGCCTGAAAGCCCTGGCCGCGCAGCCAGCGTGCGGAGCCGATGTCCCAGGGGTTCGGCATCACGAAGCAGCCGGACTGGTGAAGCGCTCTGAACCGGTCGATCAGCTGCGGGGAGACCATATTAAATCGTTTCAAAACGGAGTGATCCTATCGGTGGCGCATAGTGTCGAGGCGCGTGGCTTTTGTCAGCCCGCTTTCTGCGCGCGTGTCGCCGGACCCCGTTGCGCCAGTGGAATGGCGGGGCGAGCTCCGCGCCCGGCCGCCTGCACTTGCCCCTCGCGCCGCGCTGGCTTAACCCCGAACCACCCATCCCCGATTGTCCCGCCGCATGACAGCCTCACTGACAGATCGTTACGCAGCTCTCGTCGAGGCTGGCGCCATCGAGCGCGATCCGGCGCAGGTCGCGGTGGTGAAGCGGCTGGCCGCGCTGGCGGAGAGGCTGGCGACGCGCCGGCTGGCGCGCAAGAGCAGCGCGCTCGGCTGGCTCTTCGGCGGCAAGTCCCGCAGTGTCGAGCCGATCAAGGGGCTCTACATCTGGGGCTCGGTCGGGCGCGGCAAGACCATGCTGATGGATCTGTTCTACGAGGCCGCGCCGCTGCCGCAGCGCCGCCGGGTGCATTTCCACGCCTTCATGGCCGATGTGCACGCCCGCATCCACGCCTATCGCCAGCGGCTGAAGAGCGGCGAGGTCAAGGATCCCGACCCGATCGGCCCCGTCGCGGCCGCGCTGGCGGAGGAGGCGCGGCTGCTCTGCTTCGACGAGTTCACGGTCACCGACATCGCCGATGCGATGATATTGGGCCGGCTGTTCACGGCGCTGTTCGATGCCGGTGTGGTCGTGGTCGCGACCTCGAATGTCGAGCCGTCGCGGCTCTATGAAGGCGGGCTGAACCGGGCGCTGTTCCTGCCCTTCATCGCGCTGCTGGGCGACAGGGTCGAGGTGGTGAAGCTGGAGGCGCGGACCGATTTCCGGCTGGAAAAGCTCGGCGGCGCGCCGGTCTATCATGTTCCCGCCGATGCGACGGCGCGCGCCGCGCTGGACCGCGCCTTCGCGCGGCTCAGCGGCACGGCGCGGGGGCAGGCGCTGGTGCTGCCGGTCCAGGGGCATGAGCTGCGCATCCCGCAGGCGGCCGGCGGCGTGGCGCGCGCCTCCTTCGCCGATCTCTGCGCCCATGCCTATGGCGCCTCGGATTATATCGCTCTGGCCCAGCGCTTCCATACGCTGGTGCTCGACGAGATCCCGGCGATGACGCAGGACCAGCGCAACGAGGCCAAGCGCTTCATCATCCTGATCGACACGCTCTACGAGCATCATGTGAAGCTCGTGGCCTCGGCCGCGGCCGAAGCGACCGGGCTCTATACGGCGGCCCAGGGTCGCGAGGCGTTCGAGTTCGACCGCACGGTCTCGCGGCTGATCGAGATGCGCTCGGACGATTATCTCGCTCTGCCGCATGGGCGCGCCGATTCCGCCGCGAGCGGGCAATCCTCCGGGTTGGTCGAGACATGAGCGGCGCCCGGCACGCCAGCCCGGCTTTCTATGCCCCGCGCAGGGCGGGACGGTGATCACGCCGATGCGCGAACCGAGCGAGACCCGCATCCTCTCGGTCGCCAGCGAGCATCTGCGCCAGCACGGGCTGCGGCGCTTCACGGTCGTGGCCGTCGCCGAAGAGGCGGGCATGACGCATGCCAATGTCTATCGCTATTTCCCCTCGCGCGCGGCGCTGGTCGATGCGGTGGTCGATGTCTGGCTGAAGGCGACGGAGCGCCGCCTCGCCGATATCGCGGACGGGCCGGACCCGGCCGACGACAAGCTGGAACGGCTGATCCTGGCGCTGGCGCGGGCGAACCGCGATCTTCTCGCGGAGGAGCCGCATCTCTTCGCCGCGCTGTCGCAGGCCGTCGCGAAACGTCATGCGATCAGCCGGCGCAACCGCACGCGGGTCAGGGCGCTGTTCGAGCGGGTGATCGACGAGGGGATCGCGTCGGGCGCCTTCGAGCCGCGCGACCGTGACCGCGCCATCGCCTTCGTCATCGACGCGACGCATCGCTTCATCCATCCCGCCGCGCTGGAGCTCGAGGCGGATGTTCCGCAAGCCTCGGTCGACGCCAGGCTGTCGACGCTGATCCGCGTCGCCCTGCGGGTGCTGGGCACCGGGATCGTCTAAAATAACTGCTACAAATTACAAATTTTGAAGATTGTCATTGCCGCTGTTTTGGTCATTGCCCGGTGCAGCGACCGTCTTCTGCTCCCCAACCCCTTGAAACCATTGACGCTACGGCCCCATCTGAAGCGGCGCCCGGGTCGCGAGGAGTTTATAAACCCTGTTTCATGCAGGGTTGCGGCAAAAGGGCGGTTTGGGCCAAAGAAACCCACGGTTTTGGCCGGGGAACCGGCTTTCGCGCAGCGCCAGGACGAAGGACTCAGCAATGGCCCGCAAGAAGATTGCCCTCATCGGCGCCGGTCAGATCGGCGGCACGCTCGCCCATCTCGCCGGCCTCAAGGAACTCGGCGACGTCGTGCTGTTCGACATCGCCGAGGGCATCCCGCAGGGCAAGGGCCTCGACATCGCGGAATCCTCGCCGGTGGACGGCTTCGACGCCGGCTACAAGGGCACCAATTCCTACGAGGACATCAAGGGCGCGGACGTCATCATCGTCACCGCCGGCGTGCCGCGCAAGCCGGGCATGAGCCGCGACGACCTGATCGGCATCAATCTCAAGGTCATGAAGGCGGTCGGCGAGGGCATCCGGCAATATGCCCCCAAGGCCTTCGTGATCTGCATCACCAACCCGCTCGACGCGATGGTCTGGGCGCTTCAGAAATTCTCCGGGCTGAAGCCGAACATGATCTGCGGCATGGCGGGCGTGCTCGATTCCGCCCGCTTCCGTCACTTCCTCGCCGAGGAGTTCCAGGTCTCGGTCAAGGACGTCCAGGCCTTCGTGCTCGGCGGCCATGGCGACGACATGGTGCCGCTGGTCCGCTATTCCGGCGTCGCCGGCATTCCGCTGCCCGACCTCGTCAAGATGAAGTGGACGACGCAGGAGCGGCTGGACGCGATCGTCGAGCGGACCCGCAAGGGCGGCGGCGAGATCGTCAACCTGCTGAAGACCGGCTCGGCCTTCTACGCGCCGGCGGCCTCCGCCATCGCGATGGCCGAGAGCTATCTCAAGGACCAGAAGCGCGTGCTGCCGGCCGCCGCGGCGCTGAAGGGCCAGTATGGCGTGCGTGACATGTTCGTCGGCGTGCCGGTGGTGATCGGCGCCAAGGGCGTCGAGCGCGTCGTCAAGATCCGGCTCAACAAGGCCGAGCAGGAGATGCTGTCGAAGTCGGTGGCTTCGGTGCAGACCCTGATCGACGCCTGCAAATCGATCGATTCGTCGCTGGCGTGACCTGCCGCGAATGGCGCATGGCGGGTGGCTGAAGCGGCCCGCCTGACACCCATTCGCCCTGCGCCAATCGCACTCGCTTCCGAAGGAAAGACACAGATGAACATTCACGAATATCAGGGCAAGGCGGTGCTCAAGGAGTTCGGTGCGCCGGTCTCCGCCGGGTTTCCGGCTCTGACCGTCGCCGAAGCCGTCGAGGCGGCCAAGAAGCTGCCCGGCCCGCTCTTCGTCGTGAAGTCGCAGATCCATGCGGGCGGGCGCGGCAAGGGCAAGTTCAAGGAGCTCGGCCCCGACGCCAAGGGCGGCGTCCGCCTCGCCAAATCGGTCGAGGAGGTCGAGAGCCACGCCAAGGAGATGCTCGGCAACACGCTGGTGACGGCGCAGACCGGCGAGGCCGGCAAGCAGGTCAACCGGCTCTATATCGAGGACGGCTCCGACATCGCCAAGGAGTTCTACCTGTCGGCGCTGGTCGACCGCGAGACCTCCCGCGTCGCTTTCGTGATCTCCACCGAAGGCGGCATGGACATCGAGGCCGTGGCGCATGACACGCCCGAGAAGATCGAGACCTTCTCGGTCGATCCCGCCACCGGGATCATGCCGCATCACGGCCGCGCCATGGCCCGCATCCTCGGGCTCTCGGGCGATCTCGCCAAGCAGGCCGGCACGGTGCTGACCCAGATCTACAACGCGTTCATGGCCAAGGACATGGACATGCTGGAGATCAACCCGCTGATCGTGACGACGCAGGGGCAGATCAAGTGCCTCGACGCCAAGATCTCCTTCGACTCCAACGCGCTCTACCGCCACCCGGAGATCGTCGCGCTGCGCGACACCACCGAGGAGGACGAGAAGGAGATCGAGGCGTCGAAATACGACCTCGCCTATATCGCGCTCGACGGCACGATCGGCTGCATGGTCAACGGCGCCGGCCTCGCCATGGCGACGCTCGACATCATCCAGCTCTACGGGGAATCGCCCGCCAACTTCCTCGATGTCGGCGGCGGCGCCAGCGAAGAGAAGGTGACGGCGGCGTTCAAGATCATCACCGCCGATCCGAAGGTGAAGGGCATCCTGGTCAACATCTTCGGCGGCATCATGAAGTGCGACGTCATCGCGCGCGGCGTGATCGCGGCGGTCAAGGCGGTCGGCCTGCAGGTCCCGCTGGTGGTGCGCCTGGAAGGCACCAACGTCCAGGAAGGCAAGGACATCATCTCGTCCTCCGGCCTCAACGTCATTCCGGCCGATGATCTCGACGATGCCGCGCAGAAGATCGTCGCCGCGATCAAGAAGGCCTGAGGAGCAACCATGTCCATCCTGATCGACAAGAACACCAAGGTCATCTGCCAGGGCTTCACCGGCAAGAACGGGACCTTCCACTCCGAGCAGGCCATCGCCTATGGCACGCAGATGGTCGGCGGCACTTCGCCAGGGAAGGGCGGCTCGCTCCATCTCGGCCTGCCGGTCTTCGACAGCGTGCACGAGGCCAAGCAGAAGACCGGCGCCACGGCCTCCGTCGTCTATGTCCCGCCCCCGGGCGCGGCCGATGCGATCTGCGAGGCGATCGACGCGGAGATCCCGCTGATCATCTGCATCACCGAAGGCATTCCGGTGCTCGACATGGTCAAGGTCAAGCGCTCGCTGATCGGCTCGAAGTCGCGGCTGATCGGGCCGAACTGCCCGGGCGTCGTCACGGCCGGCGAAAGCAAGATCGGCATCATGCCCGCCAACATCTTCAAGCCGGGCTCGGTCGGCATCGTCTCGCGCTCCGGCACGCTGACCTATGAGGCGGTGTTCCAGACAACGCGCGAGGGGCTGGGCCAGACCACGGCGGTCGGCATCGGCGGCGACCCGGTGAAGGGTACGGAATTCATCGACATGCTCGAGATGTTCCTGGCCGACGACAAGACCGAGTCGATCGTGATGATCGGCGAGATCGGCGGCTCGGCCGAGGAGGATGCGGCGCAGTTCATCAAGGACGAGGCCAAGCGCGGCCGCAAGAAGCCGATGGTCGGCTTCATCGCCGGCCGCACGGCGCCTCCGGGCCGCCGCATGGGCCATGCGGGCGCGATCATCTCGGGCGGCAAGGGCGGCGCCGAGGACAAGATCGCGGCGATGGAAGCGGCCGGGATCCGGGTCTCGCCCTCGCCGGCGCGCCTTGGAAAGACCTTGGTCGAGGTGTTGAAGGGCTGAGATTCCAGCCCCTCCCGCCTCGCGGGAGGATTGGCGACGGGGCGGCGGCGCCTGGCTCACCGGGCGGGTCGCCCCCATTCCTGCCCCTCCCCTCGGGGAAGGGTCAGGTCGCGGTTCCGATACGAAGCATTCTGAAAGGCAAAGGCACCATGGCTCGCCAGGATATCAACGAGGCTCTCGCGCAGACGGGTTTCCTCTATGGCGGCAACGCGGCCTATATCGAGGATCTCTATGCCCGCTACCAGGCCGATCCGAAATCGGTCGACGAGCAGTGGCAGGGCTTCTTCGCCGGGCTGAAGGACGAGGGCTCCGCCATCGTCCAGAACGCCAAGGGCGCCTCCTGGAAGAAGCCGAACTGGCCGATCACCGCCAATGGCGAGCTGATCTCGGCGCTCGACGGCAATTGGGCCGTGGTCGAGAAGATCGTCAGCGACAAGCTCTCGGGCAAGGCCAAATCGGCCGGGGCGGCGCTGAGCGCATCGGATGTCCAGCAGGCGACGCGGGATTCCGTGCGGGCGCTGATGCTGATCCGCGCCTATCGCATGCGCGGCCATCTCCACGCCAAGCTCGATCCGCTCGGCATCGAGACGGTGAAGGATCCGGAGGAGCTCTCCCCCGCCGCCTTCGGCTTCAGCGACGGCGACCTCGACCGCAAGATCTTCATCGACAACGTGCTCGGCATGGAATTCGCCACCGTGCGCGAGATGGTCACCGTGCTGCAGCGGACCTATTGCAACACGATCGGCATCGAGTTCATGCATATCTCCGATCCGGAGCAGAAGGCCTGGCTGCAGGAGCGGATCGAAGGCCCGGACAAGGAGATCGCCTTCACCCGCGAGGGCAAGCGCGCCATCCTGAACAAGCTGGTCGAGGCCGAGGGCTTCGAGAAGTTCATCGACCTGAAATACACCGGGACGAAGCGCTTCGGGCTCGATGGCGGCGAGGCGCTGATCCCGGCGCTGGAGCAGATCATCAAGCGCGGCGGCGCGCTCGGCGTGCGCGACATCGTCTTCGGCATGGCCCATCGCGGCCGCCTCAACGTGCTGACCCAGGTGCTGGGCAAGCCGCACCGGGCGCTGTTCCACGAGTTCAAGGGCGGCTCCTTCGCCCCCGACGACGTCGAGGGTTCGGGCGATGTGAAGTACCATCTCGGCGCCTCCTCCGACCGCGAATTCGACGGCAACAACGTCCATATCTCGCTGACCGCCAACCCCTCGCATCTCGAGATCGTCGACCCCGTGGTGCTCGGCAAGGTCCGCGCCAAGCAGGACCAGTTCGGCGACATCGTCGAGCGCTCCAAGGTGCTGCCGCTGCTGCTGCACGGCGATGCCGCCTTCGCCGGCCAGGGCGTGGTGGCGGAATGCCTCGGCCTGTCCGGGCTGAAGGGCCACCGCACCGGCGGCTCGATCCACTTCATCATCAACAACCAGATCGGCTTCACCACCTATCCGCGCTATTCGCGCTCCTCGCCCTATCCGTCCGACGTGGCGAAGATGGTCGAGGCGCCGGTCTTCCACGTGAATGGCGACGATCCGGAGGCGGTGGTCTTCGCGGCCAAGGTGGCGATCGAGTTCCGGCAGAAATTCCACAAGCCGGTGGTGGTCGACATGTTCTGCTATCGCCGCTTCGGCCATAACGAAGGCGACGAGCCGGGCTTCACCCAGCCGCTGATGTACCGCAAGATCCGCGGCCACAAGACGACGCTGGAGCTCTACACCGCCAAGCTCGAGGCCGAGGGCGTGATCCAGCCGGGCGAGGTCGAGGAGATCCGCGCGGCCTGGAAGGCGAAGCTCGAGGTCGAGTTCGACGCGGGCCAGACCTTCAAGCCGAACAAGGCCGATTGGCTGGACGGGCGCTGGGCCGGGATGAAGGCGATCCGGGCCGACGAGGACGATCCGCGCCGCGGCGCCACCGGCGTCCCGGCCGAGGTGCTGAAGGACATCACCGACAAGATCACCACCGTGCCGGCCGGCTTCAACGTCCACCGCACCATCCAGCGTTTCCTCGACAATCGCCGCAAGGCGGTCGAGACCGGGCAGGGCATCGATTGGGCGACCGCCGAGGCGCTGGCCTTCGGCTCGCTGCTGCTCGACGGCAATCCGGTGCGCCTCTCCGGCCAGGATTGCGAGCGCGGCACCTTCTCGCAGCGCCATTCCGTGCTGATCGACCAGGAGACGGAAGCCCGCCACACCTCGCTGAACCATATCCGCGACGGCCAGGCGCGCTACGAGGTCATCAACTCGATGCTCTCGGAAGAGGCGGTGCTCGGCTTCGAATACGGCTATTCGCTGTCGGAGCCGAACGCCCTGACCTGCTGGGAGGCGCAGTTCGGCGATTTCGCCAATGGCGCCCAGGTCGTGTTCGACCAGTTCATCTCGTCGGGCGAGCGCAAATGGCTGCGCATGTCGGGCCTGGTCTGCCTGCTGCCGCATGGCTATGAGGGGCAGGGGCCGGAGCATTCCTCGGCGCGGCTCGAGCGCTTCCTGCAGATGTGCGCGGAAGACAATATGCAGGTCGCCAATTGCTCGACGCCGGCCAGCTATTTCCACATTCTGCGCCGGCAGCTGAAGCGCGATTTCCGCAAGCCGCTGATCCTGATGACACCGAAATCGCTGCTGCGCCACAAGCGCTGCGTCTCGACGCTGGAGGAGCTGGCGGAGGGCTCGACCTTCCACCGCGTGCTGCATGACGATGCCGAGCGCGGCGCGTCCGAGACGAAGCTGGTGAAGGACGGCAAGATCCGCCGGGTCGTGCTCTGCTCCGGCAAGGTTTATTTCGACCTGCTGGAGGAGCGCGAGAAGCGCGGCATCGACGATGTCTATCTCATGCGCGTCGAGCAGCTCTACCCGTTCCCGCTGAAGTCGCTGGCGCAGGAGCTGTCCCGCTTCAAGGCCGCCGACGTGGTCTGGTGCCAGGAGGAGCCGAAGAACATGGGCTCCTGGACCTTCGTCGAGCCCTATCTCGAATGGGTGCTCGGCCATGCCGGATCCAAGGTCAAGCGGGCGCGCTATGTCGGGCGCCCGGCCTCGGCCGCGACCGCGACCGGCCTGATGTCCAAGCACCTCGCCCAGCTCAACGCGTTCCTGGACGAAGCCTTCGCAGCCTGACCAGACGCCACACACGACCCGCATCAGAAGAGGCCTGACAATGGCGACCGAAATCCGCGTACCCACTCTCGGCGAATCCGTCTCCGAGGCGACGATCGGCAAATGGTTCAAGAAGCCCGGCGACGCGGTGAAGGCCGACGAGCCGCTGGTCGAACTGGAAACCGACAAGGTGACGCTCGAGGTCAACGCGCCGGCCTCCGGCGTGCTCGGCGAGATCGTCGCCAAGGAAGGCGAGACGGTCGGGGTCTCGGCCCTGCTCGGCATGATCTCGGCCGGTTCGGGCGCCGCCGCGGCGCCGACGGCGAAGACCGAGGACAAGGCCGTGGCCCAGGCCTCCGGCCAGGCGGGGGCGGAGAGCTCGGCCGCGGCGCAGAAGCAGGCGGGCGAGGTCGCCGGCGACAGCCAGATCAGGCCCGCCGGCAAGGCCGCCGATTCCGGCCCGGCCGTGAGCCGGCTGGCCGCCGAGAGCGGTGTCGACCCCGCCAGCGTCAGCGCCTCGGGCAAGGATGGCCGCGTCACCAAGGGCGACATGCTGGCGGCGATCGCGACCGGCGGCGCGGCGGCTCCGGCTCCGGCTGCGGCCGCGCCGGTGCAGATGCGCGCGCCCTCGGCGCCGGACGATGCGTCCCGCGAGGAGCGGGTCAAGATGACCAAGCTGCGCCAGACCATCGCGCGCCGGCTGAAGGAGGCCCAGGCGACGGCCGCGATGCTGACCACCTTCAACGAGGTGGACATGTCGGCGGTGATGAACCTGCGCAACCAGTACAAGGACGTGTTCGAGAAGAAGCACGGCGTGAAGCTCGGCTTCATGGGCTTCTTCGTGAAGGCCTGCGTGCAGGCGCTCAAGGAGATCCCCTCGGTCAATGCCGAGATCGACGGCACCGACATCGTCTACAAGAACTACTACCATGTCGCCGTCGCCGTCGGCACCGACAAGGGGCTGGTGGTGCCGGTCGTGCGCGATGCCGACCAGCTGTCGATCGCCGGCGTCGAGAAGGCGATCGGCGTGCTCGGCAAGAAGGCCCGCGACGGCTCGCTCAAGATCGAGGACATGCAGGGCGGCACCTTCACCATCTCGAATGGCGGCGTCTACGGTTCGCTGATGTCGACGCCGATCCTGAACGCGCCGCAATCGGCCATTCTGGGCATGCACAAGATCCAGGAGCGGCCGATGGTGGTCGGCGGCCAGATCGTGGTGCGCCCGATGATGTATCTCGCGGTCAGCTACGACCATCGCATCATCGACGGCAAGGAGGCGGTGACCTTCCTCGTCCGCATCAAGGAGGCGCTGGAGGATCCCGCGCGCCTCGTGCTGGATCTCTGATCGCGACGCTTTCCGGCCCGGGCCCGTCCCGGGCCTTCCACGCTACCCGTCCGGCGTCCCAGCTCGGGATGGCCGGGACGAGCCCGCGCTAAACGGGCGATTGAGAGGCTCTCGTCATGTCCTATGATCTCGTCGTCATCGGCACCGGCCCCGGCGGCTATGTCTGCGCCATCCGGGCCGCCCAGCTCGGCCTCAAGGTCGCGGTGGTGGAAAAGCGCAAGACCCATGGCGGGACCTGCCTGAATGTCGGCTGCATCCCGTCCAAGGCGCTGCTGCATGCTTCCGAAATGTTCGCCGAGGCGGCGCACACCTTCCCGAGCCTCGGCATCGCAGTGGGGACGCCGACGCTCGATCTCAAGCAGATGATGGCGCATAAGCAGGAAACCGTGGACGCCAACGTCAACGGCGTCGCCTTCCTGCTGAAGAAGAACAAGATCGAGGCCTTCCATGGCCTCGCCAGCATCCCGGCCGCCGGCAAGGTCGAGGTCAAGGCCGAGGACGGCACGGCCAAGACGCTGGAGACGAAGGCGATCGTCATCGCCACCGGCTCCGAGGCGACGGGGCTGCCGGGCGTGACCATCGACGAGCGGGTCGTCGTGACCTCCACCGGCGCGCTCGAGATCGGCGCGGTGCCGAAGGAGCTGCTGGTCGTCGGCGCCGGCGTCATCGGGCTGGAAATCGGCTCGGTCTGGGGCCGGCTCGGCGCCAAGGTCACGGTGGTCGAATATCTCGACCGCATCCTGCCCGGCATGGATGGCGAGGTCGCCAAGCAGTTCCAGCGCATCCTGGAGAAGCAGGGGTTCAGCTTCCATCTCGGCGCCAAGGTCACCAAGGTCGAAACCGGCGCCGGCGGCGCGAGCGTGACGGTGGAGCCGGCCGCGGGCGGCGAGGCGAAGACGCTGAACGCCGATATCGTGCTGGTCGCGATCGGGCGGCGGCCGAATACGGACGGGCTCGGCCTCGATCAGGCCGGGGTCGCCACCGAGCGCGGCCGTGTCGTCATCGACGAGCATTTCCGCACCAATGTCGCGGGCATCTACGCCATCGGCGACGTCGTGCGCGGCCCTATGCTGGCGCACAAGGCCGAGGATGAGGGCGTCGCGGTCGCCGAGATCATCGCCGGTAAGCACGGCCATGTGAATTACGACGCCATCCCCGGCATCGTCTACACGGCGCCGGAAGTCGCGGCGATCGGCAAGACCGAGGAGGAGCTGAAGGCGGCGGGCGTGGCCTATAAGGTCGGCAAGTTTCCCTTCACCGCCAATGGCCGGGCGCGGGCGATCCGCCACACCGACGGCTTCGTCAAGGTTCTGGCCGACGCCACCACCGACCGCGTGCTCGGCTGCCACATCATCGGCCCGCATGCCGGCGACCTCATCTCGGAGGTCGCGGTGCTGATCGAATTCGGCGGGTCGTCCGAGGATCTCGCCCGCACCTGCCACGGCCATCCGACGCTGTCGGAAGCGGTGAAGGAAGCGGCGATGGCGGTCGAGAAGCGGCAGATCCACATCTGACCGCCCGGCGCCTGCGGCCGCGCGCTCTGCGGCGGCGGCGCAGGGACTTTATCACTCCGGCTGCTTCGGCGGGTTGCGCCGGCGCGGCTTGCGGGCCGGGGCCGGAGCGGGCGGCTCGTCCGCCACCACCTCCAGCGCCGGTTCGGTGTCTTCGGCTGCCGGCGCGCTCGCCCCGATCGACACCGACCCCCTGTCGTCCTCGTCCCGGTCCGCGAGCTCCGGCGCGCTGGCGAAGCCATAGGCCGCCATCGGCTTCTCCCGCCCCTTGATCGCGATCTTGAGCGGCGTCGTGCCCCGGTAGAAGCGGCCGCTGGTGCGGATCGTCTCCTCGGAGACCACGACATCCGCCAGAACCCGCCGCGTCGCGGCCTCGAGCTGGCTCGCGATCATCACGGTCTCGCCGACGGTGATGTCGCGATGGCCCAGAATATCGTTCTCGACGGCGCCGATGATCGCCTTGCCGGTATGGACGCCGATGCCGATGCGCAGCGGCAGCGGCAATGCGGCGCCGAATTCGCGGTTCAGCGCCTCCACCGCGCGGATGATGTCGGCCGTCGCCGCGATCGCCGATTGCGCGGCGCGCGCCGCCGTTCCGTCCAGGCCGAAGACGGCCATGAAACCGTCGCCATAGAAGGCGTCGATCCGCCCGCCATGCGAGGAGACCGCCTGCGCCATCTCGTCGAAGAAGCGGTTCAGCAGGTCGAGCAGCTCCTGCGGCAGCTGCCGCTCGGAGAGCGCAGAGAAGGCGCGGAGATCGCCGATCACCACGGTGAGGCTGCGCTTGCCGGCGCGCCCTTCCGGCTCCGCCTCCCTCACCGCCGAGCTGGTCAGGCGCGAGGCCAGCAGGATCTGCACCTGGATGTCGTCGCGCGGCCTGATCTGGCAGGCGAGACGCACCTTGTCGGGCGCTGCGATCCGGCGCAGCAGGCGGGCCTCGGGGCCGTTGGGCGCCGGCAGCCTGTCGCCACCGTCCACGACCAGCACGCGGCAGGTGGCGCAGCGCGCCCTGCCGCCGCAGAGGGCGGCATGGGGAATGCCGAAGCGGCGGAACAGCTCCAGCACCGTCGGCCCCGGCGTCACCTTGCGCACGCCATGGCCGACGAAGCGCACGGCGATGGAGCGCGAGGTGCGCACGCGGATCTCGCGCAGCGCGACGAAGCCGATGAAGAAGGCGACCATGCCGAAGAAGGAGGCCTTCGCCCAGAAGACGTTCTGGTTGAACATCGCGATCTGCGCGCTGCTGTAGCTCTCCGGCGGCAGATTGAGCCTGGCCGCCTCGCGCCCCGCGACCGCGAAGCCGATCAGCGCGAGGATCGGGATCAGGATCGCGGCCAGCAGGAACGGGTCGCGCCAGCGCAGATAGGTCTCGCGGGTGCGCAGCGAGAAATGCAGCCCGATGATGCCATGCACCCAGACCAGGATCAGCAGGAGGGTCTGCGAGGTCGCGAGCCCGGGCCAGAGCCGGCGCACCACCGCCTGGTAGCTCTCGTCCTGGGCGAAGAAGCTCGCCATCACGCGGGTGCCGACGATATGGTCGACGAGGAAGACCGGGATCAGCACGCCCAGCCCGATCTGCAGCATTTCCCGCACCGGCATGCGGAAGGTCCGGCGCTGCGCCACGCGCACCATGGCGAAGAGCGGGTGGACGATCAGCGCGCCATAGAGGGCGATGGTGCCGATCCAGGATTGCCAGACCCAATGGCGCCAGCTCTGCACCGCCTCCATCGCCTCGATGCCGGCGATGCCGACGGCGTGGTTGAGAAAATGGGTGGTCGCGAAGGCGAGCAGGATCATGCCCGAGGCGAAGCGGAGGTCGCGGCTCCAGGAGGAGACCTGGTCCATTCCGCTGCCGAAGGGTGCGCTGCGTCCGGTCCCCGCCGGTTGCGACAGGCTCATGCCGAAACAGCCGCCATCAATGCACCTTCTCGTTTTCCAGCACGTGCCCGGCCAGGCGGTAGAGCCGGGCCGCGAGGTCGCGCGCGATCGCCATCCCGAAATCCGGGACGGTCTGCAGCAATTCGAGGAAGAGGTCCTTCGGCAGCAGCAGCGCCTCGACCTGGCTGGTCGCGCGGATGTCGCCGAGATAGGTCTGGCCGCTCAGCAGCGGCACGTCGCCGATGATGCTGCCGGATTGGAAGGCGAAGCCGCCGCCTTCCTCCTCCGCATCCGGGCGCAGCATCTCGACATCGCCGCGCAGGATCAGCAGCACGCCCTCCGGCTCCTCGCCGCGGGTGATGATCGTCGCGCCCGGTGCGAATTTCAGGCGCTCGCCCATCAGCGCCACCAGCTTCAGCCGCGGCCCCGGCAGGCTCCGGAACAGCGGCAGCTGGCCCAGGCAGGAAATATCCGTCTCCAGCGTCATGGTCGCGCCTCCATCTGCAGGCTCGCGCGGGCCGGGGGCGGCGGCGCTGCCTCCTCCTCCTCGCCCGGCCTCTCGTCGAGCTCCACCATGCCGATCGGTCCCTGGAAGATCACCTTCGGCACGATGCCGGCCGCGAGATTAGCATCGGACAGCAGAAGAAAAAGCGTCATACCCGCGCAGTGTTCCCGCAGCCGCGCGATCACGCCGGCGGGATCCTTCGCGGTGCCCAGCAGCGCGGTGATGTCGAGCACGGCGACCTGCGGGGATTTGATCAGAGCCTGGGCCAGCGGCACGGCGAGCTTGAGCCGCGCCGGCAGATAGCGGCCGCGCAGGCCGGTATCGGTGTTCAGGCCGATCCGGTAGAGCTCGTCCTCGAGCCCTTCGCGGGCGAGCGCCGAGCGGACGATGGCGGCGACCTTCTTGCCGGCGTCGGCGACGCCATAGCCGATGCGGCCGAACATCAGATTGTCGCGCAGGCTCGCCCCCGTCATCACCTCGTCGGGATCGTAGAAGGCGACATCCTCGCCCGCATCAGCCGGGAGATGCGCCTTGAAACTGGCCCGCGCCCGCAGGATCCGCGCCCGCAGCCTGTCGTCCAGCAGGTTCAGCCGGTGCTTGGGCTCGACATAGCCGAGCGCCAAAGCGACGAGGTCGCGCTCGACGTCGCGGTCCATCGGGCTGCGCATGTCGTGCTTGTCGAGGATCTCCGAGAGCTCGGACAGCCGCTCGAAATTGATGTCGGCGCCGAAGGAATAGCGCTCGAACAGGGCATGGCCCTGCGGCAGCCCGGCGAAGATCTCGACCACGGTCGCGACGATGCGCTGGCCGACCTGGAGCAGGGGCTCGACCAGCGATTCCGCGTTGAGGATCGCGTTGGCATAGGGCTCCAGCAGCAGGGTCTCGTTGGCGAAACGATCGCCCATGCGCGCGCCGAAGATCAGATTCTCGCAGACGGTGGCATTGTCGTTGTAGCGCTCGGGGTCGAAGGTCTCGATCAGCCCCTGCAGCTTGCTGCGGGCGAGTTCGGCCGCGACGGCGCGGCGCGCCTCGACGATCTGGCGCTTGGCGCTGTCGCGCAACGTCGCCACCACCTTGCCGTCCAGCCCGAGCTCATAGACGTCCTGGGAGCAGCCCAGCACGTCCAGCACCTGGCGGATATGCGCCTCGAGCGAGGCCGGGTCGCTCAGCCCCGCCCCCTCGTAATCGGTCCAGTCCGCCTCGAAGGCGAGCGGCGTATTGCCGGATCTGACCGCCTCGAGGAAGCGCCGGTGCTCCTGCGTGCTGAGCTTGCCGGCAGGCGCGGCCTTGGGGCGGCGCCGCTTGAGCGGCAGCAGGATGTTGTCGCGCAGCGAGCCGGCGATGATCTCGGCCTCGCTCCCGGCATAGCCGATCAGATGGCTCGCCCGCTCCACCGAGAGCCGCGAGAGATTATGCCCGTCGATGGTGATGCGGCCGGTATAGCTCATCGCCTGGCGGCCGAGGATGCGGCCCAGCACCTCGCGCGCGCCGCCGGGCGGGCCGATCAGCGCGACGACGCCCGGTCGGGTGAGGTGCAGCGTCAGGGGCGCGAGCAGAGGCTGGCCACGATTATCCAGCATCTGGACGCTGTCGAGGCGCAGCTCGCCCTGCTCGGGCAGGCGCTGGACGCCGTCGGCCTCGTCCAGCACCACCGTCTCCGGCGTGTTGAACTGGGTGATGACCTGTTCGTATTTGATGGTGACGTCGTTGCGCTGCTGATCCCAGTCGATCAGCTCCTTGATCGGCGGCGGCAGGTCGCGATAGGCGGCGATGACAGCGACCAGCTGGCCGATATCGAGCCGGCCCTGCAGCGCGAAGAAGCCGCCGACGGCGTAGAAGAAGAAGGGCGTGATCTGCGCCAGCAGGTTGTTGAGGAATTTGACCGCGAATTTCCGCTTGTAGAGCGCGTAGCGGATGTCGAAGAGCCGGCCGAGGCGCCCGGCGATGTCCGACTGCATGTAGATCGTGGCGCCATGCCCCTGGATCGTCGGCCCGGCATCGACGATCTCGCCGATGCGCCCGGCCAATTGGCGCGAGGCGAGCTGGCGCTCGCGGCCCAGACGCAGTTGCTCCTTGCGCAGGATGGGGATGATGATCGCCTGCATGATCACGATCACGAGAGCGATCGAGCCGAGCCACAGGCTCTGCATCAGGATGAAGGCGAGAGCTGTGAGCGCCTGGCTGAGCAGGAAGACCGGCTGGATGAAGGCGTCGCCGACGAAGCCGCCGATCGGCTCGACCTCGTCCTTGATCATGCTGGCGACTTCCGCCGGCTTGACCGCCCTGATGTCCTCGGGTCGGAAGCGCATGAGCTGGCTGAACAGATCATAGCGCATCCGCCGCAGCATGCGCTCGCCGAGAATGCCCTTGCGCACGTTGATGACGTATTTGAAGGCGCCGTTGATCAGCACCAGCACCAGGAAATACAGGCTCAGCCCGAGCAGAAGCCCGAGCTGGCCGACCTGGAAACCGCTGAAGAGCGTGTAATCGAGCCCGCCCAGCCAATCCGGCAGGCGCAGATGGAAATCGAGCAGGGTCGCGGTCGACTGGCCGTTCTTGAAGGCGCCACCCTGGATGGCGTCGTTGACGATGCGCTTGGGCACGTCGAAGGACGCCCAGTAGAAGGGGATCGAGGCGAGGATGATCAGCAGGACGGCGATCTGTTCGCCGCGGCTCTTCTGCCAGACATAACGGAAGAGATGGGGCTCCAAGGGCGATCCTGTCCGGCTGCGCCACCATCGGGGACGGGGCGCTTGCCGGCTATATGTGTGTCAGCTTCGGCTGCAGCGCAATCCGGCCCTCGCTTGCCCGGCTCCCCGGCCCATGGTTCGATTGCACGAGCCGGAGGAACCGATGCCGTTATTCGCAAGCCATCTCGTCGTGACGACCCTCGCCGCGCTGCTCGTCCTGCCGGCTCTGTCTGGCGCAGGCGCGACGACCGGCGCGGCCGATCTCGTGCTGCGGGATGATTTCGAGGCCGGCCGCTTCTCCCGCGAAGGCGGGCTCTACTACAAGGACAATGCCGAGCAGCGCGCCGGCCGCGTCGCCTTCGAGAAGCGCGGCGCCCATAGCGGGGAGGGCGTCCTCACCCTGACCCTGCGGCCTTTGTGCAAGCAGGGGCAGTCCGGCTGCAGCGAGCGCGCCGAGGTCTGGGAAAGCCCGCAGGTGCTCGCCCCCTACGACCGCACCGTCTGGTATGGCTTCGCCATGCGCCTGGACGCGCCGGTTCCCCAGGACGACAAGCGCTATGTGATGGCGCAGTGGAAGCGCGAGATCATCCCGGGCGCGGAGGGCGACTATTCGCCCTTCCTGGCGCTGCGGCTGTTTCGCGGCAAGCTCGGCGTCACCGTCGAGACCGACCGGGTGGAGAGCTACAGGATCGGCGGGAAGGAGCGCCCGCAAGGCTGCCTGCCCGGGGAGGCACGGGTGCTGGACCGGCCGAAGGCGCGGCAGACACGCGCGCTGGTCGCGGTCGAGGCGGGCAGCAGGGCCGAGGACTACCCGGATTACTTCAACGCCTGTGCGCCGGCGATCCGCGTGGTGCGCCATGGCGATCTGCCCAAGGCGGGGGATGGCTGGATCGACCTCGTCTTCCGCTCGAGCCCCGGCCCGCAGGGCGGCGGGCAGATCGAGGTCATGGCGGCGGGCATCCATGTCGCCACCGTCACCGGCAAGATCGGGCATCAGGGCCCCGGGCTCGACCAGAACCAGTATTTCAAATTCGGCCCCTACCGGGCGCCCGCGCCCGGGCAGTGGAGCGTCAGCTTCGATGATTTCCGCCGCGGGCCCAGCTGCGCCGACGTCATCAGGCTCGGCCGCTGCCCGCAGGAATGAGTGGCCAGTCGCCGGCTTGTCATAGATCATTGGCAGGTCGCGGCTTAAATCCTCTAATTGGCCGAGACTGCCGGAAACCTCGCGATCGGATGAGCGTTAGCCCCTGAGATGGACATCCTGCGGATCAGCGACCTTCGCATCGGCTTCACCGTCCATGGTTTGGCGCGGGAGGTCGTGAAAGGCGTCAGCCTGCGGGTCCTGGCCGGCAAGACCGTGGCGCTGGTCGGCGAATCCGGCTCCGGCAAATCGGTGATCTCCCAGGCGATCATGGGGCTGCTGCCGCGCAATGGCGGCGTGACCGGCGGCGAAATCCTGTTCCGCGACCCGGCGAGCCCGGAGGACTGGACCGATATCGCCAGGCTGCCGGCGGAAGGGCGCGAGATCCGGGCGCTGCGCGGCGGCCGGATCGGCATGATCTTCCAGGAGCCGATGTCCTCGCTCTCGCCGGTGCACACGATCGGCAACCAGATCGAGGAGGCGCTGCAGCTGCACCGGCCCGTGCCGCACAAGCAGGCGAGGGCGCAGATCGAGACGATGCTGGGCCGGGTCGGCTTCAAGGATCCGGTGCGCGCCTTCGGCTACTACCCGTTCGAACTGTCCGGCGGGCTGCGCCAGCGCGCGATGCTCGCCATGGCGCTGATCTGCCAGCCGGCGCTGCTGATCGCCGACGAGCCGACGACGGCGCTCGACGTGACCATCCAGGCGCAGGTGCTCGACCTGATGCGCGATCTCCAGGCCGAGATGGGCATGGCGATCCTGCTGATCACGCACGACCTCGGCGTCGTCGCCAACATGGCCGACGAGGTGGTGGTGATCTATCACGGCGAGATCACCGAGAGCGGCCCGGTCGAGGACATTTTCAGGCGGCCTCGCCACCCCTATCTCAAGGCGCTGCTCAAGGCCTCGCCGCATTTCGACATGGCCGAGGGCGAAAGGCTGGTGGCGCTGCGCGAGGCGCGGCCGCGCCCCGTGGTGGCGCCGCGCCAGGTCCTGCCCGATGCGGCGCCGCTGCTCAGCGTCCGCAATCTCAGCAAGGCCTATGTTACCGGCTCCCGCAAATTCTTCGGGAAGGGCACGCTCGCCGTGGTCCAGGCCGTAGACGATGTCGGCTTCGACATCCGCCGCGGCGAATGCCTGGGGCTGGTCGGCGAGAGCGGCTGCGGCAAGACCACCGTCAGCAAGATCATCATGCGGGCGGTCACGCCCGATAGCGGCGAGATCGTCTTCGACGACGGCGAGGAGCGCGTCGACATCACCGCGCTGGAGGGCGAGGCGCTGCGCCGCTTCCGGCCGCGGGTGCAGATGATCTTCCAGGATCCGGTCTCGTCGCTGTCGCCGCGGATGACGGTCCAGAACATCCTGCGCGAGCCGCTGGTCATCCATGAGCGCGGCAATGCGGCGGAGCAGAGCGAGCGGGTCCGCGCGCTGATGGAGGATGTCGGGCTCGATCCGCGCTTCCTGAACCGCTATCCGCATTCCTTCTCGGGCGGGCAGCGCCAGCGCATCGGCATCGCCCGCGCGCTCGCGCTCGATCCGGAGCTGATCATCTGCGACGAGCCGGTCTCGGCGCTGGACGTCTCGGTGCAGGCGCAGATCCTCAACCTGCTCAAGGACCTGCAGGCCGAGCGCGGCTTGACCTTCCTGTTCATCTCCCACAACCTCGCGGTGGTGAACTACATGGCCGACCGCATCGCCGTGATGGCCAATGGCCGGATCGTCGAGATCGCCCCGCGCCACGCGCTGTTTTCGAGGCCGGTGCATCCCTACACCCAGGCGTTGCTGAAATCGGTGCCCTTCGCCGATCTCGACCGGAAGCTCGACTTCAAGCTGGTGGCGCCCGGGGGCGCCTCGGATTCGCGGCATTGGCAGCCGGAATTCCGCGAGCAGCCCGGCGGGCCGGCGCTGGCCCATCAGCCGCTGGGGGATGGGCATTACGTGCTGGCGCAGAGCGGCGCCGATCTCAGGGAGCTGGCCTGATGAGGGACGGACTGACGCGCCGCCATCTGCTGAGGACGGGATCGGCCGCTTTGCTCGCGGGGGCCGCCTTGCCGCGCGGCGCGCAGGCGCAGGACCGGCCGGATTTCCTGATCGACAGCCCCTATTTCAAGGCCGATGTCGAGGCGGGTCGGCTGCCGCTCGTCGATATGCGCGTGCCGCTGCGCCCGCGCATCGTCACCGTCTCCGGCCCGGACCGCGAGCCCGGACGCCATGGCGGCACGTTGCGCATGCTGATGGGCGACCAGCGCGACATCCGGATGATGACGCTCTACGGCTATACCAGGCTCGTCGGCTACGACGCCAATCTCGACCTCGCGCCGGACGTGCTGGAAAAGGTCGAGGAGAGAGATGGCCGGATCTTCACGCTGACCCTGCGCGAAGGGCATCGCTGGTCCGATGGCGCGCCCTTCACCAGCGAGGATTTCCGCTATTGGTGGGAGGATGTCGCCAACAACCCGCGGCTCTCGCCGGGCGGGCCGCCGCAGGCGCTGCTCGCCGCGGGCAAGCCGCCGGTCTTCGAGGTGCTGTCGCCGACCGAGCTGCGCTATAGCTGGGCCGAGCCGAACCCGGTCTTCCTGCCGGCGCTGGCCGATGCGCAGCCGACCTATATCTGCATGCCCTCGGGCTATCTGCGCCAGTTCCATGAGCGCTATGCCGACAAGGTGACCCTGCAGGCCAGGGTCAAGACCGCCCGCGTCAAGGATTGGGGTTCGCTGCACGAGCGGATGTCGCGGATGTACCGGCCGGAGAACCCGGACCTGCCGACGCTCGACCCGTGGCGCAATACGACGCCGCTGCCGGCCGAACGCTTCACCTTCGTCCGCAACCCCTATTACCACCGCATCGACCAGCAGGGCCGGCAATTGCCCTATATCGACGAGGCGACGCTGACGATCGGCACCGCCTCGCTGATTCCGGCGAAGGCGGCGGCCGGGGAAAGCGATCTGCAGGCGCGCTATATCCGCTTCGACAACTACACCTTCCTGAAGGATGCCTCGCGGCGGATGAAATTCGAGGTGAAGCTGTGGAAGCGGGCCGAGGGGTCCTCCTTCGCGCTGATGCCGAATCTGAACGTCATCGACCCGGTCTGGCGCGCCCTGAACCGCGATGTCCGCTACAGGCGGGCCCTGTCGGTGGCGGTCAACCGCGAGGACATCAACAAGGTCATCTTCTTCGGCCTGGCCAAGACCAGCGGCAATACGGCGCTGCCGGAAAGCCCGCTCTATGATGCGACGCTGGCGCAGCTCTGGACGCAGCACGACAAGGATCTCGCCAACCGCCTGCTCGACGAGATCGGCCTGACGAAGCGCGACCGCGAGGGCGTGCGCCTGCTCGCGGATGGGCGCAGGCTGGAATTCACCGTCGAGACGGCGGGCGAGAGCACCGAGGAGACCGACATCCTCGACCTCGTGAAGCAGGATCTGATCGAGGTCGGGGTGAAGATCTATCCGCGCTCCACCCAGCGCGACGTGTTCCGCCGGCGGATCATGGCCGGGCAGACGATCATGTCGGCCTGGTCGGGCATGGACAACGCCCTGGTCTCCTCCGACATGGAGCCCAATGCGCTCGCCCCGACCTCCGGCTCGCAGTTCAACTGGCCGCGCTGGGGCCAGTTTCTCGAAACCGGCGGGCGCGAGGGCGAGGAGCCGGACATGCCGGGCGCCGAGGAGCTGGTCCGGCTCTACAAGGAGTGGCGCAGGAGCGAAACGCGGGAGCAGCGCCGGGCGATCTGGCGCCGCATGCTGACGATCAATGCCGAGCAGCTCTACACGATCGGACTGATCAACGGCACGCTGCAGCCGGTCGTGGTCGCGCAGACGCTGCGCAACGTCCCCGAGCGGGGCCTCTACAGCTTCGAGCCCGGCGCCTTCTTCGGCCGCTACATGCCGGATACGTTCTGGTTCGACACCGAACAGGCAAAGGTCTGAACCCGGTGCTGCTGCAATATATCCTCAAGCGCATTCTGGTGATGATCCCGACGCTGTTCGTCACCAGCGCGCTGATCTTCACCGTGATCAACCTGCCGGAAGGCGATTATTTCGAGACGCTCGCCGCCGAGATGCAGGCGCAGGGCGAGAAGGCCGATCTGTCGCGCATCGAGTTCCTGAAGCGCGAATACGGCTTCGACAAGCCGCCGGTGGAGCGCTATTTCCACTGGGTGGCGGGGCTGCTCCAGGGCGATATGGGGTATTCCTTCGAATATCAGCGCCCGGTGCGGGATATCGTGGGCGACCGGCTTTTCCTGACCATGCTGGTCTCCTTCGTCACCATCATCTTCACCTGGGTGGTGGCTTTCCCGATCGGCATCTATTCCGCCACGCATCAGTATAGCTGGGGCGATTACGGGCTGACCTTCCTCGGGCTGATCGGGCTCGCGGTGCCGCATTTCCTGCTGGCGCTGGTCTTCATGTATTTCGCCAATGTCTGGTTCGGCACCTCGATCGGCGGCCTGGTCGATCCGCAATATCTCAACCAGCCGATGAGCTGGGCGAAGTTCACCTCGATCCTCGAACATCTCTGGATCCCGGTGATCATCATCGGGGCCGGGGGCACGGCCGGGATGATCCGGGCTGTGCGCGCCAATCTCCTCGACGAGCTGCAGAAGCAATATTACGTCACCGCCCGCGCCAAGGGCCTGCCGCCGGGCAAGGCGCTGCGCAAATACCCGCTGCGCATGTCGCTCAATTTCTTCGTCTCCGACATTGGCGACATCCTGCCCTCCATCGTCTCGGGCGCGGAGATCGTCGCGATCGTCCTGTCGCTGCAGACCACGGGGCCGCTGCTGATCCGGGCGCTGCAGGCGCAGGACATGTATCTCGCCGGCTCCTTCCTGATGTTCCTGTCCTTCCTGACGGTGATCGGCGTGCTGGTCTCCGATATCGCGCTGGCGATCCTGGATCCTCGCATCCGCCTGCAGGGAGCCGCGACCAAGTGAACCGGACCCTCGACAGCGCGGGCCGGCAGCCGGGCCTTCCGCAAGACGGCGCGCCGCTGCCGCACACCGCCTCGACCGCGCCCTTCGAGCCCTATGCGACGGAGGCGATGACGCCGGAGCAGGAGCGCGTCTATCTCGCCTCCCAGACACGGCTGATGTGGTGGAAATTCCGCCGGCACAAGCTGGCGGTGATCTCGGGCGTCGTCATCCTGACGATCTATGCCATGGTGATCATCGCCGAGTTCCTGGCCCCGTACCATTACACCACGCGCAACACCGATTTCATCCGCGCGCCGCGCCAGGAGGTTCACCTCTTCCACGAAGGCAGCTTCATCGGCCCCTTCGTCTACCCCTATGCGCAGCGCATCAACATGGAGAATTTGAAGCGCGAATATGATGTCGACCGGACGCAGCCGCAGCGGCTGCGCTTCTTCTGCCGCGGCGAGCCCTATGAGTTCTGGCGGCTGGTCCCCGGCAATCTGCATCTGGTCTGCCCGGCGGAGGGCGGCACGCTGTTCCTGCTCGGCACCGACCGGCTCGGGCGAGACATGCTCTCCCGCATCCTCTATGGCGGGCGCATCTCGCTCTCGATCGGGCTGATGGGCGTCGCGGTCTCCTTCGTGCTCGGCATCATCATCGGCGGCATAGCCGGCTATTACGGCGGCAAGGTCGATCTGGTCGTGCAGCGGGTCATCGAGATCGTGCAGTCGCTGCCGCATATCCCGCTATGGCTGGCGCTGGCGTCGATCATGCCGCCCTCCTGGAGCCCGCTGCTGGTCTATTTCGGGATCACGGTCATCCTCGGCCTGATGGATTGGACAGGCCTCGCCAGGGCGGTGCGCTCCAAGCTGCTCTCGCTGCGCGAAGAGGATTACGTCGTCGCGGCGCAGCTGATGGGGGCGAAGCCGGCACGGATCATCGGGCTGCATCTGGTGCCCGGCTTCATGAGCCACCTCATCGCCTCCGCCACCATCACCATCCCCAAGACCATTCTGGGCGAGACGGCGCTGAGCTTCCTCGGGCTCGGCCTGCGCCCGCCGATCACCAGCTGGGGCGTGATGCTGAACGAGGCGCAGAACGTCAATGTGGTGGCGCTCTACCCCTGGCTGCTCTATCCGGTGGTGCCGGTCATCTTGATCATCCTCGCCTTCAATTTCCTGGGCGACGGGCTGCGGGATGCCGCCGACCCCTATCGCTGACGGCGCGGGATACCGACCCCTGCAGATCGCCTTTCACACGCCGCTGAACCTGTTCGATGACGGGCGCATCTCCGGGGACCGGCTGATGGCGCGGCAGATCGCGGCCGCGCTGGCGGCGCTGGGCCACAGGGTGGAGCCGGTGTCGCAGGCGCGCTCCTATCTGCGCGAGCCGGCGCCCGCGCTGCTGGACGAGCGGCTGGCGGAGGCGCGGCAGCGGCTGGCGGAGCTCGAAGCGCAATGGCGGGCCGGCGCGGCCCGGCCGCAGCTCTGGTTCACCTATCACAGCTATTACAAGGCGCCCGATCTGCTCGGCCCTCAGGTCGCGCGCGTTCTGAAGATTCCCTATGTCGTCGCCGAGGCCAGCGATTCCGAGGGCCGCGCCGCGGGACCCTGGGCCCGGCACGTCGCCATGGCCCGGGCGGGCTTCGCCGCCGCCGATCTGCATCTCTGCTTCACCGAGCGCGACCGGCAGGGGATCGCGCCCCATCTCGGGCCGAAGGCGCGCCTGCTGGCCTTTCCGCCCTTCATCCTGGAGGCCGGGCCGATGCGCCGCGCCGCGTCGCCCGATACGCCGCCGCGCCTGATCTGCGTCGCGATGATGCGCCCGGGCGTCAAGCTGGACAGCTACCAGGCGCTCGGCCGGGTGCTCGCCGGCGCGCTGCGGCATGAGTGGAGCCTGACGATCATCGGCGACGGCCCCGAGCGGGAGGCGGTGCAGCGCGCCTTCCAGGCGATCCCGCCGGCGCGGATCGACTGGCGCGGGGCGCTGCCGCATGAGGCGGTGGCCGAGGCGCTGGCGCAGCACGACCTCTTCATCTGGCCCGGTCTCGGCGAGGCCTATGGCCTGGTCTATCTCGAGGCCCAGGCGGCCGGGCTTCCGGTGCTGGCTTTCGCCAGCGGCGGCGTGCCGGAGACGCTCCTGCCGGGCGAAACCGGGCTTCTCGCGCCGGAGCGGGACGAGCGAGCTTTGGCGGCGGCGCTCGACCGGCTGCTGGGCGACCCGGCGCTGCGGGCGCGGATGGGGCAGGCCGCCGCCGACCATGTCCGCAGCGCGCGGATGCGCGACTCCGCCTGCCGCATCCTGGCCGAGGGTTTCGCGATGATCGGGGCCGGGCGCGAGGGCAGGCCGGCATGAGCGCCGCCGTCGACGCGCTGCTGGCCGAGCTCGATTTCCGGGCGGCTGCGGGGGATCCGCCGGTCCGGCTCTGGCTGCGCGACGACGACGCCAGCGCGCCAGGCCCGGCGCTGAACCGCCTCGCCGCCCTGGCCGAGCGCTTCGCGCTGCCGGTGCTGCTCGCCACCATTCCGATGCTGGCGACACCCGCCCTCTCCGCGGAGCTCGCGGGCAAGCCGATCCTGCTGCCCTGCCAGCATGGCGCCTGGCACCGCAACCACGCGCCGGCCGGGGGGAAGAAGAGCGAGTTCGGGGCGGAGCGCCCCTGGTCCGCGGTCGCGGCGGAGCTGCGTGCCGGCCGGCAGCGCCTGTCGGAGCTGTTCGGCGAGAGGCTGCTGCCGGTCTTCGTGCCGCCATGGAACCGCATCGACCCGCAGCTGGCGAGCCGGCTGCCGGAACTGGGTTTCACCGGCCTCTCCTGCTTCCGCGGCTTCCGCCTCGGCGCGACGCCCGGGCTCACCGTCGCCAATACCGATCTCGACATCATGGATTGGCAGGGCGGGCGCATCGGCCGCAGCCTCGACGCCATGGCTGCGGAACTGGCCTTGCTGCTGGCCGCGCGGCGCGGCGCCGCCGAGGCCCGCCCGGCGCTCGGCCTGCTGCTGCACCATCTCGATCACGACGATGCCGGCTGGGCCGCGCTGGAGGGGCTGCTGCTGCTGCTGACCCGCCATCCCGCCATCGCGCCCGCCGATCCGCGTGCGGTTTTCGGCCTCGGGCCCGGCGGGCACCCCTAACGGCAACCGGCTTGGTTCGGCTTCAACATCAGGCTATAAGATTTTTTATTGAAGATTTCGTCCTCTCTCAGAGGTCGCCAGGCCTTGCTCCGGAGGGCGAAGCGTTCATGCCTTTCAATGTCGTGGATCTTCCCCGTGCGGAGCGGGCGCCGCGGGACCCGCTGGCGCCGCGTGTCCTGATCTACAGCCACGACACCTTCGGCCTCGGCCATATCCGCCGCTGCCGCGCGATCGCCAACGCGCTGGTCGCGATCTATCCTCATATATCAGTGATCATCGTCTCCGGCTCCTCGGTGATCTCCAGTTTCCAGTTCGGGGACGGCGTCGATTACGTCCGCATTCCCGGCGTCGAGAAGCAGAGCGACGGGCGCTACGATCCGCATCATCTCAACCTCGATCTCGACGACACGATCCGGCTGCGCTCCGACATCATCAAGACGGTGGTGCTCTCCTTCGACCCGGATGTGGTGATCGTCGACAAGGAGCCGATCGGCCTGCGCGGCGAGCTCCTGCCGGCGCTGGAGATCCTGCGGCGGCGCGGGGCGCGGATCGTGCTCGGCCTGCGGGACGTGCTCGACGAGCCCGCCAAGCTGCATGAGGAGTGGCGCCAGAGCGGCGCGCTCGAAGCGCTGGCCGACACCTATGACGACATCTTCATCTACGGGCTGGAAAGTGTCTACGCCCCGCTCGCCGGGCTGCCGAACCAGCACCTCTTCGCCGACAAGATCCAGTATACCGGCTATCTCAAGCGGGCGGTCCCCAGCCCGATGCCGCCGAACCGCTATCCCCGCATCACCAAGGAGCCCTTCATCCTGGTGACGCCCGGCGGCGGGGGCGACGGTGCCGGCGTCATCGACTGGGTGATCTCGGCCTATGAGGCCGATCCGACGATCCCGCTGCCGGCTTTGATCGTGTTCGGCCCGTTCATGTCGCGCGAGAGGCGCAAGGGTTTCGCCGAGCGGATCGCGCGGATACCGAAGCTCGAAGGGCTCGGCTTCGAGCCGCGTCTCGAGCTGCTGATGAACCGCGCCCACTGCGTCGTCGCGATGGGCGGCTACAACACGTTCTGCGAGATCCTCTCCTTCGACAAGCCGGCGCTGATCGTGCCGCGCGTCAAGCCGCGGCTGGAACAGGCGATCCGGGCCGAGCGCGCCGATGCGCTGGGGCTGATCGACGTGCTGCTCGACCCGTCGCAGAATGGCGGCGCGCCGCGCGACCCGCTGGTCATGGCCGCGGCTTTGCACGCTTTACCGAAGCGCCTGCCGCCCTCCCAGGCCTTCGTCCCGAGCCTGCTCGACGGGCTGCCGGCGATCGGGCGCCTCCTGGCGGCGGATCTCTCCGCCCCGGTCCGCGGCAGGCTGCGCGATAGCGGCACCGCCGCCGTCGGAAGCTGAACCCTCGCCCCCCGGGGCGCATCGCTCATGCGCCGGCCGGCAGGGCTGCGGATGAGGCATGGACAAGCCTCTGCAATGCTCGCAATATATCAGGGCATAGCCGATGCTTCGCCGGGCAGGGCGGGGCGGCAGAGGAGATGACGCCATGGCCCAGCTGCATTTTCGCAACTTCAGCCTCCTCGAACCGGATCATGGCGAGCTGCGGCCGGGATATGAGCTGATCGTCGAGGGCGAGACCATCCGCGAGGTCTCGGACAAGCCGCTGAAGCCGGCCGAGGCCGAGGTGATCGATTGCGGCGGGCGCACGCTGATGCCGGGGCTGATCGACAGCCATGTCCATGTCTTTCTCTCCGAGGTCTATATCCGCACGCTGGAGAGCATGCCGCTGACGCTGATGACGGCGCGCGCCGTGCGGCTGATGAAGGGCATGATCGACCGCGGCTTCACCACCGTGCGCGATACCGGCGGGGCCGATTGGGGCATCAAGGAAGCGGTGGAGAGCCGCGACATCCCGGCGCCGCGCCTGTTCATCGCCGGCGCCGCGATCGGGCCGACCGGCGGCCATAGCGATCCGCGCCGCCGCACGGATTTCGGCGCCCGCTGCCATTGCTGCAACGCCATGGCCTATACGATGAACGTCTCCGACGGCGTCTCCTCCGTCCGCAAATCGGCGCGCGAGCAGATGCGGCTGGGCGCCGATCACATCAAGATCATGATGTCGGGCGGCGTCGCCTCGCCCTATGATCCGCTGGATTCGCTGCAGTTCTCGCTGGATGAGGTGCGCGCCGCGGTGGAGGAGGCCAAGGCCTTCGGCCGCTATGTCTGCGCCCATGCCTATACCCCCGAGGCGATCACCCGTGCCGCGCAATGCGGGGTGAGGGCGATCGAGCACGGCAATCTGATCGACGACGCCAGCGCCAAGCTGATGGCCGAGAACAAGATGTTCCTGACCGCCAATCTCGTCGCCTATTACGCGATGAAGGAGCGCGCGGCGGAGTTCGGCATGAATGCCGACATGCTGGCAAAGAACGACCTCGTCATCGATGGCGGCCTGCGCTCCCTGGAGATCTGCAAGCGCGCCGGCGTGCCCGTCGCCTATGGCAGCGATCTCCTGGGCCAGCTGCAGGTCGACCAGTCGCGCGAGTTCCTGCTGCGCAGCGAGGTGCTGTCGCCGATCGAGATCATCCGCTCCGCCACCACCGTCGGCGCGCAGCTGCTGCGCATGGAAGGCAAGCTCGGAACGCTCCGCGAAGGTGCTTTCGCCGACATGATCCTGGTCGATGGCGACCCGCTGACGAATCTCGGGCTGTTCCAGGAGCAGGGAAAATATCTGTCGATGATCATGAAGGGTGGCGTCTTCCACAAGAACACGCTGCATTGACCTGTGGAACGGGTGTGGCCGGGCGAGGCCCGCGCTCTGAGTGGCTCGCTCTTGGGCGGGATCGGGACGGTCGCTCAAAAACGAGGCTGCCGAGGCGGATATTCAAACAGAAACGGTCTTGACTGTTTGTAAGTTGGCCGATCCAATATCTACCGTAACGTCATTTTTCGGCCTGCGGGCCGGAGCAGAGCGGGGCAGGTGAATGGCAGGAGCACGGGTTTGAGCACGGCGTCACGCTCCGGTTTCGGTCGTCTCGCGCTCAACGGGGCCGCGGGGCTGTCGCTGGCCTTCATCCTGATGCCGCTGTTCTTCGTCACCTGGCTGGCCTTCTTCCGCGAGGAGATCCCCTCCTTCCCGCCGCAGGGCTATTCGCTGAAATGGTTCGCGGCGGTGCCGGGCAACAAGCCCTTCGTCGACGGGTTCATCCTCAGCCTGCAGGTCGGGATCCTCGCCACGCTGATCGGGCTGGCGCTGGGCGTGCCGGCGAGCCTGGCGCTGGTGCGCCACCGCATCGTGCTCGGCCCCGCCGTCAACACGCTGCTGCTGCTGCCGCTGGTGATGCCGGGCATCGTGCTCGGCACCTCGCTCTACGTCTTCCAGATCGAGACCGAGATCGCCACCGGCCTGCCGGTGCTGGGCTCCGTCGCCGGGCTGATCGGCGCGCATACGCTCGTCGTCGTCCCCTGGGTGGTGCGGCTGGTGACGGCGAGCCTCGCCGGCTTCGATCGCACCATCGAGGAAGCCGCGCAGAATCTGGGCGCCGGCCCGTTCACCACCTTCTGGCGCGTCACCCTGCCGAGCATCCGGCCGGGCCTGGTCGCCGCCGGGCTGTTCGGCTTCGTCACCTCGTTCGGCAATCTCGAAATGAGCCTGTTCCTGGTCGGCCCGGGGCGTACGACCCTGCCGATCGCGATCCTGCAATATCTGGAATGGAAGATCGATCCGACCGTCGCGGCCGCCTCGCTGATCCAGATCGTCCTGATCGGCGCCGCGATGATCGTCACCGACCGCTATGTCAAACTGAGCCGGGTGGTCTGAAACGTGGCGCGTCTGTCGATCGAGCATCTGCGTAAATCCTATGGCGATCTCACCGTCGTGGACGATGTCGCCATCGACATCGCCGATGGCGAGTTCCTGGTGCTGCTCGGACCCTCCGGCTGCGGCAAGACGACGACCTTGCGCATGGTCGCGGGCTTCGTGCCGCCGAGCGCCGGGCGGATCACGATCGGCGAGCGCGACGTCACGACCCTGCCGCCATGGAAGCGCAATTGCGGGCTGGTCTTCCAGAGCTACGCGCTGTTCCCGCATATGACGGTCGCGGAAAACGTCGCCTTCGGCCTGGAGATGCGCAAGGTCGCGCCGGCCGATCGCGCTCCCCGGGTCGCCGAGGCGCTCCGGCTGGTGCAGCTCACCGGTTTCGACGGGCGCTATCCGCGCCAGCTCTCCGGCGGCCAGCAGCAGCGCGTGGCCCTGGCCCGCGCCTTGGCGATGGAGCCGGATGTGCTGCTGCTCGACGAGCCGCTGTCGAATCTGGACGCCAAGCTGCGCCAGGAGGTCCGCGTCGAGATCCGCGAATTGCAGCGCAAGCTCGGCCTGACCACGATCATGGTCACCCATGATCAGGAAGAGGCGCTGACCATGGCCGACCGGCTGGTGGTGATGGAAAAGGGCAAGGTCCGGCAGATCGGCTCGCAGCGCGAACTCTATGAACGCCCGGCCGACCGCTTCGTCGCCGGCTTCATCGGCCGCAGCGCCTTTCTCGACGGCGAGAGCCTCGCGCCCGGCCGCTTCGTCAGCGCGGGCGGGCTCCACATCGCCTGCGCGGCGGCGACCGGGCAGGGCGGGGCGACGCTGGCCCTGCGGCCGGAACGGATCGCGGTCGGGAGCGATGCCGCGGGGCTCGCGAACCGTTTCGAGGCGAGGGTCGAGCACGCGGCCTATCTCGGCGCGCTGATCGACATCCATGTGCGGCTGTCGGAGCAGGACCAGATGCTGCTGCAATTGCCGAACCGCCAGGGCTTCGCCGAGCCGCGCCCTGGCGATAGCATCACCATAGGGTGGGCCGAAGACGCCGGGCTCGTCTATGCGCTCGAGAGCTGAAATCCGGATTCCAGGCGTCCAACAGGGGAGATAAGACATGACCAAGATCGACAGGCGCGACCTGCTCAAGACGCTCGCGGCCGGAGCCAGCGCGGCCACGTTCGCCCCGGGTCTCGCCGGCTCCGCCTTCGCCCAGTCGGGCGGCAAGGTCGTCGTCGGCACCTGGGGCGGCGATTACGCCCGACTCCTGACCAAGAACATCGAGGAGCCGCTGCTGAAGCCGAAGGGCGTCGAGGTGGTGCAGGACCAGGCCGGCGACGCGCCGCGCCGGGCCAAGATGGTCGCCGAGCGCCGGCTGCCGCGCGGTACCGTCGATATTCACGGCCTCTCCGCCGCGAACATGTTCGAGATGAACGAGGCCGGCGTAGTCGAGCAGCTCGACTACAGCAAGATCCCCAACGCCAAGAACCTCATCCCGGCGATGAAGTATCCCTATGGCGTCGGGCACATCTATTCCGGCAACGTCGTGATCTACAATCCGAAGATCATCAGCCCGGCTCCGAAGGGCTTCAAGGATTGGCTCGACCCGAAATGGGGCAGCAAGATCGGCTTCATCGACATCCAGTACCAGTCGATCATCATCGCCGCCTCGATGGCCGCCACGAACGGCCAGAGCATGAACGACCTCGACAAGGCGAAGGAGGTGCTGATGGCGGTCAAGAAGGCCGGCGCCCGCGTCTACCCGACCAACGAGGCCTTCGCCCAGGCGATGAAGAACGAAGAGGTCGGCATCAGCGCGATCTGGAAGGCGCGCGTCGTGCAATGGCAGAATGCCGGCATCCCCTGCGAGGCGGTGTCGCCGGTCGAGGGCATCCCGGCCTATGTCTCCGGCTTCGTCATCCCGAAGAACGCGCCGAACAAGGACAATGCCTACGCCTATCTCAACGCGATGCTGGAGAAGGCGCCGCAGGAGGCCTTCGCGGTCGATATGGGCTATAACGGCACCGTCACCGGGCTGAACGTGGCGGCCGACCTGCAGAAGCGGATCGGCTTCACGCCGGAGGAAGAGAAGCGCCTGAAGGATCTCGACTACGCCTTCCTCGCCAAGAACGACGCGGCGATGAAGGAGTGGTGGGACAAGGTCTTCAAGGCCTGAGATGAGCGCCACCGCTCCAGAAGCAGTCGCGGGCGCGCGCACCGGCCTGGCCGGGGCGCTCGTCGTGCCCGCGACGATCTTCGTCGCGATCGGGCTGCTCGGCCCGATCGCGATCCTGTTCCGCTATTCGCTGAACCAGTTCATCCCCGGCCAGTTCATGGTCGACGGGCTGACGATCGAGAATTACGTCAAGTTCTTCACCGACGGCTATTATCTGAACGTGCTGGTGCGGACCGTCCGGGTCGCGGTGATCTGCACGATCGCCTGCCTGATCATGGGCTTTCCGCTGGCCTATGTGCTGGCCCGGATGACGAGCCCGCGCAAGAACCTGCTGATCATGCTGGTCGTGCTGCCGCTCTTCGTCGGCAATGCCGTGCGCGCCGCCGGCTGGATGGCCGCCTTCGGCAGCAAGGGCGCGCTCAACGCCTCGCTGATCGGGCTCGGCCTGATCGACCAGCCGCTGGAGATCATGTTCACCGAGAATGCGGTGCTGATCGGCATCGTCGCGGTCAATCTGCCCTTCATGGTGCTGACCTTGCAGAGCGTCATCGAGGGCATACCGCGCCATGTCGAGGAGGCGGCCTTCAGCCTGGGGGCGGGCCCGATGGCGATGTTCCGCCGCGTGCTCTGGCCGCTGGCGCTACCGGGCATCCTGGCGGGGACGATCCTGACCTTCATCCTCGCGATGAACGCCTATGCCACGCCGGTGCTGCTGGGCGGGCCGAAATTCCAGATGATGGGACCGCTGGTCTATGGCCAGTTCGCGCAGCAGAACAACTGGCCCTTCGGCGGCGCGATCTCCTTCATCCTGATGACCGCGACCATCGTGCTGACGGTGGCGGCGCATCTGATCGTGCAGCGGCGCTACCGCTGAAGGGGGCTTTGCATTCGCTTCGCCCGGCCCGTCGGGGGCAGGCCGCGGCGCCGGCGATCTCCCTGCGGCAACCCGGCGCCGACCGGCCAGCCCTCCAGGCTGGCCAAGAGCGGCGCAGCGCATTAGATGGGGACCATGAGCATCTCAGGTTCACTCGTCCCGGTCGCCGTCGGCGCAGTCGCCGTCGTGCTGCTGCTCGGTCTCATCAACATGTTGCGCGGGGGCAGCCCCGGAACCTCGCAGCGCCTGATGCGTCTGCGCGTCATCCTGCAATTCATCGCCATCCTGGTCATCCTCGGCGTGCTGTGGTGGCGCAGCGGTTGAGGGAGATCAAGGCGGCGACGTTCCATCGCGTTCAGGCAAACCGTTGAATCGTTTCGGCGATTCGGCGCGGTCTCCGGCCGGGCAGGGCTGCCGCCGCAATCCCGCCATATTCTCGTCACGAGTGTCTGCGCTTCACTAACGCCCTCGCCGGCCCGCCGGTGGTCAACAGAAATTGGCTCATGCTTCGCGTCGCGTCGTTCATCCTCGCCGGTCTCGTGCTCGCCTCGCCCGCACAGGCGCAGTCGCAGCCGCTCCCGGCAGGTGTATCGAGCTACGCCCCGGCGACCGAGATGGGGCCCGTATCCTGGGAAACCCGCATCGGCGCCGCCGCCGCCAACCCGACCGGGCGCGAGAGCGGGCTGCTCAATTTCAGCGGCGAGATCCTGACGCCGCGGGTGATGAGCTTCGGCGACCGCGTCTCCTCGGCCTTCGTGCCACGCTTCCACATCGGCGCCAGCGCCAATTTCAACGGCACGCGCTATGCCTATGCCGGTGCGACCTGGACCGTCGATCTGAGCAAGACCGTCTTCCTCGAGGCGAGCCTCGGCGCCGCGCTCAACGACGGCAAGACGGGGCCGATCATTCCCGAGAACCGGCTGGCGCTGGGCTGCAACAGCGGCTCCCGCGAGGCCGCGGCGCTGGGCGTGCGGCTGAACGATCGCTGGAGCCTGGTGGCGACGCTGGAGCATTTCGGCGCGGTCGGCTGCTCCGAGCGCGACCGTCCCAAGGGGCCGGCCAATATCGGTGCGCGGCTCGGCTACAGCTTCTGACGCCTCGCGTTTTTGCGTCTCCGGCCCCTTCCGTTGCGCCGGCGCCGCGCTATAACCGCGGCATGGTCATTCTCAACCGCATCTATACCCGCACCGGCGACGACGGCTCGACGGCGCTGGCGACCGGCAAGCGCCTGCCGAAATTCGATCTGCGCGTCCAGGCCTATGGCACCACCGACGAGACCAATGCCTGCATCGGCATCGCCAGGCTGCATTGCGCCGGCGAGGATGCGGATCTCGACGCGATGCTCGGCCGCATCCAGAACGATCTCTTCGATCTCGGAGCCGAGCTTGCCTCGCCCGATACCGGGGAAAAGCTGAGCTGGGAGCCGCTGCGGATCGTGCAGGGCCAGGTCGAGCGGCTGGAGCAGGAGATCGACAGGCTCAACGCCGATCTCGGCACGCTGCGCTCCTTCGTCCTGCCCGGCGGCACGCCGGCGGCGACGCATCTGCATCTCGCCCGCACCGTCAGCCGGCGCGCCGAGCGGCTGATGGTCGAGCTGGCACAGACTGAGGGCGAGGCCGTCGCGCAGCCGGCGCTGAAATACATCAACCGCCTGTCGGACTTCCTGTTCGTCGCCTCGCGCTATCTGAACGCCAAGGCCCAGGGCGACGTGCTCTGGGTGCCCGGACAGAATCGCTGAAATGTTCATGCCGCTGCATGACGGGGTGCCGATGCGCTTCCTGCGTGCGCCCTATGTCACCTACGGCCTGATCGTCATCTGCTGCTGCGTCTTTCTGGCGCTGCTGTTCCGGCACGGCGAGGCCCAGATCGCGGTGGCGGCCGGTTTCGGGATGATCCCCTCGGTGCTGTTCGGCACGGCGATGCTGCCGCCCGAACTGCTGCAGGCCCCGGTCTGGGTGACGCCGTTCAGCTCGCTCCTGCTGCATGTCGGCCTCGCGCATCTCGCCGGAAACATGCTGTTTCTCTGGGTCTTCGGCGACAATGTCGAGGATGCGATGGGGCATCTGCGCTTTCTCGGCTTCTTCCTGCTCTGCGGCCTCGCCGGCGCGCTCAGCCATGCCTTCATGAATCCGGGCTCGGAACAGCCGCTGATCGGCGCCTCCGGCGCGATATCGGGCGTCATCGCCGCCTATCTGATGCTGCATCCGCAGGTCCGGATCTGGGGCCTCGCCTTCAAATGGATCCCGCTGCGGATCCCGGCCGTCTACGCGCTCTCGGCCTGGATCGCGCTGCAGCTGATCTCGGCCCTGCTCGACCCGCAGGGCAGCGTCGGCTGGTGGGCCCATCTCGGCGGGCTCGTGGCGGGGGCGGTGCTGACGCCGCTGATGATCCAGCGCGGGGTGACGCTGTTCGGCCGGGTGGCGCAGCCATGACCGCGGCATGGCCGCGACCATGACCCGCCGGCGCTGCGGGCCGGCGCGGCTTTGACGGCGTTGACAAGCGCAAACGGGCGTCGCTACGGTCCCACCGCATTCCAGCCGAGAGCCGCAATGCCGCTATCCTGCCGCCGCTGCGGCGCGGCCTGACGCGCTTCTCTCCTGAACGGTGATTTGACGATGAAGATCCTTGTGCCCGTCAAGCGGGTTGTCGACTACAATGTGAAGATCAGGGTCAAGGCCGACGGCTCCGGCGTCGAACTCGCCAACGTCAAGATGTCGATGAACCCATTCGACGAGATCGCCGTCGAAGAGGCGCTGCGGCTGAAGGAAGCCGGCAAGGCGACCGAAATCGTCGTGGTCTCGATCGGCCCGGCCCAGGCGGCCGAGACGATCCGCACCGGTCTCGCCATGGGCGCCGATCGCGGCATCCTGGTCAAGGTCGACGGCGTGGTCGAGCCGCTGGCGGTCGCCAAGCTGCTGAAGAAGCTGGTCGAGCAGGAGAGCCCGAACCTCGTTATCCTGGGCAAGCAGGCGATCGACGATGATTGCAACCAGACCGGCCAGATGCTGGCGGCCCTGCTGGGCTGGCCGCAGGGCACCTTCGCCTCGAAGGTCGATCTGGCGGCCGACAGCGTCGACGTGACGCGCGAGGTCGATGGCGGGCTGCAGACGGTGACGCTCAAGCTGCCGGCGATCGTGACCACGGATCTGCGCCTGAACGAGCCGCGCTACGCCTCGCTGCCCAACATCATGAAGGCCAAGAAGAAGCCGCTCGACGAGACCAGCGCCGAGACGCTGGGCGTCGACGTCACCCCGCGCCTCAAGGTGCTGAAGACGACCGAACCGCCGGGGCGCTCCGCCGGCATCAAGGTCGGCTCCGTCGCCGAACTGGTTTCGAAGCTCAAGAACGAGGCGGGAGTGCTCTGATGGCCACGCTGCTGATTGCCGAACACGACAACACCGCCGTCAAGGACGCGACCAACAAGGCGCTGACCGCCGCCAAGGCGCTGGGCAAGCCCGTGCATGTGCTGGTCGCCGGGGAAGGCGCCGCCGCCGCCGCCGCGCATGCGGCCAAGCTCGACGGGGTCGAGAAGGTGCTGCTCGCCGAGGCCGCGATCTACGGGCATAATCTGGCCGAGCCGCTGGCGGCGCTGGTCGCCGGGTTGGCCGCGAATTACGACGCGATCGTCGCCCCCTCTACCACCACCGGGAAGAACGTTCTGCCGCGCGTCGCCGCCCTGCTCGACGTGATGCAGATCTCGGATGTGATGAAGGTGGTCTCGCCGGACACGTTCGAGCGTCCGGTCTATGCCGGCAACGCGATCCAGACCGTGCAGTCGGCCGAGGCGAAACTGCTGCTGACGGTCCGCACCGCCTCCTTCCAGGCGGCGGGCGAGGGCGGCTCCGCCCCGGTCGAGAGCATCGCCACCGGCGAGGATCCGGCGCTGTCGAGCTTCAAGGGCGAGGAGGTCGCGAAATCCGACCGGCCGGAGCTCGCTTCGGCCAAGATCATCGTTTCGGGCGGGCGCGCGCTCGGCTCGGCCGAGGCCTTCGCCAAGGTGATCGAGCCCGTCGCCGACCGGCTCGGCGCGGCGATGGGCGCCTCGCGCGCCGCGGTCGACGCCGGCTATGCTCCCAATGACTGGCAGGTCGGGCAGACCGGCAAGGTCGTGGCGCCGGACCTCTATGTCGCGGTCGGCATTTCCGGCGCGATTCAGCATCTCGCCGGGATGAAGGATTCCAAGGTCATCGTCGCGATCAACAAGGATGAGGAAGCCCCGATCTTCCAGATCGCCGATTACGGGCTGGTGGGCGATCTCTTCGCCCTGATGCCGGAGCTGGAAGCGGAGCTCGGCAAGATCGGCCGCTGAGCGCCGGCAGCTGCTAGGATCGGCGGCATGCGCCGCTGATTCGTGCGGCGGATCATTGGCTTACGAGGCCGTCCAGGCGGGCGGCCTCCGCGCTGCGGATCGTCCGCGGCGCCACGGAGATGGACCAGACCATGTCGGACCAGGCGATCAGGACGATCGGCATCATCGGCGCGGGCCAGATGGGCAACGGCATTGCCCATGTCGCCGCGGTGGCCGGCTTCGAGGTCAAGCTGCATGATCTTGCCGAGGAGCGGATCAACACCGCGCTGGCGACGATCGACGGCAACATGGCCCGGCAGGTCGCCAAGGGGGCGATCGGCGACGAGATCCGCCGCGTCGCCATGTCCAAGATCACCCCGGCGCCGACCCTGGACGGGCTCGCGGAATGCGATCTGGTGATCGAGGCCGCGACCGAGAACGAGGAAACCAAGCGCAAGATCTTCACGGCGGTCTGCCAGCACATCAAGCCAGAGGCGATGCTGGCCTCCAACACCTCGTCGATCTCGATCACCAGGCTGGCGGCCGCGACCGACCGGCCCGAGCGCTTCATCGGCATTCATTTCATGAACCCGGTGCCGCTGATGCAGCTCGTGGAGCTGATCCGCGGCATCGCTACCGACGACCAGACCTTCGAGCTGGCCAAGGAGTTCGTCGGCAAGCTGCACAAGACCGTCTCGGTCTCCGAGGATTTCCCGGCCTTCATCGTCAACCGCATCCTGCTGCCGATGATCAACGAGGCGGTCTACACGCTCTATGAAGGTGTCGGCTCGGTCGAGGCGATCGACACCGCGATGAAGCTCGGCGCCAATCATCCGATGGGCCCGCTGCAGCTCGCCGATTTCATCGGCCTCGATACCTGCCTCTCCGTCATGCAGGTGCTTCATGACGGGCTGGCGGATTCGAAATACCGGCCCTGCCCGCTGCTGGTGAAATATGTCGAGGCCGGCTGGCTGGGGCGCAAGACCAAGCGCGGTTTCTACGATTATCGCGGCGAAAAGCCGGTTCCGACGCGGTAAGTGGGGCAGTCGGCAGTCGGGAATAGGCAGTCGGATACTGGAGCGACGGCCTACTGCCCATTGCCTATTGCCCGGTTTTACCCCGGCCCTTCACATTGCTGTCGTCTCGCGCTTACACTGATGAGGTGACGGGATTCGTCCCGTACCGATCAGCGGAGGTGCGGCGGATTTGACGGCGCATGTGATGCATCCGATGGCGTCGCCGGATGGTTGTCCGGCTCTGGTCCTCAACGCCGATTTTCGGCCGCTGAGCTACTATCCCTTGTCCCTCTGGAGCTGGCAGGACGCGATCAAGGCGGTGTTCATGGACCGCGTCAACATCGTCTCGGAATATGATACGGTGGTGCGCAGCCCGAGCTTCGACATGAAGCTGCCCTCGGTGGTCTCGCTCAAGACCTATATCAAGCCGTCGCGCACCCCGGCCTTCACCCGCTTCAACGTCTTCCTGCGCGACCGCTTCTCCTGCCAATATTGCGGGGTGCGCGAGGATCTGACCTTCGACCACGTCATCCCCCGCTCCAAGGGCGGGCTGACCACCTGGGAGAACGTCGTCGCCGCCTGTTCGCCCTGCAATCTGCGCAAGGGCGACAAGATGCCGGCCTCGGTCGAGATGTTCCCGGCCCAGAAGCCCTTCGCGCCGACGGTCAACGACCTGCATCGCAACGGCAAGATGTTCCCGCCGAATTATTTGCACGAGAGCTGGCTGGATTATCTCTACTGGGATTCCGAGCTGGAGCCGTGAGCGGCGCGGTCAGGCGCCGGCCAGCGCAGCGGCGCGCAGCCGGCGCAGGCCGAGCAGCGCCAGGCCCAGCAGCGCCAGCGAGGCGAGCGCGTTCCAGCCGGCGAGGGACAGGCCGAGAAACCGCCAGGCGGCCTCGGTGCAGGAGACGACGCGGACGCTCTGCAACTGCTTCATGAAATCCTGCATGCCGGCGGCGGCCGGGGCGGGGGCGCCGCCGCAGTCGTTCGGCCCCGCGAACCAGCCCCATTCCACCCCGGAATGATAGATGCCGAGCCCGGTGCTCCAGAGCATCAGCGCCGCCAGGACGAGCAGCGCCGCGATCTGCGCCCAGCGCGTCCTGGCGAACAGGGCCGCGACGGCGGCGAGCCCGATCGCGGCGTAATGCGGGGCGCGCTGCTCGAGGCAGAGCTTGCAGGGCTTCAGCCCGACGACCAGCTCGAAATACCAGGCGCCGGCGATCAAGGCGAGGCTGGCGAGGCCGATGGCGAGGATCAGGCGGCGCGGATGATCGAGAAGCATGGGCATGGCGGCGGCCTCGGCGGAGCGATGAGCGATGCATGCGCCGCCCGGCGTGGCGAAGGCAAGGCGTAACCCGCAGCCTTCCGCCGGAAACGGCCCGTCTCGTCCGGCTGCCGTCACCGGCTGGCGGCCATGCTCATAGCTTGTTTACTTTGATGAACAAAAGATTGGCCACGATAAGGTCCGATTCGCCGTTCAGCATTGTCGCGTTCTGCCATGGAGGATTCTGATGAAGCGAGCTCTTCGGGAGCGAATGCTGGCGCCCTCCCTGGCCGGATCAGTGCTGGCGCTGTCGCTCGCGGCCGCGGGTGCCTCGGCCGCCTCGCTCGACGCCAAATATGATGTCACGCTGCTGGGGCTGACGCTGGGCACGGCGACGCTGTCGGGCGGGATCGAAGGCAGCGCCTATAAGCTCGACGTCGCCGCCAAGCTGACCGGGCTGGTCGGCGGGCTGACAGGCGGGCGCGGCTCCGGCAGCGCCACCGGCAATCTCGAGAGCGGCAAGCCGACCCCGGCGACCTTCGCCGTCAGCTCGGCCAATTCCAGCGAAAGCCGCACCGTGCGCATGGCCTTGGACAGCGGCCGGGTGGCCGCGCTCGACATCGCCCCGCCGATCGACGCCAAGCCTGATCGCGTGCCGCTGAACGACGGGCACCGGCGCAATGTGCTGGACCCGCTGAGCGCCTTCCTGATGCCGGTCAGCGGCAAGGGCGGTTCGGCCGCGGCCTGCAACCGCACTTTGCCGATCTTCGACGGCGCGGCGCGCTACGACATCAAGCTGAGCTATTCCGGGACGCGCGACGTCCAGATCGACGGATATAGCGGGCCGGTCGCGATCTGCCAGGCGCGCTATGTGCCGATCGCCGGCCACCGGGCGCTGCGGCCGAGCACCAAATTCATGGCCGAGAACCGCGACATCAACACCTGGCTCGCGCCGGTGGCGGGCACGAATCTGATGGTGCCGGTGCGGATCTCGGTGAAGACGATGGTCGGGACGGCCGTCATCGAAGCCTCGAGCTTCCGCGTCGATCCCGGCGCGACGGCAACCGCCAAGCGCGACTGAGCCGCCGGCTCGGTCTTCGGCCGGCGGCGCTCGCAATCCGTCGGGATTCCAGGCCCCCGGCACGGCACGGGCTTGGCCCCGCGCCGCGTCATGCCCATCTCCATTGCCCTGACCGAGCTGTGGGCCTACTGAGGCGCTATGAAATTTCTCGACCAGGCGAAGATCTATGTGAAGGCGGGTGATGGCGGCGCGGGCTGCGTCTCCTTCCGGCGCGAAAAATTCATCGAGTTCGGTGGCCCGAACGGCGGCGATGGCGGGCGCGGCGGCGATGTCGTGATCGAATGCGTGCAGGGCCTCAACACGCTGATCGACTTCCGCTTCCAGCAGCATTTCAAGGCGAAGATCGGCGGCCATGGCATGGGCGCCGACCGTCACGGCGCCAATGGCGCGCCGGCGGTGCTGAAGGTGCCGCCCGGAACGCAGGTCTTCGACGAGGATGGCGAGACCCTGATCGCCGATCTCACCGAGCCCGGGCAGCGCTTCGTCTTGTGCAAGGGCGGCAATGGCGGCTTCGGCAACGCCTATTTCAAGACCTCCACCAACCAGGCGCCGCGCCATGCCAATCCCGGCCTGCCGGGCGAGGAGCGCTGGGTCTGGCTGCGGCTGAAGCTGATCGCCGATGCCGGGCTGATCGGCCTGCCCAATGCCGGCAAATCGACCTTCCTCGCCACGGTGACGGCGGCCAAGCCCAAGATCGCGGATTATCCCTTCACCACACTGCATCCCGGCCTCGGCGTGGTGCGCGTCGATGGGCGCGAAATGGTGCTGGCGGATATTCCGGGGCTGATCGAGGGCGCCCATGAGGGGCATGGGCTGGGCGACCGCTTCCTCGGCCATGTCGAGCGCTGCCGCGTGCTGCTCCACCTCGTCGAGGGCACCAGCGAGCATGCCGGCAAGGCCTACAAGACCGTGCGCAACGAGCTGGCCGCCTATGGCGAAGGCCTCGACGAAAAGCCCGAGATCGTGGCGCTGTCGAAGGCGGATGCGCTGTCGCCGGAGCTGCTGAAGGAGCAGGTGGCAAGGCTGAAACGCGCCGCCAAGCGTACGCCGATCGTGCTGTCCTCCGCTTCCGGCCTCGGCGTGGAGGAGGCGCTGCGGGCGCTGTTCAAGGTCGTCGATGCCGCGCGGGCCGAGGAGACGGCGCAGAACGCTCCGATCGAGGAGGCCGGCTGGCGGCCCTGATCCCGCGGCGTCAGGCGGGGGTTTCGGCCTCCGGGCGCAGCGGGCCGCGCTTCGCGAAGCGCGACAGCGCGAAGGCGAGCAGCAGCAGCGACAGCGGCAGGCAGAAGACATAGCCGAGCTGGCCGAAGCCGAGCGCGCCGCTGACGCCGCCGACGAAGAACATGCCGACCACCCGCAGCAGGATGGCGAGCTTGGCGCGGTCCGCCCGCACCTTCGTCCGCTCGGGCTCGTCCGGGCGATTGCGGTAGAGCAGCTTGCCGAGCTCGATCCCGATATCGGTGACCATGCCGGTGAGATGGGTGGTGCGCATGCGCGCCCCGGAAATCTTGGTGATGGTGGCGTTCTGCAGCCCCATGATGAAGCAGAGCAGCGGCGCCGCCAGCGCCATCAGCGCCGGCCATTGCCGGCTGGCGGAGCCGAGCGCGCCGAAGGCCAGCAGCAGCAGCGCTTCCAGCGCGATCGGATAGGCGTATTGCCGCGTGCGCGCATTGCGCCGGCCCCAATTGATCAGCAGAGCCGAGCAGGCGGAGCCGGCGGTGAAGCTCACCAGCGCCACCAGCCCGCCGCCGACCAGCCCCAGCGCCCCCAGAGCGAGATTATCGGCGATGGCGGAGACGACGCCGGTCATGTGCGAGGTGTACTCGCCGACGGCGAGAAAGCCGCCGGCATTGATCGCGCCGGCGACGAAGGCCAGCATGGTGCCTAGGATCAGATCGGTCGTGGCGCTGCGGCGATGGGCGACGGCCGAGCGCAGCACCCTGATGCGGCGATGCAGCCGGCCGCGGCTCATCGCGCCGGCTCCACCGGCGCCCCGGCCGATCCCGGTCCGGCCCGCTCGCGCAGCCGGACACCGCGCCCGCCCTGCGTGCTCGCCATCCCTTCGCCGATCAGCTCGATCCCGGCCAGGTCCAGCGCCTCGACGACCTTCATCAGGCTGTCGACGATGCCGCGGACATGGCCGTCGCTGGCCTCCATGCGCTGGATCGTCGGCACGGAGACCCCGGCCAGCCGCGCCAGCGTCTTCTGGTCAATGCCGAGCAGGGCGCGGGCGGCGCGCATCTGGGCTGCCGTGATCACGTGCAGGCTCCCGCTGAGAGTTCCGCCATCGAGACTGATGTTTCAGATATGAGTCGTCAAGTCATGGCCGTTTCAGCGCCGGCATGCTGCGCATGCCCCGCGGCGCTCAACCCTCGACGAATTGCAGCCGGTGAAGCCTGGCATAGGCGCCGTCGCGAGCGATCAGCTGGTCGTGGCTGCCGGTCTCGACCACCTTGCCCTCGTCGAGCACGACGATCAGATCCGCCTCGCGCACGGTGGAGAGGCGGTGGGCGATGACGAGGGTGGTGCGGTTCTTCATCAGCCGGGACAGGGCCTGCTGCACCAGCCGCTCCGATTCCGTGTCGAGCGCGCTCGTCGCCTCGTCGAGCAGCAGGATCGGGGCGTCCTTGAGGATGGCGCGGGCGATGGCGATGCGCTGGCGCTCACCGCCGGAGAGCTGCGAGCCGCGTTCGCCGACGGGGGAATCATAGCCGCGCGGCATCGCCATGATGAAATCATGCGCGGCCGCGTCCTGCGCCGCGGCGATGATCTCGGCCTCGCTGGCGGAGGGGCGGCCGAACAGGATATTGGCCCGGATCGTATCGTCGAACAGCACGACATCCTGGCTGACGACGCCGATCTGGCTGCGCAGACTGGCCAGGGTGACCTCGCGCAGATCCTGCCCGTCGATCTCGATACGCCCGGCGCTCGGATCGTAGAGCCGCGGCACCAGCGCGAGCAGGGTCGATTTGCCGGAGCCCGAGCGGCCGACGAGCGCGGTCATCTTGCCGCCTTCCGCGACCAGATCGATGCCTTCGAGCGCGCGGGAATCGTCGCGGTAGCGGAAGCGCAGGGCCCGGAAGGCGACCTCGCCCGCCCCCACCCGCAGCGGCGCGGCCCCCGGCTTCTCGACGATCGTCGGCTGCTCGTCGAGCAGGGCGTAATAGCGCTTCAGCGAGGCGCCCGCCTCCTGCACGATGGCGTTGAGATTGCCGAGCGACCGCATAGGCTGCGCCGCCAGCAGCAGCGCCGAAACATAGCCGGTGAAATCGCCGACGGTCGAGCCGCCCGAGGTGATGCGCACGCCGATCGCGGCCAGCACGCCGGCCACCGCCATGCCGCCGCCGATCTCCAGCAGCGGATCGAGCCGGCCGCGGGCATTGGCCGCCTTCATCTTGAGGCCGCGGATCGTCTCGAAGGCCGTGGCGGCGCGCGCCTTCAGATAGGGCTCGAGCGAATCGGTCTTGGCGGCGCGGGCGCCCTGCAGGCTCTCCGTCACCAGGCTCGCCATCAGCCCGGTCTGCTCCTGTTGCGACATCGCCATGCGACGCAGCTTCTTGCCGATGCGGCCGATCGGCTGGGCGACGATGGGCGCGATCAGCAGCACCACCAGCGTCATCTGCCAGTCGATCCAGAGCATGGCGCCGACCAGCGCGATGGCGGTCATGACGTCGCGGACCGCGATGTTGATCAGCCGCGTCAGCGCCTCCTTGACGAAGGTGAAGTCGGTGGTGAAGCGCTGGGTCAGGGAGGCGGGGTTCTCGCGCTGCAGCTGGCCGAGATCGGCGTCGATCAGATGCGCATAGAGCGCCGTCTGCATATCCGCCTCGATGCGGCTGACGACGCTGTTGGTCATCACCGTCTGGGTCAGCAGCGAAAACCCCTTGATCGCGGTGACGATCACCACCACCACCGCGACGGCGTTGACGACGCCGATCTCGATGCCGATCGATTTCGAGACCAGCCGCTCCATCCGCCGCACGAAACCGGTCGCTTCCGCCGTGGCGGGGTCGGCGAAGGCGTCGAAGGCGGCCTTGATCAGCAGCGGATAGAAGCTCGTCGTGGCGGCGATGACGACGACGAGGCCGAGGATCATCGCCATCTGCGGCAGGTATCGCCGGACCTGCTCGCGCCAGACGCGGGCGAAAAGCGCGAAAGTGTCGTCGGAAACGCGGCCGATCTTCATGGCGCGGGGCGTATCATGACAATCGGCGAGTGGCGAGGGGCGAGTGGCGAGGGGGGCGAGTGAGGAACGGCGGCCACTCAGGTCTTGCTCGCGACACGAAGCTGGCGTCCGATAGGCGCCGTTCCGATTCAGCAGAGTGCCCTTGCCCATGCCCATGCCCCCGCCGGCCCAGATCGGCCAGAGTTTCCATGAGATCGACACGCCGGCTCTCGTTCTCGACCTCGATGCCTTCGAGCGCAATCTCGTCGCCATGGCCGCCTTCACCCAGGCGCATGGGGTCAGGCTGCGCCCGCATGCCAAGACGCATAAGAGCCCGGAGATCGCCTTGCGGCAGATCGCCCATGGCGCCGTCGGGCAATGCTGCCAGAAGGTTTCGGAGGCGGAGGTGCTGGTGGCGGGCGGCGTCACCGATGTGCTGGTCTCCAACGAGATCGCGGGCGCCGCGAAGCTCGACCGGCTGGCCAGGCTGGCGCGCGAGGCGCGGATCGGGCTCTGCGTCGACCATCCCGACGGGGTGCGCGAGGCGGCCGAGGCGGCCGCCCGCAACGACGTCATCCTCGACGTGCTCGTGGAGATCGATGTCGGCGGCCGGCGCTGCGGCGTGGCACCGGGCGAGGCCGCGGTGCGGCTGGCCGAGGCGGTGGCGCGCAGCAACACGCTGCGCTTCAAGGGCATCCAGGCCTATCACGGCACGGCGCAGCATATGCGCTCCATCGACGAGCGCAGCGAGGCGATCGAGCGTGCCGGGCTGAGCGCGCGCAACACGGTCGATCGCCTGGCGCAGGCCGGGCTGAATTGCGAGTTCGTCAGCGGCGCCGGCACCGGCACCTTCGAGATCGAGACGCAATCGGGCATCTGGAACGAGATCCAGGCCGGATCCTACATCTTCATGGATGCCGATTACGCCCGGAACCGGCAGGCCAATGGCGAGCCCTTCCGCAGCTTCGAGCACGCGTTGTTCATCCTGGCCGGTGTGATGAGCAAGCCCGTGCCCGATCGTGCCATCGTCGATGCCGGGCACAAGGCGGCGGCGATCGATTCCGGGCTGCCGATTCCGTTCCGGCGCGAGGGCGCGGTCTATACCAAGCCATCCGACGAGCATGGCGTGCTGACCGGCGATCCCGCCGCCTTGCCGCATCGTGGCGAGCATGTGCTGCTGGTGCCGGGCCATTGCGACCCGACGGTCAATCTTCATGATTGGTATGTCTGCGTCCGCGGCATGCATGGGCCGGACGCCCATGTCGAGGCGCTCTGGCCGGTGGCGGCGCGCGGCGCCCTGGGCTGAGCGCCCCGGCGGCCGGCAGGGGGGTCAGGCCCGGTCGCGGCCGGCATCCCCGGCGGGATCGAGCAGGAAGCGGCCGATCGCGCCCTGGATGCCGACGGCCTTGCCGGCGACGTCGCGGGCCACGTCCAGCGCACCGGCAGCCGCCTCGACGGCGCGGTCATTGCTCTCGTTGAGGCGATGCAGCTGGCCCGCCACCTCCTTGAAGCCGCCGGCGGCGTGGACGACCTTCTCGGCGATCCCGAGGGTCAGCTGCTTCTGCCCTGAGATGGCGGAGCCGACCGAGGCCGCCAGCCCGCTCAATTCGCCGACGGAGTCGGCGATGACCGCGACGGCCTCGACGGCCTCGCGGCTGGCGGCCTGCATCGCCAGGATCTGCGCGCGCGCATCCTGCGTCGCCTTGCTGGTCTGGGTCGAGAGCGCTTTCACCTCGGTGGCGACCACGGCGAAGCCACGCCCGGCCTCTCCGGCGCGCGCGGCCTCGATCGTGGCGTTCAGCGCGAGGAGGTTGGTCTGCCGGGCAATCTCGCCGATCGCGTCGAGAATGTCGCTGATCGCCTGGGAGGCCGAAGTCAGATTGGCGATGGTCTGGTTGGTGCTGGCCGCATTGCTCGCGGCCTGCCGGGCGACCTCGGCGGATTGGTGGGAATGCCGGTCGACGGTGGCGAGCTCCGAGACCAGCCGCTCGGTCGCCTCGGCGACGGTCTGGGCGCGATCGGCCGCCGCCTGGGCGGTCTGATTGAGCCTCTGCGAATCGATCTGGGCGGTCTGGATCGATTCGGTGACCACGGCGGTGTTCAGCTCGAGCTCCCGCGTCGCCAGCGCCAGCTGCGCGACCTCCTCGCCGATCCGGCCGTCGAGATCGCAGGCCAGCTGGAGCAGCGTCGATCCGGCCGCGGCGGGCGCGGGGGGCGGTGCGACGGGCTGGATGCGCAGCGCCAGCGCGAGCCGGCTGATGTCTCGATCCTGCTTCAGGCCTGCCCGGGCCCGGAGCAGCCCGGCCTCGTCATCCTGTTCGAGGCATCGCGCCAGCTCCGCCAGAGCGGCGTCGCGACGCTGCCGCTGCTGCAGCAGAGCGCCCGCCAGGGCGGCCGCTATCAGGCAGGCGGCGAGCGGCGCCCGGCCGAGACCCTCGAGCCAGCCGGCCGGCATCAGCCCCAGCGCACCGAGGCCGAGGCCGCAGAGCAGAGCCGGCATCCAGCGATGCAGGGTCGCTCCGCTCATGAGCGGGTCCGCGTAGCCGGGCCGGCAGGCGTCCCGCCGGCGGGAGCGGTGGCGACGAGGGGAACTGCAACAGGTTGCATCGATCCAATCCGAGGCGGAGATCAGAGGCGCGACGATACGCAGCCATGTCATGTTTGAAATGGCGCCGATCAGAACAACAAACGGTAAATTGCGAAAACGGATCTTGTCGATTGAGCAAGATGCGTTCAGTTTTTACATTATTATTTGCAGTGTTGCCGTGATGACCTAGGCAGCTGAAGCTTGCGGACTAGTCCATCTGGACTATGAGTCCGCATCCGGAGACCTGATTCGTCTGTGGGTCAGGTGCGTGTGCCGTCAACCGGGATCGAGAAGGAGCGCTTGACCTGGCCGAGCGCGAAGCTCGATTCGATCGAGGCGACATTCTCCAGCCGCGTCAGCTTGTCCTTCAGGAAGCGCTCATAGGCGGCGAGGTCGCTGACGATGATGCGCAGCAGATAGTCGCGGGGGCCGGTCATCAGGAAGCAATCGGCGACCTCGGGCCAGCGCGTCACGGCGGCGGCGAAACGGTCGAGCTCCTCCTCGCGCTGCCGTTCCAGCTTGATCGAGGCGAAAACGGAGACGGGCAGGCCGAGCTTGTCCTGGTCGACCACGGCGGCGTAACCCTTGATCACGCCGGCATCTTCCAGCAGCCGGACGCGCCGCGCACAGGGCGAGGGGGAGAGACCGACCCGCGCGGCCAGATCCTGAATGCTCATCCGGCCATCGGCCTGCAGGGCCTGCAGCAGGCGGCGGTCGATCTCGTCTAGGCGGTGTTCTGGCATAATTCGGCACGCTCCCCGGCCATCTTAGCGGAAAACACCAATCGGTGAAGCGGCGAGCCCGATCTTTGGCTGCCAACAGCGTGGCCGGCATGCTTGATTGGGGCGGACCAGCCCGAGAGTGACATGATGACCGATCCGCGCCTCCCCGTTCTCGCCGAGCTCGAGAAGAAGATCCTGTGGCTCGCCTCCTGGACCATCCACAACGCCAATCATCTGCGCGGCAACGAGGACGGGATGAAGGTCGGCGGCCATCAGGCCTCGTCGGCCTCGCTCGCGACGATCATGACGGCGCTCTACATGGCGGCGCTGAAGCCGCAGGACCGGGTCGCGGTGAAGCCGCACGCCTCGCCGATCTTCCACGCGATCAACTATCTCATGGGGCTGCAGACCCGCGAGAAGCTCGAGAATTTCCGCGGCTACAAGGGCGCGCAGAGCTATCCCTCGCGCACCAAGGACATCGACGACGTCGATTTCTCGACCGGCTCGGTCGGGCTGGGCGTGGCCCAGACGCTGTTTTCCTCACTGGTGCAGGATTACGTGAAGGCCCATGGCTGGGCGGCGGAGCGGCCGGAAGGCCGGATGGTCGCGCTGATCGGCGATGCCGAGCTCGACGAGGGCAATATCTTCGAGGCCCTGATGGAGGGCTGGAAGCACGGGCTGCGCAACACCTGGTGGGTGATCGACTACAACCGCCAATCGCTCGATGCCGTCATCCGCGAAGGGCTCTATGACCGTTTCGAGCAGATGTTCCGCAATTTCGGCTGGGACGTGGTCACGCTGAAATATGGCTCGCTGCAGCAGGCAGCCTTCCGCGAACCGGGCGGGCAGCGGCTCAAGGCCTGGATCGACGCCTGCCCGAACCAGCTCTACTCCGCCTTGACCTTCCAGGGCGGCACCGCCTGGCGCCGGCGCCTGATGGATGATCTCGGCGATCAGGGCCCGGTCACGCAGCTGATCGAGGCGCGCTCCGATGCGGAGCTGTCGCGGCTGATGTGCAATCTCGGCGGGCATGACCTGCCGAGCATCCTGGAGGCCTTCGAATCCATCGACCACGACCGGCCGGTCTGCTTCCTCGCCTATACCGTCAAGGGGTTCGGCCTGCCGCTGGCGGGGCACAAGGACAATCATGCCGGGCTGATGACGAAGGAGCAGATGGAGGGCTTCCGCGCCGCCAACCGCATCCGCCCCGGCCATGAATGGGATCTGTTCGAGGGGCTCGAGCTGCCGGAAAGCCAGTTGCGCACATTCCTGGCCGAAGTCCCGTTCTTCGCCCGCGGACGGCGGCGGATGTCTGCCGCGACGCTGCCCGTGCCCGAGCGGCTGGAGGCCGGCATCCAGCCGGTGATGTCGACGCAGATGGGCTTCGGTAAGGTGCTGGACGAGATCGCCAAGCGGGGCGGGCCGCTGGCCGACCGGATCGTCACCACCGCGCCGGACGTGACGGTGTCGACCAATCTCGGCCCCTGGGTCAATCGCCGCGGCCTGTTCGCGCGCGCCTCGATGGCCGACACCTTCAAGGACGAGCGCATCCCCTCGATGCAGAAATGGGAGTTCTCGCCGCAGGGGCAGCATATCGAGCTCGGGATCGCCGAGATGAACCTGTTCATCACCCTGTCGGCGCTGGGCCTGTCGCATGAGATCTTCGGCGAGCGGCTGATCCCGATCGGGACGCTGTACGACCCCTTCATCTCGCGCGGGCTCGATGCGCTGAACTATGCCTGCTACCAGGATGCGCGCTTCATGGTGGTGGCGACGCCATCGGGGGTGACGCTGGCGCCCGAGGGCGGGGCGCATCAATCGATCGCAACGCCGCTGATCGGCATGAGCCAGGACGGGCTGTGCGCCTTCGAGCCGGCCTTCGTCGACGAGCTCGCGGTGATGATGCGCTGGTCCTTCGCCTATATGCAGCGCCATGGCGAGAGCGAGGCGCAGATCATGGATCCCGCCGAGACGAGCTGGCTGCGCGACGAGACCGGCGGCTCGGTCTATCTGCGGCTGTCGACGCGCCAGCTCGAGCAGCCGAAGCGGGAGATGACGCCGGAGCTGGAAAAGGAGATCATCGACGGCGCCTATTGGCTGCGCCGGCCCGGGCCCAATGCCAGCGTCGTCATCGCCTATAGCGGGGCGGTAGCGCCTGAGGCGATCGCGGCGGTGGGCCTGCTGGCCGAGGACCGGCGCGATGTCGGGCTGCTCGCCATCACCTCGGCAGACCGGCTCAATGCCGGCTGGCAGGCGGCGGAGCGGGCTCGGCAGCGCGGCCAGCACGACGCGACGAGCCATGTCGAGCGGCTGCTGGGGCCGCTGTCACGCGATTGCGGGATCGTCTCGGTGATCGACGGCCATCCGGCGACGCTGGCCTGGCTCGGCAGCGTGCATGGCCATCGCCAGAAGGCGCTGGGTGTCGAGCATTTCGGCCAGACCGGCACGGTCGCCGATCTCTACCGGCATTTCGGGATCGATGCGAACGCGATCGTCCATGCGGCGCAGGCGGCGGCGCCCGGCCGGCCGGTGCGGCACCTCAAGGCGCTGCCCTGAGCTGCGGGCCGCTCAGAAGCGCGGCGTGGCGAAGGTGCCGGCGAAGGGGTTCGGCCCGCTGGCGAAGCGGCCGGGCAGGGTGCCCTCGCCATAGAACTCGCCGGTGCTGGCATAGACGGGGCTGGCGACGACATGCTGCGTGACGTAGCGGCTGAGCGAGCCGACCGCCACGACATTGCCCGCGTCGAAATAGCTGCGCTTCTGCACCGTGACGCGCAGCGGCCCCTTGCGGCTCTGCGCTTCGGCCGTAGCGATGGCGACCGTCGATGCCGCGGCCGTCAGGGCGAGGAAGGCGGCGAGGCGCGTGAGCGAACGCATGGAGGGTCTCCGGAGCAGCGACGAATGCGACAGTGCGAGGTCTTCAGCATAGTCCCACGCAGTTAACGAATTGAGCAGCCCTCCGGTTCACTGGCAAGTGACGTTCACTGGCAAGTGACGATCACGGGCGCGGCGCCGGATTTCGCTCGGTCGCGACGGCGGTGCGGGTGCGCAGCGGCGGCGCGGAGCCGGCCGGATCGAGCCAGGAGGTCTTGCGGCCGGCGGCGGAGAGCCTGGTCGGTGCGCAGGCGGCATTGCGCTTGAGTTCGGTGCGGGCGAAGGCGGCGCGCAGCACCAGGTCCTCGCCGGCGCTGCGCAGATCGATCCTGTCGATCAGGCAGGTGAGCTGCTGCCGGTCGGCCGGCCGCGCCGCGGTTCCGCACCACCAGCCGCTGAGCGCGAGCGGGACGCCGTCGGCCTGTTTGCGGAAGGCGATGCAGGCGCGGCCCTCGCTCTCCCCGGCGAGGGTCACATCCGCCGTCTCGACCGAACCGAACCGGGTGGCAAGCCCGGTGGCGAGACTGCTGCGGCGGACGGAGAGCCCGCGCCCGGCCGCCTCCCGCACCAGGCCGATGACGAAGGGCTGCAGGGCCGCTCCGGCGCCCTCATGGTCAGGCTGCAGGCGCAGATGGAGATGCGGCCCGGGTTCCTCGAAGCCGCCGACATCGAGCCGGTCCTGGCGCTGGCGGCCATCGCCGCTCTGATAGGCTTCGATCCGCGCCGGGAGCCCGTCGAATTCCGGCGAGTCCAGCCCGAACATCGGCACCGGACGCGGGATTCTGATCCAGCTCTCGCCGGCGGTGGCGGGACGCGGCTCAAGCCGCACGTCGCGGAGCGGGCGCGCCGCCGGCTCCTCGACGATCGCGCCGGCGAGCATCGTGTCCTCGGTGCCGCCGGAGACCGAGGCGGCGAGCCAGGTCGCCAGCCCGATCCCGGTCAGCGCCGCGAGGCCACGCCAGGCGAGATTGCCGCCGAGCCCGACGAGCCGGTTGCGGCAGAGCTGGCGCACCAGCCGCAAAGCGCCGGCCAGCCCGTGCTCGACGGCATCGGCGGCGCGGATCAGCAAGCCGATCCAGTCGAGCCGCAGCACGACGAGGCCGGCCTGCCCGAGGCGCCGCAGCAGCGCGGCCGCGGCCGTGGCCAAAACGGGGAGGGTGGGCTCGAGGCCGAGGCGCAGGCGCGCCAGCAGAGGGGAGATGACAGGCTCGGACACTTCGCTTTCCCGCATGGCGCCCCCGGTCGCTCGGGAGGGGGTGCCTCGGGCGGCAGTCTCGGGCGGGGAGGCTCCTGTCCGGTTACCGGGCGCAGCCAATCGCGAGACAGCGTGAATCGCCGGTAATCAGGCAGGGTTAACGGCGGCGCCGGGCGGCGGGAGATTGACTTTTTCCCGGCTTGGGTGTTCTGAGGGGGACGAAAGATGGCCCTGCGGCAGTCTTTCGGCGCGACTGCTCCCAGCCCTGCGGGAATTGGCCCTGTGATCTTCGGTCTGACGACGAAACGCACGACCAAAACGGCGACCGGCACCGTCCGGACGCCGCGCTGACGCTGTCGCCTCGGTTCCGGGCCCTCCCCCCCGGCGGGGGCTGATGCCGGACCGCCTCTCCCAGTGAGGCGGCAGGCGCCCCGGGGGAGACCAACCGGCTATCCAAAGGAACATGATCATGGGCTTCAAGGTCGCGATTGTCGGCGCCACGGGAAATGTGGGCCGCGAGATGCTCGATATCCTGGCGGAGCGCGCCTTCCCGGTCAGCGAAGTCGTGGCGCTGGCGTCCTCGCGCTCGATCGGCACCGAGGTGTCCTTCGGCGACAGGACGCTGAAGTGCAAGGCGCTCGAGCATTATGATTTCTCGGACACCGATATCTGCCTGATGTCGGCCGGCGGCGAGATTTCCAAGGAATGGTCGCCCCGCATCGGCCAGCAGGGCGCCGTCGTCATCGATAATTCCTCGGCCTGGCGGATGCATCCCGACGTGCCGCTGATCGTGCCCGAGGTGAATGCCGCCGCCGCTGCCGGCTTCAGCAAGATGAACATCATCGCCAATCCGAATTGCTCGACCGCGCAGCTGGTGGTGGCGCTGAAGCCGCTGCATGACCGCTTCGGCGTCAAGCGCGTGGTCGTCTCGACCTATCAATCGGTCTCCGGCGCCGGCAAGGACGGGATGGACGAGCTGTTCAACCAGACCCGCTCGGTCTTCTCGGCCGGCGAGATCGTCACCAAGAAGTTCCCCAAGCGCATCTCCTTCAACCTGATCCCGCATATCGACGTCTTCATGGAGGACGGGTTCACCAAGGAAGAATGGAAGATGATGGCGGAGACCAAGAAGATCCTGGATCCGAAGATCAAGCTGACCGCGACCTGCGTGCGCGTGCCGGTCTTCATCGGCCATTCCGAGAGCGTCAACATCGAATGCGAGAAGCCGGTGACCGTCGAGGAGGCGCGCGAGGTGCTGCGTGCGGCGCCCGGGATCCTGGTCGTCGACAAGCACGAGCCCGGCGGCTACATCACCCCGCATGAAGCGGCCGGCGAGGACGCGACCTATATCTCGCGCATCCGCGAGGACAACACGGTGGAGAACGGCCTCGCCTTCTGGTGCGTCTCCGACAATCTGCGCAAGGGCGCGGCGCTGAACGCCGTGCAGATCGCGGAGGTTCTGATGAACCGCAAGCTGATCCAGCCGCGCAAGCAGGCCGCCTGATCGGCCCGTGACCGGCGGGCTTTCGCCCGCTTCGACGCCTCTGAAGCCGGCGAAGCGGCGGAGCCCAGAACCGAGCTCCCCGCCGCCGGCGCTACGGCGCGGCCCGCCCGCATCGATCGTGCCATCGACGATCGCTGCATGCGGGCCGTTCCGGTTTTGCGCGACGGGTTCGGCGGTTATCGATTAAGCTCGCCCGCATCTCCAGCCGTAGCGGTCGCTTGCCAGATCTGATCCGTCCCGATCCAACCATGCCTCCCGACACACCCCGCGATGCTTTGCCGGCGTCGCTGCGGCGGGATGCGCCGCTGCGCGGGATCGGGCTGACCCTGCTCTCCACCATCTTCCTGTCGACCGCCGACATCACCTCGAAATTCCTGGCCGGGCACGTCCCCGCGCTGCAGATCACCTGGCTGCGCTATGTGTCCTTCGCCGTGATCATGCTGCTGCTGGTCTGGCGGGCCGGCGGGCTGGCGCGGTTGCGGACGAGCCGCCCGGTGCTGCAGTTCTTGCGCGGGCTGTGCGTGGCGATGGCCTCGATCCTGTTCGTGATGTCGCTGAAATACCTGCCGATCGCCGATGCGGTGGCGACGAGCTTCGTCACGCCGCTCTTCGTCACGGCCCTGTCGATCCCGCTGCTCGGCGAGAAGGTGGGCTGGCGGCGCTGGACCGCGACGCTGGTCGGGCTCGCCGGCGTGCTGATCGTGGTCAGGCCGGGCGGCGCGGCCTTCCAGCCGGCCTCGCTGCTGCCCGTGGCCTCGGCGCTGGCCTGGGCCTGCGGGCTGATCGTCACCCGGCTGATGAGCAACACCGAGAGCCCGCTGACCACGCTGACCTATTCCGCGCTGATCGGGCTCGTCATCGTCAGCCTGCTGCAGCCGCTGTCCTGGCAGGCGCTGACCGGCCAGACCGTGATGCTGGGGATCCTGATCGGGGTCTTCTCGACGATCGGTCACTGGATGGTGATCGCCGCCTTCCGCTATGCCGACGCCTCGGTGCTGGCGCCCTTCTCCTATGCGCAGTTGCTCTTCGCGTCGCTGTTCGGCTTCATCCTTTTCTCGGTGCTGCCGGATGTCTGGGTCGTGGTCGGCGCCGTCGTGATCGCCGCGTCGGGGCTCTATATCGCGCATCGCGAGCGCGTCCGGGCGCGGATGGCGCTGGGCGTCCACGCGGATTGACCGGCCTCGACGACCGGTCCCGCCCCTGAGATACCAGCGATCCCTCGCATTCCTGCGGGGTCGGGAGCGAGCCATGCGCCGCGCGATGCGCCTGCGGCATGGCGTCCCCCTCGGCCCGCGCTCGGCGGGAGCGATTGACTCATCCCGGGCTTTGGGGCAATTATGATAGCAATATCAGTAGTTTAGATGTTTTCTAAACTACGGGCCGGGTCACCGGAGCTAGTTGGAAGGCGCTTGCAATGACCGTTTCGTCCATCAAGGACTTCAGCCGAGCCGTCACCCCCGCGGACCACATCCCCTGGCCGCAGAAGAGCCCGTCCTCCTGCCCGATCAGCGCGGTGCGGACCCGGCTGCGGCTGGCGGGGCTGCGGCCGACGCGGCAGCGCATGGCGCTGGGCTGGCTGCTCTTCGCCAAGGGCGACCGGCATGTCAGCGCCGAAATGCTGTATGAAGAGGCGCTGCGCGCTCGCGAGCCGCTTTCGCTGGCCACCGTCTACAACACGCTGCGCCAGTTTTCCGAGGCCGGGCTGCTGCGCCAGGTCTCGGTCTCCGGCCCCAAGACCTTCTTCGACACCAATGTCTCGGAGCATCATCATTTCTACAATGAGGATGATGAATCCGTCGTCGACATCCCGGGCTCGACCATCCAGGTGGCGGGGCTGCCGGAGGCGCCGGAGGGGATGGTGATCGCCTCGGTCGAGGTGATCGTGCGCCTGCGCCGCGCGGATGGCGGGGAGGTCGTCAAGAAGGTCGCCGGGGGGCAGCACGCGTGATCGTCTGCTCCTGCAATGTTCTGTCCTGCAGCCAGATCAGGGGCACGATCGCCCCGGACGGCTCCGGGCCTTCGACGGCGGGGGAAGTCTATGGCTGCCTGGGCTGCAGCCCCGATTGCGGGCGCTGCGCCCAGCAGGTTCGCGCCATCCTGGCGGAGGCCCGCGCCGCCTGCGCCAGCCATTGCGCATCCTGCGCCAGCCGCGACATCGCCTGCGCCGTCCATGTGCAGATCGGCGTGATGATGGAGGGGCTGGATAGCGAGCAGAACATCGCCGCCTGACCTTGCGTCATTTTTGTCGGGAACAGCGAGATTCCCTCTTCCCTTTCGGTTCGACCCCCACTAGCTTAGGATCATTCTAAACTAGCTGGGAGCGACCCCGATGAAGGGCGACAAGAAAGTCATCGAATATTTGAATCGGGGGCTGCGCTCCGAACTGACGGCCATCAACCAGTATTGGCTCCATTACCGGATGCTAGATAATTGGGGCCTGAAGGACATGGCCAAGACCTGGAAGAAGGAATCGATCGAAGAGATGGTCCATGCCGACCGTTTTGTCGACCGCATCCTGTTCCTCGAAGGTTTCCCGAACATGCAGAAGCTCGATGCGCTGCGGATCGGCGAGAACGTCAAGGAGGTCATCGAGGCTGATCTCAAGGCCGAGATCGAGGCGCGTGCGCTCTACCAGGAAGCTTCGACCTATTGCCGTGAGGTGCATGACTACCCGTCCGAGGAGCTCTTCCGCAATCTGATGAAGGATGAGGAAGGGCATATCGACTTCCTCGAGACGCAGCTCGAACTGATCACCCGGATCGGGCTGGAGCTCTATACGCAGAAGCATATGGGCGAGCTGGACCATTAGGCGCTCCCGACCCGGGCGCGCCGACCTTGGCGGCGCGCGGATCCATGCGATTGCGCGCGCGTGGCGCAGGGGTTTTGCGGAAGCAGCGCCGAGCGCTGCCGCGAGCGCCTGCGCACCTGCAGGCGCTCCGGCGCCTCTCCACACCGCATGGCGCGCAAAAAATCACGCGCGGCCGACATGCTGATGTCACCATCGCGGCCGACAAGATTGCGATGAAACCGCCCCGCCAGACCCCGTATCTCGCCTGCTATTGCCTGCTGCGCGCGGGCGAGAGCATCCTGCTGCAGCGCCGCCGCAACACCGGCTATCTCGACGGCCAGTGGGGGCTGCCCTCCGGCCATGCCGATGCGGGCGAGGATGCGCTGGCCGCCGCCTCGCGGGAATTGCGCGAGGAGACCGGGCTATGCGTCGATCCCGCCGCCTGGCGCCTGGTCTGCGCCATGCATCGCCGCACCAGCCTGACGATCATCGACCTGTTCTTCACCACGGACCGGGTCGACGGCACGCCGCGGATCCTCGAACCCGACAAATGCGACGGCCTCGCCTATTTCCCCCCGGACCAGCTGCCGCAGCCGCTGATCGGCTATGTCGCCGTCGCGATCGGCTGCCTGCAGGGCCGGCAGACGCCCCACGGGCGCTACCACCAGGAAGGCTGGGCCTGACGGGCAGGGAGGGCGCGGCGGCAGCAGGGGCAGGGGCGAGGGTGTGGGAAGGGCCTTGGTGGAGCTGAGGGGATTCGAACCCCTGACCTCTGCAGTGCGATTGCAGCGCTCTCCCATCTGAGCTACAGCCCCAAGGCGCTGGCCTTCTAGGCCGTGCGTCGCGTGGATGTCAATCGCTTCCGGTGCCGCCGCGGGACTTTCAGCGTCCTGTCATGAAGCCGGGCGATGATCGCCACTCCCGCCTTTCCGGATGGTCATGCGCCACCCGCTGCGACATGAGGAAGATCGATGCGTGCCGTTCTCGATGTGGTGATGCTCGCGCTGAACATCTACACATGGCTGCTGATCGCCTCCGCCGTGATGAGCTGGCTGATCGCCTTCAACGTCATCAATACCGGCAATCAATTCGTCGCCTCGGTCTGGGAGTTCCTCTACAAGATCACCGAGCCGGTTCTGCGGCCGATCCGCAACATGCTGCCCAATCTCGGCGGCATCGACATCTCGCCGATCATCCTGCTGCTGCTGATCTTCTTCATCGAGCGGATCATCCAGCTCTATCTCTACCCGATCGCCTTCTGAGCCGCAGAGGGCGCGGTGAGCTCGCCCTGGAGCGCCTCCGCGGAGGGGGTGCGGATCGCGGTGAGGCTGACGCCGCGGGGCGGGCGCGACGCGCTGGACGGGGTCGAGTGTCTGGCGGATGGCCGCTGCGTGCTGAAGCTGCGGGTGCGCGCCGCGCCGAGCGAGGGCGAGGCCAATGCCGCGCTGCTGCAGCTGATGTCGCGGCTGCTCGACCTGCCGCGCTCGCGGATCGCCTTGGTGCAGGGCGCCAGCGCGCGGATCAAGACCCTCGCCGTCGCTGGCGATCCCCTGCTGATCGGGGCGCGGCTGGAGGCGCTGCTGGCGACTGAGCGGGCGCGCGGGGCGCCGCCGACTTGACGAAACCGCTCCGCTCCTGTTCGACAGGCGCATGGACACTCCGACGCCTTCCTTCCCGTCCCGGTTGACCGAGGGCTATCGCGCCTTCCTCGACGACCGTTTCGCGCGCGAGCAGAAGCGCTATCAGGAACTGGCCGAGACCGGGCAGACCCCCAAGATCATGCTGATCGGCTGCTGCGATTCGCGGGTCGCGCCCGAGACGATCTTCGATGCGCGCCCCGGCGAGTTGTTCGTGGTGCGCAACGTCGCCAATCTCGTCCCGCCCTTCTCGCCGGACGACCAGCTGCACGGCACCTCGGCGGCGCTGGAATATGCGGTGCAGGCGCTCAAGGTCGAGCATATCGTGGTGATGGGCCATGGCCGCTGCGGCGGCATCCGCGCCTTCGCCGACGATGCGCAGCAGCCGCTCTCGCCCGGCGACTTCATCGGCAAATGGATCACCCTGATCGGGCCGGCGGCGGAGCGGACCGGAGGCCGCGGCCGCAACGAGATGCTCGAGGATTACGTCGAGCGCCTGGCGCTGGCCTCGATCCTGCAATCGCTCAAAAATCTCAGGACGTTCCCCTGCATCAGCATCCTCGAGAGCAAGGGGCGGCTGCAGCTGCACGGGGCCTATTTCGCGGTCGCCTCCGGCGTGCTGATGCTGCTCGATCCCGCGACGGGGCAGTTCGTGCCGGCGGTCGGCGACATGCCGAAGAAGCTGCGGATGATCCGCTGCGACGAGGCCGCCGCGGAGTAGGGCTCCTTCTCGCGACGCAGCCGCGCGAATCGGCGCCCGCCAGCTGAATTTCCTGCCGCGCCCCCGATGACGCCGGGCTCGGCTTGCGCTAGATTGGCCGCTCCGATCACTGCATTTTTCGAAGCTCCATGTTCGACCGCCGCAAGCCTCCCGCCGCCCAGCCCTTCGTCACCCACGAAAACATCGGAGCCAAGGTCAAATGGTTCGACCCCGAGAAGGGGTTCGGTTTCGCTTCACCCGCCGATGGCTCCGGCGACGTTTTCCTGCATGTCTCCGCCCTCGGACCGCTCGACCAGCAGGATCTGCAGCCGGGCGCCACCATCATCGCCGATCTCGGCGAGGGCCGCCGCGGCCTGCAGGTCGTCGCGGTTCACGAGATCGACGCCTCGACGGCGCAGCAGGCGGCCCCGCGCGGCGAACGCGCCCCGCGCCCCTTCTCGCCGCGCCCGCCGCGCGATGATTTCGGCGGTGGCGGCTATGGTGGCGGCGGCTATGCCGATCGCGGCGACCGCGGCGGCTTCGGCGGCGGCCGCGACAGCAGCCCGATGGAGGGGCCCTATGACGGGGCCGTGAAATTCTTCAACACCGAGCGCGGCTTCGGCTTCATCGCGCCCGATCGCGGCGGGCCCGACGTCTTCCTGCATGTCAGCTCGCTCAGCCGCAGCGGCCTGCAGCCGCCGATGGATGGGCAGCGCGTGCGCTTCTCCATCCGTTCCGGCAAGAAGGGCCCCGAAGCGGCCGATGTGAGCTTCATCTGAGGCCGGGCGACCCCGGCTCCGCGCGGAGGAGGCCCGCCGGCGCGCGGGCCTTTTTCATGCGCGGCCGCCGGGGTGTCAGGGCATCCCGACGCGACAGGGCTCGGCCAGCTGATGCGCAACCCCGCTGCTCTCCCCCGCGCGCGCCCTGGCGCTCCTCACCGTCATTGCGAGCTTAAGCGAAGCAACCCAGCGGCGCCGGGTGAGCCTCTCACCCCCTGGGTTGCTTCGCTTCGCTCGCAATGACG
>NZ_LMRT01000009.1:309328-309559 GCF_001426225.1 Allobosea sp. Leaf344 | reverse complement strand
CCCCCCCCCCCCGCGCGCCCTGGCGCCCCCTGCCGTCATTGCGAGCGCAGCGAACCAACCCAGCGGCGCCGGATGAGCCTCTCACCTCCTGGGTTGCTTCGCTTCGCTCGCAATGACGGCGGCGGTTATTCGGCGGACTCAGCCGCTCAACCCCGCTGCTCTCCCCCGTGCGCGCCCTGGCGCTCCCTGCCGTCATTGCGAGCGCAAGCGAAGCAACCCAGCGGCGCCGGG
>NZ_LMRT01000009.1:309097-309296 GCF_001426225.1 Allobosea sp. Leaf344 | reverse complement strand
TGAGCCTCTCACCTCCTGGATTGCTTCGCTTCGCTCGCAAAGACGGCGGCGGTTATCCGACGGACTCAACCGCTCATCCCCGCTGCTCTCCCCTGCGCGCGCCCTGGCGCTCCCCGCCGTCATTGCGAGCGCAAGCGAAGCAACCCAGCGGCGCCGGGTGAGCCTCTCACCCCCTGGGTTGCTTCGCTACGCTCGCAAT
>NZ_LMRT01000009.1:208164-309081 GCF_001426225.1 Allobosea sp. Leaf344 | reverse complement strand
GACGGCGGCGGTTATCCGACGGTTTCAGCCGCTCGACCCCGCTGCTCTCCCCGCGCGCGCCCTGGCGCTCCCTACCGTCATTGCGAGCGCAGCGAAGCAACCCAGCGGCGCTGGGTGAGCCTCTCACCTCCTGGGTTGCTTCGCTTCGCTCGCAATGACGGTGGCGACGAGCCGGGTTATCCGACGGACTGAACCCCGGCTCCGCGCGAAGGAGGCCCGCCGGTGCGCGGGCCTTTTTCAGGCGTGGCCCCCGGCGCGTCAGACCCGCTGCAGCTTTCGGTGCGGCTCAGGCGGCAGGCTCAGGCCGATGCTGTCGCCCGGGGCGATCACGCCGCCTTCCAGGATAACGGCCATGATGCCGGCCTTGAGCACCACCGCCCCCTCGGCGTCGCGATCCAGCACGGCGGCGAGCAGACCCTGACGATAGGCCTCGATCTGCCGGCAGGGGTTGCGCAGGCCGGTCACCGCGACCAGCGGCCCCTGGGAGAAGCGCAGCAGCGTGCCGGTGGGCAGCGCCAGCAGGTCGAGCCCGCGCGTCAGCAGATTCTCGCCCAGCCCACCCGGAGCGAGGTCGAAACCGCGCGCATCGAGCGCCTCGAGCCATTCCGCCGGGAAGAGATGCAGCTGGCGCAGATTGGGCTGCAGCGGGTCGGCCGCGACGCGCGAGCGGTGCCGGACGGTGGCTCCGCAATGGGCGTCGCCCTCGACGCCGAGCCCGGGCAGCAGGGTGATCGCAGCGCGGGGCGTCTTGCTGAAGCCGTGGCCCGGCTCGGCACTCACGGAAACCACGATGCCCATGGCAACTCCTTCGCCTGCGGTCGGCGGCGCTTCTGCCACGCCGCAGCCGGTCTGGCGAGGCCGCTATTTCGTCAGGATCAGCCGGTCGCGGGCGGTGATGCGCAGCCGGTAGCGCTCGCCGAGATGCAGCAGGATGATCTCCCGCCCGCCGCCCAGCAGGCTGCGGACATCGATCACCGGCGGTTCATGCGGCGCGGAACCGGGCGCATCGGCCGTGACAGGATCGGCGGGAGGAGGGTTCGTCATGGGTGTCGGAATCCGGAGCGGTCGCCAAGAAATGCGGAATCAGCGCTGGCTCTCGGGCGGTGCTGTTTTGAATAAATCCAAATCAAAACAGTACCTTGACCAGCATATGACTTAGCCGCGATGCCCGGGTCCGGTCAATCCGCGAGGGCGCGTGGGAGGGCAGGGGAACCGGAGAGACTGAGGCGCCGGGCCCGTGGCGACGGACGGTCGCGGATCGGCCCATCATGGGGCGAGGCGGCCGGCACGGCGCAGGGCCGGCCGGCCTTGCGGCTTTCCGCCCGGCCCGGCCGCGATCCGTTCGTGACGATCCCAGGGCGGGCGCCGGTGTGACCGCGGTCAGGTCCGGACGAGAGCCCCGGTCTTGAGCGCCTCGAAGCGGGCGAGCTGCTCCGGATCGAGCTCGCGATCGGGTCCGCGCCGGACGAAGACCTTGAACATCGCCTCGCCCGCGCCATTGAAGAACTGGATCGAGCAGGAGCGGCGGCCATGGAAGAGCCGGTCGACGAGGTGGATGGCGCGGCAATTCCCGGCCTTGATGTGCCCGCCGATCGGGCTGTCGCCATGGATGTTGTAATAGCCATGGCCGAAGCTGCCGCGCGGCAGGATGCCGGTGCATTCCAGCACGATGTCGGGGGTGTGGACGATGAACAGCACCTTGCCCCATTGCGAGAGCTCCTGCCAGAGCGCCTCGAAATGCGCGGCCGGGATCGCGCTGCGCTGGCTCGCCGGGGCGGCCTCGAGCACGGCGAGTGTCGACACGCCGACCTCGCGGGCGATGGCTTCGATGACACCGTCGGGTTTCTCGGCCAGCATCGCCTGGATGCGGGCCGAGCCTTCCGGTGTCAGCGTGATCGGCGCCGGCGGTTCCTGGCCGGCCGGCGCGCTCGCCTGCGAGATCGACATGCCGCCTCCCCTCACTCGGCCGCCTGGAGCGGGCGGGAGCTGCGTTCGCTGAGCACGGTCTCGAACCCCTCGAATTCGGGATGGCCGAGATAGAGCGGCCGGTCGCGCGGCTGGCCGGCATTGCGATGGGAATCGCGGAACTGCTCGGATTTCGTCCAGGCGGTGAAGGCCTCCTTGCTGGTCCAGCTGGTATGCGAGGCGTAGAGGGTGTGATCCGCCTTCTCCGGCCCCTTCAGCAGGTGAAAGGCGATATAGCCTTCGAGCTCGTCGAGCCGCGTCTTGCGCGAGGCCCAGATGGCTTCGAAGGCCGCCTCCTCGCCCTTGACGACCTTGAAGCGATTCATGGCGATGAACATGGGATGGTCCTTTCTGGCTGGCTGATGGGCTGGCTTAGAGTGATGGCAGCGGCGTGCCGAACTGGATCAGATTCCCGTCGGGATCGACCAGCGCGGCCTGGCGCATGCCCCAGGGCTTGTCCTCGGGCGGATGGTAGCGCGGCGCGCCGGCGCCGGGCTCCACGCGATCGGCGAAGCCCGCGGTGAACTGGTCGACATCCGAAACGCGGATGAAGGCGCCCGCCACAGAGCTCGCGGGGTCGCAGCCGGGATGGCTGAAGACATGCAGCTCCATCCAGCCGCGCGCGACGATGAGATAGGCGACCGGCTCGCCGAAGCGCCGCGCCTCGTCGAAGCCGAAGCGCGCATAAAAGGCGGAGGTGACCGAAGCGTCGCGCATCGGCAGGACCGGTGCCACGCAGTCTCCCTGCAGGGGATGGGCCGCCTTCGCCTCTGCGCTCATGTGCCGAACCGGGTGGAAAAGCCGATCTTGCCGACGAAGCCGGGGCTGTAACCCCCGTCGCGATAGCGCTTGTAGCGGACATCGGCGACGTTTTCGAGCGTGACGAAGGCGCGCGCATCCGGGGTGATCTTGTATTCGGCATAGAGATCGACCAGCGCATAGGCCTTGCTCGCCGTGGCCAGGGCCGCGCGCGGCAGGCGCTTCTGCTCGTCGACCATGGTCACCCGGCCGCCCAGCGTCAGCTTCTCCTCGAAGAGGCGCAGCCCCGCGCCGAGGATCAGCTTGTCCGGATAGATCGATTGCAGCGGCTGGTCGGTGGTGCGGTTGTCGCCGCGTACGCTGGAGCCGGCGATGCTGGCGAACCAGCGGCCGGCATCATAGGCGAATTCCGCCTCGACGCCGGTCAGCCGCGCCTTGGCGACGTTCTGATAGGTGTAGAAGGCATCGTCGCAGGAATTGCCGCCGGAGCCGCAGGGGCGGCCGGGATCGACGAAGACGCCATCGATGTAATTGGTGACCTCGTTGCGGAAGACGGCGACCTTGCCGCGGAACCGGTCGCCGGCCTGCAGGACATTGTCGTATTTCAGGTTGAGCCCCGCCTCCAGCGTCTTGCCGATCTCGGGCTTGAGGTTCGGATTGGGACGGAAGGCGAAGCGGGCGGGCGCGGGGTGGAGGCCGTCGACCAGGGTCTCGGTGATCGAGGGCGCACGATAGCCCTCGGCATAGGTGCCATAGGCCTGCAGCCCCTGCAGCGGCGTGACGCCGATGGTCAGCTTCGGCGAGAGGCGGTTGCCGTCCGAGGAGGTCCTGCCGCCGCTCAGCTCGTAGCTGTCATAGCGCAGGGCGCCGATCACATCGACGATGCCGTATTTCACATGGCTCTGCACGAAGCCGCCATAGACGCTGCGCTTGCCGGACGGCGTCGTCTCGTCGCCATTGCCGACCGGATCCCCGGTCCTGACGCGATCCTCGAACCAGTCGGCGCCATAGGAGAGGTTCAGCGCCGCGGCGCCGAGATCGAACTTCATGGTGTTCTGGATGTCGACGCCCTTCGTCTCGATATCGAAGAAGCGCTTGGCGCCCAGCGCCGCACCGGTTCCAGAGAGCTGCGTCTGGTCGGTTTCGGTCTTGGTGGAATAGGCGCTGGCCTTCAAATTGAGCCAGGGCAGGTCCGGCCGCGAGAAGCTGTACTGGCCGGTGTAGTTCTGCGTCACCACCTCGTTGTCGCGGCGCGGCGAGCCGGTGGTGCCGAGGCCGTTGCTGAAATCATAGCGCTGATACTGGCCGCCGAGCTTCAGCTCATGCCCGTCCCCCGGCGTCAGCACCAGCTTGCCGAGGCCCGATTTCAGATCCTGCCCGCTGTCGAGGATGCGGTTGCCATTGCCGTCGCGATAGCCGTTGAGCGAGCGGAAGGAGAGGCCGAGCAGCCCCGCCGCCCAATCGGTCGGGCGCGCCGCGCCGATCACGTTGCCATACCAGCCGGTCTGGCGGCTGAACACGCCGGTGGCGCCGATCTCGGCGGCGGCGCGCTCGCCGGGCCGCAGGATGTCCCTGGGATCGACGGTCTCGAAGGAGACGACGCCGCCGATGGCGCCGGAGCCATAGACATTGGCGACGGGACCGCGCGTCACGTCGATGGAGCGGATGAAGGCCGGATCGAGGAAGAAGGAGCCGTTCGCATTATGGCCGGAGCGCTGGAAATTCTGCCGCGCCCCGTCGACCGTGACCGCGACCCGGCCGAAATCCTGAAGGCCGCGAATGTTGATCGCGGTGGCGGGGTCGTTCGGGTTCTCCTGCGTCGCCACGCCCGGGATCATGTTGACGGCGCTGCCGAGGCGCTGCGGCGCGAGCGCCCGCAGATCGGTCCGGCTCATCACCGAAACCGAGGCGAGGGCGTCGATCGCCCGCTCTTCCTGCTTGCTGGCCGTGACGGTGATCTCGTCGAGCGAGACCGGCGCGCCCTGGCGCGCCAGTTGCGGCAGCTGCGCCGCCGGTGTCGGCGCCGCGGGCCGGCGCGGCTGCGCCTGGGCCATGGCACCGGATGCGGCGATGACGGCCGCCAAAGCGACGAGCGAGGTGGAAGCGCGCAGGAACGCGGCATGCGTGATCATGTGTGTCAGCCCCAGGCCGGAACAAGGAAATGGCTGGCTGGCGCCGCAAGGCGCGTGGCTGGCTGGCTGCGCTGCGAGGAGCGCCTCGTCACCTCATAGGAATATGGCAAGATCACGTCAAGTCGAACGTATTTTATCTACATTATAAAATCTATGATCTTGCTCACTTAACTTTAGAATAAATCAAAACTGAAATATTTGCAGCAGCTTCAGAGCAGTGGTAACTGGATCGACGTTAGATGACAGGGCGGGAAGACTGCGATGGTGAAGATCGGCGCTCCGGAGCGGCAGCCGCGCTTGCGGCAGGCCAGCCGGCGGGAAATCGGAACGGCGCTGGCACTGACCGCGATCGCCGGGCTCGGCCTGTGGCGGCCCGAAGCGTTGGTCGCCAGCAGCTTCGCCCAGACCCCGGCCCGGATCGTCGCGGCGGGCGGTGCGGTCACCGAGATCATCTACGCGCTCGGTCTGCAGGACCGGCTCGTCGGCGTCGATTCGACCAGCCAATTCCCGCCCGAGGCGCTGCAGACAAAATCCAATATCGGCTATGTCCGGGCGTTGTCGGCCGAGGGCGTGCTGTCGCTGCGGCCCTCGCTCGTCATCGCCATTCCCGGGGCCGGCCCGACCAACGCCCTGTCCCTGCTCAACGAGGCGGGCGTCCGTCTCGCCATCGTGCCGGATGATCCGAGCGCGGAGGGCGTCGTCACGAAGATCGAGGCGGTCGGCGCGCTGGTCGGTGCGGTCGAGCCGGCGCGGCGGCTGGCGGAGCGGGTGAAGGCCGGCTTCGCCTCGCTGGAGGCGCAGCGCGCCGCGCTGCCGCAGCCGCGCAGGGTGCTGTTCCTGCTCTCCCTGGCCAATGGCCGCGTGATGATCGGCGGCCGCGGCAGCTCGGCCGCGGCGATGATCGCGCTCGCCGGCGGCGTCAATGCCGGGGAGGCGGTCGAAGGGTTCAAGCCGATGACGGACGAGGCGATCATCGCCGCCGCGCCGGACGTCATCCTCTCGATGCGCACGGGCGCGGCCGGCGCGCTGACGAGCGAGGCGCTGTTCGCGATGCCGAGCTTCTCCCAGACGCCGGCGGCGGCGCGCAAGGCGCTGGTCGTCATGGACGGCCTCTATCTCCTCGGCTTCGGCCCCCGCGCTCCCGCCGCTGCCCGCGACCTGATGGCGGCGCTTTATCCCGAGCGGCAAATCGCGCCGCTGCCGGATCAGGCCAAGCCATGACCCTGGCCCTGCGCCAGCGCAGCGGGGCCGATCCGGCCTCCGCCCTCGATTTCGCCACCGCCGCCCGGCGGCGGGCCGTGCTGGCGACCGCGGCCGGCATCGCGCTGTGCCTCCTGCTCGCGGTGATCGCCCTGGGGCAGGGGGCGGTGCCGATCGCGCCCGAACGCGTGGCGCGGATCCTGCTGGCGCAGGCGACGGGCGGCGGCGATGCTCTCGCCGCGCGCGATGCGCTGGTGGTCGTGAACATCCGCCTGCCGCGGGTGCTGCTCGGGCTGATGATCGGGGCGGCGCTCGCCGTTTCGGGGGCGCTGATGCAGGGGCTGTTCCGCAATCCGCTCGCGGATCCCGGCCTCGTCGGCGTCTCGGCCGGTGCCGGCCTGGCCGCGGCGGTCACCATCGTGCTGGGCGACCGGATCCTCGCCGGCACAGGGCTGAAGCTGCCCTTCGCCGTCCTGCCGGTCGGCGCCTTCTGCGGCGGGTTGGTCTCGACGGTGGTGCTCTATCTCATCGCCACCCGGCAGGGGCGCACCTCGATCGCGACCATGCTGCTGGCGGGGATCGCGCTGGGCGCGCTGTCGGGCGCTTTCACCGGGCTGCTCTCCTATCTCTCGGATGATCGGCAGCTGCGGGACCTGACCTTCTGGTCGCTCGGCAGCCTGGGCGGGGCGAGCTGGAGCAAGCTCGCGGTAATCGCGCCCGTCCTGCTGCCGCTGCTGATCGCCGCGCCCGTGCTGGCGCGGGGGCTCAACGCGCTGATGCTGGGAGAGGCCGAGGCCTATCATCTCGGCCTGCCGGTCCAGCGCATCAAGGCGATGGCGATATTGCTGGTGGCGCTGGCGGTCGGGGCGAGCGTCGCGACGGCGGGGATCATCGGCTTCATCGGCATCGTCGTGCCGCATCTCGTGCGGCTGGCGGTCGGTCCCGATCATCGCCTGCTGCTGCCGCTCTCGGCGCTCGGCGGCGCGGGGCTGCTCGTCGCGGCCGATACGGCGGCGCGCCTGCTGGTGGCTCCGGCGGAACTGCCGATCGGCATCGTCACGGCCGCGCTCGGCGCGCCCTTCTTCCTCTGGCTGCTGCTGCGGAAGGCCGGCCATGACGATCTCTGATCCGGGGCCGGTGCTGATCGAGGGGCTGGGCCTGTGCTACGGTGCCGGCGGCCGGATGCTGGTCGAGAACGCGTCGCTGCCGCTCGAGGCGGGGCGGGTGACGGTGCTGGTCGGCCCCAATGGCGCCGGCAAATCGACCCTGCTCAAGCTCTTGACCGGCGAGATCTCTCCCGGCCGCGGGCTCGTCCGCTTCGCTGGCGAGCCGCTCGCCGCGATCGCGCCCTGGCGATTGGCGGCGCGGCGCGCGGTGATGGCGCAGCAGACGCGGCTGGCCTTCCCCTTCAGCGTCTACGAGGTGGCGCGGCTGGGGGTGGACGGGATCGGCCGCGGGCTCGATCGCCCGAGGCGCGAGGCGATCGTCGCGCAATGCCTGGCGGATGCCGGCGTGCTGTCGCTGGCTCCGCGCAGCTACCAGACCTTGTCGGGCGGGGAGAAGCAGCGCGTGCAGTTCGCCCGCGCCCTGTGCCAGCTGACGGCCGGGCGCAGCAGTGCCGCGGCGCAGGCGCTGTTCCTCGACGAGCCGGTGTCCAGCCTCGATCTCTGCCACCAGATCGCCCTGCTCGACATGGCGCGGGAGGTCGCGGCCGGCGGGGTGGCCGTGCTGATCGTGCTGCACGACCTGAACCTGGCCGTGACCTATGCCGATACGCTCGTTGTGATGGATCGCGGGCGCATCATGGCGCGCGGCAGGCCGGAGGCGGTTCTCGACGACACGCTGCTGCGCGACGTCTTCCGGGTCGATCTCGCTCTGGGGCTCAGCCCGCGGGCCGGAATCCCCTTCCTTCTGCCCCAGCAAAGGATGAGCGTCTGATGCCCTCCGGCTCTCCCCACATCAAGGCCCTGCGCTGGAGCCTCGCGGCGCTGGTGGCGCTGGCGCTGCATGGCGGGGTGGCCTGGCTCGCCGTGCGATATTCGGTGAACGACGCCGAGGCCGCCGCCGGTGCGCCGGAGCCTGCGATCATGATCGATCTGGCGGCGATTTCGGTCGCTCCCGAAACCCCGCCAGCGCCGCCGCCGCCGGAACCCGAGCCGGTCGCGCCGGTGGAGCCGCCGCCGGAGCCCGAAGCGGAGCCGCCCGAGCCCGAGCCGGAACCCGAGCCCGAACCCGAGCCGGAACCCGAGCCGGAACCTGCGCCGCCGGTGAAGCTCGACCTGCCGATCCCGGAGCTGCCGCCGCTGCCGAATGCGGAGGCGATGCTGCCGATGCCGGCCCCGCCACCGCCGGAGCCCGCGCCGCCGGAGCCTGTCGTGACCCCGCCTGTGCAGGTCAAGCCGCCGCCGCCGCCGAAACCGCGGATCGTGCGGCAAAAGCCGGTGGAGAAGCCGAAGCGGGTGAAGCAGGCCGCATCCGCGCCGCCGCCCTCGCGCGCCTCCAGGGCGCCGACGCCGGACCCGCAGGGCGCGGCGGCGCAGCCTACCGTGTCGCTGGCGAGCTGGCGCGGGTCGCTGCAGGCCCATCTCAACCGCTACAAGCGTTTCCCGAACGGGGCGCGGCCTGGGATCGTGCGCGTCGCCTTCGCCATCGACGGCGGGGGGCGGGTGTTGTCGGCACGGCTGGCCGCATCCTCGGGGGACGCCACGCTCGATGCCGAGGCGGTGTCGATGATCCAGCGGGCGAGCCCGGTGCCCGCGCCGCCCTCCGGTTCGCGGGGCGCGATCACGCTGACGGTCCCGATCAATTACACCCGCTGAAGCGGCCGCTGCGCCGCGCCGGGCGCACTGGCCTGCCGATTGTGCCGCTGCGCGACGGCGACGCCTCATCCAGTTCCCGGGCCCTTGCGTAAGGGTGTCAGCTGCCCCGCCAGGTTCTGCGCGCGGTGCGGCGCGGGAGGATCTCCATGCCGATCGCCTTCTGGTGCGTGCTCGCGGCCGGCATCCTTCCGGTCCTCACCGTCGCCATCGCCAAATGGTCGGCGCATTACGACAATGGCGAGCCGCGCGCCTGGTCGCAGACGCTGGACGGGCATCGCCGCCGCGCCTATGCCGCGCATCAGAACGGCTATGAGGCCTTTCCCTTCTTCGCCGCCGCGGTGTTCGGGGCGACGCTGCTGAAGGCGCCGCAGGCGACGGTCGATGCGCTGGCGCTCGCCTTCATCCTGGCGCGCATCGGCTATACCGCCTGCTATATCGCGGATTGGCCGACGCAGCGCTCGCTGGTCTGGTCGGCCGGCTGGCTGGCGACGGTCGCGATCTTCACCGCGCCCGCCTGGGCGCTGCTGCGCTAGGACGCGACCCCGTCTCAGCGGTTGAGTGACAAAGAGGCGCCGGATTTGGTGACGGCGCCGCTCATCGAGCCGGCATCATTGGCGCGGAGCCTGGCCACGACGGTCCCGCCCTGCTGGTACAGATAGACCTCGCCATTGCGGTAGTCCCAGGCATTGACCTTCTGCAGATCCTTGTTGGTGCAGCCGCTGGCGCTGGCGCGATAGAGATCGAGCGCGGGCGCGCTCGACAAAGACACGCGGCAGGAGCCGCCGGTCGCTTCCCGTGCCGTCCAGCTGCCGACCACGCCGTCGCGCGACGAGACCGAACCGCGCGCGCTGGGCGCGCCGCCGAGCGTCGCGATCTGGCCTCCGCCGCCGCGCAGGGTCGGGACGTCCTGGGCGGATTGCGGCTGCACCGGCGCGGTGGTCGGCGCCGAGGCGCCGGCATTGGGGGTGTAGAACGGATCCTGCGGCGGCGGCAGCGCCCCGGTGGTCGGAGCGGGCGCCGAGGCGACGGGATAGCCGCCCGGCGGCGGCAGGGGCTGCGACGTCACCGGCGCGGAGCTGACCGGAGGCAGCGGCTCAAGCGCCGGCTGCTGATAGGCGGGCGAGGCGGAGCCGCCGCCGACGAAGCGTTGCGAACCGGCGCAGGCGGTCAGCGCCAGCAGCGGCAGCAGCGCGGCCGCCCTGATGATGGCGCGGGCCGGAACAGTCTTCATCATCATCCGGACATCTCTTCGGTGAGCGGGGGCGCATGATTGCAGGCCCGACTGAACAGGACATGAAACTGCGTCGCGTTCCGTTCTAGCGCAGCATCGGCGGATTGCGAACCCGCATCGACAGATCTGGTTCCGGAGGCGCGAGCCCGTCATACTCGGCATTTCCCGCCGCCCTGTTCCCGGACGCTCATCGATGAAGCCTCTGTCGCCTGCGACGATCGCCCCGCCCTTCGCCCGCTACAGCCATGGCATCGAGCTGCCGCCGGGCCGCCGGCTGGTGTTCTGCTCCGGGCAGCTCGGCATCGCCGCCGATGGCACGATCCCGGAGGATGTCCGGGCCCAGGCCGATCTCTGCTTCGCCAATATCGGGGCGATCCTGGGCGCGGCGGGGATGAGCCTGACGGATATCGTGCGGATCAACGCCTATGTCACCGACCGGGCGCATATGAAGGGCTATATGGAATCCCGCGACGCGCATGTCGGGACGCCGCCGCCGGCGTCCACGCTGATGATCGTGTCTGGCTTCACCCTGCCGGCCTTCAAGGTCGAGATCGAGGCGATCGCCGCCGCGCCCTGAGGCGTTCAGGCGTCCGAGCGCCAGGGATAGCTCCAGGTCTCGGTCAGGGTCTTGTCGCCGCTCTTGAGGAAGGCCCGCATCTCCGCCACCTGCCCGGGCTCGACCAGGATGTCGATGAAGGCGCGGAAGCCCTGGGTCTTCGGATTGGGCACCAGGAAGGCGCGGTCGATCCGGCCATAGGCGATGGAGGGGACGATCGTCACCTTCTCCGGCTGGCGCAGATGGTAGTTCAGGTCGCCGCCGGCGAAATCGACGATGAAGCGCCGGGCGCCCGCGGTCACCGGCTCGCCGGAGCCGAGCGCCTTCGGCTTGGCCTGATAGGTGTTGATGATCCGCCCGCCGGGATGCAGATCGCTCGAATCGAGCATCGCCGTGAGCTTGTAGGCGAAGGTGAATTCCCGCCCGGGCTCGAGCGGGGTCTTCGGCGCCCAGAGCGCGACGATGTTGTCGTTGGTCTCGTCGGTGGTGGGGATCTCGATCAGCTCGACGAAGCCCTCGCCCCAATCGCCCAGCGGCTCGATCCAATAGGAGGGGCGCAGCTCATAGGAGAGGTCGAGGTCCTGGTAATGCTCGAAGACCCGGTCGCGCTGCATCAGCCCGAAGCCGCGGACATTGCGCTCGACGAAGGACGACACGGCCTGCTGGCGGGGATTGCGCAGCGGCCGCCAGATCCATTCGCCCGTGCCGGAATGGATCATCAGCCCATCGGAATCATGCAGCTCGGTGCGGAAATCGTCATGGAAGCGGCGGTCGTTCTCGCCGGTGAAGAACATCGAGGTCAGCGGCGCCAGGCCGAGCCGGTCGATCGTCCTGCGCGGGAACAGCGTGACGTGGATGTCGAGCACGCTGTCGAGATCGGGATAGATGTTGAAGCGATAGGCCCCGGTCACCGAGGGCGAATCGAGCAGGGCGTAGACGGTGACGCGTTCGGCATTGGGCTGCGGCGCCTCGACCCAGAATTCGCGGAAAACCGGGAATTCCTCGCCGCCGGGGATGCCGGCGCCGATCGCCAGGCCGCGCGCCGACAGGCCGTAGCGCTGCTCGCGGCCGAGCACGCGAAAATAGCTCGCGCCGATGAAGGAGATCAGCTCGTCGAAGATGCGCGGGTCGTTCAGCGGGTAATGCAGGCGGAAACCGGCGAAGCCCAGATTGACCGGCAGCGGCTTGTCGAATTTGACCCGGCCGTAATCGAACAGGTTGGCGGCATAGGGCACCGGGGTGGGGACGCCGTCGCGGATGATGTTCACCACCACCGGCCGGGTGAAGAGGAAGCCCGGATGGAACATCTGCATCCGGAAGGGCGAGCCGTTCTGGCCGAGCAGCGACCGGTCGGGCCGGAAGCGGATGTCGCGCCAGGCATCGAAATCGAGCCTGGACAGCGGCTCGGGCAGGCTCGGGCCGGGCTCATAGGGCACGGCGGCGATCTCGCGGGCACGGCGCAGCACGTCCTCGAAGCGGAAGCTCGGCTGGGGCAGGGCGGGGGGCTGTTCCTGCGCCGGCTGCTGGGCGAGCAGCGCGGCGGGGGCCGCGGACAGGGCGAAAGCGGCGGACAGCCCGGCCAGGACGGTGCGGCGGTCGGTGGTGGTCATGGCGAAATTCCGTGGTCTCGTCGCGGCGCGGCCTGGCGGCCTGGCGGCCTGTGGCCATTCGCGTGGCTTAGGCGAGGAATGCCGGCCGGTCTAGGGTGTGGCCGGCGAGGCGGCCCGGATCCGGCGATTTCGGGCCGTTCGGCCGGGCTCTGCCGGGCGAGGCCGGATGTCGCGGGGCCAATTTTTAGGCGCAGTGCCAAAATACCACTTGTACCCCGGGCCCATCATCCGTATATCGCGTTCACCCAATTCGCACGTGCCTGTGGCCGCGTGTCAGTCGGTGGGCATCCGGACAAGAGGCCGGACAGCCGCCAGGTGTTGGAGACGGATGGAGGGGGATGGATATCCCCTCAAATCGCGCTCCCGGTTCCTCCCGAGGGAACTGTCACCGAACAGCGACTGGCAGCCGGAGGCGAAACCGGCGAACCCCGAATCTCCACGGGGGACGCAGCTTAAAGCAACGACGGAACGGGCTTTTTTTGGTCTCGCTGGTCCTCCAAAGACCAGCACCGAAGAGGCTTGTCCTTCATTGCCGGGCGTGCGGGGTCTTCCCAAGCGACGGTTCCAGGGTCCGGACGATCTGTTCGGCGACTCAAGGCGTCTCCATCGCGCCTCGATTCGTTGACGCATCACCCGGCTTCACTTCGCATCGGCGCCGCTTGCGCCGAAGGGAGACGCGTCTCATGACCGAGCGCATCCGTGAGTTTCTTCGCACCCGCCGTGAAGACGGACCCTGCGTCGTCATCGATCTCGATGTCGTGCGCGAGAACTATCATGCCTTTTCGCGGGCCCTTCCCGACACGCGCGTCTTCTACGCCGTGAAGGCGAATCCGGCCCCGGAAGTGCTGGGCCTGCTGGCCAAGCTCGGCTCCTGCTTCGATTGCGCCTCGGTCGTCGAGATCGAGCTCGCTCTCGCGGCCGGCGCCACGGCCGACCGGATCTCCTTCGGCAACACCATCAAGAAGGAGCGGGACGTCGCCCGCGCCATGGAGCTCGGCGTGCGCCTGTTCGCCGTCGACTGCACGGCCGAGGTCGAGAAGGTCGCCCGTTCGGCCGAGAAGACCGCCGTCAAGGATGCGCGCATCTTCTGCCGCATCCTCTGCGACGGTGCCGGCGCCGATTGGCCGCTCTCGCGCAAGTTCGGCTGCGTGCCCGAAATGGCCGCGGACGTGCTCGAGCACGGCCATCGCCTCGGGCTGCAGGCCTATGGCATCTCGTTTCATGTCGGCTCGCAGCAGGCCAATGTGAACGCCTGGGATTCCGCTCTGGCCTCGGCCTCGGCGGTGTTCAAGGAGTGCGCCACGCGCGGGCTGTCGCTGTCGATGGTCAATCTCGGCGGCGGCTTCCCGGCCCGCTATCTGCGTCCGATCCCGGGCGTTCCGGCCTATGGCGATGCGATCTTCCAGGCGCTGTCGAAGCATTTCGGCAACCAGCTCCCGGAGACCATCATCGAGCCGGGCCGCGGCATGGTCGGCGAGGCGGGTCTGATCGAGGCCGAGGTCGTGCTGATCTCGAAGAAGGCCGAGGACGACCAGGTGCGCTGGGTCTATCTCGACATCGGCAAGTTCAACGGTCTCGCCGAGACCATGGACGAGGCGATTCGCTATCCGATCCGCACCGCCCGTGACGGCGATGCGACGGTGCCCTGCGTGCTGGCCGGCCCGACCTGCGATTCGGTCGACGTCATGTACGAGAAGACCCCGTACATGCTGCCGTTCAGCCTGGAGATCGGCGACCGCGTGCTGATCGAGGGCACGGGTGCCTATACGACGACCTATTCGGCCGTCGCCTTCAACGGCTTCCCGCCGCTGAAGCAATACGTCATCTGACGTCGTTCGGGCGCGGCTCCCGCCGCGCCCTTCCCCCCACAGCCTGTTTTGTGGCCGCGCTTCGGGCGCGGCGCCGGGAAGGTCTGCGTGCTGCAGGCGCTCCGGCCGGAGGTGCGTCATGATTCTGATCCGCGATGAAATCCTCTCCGACGTGCCGGCGCGCGAGGCGCTGCTCGATCGCTGCCTGGGCGAGCGCCGCACGGCGAAGTCGAGCGAGCGGCTGCGCGAGGGCCGTCTGCCGGCGGAGGGCCTGGCCCTGACCGCCGAGCGCGACGGCGAGATCGTCGCGACCGTCCGGCTCTGGCATGTCGAGGCCGATGGCCGCCCGGCGCTGCTGCTCGGGCCGCTCGCGGTCGCGCCGGAGCTGCAGGGCGAGGGGCTCGGCAAGGCGATGATGCGCGAGGGGCTGTGGCGCGCGGCCTGCCGCGGGCATGGCGCGGTGCTGCTCGTCGGCGACGCGCCCTATTACGGCCGCTTCGGCTTCTCCGGCGCGTTGACCAAGGGATTGTCGATGCCCGGCCCGGTCGAGCGCGAGCGTTTCCTGGCGATCGAGCTGCGCGAAGGCGCGCTCGCCGGCGCGCGCGGCACGCTAAGCCCCGCCGGCGCGCTGGCCGAGGAGCCCGCCACGGCGCTGCCGATCGCGGCCTGACACGGACCCGTCACCCACGCCGCCTTTTCATCCCGGCCTGTGCATGCACGGGCCGGGCTTCGCCGCGTCTCGCCGCCGCGCGGCGCGGCAGCGGGCGGGAAAGCGGGTGCCGGCGGGTTTTCGGCGATCCGCCCCGGATTGACGCCGGAAAGCCCGGCCAATAGACGACCCGGCTAGCGCCTTGCCGCAAGAGGCCGCGGCCATCAGACCACGCCATGGGCGGCGCCTGCCGCCCGTCTCACCGATGAAGGGATGCCTCGCAATGACCACCTGGCCCGTACACGGCACGATCTCCGGCCCGATCGTGATGATCGGCTTCGGCTCGATCGGTCGCGGCACGCTGCCGCTGATCGAGCGGCATTTCGCCTTCGACCGCTCGCGTTTTGTGGTGATCGATCCCGATGATGCCGACCGGGCGCTACTCGACGAGCGCGGCATCCGCTTCATCCAGCAGGCGGTGACCCGCGAGAACTACAAGGAGCTGCTCACGCCGCTGCTCACCGAGGGCGGCGGGCAGGGCTTTTGCGTCAATCTCTCGGTCGATACCGGCTCGCTCGACATCATGCAGCTCTGCTCGGATCTCGGCGCGCTCTATATCGACACGGTGAACGAGCCCTGGGTCGGGTTCTATTTCGACCAGAGCAAGGGCCCGGGCGACCGCTCCAATTACGCGCTGCGCGAGCAGACCCTGGCCGCCAAGCGCGCCCGCCCGGCCGGCACGACGACGGCGGTCTCCTGCTGCGGCGCCAATCCCGGCATGGTGTCCTGGTTCGTGAAGCAGGGCCTGCTCAACATCGCCGCCGATCTCGGCCTGCAGACGCCGGAGCCGAAGAGCCGCTCCGAATGGGGCGCGCTGATGCAGCAGCTCGGCGTCAAGGGCATCCATATCGCCGAGCGCGACACGCAGCGCGCCAAGGCGCCCAAGCCGCCCGGCGTCTTCGTCAACACCTGGTCGGTCGAGGGCTTCGTCTCGGAGGGAATGCAGCCGGCCGAGCTCGGCTGGGGCACGCATGAGCGCTGGATGCCGGCGAATGCGCGCAGCCACGAGACCGGCTGCCAGGCTGCGATCTACCTGCTGCAGCCGGGCGCCAATACCCGCGTGCGCTCCTGGTGCCCGACGCCCGGCGCCCAATACGGCTTCCTGGTGACGCATAATGAATCGATCTCGATCGCCGATTACTACACGGTGCGCGACGCCGATGGCGCGGCGGTCTACCGGCCGACCTGCCATTACGCCTATCACCCGGCCAATGACGCGGTGCTCTCGCTGCACGAGATGTTCGGCCAGGCCGGCCGCGTGCAGGACGAGCATCGGATCCTGACCGAGGACGAGATCGTCGACGGGATCGACGAGCTCGGCGTGCTGCTCTACGGCCATGGCAAGAACGCCTATTGGTACGGCTCGCAGCTCTCGATCGAGGAAACCCGGGCGATCGCGCCCTATCAGAACGCGACCGGGCTGCAGGTGACCTCGGCCGTGCTGGCGGGGATGGTCTGGGCGCTGGAAAATCCGAATGCCGGCATCGTCGAGGCCGACGAGATGGATTTCCGCCGCTGCCTCGAGGTGCAATCGCCCTATCTCGGACCGGTCGTCGGCGTCTATACCGACTGGACGCCGCTGCAGGACCTGCCGGGCTTCTTCCCCGAGGATCTCGACATGAAGGATCCCTGGCAGTTCCGGAACATCCTGGTGCGCTGAGCCCGCATCGGGCGACCTGATCCGCCATCCCGGGGCCGATGCCCCGGCGCTTCGCCGCGATCCCGTCCCGCCATCACCGCGTGACGGGCGCGGTCTTTACCCCCGCGAGCAGCAGCCCGCCCGTGGCGAAGAACAGGATCAGCACGGCCAGGCCCGCCTGCTGGCTGGCGAAGACGGTGGTGGCCACCGCCACCAGCGTCGGCCCCAGGAAGGAGGTCACCTTCCCCGACAGCGCGAACAGGCCAAAGAATTCGCCGATGCGATCGCGCGGGGCGAGCCGCGCCATCAGGCTGCGGGAGGAGGCCTGCAGCGGTCCCGCGACCAGGCCGATCAGCAGGCCGAGGCCGAGATAGACCCGCTCCGGCAGCGAGGCGAAGAGCCCGTCGCCGGGGGTGGCGGGCGCGGCGGGGATGACGAAGAGGACACGGTCCGGCCCGAGCGACAGGATGCCGAGGCAGGTGAAGAGCAGGGTCGCGATCGCGCCCAGCACCACCGCCTTGCCGCCGACCAGATCGTCGAGCCTGCCGCCGAGCCAGGCGCCGAGCGTGCCGGTGACGGTCAGCATGATGCCGAACACGCCGAGTTCGATGGTCTGCCAGCCGAAGACGCCGGCGCCGTAGATCCCGCCGAAGGCAAAGAGCGCGACCAGCGCGTCCTGGTAGATCATGTTGGCGAGCAGGAAGCGGCCGAGCCCGGGCAGGCGCGGCAGCTCCAGCAGGGTCGCCTTCAGCCGCCCGACGCCGCCGCGGGCGGCCTCGGCGAGCGACATCCGGCTGCGCGGGCTGTCGGGAGTGAGCAGGAACATCGGCGTGACGAAGAGGATGAACCACAGCGCCGTCAGCGGGCCGGCGAAACGGTCGCCCTCGCGGGCGGCGGCATCGAGGCCGAAGAGCGGGGTCAGCCCGGCCAGCGTCCTGCCGGTCTGCGGATCGGCCGCGAGCAGGGCCAGGGTGATGGCGAGCGAGACCAGCCCGCCGAGATAGCCGATCGCCCAGCCCGTGCCGGAGAGCCAGCCCAGCCGCTCCGGCGGCACCAGCCGGTGCATCATGGCGTTGTTGAAGGTGGTGGCGAATTCGGCGCCGATGGTCGCGACGACGAAGCCGGCCAGAGCGATGGGCACGGCGAAGCGCGAGCCCGGCACCGCGAACCAGAGCAGCCCCGACCCGATGACGAGCAAGGCGCCGAACACCGCGATCCAGGGTTTTCGCGGGCCGGTCCGGTCGGCGATGCCGCCGAGCAAGGGCGAGAGCAGCGCGATCGTCAGCCCGGCGAGGCCGGTGGCATAGCCCCAGAGCGCCTGGCCGGAGGCGGGGTCCGCCGCCAGGGCCGAGGCGAAGAAGGGCGCGAAGACGAAGGTCGTGATCAGCGTGAAGAAGGGCTGCGCCGCCCAGTCGAAGAACAGCCAGGCCGTCACCGCCCGGCGCGGCGGGTAGAGCGGCCCGGGCGCTGCGCCGACGCTCACTGCAGGGTGGTCTCGGGATCGCCGCCGCCGCGCGCCAGCTCGATCTCGGTGATCGCGACCAGCACCTCGGCCCTGGTGCGCAGATCATGCGCCTCGAGCAGCGCCTGCTTCTCGCGCGGGCCGAACGGGCACATCATCGACAGCGCGTTGACGAGCGCCTCGTTGGGCGCCTCGTTGACGCCCTTCCAGTCGATCTTCAGCTCATTGGCCTTGGCGAAGGCACGCAACGCCTTGAGCAGGCCGTTGCGGTCGACCTCGTCCTCCCCGGCCCGCGGCATGAAATCGATCGCGTAATCATCGTAGCTGACCCGGCATTGGCGATAGGGCGTCGTCACCGACAGCTCCTCGACGATCCGGAAGCGGCTGATGCCGGTCAGGGTCAGGATGATGCGATCGTCCCCCGTTTCGGCGAATTGCGTGATCCGGCCGATGCAGCCGACCTGCAGCAGCCCAGGCGCGGTGGCCTGGCGGCCGGCCTCCGGCTCAGGCTGGATCATGCCGACGATGCGATGGCTGCGGATCGCGTCGTCGATCATCGCGAGATAGCGCGGCTCGAAGATGTTGAGCGGCATCTGCCCGCGCGGCAGCAGCAGGGCGCCGCCGAGCGGGAAGACCGGGATGACCTCCGGACAGTCCTGGGGGCCGGCGTAGGCGGCGTTCATGCCCATGGCAGCGAGGTCCTCGACGGGATCAGGAGAACAGCAGGGTGGAGAGCTTGCGCCGCCCGGCCATGCTGAATTCGTCCATGGGGCCCCAGGCCTCGAAGAACTGGAGCAGTTGCTTGCGGGCGCCGTCCTCGTTCCAGCCGCGATCGGCCCTGATGATCGCGATGAGATGGTCGGTGGCCTCCTCGCGCCGGTCCCGCGCGTTCAGCGCCAGCGCCAGGTCGAAACGCGCCTGATGATCCCTGGGATCGGCGGCGAGGCGGGCTTCGAGCTCGGCGGTGTCGCCCAGCGCGGCCGCCTGTTCGGCGAGCTCGATCGCCGCGCGCACGGCGGCGATGCCGGGATCCCCGGCCTTGGCCTCGGGCGCCATGGCGAGGATGCCCTTGGCGCCTTCGAGATCCCCGACATCGAGATGCAGCCGCGCCAGCCCGGCGATGGCACCGGTATTTTCCGGCTCCATCTCCAGCACCTGCGCGAAGACCTCGCTCGCCGAGGCCGGATCGCCGGCCTCCGCCGCGGCCTGGGCAGCGGCCAGCATCTCTTCCGTGGCGCCGGGGCCGACGGGGCCGACCAGCTTCTCGACGAAGGCCTTGACCTGGCTCTCGGGCAGCGCGCCCATGAAGCCGTCGATCGGCTGGCCCTGCTTGAAGGCGATGACGGCGGGGATCGACTGGATGCCGAGCTGTCCCGGGATCTGCGGATGCTCGTCGATGTTCATCTTGACGAGCTTGACCTTGCCCTTGGCGCCCTTGACGACCTTCTCGATCACCGGGGTGAGCTGCTTGCAGGGGCCGCACCATGGCGCCCAGAAATCGACCAGCACGGGCTGCGTCATCGATTCGCTGACCACGTCCTGGCGGAAGCCCTGGGTGGTCGTGTCCTTGATCAGACCGGCTTGGTCTGCCGCTGCGTCATTGGCCAGCATGGCTCGTCCTTCGTCGCCTCTTCGATCGGTCGTGGGGGGCACGGGTCCCGGCCTTCGCGACCCTGCCATAGATGGGGAGGCTCAGCCGTTCTGTCCATCGGCGGGAACCGGCAAATCGACGATCAGCGGGCGATGACCGGCACCGTCGAGAAAAGCGAGCAGCGCATCGTGGCCGATGCGCAGCGTCGCCGTGTTGATCAGCGGGTGGAAATTCACCTCCTCGCCGGTCATCAGATTGGCGTCCAGCACCAGCGTGACCTCGCCCGCGCGGTCGTTGATCACGGCGAAGGCGGTGACCGAGCCGGGCGTCACCCCGAGCTTCGCCATCAGCAGCTCGGCCGAGCAGAAGGAGAGCCGCCCGCTGGCGCCGATGACCTCGTGCAGGCGCTTGAGATCGATGCGGGCATCGTCGCGCGCCGAGACCAGGAAGAGGCGGCCCTTCTTGTCCTTCAGAAACAGGTTCTTGGTGTGCAGCCCGCTCATGCCGGCCCGCAGCTCCCGCGATTCGTCGACGGTGAAGACGGCGCGGTGGTCGGTGCGGTGGAAGGCGAGCCCCTGCGCGGCGAGATGGGCGCAGAACTGGTCTGGGGTGAGAGGCTCGGACATCGCGGGGCTCGTGCAGGGATCGGTGGTCAGGCGGTCGGGCGGCAGGCAGATCGGGCTTTCTCGGTGGCGGTGGCGGAACCTGCCTAATCGCCCGGGACGCCGGCCACAAGCGCCGCCGCCCGCTCGGCCGATGGCGGCAGCGACATGCCGCAAAAGGCCGGCGCCGCGCCCCTCGCGCCCGCTTCGTCCGGGCCAGCAAAAAATCTCGCGGGAGGCGCTTGCGCTTCGCGACGGATTGGGGCAATAAGCCGGCCTCGCGGCGGAGACGCCGCGCACTGTCCGGACGCGGGAGTAGCTCAGGGGTAGAGCACAACCTTGCCAAGGTTGGGGTCGAGGGTTCGAATCCCTTCTCCCGCTCCAGGATGGTTCATCGATCGCAAAGGCGCCGGGTCTCCGGCGCTTTTTGCGTTTTGGCCCGGCGCCATCCGGAAATGGCGCCGCCACCGGCCCCGCTCACACCTCCAGCACGATCGCGCCCGTGGTCGCGCGCGCTTCGGCGGCGCGATGCGCCTCGCCGGCATGCTCCAGGGCGAATCGCGCGCCGATCTCCGGCCGGATCAGCCCTTCGCCCAGAGCCGCGAACATCTCGGCCGCGTTGACGCGGAAGATGGCGGGGTCGGCGTTGTGGGGGAAGACCGAGGGGCGGGTGAGGAAGAGGCAGCCCTTCTTGTTGAGGAGCTCGGGCTCGATCGCGGGAGCCGGCCCGGAGGCGGCACCATAGATCACCACCAGGCCGAAGGGCGCGGCAAGGCCGAGCGACTGCAGGAAGGTATCCTTGCCGACGGAATCATAGACGACCTCCGCCTTGCGGCCCCCGGTCTCGGCGAGCAGGGTCTCGACCCAGCCATCGCGGCTGTAGTCGATGGCGATGTCGCAGCCGGCGGCGCGGGCCAGCTCGCATTTCGCGGCGGAACCCGCCGTGCCGACGACGAAGGCGCCGAGGCCCTTGGCCCAGCGCGCCAGGATCTGCCCGACGCCGCCCGCCGCGGCATGGATCAGCACCATTTCGCCGGCCGCCACCTTATGCGTCCGTCGCAGCAGATATTGCGCCGTCATGCCCTTGAACAGCACCGCCGCGGCCTGTTCGGCGCTGACGCCCTCGGGCAGAGCGACGAGCCTGTCGGCGGCGACGTTGCGGCACTCGGCATAGGCGCCGAGCCCGGCATTCATATAGGCGACGCGGTCGCCGGGGCTGAACCCCTCGACCCCGTCGCCGACCGCCTCGACGACGCCCGCCGCCTCATGGCCGAGCCCGGTCGGCAGGGGCAGGGGGTAGACGCCCTTGCGCTGATAGACGTCGATGAAGTTGAAGCCGATGGCGCTCTGGCGCAGCTGAACCTCGCCGGGTGCGGGGGGCGGCAGGGTGACGTGCTCGAGCTGCATCACCTCCGGCCCGCCGAACTGGTTCAGTCTGATCGCCCGCACTTCAGCCATGGCTCGCCCTCTTCAATCGTGAGCCGCAGAGGTAGAGCGGCCCGGCCCCGCTGCCTAGAGCCCTCGTCGCGCTCGGCGACTGGCGAGCCCTCCATGCATCGGCTCCGGCGCGCGCCTGCGCAGGGGACCGTATCGGAGGCGGTGGAGAACAGGCTAAGCAGGCGCGCCGCAGCGAGGCGGGGCCGGGAGATGGACTGGGATCGATGACACAACGCGCGCGTGATCTGGGGCTCGCCTGCGGCGCCCTCCCGCCCGGCCCGCTCAATGCGATCACCGATGTTCTGGGGCTGCGGGTCGGGCATCGCACGGTGCGGGAGGGGGATGTGCTGACCGGCTTCACCGCCGTGCTGCCGCATGACGGCAATCTCTTCCGCCGCAAGCCGCGCGCCGCGGTCAAGGTGATCAACGGCTTCGGCAAGAGCGCCGGGCTGATGCAGCTCGCCGAGCTCGGGCAGATCGAGACGCCGATCCTGCTCGGCAATACATTGGCCGTCGGCGTCGGTTTCGACGCGCTGGTCACCCGGGCACTGGCCGAGAACGCCGATATCGGGCGCGAGACCGGCACGGTCAATCCGCTGGTGCTCGAGTGCAATGACGGGTTCCTCTCCGATATCAGGGCGCGGCGCCTGACCCAGGAGGACGCTTTCGCGGCGCTCGACGCGGCGCGGGAGGGCCCGGTCGAGGAGGGGGCCGTCGGCGCGGGGGCGGGCATGAGCGCCTTCGGTTTCAAGGGCGGCGTCGGCACGGCCTCTCGCGAGATCGCGCTGGACGGAAGGCTGTTCCATCTGGGCGTTCTGGTGCTGGCGAATTTCGGCCGCGCCGGGGATCTCGTCCTGCCGGATGGCCGGCGCCCGACGCCCGCCGGTTCAGGCGAAGGGGAGCGCGGCTCGGTGATCGTGCTGATGGCGACCGATCTGCCGCTCGAGACCCGCCAGCTCAAGCGCATCGCGCGGCGCGGCGGGGCGGGGCTGGCGCGGCTCGGAGCCTTCTGGGGCCATGGCAGCGGCGATATCGCCGTGGCCTTCACCACGGCCGATCCCGTCCACCATGACGAGAATCAGGCGCTGGTCGGCCTGTCGGCCCTGCACGAGAGCCGGATCGACCTTCCCTTCCAGGCGGCGGCGGAAGCGACGCAGGAGGCCGTGCTGAACGCGATGCTGGCCGCCCCGGCGACGATCGGGCGCGACGGGCACCGGCGCCCCTCGCTGGCCGACTGGCTCGGCGCGCGGCCCTGAGGCCGGCGCGGGGCTCCGAGGCCGGCGCGGGGCTCTGAGGCCGGCGCGCGGTTTGGCGTCCGGGCCCGGCCGATGCCGGCGCCCGGAACTGCGAAGGCCCGCGACCGGCGCTAGTGGTTGTCGCGCGGCACGCCGAACTTCTTGTGGATCTTCTGGTATTTGACCGCCGGCTTGAGGACCATGCCGTCGGAGAGTTCGCCGACGATCTTGCGCTGGATCTCCTGCCAGGGCGTTTGGCTCTTCGGATATTTGTAGCCGCCGGCCGCACGCAACGCGGCGCGCCGCGTCTCGAGCTCCTGATCCGAGACGAGGATGTTCGCCGTGCGCTTGTTGAGGTCGATACGCACGCGGTCGCCGGTCCTGAGCAGAGCGAGCCCACCGCCGGTCGCGGCTTCGGGCGAGGCGTTGAGGATCGAGGGCGAGCCGGAGGTGCCGGATTGGCGGCCGTCGCCGACGCAGGCGAGGGCGGTGATGCCCTTCTTGATCAGGTAATCCGGCGGGCGCATGTTCACCACCTCGGCCGCGCCGGGATAGCCGATCGGCCCGACACCGCGGATGAACAGGATCGAATGCTCGTCGATCTCCAACGCGGGATCGTCGATGCGGTGGTGATAGTCCTCCGGCCCGTCGAAGACCACGGCCTTGCCTTCGAAAGCCATCGGATCCTTGGGATTCTCGAGATAGCGCTGGCGGAATTCCGGGGTGATCACGCTGGTCTTCATGATCGCGGAATCGAAGAGGTTGCCGCGCAGGTTGAGGAAGCCGGACTGCGCCTTCATCGGCTCGTCATAGGCCTTGATGACCTTGCGATCCTCGGCGAACAGCCCCTCGCAATTCTCGGCGAGGGTGCGGCCATTGGCGGTGATGGCGGGCTTGATCTTGCCCTTCGCCACCAGCTCGGCGACCACGGCGGGGACACCGCCGGCGCGATAGTAATCCTCGCCGAGATATTCGCCCGCCGGCTGCAGATTGACCAGCAGCGGGATCTCGTAGCCGATCTCCGTCCAATCCTCATTGTCGAGCGGGACACCGATATGGCGGGCGATGGCGTTGACCGAGATCGGCGCGTTGGTGGAGCCGCCAATGGCCGAATTGACGACGATCGCGTTCTCGAAGGCTTCGCGGGTCATGATCTTCGACGGGATCAGGTTCTCCCAGACCATGTCGACGATGCGCAGCCCGGTGAGATAGGCCATCTCGTAGCGGTCGCGATAGGGGGCCGGGATGGCGGCCGCGCCCGGCAGCGTCATGCCCAGCGCCTCGGCGATGGAGTTCATCGTGGTCGCCGTGCCCATCGTGTTGCAATGCCCGGCGGACGGGGCCGAGGAGGCGACGAGATCGACGAAACCGCGATAATCGATGTCGCCGGCCGCCATCATCTGGCGCGCCTTCCAGACGATCGTGCCCGATCCGGTGCGCTCGCCGCGGAAATTGCCGTTGAGCATCGGCCCGCCGGGCAGGGCGATCGCCGGGATGTCGACGGTCGCCGCCGCCATCAGCTGGGCCGGGGTCGTCTTGTCGCAGCCCGTGGTCAGCACCACGCCGTCGAGCGGGTAGCCATAGAGGATCTCGACCAGCGAGAGATATTGCAGGTTGCGGTCGAGGCTCGCGGTCGGGCGCTTGCAGGTTTCCTGGATCGGATGGATCGGAAACTCGAAGGGCACGCCGCCGCGCTCGCGAATGCCGTCGCGGACCCGGGCGGCCAGCTCGATATGGTGGCGGTTGCAGGGCGCGATGTCGGAGCCGGTCTGGGCGATGCCGATGATCGGGCGGCCCGATTGCAGCTCCTCGCGCGACAGGCCGAAATTCATGGTGCGCTCGATATAGAGCGCCGTCATGTCGGCATTGGCGGGATTGTCGAACCAGGCCTTGGAGCGCAGCTGCTCGGGCTTGATCCGGCGCGGCGCCTTCTTGCGGGGGATCGCCGTCGGCCGGTCCTGGCGCGGCACATTGCTCTCTGGCGTCTTGGCCATGATCGTCGTTTCCTCTCGCGCGGCCCGGCGCTGGCGGCCGTTTGCCGGTCATCCGTCTGGTAGGTCGAAGCAGGATGCTCCGTCGCATTCTGCCGATCATGCGCGCCGCCGCAAGGGCAGCAGCGTGGGATAGTCATACTATTTCTGCATGCAGCATACAGAGATCTTCCTTGTCAGCATCGGGGATTTGCGGCCATGACAGCGCCAAGCGTCGCCGCAAGAGGGACGCGCCATCTGTCGAGGACACCGGCCATGACCCTGCATGTCGTCCCCTCCTTCTCGCGCATCGGCGAGGAAAACGCCTTCGCGGTGCTGGCCCGCGCGACGGAGCTGCAGCGCCAGGGCAAGGACATCATCAATCTCGGCATCGGCCAGCCGGATTTCCCGACGCCCGACCACATCGTCGAGGCGGCGGTGAAAGCGCTGCGCGACGGGCATCACGGCTATACCCCCGCCAATGGCATCCTGCCTTTGCGGGAGGCGGTCGCCGCCGATCTCCACAAGCGCTTTTCCGTCACGGTGTCGCCGGACGAGGTGATGATCGTGCCCGGCGGCAAGGTCACCATGTTCATGGCGATCCTGATGTTCGGCGAGCCGGGGGCCGAGATCCTCTATCCGGATCCGGGCTTCCCGATCTATCGCTCGATGATCGAGTTCACCGGCGCGACGCCGATCCCGGTGCCGATCCGCGAGGAGAACGGCTTCGCCTTCTCCGCCGAGGAGACGCTGTCGCTGATCACGCCGAAGACGCGGCTGCTGATCGTCAACTCGCCCGCCAACCCCACAGGCGGCGTCACCCCCAAGGCCGAGGTCGACAAGCTGGTCGCCGGCCTCGCGCGCTTCCCGGATGTCGCGGTGATGTCGGACGAGATCTACGACCAGATGCTCTATGACGGCGAGCGGCATGTCTGCCTGCTGAGCTATCCGGAGATCCGTGACCGGCTGATCCTGCTGAACGGCTGGTCGAAGACCTATGCGATGACCGGCTGGCGCCTGGGCTTCTCCGTCTGGCCGAAGCCGCTCTACGAGAATGCTCGCAAGCTCGCCGTCAATTCGCATTCCTGCGTCAATGCGGCGGCGCAATGGGCGGGGCTGGCCGCGCTGACCGGCCCGCAGGACGCGGTCTCGATGATGCTCGCGGAATTCGACCGGCGCCGCAAGGCGGTGGTGAGCGGGCTGAACGCCCTGCCGGGCGTCTCCTGTGCCGTCCCCAAAGGCGCATTCTACGCCTTCCCGAACGTCTCGAAGACCGGCTGGAAGGCGAAGACGCTCGCCTCCGCGCTGCTCGAGGATGCCGGGGTCGCGACCATCGGCGGCCCCGATTTCGGCGTGCATGGGGAGGGCTATATCCGCCTCTCCTACGCCAATTCTCTGCCCAATATCGAGCGGGCGCTTGAGCGCATGGGCGAATTTCTGAACCGCGCCAGCCCGGGCTGAGGCGGCTCAGACCTTGGCGGCGCTGGCGGCCGCGTCGATATTGCCGGCGAGCTCGGCATCGATGCCCAGCGCCCCGGCGAGGCCCGCCAGGAAATCCTTCTCCGCCGCCGTATCCGGATTGATCGCGATCCGCGCCGCCGTATAGACCTGCGCCGCGATCTCGGGCGTCGTGGCCGCGGCGACGAGATCGTCGATCGCGGCGGGATTGGCCATTTCATTGGCCAGCCACTCATTGGCCTCGGGATCGAAACCCGCCTCGCGCAGCCCGCCCAGGATCGCATTGCGCTCCTCGGCGTCGATCGCCCCGTCGCTGGAGGCGGCGGCGATCATCGCGCGCACCAGCAGGAGCGCGGTCGCGTCGGTCGCGGCCTCCGGCTCGAAACCCGAGCCCTGCGGCGCCGGCAGAACCTCCTGCGTCTGCAGGTCGAGCAGCGGCTTGCCGGCCTGGTGGTTCTGATAGGCCTTGTAGGCGAGGCCGCCGATCAGCGCGAGTCCGCCCATCCGGGCGGCGGAGCCGACGACGGCGCGGCCGGCCGAGCTGCCGAAGACCAGCGCGCCGAGCCCGCCGAGGACGGCGGTCGCCATCGCCGGATTCTTGGCGATCATCTGCCGCGCCTGGTCGAGGATCTCCTGGGTGGAGCGCCCGCCGGTGGCCTGGTTCAGCGCGCCGCCGGCCTTCTGCTGCAGGCCGGTCTGCCGGGCGACATCGCCGACCCCTTGCGTCGCCTGGCCGAAGATCTGTCCCGCCATGCCGGCGAGCCCGCCGACGCCGCCGGCCTTCTGCACCTGGTCGGCCAATCCGCCCAAGACGCCGCCCAACCCGCCCTGGCCGGTCGATCCGCCCTTGGCGCCCGCCTGAGTGCCGGCGCTGATCAGCGCATCGAGGAGGGATTTGGCGTTGAACATCATTGCTCTCCTGTCCGGCGCGCTGCGCCATCCGAGCCCATAGACAGCCTGCTGTCGCCCCGCTCGCATAGGCGGGGCCGGCAGGGCTGAGAATAGGAACGGGTCAGCGCATCGGCAATGGCAGCAGCCCCGGTTCCTTCAATGTGTCGAGAACGATTTCTGATCTGACACGCGATACGCTCTCATGAGGCATGAGGATTTCATTAACGAAGGCGGACAGCTCCTTGAGATCCTCGACCGCGACCTTAAGCAGATAATCCGCCTCGCCCGTCAGGGCATGCGCCTCCAGGATCGCCGGGGTGAGGCGCACCAGATCGCGGAAGCGCCTGGCATTGTCGCGCGAATGGGTGTCGAGCGCGACATGGATGAAGACGGTGATCCCGAGCCCGATCGCGCCGGGTTCGATCAGCGCGCGATAGCCGCGGATCACCCCCTCCTGCTCCAGGCGCTGGCGGCGGCGGGAGATCTGGCTGGCGGAGAGCCCGATCCGCTCGGCCAGCGCGCCATTGGTCAGCGAGGCGTCCTGCTGGAGCGCGTCGAGCAGCTTCCAGTCGAAACCATCGAGCCTGGTCGATCCTTGCATGCCACGCCTCCTTTTCGCACCAAACGTGCATCACACAGAGTCGGATAGGTGACAAACGCAAGGTCTGCGCCGCTGCCATGCGCGATGATCAGCGTTCATAAGACATTGGGAGGTTCAAGCCATGGGTCCATTTCCGCACGATGCCGCACCGCCGGCGATCAGCGACGCCAATCCGATGGGCACGGACGGGTTCGAATTCGTCGAATATGCCCATCCAGAGCCGGAGAAACTCGGCGCCCTGTTCGAGACGATGGGGTTTCGCCCGGTCGCCCGGCATCGCTCCAAGGCCGTCACCCTGTATCGCCAGGGCGACGTCAATTTCGTCGTCAACGCCGAGCCGGATTCCTTCGCCCAGGCCTTCGCGGCCGAGCATGGCCCCTGCGCCTGCGCCATGGCCTTCCGGGTGGTCGATGCGCAAAAGGCTTTCGAGCGCGCCGTCTCGCTGGGCGCCGAGCCTTACGAGAGCCGGGTCGGGCCGGGCGAATTGCACATTCCCGCGGTGAAGGGCATCGGCGGTTCGCTGCTCTATTTCGTCGATCGCTATGGCGAGAAGGGCTCGATCTGGGACGTCGATTTCGACTGGCTTGGCGAGCGCGATCCGCATCCCGAACAGGCCGGGCTGTATTACCTCGATCACCTCACCCACAACGTCATGCGCGGGCGCATGGATCACTGGGCCGATTGGTATGGCAAGCTGTTCAATTTCCGCGAGATCCGCTTCTTCAACATCGAGGGCAAGCTGACCGGGCTGATCTCGCGGGCCCTGACCTCGCCCTGCGGCAAGATCCGGATTCCGATCAACGAGTCGCTCGACGACAAGAGCCAGATCGAGGAATATCTGCGCCAGTACAAGGGCGAGGGCATCCAGCATGTCGCGCTCGGCGCGCGCGACATCTACGCCTCTGTCGAGAGGCTGCGCGGCAACGGCCTGCCCTTCATGCCGGCGCCGCCCGAGACCTATTACGCGCGGGTCGATGCGCGCGTGCCGAACCATGGCGAGCCGGTCGAGCGGCTGAAGCAGAACGGCATCCTGATCGACGGCGAAGGCGCGGTGGCGCTCGGCGCGAAGGAAGGCCGGATGAGCAAGGTGCTGCTGCAGATCTTCTCAGGCACGGTGCTGGGTCCGATCTTCTTCGAATTCATCCAGCGCAAGGGCGATGACGGCTTCGGAGAAGGCAATTTCCGCGCGCTGTTCGAATCGATCGAGGAAGACCAGATCCGGCGCGGTGTGCTGAGCGCGGCAGAGTGAGGCGGGTCGGCGGCGATCGGGAAGGATCGCCGCCTCCGGCCCCTCAGGGCAGTTTGCGCAGCATCAGCGGGGCCCCGACATTGGGGTCCTTGCGCCAATGGCCCTGCTCGAAGACCAGCTCGACGCTGTGTCCGCGGCGGGCCACCAGGCTCAGCCGACCGGCGGCATAGCGCCAGCCGGCGGGGTCGAAGATCGCCAGCCCGGTATCGCCGCAGCCTTGCGAGAGGGCGGCGACGCCATCCTCGCGCAGCTCCAGGCGGCAGGCCTCGCGGTTGAGCTGGCGCATGGCGGCGTAGCGGCCGGGCAGGCTGGCTTGGTCAGGCGCCGTACCAAGGTCGACCACGGTCCGCCGCTGGGCCGCCTGGGCCGCGGTCTGTGCCGCGCTCTCCGCCGGACGCGGCGCGGCGCGGACATAGCCCTTCGGATCGAGCCGATAGGCCTGGCCATCCGACCCGCGCGCCTCGAGCCCGGATTCGGAAGCCAGGCGCGCGAAGGCCAGGACCTCCCTGCCCTCGGCATCGAGCAGGCGCGGCTGTCCCGCGCGCGTCACCTCCCAGCCGGTGACGTTCGCCAAGATCGGCAAGGCACGCCGGCAGGTCGCGGGAAACCGGACCAGCCGCCCGTGCTGGCCGGTCTCCGCCGCGAGCGTCACCGTGCAGCGCCGCGACTTGCCGACCGCCTCCAGATCCCAGGCGCCGATCAGCGGTTTCAGCCGCTCCGGCGCGCTCTCAGCGCCGCGCGACGGCAGCTGCGTCTGCGCCAGCGCGGCCGGGCCGGGCCCGAAGCCGAGCCCGAGCGCGAGCAGCGCCGGGGCCGCGCGCAGGCGGGCGCCGATCAAGCCTTCTTCCAGGGTGTTTCCGGCACGGCGGTGAGCGGGCCCTTGCCGGAGAACCAGGAGACGAGGTTGTCGACGAGCAGCTGGCCCATCTGCTCGCGGGTATGGACCGAGGCCGAGCCGACATGCGGCAGCAGCACGACATGATCCATGGCGATCAGCTCGGCCGGGACGCGGGGCTCATCCTCGAAGACGTCGAGACCCGCCGAGAGGATGGTCTTCGCCTCCAGCGCCTCGATCAAGGCCCGCTCGTCGATGACGGTGCCACGCCCGACATTGACGACGATGCCATTGGGGCCCAGCGCCTTCAGAACTTCGGCATTGATCATGTGGTGGGTGGCGGCGCCGCCGGGCGCGACCGAGATCAGCGTATCGACATCCTGCGCCATCTCGACCAGCGACGGGTAATAGCGATAGGCGACATCGGCCTGGCGCGAGCGGCCGTGATAGGCGATCGGCAGGCCGAAGGCCTCCAGGCGATGCGCCACCGCCTTGCCGATGCGGCCGAGGCCGACGATGCCGACCTTGCGGGTCCGCAGCGAGGTGGTCAGCGGATAGGGCTTCTCGAGCCATTTGCCGGCGCGGAGATAGCGATCGACCTGGGGCAGCTGGCGCACCGTCGCGAGCAGCAGGCCGAGGGCGAGATCCGCGACCTCGTCGGTCAGCACGTCGGGGGTGTTGGAGACGACGATGCCGCGCCGGCCGGCCTCGGCTGCGTCGACATTATCGTAGCCGACGCCGAAATTGGCGACCATTTCGAGCTTCGGCAGGGCGTCGAACAGCGCGCCGTCGATCCTGACATGGGCGCCGCCGCCGGCCACGCCGCGGACGCGGCCGCCGATCTCGCGCAGCATGGCGGCGCGGTCGGGCGCGTTCCAGAGCTCGTGCACGGTGAAACGGGCGCGCAGCTGGTCGGCGGCATAGGCCATCAGCGGGCCGGTCATGATGATCTCGGGCGTCTCGTTGGCAGTCATTCGTCGCTCATCCATCTCGCTGCTGCGTGGGGGGCGGACCGGGGTCCAGGGTTGATTCCGTCGATTTGAATCGATTAGGCTGATCTCGGTAGCGCATCTCACGCGGCGCGCCCTCGTCTTTCTACACGCCCTCGGGTGCTCTGCCAGCGCCCGATAGCGGCAAGTAGTATGATTTAATCATGCGGATTTGACGGGTTGCAGCCCGGCCGGCGGGGCCAGGAAGGCCAAGGTCGTGTTCAGGCTGTCGATCACCAGCGTGGTCATCCGTGCCGCGGCGAGATCGCCGTCGCGCTGGGCGATGGCTTCCAGGACGCGCTCGTGATCGGTCAGCGAGGCGACGAAATAATCGCGGTCATTCGCCGATTTCAGCAGCAGCGACCATTGGATCGTGGCGACCACGACGCTCGCCAGGCATTGCAGCGTCGAATTCTGCGCCGCGGTGAAGACCGCGACGTGGAAGGCGAGGTCGGAGCGGATGGTGATGTCGGCATAGGGCGGGTTGTCGACCATGCCGCGGAACGCCGCCTCCATCCGGGCGAGGTCGGCGGGGGTGCGCCGCAGCGCCGCCAAACGCGCCGCGCTGGGCTCGACGAAGCGGCGCAACTCGAAGAGATCGCGGATGAATTTCTCGTTGGGATCGGCCTCGAAATGCCAGGAGAGGACGTCGGGATCGAGCAGGTTCCAGCTGTCGCGGGGGGCGACGCGCGTCCCGCTCTTGGGCCGCGACTCGACCAGCCCCTTGGCGGTGAGCACCTTCACCGCCTCGCGATAGGCGGTGCGCGAGACGGAGATCTCGGAGCGCAGCGCGTCCTCGTTGGGCAATAGCTCCCCGGCCTTGACCGTGCCGGAGATGATGGCGACCGCGAGTTTCTGGGCGACCTGCCCGAACAGACGGTCGGCGTTCAAAGTGGTCGGCCGCGAGAAGTCGCGTACCCGCATCGCCCCCTCGTCTCCCCGCGCGACAGCCGGTCCGGCCGGCGCCGCTGACCCTGTGCGGCGCTTGACACGCCTCTTCATATCGTATGACTTTATCCGAGATGAGGATGGACGCAACCGCCGGCCTTTCCAGGCCCCCGGCGGCGCCCTTGCATCGAACGGTCACAAGAAGCCGTTATGCGCGAGACGTGGGACGGCGCCTGAAGGCGCAACCGCGTCCTTGAGGAAGCAGAAGACCAGGGGAAGGCTCAGATGGCCTCGGTTCAAATCGCGGATGTGCGCAAGGCCTATGGCCAGACGCAGGTGATCCATGGCGTCGACATCGACATCAACGACGGCGAATTCGTCATCCTGGTCGGCCCGTCGGGCTGCGGGAAATCGACCCTGCTGCGGATGATCGCCGGGCTCGAGAACATCAGCGGCGGCGAGATCCGGATCGGACCGCGCGTCGTCAACGATGTCCCGCCCAAGGAGCGCGACATCGCGATGGTCTTCCAGAACTATGCGCTCTATCCGCATATGACGGTGGCCGACAACATGGCCTTCTCGATGAAGCTGCGGAACGCGCCGAAGAGCGAGATCGACGAGCGCGTCAGCAAGGCGGCCGGCATTCTCGGCCTCAACAACCTGCTCGACCGCTACCCCAGGCAGCTCTCGGGCGGCCAGCGCCAGCGCGTCGCCATGGGCCGCGCGATCGTGCGCGATCCGCAGGTGTTCCTGTTCGACGAGCCGCTCTCGAACCTCGACGCCAAGCTGCGCGTGCAGATGCGCACCGAGATCAAGGAGCTGCACCAGCGCCTGAAGACGACGACCGTCTACGTCACCCACGACCAGATCGAAGCCATGACCATGGCCGACAAGATCGTCGTGATGCATGACGGCATCGTCGAGCAGATGGGCGCCCCGCTCGAGCTCTATGACAGGCCCAACAACCTGTTCGTCGCCGCCTTCATCGGCTCGCCCTCGATGAACCTGCTGAAGGGCACGATCACCGCGCAGGGCTTCACCACCGAGGGTGGCGTGACCTGGCCGATCGGCACGCATCCCGCCAATTCCGAAGGGAAACCGGCGGTCTACGGGATCAGGCCCGAGCATTTCCGGCTCGATCCCAACGGCATCCAGGCCGAGGTCGTGGTCGTCGAGCCGACCGGATCGGAGACCCAGGTCGTGCTGCGCTGCGGCGGCCAGGAGGTGACCTGCGTCTTCCGCGAGCGGATCGAGGCCCGCCCCGGCGAGGCGCTCGGCATCACGCCCGACACCAACGTCACGCATCTGTTCGACGCCGCCACGGGCAAGCGCATCAGCTGAGAGCCGGCAAGGCGCAGCGCGAGATCGAGGAGAACACGAGATCGTTCCGGACCGGCCGAGACCCGCAAAGGGCCGGCCGACCCGCGGAAAAACCGGATAATCCGGTCAAGGCGGCCAGCAAGAGCCGCCGGGCAATCCAGGGAGGACAAAAGCATGAATTTCGATCGCAGATCGCTCATCAAGGGCGGCGCGGCGCTCGGCCTCGGCGCCGGCACGGGCCTGCTCGACTTCGCCAAGGCCTGGGCGCAGACCGCGCCATGGAAGCCCGAGGCCGGCGCCAAGCTCTCCATGCTGCGCTGGAAGTACTTCGTCCAGTCCGAGGACGACGCCTTCGTCAAGCTGATCGAGGCCTTCACGGCCGCCACCGGCGTCAAGGTCGACATCAGCCGCGAATCCTATGAGGACGTGCAGCCCAAGGCCTCCGTCGCCGCCAATACCGGCGCCGGCCCGGATCTGTTCTGGGGCCTCTATTCGCTGCCGCATCTGTTCCCGCAGAAATGCGTCGATGTGACGGATGTCGCGGATTATCTCGGCAAGAAATATGGCGGCTGGGTCGAGAGCGCGCAGCAATACGGCAAGAGCGGCAACAAGTGGATCGCGGTTCCCGTCTGCTACAGCGGCAATCTGATGAACTACCGCGTCTCGCATATGAAGAAGGCGGGCTTCTCGGAATTCCCGAAGACGACCGACGAATTCCTCGAATACGCCAAGGCCACCAAGAAGAACGGCAATCCCGGCGGCTTCGCGCTCGGCCATGCCTCGGGCGACGGCAATGGCTGGATCTACTGGTGCCTCTGGGCCTTCGGCGGCAACCATGTCGACAAGAACGACAAGGTGACGATCTCCTCGCCGGAGACCGAGAAGGCGCTGAACTACGCCAAGGCGCTGTACGAGAACATGGTGCCGGGCACCGTCGCCTGGAACGATTCCTTCAACAACAAGGCCTTCCTCGCCAACGAGATCTCCTGGACCAACAACGGCATCTCGATCTATGTCGCGGCCAATAACGACCCGACCAAGAAGGAGATCGCCGAGGACATGAACCACGCCTACATGCCGGTGGGCCCGGTCGGCAAGCCGACCGAACTGCACCTGATGTACCCTGTCCTGGCGATGAACCACACCAAATACCCGCAGGCCTGCAAGGCGCTGATCGCCTTCATGCTCGAGGCCCAGAACTTCAATCCCTGGATCGAGTCGGCGCGCGGCTACCTCACCCATTGCCTCAACGCCTATGACGCCAACCCGGTCTGGACGGCCGATCCCAAGCGCACCGTCTATCGCGACGTCGCCAAGCGCTCGCTGACGGCCGGCGGGCAGGGCTCGGTGGGCGAGAAGGCGGCGGCGGCGATCGCCGATTTCGTCCTGCTCGACATGTTCGCCGCCTTCTGCACCGGCCGCGAGGATGCCAAGAACGCGATGCGGATCGCCGAACGCCAGCTGACGCGGATCTACCGCTAGGCCCGTCCGCAGCCTGCGAACCGAACCGGGCGGCGCGACCCGCGCCGCCCGCACCCCCCTGTCCGCTCCGACCCGCGCGAGGACATCATGGCCGATATCGCCGTCGCGCCGGGCGCGAAAGCAGCGCCACGCGAGATCACTGCCTGGGACCGGCTGAAGGTCAACCGCAACTGGCTGGGCTTCTGGTTCATGGTGCCGGCCATGGCCTTCCTCATCCTGTTCCTGGCCTATCCGCTGGTGCTCGGGGTCTGGCTCTCCTTCACCGATGCGAGGATCGGCCGCACCGGCGCCTTCGTCGGGCTTGAGAATTACGAATGGCTGATGGACGACAGCAATTTCTGGCTCGTCGTCTTCAACACGCTGTTCTACACGATCGTCGCCAGCGTGGTGAAATTCGCCGTCGGGCTCTATCTCGCCTTGCTGCTGAACGAGCGCATGCCGTTCAAGGCGATGATCCGCGCGCTGGTGCTGATCCCCTTCATCGTGCCGACCGTGCTCTCGGCCATCGCCTTCTGGTGGATCTACGACAGCAATTTCTCGATCGTGTCCTGGGCCCTGCGCGAGACCGGGCTGATCGACGGCAACATCAACTTCCTCGGCGATGTCTGGAACGCCCGCTGGTCGGTGATCTTCGCCAATGTCTGGCGCGGCATCCCCTTCATCGCGATCACGCTGCTCGCCGGGCTGCAGACCGTGTCGCCCTCGCTCTACGAGGCCGCGACGATCGACGGCGCCTCGAGCTGGCAGCGCTTCCGCTTCATCACCTATCCGCTGCTGACCCCGATCATCGCGGTGGTGATGACCTTCTCGGTGCTGTTCACCTTCACCGATTTCCAGCTGATCTGGGTTCTGACCCGGGGCGGGCCGGTGAACGCGACGCATCTGATGGCGACCTTGTCCTATCAGCGCGCCATTCTCGGCGGCAATCTCGGCGAAGGCGCCGCGATCTCCACCGCGATGATCCCGTTCCTGTTCGCCGCGATCATGATCTCCTGGTTCGGCCTGCAGCGCCGCAGATGGCAGCAGGGAGGCGACAATGACTGACCAGACCGCAGGGCGCATCGTCGATCCGGGCGGCCGTTCGGGCCGCAGCGACGCCAGCGAGGGCATGAGCTATCTCGACTCGCTGCCGCGGCGGATGGTGACGCTGTATCTGCCGCTCGGCATCATCTGCTTAGTGCTGCTGTTCCCCTTCTACTGGATGGCGCTGACGGCGATCAAACCGGACGAGCAACTGCTCGATCTCAACAAGTACAACCCGCTCTGGACCTGGGACCCGACCTTCAAGCACTTCTACAAGCTGCTCTTCGAGACCCAGTATCCGCGCTGGCTCTGGAACACGATGTTCGTGGCGATGTGCGCCACGACGCTGTCGATCATCTCCAGCGTTTTCGCCGCCTATGCGATCGTGAGGCTGCGCTACAAGGGCGCGCAATGGGTGGGCGGGCTGATCTTCCTGGCCTATCTCGTGCCGCCCTCGATCCTGTTCATCCCGCTCTCGACGGTGGTGTTCCAATACGGCCTGTTCGACTCGCCGATGGCGCTGATCCTGACCTATCCGACGATCCTGATCCCGTTCTCGACCTGGCTGCTGATGGGGTATTTCAAGACGATCCCCTTCGAGCTCGAGGAATGCGCTCTGATCGACGGGGCGAGCCGCTGGCAGATCCTGACCAAGATCATCCTGCCGCTCGCCATTCCGGGCCTGATCTCGGCCTTCATCTTCTGCTTCACCCTGTGCTGGAACGAGTTCATCTACGCGCTCACCTTCCTGTCCTCGACCCAGCACAAGACGGTGCCGGTGGCGATCGTGAACGAGTTCGTCGATGGCGACATTTATCGCTGGGGTTCGCTGATGGCCGGCGCCCTGGCCGGCTCGCTGCCGCTCGTCATCCTCTACGCCTTCTTCGTGGAGCATTACGTCTCCGCCATGACGGGCGCGGTGAAGGAGTGAGCCCTCCGGCGGCGGCCTGATCGCCGCCGTTTCGACAAGGCCGACCGAGGATACCCCATGACTGCTCAAACCGTCGCCTTTATCGGCCTTGGCGCCATGGGGGCGCCCATGGCCGAGAATCTGGTGAAGCGGCAATTCCGCGTGACCGGCTTCGACATGCGCGCGGCCGCGCGTGAGGCGCTGGCCGCGGGCGGCGGGCATGCGGCCGAGAGCGCCGCCGCCGCGGCGGCCGGCGCGCAGGCGCTGGTGCTGATGGTGGTCAACGCGGCGCAGGCCCGCTCGGTGCTGTTCGAAGCGGGGGCGCTGCAGGCGCTGGCCCCGGGCGCGGTGGTGATGCTGATGGCGACCTGCGCGCCTGGCGAGGTCGAGGCGATCGCGGCCGAGGTCACGGCATCGGGCCGGCATTTCGTCGATTCCCCGGTCTCGGGCGGGGTGGTCGGAGCGCGCAACGCGACGCTGACGATCATGGTCGGTGCGCCGCAGGCGAGCTTCGCCTTGGCCAGGCCGGTGCTGGACGCGATGGGCGACAAGGTCTTCCATGTCGGCGAGCGACCGGGCCAGGGCGCGACGGTGAAGACCGTCAACCAGCTGCTCTGCGGCGTGCATATCGCCGCCGCGGCGGAGGCGCTCTCGCTGGCCGAGAAGGCCGGCATCGACGGGCGCGTGCTGTTCGAGATCATGGGCGGCTCGGCCGCCTCCTCATGGATGCTGCGGGATCGCGGCCCGCGCATGCACGAGGCGGAGCCGCCGGTGGCCAGCGCGGTCGATATCTTCGTGAAGGATCTCGGCATCGTCATGGATGCCGGCCGGGCCGCGCGCGCGGCGCTGCCACTGGCGGCCGCGGCCCACCAGATGTTCCTGGCCGCCTCGGGGCTGGGCCATGGCGCGCGCGACGATTCGCAGGTGGTGAGGGCCTATCGCGCGCTCAACGCAGCGCCGCCCGCGAATGACCCGTGAGCGCGCCGTCAGCCGCGGAACGGAGCGGTGCTGCCGCGCACCACCAGTTCCGGCGTCAGGATCAGGCGGCGCGGCTGCGCATTGGGATCGGCGATCCGCTCAAGCAGGAATTCAGCCGATTTCCGGCCCATCTCGTCCTGGAAATTCTTGATCGTCGTCAGAGCGGGGTACCATTGCGCCGCTTCCTGAACGTCGTCGCAGCCGACCAGCGAGAAATCCACGCCGGCTTCCAGCCCGCAATGACGCAGGCCGAGCATGGCGCCGAAGGCGGTGAGATCGTTGAAACAGATCGCGGCGCTCGGCGGATCGGCCGCCGCCAGCACCGCCTGAATGCCCTTCAGGCCGTTTTCGCGGGTGCCCTGGGCGGAATGCACGATGGCGCGGTCGAGCGGCAGGCCGTGGCGCGCCAGGGTCTCGCAATAGCCGGTGAAGCGGTTGCGGCCGGTGGAGATGCGCTGGCTCTCGCCGAGAAAAGCGATGCGCCGGTGCCCGAGGCCGAGCAGATGCTCCATCGCCAGCACGGCGCCATGGCGATCGTCGGAGCCGACGAAATCCAGCGCCAGCCCCGGGATCTCGCGCGAGAGCTGGACGATGGGCAGTCCGGCCTCGAGCAGATGCGCGAAATCCGCGGCGACGCTGCCGGCGGCGGGGCAGAGGATCATGCCGTCCGGCCGGTATTCCTTCAGCGTGGTCAGAACCCGGTCCTGCCGGTCGAGATTCTCGGCATAGGTGCCGAGCAGGATCGACCTGCCATGGCCGGTGGCGGTCTCCTCGATCGCCGCCAGCAGCTCGGCGAAATAGGGGTTGGTGATGTCGTGGAAGCCGACGGCCAGAATGTTGGTGCGGTCGGTGCGAAGGGAGGCGGCGCTGCGATTATAGCTGTAGCCCATCTGCCGGGCGATGGACTGGACGCGGCTGCGGGTCGCCTCGGCGACGAGCGGGGAGCCGCGCAGAGCGAGCGAGACGGTGGCCGTGGATACGGCGAGATGCTGGGCGATGATCTGCAGTGTGACCCGGCCGCGCCCGAGCGGCGCGGAGGCCGGAACGTCTGGCAGATCCGCCGCGGCCGGCTGGGCGTCATCGGTCATCTCGACGCTTCCTCCAGAAGCGGGATCTAGACCATGCAACCTGTTCCGGGCCGGCCCATCCGTCACTGACATACATCATTCACCATCGCAGAACCCTCCTCTCATAGAAAACGGAGAATTTGAAGATGAGCACTACCAAAGAAGCAGTCGGCTTCATCGGCGTCGGGCTGATGGGGCAGGGCATGGCCCGCAACCTCGTCGACAAGGGGTTTCCGCTGACCGTGATGGGCCATCGCAACCGCAAGCCGGTCGAGGAGCTCGTGGCGGCGGGGGCGAGAGAGGCGAAAACCCCGCGCGAGCTCGCCGCCCAATCGACGATCATCTTCCTGTGCGTGACCGGCTCGGCCCAGGTCGAGGAGGTGGTGAACGGCCCGGACGGCATCATCGCCGGGGCGAAGCCCGGGACGGTGGTGGTCGATTGCTCGACCTCCGACCCCGGCTCCACGGTCCGGATCGCGGCCGAACTGGAGGCGAAGGGGCTGCATCTCGCCGATGCGCCGCTGGGCGGCACCCCGGCGCAAGCCGCGCTCGGCCAGCTCTCGGCGATGATCGGCGCGAGCCCCGAGGTCTTCGCGCGGATCAAGCCGGCCTGCGAGGCCTGGGCCCAGAAGGTGGTGCATCTCGGCCCGGTCGGCGACGGCCACAAGATGAAGCTGCTCAACAACTTCCTGTCGATGGGCTATGCCGCGATCTATGCCGAGGCGCTGACCCTGGCGCAGAAGATCGGGATCACGCCGCAGACCTTCGACAGCGTCATCCGCGGCAGCCGGATGGATTGCGGCTTCTACCAGACCTTCATGCAATATGTGCTGGAGCGCGACCGCAACGCCCATAAATTCACGCTGGTCAACGCGCTGAAGGATGTCCGCTATCTCGAAAGCGTCGCCAATGCCGCCGGCGTGCCGAACCCCGTCGGCAATGCGGTCAAGAACAGCTTCGCCTCCGCCGTCGCGGCGGGCAAGGGCGAGGATTACGTGCCGATGATCTCGGATTTCATCGCCGAGCGCAGCGGCGTCTCGCTCGGCAAGACGGGCTGAAGCGGCGGGGCCTCGGCCCCGCCTGGGGCGCCGTCCGGACGTCGCGTGCCGATGATCGCCGCGTCCGGAGGGGGTCGGCGTTCTGCCGTGAAATGACGGCCGAGGATGTCGCTGAGGAGCCTGTCAGAGCTTCGGATCGTCGGTATCGGCGGCTCTTCGCTCCTGCAGGGCACGCATCTTCGCAGCGTAGCCGCGCAAGGGGAGCCATGCCGAGCCGATCTCGTCCAGCGCCACCATGCAATCGGCCAGGCAGCCGCGAAGCGAAGCGTCGCGAAAGCGCGACTGCGCCGAGAGAAGGGCCTTGCCGGCCGGCGTATCGCGTTCGCCGGCGTGGCCCAGCACGGTGAAGATCGGGGTCGCCTCGCTGCGGCCGCGCACCGCGATCCGGTCCAGTTCGACGACGAAGCAGGCGTGCTGGATGGCGCGGGCCGTGCTCTCGCCGATGATCAGCTTGACGCCATAATCCTTGGTCAGGCCTTCCAGCCGAGAGGCAAGGTTCACGGCATCCCCGAGCACCGAATAATCATAGCGCCAGCGCGAGCCGATATTGCCGACGACGCAGCTGCCCGTGTTGACGCCGACGCCGACGGCCAAAGGCGGCAGGGCGGAATCCTCGGCCTGGAGCTCGCCGTTGAGGCGCTCCACGGCCTTCGACATCTGCAGCGCGGCGGCGACCGCGGCACCGGCATGATCGGGCTCCGGCAAAGGCGCATTCCAGAAGGCCATCACGCAGTCGCCCATATATTTGTCGATCGTGCCGCGCGCCTCCAGCACCTGCTCCGACAGCGCGTCGAGCAGGCGGTTGATGATGCTGGTCAGGCGGATCGGATCGTCCTTGAGCTGCTCCGACAGGCTGGTGAAGCCGCGCACGTCGCAGAACAGGATGCTGAGCTCGCGCCGCTCGCCTCCGAGTTTCAGCGAATCCGGATTTCGTGCGAGCTCGGCGACGAGCGCCGGCGTGACATAGCGCGAAAACGCCTCCGACACCGCGGCGCGAAGCCTGCGCTCGCGGGCGTAATCCAGGCCGAAGCGCGCACCGAAGCCGGCGATCGCGGCCAGGGCCGGAGTGACCGGCGGCAGCCAGACGCGCCCGAACCGCAGCAGGACGAAGCTGCCCAGCAGGATGATCGCCAGGCTCAGCGCCGCGGCCACGCCCGTGCGCCACGACATCGCGGCCGAGCCCGTGCCGCAGCCGAGCAGGGCGCAGGCGATCACGGCCAGGGCGATCGCGCTCAGCGAGGCCGGCGTGATCCACAGCCCGTTGAGCAGATTGTCCATGAGCGTGGCATGGACCTCGACGCCGGCGGTGAGCGTGCCGGTCTTGATCGTGAAGGGCGTCTCGAACGCATCCGTCGCGCCGCTATCGGTGGCCGGAGCGGCTTTCAGGCTGAGGCCGACCAGGACGGTCCTGTCCTTGAAGATGCCCGGCGGCAGGAAGGCCCCGGGGTCGAGCGCCTGATAATAGGAGACGGTCGGGTAGCTGCGGGCACCGCCCGAAAACTGGACCAGCGGCCGGGGCGGCAATGACGGCAGAGCCGCGCCCCGCGCCACCAGCAAGGCCTCGGCAAAACTATCCGCCGCGGCGGGCATGCGCCGCAGCACCCCGTCGCTGTCGAGGTCGACCGAGGTCACGCCGAAGCTCGCGCCGTTGCGGAGCAGATCCGGCAGCGGCCCGACACGCGAGATCTGCGTCCCGTGATCCATGGCGATGACCTCGCGGTCGGCCGCCAGCACGGAGCCGGGCCCCAGCGCCGCGGCCAACGCCGAATCCGCCTCCTCGCTCGATGGCTCGGCGAACACGATATCCAGCCCGATCACCTTGGCGCCGGCCGCTTTCAGGCTGTCCACCAGCCGCGCATGGGTCGCGCGCGACCAGGGCCAGCGCTCGCTGAGTTCGGCGAAGGAGGGTTCGTCGATCGCGACGATGATCGCGCCGGGCTCGGCGGGGCGGAGCGGGCTCAGGGTCGACAGCATGTCGAAGGCGCGCGCCTCGACGATGCGGATGCCGGCCCGGCCGTGAAGCGGCACGATCAGCAGGGAGACCAGGGCCGCCAGCAGGATGTTGCGCAGGCGCGGACGATGCCTGAGGCTCTCTCGCAGGCGGCGATAGCGGTCGAGCAGAGTGGCCGTGGCCCGTTGCCGAGCCGATGCCGCTCGCTCCATCAGAAGCGGACCTTGAGCGAGCCCGCGATCGTGCGCCCGGCGCCCAGTACCGCCTCGCTGCCGACGCGCGCTCCGACCTGCTCATAGCGCTTGTCGAAGGCGTTGAGCAGCGACAGGCCGAGAAGCAGGCGACGATCCAGCGTCTCGTAGCTGGCGGTCAAGTCCGTCGTCCAGAGCGGGTCGAGCTTGACGCCACCCGGCGCATCGTAACGCTCGCCGATATAATTCTCGATGATCGAGAATTTGACGCGGCTCGGATGCACGAAGGTCAGGCCGGCACGGGCGAAGCGCCGCGGCACATAGGGAACGTCCACCTCGATGCCCGAGGCATCTCGGGTCTTCGAATCCGCCATGCCGACCGTGCCGAAGACGCCGACGCCATGCGTCAGCCAGAGATTGGCGGTGGCGGTGACGTAGTCGATCCGGGCCCGGGAGATGTCGAAATCATCGAGCGTGTCGGGAATGCCGACGCGCAGATCGCGGCCGCGCTGGCTCTGATATTCGACGGCCGTGAAGATGTGCGGGGTCCATTCGGCGTCCCAGCGCAGAGCGGTCGTCTCCTTGCGGCCGCCGAGCTGCAGCGGCAGCGTATTCGGCAAGAGCCCGACGGTCGTGATCGGCGACAGGGTGAAGCCATTGGGCAATTCGGTGTCGCGCCGCCATGAGGCACGCAGCCATTGGCCTTCCAGCGGCGACAGGCCGATGCCGATCCGCATATCGACATAGTCCTTCCGCGCGCCGGTGCTGGTGTCGTAGCTCAGACCCTGCGCGCCGCCCTCGATCTGGACCTTGTCCGAAGGCTGCCACATCAGATTCGCGTAGATGCGCCCGGCATCGAAGGTCGAGCGGATGGGATCATAGGTCTCGTTATTCAGCGTCAGCGGGATGCCGGGGATCGACAGGGTCTCCGACAGGGACGAGAAGCCGCGCGTGCGCCCGCGCTGTGCCTCGACGCCCGTGCGCAGGGTGAAATCGCCATAGCCGAGCATGTGGCTGACCGCGGCGGTGACCGCGTCGACCTTCACGTCGCGGCGCTGGCGCGTGTCGAAGGTCGAGGGAAACAGGCCGACGAACGGGTCGAGCAGGCCCACGATTTCGGCGCGGCGCTGGCTCTGGTCGGCGCGGGTCGCGACGAGCGCGCCGGTCAGCACATTGCGGTAGCCGAAGCTGTGGCTCCAGCCTGCGCCGGCCTGGTAGGATTTCACCTTGTTCCGATCGGCATCGAAGAGGTTGATCGCCGGCGTCAGCAGATCGGGTTCCGCGGATGAGGCCGTGCCCCAGAGCAGGAAGCGCTCGGCCGCATTGGGGGCGATGCCGATGAAGGCGCTGGCGGTGCGCTCGGTCTCGCCGCCGGCACGGCCGCCCGACCTGTCGCTGGTGCGCGTCTGGCTCGCCGACAGCGAGATGGCGGTGGGGACCGGCGTGTTGCTGAAAGCCTGGACCGAGACGTCGTTCTGCCAGCCATTGCGACCGTTGCGGCGGATCAGCGAGCCACCGAATTCCACGTCGATGAAGGGCCGGCGCAGCAGGTCGATGCGGCCGATGCGCCCCGAGGCGGCCAGCGGATCGAGGAGCAGACCCTGGATGACCAGATTGCCGGCAGTGTCGGCGAAGTCGTTGCCCTCGACCTGGTCGAGGGTCGGCCGCGCGAAGAACGGCCGCGCCCGACGGGCGATCGCCTGGTCGAAATAGCTCGTCGCGGTGAAGGGGTCGGCGACGCGGTCGGTGTAATAGCGCCCCCAATCCTCCAGCCCGAGCAGCCGATAGGCCTGGCCGAGATAGGAGCCGCCGGTCCGGGTCGAGGCCAGAGCCGCGAAATAGCCGCCGCGGTTGCGGTAGCGTCGCACGGCCTCGCGGGCATTGCCGATGGCGGCGTCCGCGTCGAGCTGGTCGACGGCGATGGCGGTGCGCGCGATCGACGTGGCGGGATCGTTCTTGTCGAGGCGGTCGGCATTGTCGAAGGCCTGGGCGGCGCCTTCGATGTCTCCGGATTGATATTGCACGATCGCGGTGCCCAGCAGCCCCTGCGCCGAGGCCGGGTTGGCCGCGCTGCCGGCGAGCATGAACTCCATCGCCTTGGCCATGTCCCCCTTCTGGAGGTAGTAGCGGCCCTTCGCGGTGTAGCCGACATAGAGCGAGGGATCGAGCGCCAGCGCCTTGTCGATCAGCGCGCCGGCCTCCTCGACGCGGCTCTGATCGAGCAGCAGGATGGCGAGGTTGGCATAGCTCACCGGATCGTCGGGATCGGCCTCGATGCCGCGCCGGAACGCCGCCTCGGCCTCGACATTCGCGTCGCGCCCGCTCTGGGCGAGGCCGAGCCCGTTCCACATCGACGCATCGCCGGGAGCGATCTCGGTTCCGCGGGTGAAATCGGCGACCGCGCCGTCGAGATCGCTGTCGATCGCGCTCCGGAGATAGCCGGAGGCCAGCAGCGTCTCGGGACTGTCCGGATCGGTCGCGCGCATCCGCTCGATCGTGCTGCGCATCTCGTCGCGACGATCCAACAGCAGAGAGACCTGGGCGGAGAGCAGCGACGAGAGAAGATGGTGCGGCGCCGCCTTCTCCGTCCGGCGCAGGATCGTCTCGGCCTCCGGCAGACCCTTGCTGAAGCCGGTGACATAGGCCGTGCAGACGTTCTGATCGGCTCCGCCCGGCTTCGGCATCGCCAGCACGCGCTTGGGCTCGGCCAGGGTCGCGGCAGCGAAATAGCCGCATTGTGCCGTCACCCGCTGGCGCCCGCTGGTGCCGCGCGCCGCGCGGGCGAACAGGATCGCCGCCTCCTTGTAGCGCTTGGCCGAGCCGGCGAGCATGGCCTCGACCAGATCGAGCCGGGCGCTGAGACTGGTATGATCGCCTCGGCGACGCTCGCCGCTTCGTCCCGCGGTCCAGTCGTCGCCGGGGCTCGGCAGGAAGGCGGGCTTCTGGCCGAGACGCCGACGCGCCTCCGCGACGGCCTGGAGCACCACCGCGAGCGGATCGTGACCAAAACCGTTCTCGGCGATGGCGACCCAATCCGCGGTGGTCCGGGCGGAGACCGGGATCGCGGCCAGGCGCGTGCGCGCATCGCGCCGGGCGGGCCCGTCGAGAGGAGTCGCCGGCAGGCCCCGGAACAGGCCGCGCAACTCCATGTAGAACAGCATCTGCTCGCGATCGTCGGAGCGCACGAGCACGATCTTGGTGGGCCGCTCGCCGATGCGCGCCGAGGCGCCTTCGCCCTGGCGGACGGTCACCGAGCCTTGCGGGTTCGCGAATTCGACGACGCCTTCCATCACGATGATCGAGGTGCGATCGCCCTGGACCGAAAGCGACCAGTCGGTGCCGCGGATCGCGGCCGAAGCCGCCGGCGTCTTGACGGTGACGCCCGTGCCGCCGCGCGAGGCGCGCGCCCAGATATTGCCGGTCGGCAATGTCAGCTCGGTATTGCCGCTGCCGGAGGCGGCCGCGATCTGGTTGACGACGAGGGTCGACTGACGGCCGACGCGGATCGTCGTCTGGTCGGTGAAGGTGATGCCGAGCGTGCCGATCTCGCCGGTGCGCAAGGTGTCGCCGCCGACCACGTCCTGACGCACGATCGCGGGGCGCCAGCCGGGCTCGCGCGGGAACTGCAGTTCCTCGCCGCCCTTGGCGGCGACGATCCCGCCCGCGCGGGGCGCTTCACGCGGAACCGGCTCCTGTGCGAAAGCCTCGGCTCCGGCGAAGGCCAGGAGCCCCGCCAATCCCTGACACATGATGCGACGCACGACCATCGAAGCCCCTCGAACAGGCCATAACAAAACCGCCTAAATCCCGTATGGCGGTTACTTAGTCATATGACATGTTCGCGCGTCTGGCTGTGTCGTTAAAGTCACACAACCGGGGATCGATGGTTTCGGTGGTCAGAGCGATTTGGCGAGCGAAATCGCCCAGGCCCACGGAATCGCGGTCAGCAGCAGCGCGGTCAGCCCGCGCTTGAGGCACCGGAATTTGGAGCGGAGAATGCGTGCATTGACGTAGCATTGGTTCAGCACGTCATCGAGATATTCCTGCTCGGTCATCTTGACGAAACGGGCGCGGAATTCGTCCTGAGGCATGCTCGCAACGCTGCCGAAGAAGGATAGCGAGGGGTTTCCGGCCCGGATGCGGGGGATTTGCCCGCGCATCAGCTGGTAGAGCACGATGCCGAAGCCGATGGCGGTGATGCTCAGCGCGACGACGAAGATGCCGCTCCATTGCTTCACCGACGGTGTCGCGGCCGAGAGCGCGCCCATCATCGCGACGGTAATGCCCATCAGCCCGGCGCTGCGGCTATCATGACGACCGATCCAGTCGATCATCTGCGAAAGCGACTTCTCGGCCCGCTCTCTGACCCAGTCCTCAGCCATCGTCATCTCGCTCGCCCCTCGACACATCGCAATTGCTTCAACGCGACTCCGGTTGCAAGCGGGAGCTGCAGAGCCGCGGCATCCGGCACTGGAAAAACCGCGATCATCGCCCGAACCCTCGCGAGATGTTCGGCCCGATGCGGCTGCGGGCTCGCCGCACTCACTTGGCTTCGATCTTTCGGGCCCGGAAGGCGCGTATCTTGGCGCGGTTGCCGCAGGTCTCCATCTCGCACCAGCGGCGTCGGCGGTTCTTGGTCGCGTCGTAGATCAGCCAGCCGCAATGATCGCCCTCGCAGCGCTTGACCCTGGCGAGATCCTGCTGGGTCAGGAGCGCCAGCGCCGAGAGCGCGATCGGTCCGAGCACCGCCGCGACGAGATCGAGCCGGGGATCCCAATTCCAGGCAAATCCCTCCACGGCCGGGGATAGCCGCGCCCGGCCGAGGCACTGGGCATGAATGGCGGCGAGCGCAGCGCGATCCTCCTCGCGCGGCGTCTCGCCCGCCGCCAGCGCCACGCCGATTGCGTAGACGGCGTCCCGAAGCCGATGCGCCTCCGCACGCAGGCGGGAGGCGAGAGCATCGTCCTGCGCGATCGCCGCCAGCGCCCAATCCCGATCGGCGTCACCGAGCAGTTTTGCGAGATGCGCCCAGACCACGATGTCCCGCGCTTCCGGCATGTAGTCGTCATGCTGGGAGCCGCCCCGATCGGCGATGCTGTTCGCGAAATCGAACGACAGCTCGCCGGCAATCAGCGGCAGACGCAGGGCGCGACTGGGGAAATCGGGGTCACGCTGAATCATGTAACCATCTATAGCCGGTTCGATGGTTCGTTCAAGCGGCGCGATGCCGCTGGCCGGGGCATGAGGGGCGAAGGGCCCATCTTGCCGGGAGATGCTGATATGGCTGAAATGTAGTGGTGCCCCTGGCCGGAATCGAACCAGCACTCCTTGCGGAACTCGATTTTGAGTCGAGCGCGTCTACCAATTCCGCCACAGGGGCCCCTTGCGGGCGCGGCGAACTATAGCGATCGGCCTTGCCCGGTCAACAGGATCGGCCCGGCGCGACGGCGGGGGGCCAGGCGGGGAGGGCGGCGGTCTCGGCCGGTGCCGGGGCCGGCGATCGCGAGCGGCGGGACAGGCGTCATCGGCGCGACATCTCCTTGACGCAGGCTTCCGCCTTGGCTATGGAACCGCGACTTCAATTTGACTTCCGGTGCTCATGTCCGGCACGTCGCGTGTCGGCATTTTTGTTTGAGCGAACCGGTTGGACGCAAGGAACGATACCATGGCCCGCCGTTGCGAACTGACTGGGAAAGCCACCCTGACCGGCCACCTCGTCAGCCACTCGAACCGCAAGACGAAGACCGTCTTCCGGCCGAACCTCGTCAATGTGACCCTGCAGTCCGATGCGCTCGGCCGCGCGGTGCGCCTGCGCATCTCGGCCAACGCCTTGCGCACGGTCGATCATCGCGGCGGCCTCGACGCCTTCCTGATCAAGGCTCCGGCCGCCGATCTGTCGACCGGCGCGCTGACGCTGAAGCGCGACATCGAGAAGAAGCTCGCCACCAACTGAGCGGCGACGCTGCCGCGGATGGCCTGCGCCATTCGCCTCCGAGAAGCGGCCCCAGGGCCGCTTTTTGTCGTTGGGCGGCCGGTCGCCGCCGGCCTTGATCTCCCGGCCCCGCGCGCGGCTAGCCCTCGCCATGGCCGCGGCGGATGCGCCTGACGGCCAGCCAGACCCCGAGCAGCGCGAGCGGCACGAACAGCGCCGTCGCCAGGCCGGGATCGATCGGCAACCATCCGGAATCCTTTGCGCCCTTGGCGAGATAGCCGAACAGGCTGACGACGTAATAGGCGATGGCGGCGACCGACAGCCCCTCCACCGTCTGCTGCAGCCGCAGCTGCAGCCGCGTGCGCTCGTTCATCGCGGCGAGCAGATCGCGGTTCTGCTGTTCCAGCGCGACGTCGACGCGCGTGCGCAGCAGATTGGCGGCGCGGGCCAGCTTGGTGGCGAGGTCGCCCTGGCGGTCCTGCAGCATCTGGCAGGTCCGCATCGCCGGCGCCATGCGTCGCGCCAGGAAGGCGGAGATCGTCGGCCAGCCATCATGCTGCTGTTCGCCGATCGCCAGCAGCCGCTGCTGGACGATGGTGTCATAGGCCCGGCTCGCCCCGAACCGGTAATTCGCCGAGGCCGCCTCCGATTCGAGCTTGGCCGCCAGCGCCGTCATCTCGTCGAGCAGAGCGTGATCGGCGGCGAGCCCGGCCTTGGTGGTCATCGTCCCGGCGATCTGCACCAGGGTCTCCTCGGTTTCGCGCACGGAGGGCGCGAGGCGCTGCGATTCCGGCAGGCCGAGAAGGGCCAGGAGACGATAGGTCTCGATCTCGAGCAGGCGTTGCGCCAGGGCCCCGGCGCGGGCCGGCGTCAGACCGCCATCCAGCACCAGGATGCGCACGAACCCATCGGCGCCGGCCCGGAAATCCGTGGCCGCGACGGCGCCGGCATTGTCGACCTGCGAGGCGGCGAGGCTCGCGGCATCGAACAGCGCCTCGAGATCGAGGCCGGGCTGCTGCGGCAGCAGATGCAGATCCGCGGAGACCAGATGCGGGCCGGGCTGGGGCAGGGCGCGCATGCCGTGCGGCAGCGCTCCGGTCGGCGGCAGGAAGGGCGTCGTGGTTCCGGGCAGCTCCCAGCTATAGGTGGTGAACTCGCTATGCTGCTCCCAGCGCAGGCTGGTCTCGCCGAAGCGGGCACGGTGATGCTTGGCGCCCTCCTGCGGGGGTGGCACGCCACGATCGGTGCAGAACCGGGCCAGAGCCGTGCGATCGGCCGCGGCCTGGCGCGAATCGGTGAGGAAGGCGAAGTGCAGGAGCCGCCGCGGCGTTTCCAGCGGCGCGAAGGGCCTGGCGTGGACCTCGCCGAGGACGGCGCCCCGTTCGGGATGCGCGACCAACCCGGCGCTCTCGCCCTGCCCAGTCAGATCCATGCCCGTCGCCCCCGCCGGCCGGGCCGCAAGCCGCCGGCCCCCGCGGCAGCTTGCTACAATCGCGGCGACGGGACCAGCGGCTGGATTGCCGCAATCGACGCATCGCGCAATGCTGTCGCCGCCTGGCGCGCGAGGGCGTAAGGCTGGTGGCCCGCACCGCGCGACGAGGCGCTCCATGCCGCTGCCCAACCGTGTCCGGCCCGACGCCACATTGATCGCCGATCCGGCGCGGGGACTGCTGTTCGGCAATCGCGGCGGGCGTTTCCATGATCCGGCCAGCCGCTCGCCGCCGACCCGCCTCTTCGCCAGCCGGCAATGGATCTGCTGCGTGCTGTCCTTCAAGGAGCGCAGACGGCAGGTCTGGGGCCGATTCTATACCGAGCTGTTCTTCTGCGACGAGGTGACGGCGCTGGCGGCCGGCCATCGCCCCTGCATGGAGTGCCGCCGCGGCGATGCGCTGGCCTATCGCGCGGCGCTGGTCCGCGGGCTCGGCCTGGCGGAGATGCCGCTGTTTCCCGAGATCGACCGCCTGCTGGACGGGCAGCGTCGCGAGGGGCGGCGCAAGCGGCTGCATCGGCTGGCGGCCGAGGCGCTGCCCGACGGCGCGATGATCGTCGAAGGCGAGATGAGCGAGGGGGCGCGCTTCCTGGCGCTGCGCGGCGAGCAGGCGTGGGTCTGGTCGCCCGCGGGCTACCGGGAGCGCGTGGCGCGGCCCGCCGGGACGGTGGCGGTGCTGACTCCGCCGGCCTCGCTGGCCGCGCTGGCGGAGGGCTACCGCCCGCTCTGGCATCCCAGCGCCGGCGGGCCCGTCGACGCGGTACCCGGTGCCTAGCCGCGGAGCCGGAACCTTTCGCGCCAGGCTTGCGTTTTCGCAGCATCAAACTGCTGAAACGGGGGTTGCACCATGCGTTCGATCGCTCTCTGGCTCCTTGGCGTGCCGATTCCGATCATCATTCTTCTCTGGTTCTTCATGCGCTGATCGCAGGATCCGCATGATGGCGGATGGCCGGGCTTCGTCCCGGCCATTTTGCGTTGCGGGCTCGCCGAGACTGCTGACAGAAGCCCGCGCGGCTCCATGCTTGTAACGGCGCGCGACTGGCGCCCCACGCGAATCTGCACCATATGGCCTCGATGCATCCGATCATCACCGTCTCCGACCTGTCGAAAACCTATGCCACCGGTTTCAGCGCGCTGAAGGGTGTCAACCTCACCATCCGGCGCGGCGAGATCTTCGCGCTGCTCGGCCCCAACGGGGCGGGCAAGACGACCTTGATCAGCATCATCTGCGGACTGGTGAATGCGAGCGCCGGCACCGTGCTGGCCGATGGCCATGACATCAGCCGCGACTATCGCGCCGCGCGCTCGAAGATCGGGCTGGTGCCGCAGGAGCTGACCACCGACGCCTTCGAGACGGTGTGGAGCACCGTCTCCTTCAGCCGCGGCCTGTTCGGCAAGCCCAGGAATCCGGCGCTGATCGAGCGGGTGCTGAAGGATCTCTCGCTTTGGGACAAGCGCGACACGCAGATCAGGCGGCTCTCGGGCGGGATGAAACGGCGCGTGCTGATCGCAAAGGCCCTGTCGCACGAGCCGGAGATCCTGTTCCTCGACGAGCCGACCGCCGGCGTCGATGTCGAGCTGCGCCAGGATATGTGGAAATTGGTGAGCCGGCTCAGGGACGACGGCGTTACCATCATCCTGACCACCCATTACATCGAGGAGGCCGAGGAGATGGCCGATCGCGTCGGGGTGATCAGCAAGGGCGAGATCATCCTGGTCGAGGACAAGGCGGAGCTGATGCGCAAGCTCGGCCGCAAGCAGCTGACCCTGTCGCTGCTGGCCCCGCTCGCCGCCGTGCCGCCGGAGCTCGCGGCCTACGACCTCGCGCTGGCGGGCGATGGGATGGAGCTCGTCTACAGCTACGACACCAAGGCCGAGCGGACCGGCATCACGCCGCTGCTGCAGGAACTCGCCGGCGCCGGCATCCGTTTCCGTGACCTCAGGACGAGCCAGAGTTCGCTCGAGGATATTTTCGTCAGCCTGGTGAGGACCGGTTCATGAGCGCGCTCGGCATCAACTGGCACGCCATCAGGGCGATCTATCTGTTCGAGATGGCGCGGACCTGGCGCACGCCGCTGCAGAGCATCGTCTCGCCGGTGCTCTCGACCTCGCTGTATTTCGTGGTGTTCGGCGCGGCGATCGGCCCGCGCATGCAGGCGATCGACGGCGTGCCCTATGGCGCCTTCATCGTGCCCGGGCTGATCATGCTGTCGCTGCTGACGCAGAGCATCGCCAACGCCTCCTTCGCGATCTATTTCCCGAAATTCACCGGCACGATCTACGAGCTGCTCTCGGCGCCCGTCGCCTGGTGGGAGGCGGTGATCGCCTATGTCGGGGCGGCGGCCTCGAAATCGATCCTGCTCGGGCTGATCATCCTGCTGACGGCGACGCTGTTCGTGCCGATGCAGATCGCGCATCCCGTCTGGATGGTGCTGTTCCTGGTGCTGACGGCGACGACCTTCAGCCTGTTCGGCTTCATCATCGGCATCTGGGCCGATGGGTTCGAGCGGCTGCAGGTGGTGCCCTTGCTGATCGTGACCCCGCTCGCCTTTCTCGGCGGCTCCTTCTACTCGATCGACATGCTCCCGCCCTTCTGGCGGACGGTGACCTTGTTCAACCCGGTCGTCTATCTCATCAGCGGCTTCCGCTGGAGCTTCTACGGCGTCGCCGATGTGTCGCTCGGCATCAGCCTGGGCATGACGCTGGTGTTCCTGGCCGCCTGCGTCGCGGCGATCGGCTGGATCTTCCGCACCGGCTACCGTCTGAAGAGCTGATCCGGATCAGGGGCGGGAGGGCCGGGGGCGAGGGTTCGATTGACTTCGGCGCCGCCATCCTGCTTCACACGCGCCATGACCGATCTCACCACCACCGACGCCATCGCGCAGCAGCATGCGCGCCGCCGCACCTTCGCGATCATCTCCCATCCGGACGCGGGCAAGACCACGCTGACCGAGAAGCTGCTGTATTTCGGCGGCGCGATCCAGCTCGCCGGCGAAGTCCGCGCCAAGGCCGGCCGGCGCCAGACCTCGTCCGATTGGATGAAGATCGAGCGCCAGCGCGGCATCTCGGTCGTCACCTCGGTGATGACCTTCGAATATGGCGGGCACGTCTTCAACCTGCTCGATACTCCGGGCCATGAGGACTTCTCGGAAGACACTTATCGGACGCTGACGGCGGTCGATTCGGCGGTGATGGTGATCGATGCCGCCAAGGGCATCGAGGCCCGGACCAAAAAGCTCTTCGAGGTCTGCCGGCTGCGCGACATCCCGATCGTCACCTTCATCAACAAGGTCGATCGCGAGACGCGCGACCCGTTCGACCTGATCAACGAAATCGAGACCACGCTGGCGCTCGATGTCGCGCCGATGACCTGGCCGGTCGGGCGCGGCCGCGAATTCGTCGGCACATACGATCTCAAGGCCAACACCTTCCGCCGCAACCAGAAGGGCGACGAGAGCGCGCAGGACGAGGCGGTGTCCGGCCCCGACGATCCGCTCTTCGACCAGCTGCTGCCGCATGGCGCCGCCGAGACCTGGCGCGAGGAGGTCTTCCTGGCGAGCGAGGGGCTGAAGCCCTTCGACCTCGAATCCTTCCGCGAGGGCCATCTGACGCCGCTCTATTTCGGCGCGGCGCTGCGCGATTATGGCGTGCGCGACCTGATCGACGCGCTCGGTGCGCTGGCGCCCAGCCCGCGGGCCCAGGTGGCCGACAAGCGCCCTGTCGCGGCCGACGAGCCGAAAATGACCGGCTTCGTCTTCAAGATCCAGGCGAATATGGACCCCAACCACCGGGACCGCATCGCCTTCATGCGGGTCTGTTCCGGCAAGCTGACCCGCGGCATGAAGGCGAAGCTGGTGCGGACCTCCAAGCCGATGCCGCTGAACGCGCCGCAATTTTTCTTCGCGCGCGACCGCTCGATCGCGGAGGAGGCCTTCGCCGGGGATATCGTCGGCCTGCCCAATCACGGCACGCTGCGCATCGGCGACACGCTGACCGAGGGCGAGGACATCGTCTTCAAGGGCGTGCCGAGCTTCGCGCCGGAAATCCTGCGCCGCGTCAAGCTGAAGGACGCGATGAAGGCGAAGAAGCTGCGCGAGGCGCTGCAGCAGATGGCCGAGGAGGGCGTCGTGCAGCTCTTCCTGCCGCATGATGGCGCGCCGGCGATCGTCGGCGTGGTCGGCGCGCTGCAGCTCGACGTGCTGAAGGAGCGGATGGAAGCGGAATATTCGCTGCCGGTGGATTTCGAGCCCTGCCAATTCGCGATCGCGCGCTGGGTCTCCTCGGATGACAAGGCCGCGCTTCAGAAATTCGTCGGGCTGAAGCCGTCGGCGATGGCGGATGATCTGGATGGTGATCCGGTCTTCATGGCGTCGTCGCAGTTCACGCTGAAATACGATGCGGAACGTGCGCCTGAAGTCGTTTTTTCAGATGTGAAGGATTACCAGAAGGTCGCGAAGGGCTGAGACCCTAGGTCATGTTGCGTTGCGGCAACAGTGGCTCGACTTCGATTTCCAGCGTCAGGAGAAATTGACCGAGATCAAATCCGGCCCGCGGCGAAAGGCGCTTTCTGTGCCCGGAGCGACGGCGCGCGCCGGAACAGGCGTCGCCGGCTCAGCAGCTGGGGACTTCCATGACACATCGTTTCGTTCGTGCGGGCTTGACCGCCGCCCTCCTGGCATCGACGGCGCTCGGGGCCGCCCAGGCCAGCGATCTTCCTGCCCGCAAGGGCGCGCCGCTGGCGCCCGTAATCACGCAGTTCAGCCCCTGGATGGTCCGCGGGCGCGCGCTCGTCGTGATGCCGCAGGAGAGCGCCAAGCTGAATATCGGCGGTGTGCGCGTGCCCGGCGCGGATGTCAGCATCTCGACCTCGGTCGTGCCGGAACTCGACATCAGCTATTTCTTCACGAAGAACATCGCCGTCGAGCTGATCCTCGGCGTCACCCCGCATAATGTGAAGGGTGCGGGCGCGCTGGCCGGGGCGCGCATCGGTTCGGCCTGGCTGCTGCCGCCGACACTGATGCTGCAATATCACTTCACCGAGCTCGGCGCCTTCAAGCCCTATGTCGGCGTCGGCGTGAACTACACCGTGTTCTTCAACGAGAAGGCCAAGGGCGGCTTCACCTCCTTCGATCTGAAGGACAGCTTCGGCTTCGCGCTGCAGGCCGGCTTCGATTACATGATCGACCAGCATTGGGGCATCAATTTCGACGTGAAGAAGATCTTCCTCGAGCCCAAGGTGAAGGTGAATGCCGGTCTGGTGACCGGCAAGGTCAAGATCGATCCCTGGCTGTTCGGCGCCGGCGTTACCTATAAATTCTGATCCTCTCCCGAGGCGAACTCGAAGGGCGGGGCCGCAGGTCCCGCCCCTTTTCGTCTCAGCGATGGCCGAAGGTCAGCGCCTGGTCGAGATCGGCGTAGAGATCCTCGACGTCCTCGATGCCGGTCGACAGGCGCAGCAGGTCGGTCGGGCAGGGCGAGCCCTCGCCCTCGATCGAGGCGCGATGCTCGATCAGGCTCTCGACGCCGCCGAGCGAGGTGGCGCGCTTGTAGAGCTCCACTTGGGCCGCGCTGGCGATGGCGGCCTTTTCGCCGCCGGTGACCTGGACCGAGAGCATGTAGCCGAAGCCGTTCTGCATCTGGCGGGCCGCGATGTCATGGCCCGGATGCTGCGGCAGGCCGGGATAGAGCACGCGGGCCACCAGCGGATGGGCCGAGAGCCGCTGCGCCAGCGCCATCGCCGAAGCCGCCTGGCGCTCCTGGCGCAGATGCAGCGTGCGCATGCCGCGCATCAGCAGATAGGCCTCGAAGGGGCCGAGAATGCCGCCCTGCATCTTGCGCACGGTCTTGATGCCGTTCCAGAAGGCGTCGTCCTCGCGGGCGCAGAGCGCGCCGGCGACGACATCGGAATGGCCGTTCAGGACCTTGGTGGCGGCATGCATGACGATGTCGGCACCCAGCGTCAGCGGGCGGGTATGCACCGGCGAGGCGCAGGTCGAATCGACAGCGAGCTTGGCCCCGGCCGCATGGGCGATCTCGGCTGCCGCGGCGATGTCGGTGATGGTCCAGAGCGGGTTGGAGGGCGTCTCGGCCCAGACCAGTCTGGTGACGCCGGGCTTCACCGCGGCGCGCAGCGCGTCGAGGTCGTCAGTCTCGACGAAATCGATCTTCAGCCCCCAGCGCGTGGCCTCGGTCAGCAGCCAGGCCCGCAGCGCCCAATACATCACCTTCGAGGCCACGACATGGTCTCCCGGCGACAGCGCCTGGAACACCGCGGTGGCGGCGGCCATGCCGGAGCCGAAGAGCAGAGCGCCGGCCGGGGCCTCCTCCAGCATGGCCAGCACGCTCTCGGCCTCGCGCACCGTCTCGTTGTCGGGGCGGCCATAGACGAAGCCCGAGGAATAGGCGTTGTCGGGATCGCGGATATAGGTGGTCGAGACATGGATCGGCGGCACGACGCCGCGGGTCAGCGGATCGATCTTGCCCATGGCCTGAGCGGCGAGCGAGCGGGGATGGAGCGGGCGCTGGGGCATCGGAGATCCAAATAAGTTCCAGTAGGGACGGATCGCGCCATGTGGCGCAGTCGGGCCGCTCGGCGCAAGGGGGGCGCCGCCGATGCCGCCACCTTGCCAGCCGGGCGGGACTGCCCCATCTGGCGGGGATGAGCGATCGAATCCCAGCTGCCGATGCCGCATCGAAGCGCCTGTCGCCCTGGCTCGCCGGGCTGATGGCGCTGGTCCCGGTGGTGGTGGTCTCGCTCCTCGGCAATGCCGCGACGATGCCGCAGATCCCGACCTGGTATCCGACGCTGGTCAAGCCGCCGTTCAACCCGCCCAACTGGGTGTTCGGCCCAGTCTGGACGACGCTCTTCCTGCTGATGGCGATCGGCGCCTACCGCATCCTGCGCCTGCCGGCGGCGACGCAAGGCCGCTTCCAGGCCCTGAGCGTCTATCATCTGCAGCTCGCGCTGAACCTCGCCTGGTCCTGCGTCTTCTTCGGCCTGCAGAGCCCGCTCGGCGGGCTCTTGGTGATCGTGCCCTTCCTGGCGACGATCCTGCTGACCATCGCGCTGTTCGCGCCGCTCGACCGGCTGGCGGCGCATCTGCAATGGCCCTATGTCGCCTGGGTCTCCTTCGCGACCGTGCTCAACGCCTCGATCTGGTGGCTGAACCGCGGCGCCTAGCCGATCGAGCGCTCGATCACGTCGAGCACCGTGCTGCGCAGCTCGGCGATGGTGAAGGGCTTGATCATCACCTCGGAGACGATCGCCTCGAGGCTCTTCGCCCTTTCGCGCTGCTCGGCGTAGCCGGTCATCAGCATGATGGTGAGATCGGGAAACTGCTGCTTGGCGGCGAGGGCCAGCGCGATCCCGTCCATCAGCGGCATACGGATATCGGTCAGCAGCAGATCGAAGCGGCCCTGTTCGGCGATCAGCACGTCCAGCGCCTCGGCGCCATCGGCCGCCGTCAGGCAATCATGCCCGTCCATGCCGAGGCCGCGCGCGACCAGCGAGCGCAGCGGTTCCTCGTCATCGACCACCAGGATGCGCGACATAAGTCAGATCCCCGGGAGATTGGCTTGATCGGCGGTCTCGATCACGCCGACGAAAGGCAATTGCCGATAGGCATGCGCGACATCCATGCCGTAGCCGACGACGAAGTAATCGGGGCAGGCGAAGCCGACATATTCCGCCGTGATGCTGACCGCGCGCTTGCCCGGCTTTTCCAGCAGGACGCAGCTCGAGACCTTGGCCGCGCCGCGCGCCGCCAGCAGATCCTTGGCGAAGGCCAGGGTGCGGCCGGATTCCAGGATGTCGTCGACCAGCAGCACCTCGCGGCCGCGGACATCGCTCTGGACATCGCGCAGGATCTCGACCTGGCCCGAGGAGACGGTGGCGTTGCGATAGCTCGACAGATGCACGAATTCCACCTGGGGGGCCATGCCGGCGCGGTGCATCGCGCGGATCAGATCCGCCACGAACATGAAGCTGCCCTTCAGCACCGCCACCACCAGCAGGTCGGCCGGCGCGTCGGCGGCGATGCTGCGCGCCATCTCCTCGTTGCGGCGGGCGATCTCGGCCTCGTCGTAAAGCACCCTGATGCGGGGTGTATCTGCCATCGTCTCATCGTCCCTTGTCGCGCCGAACCATGCGCGGCGGCGAGTCGTGCTATCGTATTGCAGTGCCGCGACGGGCGCGAGTCAGGGCTTGCTCCGGGCCGGTTTTGCATCGGCCTGCCGGATCGCCGCGGCGTCGCTGAAGCGGACGGCAACGACGCGGCCGGTCTCGGGCGGAGCGGCGAGGCGGGCGCGGAAGCGCATCTGCCCGGCCGGCTCCAGCGAGCCGCGCGGCGGCTCCGTCGTCCAGGTGTAGAGCGTCTGGCCATCGGCATCCTTGACCGAAACCTCGATCAGGGGGACCGGCTTCTCGCTGCGCGTGATGTTGGTGACGTCGCCCTCGACCACCAGGAAGCGGCCCTGCGCATCCTCGACCAGCCCGCCATCGACGGCGCTCAGCGCCAGGCCGCGAATATTCACGGGCTTCCCCAGAGCCTCGAACAGGCCGGCGAGCTGCGGCAGCAGCCGGACGCTCGCCTCGCGCTGCCAGACCATCAGCCCGAGCAGCGACAAGCCGCCGATCGCCAGCGCCGCCGGCAGGGCTATGGCTCGCGCGGGCAAGGTCCGCTTGCGCGGTTTGCGGCCCGCAGCCCGGTTGCGCCTTGGAGGGGGCGGTGCCGCGGCGACCGGCGCCGGCGGCTCCACGGTCTCGGGCGCGGGCGGCTCCTCCGGCTCGGCCGCGACGGGCTCGGGCACCTCCTCGGGAAGGCCGCGCTGCAATTCGGCGTCGAGCAGAGCCTGGGTCTCGTCCGGGCTCGGCGGCTCGGGGAAGACCGGGTCGACATGCCACAGCGTCTGGCATTTCGCGCAGCGCACCTTGCGCCCGGCCGGGCCGAGCTTGGCCGCGTCGAGTTCATAGGCGCTCGCGCAAGATGGACAGACGATCTGCATGGGCCGGTGTCGCGGTCTCCCTGCCGGATGAAAGGCGACATCACCACCTGGGGCGGTGCTTGCAAGGGCAGCGGGCGCTCTCGCGCCGTGCTGTCGTCCCATTGGCGCGGTTTATGGTTAACGCTTCGTGAAGAAACTCGCCCCATCATGCCGCAGCAGGGCGGCTTTCCGGCGGGCCCCGCTTGGGGTGTAGAGTCGCGGGGCCGGGATTCGGCGCAGACACGCAGGAGGAGCGAAGCTTGGTTCGGTTCGAGAATGTCGGTCTGCGATATGGAATGGGGCCGGAGGTGCTGAAGGACATCAGCTTCAGCATCGAACCACGCTCGTTCCAATATCTGACCGGCCCCTCCGGTGCCGGCAAGACCACGCTGATTCGCCTCGTGCTGATGGCGCTGAAGCCGACGCGCGGCCTCGTCAACCTGTTCGGGCAGGACGTCTCGCGGCTGGATGCGACGACGCTGACGGCGTTCCGTCGGCGGATGGGCGTGGTCTTCCAGGATTTCCGGCTGCTCGATCATCTGACCCTGTACGAGAACGTCGCGCTGCCCTTGCGCGTGCTCGGCAAGGAGGAAACCAGCTACCGGGCGGAGGTGGTCGAGCTGCTGCGCTGGGTGGGGCTCGGCGAGCGGATGCATGCCGTGCCACCGGTCCTGTCGGGCGGGGAGAAGCAGCGGGCCGCGATCGCGCGGGCGCTGATCAGCCGGCCGGAGCTGCTGCTCGCGGACGAGCCGACCGGCAATGTCGATCCCGGGCTCGGCCGCCGGCTGCTGCGCCTGTTCATGGAATTGCAGTCGTTGGGCACGGCGGTGGTGATCGCCACCCACGACCTCGCCTTGATGGAGCTTTACGACGCGCCACGGCTCGTCCTGGTCGATGGGCGGCTCCATGTCGACGCATGAGCCCGACGAGGACGACCTGCTGATGCAGGATGAAGGCGGCGCGCCGCCGCCTGCATCCCTGCCGGAGCGGCGCGAGCCCGAGCGCGAGGAGCCGGCGCTGCCGCTCAATCTCCGGCGCGACCGCCCGCTGGTCCCGGTCGATACGGTGGCCGGGCGGGCGCTGATGGCGGTGATCGCGATCCTGACCTTCCTGGCGGCGCTCAGCGCAGGTGCCGCGGTGCTGGCCGCGCGCGCCTCCGAGCAATGGCGCGGTGCCGTCGCCAACGAGATGACGATCCAGATGCGGCCCGATTCGCGCCGCGACATGGAGGCGGATCTGTCGCGCGCGCTGGCGCTGTCGGCGGGGGTGGCGAGCATCGAGAGCGTGCGCATCGTCCCCAAGGCGGAATCCGACCGGCTGCTCGAGCCCTGGCTGGGCGCCGGTCTCGACCTGGTGGAGCTGCCGGTGCCCCGGCTGATCGTGCTGAAGCTGAAGCCGAGCGTCGGCCCGGATCTCGCGGCCTTCTCGGAAACGCTGCGCCAGGATCTGCCGAACGCGATCCTGGACGATCACCGGCTCTGGGTGCGGCGGCTCTCGACCATGGCCAGCACGATCATCCTGTCCGGCGTGGCGATCGTCGTGCTGGTGCTCAGCGCGGCGGCGCTGGCGGTGGCCTTCGCGACGCGCGGGGCCATGGCCGGCAGCCGCGACAGCGTCGAGGTGCTGCATCTCGTCGGGGCGGACGACGCCTTCATCGCCCGCGAATTCCAGAGCCGCTTCATCCGCCTCGGGCTGAAGGGCGGGCTCGCGGGTGGCGGCGCCGCGATCCTGGTGATCGCCCTGCTGGGCTGGGTCGCCTCGCGCTGGCGGGCGGCGCCGGAGGGGGAGCAGTTGCAGGCGCTGTTCGGCGCCTTCGAGATCGGCTGGACCGGCTATGCGGCGGTGGTGCTGGTGGCGATGATCGTGGCGGCGATCGCCGGGCTGGTCTCGCGCTTCACGGTCCGGCACTACCTGCGCGTGCTGTCATGACGGGTCCTCATCGATTTGGACGCGGCTGCCGTCCTTATGCCAGATTGCGGCTCTATGCCCGTGGGCAATGGTGATGACCAGCACAGGAAGCCAGCCCTTCGACAAGGCCGGCCCGCGGGAGGCGCGGTCGCCGATGCGCCGCCTCGGCCAGCTTTGCCTGGTGCTGCTCGCGGCCGGGTTGGCGGCGCTGATCTTCGGCTATGTCGCCTTCGCCTCGCGGATCGCCCTGCGCGAGCCCGCCGCTGTGCCGCGCACCGATGCGATCGTGGTGGTCACGGGCGGATCGCAGCGTGTCGGGGATGCGATGGGCCTGCTCGGTGCGGCGCGCGGCGCGCGGCTCCTGATCAGCGGCGTCAACGAGAAGACCGGCCGGGAGGAGCTGGCGCGGCTCAACCCCGCGGCGCGCGATCTCCTGTCCTGCTGCATCGATCTCGACCACCGGGCCCGCAACACGATCGGCAACGCCATCGAGACCCGGCGCTGGGTCCGCCAGCACGGCTTCGCCTCGCTGCTCGTCGTCACCTCGAATTATCACATGCCGCGCACCCTGGCCGAATTCGGCCATGCGATGCCGGGCCTGCGGCTGGTGCCGCACCCGGTCGTCACCGAGAGCATCGACCTCTCGGACTGGCGCAACCATTGGCATGCGGCGCGGTTGCTCCTGCCGGAATACGCCAAATTCCTCGCCGCCAAGCTGCGCGCGCTGGTCGAGGACGATCCCGAGACGTCGCGGCTCTCGGTCATCATCGGCGGGCGCAAGCCGGTCTCGCCCAAGCCCGCCGGGGTGCTCGGTCCCGAGGCCGAGCGGCGTTCGCGGCTGCAGGGATCGGCGCAGGGCGCTTGACGGGGCGGGCGCGGCGCGCTCTTTGCGCGCCATGCTGATCCTGCGCTCCCTCCTGTTCAACATCCTGTTCTACGCCAACCTGATCCTCTGGCTGGTGTTTGCGGCGTTTCCGGCGCTGCTGCTGCCGAAGCGCTGGCTGCTGCGCATCGCCATCGCCTGGGCCCGGATGTCGATGTGGATGCTGCGCGTCGTCGCCGGCACGCGCTACGAGATCAGCGGGATCGAGAACATCCCGCCGGGCGGGTTGATGATCGCCTCGAAGCACCAATCCTTCTGGGAGACCTTCGCGCTCGTCACCGTCTTCCAGAACCCGGTCTTCATCCTGAAGCGGGAGCTGACCTGGATCCCCTTCTTCGGCTGGTGCCTGCTGAAGATGCGGATGATACCGGTGGATCGCGGCGCGAAGGCGCGGGCGCTCGCCCATGTCACGCGCCGCGCCAAGGTCGAGCTGGGGCAGAATGGCCGCCAGCTGCTGATCTTCCCGGAAGGTACGCGCACGGCTCCGGGGGCGCCGCCCGCCTATAAATTCGGCGTCGCCCATATCTATTCCGAACTCAACGTGCCCTGCCTGCCGGTGGCGCTGAATTCCGGCCTCTACTGGCCGAGGCGCAAATTCCTGCGCCGTCCCGGCACGATCCGCGTCGAGATCATGCCGGCGATTCCGCCCGGGCTCGGCAAGGCCGAATTCCACGTGCTGCTGCAGGAGCGAATCGAGACCGCCAGCGACCGCCTGCTGGCGCAGGGGCGCTCCGAACTGGCTGCGCTCGGGCTCGATCCCCTGCAGAACGGCAAGGCGAGCGCCGCTCACTCCTGACATATCCTGACAGCAGCCGGTCCCGGACGGACCGGCCCGCGCTTGACTTGGCGATGCCGCGTTCTCATTTTGTTTTCAGAACAAAGGAGGAACGACATGGCTGCTCTCGCGCATCGCTTCCCGGACGATCTCTTCGACCTCGATCACCGAGCCGAGCCCCACGCCTGCGAGGTGCCGATGCGCAGCACGGCGGGGCTGGGCGAGCGCCGCTTCACCGCCTGGCGCGGCCGCTCGGGGCGTCGCTACGTCGCCTCGGTCTTCGCCATCGGCGACGATCACGCTCTCGGCTTCACCGACGCCGTGCTGCTCGCCGTCAGCGAGGATCGGCGCGTGCTGGCGGCGCGCGATAGCGGGCCGTTCGGGGTCGAGGCGGCGCTGATGCGCTGGCGCCAGGCGGTGCTCTCGGCCGGGGCGCGGGAGATCCACGTCCATCTCCTGGCCGAGGACGGCAGCAGCCGCAGGGCGGCGCTGCTCGATCTGATGCCGGAAGCCTGACGGCGCTCAGCCGCCCATGCGCGGGGCGGTGATGCCCGGCGCCAGCTTCTCGGCGAGATCGGCGAGGACGGGATCGAGAACGCCCATGCGCCTGAGATGCTCATGGGTCTGCAGCACGTAATCCGGGTTCTGGCCGGAGACGCCGACGCCATGGCGCACCAGCTCCAGGATCCGCTCGGCCGGCAGCCGCCCGGCATATTGCAGGTGCTTGCGGTCGGCGACATAGACGAGCGCCGTGACGGCGCGACCATCCGCCAGCTTCACCGGCATGTAGCGTTCCACATAGACCGCCGTCGCCTGCTCCCGCGCCCGGAGATAGGCGATGGTCTCCGCCGCGTCCGCGGCCGCGACCCGGAAGGCGAGACCCCGGCAGACGCCGCCGCGATCCAGCCCGAGCACCAGCCCCGGCCGCTCCGGCGTGCCGCGATGGACATGGGACAGGACGCAGAGCGAGCGGTGATAGCCGTGCAGCCGTGCCATCACGCTCTCGACGAAGGTGAAGCCCGGGCGCCAGATCAGCGAGCCATAGCCGAAGACCCAGAGATCCTCTGCCGGTCCGGAGGCTGCATCGGCCTTGGCCATCGTCACCCACACCCATAATTCAGCCGCTTCGCCCTGCTTGAAACCGCAGGTGGCGCCGGCTCACGGCGGCAGCTAACAATCCGCCTGGCTTTTCGCAAGGAACCGCTTCCGCATGACCGCCTCCTCCGCGCGCCGGCGCAGCCGCCTCTGGCTCTATCTGCCCTTCATCCTGCTCGCCGTCGCGGCCGCCGCCTGGAGCGGCTTCTGGTTCATGGTGCAAAAGCGTGTCGTCGAGGCGGTCGACCAGGCGCTGTCGCGCGAGGCGCAGCAGGGGCGCGACTGGAACTGCGCCGAGCGCTCGGTCACCGGCTTTCCCTTCCGCATCGAGCTGCGCTGCAGCAGCCTCGTGCTGACCTCGTCGCGCTGGGGCGATGCGGTGCGGATCCAGACGGGGCCGGCCGTCGCCGTCGGACAGGTCTATACGCCCGGGCTGGTGATCCTGCAGGTGACGGGGCCGCTGCAGGCGAAGCTGCCGCAGGAGCGCGCGCTCGATCTGGCCTGGACGCGGCTGGAAGCCAGCCTCGCGCATGAGAACGGCCAGCCGCAGCGGCTGTCCCTGGCGCTGGCGGAGCCGAATGCGGTGCTGACCATTCCGGGCCAGCCGGCCGAGAGCTGGAAGGCCAGCGCCTTCGAGGCGCATCTGCGGCGCAACCCTTCGCGGCCGGCCGCGGAGCAGGCGGTCGATGTCGCGCTCAGCGCCAAGGGTTCGGTGCTGCCGGCGCTCGACGCGCTGCTCGGCACGAACCAGCCCGGCGACGTCGCCATCGAGGCGGTCGTCACCCAGACGGAAGCATTCCGCGGCGGGTTCAACCCCGAGACGCTCGAGGCCTGGCGGACGGCTTCCGGCCAGGTCGAGCTGACCCGGCTGAGCTCGAGCAAGGGGCCGGCCCGGGTCGAGGCCGCCGGCCGCTTCCTGATCGACGAGACCCGCCGGCCGGCCGGACAGATCCAGGCCTCGCTCGCCGGCATCAGCCAGATCGCCGGATTGCCGATCGGCGGGCTGATGGGGGGGCTGGGCGGCCTGCTCGGCGGGCGGCTGAGCGCCCAGCTGCCGGGAGCAGCACCCGGGCTGACGGCGCTGCCGCCGATCGTGCTGCGCGAGGGGCGGGTGTTCCTGGGACCGATCCGCCTGCCGGTGCAGCCGCTGGCGGCCTTGTACTGACGCAAGCAAAGGGGGCCTCGCGGCCCCCTCGTTTATTCATCCGGATGATGCGGCCGGTCAGGCCGCCGGCAAGGCGGCGCGCGGCGCCTCGATCTGCACCAGCGCCTTCTTCACCGCGTCCTGGACCTTCTCGAAGGCGCGGACCTCGATCTGCCGCACGCGCTCGCGGGAGACACCGAACTCCTCGGACAGCTGTTCGAGCGTGATCGGATCCTCGGCCAGGCGGCGCGCCTCGAAGATGCGGCGCTCGCGCGGGTTCAGCACATCCAGCGCCTTGCGGAGCGCGGAATGGCGGTTGTCGCTCTCCTGCGCCTCCACCAGCCGCCGCTCCTGGCTCTCGCTGTCGTCGACGAGCCAATCCTGCCATTCGCCCTCACCATCCTCGCGCAGCGGCGTGTTGAGCGACGAATCGCCGCCGAGACGGCGGTTCATGTCGATCACGTCCTGCTCGTTGACGCCGAGCTTGGTGGCGATGGTCTTGACCTGCTCGGGACGCAGATCGCCTTCGCCGAGTGCGGAGATCTTGCTCTTCGCCTTGCGCAGGTTGAAGAACAGCTTCTTCTGATTGGCGGTGGTGCCCATCTTCACCAGCGACCACGAGCGCAGGATGTATTCCTGGATCGAAGCCTTGATCCACCACATCGCATAGGTGGCGAGGCGGAAGCCCTTATCGGGCTCGAAGCGCTTGACCGCCTGCATCAGGCCGACATTGCCTTCCGAAACGACTTCGCCGATCGGCAGGCCATAGCCGCGATAGCCCATGGCGATCTTGGCCACGAGGCGCAGATGTGACGTCACGAGCTGATGCGCCGCGTCGCGGTCGCCATGCTCGCGCCAGCGCTTGGCCAGCATGAATTCCTCGTTCGGCTCCAGCATGGGGAACCGGCGGATTTCGTCTAGATAACGTGACAGCCCGCCCTCGGCGGACATCACGGGCAGCGAAGCAATCGCCATCATGGTCTCCTTCCTGGCCCCCGCTCCGCGGCAGGCCGACCGCGCGATGAACCTTCGCGCAGGCTTCGGATCGTCTGAAGCCAACGCCGCAACCCCGCCCGGGTTCGGCATCGTCTCAGCTGCGGCGCCCCTCTAGCCATCCGCATCCGATGAACAGGCTTATCGCAGGAGAGCTTGGCAGAAAATGGGCAAAGCAGCCAGAAACCCTCACAGGCTCGCGAGCGCATCTTGCAAACATGCAAAATCTTCAGGCGGTTCGGATTCGAACAGGAGCTCTTCCTTGGTGATCGGATGCTCGAAGCCGAGGATGGCGGCGTGCAGCGCCTGCCGCCCCATCGCCAGCAGGGCCTCGCGCGCCGCATCGGGCAGGCGGCTCGCCTTGGTGGCGAAGCCGGAGCCGTAGAGCTGGTCGCCGAGCAGCGGCTGGCCGAGATGGCTCATATGCACCCGGATCTGGTGCGTCCGGCCGGTCTCCAGCCGGCATTCGACCAGGCTCGCCAGTGCCTCCGCCTCCTCCCGGCCACGCAGCAGCGGCGGGTAGCGTTCGACCAGGCTGTAATGGGTGATCGCCTCGCGGCCCTGATCCTCGCCCACCACCTGCATCTTCTCGCGATTGCGGTTGGAGCGCTCGATCCGCGCCTCGATCGTTCCGTTCTGGCGGCGCGGCGAGCCCCAGACGATGGCGAGATAGGCGCGCTGCAGCGGCCCGGTGCGGCCATGATCGGCGAATTGCTTCGCCAGCCCCTGATGCGCCTTGTCGGTCTTGGCGACGACCAGCAGCCCGCTGGTATCCTTGTCGAGCCGGTGCACGATTCCGGGCCTTCGCACCCCGCCGATGCCGGACAGGCTCTCGCCGCAATGCGCGATCAAGGCGTTGACGAGGGTTCCGTCCTCATGGCCGCCGGCCGGATGAACGACGAGCCCCGCCGGCTTGTCGATGACGATGAGATGCGCGTCCTCATAGACCACGTCGAGCGGGATATCCTGCCCGAGCGGCGCCGGCGGCTTCGCCTCCGGCATCACCAGCGCGACCAGGTCCCCCAGTGCGACCTTGCGGCTGCCATCGCCGGCCTGGGCGCCGTTCACGGTGACGCCGCCCTCCTTGATCACCTGCTGCAGGCGGGCGCGCGAAATCTCGCCCGCGAGCATCGCCAGCGCCTTGTCGAGCCGCAGGCCCGCCTGCGCCTCCGTGACCTGCAGGGTGACGCCGGCTTCGGGAGCTGGCGCGGCGGGGTTTTGATCCGGGTTCATGGCGGAGCTATAGGGGCCGGCGGCGCGGCCCGCACCTGTTTTCCGCGCCGCGATGGATCAGCCGAAGATCTTGAACTTCGCCTTCTTGTCGACGGGCGGCTCGTCGCCCTCCGGGCCGGGATCGTCCGGCGCGTGCGAAACCGGGAAGATCACGGGCCGGAGGCCGCCATCGCGGGCAGCCGCCGCCCTGGCTTCGGCCGCGGCCGAGGCGGGCGGCTCCGCCGGAGGCGCGGGGGTTCTGGCCGGGGCGGGCTCCGCCGCAGCGGCGATGGCCGGCTGCTCCGCCGGTGCGACGGGGGACGCTTCCGCCGCTGCCGGAGCGGGCTCGGCGGCCGCGGGAGCGGCGGATTGATCGAGCGTGACCGGGGTCTTCGGCTCGGATTTTCTGGACGCCTCGCGCTTGGCAGGTTCCGGCTTGGGAGGCTCCGGCTTGGGCGGCTCCTGTTTCAGCGGTTCCTGTTGAGGCGGTTCTTGCCTAAGCGGTTCTTGCACCCGCTGCGCCGGCCCGGAGAGGTCCGGCACCGTCTCGGCCTTGCCCTCGATCAGTTTCGGGCCGTCGTCGAGATCGGCCAGGACGTCGTCGAGCCCCTGGGCCTGGCTGCTCAGCGTCGCCGGGGGGACGGTCCAGACGAAGGCATCGAGCCGGCCGCTGATCGGCGAGACCGGCAGCCAATGGTCGGAGACCACACCATCGGCGACCCAGGCGGCATCGCGCGGGGCGCGGGTGGCGCGGGAGAGCCATTCGCGGACGCGGCCGGCCGAACCATGCTCGGCCTCCTCCAGCTCGGCCATCAGCAGGCAGACGCGCATCGAGGCGCCGCCAGCCAAAAGCGGCTTCAGCGCCGAGCGCGCCTTGGCGAATTCGCGGGCATGGATCGCGGCACCGGCCAGAGCCAGCACGCCTTCCGGATCTGAGGGGCGCAGCCGGGTCAGGGTCTGGGCGCGCGCCAGCCGGTCGAGGGCGCTGTCGCCGGGGCGGGCGTCGAGATAGGCGGCGGCGACGTCGGGATGCGACACCTCCTTCCAGGCGGCTTCCAAGATCTTGGCCGCTTTGCGGATATCGCCGCGCTCGGACAGCATCCGCCCGGCGATCACCGCCGCCGGCGTCAGCCCCGGCGCCAGCTTGACGGCTTCGAGCGCCGCGGCCAGCGCCTTTTCCGGCTCGGAATTGCGGGCCTGCATCGCCTCGGCCGCCAGCAGCACGGCACGCTGGCGCTTGGCCTCGGCCTTTTCGGCGAGGCGCAAGGCGGCCCGGCGCTCGACGGCGGTGCGTGCCGCCTGCCAGTCGCCGGCGCTGGTGTGGAAATCGAGCAGGGCGTCATTGGCCCAGGCGAGCGATGGCGAGCGGCGGACGGCATCGTCGGCGAAGGCGCGGGCCGCCGCCATGTCGCCGCGGCGCTTGGCCTCGACGAACAGGCCGCGCAGCCCCAGGACGCGGGTCTCGGGCTTGTCCAGCATGGCCTTGAAGGCGGCCTCGGCCCTGCCGCGATCGCCCGATAATTGCGCGGACTGGGCTTCGAGCAGCAGGGTCAGCGGTTCATTGCCGGCGAAGCGGCGGGCATCGGCGGCGTGGCGGCCGGCCGCGACGGGATCGCCCGCGCCGATCGCGACCATGCCGCGCGAGACGGCCTCGAAGCCGCGGGCGCGACGGCGCGAGCGCGAGGCGAAGCTGAAGGCGCCGGGCAGGCCGAGGACGAAGCGCAGCACCGCCCAGGCGAGCATGGCCAGCATGGCGAGCAGCACGACGCCGATGGCGGCGATGGCGACGCTGGTCTCGATCCGGTAGCCCTGCCAGAGCACCGAGACCTCGCCGGGACGATCGGCGAGCCAGACCGCGCCGACCGCGAGACAGGCGAAGACGAAAAGGTAGAGCAGAACACGAACCATCAGACCCTATCCTCCGTCAGCCTGCTGCGCCGAGCGCGGCAACGGCATCCTGCGCGATTTTGGCGATGGCGGCATCGGCCGCCGCCCGCTGTTTCAATCTGTCGCCCAGCGTCGCGCTGCCGCGGCGCGCCGGCTCGGGCAGCTGCTCCCAAAGAGCGGAGGCCTCGGCAAAGTTCCCTGCCGTCACCGCGTTCTCCAGCCGGACGAGCAGCGTGCCGCGGTCATTGGCGCCGGTGTCGCCGACCGGGCGGATCGTCACGATACGGCTCGCCAGCCCCATCACCCTGTCCTGCCAGCCGGCCGAGGCGGGGGTGAGCTCGCGCGAGATCATCGCCCGATGCGTCGCCAGCTCCGCGAGCAGGGCGTCCCGCGTCGGCGCACCCGCTTCCGCAACGGCGCGCAGGGCGGCGATCTGCTCCTGGGCACCGCCGCCGGAGGCCAGAGCCGAGACATCGGCGGCGAAGGGACGCCCCGCCGCGATCGCGCTGCGGATCCGCTCGGCCAGCACGATCCGCGCGGCCGCCATGGCCTGCGGCGAGGGCGCGGCGGCCGCCTTGGCGAGGCTTTCGACGGAGCCGATGCGGGCCGAGGTCTGGTCCAGCCGCTGTTCGACTGCGGTCGCGGTGGCCTGCGCCCGCTTTGCCTGTTCGCTCAGGCCCTCGATCGCCTGAAGATCGGGCGCCTGGGCGCGCTGGGTATTGGCCAGTTCCGCCACACGCTGCGCATTAGCCTGGATCTGGTTGCCGGCCTGGGCGGCGGCGGCCGCGGCCGCATTGGCCTTCTGCTCGGCCGCGGCGGTGCTGGTGCGAAGCGCCTCGAGCCGGGTCTGCAGCTCCGCGAACTGCTCCTGCGAGGGGCCGGAGGCGAGCCGGCCGGCACCCAGCAGCATCAGCCCGGCGCCGATCACGCCACCGACAAGCCCGGCCACGGCGAGCGCCGCCCAGGGCGTGCGCCTGCGCGCATCGGCAGGCGTCCCGGCCCGAGCGGCGGACGTCTCCGCGCCTTCGGGCGGGGCGGGCGGCGGGGCGAACTCGGCCGGCAGCGCCTCCGTCGGCAGCACCGTCTCGGCGGCCGGAGCATCCGCGCCGTCTTGCGAAGCGGGGAGGGCGGCGTCGGACGGCTCGCCCGCCGCGGGCGCGTCGGACCCCGCGGCGGTCGCCCCGGCTTCGCTCGGCGCGGCGGAGGTCTCGCTCGCCGCAGCCTCGCCCTCGACGGGCAGGGCGGTGCCCTGCAGGGTCGGCGGGGTGCGGCGGGAGCGGCTGCGGGCTGTCGGCTTGTCCTTCATGGCGCCCTTGTCGGCTGCCGCGTCGCCCGGCGCAACCGTCTCCTGCGCCGCAGCCCTGCCGCTGCCATGCCGGTCGGAGACCTGGTCCAGCGCCGCGAACAGGCCCGCCTCTTCCGGATATTCGGCGACGAGGACCGTCTCGGCATCGCTCGCGATCAGCGGAGCGGCGACCTCCGCCGAGAGCGCGACATGGGTCAGGCTCGCCGCTTCCGCCGCCAGCCCGGCCTTGCGCGCCAACGCCATGAAGGTCTGCGCGCCGCGGGCCGAATAGTGCAGAGCCGCGTCGGCCGCGCCGGCGCGCAGGGCCGAGACGGCCTCCTCGGGGAGATCGCTCACCGCCTCGGCGGCATAGCTCGTCCAGATCGTGACCGCGTAGCCGGCCTCGCGCAGCCGGTCGGGGACATCCTCATGGCGGTCGCGCCCGAGGATCAGCAGCAGCCGCGCCGGCGGCGCGAGATTGGAGGAGATCAGCGCGATCAGGTCGTTGCGGTCACCATCGGCGCTGCGGGCATCGCCGAAACCGGCGTCGCGGGCGCGCTGGGCGGTTCGCGCCCCGACGCTGAAGATCGGCAGGTCGCGCCAGGGCTGGGGCGCGGCGGCGAGGGCGGGGACGCCGTTGCCGCTGGTCAGGACGACCGCGTCGAAGGGGCCCTCGGGCGCGGGCTCGTCCAGCGGCACGATGGTGAAGAGCGGCGCCACGATCGCCTCATGGCCGCGCGCCGTCACCGCCCGCGCGCTGCGCTCGGCGTCAGATTGAGGACGGAAGACGAAAATTCGCATAGGGTTCTTTCCTCGTTCCGGCCAGTCTAGCCATAGATGCCCTGCGGCGCGCGGGCCCGCAGATGCCGGCCCAGCTCGGCGCCCAAAGCGGCGGCCTCGCTGGCCGGTCCGCTGCGCTCATCCTCGGCGCAGGCCGTGCCGTCGGGCGCCAGCAGCAGGCCGCGCAGATGGACATGGTCGCCGGTCACGGTGGCATGGCCGGCGATCGGCGTGCGGCACGAGCCGTCGAGCTCGGTCAGGAAGGCCCGTTCGGCGGCGAGCGCGATGCCGGTGTCGCGGCACAGGATCGGCGCGACGGCCTCGGCCGCCGCCGCGTCGTCGGCACGGATCACGATGGCGATGGCGCCCTGCCCGACGGCGGGCAGGCTGTCCTGCGTGGACAGGACGCCGCTGATCCTGTCGAGCAGCCCCAGGCGCTTCAGCCCGGCATAGGCGAGCAGGGTGGCGTCGAGTTCGCCGCGGGCGACCTTGTCCAGCCTCGTGCCGACGCTGCCGCGCAGCAGCACGATGTCGAGATCCGGCCTGGCGCGCCGCAGCATCGCCTGCCGCCGCAGCGAGGCCGAGCCCACCACCGCGCCGTGGCGCAGCTCCGCGACCGAACGCGCCTCCCGCGCGATCAGCGCGTCGCGCACGTCCTCGCGCGGCAGATAGCCAGCGATCACCAGACCCTCGGGCAAAGCGGTCGGCAGGTCCTTGGCGGAGTGGATCGCGAAGTCGATCCGCCCCGCCAGCTGCGCGGCGTCGATCTCCTTGGTGAAGAGGCCCTTGCCGCCCGCCTCCGACAGAGCGCGGTCCTGGATCGAATCACCTGTGGTGCGGATCACCTCGAGCGGCAGCTCCGCGACCGGCCAGCCATGGGCGCTGCCGAGGCGGCCGGCGAATTCATGCGCCTGGGCCAGCGCCAGCGGGCTTCCGCGCGTGCCGACGACATAGCGCGCCTGTGCGGCCTGGCCCTGCGGGGCTTCGACGGTGTCGGTCATGGTTCGCGGCTTCCCCCGTTTCGGCCCGGTTCCGCCCTGACAACCCCATCGGCCGTCGGCGGTTCACCTGGCTCTTGGCCTTATGCTGTCTCGCGCACTATACGGTGGAAATCCCGGGGGGGAACCGCCGGGCGACAGGCGCCCGACGAAGCTGCCGTTTCCGCCTGACGTTTCCGCCGCATCCTGCGAGGCCAAGCCGAACGACATGCGTGTTCTGGGCATAGAGACGACTTGTGACGAGACCGCGGCCGCCGTGGTCGAACTCGCCCCCTCCGGCGAGGTCAAGATCCTCTCCAACGAGGTGCTGAGCCAGATCGCCGCCCATGCCGCCTATGGCGGCGTGGTGCCGGAGATCGCGGCGCGCGCCCATGTCGACGCGATCGACCGGATCGTCGCCCGGGCGCTGGAGGGGGCGGGCGTCAAGCCGGCGGAGCTCGACGGCATCGCGGCGGCGGCCGGGCCGGGGCTGGTCGGTGGCGTGATGGTCGGGCTGACCACGGCCAAGGCGATCGCCCTCGTCACCGGGCGGCCCTTCATCGCCGTGAATCACCTCGAGGCGCATGCGCTGACGGCGCGGCTGACCGACAGCCTGGCGTTCCCCTATCTGCTGCTGCTGGTCTCGGGCGGGCATACGCAATTGCTCGCCGTCCGCGGCGTCGGCGACTATCTCAAGCTCGGCGGCACGATCGACGATGCGGTCGGCGAGGCCTTCGACAAGATCGCGAAGATGCTGGGCCTGCCCTATCCCGGCGGGCCCTCCGTCGAGCGCGAGGCCGAGACGGGCGATCCGGAGCGCTTCGACTTCCCGCGCCCGATGAGCGGGCGGCCGACGCCGGATTTCTCGCTGTCGGGGCTGAAGACGGCGGTGCGGCTGGTGGCCGAGCGGATCGCGCCGCTCTCGGACCGCGACGTCGCCGATCTCTGCGCCTCCTTCCAGGCGGCGATCGTCGACGTGCTGGTCGACCGCACCCGGGCGGGGCTGCGCGTCTGCCGCTCCTTCGACGTGCGGCCGACGGCGCTGGTCGTGGCCGGCGGCGTCTCGGCCAACCAGGCGGTGCGACGCGGGCTGGCGCGGCTGGCGACGGAGGCCGGGCTGCAGATGGTGGCTCCGCCGCTGTCGCTCTGCGGCGACAATGGCGCGATGATCGCCTGGGCCGGGCTGGAGCGCCTGCGGCTCGGGCTGGTGGACGATATGAGCGCGGTGGCGCGGCCGCGCTGGCCGCTGGACGAGCTCAGGCCCGGAGCATGAGCGGAGCCAGCGTCTTCTCCAGCATCGGCGTGGTCGGCGCCGGCGCCTATGGCGCGGCGCTGGCGCTCGCCGCGGCGCGGGCCGGACGCAAGGTGACGCTGTGGGCGCGCGACCCGCAGACGGTCGAGGCGATCCAGCGCACCGGCCGGGCGCCGCGCCTGGCGGGGGCGGATCTGCCGGACAGCGTCACGGCGACGGCCTCGCTCGCCGATCTCGCCGGGGCGCGGGCGCTGGTGCTCGCCGTGCCGACCCAGGCACTGCGCCAGGTCTGCGAGGCGCTCGCTCTGGCGCTGGCGCCGGGGCGGCCGGTGATCTCGGCCGCCAAGGGCATCGAGCAGGCGAGCGGGCTGTTCACCACCGACGTCATCGCCGATGCCTGGCCCGGCGCCGTGCCCGCGATCCTGTCCGGTCCGAGCTTCGCCGCCGATATCGGGCTCGGCCTGCCCACCGCCGTCACCCTCGCCGCGCGCGATGCGGTGCTCGCCCGGGCGCTGGCGCAGGCGCTGAGCTCGGCCGCCTTCCGGATCTATCACAGCGCCGATCCGCGCGGGGTCGAGATCGGCGGGGCGGCCAAGAACGTCCTGGCTATCGCCGCGGGCGTCAGTGTCGGGCTGGGCCTCGGCGAGAGCGCGCGGGCGGCCCTGGTCGCTCGCGGTTTCGCCGAGCTGCGCCGCTTCGGCGAGGTCTATGGCGCGCAAGGCGAGACGCTGATGGGGCTGTCGGGGCTGGGCGATGTGGTGCTGAGCTGCGCCTCGCCGCAATCGCGCAATTTCGCCTTCGGCCAGGCGCTCGGCGAGGGGCGGAGCGTGGCGGAAGCCGGCGGCGGGCGGCTGGTCGAAGGCGCCTTCACCGCGCCGGCCCTGGTCGGGATGGCGCAGGCGCGCGGCGTGGACATGCCGATCGCCGCGGCGGTCGCGGAGATCGTCGCCGGGCGGATCGGCGTGGCGGAGGCGGTGGCCGGGCTGCTGGCGCGGCCGATCCGCTCGGAATCGTAAGGGAGACGGCGATGGCAGGCGACTGGTCGGATCTGACGAAACGCGTGGCCCGCGGCATCGCCGAGGTGCGCAAGACCACGGGCTCGGAGCTGGTGGCGGAAAGCCGACCGGTGGCGCTGGCGGGACGCGTGCCCGCCGGCCCGGTGATCCAGCTCAGGCGCAGGCGGTCCGAGGATACGCATCGCTTCGTGCTGATCCTGCCTTTCGGCGAGGGCGAGGTCAGGGTCGAGCTGCCGCCGCAGGATTATGCCGAGCTGACGCGCGAGATGGTCCGCTTCTGGAACGAGCAGGGCCCTGTCGCGATGCGCCCGCCCGCTCCGGCTGCCGACGTGCCCGGGGAAGAGCCCTAAGGCGCGGCCCGGGGCAGCGGGCCCGGCCCGGCCTCGGCCCCCGCCGCCCGATACCGACCGCCGACCGCCCGATTTCGACAGAGGTTGCCATGGCCCATTGGCTGTACAAATCCGAACCGTTCAAATGGTCCTGGGCCGATCAGCTCGCCGCCGGCGCCGCCGGCACGGTCTGGGACGGTGTCCGCAACCATTCCGCCAAGCTGAACCTGATGGCGATGAAGACGGGCGATCAGGGCTTCTTCTACCATTCCAACGAGGGGCTCGAGATCGTCGGCATCGTCGAGGTGATCCGCGAGCATTATCCGGCGCCCGATGCCGCGCCCGGCGAGCCCTGGGTCGTGGTCGATCTGAAGGCGGTCAAGCCGCTGCCGCGCCCGGTCACGCTGGCCGAGGTCAAGCGCACCCCCGAACTGGCGAAGATGAGCCTCGTCACCTCGATGCGGCTCTCGGTGCAGCCGGTGACCGACGCGGAATGGGCGATGATCTGCCGGATGGGCGGTCTCTGAGGGCGCCCGCCCAGTCCGGATCCTCGCCATCGTCTCCCCCGAAAGTGCGAGGCCCGCGCGCTTGCCGCGGGGTCGCCGGGGCTTATGATGGCGCAAGCCAAGAAGGCGAGGACGGCGTCGATCGAGACGCGCGTCGCAACGCCATGTGAGCCCAGGTCTGGGGAGACGCCTGCCATGTCCGAGACGATTTACGACGTGCCCGCCGCATGGGCCAAGAAGGCGTATCTGAACGACGCCAAGTACAAGAAGATGTATGCGGCCTCGATCAAGGACCCCGAGAAGTTCTGGGGCGAGCACGGCAAGCGGATCGACTGGTTCAAGCCCTATGGCAAGGTGCGCAACGCCAGCTACAAGCCCGGCAAGATCTCGATCAAATGGTTCGAGGACGGCACGACCAACGTCGCCTACAATTGCATCGACCGGCATCTCGCGACCCGGGCCAAGCAGACCGCGATCATCTGGGAGGGCGATGATCCCTCGGAATCCCGCAAGATCAGCTATGGCCAGCTCTATACGGAGGTCTGCACCTTCGCCAATGTGCTGAAGGCGAAGGGCGTCAAGAAGGGCGACCGCGTCACCATCTACATGCCGATGATCCCCGAGGCGGCCTATGCGATGCTGGCCTGCGCGCGGATCGGCGCGATCCATTCCATCGTCTTCGGCGGCTTCTCTCCCGATTCGCTCTCCGGCCGCATCGAGGGGGCGAGCTCGGAGGTGGTGATCACCGCCGATGAGGGCTTGCGCGGCGGGCGCAAGGTGCCGCTGAAGGTCAATGTCGATGCCGCCTGCGAAAAGGCGCCGGTCAAGACCGTGATCGTGGTCAGGCGCACCGGTGGCGACGTCGCCATGCAGGAAGGCCGCGACGTCTGGTATCACGAGGAGGCGGCGAAGGTCTCGGGTCACTGCCCGCCGGTCGAGATGAAGGCGGAAGACCCGCTCTTCATCCTCTACACCTCGGGCTCGACCGGAAAGCCCAAGGGCGTGCTGCACACCACCGGCGGCTATCTCGTCTATGCCTCGATGACGCATCAATACGTCTTCGACTATCATGACGGCGACATCTACTGGTGCACCGCCGATGTCGGCTGGGTGACCGGGCACAGCTACATCGTCTACGGGCCGCTCGCCAATGGCGCGACGACGCTGATGTTCGAGGGCATCCCGACCTATCCGACGATCTCGCGCTTCTGGGACGTGGTCGACAAGCACAAGGTCAACATCTTCTACACCGCGCCGACCGCGATCCGCTCCCTGATGGGGGCGGGCGAGGAGCCGGTGAAGAAGACCAAGCGCAAATCGCTGCGGCTGCTCGGCTCCGTCGGAGAGCCGATCAATCCGGAAGCCTGGGAATGGTATCACCGCGTCGTCGGCGACAGGCGCTGCCCGATCGTCGACACCTGGTGGCAGACCGAGACCGGCGGCATCCTGATCACGCCGCTGCCCGGGGCGACGAAGCTGAAGCCGGGCTCCGCGACGCGGCCCTTCTTCGGCGTCAAGCCCGAGATCGTCGATGCCGAGGGCAAGGTGCTGGAGGGCGCGACCGAGGGCAATCTCGTCATCGCCGAGAGCTGGCCCGGCCAGATGCGCACCGTCTACGGCGATCACAAGCGCTTCGAGGAGACCTATTTCGCCACCTATCCGAACAAGTACTTCACGGGCGACGGCTGCCGGCGCGATGCCGACGGCTATTACTGGATCACCGGCCGCGTCGACGACGTGATCAACGTCTCCGGCCACCGCATGGGCACGGCCGAGGTCGAATCGGCGCTGGTTGCGCATCCGAAGGTCTCGGAAGCGGCCGTGGTCGGCTATCCCCACGACATCAAGGGCCAGGGCATCTACGCCTATGTCACGCTGATGGCGGGGGAGAAGCCGAGCGAGGCGCTGCGCAAGGAGCTGGTGGCGCATGTGCGCAAGGAGATCGGGCCGATCGCCTCGCCCGACCTGATCCAGTTCTCGCCGGGCCTGCCCAAGACGCGCTCGGGCAAGATCATGCGCCGCATCCTGCGCAAGATCGCGGAGGACGAGTTCGGCGCGCTCGGCGACACCTCGACGCTGGCCGATCCGAGCGTGGTCGACGATCTCATCGAGAACCGCCAGAACAAGCGCGCCGGCTGAGGCCGCGCGCGGCACGAGGCGACCGGGGGCGTGCCGCCCGGTCGCTCCCCGCCGACGCCCGTAGCGAAAGCTTGCGTCGCAGGCTGAAGAGCGGGCAAAGCCGGTTTCCGGGGTGGCCCCGCGGCTTCGCGTATGAGGTGGCAGCCAGGCCGGAGGCGGCGGCTCTCTAGCGCTTGCGACGCGGCGGAGCGCCTTCCGGGCGCTTGCGGCCATAGAGCTCCAGACGGTGGCGGACGAGGTCATAACCGAGTTCGGCCGCGATCCGGCGCTGCAGCTCCTCGATGGCGTCGGACGCGAATTCGATGACCTGGCCGGTCTCGATGTCGATCAGATGGTCGTGATGCTCCTGATCGGCGTGCTCATAGCGCGAGACGCCATCCTCGAAGGCATGACGCTCGATCGCGCCCTTGGTCTCGAGCAGCTTCATCGTGCGGTAGACGGTGGACAGGGACAGGGTCGGATCATGCGCGAAGGCGCGGGTGAAGATCCCCTTCGCGTCGGGGTGATCATCGGCCTCCGCCAGCACGCGCAGGATCAGCCGGCGCTGCTGCGTCATGCGCAGGCCGGCGCCGCGAAGCTGGCCCTCGAAAACGGCCACGCGCTGCTCGACGCTCATCATCGCATCGCCATAACAAAATTGCGACGCAGTTGCAAAACGGGCGTTATCGCCAATCGTTCGCAACTGCATTGACAGATGCAACTGGTTTGCAATAGCGTGAGGCCGGTTCACGAGAAACGGGAGTCACCATGCCTTCGCGTCGGCAGATCATCGCTGCTTTGAGCGGGTTCGCCGCCAGTGCGGCCTTCCTCGGGTCCGGTCAGGCCTGGGCGCAGCCGGCCGCGGGCAAGCGGCTGAAGGTGGTCACCACCTTCACCATCATCCAGGACATGGCGCAGAACGTCGCGGGCAGCGCCGCCACGGTCGAATCGATCACCAAGCCCGGCGCCGAGATCCATGACTACCAGCCGACGCCGCTCGACGTGGTGAAGGCACAATCGGCGGATCTCGTCCTGTGGAACGGGCTGAACCTCGAGCGCTGGTTCGAGCGCTTCTTCGAGAATGTGAAGACGGTGCCGAGCGCGGTGCTGACCGAGGGGATCGAACCGATGGGGATCAGCGAGGGGCCCTATACCGGCAAGGCCAATCCCCATGCCTGGATGTCGACCGGCAATGCGCTGATCTATGTCGAGAACATCCGCAAGGCGCTGGCCAAGGCCGATCCCGCCAATGCCGAGATCTATGCGCGCAACGCCGCCGACTACGCCGCGAAGATCAAGGCCGTCGATGCGCCGCTGCGGGCGCGGCTCGCCCGCGTGCCGGAGGAGAAGCGCTGGCTGGTGACGAGCGAGGGCGCCTTCAGCTATCTCGCCCGCGATCTCGGCTGGCGCGAGGCCTATCTCTGGCCGATCAACGCCGATGAGCAGGGCACGCCGCAGCAGGTCCGGCGGCTGATCGATCTCGTCCGCAAGAACGGCATCCCCGCCGTCTTCAGCGAAAGCACGATATCGGACCGTTCGGCCAAGCAGGTCGCCCGCGAGACCGGGGCCCGCTATGGCGGCGTGCTCTATGTCGATTCGCTGTCGGCTGCCAACGGGCCGGTGCCGACCTATCTGAAGCTGCTGGAGGTTACGGTCGACACCGTGGCCAAAGGCTTCGGCCAATGAGGGGAGGGGCGCGCTCGTGACGGTTCCGCAGCACGGCAGAGCCATGACGCCGTCGATCGTCGTGGAGGGGCTGACGGTCCGCTACAATAACGGGGTGACCGCCGTCGACGAGGCGTCCTTCAGCCTGGGCGCCGGCACGATCTGCGCGCTCGTCGGCATCAACGGCTCGGGCAAGTCGACGCTGTTCAAGACGCTGATGGGGTTCCTGAAGCCGGCAAAGGGTAGCGTCTCGATCTGCGGCCTGCCGGTGCGTGCGGCGCTGAAGGCAGGGCTCGTCGCCTATGTGCCGCAGGCGGAAGAGGTCGATTGGAGCTTCCCCGTGCTCGTCAACGACGTCGTGATGATGGGGCGCTACGGCCATATGGGCCTGTTGCGGATCGCCGGAAAGGCGGATCGCGAGGCGGCCGAGCAGGCGCTGGCGCGGGTCGGCATGCTGGATTTCCGGCGCCGCCAGATCGGCGAATTGTCGGGCGGGCAGCGCAAGCGCGTCTTCCTGGCGCGGGCGCTGGCCCAGGGCGGGCAGGTGATCCTGCTCGACGAGCCCTTCACCGGCGTCGATGTGAAGACCGAGGACCAGATCGTCGATCTCATGCGCGAATTGCGGGCGGAAGGCCGGCTGATGCTGGTCTCCACCCATAATCTCGGCTCGATCCCGGAGTTCTGCGATCAGGTCGTGATCATCAACAAGCGCATCCTGGCGGCGGGACCGACCGAGACGACCTTCACCCAGGAAAATCTGCAATTGGCCTTCAGCGGTGCGCTGCGGCATTTCCGGCTGGAAGGGGCGGCTCTGCACGATGACGCCGACGACCGCCGCGTCACCGTGATCACCGATGACGAGCGCCCGCTGGTGCTCTATGGCCAGCGTGACCGCGAGCGGCTGGCGGCTGGCGAGCGCGGCGCCGGCCCCGCAGCCTCGCCCGGCGCCGATAGGGATCGCGAGCCCGCCCCGGATGCGGGGAGGGGCGAGACGCGATGATCGCCCTGCTGCTCGAGCCCTTCGGCTACCAATACATGGTCAAGGCGATCGTCGTCTCGGCGCTGGTCGGCGGCGTCTGCGCCTTTCTCTCCTGCTATCTCATGCTGAAGGGCTGGTCGCTGATGGGCGACGCGCTGGCGCATGCGATCGTGCCGGGCGTGGCGCTGGCCTATCTGCTGAAGGTGCCCTATGCGGCCGGCGCCTTCTTTTCGGGGCTGCTGGCGGCGCTGGCCATGGCGCTGGTCCGGATCCGCACGCAATTGCGGGAGGATGCGGTGATCGGCATCGTCTTCACCAGCTTCTTCGCGATCGGCCTGCTGATCGTCTCGATCAACCCGACATCGGTGAACGTGCAGTCGATCGTGCTCGGCAACATCCTGGGAATCTCCGACGAGGACGTGCTCCAGGTCACCATCATCGCCGGCGTCTCGTTGGCGCTGCTGCTGCTGCGCTGGCGCGATCTGCTGCTGGTCTTCTTCGACGAGAACCAGGCCCGGGCGGTGGGGCTCTCGCCGACGCGGATGAAGATCCTGTTCTTCGTGCTGCTCGCCGCCTGCACCGTCGCCGCGCTGCAGACCGTCGGCGCCTGCCTGGTGATCGCCATGGTGGTGACGCCCGGTGCCACCGCCTATCTGCTGACGGACCGTTTCGGCCGGCTGATCATCATCGCGGTCGCGCTCGGCGTCGCGACCAGCGCGGTCGGTGCCTATGCCAGCTATTTCCTGGACGGCGCCACCGGCGGATTGATCGTGGTGCTGCAGACGCTGCTCTTCCTGCTCGCCTATGTCTTCGCGCCCAAGCATGGCCGGCTGGCGGCGCGCCGGGCCGCGCGGGCGGTGTCGGAGCCGGCGTCATGAGCTTGATCGACAGCTGGCTCCTGGCGCCGCTCGCCCATGATTTCATGCTGCGCGCCCTGCTCGTGGCGGTTCTGGTCGGCACGGTCTGCGCCCTGCTCTCCTGTTTCCTCATCCTCAAGGGCTGGTCGCTGATGGGCGATGCGGTGTCGCATGCGGTGCTGCCCGGGATCGTCATCGCGGCGATGACCGGGCTGCCGCTGGCGGCCGGTGCCTTCGCCGCCGGGCTCGGCTGCGCGGTGGCGATCGGCTATCTCAAGGAGACCAGCCGGGTGAAGGAGGACACGGTGATGGGCATCGTCTTCTCCGGCATGTTCGCGCTCGGGCTGGTGCTCTTCGTCAAGGTCGAGACCGATCAGCACCTCAATCACATCCTGTTCGGCAACATGCTCGGCGTGCGCTGGGGCGACATCGCCGAGACCGCGCTGATCGCCGTGCCGGTCAGCGCGATCATGCTGGCGAAGCGCCGCGATTTCCTGCTGCAGGCGTTCGATCCGGCCCATGCCCGCGCCATCGGGCTGAACGGACGGGTCCTGCATTTCGGCCTACTGATCATGCTGGCGCTGACCATCGTCGCCTCGCTGAAGGCGGTCGGGATCATCCTGGTGGTGGCGATGCTGATCGCGCCAGGCGCCATCGGCTTCCTGCTGACGCGGCGCTTCGACGGGATGCTGCTGGTCGCGGTGACGGTTTCGGTCGTGTCGAGCGTGCTCGGCACGCTGCTCAGCTACCATCTCGACGCCGCCACCGGCCCCTGCATCGTCGTGGTGCAGGCCGTGATCTTCCTCGCGGCGCTGGCGGCGAATCTGCGCCGCTCCGCCCGGCGCGCCGCGCCGCAGCCGGAGCCGGCGAGCCGCTGATCACGCGGCCTGGCGATCGGGCTCGGAATCCGCCCGCGCGACAGTGATCGACTGGTTCAGGCACTGGCAGTTGTATTCGCTGGTCAGGAAGGCGATGTCGGCGGCGTCGCGGCCGGTGGCGATGCGCACCATGCCCTCGATCGGGGCGAGCCCGGTCGGGTCCAGGAGCCACCAGCGCCCGTCGAGATAGACTTCGAAGACCGCGTGGAAATCCGGCGGGTCGAGATCGAGCGCATAGGCGCTGACGGCGCGCGCGGGAATATTCATCGCCCGGGACAGGGTGATCGCCAGATGCGTGAAATCGCGGCAGACGCCGGCGCGGTCGATGAAGGTGTGCTGCGCCGTTGTCTGGGCGTTGCTGACGCCATGGACGTAGTCGACATGGTCCTTCAGCCAGTCCAGCACAGCGAGGATGCGGGCGCCGCCCTGTTCGATGGCGCAGAATTCACGATGGGCGAAGCGCATGAAGATGTCCGAGGGGCAGAAGCGGCTCGGCAGCAGGAAGGGCAGGACCTCCTGCGGCAGCTCCGACCATTCATGCTGGCGCGCCGTCGGCTGCAGGCGCTCGCGCTGATGGTTGTCGACCGTCGCGACATAGCGGATCTCCGCCTCGCCGAGCAGCACGGCCCGGAAGCGGCGCTCGCCATCATCGCCTTCTGCGATGACGAGATCGGCATCGGGGGCGAGAACGAGCTCCTCGGACAGGATGGTCTGGTCGGGCGAGCGCGCCGCCTCGATCGCGGCGATGACCTGGGTCGGGCTGCCGAAGCCATAGCGCAGCGCAGCCGTGATCGTCAGCTTCATGGAATCCCCCTCGGTCCGAATGCCAGCGCAACGCCGGGAGGGGAGGCGGGTTCCCTCAGGCGGCGGAGCGCCTCGCCTGCAGGCCCGCCGCGACCTCGGCCAGAAGAGCGTAGGAGGTCAGGCGCGCCTGATGGTCGAAGATCGGCGCGGTCACCATCACCTCATCGGCGCCGGTTGCGTCGAGGAAGCCGGAGAGCTCGCGCCTGATCGTCTCCGGTGAGCCGATAAAGGCATAGCGCAACATCTGCATGACATGCGCCTTCTCCTGCATCGACCAATATCCGTCGATATCCGCGATCGGGGGCTTCAGCTTGCCGCGCCGGCCGCGGACCATGTCGGTGAAGCGCTGCTGCAGCGAGGTCGCGAGATGGCGCGCCTCGGCGTCGGTCGCCGCCGCGATGACGTTGATGCAGGGCATGGCATAGGGGCGCGCGGCCTGGGCGGAAGGCTTGAAGCGCTCGCGATAGATAGCCAGCGCATCCATCAGATCGGCCGGGGCGAAATGCGAGGCGAAGGCATAGGGCAGGCCGAGCTCGGCCGCCAGCTGCGCGCCGAACAGGCTCGAGCCCAGGATCCAGAGCGGCACCCGCAGCCCTGCGCCAGGCACAGCCTGGACCGGCTGATCCTGCGCCGCCGGCTCGAAATAGGCCTGGATCTCCAGCACATCCTGCGGAAATTCGCTGGCCGCGCGGGGATCGCGCCGCATCGCCCGCATCGTCAGCTGGTCGGTGCCGGGGGCGCGGCCGAGGCCGAGATCGATGCGGCCGGGAAACAGCGCCTCGAGCGTTCCGAACTGCTCGGCGATGATCAGCGGGGCGTGGTTGGGCAGCATCACCCCGCCGGCCCCGACGCGGATCCTGCTGGTGGCGGCGGCGAGATGGCCGATCACCACGGAGGTGGCGGCGCTGGCGATGCCGACCATGTTGTGGTGTTCGGCCACCCAGTAGCGGCGGTAGCCGAGCGCTTCGGCATGGCGCACGAGCGCCACCGCATTGCGCAGCGCGTCGCCGGCCTCCTGGCCTTCCACCACCGGAACGAGATCGAGTACCGAGACAGCCACCATGATCCTCAGCCCTTCCATTGCGCTCCGGCCGATGCTGCCGCGCCGTGCGTGATCCTGCAGATGGGGATCGGTCGGCGCCAGTCCAAGCCGGCGGGCCCGATGGGAACGCCCCCTGCGCTGCCGCGTTGCTTGGAAGTAGCCGGTCCAGCGACCGGCGCGGCCAAGTGGGGAGACCGATCGATGTCGTCAGCAAGCAATCCGGCGAAGGAAAGCCTGCGCCAGGAGCAGGCGGAACAGCGCAAGAAGGCGAAGTCCGGCGACAAGGATGCCGAGCTCACCCAGGCCCTGAAGGATACGTTCCCGGCCAGCGACCCCGTCGCGGCGCAGACGCCGGTGACGCCGGGCGACGACAAGGTCCGCCGCAAGGGCTGATCCGCGCCCGGGTCCCGGACCTGACGCGTCCGCTCAGAGCAGATGCGTCCGCTGCAGGACCGTGGCCGCGATGATGGTGCCGGTCTCGACCATGACCGGCGCGGAGGCGCCGCCTTCCAGCTTCACCGCATGGCCCGTCGCCAAATGCAGGCGCTGCCCGTCGGCGCGTAATTCGCTCGGCGCGTCCGGCGCATAGAGCAGCGTCGTCGCGCCCGGGACGGTGTCGAGCCTGCCGCCCGGCTTCAGCACGGTCAGGTCGATGTCGCAATGCTCGCGGTCGGCGATCAGGTTGATGACCTCGACCGGCCCCTGTTCGAGCCGGGTGACGATCGGCGTGCCGCCATCATAGCGCACCGGCTGCAGCGGCTCGCGCAGATCGATCTCGCCCTCCGGCGTCTCCAGGACGAGCCCGGCGCCGTTGAGCACGAGCTGCAGCCGGTCATAGCCGGTCAGGTCCGAGAACGGCCCGGGCTGCAGGATCGAGGTCCGGCCGAAGCGCCAGAGCATCCCGTCATAGCCGCCATCGGAGGCGCCGCTCTCATGGGCTCCGGCGATGTCGAGCGACATCCCGCCGCCGTTCTTCCAGGGCGTGCGCTGGAACTGCTCGGGATCGAGATGGGTGAGGTGGGGGTGCGTCATGGTCCCTCTGCTCGTCAGAGATTGTCGGCCAGCGGGTGCAGATCGCGCACCATGCTCTTCAGCCGATCATCCAGCACATGCGTGTAGATCTGCGTGGTCGCGATGTCGGCATGGCCCAGCAACTCCTGGACCACGCGCAGATCGGCGCCGTTCTGCAGGAGATGGCTGGCGAAAGCATGGCGCAGCACATGGGGGCTGAGCGAATCCGGCGAGAGCCCGGCCGCCGCGGCAAGGACCTTCAGCTCGCGCGCGAAGGCCTGTCGGGTCAGGTGGCCGCTCTCGCCATCGCCGGGGAAGAGCCATCGGGCATTGTCGCCACCCGTCGCGCGCAGCGCCTCGAGATAGGCGAGGCCGGCCTGGCGCGCCGGCTCGTTCAGCGGGACGAGCCTGTCCCGCCCGCCCTTGCCGCGCACCACCAGGAAGCGCTCGCGCGTTGTGGCCGCTGCGACAGGCAGGGCGATCAGCTCGGAGACGCGCAGCCCCGTCGCATAGAGCAATTCGATCAGGCAGCGCATGCGCAGGGCCTTCAGCCGCGCCGCCGGTGTCGGGGCCTCGGCCTCCGCCGCCTGCCGCGCCGCCTGCATCAGCCGCTCGACCTCGGCGACGGACACGACCTTCGGCAGCGGCCGACCCTGGCGCGGCCCCTGGATCGCGGCCGCGGGATCGCCCGGCGCGAGGCCCTCCGTATACAGGAAGCGGTGGAACTGGCGCACGGCCGAGAGCCGCCGCGCCGCCGAGGAGGCCTTCAGACCGCGCTCGGCCAGCGTGCCGAGCCAGGCCCGGATATCGTCGGAACTCGCCTCGCCGGGCGAGCGGGGGCCGAGGAAGCCGAGATAATCCGCGATGTCGCGCTCATAGGCGTCGAGCGTGTTGCGGGCCGCGCCGCGCTCGGCCGCCAGCATGTCGAGGAAACCCTTCAGCCGCAGGCGCCCTTCCCGGCTCATTTCGGCTGCAACCTGGAGGGCGGGATGGTCTCGATCATCTCACGCGGCTCCGGCTTGACGAAGGTGACCAGGGCAATCATGCCGGCGAAGACGAGCCCACCCAGAATGGCCAGGATCGCGACGAATCGGAACAAGGTCGGCACGCGTGGCGATTCCTGAGATGGCGACCATGGCGATCATGGTTAGCGATCATTTATTCGCGAAACGATCGCGAAGATGCAAGCGCCGGTCCGCTCGGCCCGCCGCATCTCTTTGCCGCCGAAGGGTGGGGCATGACGCCGCGCAAGGCGTCATGCTACAGGGCAGGCAGAACAAGCCGCTTGACGTGCGGCCCGCCGTGACATCCGCGGCGCGCCGCTGCCGGGAATTTTCGCGAATGACCATTGCCGACCCTGCGCCCCGATCCGATCGCGATGCCGTGCGCATCGCGCTCGGGCCGCGCGCCGTCGTGCTCGTCGGCATGATGGGATCGGGCAAGAGCTCGGTCGGCCGCCGGCTCGCGGCCAGGCTCGGCCTGCCGTTCGTCGACGCCGATGCCGAGATCGAGACCGCGGCGGGGATGACCATCCCGGAGATCTTCGCGCAGCGGGGCGAGGCCGAGTTCCGCGACGGCGAGCGGCGGGTGATCGCGCGGGTGCTGACGACCCGTGCGCCGCTCGTGCTGGCGACCGGCGGCGGCGCCTTCATGAATGCGGAGACCCGCGCCAGAATCGGGGATCTCGGCGTCTCGGTCTGGCTCAAGGCCGAGCCCGACGTGCTGATGCGGCGCGTCCGCAAGCGGTCGAACCGGCCGCTGCTGCAGACGGCCGATCCGGAGGGGACGCTGCGGCGCATGCTGGCGGAGCGCGAGCCGGTCTATGCCCTGGCCGACCTCACCATCATTTCGCGGGACGATCCGCAGGATGTGGTGGTCGAAGACATCGTGGCTGCGCTGTCGCAGCATCTCTGCGCAACACCGGCCGAGACCGCACCCTGATGAGCACTCCCGCAGCCCCGACGGCGTCGACCTCCGCGCCTGGCGCACCGAGCCAGGCGATCGGCCGCGGCCAGATCGTCCCCGTCTCGCTGGAGGGCCGATCCTACGAGATCCATATCGGCCGCCACCTGCTCTGCGAGGCGGCGGGGCTGATCGCGGCGCTGTCGCCCGGCGCCAAGGCGGCGATCGTCACCGACGAGACCGTGGGCGCGCTGCATGCCCCGGCGCTGGAGGCGAGCCTGCAGCAGGCCGGCCTGGCCTCGTCGCGGATCACGGTCCCGCCCGGCGAATCATCGAAATCCTATGCGCGCCTGACCGCTCTCTGCGACGATCTTCTGGCGGCGCGGATCGAGCGCAACGACCTCGTCATCGCGCTGGGCGGCGGCGTGGTCGGCGATCTCACGGGCTTCGCCGCCGCCATCCTGCGGCGCGGCGTGCCCTTCGTGCAGATTCCGACGAGCCTCCTGGCCCAGGTCGATTCCTCCGTCGGCGGCAAGACCGGCATCAACACCAGCCATGGCAAGAACCTCGTCGGCGCCTTCCACCAGCCGGCGCTGGTCATCGCCGATACGGCGCTGCTCGACACGCTGAGCCCGCGCGAATTCAAGGCCGGCTATGCCGAGGTGGTGAAATACGGGCTGATCGGCGATCCCGGCTTCTTCGACTGGTGCGAGGCGAATTGGAGCCGGATCATCGCCGGCGGGCCGGAGCGGGACCATGCCGTCGCCGTCTCGTGCCGGGCCAAGGCGGCGGTCGTCGCGCGGGACGAGCGCGAGGAGGGCGACCGCGCCCTGCTCAATCTCGGCCATACCTTCGCCCATGCGCTGGAACGGCTGACCGATTACGATTCGCGCCGGCTGGTGCATGGCGAGGCGGTGGCGATCGGCCTGGCGCTGGCCTTCCGCTTCTCGCAGTCGCTGGGCCTGTGCCACGGCCAGGATGCGCTGCGCGTCGCCCGCCATCTCGACGCCGTCGGGCTGCCGAGCCGCCTGCAGCAAGTGCCCGGAGGCGTGGGCAGCGCCGATGCGATCGTCGCGGCCATGGCGCAGGACAAGAAGGTGAAGCGCGGGGTGCTGACCTTCATCCTGGCGCGCGGCATCGGCAGGAGCTTCATCGCGCCGGGCGTCGCGGCGGAGGATGTCAGGGCCTTCATCGCCGCCGAGCTGGCGCAGGGTTGAGCGGCCGGAACGCCGCCTCCTAATCAAACGATTAACCATTCATTGACAGAGTGATTCGCCGAAGGCGCATCCCCGCGCCGCTGCAATGGTGGAGCCACGATGGTTTCTCGCGCCGAACCCAGTCTCAGCGGCCGCTGGTGGTGGTCGATCGACCGCGTCATCCTGGGCGCGCTGGTCGCGCTGATGGTCTCGGGCGTGGTCCTGCTGATGGCGGGCGGCCCGCCGGTGGCGGAACGGCTCGGCCTGTCGACCTTCCATTTCGTCAATCGCCAGGCCTTCTTCCTGCTCGCCGCGCTGGCGATCTTCATCGGCGTCTCGTTCATGACACCGCGCCAGGTGCGGCGGGCGGCGCTGCTGATCTTCGTCTGCTCGCTGGCGATGGTCGTCGCCACGCTCTATCTCGGCATCGAGGTGAAGGGCGCCCGGCGCTGGCTGACGCTCGGGCCGATCGGCTCGGTCCAGCCTTCGGAATTCCTGAAGCCGGCCTTCGTCGTCCTCGCCGCCTGGGCCTTCGCCGAGGGCACCCGCCGGCCCGACCTGCCCGGCACGCTGATGGCGTTCCTGCTGCTGCCGGTGACGATCACGCCGCTCGTGCTGCAGCCGGATTTCGGCCAGACGATCCTGATCAGCCTGGTCTGGTGCGGGCTGTTCTTCGTCGCGGGGCTGCACTGGTTCTGGGTGATGGGGCTCGGCGGCATCGGCGCCTTCGGCCTGCTGGTCGCCTATCAGCTGGTGCCGCATGTCCGCGCCCGCATCGAGCGCTTCATGGACAAGGGCTCGGGCGATACCTTTCAGATCGATACGGCGCTGGAGAGCTTCGCCCAGGGCGGATGGCTCGGCAAGGGTCCGGGAGAGGGCACGGTCAAGCGCATCCTGCCCGACGCCCATACCGATTTCATCTTCGCCGTGACGGCCGAGGAGTTCGGCATCGTGATCTGCATCGCGCTGGTCGCGCTGTTCGCGGTGATCGTGCTGCGAGCGCTGATCGTCGCGCAGAAGACGGAGGACGCCTTCGTGCGGCTGGCTGTGACCGGGCTGTCGCTGCTGTTCGGCATCCAGGCGGCGATCAACATGATGGTCAACCTGCACATGATGCCGGCCAAGGGCATGACGCTGCCCTTCATCTCCTATGGCGGCTCGTCGCTGCTGTCGCTGGCGATCGGCACCGGTTTCCTGCTGGCCCTGACGCGCAAGCGGCCGAGAGCCGCCGATTTCGGCGCGTTCAGGCACTGAGGCGGCGGGCGGCATGGCACGGGAGAAGCTCGTCATTCTGGCGGCCGGCGGCACGGGCGGGCATCTCTTCCCGGCCGAGGCGCTGAGCCATGTCCTGCGGGCGCAGGGCATCCGCGTGATGCTGATGACCGATCCGCGCGGAGCGGAATTCGCGGGGGATTTCCCGGCCGATGCGGTGATCCCGATCCCCTCGGCGACGCCGTCGGGCCGGTCGCTGATCGGCAAGCTCCGCGGCGCGCTGGAGATCGGCAAGGGGGTGCTGGCGGCGCGCCGGACGGTGCGGGAGCTGAAGCCCGGCCTGCTGCTCGGTTTCGGCGGCTATCCCACGGTGCCGCCGGTGTTCGGGGCCTCGCTCGGTGGTGTCAGGACGATGATCCACGAGCAGAACGCCGTGGTCGGGCGGGCCAACCGCTTCCTCTCGGGACGGGTGGACGCGATCGCGACCGGCTTCGCCGAGGTCGGCGGGCTGCCGGCCGCGAGCCTGGCGAAGTGCCGGCATGTCGGCAATCCGGTGCGGCCCGCGGTGCTCGCCGCCGCCTCGCCCTATGGCCGGCCCGAGGAAGGGCCCTTCCATCTCCTGGTGTTCGGCGGCAGCCAGGGCGCGCGGATCATGGCCGACATCGTTCCCCCCGCCATCCAGGAGCTTTCGCCGACCGAGCGGGCGAGGCTGGTGGTCACCCAGCAGGCGCGCCCCGAGGATCGGGAGAGGGTCAGCGGCATCTATGCCGGGCTCGGCGTCCGCGCCGAAATTCAGCCCTTCTTCAAGGATCTGCCGGCGCGCCTGGCACAGGCACATCTGGTGGTCGCCCGCTCCGGCGCCTCGACCATCGCGGAGCTCACGGTGATCGGCCGTCCGGCGCTGCTCGTGCCGCTGCCCGGCGCGCTGGACCAGGACCAGGCGGCCAATGCGGCCTTTCTGGAAAAGCGCGGCGGCGCGATCCGCATCATGCAGTCCGACTTCACCCCGGCGCGGCTGGCGGCGGAGCTCTCGCGCCTGATCAATGAGCCGGCACACTTGACGGCCATGGCGGAGAGCGCCAAGAGCGCCGGCATTCCCGATGCGGCGGAGCGGCTGGCGCGGCTCGTCGTCGAAACCGCCTCATTCTGAACCAGACAGGATCGTCACCCCCATGAAGCTGCCGCCGAAGCTCGGCTCCATCCATTTCGTCGGCATCGGCGGCATCGGCATGTCCGGCATCGCCGAGGTGCTGCACAATCTCGGCTACCAGGTGCAGGGTTCGGACGCGGCCGACAACGCCAATGTCCGCCGCCTGAACGAGAAGGGGATCAAGACCTTCATCGGCCACGCCGCCCAGAACATCCAGGGCGCCGAGGTGGTAGTCGTCTCCACCGCGATCCGCCGCGACAATCCCGAGCTCGTGGCGGCGCGCGAGCAGCGCCTGCCTGTGGTGCGCCGGGCCGAGATGCTGGCGGAGCTGATGCGGCTGAAATCCTGCATCGCCATCGCCGGCACGCATGGCAAGACCACCACCACCTCGCTGGTGGCGACGCTGCTGGAGAAGGGCGGGCTCGATCCGACCGTGATCAATGGCGGCATCATCAACGCCTATGGCACCAATGCCCGGATGGGCGAGAGCGACTGGATGGTGGTCGAGGCCGACGAATCCGACGGCACCTTCCTGAAGCTGCCGGCCGACGTCGCGATCGTCACCAATATCGACCCCGAGCATCTCGACCATTTCGGGACCTTCGACGCGATCAAGGCGGCGTTCCGGAGCTTCGTCGAGAACCTGCCCTTCTATGGCTTCGCGGTGATGTGCATCGACCATCCCACGGTGCAGGGCCTGGTCGGGCAGATCGAGGACCGGCGCGTCATCACCTATGGCGAGAATCCGCAGGCCGATTTCCGGCTGATCGACATCGACCTCACCGGCGGCCAGGCGAAGTTCACGCTGCTGATCCGGGACCGCAAGCGCGGCCGCGACGAGGTGGTGCGCGATCTGGTGATGCCGATGCCCGGCCATCACAACGCGCTCAACGCCACCGCGGCGATCGCCGTGGCCTATGATCTCGGCATTCCGGTGGAGCGGATCCGCGAGGCGCTGGCCGGGTTCGGCGGGGTGAAGCGGCGCTTCACCAAGACAGGCGAGTGGAACGGCGCGCTGATCTTCGACGATTACGGGCATCACCCGGTCGAGATCGCGGCGGTGCTGAAGGCGGCGCGGGCCTCGACCAAGGGCAAGGTCATCGCCATCGTACAGCCGCATCGCTATACCCGCCTCTCCAGCCTGTTCGACGATTTCGCCGCCTGTTTCAACGATGCCGATACGGTGATCGTCGCCGACACCTATGCCGCCGGAGAGGCGCCGATCGCCGGGGCGGATCGTGATTCGCTGGTGTCCGGCATCAAGGCGCGCGGCCATCGCCACGCTCTGCCGCTGGAGGGGTCGGAGAAGCTCGCCGGCATGGTCGCTGAGGTGGCGGGGCCGGGGGATTACGTGGTCTGCCTCGGTGCCGGCAACATCACGCAATGGGCCTATGCGCTACCCGGCGAGCTGAAGGCGCTCGCCGCCGGGTGAGCCTTCTCTCCCCGGGGGAGACAGGCTAAGGAACCGCCATGAGCTATCCCGACATCACACCGGCCCTGCGCGCGGCCGTTCCCGGTCTCCGCGGCCGGCTGCTCGCCAATCACGACATGGCCGGGCTGACCTGGTTCCGCGTCGGCGGGCCGGCGCAGGCGCTGTTCACCCCGGCGGATGAGGAGGATCTGGCGGCGCTGCTCGCGGCGCTGCCCGCCGACATGCCGGTCACGGTCGTCGGGCTGGGCTCCAATCTGATCGTGCGCGACGGCGGCATTCCCGGCCTCGTCATCCGCCTCGGCGGCAAGGCCTTCGCCGAGATTTCGCTGGAGGAGGGGGACCGGTTGCGCGCCGGGACGGCGGTTCCCGACGTGAAGGTGGCGAGGGCGGCGGCCGATGCCTCGCTCGACGGGCTCGCCTTCTATCGCGGCATCCCCGGCTGCATCGGCGGGGCGCTGCGGATGAATGCCGGAGCGCATGGCGGCGAGACCACCGATGTGCTGGTCGAGGCGCGCGGCGTGACGCGCCAGGGCCAAATCGTGACGCTGTCGCATGCGCAGATGGGCTTCACCTACCGCAATAGCGCGGCCGCGACGCATGAGATCGTCTTCACCTCGGCGCTGTTCCAGGGCCGCAAGGGCGATCAGGCGGCGATCCTCGCCGAGATGGACCGGGTGACGGCGGCCCGCGAGGCGGCGCAGCCGATCAAGGAGCGGACCGGCGGCTCCACCTTCAAGAACCCGCCCGGCGGCAAGGCCTGGCAGCTGATCGACGCCGCCGGCTGCCGCGGCCTGCGTCGCGGCGGCGCGCAGGTCTCGGAAATGCATTGCAACTTCCTGATCAACACCGGCGGCGCCACGGCGGCCGATATCGAGGGGCTCGGCGAAGAGGTGCGGCGCCGCGTCAAGGATTCCTCGGGCTTCGAGCTGCAATGGGAGATCAAGCGGCTCGGCGTTGCGGCCTGAGGCTCACGCCGCCACCCTCTCCAGCCAGTCGCGCAGCGCCTGGTTGACGCGCGTCTGCCAGCCCGGGCCCGAGGCGCGCAGCGTTTCCAGGAGATCATGGTCGAGCCGGATCGAGATCGCCTCCTTGCACCGGCGCTGGCCCCGTCTGCCGGGCCGGTCCTGGGTGGCCGTCGCGCGCGCCTGCAGAATCTCGACATAGCGCCGCGCCACATAATCCTCGAGCGTGAGCTCGCTGCCGGCGGAGCTGTCCGTCCGATACCCCGGCGAGACGGCGGGGCGGGGCGCGCATGCCTCGAGCGGCTCGGCCATCGGGGCTCCTCCTCGTCGCGAGGCTGGATCGCCTCGTCGTCATGAGAGGGATCGCTTCGCATGCTGCCTTCGCGTCCCTCGATCCGTCCGTTCTTAACAATGACGTAACGTCATGACAAGCCACCGCCATGCCGCCGCCGGGCGGCTCGCAAGACCGGTCTTAACGCCCCGTTAACCCTGTCCGGCCAAGGGTCCGATGCTCAGGAGAGCCGAGGATCGCCATGACCAAACACGTCGCAGTTCTGATGGGCGGCTGGTCCGTCGAGCGCGAGGTCAGCCTCAGCTCCGGCACCAGCTGCGCGGCGGCGCTGGAGAGCGTCGGCTACCGCGTCACGCGGATCGACGTGCAGCCGGATATCTGCACCGTCCTCTCGGCGCTGCGGCCCGACGTCGCCTTCAACGCGCTGCATGGCCGCTTCGGCGAGGACGGCACGATCCAGGGCGTGCTGGAGATCCTGCGCATTCCCTATACGCATTCCGGCGTGCTGGCATCGGCGCTCGCCATCCGCAAGGACCGGGCGAAGCTGGTCGCCGCGGCCGCCGGCGTGCCCGTGGCGCGCGGGGTCACCCTGTCGCGATTCGAGGCGGCCAAGGCGCATGCGCTGCCGCCGCCCTATGTGCTGAAGCCGGTCGACGAGGGTTCCTCGGTCGGCGTCGTCATCGTCAAGCAGGATCGCCAGCATCCGCCGCAGGAAATCGCGCGGCCGGATTGGCCTTGCGGCGAGATGATGCTGGCCGAGAGCTTCATCGCGGGGCGCGAGCTGACCTGCGCGGTGATGGACGGCAAGTCGCTGGGCGTGACGGAGATTCGCGCGGCCTCGGGCGGCTTCTACGACTACGAGGCCAAATACGCGAAAGGTGGTTCGATCCACATTTGCCCGGCTCAAATTTTACCGAAAATTTACCAGCAGATCGAAGAGTGTGCGTTAACGGCGCATCAAGCAATCGGTTGCCGGGGCGTCAGCCGTTCTGACTTCCGCTATGACGACGAGACCGACACTCTCGTCTGGCTGGAGGTCAATACGCAGCCCGGGATGACCGAAACCAGCCTGGTGCCCGAACTGGCTGCCCAAGCGGGCCTGAACTTCGGTGAGCTCGTCAAATGGATGGTGGAGGACGCCTCCCTCGATCGGTGAATGCGATGATGGTGCAAGCCCCGTCGCGCCTGCCGGTCCCGCCCGCCGGTCCGCAACTCCTCGTCGGAGAGCGGTCCGGACGGTGGCTGCGCCGCTCGCGCCGCAGCGCGGTCTCGGTGCCGCTGGCCCAGCGCCTGCCGCGCCGGATCGGCACCTGCCTGGCGCTGGGCTTCCTGGCGGCCAGCCTGGTCTCGGGCAGCGTCATCGGCGGCCATGTCGAGGCGCTCCGGCGCAGCCAGGGCGAATTCCACCACATGCTGGCCCGGGCTTTCGGTTTCGGCATCGACCGCATCACGATCTCCGGCATCGCCGAACTCTCCGAGGCTGAAGTGCTCGTCGCAGCAGGCATCGACCCGAAGATATCGCTGGCCTTCTTCGACGCCGACGAGGCGCGCAAGCGGCTGGAGGCGACGCCGCTGATCCGCGAGGCGAGCGTCCGCAAGCTCTATCCGGGCGAGGTCTCGATCGCGCTCACCGAGCGCCGGCCCTTCGCGCTCTGGCAGGTCAAGGGCGAGCTCTTCGTCATCGCCGCCGACGGCACGGTCATCGACAAGATGGATGACGGGCGCTTCGCCCATCTGCCGCTGGTCGTCGGCACCAACGCCAACCACCGGGCCGCCGAATACATCGCGCTGCGCGATGAGGCCGGCGCGCTGGCGCCGCGGATTCGCGCCGCGACCCTGGTCGCCAACCGGCGCTGGACGCTGAAGCTCGACAACGGGCTCGATGTCCGCCTGCCCGAGACCCAGCCGGCCGCGGCGGTGAAGCGCCTGGCCGTGCTCGAGACCGAGAGCCGGATCCTGGACAAGGACGTGCTGGCGATCGATCTGCGCCAGCCGGACCGCGTGGTGATGCGCCTGACCGAGGAAGGCGCCGCCGCCCGGGCCGAAGCGCTCAAGGCCAAGGCCAAGAAGAAGGGCGGCGAAGTATGAGCCCGACTTCCCAGGGATTGACGCCGCGGATGCGGCCCTTGTCGTCGCGCAAGAGCGCGACCCTGTCGATTCTCGACATCGGCACCAGCAAGGTGGTCTGCCTGATCGCCGAGCTCAATCCGGCCGAGGCCAATGAGCGGCTGCGCGGGCGCACCCATGTCGCCCGCATCATCGGCATCGGCCATCAGCGCTCGATCGGGCTGAAGGGCGGCGCGATCATCGACCTCGAAGGGGCCGAGCGGGCGATCCGTGCGGCTGTCGACGCCGCCGAGCGCATGGCGAAGGTCGAGGTGCAGTCGGTGATCGTCAACCTCACCGGTGGCCGGCTCGGCTCGCAGCATTACGCCGCGGGGGTCGATCTCAGGGCCGGCGCCGTCGGCGACAGCGACGTCAAGCGCGTGCTCGCCGCCGCCGCCACCCATGCGATCCGGCCGGGCAAGGCCGTGCTCCACGCGCTGCCCACGGGCTACGCCCTGGACGGGCATCCCGGCGTGCTCGATCCCCGCGGGCTGATCGGCGGCAAGCTCTCCGTCGACATGCATGTCGTCGCGGCGGAAGCCGCCGCGGCCCGCAACGTCATGCTCGCGGTGGAGCGCTGCCATCTCGAGGTCGAGGCGGTGGTCGCGACACCCTATGCCTCCGGCCTGTCGGTGCTGGTTGACGACGAGGCCGAGATGGGCGTCGTGGTCGTCGATCTCGGCGGCGGAACCACCAGCCTCGGCGTCTTCTCCGGGGGGCATCTGATGCATGCCGACGCGATCGCGGTCGGCGGCAACCACATCACCATGGACGTGGCGCGCGGGCTCTCGACGCGGGTTTCGGCGGCCGAGCGGCTGAAGACGCTGCATGGCGCCTGCATCTCGAGCGCCTCCGACGAGCGCGACATGATCTCGGTGCCGCAGGTCGACGATGACGAGCGCGACACCCCCAACCATCTCGCGAAGTCGCATCTCGTGCGGATCATCAAGCCGCGCGTCGAGGAGATCCTCGAACTGGTGCGCGACCGGCTGAACGCAGCGGGTTTCTCGGCGCAGGCCGGGCGCCGCGTCGTGCTCACCGGCGGCGCCTGCCAGCTAACCGGGCTTCCGGAAGTGGCGCGGCGCGTGCTCGGCGGCCAGGTCCGCACCGGGCGCCCGCTCGGCATCCGCGGCCTGCCGGAAGCGGGCAAGGGACCGGCCTTCGCGGCCGCCGTCGGGCTGCTGGTCTATCCGCAGGTCGCGCATGTCGAACATTTCGAGCCGCGTGCCGGCTCGACCTATTTCGCCACGGGAACCGACGGGTATTTCTCCCGCGTCGGCCGGTGGCTGAAGGACAGTTTCTAGTGAGTAACCGGCTCCCCCGGTCAGGCGGGACGGGCCGATCAGAGTTGAAACTTAACAATCGGGACGGCTCCCGCCAGGCGCCGGACAGAGATCTGAAGAGGCAACCATGGCGATGAATCTGCAAGCCCCGGACATCCGGGAACTGAAGCCCCGGATCACGGTGTTCGGTGTCGGCGGAGCCGGTGGCAACGCGGTCAACAACATGATCGAAGCCGGTCTCGACGGCGTCGATTTCGTGGTCGCCAACACCGACGCCCAGGCGCTGGCGCTGAGCCGCGCCTCGCGCATCATCCAGATGGGCCTCCAGGTCACGGAAGGTCTCGGCGCCGGCTCGCAGCCGGAGGTCGGCCGTGCCGCCGCCGAGGAGGTGATCGACGAGATCCGCGATCATCTCGCCGGGGCGCATATGGTGTTCATCACCGCCGGCATGGGCGGCGGCACCGGCACCGGTGCCGCTCCGGCCATCGCCCGCGTCGCCCGCGACATGGGCATCCTGACCGTCGGCGTGGTGACCAAGCCCTTCCAGTTCGAAGGCCATCGCCGCATGCGCATGGCGGAAGCCGGCATCAGCGAGCTGAACGAGGCCGTCGACACGCTGATCGTCATCCCCAACCAGAACCTGTTCCGCGTCGCCAACGAGACCACCGGCTTCGCAGACGCCTTCGGCATGGCCGACCAGGTGCTGTATTCGGGCGTCGCCTGCATCACCGATCTGATGGTGCGTCCCGGCCTGATCAATCTCGACTTCGCCGACGTCCGCGCCGTGATGCGCGGCATGGGCAAGGCGATGATGGGCACCGGCGAGGCCCAGGGCGAGAAGCGCGCCCTGACCGCGGCGCAGGCCGCGATCAACAACCCGCTGCTCGACGACGTCTCGATGAAGGGCGCGCGCGGCCTGCTGATCTCGATCACCGGCGGGCGCGACATGAAGCTCTACGAGGTCGATGAAGCGGCCACCCGCATCCGCGAGGAGGTCGATTCCGAGGCCAACATCATCGTCGGCGCGACCTTCGACGAATCGCTCGAAGGCATCGTGCGCGTCTCGGTCGTGGCCACCGGCATCGACAAGCCGGTCACCACCCAGGCCGAGATGGACGAGACCGAAGCCCGCATCGCCCAGGTCGCCGAGCGGCTGAAGGCCGAGGCCCGCCTGCGCAGCACCGCCGCCCCGGCCCGCAGCTTCGCCCCCGTCGCGCCGCAGCCCGAGCCGGTGATGGAGCTGCGCCCCGTCGCCGAAGCGCCGCGGCCGCAGCCGGTGGCCCCCCCGGCCGCGCTGGCCGAGGACATCCAGATCGCCCCGGTGCAGCCGCGCCCGGTAATGGCCGCTCCGATGGTGGAGCCGGTGGTGCAGGAACAGCCCCTGCATCATCACGAGGACAGCTTCATCCCGCCGGCGCCCGAGCGCGCCGTCAGGCCGACGCGCATGCCGCGCATCGAGGAGCTGCCGATCCCGGCCCAGAACCAGCTGGCCCAGCGCGGCGCCCAGCCGCTGGCGGCGCCGCAGAACGCGGCCGAGCAGAAGCGCATGTCGCTGATGCAGCGCCTGGCCTCCGTCGGCTTCGGCCGCAAGGAGGACGAGGCGATGCAGGAGCCGCAGCCGCAGCCGCAGCAGGCGCCGATGCGCCAGGCGCCGGCGCCGGCCGCCCCGAGCGCCGCCCATGCCGAGTATATGCGCCGTCCCGCCGCGCCGGTCGCCGCACCGCGCCCGGCTGTCGGCCAGCTCGACCAGCACGGCCGCACCGCGCCGAATCGCAGCGAGGAGGAGCGGCTGGAAATTCCGGCCTTCCTGCGCCGCGAAGCCCGCTGAAGACGGGCGCTCCCGGCGCCTTTCCACGGACATGCCCGCCGCGGCTCTCGCGGCGGGCATTTTCATTTTTTAAAAACTATATTTATCAACGGCATAGTCAGTTAATCAGGTGTTTCTAGATCCTGTAACAGAGCGTAAGAAACCGTGATTTTGTCGCCTTGGCTGCCGGGACTATGTTGCGCTCGCACCAAGAGGGGTGGTGGTGGTGGTCCAGCTGGATCGCGCCAGACTTCCGAGGCATCGCGGTTGGGTTTGCCTGAGGCTTTCGTCGCTTCCGTCGGCTCTCGCGATCAGGATTGGATACCGGAATGAATTTCGATCGGCAGACGACACTGCGCGCCCCCGTGACCCTGACCGGGATCGGTGTTCACTCCGGAGCTCCGGCCAGCATCTGCCTCAAGCCTTCCAGTGCGAATTCCGGCATCGTCTTCCTGCGGCAGGGGCTCGCCGATCGTCCCGCCCAGCTGATCCACGCCAAGCACACCAAGGTCAGCGCCACCGAACTCTGCACCGTGATCGGCGATGGCGCCTCCGCCTCCGTCGCGACGATCGAGCATCTGATGTCGGCCTGCGCCGGCCTCGGCCTCGACAATGTGCTGATCGAGATCGACGGGCCCGAAATGCCGATCATGGACGGCAGCGCCCGTGAGTTCGTCGATGCGATCCAGGCGACCGGCCTCGCCACGCTGCAGGCCGGCCGGCGCTATCTCAAGATCCTGCGCCCCGTGCGTGTCGAGAACGGCCGCGCCTTCGCCGAGCTGCTGCCGGCGGAGAAGGGGTTCCGCCTCGATGTCGAGATCGATTTCGACACCGCGGTAATCGGCCGCCAGCGCAAGGTCTTCGATCTCGAGCCGGCGGCCTACGCCCATGAGATCTCGCGCGCCCGCACCTTCGGCTTCATGCGCGATGTCGAGCAGCTCTGGAAGGCCGGCTTCGCGCTCGGCGCCTCGCTCGACAACACCGTCGCCATCGGCGAGGACAAGGTGATCAACCCCGAGGGGCTGCGCTATCGCGACGAGTTCGTCCGTCACAAGGTGCTGGACGCGATCGGCGATCTCGCGCTCGGCGGCTATCCGATCCAGGGCGAGTTTCGTTCCTATTGCGGCGGCCACCGGCTGAATGTCCGGATCCTCGAAGCGCTCTTCGCCGACCGCGCCAATTACGGCATCGTGGAAGCGACCCCGGTCTATGCGGCCGCGCCGCGCGCCATGCAGATGGCCGCCGCCGCCCCGGCCGCCTTCGCGCCGGACGTCCACTGAGCCGGGACGAGCCGGCCGCGCCTTCCATTCGCCCGCTTTCTGTCGGAGACAGTGGCGCCGGCCCGCGAGCCGATCGCCGGTTGGGGCCGTAAGCCCGGCGGGCGCAGTGCACTCCGGCGAATCTGCTGGATTTCGCCGTTTTCGGTGGTGGCGCCGCGTCGGCGTCTGCGCTATGGCAGTCTCCCACGCTGTGGGATTGGACCAAGAGGACTGGCTACGTGAGCGTCATGCGGCTGAATTTCCTGAACACCGAACGCACCGCCTCGATGCGCAGGGGCGCGGCACTGGCCGCCATCGCCCTGATGCTCGGCGGCTGCGACACGCTGTCCTCGTTGAACCCTTTCGACCGGCCCGAGGTCTACAAGCCCGAGATCGTCGCCGATGTCCCGGCCGACAGGCTCTATAACGAGGGTCTGGCGCGCATCCAGAACGGCGACAGCGAAGGCGCGGCCAAGAAATTCGGCGAGATCGACAAGAACGCCCCCTTCTCGCCCTATGCGAAGAAGGGCCTGATCCTGACGGCCTATGCGAATTACGAGGCCAGCAAATGGGAGGAGGCGATCACCGCCTCCAAGCGCTTCATCGCGCAAAATCCCGGCAGCCCCGACGCGGCCTATGCGCAGTACATCATGGGCATGTCGTATTTCAACCAGATCCCGGATGCGACGCGTGACCAGGAGCGGACGGAGCTCGCCATCAAGGCGATGGAAGAGCTGATCGCGAAATATCCCCGGTCGGAATATGTCGTCGACGCCAAGGAGAAGATCCTGGTGGCGCGCGACCAGCTGGCCGGCAAGGAGATGAATGTCGGGCGCTATTACCTGCAGCAGCGCAACTATACCGGCGCCGTGAACCGGTTCCGCGACGTGATCACGAAGTACCAGACCACCCGTCATGTCGAGGAAGCGCTGATGCGGCTGACCGAGGCCTATATGGCGCTCGGCATCACCAACGAGGCGCAGACGGCGGCGGCGGTGCTGGGGCATAATTTCCCGGACAGCCGCTGGTACAAGGACGCCTATGTGCTGCTGGAGAGCGGCGGGCTCGCGCCGCGCGAGGATCGTGGCTCCTATATCAGCCGCGCCTTCCAGGGCTTCACGCGCGTGGTCGCCGGCGTCGTCAATCCGTTCTGATCGCGGAATCCGTGAGGGTCTGCTGCGCATGCCCTGCCTCCTGAGCCCGCGCTGAGCGTCATGCTGGCGCAGCTCTCGATCCGCGACATCGTCCTGATCGACAGGCTCGACCTGAGCTTCGGCGAGGGCTTGAGCGTGCTGACCGGCGAGACCGGTGCAGGCAAATCGATCGTGCTCGACGCGTTCGCGCTGGCCCTGGGCGGGCGCGGCGATGGCGGGCTCGTGCGCCATGGCGAGAGCCAGGGCCAGGTCGGGGCGGTGTTCGACCTGCCGGGCGATCATCCGGCCCGGCGCCTGGCGCAGGCGCAGGACATCGACACCGATGGCGACCTGATCCTGCGCCGCGTCCAGCATGCCGATGGCCGCACCCGCGCCTTCATCAACGACCAGCCGGTCAGCGTGCAGATCCTGCGCGCGATCGGCGCGGCGATCGTCGAGATTCATGGCCAGCATGACGACCGGGCGCTGACCGACCCGGCCCAGCACCGGATGATCCTCGACGGGTTCGGCGGGCTGGAGGCGCAGGCCGCTGCCGTGGCGCAGACCAGCGAGAGCCTGAAGCGCGCGCGCCAGGCGCTGCAGGCGCAGCGCATGCGCGTCGAGGCGGCGCGCAAGGAGGCGGATTTCCTGCGCCATGCCGTCGATGAGCTGCGCAAGCTCGCGCCGCAGGCCGGGGAGGAGGAGGCGCTGGCCGCGGCGCGCCAGGGCATGATGCAGGCGGAGAAGGTCGCGCGGGACCTGATCGAGGCCTATGAGGCGGTGGGCGGGCAGGCCTCGCCGGTGCCGGCTCTGGCCGGGGTGCTGCGCCGGCTCGAACGGCGCGCCAGCCAGGCGCCGCAGCTCGTCGACCCCTCGCTCGCCGCACTGACCACCGCGATCGTGGCGCTGGAAGAGGCCGGCGAGGCACTGGCGGCGGCGATGCGGGCCAGCGAGCATGATCCGCGCGAGCAGGAGCGGGTCGAGGAGCGGCTGTTCGCGCTGCGCGCCGCGGCCCGGAAATACGACGTGCCGGTCGAGGGGCTGCTGGTGCTGGCCGAGAGCATGGCGGGCGATCTCGCGGCGCTCGACGAGAGCGAGACCTCGCTGGCGCGGCTCGAGAGCGAGCTCGCGCAATGCGAGGCGGATTTCATCCGGCTGGCGCAGGCCCTGTCGCAGGAGAGGCGGGCGGCGGCCGCCAGGCTGGATGCGGCGGTGAAGGCGGAGCTGCCGCCGCTCAAGCTGGAGCGGGCGCGCTTCATCACCCAGATCGACAGCGACCCGGCCGCGCGCGGCCCTGAAGGCTTCGACCGGGTCGAGTTCTGGGTCGAGACCAATCCCGGGACGCGGCCGGGGCCGATGATGAAGGTCGCCTCCGGCGGTGAGCTCTCGCGCTTCATGCTGGCGCTCAAGGTCGTGCTGGCGGAGCGCGGCTCGGCCCCGACGCTCGTCTTCGACGAGATCGACACCGGCGTCGGCGGCGCGGTGGCGGATGCGATCGGCGAGCGGCTGGCGCGGCTCGCGCGCAAGGTCCAGGTGATCTCGGTGACGCATGCGCCGCAGGTCGCGGCCAAGGCCGGGCAGCATTTCCTGATCGCGAAATCCGCCCTCGCCGGCGATGCCGCGCAGCGCACGGTGACGCGCGTCACGGCGCTGGAGGATCAGGCGCGGCGCGAGGAGATCGCGCGGATGCTGGCGGGCGCCAGCATCACGGAAGAGGCCCGTGCCGCAGCCGGGCGCCTGCTCGAGGCGGCCGGCCTGCGCGGCTGAG
>NZ_LMRT01000009.1:207920-208134 GCF_001426225.1 Allobosea sp. Leaf344 | reverse complement strand
TCCGTCGGACAACCGCCACCGTCATTGCGAGCGAAGCGAAGCAACCCAGCGGCGCGGGGTGAGCCTCTCACCCCCTGGGTTGCTTCGCTTCGCTCGCAATGACGGGGGGTAGCGCCAGGGCGCGTGCGGGGAGAGCAGCGGGGCTGCGCGGCTGAGTCCGCCGGATAACCCGGGTCGTCGCCGCCGTCCTTGCGAGCGAAGCGAAGCAACCCAG
>NZ_LMRT01000009.1:179414-207905 GCF_001426225.1 Allobosea sp. Leaf344 | reverse complement strand
GGGGTGAGAGGCTCATCCGGCGCCGCTGGGTTGCTTCGCTCGCGCGCGCAATGACGGCGGGGAGCGCCGGCTACCCCGCGATAAGCTTCCCCGCCAGCGGGCTCGCGCCCTCGTCGGGCAGGCTCGCCGCGGGCTTGTCGGTGACCAGATATTGCGCACGGGCCAGCGCCGCGAAGCGGCCGCCCTTGGCGACGAGCTCGTCGAAGCTGCCCATCTCGATGACATGACCCTGCTCGAAGACCAGGATCCGGTCGGCATTGCGGATGGTGGCGAGGCGGTGGGCGATGACGAAGGTAGTGCGGCCCTTCATCACCTCGTCCAGCGCCTTCTGCAGCTTGACTTCGGTCGCCGCGTCGAGGGCCGATGTCGCCTCGTCCAGGATCAGGATGGGCGGGTTCTTCAGCAGGGCGCGGGCGATCGACAGGCGCTGGCGCTCGCCGCCGGACAAGGTGCGCCCGCGCTCGCCGACGAGCGTGTCGAGCCCCTCCGGCTGGCGCGCCATCACCTCGGTCGCCTGGGCGCGGTCCAAAGCCTCCAGCATCTCCTCGTCGGTGGCGTCGGGCTTGCCGACCGTGAGGTTCTCGCGGATCGAGCGGGCGAACAGCATCGGCTCCTGGAAGACGACGCCGATATTGCGGCGCAGGCTCAGCAGGGAAATGACGCGGATGTCGTGGCCGTCCACGAGGATGCGGCCGGATTGCGGGTCGAAGGCGCGATGCAGCAGGCCGAGCGTCGTGGATTTGCCGGAGCCGGTCGAGCCGACGATGGCGATGGTCTCCCCGGGCTGGACGGAAAAGGAGACGTCGGCGACCGCGGCGCGCTTGCCGTCATAGGAGAAGGAGACGTCCTCGAAGCTGACCGCACCATCGAGCCGGCCGGCATCGGCCGCGGTCGGCAGGTCGCGCACCGCCGGCATCGTATCCAGCACGTCGAAGAATTCCCGCAGCTTCGGCGCCTGCATGAAGATGAAGTTCACGAAGGCGACGATCTGCTCCAGCCGGCCGACCAGCATGGTGGCGAAGCCCATGAAGGTGACGATCTCGCCGACAGTGGTCAGCCCCTGCATCAGCAGCCAGGCGCCGACCACGAAGATCGCCAGCACGGTCAGCGTCGCCGAGGCGCGGGTCGCGACCGTGGCGATCGCCCACCAGGACAGCACCGGCATCTGCGCCTCGAGCAGGGTGGCGATGGTGTTGCGCAGGCCGCGCACCTCGGCCTCGATCCGGGTGAAGCTCTGGATCACCGGGACGTTGCCCAGCGCGTCCGAGGCACGTTCGGCGAGGTTGGAATGATAGGCCTCGACATGGCTCTGCAGCTTGTCGGTCTTGCGCAGCACATAGGCGGTCAGCGAGCCGAACAGCACGACCAGCACCATCAGCAGCAGCCCGAGCTGCCAGTTCTTCCAGATCGTGAAGGGCAGCAGGAAGAAGAGCGCGACGAAGCTGGCGCAATGCTCCCGGAAGAAGGAGAGCCAGAGCGCCCACATGCCGGAGGTGCCTTCCAGCATCACCTTCAGCACCCGGCCGGAATGGGTCTGCGTGTGATAAGCGAGCGGCAGGGTCAGCGCATGCTCGAAATAATTGGCCATCACCGCCAGCCGGCGGCGATGCGCGAGCTTGTCGGAATTCAGCGCGACGAAGACGCTGGCCGCGATGTTGAACAGGCCGAAGCCGACCCAGGCCGCGATCAGGATGTTGAGGTCGGACCAGCTCGGCCGCTGGCCGTTGTTCTGCACGCTCGACAGCCGGTCGATCAGCGCGCCGAACAGCATCGGCTCGGCGAAGGAGGCCGCCGCCAGCAGGATGTTGGCGAGCGCCAGGACCAGCCCGAGTTTCTTCTCGGGACCGAGCTCACGGAGGACGCGGGCATAGATGGCGAAGAGCGACATTCCGCCAGCTTTAGAGAAGGCGCGCGCCTTAGCAAGCCTCCAGGCTCGCCGCGCCGTGAAACAACGCGCCGAACCGCGTGTCCGGATGGCCGCGATCGCGGGGCGGGGAGCGCCGGAGCCTCATGGACCCCGGCGAAAAGCGTTCCGGCCGGCGCTCAGGGCGCGACGATCAGGGCCCAATAGACCTGGTATTTCGACCCCGGCGCATAGGCGGTGGCGATGCCCATGCGGCTGACGCCGGGCGTCTTCATCACCCGGTCGTGCTGGGGCGAATCGCGCCAGCCGGAAAAGGCCTCGGCGAGGCGGCGATAACCGGCGGAGAGATTGGCCTCCGCGCCGCGCTGGCCGGCGCGCGCCAGCCTGGCCTTGACCGCGTCGGCCTGGCCCGGCCGGTCGGCCGCAGCCATGGCGCTCGCCTCCTGCTGCGCCGCTTCGCTCAGCGCCGGGTCGAGGGTCAGCGCGTTCAGCCCGGCATTGATGCGATAGGCCGAGATCATCGCCCGCGCCTCGGCGGCGTCGACCCGGGCCGATGCCGAGCCGAGATCGCGATAGAAGGCGGGCTGCTGGCCGCTGCGCGGGGCCTCCGTGCAGCCGGCGAGGTTGAAGACGGCGAGCGCGCCGGCGAGCAGAGCGGGACAGCTCATCGGCCGGATCCTCCGGTGGGCTTGATCTGGCATGCCGTCATTCCTTGCTGTCATCCGCGGCGGGTGGCGGTGGGGGAGGCGGCGGCGGATTTTCCGCGGCCGGCGTCTCGTCGTCTTCGGCGGGGGGCGCAGAACGGCCGGCCCGGGCCGCGGGCGATGGCCTGGCCTTCGGCCGGCGCGCCTCGCCATCGGCGGGTTCGCGCGCCACGGCCCTGGCGATGCCGCGCAGCGAGTGCTCGATACCGTCCAGGCCCTTGACGGTCAGTTCCGCCCCGGCCGCCGCAGGCTCCATCGCCGCCAGCCTGGCATGGATGACGTAATTGAGATCGCTGGTGACGCGCCCGACCGTGTCGACCTCGCCGACCACGCAGACGAGATCGAAATCCATGGTCGAGGTGCCGATCTTCTTGAACAGCACGGAGGGGGGCGGCTTGTGCAGCACGTCGCCATGCGCCCCCGCCGCGTCCGCCAGCAGGGTCCGCACCGCGGTCGGATCATAGCTGCGCGGCACGCTGATCGAGATCAGCACGCGGCCGGTGCGGTCGGTGCGGACGCGGTTGCGCACCACCCCGGTCACCAGGTTCGAATTGGGGACGATCACCGCGGAGCGGTCGAAGGTCTCGATCTCGGTGGAGCGGACGTTGATGCGCTTGACGATGCCCTCGGCGTCGCCGACCACGACCTGGTCGCCGACGCGGATCGGGCGCTCCCAGAGCAGGATCAGCCCCGAGACGAAGTTCGAGACCACCGATTGCAGGCCGAAGCCGATACCCACCGACAGCGCGCTGGCGACCAGGGTCAGCCGCTCCATGCTGAGCCCCAGCGAGGAGACCGCCAGCGCCGCCGTGGCGAAATAGCCGATATAGCCGGCGGCGGTGGTGATCGAATTGCGCAGGCCGCGGTCGAGATTGGTGGTCGGCAGGAACTGGCCGTCGAGCCAGTGCTTGAAATAGCGCGTCGCGCTCAGGCCGAAGATGAAGAGCAGGATGGCGATGATGATCGACGACAGCGAGACGGTGACGCCGCCGATCTGGAAGCCGAAGAAGGCGGCGCGCAGCGAGCCGAGGAAATCCTCGGACTCCACGCCCCATGGCGCCATGACCAGCATGAAGGTGATGAAGATCAGAGCGAGCTTGAGCGCGCCCGTCGCGATCACCGCGATCTTCTCCAGCGTCGCCATGCGGATGCCGAGCCCGGCCTTCAGCGTCAGAGCGAGGCGGCCCTTGCCGGTCAGCGCGCGGCGGATGCCGAGATCGATCAGCTGGTGGAACAGCAGGAAGAGGCTGGCCAGGATCCCGAGCCAGATCACCTGCTCGGTCAGGAAGGTGGCGAAGACGACATAGCCGGAGAGGGCGGCGGCGACGATCAGGAAGGCCACGAACCAGCCGACGATGCGCACCGGGCCCAGGGTCGCGCCATCGACCGGGACATAGGGGCCGAGGCAGGCATCCTCCTCGATGTCCTGGTCGTCGCGCAGCCTGTAGAGCCCGGCGAGCAGCGTCGCCGCGAAGATGATCGCGACCGTGCCGCGCACCAAAATCGAGACGGCGAGGCCGGCGGCGATGGCCTGCAGCCAGGCTTCCAGCACCTTGCCGATCGAGAGGACGGCGACCAGCGACGTCGCGATCCAGACCACCGTGCTGGCGGTGGAATCCATCACGCTGACCAGCCGCCGTTGCGGCGCGCCGGGCGCGAAGACGGCGGTGGCGACGGCCTGGACGAAGGCGAAGATGGCGAGGCCGACGACCACGGCCCAGATCAGCGGCTGGATGCGGGGCGGCAGCAGCCCCGCCGTGTTCAGCGCGGAATAGATCAGCCAGCTCGCCAGCACGGGCGGCGCGGCGCCGGCCACGATCTGGGCGAAGGCGATGTAGAGGCAGTGCAGCCCGCCCTCGCCATGGCTCTGCGCGATCCGGGCCTGGAAGCGCGGCATGTAGCGATGCCGGGCGACATAGAGCAGGATCGCGATCAGCAGCGCCAGCCCCACGAGCAGCCCCTTCAGCCCGGAGAGCGCGCCTCCCAGCACCGAGAACCAGCCGCCGAAGATGTAGCCGGAGGCGCGGACATCTTCCGGCAGGGTCTTGAACGCGGCGCTCCAGATATCGGGCGAGACGAGATGCGGGCCCGCCGCGAACAGGGTCCTGGCGAAGAGGTCGCGCCTGCGGTCGCCGATCGCGGTCTGCATCTGCTCGGCCTGGAGCAGAGCGGCGCGCGCGATCTTCAGGGTTTCGTCGGCATCGGCGAAGGATTTCGTCCGGGCATCGCGTTCGCGCTGGACCTCCGCGCTTTCCGGCGGGGCGCCCTCGGCCGGCTTGGGGCCGAGCTGTTCGAGCCGCAGCCGCGCCTGCTCGACCCGCGGAATCTGCTCGTCGACCAGGCTGCGCAGCTGCTCGAGTAGAGGCTGGATGCGGAAGCGCTGCCGCTGCAGCTCCGCATCGGTCGCCTCCCGGCTGGTGACCAGCGATTCGATCTGGGTGAGCTCGTTGCGCAGCGTGTCCAGCTGCGCGCGCTGCGGATTGGCGGCCACGGCAGCGGGCGCGCCCGGTGCCTGGGCGAGAGCCGGCATGGCGGCCGCCGCGAGGACGAGGTGCAGGAGCGCGAACAGAAGCGCCAGGATCAGGCGCGGGCGCCAAGGGCTCAGGGTGTCATCGCTGCGCATCACCGGTGTCCGCCGCTCATGCAGGTGCTGATTCGTCCAGTCATCGACGCTCGCCATAGCGGCTCGGGGCTGACAAGGCGATGCGGCGCGCGGCGGTAACGGGCAAGAGGCATCCCTTCTCCAAGATCGCGCCCGCCGGTATTCGAACCGGGCGCCGGGGCTTCACATTGCCGTGAAGCTTCTGGTGGCGGGCCATGGGCCGTGACGACCGGCTTCCGCGATAAACCGGACCTTATCAAGGCAGGAGCGCCGCGAAATCGCGCATGTTCTGGCCGGAAGACGAGATTCTCTTCGCGGCCCAGGTTGCGTCTTGCGCGTCTCGTCATGGTCCAGAGGCGCGGCCGCGGCACTGGCGGAGGGTCCGCTTCTGCGTTTCAATCTAGTCCAATCAAAAACGACGCGCATGCCCGCAGCGGGCTGGCGCGGCATCACGGCGGGGCGCGATGGCCCTCCCGCCGATCCGTCTCATCGCGATACCGGGAGGTTTGCCGTGGCGAAGTTCAATGTGAATGGGACGATGGTCGAGGTCGCCGTGCCCGACGACACGCCGCTGCTCTGGGCGATCCGCGAGCAGATCGGCCTGACCGGCACCAAATATGGCTGCGGCGTCGCGCAATGCGGCGCCTGCACGGTGCATATCGACGGGGTCGCGACGCGCAGCTGCTCGCTGCCCGTCAGCGCCGTCACGCCGGAGATGAAGATCGTCACGATCGAGGGTTTGTCGCCGGATGGGCGGCACCCGCTGCAGCAGGCCTGGATCAAGCACGAGGTGCCGCAATGCGGCTTCTGCCAGAGCGGCATGCTGATGGCGGCGGCGGCGCTGCTGCAGTCCAACCCGAAGCCGACCGAAGCCGACATCGCCAGCGAGATGACGAATATCTGCCGCTGCGGCACCTACAACAAGGTCAAGGCCGCGATCCTCGATGTCGCCGGCAGCGGCGCCATGGGCCGCGGCTGAGCAGCGCCTGCCTCGCCGGGTCGAGCGCCAGACGCAGCGCATCCCCGGCCCTCAACCTGATCGGGAGCCCGACATGACCCTTGCTTCGCCTGAAACCGGCCTCAACCCGTCCCGCCGCAGCCTGCTCGCCGGCTCGGCCGCGGCCGCCGGAGCCTTCAGCTTCGGCTTCTCCATCCCCTTCGCCGGCGAAGCCGCGGCGCAGGGGACCACATCCGAAGTCAATGCCTGGGTGGTGATCCATCCGGACGACACGGTGGTGATCCGCATCGCCCGCTCCGAGATGGGGCAGGGCACGCTGACCGGCCTCGCCCAGCTCGTCGCGGAGGAGCTCAATTGCGATTGGGCGAAGGTCACCACGGAATATCCGACGCCGGGGCAGAACCTGGCCCGCAACCGGGTCTGGGGCAATTTCTCCACCGGCGGCAGCCGCGGCATCCGCGAATCCCATGACTATGTCCGCAAGGGCGGCGCTGCGGCGCGGATGATGCTGGTCGAGGCCGCGGCGGGTGAATGGAAGGTGCCGGTGGCGGAATGCAGCGCCGAGAAGGGCGTCATCACGCATAAATCCTCCGGCCGGTCGCTGCGCTACGGCCAGGTCGCGGCCGCGGCGGCGAAGCTCGAGCCGCCCAAGGACGTCGCGCTGAAGGATCCGAAGGACTGGACCATCGCCGGCAAGCCGCTGGCGCGGCTCGATACCGCCGACAAGACCAACGGCAAGAAGATCTACGGCATGGATCTGAAGATGCCGGGCATGCTGAACGCGGCGATCAAGGACTGCCCCGTCTTCGGCGGCAAGGTGAAGAGCTTCGACGCGGCGGCGATCCGGACGATGCCGGGCGTCAAGCATGTGCTGCCGGTCGGCGACAGTGCCGTGGCCGTGGTCGCGGATTTCTGGTGGCAGGCGAAGACGGCGCTCGACGCGCTGCCGATCGTCTGGGACGAGGGCGAACACGCCAAGGTCTCGAGCGAAGGCATCGCCGCCTGGCTGAAAGAGGGGTTGGACGCGCCGGAAGCCGTGGTCGGCAACCAGAATGGCGATGCCAAGGGCGCGATCGCCAGCGCCGCGCGCAAGATCGAGGCGGTCTACAGCTATCCCTTCCAGAACCACGCCACCATGGAGACGATGAACGCGACCGCGCGCTACACGCCGGAGCGCTGCGAGGTGTGGACGCCGACGCAGAACGGCGAGGCGGCGCTGGCGGCAGCCTCGGAGGCCTCCGGCCTGCCTCTGGCGAAATGCGAGGCCTATAAGATCGATCTCGGCGGCGGCTTCGGCCGGCGCGGCGCCGTCCATGACTGGGTGCGGCAGGTGGTGCTGATCGCCAAGCAGGTGCCGGGCACGCCGATCAAGCTGATCTGGTCGCGCGAGGAGGATATGACGCATGGGCGCTACCACCCGGTGACGCAGTGCAAGCTCACCGGCGCGCTCGACAAGGACGGCAATCTGGCCGGCCTGCACATGCGGATCTCGGGACAGTCGATCGTCGCCGGCATCTTCCCGCAGAACATCCAGAACGGGCGCGATCCGGTGGTCTTCCAGGGGCTGAACGCCTCGGGGCCGGAGGCCTCGATCGGCTACACCATCCCGAACCTGCTGATCGACCATGCGATGCGCAACCCGCATGTGCCGCCGGGCTTCTGGCGAGGGGTGAACCTCAACCAGAACGCGATCTATCTCGAATGCTTCATGGACGAGCTCGCCCATGCGGCCGGCAAGGACCCGCTGGAGTTCCGACGCGCCCTGATGAAGAACCATCCGAAGCATCTGGCGGTGCTCAACGCCGCGGCGGAGAAGGCCGAATGGGGCAAGCCCCTGCCGGAGGGGGTGCATCGCGGCATCTGCCAGACCATGGGCTTCGGCTCCTATGTCGCGGCGGTGGCCGAGGTCTCGGTCAGCGCCGAGGGCAAGCTCAAGATCCACCGCATCGTCGCCGCGACCGATTGCGGCCATGCGGTGAACCCGGCGCAGATCGAGCGGCAGGTCGAGGGCTCCTTCGTATACGGGCTGTCGGCCGCGCTGCATGGTGAATGCACGGTGAAGGACGGGCGCATCGTCGAGACCAATTTCGACAGCTACAACGTCCTGCGCATGGACGAGATGCCGCCGGTCGAGACGGTGATCGTCGCCTCGGGCGGGTTCTGGGGCGGCGTCGGCGAGCCGACCATCGCCGTGGCGGCTCCCGCGGTGCTGAACGCGATCTTCGCGGCGACGGGCAAGCGCGTGCGCTCGCTGCCGCTGAAGAATGCCGATCTGCGCAAGGCGTGAGGGCGCAGCGCGGGTGAAGCGGCTGCTGCCGGCCCTGCTCTGGCTCGCGGGATCCTGCGGACCCGGGCTGGCGCTTGAGCGTTACACCATCGTCGGCGACGCCATTCCGGCGCCGCTCGGCGGCCTCGCCGGGAATGCGGCACGCGGCGAGGCGGTGGTGCGCGACCGCGAGCGCGGCAATTGCCTGATCTGCCATCAGGGCGCGGATGCATCGGAGCCGTTCCAGGGGACGATCGGCCCGAGCCTGGCGGGGGTGGGGGCGCGGCTGTCGCCCGGGCAGATCCGGCTGCGGATGGTGGATGGGGCGGTGCTCAATCCCGACACGGTGATGCCGCCCTATTTTCGCGTGGAGGGCCTGCGCGATGTCGCCCCCGCCTATCGTGGCAAGCCGGCCCTGTCGGCACAGGAGATCGAGGATGTCGTTGCCTATCTCGCTACGCTCGAACGCCCCTGACGCGCTTCGCCTCTCGGAGAAGGAGCCGGATTCGGCCGAGCCCCGGGGCGGGCGGACGGGCCCAAGCCGCCGCCAGCTCGTCGCCGGGGCCGCCGCCGGGCTCGCTCTGGCGCCGCTGCCGCGCCCGGCCGCCGCGGCCGCTCCGCTGTCGGAGCATGTGCTGCGCCTGACCGAGGGCGTGGTGCCGGAACGCGCGAGATTGCGGCTCGAGATCCCGGCGCTGGTGGAGAACGGCAATTCCGTCGATACGCGGATCACGGTCGACAGCCCCATGACGGCGCAGGACCATGTCCGCTGGATCCATCTGATCGCGGAGAAGAACCCGTTTCCGGACATGGCGCGGTTCCATCTCTCGCCGCGCTCGGGACGGGCCGAGGTGGCGACGACGCTGCGGCTGGCCCAATCCCAGACGGTGACGGCCGTGGCGGCGCTGAGCGGCGGCGGCTTCGTGATGGCCGAAGCGGCCATCGTGGTGACGCTCAGCGCCTGCATCGACGGAGGCTGACATGGCGATCCCCTTCAATGCGCGCATCAGCATGCCCGCCGAGGCCAAGGCCGGCGAGATCATCGAGATCAAGGTGCTGGCGCGGCACCCGATGGATCGCGGCGGCCAGTCCGACGGCAAGGGCGGCACCGTGCCGCGCAAGATCCTCAACCGGCTGACCGCGACCTATGCCGGCGAGGAGATCTTTCGCTTCGACATGCATACCGGCGTCTCGGCCAATCCCTTCGTCTCCTTCACCACGAAGGCCGTCGCCAGCGGCGAGATCGTCTTCGAATGGCGCGAGGATGGCGGCGCCAGCTTCACGCGCACGGCCAGGCTGACCGTGACGTGATGCTGCGGCTCGCGGTCCTGCTGCTCCTCGCCGCCGCCCCCGCATCGGCCGAGATCGTCTCGGGAAGCAGCTTCCTCTCGCCGGAGATGCGCCGCCAGCAGGAGGACGAGACGCGCAATCCCGGCTTCTTCTGGGTGGAGCAGGGACAGGAGCTGTTCAGCCGCAGGCCGGAGGCGGGGGGCGAGGCCTGCATCGGCTGCCACGCGGCGCCGCAGCGAAGCCTGCGGGGCGCGGCGGCGACCTATCCGAAACTGGTCTCGGAGCGGCTGATGAACCTCGAGGGCCGGATCGAGCAATGCCGCGTCGAGCGGCAGAAGCAGCCCGCCTTCGGCTATGAAAGCCCGGAGCTGCTGGCGCTGACGGCCTATATCGCCAGCCTGTCGCGGGGCCTGCCGATGGATGTCGCGATCGACGGCCCGGCGCGGCCCTTCTACGAGGCGGGCAGGGCCTTCTTCGAGCGCCGGCAGGGTCAGCTCAATCTGTCCTGCCGGCACTGCCATGACGGGCTCGTCGGGCAGAAGCTGCGCGGCGATACGATCAGCCGTGGCGCCTCGACCGGCTACCCCGCCTATCGCCTGGAATGGAACAGCGTCGGCTCGCTGCACCGCCGGCTGCGCGCCTGCTCGCTCGGGGTGCGGGCGACGCAGTTCGAGGCCGGCGGGCCGGAATATCTGGCGCTGGAGCTCTATCTCGCCGGCCGCGCCAGGGGGCTGCCGGTGGAGACGCCGGCGATGAGGCGCTGAGCCCTGCTCAGCCCTTGCGCTTCGGCGCGGCCCTGTTGCGATAGGTGGCGTTGCCGAGACCGGTGCCGATGGTCAGCACGGCCCAATCCGTCACGTCCTGCATGAAGGGCAGCTCGCTCAGGCCCTGGATCACGGCGTCATTATGCAGCACGACATGGGTCTCGTGCCCGCCGATCTCCGGCTGCATCTCCCGGATGCTCTCGACCAGGTTGAAATGGCTGCTCTCCCAATTGCCGGGGAGGTTCTGGGCGCCGCGCTCGATCGAACCGTCGCCACTGATCAGGCCAGGGCAGCCGACACCGATGAAGGGCGCGACGCGCAGCCCCTCCTTCTCCGCCTGGCGGATCTGGCGCTGCAGCATCTTGCCGAGCCGCTTGATCGTGTCCTCGCGGCCCGGAGCCTCGTCGGCATGCCGCCACAGCTCGCTATGGGCGACGCGGGCCTTGCTGAGATCGCTCGCCTTGTCCATGCGCAGCTCGACGATGCCGACGCGGATGTTCGAACCGCCGATATCCACGGCGACCAGGCTGTCGAAGCCCTCGAAGATCCATTTCGGCGCGAGATGCGCGCTGCCGAGCAGGCCGGCCTCGTCGGGATGGTTGCGGATCAGCTTCAGGTCGAGCTTGTGGCCCTCTGTCTGCAGGATGACGCCGGCCCGCCCGATCGCGAGCTCGCCGACGCGCCCTTCGCGGAACCCGCCGCCGACGACGATGCGCTCGACGCAGGCCCAGGATTTCAGCTTGGCGAAGCGACGGACGACGAAGGCGAGCGATTGCGCGAAACCCTCGATGGCGCTCAGGACCAGCCCCGCCTCACGGGGGTCGCCCTCGGTCAGCAGCGCCTCCAGCGCCTTCTTGCCGATCTCGGCCGTCTTGCCCTCCAGCGGATCCTCGCCCGCCTTGCGCAGATCGCGGCGCAGCGAATCGAGATGCTCGACGAAGGCGCCGCGGCTCGCCTTGTCGCCGATGAAACCTTCATCGTCGCGCACTTCGACATTGTAGCCGGTCAGGATCACCGATGGCAGCTCGCCCGTGCCGTGGGGGCCGAGCGGTTCGGCCCGCGTCGCCGTCTTCTTCGCCGGAGCGCCCGCCATGTCGTCACATCCCCCATCATCCGGTTCCGGACAGCAACCTGCGCAGGGCGGCCTCTGTTCCCGATGCATGCCGACCTTGCATGCGCGATGGGCTGCAGGGCGGGGCGAGACTTGACCGGGCCGCAGCCGTCCCGCTCCATGGCGCAGCGCCGCCAGGCGCCCTGCCCGGGGGATGAGATGGCTGAATTCCTGATCCGCTCGATGATCATCGGCGCGGGAGCGACTCTCCTGCTCGACCTCTGGGCGCTGCTGCTGAACCGGACGCTCGGCCTGCCGACCCCGAACTGGGCGCTGGTGGGGCGCTGGTTCGCGCATCTGCCGCGCGGCCGGTTCGTGCATGCCGATATCGGCCAGGCCGCGCCGGTCAGGAACGAACGCGCCATCGGCTGGATCGCGCATTACGCCGTGGGCATGCTCTTCGCCGCGATCGTCCTGGCGATCTGGGGGACGGAATGGGCGCGCAATCCGAGCTTCCTGCCGGCGCTGATCGTCGGTCTCGCCACGGTCGGCTGCGGCTGGTTCATCCTGCAGCCGGGTATGGGCGCCGGCATCGCCGCCTCGAAGCGCAGCAATGCCGGCCAGCTCCGCCTGCTCAACATCATCGGCCACACCGTCTTCGCGATCGGCCTCTACGGCACGGCGCTGCTGACGGCCTGATTCTCAATCGACCACGCGGGTCTCATAGGCGTAGAGCCTGCGATAGCCGAGGTTTTCGTAGAGCCGGAGCGCGACCGCGTTGGTCTGGTCGACCTGCAGATAGGCCGAGTGGCAGGCCATGGCGCGGGCCCAGGACATCAGCCCCGTGACGATGCGGCGCCCCAGCCCCTGGCCGCGATGGGCCTCGTCGACGACGATCGAGCCGATCTCCGCCATGCCGCGCTCGGCCACGCTCATGCCATAGGCGACCGGCTCGCCGCCGATCATCAGCGCCGCAAAGGCGGCGGGCATGCGCACCTTCTCGACGATGGCGGCGAGATGCGCGGCATTGGCCTTGGCTCCGGTCTGCCTGGCCGCGACGCCGGCAATCCATTCCTCCGTCGCCAGCGGGGTGTATTCGATATCGGCCGCGACCATCGGCTCGACCGTGTCGAGCGCCGCGACCAGCCCGAAGGACGCGTCCCGGACCCGGTAGCCGCGGGCGATGATCCTGTCCCTGGTCGCCTGCGCCACCAGCGGCGTCAGGCGGATGCAGGGCGGCAGGCCGTCGCCCCGGTAGAGCTGCTCGATGAAGTCGCAGCACTCATCGTCGAGCTCGGCGCCGATCGCGATCGGCGAGGCGGCGTTGGCGCGGCCGGAATAGCCATTGGCGAAACGCACCACCCAATCGCCGATCAGCAGCGTGGCCGGCGCGGGCCAGGCATTGACGATGCGGCGCTCGCATTCCAGTACCATTGCGAGATCGGCGTCGCTCACGCGGCGCCTCCCGGGCGGCGCGGCGTCGGGCGCCAGCCTGCGGGCGCCATCTCGAAGCCGGAGAAGGAGAAGCCCGGGGCGACCGTGCAGCCGACAAGCGTCCAGGCGCCGAGCGATGTGGCGCTCTGCCAGCAGCCGGCGGGGACGACGATCTGCGGGCGCTGACCCGCCTTGAGATCGGGCCCGAGATGGTGGGCCGAGGCGTCGTGCCCGTTCGGCGAGAGGCTGATCACCAGCGGCGCGCCGGCGTAATGATGCCAGATCTCGGCGGCGTCGACGCGGTGCCATTCCGAGGTCTCGCCGGTGTCCAGGAGGTAGTAGATCGCGGTCGAATGGCCGCGCCCCTCCGGGCCCTGCGCATCGCGATAGGTCTCGCGATAATGCCCGCCCTCGGGATGGGGCTCGAGCCCGAGCAGGCGGATGATCTCGGCTGCGGTGAGGCCGTTCAGCGTCGTCATCGGCGCGCTCAGAAGCGGTTCTTGGCTTCGCGCAAGGCGGCGAAGACCGTCTTGGCGTCGGCTCCGGCGAGGCCGACGGCGGCGGCCAGCGCCGGCTCGCCGGCGCGGAAGAAGGGGTTGGTCGCCTTCTCCTCCCCGATGCTGGTCAGCGCCAGGAAGCGCCCCTCGCTCTTCGCCCTCTCGGCCTCGGCGGCCCGCGCCTGCAGGGCGGCGTTGCCGGGCTCCATCGCCAGGGCGAAACGGGCGTTGGAGAGGGTGTAGTCATGGCCGGTGATCAGGCGGATATCGTCGGGCAGCGCCATCAGCCGCGAGAGCGAGGTCCACATCGCCTCCATCTGGCCGGGCTGCACCCGGCCGCAGCCCATGACGAAGACCACGTCGCCGACCAGAGCGAGCTTGCCCTCCCGGCCGACGAAGCTGAGATGGCCGTCGGAATGGCCCGGCGTATGCCAGATCTCGAAACGCTGCGCGCCGAGCTGGACGCTGTCGCCCTCGCCGACGACCCGGTCGAGCGGCGCGGAAGCCTGGGCATCGGCCGGGCCGACGACCTTCGCCCCCGTCGCCTGCTTCAGCGCGGCGACGCCCTGGGTATGGTCGTGATGGGCATGGGTGACGAAGATGTCGGTGATAGCCCAGCCCTTGGCGCGGGCGGCCTCCATCACCTCGCCCGCATCCGGCACATCGACTGCGGCGCAGGCGCCGCTCTCGCCATCGCGGATCAGGGCGCCGGCATTGTCGCTCAGCGTGCGGAAGACATGGATGTCGAGGGTCATGATCGCTCCTGCGGGCCTTGACAGGCTTCGTCCCCGTGCATGCGGCAAGGCCGCCTCGCGATCAAGCCCGGGCGGCGGGGCGCGTCGGCCCGGAGCGGCGGTGGCAGGGGCGGAAGCCCTTGCTTTCCGCGCCGATGCGGGCCATCTCCGGCCCCATGCCCCTGGATGTCGTCGACCTCCGCGCCTTCTATGCCAGCCCGCTCGGCCATGTCGCGCGGCGCTTCATCGGCCAGGCAATGCTGCGCTTCTGGCCGGATTGCAGCCGGCAGCGCCTGCTCGGCCTCGGCTTCTGCACACCCTATCTCTCGGTGCTCGGCGTCGGTGCCGAGCGCGTCCTGGCCTTCATGCCGGCGGCGCAGGGGGTGGTGAACTGGCCGTCCGAGGGGCTGTCCGCCTCCGCCCTGGTGGAGCCGACCCTGCTGCCGCTGCCGACCGCCTCGGTCGACCGGATCGTGCTCGCGCATGCGCTGGAGGAGACCGAGAGCCCCGGCGACATGCTGGAGGAGGTCTCGCGGGTCCTGTCTCCGGGCGGGCGGCTGATCGTGGTCGCGCCCAATCGGCGGGGGCTGTGGGCGCGCATGGACGGCACGCCCTTCGGCCATGGCCGCCCGTTCAGCCGCACGCAGCTGGAGAGCCTGATGCGCTCCGCGGAATTCTCCTCCGAGAACTGGGCGGAGGTGCTCTATGTGCCGCCGCTCCGGCGCCGCGTCCTCATGCGCTCGGCCGCAGTCTGGGAGCAGGTCGGCGCCGGGCTGTCGCTGCCCTTCGCCGGGGTGCATGTGATCGACGCGACCAAGCAGTTCTATCGCCGGGCGCCCTTGCGCGCGACGCGAAGGAGCTTCGCCTTCCGCCCCATTCTGCTGCCGCAACCGGCCCCGACGCAGGGTGCGGCGGCGCATCGGCGCGATGGCGAAGCGGGTTGACAAGCGCGGGACGGCGCGGCCAAGGTCCGCCGCTTTCGCACGCCCGGTCTTGACCATAGCTCACGCGCGGGCCTGCCGGCGCGGCACCTGAACTGGATTACGATGCGAAGCTACCTGGATTTCGAAAAGCCCGTCGCCGAACTCGAGGCGAAAGCCGATGAACTGCGCGCGCTCGACGCCAAGGGCGAGGGCTATTCGCTCGCCGAGGAGATCGGGAAGCTCGAGGGCAAGGCGGCGGCCGCGCTGCGTGATCTCTACGGCGCGCTGACGCCATGGCAGAAGACGCTGGTCGCGCGCCACCCCCAGCGCCCGCATTTCAAGGATTACTGCGCGGCGCTGATCACCGAATTCACCCCGCTCGCCGGCGATCGCGCCTTCGGCGAGGATGAGGCGATCGTCGGCGGCTTCGGCCGTTTCCGCGGCGAGCCGGTCTGCGTCCTCGGCCAGGAGAAGGGCGACAGCACCGAGACCCGCATCCGGCATAATTTCGGCATGCCGAAGCCGGAAGGCTATCGCAAGGCGGTGCGGCTGATGGAACTGGCCGACCGCTTCGGCCTGCCGGTGCTGAGCTTCGTCGATACGGCCGGCGCCTATCCCGGGATCGAGGCCGAGGAGCGCGGCCAGGCCGAGGCCATCGCCCGCTCGACCGAATGCTGCCTCGCCTTGCGGACGCCGAGCGTCGCGCTGGTGATCGGCGAAGGTGGATCGGGCGGCGCCATCGCCATAGCCGCCGCCAGCCGGGTGATGATGCTCGAACATGCGATCTATTCCGTGATCTCGCCCGAGGGCGCGGCCTCGATCCTGTGGCGCGACACGGCGCGGGCCCAGGACGCGGCGACGGGGATGAAGATCACGGCGCAGGACCTGCTGCGCTTCGGCGTGATCGACCGGATCGTCAGCGAGCCGACCGGCGGCGCGCATCGCGATCCGGAGACCGCGATCGCCCGGGCCGGCGATGCGATCGCCGCGAGCCTCGCCGATTTCGCCGGGTTGAGCGCGGATGAGATCGTCGAGCGGCGGGCGGAGAAGTTCCTGGCCATCGGCCGGGCGCTCTGAAAAAGGGGCCGGCGTCAACCTTTCCTTCACCATATGGCCATTCAGGGCCAGGCTGTGGTAAGGAAGCTTCAAGGCTAACGCTTCACAACCACATGGCGGCTTAATTCAGCCGCGATGTGCTGGCAGGGGTCGCGTTCCGGCCAGCCAATCGATGGGATCGACGACGTGGCACTCAAGCAACTCGCGCTCGTGGCTTTTGTTTCCCTGGCACTCACCGCCTGCAGCGAGGACGAACGCTATCGCGGCTCGGCCCGCCACAACATCCCGATCCCGAACGCGACCTATGCGCTCATGTCCGAGAAGGGCATGTCGAAGGATCAGCCGATCCTGATCCGCTCCTACAAGAAGGAGTCGGAGCTCGAGATCTGGAAGCGCCGGGCCGATGGGCAATATGCGCTGCTCAAGACCTTCCCGATGTGCCGCTGGTCAGGCCAGCTCGGCCCGAAGGTGCGCGAGGGCGACCGCATGGCGCCGGAGGGGTTCTACGCGATCACCCCCGCCCAGATGAACCCGAATTCCTCCTTCTACGTCTCCTTCAACATGGGCTATCCCAACGCCTATGACCGCTCCTATGGCCGGACCGGCGCGCATCTGATGGTGCATGGCGCCTGCTCCTCGGCCGGCTGCTATTCCATGACGGACGACCAGATGGGCGAGATCTACGCCCTCGTCCGCGAGGCGCATAGCGGCGGCCAGCGTTCCGTGCAGATGCAGGCGCTGCCCTTCCGGATGACGCCGGAGAACCTCGCCAAGCACCGGCTCGACCCGAACATCGCCTTCTGGAAGAACCTGAAGGAAGGCACCGATTATTTCGAGGTGACGCGGTCCGAGCCGCGGGTCGCGGTGGCGAGCGGCCGCTACGTCTTCAATGACGGCGTCGACGGCCGGGTGGCGCAGGCGCTGCAGCAGAAGCGCCAGCAGGACGAGGCGCAGATCGCGGCGCTGGTCGCCCGCGGCACGCCCGCCATCAAGCTGATCTACGACGATGGCGACCAGCATCCTTCCTTCAAGCGCGCGCTCGTCGCCAACGGGTCGGATTCGCTGAACAAGACCGCCTCCTGGGCCTCTCGCGACGTCGGCATCAGCCGGCCGGACGCGCTGACGGTCGGCCCGCGCGTGGTGGTGCTGGACGGCGCCGGCAAGACCAGGACGACGGTGCGTGCGGCCTCTGCCGATCATGACGCGGTGCTCGCCGCCGTTGCGACCGCACCCGAGCCGGCCGAGGCCGCTCCGGCCGCGGTGGTGGCCAAGCCCGCCGCCAATCGCCCGGCGACGGCGGCCTCCCAGGTCGCCAAGGCCGGTCCCGGCCAGGCGCGCCCGGCACAGGTGGCGGCCGCGCCCGTGGCGGCTGCGGCCGAGCCCGCGCCGACCCCGGTGCTGCAGCGGGCGCTGAGCTATGTGCCGCTGATCGGCAGCTCCTTCATGCCGGCCCCGGCTCCGGCGCCTGTCGTGGCGGCGCCCGTGGCCCCGGCCGACACCAAGGCCAGCACCAAGAAGCGCGCCGGCGACCGGGTCAGCCAGGCCGGGGCGCCCGCCGCCGCCTATGCCAGCAAGCCCTGAAGGCTGGCTCCCGAGCAGTGTTGCGCGGCTGCAACGTCGATTGACGGATTTGCGACGCGCCTATTTTGACGGCGCTATTGTGCCGTCTGAGGTCGATCTGCCCGTTTGCTGAGCGGGCCTGCCCTAAAGCTGATCTTGCGAAATTCAGGCGTGAATTGCCCTATTTGCCGACTACCAGCGCTCATCGGCTGCTGGTCCATGGCAATGGGAGCCGCCACATGGACATCACGTCCGCCTTCATCCGTTCGGGCCTGATCCTCGGCCTGTCAGCCCTTTCCGTTTCGGCCCAGGCCTCCGACCTGCCGGCCCGGAGCGGGGCGCCGCTGCCACCCGCGCCTCCGGCGATCACCTGGATCGACGCGGCGATCAGCATCAAGGGCGTGACGGATTATAATTTCCGCGGCATCTCGCAATCGGACCGCAAGCCGGGCGCGCAGGGCTCGGTCGAGCTGCAGTTCTACAACAACCTGTTCTATCTCGGCGTGTTCGGGGCCAGCGTCGACCTGACCACGAGCCCGGCCGCGGAGATCGATTTCTTCGCCGGTATCCGCCCGAAATTCGGGCCGCTGACCTTCGATTTCGGCGTCATCCAATATTACTATCCCAGCGAGAAGCAGTATATCGACGCGGCCGGCGTGTTCTGGACGCCGAAGAACACCGATTTCACCGAAGCGGTGGGCAAGGTCTCCTGGGCCGTCAACGACGCCTTCACCCTCGGCGGAAACGTCTTCTACGCCTGGGATTGGCTCGGCACCGGCGCGACCGGCACCTATGCCTCGGTGACGGCCAAATATAATCTGCCCTTCCTCGAAGGGCTCGCCGTCTCCGGCGAATACGGCCATTACTGGCTCGGCACCACCAATCTCGCGATCTGGTCGACGGTGCCGCCGACCAATCTGCCGGATTACAGCTATTGGAATGCCGGCCTGTCCTATACTTGGAAGAACCTGACCGCCGATATCCGCTATCACGATACCAGCCTGTCGAAGCGCGACTGCTTCGCGCTGACGGCGGATCCCGGCGGCATCCTCTCCGGTTCCGGCCGTTCGAAATGGTGCGGTCCGGCGGTCGTCGGCTCCCTGTCCTTCGACATCACCGCGAGCAGCCTCGGCGTTTTCGCGCCGCGCTGACCCGGCCGCGATCTTGGCGAAAGGCCGCCCCGCCGGGGCGGCCTTTTTCGTTCGGCAGGTCTAGTATTTGAAAGGCGGCGGCTCGTCGCGTCAGATCCAGCCCATCAGCTCGCGCTGGACGACTTCGGTGATCACGCGCATCCCCTCCTCGGAATCGTTGAGGCAGGGCAGATAGGCGAATTTCTGGCCGCCATTCTCGAGGAAGATCTCGCGGTTCTCGACATCGAGCTCTTCCAGCGTCTCCAGGCAATCGGCGGAGAATCCCGGCGCGACGATGGCGAGCGAGGTCTTGCCGGCCTTGGCCAAGGCCTCGACCGTCTGATCCGTATAGGGCTGCAGCCATTCCGCCGGGCCGAAGCGCGACTGGAAGGTCAGCATGAAGCGCTCCTTCGGCAGGCCCAGCTCTTCGCGCAGCAGCCGCCAGGTCTTGGCGCATTGGCAATGATAGGGGTCGCCCTTCAGCAGATACTCCTTCGGCATGCCGTGGAAGGAGCAGAGGATCACCTCCGGATCGAAATCCAGCGTCGCCAGCTGTCGGCGCATCGAATCCGCCAGAGCGCGGATATAGACCGGATCGTCGTGATAGGGCGGCGCGACGCGGACCGCCGGCTGCCAGCGCATCTCCATCAGGGCGCGGAAGGCGTGGTCGCAGGCCGTGGCCGAGGTCGGCGCGGCATATTGCGGATAGAGCGGGACGAGCAGGATGCGGTCGCAGCCCTCGTCCAGCAGCGCCTGGATGCGGCTCTTCACATCGGGAAAGCCGTAGCGCATCGCCCAGTCGAAGACCACGCGCTCGCCGGTGAGCGGCTTCAGCCGCTCGGCCAGCTGCTCGGTCTGCGAGCGGGTGATCGTCTTCAGCGGGCCTTCATTGCGCTCATTGTTCCAGATCGAGGCGTAGTCCTTGCCCTTCTTGCCCGGCCGCGTGGTCAGGATGATCAGGTTGAGCAGCGGCCACCAGATCCAGCGCGAGGTCTCGATGACCCGGCGGTCGGAGAGGAACTCCTTGAGATAGGCCCGCATCGGCCAGTAATCCGTGCCTTCCGGCGTGCCCAGATTCATCAGCAGCACGCCGATCCGCCCCGCCTTCACCGGCGGATGGTCGGAGGGCAATCGGACCGCACGCATATCGGCCGCCGGCTTGGTCTGAACTGTCATGTCGCGGACTTTCCTTTGCCCTCGATTTAGAGAAGTTCCGGCGTTCGTCCAGTGATTAGCGCAACTTCGCGAGGGGGTGCGACATTTCCGTAGGGGCCCCGGCGCCCGCCGGCAGCCGGTCGCTCTGGCCAGTCCGCCGGCGCATTTGCTAGGTTGCCGCGACGAGAGACAGCCGAGGCGCGCCACCATGACCGAACTCACCCGCCGCAAGGCCCTCGGCGTGATCGCCGCCCCCGCAGCGCTGGCCGCGTCGGCCCCGGTCGCGCGGGCGCAGATCCCGCAGCCGGCCTTTACCCTGCTGCTGGTCAACGACATCTACAAGATGAGCGACGACAAGGGCCGGGGCGGCTTCGCCCGCGCCGCCGGGATCGCCAAGGCCGAGCGGGCGCGCGGCGTGCCGGTGCTGTTCTGCCATGCCGGCGATTGCTATTCGCCCTCGCTGATGTCCGGCTTCGACCAGGGCGCGCATATCGTCGCGATGCAGAACAAGATGGGGCTCGACGTGTTCGTGCCCGGCAATCACGAATTCGATTTCGGCAAGGAGAATTATCTGAAGCTGGTCGCGGCGCAGAGCTACCCGACCTTCGCCGCCAATCTGCGCGACGCGGCGGGGCAGAAGCTGCCGGGCCATCGCGACTCGCAGATCTTCGAGCTCGGCGGCGTCAAGGTCGGGGTGATCGGGACGGCGTTCGACCCGACGCCTCAGGTCTCGAGCCCCGGCGATCTGCGCTTCTCCTCGACCATGGACGCGCTGCGGCGGGAGAGCGCGGCGCTGAAGGCGCAAGGCGCCGATATCCTGGTGGCGGTGGTGCATGCCGACCGCGGCACCGACAACCAGATCGTGCGGTCGCGCCTGGTCGACATCGTGCTGACCGGGCATGATCATGATCTCGCCATCGCCTATGACGGCAAGGTGGTGATGGTCGAGTCCAACGAAGAGGGCAATTACGTCACGGCCATCGATATCGCCGTCTCGATCAAGGGCGAGGGCGCGGCCCGGCAGGTGAGCTGGACGCCGACCTTCCGCGTCAATGATTCCCGCGCCGCGACGCCCGATCCCGAGGTGGCGGCGCTGGTGCAGGGCTATGAGGCCGAGCTGTCGAAGGAGCTCGATGTCGAGATCGCGACGCTGGCGGCGCCGCTCGATTCCCGCACGGCCCTGATCCGCACCCAGGAAACCGCGATCGGCAATTTGATCGCCGATGCGCTGAGGGCCTCCACCGGGGCGCAGGTCGCGATCACCAATGCCGGCGGCATCCGTGCCAACAAGCAATATCCGGCCGGGCACCGGCTGACACGCCGCGACGTGCTGAGCGAATTGCCCTTCGGCAATGCCAGCATCATGGTCGAGATCTCGGGGCGGGACATCAGGGATGCGCTGGAGAACGGACTGGCGCAGGCGCCGCAGGGCTCCGGGCGGTTCCCGCAGGTCTCGGGGCTGAGCTTCGAGGCGGATCTGAAGGAGCCTTCGGGGTCGCGCGTGAAATCGGTCACCGTCGACGGCAAGCCGATCGACCTCGCCGCGCGCTACACCGTCGCCTCGAATAATTTCATGCTCGCGGGCGGCGACGGCTATGTCTCGCTGGCGCGCGGCCGCACGCTGGTCGGGCTGACCGACGGCAAGCTGATGGCGAACGAGGTGATGATCTACCTGCGCAAACTCGGCACCGTCGATGCCAGGGTCGAGGGCCGGATCGTCCTGAAGTGACGGGCTATCAGGCGGCGCTCGCCGCATTTCTGGCGGCGCCGGAGGCGGCGGGCTGGCGGGAGCTCGGGGTCTTCCGCAATGGCCTCGTCGCCCGCGCCTGCCAGGCGGCCGATGCTGAAACCGCCGCCGGTCATGTCGTGGCGCCGCGGCCTGAGCGGGTCTTCGCCGCGCTGGCGGCGACGCGGTTCGAGGCGGTCAGGGTGGTCATCCTCGGGCAGGACCCCTATCCGACGCCCGGCCATGCCAATGGCCTCGCCTTCTCCTATGCCGGGCCGCCGCCGCTGCCGCGCTCGCTCGCCAATATCAGGCGCGAGCTGGGCGATGATCTCGGCCGGCCAGTCGCGCCGGACGGGGATCTCACCGGCTGGGCGCGCCAGGGCGTGCTGCTGCTCAACACCGCGCTGACGGTGCGCGAAGGCGCCGCCAAGGCGGGTTCGCATCTCGCATTGGGCTGGGGCGTGGTGACGGATGCGCTGCTGGCGGCGGTCTCCACGGGGCGGCCGCATGTCGTCTTCATGCTGTGGGGCAATCCGGCGCAGCTCAAGCGCCCCCTGATCGACGAGAGCCGCCATCTCGTCCTGGCAAGCGCCCATCCCTCGCCGCTCTCGGCCAGGCGCGGCTTCTTCGGCTCGCGGCCGTTTTCGCAGGCGAATGCATGGCTGCAGGCTAAAGGCGAGGCGGCGATCGACTGGTGATCGGCCGGCTAACGCCCCTGCACCCGCCCTCCGCCGAGGCGAAACTCAGCCGACGGGGCGCTCATCCGCAATGACCTTGCCGTCATTGGGCAGCGCGCCCAGAGGCAGGACTTCGACGGCGCCCTTCAGCTTGGTGACCTGCTGCAGGGTCGAGGCGACGGCGTCGATCAGCCCGGCCGGTTCGGCATAGATCTCCGCCTTGAGCGTCATGGTGTCGACCTCGTCGGCGCGGCCGACGACGAGGCGCAGCTTGTGGATCTCGGCATGGCGCCTGGCGATCTCGGCGACCTGTTCGGGACGCACGAACATGCCCTTGATCTTGGCCGTCTGGTCGGCGCGGCCGAGCCAGCCCTTGATCCGGGTGTTGGTCCGCCCGCAGCCGCTGGGCTGGTGCATCGCCGCGGTGAGATCGCCGACGGCGAGCCGGATCTGCGGGTGGTGCGGGTCGAGATTGGTGACCACGATCTCGCCGACCTCGCCCTCGGCCACGGGATCGCCGGTGCCGGGGCGGACGATCTCGACGATCAGGTTCTCGTTCAGCACCATGCCGGAGCGGGCGCTGGTCTCATAGGCGATGACGCCGACATCGGCGGTGGCGTAGAGCTGGTAGGCGTCGATGCCGCGCTCGCGGACCCAGGCCTGGAGCGAAGGCGGGAAGGCCGCCCCCGAGACCACGGCGCGCCTGATGCAGCCGATGTCGATGCCGCGGCTCTCGGCCGCCTCGACCAGGATCTTCAGGAAATCCGGGGTGCCGGCGTAGCAGCTCGGGCGATAGGCGGCGATCACCTCCATCTGCTGCTCGGTATTGCCCGGACCGGCCGGGATGACGGCGCAGCCCAGTGCCCGCGCCGCGGAATCCATGATGAAGCCGCCCGGGGTCAGATGATAGCCGAAGGTGTTGAGCACGATGTCGCCGGCCCGAAAGCCCGCGGCATGGAGACCGCGGGCGGCGCCCCACGGGTCGGGCTGCGCGGCTTCCGGCTCGAAGATCGGGCCGGGCGAGGTGAACAGGCGGCCGAAGGAGCCGACTGCCGCCGTGACGAAGCCGCCGAAGGGTGGCGCGGCGCGCTGCAGCGCCGGCAGATCGGCCTTGCGCAGGATCGGCAGGGTGGAGAGGGCGTTGCGGTCGGTGATCCCATCGGGATCGATCCCCGCGAGGCGCTCGGCATAGGCCGGCGCCGCCATGGCGGCGCGCAGCACCGCCGGCAGCCGCCCGAAGAGATCCGCCTCGCGCGCAGCGGGGCTGCGGGTTTCGAGCGCGTCGTGATGCTCTGTCATCGGATCAATCCCGGTCCTGCCGCAGTCGAAGCGCCGATGGCGATCCCGCGCTCACGACAGCCACCGCTTGCGGCGCTTGTAGCTCTTCACCTCGCGGAAGGATTTCTTGTTGCCCTCGGCGACGCCGAGGTAGAATTCCTTCACGTCCTCGTTCTCGCGCAGCATGCTCGCCTCGCCATCCATGACGATGCGCCCGGTCTCCATGATGTAGCCATAGGTGGCGTAGCGCAGGGCCATGTTGGTGTTCTGCTCGGCCACCAGGAAGGACACGCCGTCCTCGGCATTGAGCCGGCGCACGATCTCGAAGATCTCCTCGACGATCTGCGGCGCCAGCCCCATGGAGGGCTCGTCGAGCAGGATCATCTTGGGCTTCGACATCATGGCGCGGCCGACCGCGCACATCTGCTGCTCGCCGCCGGAGGTGTAGCCGGCCTGCGAATTGCGCCGCTGCTTCAGCCGCGGAAACAGCTCGTAGATCTTCTCGAGGTCGCGCCGGATCGCGGCATTGCCGTCGCGCCGGGTGAAGGCCCCGGTCAGCAGATTCTCCTCGATCGAGAGATGGCCGAAACAATGGCGGCCCTCCATCACCTGGATGCAGCCGCGGCGGACGAGCTCGTTGGGGGACATGCGGTCGACTCGCTCGCCGTCGAAGACGATCGAGCCCTTGGTCACCTCGCCACGCTCCGCCTTGAGCAGGTTCGAGATCGCCTTCAGCGTCGTCGTCTTGCCGGCGCCATTGGCGCCGAGGATCGCGACGATGCCCTTGCGCGGCACATGCAGCGACACGCCTTTCAGCACCAGGATGACGTGATCGTAGATCACCTCGATATTGTTCAGCGACAGGATCGTGTCGCTGGCGGCGGATTGGGCAGGCGTTTCGAGTGTCGCTGACGCGGTCGACATGGCGGTGCTCCGGCCTTGGGCGATCGGCGGCCGGCAGCCGGGTCACGACAGCCGGATGATCCGGCTGCCGCTCGCCCGCTGCCGACCGCCCCTAGATCAGGACGACTTCTCGCAGGCTTCGCTGCGCTTGGGCCAGCCGGTGTTCTTCTCGGCATAGTCCTTGGCAGCGGCCTCGATCAGCGGGCGAACCTCGTCCTTCAGAGGCTCGATCCAGTCGGACTTCTTGGTCCATTTGGTGCCGTCCCACTCGGCGACATACATCTTGCTGTGGCCGGAATGGTCGGTGCAGGAGATCTTGGTCGGGGTGGCGAAGCCTTCCATCCCGATCTCCTTCAGCCTGGCCTCGTCGACATTGAGGCTCTCCAGGCCCCGGCGCATATCCTCGCCGGTGATCACCTTCTTGCCGGTGAGCTTCTGGGCGGTGCGGATCGCCTCGACCACCAGCATCGAATTGTAGACGCCGCGGTTATAGAGGTTCTCGCCGACCTTATCCTTGGGCGAGAGGCTGTTTCCCTTGTCCACGACATGTTTGATGATGTCCTGGATGACCGGGAAATTGGTGCCGGCCGCGTTGAAGTTCAGGGATTTGTAGCCCTTGGCCTCCGGCCCGCCGGCGCGGGCGTCGTCATCGCCGCCGGCCCACCAGACGCCGACCAGCTTGCTGATCGGGAAGTTGTTCTTGATCGCCTCCTTCACCGCGGTCGGGTTCATCGCGCCCCAGCCCTGGTTGTAGAGGAAATCGGGCCGATCACGGCGGATCGACAGCCAGAGCGAGCCCTGGTTCTGCATGTCGGCCGCGGCCACGGGATAGAGCTTGACCTCGAAACCGTATTTCTTGGCGAGGTTCTCGAGGACCGGGATCGGCTCCTTGCCGAAGGGCGCGTCGAGATGAATCAGCCCGAGCTTCTTGCCCTTGAGCTTGTCCATGCCGCCGAGCTCGTTGGCCATGTGGCGGACCATGCCGGAAGCACCGTCCCAATAGGTCAGCGGCGGAATGAAGACCCAGGGGAAATTGGTGCCGTCAGCCGAGGCCGAGAGGCCATAGGCCATCGAGAGGATCGGGATCTTGTCGATATGGGCGCGCGGGATGGCGGCGAGCGTCGCACCCGTCGACCAGGGCGAATAGAGCACCGTGTTCTTCGACTTGGCCTGCTCGTAGCACTCGATCGACTTCTTGGTGTCGTAGCCGGTCTCGCACTCCTCATAGATGATCTTGACGCCGTTCACGCCGCCGTCGCGCGCGTTGATCATCGCGATATAGTCGCGCATGCCGTCGCCGATCGGGATGCCCGAGCCGGAGAAGGGGCCGGTGCGATAGGCGTTATTGGCGAAATAGATCGAATCCTGCGCCTGGGCGGGGGCAACCGCGGCGCCGGCCGTCATCAGCGCTCCGAGCGCCGCACCCATCATCATCGTCTTCGTGTTCATCTGCATCCTCCACATTGTCCGCGGCTGTCGGCGAGGGCGCCGGGCCGTCTCCTCGCGCCTGCGGCTTGCCATGTGCCGCAGGTCGTTTTCGGGTCTGTCCCTCCTCAATAGGGGAAGGGCCAGGTCCGCAGTTTCTGCTTCCCGATCTGCCAGAGCCGCGCCAGCCCATGCGGCTCGACGATCAGGAAGACGATGATCAGCGCGCCGACCAGCATGAAGGTGACATGCTCGGCGGTCGCGCCCGCCAGCGGGATGCCGATCGCCGGCAGCCCGAATTTCAGGATGGTCGGCAGGCTGGCGATGAAGGCCGCGCCGAAGAAGGAGCCGATCAGCGAGCCCAGCCCGCCGATGATGACCATGAACAGGATGTTGAAGGAGAGGCGGATGTTGAAGACATCGGCCGCTTCGCCGCCGCCATACCAGAGGAAGATCATCATCGCCCCGGCGACGCCGCAGAAGAAGGAGGAGACGGCGAAGGCCGTCAGCTTGGCGTTGAGCAGCTTGATCCCCATCAGCTCGGCGGCGATGTCCATGTCGCGCACGGCCATCCAGGATCGGCCGAGGCGGCCATGGACGATGTTGGAGGCGAACCAGGTCAGCACCACCACCAGGCAGAGGCAGACGAAATAGCGGGTTTCCGGAGTGGCGGTGGCGCCGGTGACCGGCACGCCGAAGACGGTGCGCAGCGGCACCTCGATGGCGCCCGAGGCGTTGTAGTTGAACAGCCAGGGCACGCGCACGAAGGCCCATTGCAGGAAGAACTGCGCGGCCAGGGTCGCGACGGCGAGGTAGAAGCCCTTGATGCGCAGCGAGGGCAGGCCGAAGAGTACGCCGATCGCGGCCGAGAACAGCCCCGACAGCAGGATCAGCACGATGATGTTCACGCCCGGGAACAGCGTCGTCATCTTGTAGCAGGCATAGGCGCCGACGCCCATGAAGGCCGCCGTTCCCAGCGAGATCAGCCCGGTATAGCCGGTCAGGATGTTGAGCCCGATCGCCGCCAGCGAGAACACCAGGAAGGGGATCATCACCGTGGTGGTGAAGAAGTCGTTGCCGATCAGCGGCACGCCGACGAAGGCGAGCAGCAGGATGACGGCGATGCCGATCCTGTCCTGCTTCAGCGGGAACACCGCCATATCGGCAGAATAGGTCGATTTATACTGGCCGGCCTCGCGGTAGAACATGGCTCAAGCTCCGCTGGACGGGCGAATGGAATGTGGCGAATGGCGAAGCCCTCGCGCCGGTCTCGGCATGGTCGGATCCATCTCGCCCCTCGCCCTTCGCAACGCGCCCATCGTCAGATCCTCTCGATGATCTTGTCGCCGAACAGGCCCTGCGGACGGAACAGCAGGAAGCCCAGCGCGATGAAATAGGCGAGCCAGCTCTCGATGCCGCCGCCGATCAGCGGGCCCCAGTAGAACTCGCCCATCTTCTCGCCGATGCCGATGATCAGCCCGCCGATGATCGCGCCCGGGATCGAGGTGAAGCCGCCCAGGATCAGCACGGGCAGCGCCTTCAGCGCCACGATCTCAAGCGCGAAGGAGACGTCGGAGCGCGCGCCCCACATGATGCCGGTGATCAGCGCCACGATGCCCGCGGTGAACCAGACGATCACCCAGATCTGGTTCAGCGAGATGCCGACCGAGAGCGCCGCCTTGTGGCTGTCGGCGACGGCTCGCAGCGCCCGGCCGATGCGGGTGTACTGGAAGAACAGGCCGAGCGCGGCGATCATGATCGAGGCGATGATCGCGGCCGCGATGTCGATCTTCTGCAGCGAGACGAGGCCGCCCAGGATCTTCAGGTCGATCGAGCCGCTGGGCAGATAGAGCTGCTCCGTGATCATCCGCTTGGGATTGCCGCCGAAGACGGATTCGCCGAAGCCGATCAGGAAATAGGTGATGCCGAAGGTCGCCATGAACAGGATGATGTCGGGCTGGTTGACCAGCGGGCGCAGCACCACGCGCTCGATGGTGACGGCCAGCAGGAACATCACGCCGAGCGTCAGGATGACGGCCAGGAAGGCGGGCACGCCCATTTCGTAGAGCCCGACCAGGGTCAGCGCCGAGAACACGACCATGATGCCCTGGGCGAAGTTGAACACGCCCGAGGCCTTGAAGATCAGCACGAAGCCGAGCGCGATCAGCGCGTAGAGCACGCCCGAGACGAGCCCTTCCCAGATCGTCTGCGCGAGCAGGTCCGGCGCCGAGACCATCTGCTGGAACGGGTCGATGACGATCTTGTAGAGGGTGCCGGAGCCGTCGAGCCGAGCCCCGACGATGGCGGCCAGCACGATCGCGGCGGTGATCAGTGCGGCCTTGATCCAGGGATTGGCGAAGAGGCGCGGCGCGGGGCGGGCGGCGATGTCAGTCATGTGTCAGCTCCATCGCTGCAGGCGCCGAACCCGTCCTTGCGAGCATAGCGAAGCAATCCAGGGGGAGCCGGGCGGGCGGCCTGGGTTGCTTCGTCGCTG
>NZ_LMRT01000009.1:179284-179376 GCF_001426225.1 Allobosea sp. Leaf344 | reverse complement strand
CGCTCCTCGCAATGACGGGAAGCCGTCCTTGCGAGCATCGCGAAGCAATCCAGGGGCGGCCGGGCTGAGCGGTCTGGGTTGCTTCGTCGCTC
>NZ_LMRT01000009.1:264-179255 GCF_001426225.1 Allobosea sp. Leaf344 | reverse complement strand
CGCTCCTCGCAATGACGGGAAGCCGTCCTTGCGAGCATCGCGAAGCAATCCAGGGGCGGCCGGATGGGGCGGTCTGGGTTGCTTCGTCGCTGCGCTCCTCGCAATGACGGGGAGGTGAAGGCGTCCTTGCGAGCATAATAGCGAAGCAATCCAGGGGCGGCCGGGCTGGACGGGCTGGGTTGCTTTGTCGCTGCGCTCCTCGCAATGACGGCGTGCGTGCGGGCCAGGGGGTTCATCAATGCGCCACCCCGAGATAGGCGTCGATCACCTTCTGGTCGGCCTTGACCTCGTCGGGCGTGCCATCGGCGATCTTGCGGCCGTATTCCAGCACGACGACGCGGTCGGAGAGGTCCATCACCACGCCCATATCATGCTCGATCAGCGCGATGGTGGTGCCGAACTGGTTGTTCACGTCGAGGATGAAGCGGCACATGTCCTCCTTCTCCTCGAGGTTCATCCCCGCCATCGGCTCGTCCAGCAGCAGCAGCTCCGGCTCCATCGCCAGGGCACGGCCGAGCTCGACGCGCTTCTGCAGCCCATAGGGCAGCTTGCCGACCGGCAGCTTGCGAATATGCTGGATCTGCAGGAAATCGATGATGTCCTCGACCACCTTGCGGTGCTCGATCTCCTCGTTCATCGCCGGCCCATGGCGCAGCGCCTGCCAGAAGAAGCCGCGCCTCATCTTCAGCGTGCGGCCGGTCATGATGTTGTCGAGCGTCGACATGCCCTTGAACAGCGCGACGTTCTGGAAGGTGCGGGCGATCCCGTCGGCAGCGGCCTGGTGCGGCCTCACCTTGGGGCGGCGCACGCCCTTATAGGTGATCTGCCCCTCCTGCGGATGGTAGAACCCGTTGATGCAGTTCAGCATCGAGGTCTTGCCGGCGCCGTTGGGGCCGATGATGGCGCGGACCTCGCCGCGGCGGATGTCGAAGGAGACGTCGGAAATCGCCTTCACCCCGCCGAAGCGCAGCGAGATGTTCTCGACCGAGAGCAGCACCTCGCCCTTGCGGCTCTTCACCGGCTCGCCGGTCACGTTGATCGGTTCCGCGTTCATGCCGCCCTCGCCGGTGCCGTGGCGGGATAGAGGGTTGCGTCGCGGACCTTGACCCGGGCGGAGATGACGCCCTTGCGGCCATCCTCGAAGGTCACTTCGGTCGAGATGTCGGCCGCTTCCGAGCCGTCATAGAGCGCGTTGACGAGCGGGGCGTAGCGATCCGCGATGAAGCCGCGCCGCACCTTCTGCGTGCGCGTCAGCTCGCCATCATCGGCGTCGAGCTCCTTGTGCAGGATCAGGAAGCGCCTGATCTGCGCGCCGCCCATCAGCGGCTCCGCCGCCAGCGAACGGTTCACCTCGTCGATATGCTTGGCGATCATGTCGTAGACGAGCTCGTGCCCGGCCAGCTCCTGATACGAGGCGTAGACGACATTGTTGCGCTCGGCCCAGTTGCCGACCGCCGTCAGGTCGATGTTGACGGCGACGGCGACGAAGTCGCGGCCCTGGCCGAAGGCGACCGCCTCCTTGATGTTGGGATAGAATTTCAGCTTGTTCTCGATGTATTTCGGCGGGAACAGCGCGCCATTCGACAGTTTGCCGACATCCTTGGCGCGGTCGATGATCTTGAGATGGCCGGTCTCGTCGAAGAAGCCGGCATCGCCGGAGCGGACATAGCCATCCGCCGTCATCGTCTCCGCGGTCTTCTCCGGATCCTTGTAATAGCCGCCGAAGATCGAGGGCGAGCGGTAGAGCACCTCGCCGCTGTCATCGATCCTGATCTCGACCATCGGCGCCGGCCTTCCGACCGTATCGGCCTTGATCTCGCCATTGGGCTGCATGGTGATGTAGACGCCGGCTTCGGTCTGGCCGTAGAGCTGCTTCAGATTGACGCCGATCGAGCGGTAGAAGCGGAACAGCTCCGGGCCGATCGCCTCGCCCGCGGTATAGCCGACCTTGATGTTGGTCAGGCCGAAGCGGTTGCGCAGCGGGCCGTAGATCAGCATGTCGCCGAGCGCGTAGAGCAAGCGGCCCTTCAGCGGCACCGGCTCCTTGTTCAGGATCTTCTCGCCATATTGCTTGGCCACGCCGAGGAAGTAGTGGAAGAGCTTGCGCATCAACGGGCCGGCATCCTCCATCCGCACCATGGTCAGCGTCAGCATGGTCTCGAAGACGCGGGGCGGGGCGAAGGCATAGGTGGTGCCGACCTCGCGACGATCGTCGATGACGGTGTCCGGGCTCTCGGGGCAGTTGACGCAGAAGCCGGCGAGAATCGCCTGCGCATAGGAGAAGACGTGGTCGCCGACCCAGGCGATCGGGAGATAGGCGATGACCTCGTCGCTCTCGTTCAGCCCGTCGAATTCGCAGCCGATCCGCGCGGCGGTGATGACGTTGTAATGGCTCAGCATCACGCCCTTGGGCCGGCCGGTCGTCCCGGAGGTGTAGAGGATGATGCCGAGATCGTCGCCGGAGCCCGCCTCCATCTCGCGGGCGAGCGCCGCTTCCGCCTCCGGGCTCGCCTTCAGCGCTTCGGCGCCGGCCCTGATCACCCCGTCGATGTCGTGGAGCGTGGCGTGGTCATAGTCGCGCAGCCCGCGCGGCTCGTCATAGAGCATGTGGCGCAGCTTGGGCAGCCGGTCGGCGATGGAGAGGATCTTGTCGACCTGTTCCTGGTCCTGCACGCAGGCGAAAACCGCCTCGGCATGGTCCAGAACATAGGCCATCTCGTCGGCGACGCTGTCGGCATAGACCGGCACCGGGACGGCGCCGAGCCATTGCGCCGCGGCCATCGACCAGTAGAGCCGCGGCCGGTTGTAGCCGACGATGGCGACCTTGTCGCCGCGCTTCAGCCCGAGCGCCTGCAGCCCCTTGGCGTAATGGCGGACCTGCTCGGCGGTCTCGGCCCAGGTCCAGCTCTGCCAGATGCCGAGATCCTTGTGGCGGAAGGCCACGCGCGCTCCGCGCTCCCGCGCATTGCGCAACAGCAGTTTCGGAAAGGTGTCCGGTTGGCCGGCGCTTGCGCTTGCCACGATGCTCGTCTCCACCCTGTGTGACCCGCGTACATTGCGCCGGTCTTCGTTCGGGCCGTTGTCGGCCTCGTCGTTGATGCAAGCCTTGCAGCCGCGCATGAGCTTTGCAAGGGAGGGCTTGACAGACAAGTCGGCATTTGGTCGCTATTGTCCCGCGGGCGTCTGTGCAGGGCAGGACGCACGCTCTCTCTCGCTGATCCCGGACAGGTGGCGCACGCGCCTCCGCTAGCCTTCGTAGCGGACGAGCCGGTCGAGATCGAGGATCGTCACGCTGCCATGGCCGAGCTCCACCAGCCCGAGCTCGGCGAGTTTCGACAGTCCCTGATTGGCGATCTGCCGCGACATGCCGGCGAGCAGCCCGAGTTCCTCCTGCGAAATCGCCAGGGTGCGGTCCTGATCGGGATAGAGGGTGGGGTTGAACAGCCAGGCGAGATTGCGGGCGAGGCGGCCGGTCGAATCCAGGGTCCGCTCCGTCTCCGCCAGGGCGATGAACTGGGCGAGGCGCTCGTTGAACTGGTGGACCAGGAAGCGGTTGAAGGCGGCGCTGTGCTCGAACAGCCAGAGAAAGCTCGAGCGCCGCATCAGCGCCAGCCTTGTCTCGCGCAGCGCCACCAGCTCGTAGCGGCGAAGCTCGCCCTTGATCACCGTGCCTTCGCCGAACCAGGCACCGGCCCGCATGCCGGCCAGCGTCGCGGCCTTGCCGGTCTTGGAGGTGGTGCTCATCTTGACCAGCCCGTCGGCGACGCCGGTCCAGGAATCCAACCGGTCGCCGACATGGCAGATATAGGAGCCCTTGCCGTAGCTCTTCAGGCTGATGCCGCGCCGCGCCTCCTCGAATTCGGCTTCCGTGAGTTCACGCGACCAGGAGGCGATGCGGCGGAGCTCGTCGGGTGCGATCAATGGCAGACATCCAGGCTGGCGCAACGGAAGCGCCACTATGCCGGCAGGGGGCGCGGAAACTCAAGCGCGGCCGAGGCGGCGCTCAGCGCCGCGGGCCTCAGGCGGTGATCCAGAGGCGAGGCGGCTACTCCGCCGCCTGCGGCATCACCAGCGCCTGCGCCGATCCGTCGCGTAGCCTCGCCAGCAGGCCGGCTTGCTCGGCCAGCGCCGCCGCGAGATGGCGTTCCTTGACATGGCCGAAGCCGCGGATCTTTTCCGGCAGCGCGGCGAGCGCCAGGCAGAGCGCGTGGTTCTCCGGCGTGAGCTTCGCCAGGATCTCCTCGACCAGCGCCTCGTAATCGACGATCAGACGGCGTTCCGTCCGGCGCTCCTCGCTATAGCCGAAAATGTCGAGCGCCGTGCCGCGCAGCCCCTTCAGCCGGGCGAGCAGGCCGAAGGCCGACATCATCCAAGGGCCGAAGCTGATCTTGCGGGGCACGCCGCTATGCGGGTCGCGCCTGGCCAGCAAAGGCGGGGCGAGGTGGAACTCGAAGCGCAGCTTGTCCCCGGTCGCGCTCGTCGGCTCGAAGGTGGCCGCCACCTGCTTCTGGAAGGCGCCGTCCGCATAGAGCCGCGCGACCTCGTATTCGTCCTTATAGGCCATCAGCTTGAAGAGGTATCGCGCCACGGCCTCGGACAGCCGGGTCTCGCCCGGCAGCACCGCCGCCTCCTTCTGCTGCACCCTGGCGACCAGCCGGCGGTAGCGCTCGGCATAGGCCGCGTTCTGGTAGCCGGTGAGGAAGCCGACGCGGCGGGCGATGATCTCGTCCAGCGTCTCGGAGAGATGGCGCGCCTGCGTCGGCGCCTTGGCTTCGGCCAGCGTCGCCAGAAGGGCGTCGGGGTCATGCGCGGCGCGGCGGCCGAGCTCGAATGCCTGCTGGTTCATCGGCACCGCTTCGCCATTGAGCTCGATGGCGCGCAGCAGAGCGGCGCGGGAGAGCGGCACCGCGCCGAACTGCCAGGCGAAGCCGAGCATGAACATGTTGGCGGCGATGGCATTGCCGAGGAAGGCGACGGCGGCTGCGGTCGCATCGATGAAATGGGTGTGGTCGCGCCCGCCGGCCGAGAGGATGGCGCGCTTCAGCCGCTCCGTCGGCAGGGAGAAATCGGCGTTGCGAGTGAAGTCGCCGGGCAGGCTTTCGGCGGTGTTGACCACCACGGTGGCGGCGCCCGGCTTGATCGCGCCGAGAACCTTCTTCGAGCCGGTGACGGTGAGGTCGCAGCCCAGCACGAGATCGGCCTGGCCGGCGGAGACGCGGATCGCATGGATCTCGTCGGGGGTGGGGGCGAGCTTGACGTGGCTGAACACCGCGCCGCCCTTCTGGGCGAGGCCGGCCATGTCGATCATGCCGCAGCCCTTGCCCTCGAGATGCGCCGCCATGCCGAGGATCGCGCCGATGGTGACGACGCCGGTGCCGCCGACGCCGGTGACCACGACGGCATAGCTGCGGGTCAGCGCCGGCACCACCGGCTCCGGCAGCGTCTCCGCGCCGAGTTCCCCCATGTCGAGCTTGCGCGGGGCGAGCTTCTTGGGCCGGGCGCCGTGAACGGTGACGAAGGAGGGGCAGAAGCCCTTCACGCAGGAGAAATCCTTGTTGCAGTTCGACTGGTCGATCTGGCGCTTGCGGCCGAACTCGGTCTCCAGCGGCTGCACCGATACGCAATTCGACTGCACGCCGCAATCGCCGCAGCCCTCGCAGACCAGCTCGTTGATGATGACGCGCTTGTCGGGATCGGGATAATTGCCGCGCTTGCGGCGGCGGCGCTTCTCGGTGGCGCAGGTCTGGTCGTAGAGCAGGAGCGAGACGCCGGGAATCTCGGCCAGCTCGCGCTGCACGGCGTCGAGATCGTCGCGATGATGGATGGTGGTGCCGGCCGGCCATTGCACGGTGGCGCCGTATTTCCCGGGCTCGTCGGTGACGACGGCGATGCGCTGCACGCCTTCCCCGGCGATCTGCCGCGCCATCTGGTCCGGGGTCAGGTGCCCCTCGGCCTGCTGGCCGCCGGTCATCGCGACCGCGTCGTTGTAGAGCAGCTTGTAGGTGATGTTGACGCCGGCCGCGACCGCCCAGCGGATCGCCAGCGAGCCGGAATGGGTATAGGTGCCGTCGCCGAGGTTCTGGAAGACGTGCTTGCGGGTGGAGAACGGCGCCTCGCCGATCCAGTTCGCGCCTTCGCCGCCCATCTGGGTGAACCCGGTCGTCTCCCGGTCCATCCATTGCACCATGTAATGGCAGCCGATCCCGGCATAGGCGCGTGAGCCCTCCGGCACCACGGTCGAGCTGTTATGGGGGCAGCCCGAGCAGAAATAGGGCGTGCGCCGCGCGACCTCCTGGGCCTCCGCCAGCCGGCCCTGCGCCTTGGCGATCTCCTCGAGCCGCGTCCGCAGCGCCGGATCGTCATGGTATTGCAGCAGCCTGGCACCGAGCGCGATGGCGACGTCGTTGGGATCGAGCGCGCCATGGACGGGGAAGAGCCAGTCGCCCTTCTCGTCCTTCTTGCCGATCACCATCGGCTGGTGCTGCGCGCCATAGAGCTCCTCGCGCACCTGCACCTCGATCAGCGACCGCTTTTCCTCGACCACCATCACGAGATCGAGCCCGCTGACGAAGCGCGTCAGCTCGGAGGGGTCGATCGGCCAGGGGCAGGCGACCTTGAACAGGCGGATCCCGAGATCATTGGCGCGGACCTCGTCGATGCCGAGATCCTCCATCGCCTGCCGGACGTCGAGATAGGATTTCCCGACGGTGATGATGCCGATGCGGGGCTGGCGGCCACCATGGGTGATGGTCTGGTTGAGCTTGTTGGCGCGGAGATAGGCGAGGATGGCGGCGCGCTTATGGATGTGCAGCCGCTTTTCCTGGTCGAGGAAATCGAGTTCGCGGCGGATGCTGAGCCCGCCCGGCGGCATCTCGAAATCCGTCGGCGTGACCACCTCGACGCGGTCGACCGAGCCATCGACGGAGGCCGTGGATTCGATGTTGTCCTTGACGCATTTGATGCCGACCCAGACCGAGGCGTAGCGCGAGAGCGCGATGCCGTGCAGGGCATAATCCATGATCTCCTGTACCCCGGCCGGGTTCAGGATCGGCATCATCCGATCGACGAAGACGAATTCGGTCTGGTGGGCATTGGTCGAGGATTCCGCGGTGTGATCGTCGCCCATCAGGCAGATCACGCCGCCATGCGGCGAGGTCCCGGCCATGTTGCCGTGGCGGAAGACGTCGCCGGTGCGGTCGACGCCGGGGCCCTTGCCGTACCAGAGCGCGAAGACGCCATCATAGCGGCCCTCTCCCTGCAGCTCGGCCTGCTGCGTGCCCCAGACGGCGGTGGCGGCGAGATCCTCGTTCAGCCCGGGCTGGAAGACGATGTCGGCGGCCTTGAGCTGTTTGCCGGCGCGGGCGAGCTGCTGGTCGAGGCCGCCGAGCGGCGAGCCGCGATAGCCGGAGACGAAGCCGGCGGTATTCAGCCCCGCGCGCCTGTCGCGTTCCCGCTGCACCATCAGCATCCGGGCGATGGCCTGGGTGCCGGTCAGGAAGATCTGCTGCTTGCCGAGATCGTATTTATCGTCGAGCGCCACGGCCCGCAGGCCGCCTGCGACGTCGCTCGCGCCGGAATTCAGCTTCTCGGCCATGGCCGACCTCCCAAGATCGTCCCGCTGCAGCTTCATATGGGGCTGGTTGCTCCAACCTCCAAATCCGCAGCTCCCAATTATGTCAGTATTGCTGACATATCTCGCAGACGGCGTCAATCGGACTCGACCAATTCCAACCTGGCCACAGCCGGCGCAAATTCTATCGTCGGTGATGGCGGGGCGGGCCGCGACGGTCGCGATTTGGCCGTGTTTGCGGGAGATGGCTGTGATACCGACCGGTCGCCCAGCGCGGTCACATCGTTTAAGCATCGACGTCGGACAATCCGCAGCTGCCGAGGATCCCGCCTGTGACGCCACGTGCCCTCTCGCGACTCTTGCCTTGCGTGCTCGCCCTGCTGCTGGGCGCCGCCCTGCCGGCGCTGGCGCATCCGCATGTCTTCGTCTCGGCGCGGGCGGAGATCCTCTACACCGCCGATGGCGCGGTGCGGGCGGTGAAGCATGTCTGGAGCTTCGACGAGGCTTATTCCGCCTATATCACCCAGGGTCTCGACAAGAATGGCGACGGGATCTTCAGCAGCGAGGAGCTGGCCGAACTCGCCAAGGTGAATGTCGACAGCCTGCCCGATGTCGGGTTCTTCACCTCGGTGAAGGCCAATGGCAAGGCGCAGGAATTCGGCACCCCGACCGATGCCGGCCTCGTCTACGACAAGAAGGTGCTGACGCTGACCTATACGCTGCCGCTGAAGACGCCGGCGGTGGCCTCGCGCTCCTTCGGCATCGAGATCGGCGATCCAACCTATTTCGTGGCCTTCACCATCGACGAGCATCCGGATGCGATCGTCACCCGCGATGCGCCCAAGGGCTGCCTGGTCAGGATCGCGCGGCCGCCGAAGCTCGATCCGGCCGTGCAGCAGAAACTGGCGATGGAAGACATCACGGCGACGCCCGATACCAGCGGCCTGCTGGTCACCACGCGCGCCCTCGTCGCCTGCCCGTGAGGCCTCGATGTCGCTGAGCCCGGGCCGCGTCACGACCGGCTGGCCAGGCGTCTCGCGGCGCCTGCTGATCGCGGGCTCCGCGCTGCTCGCGGTCGGTGCGGCGGTCGGGCTGCTGCTCTACGCGCTGGCGCTGCTCTATCCGCCCCCGCCGCCGCCGCCGCGTAATCCGTTCGGCGGCGCGCTGCCGCGCGAGGCGCTGCCGAGCGCGAGCGGGATCTTCGGCCTCATCCTGGCCTGGCAGTCGAGTTTCTACCGGGAACTCACCGCGGCCCTGAAGGCGATCGCGGAGCGGCCCTCCGCCCTCGTCGCGCTGCTCGGCCTCGCCTTCGGCTATGGCGTGTTCCATGCCGCCGGCCCCGGCCATGGCAAGGCGGTGATCTCGGCCTATATCGTCGCCGATGACCGCAGCCTGCGGCGCGGCGTCGGCCTCAGCTTCGCCGCCGCGCTGCTGCAGGCGCTGGTCGCCATCGCGCTGGTGGCGGTGTTCACGCTCGGCCTGCGCAGCACCGCCGCCACGCTGCGCAGCGCAACCGATCTGATCGAACAGGCCAGTTTCGCGCTGGTCGTCTGCGTCGGGCTCTATGTGCTGTGGCGCAAGGCGGGGCAGGTGATGGCGCTGGAGCGTGGCGGGGCGGCGCATGATGCGGCGGCCTGCGATCATCTCCACCTGCCGGGCCCGGATGTCGTCGCCAGGCTCGGCAGCTGGCGCGAACTGGCCGGGGTCGTCGCCGCGGCAGGGCTGCGGCCCTGCGCGGGGGCGCTGATCATCCTGGTCTTCGCCGCGCTGCAGGGGCTGATCTGGGCCGGTGTCGCGGCCGTCTTCGCCATGGCGCTGGGCACGGCCCTGACCACGAGCGCGCTGGCCGCCTTCGCCGTGTTCTGCAAATTCGCGGCGCTGCGCTGGGCCGGCGGCGGCTCGCTGCGGGCGGTGCGGCTGCTCGCCTGGCTCGAAGTGGCGGCCGCCGCCTTCGTCGCGGTGGTCGGCGCGCTGCTGCTGATCGGGCTCTGGGGCGGCGGCGGAAACTAGCCGCGCAGCGGGTCGTTCTCCAGCCGGATCGGCTGGCCATGCGGGGTCGCCTCCGCCGCCCGTGCCCAGGACGCGGCCAGCGCGTCGACGCCGTCATGCGAGGCCAGGCCCTTGGCGATCAGGAGATGCTCCAGCGCCTCGCACCAGCGCTCGTAATAGTCCGAGCCGTCCCGGCAGCCGCCGGCGGCGACCGCCTCGCGGATTTCCGCGCCGAGCGCCTGCGCCCATTCCGCGGCGGTGAAGACGCCCTGCGCCTGCAAGGCGACGACCAGCGCGAAGGCCTGCGCCTGCCAGGGTTCGGCGAAGACCGGTCCATCCGCGTCGCGGGGGATCGGCGTATCCGCCGCCAGCGCGAGGCCGGGGTCAGGCCGGCTCAAGATAGCTCTCCCAGGCTTCGATGCTGACGCTCGCGCCCGGATCGCCGTCGCGGCCCCAGAGTTCCGGCCCGGTGAACACCACCGTGTAGAGCCATTGCGCCGTTTCCGCCGCGCCATGCGCGCCCGTATCGGGAAAGACATGGCAGCCGCTGACGCGCGCGATCACGCCCTGCTTGCCGCGGGCATAGCGGGGCAGGCGCGTATGGTGGCTCGGATGCATGACGATGGTGCGCACCCTGTCGCCGACCGCGAAACGCGCCGGCGCCGTGGCGGGCCGCTCATAGGGGAAGCCGCGGCGCAGCACGGCCGCCACCTCCTCGCCCTTCAGCACGCGCTTCGGCTGCCTGGGGGCGGTGAGAGCCTCGCCCTGCGCCAATTCGTCAGGGGTGACGAAGCCATGGGCGAGCAGCAGCTTCTGCAGGCCGGCCAGCCAGATCTGGTAGTAGCTGAAGGCGAGATAATCGGCGGGCGGAAGGCTTTCCCGCGCATGGCGGCTCTCGTCGATGCTCCATTGGCCCATCGCGCCGGCCGCGACGTTCAGCGCCAGCACGCGCTTCTCCCAATCGGCGTGGAAGATCGGCTCGTCCGGCCCCGGCCTGACCGGGCCGAACCCCATCTGGCCGCCGAGATCCTGCGCGCCGTTCATCGGGCCTCTCCGACCGCGGGCAGCCCGGTGCCGATCATGCTGTCGCGCGTCACGATGGCGGCGAGCCGGTCTTCCGACCAGCCTTCGGTCCCGGCGGGGCGCATGGGAATGACGATGAAACGGGTCTCGGCGGTGGAATCCCAGACCCGGATGCGCTGCCCTTCCGGCAGGGTCAGCCCGAAATCCGCGAGCACGCCGCGCGGATCGATCACAGCCTTGGAGCGATAGGGCGGGGATTTGTACCAGACCGGCGGCAAACCGAGCACCGGCCAGGGATAGCAGGAGCAGAGGGTGCAGACGATCAGATTGTGCTCTTCCGGCGAATTGAAACAGGCGATGATGTGCTCGCCGCCGCGCCCGCCATAGCCGAGCTCGGCCACGGCCGCCGTGCCGTCCTCCCGCAGCCGCGCGGCGAAAGCCTCGTCCGACCAGGCGCGCGCCACCACGCGGGCGCCGTTGCGCGGGCCGATCCTGGTCTCGTAGCTGTCGATGATCGCATCGAGCGCCGCCGGGTCGACATAGCCCTTGGCGACCATCAGCGATTCCAGCGCCTTCACCCGCGCCTCGATCGGCGCGAGGTGATTGTCGTGGTCGTGATCGTGGTGGTGATGTCCGCTCATCGCAGGCTCCCGGGCATGGCTGGATCGGGCTTTTCCATCCTGAAGCCTCGCGCCCCCGCCATCAAGCGATCCGCGCGCGGGCGGCGCGCTCGAAGCGGATGGCGAAGGCGATCAGCGATTTGTCCGAGCCCTTCGGCCCGATCAGCGACAGGCCGAGCGGCGCGCCCTCGCGCTGCGCCACCGGCATCGTCACCTGCGGAAAGCCGGAAAGCCCGGCGAGGCAGAGCAATCTCAGGGCGCGGTTGCGGAAATCATCGAGCTCCGGCTCCTGCGCCGTGACCAGCGGCGCGATATCGGGCACCGTCGGCAGCAGCAGCACGCCGTCGCTGTCGAGCAGGCGCGCCAGCTTGCTGCGAAACACCTTCCGCACCGCGCCGGCCTTCTCGTATTCCTCGTCCGTCACCGATTTGGAGAATGCGAAGCGTTCCGCCACGCCCGGACCGAGCGGCGGAGCGAAACGCTCGATCAATTCCCCGTCCGAGAGCCAGGCCTCGCGCCCCTGGATCCAGCGGAAGGCCCAATACAGCGAATCGAGATCGCGCGCCGCCTTCACCGTCTCGGGCTGGCCCAGCACCGGCACGGCGCGCTGCACGACATTGCGCAGGATCGTCTCGGCATCCGCCACGGCCTGGGCGAACATGTCGCCGGCCAGCAACATGCGCGGCTTGGCGGGCAGGACGGTGCGATCCTTGCCGAAGAGCACCTCGCCGACGCGGGCCAGGGTCTCGCCGTCGCGGGCGAACCAGCCCGGCGTGTCGAGACTCTCTGAGAGCGGCCAGGTCAGCTTCAGGGGCAGCCGGCCATGGGTCGGTCTGATGCCGAAGATCCCGCCATAGCTCGCCGGAGCCCGCACCGAGCCGCCGGTATCGGAGCCCAGCGCGATATCCGCCAGCCGCCCGGCGACCGCCGCCATCGAGCCGGAGGAGGAGCCGCCGGTGATGCGGTCGGGCGCCGCCGGATTGATCGGCGCGCCGAAATGCGCGTTCTTGCCGTTCAGCGAAAAGGCGAGCTCGTCCGTATGCGTCTTGCCGACGAAGCGGGCGCCGGCCTCGAGCAGGGCCTTCACCACCGGCGCGGTCCTGGTCTTGATGCCCGATTGCGCCAGCACCAGCGGCTGCCCGGCCCCGGTGGGATAGCCCTTGACGTCGAACAGGTCCTTGACCGCGAGCGTCAGCCCGGCGAGCGGGCCGGAGCTCGCCTGTTTCACCGGGACGTCGGGATAGGGAACGAAGCAGCGGAAAGGATCGTCGATAGGCATGGTCTCAGAGCCCTCTCGCATCGCCATCCGAGCGGGGGTCGTGAGCCGCCTCGACCCGCCCCTTCGGATGTTTCACCAGCATACCGGCATGGCCGAACTGATCGGAATAGGCCTCGCTGTACTCTTCCACCGGGTGGCCCGCGGCGGTGAGGCGGGCGAGCAGCATCGGGTCGAAGCGGCTCTCCATCTTCAGCGAGGTCGAGCCGGCGCCCCAGGTCTTGCCGAACAGGAAGCGCGGCGCGTCGACCGCCGCCGCCGGATTCCAGCCGAAGCGGTAGCGGCTGAGAAGCTGGGCCTGGAATTGCGGCTGGCCGTCGCCGCCCATGGCGCCATAGCTCATCACCCGGCCGTCGGCGAAGCGCGCCAGCGCCGGGTTCAGCGTATGGAACGGCTTGCGGCCGGGGGTCAGCGGGTTGGTCGCCTGCGGATCGAGCGAGAAGGACACGCCGCGATTCTGCCAGTTGATCCCGGTCTGCGGCAGGATGATGCCCGCGCCATATTCCCAGTAGATCGACTGAATGTAGGAGACGGCGAGGCCGTCGCCGTCGATGGCGCCCATCCAGATGGTGTCGCCCTTGCCGTCCCGCGGCGGCCAGGGGGCGGCGCGCTTCCTGTCGATCGCCGCCGCCTCGCGGGCGAAGACCGCATCGGTGAGGAAGCCGGCCGGGTCGCTCGTCATGAAGGCGGGGTCGGTGACGTGGCGGTCGCGGATCAGGAAAGCGCGCTTCGTCGCCTCGACCAGCCCATGAATATGCTCGAAACTATCGGCGCGCTGCACGCCGAGCTGCTCGAAGATGCCGAGGATGAGCAGCGAGGCGAGGCCCTGCGTCGGGGGCGGGACATTGTAGACGGTGAGGTCGCCGAGGCGGATCGAGAGCGGCTGGACCAGAGCCGCCCGATAGGCCTGCATGTCCTCGCGGGTGACGGGGGCGCCGAGACGGGCGAGGTCGGCGGCGATCTCGCGGCCGATATCGCCACGGTAGAAATCGTCCAGCCCGGCAGCGGCGAGATGGGCGAAGGTGGCGCCGAGCGCTTCGGGCCGGCGCAAGTCGCCCTCTTTAGGGCGCTCGCCACCGGGCCAGAAGAAGCTGGAGAAGCCCGCCGCCTCGCGGGTCGCCTCCAGATCATTGGGCCAAGTCCGGGCCTCGGAGGCGGAGACGGGGTAGCCCTCGCGGCAATGGCGGATGGCGTCGGAGAGGATGTCGGCCAGCGGCATCCGGCCCCCCAGCGAAGCGGAGAGGCCGAGCGCGGCCTGCCAGCCGCCGATCGCGCCGGCCACCGTCACCGCGGCGTCGGCCCCGCGCGATGGGATGCTGTCATGGCCCTTTTCGCGATAGCGGGCGATGGTGGCGAGGCGGCCGGCGGGGCCGCAGGCCTCGATCGCCTGCACCTTGCCCCCGGGCTGGTGCACCAGCCAGAAGCCGTCGCCGCCGATGGCGTTCATATGCGGGTAGACGACGGCGATCGTCGCGGCCATGGCGACCATCGCCTCGATCGCGTTGCCGCCCTCGGCGAGGACGGCGCGCCCGGCTTCGGAGGCGGAATGATGGGGTGCGGCGACGGCGGCGGAGGCGAAGACAGGCGATTCGATCATCAGGGACTTTTCAAGCGGGGATGCAGGGACCATGTGCCGGAAGGCGCGATTTTGTTGCATGACACGCGAGGCTCCGCTAGAGCGGCGGGCCGGCGTGCCACGCATCGTGTGGGCTCAGGCGGCGGCGAAGGCCGGTTCAGACTGCGAGGATCCGAGACATGGCTGACAAGCGCACCAATTGGCGCAACCTGATCCTGGTCGTCTCGCTCGGCGTCCTCGTCGCGGTCGAGCTGTTCGGCGTGGCTCTGGCCTCGGGCTGGGCCCTGGCCGGGCTGTTCGAACTCGGGCCCGTCATCGGTTATGTGCTGATGGCAGCCTTCGCGATCCTGGCGGCCTATGCGCTGCTCAACCTGATGCGCCGCGTCCTCAAGGTCGAGCGGCTGAGCGAGCGCGGCTGAGCTCATCCGCAGGGCCGCAGCGTCACCGGATCGGCCGCCTCCGGCAGGTAATCCCCCATCGGCCGGCATCGGCCTTCGCTGCAGACCCGCCAATCGGCGGTGGCGCCGGAGCGGCGCATCACGATCTCGGCCTGAACCGGCAGACGCAGGGTCCAGCGCCAGAAGCCGTCGCGCAGCACCGCATCCGGCGGCGGGTCCATGCCGGCGCCGGAGCCCTGGATCCGCGCCTCGACCAGCCTGACGCCACCGGGCTCGGCGCGCCAGACCTCCTCCCACAGCGTCTTCTGCACGGAATGGCGCCAGCTCAGCGTGATCTCGCTGGCGCCGAGCGAGACCAGAAGGGCGCCGGCGGCCAGGCACAGGCTCATGCGGCCTGTCGGGCCGCGGCCCTGCTGCGCCAGACATGCTGCGCGACGAACAGAATCGCGAGGGCGAAGCCGAGCTCGTCGGTCAGCGGCACGGCGGCGACGAGCAGGCCGGCGGCGACGATCGCCAGGGCCCGCTCCCATAAGGCCAGCGGTCGCATGCCCTGGCCGACGAAGGCCGCGCCCCACAGCACCATGGCCAGCGTGGCCTTGGTGACGATATAGGCGACGGCGAGCCAATATCCCGCGCCGTCCAGCCCCGCGACCGGCTGCAGCATCAGGGTCGGGTCATAGACCGCCATATAGGGCACGACGAAGCCCGGCAGCGCGATCTTCACCGCCTGGACGCCGATCTTCATGCCGGATTCCTTGGCCATGGGCGCGGCCGCGAAAGCGGCCAGGGCCACGGGCGGGGTCAGATCCGCCATGATGCCGAAATAGAAGACGAACATGTGGCTGACGATCAGCGGCACGTCGAGCTGCAGCAGGATCGGCGCGGCGAGCGAGGAGGTGATGATGTAGTTGGGAATGGTCGGGATGCCCATTCCCAGGATCAGGCTGAAGATCATGGTCAGCACCAGCGCCAGGAACATGCTCTCCTTGCCGATGCCGATCAGCCAGGACCCGAAGATGGTACCGATGCCGGTCAGGGTCATGGTGCCGATCACGATGCCGACCAGGGCACAGGCGAGACCGACCGGCAGCGCCTGGCGCGCGCCATCGGCCAGAGCCTCGACGCAGGAGGTCAGCACCGCCCTGCCGGAGGCGCCGCGCCACATGTTCCAGACGATCAGTCCCAGCACCACCAGCAGCACGGTCGCCATGCTGATCGACATGGAGAAGGCGCTGACCAGCCCGAACCCGATCCAGAAGGCGATGCGCAGCGCCGGCGTGGCGAGCCCGGCCGAGATGGCCAGCGCCAGGATCAGCGCGACGGTGAGCGCGAGGCCGATGGCGCCCGCGAACAGCGGAGTGAAGCCGGCGAAGAGCAGATAGACCAGCACCAGCAGCGGCGCGATCAGATACCAGTTCTTTTTCAGCTCGGCCCGCGCGCTCGGCAGTTCGGATTTCGGCAGGCCCCGGAGCCCGAGCTTCCCGGCCTCGAGATGCACCGCCCAATAGCAGGCGGCGAAATACAGGAGCGCCGGGATGATCGCCGCCTCGACGATCTTCGAATAGGGCACGTCGATGGTCTCGGCCATGATGAAGGCCACCGCGCCCATCACCGGCGGCATGATCTGCCCGCCCATCGAGGAGGTCGCCTCGACGCCGCCGGCGAAGGCGCCGTTGAAGCCCGAGCGCTTCATCAGCGGGATGGTGAACTGGCCGGAGGCGACGACATTGGCGACGCCCGATCCCGAGACCGTGCCCATCAGCGCCGAGGAGGCGACGCAGACCTTGCCCGGCCCGCCCTGCTTGCCGCCGAACAGGGCCATGGAGATGTCGTTGAAGAAATCGATCACCCCCGCCCGCTCCATGAAGGCACCGAACAGGATGAACAGGAAGATGAAGGTGGCCGAGACCGCCGTCGGGGTGGCGTAGAGCCCTTCCGTGCCGAAGGCCATCTGGTCGATGATCTGGTCGAGCCCGTAACCGCGATGATTGAAGGGCGCCGGCAGGAGATTGCCGAAGAAGCAATAGGCCAGGAAGGCGCCGGCCACGAGCGGCAGGGCGATGCCCATGGCGCGCCAGACCAGGAGGAACAGCACGGCGAGCGCCGCGAGGCCGACGGCCATGTCGAGCTCGGTCAACTCCCCGGCGCGGTTCACCAGCTCGGTATAGTTCCACCAGTGATAGAGGCCGATGGCGAAGCCGAGCACGCCGACCGCCCACCAGAACAGGCGCGCGCCCGCCGAGGTGCCCTCGGCATTGGCGAGCAGGCCGCAGGCGGTCAGGCACAGGAACCCGACATGGACGGTGCGCAGCACCTGATTGGGCAGGGTGCCGGTATAGAGCGAGACGAGTTCGAAGGCGGCGAGCAGCATCAGGAAGCCGAGGGCGGCCTCGCCCATCAGCCGTCCGCGGGCGGCGCCGAGGATGATCCAGACGAACCAGACGGCGAAGGCGGCGCGGATCAGCTGGATCGGCGTCAGCCAGGGCAGGGACTGGACCAGGCGCAGATCGAGCGGAATGCCGAAGGCCGTGACGATCTGGAAGGCCGAGAACGCCACCGCGATCCAGAACAGCAGCCGCCCCTTCCAGCCGAGGCCGAAGGTGGCGGGAAGCCCGTGTTCGGGGTCATAGGGGGCGGGGGCGGCGCCATGCGTCGCGCCGGCGATGTCCGGCACGGCCAGGGGGCGCTCATTGGCTTTGGTCATCGGTCGTTCTCGCGGTCACGGCGTCGGGGCAGGGCTTCGGCTGGTCGGCGCGCCGGCTGCGGGGTCCGCTTAGACCGCCGGCGCGCGACCTGCACCGCCGCAAACAGAACCGCCACCGCGGCGCGGTGACGGTTCATCAGGCTTCACTCGGGCGGGGACGGCTCAGGAGCCGACCTTCAGCCCCTTTTCCTTGAGGTAGCGCGCGGCACCGGGATGCAGCGGGATCGGCATGCCCTCCATCGCGCCTTCCAGCTTGATCGACCGGGCGGCGGCATGGGCGGCGCTGAGGTCACCGAGGTTCTCATAGATCGCCTTGGTCATCTCGTAGACCGTCTCCTCCTTCATGCCCTCATGGGTCACGAGGTAGTTGAGCACCGCCGCGGCCGGCACCGGCGCCGTCTGGCCGGTGTAGGTGTTGGCGGGGATGGTCGCCTTGACGAAGGGCGCGCCGGCCTTGTCGACCACGTCGGCGGGCACTTCGACGACGACGATCTCGACCGAGGTGGCGAGGTCGCGCAGCGAGGCGACGCCGAGGCCGGCCGATTGCAGCGTCGCGTCGAGCTGGCGGTTCTTCATCAGTTCGACCGACTCGGCGAAGGGCAGATACTCGACCTTGCTGAGATCCTTGTAGCTCATGCCGGCGGCGGCGAGCACGGCGCGGGCATTGAGTTCGGTGCCGGATTTCGGGGCGCCGACCGAGAGGCGCTTGCCCTTGAGATCGGCGAGCGTCTTGATGCCGCTATCCTTGGAGGCGACGATCTGGATGTAGTTGGGGTAGATGGCGGTGATGCCGCGCAGCTTCTTCAGCGGTGTCTTGAAGCCGGCTTCCTCATCGCCCTTCCAGGCGGCGGCGAGGGAATCGCCGAGGGTGAAGGCGACCTCGCCCTTGGCCTGCTGCAGCAGCTGCAGGTTCTCGACCGAGGCCTTGGTGGCCTGGACGGTGGGACGGGCGTTCTTGACCTTCTCGCCATAGATCTTCGAGAGCGCGACGCCGAGCGGGTAGTAGACGCCCGAGGTGCCGCCCGTCAGCACGTTGATGAAATCCTGGGCGCGGGCGCTGGCCGGCGCGATGGCGACCATCAGCGCGGCGGCGAGGCCGAGAGCGCGCCTGGCGCCGAAAAACCGTGTCATGGAACCTCCCATAGGTCAGTGCAGCACGGATGGCTGCGTTACCCCCGTTCTAGAGCAGGGATCGCCCGCATGGGAAGCCCTGCGCCGCGCGGGGCAAAAAATCGCCCATGGCTTCGCGTGTTTTGGCCATGATTTTGGTGTGGAGCGAAGCGGCAGATTGCCCTTGCCGAATTGACAGGGTAGCCCTGAGTCATCCTCCGTCGCCGAGAACACCGCCGCCATGTCCTCCAGACCGAAGCCCCCGATCCTCGACCGTCGCATGCTGCTCGCCAGCGCGGGCGCGACCGCGACCCTGGCGGCTCTGGGCTTTTCTCCGGAGGCGCTGGCCCAGCAGGGGCTGAAGCTGTCCGGCGCCGAGGCCTTCGATTTCGCGGCGCTGAAGGCGCGCGCCAAGGCGATGGCCGCCGCGCCCTACACGCCGCCGCCGGCCCCGCGGCCGGATATCCTCGAGCGCATCGACTATGACGCGCATGGCAAGATCAGGTTCAAGCCGGAAATGGCGCTCTGGGCCGAGGGGCCTTCGCCCTGGCCCGTGACCTTCTTCCATCTCGGCCGCTATTTCCAGAAGCCGGTGCGCATGCATGTCCTCGCCGGCGGGCAGGCGCGCGAGATCATCTATGACGAGAGCTATTTCGAGATGCCGGCGGATTCCCCGGCGCATGAGCTGCCTTCCGGGGCGGGCTTCGCCGGCTTCCGCTTCCAGGAGAGCCGTTCCGGCCATCCCGGCCGCAAGGGCGAGCGGCTGGACTGGAAGAAGAACGATTGGGTGGCGTTCCTCGGCGCCTCCTATTTCCGGGCGATCGGCGAGCTCTACCAATACGGGCTCTCGGCGCGCGGGCTGGCGATCGACCCGGCCGTGGCCGGCAAGCCGGAGGAGTTCCCCGATTTCACCCATATCTGGCTGGAGACGCCGGAATCAGCCTCAGAATACGTGATCGTCTATGCGCTGCTCTCGGGGCCGAGCGTCGCGGGCGCCTTCCGATTCCGGATGCACCGCGCCAAGGGCGTGACCATGGAGATCGAGCAGGAGATCCACCTGCGCAACGACGTCGCGCGGCTGGGGATCGCGCCTTTGACCTCGATGTACTGGTACTCCGAGACGGTGAAGCCGACCGGGATCGACTGGCGCCCGGAGGTCCATGATTCCGACGGGCTGGCGCTGTGGACCGGCACGGGCGAGCGGGCCTGGCGGCCGCTGAACAACCCGGCGCGCACCGTCGCCTCCGCCTTCATGGACGAGAATCCGCGCGGCTTCGGCCTGATGCAGCGCGACCGCGAGATCGGGCATTATCTCGACGGCGTCTTCTATGAGCGCCGGCCGAGCCTCTGGGTCGAGACGGTCGGGAATTGGGGCAGGGGGGCGGTCCAGCTGATCGAGATCCCCACCGATGACGAGATCCACGACAACATCGTGGCGATGTGGGTGCCCGACGGCCCGGCGAAGGCCGGCGCCTCCTATGCCTTCCGCTACAAGCTGCATTGGCTGGCGGACGAGCCCTTTCCGAGCCCGCTCGGCCGGGTGGTCGGGACGCGGCTGGGCAATGGCGGGCAGCCGGGGACGCCGCGGCCGCGGGGGGTGCGCAAATTCCTGGTCGAGTTCAAGGGCCCGGGGCTGGAATCGATCCCGTTCGGCGTGAAGCCCGAGGTCGTGCTCTCGGCCTCCCGCGGCAGCTTCTCCTATGTCTTCTCGGAAGCCGTGCCCAATGACGTGCCCGGCGATTGGCGGGCGCAGTTCGACCTGACGGCCGAGGGCGCCGAGCCGGTGGAGCTGCGCTGCTTCCTGCGGCTCGGGGAAAGGATCCTGACCGAGACCTGGCTGTATCAGTACCAGCCCTTCTGAGCCGGTCCGGCGGCGGGGAGAGCGCCGGCTGGTTTCATCCACCGTGTCGTCGCGCGGCCGACTTGCCGGCGGCCCGATGTAACACTATATCATAGCCGATGAGCCAGCCGCACGCCCATACCCATGCCCCTGCTCACCGCGCCGTGGCGGTGGAACCGGGCTGGTCGCTGCTGCGGCTCTCGGCCGGGCAGCGTCTCGCCATCGCCGGCGCGATCGCCGGGCTGGTCTGGGCGGCGACGCTGCTGGTGATCTGGTAATCCGCCCGTTTCGGCAGAAAGAATTATTCGTGTCCGCAGCCATCCGCCTCGACGATCTGACGCTCGGCTATGATCGCCACCCGGCGGTGCATCATCTCTCGGGCGAGATCGCCGCTGGCAGCCTGACCGCCATCGTCGGTCCCAACGGCGCCGGGAAATCGACCCTGCTCAAGGGCATCGCGGGAGCGCTCTCCCCGCTCGGCGGCGCGCTGACGCTGGCGCGCGGCAAGCGGCTGGCCTATCTGCCGCAATCGGCCGATCTCGACCGCTCCTTCCCGATCCATGTCTATGATCTCGTCGCGATGGGGCTCTGGGGCTCGGCCGGGATTTTCGGCCGCATCGGCCCGGGAGCGCGGGCCAAGGTCGAGGCCGCCATCGCTGCGGTCGGGCTCACCGGCTTCGAGCGCCGGCCGATCGGCGCCCTGTCGGGCGGGCAGATGCAGCGCGTGCTGTTCGCGCGGCTGCTGCTGCAGGACGCCGACATCATCCTGCTGGACGAGCCCTTCACCGCGATCGATGCCCGCACCACGGCCGATCTGCTGGCGCTGGTGCAGCGCTGGCATGGCGAGGCGCGCACGGTGGTCGCCGTGCTGCACGATATCGAAACCGTGCGCCGCGCCTTCCCGCAGACGCTGCTGCTGGCGCGCGAGACGGTGGCCTGGGGCGCTACGGCGGAGGTTCTGACCCCCGCCAATCTGCTCGCGGCGCGGCGCATGGTCGAGGCTTTCGACAGCCATGCCGGCGCCTGCGAACGCAGCGCCGCCTGACGGGCTCCCGTCCCCGCCGATGCTGTACGATCTGTTCATCGGCCCTTTCGCCGAATTCGAATTCATGCGCCGGGCCCTGGTCGGGATCCTGGCGCTGGCCGTGTCGGGGGCGCCCATAGGCGTCTTCCTGATGCTGCGCCGGATGAGCCTGACGGGCGACGCCATGGCGCATGCGATCCTGCCCGGCGCGGCGATCGGCTATCTCGTGGCGGGCCTCTCGCTGCCGGCGATGACCCTGGGCGGGCTCGTCGCGGGCTTCGCGGTCGCGCTCGCGGCCGGGGCGGTGGCGCGGCTGACGGTGATGAAGGAGGATGCCTCGCTGGCGGCCTTCTACCTGATCTCGCTCGCGCTCGGCGTCACCATCGTCTCGCTGCGCGGCTCGGCCATCGACCTGTTCCACGTATTGTTCGGCAATGTCCTGGCGCTGGACGACGAGGTGCTCCTGCTGCTCGCCAGCGTGGCCAGCGTCACCCTGCTGACGCTCGCCGCGATGTACCGGCCGCTGGTGCTGGAATGCGTCGATCCCGGCTTCCTGCGCTCCGTCAGCCGCTCTGGCGGCTTCGTGCATCTCGGCTTTCTCGGGCTGGTCGTGCTCAACCTCGTCGCGGGCTTCCACGCGCTGGGGACCTTGCTGGCGGTGGGGCTGATGATGCTGCCGGCGGCCGCGGCCCGGTTCTGGACGGCCGACATCACCAGGCTGCTGCTGCTGGCGAGCGGTCTCGGCATGGTCGCCGGCTATGCCGGGCTGGTCCTGTCCTATGCCGGGGGAAGCAGCCTGCCGGCGGGTCCCGCCATCATCCTCTGCGCGGGATGTCTCTATCTCGGCTCGCTGCTGTTCGGCTCGCAGGGCGGCCTCGCGAGACAGCTCTTGCGCAGGCCGCATCTTCAACGGTAGTGATGTTATATCGTTTCATCTCTGCGAGAGCTTCCATGATCGATCGTCGCATTTTTCTGGCCGGAGCCGTCTCCGGCCTGGTCCTGGCCTGGTCGCCGCTCGCCTTCGCGCAGGAGCCGCTCCGGGTGGTCGCCAGCTTTTCCATCCTCGGCGATTTCGTGAAGCAGGTCGGTGGCGAGCGGGTCTCGGTGACGACGCTGGTCGGTGCCGATGGCGACGCCCATGTCTATTCGCCGACCCCGGCCGATGCGAAGGCCATGGCCGGCGCCGGGCTGATCATCATCAACGGGCTGAAATTCGAGGGCTGGATGACCCGGCTCGTCAAATCCTCCGGGGCGAAGGCGCCGGTCGTGGTGGCGACCAAGGGCATCACGCCGCAGACGCTCGCCGAAGACGGCCACGACAAGGACGGCAAGCACGGCCATGACCATGGCCACGAGGATCCGCATGCCTGGCAGAGCGTCGCCAATGCCAGGATCTACGTCGCCAATATCCGGGACGCGCTCAGCCAGGCCGAGCCGGCGAGCCAGGCGCTGTTCACCGCCAATGCCACCGCCTATCTGGCGAAGCTCGATGCGCTGGAGGCCGAGGTCAAGGCGGCGGTGGCGCGGATTCCGGCCGAGCGGCGCAAGGCCATCACCTCGCATGACGCTTTCGGCTATTTCGTGAAGGCCTATGGCGTCGCCTTCATCGCGCCGCAGGGCGTCTCCACCGAGGCCGAGGCCTCGGCAAAGGATGTCGGCCGCATCATCCGCCAGATCAAGGCGCAGAAGATCCCGGCCGTCTTCCTGGAGAACGTCACCAATCCGCGCCTCGTGGAGCAGATCGCCCGCGAGAGCGGCGCCAGGATTGGGGGGCGGCTCTATTCCGACGCGCTCTCCGCCGCCGACGGCCCGGCCGGGACTTACATCGCGATGATGAAACACAATATAAGCCAGATCGAAAAGGCGCTCGGCGCCGGCCCGGCCTGACGCGGCCCGTCGGAACCAACAGCTCCGTCACCGGCGCAGCCCTGGGCTGCTCCGGCTGGCGGAGACGTTGCGTTCCGGCGCCGATCGCGAGACTGCCGGCCGCCGGCCCCTCACCAACCAGGTCGCACCATGCCCGAAAAGATCCCCGTCACCGTGCTCACCGGCTATCTCGGCGCCGGCAAGACCACCCTGCTGAACCGCATCCTCACCGAGGATCACGGCAAGAAATTCGCCGTCATCGTCAATGAGTTCGGCGAGGTCGGCATCGACAACGAACTCGTCGTCGGCGCCGACGAGGAAGTCTTCGAGATGAATAATGGCTGCATCTGCTGCACGGTCCGCGGCGATCTCATCCGCATCCTCGACGGGCTGATGAAGCGCAAGGGCAAGTTCGACGCGATCATCGTCGAGACCACGGGGCTGGCCGATCCCGCTCCGGTGGCGCAGACCTTCTTCGTCGACCAGGATGTCGGCGACGCGACCAAGCTCGACGCCGTGGTCACGGTCACCGACGCAAAATGGCTGCGCGAGCGGCTGAAGGATGCGCCGGAGGCGAAGAACCAGATCGCCTTCGCCGACGTCATCATCCTCAACAAGACCGATCTGGTGACGCCGGAGGAGCTGGCGGAGGTCGAGGCCGCGATCCGCGCCATCAACCCCTATGCCAAGCTGCACAGGACGCAGCGCTGCGACGTGCCGATCTCGGCGCTGCTCGACCGGAACGCCTTCGATCTCGACCGGATCCTCGACATCGAGCCGGACTTCCTGGAGTCAGGGCATCACCACCATCATTCCGATGCCGTCCGCTCGATGTCCTTCACCATCCCGGGGGATGTCGATCCCGAGAAGTTCATGCCCTGGATCAACGACATCAGCCAGGCGCAGGGCCCCAACATCCTGCGCTCCAAGGGCATTCTCGCCTTCAAGGGCGAGCCGCGGCGCTTCGTCTTCCAGGGCGTGCACATGATCCTCGACGGCGATCTGCAGCGCGACTGGCTGCCGGACGAGCAGCGCCAGTCGCGGCTGGTCTTCATCGGGCGCGATCTCGACGAGGCGGAGCTGCGCAAGGGCTTCCTGGCCTGCGCCGCCTGAGCTAGACCGGGCCGATGGACACACCGAGCAAACCCGTCTCGCTGCGCGAGCACGTCACCGCCATCGCGGCCGAAGCCCATGTCGTAGCAGCCCATTGGCTGAAGCAGGGCCTCGTGCTGGCTTTGGCCGATGGCCGGCTGCTGAGCTGGCAGGATGGCGAGACCGGAGAGGTCGCCATGCATGGCGGCGGCCTGCTCTGCGCCTGCAGCGACGGCGCCTCCATCGTGACCGGCGGCGATGACGGCCGCGTCATGTCCTGGTCGGGCAGCGGCGAGCCTCAGGAGATCGCGCGGGATCCGAAGCGGCGCTGGGTGGACAGCGTCACGCTCTCGGCCTCGGGCAGCCTGGCCTGGAACACCGGCCGCAGCGTGCATGCGCGCGACGACAAGGGGCGGGTGAAGTCTCTCGACGTCGCCACCACGCCGCAAGGCCTGGCCTTCGCGCCCAAGGGCTATCGCCTCGCCATCGCCCAGCTCAACCGCGTGGCGCTGTGGTATCCCAACACCGAGGCCAAGCCGGAGCTGCTGGATTGGGCCGGTTCGCATCTCGACGTGGTCTGGTCGCCGGATGGGCGCTTCGTCGTCTCCTCGATGCAGGAGAACGCGCTGCATGGCTGGCGGCTCGGCGACAAGCCGACGCATATGCGGATGACCGGCTATCCGGCGAAGCCGCGGTCGCTGTCCTGGTCGCATGACGGGCTGTGGCTCGCCTCGAGCGGGGCCGATGCGGCGATCGTCTGGCCCTTCCAGGGAGAGGGGCCGAGCGGCAAGGCGCCGCGGGAATGCGGGGCCCGCCATGCCAAGGTGACGCGGGTCGCCTTCCATCCCAAGGCGCTGGTGCTCGCGGTCGGCTTCGACGATGGCTGCATCCTGCTGATCCGGCTGACCGACGCCTCCGAATTGCTGGTGCGGCCGGCGCAGCGCGGCAGCGGCATCACCGCCTTCGCATGGGACCGGCTCGGCAAGCGCCTCGCCTTCGGCTGCGAGGATGGCGCGGCCGGCGTGCTGACCGTGCCGGCCGGCTGAGCATGCGCCTCGGCCTGTTCGGCAAGGGCGGCGGGGCGGAGCGGAAAGCCGCCGCCTCCGCCGATGCGAGCCGGATCAAGGCCGAGGTTCGCGCCCGGCTCGGGCTGCCGGACGAGGCCGCCATCGCCGTCAACGAGATCCTCTGCGCCGACCCCTCCTGTCCCGGGACGGAGACCGTCATCCTGGTGATGAACCCGGGCGCGAAGACGCGCGCCTACAAGGCGCAGATGCCGATGGCCGAGCTCGGCGGGGAGGCCCTGCTGGCGGTGCTGGCGGCGGAACCGAGCTGAGGCGGCGAACTCCCGCCATCCCCTGTCAGCGGTGCCGGCGATCGCAGCTTCCGGCACGCGCCGCCGCGGGCTAGCCTCGGGACATGGCCTCATCCCCCCGCAAGCCGCCGATCCTTTCGCTCCCGCAGGCCCGCCGGATCTGGCTGCGCGCGCAGCGGCTCGATACGGCGGCGCCGTTCGGGTCAGGGGCCGCCGCCGTCGCGGCCGCGATCGCCCATCTCGGCTATGTCCAGATCGACACGATCAACGTCATCGAGCGCTGCCACCACCATATTCTCTACAGCCGCATCCCGGACTATGCCCGCGCCGATCTGCAGCAGGCGCAGTCGCTGGACAAAAGCGTCTTCGAATACTGGACGCATGCGCTCTCCTATGTCGCGATTGACGACATCCGCTATTTCATGGGGGCGATGAAGGCGCATCGGCTGGAGCCAAGGCGCTGGTCGGCGGTCGGCAGCCGCGAGGAGACGCGCAAGCTCCTCGCCCGGATCCGCAGGAACGGCGCGCTCACCATCCGCGACATCGACGATGACGTGCTGACCGAAAAGGCGCATCTCTGGGCCAGCAAGAAACCCTCCAAAGGCCTGCTGGAGCGCGCCTTCTACGATGGCGAGCTGGTGATCTCGGCGCGCTCCGGCATGCTCAAGACCTATGAGCTGATGGACCGGCATTTCGGCTGGGAGAGGCGGCCGGCGCCGGCGAGCGACCGGCAGGTCGTGGCCTATAAGCTCGATCGGGCCCTGCGGGCGCAGGGCGTGGTCAGCCTGGATTCGATCTGCCATCTCGACGCGCCGGCCAAGAAGGCGGTGGCCGAGCTGATCGCGAGACGGGTCAAGCAACGGCTCCTGCGCCAGGTGGCGATCGCGGGGTCGGAGAAGCCGCATTGGGCGAGGCTAGAGACGCTGGACGAAGCCGCCGGCGCTACGTCCCCGGCCGAGACCGGCCTCGTCCATATCCTCTCGCCCTTCGATCCGCTGATCATCCAGCGCCGGCGGCTGAAGCTGTTCTTCGGCTATGATCACGTCTTCGAGGCGTATCTGCCGCGGGAGAAGCGGGTCTTCGGCTATTTCGGCTTGCCGGTCCTGATCGGGGACGAGGTCGTCGCGGTGCTCGACCTCAAGGCCGACCGCGCCGCGGGTCGGCTCCTGATCCAGCAATGGACATGGCTGGAGGGGCAAGACAGGCCGGAGGCGAAGCGGCTGATCGAGGCGGAGCTGGAGCGCTTCGCGCGTTTCCAGCTCGCAGGCGAGGCCGGGCCGGCCGCGGTACCGCCCGGCTGAGCGCTCAGGCGCCGAGCAGATCGATCAGATGCGGGATCAGCGGCTCGTCGGCCGGCGGCATGGCGAGATCGCGCAGCTTCCCGGGACGGAGCCATTTCAGCGCCTGGTTCTCGCGGGCCGTGACCGCGCCCTCCCAGCGCCGGCAGATATAGAGGGGCATCAGCAGGTGGAAGTCCGGATAGGGGAAGCTGGCGAAGGTCAACGGCGCCAGGCAGGCCTCCTTCACCGTGATGCCGAGCTCTTCGCCGAGCTCGCGGATCAGCGCCGGCTCCGGTCGCTCATCCGGCTCGAGCTTGCCGCCCGGGAATTCCCACAGCCCCGCCATCGGCTTGCCCTCCGGCCGCTGCGCCACCAGCACGCGGTTGTCCGGGTCGATCAGGGCGCAGGCGACGACGATCAGCAGCTTCACGGGGGTCAATATCCGGAGAGGATGAGATGGACGGGCTCCGTCTCCTTGCCCGTCACGTCGACCGTGTCATAGACCAGCCCGCCCTCGCGAAACAATGCGTCCTCGTCGCCCCAGACGATCTGCGTGGTGACGATATAGGCGCCCGGCGCGACGTTCCGGAAAACGAACCGCCCATTGGCCTCGGCCCTGGTGGTGCGGGTATGCTCGCCATAGGCGGGATCGGGGTCGTCCTCGCGCGGATAATGCGAATGCGGGAGATAGAAGCCGCTGCCGAACAGCGCTCTGAAGCGCTCGCGGGCGAAGCCGGTGGCGGGGATCAGCCGGACCACCTGGCCGGCGGCATTGACCACGACGCCGCTCGCCTTGGTGCGGAAGGCGTGGCCGGTGATGATGCCGGTCCCGTTCTTCTTGATATAGGCCGCCTCTTCCGCCGAGAAAGGGATGGTCGCGGCTGGTCTGTCCACACAACTACCAAGACATAACGCGAATAAAGCGACCGCCGTAACCTTCATCTCGGGCTCGTTTTGCTGACAGACACCATGAAGACGCCGATCAGGATGATGCATCCGCCGATGATCTGCCGCAACTCCAGAGTTTCCTTGAGGATCAGCACGCCGAGCAGGACGGCGACGGTCGGCACGAGATAGCCGGTCATCGCCGCGCGGGTCGGGCCCGCGGCGCGGATCAGCCGCATGAACAGCGCCATCGGCAGCGCCGTCGCCAGCAGGCCGAGCGCCAGCATCGCCGGAAGATGGTCCTGCACGGGGGCGAGAGCGGCGATCCCCGAGACGGCGAGCGTCAGGGACAGCGCCACGATGCCCGACACCGCCTGCTGCCCCAGGGCCAACCGCGCGGGGTCGCCGGAGGCGGCCGGCACGCTCCGGGCATAGAGATTGCCGATGGTGTAGCCGAGCATGACGCCGACCATGGCGAGGACACCGAGCGCCGTGCCGCCGCCCTCGACCAGGCGCTCGCCGATCAGCAGCGCGACCCCGACCATGCCGAGCAGGATGCCGGCGAGCCGGCGCCCGGTCAGCCGCTCCTCCGCGAAGAGCAGATGCGCGAACAGCGCGGTGAGCAGCGGGCCTGCGGCCTGGATCATCGCCGCCGGGCCCGTGGCGAGATGGACCAGCGCGTAGGCGACGAGGATGTTGGGCACCCAGCCATTGGTGGTGCCGAGCACGAGCCAGTGCCTGATCTCCGCTCGGCTGGGGAGCGGGCTCTGGCGCTTGAGCATCACCCAGATCGCCAGGGTGACGGCCGCGATGCAGCCGCGCCCCGCCGCGACCGCCAGGGGCGCGATCTCGCCGTTCATCAGCTTGATGAACAGGAAGCTGCAGCCCCAGAAGCTCGATGCGAGCAGGAGATGGCCGAGCACGAAGGCCCGGCTGGGGGAGGATGGCGTCATGGCGCGCCGAAGGCCGGCAGTGCGCCCGACCCGGCCTCAGGACCGGTAATCGCCATTGATCTCGACATAGGCCTTGGTGAGGTCGCAGGTCCAGACGGTGGATTGGCCCCGGCCCAGCCCGAGATCGGCGGTGATGACGATGTGCTCGCCCTTCATGTAGTCGGAGACCGCCGCCTCGTCATAGGAGGGGGCGCGGGCGCCCTGGCTGGCCACCGTGATCTCGCCGAAGGAAATGTCGAGCTGGTCGCGATCGGCCGGCTCGCCGGCCTTGCCGACGGCCATGACGATGCGGCCCCAATTGGCGTCCTCGCCGGCGATGGCGGTCTTGACCAGCGGCGAATTCGCGATCGACAGCGCGACGCGCTTGGCGGAGCGCGAGGAGGCCGCGCCTTTGACCCGCACCTCGACGAATTTCCGGGCACCTTCGCCATCCTTGCAGACGAGATGGGCGAGTTCGAGCAGCAGGCTGTTGAGCGCCCGCTTGAAGCCCGAGAGCCGGTTGTCCCCGGGCTCGGTGATGGCGGGGGCGCCGCGCTCGGCCGCCTTGCCGGTGGCGAACAGCATCAGCGTGTCCGAGGTCGAGGTGTCGCTGTCGACGGTGACGGCGTTGAAGGACCCCTTCACCCCCTTGGACAGCAGCGCCTGCAGCACGGGTGCGGCGATCGGTGCGTCGGTGAAGACGAAGGACAGCATCGTCGCCATGTCGGGTGCGATCATCCCCGCGCCCTTGGCGATGCCGGCCAGGACGACCTCGTGCCCGTCGATCTTCGCCTTGCGCGACAGCGCCTTGGGAAAGGTGTCGGTGGTCATGATCGCTTTGGCCGCGTCGAGCCAGGGGCCGTCCGCGGCGCGGGCAGCGCAATCATCGAGCACGCCCTTGAACTTGCCGGCGTCGAGCGGCTCGCCGATCACCCCGGTCGAGGCGATGAAGACCTCCTGCGGCTTGCATCCTGCAGCTGCGGCGGCGATCTCTGCCGTCAGTTTGACGGAGTCGCGGCCCTTCTGGCCGGTGAAGGCGTTGGCGTTTCCGGAATTGACGACGACGGCGCGGGCCGAACCCTGGCCCAGGTTCTCGCGGCACCAGTCGACCGGGGCGGAGGGGCATTTCGAGCGGGTGAAGACGCCGGCGGCCTGGGTGCCCTGGTCGAGCAGCATCAGCACGACGTCGGTGCGGCCCTTGTAGCGGATGCCGGCCTCGGCGGTGGCGAAGCGAACGCCCGGCACCGGCGGCACCTTCGGCTGGCGCTTGGGCGCGAGCGGGGAAACGGGAACATCCTTGCCAGCCATGTCAGCCTCTCCTGTCGGGGAGGCTGATGTGCCGCAGGCTGATGACGAAGACAAGAAGCGGGGCGGCGCGACCGTAGCGAAGGCGATGTGCGGAAGGCCCCGCCGCCGCGGCTTTGCGGCGGGGCTTCGCGGTCAGGGCTTCTTCGGCTCGGCCGGCTTGGCCGGCGCGGGCGTGGCGGCGGGCTGGTCGAGACGCTCGACCTTGGCGTTGCCGCGCAGTGCGAGGATGATGTCCTGCTGCGCCTTGCGCTCGAGATACTGGTCGATCTGCGGCTTCACCGCCTCGAATTCCGGCTGCGGCTTGGTGCGGCGGTCCTCCAGGCGGATGACGTGCCAGCCGAACTGGCTCTTCACCGGCTCGGAGACCTGGCCCTTGTCGAGCTTGAAGGCGGCCTCGGCGAATTCCGGCACCATGCGGTCCTTGCTGAACCAGCCGAGCGAGCCGCCCTCCTTGCCGGAACCCGGATCCTTGGACAGCTCGGTGGCGACCTTGGCGAAATCCTCGCCCTTCTTCAGCCGCTCGACCACCGCCTTCGCCTGGGCCTCCTCCTCCACCAGAATGTGGCGGGCATTGACCTCTTCCTCGGGCGGCAGGGATTTCAGCGTCTCGTCATAGAGCTTGCGGGCGGCTTCCGGCGTCGCCGATTTCTTGGCCTCGCGGTTGATGTAGTCCTCGAGCATCACCTTGTCGCGGAGATAGGCGAGGCGCGCGGCGAATTCCGCACCTTCGCCGATCTTGGCGTCGGCGGCGGCCTTGGCGCCGAGCTTGAGGTCGACGAGGTAGTTGATCATCTCGTCGCGGCGGCGGGCTTCCGGCACCTGCGCCAGGCGCTCGCCGAGGTCCTCGGCGGCGTAGCCGAGGTCACGCTCGGTGATGGCGATGCCGTTCACCCGCGCCACGACCTTGTCGGCCTGTGCGAGTGCGGCCGGCGAGACGGCGAGCAGGAAGCCGAGGGACAGCCAGGCGAGACGGGAGGATTTCATCGGTTAAGCCCTTCGCAATGAACCGAAAGCGATTGCGCGCTGCACTGCCAGTTGAACGCGGCAAAGGCAAGGCGCAGAGGCGCCGGTTTCAGGCCCGATCACGCAGGCTTGTGCGGGGCTGAACGCTGCGGCGGCCCGATCACTTGGAACCGGCGGCCGCAAACCCCACATCCGCTCTCGAAAAACCGGCCCACGCCGCCGCGCGCCTGCGCAAGCGATGCTGGACCGCGCCTTCGCGCGCGTCTAAACACGCGTCGCAATCGAATGAAAACGGGTCTGCGCGTGCCGGTTCGCCGGTCGAGCGCCGCCTGCCCTTACGAATCGGAAGGCCAGACATGCTTGGCGCACTCGCAAAGAAACTCTTCGGCTCGTCGAACGACCGCCGCGTCAAGGGCTACGGCCCCCGCGTTGCGGCGATCAACGCGCTGGAAAAAGAGGTCAGTGCGCTGAGCGACGAGGCCCTGCAGGCCCGCACGGCGGAGTTCAGGGCGCAGCTCGCCAATGGCGCCACGCTCGACGATCTTCTGGTCCCCGCCTTCGCCACGGTGCGCGAGGCCGCCAAGCGCGTGCTCGGCCAGCGCCCCTATGATGTCCAGCTGATCGGCGGCATGGTGCTGCATGAAGGCGCCATTGCCGAGATGAAGACCGGCGAAGGCAAGACCCTGGTCGCGACGCTGCCGACCTATCTCAACGCGCTCGAAGGCAAGGGCGTGCATGTCGTCACCGTCAACGACTATCTCGCCCGGCGCGACGCGCAATGGATGGGCCGGCTCTATAATTTCCTCGGCCTCTCCGTCGGCATCATCGTACACGGCATCGAGGACGAGGACCGGCAGGCCGCCTATGCCTGCGACATCACCTACGGCACCAATAACGAATTCGGCTTCGACTACCTCCGCGACAACATGAAATACGAGGTCGCGCAGATGTCCCAGCGCGGCCACCATTTCGCGATCGTGGACGAGGTCGACTCGATCCTGGTCGACGAGGCGCGCACGCCGCTGATCATCTCCGGCCCGCTCGACGACAAATCCGACCTCTACCTCGCCATCGACAAGGTGCTGCCGGGGCTGGTCAAGGGCGATTACGAGGTCGACGAGAAGCAGCGCACCGTCTCGCTCACCGAAGCCGGCAACGAGCATATGGAGCAGCTGCTGCGCGAGGCGGGGCTGCTCAAGGAGGGCGACCTCTACGACGCGGTCAACGTCACCATCGTCCACCATGTCAACCAGGCGCTGCGCGCCCATGCGCTGTTCCAGCGCGACAAGGACTACATCGTCCGCAATGACGAGGTCGTCATCATCGACGAGTTCACCGGCCGCATGATGCCGGGGCGGCGCTATTCCGAAGGGCTGCACCAGGCGCTGGAGGCCAAGGAACGCGTCACCGTCCAGCCCGAGAACGCGACGCTGGCCTCGATCACCTTCCAGAACTATTTCCGGCTTTATGCGAAGCTCGCCGGGATGACCGGCACCGCCGCGACCGAGGCCGACGAATTCTTCCAGATCTACAAGCTCGAGGTCGTCGAGATCCCGACCAATGTCCCCGTCGCCCGCAAGGACGAGGATGACGAGGTCTACAGGACCTTCGAGGAAAAGGTGCGCGGCGTCATCCGCGAGATCACGGCGGCGCAGGAGAGCGGCCAGCCGCTGCTGGTCGGAACCACCTCGATCGAGCGCTCGGAACTGGTCGCGGAGATGCTGGTCAAGGAAGGCTTCCAGCAGCTCGACTTCAGCGATCCCAAGGCGCTGGAGCCGGTCTATGCCGCGGCCCGCGCCGGCAAGCCGTCCCGCGCCTTCGCCGTGCTGAACGCCCGCTTCCACGAGCAGGAGGCCTATATCGTCGCCCAGGCCGGCGTGCCCGGCGCGATCACCGTGGCGACGAACATGGCCGGGCGCGGCACAGACATCCAGCTCGGCGGCAATGCGGACATGCGCATCGCGCATGATCTGGCGGGTGTCGAGGAGGGGCCGGAGCGCGAGCGCCTCGCCGCCGAAATCCGGGCCGAGGTCGCCGATTTCAAGCAGCGCGTGCTGAAGGCCGGCGGGCTCTACATCGTCGGCACCGAGCGCCATGAGAGTCGCCGCATCGACAACCAGCTGCGCGGCCGCGCCGGCCGGCAGGGCGATCCCGGCCGCTCGAAATTCTTCCTGTCACTGCAGGATGATCTGATGCGCATTTTCGGCTCCGACCGGATGGACGGGATGCTGCAGAAGCTCGGCCTCAAGGAGGACGAGGCGATCGTCCATCCCTGGATCAACAAGGCGGTGGAGAAGGCGCAGGGCAAGGTCGAGGCGCGCAACTTCGACATCCGCAAGAACATCCTGAAATACGACGACGTCATGAACGACCAGCGCAAGGTGGTGTTCGAGCAGCGACGCGACTTCATGCGCCAGGCGACGGTGCGCGAGACGATCGACGACATGCGCCATGGCGTCTGCGAGGATCTGGTCGCCCGCCATATCCCGGAAGAGGCCTATCCCGAGCAATGGGATACCGCCGCGCTGAAGGAAGGGGTGATGCAATTCCTCAATCTCGATCTGCCGATCGAGGAATGGGCGAAGGAGGAAGGCATCGCCGATGCGGAGCTGCGCGAGCGCATCCGTAGCCTCGCGGATGAGGATTACGCCGCGCGCATCACCCGCAACACCGAAGAGGTGATGACCTATGTCGAGAAGCAGGTGCTGCTGCAGACGCTGGATCATCTCTGGCGCGAGCATCTCGTTACGCTCGATCATCTGCGCCAGGTCGTCGGCTGGCGCGGCTATGCGCAGCGCGACCCGCTGAACGAGTACAAGCAGGAGGCTTTCGAGCTGTTCGACAGCCTTATCGGCCGTCTGCGCGAGCAGGTCACCGGCAATCTGATGCGGATCGAGGTCCGCTTCGACGCGCCCGAGGAGACGGCGCCGCCGCCCCAGGAGGGCGGCGGCCAGGGCTTCGGGGCGGATTACGGCGGCTCCAGCCTGCAATATGCCGCGGTCGAGGGCGATCTCGCCGTGGTCGAGCGCGACCCGGCCGATCCTTCGACCTGGGGCAAGGTCGGCCGCAACGAGGCCTGCCCCTGCGGCTCCGGCAAGAAATACAAGCATTGCCACGGCCAATATGTCTGAGCCACGCTGCGCGGTGGGCTCCGGCCGCAGCTGAGGCGCTCCCGCGCCTCGAGCCTCATATCCGGGCGGTCGCGACGCGGCCGCCGCCAGGACGATCCGAAGGCGCCCCGTGACCGGCTGATCCTGCCCGGACGCGGCGCTTCGGGTGAGATCACGCGCTTTCGCTGCCCGCTTGCATCAGGCTGTCGCAATCGTCAGGTTGCCATAGGCCCGAGATCGACGCGGCAGGGGATTCGAGGCGATGCAGTTCCAGGGTTTCGATATCGTGGTCGTCGCCGTGGTGGCGCTGGTCATCCTGACCATCGCGCTCGGCGTCCGCACCATCCCGCAGGGCTATAATTACACCGTCGAGCGTTTCGGCCGCTACTCCCGGACGCTGGGGGCGGGGCTCGGGCTGATCATCCCCTATATCGAGCGGGTCGGCCACAAGGTGAACGTGATGGAGCAGCTGCTCGACGTTCCGAGCCAGGAGGCGATCACCAAGGACAATGCCGGCGTCCGCATCGACGCCGCCGCCTTCTACCAGGTGCTCGATGCGGCGCGGGCCTGCTACGAGGTGGCGTCGCTCGATCAGGCGCTGATCACCCTGACCATGACCAATATCCGGACCGTCGTCGGCTCGATGGATCTCGACCAGCTCCTGTCGCATCGCGACGAGATCAACGAGCGGCTGCTGCGGGTGATGGATGCCGCGGCCTCGCCCTGGGGCGTGAAGGTGACGCGCATCGAGATCAGGGACATTCTGCCGCCGGCCGACATCGCCGGGGCGATGAACCGGCAGATGAAGGCCGAGCGCGAGAAGCGCGCCGCCGTGCTCGAGGCCGAGGGCCTGCGCCAGGCCGAGATCCTCAAGGCGGAAGGCCAGAAGCAATCGCAGATCCTGGCCGCCGAGGGCCGCAAGGAAGCCGCCTTCCGCGATGCCGAGGCGCGCGAGCGCTCCGCCCAGGCCGAGGCGGCGGCAACCGCGATGGTCTCGGAAGCGATCGGCAAGGGCGATATCCAGGCCGCGAATTTCCTCATCGCCGAGCGCTATACCGACGCGCTGAGGGCGATCGCCAGCGCCCATAACAGCAAGGTGGTGATCGTGCCGATCGAGGCCGCGGCGCTGGCGGGGACGGTCGGCGGCATCGCCCAGCTGACGCGGGCGGTGTTCGGCGACGAGGCTGTCGAGGCGCGGCGCGGCGGATCGGTGCCCGCGACAGGCCGGACGGGCGGCTGACGGCGATGCTGGCGTGGTTGGCATCGCTGGGCGGCTGGAGCTGGGTCGTGCTCGGGCTGGTGCTGGTCGCGGCCGAGATGGCGGCGCCCGGCATTTTCCTGATCTGGCTCGGGCTGGCGGCGCTGGCGACCGGCCTGGTCGTCGGCTTCGCCGAACTGTCCTGGCAGGGGGCGGCGCTGGTCTTCGCCGGGTTCTGCGTCGTCAGCGTCGCGATCGGGCGGATGCTGACGCGCCGGAGGCAGGATGAGCCGGATCCGGCGACAGGGCTGAACGCCCGCGGCCGCCAGTTGATCGGCCGGGTCTTCACGCTGGAGACGACGATGACCGGCGGCGAAGGCCGCATCCGCATCGACGACAGCTCCTGGCGCGTGAAGGGCCCGGAGCTGCTGGCGGGGGCGACGGTGCGGGTCGTGGCGGTCGACGGCGCGACGCTCCTGGTGGAGAAGGCGTGAGCGCGGCTCAGGGCCGCAAGGCGAATTTGCGGCTTGTCCCTAACGTCAGCGGGGCTATAGCCATGGCTCCCCCGTTCGAGCAATCCCATCATGTCGAAGCCAGACGCGCGCCTGTCCCTGTCGAAGGACCGCATCAAGGTCCTGCTGCTGGAAGGCATCAATGATTCCGCCGCCGACCTGCTGGTCCAGGCCGGCTATACCAACATGGAGCGCCTGCCCAAGGCGCTGAGCGACGAGGCGCTGCTCAGGGCGGTGGCGGATGTCCATGTGCTCGGCATCCGCTCGCGCACCCAGCTGACGGAGGCGGTGTTCGCCGAGGCCAGCCGGCTGTTCGCGGTCGGCTGCTTCTCCGTCGGCACCAACCAGGTCGATCTGCAGGCGGCGCGCGGCCGCGGCGTCCCCGTCTTCAACGCGCCCTTCTCCAACACCCGCAGCGTGGCGGAGCTGACGATCGGCGAGATCGTGATGCTGCTGAGGCGAATCACCGACCGCTCGCGCGCCGCCCATGCCGGCGGCTGGGACAAATCCGCCAACGGCTCCTTCGAGGTGCGCGGCAAGATCCTCGGCATCGTCGGCTATGGCAATATCGGCAGCCAGCTGTCGACCCTGGCCGAGGCGATGGGCATGCGGGTGATCTACTATGATCAGACCGACCGTCTGCGCCATGGCAATACCGAGCCGGTCGACAGCCTCGGCGAGCTTCTGTCCTCGGCCGATATCGTCTCGCTGCACGTGCCGGAGACGCCGCAGACGGCGGGGATGATCGGGGCAGGCGAACTCGCGCTGATGCGGCGCGGCAGCTACCTCATCAATAACTCCCGCGGCACGGTGGTCGATCTCGACGCGCTGGCGGCGGCGCTGCGCAGCGGTCATCTCGCGGGAGCGGCGGTCGATGTCTTCCCGGTCGAGCCCGCCTCAAACAGCGAGCGCTTCGTCTCGCCGCTGCAGGGGCTGGAGAACGTCATTCTGACCCCGCATGTCGGCGGATCGACCGAGGAGGCGCAGGAGCGCATCGGCGCCGAGGTGGCGCGCAAGCTGGTGGATTATTCCGATATCGGCTCTACCGTCGGCGCCGTGAACTTCCCGCAGGTGCAGCTGACGCCGCGGCCGGAGGGGACGCGATTCATCCATGTGCAGCGCAACGTGCCGGGGATGCTGCGCCGGCTGAACGACGTCTTCGCCAGTCGCCAGGTCAATATCTCGGCGCAGAATTACCAGACCGACGGCGAGATCGGCTATGTCGTGATGGAGGCCGACAGCATCGGCGCCGCGGCCAAGGACATCCTCAGGGAGATCCGCGCGCTGGACGGCACGATCCGGGCGCGGCTGCTGTATCAGCGGGGCTGACGCCGGTTCAGGCTCAGGCGACGCCGAGCCTGAGCAGATCGTGGACATGCACCAGCCCGACCGGCCGGCGCTCGGCATCGGCGACGATCAGCGCGGTGATGCGCAGGCGGTTGACCATCTCCAGCGCCTCGACCGCCAGCGTGTCGGGGGGGACGTGACGCGGCGAGGGCGTCATCACCTCCCGCGCCCGTCTCAGAGTGGCGGCGGCGCCGGAGGCCGAGAGCGCGCGGCGCAGATCGCCATCGGTGACCACACCGGCGAGCCTGCCCTCGGCATCGACCAGGATGGCGCAGCCGAAGCCCTTTTCGGTGATCAGGGCGATGACGTCGCCGAGCGCGGCGTCGAGCCCCGCCAGCGGCAGAGCGGCGCCCTTGTGCATCAGGCTGTCGACGGTCTTGAGCTGCGCGCCGAGCTTGCCGCCGGGGTGGTAGACGAAGAAATCCTGCCGCGAGAAGCCCCGCGCCTCAAGCAGCGCGACCGCCAGCGCATCGCCCAGAGCGAGCTGCATGGTGGTGGAGGTGGTCGGCGCGAGCCCGTTGGGGCAGGCCTCGGTCGCCTTCGGCAGCACCAGCGCGATATCAGCCTCGCGCCCGAGCGCGCTGTCGGCATTGGAGGTCAGCGCGATCAGTCCGACGCGGAAGCGGCGGGTATGGGCGACGATGGCGGCGAGCTCCGCCGTCTCGCCGGACCAGGACAGGGCGACGACGACATCGTCGGGCTGGACCATGCCGAGATCGCCATGGCTGGCCTCGGCGGGGTGGACGAAATGCGCCGGCGTGCCGGTCGAGGCCAAAGTGGCGGCGATCTTGCGGCCGACATGGCCGGATTTCCCCATGCCGGTGACGACGACGCGGCCGGTGGCGCCGCGGATGCGCTCCACGGCGGCGGAGAACGCTGCGCCCATGCCGTTGGCCAGCGCCTCGTGGAGCGTATCGAGCCCGGCGCGCTCGGTGGCGATGGTGCGGAGCGCCGAGGCGCGGATATCTGCGGTCATGGCCGGCGCTTTAGCACGGCGGCGCGCGACATGGCCACTGGAGCGGCCCGGTGCCGCGACGGCATTGACGGCTCGTTAACCGCCTTCGTTCTAGATCCGTTAACCATGCGCGCCATCCGGCCGCGCGGTCCTTCTGGAGCAGAGCCAGCGCGTGACCCGCCGCGTCGCCATCCTGTTGCTGTCCGGCGTCGCCCTGGCGGCGTCCGGGAGCGGGCTGTCCGTGGCGCAGACGCAGGCGCCGCCGGCGCGCGCCCCGCAGCTGAGGACGGCGACGCCGGTCTATGTCGCGCAGCCGCGCCCCGGTCCCGAGGCTGCGACCGGCCTGGCGACGCCGGCCGATCCGGGCGCCGCCGCGGAGGGGCAAGTCGGCCTGTCGCCGCGCCAGCCGCCGCGCGCCAGCCGCCCGGTCCAGGCTCCGGCGACGCGCGGCGTCACGCAAAGACAGTTCCGGGCGCCGCAGCCCGTCGTCACCGGCCTGCCCTCGGTCGCGGAACCGGCGCCGCCTCTGCGCCGCCGCGCCGCGGCGGAGGAGGATCCCTATGCCGCGCTCGGCCTGCGGGTCGGCAGCATCACGCTCCGGCCCGCGATCACCAACGGCGTCGGCTACGACACCAACCCGCAGCGGGTGAGCGGCGCCGATCGTAAAGGCTCGCCCTTCAGCCGCCATGAGGGCGAGCTCGGCATCCAGTCGGATTGGAACGTGCATGAGCTCAGCGGCCAGCTGCGCGGCGGCTATTCCCATTATGTCAGGGACAAGGACGCCTCGCGCCCCGATGCCGACGGCACGCTCTCGCTGCGGCTCGACGCGACGCGCGACACGCGCATCCTGCTGGAATCGCGGCTGCGGCTGGATACGCAGCGCCCCGGCTCGCCCGATCTCGACGCCGCCGTCACGGGCCGGCCGCAGATCTACCAATATGGCGGCTCGGCCGGCATCAGCCACGACATCAACCGGCTGCAGCTGACGCTGCGCGGCTCGGTCGATCGCAGCGATTACGAGGATGCCAGCCTCAGCAACGGCACCAAGCTGAGCCAGAAAGACCGCAACCAGACCCAATATGGCGTGCGCCTGCGGGCCTCCTACGAGCTGACACCGGGGCTTCGGCCCTTCATCCAGGGCGAGGCCGACACGCGGCAATTCGATCAGGCGCGTGATTCCAGCGGTTATGCCCGCTCCTCGACCGGGCTGACGGGGCGGGTCGGCTCGACCTTCGAATTGTCGCGGCTCGTCACCGGCGAGATCTCGGTCGGCTACCAGGACCGGGCCTATGACGACAACAGGCTGAAGAATCTGCGCGGCTTCGTCGGCGACGCCGCGGTGATCTGGCAGCCCACGCCGCTGACCACGGTGACCCTGCGCGGCACCTCCGAACTCGGCGACACGACCATCGCCGGGTCGTCGGGAACCACGGCGCGGCGCGCGACGCTGGAGATCGCCCATGCGCTGCGGCGCAACCTCATCGTCACCGGCTTCGGCAGCCTCGGGCGCACCGAATATGACGGGCAGGGGCTGCGTGAGGACCTCGCCACCTATGGGGTGAGGCTCGACTATAAATTCACCCGCAGCGTCTCGGTGCGTGCCAGCTTCACCCAGGAGCGGCTGAACTCGACGGCGCCGGGCTCGGATTATACCGCGAATATCGCGCAGGTCGGGCTCAGGTTGCAGTTTTAGGGGGGGCAGAGGGCAGTAGGCAGTCGGAAGAGGCCGATTTCTTCTCCCGACTGCCTACTGCCCACTGCCCACTGCCTATTCCCCCCTACTCCATCCCTTCCAGCTCCACGATCATCCCCTCGATCATCGTCAGGCCGATCTGCCAGAAGGCGGGGTCGCGTGCGTCGAGGCCGAAGGGCGCCAGCAATTCGGAATGGTGCTTGGTGCCGCCGGCCGCCAGCAGGGCGAAATAGCGATCCTGGAAGCCTTCGGAGGAGTTCTGGTAGACGCCGTAGAGCGAATTCACCAGGCAGTCCCCGAAGGCGTAGGCATAGACGTAGAAGGGCGAATGGATGAAGTGCGGGATGTAGCACCAGAAGGGCTCATAGCCGGGTCCGAGCCTGATCGCCGGGCCGAGACTCTCCTCCTGGACGCTCATCCACAGCTCGCAGAGATGCTCGGCCGTCAGCTCGCCGCTCTTGCGTGCCTCATGGACCTTGCGCTCGAAGCTGTAGAAGGCGATCTGCCGGACGACCGTGTTGATCATGTCCTCGACCTTGGCGGCCAGCATCGCCTTGCGCTGCTTCGGATCCTGCGTCCAATCCAGAAGGCGACGGAAGGTCAGCATCTCGCCGAAGACGCTGGCGGTTTCGGCCAGGGTCAGCGGGGTCGGCGCCATCAGCGCGCCATTGGGCGCCGCCAGAACCTGGTGGACGCCATGGCCCAGCTCATGGGCGAGTGTCATCACGTCGCGCGGCTTGCCCTGGTAGTTGACCAGCACATAGGGATGGGCCGAGGGCACGGTCGGATGGGCGAAGGCGCCGGGCGCCTTGCCCGGCCGGGCCGGGGCGTCGATCCAGTGCTCGTCGAAGAAGCGCCGGGCGATGCCGGCCATTTTCGGGGAGAAGGCGCCATAGGCATCGAGCACCGTGTCCCGGGCCTCCGCCCAAGGGATGGTACGCTGCTCGACCTTGGGCAAAGGCGCGTTGCGGTCCCAGAAATCGAGCTGGTCGCGGCCGAACCATTTCGCCTTGAGCCTGTAATAGCGGTGGGAGAGCCGCGGATAGGCCTCGCGCACCGCCAGGACCAGCGCGTCGACCACCTCGCGCTCGACGCGGTTGGCGAGGTGGCGGGAATCCGCGACATCCTCGAATTTGCGCCAGCGGTCGGAGATCTCCTTGTCCTTGGCCAAGGTGTTGGTGATCAGGGCGAAGGTGCGCAGATTGGTGCGGAAGACCTCGCTCAGCGCATCGGCCGCGGCCTTGCGCACGGCGCCGTCGCTGTCCTGCAGCTTGTTGAGCGTGAGTTCGAGCGTCAGCTCCTCGCCTTCGGGCTTGAAGCGCAGCGAGGCGATGGTCTCGTCGAAGAGCCGGTTCCAGGCAGCGCGGCCGGTGACCGATTTCTCGTGGAACAGCTCCTCGATCTTGTCGTCGAGCTGGTGCGGCTTGTCCTTGGCGAGATCGTCGAGCCAGGGTTTCCAATGCGCGAGCGGCGGATGGGCGGTGATCCGCGCCATGGTGGCGAGATCGATGCGGTTGAGCTCGAGCCCGAAGAACAGCAGCTCGGTCGAGGCCGCGGTCATCCGGTCCTGGGTGTCGCCGTAGAATTTGGCGCGCTGCGGGTCGGTCGTATCGCCGGAATAGACGAGGCCGGCATAGGACATGATGCGGCCGATCAGATCGTCGAGCTGCTCGAACTCGGCGATCGCCTGCCCGAGCATGGAGGGCGCATCCTCGCGTTCCGCCAGCGCCGCGAGCTTGCCGCGATACAGCGCGGCGAAGCGCTGCGATTCGGTGAGCGCCCGGGCGAGATCGGCGGTGAAGGCCGCGGAATCCATGCCGGGATAGAGATGGCTCAGATCCCATTCCGGCAGCGGGCCCAGCGCCGCGGCGCTGCGGGCGGCGCTTTCGCTTGCGGCAGCGCGCGCCCGGCGCCCGTTCCTTCGCGTGTCGGCCATCGTCATCTCGCGCGCTTCCTCTCGGATGCCCCTGCGTTGCCCGGGCTGCAAGGCTTCGTGATCTCATATGCGCGGCGCCGCTCCGCGGATCAATCGCGGCGGGGGTGGGCGCAGGCGCTTTGCGCCGGGCTGTTGCGCTTAAGCGCCGCTTAACTGTTCTGACCAAGGATGCACCAGAACGGAACACTGATTCCGCGAAACCTGGCCTGCCTCCCGAGGATTCATGACCGCAACCGTCCTGGTCGTCGACGACGATCCTGTCCAGCGCCGCCTGCTCGACGCCATGCTGAAGCGCAGCGGCTACGATGTCAGGACTGCAGAGAGCGGCGCGGACGCGCTGCGGGCGATGGAGGATGGACAGCCCTGCGACGCCATCATCCTCGACCTCGTCATGCCCGAGCTGGACGGCATGGGCGTCCTGGCGGCGCTGCGGGAGCGGGGGGTGGAGACGCCCGTCATCGTGCAGACCGCGAACGGCTCGATCGAGACCGTCGTCGCGGCGATGCGGGCGGGTGCGGTCGATTTCGTGGTGAAGCCGGTCGGCGCCGAGCGCCTGCAGATCTCGCTGAAGAACGCGCTGAAGCTCGGCGCCCTCGAGCACGAGCTGCGGCACATCAAGCGCCGGGCGGCCGGGCAGCTCGGCTTCCGCGACCTCGCCACCAAGAGCCCCGACATGGCGCGGGTGGTGCGGCTGGCGGAGCGCGCGGCGAAATCCAACATCCCGATCCTGGTCGAGGGCGAATCGGGCGTCGGCAAGGAGGTGCTGGCCCGCGCCATCCAGGGCTCCAGCGATCGGAAGGGACGGCCCTTCGTCACGGTGAATTGCGGGGCGATCCCGCACAACCTCGTGGAATCCATCCTGTTCGGCCATGAGAAGGGCGCCTTCACCGGCGCCACCGAACGCCATGTCGGCAAATTCGTCGAGGCGCATGGCGGCACGCTCTTCCTGGACGAGATCGGCGAATTGCCGCTCGACGCGCAGGTCAAGCTGCTGCGCGCGATCCAGGAGGGCGAGGTCGATCCGGTCGGCGGCAAGAAATCCGTCCGCGTCGACATCCGCATCATCTCCGCGACGAATCGCAGCCTGCTCGACCAGGTCAAGGCCGGCGGCTTCCGCGAGGATCTCTATTACCGGCTCAACGTCTTCCCGATCACGCTGCCCTCGCTGCGGCAGAGGCGCGAGGATATTCCCGACCTCGCCCGCGGCTTCCTCGCCCGGTTCGCGGCGGAGGAGGGCAAGAAGATCCGCGGCATCGCGGCCGAGGCGCTGAGCCTGATCGGCTCCTATGATTGGCCCGGCAATGTGCGCCAGCTCGAGAATGCGATGTTCCGCGCCGTGGTGCTCGCCGATGGCGACGAGCTGACGGTCGCCGAATTCCCGCAGATCGCGGCGCAGATGGAGGGGTATGACGTGCGGATCCCGCCCGCTCCCGCCGCATCCGTGCGGCTGGAGCCGCGCGAGGACAGCCCGCGCATCATCCAGATGCCGGTGCGCGACCCCAATGCGCTCGACCTGATCGCCGGATCCGACATGCGCACGCTCGACGAGCTGGAGCGCGAGATCATCAAATTCGCGCTGGCGCATTATCGCGGCCACATGTCGGAGGTGTCGCGCAAGCTCGGGATCGGGCGCTCGACGCTCTATCGCAAGCTCAAGGATTACGGGCTGATCGAGGCCGGTGCCGCCGATGAGGGAGACGCGGCCTGAAGCCGCGACAGTGAATTGCGGCCGCTGTTGCGCCGCCGCATCTTGCCGAAACACGTCGATGCGCGCAGTTCTCCTGCCATCGGCCTAGTCTGGGGAATCCGCATGAGTCCGCGCCACAGGGCGAGCCTGCTCTCCGCTTCCATCCTGGCGCTCGCCTTGGGACAGGGGCTCGCTCAGGCCCAGCCCCTGCCTGCGCCGGAGCTGCCCGGGCTGGTGCTGCCGGAGCCGCCGGAGCTGCTGATCCTCGACAGCGACGTCGTGGCGCGGGGCCAGGGCGCCCCGATCGGCGGCGAGATCGTCACCGGGACGGTTGCGCCGACGCAGCAGCCCGAGACCGGGCTCTCGGCGCTGGAAATCAAGCCGGCCGCCACGCAGGGTGTCGACGACAGCCCGGCGGTCGAGGCCCGCGCGCAGCCTGTGCAGAGCCTCGACATTCCGGCGGTCGAGATGCCCGACGCCGATCCCGAACTCAGCCCGCTGCCGGCCGCGCCGCCCCCGGCGCCGCAGCGCGCAGCCCTGCCGGTGGAGATCCTGCTGCCGCCGCCGGAGCTGCCGGCGGTGGTGGTGGAGCTGCCGGCCGCCACCGATCTCGCCGATGCCATTACAGAGCGCCAGGACGAGGCGCTGTCGCTGGCGCGGCTCTCGGAGCGGGAGCGCGCCGATATCCGCGCCGCCTATGAGGCCAACGGCAACAAGCCGTTCTGGATCGACGGCAAGGGCTGGAGCGCCGCGGCGCTGAAGCTGGTGGGCCAGCTCGGCCGCGCCGGCGATGACGGGCTGCGGCCGTCCGACTATCCGCTGCCGGTCTTCGAGGCGAGCGACCGCGGCAGCCTGGCCGAGGCCGATGTCAGGCTCTCGGCGCTCGCTGTGCTCTATGCGAGGGATGCGCGCGGCGCGCGGATCGAGCCGCGCCGGCTCTCCATGCTGCTGACGCCGACCCTGTCGCTGCCCTCGGCTACCGAAGTCCTGTCCGAACTGACCGCCGCCGCCGATCCGGGCGCGGCGCTCGCCGCCTATAATCCGCCGCATGAGGGCTATCGGCGGCTCAAGGCCAAGCTCGCGGAGCTGCGCGAGCATCAGGACGACACGCCGCTGGTGCGCATTCCCGGCGGGCCGGCGCTGAAGCTCGGCATGCGCGATGCGCGGGTGCCGCTCGTGCGCGCCCGGCTCGGTCTCGGACCCTCGGAGGAGCCGGTCTTCGACCGCTCCACCGCGATCGCTCTGCTCGACTTCCAGAAGCGGGCCGGGCTGCCGGCCAATGGCGTGCTCGGGGAGCGGACGCTCGCCGCGCTGGGCATGCCTGCCAGCAGCAATGCCGAGCGGGACATCGTCGCGCAGATGGAGCGCTGGCGCTGGCTGCCGAGCGATCTCGGCGCGACCCATGTCATGGTCAACGTGCCGGAATTCCAGCTGCGCGTGCTGCGCGACGGCGCGGCGATCCACCAGACCCGCGTCATCGTCGGCAAGGCCGAGACGCCGACGCCGATCTTCTCGCACCGGATGGACCATGTCATCGTCAATCCGTCCTGGTATGTGCCGCCCTCGATCCTGAAGAAGGAATTCCTGCCCGGGCTGGCGGCCGATCCGGATTACGCGGCCAAGCGCGGCTATGTCGTCACCCGCCGCGGCAATGCGATCTCGGTGCGCCAGCCGCCGGGCGAACGCAACGCGCTGGGCTGGATCAAGTTCATGTTCCCGAACGAGCACGCCGTCTATCTCCACGACACGCCCAATCGCCGGCTGTTCGCGAATGAGCGGCGGGCCTTCAGCCATGGCTGCGTGCGGGTCAACGAGCCCTTCATGCTAGCCGACCAGGTGCTGGGACCGGAATGGACGACGGCGCGGCTGAAGAAGATGATCGGCTCGGGCGAGCGGATGATCAAGCTGCAGACGCCATTGCCGATCCACCTCGTCTACAACACCCATGTCGTGCAGGATGACGGCTCGCTCCGGACTTATGAGGATCTCTACGGTTTCCACCGGCTGGTGAAGCAGGCGCTGGCGCAGCGCGACTAGCCGCGCCGGCCAGCAAGGTTTCGCCACCATGTGCCGCTAGCGAGCGCTGGCGGTTGCGCGCGGGGGCATCGGATTGCCGGCTTGCTAACGATGCATTAACTCTTCTCCGCAACTGTTCGTTCACGTTTACAGCACCGCTTCGGGCGGCCACCGCGACGGGTCAGGCAGATTGGGCAGAACAGACGCCAGGGCTTCGAGACGGCACGTGCCCACGCTGACGGCCGGTCTGCGCCGGGGTCTCGCCTGCATGCTCGGCTGCGGCGTCGTCCTGCTCGGGGCGCGCGGCACCCAGGATGCCGTCGCCAATGGCGACACGCGCAGCATCACCATCCGGCACATGCACACCAAGGAAGAGACGAGCGTCACCTTCCGGCGCGATGGCCGCTATGTCTCGGAGGGGCTGGAGAAGCTGAACTGGGCGCTGCGCGACTGGCGCACCGACGAGCCGATCCGCATGGATCCGCGCCTGTTCGACCTGGCCTGGGAGGTGCATCGCAAGGTCGGCTCCGAACAGGCCTTCCACGTCGTCTCGGCCTATCGTTCGCCCGGCACCAATTCGATGCTGCGCCGGCGCTCGCGCGGGGTCGCCAAGCACAGCCAGCACATGCTCGGCAAGGCGATGGATTTCTATCTGCCCGACACGCCGACGGCGCGGATCCGCGAGGCCGGCATGGTGCTGCAGCGCGGCGGGGTCGGCTTCTATCCCGGCGCGCATACGCCCTTCGTGCATCTCGACGCCGGCACGGTGCGCTCCTGGCCGCGCATGACCCGCGACCAGCTGGTGCGGCTGTTCCCCGACGAGAAGACCGTGCATCTGCCGGCGGACGGCCAGCCTCTCGGCAATTACGAACTCGCCAAGGCCGAGATCCTGTCGCGCGGCGGCGCCGTGGCCGGCTATGCCGCGGCCGATCTCGATGAGGGGGCGATCATCTCCTCCGGGCGCAAGAGCCTGTGGGCCGCCCTGTTCGGCGGCGACGAGGAAGAGGCCGATGCCAGGCCGGTCCGGGGCGGGCGCCGCGCGGCGCCGCGGCCGGCGCCGACCGTCATGGCCTATGCTCCCCATAGCGGCAGTTCCGACGATGCCGACCGTTTCGCCACGGTGCGCGAGCCGGTGGCGCCGGTCGAGCAGGTTCTGGTCCGCGAGCGCACCCAGCGCCTGGCGCCGCGGGTGGCCGCGCCCGAGACACAGATCGCGGCCGCTGCCGCGAGCGCCCCGCCGCCGCAGCCGGCGCCGCCGGCCGTCGAGGACCGGCGCCCGCGCCTGATCGACGCGCCCATCCCGCTCGCAAGGCCGCGCGGCCTCGGCACCCCCGCCACCGAGCCGCCGACGACGCAGATCGCGGCCCTGCCCGGACCCGCCGGCGCCCTGGCCTTCCAGGCCGCGACGGCGAGCGATGGCAAGCTGGTGCCTGCCGCCCTGCCGCCGCGGCGGCCGGACGCCATCGGCGCGTTGGTCGAGACCGTGATCGCGGGCACGCCGACGCAGGCGCCGGCCCCGCCGCTCCGGCCCGCCGCGCTCGCCAGCCTCTACAGCCAGCCCGAGAAGCCGCCGGCCCAGCCCGAGGGCCGGCTGGTGACGGTGAACCACCCGCTGCCGCCGGTCCGCGAGCGCAGCGAGGCGGCTTTCGCTCTCGCCTCGGTTCCCGCGAGCCGGCCCGCGGCGGCTGCGGCGCATACGCCGATCGTCGCCGCCTATGATGCCGATCGCTCCGGGCTGAACTCGCTCTTCGCCGCGGCGAGCCGGCCTGAGAGCGAGGCCAAGCCGGTCAAGGTGGCGACCACGCGGGCCAAGGCCACCTCCGCCCATCACGCGGCGATCCAGTCTCCGGGGCCCGCCGCGGCGCTCGGCTTCAGCCATGCCGATCCGAGCGACGCCAAGCCCGGCTCGTTCAGTGGCCCGGCGGTCAAGCCGCTCCCGACGAATTTCGTCCAGAACTGAGCCGAGGCCGGCGCCGCCTCATTCGCGGTCGATCGGCCATTGCGCGAAGATGTCGAGCGCCTCGCAGGCCTGGGCCTGGGCCGCCAGCGCCGGCCAGCGATTTCGCGGCGCATGATCCGGAATCACGAACTGGCAGAAGCCCCAGGCGATGGCGGCGGCGATATCGGCCGGGCGCAGCACCGGCCCGGCGGCGAGCTCGCCCTTGGCCGCAGCCGCGTCGAGCAGGTCGAGCGCGGTGTGGAGCTGCTCCTGGATGCGCTCCTGCCAGGGCGCGTAGCGATGCGCCTCCGGCCGCTTGCGCTCATATTCGACGGAGACCGCCTTGTCGGCGGCGACGATGCCGATCCCGGTCAAGGAGAGGTCGCGGCTGCGGGCCGCCGGCTCGGCCGGGCGCAGCGAGCGTCCCGCGAGATCCTCCATATGCTGGATGATCAGGTTGGAATCGCTGATGACCAGCCCGTCATCGGTGACCAGGGTCGGCGCCTTGATCAGCGGGTTGATCGCGCGGAAGGCGTCCATGTGCCGGAAGACCGAGACCGAGCGATGCTCGAAGGCGAGGCCGAGCAGGGTGCCGGTGATCGCGGCGCGGCGGACATAGGGGCTGTCGAGCATTCCGACGAGCAGCATGGCGGTCTCCGGGGCTGGTTTGACCGGAGACTGCCGCGAAGCGCCGCCGAAGCCACGCGAATTCGCGTGATTTCAGGCATCACGCGCCGTGATGAGCGGCAGCGCCGGCTCAGGCGGACTCGCCCACGGCCTGCAGATAGAGGTCGAGGATCGCCTCCTCTTCCTTGCGCTCGTTGAGGTCGCGCTTGCGGATAGCGATGACCTTGCGCAGCACCTTGACGTCGTAGCCATTGGCCTTCGCCTCGCCATAGACCTCCTTGATGTCGTCGGCGATGGTCTTCTTCTCCTCCTCGAGCCGCTCGATGCGCTGCACGATGCTCTTGAGCTGGTCGCCCTGAACCGGTTCGTCCATCTTGATGTCCTTCGAAGTGGGGAGGGGAATTTGGCCGGAGGGTTCGCACCGGCCGGGGGCTCGCGTCAAGCCGCTGCGGGTCAGGGAATGGCAGTGCTCAACAGCTGCGCGCCGGCAAGGCGCGGAGGCAGCCCGGCAGCAGCGCGGCCAGCCGCTCGCCCCAGTGGCGCGCCTGCGCCGGCGTCGCGATCAGATCCTGCCGGAGCTCGATCAGGCTGTCATGCAGGCCGCGCGCATGGGCATGGCGGTCGATCGTGTCCCCGGGCAGGCCGCCGGCATAGGGCTCGTTGTCGCCGATGATCAGGCCGGGATCCTCCCGCAGCGCCGCCAGCAGCAGCTTCGACAGGGTCCCTTCGCCGTCCCACAGCACGCCGACATGCCAGGGCCTCGCCGCACCCTTCCAGACCGGCGTGAACGAGTGCAGCGAGACGATCGCCGGCGGGTGGCCCGCCGCGACGGCCGTGGCGATGGCGGCGTCGATCGCCGCGTCATAGGGCCGGTAATATCGCGCCACGCGCCGCTCTATCTCCGCCGCATCGATATGGCGGTTGCCGGGGATCAGCGCGCCGTCCGAGATCCGCATCACCAGAGTTGGGTCGTCGAGGCCGCGATTGGGGTCGATCAGCAGCCGCGAGAAATGGCTGAGCACCGCGGGGCAGCCGAGCCGTGCCGCCATGGCGCGGGTCATCGCGGCCGCGCCGATATCATAGGCGATGTGGCGTTCGAGCTCGGCCGGGGGCAGGCCGAGCCCCGCCAATTCGGCCGGGATGGCATTGCTGGCATGGTCGCAGAGCAGCAGCAGCCCGGTCGCGGGGTCGCCCGCGATGAACTCGACCTCACCCGGCGTGCGCGGCGCTGCTGGCAGTTCCGTCGACGTCACGCGCACGACCTCTGAAAAGTATGATTACATAATCGAATGGCTGGTGACGCCAGCGCCGGCGCGACTTAAAAGAATCAGCAACGAAAGTCGAATGAATCCGACTTCTGGCGCGATCGGGGGGCAGGCTGGTGACGGAGGAGGGCCGAACTGAACGCCTGCGGGGCCTCGCCCGGCAGATCTTCGACGCCGCCGTCTCACGCGCCCATCCCGCGGGCTGCCTCCCCGCGCATCTGCCGCCGCCGCCCGAAAAAGGCCGGCTGATCCTGCTCGCGGCGGGCAAGGCCGCGGGCAGCATGACCGCGCTGGCCGAGGCGCATTATCTCGACGCCGGCCTGCCGCCGGCCCGCCTGGTCGGCCATGCGGTGGCGCGGCATGGCTACGAAACACGCACCCGGCACATTCCGATGGTCGCGGCCGGGCATCCCGTTCCCGATCAGGGCAGCATCGACAGCGCGCTGACGGCCCTCGCGCTCGCCAAATCGGCCGGTGCGGATGATCTCGTGCTGGTGCTGCTCTCCGGCGGCGGCTCGGCCAATTGGGTGGCGCCCGCCGGCGCGCTGACCCTCGCTGAGAAACAGGCGGTCAACAAGGCGCTGCTGCGCTCTGGCGCGCCGATCGGCGAGATGAACATCGTCCGCAAGCGGCTGTCGCGGATCAAGGGCGGCCGGCTGGCGCTGGCTGCGGCACCGGCCAGGCTGCTGACGCTGGCGATCTCGGATGTGCCGGGAGACGAGCCGACCGCCATCGCCTCGGGGCCGACCGTGCCGGATCCGACGACGCTGGCGCAGGCCCGCGAGATCGTGGCCCGCTACGGGCTGGCGCTGCCGCCGGCGGCGGTCACGCTGCTCGCGGACGAGGCGAGCGAGACGCCGAAGCCGGGACATCCCGCCTTCGCCGACACGGAGTTCCGGATCATCGCCCGGCCCTCGGACGCGCTGGCGGCGGCGCGGGCGGCCGCCGAACAGGCGGGCTTCGCGGTGCATGATCTCGGAGCCGATCTCGAGGGCGAGGCGCGCGACGTCGCTGCCGCCCATGCCGCGCTGGCGATCGCGCTGAAGCGCGAGGGCCGGCGCGCCGCGATCCTGTCCGGCGGCGAGCTGACCGTGACCCTGCGCGGGCAGGGGGCCGGCGGACCCAATCAGGAATATGCGCTGGCGCTCGCCATCGCGCTCGGCGGGGAGCCCGGCATCGTCGCGCTGTCGGGCGATACGGACGGGACCGATGGCGGCGGCGGCGAGGCGACCGACCCCGCCGGCGCGCTGATCGACCCCGGCACCTTGGCACGCGCCGAACAGCTCGGCCTCGTTCCCGCCCAATCTCTTGCGGACAACGATTCGACCGGGTTCTTCTCGGCGCTGGGCGACCTTCTGCGGACGGGACCGACCCTGACCAACGTCAATGACTGCCGCGTGATCCTGATCGAGCCATGATGATGCCGATGAGCCGCCTGTCCCGTTCCGTCCTGCTGGGGGCCCTGCTGGCGCTGGCCCCGGGGGCTGCGCTCGCCGATCTCAGGATGTGCAACACCACCGGCAGCCGCGTCGGCGTGGCCATCGGCTATCGCGACGGGCAGGGCTGGATCACCGAAGGCTGGTGGAATCTGGCGCCCCGGGCCTGCGAGACGCTGCTGCGGGGCACGCTGGCGGCGCGGTTCTACTATGTGCACGCCGTCGACTACGACAAGGGCGGGGAGTGGACCGGCAAATCGGTGATGTGCACCCGCAACAAGGAATTCACCATCCGCGGCATCGAGGATTGCCTGGCGCGCGGCTATGAGCGGGCCGGCTTCTTCGAAGTCGATACCGGCGAACAGAAGAGCTGGACGATCCAGCTGACCGACAACACCGGCGCCGCGCCGCGGCCGTGAGGGAGCAGAGATGAAGCGCGAACGCCGGATCAAGATCATCGCCACGCTCGGCCCCGCCTCCGCCACGGTCGAAATGTGCGAGAAGCTGTTCGCCGCCGGCGTCGACGTGTTCCGCATCAATATGAGCCACACCCAGCGCGAGACGCTGCCCGAGCGGGTCGCGATGCTGCGCTCGCTGGAAACGCGCTTCAAGCGCCCGGTCGGCATCCTCGCCGATCTGCAGGGGCCGAAGCTGCGGGTCGGCCAGTTCGGCGGCGAGGGCTTCGTCAGCCTCGAGAACGGCGCCCGTTTCGTGCTCGATTCCGATCCGGCTCCCGGCGATGCCAGGCGGGTCCATCTGCCCCATCCCGAAATCCTGATGGCGCTGGAGCCCGGGCACAGCCTGATCCTCGACGACGGCAAGATCCGCCTCGTCGTCGAGACGGCGAGCCCGGAGCAGGCGGTGACGAAGGTGACGGTGGGCGGCAAGCTGTCGTCGCGCAAGGGCGTCAGCCTGCCCGACACCACCATTCCCGTCTCGGCGATGACCGACAAGGACCGGTCCGATGCAGAGGCCGCGGCCGAGGCGGGGGTCGACTGGATCGCCCTGTCCTTCGTGCAGCGCCCGGAGGACATGGCCGATCTGCGCAAGATCGTCCGCGGCCGCGCTCTGGCGCTCGCCAAGATCGAGAAGCCTCAGGCGGTGATCCGGCTGGAGGAGATCATCGACGCCTCCGACGCGATCATGGTGGCGCGCGGCGATCTCGGCGTGGAGATGCCGATCGAGAAGGTGCCGGGCACGCAGAAGCGCATCACCCGCATGGCCCGGCGCAAGGGCAAGCCGGTGGTGATCGCGACGCAGATGTTGGAGAGCATGATCACCGCGCCGGTGCCGACGCGGGCCGAGGTGTCGGATGTCGCGACGGCGGTGTTCGAGGGCGCCGATGCGGTGATGCTCTCGGCCGAGAGCGCCGCCGGCGAATATCCGATCGAGGCGGTGACGATGATGAACCGCATCGCCGAGGAGGTCGAAAGCGAGCTGGTCTATCGCTCGATCCTCGAGGCCCAGCGGGCCGAGCCGGAAGCCACCGGGGCCGACGCCATCGCCAAGGCGGCGCATGAGATCGCCGATGCGCTCAAGCTCAGGGCGATCGCGGCCTGGACCTCGTCGGGCTCGACCGCCTTCCGCATCGCGCGCGAGCGGCCCAATGCCACCGTCATCGCGCTGACCCCCAATCGCAGCACGGCCCGGCAGCTCACGCTGGTCTGGGGCGTGCACGCGGTGGTGACGAAGGATGCCTCCGATATCGACGACATGGCGGCGCGGGCCTGCAAATTCGCGGTCCGCGAAAAATTCGCCGAACTCGGGGACCGGATCATCGTCGTCGCCGGCGTCCCCTTCGGCACGCCGGGCGCGACCAACATGGTGCGCATCGCCTTCGTCCAGAAAGAGCATGTCGAACAGGCGTGAAGCGCGCGCCTAGTTGCGCGCCAGGCCGGAGCGCGGACCCGCCATCTGGTCGATCGCCTCGATGACGATCTCCGGCGCGGCGTGGTGCGGCATGTGGCCGACGCCGGGCAAGAGCACGAAGCGCCCCTCCGGCGCCTGCCGCGCGATGGTGGCGGAATGGATGGTCGGCGAGACGACGCTGTCGCTGTCGCCGGTGATCGCCACCACCGGGACCCGAAGCCCATCATAGCGCTTCGCCTGCTCCGTGACGAAATCCAGCGTCGCCTTGATGTCCTGCGAATTCGCGCGGAACACGGCCGGGCGGAGCAGCAGGCGGATATCGCCCTCCTCGACATAGCCCTGCGTCATCGGCCGCGGCGCGAACACGCTGCGCGCCCCGTCCTCCAGCAGGTAGCTCGCCGCCGGCAAAGCGACGAGGCGGGTGAAGAGCGGGCCGATCAGCGGCCAGGAGGTGACGTGATGATACCAGGCGATGCCGCCCGGCCAGGGATGGGTGACGGCGCCGAGCAGCACCAGCCCCTGCAGGCGGTCGGCCCTGTCCAGCGCGATCCGGGTGGAGAGCGCGCCGGCGAGTGAATGCGCCACCAGCACGAAGCGCTCCGGCGCGAGCTGGTCCAGCGCCTGCATCAGCGCCGCCGCCTGGCGTGCGGGATCGGCCATCGCATCGCCCTGCAGCCTGTCGCTCCAGCCATGGCCCGGCCGATCGACGGCGATGATCCTGTAATGGCCGAGCTCGGGGCCGAGCGTCGCCAGGAGATCGGCGTGGTTCGAGGAGGCGCCATGGACGAGCACCACGGTGCCGCGCGACTCGCCGGACGGCGCGCGCTCGACATAATGGATGCGGCCGCCGGGGACGGAGGCGAAGCGACCTTCCGGCGGATGGGCGCGCGCGACCTCCCGACCGATCCATTCGCTGCGCAGGATCAGCGCGGCGGCGGCCAGGAGGATGAGGACGAGGGTGATACGGATCAGCATGCAGGCTTTACGAGGAAAACCCCGCGCCGGTTTCGTCGCGGGGCCGCGATGCGCTCACGCGTCGCGGCCGTCGACCTCGACCTTCAGCGATTCCACCGCATCCTTGATCGCCTCGAGCTGCGGGTAGATTTCGAGGGCGCGGCGGAAGGCGACCATCGCCCGCTTGTCGTCGCCCTGCTGCCGCAGGATGGTGCCGAGCCCCATCATCGCCCCGTAATGCCGCGGCTCCCGCTTCAGCGCCTCGCCGATGTCGAGCAGCGAGCGGATCGGGTCGCCCGCCAGGAAGAGTGCGTTGGCGCGCTGGTTCCAGGCCTCGGCCCAGCCCGGCTCCAGGCTGATGACGCGATCGAGGAGTTCGATGGCGAGCTCGGTCTGCTTGCCGCGCAGGGCGGTCTGCGCCCGCGTCATCAGCAGATCGGCCGTGTCCGAGCCCGATCTGGCCCAGCGCCGCTGGATCAGATTGGCGATGCCTTTGGCCTCCGCCTCGTCCTTGGCCGCGGCGAGCCGCTCGAACAACCGGTCCAGCGTGGCGGCAGGGCCGCGCTGCGGTCCCGGCGGGCGGGCGGCCGAGGGGTTGTCGTCGCGGTCGATGGGCGGCGGAACGACCGGGGCGGGCGTCGCATTCTGGGCGCGCGCTCCGGCCGCGCCGAGCGCGAGGGAGAGGAACGCGATCAGCAGGATGGAAGCCTGCGAAGTCGGGCGCGATGAGGTCATGGCGGGCAGTGTATCGGCAGGATGGCCGCCGTCAATTCACAGCGATGCGAGGCCGCCACGACGAAAAGGCGGGATACGCCGCAAGGCGCCCCGCCAACCCGTTCAATCCGTCGCGATGCAGCCCGAAGGCCGCGGCGCACTCAGCCCTGGCGCGCCTTGAAGCGCTTCTGGACCTTGTTGATGATGTAGACGCGGCCCTTGCGGCGCACGAGCTGGTTGTCGCGATGGCGCGCGCGCAGCGACTTCAGCGAATTGCGGATCTTCATCGGTCTCAACTCCGTCGATCCGCCTACGCCAGCGAATCGGGCAAAAACTAAACCGCGCGACGCGAACCGGCGAACCGGCCCTCATCGCCCACGCGAATGGTGCGGCTGATGCGATGGGCGCTGTATACGGATTTCTGCAAGGATCGCAAGCGAAAAGCGGCCCCGTCATGGCGTCGCCCGCGCCGTCTCCGCCGGAACAAGCGCGGGGGCGCGGCGTTCACGCAGCACCTTCACCGAGAGCCGCATCCCATGACCAGCAAGCTTCCCACCTTCGTCCTCCTCGCGACTGCCGCTCTGGCACTCGGCGCCTGCAACACGGTCGAACAGCGGGTCGGGGGTGCTGCGGTCGGCGCTGGAACCGGAGCCGTCGTCGCCGGACCCGTGGGAGCCGTTGTGGGCGGCGCAGCCGGCGCGATCACCGCGCCGACCGTCGTGCGCAGCACGCGCCGCGCCACGCGCTGATCAGATCTCGGCGGCGTCCAGCCGCCGATAAAGCGGTAGCGCCAGCGGCGCGATCCGCCTGACCAGACCGCGCAGCGGCTGCGGCCTCGGCTCCGAGAGCGGCAGGCCCAACGTCTCGATGGCGGCGCCCTGCGTGGCGCGCGCCAATTCGCGACCGAGCGAGACGGACAGGGCCACGGCCCTGCCATTGCAGCCGACCCAGCCATAGGCGTCCGGCCCCAGCCGGTGGATCCGGGGATAGCCCGGCACCTGCGGCTGCAGGAGATTATCCGGCGTCATGCCGATATAGCCCGACCAGACATAGTCGAAGCCGATCTCGCCGAGCTGCGGCCAGAGCCGCTTGAGACGCTCGGCGACGGCGGGGCGCAGATTGGCGCCGCCCGCTCCCGGAAACACCGCGGCGCCGCCGGTGACCAGGCGGTTGCGGGCGTCCCAGCGGGCGAAATACAGCTCGCGATGCGTATCGGACATAGCCTGGCGGCCGGGAATGATCGTCTTGGCGATATTGTCGCTGATCGGCTGCGTCGCCATCTGCCAGGACAGGACCGGGATGACCTCGCTGGCCACCTCCGGCGCCAGGCCCGGCTCGAATTCCCCGGTATAGGCATTGGTCGCGAGCACCAGCGCGCGGGCCGTCACCCGGCCGGCCGGCGTCTTCACGTTCCAGCGGCCGTTTTCATGCGTCATCGAGCGTGCCGGGGAGCGTGCATAGATCGCGGCGCCGAGCCCGAGCGCGGTCTTCGCCAGCCCGCGCGTCAAAGCGAGCGGGTTGATATGGCCGCCGGTCCGGTTCCAGAAGCCGCCGAACCAGGCTTCGCTGCCCAGCATCTGCGCCGTCGCCTGGCGGTCGAGCAGCTCGACCGGGGCACCGATCGCCGACCATTCGCGCACACGCTTCTCCGCCAGCCTGAACCGCCCCGGCGAATGCACCGGCTGGACCCAGCCCGCCTGCTCGGCCTCCGCGGCGATGTCGTATTTGCGGATCGTCTCGAAGAGATATTGGGCGGAATCGCGCAGCAACGCGTTGAAGCGTTCGCCTGCCTCGCCATGCCGCTTCACCATCGCCGAGGGATCATGGCCGGCCAGCGTCGGGATGACCTGGCCGTTATTGCGACCCGAGGCGCCCCAGCCGGGCTCGGCCGCCTCGATCACCACCACCTCGCTGCCCGCTTCGCGCAGGTGGATGGCGGTGGACAGGCCGGTGAAGCCGCCGCCGATGACCACGACATCGGCCTGGACGTCGCCGGACAGGCTCGGCAGCTCCGGGCCCGGGGGCGCGGTCGCAGCCCAGAGGGAGGGCGGCCAGGTGACGCTGGACGGGTCGCTCATCGGTGAAGGCCTCGACGGTCTCGGACAGGCCACGCGGCAGGCTGTGGCCGATGATTTGCATCGTGCATCGGAGGCCGGCCGGTTGACAAGCGACAGATTGCGCCAGATCGCGATGAAGGGAGTGATTGTTACTCATTCTGGAGCCTGCGGCAGCAAAATATTCTGATATACGAGAGATGCCGCCATTCTCTTGAAATCATTTTCTCAGCGTGCTTGCTTGGCGGCCGCAATTTCCAGGCGGTTGTCTCCGCCGGGAGATCGCTTAGCCTGAGGCACCGGCCCCGAAGCGGAGCCGGATCGCCCCGATGAGGGAACCGCCATGCCGCTCAAACATGTCCTCGGCGTCGATCATGTGATGGTCACGGTGCGCGATCTCGACGCCTCCGCCGAGACCTGGCGCCGGCTCGGCTTCACCGTTTCGCCTCGCGGCACGCATTCGCCGCATCTCGGCTCCGGCAATTACACGATCATGTTCGGCGAGGATTATGTGGAGCTGCTCGGCATCCTCGCCGAGACGGAGCACAACAAGCCGATGCGCGATTTCCTGCGCCAGCGCGAGGGGGTGGAGCGCATCGCCTTCACCACCGACGATGCGGCCGCCGGCGCCAAGGAGGTGCAGGCACAGGGCTTCGACGCGGATGGGCCGGTGCATTTCGGGCGCCCCGTCGATCTGCCGGGCGGCGCCGTCGGCGAAGCGCGCTTCAACGTCTTCCGCTGGCCGCTGGACCAGGCGCCGGGCGGCATCCGCATCTTCGCCTGCGAGCATCTGACCCGCGACGCGGTCTGGGTGCCCGCCTGGCAGAGGCATGCCAACGGCACGCAGCGCATCCTGCGCATCGAGGTGCTGACCGGCGATCCCGCGGCGGCGGCGGCGCAGCTCGGCCGGCTGATCGACCGGCCTGCCATGGCCGAAGGCGACGCGCATCGCGTCGCATCGGGCGGCACCCGCGCCGATTTCCTGTTCTACGACGCAGCCGGCTTCGCCAGGCGCTATCCCGACGCGGTGCGCCAGGGCGCGGCGCCGGAGGGGGCGGTGGCTCTGGTGCTGGCGACCTCGGACATCGCGGCCGCCGGCCGGGCCCTGGCCGCGACCGGCGTGTCGCATGGCGCGGCCGTCAGCGCCCCGGCCCATGCGGCCAACGGCATCATCGTCAGCTTCATTCCCCAGACCGCCTGAGCCAGCGCGACCCAGCAAGGAGACTGCCATGGACATGACCCGCCGCGCCGCGCTGCTGACCAGCGCCGCCATCGCCTCCAACGTCCTCTTCCCCCAGCGCTCCTTCGCGCAGGAGACGCCGCGCAAGGGCGGCGTCTTCACCGTGCATTACGGGGCGGAGCAGCGCCAGCTGAACCCGAGCCTGCAGGCCTCGACCGGCGTCTACATCATCGGCGGCAAGATCCAGGAGCAGCTCGTCGATCTCGCTTCCGCCGGCAACACCGTCGGCGTGCTGGCGGAAAGCTGGGAGGCGACGCCGGACGGCAAGACCGTCACCTTCAAGCTGCGCAAGGGCGTGACCTGGCATGACGGCAAGGACTTCACCTCGGCCGATGTGCAGTTCACCGCGATGGAGATGTGGAAGAAGATCCTGAACTACGGATCGACCCTGCAGCTCTTCCTCACCGCGGTCGATACGCCCGACCCGCACACCGCGATCTTCCGCTATGAGCGGCCGATGCCGCTGCCCCTGCTGCTGCGCGCCCTGCCGGATCTCGGCTACATCTCGCCGCGCCATCTCTACGAGGGCAAGGGCGATATCCGGCAGAACCCGGTCAATCTGGCGCCGGTCGGGACGGGCCCGTTCAAATTCGTGCAATATGAGCGCGGCCAATACGTCATCGCCGACCGCAACACCAATTACTGGCGGCCGAACGCGCCCTATCTCGACCGGATCGTCTGGCGGGTGGTGACCGACCGCTCGGCCGCCGCCGCGCAGATGGAGGCCGGGCAGATCCATTACAGCCCGTTCTCGGGGCTGACGATCTCCGACCTCGCGCGGCTCGGCAAGGATCCGCGCTTCATCGTCTCGACCAAGGGCAATGAAGGCAATGCCCGCACCAACACGATCGAGTTCAACTTCCGGCGCAAGGAGCTCGCGGATATCAGGGTGCGCCGCGCCATCGCGCATGCGCTCAACATCCCCTTCTTCATCGAGAATTTCCTCGGCGATTTCGCCAAGCGCGGCACCGGGCCGATCCCTTCGGTCTCGACCGATTTCTATCCCGCCGACAACGGCCCGCAATATCCCTATGACAAGGCGGTGGCGATCAAGCTGCTGGACGAGGCCGGGTTCAAGCCCGGCGCCGGCGGCACGCGCTTCACCCTGCGGCTCCTGCCGGCGCCCTGGGGCGAGGATATCTCGCTCTTCGCCACCTTCATCCAGCAATCGCTCGCCGAAGTCGGGATCAGGATCGAGATCGTCCGCAATGATGGCGGCGGCTTCCTGAAGTCGGTCTATGCCGATCATAATTTCGACCTGGCCTCGGGCTGGCACCAGTATCGCAACGATCCGGCCGTCTCGACCACGGTCTGGTACCGGTCCGGCCAGCCGGTGGGCGCGCCCTGGACCAATCAATGGGGCTGGACCGACGAGACGATGGACAAGATCATCGACGATGCCGCGACCGAGGTCGATGCCGCCAAGCGCAAGGCGCTCTATGGCGACTTCGTGCGGCGGGCGAACAGCGAATTGCCGATCTGGACGCCGATCGAGCAGATCTTCCTCACCGCGATCAGCGCCAAGGCCCGCAATCACTCGAACACGCCGCGCTGGGGCTCCGCCTCCTGGCACGATCTGTGGTTGGCCGAATGAGCGGGGAGGCGGCCGCGGCTCGTGACAAGGCAGGACGAAATCTCGTGACGATGTCTTCACCCGTGCGGCCGGCTCTGCGATGCGCGTCCTAGCCCTGGCGGGGCGGCGGCTCGCCGCCTCGATCCCGACCCTGTTCCTGATCCTGATCGGGGTGTTCCTGCTGCTCCAGCTCGCGCCGGGCGACACGGTCGACGCGATGATGGCGCAGATGGGCGGCGGCGATGCCGCGACCGCGAAACAGCTGCGCGAATTCTACGGGCTCGACCTCTCGGTCGGGGCGCAGCTCGCCAATTATCTCTGGCGGCTGGTGCGCTTCGACCTCGGCTTCTCCGCGATCTACGGCAAGCCGGTCGCGACCGTGATCCTGGAGCGGCTGCCGGCCACGATCCTGCTGATGACGGCCTCGCTCTCCTTCGCCTTCTTCTTCGGCATCGTCTTCGGCGTGCTGGCGGCGCGCCGGGTCAATCGCTGGCAGGATACGCTGATCTCGACGCTCGGACTGATCTTCTATGCGATGCCGACCTTCTGGTTCGGGCTGATGGCGATCGTCGTCTTCGCGATCAGGCTGCAATGGCTGCCGGCGGGCGGCTTCGAGGACATCACGGTGAGCCGCAGCGGGCTGAGCCGGACGCTCGACATCGCCCGGCATCTGCTGCTGCCGACGCTGACGCTCGGCCTGTTCTACCTCGCGATCTATCTCAGGATCATGCGCGGCTCGATGCTGGAGGTGCTGAACCTGGATTTCGTGCGCACGGCGCGCGCCAAGGGGCTCGACGAGACGCGGGTGGTGGTCAAGCACGTGCTGCGCAACGCGCTGCTGCCGATGGTGACGCTGATCGGCCTGCAGGCCGGGACGATGCTGGGCGGATCGGTGGTGGTGGAGAGCGTGTTCTCGCTGCCGGGGCTCGGCCGCCTCGCCTATGAATCGGTGGTGCAGCGCGATCTCAACACGCTGCTCGGCATCGTCTTCATGTCGGCGCTGCTGGTCATCATCGTCAATTTCATCGTCGACCTGCTCTATGCGCGGCTCGATCCGCGCATCACCACGGGGAGCTGAGCGATGCAGGTGCTGAGGCTCTATCTGCGCAGCCCATCCGCGGTGATCGGCCTGCTGCTGCTGCTCCTGGTCCTGGCCGCGGCGATCAGCGCCGGCTGGCTCTATCCGCGCGATCCGCTGGCGCTGGCGGGGCGGCCGCTGCTCTGGCCGCTCGAGAACCCGCGCTTTCCGCTCGGAACCGACAATTCCGGCCGCGACATCGCCGCGCAGATCTTCCACGGAGCCCGCATCTCGCTGCTGATCGGCCTGGTGGCGACGACCATCTCGATCCTGATCGGCATCACGGTCGGGGCGTTGGCGGGCTATTATGGCGGCTGGGTCGACACGCTGCTGATGCGCGTGACCGAGGCCTTCCAGACGCTGCCGAACTTCCTGCTGCTCCTGGTGCTGGTGGCGGTGTTCGGCTCGACGCTGGCGACGGTGACGGTCGCGATCGGGATCGTCTCCTGGCCGGCTTCCGCGCGGCTGACCCGGGCCGAGTTCCTGAGCCTGCGCAGCCGCGAATTCGTCCAGGCCGGGCGTACGCTCGGGCTGCGCGACGCGAAGCTGATCTTCGGCGAGATCCTGCCCAATGCGCTGCCGCCGGTCATCGTCTATGCCAGCGTCGTGATGGCCATCGCCATCCTGCTGGAGAGCGCGCTGGCCTTCCTGAAGCTGTCGGACCCGAATGTCGCATCCTGGGGCAATCTGATCGGCATCGGCCGGGATGTGCTGCGGGTGCAATGGTATGTCTCGGCGATCCCCGGCGTGGCGATCCTGATCACCGTGCTCGCCGTCTCGCTCGTCGGGCAGGGGCTGAACGACGCGCTCAATCCGAGGCTGAAGGGCCGATGAAGCCGATCCTCACCCTCGAGAGCGTCAGCGTCAGCCTGCCCGAAGGCGCCGACCGGCCCCATGCGATGGAGGAGGTCTCGCTGTCGGTCGCGGCCGGGGAGATCCTCTGCGTCGTCGGCGAATCCGGCTCCGGCAAATCGATGACCGCCAATGCGATCATGCGGCTGCTGCCGCAGGGCGTGACGATCGCGGCGGGGCGCATCCTGTTCGAGGGCCGCGATCTCGCCGGGATCAGCGAGGCGGAGATGCGCAAGGTGCGCGGCGCCGGCATCGCGATGATCTTCCAGGAGCCGATGACGGCGCTGAACCCGCTGCGCAGCATCGGCGACCAGATCGGCGAGATGTTCGAGACCCATACCCGGCTCTCGCGCGCGGAGATCGGCGCGCGGGTGCTGGCGCTGCTCGCCGAGGTGAACATCCCCGAGCCGGAGAAGGCGGCCAAGGCCTATCCGCACGAGCTCTCGGGCGGGCAGCGCCAGCGCGCGATGATCGCCATGGCGCTGGCCCTGGACCCGCGCCTGCTGATCGCCGACGAGCCGACGACGGCGCTCGACGTCACGACGCAGGCGCAGATCCTGACGCTGATCCGCGATCTGCAGCGGCGCAAGGGAACGGCCGTGCTGTTCATCACCCATGATTTCGGCGTGGTGGCGGAGATCGCCGACCGGGTCGCGGTGATGAGCCAGGGCCGGGTGGTGGAGACGGGCAGCGCCGATGCGGTGCTGAACGCGCCGCAGCACGCCTATACGCGGCAGCTCATCGCCGCCGTGCCGCCGCTGAAGGCGCCGCCGCCGCGGCCGCTGGCGAGCGAGCCGATCCTGACGATGGCGCATGTCTCCAAGACTTATCGCACAGGCGGTTTTCTGGGCCGCGGCCAGCGCGTCACCCATGCGGTGAAGGATGTCTCGCTGGTGCTGCCGCGCGGCGCGACGCTCGGCATCGTCGGCGAATCCGGCTCCGGAAAATCGACGCTGGCCCGCTGCCTGGTGCGGCTGATCGACCCCGATGGCGGCGAGATCCGCCTGAACGGCCGCGATCTCGCGGGGCTGACGCGGGCCGAAATGCGCGCCGAGACCCGGAATATCCAGATGGTCTTCCAGGACCCCTTCGCCTCGCTCAACCCGCGGCGCAAGGCGGGCGAGCTGGTCGCCCAGGGGCTGATCGTGCATGGCATGGCCCGCAGCCAGGCGCTGGCGCGGGCGGCGGAGCTGTTCGCCCTGGTCGGGCTCGATCCCGCCGCGACCGATCGCTACCCGCACGAATTTTCCGGCGGGCAGCGCCAGCGCATCGGCCTGGCCCGGGCCCTGGCGCTGGAGCCCGATGTGCTGGTGGCGGACGAGCCGGTGTCGGCGCTCGACGTCTCGGTGCAGGCGCAGGTGCTCGCGCTGCTCGCCGAGCTGCGCCAACGGCTGGGAATCTCGATCGTCTTCATCACCCATGATCTGCGCGTCGCGGCGCAGGTCTGCGATCTCGTGGCTGTGATGAAGAATGGCGAGGTGGTCGAGACCGGGCCGATCGGCCAGGTTTTCGGCCAGCCGCAGCATCCCTATACGAAGGCGCTGCTCGCCTCGATCCCGGGGCAGGGTTTCGGGCTGAGCCGGGACCTCGCCGCGGCCGCCGGCCAGGCCTAAAGCGACGCGGGAGCCGCGAGGCAGAACGGCGTTGCATCTTGGATGGGCCGTCGGGCGAGCAGGCCCTGAGCCGGCATGCTGGCCTGCCATCGCGGCTCGGCCCGAGCCGATCGGGCTGCCACGCCCATTGCCGCGCCAGGACCCTGAACGACTCGGCACGTGCTGTAGAGCGCCATATGGCTGATGCCGAGTTTTGCGGCGATCCCGACGATGGTGATTTTGGGCAACCCCAGCGCGATGCCCGCATTGGCGATGCGTTCGCGGGTGATCGTGCGCGGACGCCCGCGTGGAAGCGCCGGTCGCTTGGTCTCCATGGCGGTCTTTCCGTCTCGGCGGTCACCCCGACCAGGCCCGGAACGTACGGGCGGGCGGCGGGGTGGGGAATCGAGCCAAAGCCATAGCTCAGGACTGGAGGAGTTCCATCATACTCTCCGCGTAACGGCACGCCGCGTCGCCGTCGGGCGGCGGAGCCGGTCTATGCGGGTTCAGTCCAAATGCGAAAGGCCCCGCAGCTCGGCGAGCTGCGGGGCCTTTCAAAAATGGTGGGCGCGACAGGGATCGAACCTGTGACCCCTACGATGTCAACGTAGTGCTCTCCCGCTGAGCTACGCGCCCGGTGCCACCGCTTGCGCTGCGGCCGACGGAAACATGGCCGGGCTTTGCGGCCCATTCATGTTGCGAGGTGAGGGGCTATAGCCGCTTGGGCTCCGGCTTGCAAGGCGCTTCGCCATCAAAATACGGAGCCGGAGAACAGCCTCAGGCGGCGAGGAGTTTCTCGACCTCATTGACCAGTTCGCGCAGGTGGAACGGCTTGGAGAGCACCTTCGCATCCTTCGGCGTCTGGGAATCCGGGTTCAGGGCCACCGCCGCGAAGCCGGTGATGAACATCACCTTGATGTCCGGATCGAGCTCGGTGGCGCGGCGCGCCAGCTCGATGCCATCCATCTCCGGCATGACGATGTCGGTGAGCAGCAGCTCGAAGGGCTCCTCGCGCAGCCGGTTATAGGCGGAGAGCCCATTATCGAAGGATGCGACGTCATAGCCCGCATTCTGCAGGGCCTTGACCAGGAAGCGGCGCATGTCGTTGTCGTCTTCGGCGAGCAAAATCTTCGTCATGGCCTGCTTGTATCCGTCCCCGTAAGGCCTGTCATGCGCCGGTCGGCGCTGAAACAAGCGCTCCCGGCGTGGCGGTCGTCTGGCATATCAGCCCTGATCCAGGCCGGCATGGGCACGGTTATCCGGCCATGCGGGCGGTTGGAACCTCGTCGTTCTATAAGGCATGCACATGGTAAACAACGCGTGAATCCCGGTTCCGTTCTGGAAAGCGCGGACGTGCTTAACCCCGGCCCGATAGTGTGCTTCAGTCGAAGCCGATGAACGAGCAGCCCAGCCCCCATCCGCCCGACGCGTCCCACGGCCAGGAAACGGTCGTCGCCGCGATCGAACGGCCCTTCACCCTGTATCAGCCGGCGCTGCACATCGTCCCCGTCCTGGTCGATGTCCCGCATGCCGGGCGCCGCTATCCCAGCCGCTTCGTCGAGGAATCCCGCCTGAACCTGCGCTCGCTGCGCCGTTCCGAGGATGCCTTCGTCGACCGGCTGTTCGCCCGCACCGTCGAGCTCGGCGCGCCGATGCTGGTCGCGGAATTTCCGCGGGCCTATCTCGACGTCAATCGCGAGCCCTATGAGCTCGATCCGCGGATGTTCGACGGGCGCCTGCCGGCTTTCGCCAATACGCGCTCGATGCGCGTCGCGGGAGGGCTCGGCACCATCCCGCGCATCGTCGGCGACGCGCATGAGATCTATGTCGGCCGGATGAAGGTGGAGGAGGCGCTCGGCCGGATCGACGGGCTCTACCGGCCCTATCACGGCGCGTTGCGCAGCCTGATCCAGCGCACCCAGAGCAGCTTCGGCACCTGCATCCTGGTCGATGCCCATTCCATGCCCTCGACCGGGCTGGACCGGGACGGGCTGGCGAAGCCCGACATCATTCTGGGAGACCGGTTCGGCACCAGCGCCGCCGGCTACATCACCGACATCGCCGAGGAGGCCTTCCGCAAGCTCGGCCTCAGCGTCACCCGCAACCGCCCCTATGCCGGCGGCTTCATCACCGAGCATTACGGCGTGCCGGCCTCGGGGGTGCACGCGCTGCAGATCGAGATCAACCGGGCGCTGTACATGGACGAGGCGACGCTGACCCCGCATCAGGGCTTCGCCGCGTTGGAGCAGCTGATCGCCAAGGCGATGGCCGATTGCTTCGCGCGCTGGAGCGGCTGGCTCGACGAATGGCGCCAGGCCGCGGAATAGGAGCGCCGGACGGTCCGGACAAAAAAAAGGGCCGCACACTGTCGTGGCGGCCCAAGTCTAGGGAGGAAACGCCCAAGGAGGGCAACGAAGGCTTGAGGTGATCGCCCCTTCGCAATGCAACATAAGACGCTGCATCGCAAAATGACAAGAGCCTTTTCAGAAAAACGTGGTAGCCATGCCTGCAATGCATGACGCAGGGAAAGACCCGCCCGGTCTCTTGTGTTCGGCGCGCCGTCTCTGCATGAGTGCCGCCCGGCGACCGAGCTGCGGGCGCCCCGGCACACGAGCCGGATCGACGGCGTGATCGAAGCAGAGGGTGGCTCATGAGTGCGATCGATTTCGGAGCCTTCGTCGCCGATCTGGCCACGCAATCCGGCCGCGCCATCCTGCCCTTCTTCCGCGCCCATCATGCGGCCGAGGACAAGTCCCAGGGCGGCGCCTACGACCCCGTGACCGAAGCGGACCGCGCCGGCGAATCGGTGATGCGGCACCTGATCAAGCGGCATTTCCCGGCGCATGGCGTCCTCGGCGAGGAGTTCGGCAACGAGAATCTCGACGCCGAATATGTCTGGGTGCTCGATCCGATCGACGGCACCCGGGCCTTCATCTCGGGCATCCCGGTCTGGGGGACGCTGATCGGGTTGAGCCGCAACGGCGTGCCGGTCTACGGCATGATGCACCAGCCCTTCACCGGAGAGCGCTATTCCGGGGATGGCCGCCAGGCGCGCTATGAGGGGCCCAACGGCCCGCGGACGCTGCGCACCCGCCAGACGACCGAGCTCGCCGCCGCCACGCTGATGACCACCACCCCGGCGATGTTCTCCGGCGAACAGGCGCAGCGCTATGCCAGCGTCGAGAAAGCCGTGCGGCTCGCGCGCTATGGCTGCGATTGCTACGCCTATTGCATGCTCGCCGCCGGCCATGTCGATCTCGTCATCGAGAGCGGGCTGAAGCCCTATGACATCGTGGCGCTGATCCCGATCATCGAGGGGGCGGGCGGCATCGTCACCTCATGGCAGGGCGGCAGCGCCGCCGAGGGCGGAACCATCGTCGCGGCGGGCACCCGGGCGCTGCACGATGCGGCGCTCCGGCTCCTCGCCGGCTGAGGCGGCGTCGCGCGTCGCCTCTCCGGGGATGAAGGCGTCGAAAGCCGCCCAGAACCCGCCGCGAATCGCGTCGTTCTCCATCAGGATCTCGTGGCGCGACGTCGGCAGGACCAGAGCGGCACCGGTCTTCAGCCGCGCGGCGAAACGCTCGATGGCGGGGGTGGAGACGACCGGATCCTGCCCGGCCGCGATGACCAGGGTCGGCACATGGATCGCCCGGGCGGCATGGGGGGCGTTCAGTCGCGCCATCAGCTGGAAGGCGGTATGCACCCAGCCGATCGTCGGGTCGCCGATCGAGAGATGCGCCGCGGCCGAGGAGAGGGCGCTGTTGCGGGCGTAGCGCCGGGGATCGCTGGTCAGGCGATTGCCCTCGAAGGGCTTGGTCGCGATCGCGGTATCGCCGCCGCCGGGCACGAAGGCCCTGGAGAAGCCGAGCCAATAGAGCAGGCGGGCCAGCCTCCGCGCCGCCTCGGGGCGCTCGATCAGGGTCAGCCCGAGCATCGGGGCGAGCGCCACCAGCCGCGCCACGGGGAGCCGGCCCTGCCGCGCCGCATCCAGCGCCACGGCGGCACCCATGGAATGGGCGAGGGCGAAATAGGGCGGCGGCAGATGCGCCTGCATCTCCGCCATGGCGCAGGCGAGATCATGCTCGTAATGCCGCAGCCGCCCGACATGGCCCTTGCGGCCGCGGCCGACGAAACGCTGCGAGCCGCCCTGGCCGCGCCAATCGAAGGCGATCACATGGAAGCCGCGACGGCGCAGCTCGGCGATGGTCTCGCTGTAGCGCTCGATGAACTCCGCCCGGCCCTGGAGGATGATGATGCTGCCGCGCACCGGCCGCACCGTCGGCCGCCAGCGGGCGAAGCGCAGCAGGGCGCCGTCGGCGGTCCTGGCCGACCAGACCCGGGCATGGCCGGGAACCGGATAATCCGGATGGGAGAAGAGTTCGGCCTCGGCCATGTCAGGCTCCTGCTGCGCCTGACAGATGGCTGGCGGCGAGGCCATTATGGGCGTCGCGGAGACCTCTTGAAAAGCCGAAAACACGCTCCCAGATCAGGGCTGCGCAGGCCGGACAGGCTGCGCGAACCGAAACGGGCCTGTGCTCAGCCGAGGCAGGCCGGACCACCTTTGTCGCTTCTCTGGAGGACATCATGCGTCACTTTGATCTTTCGCCGCTCTATCGCTCGACCGTCGGCTTCGACCGTCTGTTCTCGCTGCTCGACCAGGCGACCGCCGTCGACAACGCGCCGAGCTACCCGCCCTACAACATCGAGCGGACGTCCGAAAACGCCTATCGCATCACCATCGCCGTGGCCGGCTTCGGCGAGAACGACCTCGCCATCGAGAGCAAGGAAAACGCGCTGACGGTGCGGGGCGAGAAGCAGGCCGCCGAGGAGGGCAAGCGCGAGGTGCTGCACCAGGGCATCGCGGCGCGCGCCTTCGAGCGTCGCTTCCAGCTCGCGGATTACGTGCAGGTCACGGGGGCGAGCCTCGAGAACGGGCTGCTCCATATCGACCTCGTGCGCGAGATCCCCGAGGCCAAGAAACCCCGGCAGATCCCGATCGGCGCGAAATCCGCCAAGGTGCTGGAAGCCAAGGTCGAGACGGCCAAGGCCGCCTGATCGGCTCCACAGCCAGACAGACGAAGGCCCAGACAGACGAACGCCCCCGGCCTGGCCGGGGGCGTTTTCATGTGGCGAGAGAGGATGGAGCGGCGCCGCCCGTCCTACTCCATCGGCGCGACGGGGATGGCGGGCGTCTCCGGCTTCGGCGCGGTCGGGGCGAGATCCTGGATCTGGACCGGGGGCAGTTCGCCGACCGCAGGCACGGGGATTTCGGGCTCGGGCGCCTTGGCCAGCGGGGCCGCGCGCTCCGGCTCCGGCGGGGCGGGGATCGGGCTGGGATAGACGACACGCGGCTTCTTCGGCTCCGCCGGGGCGGCATCCGCATCCGGCGCCGCCGGGGATGCAGGCACAGTGGTGGCCGGCGCGCTGGCCTGGGCCGGAGCCGCGGGAGCGGCCGGCTGCGGCGGTTCGGCACGCGCGGGCGCGGCGGGGGCGGGCGGAATGACGGTGGCCGGCGCGCTGGCCTGGGCCGGAGCCGCGGGAGCGGCCGGCTGCGGCGGTTCGGCGCGTGCGGGCGCGGCGGGGGCAGGCGGAATGATCGTGGCCGGCGCGCTCGCCTCGGCCGGCGGCTTCAAGGCGGCCGGCCGCTCCGGCGGGCTCGGCACCAGCCTCTGCACCGGCTTGTCGTCGCTACGCGGATCGATACGCGCCACGCGCTCACGCTGCTTTGCCGGCTTGAGAACGATCCGGTCGAGGAAGGCGCCGGTGCGCGCATCGAAGATCAGGCGCAGCCGGCTGCCATCGGCCCCGACGCCGTCGATCACCTGGGAACTGCCGGTGCGGATGGTGCGGTCGACCCGGACGAGCCCGTAATCGCGGGCCGCGATGCGGTTGACCACACGCGGCGGCACCAGGCGCCGGCCGTAATAGCCGTCATAGACCTCGCCATAGCGATAGACATAGGCGCGCGGATAGGGATCGTCATAGGGCTCGTAGAACTGGGCCGCGGCCCCACCGGTGGTCGCCGCCATCGCGCCGGCGAGAACGAGACCCACCGCTGCGAGACGCGACGGGGACAGTGAACGCAGTGCCATGTGTCATCCTTCGGGAGACTGAACCAATCCAGGGTTTCACTCTTCCTTAGGGATTGCGGCACGCATGCGGCGCAATTCGGGGCGGAATCCGCCGGCTCACCCCGTCATCACCGCAATCAGCCGGTCGACCTCCTCCGGCGCGGTGCGGAAGGACATGACGAAGCGGCCGATCACGGCGCCCTCGGGCAGAGTCTCCCCCGGGGCGAGGGCGGTGTCGGACCAGGCGAGATAAGCCACCCCCGCCGATGCGAGCCTCGCCTGCATCTCGGCGGACAGGATCGGGAAGACCTCGTTGGCCTGGCAGGGCCAGGCCAGCCGCGTGCGGCCATCGGCATCAAGCGCATCGGCCAGCCGCAGCGCCATCGCGTTCGCATGGCGGGCGAGTGCCAGCCAATGCCCGTCGCGCAGCAGCCCTTCGAACTGCGCAGCGATCAGCCGGCCTTTCGAGAGGGTGTGGCCGGCGCGCTTGCGCCGCCATTTCATCTCCCCCGCCCGCGCCGGGTCGAAGAACAGCACCGCTTCCGCAGCCCAGGCGCCGTTCTTGGTACCGCCGAAGGAGAGCACGTCGACACCGGCCTTCCAGGTGATCTCGGCCGGTGTGCAGCCCAGCGTCACCAGCGCATTGGCGAAGCGTGCTCCGTCCATGTGCAGAGCGAGGCCGCGCGGCGCGGCGGCCTGCTTCAGCGCCGCGACCTCCGCCGGCGTGTAGACGCAGCCGCATTCGGTGGCCTGGGTGATGGAGATCGCCTGTGGCTGGACCTGGTGCAGCGCCCCCTCGCGCAGCCGCGCGAGCGCCCGGGTGACGTCGGCGGGAGCGATCTTGTTGCCGGCGCCCGGCAGCCCGACCAGTTTGGCGCCGTCGCTGAAGAATTCCGGCGCGCCGCATTCGTCGTCGGCGACATGGCTTTCCTGATGGGTGATCACCGCGCCCCAGGGCCGGGTCAGGCTGGCCAGCGCCAGGGAATTGGCGGCGGTCCCGGTGGTGACGAGGAAGGCCGCGACCTCGTGCTCGAAGATCTCGGCGAAGAGGCGCTCGATCCGGGCCGACCAGTCATCCCCGCCATAGGCGGCCGCCGGACCCTGATTGGCGGCGGCGAGAGCCGCCATGACGGCCGGGCTGGCGCCGGCGGTGTTGTCGCTGATGAAGTTCATGCAGCGAGGGTTAGCGGCTGGCATGGGCAGCGCCAAGGGGCGGAGGCGGGGGGAGGCGCTTCGCTGGGCGCATGAGGTGGCGGCCGCACGAGTCGCGAGGACTCACGGGCCACCCCTGACAGCCTGCGGCTTCCCCCGTGACCCTGCGGCATCGAAACGCACCGGCCGGGAGCCGCCGGAGGCCTGCTGCCTAAGATGTATGCGCGGAGGGTGGGGCTATCGGGTGATATATGTCCGCTTCGAATCGAACTTCGACATAATATTTCAAAATGGCGCCTTATGGGCTCTTGTGCCCAGATTGGAATTCTGGCAAATTCTCAGGGATAGGACAGTGTTGCTGTCCCATTTCAACGAACCCCGCGGGGCGGCCTGGCCGCTGTGGCGGGGCATACGCAACGGAGCGGACCGATGATGAGGGGCAAGGCCAAAAACGCCAAAACCACTCGCACGCGCGCCGCCCGTAAAGCGGCGGCGTAACAGGCGCGACGGGGCTCAAAAAAGCCCGGGGGGCGCCTGCGGAGGACGCGGGCGCCGCCGAGCAAGCGCAAGCCACCCTCCCAGGACAGCCAGCGGCCTGATCGGCCCTGCCCTTGCGCCGGCCGGCGGCGGGGGCAGGTCCGGTTGCGGCAAAGGATGATGTGGACTCGGAGGCGGTGCCCGGCGGAAGCTGGCAGCCAGCAAGAAGCGGGGTTTGAGATGAGCGGTTCCAGCAAGGCGACCAGCGTCCAGGGCGGGCCAGTCACGGCGGCGTCCCGCGTCACGACCGAACCGACTTTGACGGTGCGCGATCCGGCGATGCCCGAGCGCCAGGGGCTCTATGATCCGTCCTTCGAGAAGGATTCCTGCGGTGTCGGCTTCATCGCCGACATGAAGAACCGCAAGACGCATGCGATCGTGCAGCAGGGGCTGCAGATCCTGCATAATCTCGATCACCGCGGCGCCGTCGGCGCCGATCCCAAGCTCGGCGATGGCTGCGGCATCCTGGTGCAGATCCCGCATCGCTTCTTCAGCGAGGAATGCGCCGCGCTCGGTTTCGCCCTGCCGGAGCCGGGGCATTACGCCATCGGCCAGTTCTTCATGCCCCAGGACGAGAAGGACCGCGCGCTTTGCGAGGACATCGTCCTGCAGACCGTGACCGAGGAGGGGCTGGTCTTCCTCGGCTGGCGCGACGTGCCGGTCGACAATTCCGATCTCGGCGCGGCGGTCAAGGCGTCCGAGCCCGTGCATCGCCAGCTCTTCGTCGGCCGCCCCTCCGAGATCGCCAGCGAGGATGATTTCGAGCGCAAGGTCTATGTCCTGCGCAAATCGGTCTCCAACAAGGTCTACAAGCTCAAGGACCGGGCGACGGCGACCTATTACCCGGTGTCGATGTCGGCCCGCACCATCGTCTACAAGGGCATGGTGCTGGTGACGCAGCTCGGCAGCTATTTCCGCGACCTCACCGATCCGCGTTTCGAGAGTGCGATCGCTTTGGTCCACCAGCGCTTCGCGACCAACACCTTCCCGTCCTGGCGGCTGGCCCATCCCTACAGGATGGTCGCCCATAACGGCGAGATCAACACGCTGCGCGGCAACGTCAACTGGATGGCAGCGCGCCAGGCCAGCGTCGATTCCGAGCTGTTCGGCCTCGATATCTCGAAGCTCTGGCCGATTTCCTATGAGGGCCAGTCCGACACCGCCTGTTTCGACAACGCGCTCGAATTCCTGGTCCAGGGCGGCTACTCGCTCGCCCATGCGATGATGATGCTGGTGCCGGAGGCCTGGAACGGCAACCCGCTGATGAACGAGGAGCGGCGCGCCTTCTACGAGTATCACGCCGCGCTGATGGAGCCCTGGGATGGGCCGGCGGCGATCGCCTTCACCGATGGGCGCCAGATCGGCGCGACGCTGGATCGCAACGGCCTGCGGCCGGCGCGCTATCTCGTCACCGATGACGGGCTCGTCGTGCTGGCGTCGGAATATGGCGTGCTGCCGATCCCCGAGGAGAAGATCGTCCAGAAATGGCGCCTGCAGCCCGGCAAGATGCTGCTGATCGATCTCGACCAGGGGCGCATCGTCGGCGATGACGAGATCAAGGAGAGCCTCTGCGCCGCCAACCCCTATCAGGAATGGCTGAAGCGCACGCAGATCGTGCTGGAGGAGCTGCCCCCGGTCGAGGCGCGCGCGCAGCGCACCGACGTGCCGCTGCTCGATCGCCAGCAGGCCTTCGGCTACACCCAGGAAGACACCAAGATCCTGATGGCGCCGATGGCGGTGACCGGCCAGGAAGCCGTCGGCTCGATGGGCACCGACACGCCGATCTCGGCGCTGTCGTCCAAGTCGAAGCTGCTCTACACCTATTTCAAGCAGAACTTCGCCCAGGTCACGAACCCGCCGATCGATCCGATCCGCGAGGAGCTGGTGATGAGCCTGCTCTCCTTCATCGGCCCGCGGCCCAACATCCTCGATCTCGCCGGCGCATCGCGCCGCAAGCGGCTCGAGGTGCGCCAGCCGATCCTGACCAATGACGATCTCGAGAAGATCCGCTGCATCGGCCATTACGAGGACCGGTTCGACACCAAGACGATCGACATCACCTATCCCGCGCGCGAAGGCGCGGCCGGGATGGAGGGGGCGATCGCCCGGCTGTGCGAGCGCGCCGAGGCGGCCGTGCATGGCGGCTACAACATCATCATCCTCTCCGACCGGTTGGTCGGCGCCGACCGGATCCCGATCCCGGCGCTGCTGGCGACGGCGGCGGTGCACCACCACCTCATCCGCAAGGGCCAGCGCACCTCCGTCGGGCTCGTGCTGGAATCGGGCGAGCCGCGCGAGATCCATCATTTCGCCTGCCTGGCCGGCTTCGGCGCCGAGGCGATCAACCCCTATCTCGCCTTCGAGACGCTGGAGGCGCTCTACGAGGCCGGCGAATTCCCGAAGGAGGTCGACCGCTCCGAGGTGGTGAAGCGCTTCATCAAATCGGTGGGCAAGGGGCTGCTCAAGGTGATGTCCAAGATGGGCATCTCGACCTATCAATCCTATTGCGGCGCGCAGATCTTCGATGCCGTGGGCCTGAAGAGCGAGACGATCGACAGGTATTTCGCCGGGACGATTTCCTCGATCGAGGGCGTCGGCCTGCCCGAGATCGCCGAGGAGACGGTGCGGCGGCACAAGGACGCCTTCGGCGACTCGCCGATCTATCGCGACAGTCTCGATATCGGCGGCGAATACGCCTATCGCCTGCGCGGCGAGGATCACGCCTGGACGCCCGAGAACATCGCCCTGCTGCAGCATGCGGTGCGCGGCAACGCCCAGGACAAGTACAAGGCCTATGCCGCTCTGGTGAACGACCAGAGCTCGCGCTTCTCGACCATTCGCGGCCTGTTCACGATCAAGGACGCGGACGCGATCGGCCTGAAGCCGATCCCGCTCGAGGAGGTCGAATCCGCCGCCTCCATCGTCAAGCGCTTCTCGACCGGCGCGATGTCCTTCGGCTCGATCAGCCATGAGGCGCATTCGACGCTGGCCATCGCGATGAACACGATCGGCGGCAAGTCGAATACGGGCGAGGGCGGCGAGGAGCCGGAGCGCTTCGTGCCGATGGCGGATGGCCGCTCGATGCGCTCGGCGATCAAGCAGGTGGCCTCGGGCCGCTTCGGCGTGACGACGGAATATCTCGTCAATTCGCAGATGATGCAGATCAAGATCTCGCAGGGCGCCAAGCCCGGCGAGGGCGGCCAGCTGCCCGGGCACAAGGTCGATGCGCGCATCGCCAAGGTGCGCCATTCGACCCCGGGCGTCGGGCTGATCTCGCCGCCGCCGCATCACGACATCTATTCGATCGAGGATATCGCCCAGCTGATCTTCGACCTGAAGAACGTCAATCCGGAGGCGGATGTCTCGGTCAAGCTGGTCTCGGAGCTCGGTGTCGGCACGGTCGCGGCCGGCGTCGCCAAGGCACGGGCCGACCACATCACCATTTCCGGCTATGAGGGCGGCACCGGTGCCTCGCCGCTGACCTCGATCAAGCATGCGGGATCACCCTGGGAGATCGGCCTGGCCGAGACCCACCAGATCCTGGTGATGAACCGGCTGCGCGGGCGCATCGCCCTGCAGGTCGATGGCGGGCTGCGGACCGGCCGCGACATCGTCATCGGCGCGCTGCTCGGAGCCGACGAATTCGGCTTCGCGACCGCGCCCCTGATCGCCGCCGGCTGCATCATGATGCGCAAATGCCACCTCAACACCTGCCCCGTCGGCGTGGCGACGCAGGATCCGGTGCTGCGCAAGCGCTTCAAGGGCACGCCGGAGCACGTCATCAACTTCTTCTTCTTCCTGGCGGAAGACGTGCGCGAGATCATGGCCAGCCTCGGCATCGCCAAATTCGACGATCTCGTCGGCCGCTCCGACTGGCTCGACAAGAACCAGGCGATCGACCACTGGAAGGCGAAGGGGCTCGATTTCTCGCGCATCTTCCACAAGCCGGATGTCGGCCAGGACGTGGCGATCCGCCATGTCGAGCTGCAGCAGCACCCGATCGACACGGTGCTGGACCGGATGCTGATCGACCGCTCGCAGGCGGCGCTCGAAACCGGCGAGCCGGTGGTGATCGAGAGCGAGATCCGCAATGTCGACCGCTCGACCGGGGCGATGCTTTCCGGCCGGGTGGCGAAGCGCCATGGCTATGCCGGGCTGCCGGAGGACACGATCCAGGTGAAGCTCACCGGCACGGCCGGCCAGAGCTTCGGCGCCTGGGTGACCAATGGCGTGACGCTGGAGCTGACCGGCCAGGCCAACGACTATGTCGGCAAGGGCCTCTCCGGCGGCAAGCTGATCATCAGGCCGGCCGAGACGGCGAGGACCCGGGCGGAGCAGTCGATCATCGTCGGCAACACCGTGCTCTACGGCGCGATCTCCGGCGAATGCTACTTCCGCGGCGTGGCCGGCGAGCGCTTCGCGGTGCGCAATTCCGGCGCGATCGCGGTGGTCGAAGGCACGGGCGACCATGGCTGCGAATACATGACCGGCGGTGTCGTCGTCGTGCTGGGCCAGACCGGGCGCAATTTCGCTGCCGGCATGTCGGGTGGCGTCGCCTATGTGCTGGACGAGGACAAGAGCTTCGCCAAGCGCTGCAACCTCTCGATGGTCGATCTCGAGCCGGTGATCGAGGAGGAGGAGCTGATGCAGCGCATCCACCATCACGGCGGCGACCTCGAATTCAAGGGCCGCATCGACGTGATGGCGAACATGTCCGGCTATGACGCCGAGCGCCTGCACCAGCTGATCAGCGATCACCTGCGTTACACCGGCTCGACGCGGGCCAAGGACATTCTGGAGAATTGGGCGGAGTACCTGCCCAAATTCGTCAAGGTGATGCCGGTCGAATATCGGCGGGCGCTACAGGAAATCGAGCGGGCGCAGGCCGGCCTGTCGGTCGCGGCGGAGTGAGATCATGGGCAAGGTAACGGGCTTTCTCGAGATCGACCGGCGCGACCGGAAGTATCTGCCGGCGTCGGACCGGATCAGGAACTACAAGGAGTTCGTGATCCCGCTCGGGCCGGAGGCGACGCGGGACCAGGCGGCGCGCTGCATGAACTGCGGCATTCCCTATTGTCACAACGGCTGTCCGGTGAACAACCAGATCCCGGACTGGAACGACCTCGTCTACAACGACAAATGGCGCGAGGCGCTGGCCAATCTCCATTCCACCAATAACTTCCCGGAATTCACCGGCCGGGTCTGCCCGGCGCCGTGCGAGGCGTCCTGCACGCTGAACCTCGAAGACAGCCCGGTCACGATCAAGTCGATCGAATGCGCGATCGTCGACAAGGGCTGGGCCGAGGGCTGGATCCGGCCCGAGCCGCCGAAGACGAAGACGGGCAAGACGATCGCGCTGATCGGCTCCGGCCCGGCCGGGCTCGCCGCCGCCCAGCAGCTCGCCCGCGCCGGCCATGCGGTGCATGTCTATGAGCGCCAGGCGCGGGCCGGCGGGCTGCTGCGCTACGGCATCCCCGACTTCAAGATGGAGAAGTCGCATGTCGAGCGCCGCGTCGCGCAGATGGAGGCCGAGGGCGTCGTCTTCCACTACAACGTCAATGTCGGCGTCGATGTCGACCCGGCCGAGCTGCTGGAGACATATGACGCCGTGGGGCTGACCGGCGGTGCCGAGAAGCCGCGCGACCTGCCGATCGAGGGCCGCGACCTCGACGGCGTGCAATTCGCCATGGACTTCCTGCCGCAGCAGAACCGGCGCGTCGGCGGCGAGCCGCTGGCCGGCAATGCCCGGCCGATCCTGGCCTCCGGCAAGCATGTCGTGGTGATCGGCGGCGGCGATACCGGCTCCGACTGCATCGGCACCTCGGTACGCCAGGGCGCGCTGTCGGTGACGCAGATCGAGATCATGCCGCAGCCGCCGGAGAAGGAGAACAAGCTGCTGACCTGGCCGAACTGGCCGCTGAAGCTGCGCACCTCCTCCAGCCATGAGGAAGGCGCCGAGCGCGATTTCGCGATCGGCACGCTGAAGTTCATCGGCGAGAACGGCCATGTCCGGAAGCTGCGCTGCGCCCGGGTCGACGCCCAGTTCAAGCCGATTCCGGGGACGGAATTCGATCTGAAGGCCGATCTGGTGCTGCTCGCCATGGGCTTCGTCTCGCCGGTGCAAGAAGGGCTGTTGAGCCGTCTCGGCGTCAAGCTCGATGGCCGCGGCAATGTCGAGGCCAATACGCTGGGCTACAAGACCTCGGTCGAGAAGGTCTTCGCCGCCGGCGACATGCGGCGCGGCCAGTCGCTCGTGGTCTGGGCCATCCGCGAAGGCCGCCAGATGGCGCATGCGATCGACAAGCAGCTGATGGGCGAAACCATTTTGCCGCGCTGAGACAGGGCCGATGCGAGGCGGCCGGCGCGCAAGCGCGCCGCGTCAGCGCGGCCAGCGATGATCGTCCAGCCGCCCGGGCTTCGGCTCGGGCAGCATGCCTTCGACGAAGACCCGGTCGAGCTGGGCACCGGCCTCGTCGCGGCCGCGCGCCTCGCGCGGCGATGAGAGAAGCCCCTGATCGGTGGCGACGCTCTGTGCGGCCAGCGGCAGGACCGGCCCGGCCAGGGGCTTGACGCGCAGCGCCGCCGGCAGCCCGATATTCGAGAATTGATTGCCGACCATCGCGTCGATCAGCCGCTCGATCCCGCCGGGCTGCAGCTCCGGATTGATCGGCGCCCCCGTCTCGGGCGACACCGGCAGGGCCAGAGCCGGCTGCTGCTGCCGGCCCTCGATCAGCCGGCGGATTACCACATCGACGAAATGCGCGGCCTTGCGCGCGCCGGCCGCGGTGAAGTGGATGCCGTCTCCGGCCCGCAGCCGCATGGTCTGGCCCGAGACGTCCGGCCCCATCGCGGTGTAGCGGTTCTCGGCATCGACGAAGCCGCCCCAGAGGTCGACATAGGCGCCGCCGGCCTTTTCCGCCTGATCGCGATACAGCTCGTTGAAAGCCGTGAAATCCGCCGAGAGCCTTGTGTTCTGCACCGGCGGGGCGCCGACCCAGACCAGCGGCACGCGGCGCTGCGCGAAGGCGGCGGCGATGGCTGCGATCCGGCTGCGGTAGAGTTCCTGCCAGCGCGGGCTCAGCGGCTCGTGGACGACATCGCCTTCGCGGATCGCCTGGCGGTCGTTCAGCCCGATCAGCATGATGCCGACGCTGATCCCCGGCTCGGCCGCGAGCAGCTCTTCGGCGACCTTGCGCCAATCATGATAGTCGCTGCGCACCAGCCCGGAATCGGAGCGGGCACGGTCCAGCACCGCGACGTCCGGCCGGTCCTCCAGCGCGTCCTCCAGCCCGTCGGCCAGCAGGCTCGCGAGGGAATCGCCGATCACCAGGACCCGGTGCGCGATCTCGACCTTTGGGACGATCGCGACGCTGGCGGGAATGGCCGGAGCCGGGGCCCGCCGCCGGACGCTGGGCGCGACGCGCCGCGGCCGCGGCTGCACCACGGGCTGCTGCGGCACCTGCCAGAACAGCGAGAAGAAGCTGCGCTGCTGCTGGGCCGGCTGGGCGCGCAGCTCGCCGCCGCCGGGCAGGAGCAGGGCGAGCAGCATGGCGAGCATGATGCGTGTACGCATGTCCCCTCCGCTCCCGATCTCGGACCCCCGGCGATGCCGGAGCTTACGCGGGAATGCCGGCGAAGTCAGGAGGGGCGGGCGATCTCACCGTCCGGACCGCATGCGCTGCAGCAGGCTGGGCGTCGGCCAGCCATCGGGGATCTCGCCGAGGCTGAGCTGGTATTGGCGGACCGCCTCGCGCGTGCCGGTGCCGATGCGGCCATCGGCATCGTGGCTGTAGAGGCCGAGCGCCTTCAGCCTGCGCTGCAGGTCCTGCATGCCGGCCTTGTCGAGGCGCGGTTGCGACACGGGCCATTCCGCCTGGATCGCCGGCTGGCCCATGATGCGGTCGCCGAGATGGCCGACGGCCAGGGCATAGGCGTCGGAGGAGTTGTATTTCTTGATGACGTCGAAATTCTCGGTCAGCAGCATGACCGGGCCGCGATGGCCGGCCGGATAGAACAGTCGGCCTTCGCCGCGGGACGGCAGCGCGCGCCCATCCGCCCGCCTGACGCCGGCGCTGGCCAGCGCCGCGAAGCTGCCCCTGCCGTTCCTGTGGTCGAAGCGCTCGGGCAGCACGACCTCCAGCCCCCAGGGCAGGCCGGGGACCCAGCCATGGCCCTTGAGGTAATTAGCGGTGGAGGCGAGCGCGTCGCTGGTCGAGGTCCAGATGTCGGCATGGCCGTCGCCGGTCCAGTCGACGGCGTATTTCAGATAGCTCGACGGCATGAATTGCGGATGGCCCATCGCCCCGGCCCAGGAGCCGCGCAGTTCGTTGCGATCGACATGGCCCTTCTGGATCAGCTCGAGCGCGGTCAGCAGCTCGTCGCGGAAGAAGTCGCCGCGATAGCGGATCTGGGCCAGCGTCGCGAGCGAGCGGATCGTGTCCTTGTCGCCCTTGAACGAGCCGTAATTGGTTTCCATGCCCCAGATGCCGAGCAGCACCTCCTTCGGCACGCCGTAGCGCGCCTCGATCTGCGCGAGCACTGAGGCATGGCCCTCGGCCGCCTCCCGGCCGCGGGAAATCCGGGTGCCGCCGACGGCGCTGTTGAGATAGCCCCAGATCGGCGCGGTGAATTCCGACTGCTTGCGGGTCAGCGCGACGATGCTCGCATCCGGCGTCAGGCCGCGGAAGGCCGTGTCGAAGGTGCTGCGGGAGATGCCGCGCGCCTGGGCCTGCGGCCAGAGCGACTTCAGGAACGGCTCGAAACCCTGGGACGCGACGGGGGCCGCGGCCGCATTGATCGAGCCCGTGGTCTGCGCCAGCGCCGGGGACAGGCCGATGACGATCGCGGCGGCGATCACGGAGAGGCGCATGGATCGATCTCTCTTCAATCTGGTGTCGATGCAGGCCCCCACACCGCCGCAACAAGATTAACCGACGGTTAATCCCGCGCAATCCCGCCTGCGCCCGAAGGTCGCCGGCGCAGCCCCGGCGGCTCAGCCGGCGTTGCGCGTGCGCAGCGCGGTCTCCCAGGCGAGGGCGTGGCGCACGATCTCCTCGAGATCGTCATGCTCCGGCCGCCAGCCCAAAGTCTCGCGGATCCGGTCCGCCTTGGCGACCAAAGTGGCGGGATCGCCGGCGCGGCGCGGCGACAGCCTGACCGGGAAATCGACGCCGGACACCCGCTTCACCACATCCGTCACCTCCCTGACCGAGTAGCCGCGGCCATAGCCGCAATTCATCGTCAGATTGCCGCCACCGGCGCGCAGATGATCGAGCGCGGCGATATGGGCGCGGGCGAGATCGGTGACGTGGATGTAGTCGCGGATGCAGGTGCCGTCCGGCGTCGGATAATCGGTGCCGAAGATCTCCATTCCGGCACGCTGGCCCGAGGCGGCCTGGCAGGCGACCTTGATCAGATGTGTGGCATTGGGGCCGGACTGGCCCGAGCGGCCGCGCGGATCGGCTCCGGCGACATTGAAATAGCGCAGGGCGATATAGGTCAGGGGATGGGCGCTGGCGACGTCGCCGAGCATCCATTCGCTCATCAGCTTCGAGCGGCCATAGGGGTTGATCGGGTTCAGCGCGATGTCTTCCGGGACCGGCGACAGCGGCGGTTCGCCATAGACCGCCGCCGTCGAGGAGAAGATCAGGTGCCGGACGCCGCAGCGCACCGCGCTTTCCAGCAGGGCGCGCGTCTTCACGGTGTTGTTGAGATAATAGCCCAGCGGATCGGACACCGAATCCGGCACCACGATGCGCGCGGCGAAATGCGCGATCTCGGTGATGCCGTGCTCCGTCAGCGTGCGTTCGACCAGCGCCTGGTCGCCCATATCGCCTTTGACGAAGGTCGCTTCCCGCGGCACGGCCCACCAGAAGCCGGTCGAGAGATCGTCGAGGACGACGACCTCCTCGCCCCGGTCGATCAGCTCCAGGACCATGTGGCTGCCGATATAGCCGGCGCCTCCCGATACTAGGATCGCCATTGCAACACTCCTGTCATGATGATCGGCTCGTCATATCAAAAAACATTGACGAGCCGCGACGCTCGTTCTGGTATCCGTAGACGTCGGCGGGTCGAGCGAAGGTAGCCAGACCCGTCACCCAGCCTGACCCCACTGCCTGCCGCGTGCCGGCGCTCGAAATGGACTTTCCATGAACAATCGTATTCGCAAGGCCGTCATCCCCGTGGCTGGCCTGGGCACGCGCTTCCTGCCGGCCACCAAGGCCATTCCGAAGGAGATGCTGACGATCGTCGACCGGCCCGTCGTCCAGCATGTGGTGGATGAGGCGCGCGCCGCCGGCATCGAGCATTTCGTCTTCATCACCGGGCGCAACAAGGGCGTCATCGAGGATCATTTCGATTCGGCCTTCGAGCTCGAGGCGACGCTGGAGCGCCGCGGCAAGGTGAAGGAGCTGGAGGCGCTGCGCGCCGATCTGCCGCTCGCGGGGGCGACGAGCTTCACCCGCCAGCAGGGCCCGCTCGGCCTCGGCCATGCCGTCTGGTGCGCGCGCGACATCATCGGCGACGACGAGCCCTTCGCCCTGCTGCTGCCCGACATGCTGCATCACAGCCATGGCAAGGGCTGTCTCGCCGATATGATCGACGCGTTCAAGAAACATGGCGGCAATCATATCGCGGTGGCGCCGGTGCCCGAGGATCAGACGCATCAATACGGGATCGTCGGTGTCGAAGATGTAAAAGCCAAGGTCTCGAAGATCACCAAGATGGTGGAAAAGCCGGCCAAGGGCACGGCTCCGTCGAACTTGCATATAACGGGCCGCTACATTCTTCAGCCGACGATCTTCAATCTTCTCGCCAATCAGGAAGCCGGTGCCGGCGGAGAGATCCAATTGACGGATTCGATGATCGCGCTGTCGCGGCTGGAGCCCTTCTATGCCTGCCGCTTCGATGGCGACATCTACGACACCGGCTCCAAGATCGGCTTCCTGCTCGCCAACATCGCCTATGGGCTGTCGCGCTCCGATCTCGAGCCGGAACTGCGCCGCGAGATCGAGCGCCTGCTGGAAAGCTGAGACGCGCCGGGAGGCCGCCCGGGTGAGCCAGCCCGCAACCGTGTTCGACCGGGCGCTCGCCCGGCGCCGGCTGTCGCGCGCGCTCGCCGCCGGCCATCCCGACTTCCTGCTGCAGCGGGCCGCGGCCGATCTGGAGGAGCGGCTCTCCGCGGTGCTGCGCCGCTTCCCCGTCGCGGTCGATCTCGCCACCGCGCTGCCGGTGGCCGACGCCGTGCTGCGGCCGCGCTGCGAGCGTCTGCTGCGCCTGAGCGAGGTAGAGAGCGGGGATTGCGACGTCGTCGGCGATCTCGAGGCGCTGCCGCTGGCGCCCGAATCACTCGATCTCGCGGTCTCGCTGCTGGCCCTGCAGGGGGTGAACGATCTGCCCGGCACGCTGATCCAGATCAGGCGCAGCCTCCGGCCGGACGGGCTGTTCATGGGCTGCCTGCTGGCGGGGCGGACGCTGCAGGAATTGCGGCAGGTGCTGATCGAGGCCGAGGTGGCGGTCAGTGGCGGGGCCAGCCCCCGCATCGCCCCCTTCGCCGATCTGCGCGATCTCGGCAGCCTGCTGCAACGGGCCGGCTTCGCCCTGCCCGTCGTCGACAGCGAACTCGTCACCGTGCGCTATGGCGACATGTTCGGGCTGATGCGGGATCTGCGCGCCATGGGCTGGGCCAATGCGCTCGGCAGCCGCCGCAGCGTCGGCCTGCGCCGGGACGTGCTGATGAAGGCCGCCGCCCTCTATACCGAGCGCCATGCCGATACGGATGGCCGGGTGCGGGCGAGTTTCGAGCTGGTCTGGCTCTCCGGCTGGGCGCCGCATGAGAGCCAGCAGAAGCCGCTCAGGCCGGGCTCGGCAAAGACGCGGCTCGCCGATGCGCTCGGGGTGGCCGAGCGCCGCGCGGCCGGCGAGGAACCGGGGCGCGAGTGAAGGAGGCCGCCATGGCCGAACGACAGCAGCGGATGGAGCGGGGGGCGTTCCGGCTGTTCCGGCAGATCCCGACGCGCTGGCACGACAATGACGTGTTCGGCCACGTCAACAACGTCGTCTATTACGCCTGGTTCGACACGGCGGTCTGCTCCTGGCTGGTCGAGAACGGCTTCATGGACATCGCCACGAGCCCCGTCGTCGGCCTCGTCGTCGAGACCGGCTGCACCTATTTCGAGAGCGTCGCCTTTCCCGAGAGCGTCGAGGTCGGGCTCAGGGTGGAGCGGCTGGGGCGCAGCGCGGTGACCTATCGCCTCGGCATCTTCCGCGCCGGGAGCGATCTCGCCGCGGCACAGGGCCATTTCACCCATGTCTATGTCCAGCGCGCGACGCAAAGGCCGACGGAGATCCCGCCGGCCCTGCGCGCCGCGCTGGAGACGCTCACATCGTGAGGCGCACCGAGGCGATCTCGGAGGCGATCTTCTTGAAGACCGGGCTCAGCTGCGACGCGTTCTGCACGTCGTAATACATGCCCGGCGAGGAGGCGCAGTTGCGCAGCAGGTTCGCATCGCCGTTGATCACGCGGATCGTGTAGATCTGGATCCCCGCGGCCTTGGCATTGGCGCAGGCCTGCGCGGTGCGCCCGTCGATGATGTTGCCGTCGCCGGTGAAGCGGTTTTCCGTGTTGTCGCCGTCGGTGAGGACGATCATGTATTTCGTCAGCCGCGGCGTGTTGGCGGCCTTGCCCTCGGCCAGCGGGACGGTATCGCTCAGCGAGGCCCAGCCCCAGGCGACGCCCATGGTGACGTTGGTGTTGCCGGAGGCGATCATCGTGTCGACCGCGCTGTTCAGCGCGGCCCAGTCATTGGTCAGCGGGACGCTGGTCGCCAGCGTGTACTGGCAGAAGGCCGCCGGGTATTTGGTCGTGACGTTGGTATCGACGACCAGGGCATCGGAGGCGTCATAGGGCGAGTCGCGGTCCGAGATGCAACCCTCCCAGCTCCCCTTCTGCGGATAGACCGCCGGTTTCGAGTTCTTCTTGGCGACGTCCCAGCGCAGCCAATTGGCGTTCTTGTAGCTCGTCGGCATCCGCACCTGCGTGTGGAACGGGATCATCGAGACCTTGACCTGGTCCGGCTCGGTGACCGCATCCTGCATGATCTTCAGCAGGTCGCGCGTCGCGGTCTTCAGCGCCGTGAGCTTCGAGCCCGCCATCGAGCCGGTATTGTCGAGCGCCAGGGCGAGCTCGATCTTCTTGGTTCCCCAGGAGGATTGGTTGGCGCTGCTGACGGCGATGCTGTTCTGGCCGATCACCCGGGCGACGCTGGTATCGACGTCGATATGGCCGGTGATGTTCACGGTGCGGCTGACGCGGTCGATGGTGATCGAAGCCGAGCCGAATTTCGCGGCCGTCTCGGGGCTGAGATTGCCTTTGATCCAGTTGTTGATCCGGGCGGTCAGCTCGGCATCGGTCAGCTTGCTCGCGTCGCGCGCCGCCATCAGCGCCGCGCTGTCGATGGCGGCGTTGAGCTCGGCCCGCGCCTTGCTGGCCCGGGAATAGTCCACGGCCGCGCCGGTCAGGCCGAGGATCGGCACGATCGAGATCCCGAACAGCATCATGAAATTGCCGGACTCATCGCGCCGGAAGCGTCGGAGATGGCGAAGAGGTGCTGCGAGCGACATGGAGCTGTCCCTGAAGGCAATGAGCCTGCATCAAGGGGTCTTCATGCCTTAAGAAATCCTTCGCGGAATAGGATAGCCGCCGCATCGGCCTGTAAGGCGCAAGGACAATAGTATGAGAGCGCCGGCAATATCAGGTGACGATCCGGCATGTTCTATCGGGCGGCGGATAGTCGTCAGCACGAATTGCGAGTTCGCAGGTGATCTTTCTGGGTGGAACATAGGGCATACGGGTCGATTTCGACAGGACCGATGGTCACGGTGACGTCGGATGTGAAGAATGACCTTGCGGAATATTGGTCTCTCGTCCTGCCTTGGAGGTTCCGGCCGAGAATTTCGGCTGTGATCGGCCGTGTTCTTGCGGTTTGCGGGGCTTTTCACGCTCGCCCCGCGTCAGCCTGAATTGTCTCGAACTGGTGAACCCGGCCTTGCCGCGAATGCCTGATTTTCCCGGTGTTCCCGCAGGAATTCCTTCATCTCCGGCGCCGGGGCGCGGTGGTCGCCCAGCGGCCGTCTCGCGAAGCGGAGCGCCGCTTTGCTGCGGAATGCGTTGTCTGATCCCTGCAGGCGCGCTATGCCGCGCTCAACCCCGGGCTGGCGTGCCGGCCGGACCATCAGGAAGCGTCGCGCCGTGATTCCAAACGACATCAAGATCACCCCGCAGCTCGTGGCCGAGCACGGCCTCAAGCCCGACGAGTACCAGCGCTTCCTGAAGCTGATCGGCCGCGAGCCGACGATTACCGAACTCGGCATCGTCTCGGCGATGTGGAACGAGCACTGCTCCTATAAATCCTCGAAGCTGCATCTGAAGACCCTGCCGACCAAGGCGCCCTGGGTGATCCAGGGGCCGGGCGAGAACGCCGGCGTCATCGATATCGGCGACGGGCTGGCCATCGTCTTCAAGATGGAGAGCCACAACCACCCCTCCTTCATCGAGCCCTATCAGGGCGCGACGACGGGGGTCGGCGGCATTCTGCGCGACGTCTTCACCATGGGCGCGCGCCCGATCGCGGTGCTGGACGCGCTGCGCTTCGGCTCCCCCGAGCATCCGCGCACGCGCCATCTCGTCTCCGGCGTCGTCGCCGGCATCGGCGGCTATGGCAATTCCTTCGGCGTTCCCAATGTCGGCGGCGCCACCGGCTTCCACAGCCGCTATGACGGCAACATCCTGGTCAATGCGATGGCGGTCGGCATCGCCCGCGCCGACGAGATCTTCTACGCCAAGGCCTCCGGCGTCGGCAAAGCGATCGTCTATCTCGGCTCCAAGACGGGCCGAGACGGCATTCACGGCGCCACCATGGCCTCGGCCGCCTTCGGCGAAGGCGCGGAGGAAAAGCGGCCGACCGTGCAGGTCGGCGATCCCTTCGCCGAAAAGCTGCTGCTCGAGGCCTGTCTGGAGATCATGGCGGCGGGCCATGTCGACGCGATCCAGGACATGGGTGCTGCGGGCTTGACCTGCTCGGCGGTGGAGATGGGCGCCAAGGGCGATCTCGGCGTCGAGCTCGAGCTCGACAAGGTGCCCTGCCGCGAAGACGGCATGAGCGCCTACGAGATGATGCTGTCGGAGAGCCAGGAGCGCATGCTCATGGTGATCAAGCCGGGTCACGAAGCGCCGGCCGAAGCGATCTTCCGCAAATGGGGGCTGGATTTCGCCGTCGTCGGCCATACCACCGACACGCTGCGCTTCGTGGTCAAGCATCACGGCGAGACCATGGCCGACCTGCCGATCAAGGAATTGGGCGACGAGGCGCCGGAATATGACCGGCCCTGGGTCGAGACGCCGCCACGGCAGCGGATCGCGCCGGAGACGGTTGAGCCGCCGATGAGCGCGGCGCAGGCGCTGCTCACGCTGATCGGCTCGCCCGATCTCTGCTCGAAGCGCTGGGTCTGGGAGCAGTACGACACGCTGATCCTCGGCAATTCGGTGGTGACGCCGGGCGGCGATGCCGGGCTGATCCGGATCGAGGACGGGCCGAAGGGCCTCGCCATGACCGCCGACGTCACGCCGCGCTATTGCGAGGCCGATCCCTTCGAAGGCGGCAAGCAGGCGGTGGCCGAGGCCTGGCGCAACCTGACAGCGACGGGCGCGACGCCGCTCGCCATCACCGATAATCTGAACTTCGGCAATCCGGAGCGGCCGGAGGTGATGGGCCAGCTCGTCGGCTGCATCCGCGGCATCGGCGAGGCCTGTCGTGCGCTGGATTTCCCGGTCGTCTCGGGCAATGTCTCGCTCTACAACGAGACCAACGGCGTCTCGATCCTGCCGACCCCGACCATCGGCGGCGTCGGGGTGCTCGCGGATGTGACGCGGCACGCGACGATCGCCTTCAAGGCGGCCGACGAGACCATTCTGCTGATCGGAGAGACGGCGGGCTGGCTGGGGCAGTCCAGCTATCTCGCCACGATCTGCGGCCGCGAGGAGGGCGCCCCGCCGCCGGTCGATCTCGCGGTCGAGCGTCGCAACGGCGATTTCGTGCGCCAGCTGATCACCGCCCGGCGCGTCAGCGCCTGTCACGATCTCTCGGATGGCGGTCTGGCGGTGGCGTTGGCGGAGATGGCCATGGCCGGCGGCATCGGCGCCGCGATCGAGACCCTGCCGCAGGGCAAGGCCCATGCCGTGCTGTTCGGCGAGGACCAGGCGCGCTATCTCGTCACCGTGCCGGCGGCGCAGGCCCAGAGCATCGTCGCGGAGGCCGCGGCCGCCGGGGTTCCGGCGCTCGCGCTCGGCCGGACCGGGGGCGACGCCCTCATCCTCCCCGGTGAGGACGCCATCGCCGTCGCTGCCCTGAAGACCGCCCATGAGGGCTGGTTGCCGGCCTATATGGCCGGCAAAGCCGCTTGAGGAGCCAGACCATGCCGATGAATGCCGACGACATCGAAAGCATGATCAGGGCCGCGCTGCCCGATGCGATCGTCGAGATCAAGGACCTCGCCGGCGATGGCGACCATTACGCCGCGACCGTCACCTCCGCGGCCTTCCGCGGCAAGTCGCGGGTGCAGCAGCACCAGATGGTCTATGCGGCGCTGCAGGGGAATATGGGGGGCGTTTTGCACGCTCTTGCGCTGACGACGGTGACGCCTGATATTTGACGATCACTGGAGTGGCTGCCTTGGCCGATCCCGCTACGATCACCGCCGATCCTGCGCGCCTCTTCGCGCAGCGCAGCGGGCCGGGTGAGCGCGCCGGGCGGTCCGGGCGGAGCCAGGCCCACACGATCCATCGCATTCCGTATCGCCGCGACGAGCAGGACGCTCTCTCGGGCGAGACGAGACATCCGGAGCCATGACCATGTCCGATACCAATGCCCGCATCGAATCCGAGGTGAAGTCCGCCGATGTGGTGCTCTTCATGAAGGGCACGCCGCAATTCCCGATGTGCGGCTTCTCCGGTCAGGTCGCGCAGATCCTCGGCTATCTCGGCGTGCCCTATAAGGGCGTCAACGTGCTCGAGGACATGGAGATCCGCGAGGGGATCAAGGCCTATTCGAACTGGCCGACGATCCCGCAGCTCTATGTGAAGGGCGAGTTCATCGGCGGCTGCGACATTACCCGCGAGATGTTCCAGGCGGGGGAATTGCAGGCGCTGTTCGAAGAGAAGGGCATCGCCGTCAAGCAGGCGAGCTGAGCGGCGGCGGAATTCGCTCCGGCGATCAGCCGCTGAGCTGATCGCGGCGCAGCTCGGCCAGGATCGAGAGACGGGACAAAGCCCGCTTGAGCTCCGCCGCGCGGCGCTTGTCGAGCGACGCGACCCGGACCCGGTTCGACGGGGCGCGGCCGGCGAGCCCATCGGCGAGCTGCTGGCGCAGGATGCAGTCGAGGAGCAGCGCGTGATCCGCGTCGATGGCGCGGAAATCCTCGGCCGCGCCATGGCCGAGCGCCGCCACCCCCTGCAGCCGCGCCTGGGTGCTGTGCGCCAGCACGCCATGGCGCAGCGCCAGCAGCCGCGCGGTGGTGACGATATCCTTCAGCCCCGTCAGCTTCAGGTCGATCGCGCCGTCCTCGTCGGTGCGCAAGCCGCCGAAGAAGGTCAGGCCCGATTGCGGCTCGCCGGCGTTCTCGGCCAGCAGCTTCAGGAAATCGATCTGCCCGCCGGCCGCCTGCCAGGCCTCGCGCCAGAGCGCATCGGCCATGGCGCGGTCGCCATGCACGGCCTGGAAATCGAAGACGATATCGACGCTGAGCAGGTCCTTCGGGTTCTGGCGCTCCAGCCATTGCGCGATGCGCCGGCGCCAACTGGCCAGGGAGCCGCGGAAATCGGGCTGCGAGGCCATGACCCCGCCTTTGCAGAGCGGCACGCCGACCTCGTCGAGGATCGCGGCCATGCGCCGGCCCAGCTCGGCGAACCAGAGGTCGTTGGCGGAGCCTTCCTCGCCTTCGGCGAAGACCAGCGCATTGTCCTGGTCCATGGCGAGCAGGCTCTCGCCGCGCCCGGCCGAGCCCAGCACCAGAACGGCATAGGCACAGGGTGGCGGTCCCGCCCCCTCCGCCGCCAGCTCCGCCTCGGCCAGCAGGGTCGCGCGCCGTGTCAGCGCGCCTACCTCCCGCGCGATGACGGCCGCGATGATGCGGGCCTGCACCTCTTCGGCCAGCAGCGCCCGCGCCATCACCGGCAGCCGCGCGAAGGCCTGGCCCAGCGCGGCGACATCCGGGGCCGTGTCGATCTCGTCGCCGAGCGCGACGGCGGCGCTGGAGCGGAGCTGGAGCAGGTCGCGGGTGGTGACGACGCCGGCGAGCTCGCCCCGCGCATCGGTGACGGCGAGATGGCGGACCTGCTTGGCGCTCATGCGACCGATGGCGCGATAGAGGAAGGCATCGGCCGGGACGGAGATCAGCGGGCGGGTTGCGAGCGGGCCGATCGGCTGGTCCAGCGCCGCGGACCGGTCTCTCGCGATCGCCCGCAACACGTCGCGCTCGGTCAGGATGCCGGGCTCGGCCAACGCTGCCGATGACGGGGCGACGAAGACGGAGCTGAGCCTGTCCCGCGCCATCACGGTCAGCGCCTCGGCGAGGGAGGTGTCGGCCTGCAGGATCACGGGGTCGGCCCGCATCACCTCGCGCACACGGTGGCGATAGGGGTAGCTGTCGAGCTTGGGCAAGGCGTCGCCCGCTTCGACGGGGGCCTGGAGCTCCCAGGCGGCGGGGGCCGCGCCGGCCAGCGCGTCGGTGATCCGCCGGCTGGCGGCGATCGCTTCGCCCACGGTGCGGATGCCCCTGTCGCGCAGGCGCGGCGCCAGCCCGGAGAAGATCAGGCCGGCCGCCATCGCATCGCCGAGAGCGCGATGGCGCTGCTGCGGCGCGATGCCGAGCCAGGAGCCCAACGCCTCCAGCGAATAGGAGGGCAGGCCCGGTTCGGCGAGCTGCGCCAGCAGGCGGATGTCGAGCGCGGCCGGGGGCGCGAAGCGCTGGCCGATGCGCTCGGCCTCCCGCGACAGCATGGCGATGTCGAAGCCGATGGTATGGCCGATCAGGACGCGGCCGGAGAGGAAGGCCAGGATGCCGGGGTAGAGCGTGGCGAAATCCGGCGCGCCGGCCAAAGCCTGCCGGTCCAGCCCATGCACGGCGCTGGCGCTGGCCGGGATCTCGACATCGCAGGCGATCAGGCTGTGGAAGGCGTTGGCGGCACCGAGCCTGCCGCCGTCGAGATGGATCGCGGCGAACTCGATCATCCGCGCCCGCTTGACGTCGAGACCCGTCGTCTCGGCATCCAGCGCGACGCCTCTCACGGCAAAGAGCGGCGTCGCCTGCAGCAGATGCGCCACGCATTCCTCCCGACCCGGCGGCCGAGTGTAAGGCTAGCGCAGCGGCGAAGGCGAGGGGTTGATGTGGAGCAAACCGCGCCGCGGCGCGAAATAGGCCGTCAGCGCCCTTGCGCGGCGGCGATCAGCGCCTTGGCGTCGGCGCTCGCCCAATCGGCGGGACCCTGCAGGATGGCGAGCTCGCAGCCCTGGGGATCGACGATCAGGCTGACGGGCATGCCCTCGACCTTGCGGGTGCTGCGCAGGACCTGGAACACCCCGGCCTGCGGATCGGCATAATAGGGCAGCCTTGCGATGCCGTTCTCCGCGAGCCAGGCCTTCGGCTTGTCGAGGTTGCGCGTGTCGATATTCACCGCCACCACCGCGAAATCGGGCCCGCCGAGCGCGCCCTGCAGAGCGTCGAGCGCCGGCATTTCCTTCAGGCAGGGCGGGCACCAGGTCGCCCAGAGATTGACCAGCACCGTCCGGCCGCGCAGCGCGGCGAGTGTCATCGGCCGGCCATCGGGCCCGAGAAAGGCGAGATCTGGCGCCGGCACCGGCCTGGCATTGACCTGCACGGCTGCGACTTCGCCGCGCGCCAGCGGCGCCATGGCCGTCGCCGCACGCTGTGCGGCCGCGCAAGATGCGGAATTGCCGGCATCGCCCGCGCCGGAGTAGAAGGCTGCGACGCCGCCGAGGCCGAGCAGCGCCACCGCCCCGAAGGCCAGCCATTTTATCGACCGAGACGTCATAGCGCGTCCTAGAGCAGGAAAGACCGTCGTGAGCAATCGCATGTGGGGTGGGCGTTTCGCCACGGGTCCCGACGCCATCATGGAGGAGATCAACGCCTCCATCGATTTCGACAAGCGCCTGTGGCGCCAGGACATCCGCGGTTCGCTCGCCCATGCGGCGATGCTCGAGGCCACCGGCATCCTGACGGGCGAGGATGTGGCGGCGATCACCGCCGGGCTCAAGGCCGTCGAGGCCGATATCGAGGCGGAGCGTTTCACGTTCTCGCGTGCGCTCGAGGATGTTCACATGAACATCGAGAACGATCTCAAGGAGCGCATCGGGCCGGCGGCCGGCCGCCTCCACACGGCGCGTTCGCGCAACGACCAGGTCGCCACCGACATGCGCCTCTGGGTGCGCGACACGCTGGACCAGATCGACGAGCAGATGGCCGATCTCCAGCTCGCCCTGGCGGAGAAGGCGCTGGCCCATGCCGGCTCGGTGATGCCGGGCTTCACCCATCTGCAATCGGCGCAGCCGGTCACCTTCGGCCATCATCTGCTGGCCTATGTCGAGATGCTGTCGCGCGATCGCGGCCGGGTGCGGGATGCGCGGGCGCGGCTGAACGAATGTCCGCTCGGCGCGGCGGCGCTGGCCGGCACCTCCTTCCCGATCGACCGGCACATGACGGCGCAGGCGCTGGGTTTCGACCGGCCGACGGCGAATTCGCTGGATTCGGTCTCCGACCGCGATTTCGTGCTGGAAACGCTGGCGGCGGCCTCGATCTGCGCGATGCATCTGTCGCGGCTGGCGGAGGAGATCGTGCTGTGGGCGACGCCGCAATTCGGCTTCGTGCGCCTCTCCGACAGCTTCTCGACCGGCTCCTCGATCATGCCGCAGAAGCGCAATCCGGATGCGGCCGAGCTGGTGCGCGGCAAGGCCGGCCGCGTCTTCGGGGCGCTGCAGGCGATGCTGACGATGATGAAGGGCCTGCCGCTGACCTATTCCAAGGACATGCAGGAGGACAAGGAAGGCACCTTCGACGCGCTGCAGACGCTGTCGCTCTGCCTGGCGGCGATGGCGGGCATGGTCCGCGACATGGAGCCGGATCTCAAGGCTATGAAGCGGGCCGCCGGGCTCGGCTACGCCACCGCGACCGATCTGGCGGACTGGCTGGTGCGGGTGCTGAAGATGCCGTTCCGCGACGCCCATCACGTCACCGGCAAGCTCGTCGGCATCGCCTCGGCCAAGGGGGTCGGGCTGGAGAAGCTGTCGCTGGAGGAGATGCAGGCGGTGGAGCCGCAGATCACCGAGGCGATCTTCGCCGTGCTCGGCGTCACGCAATCGGTCAGGAGCCGGACCAGCCATGGCGGCACGGCACCGGCGAATGTCGGCCGCCAGGCCCGCCGCTGGCTGGCCCAGCTCAGGAAGGCCAGGGGCTGAATCCGGCTCGCATGGCCGCGCAGCTTTCGCTACAGTCAGTCTCACGCTTCGTCCGAGGGTTTCCTTTCGTGCCGCATCCCCGCCTGAAACTCGGCCGCGCCCTGCTCCTGGCCGGCATGCTCGGTCTCGCCCTCACGGCCTGCGGTCGCAAGGGTCCGCTGGAGCCGCCGCCGAACGCGACCAACGCCATGGACCTGCCGGACGGCCAGGTCGGCGCGACGGAAAGCGAATTCAGCTCGCCGACGGCGGGTTCGCCGCTGGCCAAGCCGCCGAAGGCCGGCCGCGCCATCACCATCCCCGAAAAGAGCTTCGTGCTCGACCCGCTGCTCTGAGCCTCCGATGCATCATTTCAGCTATCGCGACGGCTCGCTCTTCGCCGAGGACGTCGATCTTCGCCGGATCGCGGCCGAGGTCGGCACGCCGGTCTATGTCTATTCCTCCGCGACGATCGAGCGGCATTACCGGCTGTTCGCCGCCGCGATGGCCGGGACGGCCGAGGCCGGCAAGGCGCATGTCTTCTATGCGATGAAGGCCAACGGCAATCTCGGCGTGCTGAAGACGCTGGCCGCGCTCGGCGCCGGCGCCGATACGGTGTCGGAAGGCGAGGTGCGCAAGGCACTCGCCGCCGGCTTCCCGCCGGAGAAGATCGTGTTCTCCGGCGTCGGCAAGAGCGAGAGCGAATTGCGCTACGCCGTCGCGGCCGGGATCTACCAGGTCAATGTCGAGACGGAAGGGGAGCTCGACCTGCTGTCGAAGGTCGCGGCCTCGCTCGGCCGGCGGCAGGAGGCGGTGTTCCGGGTCAATCCCGATATCGGCGCCGGCGGCCACGCCAAGATCACCACCGGCTCCTCCGAGAACAAGTTCGGCGTCTCCTTCGAGGAGGTGCACCGGCTCTATGCCCGCGCCGCCAACCTGCCGGGCGTGCGGATGATGGGGCTGGCGCTGCATATCGGCAGCCAGATCCGGGAGACCGAGGCCTTCGAGGCGGCCTATGCCAAGATGGCGCAGCTCGTTGTGGCGCTGCGCGGCGAGGGTCACCGCGTCGATCGGCTCGATCTCGGCGGCGGGCTCGGCATTCCCTACGACATCCCCGCCGATTTCGATCATGGCCCCGGGCTGATCGAGGCCTATGCGGCGATGGTGGCGCGGGTCACCGCCGGTCTCGACGTCGAGCTCGGCTTCGAGCCCGGCCGGCTGATCGTCGGCAATGCCGGCATCCTGATGACGCAGGTGCTGCATCTCAACCCGCGCCCGACCAAGCAGTTCGCGGTGGTCGACGCCGCCATGAACGATCTGGTGCGGCCGGCGATGTACGAGGCCTATCACGAGATCTGGCCGGTGCGGGAGGCTGCGGCGGATGCGCGCAGAATCGCCTATGACGTGGTCGGCCCGATCTGCGAATCGAGCGACACCTTCACCGCCGGGCGCGAGCTGCCGGAGCTGGCACCGGGCGATCTGATCGCCTTCATGACCGCCGGTGCCTATGGGGCGAGCATGTCCTCGACCTATAATCAGCGCCTGCTGGTCGCCGAAGTGCTGGTCAAGGGCAGCGAATACGCGGTGACGCGGCCGCGCCAGAGCTATGAGGAGCTGCTCGGCAGCGACCGCTCCCCGCCCTGGCTGGCCTGAGCTGTTCACGATGCGCTGATGCGCCGTCGGAAGGCGCAGCTTGGCATTGGACTTGCCATAATCTCGGGCTAGCCTGAGCGCGATGGGTTCAAGGCGCGGGGGCGGCTCGGAGCGACGGCATGAATGAAGCTGAGCGCCGCAAGGCGGCTGATCCGGTTGCGGCGGTCAGGCAGCGGCTCGCGCGCCTGACGACGGCCTCGCGGCTGGCGCTGGGGTGGGAACGGCTCTGGCCCCGGCTGTGGCTGCCGGTGGCGGTGCTGCTCACCTTCCTCGCGCTCTCCTGGCTCGGTCTCTGGACGCATCTGCCCTGGCAGGGACGGGCGCTGGGCGTCGGCCTCTTCGCCGCGGCGCTGGTCTACAGCCTCCTTCACGTCGCGCGGCTGCACGTCCCCTCCCGGCGCGACGCGCTGGCCCGGCTCGACCAGTCCCTGGCCGGCGGCCATCGCCCTGCCTCGGCGCTGGAGGACAGCCTCGCCGTCGGTTCGGCCGATCCGGTGTCGCAGGCCTTGTGGAAGGTGCATGTCGAGCGCCAGAGCCGGCAGGTCGCGGGGCTGAGCGTCGCTACGCCGCAGCCGCTGATGGCCGGCCGCGACAGGCTGGCTTTGCGCGCGGTGCCGCTGCTGGCGGCCGTGACCGCCTTCTTCATCGCCGGGCACGAGGCGCTGCCGCGGCTCTCCGCCGCCTTCGACTGGCGCGGCCCGTCGCTGCCGGCGCCCGCCGTGCGCATCGACGCCTGGATCGATCCGCCGGCCTATACGCGCCTGCCGCCGATCCTGCTGGATTTCGCCCGGCTCGACAGTTCCACGCTGAGCGCGCCGGAAAAATCGGTGGTGGTGGTCCGCATCGCCGGCAAGAGCGCCATGGAGGTCGCGACCTCCGGCCGTCTCGACCCGCTCGCAACGCCCGAGACGCCGGCGGCGGCACCCAAGCCGGCGGCGAGCGACGCCACGCCCGGCGTGGTCGAGAAGCGGTTCACGCTCGCCGGCAACGGCACGCTCCGGCTGACCGGCAGCGGCGCCCCGCGCGCGGTGCTGACGCTGAACGCGATCGCCGACCAGCCGCCGCAGATCGGCTTCAGCGAGCCGCCCAAGCCGATCACCGGGCCGCAGGCCGGCGGGCTGGGGCTGAGCTATACGGCAAAGGACGATTACGGCGTCGCCTCGGCCGAGGTGCTGGTGTCGCGCCCCGGGCAGGGCGCGGGTGGGCGTTCGCTGGTCGAGCCGCCCAAGCAGAGCCTGGCCGTGCCCTCCTCGCCCGCCGGCGAGGAGCCGATGAAGAGCACGGTGGATTTCTCCGCCCATCCCTGGGCGGGCGCCAAGGTCGCCATGACTTTGGTGGCGCGCGACGAGGCCGGGCAGGAAGGCCGCAGCGAATCGGTCGAGGTCACCCTGCCGCAGCGCACCTTCACCAAGCCCCTGGCCAAGGCTTTGGTCGAGCAGCGACGCAAGCTGGTGATGGATGTCGAGACCCGCCGGCTCGTGCAGCTCGCCATGGATGCGCTGCTGATCGAGCCCGAGCTGTTCCTGAAGGAGACCGGCGTCTATCTCGGGATGCGCATGCTGAACGAGCGACTGCGCCGGGCGAGTTCCGACGACCAGCTGCGCGAGGTGGCGGAGCTGATGTGGGCGCTGGCGCTGCAGCTCGAGGATGGCGAACTCTCCGACGCCGAAAAGGCGCTGCGCGCGGCGCAGGAGAATCTGCAGCAGGCGCTGGAGCGCGGCGCCTCCGAGGACGAGATCAAGAAGCTGACCGAGGAGATGCGGCGCGCGCTCGACAATTTCATGCGCGAGCTCGCCCAGCAGATGCAGCGGCAGCAGCAGAATGGCGAGCAGAACACGGCACAGATGCCGGAGAATTTCCGGACCGTCACGCCGCGCGACCTGCAGAACATGCTCAACCGGATCGAGGAGCTGTCGAAGCGCGGCGACATGGCCGAGGCGCAGCGGCTGATGGAAGAGCTCAACCGCATGCTCAACAATCTGCAGATGGCCAGGCCCGGCCAGCAGCAGGATCCGCGCCAGCGCGAGATGAACCAGGCGCTGAGCGATCTCGACCGGATGACGCGGGAGCAGCAGAACCTGCGGGACGAGACCTTCCAGCAGGAGCAGCAGCGACAGAACCGGACACAGCAGGGCCGGCGCCCGGGCCAGCAGCAGGCGCGCCCGGGCCAGCAGGGGCAGCGCCAGCCGGGCCAGCAGGGGCAGAGGGGCCAGCGCGGCCAGCAGCAGCCCGGCGAACAGGGCCAGGAGGGCGAAGAGGGCGAGAACGGCGAAGGCCAGATGGGCCAGGGCCAGGGTCAGGGTCAGGGGCAGAGCCTGGCCCAGCGCCAGGAGCAGCTGCGCCAGCGGCTGGAGGATCTGCAGCGGCGGATGCGCGGCATGGGCGGCTCGCAGATGGGCGAGCTCGGCGAAGCCGAGGACGCCATGCGCGAGGCGGAAGGCCAGCTCGGCCAGGGCCAGGGCGAAGGCGCGCTGGATGCGCAGGGGCGGGCGCTCGAAGCGCTGCGCAAGGGTGGGCAGAACCTCGCCCAGCAGATGCAGGGCCAGCCCGGCGAGGGCGAGGGCACGGAGGGCGCCTTCGGCGAGCCCGACGACCAGCCGGCGAGCCGGCCCTCGGCGCAGCAGCGCGGCCGCGAGGATCCGCTCGGGCGGCCGCAGCGCCAGCGCGACTGGGCGGATGGGCGCGTGCGCGTGCCGGGCGCGGATGAGAGCGCCACCCAGCGGGCGAGGCGCATCCTGGAAGAGCTGCGCCGCCGCCTCGGCGACCCGACGCGGCCGATGGAAGAGCTGGATTATCTCGAGCGGCTGCTCAGGCGCAACTGAGCGAGCGGGCGGGCTCGGCGCCCGCTGCGCCCGCGATCGCGATCAGGTGGCGGTTCTGCCCGGCCGGCTCGCGATCAGCGCGCCGATCACGGTCAGCAGGCAGGCCAGCGCCAGCGTCCAGCTGGCCGCGGCATAGCCGGCCACGACCAGGGTCAGGGTGGACAGGACCGGCGCGGCATAGGAGGCGACGCCGAGCAGCGCGACATCGCCCTTCTTCATGCCGATATCCCAGACGATGAAGGCGAGGCCGATCGAGCCCAGGCCGAGACCGAGCACGCCGCCCCATTCGGTCGGGGTCAGCGACCACAGCGTCGGCTCGAAGGCGGCGTGCAGCGCGAAGGCCGGCACGGCGCAGGCCAGCAGCGTGACGCTCAGGCTCTCCGAAGGCACATCGGCGAAGCGGCGCGACAGCACGGAATAGCTCGCCCAGACGAAGGCGCCGCAGAGGGCGAGCAGATGGCCGAGGGCGAGGCCGCCGCCTTGGACTCCGCCGCCGACCAGCAGCGCCGTGGCCGCCAGCCCGGCGAGCGCCCCGACGAGGTGGCGCGGCTTCAGCTGGCCGCCGGGCAGGAGCGCCGCGAACAGCACGATCAGCAGCGGCCAGAGATAATGGATCAGATTGGCCTCGGCCGGCGGGGCGGTCTTGACCGCGGCGTAATAGAGCGCGGTGTCGCCGAAGGGGCCGTAGAGCCCCAGAGCGAAGGAGGCTTTCGTCGGCATGATCCGCCCGAGATCGCCGCGGACAGCCGCGATCGCCAGGATCAGCAGGCCGCCGATGACGAAGGTCATGCCGACGAGCTGGAAGGCCGGGACCCGCCCCGACATCGCCGTGAACAGCGCCAGCGTCGACCAGAGCAGGATGGCGAGCAGGCCGATGAGGGTGGCGGTGCGGGAGGTCATCTGGGGCGAATGGCGAGAGGGGAGTGGCGAAGCAGGCGATACCCGGTTCAGCCGTCCTCCGCCATCCTATTCGCCACTCGCTATTCGTCACTCGCCCTGTTCGAGGCGAATGGCGAGAGGCGAATGGCGAGAGGAGAGTGGCGAAGCAGGCGATACGCGGCTCAGCCGTCCTATTCGTCACTCGCCATTCGCCATTCGCTATTCGTCACTCGCCCCGTTTCACGCCATATACTGCCCGCCATTCACCGCGAAGGTCGCGCCGGTGGCGAAGGAGCCGTGCTCGGAAGCGAGGAACACCACCATGGCGGCGATCTCCTCCGGCTTGCCGAGCCGGCCGACCGGGATGCCGGCGACGACGCGCTTCAGCGCCTCCTCCGGCATGGCGGCGACCATGTCGGTGCCGATATAGCCAGGCGTGATCGCGTTGACGGTGATGCCCTTATTGGCGTTCTCCTGCGCCAGCGCCTTGACGAAGCCGATGTCCCCGGCCTTGGCGGCGGAGTAGTTGACCTGGCCCATCTGGCCCTTCTGGCCGTTGATCGAGGAGATCACGATGATCCGGCCGAAGCTGCGCGCCCGCATGCCCTCGATCACCGGGCGCGTCATGTTGAACAGCGAATCGAGATTGGTGCGGATCACGTCCGACCATTGCTGCTTCGTCATCTTGTGGAAGAAGCCGTCGCGGGTGATGCCGGCATTGTTGACCAGGATGTCGATCGGCCCGAGATCGGCCTCGACCCGCGCGATGCCCTCGGCGCAGGCGTCGTAATCGCCGACATCCCATTTGAACACCGGGATGCCGGTCTCGGCCTGGAATTTCGCGGCCGCCTCGTCGTTTCCGGCATAGCTCGCGGCCACCTTGTGTCCGGCCTCGAGCAAGGCCTTGCAGATCGCCGCGCCGATGCCGCGTGTCCCGCCCGTCACCAAAGCTACCCTGGTCATCCTCGTCTCCCCTCTCGACGGCGCTTCGCCGCGTTATTGTTCGGCCAGTTCCATGTCGGGCGAATAGGGCCCGTCGGTGTCCTTGATGATGGCCTGGCCGCAGATGACGCGGCCGGCCTCGCTGTCGAATGTCAGGGTGGGTGGTCCGTAGAGCACCCAGCCCCGGCTCAGGGCCTCGCTGACCCGATGACAGAAGGCGGCGTCATCGGGCCCGGTGAGATAGCGGTAGAGCGTCGTCTGCCGCGCCACCCGAATCAGCGCTCGACCGTGAGGGCGACGCCCATGCCGCCGCCGATGCAGAGGGTGGCGAGGCCCTTCTTGGCGTCGCGCTTCTGCATTTCGTGAAGCAGCGTCACCAGCACGCGGGCGCCGGAGGCGCCGATCGGATGGCCGATCGCGATCGCGCCGCCATTGACGTTGACCATGTCGGTGTTCCAGCCGAGATCCTTGTTGACCGCGATGGCCTGCGCCGCGAAGGCCTCGTTCGCCTCGACCAGATCGAGATCGCCGATCTTCCAGCCGGCCTTTTCGAGCGCCTTGCGCGTCGCCGGGATCGGACCCGAACCCATGATCGCGGGATCGACGCCGGCCGTCGCCCAGGAGGCGACGCGGGCGATCGGCGTGAGGCCGCGGCGCGCGGCTTCCTTGGCGGTCATCAGCACCAGCGCGGCGGCGCCGTCATTGATGCCCGACGCATTGCCGGCCGTGACCGTGCCGTCCTTGGAGAAGGCCGGGCGGAGCTTCGCCATCGCCTCGAGCGTGGCGCCGTGGCGCGGATATTCGTCGCTGTCGACGACGATGTCGCCCTTGCGGGTCGAAATCGTGAAGGGCACGATCTCGTCCTTGAAGCGGCCGGCCTTCTGGGCGGCCTCGGCCTTGTTCTGCGACTTCACCGCGAAGGCATCCTGCTCCTCGCGGCTGATCTGCCATTTGGTGGCGACGTTCTCGGCGGTCGTGCCCATGTGATAGCCGTGGAAGGCGTCCCAGAGCCCGTCCTTCAGCATGGTGTCGACGAATTTCATGTCGCCCATCTTGGTGCCGTTGCGCAGATGCGCGCCGTGCTGCGACATCGACATCGATTCCTGGCCGCCGGCCACGATGATGTTGGCATCGCCGCTGGCGATCTGCTGCAGGCCGATGGCCACGGCGCGCAGGCCCGAGCCGCAGAGCTGGTTCAGGCCCCAGGCGGTCGCCTCCTGCGGGATGCCGGCGGCCATCGCCGCCTGCCGCGCCGGGTTCTGACCCTGCCCGGCGGTGAGGATCTGGCCCATGATGACCTCGTCGACCTCGGCGCCCTCGACCTTGGCGCGGCTCAGGGCTTCTTTGATCGCGGCGGCGCCGAGCTCATGCGCGGCGGTATTGGCGAAGGCGCCGTTGAACGCGCCGACCGCGGTGCGCGCGGCGCCGACGATCACGATATCCGTATCAGCCATGGGAGATCCTCACTGTTGAACCGTGGGCCCGCTCCTGCGTGTCGGGCGAGCCGCTCGCCGGCACCTTCGAAGCCTGCCGCGGCCGCGTCAAGTGAGCCGAAAGGTGCGGGATGCCGGATCGCTCGGCGTTGATGCGGATCAAATGCCGCAGGGACGGGCAGAAGCGCTTGCTCCGCCAGCCGAATTTTGCATCGCACGCTCAAAAAACTTGCGGCAGGCGCCCGAGCGGCTATCGTCTCGGCCAGGACACCGTTCCGCCCGGCCGCGATCTTGCGTCCGGGCGCGGGCCAACGTCATGCGGGATAGTGATGGCCAGCGACAAAGAACCGACCGTCATCAAGAAATACGCCAATCGCAGGCTCTATCACACGGGCACGAGTTCCTATGTCACTCTGGAGGATCTGGCCGGGCTGGTCCGCGGCGGCGAGGATTTCGTGGTCTATGACGCCAAATCCGGCGACGACATCACCCGCTCGGTGCTCGCCCAGATCATCTTCGACGAAGAGGCCAAGGAGGGCCAGAACCTCCTGCCCACCACCTTCCTGCGCCAGCTGATCCGCTTCTATGGCGACAGCATGCAGGGGCTGGTCCCGCGCTATCTCGAATTCTCCATGGACAACCTGCTGAAGGAGCAGAATCAGTTCCGCGAGCAGATGTCGAAGGCCTTCGGGACGGCGCCCTTCAGCGCCGGGGCGCTCGATGCGATCCAGGCCCAGACGCGGGCCAATATGACGATCTTCACCGAGGCCTTCCGCATGTTCAATCCCTTCGCGGCCATGGCGGCCAAGGCGAAGGAAGAGGCGGCCGGCACGAGCAAGCCCGATGATCTCGGCGATCTCAAGCGCGAGCTGAACGAGATGCGCGAGCGGCTGGACAAGCTCTCCGGACGCTAGCCGCAAGCCGGCCCGGGGCGGAGATCGCCCTGGGATCAGCAGGCCGTCTGGCGCCTCGGGGCCTGCGGCGCCAGCGGCCAGAGCTCGGCCTTGCCGAGCAGGTGGCCCTGGAGATAGGTGACGCCCCAATCGGCCAGCATCCTGGCCTGGACCTCCTCATCCACCCATTCCGCCACCGTCTCGACCTCGAGATGGCGCGCGAGATCGATCAGGGTGCGGACATAGAAGCGGTCATCGGTCGAGCGCCGCAGATTCTGCGTGAAGGCGCCGTCCAGCTTGAGGATGTCGATCGGGAATTCGCGCAGATGCCGCAGGGAGGTGTGGCCGGCGCCGAAATCATCGATGGCGATGCGGGCGCCCTGGGCCTTGATCGCCCCCAGCAGCCTGGCGATGCGCTGCGGGTCGTCGATCGTCGCGGTCTCGGTGATCTCGACGATCAGCCGGGAGCCGAGGCCGCGCGAGGCATTGGTGAAGGCGACGAAGGCCTCGAGCCATTCCGGATCGGTCAGCGATTGCGGCGAGACGTTGAGCGACAGGGTGAGGCTCTGATCCGAGGTCATGAGATCGACCGCCAGCTCCAGCACGCGGTGGTCGAACAGCCGCACGAGGCCGCGGCGCTCCAGCATCGGCACGAGTTCAGCCGGGGCGAAGAACAGGCCATCCGGCCCCCGGCCCACGCGCAGCAGGGCCTCCTGGAACGCCACCTCCCGGCCGATCGCCGTGACCACGGGCTGCAGCGCCAGCTGTACGCGGCGCTCGTTGAGCGCGGCGACTGCCTGCTGGTCGAGCCCCGCCTTCTCGACGGCGTGTTCGCGGATGTCGCCGCGCCGCGCGATCACCGCGGCGTCGATGGCTCCGGCCTTGGCGTGGGAGAGGGCATTCTCCGCCGCCGCGACCAGCGTCCCGGCATGGGAGGAGAGGTCGGGGGCGATCGCGGCGCCGATCCGCAGCCGCGCCAGCGCGATGCCATGGGCGGTCTCGATCGCGGCCTGGGCGACGGCCTTGGTGAAGCGGCGCGCGGCCGATTCGACCTGGTTCTGCGGGCAGCCGGTCAGGAGGATCGCGAAGCGGTTGCCGGAATAGCGGACGAGATGGTCGCGGCGGCGCATCACCGAACGCAGCCGGTCCTGAACCACGCCGATGATGGCGTCCGTGGCCTCATGGCCGAAATCATCGTTCAGCCGGGTCAGCTCGTCGATGGCGGCGATGAGGACGACGACGACGCGCTCGGCCGGGAGATGCTCCGCCAGGGTCGCCTCGACGCGCTCCACCAGCGCGGAGCGGTCGCAGAGCTCGCCCGTGGTGCGGTTAAGCTCGTCGGCCTTGACCGAGCGCTCCAGCCGCAGCACGCCGCGCGCGCAGGCCGGCCTGCCGTCGAGGCCGGCGAACCAGCGGCCGGCATCCTCGATCCACATCTTGCGGCCGGCGAGATCCGCGGCGTAACGGGTGCGGAAGACCACGCCGTCGCCCTGGTCATGGCCGTTGGAGGAGAAGATGGCGTCGTAGCGGCTGCGGCCGCTGCCGGGTTCGACGAGCCCGGCGAAAGCGAGGCCCCGCTGCATCGCCGCCTCCGGCACCGGCCCCAGCACCTCGGCGGCGTTGGGGCCCCAGATCAGCGCGTCGCTGGCGATATCCCAGGTGTAGACGACTTCGCCGATCGAGGAGAGCAGACGGCGCGGGTCCAGCTCCGCCGTGTCACTCGGGGCGAGAATCGAAGGCGAATGCATCGTGTCCTTGCCTCGGGCGGGCGATGAACCGGTATCGCGGCCACGGGTCGGGCAGGCCGGAACAGAGCGGTGGATGTCTCGAAACGATGCAGGATTCCGTCTTAACGTCCCGTTAAGCTTGGCCGGCCGCTTGCAGAATACTGGCCGATGCAGCCCCTGCGTGCCGGAGAGGGACATGTCGGTTTCGGATGATGACCAGCCCATAGCCCGCGAGGAAGCGCGGATCGCGCTGCTCCTGCTGCAGGTCGCGGCCTCGCAGGCGGAGATCGGACCTTTCGCGCGCCGCCAGCGTGCCACGGCGCAGGCCGCGACGCGGCTCTACCGCTCGGCGCAGGCGCTGGGCGGGGGGATGCGCGCAGCCGGTTGAGCGGCGAGCTGTCCCGACCATCCCGCACAATGGAAAAAGCCGGCCCCGAGGCCGGCTTTTTTAGTTTTGAGCGCTGTCGCAGTGCGGCCCGTGAAGGGCGCCTACGGCTCAGACCTCGGGCCTGGCTCAGGCCTCGGACTTGGCCTTCAGCACCTGGCGACCGCGATACATGCCGCTCTTCAGGTCGACATGATGCGGGCGGCGCAGTTCGCCGGAGTTCTTGTCTTCGATATAGGTCGGCTGCTTCAGCGCATCTGCCGAGCGGCGCATGCCGCGCTTCGACGGCGAAGTCTTTCTCTTCGGAACGGCCATGGTACTCTCCATCATGCCGCCGTCCGGAAGCGCGGGCCGAAGCGGCAGCGCAACCGTCACGACGACGGATCAATCTCGTGAGGCGTTGCCCATACACGCTCCGGCGCGCGGTGGCTAGCCCCGAATTCACGCAATCGGCTCATCGGCCGGGGATGGCGCAGTCCCCGAGCGGTCCCAATTGCCCGACGCGGCGCTGCACCCGCCCGGCGGCCGAGACCAGGCTGCGGCTCGGGCGCGCGGGGTTGCGCAGGATCGGGTTCGGCAACGCCCCGGCGAGGCGCGCGGCCTCCTGTGCCGAGAGATCGGCGGCCGGCTTGCCGAAATAAAGCTGCGCCGCGGCCTCGGCGCCGAAGACGCCCTCGCCCCATTCGGCGACGTTCAGATAGACCTCCATGATCCGCTGCTTCGGCCAGGCGACATCGATCGCCATGGCCAGCGGAATTTCCAGCGCCTTGCGCAGATAGGAGCGGCCGGGCCAGAGGAAGACGTTCTTGGCGGTCTGCATCGTCAGCGTCGAGGCGCCGCGGCTCGGCCCGTCCTCATCCTCCAGCACGGCGTTGAGCTCGACCCAATCGACCCCGCGATGCTGGCAGAAGCGCTGGTCCTCGGCGGCGACCACGGCGCGGATCAGCTGCGGCGAAATCTCCCGGAGCGGAACCCAGTCGCGCGAGACCGGCTGCAAAGTGAGCCAGCGGCCGATCATCAGCGTCGAGGGGGCGGGCGCGAAGCGGAACAACACCAGCCCGACGAGGAGCGCGGCCGCGAGCGCCACCAGAGCGACGAACATCCAGCGGAGGAGGCGGGCCACGAAGCTTCGCCGCCTGGCCGTCGGCCCTTCCGTCATCGCGTCGTTCCCCCACGCCGCAGGCGGGCGACTTGACGCTGAAGTCCCACTCCTGCAAGCCCGCAGAACCGAAGCGAACGCGAGACCGGCCGATGAGTTCCACGCTGGGAGAGAGTTCCGCAGGCGCGGGCGACGCGCCGGGGCGACGGGCCCTGGCGGAAGGCCTGGCCGAGACCGCCGCCGAGATCGAGGCGCTGCTCGACGCGCTGCTCGGGCCGGAGCCGCTGCAGGGCGAGATCGCCCGGCCGCCGGTCCTGCTCGCGGCGATGCGGCACGGCAGTCTGGGCGGCGGCAAAAGGCTGCGGCCGTTCCTGGCGGTGGAGACGGCGGCGCTGTTCCAGGTCCCGCGCCGGCAGGCGCTGCGGGCCGGGGCGGCGCTCGAGCTGGTGCATTGCTATTCGCTCGTTCACGACGACCTCCCGGCGATGGATGATGACGATCTGCGCCGCGGAAAGCCAACCGTGCACAGGGCCTTCGACGAAGCCACGGCGATCCTCGCCGGCGACGGCCTGTTGACCCTGGCTTTCGACGTGATGGCCGATCCGGCGACCCATGGCTCCGGCGAGATCCGGGCGGCGCTGGTGCTCGCCCTTGCGCGGGCCTCGGGGCTCGGCGGCATGGCGGGCGGGCAGATGATCGATCTCGAAGCCGAGGGGCGCTTCGCCGGCGGGGTGCCGCAGCGCCTGCAGCCCGAGGCGATCCGCCGGCTGCAGGCGATGAAGACCGGGGCGCTGCTGGCGGCGAGCGTCGAGGTGGGCGCCATTCTCGGCGGGGCGGGTCCGCGGGAGCGGGCGGCCCTTCTGGCCTATGGCAGGGCGCTCGGCACCGCCTTCCAGGTCGCCGACGATATTCTGGACGTCGAGGCGACGCCGGAGGAGCTCGGCAAGGCGACGGCCAAGGACCAGGACCGGGGCAAGGCGACGCTGGTGGCCGCGCTCGGGCTCGCCGAGGCCAGGCGCGAGCGCGACAGGCTGGGCGAGCAGGCGGTGGCGGCGCTGGCTGCGTTCGGCGGCGAGGCCGACATGCTGCGCGACGCGGCGCGCTTCGCCGCGGCCCGGCGCAGCTGACCCGACAGGCTCAGCGCCAGCGGCTGAAGGCGTCGGTGAGCACCTGATTGCCCGGGATCCCCTTTTCGAAGGTGATGATCCCGCGGCGGCCGGAGGCGAAGCGGATCGGGATATCGATCCAGTTGCGGTTCAGGATCAGCTCGATATTGCGCTCGATCTCGATCGGCACATTGGACAGAGCGGCGACGAAGAGATTCTCGCCGAGCGCCGAATTGATCGCCGATAGCGGCGCGCCGCGCTCGCCCTCCTCGATCTTGAACTGCGGCACGCCGACCTCGCGCACCGCTTCCGAGACCTGCGGCCCGGTGCTGGTGAAGCGCAGCCCGATGATGTGCGAGGCGGGGAAGGCGTTGTCGGTGTTGCGCCGGATGGTGAAATCGAGGCCGAGCCCCGCTTCGGCGACTTCCAGCGTCGCCCGGACGATGGTCTCGACCGGGCGGCCCTGGCCGGCGCTTTCGCTGTCGAGCCGCCAGAAGACGCGGCCGTTGATCGCCCGGGGCTGCTGCGGATTGTCCGCCACCTCGGTGTAGAGGATGGCGCGCTGCGCGACGGCGACCTCGCTGCCGGTCGCGGCGCCGGTGCCGGCCGCCGGTCGCTGCGGCTGGGCCGGCGCCTCGCCGACGCGGTCGTTCAGCTTGCCGGCATTGTCGGGCTGCGCCGGCTGGGCCGGTGCCTCCGCGCGCGGGCGCTGCTGGGCGGTCTCGGGCGGGGCGACCTTGTTGACGTAATAGGCCGCGCCGGCGATCGCGGCGACGGCGATCGCAACCCCGACGCTGACGATGGCGGTGCGGACATGGCCCGGCTTGACCCGCTTCTCGCGTGGCGGAGCGATGCGCGGCCGGTTCGGCTGCGTCTCCGCGATCTCGGAAGGATCGCCGGCGAAGCCGTCTTCGCCGGCCGGCAGCGCCCGGGCGGGAGACGGCGCGGGCCGCGGCGGCAGGGGCGGGCTGATCGGCTGCGGCGGCTCGCTCTCGGCCGGGGGCTCGAGCGCCTCCGCCGGCTCCGCTGCGGGTTCCGGCTCGCGCTCGGGCTCCGGTGCCCGCTCGCGGATCATGGTTCCGCCCGGCTGCGGCTGCGGCGCATCGCCGTAATCGGCCTCGATCCGTGTCACGGCCTCGTCCAGCGCCAGCCGCTCGCGCATGATCTCGGCCTCGCCCAAGGGCGGGTCGAGGCTGCGGAGCTGGGTGACGAGTGCGTTCCTGGCCCGGTCGTAGATCGCCCGCCGCGCCTCCGGCGATTGATCGGCCAAGCCGGCAACCGCCCGCGCCAGGATGGGATAGAAATCGGCCATGGGCCTCACTTGTCGATGTTGGGGAGCCGCGTCAACCCTCGAATGGATTATGGACGAGGATCGTGTCGTCCCGCTCCGGGCTGGTCGAGAGCACGGCGACGGTGGCACCGATCAGCTCCTCGATGCGGCGGACATATTTGATGGCCTGGGCCGGCAGATCGGCCCAGGAACGGGCATTGGCGGTGGAGCCTTCCCAGCCCTGGATCGTCTCGTAGATCGGCTCGACGCGGGCCTGGTCGCTCTGGCCGGCCGGCAGATGCTCCAGCACCGCGCCGTCGAGCCTGTAGCCCGTGCAGACCTTGATCTCGCTGAAGCCGTCGAGAATATCGAGCTTGGTCAGGGCGATCCCGTCGATGCCCGAGGTCTTCACGGTCTGGCGGACGAGGCAGGCGTCGAACCAGCCGCAGCGGCGCTTGCGCCCGGTGACGACGCCGAATTCCTTGCCCTTCTGTCCGATCAGCTCGCCGATCTCGTCATGCAGCTCGGTCGGGAAGGGGCCTTCGCCGACGCGTGTCGTATAGGCCTTGGCGATGCCCAGGACATAGCCGACGGCGGAGGGGCCGAGCCCGGAGCCGGTCGCGGCCTGGCCGGCGACGATGTTGGAGGAGGTGACAAAGGGGTAGGTGCCGTGGTCGACATCGAGCAGCGCGCCCTGCGCGCCTTCGAAGAGGATGCGCCTGCCGGCCCGCTTCTGCCCGTCGAGCAGCGCCCAGACCGTGTCGGCGAAGGGCAGGATCTCGGGGGCGATCGCCTTGAGCTGGCCGAGCAGCTCGCCGCCATCGACCTCGGCGATGCCCAGCCCGCGGCGCAGCGCGTTGTGATGCGCCAGCAGACGCTCGATCTTGGCCTCGAGGATCGCGGGATCCTTGAGATCGATGACGCGGATGGCGCGGCGGCCGACCTTGTCCTCATAGGCGGGGCCGATGCCGCGCTTGGTCGTGCCGATCTTCAGCGTCGCGTTGGAGGTCTCGCGGAAATGGTCGAGCTCGCGGTGGAGCGGCAGGATCAGCGTCGCATTATCGGCGATGCGCAGATTATCCGGGGTGATCGCGACGGACTGGGCGCGCAGCTTGGCGATTTCCTCGACCAGATGCCAGGGATCGACCACCACGCCATTGCCGATGACGGAGAGCTTGCCCGGGCGGACGATGCCCGAGGGCAGCAGCGAGAGCTTGTAGACATTGCCGTCGATGACGAGCGTATGCCCGGCATTATGGCCGCCCTGGAAACGCACCACCACATCGGCCTGGCTCGACAGCCAGTCGACGATCTTGCCCTTGCCCTCGTCGCCCCATTGGGCGCCGACCACCACCACATTCGCCATGGGTTTTAAGTCCCGCTTGCCTTGCGTGCGTTGCTGTTCGAACTCGTCTGCGCAAGCGCCGCGTTCATCAAAAACCCCGGCCAGGACCGGGGTTCGAAGGCTGGTTCTTGCAAGCCCTCTTGAGCCAAGAGGGCTGCGAGGTCAAGGGCGGAGCTGCCGGCGGCGGGCCCGCCGGCCCGGTCGCGCCTCTCCTGCGGGGCGTCCGGACGGGCCCGACCCAGGCCTATCGCGGCATCGGCAGGGGCACGGGGACCGGCTGGTCCTGCGCCTCATAGGTCAGCTCGCGGTCTCCCGGCCATTTGATGCGGTAGGACAGTCTGATCTCCTTTTCCGCGGCGGGGGCGAGGTCGAAGGTCCAGGCCAGAACGCCGCGCTTGTCGGCGACCTGCTTCTCCGCCGGCGGCGTCGTCGCGGGCAGGAGCTCGACGGCGATCGCGCTGTTCTCCGAGAAGGGAATGCGCTCGGTCACGGTGATCTTCACCGGCTGGGCGTGCAGGCTCTTCACCACCGTGCGGAATTCGCGCAGATCGGTGCGGGTCTGGCCGATCCAGCCGGCCTCGCTCTCGCGGCGGCGCAGCGGGGCGCGGGTGACCTTGAGCCGGTCGTCGGCGCCGAAGCCGAGCTCCACCCGGTCGCCGGGGGCGACCAGCCCGACGCGGCCGCGGCCGATATAGCTGCCGTCGCGATGCAGCAGGACCTCGCCCGGCAGCAGCGGCACGTCCTCGCCCGGGACGAAGCCGGCCTCGAGATAGGCGCGCTGCTCGAGCTCCGGCGCGATCCTTGCGCCGAGCGTCGGAACGGGCCGGGTTTCGCTGAGGATGACGGTCTTGGAGGTGCCGTCCTCGGGCACGCTGACGCGGCCGGGAACGGTGAAGCCCGCCTGGTAGGGTCCGGCCTCGATGGCGGCCATCTGCACCTCGGCGGGGCGTGAATCGGCCTGGCGCTGGCTTTTGGCCGCCTCCATCTCGGCCTCGGCCTTGGCGCGGGCGGCGGCCATCGGGGCGGGGGCGGCGGCACCGCGGCGGGTCTCGTACAGTGCCGGCGGCTCGAAGAACAGGACCTGCAGCGGCGGGAGGTCCGGGGCGCGCGTGCCGCCGGCGGAGCGCGTGGTGGAGAGGGAGAGCGCGACGTCGTTCCAGGCCTCGCCGCTGCGCTGGCGCAGTTCGGCGCGGCGGATGAAGGCGAGCTCGGGCTTGCCGTCCTGGCCGGCGGTGGTCAGCCGCGCCTCGTATTGCGGGGTCCAGCCGGCCCCGGAGACGCGGTAGCTGACGGTAAATTCCGCGGCCACCGGCTTCTGCGCGTCGACCGCGATGGTCACGTCCCGCTTCGGCGCGCCTTGCCTGCCCTGCTGCGGGCGCGCCCGCTCCAGCGCCGCGATCTCGGCCGCGACGTCCTCGACCCGGACCCGCACGCCGCGCAGCTCGGCCTGGACCTTGACCAAAGCCGTGCCGATCGCGTCGAAGACCGCCGGCCAATCGGCGACGGGCAGCGCCTTGCCGTCCGGACCCAGCCTGTCGGGACCGGTCTTGGCGAAGGTCTCGATCGTGCCGCGCTTGGCCTCGATGGCGGCGATCTGGCCTTCCAGCCCCGCCTTTTCCTCGCGCAGCGCCTTGAGCTTGGCCTCGATCGTCTGGTCCAGCCCGGCCCGCGCATCGCCCGGCACGAGCCTGACGTCCACGGCACCGATGGCGAAGGAGCCGTCGCCCCGTGCCTCGACGCGGATCGAGGCGGGGTCGATCGTGGCCGGCAGCCCGCGCAGCACCAGCTGGGAGGATCCGGCCAAGAGTTCCGCCCGGCCGAGCCGCGTCACTACCGCCCCATCCGGATAGACCGTGACCCGGTCGATCCGGCTCGCGAGATCGACCTCCGCGGCGGAAGCGAGGCCAGGCGCCAGGATCAGGGCAGCGGCAAATCGGCTCATCATCTTGTCTATCCCCCAGTGAATAATGTGGGGGATAGGCGCGCGCAAATCCGGCGACGGGAAGGCGCAATTGTGCCGGAGTGGGGGATGTTCGTTAACGCGGCGGGGGCGGGGCGAGAGCGGGAGCCGCGGCTGGCGGCTCCCGCGCCCGGTCTTCGCTCAGCGAGGCAGCTCGGCGCGCATGTCGCGCGGCGTCGTGAAGCTTTCGGCGGCGCGGCCGCGCGCCGCCGTCACCCCGCTGGGGAAGCCGGTGCGGCGCCCGTAATCGGCCGGCTTCAGATCGCTGCGGGCATGCACGGCGCCGGCGGCCTTGGCCGTGAGGATGTCGATGACGGTGATGCCGGCCACCATGATAATCGCGGTTGATACGGTGGAGCGCCTGGGGTTGAAGCCCCGCAGACCCTCGCGCAGCACGGCGAGATCCAGAAGATCGCCGGCGACGCGGCTCCACAGCCCCGCCTTCTTGTCGACGGAGAGGCTGAGGAAGCCGCTCGCGATCTCGCGCAGGCCGAAGCTGCGCACCAGGCCTTCGCGCCCCGGCATGCCGAGCGCGCGGGTGATGCTCGCGGCGGCGACCAGTTCGGTGACGCCGAGCGCGATGCTGAACCAGCCGAGATTGCGGGCCATCCGGTCGCTCGCCGGCAGCGAACTCGGGCCGGAGCGGATGATCTTGGGGTCGCCCTTGGAGCGGACGAGGTTCGAGAGAGAAGTCACGCGGGCCTCCTTCGGCTCAGGGTTTGAGAACGACCTTGATGCAGCTGTCCTGCTTGTCGCGGAACACCCTGTACATCTCCGGCCCGTCCTCCAGCCGGACGGTGTGGGTGATGACAAAGGACGGGTCGATCTGACCCTCCTCGATGCGGCGCAGCAGGTCGTCGGTCCAGCGGTTCACATGGGTCTGGCCCATGCGGAAGGTCAGGCCCTTGTTCATCGCCATGCCGATCGGCAGCTTGTCGACGAGCCCGCTATAGACGCCGGGGATCGAGATCACGCCCGCCGGCCGGCAGACATAGATCATCTCGCGCAGCACATGGGGGCGGTCGTTCTCCATCATCATCATCTGCATCGCCCGGTCCATGATCGTGTCGGGCTGCGCCATCGAGACATGGCTCTCCATGCCGACCGCGTCGATGCATTTCTCCGGCCCCTTGCCGCCGGTCAGCTCGTCCAGCCGCTCGATCACGCTCTCGGTCTTGAAATCGATGGTGATCGCGCCGCCGGCCTGGGCCATGGACAGCCGCTCGGGCAGGCAGTCGATGGCGACGACCTGTCTGGCGCCGAGCAGGATGGCGCTGCGGATCGCCATCTGGCCGACCGGGCCGCAGCCCCAGATCGCTACGGTATCGGTGGGCTGGATGTCGCATTGCACGGCGGCCTGCCAGCCGGTGGGGAAGATGTCGCTGAGGAAGAGCAGCTTCTCGTCGCTGATGCCCTCGGGCACCTTGATATGGGTCGCGTCGGCGAAGGGTACGCGCAGATATTCCGCCTGCCCGCCGGGATAGCCGCCGGTGAGATGGGTATAGCCGAAGAGCCCGGCGGTGGCGTGGCCGAAGACCTTGTCGGCGAGATCCTTGCGCCGGTTGCTCTTCTCGCAGACGGAGTAGTTGCCGCGCCGGCACTGCTCGCATTCGCCGCAGAAGATGGTGAAGGGCACGACGACGCGATCGCCCTTCTTCAGCTTGCCGTTGAGGCCGGAGCCGGTCTCGACGACCTCGCCCATGGCCTCGTGGCCCATGATGTCGCCGGGCATCATCGCCGGCACGAGATTATGGAAGAGATGCAGATCGGAGCCGCAAATGGCGCAGCTCGTCACCTTGATGATGGCGTCGCGCGGATCCTCGATCTCGGGATCGCTGACCGTATCGCAGCGGATATCTTCCTTGCCGTGCCAGACCAATGCTCGCATCGAGGCTCTCCTGTCGCGGGGGACGCCCCGGGCCGGGGGCATTGCAGGGCCAACAACGGGAGAGGGAAGGGGTTCCGTGGGTTTGGGATTTGGGGAGTGGGGGGGGTTCGGCGGTCTGCGCCGCCGCGGCCTATTGATCGATGCCTGGGTTGGGAAGCGGTCCATCGCGCTGCGACCGACCAGGCTCGCTGTTCTATTGCGGCCTCCCTTCTAGGAGACGCAACATTACTATGGCCGAAGATCTCTCCAACGCCCGGATATTGAACGCCTCAGCGCCGTTTTATAGGCGCTTCACAGCCGCTTCATCCTGCCCTTGAACGACGTGCCAGAAAGCGCGCGATCTGTTCACAGGGGTGAATATCGAGACGATCGAATTTAGTTCCCAGGGTCACGGTACTGACAAAGCCAGGGGCGCCTCCGAAGTCATTATCACTTCGTTATGCATGCACCTCACAGTAGGGTGCGTTGTGGAGCCACAGGAGGCCGACCATGGCTGAGACCGATATTGAATGGACGGATGCGACTTGGAACCCGGTGGCAGGATGCTCGATCGTCTCTGCTGGCTGCACGCACTGCTACGCCATGGAGATGGCGCGTCGGCTCGACGCCATGGGCATAGAGAAATACAGCGGCTTGGTGCGAAGGAGCGGCAACCGCACGATTTGGAACGGCGTCGTTCGAGAGGATCAAGCCGCGTTGGCCATCCCGGCGAGATGGTCACGGCCACGCAAGATCTTCGTGAACTCGATGAGCGATTTGTTTCATGAATTGGTTTCGGAGAGTTTTATCGCCCAAGTCTGGGAGGTGATGGAGAATACGCCTCGCCACCATTATCAGATACTGACCAAACGGCCCGATCGCATGGCCCATGTCCTCCAGAGCTGGAATAAGGCTCCTCTGCAGAATGTCTGGCTCGGCACAAGTGTAGAAAATGCGAGCGTCGCCGGTCGTATCGATATGCTTCGAGGCGTTCCTGCGAGCATCCGCTTCATCTCGTTCGAGCCGCTGATTGGGTCGGTTGGCGATGTCGATCTTCGAGGGATCGACTGGGCAATTGTCGGCGGTGAGAGTGGCCGATTTGCGCGACCAATCCGCGAAGCGTGGATCGACGAAATCCACGATCAATGCTCGGTGGCCGGCACCGCTTTTTTCTTCAAACAATGGGGGACTTGGGGAAAAGACAACAAAAAGCGGTCCAAGAAAGCGAACGGGCGCGAATATCGCGGACGGGTATGGGACCAAATGCCAAACACTGAGCAGCGGGTGTAGGGCCATAGGGCCTTTTGTGAGGGGCGGGATGGTGAAAGTTCGATACACGTGGTCTGCTGGCGCCAGCCTCGGCGACCACTCCCGCCGGAAACATAAGATTCTCAGAGAATATCTTCGAGCATACCTGAGGGTGCGCTGCTCCCTGCCACGCGAGCGATTTCGGATTGCAATCGTCGATGGCTTCGCCGGCGGAGGACAATACGACGATGGGGCTGTAGGGTCTCCTCTGATCATCATCGAGGAGCTGCTGCTGGCTTCACAGGCATTGAATGCCGAGCGAGCGGATCAAGGGGCTCGTGCTCTGGAGATCGAGTGCCTGCTGATTCTGAATGAGGCAGATCCAGATGCGCTACAGTTGCTCCGCGAGCTGTGCGAACCGCGCCTCGCGGCAATAAAGGAAGGTACTCCTCGGCTGCACATTTCACCACACTATCTCAACGCGGAATTCGAGGTTGCATATCCAAAGATTAAGGATCTGATAGCAGCTGGACGCTATCGGAACGCGATTTTCAACCTCGACCAGTACGGTTATGCTCAAGTGGCTCGGGCCACGATGCAGGACATTATGTCATCGACCCAGTCTTCCGAGATAATCTATACCTTCGCAATTCAGAGTCTGCTGACGTTTCTAAGCAAGACAGATCCCGCGATCTTGCAGCAGCAGCTTAGCCCTTTTGGTCTTGGCGAGAATGTCCCCGCAGATCTCGATGGCCTCGTCAGTAAGCGGGATTGGCTGGGTGCCGCAGAGCGCCTGGTTTTTTCAACGTTTCGGAACATCGCCGCATTCAGCAGCCCCTTCTCCATCAACAACCCTGACGGCTGGCGCTATTGGCTCGTTCATTTCGCCAATAACTTTCGAGCACGCCAAGTTTACAACAACGTCCTGCATCAAAACGCGTCCTATCAGGCCCATTTCGGCCGCTCTGGCCTGAACATGCTGGCATATGATCCTGGGCAGGATGGCGGCCTGCTGTATCTGTTCGAACAGCAAGACCGGGCAGCTGCGCACGAGCAATTGCTGACGGACATACCTCGGTTCGTCACCGACTTCGGTGACATGATGTCAGTCGGCGAGTTCTACGAGGCGGTCTACAACGCCACCGCGGCTCATTCTGACGATATCCACGAGGCGATGATCGGGAGCGGCGAACTTCACGTGATGACCGCGGACGGCGGCGAGAGGCGCAGAGCCAATACGATCTCCATCACTGACACCTTGAAACTCCGTCATCAGCGAAGCCTGTTCCCGATGTTCTTCAGCGGTAGCCGAACCTTACCGAGGGAATAAACTCCGAATTTTAAAAATCCACTTTGTTACGTTCGATCGTTCATTTGTTACCATTCGAAACTTCACACCACCCCCACCCTTGACACCCCCACCCCCGTCGCCTTACCCCCGTCGACGGGACACGCCACCCCACCGTGGCGCGCCCATCTGCAAGGATGGAGACATCGATGGCGAATACGGTTCCGGCCGCGCTTCCGCGCGTGCCGCATTTCTCGTCCGGCCCCTGCGCGAAGCGCCCCGGCTGGTCGCTCAAGGCCCTCTCCGGCGCAGCGCTCGGGCGCTCCCACCGCGCCAAGATCGGCAAGGACAAGCTCAAGCTGGCGATCGACCTGACCCGCGAGGTGCTGCAGGTCCCGGCGGATTATCGCATCGGCATCGTGCCGGCCTCCGATACCGGGGCGGTCGAGATGGCGATGTGGTCGCTGCTCGGCGCGCGCGGCGTCGACATGGTGGCCTGGGAAAGTTTTGGCGAGGGCTGGGTGACCGATGTCGCCAAGCAGCTGAAGCTCGCCGATGTCCGCACCATCACCGCGCCCTATGGCGCCCTGCCGAATCTGAAGTCGGTCGACAGCCGGACGCGCGACGTCGTCTTCACCTGGAACGGCACGACCTCGGGCGTGCGCGTGCCGGATGCGAGCTGGATCGCCGATGACCGCGAGGGGCTGACGATCTGCGACGCCACCTCCGCCGCCTTCGCGCAGCGGCTCGACTGGCCGAAGCTCGATGTCACCACCTTCTCCTGGCAGAAGGTGCTCGGCGGCGAGGCCGCCCATGGCATGATCATCCTGTCGCCGCGTGCGGTCGAGCGGCTGACCACCTACAAGCCGGCCTGGCCGCTGCCGAAAATCTTCCGCATGACCTCGGGCGGCAAGCTGATCGAGGGGATCTTCGTCGGCGAGACGATCAACACGCCCTCGATGCTGGCGGTGGAGGATTATCTCGACGCGCTCGCCTGGGCGCAGAAGGTCGGCGGGCTCGACGGGCTGGTGAAGCGGGCCGACGGCAATTTCCGGGTGCTCGCCAAATTCGTGCGCGAGAACGACTGGATCGACTTCCTGGCGGTGAAGCCGAAGACGCGCTCGAACACCTCGGTCTGCCTGAAATTCACCGATCCGGCCGTGACCGCGCTGCCGGCCGAGGCGCAGGCGGCCTTCGCCAAGCAGGTGGTGTCGATCATCGAGAAGGCCGGCGCGGGCTATGATCTCGGCCATTACCGCGACGCCCCTCCCGGCCTCAGGATCTGGTGCGGCGCCACCGTCCAGGCGCGCGACCTCAAGGCGCTGCTGCCCTGGATCACCTATGCCTTCAACGAGGCCAAGGCCGGCCTGAGCAAGAAGGCGGCTTGAGGCGAGCGCTGCGCGCCGGGCAGTCGGGAACGGGCAGTCGGCAGTCGGGGAACCGACGCCGACGCCTCCCTGCGACTGCCGACTGCCTAATGCCGACTGCCCCTCCATTCATCGGATCGTCCCATGACCGCTCCACGCGTATTGATTTCCGACGCCCTCTCCCCCGCAGCCGTGCAGATCTTCCGGGATCGCGGCATCGAGGTGACGTTCGATCCCGCTCTCGGCAAGGACAAGGACAGGCTCGCCGCGATGATCGGCGAGTATGACGGCCTCGCCATCCGCTCGGCCACCAAGGCCACAGCCAAGCTGCTGGAAGCCGCGACCCGGCTGAAGGTGATCGGCCGCGCCGGCATCGGCGTCGACAATGTCGAGATCCCGGCCGCGACGGCGCGCGGCATCATCGTGATGAACACGCCCTTCGGTAATTCGATCACCACCGCCGAGCACGCCATCGCCATGATGTTCGCGCTCGCCCGCCAGATTCCGGCCGCCGACCTCTCCACCCAGGCCGGGAAATGGGAGAAGAACCGCTTCATGGGGGTGGAGATCACCGCCAAGACGCTGGGGCTGATCGGCTGCGGCAATATCGGCTCGATCGTGGCCGACCGCGCCATCGGGCTGAAGATGCGGGTGATCGCCTTCGATCCCTATCTGACGCCGGAGCGGGCCGTGCAGCTCGGGGTCGAGAAGGTCGAGCTCGACGAGCTGCTGAAGCGGGCGGATTTCATCACGCTGCACGTGCCGATGACCGAGAAGACCCGCAACATCCTCTCGGCGGAGAACCTCGCCAAGACGAAGAAGGGCGTGCGCATCGTCAATTGCGCCCGCGGCGGGCTGGTCGACGAGGCGGCGCTGGCGGAGCTGATCCGCTCGGGCCATGTCGCGGGGGCGGCCTTCGACGTGTTCTCGGTCGAGCCGGCGGAGACGAACCCGCTGTTCGGGCTGGAGAACGTGGTCTGCACGCCGCATCTCGGCGCCGCCACCAGCGAGGCGCAGGAGAATGTCGCGCTGCAGGTGGCCGAGCAGATGAGCGACTACCTGCTCAAGGGCGCGATCACCAACGCCGTCAACTTCCCCTCGATCTCGGCGGAGGAAGCGCCGCGGATCAAGCCCTTCGTGGCGCTGGCTGAGAAGCTCGGCTCCTTCCTGGGCCAACTCACGGAAGCGCCGGTGAAGGCGATCCGCATCGAATATGAGGGCGCCGTCGCGGCGCTGAACCTGAAGGCGATCTCGGCCGCCGCGATCACCGGGGTGCTGCGGCCCTTCCTGCCCGAGATCAACATGGTCAACGCCGCGATGGCGGCGAAGGACAAGGGCATCGTGGTCGAGGAGCTGACGCGCGAGGTGGCGGGCAATCTCGAAAGCGTCATCCGCATCGTGGTCGAGGCCGAGGACATGCCCCGCCATGCCTCCGGCACCGTGTTCCAGGACGGCAAGCCGCGCATCGTCGAGATCCGCGACATCCAGATCGACGCCGAATTCGCGCCGCACATGCTCTATGTCCGCAATGCCGACAAACCGGGTTTCATCGGCCAGTTCGGCTCGCTGCTCGGGGAGGCCGGCGTCAATGTCGCGACCTTCAATCTCGGCCGCGACAGGCCGGGCGGCGATGCGATCTGCTTCGTCGCGATCGACGAGGCCGTCTCCGACACGCTGCTCGACAGGATCCACGAGATCCCGATGGTGAAGCGGGCGCGCCGGCTGAAGTTCTGAAAAGGGCTGCGCGCCGGATCCCCGGTGACGCGCGGCTGCCGAGGCCGTCGCTGCGCGCTCCCGAGGTCTGACGCCCTCCGGGAGCGCGGAACATCGGCCCGCAGCCTTTCGGCCAGCCTCAACCCCGCCGCAATCGCTCGCTCCCTTGCCGGCACCCGAGGGAGAGATTCATGCTGCGCCGCGCCGCCTTTTGCCTGCTTTGCCTGTTCGTAACGCCCGCTCTCGCCGATTGGGACCGGGCGCGGCTCGACAGGGAGATCGCGGCCCTGGAGCAGCGGTCGCAGGGGCGGCTCGGCGTGGCGCTGCTCGATCTGCGCGATCGCGAGCTCTGGTCGCATCGCGGCGCCGAGAGCTTCCCGATGCAGAGCGTCTTCAAGCTGCCGCTGGCGATCGCGGTGCTGCAGGCGGTGGAGGCGGGGAGGCTGAAGCTCGACCAGCCGATCACCATCCATCGCCGCGAATTCTCGCTGTATCACAGCCCGCTCGCCAAGGCCTTCAAGGGCGAGAGCAACGCCTATCCGGTGCGCGAGCTGATCCGGCTCGCGGCCGGCGAGAGCGACAATACCGCGGCCGACATCCTGATGCGCGAGATCGGCGGGCCGAAGACCGTGACCGCGATGCTGAAGGCCGGCGACATCGCCGGCATCTCGGTCGATCGCTACGAGCGTGAATTCCAGCCGGAGATCTATGGGCTGCCGGGCTTCGCCTGGAGCGAGGCGATCGACGAGCCGGCCTATCGGGCGCGGCTGGCGAAGCTCGATCCGCAGCGCAGGCAGCGGGCGCTGGCGGCGGCGCTGAAGGACAAGCGCGATGCCAGCACGCCGGAGGCCAGCGTGCTGTTCCTGGAGGCCCAGGCCAAGGGCAATTGGCTGCGCGATCCCGCGCATAGCCGGCTGATCGACCGGATCGCCACGGATTCGCCGACCGGGCCGAAGCGGATCAAGGCCGGGCTGCCTTCGGGCGCGCGCTTCGCCCACAAGACCGGGCTCGGCCTGACGCTGGACGGGATCAACCACGCGACCAATGATATCGGCGTGGTGAGGCTGCCGGACGGCCGCGCCTTCGCCATCGCGGTCTATCTCGCCGGATCGCGCGCCGATGAGGCGACGCGGGAAGCGACCCATGCCGCCATGGCGCGGCTGGCGGTCGCGGCCCTGAAATAGGCCGCGGTCAGACGCGCTTGGCCAGGCGCTCGGCGATGAAGATGCCGCCGAGCACCAGCAGCAGCGCCAGCCCGTGATAGAGGGCGAGCTGCTCGCCCAGGATCAGCACGGCGAGGATCGGCGCGAAGACCGGGACGAGATTGACGAAGACGCCGGCGCGGCCGGGGCCGATCAGCTCGACCGCGCGCATGAAGAAGAGCTGCGACAGGATCGAGGGGCCGATCGCGACATAGAGCAGGATCAGCCAGCCTTTCGGCGCTTCCAGCACGAAGGCGCCGTTCGCCAGCTCGATAGCGAGCAGCGGCAGCGAGACCAGGCAGGCGACCATGGCCAGCGCCGAGAAGAAGACCAGACCCGGCACTTGCGGCCGCGCGCGGATCGCAACCGTGTAGCCGGCATAGAAGGTGCAGGCGACGATCATGAAGACGTCGCCGGCGGCGAAGGCGAATTGCCGGAGCACGGCGAGTTCGCCGCGGCTCGCCACCACGGCGACGCCGAGCAGCGTGACCAGCACGCCCAGCGCCTGGACCGGGCCGATCGGCGTGCGATAGGCAAGGAAGGCGCCGATCAGCACGAAGACCGGGATCGAGCCCTGGAGAATGCCGATATTGATCGCGGTGGTGGAATAGGCGGCGAGATACATCAGGGCGTTGAAGGCGGTGAAGCCGACCGTGCCCATCGCCACCACGAATTTCCAGCGGGCCCGCAGCACCGGCCAATGCGCGCGGATCTGATGGCGCAGCAGGATCGGCATCACCGCGCAGACGATGACCCAGCGCAGCGAGGTCAGCGCCATCGGCGAGATGCTGCCCACGGCGAGGCGCCCGGCCACGGCGTTGCCGCCCCACATCAGCGTCGTCAGCGTCAGCAGCAGATAGGCGTTGCCCCAGAGGCGATGCTTCAGGCTCTGCGGCTGGGTCGGCGGGGAGGAGGGGGCCAAGGGATGCGCCTGTCACGGGGTTCGAGCCCTGCAATAGCCTTGCGCGCGCTTCGCGTCATGTGAGAAGAGGCGCAAGGCCGCCCGTCGCCCGACGCATCCCAGATCCCAGCCATGCTCCAGATCGCCCCCAAGCCGCTTCGCCTGCTCGTCGTCGACGGCAATATCCGCTCCCAGCGCGATGCCTGGGCCGCAGGCTATCGCGATCTGTCGCCGGCTGCCGCCTATGCGGAGGAGGTGCTGGCGATCGTGCCGGATGCGGTGACGGATCTGTGCTTCCCCGCCGATGAGGGCGCCAATCTGCCTGATGGGGCGGGGCTGCAATCCTATGACGGCATCTTCCTGACCGGCTCGGCCCTGCACATCTATCATGACGATCCCGCCATCACCCGCCAGATCGAGCTGATGCGGGCGATCTATGCCAGCGGCACGCCCTGTTTCGGCTCGTGCTGGGGCATTCAGATGGGGGCGGTCGCGGCCGGAGGCAGCGTCACCGCCAATCCGCGCGGCCGCGAGGTCGGCTTCGCCCGGCGCATCACCATGACGGAGGCCGGGCGCAGCCATCCGCTGCTGGCCGGCCGGCCGCTCGCCTTCGACGCGCCCGCCATCCATCTCGACGCCATCGCGCTGCCGCCGGCCGGCACCAGCGTGCTGGCCTCGAATGCCTACAGCGCCGTTCACGCCGCCGAGATCCGCCATGGCGGCGGCGTTTTCTGGGGCGTGCAATATCATCCGGAATTCTCGCTGACGCAGGTCGCGGCCATTCTGGCGCGGATGAAGCCGCTGCTGGTGGCGGAAGGCATCCGCAAGGACGAGGCGCAGGCCCAGGCCTGGATCGACGAGATCCTGGCGCTCGATGCCGATCCCGCCCGCTTCGACCTCGCCTGGGCGCATGGGCTGGACGAGCAGGTGCTGGATGCGCGGCTGCGCGTGACCGAGCTGCGCAATTTCCTGAACCACCGCGTTCGCCCGCAGCAGAGTGAACGCGGCCGGGCGTGAGCCGGCAGCGTCGACCGCACGAGGACCATGATGGCCAAGAAGACGCCGGAACAGCTGGCCAAGGAGTTCGAGGGGCGCAAGGCCAAGGGCCTGGCCAAGGGCGGCGCCGCCTATTGGCCGAATGTGCTGGCCAACGCGGTGCTGAAGCAGGTCGCTGCCGGCGAGCCCGTGACGGTGGCGGCGCTGATGGCGCGGGTCGAGGCCGATGCGCAGACGCAGGACGTCATGGTCAAGGCCGGCGCCGAGGAAGCGCTGGCCCGGCTGCGGCAGGCGATCGCGAAAGGCGCGTGAGCGCCGAGGCCCGCTGCGTTTGGGCCGTCAGTCGGTGAACACCACGGTCTTGCGGCCGTTCAGCAGGACCCTGTCCTCGAGATGATGCAGCACGGCGCGCGCCAGCACCCGGCGCTCGATGTCGCGGCCCTTGCGGATCAGATCCTCCGGCGTGTCGCGATGCGAGATGCGCTCGACATCCTGCTCGATGATCGGCCCCTCGTCGAGGTCCGGCGTGACGTAATGCGCGGTCGCGCCGATCAGCTTCACCCCGCGCTCATGCGCCTGGTGATAGGGCTTGGCGCCCTTGAAGCCGGGCAGGAAGGAGTGGTGGATGTTGATGCAGCGCCCGAGCAGCCTGGCCGAGAGCTCGTCCGACAGGATCTGCATGTAGCGGGCGAGGATGACGAGGTCGGCCTGCGTCTCCTGCACCAGCGTCCAGAGCTGCGCCTCCTGCTCGGCCTTGGTCTGCCGGGTCACCGGCAGATGGTGGAAGGGCAGCTCGCCGATATCGGTGGTGGCGATGCTGTCGCGGCCATGGTTGGAGACGATGCCGACGATCTCCATCGGCAATTCGCCGATGCGCCAGCGATAGATCAGATCGGCCAGGCAATGATCGAATTTCGAGACCAGCAGCAGGACGCGCTTGGTCCGCAGGGTCTCCCGCAGCGTGAATTCCATGGCGAAGCGCTGGGCCAGCGCCTCCACCGCACCATGGATGGCCGAATGGGGCTGGCTGTCCGGCAGGCGGTTGAAGACGACGCGCATGAAGAAGCGGCCCGTCTCGGTATCGTCGAACTGCTGCGCGTCGAGGATGTTGCAGCCGGCCTCGAACAGCAGGGTCGAGACGGCGGCGACGATGCCCGGGCGGTTCGGGCAGGACAGGGTCAGGATGGCGGTCTCGTCTGGCATGGGCATAGCCGCCGGCTCGGGCGGCTCCTCGGCTGAGTTCTGGGAGGCGGACGGATGGGACGCGCGCGTCGCGCTGCACTCAACCTCGGCCGGGGCGGCCCCGCCGATGGGGGCGCCTGGAGCGAAAGCGAACTGGTCCGCGAAAGCACATGGAACGTCAGGGGCCGGGCGCCATTGCGGCGGATCGGCGATGCACACCGCTAAAGATGATGCTTGTCAAGCGCGGTCGGCGGCCACAGGCTCGGCCGCGAAGTCCGGGAGCCGCCATGTCCTATTCCTGCACGCTCGGCACGACGCGCCACGTCTTCGACGATCTGCGCATGCTGCTGGCCAAGGCGACGCCGTTGCGCTCCGGCGACGTGCTGGCCGGCCTGGCGGCGGAGAGCCATGAGCAGCGGATGGCGGCGCGGTTCGCCCTGGCGGATCTGCCGCTGTCGCGCTTCCTGAACGAAGCGGTGGTCCCCTATGAGTCCGACGATGTGACGCGGCTGATCCTCGACCGGCACGACGCGCAGGCCTTCGCGCCGGTGGCTTCGCTGACGGTCGGGGAGTTCCGCGACTGGCTGTGTTCGGACGCCGCGACGCCGGCAGTGCTGACGGCTCTGGCGCCGGGGCTGATCCCCGAGATGGTCGCGGCCGTGTCCAAGCTGATGCGCAACCAGGACCTCATTCTGGTGGCGCGGAAATGCCGGGTGGTCACGCGCTTCCGCAACACGATCGGCCTGCCCGGGCGGCTCTCGGTGCGGCTGCAGCCGAACCATCCCAGCGACGATGCGGCCGGCATCCTGGCCTCGACGGTGGACGGGCTGCTCTATGGTTGCGGCGATGCGGTGATCGGCATCAATCCCGCCTCGGACAGCCTGAACCGGATCGGCGATCTCATGCGCATGCTGGATGCGCTGATCGCGCGTTTCGAAATCCCGACCCAGAGCTGCGTGCTGACCCATGTCACGAGCGCGATCGCGCTGATCGAGCAAGGGGCGCCGGTCGATCTGGTGTTCCAGTCGATCGCCGGGACGCAAGCGGCCAATGCCTCCTTCGGCGTTTCGCTGGGGCTGCTGCAGGAGGGGCTCGAGGCGGGGCGCTCGCTGCGGCGCGGCACGCTGGGGGAGAATTTGATGTATTTCGAGACCGGGCAGGGCTCGGCGCTGTCGGCCGACGCGCATCACGGCGTCGACCAGCAGACGCTGGAGGCGCGGGCCTATGCCGTCGCGCGGGCCTATGAGCCGCTTCTCGTCAACACCGTGGTCGGCTTCATCGGCCCGGAATATCTCTATGACGGCAAGCAGATCGTCCGGGCCGGGCTCGAGGATCATGTCTGCGGGAAGCTGCTCGGCCTGCCGATGGGCTGCGACATCTGCTACACCAACCATGCCGAGGCCGATCAGGACGATATGGACACGCTGCTGACCCTGCTCGGCACGGCGGGCGTCAGCTTCATCATGGGCGTGCCCGGCGCCGACGACATCATGCTCAACTACCAATCCACCTCCTTCCACGATCAGCTCTATGTCCGGGAGGTTCTGGGGCTGAAGCGCGCGCCGGAATTCGAGGAATGGCTGGCGCGCATGGGGCTGAGCGACGGCGCCGGAAGACTGCGCGCCGGCGGACAGGCGCTGCTCGCGGCGCTTCCGGGGCAGGCGGCATGAGCGGCGATGGCCGGCGCGTCGCCGCGGGTTTCGAGCGGCTGGCGGCGCTGACGCCGGCCCGCGTCGGGCTCGGGCGGGTCGGGGCCTCGCTGCCGACGAGCGAGGTGCTGCGCTTCGGCCTCGCTCATGCGCGCGCCCGCGATGCGGTGCATGAGCCGTTCCGCGCCGAGGCGCTCGCCCAGGACCTCGCGGCGGCCGGGCTGGCCACGCTCCTGGTCGAGAGCCGGGCCGAGAGCCGCGAGACCTATCTGCGCCGTCCCGATCTCGGCCGGCGGCTCGGCGCGGCGGGGCGGAATGCGCTGTCGGCGGCGCAGCGCCCCTGCGACCTCGCGATCATCCTGGCGGATGGGCTGTCGGCGACGGCCGTACATCGCCACGCCGCGCCGTTGCTCGCCGCGCTGCTGCCGCTGCTCGGCGGCCATGCGATCGCGCCCGTCGTGATCGCCTCGCAGGCGCGGGTGGCGCTGGGCGACGAGGTCGGCCTGCTGCTCCAGGCGCGGCTGGCCCTGGTGCTGATCGGCGAGCGGCCAGGACTTTCGGCGCCGGATTCGCTCGGTGCCTACCTCACCTATGCGCCGCGGCCGGGGCTGACCGACGAGGCGCGCAACTGCGTCTCCAATATCCGCCCGGAAGGGCTGGGCTATGCGCAGGCGGCGGCGCGGCTCGGCTGGCTGATCGAACAGGCGCTGGCCCGCGGGCTCTCGGGCATCGCGCTGAAGGACGATAGCGAGCGCGCTAAGCTCGCGGGCCAGAACGCGCCGCCCGGCATCGGGTAGGGCACGCCGGTCGTGGTCGGCAGGCTGAGCGGCAGGCCCAGCCTGGAGCGCACGGCGAGATAGCCGAAGAGCTGTGCCTCGATCTGGTCGCCGTCCCAGCCCTCCGCCTCGACCGGATCGACGGCGACACCGAGCGCGGCCGCGAGGCCCGCCATCAGGCTGCGATTGTGCCGGCCACCGCCGCCGACGAGCCAGCGCTGCGGCGGTTCCGGCACATGCTTCACGGCCGCGGCCGTGGCGGCGATGGTGAAGGCGGTCAGCGTGGCCACCGCATCCTCCGGCGCGAGCCCCGCGACCAGCCCGGCATGCGCATGAAAAGCCTGGCGATCGAGCGATTTCGGCGGCGGCAGCGCGAAGAACGGATGATCCATCAGCTGCGCCAGACAGCCGGAATCGACCGTCCCCTGCGCCGCGACGGCGCCATCGGCGTCGAAGGCGCGCCCGTAATGGCGCTGCATGAAATCGTCGATCAGGGCGGAGGCCGGACCGGTGTCGAAAGCCAGGATGCTGTCGCTGCCGACATAGGTGACATTGCCGACCCCGCCCCAGTTCAGCACCATTACCGGCTTGGGCAGCCGCGCGACCATGGCGGCGTGGTAGAGCGGCGCCAGCGGCGCGCCATGGCCGCCGCTCTTCACATCCGCCTGACGGAAGCCGTCGACGACGGCGATGCCGAGCTGCCTGGCCATGATGTCGCCGCGGCCGAGCTGCCGGGTGAAGCGGCGTTCGGGGCGGTGGAACACCGTCTGCCCGTGCAGGCCGATGAGGTCGACCGAAGCGGGCGCGATCCCCTCATCCGCCATGAAGCGCGCGATCGCATCGGTGAAGGCTAGGGTGACGCGCTCCTCCAGCGCGGTCAGCGGCTCGCGTTCGGCGATCGACGGGTCGGCCAGCAGAGCCTGCAGCTCGGCGCGCAGCTCCGGCGGATAGGGCAGGGTGCGGCCGGGGCCGGGGCGCACCCTGTCCCGCCCATCGGTCTCGATCAGGGCGATGTCGATCCCGTCCATGGAGGTGCCGCTGATCGTGCCGATCGCGGTGGTCAGCCTGTCCGTCATGCGAAGCGCTCCTGCCCTGCTGCCTTAGCCGCCAGCGTGCCTGCGCTGTCAAGCGTGCCCTCGAGCATGGAGGCTGGCTCGGCGCGCGGTTGAGGCGGCGGCGCAAGAGCGTCTAAGCTCGGGCGGTGGCGCAGCCGCTGCGACGCCGTCGCCCTCTCGCGCAAAGGATCTTCCGATTTGGCCCAGCACGAGCTCATCGTCGCCCTCGGCGACACAAGCTACCGCATCGAGCGGCCCTTCGGCTCCTGGCCCGCCAATGCGGGCTTCGTCACCGATGTCGCGGTGGACGGGCGTGGCCATGTCTTCGTGATGCTGCGCCAGGATCCGCTGGTGCAGCCGGCGGATCCGCGCATCGTCGAGCTGTCGCCGGACGGCACCTATCTCGGCGGCTGGGGCGGCGAGATGATCGCGGATTCGCATATGATGACCGTCGACGCCGAGGGGCGCCTGCTGGTGGTCGATCGCGACATGCATGAAGTCATCATCTGCTCGCTCTCCGGCGAGCGGATCGGCGGGCTGGGGCGAAGAGGGGAGCCGCTCTCTCCGTTCAATCATCCCACCGACGCGCATCTCTCGGCCTGGGGCGACATCTATGTCGCCGATGGCTATGCCGCGAGCCGGGTCCACCGCTTCTCCGGGGACGGCATCCTGATCGGCGGCTGGGGCAGCCAGGGCAGCGAGGCCGGGCAATTCGGCTGGCCGCATGCGCTCTGGACCTTTGCCGATGGCCGCGTCGTGGTGGTCGACCGGAGCCTGAACCGGGTGCAGGTCTTCGACAGGGACGGGCGCCACAGGCAGAGCTGGGACTGGTTCTACCAGCCGGTCGGGATCTGGGGCGACGAGGACGGCCATGCCTATGTCACCGACATGGTGCCCAGCCTGCAGAAGATCGGTCCGCAGGGCGAGAGGCTGGGGCGCTGCCGGCCGGTGCTGAACGGCGCCCATGGCCTGTTCGGCACGCCGGAGGGCGATATCCTGCTGGCGGAGGGCAATCCCAGCCGCATCACCCGCCTGAGACGGCTCGGCTGACGGCCGGCCGCCCGCAAGTTTGGCTGGCCAGGCGGAGAGCGACAGGGCAATCTCGGCAACCCAGCGTCAACCCGCGAGCCCCGATGCCGACCCCGCCGCCGCCCTTCGATCTCGACCTGCTGCGCAGCTTCGTCGCCATCGTCGACAGCGGCGGGTTCTCCCGGGCCGCGGACCGGGTGTCGCGCACCCAGTCGACCATCTCGCTGCAGATCAAGAAGCTGGAGGAGGGGCTCGGCAAGCGCGTCTTCGACAGGGTGGGGGGACGCGGCGGCGAGACCCATCTGACGCCGGATGGCGAGATCCTGCTCGGCTATGCCCGCCAGGTGCTGCATCTCTGCGACGAGGCGCGCTCGCGCATCATGGAGCCGGGGATCGACGGCGCGGTCCGGCTCGGCACGCCCGAGGATTTCGCCACCTTCCATCTGCCGGACGTGCTGGCGCGTTTCGCCAGGGCGCATCCGCGGGTAGCGCTCGACGTCAATTGCGACTTCACCGTCAACCTGCTCGATGGCTTCGCCAAGGGCCAATATGATCTGGTCCTGTTCAAGCGCGAGCCCCAGGGCGGCGGCAGCGGCCGTGCCGCTTCGGCCAAGGGCGTCGGCGTCTGGCGGGAGGTGCTGGTCTGGGTGGCGAGCCCGAGGCTGGTGATCGACGCGGAGGAGCCGCTGCCGCTCGTGCTGGCGCCGATCCCGGACGTCTATCGCCGCCGGGCACAGGCCGCGCTCGACCAGGCTGGCCGGGCGTGGCGCGTGATCTATACCAGCCCGAGCCTGATGGGGCTGCAGGCCGCGGTCCGGGCAGGGCTCGGCGTGACGGTGCTGCCCCGCGAAATGGTGCCGCCGGGGCTGATCGTGCTCGGCGAGGCGGAACGCCGGCTGCCGCCGCTGCCCGATACCGAGATCGTGCTGTACCAGGCGCCGGGGATATCGCGGGCCGCGGCGCTTCTGGCCGAGCACATCGTGCATTCGCTGGAGGCAGCCGGCGGGCCTGCGCCTGCGCCGGCTGCGTGAGGGTAGGCCCGCCGGCTCAGGCGGTGGCGGTGCTCCGCGTCTTCCAGAGCGAGACGCCGACGCCGCCGGCGATCAAGGCGAGGGTGACGCCCAGCGAGAGCGCGGGGTCGACCTTGCCGAAGAAGTAGCTCCAGAAGATCTTCAGCCCGATGAAGACCAGCACCAGAGCGAGCGCGTATTTGAGATAGGCGAAGCGGTGCACCATCGCCGCCAGCGCGAAATACAGCGCCCTCAGGCCGAGCACGGCCATGATGTTGGCGGTGAAGACGATGTAGGTGTCGGTGGTGATCGCGAAGATCGCCGGCACCGAATCGACCGCGAAGATCAAATCGGCGATGTTGATCACGACCAGCGCCAGGAACAGCGGCGTCGCCCACAGCACCAGCCGCCCCGTCGCCGGATCGGGCTGGCGCACGAAGAAGCGCTGGCCGTGCAGCTCCGGGGTCACCCGCATGCGCTTCGACAGGAAGCGCAGCACGGGGTTCTTGGAGATGTCGGTCTCGCCCTCCTTGACCAGCAGCATCTTGACGCCCGTGGCGAGGAGGAAGGCGCCGAAGAGCAGCAGAATCCAGTCATAGCTCTGCACCAGGGCGGCGCCGGCGCCGATCATGATGCCGCGGAGCACCAGCACGGCGAGAATGCCCCAGACCAGGGCGCGGTACTGGTATTTCGGCGGGATCGCGAAATAGGCGAAGATCATCGAGATGACGAAGACATTGTCGATCGAGAGCGCCTTCTCGATCGCGTATCCCGTGAAATACTGCATGCCGCTGGTCGGCCCCATCGACCACCAGATCCAGCCGCCGAAGGCGATGGCGACGAGAATGTAGAAGGCCGAGAGCTTGAGGCTCTCGGCGATGCCCATCTGCTTGTCCTCCTTGTGGAGGACGCCGAGGTCGAAGGCGAGCAGCACGATGACGATGCCGAGAAAGGCCAGCCAGAGCCAGGCCGGCTTGCCGACGAAATCGGACATGAGTAGCGACAGGACGGTGTCCATGGGTATGCGGCCCTCTGGTTGAGCGCTCCACGACGGGATTGCGCTTCGCGATGGATGCGATTGGTCCGACATCACGACCATGGGTCGCCAGAGGGGCCCGGACCGGCTGGTGCGGGGGATATTGTGGCGAGAAGGCGGTGAGACAAGGGGGCCGCCCTCAATCGATGCGATTGAAAGCGTCAATGCCGCCGGGCGACGATTGCATCGAATTATTTAATCGTATCATTCGATACTATTGGGTTTATGTTGTGCGGTCGTGAGGCTAGAGCCGCCCCGGTCCCTCGTCCGGAGCGCACAATGTCCTCTCTCTCCCTCGCCGCCACGCATCTGTTTTCGCCGATGACGCTGTGTTTCGTCCTCGGCGCCGTGGCCGCGGCCCTGCGCAGCGACCTCAAGCTTCCCGACGCCGCCTTCACGACCCTGTCGATCTATCTGATGCTGGCGATCGGGATGAAGGGCGGGGCCGATCTGGTCTCCGCACCCGCCGGCGACATCCTCTGGCCGGCGCTGCTCGCCATCGGCCTGGCGCTGCTGATCCCGCTCTGGGCCTATGCCGTGCTGCGCCGGGTGCTGGGCCTCGGCACCATCGACGCCGCGGCGCTGGCGGCGCATTACGGCTCGGTCTCGGCCGTCACCTTCCTGGCGGTGCTGGTCTATCTCGACGGCGCCGGCATCGGCTACGAGCCCTATGTCACGGCGCTGCTCGCGATCATGGAAGTGCCGGCGATCATCGTTGCCCTGCTGCTGGCAGGCTCCGGCACCAGCCGGCAGGGGCTGGGTCACGTCATCGCCCGCACCTTGACCAGCAAGAGCGTGGTGCTGCTGGTCGGCGGCCTGTGCATCGGCGCCATCGTCGGGCGGGAGGGCCTGCAGCCGGTGAAGCCGCTCTTCGTCGATCTGTTCCGCGGCGTGCTGTGCCTGTTCCTGCTCGATCTCGGCATCCAGGCGGCGCGGCAGATGGGCACGCTGCGGCGCGCCCATGCCGGCATCGTGCTCTTCGCCCTCGCCGCGCCGGTGCTCAACGGCGGGCTGGGCCTCGCTGCGGGCTGGCTCGCGGGCATGTCGCAGGGCGGGGCGGTGGTGCTGGCGACGCTCAGCGCCAGCGCCTCCTACATCGTCGCCCCGGCGGCCGTGCGGATGGCACTGCCGGAGGCCAATCCGGCGCTGTATCTGACCGCGCCGCTGGCCATCACCTTCCCCTTCAATCTGGTGCTGGGCATCCCGCTCTTCATCGCCCTGGCAGGCTTCCTCTATTGAGCGCGCCCGCGATGAATCGCCGGGACGCCGGGGTTTTCCCTTGTGGTCGCGCCGGGCTGCGCTAGGTCTGGCGCGATCAGAGGGAAATCAGCACAGCCATGTCATCGTCGAACAGGATCCCCACCAGCGCCCTTCTTCTCGGTTGCGCGGGCCTTCTCCCCTTCCTGGCCTGCACCGCAGCGCTGCATCTCGGCATGGCCCTGCCCGGGATCGGCGAGCCGCGCCGGGCGCTGATCGTCTACGCGGTCGCGATCCTCTCCTTCCTCGGCGGCGTGCGCTGGGGCGTGGCGCTGGGCTATGAGAACCAGCAGCAGGCGGGGCGCGACTATGCGCTGGCGGTGATTCCGGCTCTGGTCGGCTGGGCCGCGGCGCTGATGTCGGCGCCCGCCGATCTCTGGACCCTCGCCGTCGCCTTCCTGCTGGTCGGGCTGCTCGATTACGGGATGAGCTGCCGCACCGTCGCCCCCGAATGGTATGGCAATCTGCGGCTCGCGCTCTCCGCCGCGGTGACGCTGGCGCTGGCCGCGGCGGCGCTGGCCTGAGCCGCCAGCGCCGCGGCGTTCGCGCGCCTCAGCTATGGGCGAGCGCGGTCAGCTTATCCATGTCGGTGATCCGCATGGTCTTGCCGTCGAGATCGACGCCGTGATCGCGGATGACGTTGAACAGGCGAGAGAGATTGGCCGGCGACATGCCGAGCTCATAGGCCAGGGCCCGCTTGGAATAGGTGATGTTGAAGCTGCGCGTCGCGCCGTGCCGCTCGATCTCGGCGAGCACCCATTGCGCGAGGCGCTGCTCGGCCGTGCGCAGCTTCTGGTCGAGCAGGCGGTCGATCATGATCAGATTGACCTCGGAGGCGTGAACCAGGGCGGCGTGGCACAGTTTCGGATCGCTCTTGACCGCCTTGAGGAAGGCATTGGCGGTGATCGCCAAAGTCTCGGCCGGCTCGCGGGTCACGATGGAGATCTGCGAGGGGTGGTTGGTCATCGCGCTGGTGACCTCGAAAACCATCGGCGCGCAGGCCGTAGCGACGATGGTTTCTGCGGTCTTCAGGCGGCTCCAGCCTTCGATCGAGCCCGAGCGCAGGCAATAGATGAAACGCGGCACCTCGCCCACCCGGTTGATCTCGATGCCGGCCGAAAAGGCCTGGAAGATGCAGGTCGGGGCGAGTTCCGCGAGCGTCTCCTCCTGGGCGGTGGCGAAGAGCGGGATGCTCTTCAGGACGTCGATGATCGATTCAGGCATGATGGCTCACTCTCCGGACTGAGTTAACGGTTGCTCGTGAACGCGCGATCGCAGTTTTCGGATCGAAATCTGCGGCGAGCTTGGATTTTCAGCTTCTACTGTTGACTTACCGTGATCGTCCGAGAGTCGCCTGTCGCTTTCAGGAAAGGTTCCATCCAGAACAAAACTCACTCAAGGGCTGCATTGACCGTGGCCGATTTTCAATTTGCTGTAAATGCCCCTGCGTCATGCGCAGAGCCCACGTCAGTCGCGCAGCGGTAATTTCAGCCGGCCGCGAATGACATCTTAGAATCGCTATAATAAGAGAAGAAAATTCTATAAACCGGGCGAGACGGGCGGCTCAGAGGCAGGTTCGATGCGTCGGAGCGGCTGCTGCGAGAACCGGCTGCCGCGGAACCCATCATGACGAATTATCTGGAATTTACTTATATGCATCCCGCCTCGAGCAAGATGAAAACAATTCATACTGCGCTGAAGCGCATCGATGGCCGTCAAGAGCGCGGCAGCGCGCCCGGCGACGAGCTTCACCCGTGTTGAAACGCCTTGCGGCAGGGGCGCGGCATGGAGACGGCAGTCGCTCGCGAGCGCGGCTCGCCGATAGAGAAGCGCTGTCGAAGGCCGTGAGCCTACCCTGCGCCACGGCGCCGGGTCGGACGCGCCTGTCTCGCGGCTCAGCGCGGTTCGTGCGGCTCCGCCCGGGGATCCGCCCGGAGATCCTCATCGGACAGGACGCGCCAGCCCGGGCCTTCGAGATCGACGAACTGGCCGCTGCGCATGCACCAGAAGAAGGCCGCGAGCCCGGTGAGGCCCAATCCCAGAGCGAGCGGGAAGAGGATGACGAGAATGTCCATGTCAATCCTCCCGCTTGCCGGCTACGCCCCGGCCGGCGCGCAGCGCGTTCAGGGTCACGACCAGCGAGGAGCCCGACATGGCGGCCGCCGCGACCAGGGGCGTGGCGAAGCCGGCGACCGCGATCGGTACGGCCACGAAGTTATAGGCCACCGCGAACCATAGGTTTTCCAGCATCAGCGCCCTGGCCTTGCGCGAGAGGGCGACGCTCTCGGCGACAGGGCCGAGCGCATCGCCGAGAAAGACGATGTCGGCCGCGGCCTGCGCCAGATGGCTGGCGCTGATCGGCGAGATCGAGACATGGGCCCCGGCCAGCGCCGGCGCGTCGTTGAGCCCGTCGCCCACCATCAGCACCTTGCGCCCCGCGCGCGCCAGCTCTTCCAGCTGCTGCAGCTTCTCATCCGGCTTCAGCCCCGCCTGGAACTGGGTGATGCCGAGCGCAGCGGCGACGGGTGCCACGGCCTCCAGGCGGTCGCCGGAGACGATGCGCAGTTCGAGGCCGAGCTCGCGCAGCCGCTGCACGGTCTCCACCGCGCCGGGCCGCAGCCGCTGGTCGACGGCGAAGACGGTGCATTCCGCGCCATGGCGCCAGGCGATCAGCGAGGCCGTCGGGTGCTGCGCCGCGACGCGCGCAGCTTCGGCCTCGGCGGCGCAGAAGGCGATGCTGCCGAGCCGCATCTCGCGGCCGTCCAGGAGGCAACTGAGGCCGAGGCCGCGATGTTCGGTGACGGAGCCGGCCGGGGCCGGGGCGCCGGCCGCCTGCGCGATGGCGCGGGCGAGGGGGTGGTGGCTGGCGGCGGCGAGCGCGCCCGCTTTGGCGAGCCGGTCGGCCGGGATCGCGCCGCGGTCGATCAGCTCCGGCTCCGGCAGGGTCAATGTCCCCGTCTTGTCGAAGACGACGAGATCGGCCTCGGCCAGGCGCTCGAGCGCATCGCCCTGCTTCAGCATCACCTTGCGCCTGAACAAGGCGGATGCCGTCACCACCTGCACGGCGGGGATGGCGAGGCCGAGCGCGCAGGGGCAGGTGATGATCAGGACGGTGATGGCGATGATCAGGGCCTGCTGCCAGGCGAGGCCGAAGGCGATCCAGCCCAGGAAGGTCGCCAGGGCTGTCGCGTGGACGAGCGGGGCGTAGAGCCTGGCGGCGCGGTCGGACAGTTTGACGTAGCGCGAGCGGCTTTCGACGGCGCGCGCCATCAGCCTGTCGATCTCGTCGAGCAGCGTCCCCGTCGCAGCGGCCTCGACGCGCACGGTCAGCGCCCCGGTCAGGTTCATCGTGCCGGCATAGAGGCGGCCGTCGCGGGCGATCGGCTGCGGCGTGGTCTCGCCGGTGACGAGGCTGGCGTCGATCTCGGATTCGCCGGTCTCGACGATGCCGTCGACGCCGACGCGGTCGCCCGGCTGGATCAGCACCCGGTCGCCGGGCTGGATCGCGGCGATCGGCATCACCACCGTGCTGCCGTCGGCCAGCAGCCGCAGCGCCGTCTCCGCCTTCAGCGCCGCGAGATTGCCCGCGAGGTCGCGGGTGCGGCGGCGCATCAGCTGGTCGAGATAGCGGCCGATCAGCAGGAAGAAGATCAGCATGATGGCGCCGTCGAAATAGGCGTGCTCGGCGTGGTTCCAGGTTTCGACGACCGACATGCCGAGCGCCAGCAGGATGCCGAGCGTGATCGGCACATCCATGTTGACGGCGCCGGCGCGCAGGGCGCGGATGGCGCTCTCGAAGAAGGGACGGCCGGCGAAGGCGGCGGTCGGCAGGGCGATCAGCGCCGAGAGCCAATGGAAGAAATCGCGCGTCGTCGGATCGATGTCGCTGGCATTGCCGGACCAGACCGACACCGACAGCAGCATGATGTTCATCGCGGAGAAGCCGGCGACGCCGAGATAGCGCAGCAGCCGGCGCTCCTCCCGCGTGTCGCTGTCGCGCTCGCCGTCGGGGAGGAAGGGATAGGCCGTGAAGCCGAGCTTCGCCAGCCGCTCGATCACCGCCTCGGGCCTGAGAACGCCGTCCTTCCACTCCACCGTGACCCGCTTCAGCGCGAGGTTGACCCGCGCGCCCAGAATGTCGCGATCGGCGGCGAGGCCGTTTTCGATGGCGTGCATGCAGCCGGCGCAGCGCATGCCCTCGACGGCGAGTTCCATGCCGGCGACGCCGCCGGCGCCGTGGCGAACGAAGACCGAGAGGTCCTGGTGGACCGACATGGCGTCAATCCTTCAACAGAATGCGGCTGCGCGAGACGAAGAGCAAGTCGGCGCCGCGATGCGCCTGGAAGGCGAGCGTCCAGCCGCCGCCATGCAGATCGGCGAGGCTGGCCTCATAGCGGCCGGGGGCGGTCTCGATCAGCGCGGCGGTGCGGTCCTCGGCGCGGGTGGCCGGGTGCTGGAGCGAGGCCGCGACGCGCAGGCCGCGCACCGGCCTGCCGCCCTTGTCGGCGAGCGACAGCACGATGTCGGCATCCGCGCCGTTGCGCTGGACGCTGGCCTCGGCGTGCCAGCCGCGCTCGGCCTGGGCCTGCATGCGGGCGATCTCGTCATTGTAGCGCTGGCTCGCCTCATAGGCGCTGCGCGTATCGACGCCCGACATGGTGCGGATGGCGACGGTCATCATGATGGCGTTGACCCCGGCGACGACCAGGAAGAAGGCGATCATGCCGAACAGCACCATCCGCCCGGTGAGCTCGAAGGGGCGGGCCGGCGGCGGCGCGACGGGGGCTCGCAGGTCGATCGGCATGATGAAGGCTCCACAGCAGGACATGGCCTGTTCCTAGGGCGCGAAGAAGTGCTCTCGCACGCTGACCACCTCGCCCGCGAAGAGATCGGAGGCGGTGAAGGTGATGTTCTGAGACTTGTCGATCGCGGTCCCCGCCGGCACGGTGACGAGGGCGCGGACCTCGCGCGAGGCATCGGGATCGACGGTCACGATCGGGCGCAGATCGGCGGTGGCGGGCAGGCCCACCGTCTCGATCCTGATGCCGGGAATGCCCGAGACGGTCAGGGCGAAGGGCCGGGAATCCGGCCGCTTGTTGAGCAGGCGCAACGTGTAGGCGTTGCGGATCGAGCCGTCGCTCAGCGTCACGAAGAGCGGCGCGCGATCGTGCAGGATCGACATCTCCGCCGTGCGCCTCGTCGCCAGCTGGAAGATCATCGCGCCGCCGACGATGACGATCAGCCCGGCATAGATGAAGGTGCGGGCGCGCAGCGGCTGGTAGACCGGCGTCTCGCCCTTGATCCGGCGCTGGACATTGTCGTCGGTGTCGTAGGCGATCAGCCCGAGCGGGCGCTCGATCTTGGCCATGACGTTGTTGCAGGCGTCGATGCAGAGGCCGCACTGGATGCAGCCGAGCTGCGAGCCGTCGCGGATATCGATGCCCGTCGGGCAGACGGCGACGCATTGGTTGCAGTCGATGCAGTCGCCCGCCGGCTTGTTCTCGGCCCGCAGCCGCTGCGCCTGCTTGACGGAGACGCGCGGGTCGCCGCGGTCGTAGCGATAGGTGACGTTGAGCGCGTCGTCATCGGTGAGCGCGGCCTGGATGCGCGGCCAGGGGCACATATAGAGGCAGACCTGCTCGCGCATGATGCCGGCGAGCGAATAGGTGGTGAAGGTCAGGACACCGATCCAGACATAGGCGGTGATCGGCGCGGTCAGCGTCGCGAGCTGCTTCACCAGGGTCGGCGCATCCGCGAAATAGAGCACCCAGGCGCCACCGGTCCACCAGGCGATGAGGAGCCAGACGGCGTGCTTGCCGGTCTTGCGCAGCAGCTTGTCGGCGGTCCAGGGCGCCTCGTCGCGCTTGATGCGCTCGCGCCTGTCGCCTTCGAAGAAGCGCTCGACGGCGAGAAACAGATCCGTCCAGACGGTCTGGGGGCAGAGATAGCCGCACCAGACGCGCCCCGCGACGGCGTTCATCAGGAACAGGACGAAGGCCGCCAGGATCAGCAGCCCGGTGAAATAATAGACCTCCTGCGGCCAGATCTCGATGAAGAAGAAATAGAAGCGGTTATTGGCGAGGTCGAGCAGCACCGCCTGGTTCGGCAGGTTCGGGCCGCGGTCCCAGCGCAGGAAGGGCAGGAGGTAGTAGACACCGAGGCAGAGGGCCAGGATGACCCATTTCGCGCGGCGGAAGCGGCCCTTCACGCTCTGTGGATAGACCTTCTTCGTCGGAGCGAAGAGCGGCAGGTCCTCTGCATCGACGCTGGACATGGCGCTACTGGCCTCCGCCCAGCGAGTGGACGTAGACGGTCAGGGCCTTGATGGTGACCGGGTCGAGGCGCTGGCCCCAGGCCGGCATCACGCCGTTGCGGCTGTTGGCGATGGTCTCGGTGAGCGAGGCCATGTCCATGCCGTAGAGCGAGATCGCATCGGTCAGGTTCGGCGCGCCGAGCTCCTTGTTGCCCTTGCCGCCATCGCCATGGCAGGCGGCGCAATTCTCCTGGAACAGCTTGGCTCCGAGCGCCTTGTCGGCCTTCGGCTCCTGCGACAGCCCGGCCAGGCCGCGAACATGGCTGGCGACGGCGGTGATCTCGTCGCGCTTGAGCACGCCGTCGCGGCCGAAGGCCGGCATCTGGCTGATGCGGGTGTCGTTGTTGCCGGCGACGCGGATGCCGTTCTCGAGCGTGGTGTGGATGGCGTCCAGCGAGCCGCCCCAGAGCCAGTCGTCGTCGTTGAGGTTGGGATAGCCCTTGGCGCCACCGCCGCCGACGCCGTGGCAGGCCGCGCAATTATCGCCGAAGGCCGCCTTGCCCTGGGCCATGGCGATGCGGAACATCGCGGGATCGGATTTGATCTGCTCCAGCGTGGCGTCGGTCAGCCCGCTCGCCTGGGCGGCGCGCTGCTTGGTCAGGGCCGCGAGATCCTCCTTGATGGTGAGGCGCGAGGCATAGCCGATGACGCCTCTGGTCGCGTCGCTGACCAGCGGCCAGGCGGGGTAGACGATCCAGTAGCCGAAGGACCAGACTATGGTGACGTAGAACAGGCTGAGCCACCAGCGCGGCAGCGGCGTGTTCAGCTCCTTGATCCCGTCCCATTCATGGCCGGTGGTGCTGATGCCGGTGACGGCGTCGACGTCCTGGATGTGCTTGCTGTCCATCGCTCAGTCCTCCTGCAGCGGAGTACGGGCGGCCTCTTCGAAACGATCGCGATTGCCGGGCCAGAAGGCGTAGCAGCAGACGGTCAGGAAAATGCCGACGAAGTAGAGAAGTCCGGCCGATTGGGCGAAGCCCGCCAGCCATTGATAGGTGGTGTCCATGGCGCCCTCGCTCAGCGGATATTGGCTTTGTCGTCGTAGAGCTTGAAGTCGACCAGGGTGCCCAGGACCTGGAGATAGGCGATCAGCGCATCCGCCTCGGTCAGGGTCTTGGGGTCGCCGTCATAGTCGCGCGACTGGGCCTTGGGGTAGCGCTTCTCGAGGTCGGCCTGGCCGGGATCGTCCGGCGTCGCCTGGGCGACGAGGTCGCGCCTGGCCTGGGCGATCATCTCGTCGGTATAGGGCACGCCGCCGACACGGTTCGCCTTGAGCTGGCTGTCGATATCCTCGAATTTCAGCTCGGTCTTCGCCAGGAAGGGATAGCCCGGCATGATCGAATCCGGCACCAGCGAGCGCGGCTGGGCGAGGTGCTGGCGCTGCCATTCGTCGGAATACTTGCCGCCGACGCGGGCGAGATCGGGACCCGTCCGCTTCGAGCCCCATTGGAAGGGCTTGTCGTACATGCTCTCGGCGGCAAGCGAGTAATGCCCGTAGCGCTCGATCTCGTCGCGCAGCGGCCGGATCATCTGGCTGTGGCAGTTGTAGCAGCCCTCGCGGACATAGATCGACCGGCCCGCCAGTTCGAGCGGGGTATAGGGGCGCATGCCCGTGACCTTCTCGATGGTGTTCTTCAGGTAGAAGAGCGGGGCGATCTCGACGAGACCGCCGACCGAAACCACCAGCAGAACGCCGAGGATCAGGATGATCGAGTTGGTCTCGAAGATCTTGTGCTTGGACCAGAGCGACTTGCGCGGCTGCGGCGCGGAGGTTTGGATTGTCGACATGGTGCGCGTTCCTCAGACGGCGGGGACGAGCTGCGGCTGCAGCTTCGGCTGGGTCTCGGCCTCCGGGGCGCTCTCCGCCCCGTGCCGTACCGTCATCCAGAGATTGAAGACCATGATCAGCGCGCCGGCGAGGAAGAGGCCGCCGCCCATGGCGCGGATCACGTAATAGGGCTTCATCGCCGCGACCGTTTCGATGAAGGAGTATTCGAGGAAGCCCAGCGAGGTGTAGGCGCGCCACATCAGGCCCTGCATGATGCCGGAGACCCACATCGCCGAGATGTAGAGGACGATGCCGAGCGTCGAGACCCAGAAGTGCCAGTTCACCAGCTTGAGCGAATACAGTCCCTTGCGGTTCCACAGCCAGGGAACGAGGCAGTAGATGGCGCCGAAGGAGATGTAGGCGACCCAGCCGAGCGCGCCGGAATGGACGTGGCCGATCGTCCAGTCGGTGTAGTGGGACAGCGAGTTCACCGCCTTGATCGACATCAGCGGACCCTCGAAGGTCGACATGCCGTAGAAGGCGAGCGAGACCACCATCATCCGCAGCACCGGGTCGGTGCGCAGCTTGTCCCAGGCGCCCGACAGGGTCATCAGCCCGTTGATCATGCCGCCCCAGGAGGGCATCCAGAGCATGATCGAGAAGGTCATGCCCAGCGTCTGCGCCCAATCCGGCAGCGCGGTGTAGTGCAGGTGGTGCGGGCCGGCCCAGATATAGAGGAAGATCAGCGCCCAGAAGTGAATGATCGACAGGCGGTAGCTGTAGACCGGACGCTCGGCCCGCTTCGGCACGAAGTAATACATGATCGCGAGGAAGCCGGCGGTGAGGAAGAAGCCGACCGCGTTATGGCCGTACCACCACTGGAACATCGCATCCTGCACGCCCGACCAGAGCACATAGGATTTCGGCGAGAAGATCGAGACCGGGACGTTGAGGTTGTTGCCGATATGCAGGACGGCGATGGTCAGGATGAAGCCGAGATAGAACCAGTTCGCCACATAGATGTGGGGTTCCTTGCGCTTGGCCAGCGTCAGCAGGAAGACCAGGAGGTAGACCACCCAGACGATGGTCAGCCAGAGATCGGCATACCATTCCGGCTCGGCGTATTCCTTGCCCTGGGTGATGCCCAGGAGATAGCCGGTGCCGGCGATGACGATGAACAGGTTGTAGCCCAGGATGACGAACCAGGGGGCGAGCTCCCCCGCCAGCCGGGCCCGCGAGGTGCGCTGCACGACGTAGAAGGAGGTCGCGAGCAGCACGTTGCCGCCGAAGGCGAAGATCACCGCCGAGGTGTGCAGCGGCCGCAGCCGGCCGAAATTCGTCCAGGGCAGGTCGAAATTCAGCGCCGGGAACGCCAGCTGCAGGGCGATCACCAGCCCCACGGTGAAGCCGGCGATGCCCCAGAACATGGCGGCGACGGTGCCGAACTTGACCGGGCCCATATTGTAGTTGGGCTTGCCGTCGATTTCCTGCGGCGGGTTGCCGGGCTGGCCGCTGAAGCAGCGGTTGGCAATCAGGAAGATGGTGATGGCTGCGGCCACGACACCCAGGCTCACATGGAATGCATAGCCCGGATCGGTCGTCAGCGCGGCGATCATGATGAGCGGGAGGATCGATGCCCCCGCGATCAGGATGCCGGCTATCTCGCCCGTTGTCGCCTGCCTGATCGGATACCCCGTCGCGGACATGCGTCGTCCCTCATCGTTTGCCGCGGCGCACAATCCGCCCGGCTCAACAGGACGGTTACCGACACGGGCATCCCCCAGCCTTGATTCAGGTCAAGGTAGAGGGGGCGCGGAGGCTGGCATTGTGATCTCAGGCCGGGGGGCTGCAGCGCCGAACGCGGCGGGGACGTTCGGTGCTGCAGCGCCGCCGCGCGCGGCATCGCGCCGTTCAGGCGGCGTGCCTGCCAGGAATCGCCGTGGCGCAGGTTCGGCTTTGGGAGGTATGGCTCAGGCGGCGGCCATGTTCGCCATGCGCTGCGTATCCATCAGGCGCACGCCGTCCGGCACGATCAGGATCGTCTTGGTCTTGGCGAGCCTGGTCAGGGTCCGGCTGACGGTCTCGATCGTCAGGCCGAGGAAATCGGCCATGTCCTGCCGGCTCATCGGCAGCTCGATGGTCACGGAATCGCGGCCGATCTTGCTCCAGCGCTCGCGCATGGCGAGCAGGAAGCAGACGATCCGCTCCTCCGCGGTGCGCCGGCCGAGCAGCATCATCTGCTCCTGGGCGAGCGTCAGCTCATGGGTGGCGTAGTCGTGCAGCCGGCGCAGGAGATGCGGCTTGGTGTCGATCAGCGCGGAATAGGCCGCCCGCGAGAAGGAGCAGGCGGTGACGGGGGTGATCGCATCGGCGGAGAAACCGAAGGCGTCCCGCATGGCGAGGCCGAGAAAATCCCCCGGCATGGCGAAGCCGACGATCTGGCGGCGCCCATCGGGCAGCAGCTTGTAGAGCCGCACCATGCCGTCGGTGATGTTGTAGACGGTCTGGGCCGTGTCGCCCTGGGAGAAGATCGTCTCCTTGGGGGCGAAGCTCGTGGGATGCGCCAGGGAATCGAGCAGCGCCAGCTCGTCAGGCGCGAGCGAGGCGCAGACGCTCGCCAGCCTGACCTTGCAGGACATGCAGCGCTCGCCCGGATGTGCGGCGGTGGTGCAGCTCGGTCTGTTGCAATCCACGAAAATCACCTCGATCTGGCGCGCGCGTGTCGATGTCCGGCACCGGGGTGAAGCAACGTCCAGAACGCGGGCCGCATCATTGATCTGAATCAATGCAAAGCAACTTGTCGACGGCGCCCCATAGCCTCTGACCCGGAGGCCTGTAGCGACGTGACAGCGGAATTTTTCAGGGCCCAGCGCGTGACCTCTGCGGAAGCGGAGATCGCCTACAGCCTTGTCGCGATGTCCCACCCCCATGTCGGCCCCGCCGCCTGGGCGCGCTATCTGCGCGCCCATGGCCGTCACGCCAGCCGCGAGCGCGGCCTGATCGCGCTCAAGGACAGCCGTGGCTGCATGCATGGGCTGTTCGCCTTCACCGTGGTGCATTCGCTGGCCGGGGAGGCGACGCTGCATGTCACGGAGCTCGCGGCCGCGCGGCTGCCGGGCACGATGCTGATCGATTCGCTGGTCAGCTTCGCCAACAAGCTGGCGCTGGAGCTGGAACTGCCGGCGATCCAGCTCGACCTCCAGCCCTCGGCCGTCTGGGAGCAGGACCGCGAGGTGATGGCGGAGTCCGGATTCACCCTCGACCGGGTCACGATGCGCGGGCGCGCGACCGGCTAGGCGGGCAAGGTTTGCGCCAGATCAAAGCGCGGCGCGAGCCCTGCGCCATGCTGGTGGGATGAGCAGCACAGCCTCGACCGCACTCTATGAATCGCGCCGCGTCCCGCGCTTCACCAGCTATCCGACGGCGCCGCATTTCGGCGACGAGGTCGGGCCGGAGCTGCATGCGGCATGGCTGGCGGCGCATGATCCCGCGCAGCCGCTGTCGCTCTACGCCCATGTGCCGTTCTGCAGCGAGCTCTGCCTGTATTGCGGCTGCCAGACCACGGTGGCCCGCGGCTATGGTCCGGTCGCTGCCTATGTCGCGCTCCTGCACCGCGAGCTCGATCGCCTGGCCTCGCTGCTGCCCGCGCGGCCGCGCGTGTCGCATCTGCATTTCGGCGGGGGCACGCCGACCATGCTCGCCCCCTCGGATTTCAAGGCGCTGGTGGCGCGGCTGCGGCGGGACTTCGCCTTCGACGCCGATGCCGAGATCGCGGTCGAGATCGATCCGCGCACGCTGACGCCGGCCCATGTCGAGATGCTGGGGGATAGCGGGGTCACCCGGGCCAGCCTGGGCGTGCAGAGCTTCGATCCGCTGGTGCAGAAGACGGTGAACCGGCTGCAATCCTTCGCGCTGACGCAGCGCCTGACCGAATGGCTGCGCCATGCGGGGATCGAGGCCCTCAATCTCGACCTGATGTACGGGCTGCCGCACCAGACCGTGGCCAATGTGGTGGACTCCACGCGACAGGCGCTGGAATTGTCGCCCGACCGCGTCGCGGTCTTCGGCTATGCGCATGTGCCGTGGATGAAGCGCCACCAGGCGGTGCTGCCGGAGGATGCGATGCCGGATGCGGCCGGCCGTGCGGCGCAGTTCGAGGCTGCCGCCGCCGTGCTCTGCGATGCCGGCTATGTCCAGATCGGCCTGGATCATTTCGCCCGGCCGGACGATGCGATGGCGCTGAAGCTTGAGGCCGGGGCGCTGCGCCGCAATTTCCAGGGCTACACCACCGACGAGGCGTCGACGCTGATCGGGATCGGAGCCTCCGCCATCTCCAGCTTCCCGCAGGGCTATGCGCAGAACCAGGCGACGGTAGGCCCCTATCGACGCGCTCTGGAGGCGGGGGATCTGCCGACGGCGCGCGGTGTCGTCATCACCCGGGCCGACAGGCTGCGGGCCGCGATCATCGAGCGGCTGATGTGCGATCTCTCCGTCGATCTCGAGGCGATCTGCGCGGCGCACCGGGTCGATGCGGCGGAGCTGACACCCGATCTCGGCCGGCTGGCGCCGCTATTGGCCGATGGGCTGGCGGTGCGGGACCGGCATCGCATCGTCATCCCGCTGGAGGCCCGCCATCTGGTGCGGGTCGTCAGCGCCGCCTTCGATGCCCGCTCCGCCGCGGCGCAGGCGCGCTATTCGGTCGCGCTCTGAACCGGCCCCGCTTGCGCTGGATCAAGTCATTGCCGGCGGCCCGGCCCGATGATGGCGCAGGACAGCGTGCCCGGAAGCCATGACCGACGCCATTACATCGACGCAGGCGACGCGCGGGGCGGATGCCACCGATCTCGTGCCGCTGACACCGCCCGCCGTCCAGCGCGCCCGGAAGGAGCCGCCCGGCCGGTCCGGCGTGCCGGGCCCGCGCAGCCGGCTGGCCGTAATCTGGTCCTATCGCTGGTTCGTGCTGGTGGCGCTGGCGCTGACCGGTCTCGCCGGCTGGCAGGCGATGCGGAGCCTGGCCGGGCCTTCCGTGGCGGTGGATGTGGTGAAGCGCGGCGACCTCGTCCAGACGCTCGTCGCCAGCGGCCATGTCGAGACGCCGTTCCGGGTCGAGATCGGCAGCCAGATCACGGCCACGGTCGAGGATGTGCTGGTCGAGGAAGGGCAGGCGGTGGTCCAGGGCCAGCCGCTGGTGCGGCTGGAAGCGCGCGAGCTCGCGGCCGCGCTGAGCCAGGCCGAGAGCGCGGTCGAGCAGGCGCAGGCCAGGCTGCGGCAGATCGAGGAGCTGGCGCTGCCCGCCGCCCGCGAGACGCTGTCGCAGGCGCGCGCCGTGCTCTTGAACGCCGAACGCTCGCATGAGCGGCTCGATGCCCTGCAGCGGAGCGGCGCGGCGACGCAGGCGGCGCTCGACGAGGCGGTGAAGGCGCTCGACGTGGCGCGCACGCTGGCCCGGCATGCCGAGCTGCAGGTGCGCGCCTCGAGCCCGTCGGGCGTCGACCATGTCGTGGCGCAGACGCAGCTCGCCCAGGCCGTGGCGGCGAGGCAGAGCGCGCAGTCGCGGCTCGGCTATGCCGTCATCGCGGCGCCGCGCAGCGGGGTGCTGATCTCCCGCAAGGTCGAGCGCGGCACCGTGGCGCAGCCGGGCCGGACCCTGCTGGTGCTGGCGCCGCAGGGCGAGACCCAGCTCGTGATCCAGCTCGACGAGCGCAATCTCGGGCTGGTGTCGATCGGCCAGCCGGCGCTCGCCTCGGCCGATGCCTATCCCAACGAGCGGATGCAGGCCGTCGTCTCCTACATCAATCCCGGGATCGACATCGCCCGCGCGGCCGTCGAGATGAAGCTCGTCGTGCCCGATCCCCCGGCCTATCTGCGCCAGGACATGACCGTCTCGGTCGATATCGAGGTGGCGCGGCGGGACGATACGCTGATCCTGCCGGTGCGCGCCGTGCATGATGCGGCGAGCCGGCCCTGGGTGATGCTGGTCCGCGACGACCGCGCCCATCGCCAGCCGGTGCGGATCGGCCTGCGCGGCGTCACCCAGTTCGAGATCCTCGAGGGGCTGCGCGAGGGAGACCGGGTGGTCCCGGTCAATGCCGGGCTCGTAACCGGACAGAAGCTGCGCCCGGTGCCGCCGTGACGCGGCTTCTGTCCTTCGTCTGGATCGGCGCGCTGCGCTTTCTCTGGGAAGGCCGGCTGCAGACGCTCTTCATCATCGGCGGAATCACGATCGGCGTCGCCGTCATCGTCTTCATGTCGGCGATGCTGGCCGGGCTGGAGGCGAATTTCATCAAGAGGGTGCTGACCTCGCAGCCGCAGATCCAGCTGCTGCCACCCGACCAGGTCGCCCGGCCGCTGCGCGACGAGCCCGGCACCGTCGCCGATGCGATCGTCCAGCGCCCGAGCCAGCGCATCCTCTCCATCGACCAGTGGCGCACCATCCAGCGCCGCATGCTGGCCATGCCGGAGGTGACGGTGGTCGCGCCGGTGGCGTCCGGCTCGGCCCTGGCGGTCCGCGGCAGCGCCAGCCGCTCGGTCACCGTCACCGGGATCGAGCCCGACAGCTATCTGCAGATCGTCAAGCTGCCGGATTATCTGGTGGCGGGACGGCTGCGCCTGTCGAGCGACGACATCATCATCGGCGTCGAGCTGGCGCGGAATCTGGGCGTCGGCCTCGGCGACAAGATCGTGCTCAGCGCCGCCAATGGGCCGAGCCGGGTGCTGACGATCACCGGCCTCGTCGATTTCGGCAACAAGCCGGTCAACCAGCGCAATACCTATGTCGCGCTGCGCACCGCGCAGTCGCTGCTGAACATGATCGGCGGCGTCACCACCATCGATCTCGCCGTGCGCGACATCTATGCGGCGGAGGCGACGGCCCAGCAGATCCAGGCCTCGACCGGGGTGCAGGCCGATAGCTGGATCAAGACCAACGCCCAGTTCTTCACGGCGGTGCGGGCCCAGAAGAACACCAACACGCTGATCCGCGTCTTCGTCGGCCTGTCGGTGGCATTCGGCATCGCCGCCGTGCTGATCGTCTCGGTGATCCAGCGCTCCCGCGATATCGGCATCCTGCGTGCGATGGGCGCGACCAGGGGTCAGGTGCTCAGGCTGTTCCTGCTGCAGGGCGGGCTGCTGGGCTTTCTCGGCTCGATGATCGGCGCGACCCTCGGCGCTTCGGCGCTGGTCTATTGGCATTCGGTGACGCGGCAGGCGGATGGCAGCGAGATCTTTCCGCTGATCATCGAGCCCCGCCTGTTCCTGGCCACCGCCGTGCTGGCGACCCTGACCGGGGTGCTGGCGGCGATGGCCCCGGCTCTGCGCGCCGCCGGCCTCGACCCCGTGGAAGCGATCCGTGGCTGAGCCGGTCATCCGCCTGGAGCAGGTCCGCAAGGCCTATCAGATCGGGCTCGCCGCGGAGACGGAGGTGCTGCACGGCATCGATCTGCGGCTGGAGGCCGGGGAGTTCCTGGCGCTGGTCGGCCCGTCCGGTTCCGGGAAGAGCACGCTGCTCAACATCATCGGCCTGCTCGACCGGCCGACCAGCGGCCTCGTCGCGATCAACGGCCACGACATCGACGCGCTCGACGATGCCGGCATCACGCATCTGCGCGGCCATACCATCGGCTTCATCTTCCAGTCGCATCTGCTGATCTCGGCCTTCACGGCGCGGGAGAACGTGATGATGCCGATGCTGGTGGCGAAGGGCCGGCGGGACGCGGAGATGGAGCAGCGCTCGGCCGAATTGCTGGAACGCGTCGGGCTGAGCCATGTCGCCGACAACAAGGCGACCAACATGTCGGGCGGGCAGCAGCAGCGCGTGGCGATCGCGCGGGCGCTGGCGATGCGGCCCGATCTCGTGCTCGCCGACGAGCCGACCGGCAATCTCGATACACGCTCCGCCGAAACCGCCTTCCAGCTGATGCGGGACGAGAACCGCCAGTTCGGGACGAGCTTCCTGATCGTGACCCACAACATGGCGCTGGCCCGGCGCTGCGACAGGATCATCGCGGTGGTCGACGGGCAGATCGCGCCCGGGGTCGCGTAGCGCGCTCTCAGCCCGTGCCGGCCAGCCTGTCGGCGAAGATGGTGCGGCCGCGCTCGCCGTGGAAATAAGATTTGACCCAGGGGTGCTCCGCCTCGAGCAGGAGCTCGGGCGGGCCCGCCACCACCACCTTGCCGCCGGCGATGGCGGCGATCCGGTCGCAGGTGGTGTGCAGGCTGTTGAGATCATGCGTGATCATCATCACCGTCAGCCCGAGGCTGGCGCGCAGGGTGAGGATCAGCGTGTCGATCTCCCCCGCCGACACCGGATCGAGGCCGGAGGTGGGCTCGTCGAGGAAGAGGATTTCCGGATCCAGCGCCAGCGCCCGCGCCATGGCGGCGCGCTTGGTCATCCCGCCCGAGAGTTCCGAGGGGTATTTGGTCGCGGCATCGGCGGGCAGGCCGACCATCTCGATCTTCAGCATGGCGAGCTCGTCCAGCAGCGCGGGCGAGAGATCCAGGCATTCGCGCATCGGCATCTGGATGTTCTGGGCGACGGTCAGCGACGAGAACAGCGCGCCGTGCTGGAACATCACGCCCCAGCGTTGCTCCATGCGCCGGCGCTCGGCCGCCGAGAGATTGTCGACATCCTGGCCGAACACCTCGATCAGCCCGGCGCGCTTGCCGATCAGGCCGATCAGGGTGCGCGCCAGCACGGATTTTCCCGAGCCCGAGGCGCCGATGACGCCGAGGATCTCGCCGCGATAGAGGTCGAGGTCGAGGCCGTCGAGCACGAGCTTCTCGCCGAAGCCGACCTCCAGCCCGCGGATGCGGATCACGGGCTCGCCATTGGAAGGGGGTGAGAAGGCTCGCATGCGGATCATCCGGTGAAGCGCGACTGTCGCATGCCGGCGGCGGGAGCGGCCTTGCGCGACATCAAGCGGTCAGGCCTCGCCCAGCGCCCGCAAAGCGTTGAGGATGACGGCGACGTCGATCACCTCCTGCAGCAGCGCCCCCTGGACCGGGGAGATCAGGCCGAAGGCCGCGGCGATCATGCCGATCACCGACAGCAGGATGCCCGCGACGACGCTCTGCAGCGCGATGGCGCGGGACTGCCGGGCGATGGCGAGGGCGTTGACCACGCGGTCGAGCCTGTCGACCAGCAGCACCACATCGGCCGCTTCCGCCGAGGCGGCCGAGCCGCGCGCGCCCATGGCCATGCCGATATCGGCGGCCGCCAGCGCCGGCGCGTCGTTGACGCCGTCGCCGACCATCATCACCGGGCCGTGGCGGCGCTCCTGCTTGACCAGGTCGACCTTGCGCGCCGGGGTCAGATCCGCGAGGACGAGGTCGATATCCAGGCCCTGGGCGATGTCCCTCGCGACGGCCTCGCGGTCGCCCGTCGCCAGCACCAGGCGATGCACGCCCTGATCGCGCAGGCTTGCGAGCAGCTTGTCCGTACCCTCCCGCAACCGGTCCGAGAGGAGGATGCTGCCGGCATAGCGATCGTCGATCGCCACCGCCACGACCATCCCGCCCGCGGGGCTGTCCGCCGGCGCCTGGGCGGAGCGGCAGCTGCCGAGATGGCTGAGCACGAAATCATAGCTGCCGACCACGACGGCGCGTCCCGCCACCGAACCGCTCAGGCCCTCGCCCGGCGTCTCCTCGGTGTCCTCCGGCATGGAGAGGGTGATGCCGCGCCCCTGCGCCTCCGCCACCAGGGTCTGGGCCACGACATGCTGCGAGGCCTGGTCGAGGGAGGCGGCCATCGCCAGGACGAGCCCGGGGGTGAAGCCGGGCTGGGCCAGCACCTTTTCGATCTGCGGGCGGCCATCGGTGAGCGTTCCCGTCTTGTCGAAGACGATGGCGCGGATCCGGGCCAGCGCCTCCAGCGCGCCCCCGCCCTTGATCAGCACACCCTGTTTGGCGGCGCGCGACAGGCCGGCGACGAGGGCGATCGGCACGGCCAGAAGGAGCGGGCAGGGGGTGGCGACGACGAGCACCGCGACCGCGCGGATCGGGTCGCCGCTCACGGCCCAGGCGGCGCCCGCGAGCGCCAAGGTCACTGCCAGGAAGACGATGGCGTAGGTGTCCGCCAGCCGCGCCATCGGCGCCTTGGACCGCTGGGCCTCGTCGACCAGCCTGACGATGCCGGCATAGGCGCTGTCCGCGGCGCGCCGCATTGCCACGAGATCGAAAGCATCGCCGAGATTGCTTGCGCCGCTGGCGATCTCGGCGCCGGGGCCGAAGCGCCGGGGCAGGGCCTCGCCGGTCAGGGTCGATTGATCGAGCACGGCCACGCCCGATGTCACGATGCCGTCGACGGGGGTGACGTCGCCGCGCCTTATCATCAGGCGGTCGCCCGGCAGCACGGCTTCTGTCGCGATCTCGCGCAGCCCCTCCGGCTGGTGGCGCAGCGTGGTGCGGGGCGTGCGGTCGAGCAGCGCCGTCATCTCGCGGCGCGCACGCCGCCCGGCGAATTCCTCGAGATGCTGCCCGCCGGCATACATCAGGGCGACGACCGCCGCCGCCAGGCTCTCGTCGAAGATCAGCGCGGCGCTCATCGAGAGCGCCGCCACGATGTCGAGGCCGATCTCGCCGCGCCTCAGGCTGGAGACGATGTCGATGCAGAGAAAGGCGAGGACCGGCAGCGTCGTCGCCGTCCACGAGGTCGCGGCCCAATCCGGGTGGCCGAGGGCGAACAGCACGCCGCCGCCGGCGAGACCCGAGAGCGGGAAGAGCAGGATGACCCGCCGCAGGGAGCGATCGAAGCCGAGCCGGCGCCGCGCGTCGTCGCGGGCTGCGCCGGACCGCGCGATCGCCGGGGTGGTCAAGCGGCCGCCTTGGCCAGTTTGCTGGCGCCCTCCACGGATTGCGCCAGAACGCCCTGAACGGTCGTCATTTCCTTGCGCATGAGTTCGGTCAGCTGGCCGAATTCATTGCTGTAGTCGCTGGCGACGCGCTCGCTGAACTTGCGCTGCGCCTCGACGGCCTCGGACAGCTCATGGCACTGGCTGAGCGCGCCGAAGAGTTCGGCCTGGGCCTTCATCCGCTGTGCGATGAAGCTCATCAGCTCGGAGCCGAGGGTGAGCTGCGCCTCGATCAAAGCATGGGGCAGGGCGGCCGCCGTGGCGAACTGCGCCTGAAGGGATTTGCCGATGCCGTCCAGCCCGCCGAGCGGCGCGCTGCCGGAGGTGTCGCGGGGGGAGTTCTGCCGTGTGGTGGACATGGTCAAAGGCCTCCTGTGCCGCAGCGTCTTGAATTGCGCTGTCCGGCCAGCCTGCGCGGCACACGCCCGCAGGGCATTGATCCCTGTCAAACCTAGCGGTTTTCGACGGTGTTACTTTCGTATCATGTCCCAAACCAAGCCCCTCCGCGCCGCCGCCATCCCCGTCCTGGAGCCGCGTGAGCCCGCGTCCCCGCCCGCGTCCGCGCCAGCGCCAGCACCTCCCCCGCCAGCACCTGCCCAATCAGCACCTGCCCCGTCAGCACCTGCCGCGACGCTCGTGCCGGTGCCCGTTCCGGAGGACGAGCAGCCCGCGCCGGAGCCGCAGCTGGATCGCGCCTTGCACGCCGCCATCGGCCGGCTCTCGGCGGGGTTCTCGCCGATGGGGCTGGCGGAGGCGTGGTTCGACTGGGCGATCCATCTCTCGGTCTCGCCGGCGCGGCTCGCCGAACTCGGGCTCGCCGCGGCGGCCGAAGCGTCCGGCCTGGCGCGGCTCGCCTTGCACGCGGCGAGCCAGCAGGGGATCACCACGCCCGGCGACCACGGCCTGCCGCAAGACAAGCGCTTCCGCCATGCATCATGGCAGCGCTGGCCGTTTTCGGCCTATGCCGAGACGCTGCTGGCGGCGGAGCGGATGCTGGACGAGGCGACCCACGACATCCATGGGGCGAGCGGCCACCACCTCGCCATGCTGCGCTTCGTCGGCCGCCAGGCGCTCGACCTGGTCGCGCCCTCGAATTTCGTCGCGACCAATCCGGAGGTGCTGGAACGCAGCGTGAGCGAGCGCGGCTTCAACCTGCTGCGCGGGGCCGCCTTCGCGATCGAGGATTGGCAGCGGCTGATGGCGCGGGAGAAGCCGGTCGGTGCGGATGCCTATGTGCCGGGGAAGACGGTCGCGCTGACGCCGGGGCGGGTGGTGCATCGCACCGAACTGGCCGAGATCATCCACTATGCGCCGACGACGGCGGAGGTCGAGGCGGAGCCGATCGTCATCGTGCCGGCCTGGATCATGAAATACTACATCCTCGATCTGCAGCAGCAGAACTCGCTGGTGAAGCATCTGGTCGATGCCGGCTTCACCGTCTTCATGATCTCCTGGAAGAACCCGGATGTGCGCGACCGCGATGTCAGCTTCGGCGATTACCGCAGCCAGGGCGTGCTGCCGGCGCTGTCGACCGCGCTGCGGCTCAGCGGGGCGCGCCGCGCCCATCTCGTCGGCTATTGCATCGGCGGCACGCTGCTCGCAATCACCGCTGCGGCGATGGCACGGGATCTCGACGACAGGATCGAGACCCTGACCTTCCTGGCCGCCCAGACCGATTTCACGGAAGCGGGCGAGCTCAAGCTCTTCGTCGACGACAGCCAGCTCGCGATCCTCGACGACATGATGGCGGAAAGCGGGGTGCTGGAGGGGGCGCGCATGTCCGGCATGTTCCATCTGCTGCGCTCGAACGACCTGATCTGGTCGCGGATGATCCGCGCCTATCTCCTGGGCGAGCGCGAGCGGGTCACCGATATCGCCGCCTGGTCGCAGGACGCGACGCGGATGCCGGGGCGGATGCACAGCGAATATCTGCGCTCGCTCTATCTGCGCAACGATCTCGCCGAGGGGCGCTTCCTGGTCGAGGGGCGGCCGGTCTCGCTGCACGACATCAGCCGGCCGATCTTCGCCGTCGGCACGGAATGGGACCATGTCGCGCCCTGGCGCTCGGTGTTCAAGCTGCACGGCCTCACCGATGCGGAGATCACCTTCGTGCTGACCAATGGCGGGCATAATCAGGGGATCGTCGCGCCGCCCAGCCGGCTGGACCGGCATTACCGCAGCGCGACGGCCCGGCGGCAGGACCGCCATCGCGGCCCCCGGCACTGGCTGGAGCTCGCGACCTATCACGAGGGCTCGTGGTGGCCGCTCTGGGTCGATTGGCTGCGGCGTCATGGCAGCGGGAGGGTGAGACCGCCGGCGCTGACGCAAGGCGATGATCTCGGGGCGGCGCCGGGACGCTATGTGATGCAATGATCCAAGCGGGCCTGCCGCGCCGGGATCCGGCCGCGGCTCACAGGACCTCGCGGACCCGGACCAAGGTCGCGTCCATATGGCGGCCGATCACCTCGGCCAGCGCCGCGCCGTCGCGCTTCAGCAGGGCCGCGATCATCTCCTCATGCTCCGCCACGGCCCCGGCCCATTTGACCGGGCCCTCATTGCCGATGAAGCGCAGGCGCTTGATGCGGGATTGCAGCGTGCCGTGCATCTCCATCAGCACGGCATTGTCGGAAGCGGCGACGATGGCGCTGTGGATCGCCTGGTTGATCTTGAAGTATTCGAGGCGGTTGCGGGTCTCGTAGAGCGCGATCATGCGCTGGTGGAGGGCGTTGATCGCCTCGATCGTCGCGTCGCTCGCCTGGGCACAGGCCATGCGGCCGGCCAGCTGCTCCAGCGTCTTCAACACCTCGAGGATCTGGTAGAGGTCCTTGGCGCTGAATTTGCGGACGATCGCGCCCTTGGCCGGCAGGATCTCGACGAGACCTTCGCTAGCCAGCGTCTTGATCGCCTCGCGCAGCGGCGTGCGGGAGACGCCGAGCTGTGCGCCGAGCTGGCCCTCGTTGATGCGCTGGCCGGGCTCCAGCCGGCCCTCGATGATCATGTCGCGGAGCCGCTCCAGCACCTCGTCGTGAAGGGTGCGCCGCATGATCCTCGGATACTCTGCGATCGCCTCGCTCATGGTGCCGTCACCCCTCCTGTCCAGCGAACCCTTACGGCATGTGGCCCCGGCGCTGTCAAACCGGCGGCGACTGCCCGATCCACGGCGCGATCATTATGCTGCATACAGCATACTTGCCGCTCGAAAGCCAGCGTGTTAGCTCTGCTGCAGCGTTGGATGGAGGATGCCCGATGAACAGCCAGGCGCAAGGCGCGTTGCCGGTGATCGCGGTCGCGATGGGCGACCCGTCCGGCATCAGTCCGGAACTGGCGGCCCGGATCCTGGTCGAGCCGGATCTGCGATCGGCCGCGCGCTATGTCGTCTTCGGCGACAAGCGCCTGCTCGATCTCGGGGCCGCGGACGCCAAGGTCGATCCGGATGTGCAGGTGATCGCGGAGGGTGCGCCGCTGCCGGCCGCCGGCGAGAAGCCGATCTTCATCGACCTCGCCAATCATGATCCGGCGGAGCTGAAGCGCGGCGTCGCCACGCTGGCGGGTGGCAAGGCGGCGACCGAGAATTTCCGCCGCGCGCTGCAATTCGCGGCGTCGGGCCAGGCCGATGCAGTGTTCTTCACGCCCTTCAACAAGGCGGCGATGCGCTTCGCCTATCCCGGCTATGACGACGAGATCCGCTTCGTGCGCGACGCCATCGGCTTCGAGGGGCCGGCCAGCGAGTTCAACATTCTCGACCGGCTGTGGAACGCCCGCGTCACCTCGCACATCCCGCTGTCGGAGGTCGCGGCCAACATCACGCAGGAGCGCATCCTGCGGGCGCTGACCCTGGCGGACGCCAATCTGCGCGCCGCCGGCTTCGAGCCGCCGCGCATCGCGGTGGCCGGCATCAACCCCCATGCCGGGGATGGCGGCAATTTCGGGCGCGACGAGATCGAGACGATCGAGCCCGCGGTGAAGGCCGCCAAGGCCAGGGGCTTCACGGTGGAGGGGCCGTTTCCCTCCGATACCGTGTTCCTGCGCGCCAGGAACGGCGATTTCGACGCGGTTCTGACGATGTATCACGATCAGGGGCAGATCGCGATGAAGCTGATCGGCTTCGACCGCGGTGTCACGCTGATCGGCGGCTTCCCCTTCCCGATCTGCACGCCCGCCCATGGCACGGCCTATGAGATCGCCGGCAAGGGCATCGCCAATCTCGGTGCGACGCGCGCCGCGCTCGCGCTCGCCATCAAGATGGCGAAGGACGGAAAGGGCGGGCGCAGAGCCGCCGCCTGAGACGATTTCCAGCAAGGCGGCCGCGAAATGAGCCGCCTTACCAGCAAACCCAAGGGAGACAGACGATGATGAGGACAACACGGCTCGCGGGCTTCGCCGCTTGCTTCATCCTGGCCGGCGCCGGCGCGGCGCAGGCCTGGCAGCCGACCAAGCCGGTGGAATTCGTGGTGACGTCGGGCGCCGGTGGCGGCACCGATAATTTCGCCCGGATGATCCAGTCGATCATCACCAAGAACAAGCTGATCGACCAGCCGATCGTGGTGGTGAACAAGGGTGGCGGATCGGGCGCGGAAGGCTATCTGCACGGCAAGGCCGGCAAGAGCGACCCGCATCGCGTGATCTTCGGCACCAACAACGCCTATCTCCTGCCGCTGGTCGCCAAGCTCGGCTATCGCCTCTCGGATCTGACGCCGGTCTCGGCCCTGGCGCTCGACGAATTCATCCTCTGGGTGAAGGGCGACGCGCCCTATGCCGACGCGAAATCCTATCTGGACGCCGTCAAGGCCAAGCCGATGGGCTTCAAGATGGGCGGCAGCCAGTCGAAGGACACCGACCAGACGCTGACCTCGATGATCCAGGACGCCACCGGCGCCAAGATGATCTATGTGCCGTTCCAGGGCGGCAGTGCCGCCGCGGTCCAGCTCGCCGGCGGGCATATCGACTCCAACGTCAACAATCCCAACGAGAATATCGGCCAGTGGAAGGCCGGTGCGGTGAAGCCGCTCTGCGTGTTCTCGCCGGTGCGGCTGGCCAAGGGCGAGCCGGTCTTCGACGGCAAGGGCTGGGGCGATATCCCCACCTGCAAGGAATCCGGCTTGCCGATCGAGACCTTCCAGATGCCGCGCACGGTGTGGCTGCCGGCCGATGTGCCGGCCGATGCGGTGGCGTTCTACGAAGGGGTTCTGGAGAAGGTCAGCCAGTCGCCGGAATGGCAGGAATTCGTGGCCCGCACCGCGCAGACGGGCCGTTTCCTGAAAGGCAAGGAACTGGCCGATTTCGTCGCCAAGGACGAGGCCGCCAACCGCAAGGTCTTCGAGAACGAAGGCTGGATCGTCAAGTAAGACCGGCTCGCCTGCGCGGGGCGCCGTCCCCGCGCAGGCGAGACCGCCCAGGCGCTCGCGACCGCTTTAAGCGCGGCGGGGCCTCCGGGACGACGAAAGGACACGCCGGATGATCACGCGCTTCTGGGCCGAGACCGCCACCGCCCTGGCGACGCTGCTGTTCGGCGTCGTCATCATCTACGGCGCGCTGGAATTCGGCGTCGGCTGGGACAGTTCGGGCCCGCAGCCCGGCGCCTTTCCCTTCTATATCGGCTGCCTGATCGCGCTGGCGAGCCTCGCCACCCTCGTCTCCACGGTCTCGAGGCGCGTCGCCGGCCATGCGGCGCTCGAAGCCGCCTTCCTCGATCCGCCGCGGGCGCGCCGTGTCGCCGCCTTCCTGCTGCCGCTGATCGGCTTCGTGCTGATCAGCGTCACGCTCGGCATGTATGTCGCGACCATCCTGTACCTGGTCTTCGCGATGCGGTTCCAGGGCGGCTATGGCTGGATCCGGACGCTCGCCACGGCCTTCGGCACGGCGGCGGCCTTCTATCTGGCGCTGGAGCGCTTCTTCCAGATCGGCCTGCTCAAGGGGCCGCTCGAGCCCCTGCTCGGTCTCTGACCCAACCGGAACGGCGCGCCCGATGGACAATGTCGCCTCCCTGATGCACGGCTTTTCCGTCGCGCTCACCACCCACCACATCCTGCTGATGATGGCCGGCGTGCTGCTCGGCATCCTGGTCGGCGTGCTGCCGGGGCTCGGCGCGCCCAATGGCGTCTCGCTGATGCTGCCGCTGACCTTCAGCATGGACCCGGTCTCGGCGATCATCCTTCTGACCTCGCTCTATTGGGGCGCGCTGTTCGGCGGCTCGACCACCTCGATCCTGTTCAACATCCCGGGCGAACCCTCCTCGGTCGCGACCACCTTCGACGGGCATCCCATGGCCAAGCAGGGCCGGGCGACGGAGGCACTGTCCTTCGCCTTCCTCTCGGCCGGCTTCGGCGCGATGGCCGGTGTCGTGCTGATCACGCTGCTGTCGGGCTGGGTCGCGAGCTTCGCCCTGCGCTTCTCCTCGCCGGAGTATTTCGCGGTCTATTTCATGACCTTCGCCAGTTTCATCGGGCTCGGCGGCGCCTCCCCCTTCAAGACCATCGTCTCCATGGGCATCGGCTTCGCGCTGACCTCGGTCGGGATGGATTCGGTCTCCGGCAATATCCGCCTGACCTATGATTTCGACATCTTGCTCGGCGGGATCAGCTTCCTGATCGCGGTGATCGGCCTGTTCGGCATCGGCGAATTGCTGCAGACCATGGAGGAGGGGCTCAAATTCGACGGGGTCGCGGCCAAGGTGCGGGTGCGCGACGTGCTTTCCACCGCCGCGAAGATGCCGCGCTACTGGTTCGCGCTGCTGCGCTCCAGCCTGATCGGCATCTGGATGGGGATCACGCCCGGCGGGCCGACCGCCGCCTCCTTCATGAGCTATGCCATGGCCAAGCGCTCCTCGCGCAGCCCGGAACGCTTCGGCAAGGGCGAGCCGGAGGGCGTGATCGCGCCCGAAACGGCCGATCATGCCGCGGGCTCCGCCGCCATGCTGCCGATGCTGGCGCTGGGGATCCCCGGCTCGGCCACCGCCGCGGTGATGATGGGCGGGCTGATGATCTGGGGGCTCAACCCGGGCCCGACCCTGTTCACCGACCGGCCGGATTTCGTCTGGGGGCTGATCGCCTCGATGTATCTCGGCAATGTTGTCGCGGTGATCGTGGTGCTGGCGACGGTGCCGCTCTTCGCCTCGATCCTGCGCATCCCCTTCGCGATCATCGGGCCGATCATCGTGCTGGTCTGTTTCACCGGCGCCTTCACCGTCGGCAGCAAGGTCTTCGACATCTGGCTCGCCCTGCTGTTCGGCCTCGTCGGCTATGTCTTCAAGAAGCTCGATTACCCGATCGCGCCGCTGGTGCTCGCCATGGTGATCGGCGACAAGGCCGAGGACGCCTTCCGCCAGTCGATGATCTTCAGCCAGGGCTCGCTGTCGATCTTCTGGTCCAATCCGCTGGTCTCGACGCTGATGGCGATCGGGCTGGTGCTGCTGTTCGCGCCGCTGATCGGTATGGCCATCCGCCGCCTGCGCGGCCGGGAGGTCACGCGCGCCGCCTGAACGAACCGCGCGAGCGATTCACGCTGGGGCAGATCGCGGTCCTGATGGCGCGCGGGGGTCGGCTCTTGACGGCACCGGTCGCGAGCGAGATCGAAAGGCTGTGTCGGCCCGGCCGATGGATAGACGACCGAGGACCAAGCGAGGAAACCATGAGTGAAGCCTATAGGGGCATCCTGCCGATCGCCCCGACCGTGTTCCATGAGAATGGCGACCTCGATCTCGACGGCAACCGCCGGGTGATGGATCTGATGGTCGACCAGGGCGTCGACGCGATCTGCATCCTCGCCAATTTCTCCGAGCAGTTCCTGCTGACCGATGCGGAGCGGCACCAGGTGATGCGGCTGTCGCTCGAGCAGGTGGCCGGGCGCGTGCCCGTGATCGTCACCACCTCGCATTTCTCGACACGGATCGCCGCCGAACGCGCCAAGGCCGCGGCCGATGCCGGGGCGAAGATGCTGATGATGATGCCGCCCTATCACGGGGCGCTGCTCAAGGCCGACGAGCAGGGGATGATCGAGCATTTCAAGCAGGTGGCGGATGCCTGCGGCCTGCCGATCATCCTGCAGGATGCGCCGCTGTCGGGCGTGACGCTGAGCGTCGCCTTCATGGTGAGGCTGGCGAAGGAGGTTCCGCTCGTCCGCTATTTCAAGATCGAGGTGCCCGGCACGGCCGGCAAGCTGCGGGCGCTGATCGAGGCCGGCGGCGCGGCCGTGGCGGGGCCCTTCGACGGCGAGGAGGCGATCACGCTGATGGCCGATCTCGACGCCGGCGCCACCGGCACGATGACCAGCGCGATGATCCCCGACCTGATCAAGCCGATCCTGACCGCCTATTTCGCGGGCGACCGCAAGCAGGCGATGGCGCTCTATGCCAAAGTGCTGCCGATCATCAATTACGAGAACCGGCAATGCGGGCTGCGCTCGGCCAAGGCGGTGATGAAGGAGGGCGGCGTGATCAGGAGCGAGGCGGTGCGCCACCCGCTGACGCCGCTGCACCCCGAGACCCGCAAGGGGCTGATCGAGCTGGCCCGCGAGCTCGATCCGCTGGCGCTGCGCTGGGGCAAATAGAGGAGAGCCATTGCCGCGCGTTGTGCTCGCCATGGCGGCGACGATAGGCTAGGCGGGGCGGACCGGCCGCCAGCCTTCGGATCACGCCATGAATATCGACCTGAACGCCGATCTCGGCGAAAGCTTCGGCCCCTGGACCATGGGCGACGACGCGGCGATGCTCGACATCGTCACATCGGCCAATGTCGCCTGCGGCTTCCATGCCGGCGATCCCGAGATCATGCGCAAGACGGCGGAGCTGGCGCGCGCGCGCGGCGTCGGCATCGGCGCCCATCCCGGCTTCGCCGATCTGATCGGCTTCGGCCGGCGGCGCCTGCCCGGGCTGACGACGCGGGAGGTGGAGAACCTCGTCGCCTATCAGGTCGGGGCCTTCCAGGCGATGGCGTCGCTGGTCGGCTATCCCATGACGCATGTGAAGACGCATGGCGCGCTCGGCAATATCTGCGCCGAGGACGATGCGCTGGCGCTCGCCGTCGGGCGCGGCATCAAGGCGGCGGCGCCCGACGCGCTGTTCCTGGTGATGCCGGGGATGGCGACGGAGCGGGCGGCGCAGAAGCTCGGCCTGGCGCATTTCCGCGAGATCTATGCGGACCGGACCTATGACGACAGCTTCAACCTGACCGACCGCTCGCTGCCCGGAGCCGTCATCCACGATCCGGAGGCCGCGGCCGCGCATGTGCTGCGCATGGTGGAGGAGGGGGCGGTGACCACGACGAGCGGCCGGAGGCTCGAGGTCGGCATCGATTCCGTCTGCGTCCATGGCGACAATCCGCAATCCGTCGCGCTGGCACGGCTGCTGCGCCAGAGGCTCGAAGCGGCGGGCGTCACGGTGCGGCGCCACGGAGCCGCCGGCTAGCCTGGCTCAATCGGCCGGCTGCGCGCTCGTCACGCCGCCGATCAGGTTGAGGGCGAGCAGCCTTTCGCTGGTCAAGGGCGCGGCCAGGGGCTGGCAGGCGCCGACGAGCCCCTCGATCCGCGCGTCCAGCCGCGCCGCCGCGGCGATCGCCTCGTCCAGCGTGACGATGGCGAAGCGGACCGGCTCCCCCGGCGGTATCTGGGCGAAACGGCCAATATCGGCGCTGATAATGGTGGCGATCTTGGGATAGCCGCCGGTCGTCTGCCGGTCGCGCAGCAGCACGATCGGCTGGCCGTCTCCGGGCACCTGGATCGACCCGTCCACGATGCCGTCGGAGACGATGTTGTAGCCGTCGCGATGCGCCAGCACCGGCCCCTCCAGCCTGACGCCCATGCGATCGGCCTGGGCGCTCAGCCGGTAGCCTTCACCGCACAGGGTCGCCAGCGCCTCCGGCGGGAAGAAATCATCCTGCGGGCCCGGCAGGATTCGGATCGGCCCCGTCTCATGGCGTGGCGGCTCGACGAAGGCCAGGGGTTCGGGCCCGCCGCCCTGCGCAGGCAGGCGCGTTCCCGGGGCGAGTGGCGCGCCGCCGATGCCGGAGCGGCGATGCATCGAGCGGCTGCCCATGTCGGGCGCCGTGGCGAGCCCGCCTTCCAGCGCGAGATAGGCATAGGCCGCGCCGGGATCGATCCTGGCCACGATCTCCGCGCCCGCCTCGGCGCGGGCGGCGGTGAAGGGCGCGATCTTCTGCCCGTCGACGCTCAGGCTGCAGGACGGACCGGCCAGCGCCACCAGCAGCGTGCCTTCCGCCGTGAAGCGCGCGCCGCCGAGGCCGAGTTCGATCGCCGCCGCGTCCGGCGCCGCGCCGACGAGGAGGTTGGCGGCGGCGAGGAACAGCCTGTCCATCGCGCCGGCGGGCGAGACCCCGTAGCGCTGATAGAGGAAGCGGCCGCGATCCTGGATCGAGGTCGCGGGGCCGCAGGATCTGACGATTAGCTTCGTCATAGCCGCTCCAGCCGCGCCACCGGCTCGCCCGCGGCGGCGCGGGCATCGAGCCCGTTCCAGGCCTCCTCGGCGATCGGCTCGAAGCGGATCTCGTCGCCGGGCTCGTAGAGGAACACCGGGTCGAGGCCGGGCAGGAAGGCGCGCATCGGGGTGCGGCCCATCATGTGCCAGCCGCTCGGACCTTCCACCGTCATGATCGCCGCCTGGGCGCCGCCGATCGAGATCGACTGGGCGGGCACGCGCATGCGCGGCTGCAGCCGGCGCGGCGTGGCGAGCTGCGGATCGAGCCCGCCGAGATAGGCGAAGCCGGGCATGAAGCCGATCATCGCGACATGATAGGTCGCCTCGCAGAAGCGCGCGACCAGCGCCTCCACACTCATCGCGTGGCGCACGGCGAGATCGGCGAGATCCATGCCGAAATCGCCGCCGAAGACGACCGGCACGAGCCAGCGCCGGGGCTGCGGCCGCTGCGCCGGGGGCCGGGCGCAGAGCGACAGGATATGCGCCTCCAGCGCCGCGAAATCGGTGCGCAGCGGGTCGAGCTGGACGAGCAGCGAGCGATAGGTCGGCACGGTCTCGATCACCCCCGCGACCGGCTCCGCCGCCAGAGCCGCATCGAGCGCCAGCACCTGCGCGTTGAGGGCGGGATCGGTGGTGCTGCCGAATTCGACCGAGATGGCCGCATCGCCGCAGCGGAGCAGGCGGGGGCTGGCGGCAACAGGCATGTCCGGCGGAGCCTCGGGGATCTCGTGACGCGTCACGCGAGCATCTGCCAGCGTCGGGCGCGATTGTCACCCAGGCTCTGGCGGCGGTTCAAGGCAAAAGCGCACGCTTCCCATGCCGGCATGTCTGTTGCTCCGCCCTACGAATAGGGCATGACAGAAGGCGTCAGCGAACGCAGCGGGGCAGGCAGGCATGAGTGACGGCGATTTGGTCCCGCAGCAGGCGCCGCCAGGCGCGCCCTTCGACGATCCGCGCTCGCTGAGGCGGCGCGAGGACCACCGCTTCCTGACGGGCGCCGGCGATTATCTCGATGATCGCCCCGCCGACGGCATGCTGCATGCGGCTGTGCTGCGCTCGCCCCATGCCCATGCCCGGATCGTCGCGATCGATTCCGAGGCCGCCGCCGGCCTGCCGGGCGTGGTCGCGATCTACAGCCATGCCGATATCGCCGCGCTCGGCCCGATGCCGACATCGCTGGCGCTGAGCACAGGCGCGCCTCTCCACGTGCCGGAACGGCCGGTGCTGGCCGGCGGGCATGTGCGCCATGTCGGCGACGGCGTCGCCTTCGTGGTGGCGGAGAGCGCCGATGCGGCCCGCCTCGCCTGCGAGGCGATCATCGTCGATTACGACATCCTGCCCGCGGTCACCGATCTCGCCGCCGCCGCGGCGCCGGGCGCGCCGCAGCTCTGGAGCCAGGCGCAAGGCAACATCGCCTATCGCTACGAGCGCGGCGATGCGCAGGCGGTCGCCGATGCTTTCGCCGTGGCCGACGAGATCGTCACGCTCGATCTGGTCAACAACCGGATCGTCGCGGCGGCCCTCGAGCCCCGGGTCGCGATCGGCCGCTTCGATCCGGCGACGGCGACCTATCATCTCGCGATCTCGGCGGCTTCCGTCCATGCGATCCGGCAGGAGCTGGCGCAGGGGGTGTTCCGCCTGCCGCTCCACCGCCTGCATGTCTCCAGCCCCGACGTCGGCGGCGGCTTCGGCATGAAGAACGTCACCTATCCGGAATATGCGCTGGTCCTGTGGGCGGCCCGTCAGCTCGGCCGGCCGGTCCGCTGGGTGGCGGACAGGATCGAGGAGTTCACCGGCGGGGCTCATGCCCGCGACAATCTCACCACCGCCAGCCTGGCTATCGACCGGAAGGGGCGCTTTCTGGCGCTGTCCATGCAGACGCTCGGCAATGTCGGCGCCTATGTCTCCTCGCTCGGGCCGGGCAGCGCCACCAACGCCGCCGCCAATGCGATGGGCGGGCTCTATGCGATTCCGGCGATCCGCATGGAGGTCACCGGCGTGTTCACCAACACCGCGCCGATCGACGCCTATCGCGGCGCCGGCAAGCCCGAGGCGAATTATCTGCTGGAGCGGCTGGTCGACGAGGCCGCGCACCGGCTGAAGCGCGACCCGGCGGCGCTGCGCAAGCTGAATTTCATCACGAGTTTTCCGTATCGCAGCGCCTTCGGCATCACGATCGATTGCGGGGATTTTTCGGGCAATCTCGACCGGGTGCTCGCGGCGGCGGACCAGGCGGGCTTTCCGGCACGCCGCCGGCAGGCGCGCAAGCGCGGGCGGCTGCGCGGTTTCGGCATAGGCTGCTTTCTCGAAACCTCGCGCGGGCCGCCGAACGAGGAGGCCTGGCTGACGGTGCAGGCCGATGGCACGATCGAGATGGCGGTCGGCACCCAGTCGAACGGGCAGGGCCACGAGACCAGCTTCGCCCAGGTGCTGGCGGCGCGGCTGGGGCTTTCGGTCGACGCCTTCAGGCTGGTGCAGGCCGATACGCAGCGTGTGCCGCGCGGCGGCGGGCATGGCGGGGCGCGCTCCCTGCATCTCGGCGGCGGGGCGCTGGTGCTGGCCGCGGAGGACCTGCTCGCGAAGGCGCTGCCGGTCGCGGCGCAGCTGCTGCAGGTGAGGCCGGAGGCGCTGCGCTTCGAGGCCGGTCGCTTCGTCTCTCGGGAGGAGCCGCTGCGGGAAATCGGGCTCCTGGCCGTGGCGGCGCATGTGCGGGAGAGCAGCGGCGCGCCCCTGTCCAGCCATGGCGATCATCGCTGCGATCTGATGACCTTTCCGAACGGCGCCCAGGTGGCGGAGGTCGAGGTCGATCCCGAGACCGGGCTGGTCAACGTGCTGCGCTATGTCGCCGTCGATGATTACGGCACGCTGGTGAACCCGTTGCTGACGGAGGCGCAGGTGCATGGCGGGCTCGCCCAGGGGCTGGGCCAGGCGCTGATGGAGGAGGCGGCCTATGATGCCGATTCCGGCCAGCTGCTGAGCGCGAGCTTCATGGATTACGCGATGCCGCGTGCCGCCGACCTGCCGGATTTCGAGCTCGCCATGGTGGAGATCCCGACGCGGTCGAACCCGCTCGGCGTCAAGGGCAGCGGCCAGGCCGGCTGCATCGGCGCGCCGCAGACGGTGATGCACGCGATCCTCGACGCGCTGCGCCCGCTCGGCGTGCGCCATCTCGACATGCCGGCGACGCCCGCGCGGATCTGGCATGCGATCCGCCAGGCGCGCGGCGGCTGAGCAGGGGCAGGGCGCCCCGGCGCATCATTGCAGCGGCGAGAAGAAGGCCGGTTTCACGATGCGGTTTTCCATGCGCTCGATGAAGGCGCGCGTCTTGGGGATGAAGGCGAGCCAGCCGGGATCGGCATAGAGGCGCTCGCGGCGCTCTTCCCGGTCCTGATGGCTGTCATAGCGCCAGATCATGATGACCTGGTTCAGCTCCCCCACCTCCGAGCAGAACCAGGCGACGGAGGGACCGAGGAAGCGGCAGTGAATCGCGTGCCCTTCCGCGTGGTAGAGGTTCAGATAATCCTGCAGCAGCCCGACCCTGATGGTGTAGGTGCGCATTTCGAAGATCGCCATTCGGGCCTCCCGGGGGGCGCGGATGATCCGCTGCCGCCCGGAAGGCTCGGCCGGTGCGAAGCCGGCGTCAACCCGCTGCTACATCAGGACGATCAGCGAACGCGGGACCAGGTTCAGGACATCGTCCGCCTCCAGCCCCTTGCGGCCCTCATCCGATTGCGGCCCCGTCTCGGTATCGAGCACCACCGACCAGCGGCCGGCCTTGACCCGGGGCGGCAGCTTGAACGGCACCTCGCCGTCGAAGCTGTTGAACAGGATCAGCGCCTCGTCGCCGCCGACATCGACATCGGGCATGTGCAGCAGCAGGCCGATGGCGCGCAGGCCGGGATCGTCCCAATGCTCCTCCTGCTGCTCGCCGCCGGCCGGGTTGACCCAGCGCAGCAGGCAGCCGTCGCGGAAGCTGGCGCGGCGGAAGATCGGATGGTCCGCCCGCAGCTTGGCCACGCGCCTGACGAAATTGGTCAGCGCCTTGTCCCGCCCGGTCAGCTTGTCCCAATTGATCCAGGAGAGCTCGTTATCCTGGCAATAGACGTTGTTGTTGCCGTTCTGGGTATGGCCGAGCTCGTCGCCGGCGAGCAGCATCGGCGTGCCGTGCGAGAGCAGCAGCGTCGCCAGCAGATTGCGCTTCTGGCGCTCGCGGGCGGCGATGATGCCGCCATCCTCGGTCGGCCCCTCCACACCGAAATTGAAGGAGAGGTTGTGGCCGTGTCCGTCCTTGTTGTCCTCGCCATTCGCATCGTTGTGCTTCTCGTTGTAGGAGACGAGATCGTTGAGGCAGAAGCCGTCATGGGCGGTAATGAAGTTGACCGTCGCCCAGGGCCGGCGCCCACGCAGATCATAGACATCCCCCGAGCCGGTGATGCGGGCGGCGAGATCGCGAACCACCCCTTCCTCGCTCTTCCAATAGGCGCGGATCGTATCGCGGTACTTGTCGTTCCACTCGGCCCAGCCAGGCGGGAAGCCGCCGACCTGGTAGCCGCCGGGGCCGATGTCCCAGGGCTCGCCGATCAGCTTGACGCGGCGCAGCACGGGGTCCTGGCCGATCGCGTCGAAGAAGCCGCCGCGCTGGTCGAACCCATGCGGCTCGCGCCCCAGAATCGTGCCGAGATCGAAGCGGAACCCGTCGACCTCCATGACCTCGACCCAGTAGCGCAGCGAATCCAGGATCATCTGCAGGACCCGCGGATGGCTGGTGTTGACGGTGTTCCCGGTGCCGGTGTCGTTGATGTAGAAGCGCGGCTCGTCCGGCATCGTCCTGTAATAGGAGAAATTGTCGATGCCCTTGAAGGACAGGGTCGGGCCCAGCTCATTGCCTTCGGCGGTGTGGTTGTAGACCACGTCGAGGATCACCTCGAGCCCGGCATCGTGGAAGCGGCGAACCATGTCGCGGAAGGAGCGCAGGCCGGCGCGACCCTTGTAGCGGGTCTTCGGCGCGAAGAAGCCGATGGTGTTGTAGCCCCAGTAATTGTTGAGGCCCTTCTCGAGCAGGTGGTGATCGTCGCAGAAGGCGTGGACCGGGAGAAGCTCGACCGAGGTCACCCCCAGGCTCTTGATGTAATCGACGATCGCCTGCTCGCCGAGGCCGTCGAAGGTGCCGCGCATCGGCTCGGGCACCGCGGGGTGCAGCTTGGTAAAGCCGCGCACATGGGTCTCGTAGAAGATGGTGCGGTCCCAGGGGATGCGGGGACCGGGCGGCGGCGCGCGCTCCGACGCCATGTCGGTGACGACGCATTTCGGCATGAAGGGCGCGCTGTCGAGCGTGTTGAAGCTGAGATCGCGATCGGTCTCGGCATCCTGCTCATAGCCGTAATGCGCCGCGTTCCAGCTCAGGTCGCCGGCGAAGTCGCGGGCATAGGGATCGAGCAGCAGCTTGTTGGGGTTGAAGCGGTGGCCCTCCTCGGGGGCGAAGCGGCCATGGACACGGTAGCCATAGAGCTGCCCCGGCTTCACGCCGGGCAGATAGCCGTGCCAGATCTCGTTGGTGTATTCGGGCAGCGGGATGCGGGCGATTTCGGTGGTGCCGCTCTCGTCGAACAGGCAGAGATCCACGGAATCCGCCCAGGCGGAAAACAGGGCGAAATTGGTCCCCTCGCCATCATAGGTCGCACCGAGATCGTGCGGGTGGCCAGCCTCCACCGCGTAGGTCGCCGTCTTCGTCCTGTCGAGCATCGTCGCATCATCCCCGGACAGGCCGGGGCGAGGCGGCGGGCCATTCCGCACCTTCTGCCGCCGAAGCTTCACATCACCTGCCGCGGAGCTTCAACGTGTCGCGCGCTCGCGTGTTCCTGACCGGCGGCGCTGCTTTGCGCGGACTAGCTGCTCTTGCGCGGAGTCGAGCTGCGGGCCGTCCCGGCGGCGGATTTGGCCGTGCCGGAGCCGGATTTGTCCGAACCGGACTTGCTCGCGCTGACCTTGCTCGCGCCGGACTTGCTCGTGCTGGATTTGCCCGGGCCGACCTTGGTCGCGGCGGCTTTCGCGGGCGGCTTTTCGGCCGCGGCCTCGCCTGCGCCGGCTTTGGCGTCCGCCGAGCTGCCCGAGGCCTTCGCCGAGGCCTTGCCCGACGCCTTCCCGGCGCTCTTGCCCGAACTCTTGTCCGCAGTCTTGGCCGAGGTCTTGGCAGAGGATTTGGCGCCCGCCTTCTTTTCATCCGCCGCCAGCTGCTGCTCGGCGCGCTGCCAATGGTCGGAATCGCGCCCTTCCGGCCGGCCTTCGGCCTCCCAGATGGCGTAGGCCTTGTCGCGGACGATCTTCTCGCGGTTCATTACGGGTCTCCTTTCATGACACAGCGAATAACCGGACGCTGCGAAGCCGGTTCCGATGGCGCCGATCTGCGATTCCCTCAGCAGGCGCCGCGCCAGACGCCGACCGGGCAGCTGCCGAGCGCCGTCCCGACCAGGATGTCGCCCTCGCCCAGGGCGGCGCCGATCACGGGCTGCAGATCCCGCAGACCGGCGGGCCGCACGAGTTGCGTATCGGCCCACCATTCCGGTTGCGGCGCGATCGCATCGGCGTCGCACATCCCCGTCTCGGCATGGATCACCGCGCAGACGAGGACGGCGCGGCCCTGATGGCGTCGCAGGAAGGCCAGGATATTGCCCGTTCCCTCGCCGGTCACCGTGACGGGCTCGTAGCGTCCGGCGGCGAAGAGCGCCGGCTCCTGCCTACGCAATTGCAGCAGATCGCGCAGCAGGCGTTGCTTGACCCGGCCGTCGCGCCAGGATCGGCAAAGCTCGGCCAGCGGCGCATCCTCCGCCAGAGCGGTCTCCCGCGCGGCATAATCCACCGGGCGCCGGTTATCCGGGTCGACCAGGCTGAAATCCCAGAATTCCGTGCCCTGATAGATGTCTGGCGCGCCGGGCAAGGTGCATTTCAGCGCCATCTGGACGATGCCGTTGAGCGCTCCGGCCGGGGCGATCCGGTTCTGCAGCCGGTATAGCGACGCCAGGAACGCCTCGGAGCGGGCGGGGTCGAGCAGCGCCTCCAGGAAGCCCTGCGCCTGCGCCTCGTAATCCTCGTCCGGCATCGCCCAGCCGCTGTGCAGCTTGGCCTCGCGCAGGGCCTTGCGCCACCAGCCGCCGACGCGCTCCGCCAGCATCCGCAAGCCGGCGCCATCGCCCGGATCGAGCTCCAGCGGCCAGGCCCCGAGCAGGGTCTGGTAGAGCATGTATTCATCGCCCGCCGCCAGCGCCTGCGGCCGCAACGCCTGGTTCAGCCCGCGCCATTCGCGCACGGCCTCGTCCCATTCCTGGGGCATCTCGCTGATCACCGCGAGCCGCGCCCGCAGATCCTCGCCACGCTTGTGATCATGGGTCGCGGTCGCCAGCAGCGCGCGCGGCCAATCCGCGGCCCGCCGGCGCATCCTCTCGTGGAATTCTCCGGGGCTCATCGCGAATTCCGCGGGGTCGAAGCCGACATCGTTGCGCGAGAGCAGGCGGCCATAGCGATAGAAGGCCGTGTCCTCCACCGCCTTGGCGGCCAGCGGCGCACTGAGCTGGTGGAAGCGCCGGATCAGCCCGCTTCGCAGCCCCGCGCTGGCGGCGGAGACCGGCCCGGCCAGCATCTCGCGCAGCAAGGTCAGCGCCTGCCGATCGGCATAGGGCTGGGCAAGCGCTGCCGCCAGGGCCTTGTCCAGCGCCGGCTCCAGCGCCGCCTCGTCTTTCTCGCCGGTGACATAGCTGCGATAGACGCGCAGATGCACCAGCACATCGGTCAGGCCACGCCTCAGCGCGGCGCGGGTGATGGTCGCGTCCGGCCGCTCCGCCGCGGCCAGTTCGGCCAGCGCCGCGACCAGCCATTCCCGCTGGCCGTCGAAGCCATGCTCCAGGATCTCGCGGCGGGCCGCGACCTCCTCATCCGCGAAGCTCGGGCTGCGGCCGCTGATCCCGGCCCAGCTCCGCGCCAGAGGCTGCGCAGCGGCTTCGAGATGCTGCAGCGCCGAGACCTCGTTCATGAAATCATAGCCGGTGGTGCCGTCGACGTCCCAATCGGGCAGCTCCTCACCCGCCGCGAGAATCTTCTCGACCAGCAGCAAGGCGCGGCCGGGAGCGGCGTCCTCGGGGCGGCGGGGCTGGCGCGCATCGAGCTCGAGGCGCAGCTCCCTGCAATAGCGGGCGGGGTCGGCGAGCCCGTCGATATGGTCGATCCGCAGCCCGTCGATCAGCCCCTCCTCATAGAGGCGCAGCGGGATCGCATGGGCGGCCGCGAAAGCCGCCGGCTCGTCCATCCGCACCGCGCCGAGCTGGGTGACGTCGAAGAAGCGCCGCCAATTGATGCGGTCGCCGGCATTGCGCCAATGGTCGAGCACGAAGTTCTGGCGTGCGAGCAGCGCCCGCAACGCGGCCGGATCGCGGAAGGCGTCCTGCCCCTGCCCGTCGATCCCGGCCTGGTCCTCGGGCCGGATCGGGAAGAGGTTGTCGCCGTAGCGCAGGGCATAACCCGTCTCGCCTTGTCCCTTCTCCAGCGCGAGGCCGCCCTGCGCCAGCACGGCCTGCAGCGGTTCGCCGAGGAAGGGGGCGTGGACCTTGCCCTTCAGCACGGGGTCGGCGCTGTCGAAATCCACGTCGAACCAGCCGGCATAGCGGCTGGCGGGCCCGAGCCGCAGCAGGTCCAGCCACATCGCATTGTCGTCGCCGCCGACCGCGACATGGTTGGGGACGATGTCGAGGACGATCCCGATCTCGTGCCGGCGCAGGGCCGCGGCCATGGCGCGGAACGCCTCCTCGCCGCCGAGCTCGGGATTGACCGCGTCATAGGCGATGACGTCGTAGCCATGCAGGGAGCCGCGGCGGGCGGTCAGGATGGGCGAGGTATAGACATGGCTGATCCCGAGCCGCGCCAGATAGGGAGCCAGTGCCGCCCCCTCCGCGAAGGGAAAATCCTTGTGGAATTGCAGGCGATAGCTCGCGCGCAGGGCCACCGGGGCGCTGGGCTGGGGCTGCGATGTCGGCATGGTTCAGCTCGGTTGGCGCCGCCTGTCGCGGCGGTTGCTGAACCTGAGGCGGTGCCTCTTGTTCCCGCGGCTTTGTGCAGCGCAGGAGGGCGGGAACAGCGGCCGGCGCGAGCGGGTTGCGCTGGCGACGATCGACCCGCCCGGAGATGAGACGTGTCCCTTCCCGTTGAGACGATGCCGGCCCGGCGCGCTGCGCATTTCGGCCCGGAATTCCTGGCGGATGGCCGGGTGAGGTTTCGTCTCTGGGCTCCGGGGCTGAGTTCGGTCTCGCTCGCGATCGAAGGGGCGGCGCCCCGGGCGATGATGCCGATGGCGGAAGGCTGGTTTTCCCTCGCCTGCGAGCCGGAGAGCCGGCGCTACAGGTTCCTGCTGCCCGACGGCACGGCCGTTCCCGATCCCGCCTCGCGGGCGCAGAGCGGCGACGTGCATGGTTGGAGCGTGCTCGTCGACCATGACGCGCATCGCTGGCAGGATCGCGGCTGGTCCGGCCGGCCATGGCCGGAGATGGTGATCTACGAGCTGCATGCCGGGTTGGCGGGCGGATTTTCCGGCATCGCGGCCGAGCTGCCGCGCCTGGCCGAGCTCGGCGTCACCGCGGTGCAGCTGATGCCGATCGCCGATTTTCCGGGCCGCCGCAACTGGGGCTATGACGGCGTCCTGCCCTTCGCGCCGGACGAGGCCTATGGCACGCCCGAGGATCTGAAGCGTCTGGTCGAGGCGGCGCACAGCCTGGGGATCTGCGTCTTCCTCGACGTGGTCTATAATCATTTCGGGCCGGAAGGGGCCTATCTCCATCTCTATGCGCCCGCGGCCTTTCGCGAGGACATCCACACGCCCTGGGGCGCGGCGATCGATTTCGAGAACCGCCATGTCAGGGATTATTTCATCGAGAACGCGCTGATGTGGGTGCGCGACTACCGTCTCGACGGGCTGCGCTTCGATGCGGTCCACGAGATCGGCAGCCGCGACTTCCTGCTCGAGCTGGCGCGGGAGATCCGGGCGGAGGCGGGTCCCGGCCGGCATGTCCATCTCGTCGTGGAAAACGAGAACAACGATGCCGGCCTGCTGGAATCCGGCTTCGACGCGCAGTGGAACGATGATTTCCATCATTGCCTGCATGTGCTGCTGACCGGCGAGAGCGAATCCTACTATGCCGGCTTCGCCGAGCGGCCTGCGGAGAAGCTGGCGCGCTCGCTGGCGGAGGGCTTCGTCTATCAGGGCGATCTCTCGCGGCATCGCGGCCGGTCCCGCGGCCAGCCGAGCGGGCATCTGCCGCCCACGAGCTTCATCAATTTCGTGCAGAACCACGACCAGATCGGCAACCGCGCCTTCGGCGACCGGCTGACGGCTCTGTGCCGACCGGAGCCGGTCAAGCTGGCAACGGCGCTGCTGCTGCTGACGCCCGCCATCCCGATGCTGTTCATGGGGGAGGAGGTCGGCTCCGCCTCGCCCTTCCTGTTCTTCACCGATTATCACGATGCGCTGGCGGATGCGGTGCGCGAAGGGCGGCGCAACGAGTTCGCGGAGTTCGCAGCCTTCGGCGATCCCGCCGTGCGCGACCGCATTCCCGATCCGAATGATCCGCAGAGCTTCGCGCGATCGCGTCCCGAGCCCTGCCGCGACGGGGCCGCGATCTGGGAGGATTTCTATGCCGAGCTGCTGGCGCTGCGCAGACAGCATCTGGTGCCCGGACTGGCCGGTGCCACCAGCCTCGGCGCCGAGGCGCTGGGCGACAAGGCGGTCCGCGCCGGCTGGCGGCTCGGCGACGGCCGGATCTGGTCGGTGATCGTCAATTTCGGAGAGGAGCCGGTGCCGCTTTCGATGCCGGAGGGACGAACGGTCTTTTCACGCGGCGAGGTCGGTGGCGGCGCGCTGGCGGGAGAGAGCCTGGCCGCCATCCTCGGCGGCCAGGCCTGAGACCGGGACCGGGCGGTCAGGATTTGCCCGGGCCGGTCGTCTTGCCGGTGTCGCCGACGCGGGCGCCATGGCTGCGGCTGAGGTTTTCCGTATGGGTTCCCTCGCGGCCGGGATAAGTATCGGTGCTGTCGACCTGGGCTTTGGTGATGCCGCCCTGATGGGCCGTCCGATCCTCGGGGATCTTGGCGGCCGGCGGGGCGGCCTGCTTCAATTCCAGGGCCTTCTCCATCGATTGCTGCAGGGGTGTCTTGTCGTCCTGCTCGTCGCGTCTGCTCTGATCCGACATGATGCTCTCCTATCCGTGGCCGCGGTTCTGTTGGCGGGTGCCGGCGTCCTTGTTGGCCTGGCCCTGACCCTGCTGGCGCGGCGCACCGCCGGCGCCGTCGCCGCCGCCATTCTGCGAGCTGGTGCCGTCATTGCGGCTCTCTTCGCTCTGGGGCGACTGGTGGCCTTCGCCCTGCGTGCCCCGTGAAGGACCGTCATCCTGGCCCTTCTGCTTGTAGCTCCGGTTGTCGTGATCGCGGCTGGTCATGGCGACCTCCTCCGTTCCTGCTTGCATGGCTGGAATGGAGGCAACGTCCCGGCGGCGGCTTTGTGCCGAAAGGGGGTAAAGCTTTATCGAGGCGTCGACGAAAGGCGGCGCGGATTTGGCCGCCGTCACGGGCCGCGACGCGGCGCGTCAGCGCGCCAGCAGGCCGAGCGCCCGCTCGATGCGCGAGCAGCCGGCCCGGGCGCGGGCCTTCTGGAAGCAGCGCTGCAGCTTGCCGCTGGCATAGGAGGCCACGACGATCGCATGGACATAGCTCTTGCGCACCACGGTCGGCGTGTTCACCAGCCGCTCCGAGATCGCCCGCATGATTTCGGCCAGCTGGCGCTTGCGGCCCGGCTCCGTGGTCGCGGCCTCGCCGGCCAGCAGGAGCTCCGCCGCTGCGGCGTTGGCGGCCAGCATGCGCAGATCCTTGCTGCTGATCGGCAGGCCGGAAACGCTCTTGAGATAGGCGTTGATCTCGCCGGCGGTGATGGCGGCGACGCTGCCATCCTCGCGGCGATACTGGAACAGGCGAGGACCGGGCAGAGTGGCGAGACGCGTCAGCGCGCGCGCCAGCCTCGGATCGCTATGTGCGCAGGCGATGTCCTTGCCCGCCTTGCCGCGGAACGACAATTCGATCCGGTCGCCGGTGACCTTTACGTGCCGCTTCAGCAGGGTCGAGGCGCCGTGGCTGCCATTGGTCTTGGCATAGGTCTCGTTGCCGACCCGGATATGACAGCTGTCGATGATGCTCGCCGCACAGGCGAGGGCTTTCGTGCGCGAGAGATGCCGGTCGCGCAGATCGCGCGCCACCGCAGCGCGCATGCGCGGTAGCCCGTCGATCAGCCGCTGCAGGCGGGCGAGCTTCTTTTTCTCGCGCACCTTCTCCCATTCCGGGTGGTAGCGATGCTGGATGCGGCCGGCCTCGTCGAGCCCCACCGCCTGGAGATGGGCCCGCGGATCGGCCGCGATCCGGACATCGCGATAGGCGGGCGGGATCGCCAGCGAGCGGATCCGCGACAAGGTCTCGGCGTCGCTGATGCGCGCGCCGTTCTCGTCGAGATAGGTGAAGCCCTTGCCGGCCTTGCGGCGGCGGATGCCGAGATCCTCGGATTTCACGCGGCGCAGCCGCAGCGGGCGCGACGCGGTCGGCAGCGCGGCCTTGGCAGCGGCTTTGGCGGCCGGAAGAATCGCCTGGAGGCTCATGGTCAATCCTTCCGGTAGAAGACGGAGAGGGTGGCGATCTCGATGCCGAGCTTGGTCACCGAAGCGCGGGCGACCAGCGTCCGCTCGTCCTGCAGCCAGAACCAGTCGTCGAAGCCGAGCAGCGTCTCGGAGCCGTCCTTGGCCGGGACGCTGCGGCTGTAGCGCCAATGATAGGCGTTGCCGGCCTGCTCGCCCTGGGCGACGTCCTCGATCCTGGTCTCGCGGCCCTCATAGCGATGGTCGTCGCGCTTCATGATCGTCCAGTCGAGCCTGTCGATCTGGCCATCGTCGAAATGATAGGTCTCGGTGAGGCTGAGGGTGCGGCTGGGCTCGTCCCAGCGACCCGACGCCTCGATCCGGAACTGCCGCTGCAGCGCGCCGAAGCGGCTCTGCATGATGCCCCAGCCCAGCGTGGTGCCGCTGAAATAGCGCTCCAGCAGCAGGGCCGGCTTGCGGCCTTCAAAGTCCTCGATCTTCAAGGGAAATCCTCTGTCCGCGACGCTTCAGGCAACGCGGCTTCGGGGCCGGCGGTTCCCGCGGCGGCGCGTCAGGCGGAGAGGTCGAGGATCTCGTCGGCGCTCGCGGCCAGCAGGCTGCGGTCATGGCCGATCAGGATCAGCCCGATCTGCCTTTCCATCACGATGTCGCGCAGCATCAGCATGGTCTGGCGCTGCACGAGCGGGTCGAGCCGCGAGGTCGGCTCGTCGGCGATCACCAGAGCGGGCCGCAGCAGCAGGATCCTGGCCAGCGCCAGACGCTGCGCCTCGCCGCCCGAGATCGCGCCGGCATGGCGCAGGAGCAGCCGCTCGTCGAGCTTCAGCCGCTCCAGCAGAGGCGGCAGCTCGCGCGCCAGAGCGAGATCCGGCACCACCTCGGCCAGATCCTCGAAATGCCGGCCGATCGTCCGGTGCGGCATGAAGACCGAGGCCGGGTCCTGGTGGAGCTTCTGATAGGCGCGCCGCAGCGCGGCCCTGCCCGCAGGGTTGCGATAGGGGTCGATGCCCTGCCAGGAGACGGTGCCGGAGATGGGTCTCTGCAGGCCGAGCAGGATGTTGCCGAGCGTCGACTTGCCGCAGCCGCTCGGCCCCGTCACCGCCAGGACGCCGCCGGCGGGAACATGCAGCTCGAGATCGGTGAAGAGCGGCGCCCGCCGGCGGTATCCGAAGCGCAGCGCATGGGCGGCAAGGACCGGCTCGTCGACGGCGCAGCAGCGCAGGCAGGGGCGCCACCCCGCGGGATCGGCCTCGAGCCAGGCGCGGGTATAGGGGTGGCGGGGCGCTTCCAGCACCTCGCTGACCGGGCCCTGCTCGACGATGCGGCCCTGGTGCAGCACGGCGACATCCGCCTCGAAGGCGCGGGCCAGGGCGATGTCATGGGTGATGACCAGCAAAGCGCGCCCACGCGCCACGAGATCGGCCAGCAGCGCCCGGCTCTGTCCGATCCGGGCCGCATCCAGCCCCTTGGTCGGCTCGTCGGCGATCAGCAGCGGCGCGCTGCCGACGAGCGCCGACGCGATCAGCACGCGCTGCGCCATGCCGCCGGACAGCTCGCCGGGGAAGGCGTGCCGCGTCTCAGCCGCCAGGCCGACGGCGGCCAGGGCCGCGCCGGGCGTGAGCGCCATCGGCCGCTGCGGCGCGGTGAGCTGCCGGCCGATGCGCATCGTCGGGTCGAGCGCGGCGCGCGGCTCCTGCGGCAGCAGCATGGTCTCGCGCGCCCAGAACAGCCGCAGCAGGCCGGACTGGCTGGCGGGTACCGGATCGTGGCCGTTGATGGCGATCGTCCCGGAGGCCGAAAAGCCCGGAGGCAGCAGCCCCATCACCGCCTGGGCGATCAGGCTCTTGCCGCTGCCGGTCTCGCCGATCAGCAGCGAGGCGCGGCCGGGCTGCAAAGCGAGGTCGATATCCGCCACCAGCGCGTCGCCGCGCGCATCCCGGATCGTCAGGCCGGAGAGGAGCAGGGCCGGGGCGCTCATTCCGGGTCTCCGGAGCCGGGACTCTCCGTCAGCGCCTGCCCGAGCAGGGTCGCGGCCAGCACCGTCAGGAAGATCGCGAGGCAGGGCGCCGCCATCTGCACCGGCGCCTCCGCGATATAGGGCAGGGTCTCGCTGATCATGGCGCCCCATTCCGGCGTCGGCGGCTGCAGGCCGAGCCCGAGAAAGCCCAGCGCCGAGATCGACATGATCGCCGCGCCCAAGCCCAGCGTCGCCAGCGTCATCGTCTGGCGCAGCACCGCCGGCAAGACATGGCGGCGCAGGATGGTCGAGGCCGGAAACCCGGCGAGCCGCGCCGCTTCGACATGGGGCTGCGCCAGCTCCCGCAGCGCGATGGCGCGGGCGAGCCGCGCGAATTGCGGCCAGAGCGTCAGCTTGATGCCGATCAGCATCGGCAGGATGCCGCCGCCCAGAAAGCCGGCGATCAGCAGGGCGAGCAGGATGCCGGGGAAGGCCAGCATCAGATCGGCCAGCCGCATGATCAGCATGTCCCCCCAGCGGCCGGCCTGGGTGGCGAGCAGCCCCAGCGCGAGGCCCGTGCCGGTGGCGATGGCGACGCAGGACAGCGCCAGGCCGAGCGAGCGCAGCCCGCCATGGGCCAGCCGCGCCGCGACGTCGCGGCCGAGATGGTCGGTGCCGAGCGGATGGGCGAGCGAGGGTGGCTCCAGCGCCAGCAGCAGATCCTGGGCGGTCGGATCCTGCCGCGCCAGCAGCGGCGCCAGGATCACCAGCATCGTCACCCCGGCGAGCAGAGCGAGCGGCGCCATGATCCTGCGATCCTGGCGGAGGGCCGCGCCGATCATGTCGGGCTCCCGCCGGCATGACGGGGGCCGAGCGCCAGGCAGATCATGTCGGCGCCGAGATTGACGCAGGCATAGAGCAGTTCGATCACCAGCCCCGCCGCCATGATCATCGGCACGTCGCGCGCGATCAGCGATTTGACCAGAAGATCGCCCAGGCCGGGATAGTTGAACAGGGTCTCGACGATGACGAAGCCGTCGACGACATAGGCGAATTGCAGCGCCGCGAAGGTGGCGACCGGGATCGCGGCGTTGCGCAGCCCGTGATGCAGGAAGGCCTGGCCGGCCGAGCGGCCCCGGATGCGGGCGAAGGTCATGTAGAAGGCCTGGCGCACCTCGACCACGGCGTTGCGGATGATCCGGACCGAGAAGGCGGCGAGCCCCAGGGCCAGGGTCAGCGCCGGCAGGACGAGATGCGCGCCGGTGCGGTGGCCGGCCGGCGGCAGCCAGCGCAGGCTCAGGGCGAAGAGCGAGATCAGGCCGATGCCGATCATGAAGCTCGGCATGGCGGCCAGCGCGACCGCCGCGGCGTTGGTGGCGCGATCCAGCGCCTTGCCCGGCCGGAAGGCGCAGGCGATGCCGAGCGGCAGCGCGATCAGATAGGAGAGCAGCCAGCCGAGCGCGCCGAGCCCGAGGGTGAAGCGGGCATGATAGGCGAGATCCTGCCAGACCGGCCTGCGCGAGACCAGGGAATGGCCGAGATCGAGGCTGGCGATCCGGCCGAGCCAACTCAGATATTGCCGGTAGAGCGGGCGATCCAGCCCCTCTTCCCTGCGGATCCGGTCGGCCGCTTCGGCGGTGACGCGGTCGTCGCCGAGCCGCGCCGCCGCGATGCGCAGCGCGGTATCGCCCGGCAGCGCATGGACGAAGGCGAAGCAGAGGCTGGCGAGCAGCCAGGCGGTCAGCAGCGCCTGGCTCAACCGCGATCCGATCAGGCCGATCACGCGAGCTTCATCCGCTCGACGAGATAGCGCGCCTCATAAGGGTCGATCGCGACCTGAGCGACGCGGCCGGAGACGGCGACGGAATGCTCAGACCAGGACACCGGCACGACCGGCATCTCATCGGCGAGCAGGCGGATCATCCGCCCGCGCAGCCCGTCCTTCTCGGCGTCGTCGAAGCTCGCGACATAGGCGTCCGTCAGCTGGCGCATGCGGTCGCGTCCGTCCCAGCGTACGCTGCCCCAATTCGATCGCTCGCGCGTGAAATCGGGGATGAGCGTCGCCACCGGCTCAGGCACGTTGACATAGGTGCGCGAGACCAGCGTCAGCTGCATCGTCCCGTCCTTGATCGCGGCGGGAACGCTGTTGCCGGGCCCGACCTCGATGACGATCTCCATGCCGATCTGCCGCAGCTGGGCCTGCAGGGCCGAGGCCATGACCGGCAGCTCCGGGCGGTTGGCCAGCGTCAGCAGCTTGGCCGCGAGGCGCACGCCGTCCCGGCTCCTTATGCCGTCGGCTCCGCTGCGCCAGCCGGCCTCGTCGAGAAGAGCCCGCGCCGCCGGCAGATCATGGCCGAGCGCCGGCAGGTCCTTGCGGTACCAGCTGGCGAGGATCGGCGGCAGCAGCTGCGTGGCGCGCGAATCGGGATGGCGCAGGATGGCACGCGCTATGCCGTCGCGATCGACGGCGAGCGAGATCGCGCGGCGGACCCGGACGTCGCCGAACTGGGGCAGGCCGCAATCGAAGAACAGGGCGCGGCCGCGCGGGATGGTCAGGCTCCGGACCTTCATCCGCCCCGCGGCATCGATGCGGGGGATGGCGGTCGGCGCGAGGGTGTAGACGAGGTCGGCGTCTCCGGCGATGGCGATATTGGCGCGCGTGTCGCCATTGACCACGGCGGTATAGCGGGTTCTGGCGATGGCGGGCCGGCCGGCCCAATGGCCGTCGAACCGTTCCGACTCCAGCGTCGTCTTGCCGTCGACCGAGACCAGCCGGTAGGGGCCGGTGGCGACGATGCGCCGGACCTTGCCGTCGGCTCCGTAGGAGGAGGGCGCCAGGATCACGGCGGCATAGTCGCAGAGGAAGGCGGGCAGCAGGCTGAACGGGGTGCGGGTGCGGATGACGACTTCCCCGGCTTCGACCGAGACCCGGTCGATCGGCACGGCGGAGAGGCTCTCGCCGATGAAGGCCGCCTTCAGGCTCGCGGCGACGGCCTCGGCCATCACCGGCGTGCCGTCATGGAAGAGCGCCTTGCGCAGGGTAAAACGCCAGGTCAGCCTGTCCTGCGACAGGGTCCAGCTCGCGGCGACGCCGCCGACCAGTCGGCCGTCCGGCTCGACCTGTACCAGCGTCTCGGCGATGCCCATGCGCGTCAGGATATAGCCGATGTCGGCGGGGTCGTCGGAGGTGTATTCCCAGGGCGCAACGACGCGCAGCACATCGTCCTCCGCCCCGGCGCGAGCGAGGCCGGGGAGGAAGGGCGCGGCGAGGGACCCGGCGAGCAGGGCACGGCGGGAGAGGGGCGAGCGGAACATAGGGGTCTCCTGAAGGCGAATCCGGCCAACGGCCGGACACCAACGTGTGATACATTATAACATTACACTACTGTCAATGCCGCCGGCGCGTATCCCTGCCCGGTGGCGCCCCCGCCCCGGCTAGGCGCGTTGCGCCACGCTCAGCCCCTCGATCCCGTGACGGGCGATGAGCTTCGCGACGAAGCCGGTCTCGATCGACGCCGTCACGAAATCCTGCAGAAAGGGCTGCGCGGCCGCCTTGCGCAGCGGGGTCCCCAGAGCCTGCTGGACCGCCATGAAGCGTCCCGGAAGCAGGATCGAGCCGGGCATGGCCAGGAGATCCTTCACCAGCCTGGGCCGCAGCCCGGCCAGCGCCTCGAGCCCGCGGGCCGCGAAAACCATCGCCGCTTCGTCGATCGTGCCCGTTCGCACCAGCTCGGCCTGGCGGATATGGCGGTCGAGCCAGAGCCCATAGGCGGTGCGGTCGGTGACGGCGATGCGGACGCCCGGGCCGTCGACGGCGGCCGGCGTCCGCAGCGAAGATCCGGCCGGTACGAGATAGGTCGCCTCGATCTCGGTATAGGCCGATGTGAAACCGATCACCGCGGCACGCTGCGGCTCGGCACCCAGCAGGGCGACGTCCCATGCGTCGGTTGCGGCCGCATCCGCCACCAGCCCGGGCGAATCATAGCAGATATGGTGGACCGGCAGGTCGAGCAGCGCGGCCAGCGCCCATGCCATGTCGGGCGCGACGCCGACCGGCGTGCCATCCGCTTCGCGCCCGGAGACCAGCAGGAAATTCGACAGGTTGATGCCAGCGCGCAGAACGCCGCCGGGCGCCAGCAGCGCCACCAGTTCCGGCGTCGGTGGGATCATCCGCGCACGCAGCGCCGCGATGTCGATTGGAGGATGGCTCTGCATCAGATCACGCGGTCCTGCGGCTGGACGGGTTCGCCGCGCGAGACGCGCAGGATGTTGCCGAACATCTGCAGCACCGTCTTGTCGAAATTCTCGGCGACGATGGCGGCGAGATGCGGCGTCACCACCAGATTGTCGAGGCGCAGCAGCGGCGAATCGGCCGGCAGGGGCTCGACCGAGAAGACATCCATCGCCGCGCCCGCGATCCGCCGGGTCTGCAGCGCCTCGATCAGGTCCGCCTCGACCACCACGCCGCCACGGGCGACGTTGACGAGGATGGCGGTGGATTTCATCCGCGCGATGGCCCGGCTGTCGATCAGCCCCGTCGTCTCCGCCGTCAGCGGGCAGTTCAGCGAGACGACATCGGCCGCCTCCAGCAGCTCCGGCAGGGCGGCGAAGCGCGCGCCATGGCCGGCTTCCTCCTCCGGCGTCAGCCTGTGGCGCTTGCTGTAGAGGATGGTGCAGCCGAAGCCGCGCAGCAGCCTGGCGAAAGTCTGGCCGATGGCGCCGAAGCCGACGATGCCGACGGTCTTGCCCGAGAGCATGAAGGTCTCGCCCGGCAGGCGGCCGCCGCGCCATTCGCCCTGTTTCAGCTCGGCATGGGCATAGGCGATGTAGCGCAGCGCCGCGAGGGTGAGGCCGAGGGTGAATTCGGCGACGGGCAGCGCATTGCTGCCGGCGGTGCGGGCGACCGCGATGCCGCAGGCCCGCGCCGCCTCGAGATCGAGATTATCGACCCCGACGCCCCATTTGTGGAGCAGCTTCAACCGGCGGGCCGCGCGCAGCACCGTGGCGCTGACGCCGACCTGGCCCGAGATCGCGTAATCGGCCTCGGCGATGATCTGCGCGAGGTGCTCGTCGCCGCGGGCGGTGCCATGGGTCAGCACGAAGCCCGGCGGCAGCAGGGCCCGCAGCCTTGCGGCGCGCTCCGGTGCGAGGGGATCGAGGACGACGATGGTCTCGGGCATGGCGCGGGTCCGGTGGGCGCTGGAAAGGGGGGTGCGGTCAGGCGGGCACCCGGGCGGCGAAGTGCCGGATGAAGCGCGCGCAGAGATCCGTCAGTCTCTCCGTCAGCGCGGCGCCGGTCTCGGCCGAGCTCAGCTTCGGGTCGCCCTGGCCGACGCCGAGGGTGAAGCTGTCCTCATAGCCATTGGGCATGGCGATCTCGGCGCCCTCGAAACTGGCGGTGCCCAGGCCGGTGAAGGGCAGGTCGAGCACCGGGTCCCGCTTCAGCGGCCGCTGCTCCGGAATCAGATCCTCGCGCATCAGTTCGGGGAGGAGATGCAGGCCGATCGAGGTCAGCGGATCGGCGCCGTGACCGGCCGCTTTCGCGGAGGTCTCGGCTCCGAGGATGCCGGGCAGCAGCGCAAAGCCGATGCGCCAGAGATAGAGGCTCGGCAGCAGGATGCGCCGGCTGCGATAGAGCTCCCGCGCCACCTCGGCGATCGGCTCGACATTGCCGCCATGGCCGTTGAGGACGATCAGCCGGGTCAGCCCGTTGCGATGCAGGCTCGCGACCATCTCGCCGATCACCGATGTCAGGGTCGCCTGGGAGAGGGCGATGCCGCCGGGCATGGCGCCGAAGAAATCGGCCCCGCCGAAGGGCAGCACCGGCGCGACCAAGGTGCGCACGCCGGCCTTCGTCGCGCGCAGCGCCGCCAGCTCGGCGATCTTCTCGGCGAGCAGATAATCGCCCATCGGCGCATGCGGGCCCTGATCCTCCTGGCTGCCCATGGGCAGCAGGATGACCGGGTTGGCGGCGAGGATCGCGCGGGCTTCGCCGCCGGTGATCGTACCGAGATGGACGAGCGGGTCGGTCCTGGCGGCCATCAGCCTCATTCCCTGCGACGGGGCCGGCGCGCATCGACGGCGCCAGCCTGGTTCAGGCGATAGCGGATCGCCGCGGCTGGCGCCATGCCTCTGCGGAAGAGGTCAGCCATGCCGCCAGCGGGCGGGGGCTTCATGCCGCCAGCGGGCGAGGCCTGCCTGCGCTCAATCGTCCTCGTCCGGCAGCAGCTCCCGCGCGCGT
>NZ_LMRT01000009.1:0-199 GCF_001426225.1 Allobosea sp. Leaf344 | reverse complement strand
CTGGATATAGGAGGTCGAGGCCTTCTTGTCGCGCAGCACGACGGCGACGGCCTGGTCGTAGGGGTCCTCGCTCTCCGCCTGGCCCATGCCGGTCTTGTCGAAGACGGCGCCGTCCTCGCCGTCCTCGGCGGCGGGCTCCTCCTCGGAGGTGACGGCGTCGAGATAGTCGGGGCGGCCTTGCGTCTTGAGATGGGCGACG
>NZ_LMRT01000008.1 GCF_001426225.1 Allobosea sp. Leaf344 | reverse complement strand
ACAGACCGCAAGAACAACGCCGTCCACGTTTCTCTTTCTGTCTTCAGTTTTCAAACAGCGGTCGCTTCGACAGACAGAGTTTTGCGCCGATCTGGTCGGCTACAAAGGCCCTGCGCTTGGGAGAAGCGGGGGAGAGGGCGGCGCCAGCGGCGTCGCCGTCTCGATGGCCGCTGTATAGGGGAACGGGCTTTCCGGTGTCAACACGGTTTTTGAAGTTTTTTCGACAGCGCTCGATTTTGCCCGTCCCGGCGCGGTTTTCGCGCCTGTATCCGCTGCCGAACTCGCCGCGCCTGGGCGTTTCGCCCGCAAAACAGCCGCAATCGCCGAGCAGAGCAAAAACCGGCGGCCGGATCGGGCGGGCCATCGCGCGCTCCTGCGCGATTGATTTGGCGGTTGCGGCCGGGCATGGTCGCCTCCGTCGCCTGCGCGAGCGAGCCCGGACGAGACGGACACAAGACCCAGCGATGCAAGACGACCAGCGATGAATGCGCAGCCCGATTTCGACCTGCCAGCCGAGCCGCTCGCAGCCGAGGCCGCCGCTCTGCTCGTCGATCTCGGCATCGAGCCGCCGATCCAGCCCGAGGGCGCCCAGGCGCATGTGCAGGATCGTCGCGGCGTCTCCCTGCGCTGGCTCTTCGCCTGCACGCTGGTCGGCTCCTGCGGCGCGGCGCTGCTCGGCGCGGCGATTCTGGTCGCGATGCGCGGCGACACCAGCCATCCCGAACAGCCCGAGCGGGTGACCGCCCGCGCCTCCTCCGCCGCCGGCACGGGCGGTGGCGCCCGCAAGGGCGACAAGCTGGTCGCCGACCAGCCCGTGCTGTCGGCCCGCCATGCGGCGCGCGCCCCGATGTCCCAGCGCATCGGCGACCGCGAGGTGATCAAGGTGCGCCCCTTCGTGCGCCTCGCCTCCAGCCTGTCCCTGACCACCGGCGTCTACGCCACCAATGTCCCGCCCTTCAATCCGCTGCGCCTGTTCGCGGAAGGCGGCCAGCCGGCGGAGCGCTATGCGGAGCCGACGGTCGACGTGCCCGATGCCGACGTCACCATCGTCAAGCGCGACCTGTCGGAGGTCACGATCCCGCCCGGCCGCGCGCGGCTCGGCGATGCCGAGGTGATCACCCAGATCGAGGAGGAGCGCGCCAATCTCGCCGCCGCCGGGCGCCAGGCGCCGCTGCCGATCCCGCCACAGCTGATGCTGAGCCGCACCTTGAGCGGCACCGCCGCCGCCCAGCCCGATGCGCTGCTCGGCTATGCCCCCGCCACCGACAGCCCGCGCTTCTCCGGCATCGAGGTCCGGGTCGTCCCCGAGAACGTCACGAGCGCTCCCAAGACCCCGATCGCCGCATCGCGCGAGCCGCTGGTCGAGGACAAGCTGATCGTCGCCCGCCGCGGCGAGAATTTCGAGCAGGTGATGCGCGCCGCCGGCGCCGCTCCCGACCAGATCCGCGCGATGATCCAGGCCTTCGCCGGCAAGGTCCGGGTCGCGGCTTTGCCCGACGGCCAGGTCCTGCAGGTTCTCTATGCGCCCGGTCCCGGGCCGGGCAATCCGCGCCAGATCGTCCGCGTCACCTTCCTCACCGGCGGCCAGCCCGACGGCACGGTCGCGATCAACGATGCCGGCGCCTTCGTCTCCGTCGCGCTGCCGCGCAGCGACGTCGTCGGCCCGCTGCGCGGCACCCGCAAGGCGATCGGCCCCGAGGGCGAGGAGATCGAGGAGGAGGACAGCACCGGCGGCGCGCGTCTCTATGAGAGCCTCTACGAGACCGGGCTGCGCCATGATCTGCCGCGCCCCCTGATCGACGAGCTGGTGCGGATCTTCTCCTATGATCTGGATTTCCAGCAGCGCGTCCGCGGCGGCGACGCCATGGAGGTGATCTTCACCGAAGAGGATGAGGGCGAGCGCGCCGAAATCCTCTCGGCCTCGCTGACGGTGGGCGGCGAGACCCGCCGCGTCTTCCGCTTCCTGTCGCCCGAGGACGGGCTGATCGATTATTTCGACGATGAGGGGCGCTCGCTCAAGAAATTCCTGCTGCGCAAGCCGATCAGCGACGGCGAGATGCGCTCGGGCTTCGGCATGCGCTACCACCCGATCATGCGCTATTCCAAGATGCATACCGGCATCGACTGGGCCAACCGGATCGGCACGCCGATCCTCGCCGCCGGCAACGGCACGGTGATCAAGGCCGGCTGGGATTCGGGCTATGGCCGGCGCGTCGAGATCCAGCACGCCAATGGCTATGTCACCACCTATTCCCACCAATCGGCTTTCGCCAAGGGCATCGCGCCGGGGGCGAAGGTGCGCCAGGGCCAGGTCATCGGCTATCTCGGCTCGACCGGGCTCTCGACCGGGCCGCATCTGCATTACGAGGTGCTGGTCAACGGCAATTTCGTCAATCCGATGAAGATCCGCGTCCCGCGCGGCCGCGAGCTCGGCGGCCGGGTGCTGGCCGAGTTCAAGCGCCAGCGCGACGAGATCCAGGGGCTGATCGTCAAGGCCGGCGGCGCGCTGGCGCAGCTGCGCCCCTGATCCGCCGGCGCGGGCGCCCGCGCAGGTGCCCTGCCGCCAGAGCCCGCGCTTGACAGGATGGCGGCGAGGCGACACCGGGACAGCCTATTAGCCTCCCGCTCCCCAGACGCCTCCCTCGCCCGCGGCCCCGTCTTATGCTCGCCTCGCTCCTCGTCGTCTTGCCGGTCTTCGGCCTGATCGCGCTCGGCTATACCGCGCGCTGGACGAAGCTCGTGCGCGAGACGACCGGCGAGGGCCTCTCCGATTTCGTTTTCGTGCTGGCCGTGCCCTGCCTGCTGTTCCGGACGCTGGCCAAGGCCGACATCCCGACATCGCAGCCCGGGGGCTATTGGATCGCCTATTTCAGCGGGCTCGCCATCGTCTGGGCGCTCGCCATGCTGGTGGCGCGCCGGGTCTTTTCGCGGCGGGGGCCGGAGCTCGTCGTTTCCGGCTTCGCGGCCGCCCAGTCCAACACGGTCTTCGTCGGCATCCCGATGATCCTGAAGGCCTATGGCGAGGCCGGGGCCGTGCCGCTCGGCCTGCTGCTGGCGGTGCATCTGCCGGTGACCATGACCGTCGCGACCCTGCTGGCGGAGGGGCGCGCCACCTCGCTAGGCCTGCTCACGAGGCGGCTCTTCACCAACCCGATCATCCTCGGCATCCTGCTCGGCTCGGCCGCCCGCCCCTTCGTCGCGCTGATTCCCGCTCCGGCCTGGACGATCATCGACCTGATCGCCGGCGCGGCCGTGCCCTGCGCGCTGATCAGCCTCGGCATCGCGCTGCGGCGCTATGGCGTCTCCTCCTGGGGCCTGCCGGCGGTGCTCAGCGGGCTCAAGCTCGGCCTGCATCCGCTGATCGTCTATCTCCTCGCGACGAAGCTCTTCCAGATGCCGCCGCATTGGTCCGGCGTCGCGGTGCTCTTCGCCGCCTGCCCCTGCGGCATCAACGCCTATCTCTTCGCCGAACGCTATCGCCAGGGCGTGGCCGATGCGTCGAGCGCCATCGCGCTCTCCACGGCGCTCTCCCTCGTCACCACCGCGGCCTGGCTGACCTGGCTCGGCGTGGGGTGAGCGGCGCGTCAGCCGAAGCCGAGCTGCCGGCGCAGCGCCTCCGCCGTCACACCCTCGGCGCGCAGGGAGGCGAGGCTCCTGGAACCCCGGCTCTTGGCGAGTTTCTGGCCGCTGGCGTCGGTCAGCAGCGGATGGAAATGATAGAGCGGCGTCGGCAGGCCGAGCAGGCGTTGCAGCAGCACATGGATCTCGGTCGCGGCCTCGAGATCGCGGCCGCGCACCACATGGGTCACCCCCTGCAGCGCATCATCGACCACGACGGAGAGGTGATAGCTGGTCGGCGTGTCCTTGCGCGCCAGCACGACATCCCCCCAGCGCTCCGGATCGACCGGCACGGGGTCGAGGGTGGCCCCCGTCGCCGCGAACATCCCATAGGTCAGGGGCGCAGGCTGCAGGCTCCTCGCCCGGGCGCAGGCCCGCGCCATGTCGAGCCGCCATTGAAACGGCGCGCCAGCCGCCATGCGGTCGAGACGGTCCCGCTCGCCGAGGCACCGGCAGGTGCCGGGATAGAGCGGCGCGCCATCGGGATCCACCGGCCAGGCTGCGCCGCGCTCGGCTTCGCGCTGCGCCACGGCGCGGCGAATCGCCTGGCGGGTGCAGAAACAGGGATAGGCCAGGCCCTGATCGACCAGATTCCGCAGCGCCGCGGCGTAATCGGCGAAATGCTGCGATTGCCGGCGCAGCTCGCCGTCGAAGCGCAGGCCGAGCCAGGCCAGATCCTCGCCGATCGCTTGGTCGAACTCCGGGCGGCAGCGGCTCAAGTCGATATCCTCGATCCGCAGCAGCAGGCGCCCGCCCATGCTCCGCGCCAGCCGCTCATTGGTCAGCGCCGACAGCGCATGGCCGAGATGCAGCCGCCCGTTCGGGCTCGGCGCGAAGCGGAAGACGGGCGCGGCGTCGGGCAGGCCTGGGGTCATGGCGCCGGTGTAACGGGTTTCGGGGCCGAGGGCATCCGGGGCCTATCTCGGCACGGCGCCAACTTGAACGCGAATCATGGCGGGTTCAGGCTGCTGCCAGAGCCTGGCCCGCCCCCTCCCCATTCTATGCTGCCATGGAAGCCTGTCCCGAATCGATGCCGCTGCCGCTGATCACCTGCCTGGCCGATCTCGAAGAGGGGATGGCGCATCTCTCCGCCCTCGATCCCGCCTGGCGGGAGATCGTCGCCCGCACCGGCGTGCCCCCGCTGCGCCGCAATCCGGGCGGTTTCGCGGGGCTGACCCGGATCATCATCGGCCAGCAGCTCTCTGTCGCCAGCGCCCAGGCCGTCTGGAGCCGGGTCGAGGCGGTGTTCCGGCCGCTGACCCCGGAGCGGGTTCTCGCCGCGAGCGACGACGACATGCGCCTCTCCGGCCTGTCGCGGCCGAAGCAGCGGACGCTGCTCGCCTTGGCCGCGGCGCTCGCGGAAAACCGGCTCGATCTCGACGGGCTCGTCGGCCAGAGCCCGGAACAGGTCCATCTGCAGATGCAGGCGATCTCCGGCATCGGCCCCTGGACGGCGGATATCTATCTGCTGTTCTGCATCGGCCATCGCGACGGCTTCGCCTCCGGCGACCTCGCCATCCAGGAGGCCGCCCGCCAGGGTTTCGCCCTGGCCGCCCGGCCGCGCGCGGCCGAGCTCGCCGTGATGGCCGAGGCCTGGCGGCCCTGGCGCGGCGTCGCGGCGCGGCTGCTCTGGGCCTATTATGCCGTGCTCAAGACGCGCGAGGGCGTGGTCAGCCCCTGACGCCCCTGATCGCGGCCTGGGCACCGCTGCGCAGCATGACCGTGTCGCTCATCAGCGTCACCATTTTTGCGCCGAGCCGGTAGAAATCCTTGGCTCGCTCCGGCGACTGCGCATAGACCGCGACCGGCTTGCCGACCGCGGAGGCCCGGGCGACGATGTGCCCGATCGCCTCGTCGACTTCGGGAGCGGTGGCATCGACCTGTGTCCCGCCCGACAGGGCGATCGACAGATCCGAGGGCCCGACGAAGACGGCGTCGATGCCCGGCAGCGCCAGGATCTCGTCGAGGATCGCCATCGCCTCGCGCGTCTCGATCATCGCGAAGGTCATCGAGAAGCCGTTGGCTTCGCGCAGATAGGCGTTGGGATCGAGCCCCGAGGCGCTGAGCCCGCCATAGCTGCCCCAGCTGCGCTCGCCCATCGGCGGGTATTTGGCGGAAGCGGCGAAGGCCCGCGCATCCTCCATCGTGTTGATCATCGGCGCGATCACGCCGGAGACGCCGGAATCGAAGAGTTTCGAGACGTTCTGGAACTCGCCGACCGGGGTCCGCGCCAAGGCCGGCTTGCCGGCGGCGTTGATCAGCGGGATCGCCCTGATCACCTCGCCGAGCGTGATCGGGCCATGCTGCATGTCGAGCGTCACCGCGTCGAAGCCCTCCTGCGCCAGCATGCCGCTGATCACGGGGTCGGCGATGCCGCACCAGGCGGACAGGATCGTATCGCCCCCGGCCAGGCGCGCCGCCAGCGAGGCGAGGATCGTCGGCTTGGTGATCGGGGTCGGCGTGGCGGAAGGCTGGGGCATGGGGCGTGTCATCCGGTCCAGGGGCCCGCTCTTCTGCGGCGGGTCTTCCACGTTGAACCGGAGCGCGTCAGAAAAGCAAACGGGCGCCCATGCGCCCGTTTCAGACACGCAATGCGCGGGCGACAATCGCCCGTCGTTCAGCGGCCGGCCTGGACCTCTTCGGCGGCGCGGACCAGCAGCTCGGTCATCACCCGGCGCATCTCGATCTCGTCGACGCTGACCGAGGCGGCCGCGAAATCGGTGCGCAGCTTGCGCACCACATCCTCGTCGCCGGCTTCCTCGAAATCGGCCACCACCACGGATTTGGCATAGGCCTCGGCATCGGCGCCGCTCTTGCCGAGCTTCTCCGCGGCCCAGAGGCCGAGCAGCTTGTTGCGCCGCGCCGTCGCCTTGAAGCGAAGCTCCTCATCATGCGCGAACCGGTTCTCGAAGGCGTCCTTGCGCTGGTCGAACGTCGTCATGCGGTCACTATCCTCTTGCAGGCCCCGGCCTGGCGGCGCGGAAGGCAACAGCAGCCATATAGGCGGTCCCCTGCCGCAGGGCCAGAGCCGATCGCAGCGCCGCCGGCGGTGGATTTGTTGCGTTTAAAGTGCAGAAGCCCCATATAGCGCTCGCAACGTCGGCCTCATCTGGCCGGCGGCGCATTGAGCCGGTCGACGGCACGGGCTAGTCTGGTTCCGTTTGGTTCGGAATCGGCGCGAGCCCGCGTTGATTCGGCCGATCAGGGCCCCGATCCCGCCGCGGGTGACCGCGACCGAAGAAAGGCCGACCTTTGGATTTCCTCAAGCCACGGTACATCCCCATGAATCGCCGCCGTCGCATTTACGAAGGCAAGGCGAAGGTCCTCTATGAGGGTCCGGAGCCGGGTACGCTGATCCAGCATTTCAAGGACGACGCGACGGCCTTCAATGCGAAGAAGCATGAAGTGATCGACGGCAAGGGTGTGCTCAACAACCGCATCTCCGAGCACATCTTCTCCAATCTCAACGATATCGGCGTGCCCACGCACTTCATTCGCCGGCTGAACATGCGCGAGCAGCTCATCCGCGAGGTCGAGATCATTCCGCTCGAAGTGGTGGTCCGCAACGTCGCCGCCGGTTCGCTGGCGACGCGGCTCGGCCTCGAAGAGGGCACGCAGCTGCCGCGCTCGATCATCGAGTTCTACTACAAGAACGACGCGCTGAACGACCCGATGGTCTCGGAAGAGCACATCACCGCCTTCGGCTGGGCGACGCCGCAGGAGATCGACGACATCATGGCGCTCGCCATCCGCGTCAATGATTTCCTCTCGGGCCTGTTCCTCGGCGCCGGCATCCGCCTCGTCGATTTCAAGATGGAATGCGGCCGCCTCTGGGAGGGGGAGATGATGCGGATCGTCGTCGCCGACGAGATAAGCCCCGATTCCTGCAGGCTCTGGGACATCAAGTCGAAGGACAAGATGGACAAGGACCGGTTCCGCCGCGACATGGGCGGGCTGATCGAAGCCTATACGGAGGTGGCGCGCCGCCTCGGCATTCTCGGCGAGAACGAAAAGGCCGGCCCGGCCGGTCCGCGACTGGTGCAGTAGCGCGGATCCGTGTCCGGCACGGCCGCCATCGGTGTGAGTGAACGGGGGCCTTCGCGCTCCCGTTTTGCTGTGGTCCTGGCCATCCTCCTCGGGCTCGGCGGCTGCAGCAATCATTGGGACTGGCCGATCGCGGCGCTGCCCTATGATGCGGGCTGGCGCCCTCTGCCGATCAAGGCCTGGGTGCTGAACGACGGGGTCAGCGCCAAGGCGATCTCGATCTGCCCGCGCGACAGCTGCGCCCGGCCGGGCTTCGCGGCGCTGCTCGCCTTCGAGGGCGCGCAGGCGAGCGAGATGGAAAGGGCGCTGGATTCCGACCCGCTGCGTCTGGCCCGCGCCTTCGCGGCGCCCACCCGACGCGAGGACAGCTCTGGCAAGGGCGGGGCGGCGGCCAGACCCGCGGCGCGGCCGAAATCCGCCACTGCGGTGGCGCGGTTCTCGGAGCGGGACGGCAAGGGCCTGCTCGTCGAGATCACCGCCGGCGACGGCGGCAAGAGCGCGGCGACCGCCATTCTCTATGGTCGCAGCGAAGGCCGGCTGGTGGTGGCTCTCGCCGTCAGCCCCGATGCCGAGAGGGCGAGGCAGGATGCGGCCGCCACCTGGCAGAGCCGCTGATTCGCCTGAAGAGGTTGAGCCGGCAGCGATTCGCCGCTAAGCCACGCGCAATCAAGCCGCTCCGGAGAGCCTCATGAAAGCCCGCGTCACCGTCACCCTCAAGACCGGCGTGCTCGACCCGCAGGGCAAGGCCATCGAAGGCGCGCTGAAATCGCTCGGGATCGCCGGCGTCGAGTCGGTACGCCAGGGCAAGCTGTTCGATATCGAGCTCTCCGGCTCGGACCAGGCGGCGGCCGAGGCCGCGCTCAAGACGGCCTGCGACAAGCTCCTCGCCAATACCGTCATCGAGAATTACCGCGTCGAGATCACGGGTTGATCGACGCTGCCGGCCGCCGCAGCCGCGCGGCTGCGCGAAAGCCCTGGAGGATGAGCCCATGAAAGCCGCCGTCATCACCTTTCCCGGCTCCAACCGCGATGGCGATGTCAGCCGCGCGCTGAGGCTCGCCGGGGCCGAGGTCGTGCCCGTCTGGCATGCCGATACGGATCTGCCGGCCGGTACCGATCTGGTCGTGGTGCCCGGCGGGTTTTCCTATGGCGATTACCTGCGCACCGGCGCCATTGCGGCCCGCGCCAACATCATGGACGCGACCCGCGCCCATGCCGCCCGCGGCGGGCTCGTCCTCGGCATCTGCAACGGCTTCCAGATCATCTGCGAGGCGGGCCTGCTGCCCGGCATCCTGGTGCGCAACGCCGATCTGAAATTCGTCTGCCGCCGCCAGCATCTGACGGTGGAGCGGGCCGACACCGCCTTCACCCGTCGCTACCGCAAGGGGCAGGTGATCGATGTCTGCATCGCCCATGGCGAAGGCAATTACATCGCCGATGCCGAGACGCTGGCGCGGCTGGAGGGCGAAGGGCTCGTCGCCTTCCGCTATTGCGACGCGCAGGGCCGGGTCGCGCCTGAGACCAACCCGAACGGTTCGCTGAACGGCATCGCCGGGATCTATTCCCCGGGGCTGAACGTGCTCGGCCTGATGCCTCACCCCGAGAACCTGATCGATTCGCTGACCGGCGGCACCGATGGCCGCGCTCTGTTCGACAGCCTGATGGCGGCCTGAGCCGGCACGGTCCCGCGGAGCAAGCCGGCGGCCCGGCTCCTACTTCCCCGCGGTCGCGCGCGCCAGCAGCCGCGAAGCGGCGGCGCCGTCGATCGGCCCCACATGCTTCTCGAGGATGCGGCCGTCCGGGCCGATCACGAAGGTCTCCGGCACGCCATAAACCCCCCATTCGATCGCGGCGCGGCCCGCACTATCGGTGCCGACGGCGGAAAACGGATTGCCCAGCGCGCCGAGGAAGCGGCGGGCGTTCTCCGGCTCGTCCTTGTAGTTCATGCCGAGCAGCGCCACCCGCCCGGCCTTGACCGCCGGCGCCTCGGACAAGGCGACGAGGAAGGGATGCTCCACCCGGCAGGGCGCGCACCAGCTCGCGAATACGTTGACGATGGTGCCGCGGCCGCGGAGATCGTCCATGCCGAAGCTCGGCACCGGCCGGCCGTCGCGCTGCAGCCCCTCCAGCGGCGCGAGCGTGATCGCCGGCGCCGGCTTGCCGATCAGCGCCGAGGGCACTTTCGAGGCGTCGCCCTGGTAGAGGCCGATCAGGAACAGCAGCGCCAGCCCGCCGAACAGCAGGAGCGGAATCAGGAAGACCAGCCTGGAGCGCCGCCCCGCTTCGGGCTCGGCAGGCAGCTGCGGCGCGCTCATGACGCGGCCCTGTCGGAGCGCCGCCCGGCGCCGCGCTGCTCGAGCGCCGCCAGCGCCCGTTTCTGCGCCGCGTGATCGCGCAGCACCGCCGCGATCAGCCCGCCGAGCACCAGCACCACCGCCGCATAGGACGCCAGGATGAAGCCGGCATGGGGACCGAGCGCGCTCATGCCGGCGCGCCCTGGGCCGCCAGCCGGTCGAGGCGCTCGGCCTCCAGAATGGTCAGCGTCCGCACCCGCCGCCGCATGATCTCGGCGCGCATCGCGATCAGATGCAGGCTCAGCCCGAGCAGCGTGAAGCCGAGCGCCAGGATCAGCAGCGGCCAGAGCATCGAGGGGTGGATGGTCGGCCCGCCCATGCGGAAGACCGAGGCGGGCTGGTGCAGCGTGTTCCACCAATCGACCGAGAATTTGATGATCGGGATGTTGACGAAGCCGATCAGCGTCAGGATCGCCACCGCCCGTCCGGCGCGCGACGGATCGTCCAGCGTGCGCCACAGCGCGATGATGCCGAGATAGATCAGCAGCAGCACCAGCATCGAGGTGAGCCTGGCGTCCCACACCCAATAGGTGCCCCACATCGGCTTGCCCCAGAACGCCCCGGTCAAGAGGCAGATCAGCGCGAAGCAGGCACCGATCGGCGCCGCCGCCTTCTGCGCGACATCCGCCAGCGGATGGCGCCAGACCAGCGTGCCGATGCCGGACAGCGCCATCATCGAATAGAACATCAGCGCCAGCCAGGCGGCCGGCACATGCACGAACATGATGCGGATGGTCTCGCCCTGCTGGTAGTCGGCCGGTGCGACGAACCAGGCGAGATAGAATCCGACGGCCAGAGCGAGCGCCATCGCACCCAGCATCCAGGGCAACAGAACGGCCGAGAGGCGCATGAAGCGTGTCGGATTCGCCAGTTCGATCAGGCTAGCCATGGCGCGGCGGGCGGCCTTTCTTTTGATTGGTCGCGTCAGCATGTAGCAACAGCGCGAGGGCCGGACAATCTCGCCCCGGCGTCGCAGGCAGCCTCATTCCGCCTGCCTGAGCGCCGCCGCGGCCGCCACGGTCCCGACCACGATCGCCAGCAGCGACAGCGCGCAGAGGATCAGGAAAGGGGTGAGGAAGGGGATGGTGCCGCCGAGCGCGCTGTTCGAGGCGGAGACGCCGAAGATCAGGACGGGAATGGTCAGCGGCGCGACCAGCACCGGCAGGATCAGCCCGCCGCGGCGCAGGCTCGCGGTCAGCGCCGCCCCGGCCGCGCCGATGAAGCTCAGGGCCGGCGTGCCGACCAGCAGGGTCCCCGCCACCGGCGCCATCGCCGCGCCGGGCAGCGCGACCAGCAGGCCGAGCAGCGGCGCGGCCAGCGCCAGCGGCAGCCCCGTCACCAGCCAATGCGCCAGCCCCTTGGCCAGCACCGCGAGTTCGAGCGGCAGCGCCGAGGCGCGGATCAGATCGAGCGAGCCATCCTCCTCGTCGCTCTGGAACAGCCGGTCGAGCCCGATCAGCATCGACAGCAGCGCCCCGATCCAGAGGATGGCCGGCCCGATCCGCGAAAGCAGGTTGAGATCCGGGCCGAGCGCGAAGGGCACCAGCACGATGATGGTCAGGAAGAAGACCAGCGCCAATTCGCCGCCGCCGCCGGCCCGCGCCGCCAGCGCCAGATCCCGCCTGAGGATCGCGATGAAGGCCCGGCTCATGCGCCGATCCTGAGTTCGCGCGCCTCGGCCAGGCCGAGCGGGCCATGCGTCGCGGCGAGGATCGCACCGCCCATGCGGCAATGCTCCTGCATCAGCCCTGAGAGCATCGCCTGCGCCGCCAGATCCAGCGCCGACATCGGCTCGTCCAGCAGCCAGAAGGGCCGGCGCGCCACCAGCAGCCGCGCCAGCGCCACCCGCCGCCGCTGCCCGGCCGAGAGATAGCCGACGGGCAGCGCCGCGACATGCGGCAGGCCGACCCGCTCCAGCGCCGCCAGCGGCGTCAGCCCGGGATCGCCGAGGCAATCCTGCGCGAAACCGAGATTGTCCTGCGCCGTCAGCGCGGTCTTGAGCCCGTCGCGATGGCCGACGAGATGGCTGAGCTCGGCCAGCGGCGCATCGTCCGCGCCGTCGAGCGCCACCTCCCCCGCCGCCGGCCGCAGCCGCCCGCAGAGCATGGCGATCAGGCTCGATTTGCCGGCGCCGTTGCGCCCGGTCAGCGCCAGCGCCTCGCCGCCGGCCAGCGCGAAGCTGAGATCCTCGAAGATCAGCCGGCCGCCGCGGCGACAGGCGAGCCCGCTGGCGCGGAGCCTCAGGGGCGCAAACCGGTGGGGTTCTGACACTGGCCGACCGCTCCGCCTCTTCCCCAAAGTTTCCCGTCCCGCAGGCCTTTCGACCATGTAGCGGGCTTCTTGGAATTGATCTATAGAGCGCGTGGCTACGCCGCACGCCGATCCGGCGCGGGGCTCGGGCACTCCCGGGGCGGCGCGCGCGACCTGCGCATCAGGCCTTCGATTCGACGGACCGTAAGGTTCCTCGAACCGCGACCGCAACCCCTTGATCAGGATCCGTCCGCATGGCTTCGCTCGATTCCTTCAAGTGCCGCAAGACGCTGACCGTCGGCACCAAGAAATATGTCTATTACTCCCTCAAGACCGCCGAGAAGAATGGCCTGGACGGCATTTCCCGCCTGCCCTTCTCGATGAAGGTCCTGCTCGAGAACCTGCTGCGCTTCGAGGATGGCCGCTCCGTCACCAAGACCGATATCGAGGCCTTCGTCGCCTGGCTCTCCGACAAGGGCAAGGCCGGCAAGGAGATCGGTTTCCGCCCCGCCCGCGTGCTGATGCAGGATTTCACCGGCGTGCCCGCCGTCGTCGACCTCGCCGCGATGCGTGACGGCGTCAAGGCGCTCGGCGGCGACCCCAAGAAGATCAACCCGCTGGTCCCGGTCGACCTCGTCATCGACCATTCCGTCATCGTCGACGAATTCGGCTCGCCCAAGGCGCTGAAGCAGAATGTCGACCTCGAATACCAGCGCAATGGCGAGCGCTATCGCTTCCTGAAATGGGGCCAGGGCGCCTTCGACAATTTCCGGGTGGTGCCGCCCGGCACCGGGATCTGCCACCAGGTCAATCTCGAATATCTCGCCCAGACCGTCTGGACCACCAAGGAGAAGGTGAAGAAGGGCAAGGTGACGGAGACCGTCGAGGTCGCCTATCCCGACACGGTCGTCGGCACGGATTCGCACACCACCATGGTCAACGGCCTCGCCGTCCTCGGCTGGGGCGTCGGCGGCATCGAGGCGGAAGCCGCCATGCTCGGCCAGCCGCAATCCATGCTGCTGCCCGAGGTGATCGGCTTCAAATTCACCGGCAAGCTGCGCGAGGGCATCACCGCCACCGACCTCGTCCTCACCGTCACCCAGATGCTGCGCAAGAAGGGCGTGGTCGGCAAATTCGTCGAGTTCTTCGGTCCCGGCCTCTATGCGCTGACCCTGGCGGACCGCGCGACCATCGCCAATATGGGCCCGGAATACGGCGCGACCTGCGGCTTCTTCCCGGTCGACGAGGAGACGCTGAACTATCTCGAGACCACCAGCCGCAAGGCCGGCCGCGTCGCGCTGGTCGAGAAATACGCCAAGGCGCAGGGGCTCTTCGCCACCCGCTCCATGCCCGATCCGGTGTTCACCGATACGCTGGAGCTCGATCTCTCAACGGTCCAGGCCTCGATGGCCGGCCCCAAGCGCCCCGAGGGCCGCGCCGATCTCGGCTCGATCAAGGCCGGCTTCGCCGCCGCCATGGAGAGCGAGTACAAGAAGGGCGTCGAGCTGTCGCGCCGCGTCAAGGTCGAGGGCAAGAACTTCGATCTCGGCCATGGCGACGTCGTCATCGCCGCCATCACCTCCTGCACCAACACCTCCAACCCCTCGGTGCTGATGGCCGCCGGCCTGCTCGCCCGCAATGCCGTCGCCAGGGGGCTGAAGGTCAAGCCCTGGGTGAAGACCTCGCTGGCTCCGGGCTCGCAGGTCGTCGCCGAATATCTCGCCAAGGCGGGGCTGCAGACCGATCTCGACGCGCTCGGCTTCAACCTGGTCGGCTTCGGCTGCACCACCTGCATCGGCAATTCCGGCCCGCTCCCGGCCGAGATCTCCAAGACCATCAACGATCAGGGGCTGATCGCGGCGGCGGTGATCTCCGGCAACCGCAATTTCGAGGGCCGCGTCTCGCCCGACGTGCAGGCGAACTACCTCGCCTCGCCGCCGCTGGTCGTCGCCTATGCGCTGGCGGGTTCGGTGCAGATCGACCTGACCAGCGAGCCGCTCGGCGTCGACCGGGCCGGCAAGCCGGTGTTCCTGAAGGACATCTGGCCGAGCAACAAGGAGATCCAGGCCTTCATCACCAAGAACGTCACCAAGGCGATCTTCAAGGCCAAATACGCCGATGTCTTCAAGGGCGACGCCAATTGGCAGGCCGTCAAGGTCCCGGTCGGCCAGACCTATGCCTGGGAAGACGAATCCACCTATGTCCAGAACCCGCCCTATTTCCGCGGCATTGGCAAGCAGCCGCCGGCCGTCACCGATGTCGTCGGCGCGCGCATCCTGGGCCTGTTCGGCGACAAGATCACCACCGACCACATCTCCCCGGCCGGTTCGATCAAGGCCGCCTCGCCCGCGGGCAAATATCTGATGGAGCACGGCGTCGACGTCGCCGACTTCAACCAGTACGGCACGCGGCGCGGCAATCACGAGGTGATGATGCGCGGCACCTTCGCCAATATCCGCATCCGCAACCACATGATGGGGCCCAATGGCCGCGAGGGCGGCTACACCATCCACTACCCCAGCAAGGAAGAGCTGCCGATCTACGACGCGGCGATGCGCTACCAGCAGGAGAAGGTGCCGCTGGTCGTCTTCGCCGGCGTCGAATACGGCAATGGCTCCTCGCGCGACTGGGCGGCCAAGGGCACCAATCTGCTCGGGGTCAAGGCCGTCATCGCGCAGAGCTTCGAGCGCATCCACCGCTCGAACCTCGTCGGGATGGGCGTGGTGCCCTTCACCCTGCCGGAGGGCACGAGCTGGGCCTCGCTCGACCTGAAGGGCGACGAGACCGTGACGATCAAGGGCCTCGCCACCGTCAAGCCGCGCCAGATGCTGGAGGCCGAGATCACCTCCGCCGACGGCAAGGTCAAGAAAGTCCCGATCCTCTGCCGCATCGATACGCTGGACGAGATCGACTACTTCAGGAACGAAGGCATCCTGCACTATGTGCTGCGCGGCCTCGCCGCCTGAGGCAGGCAAAGCGCCGGCGCGAACGGAAGGGGCCCTCGGGCCCCTTCTTCATGAGCAGAGCAGCCGTGGTTGTCCAATCCCGCCTCGCGGTGTAAGGGGGCGTCACAACCTTCCTCGGCGGGGGGCCTGGGGCAGACGCTGGGATCCCCGCGTCCGGATGCCAACCGCCATCATCGACACCAGACGGGAGCACCCGCATGTCCGCCACATTCGAGACGGTCGCCGGAATCATTTCGGAGACCTGCGACATTCCGCGCGAGAAGATCACGCCCCAGAGCCATGCCATCGACGATCTCGGCATCGACTCGCTGGCCTTCCTCGACATCGCCTTCGCCATCGACAAGGCCTTCGGCATCAAGCTGCCGCTCGAGCAGTGGACGCAGGAAGTGAACGAGGGCAAGGCCCCGGCCGAGCAGTATTTCGTGCTCGAGAATCTGTGCCGCCGCATCGACGAGCTGGCCGCCGCCAAGAAGGCCTGACGTCGCATCGTCACCAGCCCGCCGCCACGCCAACCGAAGCAGCGCCGCCCGCGGAGCGGCCTGCCGGGATGGAATCGGGGCGGCGATCGCATCTCCGTTCGGCCTCGCCGGCGTCCCTGCCTTGAGCCGGGGCGCCGCACCCGTTAGAGCATAGCCGCGACAGGGCCGGCATCCGGGCCTGTCCTCGCGCGCCGAGCCTCCGGCGCGCCCCGTGACGATTGGAACCGCATGCGCCTCGAATATTTCGACATGATCGACACGGTCGTGGCATTCGAGCCGGCGCAGAAGCGCATCGTCACCCGCTCGACCGTGCCGGGCGCGACCGAGACGCCGGTCTTCGAGGGGCATTTCCCCGGCCACCCGCTGGTGCCGGGCGTGCTGCTGACCGAGACCATGGCGCAGGCCTCCGGCTATCTGCTGCTCGCCCTGAACGGGCTGACGCAAATGCCGTTCCTGATGACCGTCGACAAGGCGCGCTTCCGCACCTTCGTCGAGCCCGAGGCGGTGCTCGACGTCGAGGCCGAGCTGGTGATCGAAGGCTCCGGCTATGCGGCGACCCGGGCGAAGATCACCATCGCCGGCAAGCCGATCTGCGATGCGGAGCTGCGCTTCCGCCTGATGCCCTTTCCCGCCGATATGCGCAGGCTGATGGATGCGCGCATCCAGAAGATCGGCCTGCAGCCGGAGCCTGCCCGATGATCCAGCGCGACGTCGTCATCACTGGCATCGGCCTCGCCTCCAGCCTCGGCGAGGGCATGGCGCTGCATGCCGCGGCGCTGGCCGACCCGCCGGCCCCCCATGTCGATACCGAGAGCTTCGCGCCCTATCCGGTCCACCCGCTGAAGCCGCTCGAGCTCGACCGGCAGATCCCCAAGAAATCCGACCAGCGCCAGATGGAGCCCTGGCAGCGCCTCGGCGTCTATGCCGCGGGGCTCGCCCTGGACGATGCCGGGCTGAAGGAGGACGCGCAGGCCAAGAGCCTGCTGCAGGTCATCGTCGCGGCCGGCGGCGGCGAGCGCGACCATGCGGTCGATTCCGCCATCCTGACCGGCATGCGCGGCGCCAACGATGCCGGCGCCTATCTCAACGAGCGGCTGATGAGCGATCTGCGGCCGACCCTGTTCCTGGCGCAGCTCTCCAACCTGCTCGCCGGCAATATCGGCATCGTCCACGGCATCACCGGCGCCTCCCGCACCTTCATGGGCGAGGAGCAGGCCGGCGTCGACGCGATCCGCACCGCCCATGCCCGGATCGCGGCGGGCCAGGCAGACGTCATGCTCGTCGGCGGCGCCTATAATGCCGAGCGGCGCGACATGCTGCTGCTGCTCGAGGCCGGCGGCTATCTGCGCAAGGGCGGTTTCGCGCCGGTCTTCGCGCGCGAGGACGGCCCCGGCATCATCAGCGGCAGCGCCGCCGCCTTCCTGGTGCTCGAGCCGGCGGAGCATGCCAGGGCCCGCGGCGCCACGATCCATGCGCGGCTCGCCGCGGTCGGCGCGACGCGCAGCCGGCGCCGGCCCGGCTCGGTCGAGCAGGCGCTGGCCGGGCTGCTCGCCGGGTTCGGCGCGGGAGACCAGAACAGGCTCGCCATCTCCGCCGCCAGCGGTGCGGCCGGCGTGACGGCGGAGGAGGAGGCGGCGCTGAAGCGCTCCGGCGCCGCGCGCCTGATCGCCTCCGGCGATCTCGTCGGCCATGCGCTGGAGGCCGCCTTCCCGATCGCGGTCGCTCTGGCCGCTGCGGCGATCGCCGCCGGGCAGACGCGCGATGCGATCGTCACCGGGGCCGGGCATTGGCGCGGCGAGGGCGCCGCCCATCTGGTTGCAGCGTGAGGGTGAAGCCATGAGCACACAGCATCGCGACGCCAAGGGCCGGCCGATCGTCGCCGTCACCGGCCTCGGCATCGTCACCTCGCTCGGCCAGGGCAAGCAGGCGAATTGGGACGGGCTGACCGCCGGCCGCTCCGGCATCCACCGCATCACCCGCTTCCCGATCGAGGGGCTGCGCACCACCATCGCCGGCACCGTCGATTTCCTGTTCGACGGCCCGGTCTCCGCGCCGGAGCTCTCGGAGAAGCTGGCGACCCTGGCCGCCGAGGAGGCGATCGGCCAGAGCGGCCTCGGCCAGCCCGGGGATTTTCCAGGCGAGCTCTTCATGGCCGTGCCGCCCGTCGAGATGGAATGGCGCCAGAAGCAGGAATTGGCGCAGGCCATCTCTGGCGATGTCGATTATGACGGCCTGCTCGCCACCGCGGCCGGCCATCGCCACAAGCCGTTTCACGAGCTCTTCCTGTTCGGCGCCGTCGCCGACCACATCGCCGAGCGCTTCGGCACCAAGGGCTCGCCGATCTCGCTCTCGACCGCCTGTTCCTCCGGCGCGACGGCGATCCAGATGGGGGTCGAGGCGATCCGCCGCGGCGAGACGGCCGCCGCGCTGTGCATCGGCACGGATGGCTCGGTCAGCGCGGAATCGCTGGTGCGCTTCTCGCTGCTATCGGCGCTGTCGACCCAGAACGATCCGCCGGAAGCCGCCGCCAAGCCTTTCTCCAAGAATCGCGACGGCTTCGTCATGGGCGAGGGCGCCGGCGCGCTGGTGCTGGAGGATTACGACCATGCGCTGGCGCGCGGCGCCACCATCCTCGGCATCGTCGCCGGCTGCGGCGAACGCGGCGACGGTTTCCATCGCACGCGCTCGAGCCCCGACGGCAAGCCGGCGATCCTCGCCATGCAGGATGCGCTGGCCGATGCCGGGCTGAACCCCGGGGACGTCGATTACGTCAACGCCCATGGCACCTCGACGCCGGAGAACGACAAGATGGAGGCGATGAGCTGTGCCGCCGTGTTCGGCGAGCGCATGGCGACGCTGCCGATCTCCTCCAACAAATCCATGCTCGGCCATACGCTGACGGCGGCCGGCGCGGTGGAGGCGGTGATCTCCTTCCTGACCATCGCCAATGGCCGCATCCCGCCGACCATCAACTACCGGAATCCGGATCCGGCGATCCCGCTCGACGTCGTGCCCAATACGGCGCGCGACGCGACAGTGCGGACGGTACTCTCCAACTCCTTCGGCTTCGGCGGGCAGAACACCTGCCTCGTCCTCACCGCCGGGCCCGACGCGGCATGAGCCGGATTCTGGTGACTGGCGGCGCCAAGGGCGTCGGCGCCGCGATCGTCCGGGCCCTGGCGGCGTCCGGTCACGATGTCGATTTCACCTATCGCTCGTCCCGCGACCAGGCCCTCGCTCTGGCCGAGGCGGTTGCATCCGCGCATCAGGGCCGCGAGATCCGCGCGCTGCCGCTCGATCTGGCGGATAAGGCGGCGCTGGACGGCTTCTGCGAGGAGCGCGAGGCGGAGAGCTATTTCGGCTTCGTCCACAATGCCGGCCAGCCCTATGACGCGCTCGCGGCGATGATGGCGCAGGACAAGGCCGAAGCCGCGATGCAGGTCAATTTCTGGGCCTTCACGCGCATCGCCAAGACCGTGATGCGGGCGATGATCCGCGCCCGCGCCGGCCGCATCGTCGCCATCGGCTCGGTCGCGGCGCTGCGCGGCAATCCCGGCAACGCCGCCTATGCCGCCTCCAAGGGGGCGCTGATCTCCTATGCCAAGACGCTCGCGATCGAGACCGGCAAGCGCGGCGTCACCGTCAACGTCATAGCGCCGGGCTTCGTCGACACCGACATGATGGCACCCTACGCCGCCTATCGCGAGAAGATGGAAGGCCAGATCCCGGCCGGCCGCTTCGCCCGGCCCGAGGAGATCGCGGGCGTCGCCGCCTTCCTGATGAGCGAACCGGCCGCCTATCTCACCGGCGTCGTCCTGCCGATCGATGGCGGTCTGACCGCGCAGATGGGTGTGCATCGCTGAGACGGATGCTAGCGTTCATGAAGACCGGAGACGCACGATGACGGCGGAATTCGCCATCCGCCGGGATGCGGGGATACCGGCCGGGCGCTTTCCTATCGCCGATCGGCGCCTGGCGCGGCCATCGCCGTCAAAAATCTGAAAGGCTGACAGCACCGATGCGTTCCCTCCAGCTTCATGGCGACCGCGACCTCCGTCTCGAGGAGATCGACCCGCCGCCGCCGCCGGCGGCCGGCGAGGTGCAGATCCGCATCCGCGCCGTCGCGCTCAACTATCTCGATGTCTGGGGCTTTCGCGGCATGGCCTTCGCCAAGCGCAAGATGCCGCAGGCGGCGGGCGTCGAGGCGGCGGGCGAGATCGTCTGCGTCGGCGAAGGCGTCACCGGGCTGTCGGTCGGCGACACCGTCACCGCCTATGGCGCCGAGACCTGTGGCCAATGCCGGGCCTGCCGCGAAGGCCGCGACAATCTCTGCGAGAACGTCGCCGGGATCATGGGTTTCCATATCGACGGTTTTGCCCGCGAATATCTCAACAAGGCGGCGCGGCTGGTGATCAAGGCGCCGCCGGGCGTCTCCTTCGAGCATGCCGCCTGCGCGCCGATCGGCTTCGGCACCGTGCAGCACATGCTGTTCGACAATGCCCGGCTGGAGCCGGGCGAATCCGTCCTCGTCCATGCCGGCGGCTCCGGCATCGGCACGGCGGCGATCCTGATGGCGAAGGCGATCGGCTGCACCGTCTTCACCACCGTCGGCGACGACGAGAAGGGCGAGAAGGCGCGGGCGCTGGGGGCCGACCACGTCATCAACTACAAGACCGAGCGTTTCGAGGGCGAGGTGCGCCGCCTCACCAAGCGCAAGGGCGTCGACGTCGTCTTCGAACATGTCGGCGCCGATACCTGGAACGGCTCGCTGCTCTGCCTGAAGCGCGGCGGCCGGCTGGTGACCTGCGGCGCCACCTCCGGTGCAACCGCGAGCATCAATCTGATGCAGCTCTTCCAGCAGCAATACCGGATCACCGGCTCCTTCGGCTGCCGGATCGAGAACATCCGCCAATCGCTCGACAAGATGGCCGCCGGCATGAAACCGGTGATCGATTCGGTGTTTCCGCTGGCGGAGTTCGAGAAGGGCCTGGCCCGGCTCGAAGGTCGTCAGGTCTTCGGCAAGGTCATCGTCACCTTCTGAGCCGGGCGCGGCAGGGCTTCAGGACTTGACGGCGGGTTTTTCCTGCCGCAAGTCGCGCTTTCACGGCCCGCATCCAGGCGCGCGGGCATGACAGGACCGGGCGCGGGTGAGACGACTGAAAGCTTTGGCCGCTCGGCTCGGTGCCACGGTGATGATCGGCCTCGTGCGGGCGCTGTTCGGCGTGCTGCGCTGGCTCGGGCCGGAGCGGTCCAGCGATCTCGGCGGCTGGCTGCTGCGCAGCGTGAGCCCGCTGATCCCGGTCAACCGCGTCGCTGTCGCCAATATCCGCGCCGCCTTTCCGGAGAAGGACGAGGCCGAAATCAGGCGGATCGCGCGCGGCGCCTGGGACAATCTCGGCCGGACCGCGGCGGAATACGCCCATCTCGGCACGCTCTTCGACTGGGACGACCGCAATCCCGACGCGCCCTCGCGGGTCGAGGTCTCCGGCATCGACCATTTCATCGCCTTGCGCGACGATGCGCGGCCCGGGCTGATCTTCTCGACCCATCTCGCCAATTGGGAATTGCCGGCGATCTGCGCCCAGGTCTATGGGCTCGACACCACCGCCGTGTTCCGCGCCCCCAACGACCCCGCCATCGCCAGCGTAGTCCACGAGATCCGCTCCGGCGCGATGGGCGGGCTGGCTGCTGCGAAACAGGGCGCCGCCTTCGCCATGCAGAACGTGCTGGAGCGCGACGGCCATCTCGGCATGCTGATCGACCAGCATTTCACCCGCGGCGTCGTCGTCCCCTTCATGGGCCGCCCGGCTCTGACCAACCCGATCATGGGCAAATTCGCCAGGCGCTTCGAATGCCCGGTCCATGGCGTCCGCGTCATCCGCCTGCCCGGCCACCGCTTCCGGCTGGAACTGACCCCGCCGCTCGATCTGCCGCGCGATGCCGGCGGCGAGATCGACGTCGCCGGCGCCATGGCGATGATGACCGCCGTGGTCGAGGGCTGGGTGCGCGAACATCCCGAGCAATGGCTGTGGATGCACCGGCGCTGGCGGCCCAACATGATCAGGGGCCCGATTCCGGATCTCGCCGCGCTCGCTGAGGGCACGGCGCCTGTTTTCAAGGCAACGTGATTTCCAAGTGAGACCGACAAGGCGCTTTGGTAATCCATTGGCGCCACCATGGCGCCGAAGCGTCTTTCGAACGGGCCGGATCCCGGTCCGCGTGAAGAAGCCGCGTCGAGGCAAGGGCTGGAGCATTGATCCGAGGGATCGGACATGCTCTGGAGTAAGTGAATTATGACAATCCGCGTTTCCCTCACGATGCTCGTCGCGGCCGCCGTGCTCCATTGGGGCGCGATGCCGGCCATGGCGCAGACGGCATCGGTGCAGATGGCCGCGCCGCAGCCGAAGGCGGTCGTGGAGCTGTTCACCAGCCAGGGCTGCTCCTCCTGCCCCGCCGCGGACGCGCTGTTCGTCGAGCTGGCGAAGAACCCGGCCCTGATCGCCCTGACGCTGCCGGTGACCTATTGGGATTATCTCGGCTGGAAGGACACGCTCGGCCAGGACGCCTTCACCAAGCGGCAGAAGCAATATTCCAAGGTCCGGGGCGACGGACAGGTCTATACACCGCAGGCCGTGATCAACGGCACCGGCCACGCCATCGGCTCGAACCGCGGCGATATCGAGAAGGCGATGGCTCCCGCCGCCTTCATCGCAAGGATCGCCGTCAAGACCGAGGGCTCGGTGCTGGCCATCACCGTGACGCCGCTGCCCGATACGGCCGGGCGCGAGGCGGCGATCTGGGTGTTGCCGACCACCGGCCAGGTGACCGTGCCGATCGCGCGCGGCGAGAATGGCGGGCGCACCGTGACCTATGCCAATGTCGTGCGCGGTCTCGTCCGCGTCGGCGATTGGAAGGGCGGGGAGGCGAGCGTCAGTGTCCCGCTCGAGACGATCCGCGTCGCGGGGGCGGATGGCTATGTCGTCCTGCTGCAGGCCGAGCAGCCCGGCCGCTACGGCATGATGCCCGGTGCGATCCTCGCCGCCGCACAAACCCGCTGATACCGGCTCAGCGCCCCGATTTCACGTCGATATGGATGATCTCTTCGCCGCCGGCCGCAGCCGGGGCGGATGGCGCGTCCCACAGCGCGAAACCGTTTTCCAGCACGCCCGCCGCAGCGACCGCCTTGGGCGGGCCGCCATGCCAGTCCCGATCCGTCGCGACCTCGGCATCGAACTGCCACGGGCCCTGCTCGGCCGGAAGCCGCGCCCCCGCGCGATCATCGGTCACGGCCATCACCCCGGGGCTCCCGGTCGAGCGGAACCTGAAATATCTCTGCATCCTGGCCTCCCCTGACGCCGGCCGGCTTCTGCCGCCTGGGCCAAACCGCTGCGCCGGCTGGGAGGTTCCGCCGCGCCGGGCCGCGCGCCGCTAAAGCAGCACCACCTTGTTGGGCAGCTCGTCGAGATCGCCCTCCCGGCGCGGCGCATGCTCGGCCAGCACGAGCCCGACCCGCTCCACCGCCGCGATCACCCCCTCGCGCAGCCGCCCCTGCCGCGCCGCATCGAGCAGCGGATCGATCACCCCCTGCCAGACCGACGGGTCGACCCGTTCGTCGACGGCGCTGTCGGCCAGGATCTCGGCATAGCGCTCCTGCAGCGCGACATAGAGCAGCACGCCGGTCCGTCCCGCCGTGCGCGACAGGCCGCGGGCCGTGAATTCCCGCAGCGCCGCGTCATGGGCGCGCCGGCGCTTGATGAAGCCCGGGACCAGGCGCCCGCCCCGGCCATACCAGAGGAAGGCGGCGAGCAGGATCGCTGCGGCGATCAGCTGCACCAGGAAGATCCGCGGCGCGCTGGTCGCGGTGAGCGACAGGAGCGGCCAGGGCGTCAGCAGCGACAGAACCAGCGCCACGACCAGCGGCACGCTGCGATAGCTGCCCGCCGCGCGGTCGATCACCACCACGATCTCGCCGGCGGTGCCCAGTTCGGCCCGGCGCACGGCCTCGGCTATCGCGTCCCGATCCCCGGCATCCATCACCAATCTCCCGAAGCGCCGCCACCGCCCGACGACCCGCCGCCGCCGGAGAACCCGCCGGAGCCCGACCCCCAGCTGCCGCCGGAGGAGCCCGAGCCCCAGCCCGACGAACCCGTGCCCCAGCCGGCGCCGGTGCTGGCCGGCAGCGTCACCCAGCGCCCGTTGCGCATGCGGTGGCGCCTCGCCCCCGTGGCCTGCCTGAAGCCGTTGATCAGGATCGACGCCATGATGACGATGACGATCATCGCGAAGATCACCCCGGCGAGATCGCCGCCGCTGCGCGTGTCGTCGCGGATCGTGGCCCGTCGCTGCCACTCCTCGGCATCGCCGGCCAGGATCGAGAGGATCGCGTCGACACCCGCCTCCGTGCCCCCAGCGAAATCGCCCGTCTTGAATTTCGGCGCGATCGCCGTGGTGATGATCACCTTGGCGAGCGCGTCGGTCAGCGCGCCTTCCAGCCCGTAGCCCACCTCGATGCGCAGCTTGCGCTCGCTCGGCGCGATCAGCAGCAGCACCCCGTTGTTGCGCGCCTTCTCGCCGAGCTTCCAGAAGCGGAACAGCCCATTGGCGAAATCCTCGACCGAGACGCCCTGCAGCGACGGGACGGTCGCGACCACGATCTGGTCGCTGGTCTTGTCCTCATGCGCCTTCAGCTTCGCCTCGATGCGCTGCAGCGCGTCCGGCGGCAGGATCGCCGCGCCGTCGACGATGCGCCCGGTCAGGGCGGGATAACTGACCGCCGCCAACGCCAGCGCGGTGAGGCCGAGCAGCAGCCAAGCCGCCGCGGCCAGCGCCGATGCGGCGGCGCCGGAGAACCGGCTGCCCGACCGGCTGCGCAGCCGCCCCCAAGGCGCCATCGCTAGAACTTGACCGCGGGCGGGCGCTCCGCCCCGGCCGTGGCCGCGAAGGTCTCCATCGCCTTGGCGCCCCAGAACAGCTTGGCCCAGATCACCCCTGGAAAGGTGCGGATCTCGGTGTTGAAGGCCTGGACCGCCTGGATGTAGTCGCGCCTCGCGACCGTGACCCGGTTCTCGGTCCCCTCGAGCTGCGACTGCAGAGCGAGGAAGTTCTGGTTCGACTTCAGCTCCGGATAGCGCTCCACCGTCACCAGCAGCCGGCCCAGCGCGCCGCTGAGCTGGTTCTGCGCGTCCTGATATTCCTTGAACTTCGCGGGATCGGTGATCGTCGAGGCATCGACCTTGACCTGCGAGGCCTTGGCGCGCGCCTCGACCACGGCGGTCAGCACCTCACGCTCCTGTGCGGCAAAACCCTTCACCGTCTCGACGAGATTGGGAATCAGGTCGGCGCGGCGCTGATACTGGTTCTGCACCTCGGACCAGGCCGCCTTGGCCCGCTCTTCCAGCGTCGGCACATTGTTGACGCCGCAGCCGGCCAGGGCGAGCCCGAGCAGCGCCGCGAGCGCGAGCCGCAGGCTGCGGCGCGGCGGGAACGATAAAGAAAGCGACATGCTGGCCTCTCTGCTGCTGCCCGGACGAGCGAGGTGACCATAGACCAGCGCATCCCGCCGCTCCAAGCCTCGTGACCACGATGCCGAAACAGGGCTCCATCCCGCTTCCGCAGTGGCGCAGCGTCACGCGACCGGGTTAGGATTTCAGGCAGCCGAGCCGGAGACCCGCCGATGCACCATTTCACCAGGTTGATCGCAGCCCTCGCCTTCTCCGCTGCTCCGGGGCTGCTGCCGGGCCAGGCCCCGGTCCGGGCCCAGTCTCTCGCCCCGGCTCCGGAGGCGGCGACCGGGAGGATCGCCAAGAGCGCCAGCCAGGCGCAGCGCTTCATGGCGGCGGCGGCCAATCCGCTCGCCGCCGCGGCGGGGCGCGACGTCCTGCGCGCCGGCGGCAGCGCCACCGATGCGGCGATCGCGATCCAGCTGGTGCTGAACCTGGTGGAGCCGCAGAGCTCGGGGATCGGCGGCGGCGCCTTTTTCGTCTATTGGGACGAGGCGCGCCGACAGGTCTCGACCCTGGACGGGCGCGAGACCGCGCCGGCCGCGGCGAAGCCGGAGCGCTTCATCGGGGCGGACGGCAAACCCATGCGCTTCCTCGATGCCGTCATCGGCGGGCGCTCCGTCGGCGTGCCCGGCACGGTGCGGCTGCTGGAGGAAGCGCATAAGCGCTGGGGACGGCTGCCCTGGGCGGAGCTCTTCGCCCCGGCGATCCGCCTCGCCGAGGACGGCTTCGCCGTATCGCCGCGGCTCAACGGCCTGCTGGCGGGCGAAAAGAACCTCGCCCGCGATCCGCGCGCCGCGGCCTATTTCTATGAGCCCGACGGCAGGCCGAAACCGGTCGGCGCGACGCTCAGGAACCCGGCCTTCGCCGGCACGCTCCGCAGCATCGCCGAGAAGGGCGCCGGCGCCTTCTACGAGGGCGAGATCGCCCGCGACATCGTCGCGACTGTCACCGGCCACGCCGCCAACCCCGGCGACATCACCCTCGCCGACCTCGCGGGCTATCGCGTGGAGGAGCGCCAGCCGATCTGCGGCCCCTATCGCGTCTACCGGATCTGCGGCATGGGCCCGCCCAGCTCCGGCGCCGTCGCCGTGCAGCAGATGCTGGGCATGCTGGAGAGCCGCGACCTCGCCCGGATGGGGCCAGGGGCCGAGGCGGCGCATTGGTTCAGCGAGGCGGGGCGCCTCGCCTTCGCCGACCGCGCGCTCTACCTCGCCGATCCCGCCTTCGTCGCGGTCCCGACGCAGGGGCTGGTCGACGCCGACTATATCCGCGCGCGCGGCGGGCTGATCATGCCCGGCAGCTCGCTGGGGCGCGCCCGGGCCGGCGAACCGCCCAACAAGCGCGCCATGCTGCTCAGCCCCTCGGAGGGCGTGGAGAACGGCACCAGCCATATCTCGGTGGTCGATGCCGACGGCAACGCCGTCTCGATGACCACCACCATCGAGGACGGGTTCGGCGCGCGGCTGATGACGGCGGGCGGCTTCCTGCTGAACAACGAGCTGACCGATTTCTCCTTCCTGCCGCAGGAGGATGGCAAGCCTGTCGCCAACCGCGTCGAGCCCGGCAAGCGGCCGCGCTCCTCCATGGCGCCGACCCTGGTCTTCGATGCCTTCGGCAGGCTCTATGCCGTCGTCGGATCGCCCGGCGGCAGCCAGATCATCGGCTATGTCGCCAAGACCCTGGTCGCGCTGCTCGACTGGAAGATGGATCCGCAGGCGGCGGTCGATCTCGGCAATTTCGGCAGCCGCAACGGCCCGACCGAGCTGGAGAAGGGCACCGAGGCCGAGGGCTGGAAGGCGGCGCTCGAGGCGCGGGGCCATGAGGTCAGGCTGCTGGAGATGACCTCCGGCATCCAGGCGATCGTGAAGACGCCGGAAGGCTTCGTCGGCGGCGCCGATGGACGGCGCGAGGGGGTGGCGATCGGCGATTGAGGCGGCCCAGGACAATTCGCGACACGGACGGGACGCGGCGACGCAAGCCGGCCCTGCCGCTCCTGACGCTACGGAAGTATATCAGCCGATCGGCTTGACAGTGCCGCCGGCTTGGCCGGAACATCCGCGGAAAGCGCGGCCGCCCGACGTCCCGACAGGGCAGGCGATCCAAGAATCCGCCGCGCATCGGGTGGAAACGGGTGTCGAGCATGGCTGACGCCGGGCACGCAGGTCACGCCGACCGGGTTTTCGCGACGCTGAGCGACACGGCCGCCGTCGCGCAATCCGCCGTGGCCGCCTCATGGTCGCGCTCGGCCCTGCGCTATGGGCTCGACCCGAACCAGGCCGGCCCGCCGCGCCAGCTCGACCGGCCGGAATTCGAGCGCGCCCGCGACCGGCTGCGCCCGCTGATCGATCTCAGCCGCGTCTCGCTGGACCGGCTGTTCCAGGCGGTGGGCGAGGCCGGCTGCTGCGTCCTGCTCACCGATCAGGAGGGCGTACCGCTCGAGCGCCGCGGCATGCCGGGCGACGATCTCGATTTCCGCAATCGCGGCCTCTGGACCGGCATGGTCTGGAGCGAGGCCTGCGAGGGCACCAATGGTGTCGGCACCTGCCTCGCCGAAGCGCGTCCGGTGACGATCTGCCGCGACCAGCATTTCCTCACCCGCAATATCGGCCTGAGCTGCACGGTCGCGCCGATCTGGGATCCGCGCGGCCGGCTGATCGCGACGCTCGACGTCTCGACCTGTCGTGCCGATGTGACGCCGCCGATCCTCAGGCTGATCGCGAGCGCCACCATCGAAGCGGCGCGGCGCATCGAGGCCCGCTGTTTCCAGGCCGCCTTTCCGAAGGCCCGCATATTGGTGGTGCCGGACGGGGCGCATGGCGCCGGCGGGCTGCTCGCCGTCGACCGGCAGGACCTCGTCATCGGCGCGAGCCGCGCCGCGCGCCTCGCCCATGGCCTCACCGACGCCAGGCTCGCCGAGCCCTTCCCGGCCGAGGATCTGCTGCTCGGCGACGAGGCGGCGCCCGCGGAGGATCTCGGCGCGGCCGAGCGCGGCGTCGTCCAGCGCGCTCTGGCGCGAGCCCGCGGCAATGTCTCGGCGGCGGCGCGTACCCTCGGCGTCAGCCGCGCGACGATGCACCGGAAGCTCGCCCGTTTCGGGCTGGATCGCGGGCATGCCTAGGCCTGCGCGTGATTCCCGCCGGAACTGTCGCAAGGTTGAGACAGTCCGGTCGGCGGAAATGCCCCGGCCCGGCTGACAAGCGCAGCCGCCCGGACCGATCCTGCCGGCAGAGCGCCAACTCAGGCGCCGCAGGAGGAAAACGATGAACAAACCCGAATTCAGCCGCGTCTCGGCGCCGCCCTTCAAGACCCGCTACGATAATTTCATCAATGGCAGCTGGGTCGCGCCGGTGGCGGGGCGTTACTTCGACAATACCTCCCCGGTGAATGGAAGGCTGCTCTGCGCCGTCGCCCGGTCCGACGAACAGGACATCGAAGCCGCGCTGGACGCGGCCCATGCGGCCCGCGAGGCCTGGGGTCGCACCAGCGTCGCGGAACGGTCCCTGCTGCTCAACCGCATCGCGCAGGTGATGGAGGATCATCTCGCCTTGCTGGCGCAGGCCGAGACCTGGGACAATGGCAAGCCGATCCGCGAGACCATGGCGGCCGATATCCCGCTGGCGATCGATCATTTCCGCTATTTCGCGGGGGTCATCCGCGCCCAGGAAGGCGCCCTCTCCGAGATCGACCACGACACGGTCGCCTATCATTTCCACGAGCCGCTGGGCGTGGTCGGCCAGATCATTCCCTGGAACTTCCCGATCCTGATGGCGGTCTGGAAACTGGCGCCGGCGCTGGCCGCGGGCAATTGCGTGGTGCTGAAGCCGGCCGAGCAGACACCGGCCTCGATCCTGGTGCTGATGGAGCTGATCGCCGATATCCTGCCGCCCGGCGTCGTCAACATCGTCAACGGCTTCGGCCTGGAAGCCGGCAAACCGCTCGCCTCCTCCAGCCGCATCGCCAAGATCGCCTTCACCGGCGAGACCACCACCGGCCGGCTGATCATGCAATATGCCAGCCAGAACCTGATCCCGGTGACGCTGGAACTCGGCGGCAAATCCCCGAACGTCTTCTTCGACGATGTCGCGGCGCAGGACGATGATTTCCTCGACAAGGCGGTCGAGGGCTTCGTGATGTTCGCGCTCAACCAGGGCGAGGTCTGTACCTGCCCGAGCCGCGCGCTGATCCAGGAGAGCCTCTACGACCGCTTCATGGAGAAGGCGCTGCAGCGTGTCGCGGCGATCCGCCAGGGCGATCCGCTCGACCCCGCGACGATGATCGGCGCCCAGGCCTCCTCCGAGCAGCTCGAGAAGATCCTCAGCTATTTCGACATCGGCCGCCAAGAGGGTGCGCAGGTGCTGGCCGGCGGCGCGCGCCAGGAGATGCCGGGCGATCTCGCCGGCGGCTTCTACGTCCAGCCGACGGTGTTCAAGGGCCATAACCGCATGCGGGTCTTCCAGGAGGAGATCTTCGGCCCCGTCGTCTCGGTGACGACCTTCAAGGACGACGACGAGGCGCTGGCCCTGGCGAACGACACGCTCTACGGGCTCGGCGCCGGCATCTGGACCCGCGACGGCACCCGCGCCTATCGCTTCGGCCGGGGCATCCAGGCCGGCCGCGTCTGGACCAATTGCTATCACGCCTATCCCGCCCATGCGGCCTTCGGCGGCTACAAGCACTCCGGCATCGGCCGCGAAAACCACAAGATGATGCTGGGCCATTATCAGCAGACCAAGAACATGCTGGTCAGCTACGCCCCGCAGAAGCTCGGCTTCTTCTGACGAGCGGAAGCCGGCGGCGCGACCCGCGCGCCGCCGGTGCCGACACCCCATCCAGGAGGCCATGCCATGGCGAAGACGATGAAGGCCGCGGTCGTGCGCGCGTTCGGACAGCCGCTGACCATCGACGAAGTCCCGATCCCCGAGCCCGGCCCGGGTCTGATCCAGGTGGCGATCCGCGCCTCGGGGGTCTGCCACACCGATCTCCACGCCGCCGAAGGCGACTGGCCGGTGAAACCCAACCCGCCCTTCATTCCCGGCCATGAAGGCGTCGGCTTCGTCTCCGCCGTCGGCGCCGGGGTGAAGCACGTCAAGGAAGGCGACCGCGTCGGCGTGCCCTGGCTCTACACCGCCTGCGGCCATTGCCGCCATTGCCTCGGCGGCTGGGAAACCCTGTGCGAAAGCCAGCTCAACACCGGCTATTCCGTCAATGGCGGCTTCGCCGATTATGTCGTGGCCGACCCGAATTATGTCGGCCATCTCCCGGCGAATCTCGATTTCCTGGAGCTCGCCCCCGTGCTCTGCGCCGGCGTCACCGTCTATAAGGGGCTGAAGGTGACGGAGACGAAACCCGGCGACTGGGTGGTGATCTCCGGCGTCGGCGGGCTCGGGCACATGGCCGTGCAATATGCCCGGGCGATGGGCCTCAACGTCGCGGCGGTCGATATCGACGACGCCAAGCTCGATCTGGCGCGGCGGCTCGGCGCCACCCTGACCGTGAATGCGCTGCATGACGACCCGTCCGCCACGGTCAGGCGCGAGACCGGCGGCGGCGCCCAGGGCGTGCTGGTGACGGCGGTGAGCCCCAAGGCCTTCAGCCAGGCCGTCGGCATGGTGAACCGCGGCGGCACGGTGGTGCTCAACGGCCTGCCGCCGGGCGGCTTCCCGCTCGACATCTTCGGCATGGTGCTGAAGGGCATCACGGTGCGCGGCTCGATCGTCGGAACGCGGCTGGACCTGCAGGAATCCCTGGATTTCGCCGCCGAGGGCAAGGTCAAGGCGACGGTCAGCCCGGCCAGGCTCGATGACATCAACCTGATCTTCGACCGCATGCACAAGGGTCAGATCGAGGGTCGGATCGTCATCGACATGGCGAACTGACATGGGAGGCGTTGGCGAAGACGAACCGGCGCGCGTGGTCGCCACGCCGCGGGCGCTGGCTCTGCTCGAGGAGATCGTCGCGCGTCACGGTCCGGTGCTGTTCCACCAATCCGGCGGCTGCTGCGACGGCTCCTCGCCGATGTGCTATCCCCGCGACGGCTTCGTGATCGGCGATCACGACGTGAAACTCGGCGAGATCGCGGGCGTGCCAGTCTATATCGGCGGCGCGCAAGCCGCGCTCTGGCGGCATACCGGGCTGATCATCGACGCGGTCGAGGGCCGCGGCGGTATGTTCTCTTTGGACAACGGCACGGAGCGCCGCTTCCTCACCCGCTCGCGGCTGCTGCCGCCCGGATGAGGCGGCGGCTCAGCCGGTGGCCGGCTGGCGGGGCTCGCCGCCGGCGCTGCGGCCTGCGACCAGCCAGTAGACGAAGCCGGTCATGGCTCCCACCAGCACCAGCGCGCCCAGAATGCGCGCTTCCGACTGGCTCGGCGCCCGGGCGAATTGCAGCACGGCGAGCGGCAGCAGCGCGGCGAGGGCGCCCGTCAGCCCGCTCTGCACGAGCAGGCTGCGGATCCGGAATATCTCGCTGAACAGCGCCGTGAACACGACCGGCGCGACGATGATGGCGAGGCCGAGCCGGCCGATCAGCGCGAAGGCCGCCTGCGCCGCGGGAGCCGGATCATAGCCGGCCTCGGCGAGGCCGAAGAGCGCGTCCATCAGCCGGCCGAAGCCGCCGCCGATCAGCAGCGCCACCTCGGGCGAGGCGAGGCTCGCGATCATCATCGCGAACAGCCCGGTGCCCATCGCGAAGATCAGGGCGAAGGGGATCAGCAGCAGCCAGCGCAGCATCGTCAATGCGCCGCCTGGGCCGCCGCCGCCGTCTCGTCCTGGTCGAGCATCAGCCGCGCCCGGGCCGAGAGCTTCTCCGTCTCGCTCTTCAGCTGCCCGCAGGCGGCGAGAATGTCGCGGCCGCGCGGCGTGCGCACCGGCGAGGCGTAGCCGGCCCGGAAGACGATCTCGGAAAAGCGCTCGATCCGGTCCCAATCCGAGCATTCATAGCGCGTGCCGGGCCAGGGATTGAACGGGATCAGGTTGATCTTGGCCGGGATTCCCTTGAGCAGCCGCACCAGCTCGCGCGCCTCGGCATCGCTGTCGTTGACGCCTTTCAGCATCACATATTCGAAGGTGATGCGCTTGGCGTTCGACAGGCCGGGATAGCTGCGGCAGGCCTCGAGCAGCTCGGCGATCGGGTATTTCCTGTTGAGCGGCACCAGCTCGTTGCGCAGCTCGTCGCGCACCGCATGCAGCGAGATCGCCAGCATCGTCCCCATCTCGGCACCGAGCGGCCCGATCTGCGGCACCACGCCCGAGGTCGAGACGGTGATCCGTCGGCGCCCCAGCGACAGCCCCTCATTATCGGTGATCACCTCGATCGCGTCGCGAACCCCGTCGAAATTATAGAGCGGCTCGCCCATCCCCATGAAGACGATGTTGGAGACGAAGCGCCCGCCATCATTGGGGACGAAGGCGCCGTCCGGGGCGGAGCGGTTGGGGAAATCGCCGAGCCGGTCGCGCGCCACCATCAGCTGCGCCACGATCTCCTCGGTGGTCAGGTTGCGCACCAGCCGCTGCGTGCCGGTATGGCAGAAGGTGCAGGTCAGCGTGCAGCCGACCTGGCTCGAGACGCAGAGCGTGCCGCGATCCATTTCCGGGATATAGACGCATTCGATCTCGGCGCCGCGGTCGCGCGGGCCGGTCGGCGCCATGCGGATCAGCCATTTGCGGGTCCCGTCGGTCGAGACCTGCTCCGCCGTCACCTCCGGCAGGTCGAGGCTGAAACGCTCGGCCAAGGCGGCGCGCAGCCCCTTGCCGATCGTCGTCATCGCCGCGAAGTCGCGCACGCCGTAATGATAGATCCAGTTCCAGAGCTGGCCGACGCGCATGCGCCGCTCCTTCTCGGGCACGCCGATCTCATTGAGGGCCTCGGCCAGGCCCGACCGGGTGCGCCCGACCAGCGACGGCTTCGGCATGGCGGCGTGCGCCGCGGGCGCGGCGGTCTCGGCGACGGAAACGATCATCGGAACTCTCGGAAAACGGCCGCTCGCGGCCCCATTTGGCGCAGTCCATAGCATGGCGAGGCGGCATCGCGAAACCATGCAGGCTCCGGGGCGCCGCAGCACGCTCGTCATATGGGGTGCGCTGCGCCGGAGAAAACTGTGTCCCGACCCCGTCGCCCGCCTCCGACCGTCTCGCCATGTTCACAATAACTCGGCTATGATTCGCCCATGCCGAGGCTGTTCACAGCTCTGGAAATTCCCGCCGACATCGCTTCGGCACTGACCCTGCACCGGGGCGGGCTGGTCGGCGCGCGCTGGATCGAGCCCGCGGATTACCACATCACCTTGCGCTTCCTCGGGGATGTCGACCGGCGCATGGCCCATGACGTCGACGAATTCCTGGGCGAGCTGCGCAGCTACCCCTTCGACATCACGCTCGACGCGCTCGGCACCTTCGGCGGCGACAAGCCGCGGGCGGTGTTCGCGCGGGTGCAGCCTTCGGCGAAGCTGAGCGAGCTCCAGGCGGATATCGAGCGGCTGATGCGCCGGCTCGGCCTGCCGCCGGAAGCGCGGAAATTCGTGCCGCATGTCACCCTCGCCCGGCTGCGCGACGCCTCCCCGGTGGATGTCGCGCATTATCTGGCGATGCATCCGATCATCCGCCCGATCGGCTTCACCGCGCGGCGCATCGCGCTGATGTCCTCGCGCGATTCGATCGGCGGCGGACCCTATGTGGTCGAGGCCGCCTATCCGCTCGGTCCGGCCTATCCGAACCGGTTGCCGCGCGGCGACGTGCAGCGGAGATGATGATGCAAAAGCGCCTTGGCCCGGATGCCCGCAACGAGGCGCTCGCGACGCTCGCCGGCTGGCGCGCCGTCGAGGGGCGGGAGGCGATCGCCAAGCGCTATGTCTTCCGCGATTTCAGCGAGGCCTTCGGCTTCATGACGCGGGTCGCGCTGCTGGCGGAGACGATGAACCATCATCCGGAATGGACCAATATCTACAAGACCGTGGACGTGACGCTGACCACCCATGATGCTGGCGGCCTGACCGAGCTCGATGTCAGGCTGGCGCGGGCGATGGACGCGCTGACCGCCTGATCAGCGCTTCGGCCAGCGCCGCGCCGCGAGCTGCAGCAGCGCCAGGCCGGGCGTGCTCTTCGCCGCCAGCTTGGCCAGCGGCCGCCAATGCGGCAGTCCCGCCCGGCACAGCAGCCGGCCCACCGGACTCAGCGGCAGCGTCAGATCGCTCACCCCCGTCGCGCCATCGGCATGGGCGTGCTTATAGCGATCGGCCGGCGCCAGCATGTCGAATCGGCTGCTGCCGCGCGCCTGGGCGCTGGCGAAGCTGTGCTGGATGAGCAGGCGTCCCAGCCCCTGGCCGGCATGGCGCGGGTCGACGGCGTTGACATGGCCGAAGGTGACGCCCTTGCAATCGAGCGAGAGGTCGATGCCCGCCAGGCGCCCGTCGATGCGGATCATGGCCAGCCGCAGCGGGGAGCTGTCCGGGCTCTCCGCCGCGAGATCGGCGAAGAAGGCGGAAAAACGCGGATCGGCGATCGTCGGCGAGAAGATGCCGCGCGCGGCCAGGCCTTCGCGCTTCAGCGCCACCGCCTCGCGCGCCAGGGCGGCCGCCTCGCCCCCCGCCGTGCCGGTCGCGAAGTCGACGGCGCCGCATTCCGCGAGCCGCCGCAGCCTGCGCCGATGGTTGGAGCGCTCGCGGGCGGAATAGCCGGGCCCCGGTCCGCCATCCGCGACGCGCCGGTCGCAGAGCGCGAACAGCGCCAGCTCCCGCGCCGTGACGACCGGCTCTACCGGCAGCGCGACCTCGGCCAGCCGGGAATCGTCGCGCAGCTTGCGGATCTCCAGCAGATCCGCGCCGCTCGCCATGATGGCGCGCCATCCCGCCTCGACCAGGCCCGGCCGATCCTCGGCCAGCACATCGCTGAATTGCGCGATCGGCCCGCCCATGAAGCGCAGCAGGCGAAAGCCGAGGCGGCGCTGGCGGACCAGCGGCCAGACCATGGCGAGGCGCCCCTCCACCCGGCCGCAGAGGATCGCCAGCCTGTCGCCCTCGCCGAGATAATGCCTGGCCCAATGGCGCAGCAGCGCATGGCTCTGGAACAGCTGATGCGGCCGGCCCGCGCGGGCAAAGAGCCGGTCCCATTCGGCCCCGAGCGCCAGGAACCCGGCCATGCCGTCGATGATCTGGAGCTCCACCGCCGGCTTCGGCCGCAGGCCGGGCCATGCCACCTCGCCCGCTTCGGACGTCGGCAGGAACATCCGGTCAGCGCGCCGGGCGCAGATGGGCGTAGAGTCGTTTCATCCCCGCCATGCGGAAGCGGGCGAGATAGGGCAGCAGGAGCAGCGGGTGGCGCAGGGCGAAGGGCGCGTCATGCTCCACCATCTGGCGGATGGCGAGCACCGGCAGCGGCGCCCGCAACGGCCGGAAATCCGGGTTCCACAGCCCGCGCGCTTCCGAGCCGTCATGCATCAGCCCGATCATCCGGTTTCGGCTCAGCGCGTGGTACTTATGCCCCGCCTGGATGCGCTGGAGCATCGCGATGCCCTCGGGGCCGGCACAATTGGGAAAGCCGATGATCACGGTGCGGAAATGCGCCATGGCCGGTGCGACCGGGATGGCGTCCAGCGCCGCGAAGCCTGCGCGCAGCCGGGCGAAGGCCGCCTCCTCCCGGTCGGGCCCGGAGAGATCGACGCCGAGGCGCACGGCATTGAGCCGCGCAGCCTGGCGGGTATAGGGGCAGACGGCCCCGCCCCGCCCCAGATCGGGATTGCCCCTCATCAGATAGGTTTCGACCCAGCCGAGCAGGGCCGCCATCGTCGCGTCGCTGCTGTCGCGGGCTTCGGCGATGGTCGAGAGGCTGGAGAGATCGGACACGGACGGTGTGGGAGCGAGCATGTCGGCCTTGAGCCAGAGGGGCTTGAGCCGGGATCTAGCAGCATCGTCTTGAGGATTGATTGACGCGCCGGGGCGGATCGCCCCCGCATCTCAAGGCTTTGGTAACCATCCGCAGGCGGAGAGCGCGGCTTCCATATGCGCCGGCGGCGGCGCCTCGACCCGGATCGGCGGACGCTTCCGGTAGAGCGGGACGACGACGCTGCTCGCATGGAGCTGCAGCCCCGGACCCGCATCGCGACCGGCCGACCCATAGATCTCGTCGCCGAGGATCGGAAAGCCCGAAGCGGCGCAATGCACCCGCAGCTGATGGGTGCGCCCGGTCAGCGGCTCCAGCGCCAGCCAGCATAGCGGCCCCGCCGCCCCGCGCCCGCGGCCGAGCACGCGGTAGCGCGTCTGCGCCGGCAGCCCCGCCGGATCGGGCTTCATCCACCAGCCGCGCTCGGGCGATTGCTTGCCGAGTGCGAGATCGATCAGCCCCTGATCCTCGGCCGGTCCGCCTTCGCAGATCGCCCAATAGGTCTTGTCGATGCGCCCGTCGCGGAACATCTGGTTGAGCTCGGCCATGGCGCGGGGATGGCGGCCGAGCACGAGGCAGCCCGAGGTGTCCTTGTCGAGCCGGTGTGCGGCCTCCGGCTTGCGCGGCAGGCCGAAGCGCAGCGCGTCCAGGTGATCGGTCAGGACCGGGATCACCCGTCGCTTGGCCTGCGGCCCGCGATGGACCGGCAGCCCGGCCGGTTTGTCGATCACCAGCATCATCGCGTCGCGGTAGAGCAGCGGCACCGGCAGGGCCGTCTCCTCGGGCGAGGGCTGCGAAATCTCTGGTTGATCCGGCGCTGTCATGGCATTGCGCTAGCCAAGGCGGCCGGCGGACGCAAGCCGCGGCCTTGGCACCGAGGTTTCCGCCTTGCTTTGCCGAAGCGGGCGAGGCTGGGCTACAGGACGAGTGATGAGCGAGACCGACCCGAAAAAGCGCGGCTTCTTCTCCAGGCTGTTCGGCATCGAGGCCGATGCGCCGGCGCCGACCGAGGCCGGACCGGACGTTGCACCGGCGGCCGAGGCGCCGCCCCCGGTGCCGGAGCCCGATGCGCTGCTCTCTCCCGATCTGATGCTGGGCGAGAGCGCGCCGCTGCCGCTCGCCCCGGCCGCGCCCGAACCCGCTCCGCCCGCTCCGCCCGTTCCGCCTGTTGCGCCCGTGGTGGCCGATCCGCAGCCGAAGCGCAGCTGGTGGCGCAGGCTGACCGAGGGGCTCTCCCGCACCTCCTCCGCGCTGACCACCGGGATCTCGGACATCTTCAGCAAGCGCAGGCTCGATTCCGCGACGCTGGAGGATCTCGAGGATATCCTGATCCAGGCCGATCTCGGCCTCGCCACCGCCGCGCGCATAGCCAAGGCGGTGGGCGAAGGCCGCTACGACAAGCAGATCGACCCCGCCGAGGTGAAGGCGATCCTGGCGAGCGAGGTCGAGACCATCCTGGCTCCGGTGGCGCAGCCGCTGGTGATCGACGCCACGAAAAAGCCGTTCGTGATCCTGATGGTCGGCGTCAATGGCTCGGGCAAGACCACGACGATCGGCAAGCTCTCCGCCAAGTTCAGGGCGGAGGGGAAGACGGTGATGCTGGCGGCCGGCGACACCTTCCGCGCCGCGGCGATCGAGCAGCTCAAGGTCTGGGGCGAGCGCACCGGTGCGAGCGTCGTCTCCGGCCAGCAGGGCGCCGATGCGTCGGGGCTGGCCTTCGAGGCGCTGCAGAAGGCCAAGGCGGCCGGTACCGACGTGCTGCTGATCGACACCGCCGGACGGCTGCAGAACAAGACCGGCCTGATGGACGAGCTCGCCAAGGTGGTGCGGGTGATCCGCAAGATGGATCCGGACGCGCCGCACGCCGCCCTGCTCGTGCTCGACGCCACCGTCGGGCAGAATGCGCTGAGCCAGGTGGAGGCCTTCCAGCAGACGGCGGGGGTCACCGGCCTGGTGATGACCAAGCTCGACGGCACCGCGCGCGGCGGCATCCTCGTCGCGCTCGCCGCGAAATTCGGCCTGCCCGTGCATTTCATCGGGGTGGGCGAGAGTGTCGACGATCTCGAGCCCTTCGAGGCCCGTGACTTTGCCCGCGCGGTGGCCGGGCTGGGAGAAGCGAATTGAGCGAGACCACCACGGCGCGGCCCCCGGCGGCCGGCAAGATCAACCCGCTGCTGAAGCTGGCGCTCGAATTCGGGCCGCTGGCGATCTTCTTCTTCGCCAATTCCTATGGCGACCGGCTCTTCGGCGTCAGCAGCGACCGGCGCATCTTCGTCGCCACCGGCATCTTCATCGTCGCCTCGCTGATCGCGCTGGCGCTGTCGCGCATCCTGATGGGCCATCTCCCGCGCATGGCCATCGTCAATGCGGTGGTGGTCACGGTGTTCGGCGGGCTGACCATCGCGCTGGACGACGCCTTCTTCATCAAGGTGAAGCCGACCATCGTCAACGCGCTGTTCGGCTGCATCCTGCTGGGCGGGCTTCTGTTCGGGCGCTCCCTGCTGGAGCTGGTGCTGGAAACGGTGCTGCAGCTCGACGAGGAGGGCTGGCGCAAGCTGACCTTCCGCTGGGGCCTGTTCTTCTTCGTGCTGGCGGCGCTGAACGAGATCGTCTGGCGGACGCAGACCCAGGATTTCTGGGTGGCCTTCAAGGTCTGGGGCGTGATGCCCCTGACCATGGCCTTCGCTTTGGCGCAGACGCCGCTGATCCTGAAGCACGAGATCAAGGCGCCCGCATCGGCCGAATGAGCGGCCGCGGCCTAGCGCGGCGCCAGCCTGATCGCGCCGTCGAGCCGGATCGAGGTGCCGTTGAGCATGTCGTTCTCGATGATGCTCCTGACCAGCGCCGCATATTCCCCGGCCCGGCCGAGCCGCGAGGGATGCGGGATCGAGGCCGCGAGCGAGGCGCGCGCCTCGTCCGGCAGGCCTGCGAACATCGGCGTCTCGAACAGGCCGGGCATGATCGTCACCACCCTGATGCCGATCTGCGCGAGATCCCGGGCGATCGGCAGGGTCATCGCCGCGACGCCGCCCTTGGAGGCGGCATAGGCGGCCTGGCCGATCTGCCCGTCCTCGGCGGCCACCGAGGCGGTGCAGACGAACACCCCGCGCGAGCCGTCCGCGGTGATCGGCTCCAGCGCCGCGAGCGCCGCCGCCGATTTCGCGATCAGCCGGAAGGTGCCGACCAGATTGATCGCCAGCGTCTTCTCGAACAGCGCGGTGTCATGGGCGATCAGCTCGCCGGTGTCGCGCTTCTTCGACACGATCCGCCGGCCCGGCGCGACCCCGGCGCAATTCACCAGGATGCGCGCCACCCCCTGGGCGGCCCGCGCCTTGTCGAGCGCCGCATCCACCGCCGCCTCGTCGGTGACGTCACAGGAACAGAACACGCCACCGATCTCGGCTGCGATCTTTTCGCCGCGTTCGGCGTTCATATCGAGCAGCGCGACCTTGACGCCCTGGGCGGCGAGCATGCGCGCCGTGCCTTCGCCCAGGCCGGAAGCGCCGCCGGTGACGATAGCGGAGAGCGAGGAATCGAGCTTCATGAGGCTGTGTCCTTGATTGACTGCCGCTGGTTTAAGCCGACGCAGGGGCATTTCAAGCCGCAAGGCGTCAAGGCCGATGTGCAGGAAGCCTCTTGTGGCGAGGGCCCTGCTCGACCATATGCCCGCCGCATCGACCAGGGGAGACGACGATATGGGCGAGGGTTTCAGCTCCCGCTTCACGCCGGAGGAAATGGCCGCCATCCGCAAGAGCCTGCGCGACGAGAAGCGCTTCGGCGAGACCTTTCTCGCCCGGCTGAAGCGTGTCGCGAAGCGCATACCCTTCACCGAGGATCTTCTGGCCGCCTGGTACTGCACCCGTGATCCGGCGACGCCGCGCCGCGTCCGCATGACGCTGCTGGCGGCGCTCGGCTATTTCGTGCTGCCGCTCGACGCGCTGCCCGACATCCTGCCGCTGCTCGGCTTCACCGACGACGCGGCCGTGATCGCGGCGGCGCTGACCGCGGTCGCCACGGCGATCAAGCCGGAGCATCGGGAGGAGGCGCGGCGCACCATGGACGCGCTCTGACGGCCGGTCTTCGGGCGGAGCGGCGGGCCGGTCTCAGAAGGTCAGGACGATCTTGCCACGCGCCTTGCGGTCGCCGATCAGCGCATAGGCTTCCACCCAGCGCTCCACCGGCAGCGCCGCATGGACATGGGCGCGGATCCGCCCCTCGGCCGCCCAGCCCAGCAGCCGCTCCATATTGGCGCGATGCGCCGCCGGGTCGCGGCGCACGAACTCGCCCCAGAACACGCCGCGCAGGTCGCAGCCCTTGAGCAGCAGCAGGTTCAGCGGGATTTTCGGGATCTCGCCGCCGGCGAAGCCGACCACGAGATAGCGGCCCTCCCACGCCATCGACCGCAATGCCGGCTCCGCCATCTCGCCGCCGACCGTGTCATAGAGCACGTCGATGCCACGGCCCTCGCTCAGCCGGCGCAGCCCGGCGCGAATATCCTCCGCCTGGTAATCAAGCCCCTCCTGCGCGCCGTGCTCGCGGGCGAGAGCGAGCTTCTCCGGCGAGGAGGCGCAGGCGATGACGCGGGCACCGAGCAGCGCCCCGATCTCGACCGCCGCCAGCCCGGCGCCGCCCGCCGCGCCGAGGACGGCCAGGGTCTCGCCCGTCGCGAGCGCGCCGCGCTGGATCAGCCCGTGCATCGCGGTGCCATAGGTGACGAACAGCCCCGCCGCCTGCGCATCGTCCAGACGCTCGGGGATTCGGACCGCGGAGTCCGCATCGACGATCACCCGTTCCCTGGCGGCGCCATGGCCGAGCCAGGCCGCGACGCGCTCGCCGATGCGCCAGCCGCTGACGCCCGGGCCCAGCGCGACGATCGTCCCGGCGCATTCGGCCGAGGGCGAGAAGGGCAGCGCCGGCTTGGTCTGGTAGCGGCCCTGGATGATCAGCGTATCGAAGAAATTGAGCGCCGCCGCCTTGACCGCGATCGCGATCTGCCCCGGTCCCGGCCGGTCCTCCGGCAGGTCGCGGATCACCAGGGTCTCCGGCGGCCCCAGCGCCTCGCATAGCAGCGCCTTCATCTCGTCTACCCCGCCTCCACCACGCCTTCCGCTTCCAGCGCCCGCCGCAGCCGCGAGAAGGCGAGCCGGATCCGCGACTTCACCGTGCCCAGCGGCAGGCCGGTCCGCTCCGCCACCTCGGCATGCGACAACCCTTCGAAGAAGGCGAGCCTGACCAGCGATAATTGCTCCTCCGGCAGCGATCCCAGCGCCAGGCGCAGCGCCTCCTCGCGCTGCTGGGCGTCCATAAGCCGGTCCGGCTCGGCCTGCGGCGCCGGGTGCAGGATCGGATCTTCCGGATCGATCCTGTCCGAGCGATCGCGCCGCGCCAGATCGATCCTGCGGTTGCGGGCGATGCGGTAGAGCCAGGTCGACAGCGAGGATTTGGCCGGGTCGAACAGATCGGCCTTGCGCCACAGCGTGGTCAGCGTGTCCTGCACGATCTCCTCGGCCAGCGCGGAATCGCAGCCCTGCCGCAGCAGAAACCCGTTCAGCCGCGGCCCGAAATGATCGAACAGCACGGCGAAGGCCTCGCGATCGCGTCGCGTCGCGACGGCGTCCACCAGCGCTGCGAATTCGGCCGGAGTGGTCACGTGAGCGAGCTCGCGAAGTGCATCACGGCGAGCCCGGCGCGTCGAGGCAGGCTAATCGGCAAGGCTCCGTCATCGGCGATCTCTCCCGTCCCGCGTCACGGAAGTGATCCGAGGTTCTCGCGTATCGACCATGATTCGCATATCCGATCCAGAGTGACCCGCGTCGCATGGTCGTCCGCCGCGACTGTGCCATGCCCGGAGGCCGAACGGAACCGGCTGCGCGCTCGCATTTCCGCCAGGATCGTGACATCCTTTGCGCGCCTCCAGCAGGTCGCGGCGCCCGCCGAAGCGTCTCTGCGGCCATCGACCATCCCCCCGGGAAGACGATGTTAAGAATTTTAATGATTGATGCAGGCATGACTCACACCGATCGACGTCGCGGCCCCAGGGCCTCCTCCTCCGTCGCTGCAGCGTCCCTGGCCGTGATCGGCCTGGCCTGCATCGCGACCGCTCCCGCCCAGGCGCAGCGCGCCGCGACCGGGCAGGCCCAGGCGCTGCTGCTGGAAACGGCCGGGAAATGGCAGGCCTTCTCGTCGCAGCAGGGCCGCTCCAAGGTCTGTTACGCGCTGTCCAAGGCCGAGAGCCGCCTGCCGGCCAATCTCAAGGATGTCGAGGGGTTGCTATTCATTTCCAGCCGCCCGGCCGAAGGCGTCCGCAACGAGATCAGCTTCGTGATGAATTTCGACCTCAAGGAGAATGTCGAGCATCAGGCGGTGATCGGCTCCGAGCAATTCGCGCTGGTCGCCAAGGGCCAGAACATGTGGCTGAAGAACCCGGCCGAGGAGCCGCGCATGCTCGACGCGATGCGCAAGGGCTCGGCCCTCGAGATCAAGGGCACCTCCAAGCGCGGCAACACCACCAGCGACAAATATTCGCTGGCCGGGCTGACCCAGGTGGTCAAGCGCGCCGAAGACGCCTGCAAGTGAGCCGGGGCCGCAGCCTCGCACCCGCCCGATCCCGGAAAGCGGGGCGCGGCGAAACGCCCCAGGGCTGCGCTCCCGCCTAACCGGCGTCCCGCTTGCAGCGAATCGGCCCAGCCTCGTCTCGCCCTCAGGGGCAGGGATTGCCGACGCGCTGGTGAATCGCGTCGATCTTCGCCTCGAGATCGGCCGGCAGCGTCACCTGCGCCGCGGCGATATCGGTCTTCAGCTGGGCCATGGAGGTCGCGCCGATGATGTTGGCGGTGACGAAGGGCCGCGCATTCACGAAGGCCAGCGCCATCTGCGCGGGATCGAGACCCGCCTCTTTCGCCAGCGCGATATAGCTGCGGATCGCATCCTCCGCACCCGCCGTCTCATAGCGCTGGCCGCGGTTGAACAGGGTCGAGCGGGCCCCGGCGGGCCTGGCGCCGTCGAGATATTTCCCGGTGAGATAGCCCTGCGCCAACGGCGAATAGGCGAGCAGCCCGACATCCTCGCGCAGCGCGATCTCCGCCAGCGCCGTCTCGAAGGTCCGGTTCAGGAGATTATAGGCGTTCTGGATCGACTGGACGCGCGGCCCGCCGCCGACCTCCGACTGCCGCACGAAGCTCATCGTGCCCCAGGCGCTTTCGTTGGACAGGCCGAGATGGCGGATCTTGCCCGCCTTGACCATCTCGGCGAAGCCGTCGAGCTGTTCGGCGATCGAGGTCTCGTCATCGGGCCGCTCGAACGCCGCCTTGCTGAAGCGCGTCGGATTGGAGCCCCAGGGCATCGGCCGTTCCGGGAAATGGATCTGGTAGAGGTCGATGTAATCGGTCTGCAGCCGCTTCAGGCTCTTGTCGACGGCTTTGGCGATCTGCCGGCGGGTCACGCGGGTCGGGCCCTTGTCGTCCCGGAACCAGTCATTGCCCGAGCGGCCGACGATCTTCGAGGCCAGGATCACCTTGTCGCGGTTGCCGCGCGCCTTGAACCAGCTGCCGATGATGCGCTCGGTCGAGCCTTGCGTCTCGGGCTTGGGCGGGATGGAGTAGAGCTCGGCGGTGTCGAAGAAATTGACGCCCTGGTCCAGCGCGTAATCCATCTGCTCATGGCCTTCGGCCTCCGTGTTCTGCTGGCCCCAGGTCATGGTGCCCAGGCAGATCACCGAGACCTGGAGATCGGTTCGGCCGAGACGGCGGTAGTCCATGGCGAGGCAACTCCGGAAGACGGGCGCAGACGGCGCGGGAGAGGGAGAGCGGGCTCGCGCCCGGTCAGGATTTGGCCGGCAGCGTCGCGATGAAGCGCCGCACGGTCGGCAGGATGGACTGGACGATGACGCCGATGCCCTCTGCCGTAGGATGCAGCAGATCGGGCTGGTTCAGCCGGCGGTCACCGGCGACCCCTTCCAGGAAGAAGGGGTAAAGCACCAGCCCGTGCTTCTGCGCAAGCCTCGGATAGATCGCGTCGAAGCGCGAATAATAAGCCTCGCCGAGATTGCGCGGCGCATACATGCCGGTCAGCAGCACCGGGATGTCGCGCGCCTTCAGCCGGGTGATGATCGTGTCCAGCGCCTTCTCGGTCACCGCCGGATCGACCCCGCGCAGCGCGTCATTGGCGCCGAGCTCGAGAATCACGCCGTCGGTCCCGTCCGGCACCGACCAGTCGAGCCGCTCCAGCCCGCCCTGCGAGGTATCGCCCGAGACCCCGGCATTGGCGACCTCGACCGCGAGCCCGGCGGCGCGCAGCTGCTTTTCCAGCACCGCGGGAAAGGCGGCATTGGCCGGCAACCCGTAGCCCGCCGACAGGCTGTCGCCCAGGGCCACGAGCCTGAGCGGTCGGTTCTGGGCCTCGGCCATGGCGGTCATTCCCAGGATGAAGCAGGCCTGCACCAGAAAAACCGCGGCCAATGATTGGACAAGCGCCCGGGCGCGCCCATATCGGCCGGGGGCGGGGCGGCTCCGGAAAGGCTGGATCGGTGCGCGAGCGCGGGTCGAGCGGGTCGTAAAGCTTGAAATCAGGATCATGTCACGATGAGCGATATGCCCGCTCCGGCGATTGAATTGCAGGATGTCCATCTTAGTCTGGGGCGTGGCGCCGCCCGCGTCCATATCCTCAAGGGCGTTTCTTTGGCACTGGCCGGCGGCGAGGCGACCGGTCTGGTCGGCCCTTCCGGATCCGGCAAATCGACGCTGCTGATGACGATGGCCGGGCTGGAGCGGCCGGATTCGGGGCTGGTCAGGGTGTCCGGCCAGGATCTCGGCCAGCTCGACGAGGACGGGCTGGCGGTGTTCCGCGGCCGGCATATCGGAATCGTGTTCCAGTCCTTCCACCTCGTCCCGACCATGACGGCCCGCGAGAACGTAGCCCTGCCGCTCGAACTCGCCGGCAACCCGGACGCCTTCAGCCGGGCCGAGGCCGAGCTGCGCAATGTCGGCCTCGCCGACCGCATGGATCATTATCCGGCGCAGCTCTCCGGCGGCGAGCAGCAGCGCGTCGCCATCGCCCGCGCCGTCGCTCCCGATCCGGCGATCCTGGTCGCCGACGAGCCGACCGGCAATCTCGACGAGACCACCGGCCGCTCGATCGTCGACCTGATCTTCGCCTTGCGGCGCGAGCGCGCGGCGACGCTGGTGCTCGTCACCCATGATCTCTCCCTCGCCGCGCTGTGCGACCGGACGGTGCGCCTGCGCGCCGGGCGGATCGACCGGGCCGAGGCCGGGCTGGCGGTCGCCTGATGCACGCACCCGTCACGCCGCAGCCCGCCCGAGCCGGCGGTACCGCCTTCCTGCCGCTCGCGCTCAAACTGGCCTGGCGCGATCTGCGCGGCGGCTTCCGCGGCTTCGGCGTGTTCATCGCCTGTCTGGCGCTCGGGGTGATGACGATCGCCGCCGTCACCTCCGCCTCACGCGGCCTCACCGAGGGTCTCTCGCGCGAAGGCCGCCGCATCCTCGGCGGCGACGCCGCCTTCCAGCTCGTGCATCGCGAGGCGACGCCAGGTGAGCTCGCCTTTCTGCGCTCGCGCGGCACCGTCTCCAGCATCGCCACCATGCGCGGCATGGCCAATGCCGGCGAGAAGGGCGCGGCGCTGGTCGAGATCAAGGCGGTCGACGACGCCTATCCCAGCCTCGGCACCGTCGCGACCGAGCCACCGGCCCCGTTACGCGAGCTGCTGGCGACGCGCGACGGCGTCCATGGCGCCATCGCCGATCCCGTCCTGTTCGGGCGGCTTGGCCTCGCCCCCGGCGACGAGGTCACGGTCGGTGCGGCGCGCATCCAGCTGCGCGCCAATCTGCTCTCCGAGCCGGACAAGATCGCGGCCGGGGTCGGCTTCGGCCCCCGTCTGCTGATGACCGAGGAGACGCTGCGCACCACCGGCCTGCTGCAGCCCGGCAGCCTGGTGCGCTGGACCTATCGCGTCGTGCTGCCGGAGGGGCGGGCCGATGAAGCCGCGCTGGAGGCGCTGATCGCGGCGGCCGGTACGCAGCAGCGCGAGGCCGGCTGGGAAATCCGCTCGCGCAACAATGCCGCGCCGAGTTTCCAGCGCAATCTCGAACGCTTCACGCAATTCCTCACCCTGGTCGGCCTGACCGCGCTTCTGGTCGGCGGCGTCGGCGTCGCCAATGCGGTCCGCCGCTTCGTCGAGGCCAAGAAGCTCGATTTCGCGACGATGAAGGCGGTCGGCGCCAGCGGCGGCCGCGTCGTCGCCATCCACCTCACCGAGGTCATGCTGGTCGCCATGCTCGGCACCGGCATCGGCCTCGTGCTCGGCGCCGCCGCCCCCTTCGCGCTGGGCTATGTCCTGGCCGGCATCCTGCCGGTGCCGTTCGAGGCGACGGTCGCCCCGGCCGAGCTGGCCATCGCCGCGCTCTACGGGCTGCTGACCGCGCTTGTCTTCGCCATCCTGCCGCTCGGCCGGGCGCATGACGTGCCGGTCTCGGCCCTGTTCCGCGACCAGATCCAGCCCGATACGCGCAGGCCGCGCCTGCTCTATCTGCTGGTCGGCGCCGCGGCGCTGGCCGGGCTGATCGGCGTCGCGCTCGGCTTCGCCTATGAGCGGCGCATCGCCCTGATCTATATCGCGGTGATGACCGGCGTCTTCCTGCTGCTGCGCGGCGTCTCGGTGGGGCTGATGGCGCTGGCGCGGATCATGCCGCGCCCCAAACGCCCCGCCTTGCGCATGGCGCTGGCCAACAGCCACCGGCCGGGCGCGCTGACCCCCTCGCTCGTGCTCTCGCTCGGGCTCGGCGTCGCGCTGCTCTCGGCACTCGCCTTCATCGACGCCAGCATCACCCGGCAGCTGACCCAGGCGCTGCCGGAGAAGGCGCCGAGCTTCTTCTTCCTCGACATTCCCAACAGCGAATCCGCGCGCTTCGACGCCTTCGTCGCGCAGGAGCGGCCGGGCGCCGCCCTGCAGCGCGTGCCGATGATGCGCGGGCGGATCGTCGCGGTGAACGGCGTCCGCGCCGAGGAGGTGAAGGCCAGCGAGCAGGCGGCCTGGATCCTCGATGGCGACCGCGGCATCACCTATTCCGCCGATATGCCGGAAGGCTCGCAGCTCGCCGAGGGAGCGTGGTGGCCGGCCGATTATCGCGGCGAGCCGCTGGTCTCCTTCGACGCGCCGATCGCCGCCGGGATCGGCCTGAAGCTCGGCGACACGATCACCGTCAACGTGCTCGGCCGCAACATCACCGCCCGCGTCGCCAATCTGCGCACCGTCGAATGGCGCTCGCTCGGCATCAATTTCGTGATGCTGTTCTCGCCCAACACCTTCGCCGGCGCGCCGCATACCAATCTCGCCACGGTCACGCCCGCGGCCGGAGCCGAAACCGGCAGCGATGCCGCGCTGCTGCGCCGGCTCGCCGTGGAGTTTCCGGCGGTGACCGCGGTGCGGGTCAAGGACGCGCTGGAAGCGGTGAACACCATCGTCGGCCAGCTCGCCACCGCCATTCGCGGTGCCTCGGGCCTCGCCATCGCCGCGAGCCTGCTCGTACTGGGCGGCGCGCTGGCGGCGGGACAAAGGGCGCGGCTCTATGACGCGATGATCCTGAAGACGCTGGGCGCGACGCGGCGCTTCATTCTGCTGTCCTATGCCCTGGAATATGCCGCCATCGGCCTGGTTTCGGCGATGTTCGGCATGGTTGCCGGCGCGCTGGCGGGCTGGGGGGTCGTGACTCAGGTGATGAAGATCGCCTTCGTCGGCGACCCCACGGGCGCTATACTGGCTGCCACTGCCGCGATCGCCGTGACTGTTCTGTTTGGCCTTGTCGGGACGCTACAAATACTGTCGAAAGCACCCGCTTCTCACCTAAGGAATTTGTAAAATCGATTCCGCGGCGGCGCCTGCTACACATGCCGCAGGCCCCGTTAAGCATGAGGATGCGCCGGCGTTTCTTGGAAGCCGACGCGGCTAATCATGACGGCCCTTGAAAGCCGCCGCGATCCCCCTCATATTCTCACCGTCGCCACGATCGTGCGCGACGATGAGGTTCGCCGGGGGCGATCCCGTCTTCGGTTTCAACGTCAGGGGAACTCGCTCGATGAGCAACTTCGACCGCAATGCTCCAGTCTGGGGTGCCGGCCGCGCACAGCAGACCAGCGCCGTCGAGATGGATCAGGGCCTGCGCTCGTTCATGCTCGGCGTCTACAACAACATGACGATCGGCCTGGCCATCACCGGCCTCGTCGCCATCGGCATCTCGATGCTGGCCGTCGCCGGCGTCTCGCCGACCGGCAAGGTCACGGCGCTGACCCCGCTCGGCACCGCGCTCTATGCCAGCCCGCTGAAATGGGTGGTGATGCTGGCCCCGCTGGCCTTCATCATGTTCTTCTCCTTCAAGGCCGAGAGCATGAGCTCCTCGACCGCGCGCGCCATGTTCTTCGCCTTCGCGGCGGTGATGGGCCTGTCGATGTCGTCGATCTTCCTCGTCTTCACCGGCGAGTCGATCGCGCGCGTCTTCTTCATCACGGCGGCGGCCTTCGGCGGGCTGAGCCTGGCGGGCTACACCACCAAGAAGTCGCTCTCCGGCATGGGCTCCTTCCTGATCATGGGCCTGGTCGGCCTGGTGATCGCCTCGCTGGTGAACCTGTTCCTGCAGTCGAGCGCGCTCGGCTTCGCGGTCTCGGTCATCGGCGTGCTGGTCTTCGCCGGCCTCACCGCCTGGGATACCCAGCGCCTGAAGGAGATGTATCTCTACTCCGACCTCGACTCGGAATCGGCCGCGAAGCTTTCGGTGAACGGCGCGCTGTCGCTCTACCTGAACTTCGTCAACATGTTCCAGATGCTGCTGAGCCTGTTCGGCAACCGCAACGAGTGAGCCGCTCCTGCCTCGACAGAAACGACGACCCCGGCCGAGAGGCCGGGGTTTTTTTGTGTGACGCGGGTCTTCGCGGCAGGGCTTTCGTCAGCTGACGACGCTGAGCTTCCTGTCCAGCACGCGCAGCACACGCGAGAGCTCCGGCCCGCGCTTCATCACCAGCCCTGTGGCCGCGACGACGGAATAGGCGCCCTGCCGCTTGGCCAGCGCCGGATCCTTGACGATCCGGTAGATCGGCACCTCCGAGGAGCGGCGATAGACCGAGAACTGGGCCTTGTCCTTGAGGAAATCGATGGCGTAATCGCGCCATTCCCCGGCCGCGACCATGCGGCCATACAGGTTCAGGAGCTCCGATAATTCCCGCCTGTCGAAGGTGACGGTGGCGGCGCGGGAAGGGGCGGGGAACGCCACCACACCGCCGGACGCCGTCGCCTGCGGCGTTTCGCTGTCACTCATGGCGCCTCCCGATCAGCGGCGCGACAGCGCCCGCCCGGTGGTTCGTCGCGGGATGATGCGCCCGCCTTCCTTCGCTGGCAAGATACGTGCTCCCCGGCATGCGACGGGCGAACTGCGCCGCCGATCCGGTCCCGGCCGGCCGCTCACGGCTTCGTCAGCCTCGCCGCAATTTCGCCGGAAACGCGCCCATCCGGCGCCGCACTGGCAGGCTCAACTCCTCATCGTTGCCTCGACGGCCCGGCCTGAGGATCTTCGGATCGTCAGCCCCCCAGCCCCCCGGAGTTCGGATGGCCGGGCCAGCGTAGTCGGGCTACCTCACGGCCGGCGGTCTCCGCTGGCCGTTTTCTTTTCCGCCGCCCGCACCCGATCTCACGCGCTGCTACCGCGCCTGCGCGTGATATTGCGGGTTCGGCCGCATATCGACGGCCGAGGCCATGCGGTTCGACATGTTGAAGAAGGACGCGACCGCGGCGATGTCCCAGAGATCGCGCGGGCCGAAGCCGGCGGCGGTCAGGGCGTTGCGGTCGCTTTCCCCCACCAGATGCGGCGTCTCGGTGAGCTTCACCGCGAAATCCAGCATGGCGCGGTGGCGCACCGAGAGATTGGCGGCGCGGTAGTTCATCGCCATCAGCTCGCCCAGCACCGGATCGCCCGAGAGCTGTCGGACCGCAGCGCCATGCGCGGTCAGGCAGTAATAGCAGCGGTTCACGCTCGACACCGCCACGGCGATCATCTCGCGCTCGAGCTTCGACAGGCCCGACGGCGCCAGCATCAGATCATTGTAGAGCGTGGCGAAAGCGGTCAGCTTGGCATCGTCATGCGCATAGGCGAGCAGCACATTGGGGATGAAGCCGAGCTTCTCCTGGCATTTCTCGAAATAGGCCTGGTTCTCCGCGCTGAGCGTGCCCGGCGGCAGGGGCAGCGCCGTCACCATCGGCGGCTCGTCCTGGCGCGCCGGCGTCTCGCCGACGATGGGTTTGTCATGCTTGCTGGTCATGATCGCTCCTGAGGGGGCTGCGCCGCCCGGTGATTCGTCGCCGGGGCCGGTTTGGCTCGCGCGGTTTCAATCGATTTGACGTAGCGTCTGCGACGAAAGTTGAAAGGCTCCTCAGCCTATGCCATCGCTGCGGCAAAATAACAGAGGGCGGGACATGGCAAAGCGTCTGACGAATGCGACCAAGGCGGCGGTCGCGGCCATCGAGGCTGCAGCCTCTCCGGATCTCGGCCTGCCGCCGGATTTCATCGGCCTGCTCTATGGCCGGGTCGCCGCCGAGGATCTCGTCGCGCTGCCCGCGCCGATGCTGGCGCGTTCCGCCGCCGCGGCCTATGCGCATCTCGCGAGCCCGCGGCCGCCCGAGGCCATCACCCTGCAGTTCCGCGACGAGGCTTTCGAGCGCGACGGGCTGCAGCGCCAGCTGACGGTGCTCGAGGTGATCAACGACAACAAGGCCTTCCTGCTCGATTCGACCCTGGCCGAGCTGACCGACCAGGGCTATGAGCCGCGCCTCGTCGCCCATCCGATCCTCGCCGTGGCGCGCGATGCCGATGGCGGCTTCCTCTCTTTGGCCGGGGAGGCGGCCGGACGGGCGCCGGAGGGGACGCGCCGGGAAAGCCTGCTGCATATCCATCTCGACCGGATCGATTCGCCGGAGGCGCGCGAGCGGCTGAAGACGGGGCTCGAGCGGGTCTATGCCGATGTCGGCCGCGCGGTCGAGGATTGGGCCGCGATGCGCGGCCGCATCACCGAGGTCATCCAGTCCTACCGCGCCAATCCGCCGCCGCTGCCGGAGGATGAGGTCAACGAGGCGCTGCAGTTCCTGGAATGGATCGCCGGCGACAATTTCACCCTGCTCGGCATCCGGGCCTATCGCTTCCCGGGCGGCGACGTGGCGGCCGACCCGATCGAGGGCTCCGGCCTCGGCATCCTGCGCGATCCCACGGTCAAGGTCCTGCGCAAGAACCGCGAATTGGTGGCGATCACGCCGGAGATCCGCGCCTTCCTGGCCAAGCCCCAGGCGCTCATCATCACCAAGGCCAACGTCAAGAGCCGTGTCCACCGCCGCGTCCATCTCGATTATGTCGGCGTGAAGCTGTTCACGCCGGATGGGCGGCTGGACGGCGAGCTGCGCATCGTCGGCCTCCTGACCTCGAACGCCTATACCGGCAGCGCCTCGACCATCCCCTATCTCCGGCTCAAGGTCGCCCGCGTCGCCCGCAATACCGGCTTCGACGCCGCCAGCTATTCCGGCCGCGCGCTGATGAACGTGCTCGACGCCTTTCCCCGCGACGAGCTGTTCCAGATCGACGGCGAGACGCTGGAGCGCTTCGCGCTCGACATCCTGCAGCTGACCGAGCGCCCGCGCATCCGCGCCCTCGCCCGGGTCGACGAATTCGACCGCTTCGTCTCGATCCTCGTCTTCATCCCCAAGGATCGTTACGACACGCAGGTCCGCCGCCGCGTCGGCGAGTTCCTGGCGCGCATCTATCAGGGCCGCATCTCCGCCGCCTACCCCGCCTATCCCGAGGGGCCGCTGGCGCGCACCCATTACATCATCGGCCGCGACGAGGGGAAAACCCCGCGCATCGACCGCGACACGCTGGAATCCGGGATCGTCGCCATCGTGCGCACCTGGAGCGACGGCCTCAAGGACGTGCTCGACCGGCAGAAGGCCGGCCCGGCCGGCCGCGCGCTGGCCGAGCGCTATGCCGAAGCCTTCGGCGCCGCCTATCGCGAGCGCTTCTCCGCCTCCGATGCCCTGGCCGATATCGAGGTGCTGCAGGCCTTGAGCGGCGAGCGCGCCCGCGCCGTCAATCTCTACCGCCGCGAAGGCGACGCCACGACGCGCGCCAATCTCAAGGTGTTCTCGCGCGGTGCCGCGATCTCCCTCTCGGCGCGGGTGCCCGTGCTCGAGAATATGGGTTTCCGCGTCGTCAACGAGCGGACCTACAACATCATGCCGCAGCCCGGCACGGGCCGGGGCAGCGACGAGGCGCGCATCTGGCTGCACGACATGACGCTGGAGCGCAGCGATGGCGGCACGATCGACGTCGCCACGCTCGATCCCGCGATCGAGGCGGCGCTGATGGCGCAGTTCCGCGGCCTCGCCGAATCCGACCGCTTCGACCAGCTCGTGCTGGCGGCGGGGCTGGCTTGGCGAGAGGCGGCGCTGCTGCGCGCGCTCGGGCGCTATCTGCGCCAGGTCGGGGCGCCCTATGCGCAGGATTACATCGCCGATGCGCTGACCCGCCATGCCGGCATTGCCGCCGCGCTCGTCCGGCTGTTCATCGCGAAATTCGATCCCCGCCTGTCCGCCGACGCGCGCGAGAGCGGGATGGCCGAGCACAGGGCTGCGATCGAGACGGCGCTCGACGGGGTGACGAGCCTCGACGAGGACCGCATCCTGCGCCGCCTGGTCAACCTGATCGATGCCGGGCTGCGCACCAACTTCTTCCAGATCGGCGCGGATGGCTATGCGCGCAGCACCATCTCCTTCAAATTCGACTGCGCCCGCGTCGACGGCCTGCCCTTGCCCCGGCCGCTCTACGAGATCTTCGTCTATTCCCCGCGCGTCGAAGGCATCCATATGCGCTTCGGCAAGGTCGCTCGCGGCGGGCTGCGCTGGTCCGACCGCCCGCAGGATTTCCGCACCGAGGTGCTCGGCCTGGTCAAGGCGCAGCAGGTCAAGAATGCGGTGATCGTGCCCGTCGGCGCCAAGGGCGGCTTCTTCCCGAAGCAGCTGCCCCCGCCCGGCGACCGCGCGGCCTGGCTGGCGGAGGGGACGGAGAGCTACCGCATCTTCGTGCGGACGCTGCTGGAGCTGACCGATAATCTCGACGGCGAGCTTGTGGTGCCGCCGGCCGACACCGTCCGCCATGATGGCGACGACCCCTATCTCGTCGTCGCCGCCGACAAGGGCACGGCGACCTTCTCCGACACCGCCAACGCCATTTCGCTGGAGAAGGGCCATTGGCTCGGCGACGCCTTCGCCTCCGGTGGCTCGCAGGGCTATGACCACAAGGGCATGGGCATCACCGCCCGCGGCGCCTGGGAGGCGGTGAAGCGGCATTTCCGCGAGGTCGACATCGACATCCAGACCACGCCCTTCACCGTCGCCGGCGTCGGCGACATGTCCGGGGACGTGTTCGGCAACGGCATGCTGCTCTCGCCCGCGACCCGGCTGGTCGCCGCCTTCGACCATCGCGACATCTTCCTCGACCCCGCGCCCGATCCCGCCGTCTCGCTGGCCGAGCGCCAGCGCCTCTTCGCGCTGCCGCGCTCCTCCTGGCAGGATTACGACAAGGCGCTGATCTCCGCGGGCGGCGGGGTCTATTCCCGCCAGGCCAAGAGCATCCCGCTCTCGCCGGAGATGCAGGCTTTGCTCGATCTGCCCCGCGCCGAGGTGACGCCGCCCGAATTGATGAGCGCCATCCTGAAGGCGCGCGTCGACCTGCTCTGGTTCGGCGGCATCGGCACCTATATCCGCGCCAGCGACGAGACCGATGCCGAGGTCGGCGACCGCGCCAATGACGCGATCCGCATTACCGGCCAGGAGATCCGGGCCCGCGTCATCGGCGAGGGTGCCAATCTCGGCGCGACGCAGCGCGGCCGCATCGAGGCGGCGCGCAACGGCGTCAGGCTCAACACCGACGCGATCGACAACTCGGCCGGGGTCAACACCTCCGACGTCGAGGTCAACATCAAGATCGCGCTCGCCGATCCGGTGCGGCAGGGGCGGCTGGAGGAGGGGGCCCGCAACGCCCTGCTCGCCACCATGACCGACGAGGTCGGCCTGCTCGTCCTGCGCAACAACTACCTGCAGACGCTCGCGCTCTCCCTGACGGAGGCCCAGGGCACCGCCGCGATCCCGGCGATGCGGCGGCTGATGCAGACGCTGGAAGGGGCCGGGCGGCTCGACCGGACGGTCGAATATCTGCCGAGCGACGCGGTGCTGGCCGAGCGCGAGAAGCGGGGCGAGGCGCTGACGCGGCCCGAGCTCTCGGTGCTGCTCGCCTATGCCAAGCTCGCTTTGCACGATGCGCTGTTGGAATCCGCCATCCCCGACGATCCCTATCTCAACAGCGAGCTGATCCGCTATTTCCCGCGGGCGCTGCGCGAGGGCTACGCCGCCGACATCGCCAGCCACAGGCTGCGCCGCGAGATCGTCGCGACCCAGCTCGCCAACGCCATCATCAATCGCGGCGGTCCCGCCATCGTGACCTCGCTGATGGACCAGGCCCGGGCGCAGGCGCCGGAGATCGCGGCGGCCTACGCGATCGCCCGCGATTCCTTCGACCTGATCGCCCTGAACGGCGCCATCGACGCGCTCGACGCGCAGATCCCCGGCGCGATCCAGCTCGGCCTCTACCGCGACGCGCAGGACCTCGTCACCGACCGGATGCGCTGGTTCCTGCGGCGGGGCGTCGCCAGACCGGGCGCGATCGAGGCGACGGTCTCGCATTACGCCGCGGGCGTGACTGCGCTCGCCGCCGAGCTGGAGGCGATCCTGCCGCAGCCGGTCGCCCAGGCGCGCACGGCGCGCATCGCGGTGCTGACCGCCCAGGGCGTGCCGGAGATGCTGGCGAGCCGCGTCGCCAGCCTGCCGGCTCTCGCCCAGGCCACGGATATCGTCGACATCGCGCAGCGCACCGGCCGCAGCATCGGCGAGGTCGCGCGCATTCATTTCGGTGTCGATTCGGTCTTCGGCCTGTCGCATCTCGAGGAGGCGGCGCTGGCTGTCCCCGCGACCGATGATTACGAGCATCTCGCCCGCGACCGCGCCGTGGAGACGCTCATCGACGCCCATGCCGGCCTGACCCAGGAGATCGCGGCCGCCGCCGCCGGGCCCGAGGCGCTCGAGGATTGGCTGCAGCGGCGCGGGGCCGAGGCGGAGCGCACGCGCAGCACCGTCAACGCCATCGCCATGTCGGGCCTGTCCCTGCCGAAGCTGATGGTCGCGGCCGGCATGCTGGCCGATCTGCCGCGGCGCTGATCATCCCACCCTGCGCCATGCGGCGCAGGGCCCCATTTCACCCGAAAGGCCAGAACCATGCAGACCAGCCCCGACAGCCCCGCCACCCGGATCGACCCAAAACTCCTGGAAATCCTGGTCTGCCCGGTGACGAAGACCACGTTGGAATATGATGCGGCGAAGCAGGAGCTGATCAGCCGCGCCGCGAAACTCGCCTATCCCATTCGCGACGGCATCCCGATCATGCTGCCGGAGGAGGCCCGCCAGCTCGACGGCTGATTCGGCCGATCAGAGCGCCTGCCCCTTCGGCAGGCGCGGCGTCTCGCCGGCGAGACCGGAGGCCTCGCGGATGAAGAAGCGCTTCAGCCCCGGCAGCCGGTCGACCAGCCCGAGCCCGAGATCGCGCATCAGCCTGACCGGCGTGACGTCGTTGGAGAACAGCCGGTTCAGCCCGTCGGTGACGACGCCCATCGCGACCGTGTCGAAGCGGCGCGCCCGCTCATAGCCGGCCAGCACCTCGGCCGAGCCGGGATCGAGCCCGAGCCGGGCCGCGTCGACGATCGTCTCGGCCAGCGCCGCGACATCCTTCAGCCCGAGATTGAGGCCCTGCCCGGCGATCGGGTGGATCAGATGGGCGGCGTCGCCGAGCAGCGCCAGCCGCTCCGCGACGAAGGAGCGGGCAACGCCGAAGCCCAGCGGATAGGCCTTGACCGGGCTCTCCAGGGCGATCTCGCCGAGCTCCAGCCCGAAGCGCCGCTCGATCTCGACCAGCACATCCGCCTGGTCCAGAGAGAGCAGCGCCGGGACGTTCTCCGCCCGCTCGGTCCAGACGATCGAGGAGCGATGGCCGAGCGTCCCGCCATCGCGCAGCGGCAGGATCGCGAAGGGGCCGGACGGCAGGAAATGCTCGACCGCGCGGCCGTGATGCGGCCGTTCATGGCTCAGCGTCGCGACGATGCCGGATTGCCGATAATCCCAGCCGACCCAGCCGATTCCCGCCAGCTCCCGCAGCTTCGACCGGGCGCCGTCGGCCGCCACCAGCAGAGCAGCCGGCAGCGTCTCGCCGCCGGCGAAGACGAGCATGGCTCGATCCTCCTCGGCGGCGTAGCGGCGCAGGGCCTCGGCGCGCAGGACGACGCCGGCGCTCTGGCAGGCGGCGAGCAGCGCCGCCAGCAGCGCGGCGTTCTCGACCATATGGGCGAAGGGCTGACCGGGTTCGACCTCGCCGTCGAAGGTCAGGAACACCGGGCGCACCGCATCGCCGCTGCGGCTGTCGGTCACCACCATCTCGGTCATCGGCTGGGCGGTGGGCGCGACCGCATCCCAGACCCCCAGGGCCTCCAGCATCTTCTGCGCCGCGGCGGCGACGGCATAGGCGCGACTATCCCCGCGCGGCGCCGCGGCCAGCCCGGGATCGGCCAGCAGGATCTCGAACCGCGCGCCCAGCGCCTGTTTCAGGGCCAGCGCCAGTGCCAACCCGGCGATCCCGCCGCCGGCGATCGCGATCCTGTCGCGCGCAGCACGCTGTGACGACGCCATCAGAACTCTCCCTTCGGGCTCCCCGCCGCGGCTTCGCCGGCGCGGTGGCTTGACGCCGGATCGCCGCTTGGTGCTGATGCACCCTGCGCGAGCCTTGTGCGGCTTGCCGCCGAGCCTGTCACCTGCCTGCCGTCCAGCGAGCTGCCCATCATGTCGGAAATCAGCGACTCTCTGCTGTCGATCCTCGACCTCGAGCCGCTGGAACGCAATCTGTTCCGGGGTCGCAGCCCCCGTGTCGGCTGGCAGCGGGTGTTCGGCGGCCAGGTCATCGGCCAGGCGCTCTATGCCGCCTGCAAGACGGTCGAGGAACGCCAGCCCCATTCGCTGCACGCCTATTTCCTGCTGCCCGGCGATCCCGAGACGCCGATCATCTACGAGGTCGACCGGCTGCGGGACGGCCGCTCCTTCACCACGCGCCGCGTGCTGGCGATCCAGAAGGGCGAGGCGATCTTCGCCATGTCCGCCTCCTTCCAGGCCGCGGAGGAGGGCTACGACCACCAGATGCCGATGCCCGAGGTGCCGATGCCGGAGGATCTGCCCGACCGCGACGCGATGCGCGAGACGATCCTGCCGCGCATGCCCGCCGCGGTGCGCGCCTATTACCTGCGCGAGCGGCCGATCGAGATCAGGCCGGTCGAGCTCGAACGCTATGCCGGCAGCGGCGGCCGCGAGCCGAAATTCAACGTCTGGATCAAGGCCACCCAGCCCCTGCCGGACGATCCGGCGATCCATCAGAGCGTGCTCGCCTATGCCTCAGACCTGATGCTGCTCGATTCGAGCCTCATCGCCCATGGCAAGACGGTCTTCGATCCCGATATCCAGGGCGCCAGCCTCGACCATGCGCTGTGGTTCCACCGCCCGTTCCGCGCCGATGAATGGCTGCTTTACGCTCAGGACAGCCCTTCCTCGTCCGGCGCGCGCGGTTTTTCCCGCGGGCTGGTCTTCGACCGAGCGGGACGGCTGGTCGCTTCCGTCGCACAGGAAGGGCTGGTCCGTCCCCGTCCTGACCGTAGGTCATGACGGCTGGCGCCTAATTCGCGATCATCTGCCGCTTTCCTAGGCAGAAGCCCGGTCCCATTCCCTGTTTTCGCCGCCGTTGCCCCCGTTCTGCCAGTCTTGCTGCAGCGCGGGAGTTGGCATGCGCCTTGAATTGCACGCTGTGACGCGTGCCCGGTCCGAGGCTCGCGATGCGCAACAGGCTCGCCGGGGCTGACGACCGGGCGGCGGAACGGGGAAACCCTGCAATGAAGATCGTGATGGCTATCATCAAGCCGTTCAAGCTGGAGGAGGTGCGCGACGGGCTCACCGCCATCGGCGTGCACGGGCTGACTGTGACAGAGGTGAAGGGCTATGGCCGCCAGAAGGGCCATACCGAGATCTACCGCGGCGCCGAATATGCGGTGAGCTTCCTGCCCAAGATCAAGATCGAGGTGGCCGTGGCCGACGAGCTGGTCGGGCGCGTGATCGAGGCGATCACCGCCGCCGCCCGCACCGGCCAGATCGGCGACGGCAAGATCTTCGTCTCGGCGATCGAGAAAGCCGTGCGCATCCGCACAGGCGAAACCGACGGCGACGCCCTCTGAGCCTTCGCGCCATTCCAGGAGTTCAAGACATGACCTTCAAGACCTCTCTCCGGGCGGGTCTGGCCGGGCTGGCCCTCGCCGGCTGCGCCGGCACCGCGCTGGCCCAGGCGCCGGCCGCCCCCGTGCCCAACAAGGGCGACGTCGCCTTCATGATGACCTCGACCGTGCTGGTCCTGCTGATGACCATTCCCGGCCTCGCCCTCTTCTATGGCGGCCTGGTGCGCAGCAAGAACATGCTGTCGGTGCTGACCCAGGTCTTCGCCATCGTCTGCATCGTCTCGCTGATGTGGATCGTCTTCGGCTATTCCCTCGCCTTCACCAATGGCGGCGGCCTCAACGATTTCGTCGGCGGCTTCTCCAAGGCCTTCCTGCGCGGCGTCGACGCGACGACCGTGGCCGCGACCTTCTCCAACGGCGTGGTCATCCCGGAATTCGTCTATGTCTGCTTCCAGATGACCTTCGCCTGCATCACCCCGGCGCTGATCGTCGGCGCCTTCGCGGAGCGCATGAAGTTCTCGGCCCTGCTGCTGTTCACGGTGCTCTGGGTCACCTTCATCTATTTCCCGATGGCCCATATGGTCTGGTACTGGGGTGGTCCCGACGTCGTCGCCGCCGCCGCCAAGGCGCTCGCCGATGCCCCCGCCGACGGCAAGGCCGCGGCGCAGGCCGCGCTCGACGCGGTCAACGCCGATGCCGGCATGCTCTTCAAATGGGGTGCGCTGGATTTCGCCGGCGGCACGGTCGTGCACATCAATGCGGGGATCGCCGGCCTGGTCGGCTGCATCCTGCTCGGCAAGCGCATCGGCTACGGCAAGGAGCTGATGGCGCCGCATTCGCTGACCATGACCCTGATCGGCGCGGCTCTGCTCTGGGTCGGCTGGTTCGGCTTCAATGCCGGCTCGAACCTCGAAGCCAACGGCACGGCGGCGCTCGCCATGGTCAACACCTTCGTCGCCACCGCGGCGGCGGCCGTCGCCTGGCTCTTCGTGGAATGGGCGGTCAAGGGCAAGCCCTCGATGCTCGGCATGGTCTCGGGCGCGGTCGCCGGGCTGGTCGCCGTCACCCCGGCGGCCGGCTTCGCCGGACCGATGGGCTCGATCATCCTCGGCTTCGTCGCCGGCGGGGTCTGCTTCGTCTTCTGCTCGACGGTGAAGAACGCCCTCGGCTACGATGATTCGCTCGATGTCTTCGGCATCCATTGCATCGGCGGCATCATCGGCGCGATCGCCACCGGCATCCTGGTCAATGTCGATCTCGGCGGCGCCGGCATCCCCGACTACACCAGCAAGCCCGGCGAACTCGCGGTCGGCACCTATGAGTTCGGCACGGCCGTGATGGCGCAGATCAAGGCTGTGCTGTTCACCCTGGTGTTCAGCGGCGTCGGCTCGCTGATCCTCTACAAGATCGTCGACGTCGTCATCGGCCTGCGCATCGCCCCCGACCAGGAGCGCGAAGGCCTCGACATCGCCGAGCATGGCGAGCGCGCCTATCATTCCTGAGCCGGCCCGCGCGGCCCGACTCACGTGAAACATCGAGGCCCCGGCGGGAGACCGCCGGGGTTTTTCGTGCCCGCTGCCCCGCGGGCGCCGATCGACGCCCAAGGTTAAGCGGGTCTTAACCTGCGCTTCCTAACGTGCGGGACAGGCCGGATCGCGATCTCCCTCCGGCCCTTGCCATCATGGCCACCAGCCCAAACGGCCCCAGAGCATGCGCACGATCCGACGTTCTTCCTCGCTGATGGACCGCCTGCCCGACCCGGCGCGGGAGTTTCTGTCGCGACGCGCCGCCGAGATCACCGGGCTGGGCCTGCTCGCGCTGACCGGCGCGATCGCCATCGCGCTCGCGACCTGGTCGGTCGACGATCCCAGCCTCAACAACGCCACCAGCGGCGCGGTCCGCAACTGGCTCGGCCGGCCCGGCGCCATGCTCGCCGATCTGATGATGCAGCTGCTCGGGCTCGGCGTGGTGGCGCTGCTCTTCCCGCCGGTGATCTGGTCGCTGCGGCTGATGCGGTTCCACATCTTCGACCGCGGCGCGCTCAAGCTCGGGCTCTGGATCATCGGCATCGCCGCCACCGGCGCCGTCGCCAGCGCCCTGCCGGCCACGCCGCGCTGGCCGCTGCCGACCGGCATGGGCGGCGTCATCGGCGACGGGCTGCTCTTCGGCACCCGCAACCTCGTCGGCATCGCCGGCCAGGCGCTCGGCAGCCTCGTCGGCTTCCTCTATGCCGGCATCGCCATCCTCTCCATCACCGCGGCGGCCGGCTTCGGCTTCGTCACCGACGAGGATCCGCTGCATGAGAGCGAGGAGGAGGATGAATCCTGGAGCGAGACCGAGGAGCGGCGCGACGACGAGCCCGGCCTCGCGGTCATCCTGATCGGTTGGCTGGCCCATGGCGCGATGGCGCTGCGCGGCATGATCCTGCGCCGCCTGCCGCATGCGCCGCAGCCCGTGGCGAGCGGCGTCGGCCGCGCCATGGAACCCGCTCCGGCGATGGGCCGCGTCCGCCGAGAGCCGCAATTCGGCGAGGCGGCGGCCCGCCAGGCACCGGCCTTCGCTCCCGAGCCGCTGCCCGGGGCGCGCCCCGCCCCGGAGGACGCGCCCTTCTACGATGACGACGCGCAGGATCTGCGCGATCTCAACGCGCCGCGCGTCACCGCTCCGCCGGCCGCGCCCAAGCCCGGCAAGCGCATCCAGCGCGAGGCCCAGCCCTCGCTCCTCGCCGAAGGCTTCGAACTGCCGCCCCTGACCTATCTCGCCGAGCCGAAAAAGCTGCCGGCGACCTCGATCTCGACCGATGCGCTCGAACAGAACGCGACGCTGCTGGAAGGGGTGCTGGAGGATTTCGGCGTGCGCGGCGAGATCACCCAGGTCCGCCCCGGCCCCGTCGTGACGCTTTACGAGCTCGAGCCCGCGCCGGGGACGAAGTCCTCGCGGGTGATCTCGCTGGCCGACGACATCGCCCGCTCGATGAGCGCGATCTCGGCGCGCGTGGCGGTGATCCCCGGCAAGAACGCGATCGGCGTCGAGCTGCCCAACGCCAAGCGCGAGACGGTGTATCTGCGCGAGCTGCTGGCCAGCCAGGATTTCGAGAGCACCAAGCACAGGCTCGCTCTGTGCCTGGGCAAGACCATCGGCGGC
>NZ_LMRT01000006.1 GCF_001426225.1 Allobosea sp. Leaf344 | reverse complement strand
CGGCGACAGCATCACCCGCTCGGCAGTGCTGGACCTCGTCACGACCAACGGCTCGGGCATCACGTTCGACGATGACGGCCCGCAGATCCTGCCCTCGACGGTCATGGTCAGCGAAGAGCTGAGCTATACCGGCATCAAGGCCGGCAATGTCGACGAGCGCGGCATGGATGGGGCAGGGGACCGGGATGTCCTGCTCTCGGGCGAGGGCGGGTCGGGCAATAATGACGACGCCATCAACACGACCGGCGGCGATATCGGCGTCGGCGACCAGTGGATCGACGGCGAAAGCTCGCAGGGCCAGGGCAAGCCGGCCGAGACGCTGCGGTTCGACTTCGTCAACTCCGTCAACCTGGCGGCCAATCCGCAATATGCGGGGCATTATACCGTCGACTCCGCCTCCTTCACGGTGGCGCAGATCAAGGGCGGCGGCGGCAACACCGCGACGGTCTTCATCCAGGTCTTCACCGCGAACAACGATACGGATTACGGCAACGACACGCTCCTGCCGATCAGCGGCAACGACATCACGGTCACCGGCGATCTCGTTTTCACGCGTATGGCGGTCTATGACGCCGCCGGCACCATCATCGGCTTCGTGCTGAGCGGGCTGAACGAGGGCGCCAAGGTCACGGTCAACACCACCGACGCCTTCAACCGCCTCGTCATCTCCAATTATGACGGCGTGACCGCGCGCACCTCGCCGGGCGGCGCGACCACCACCTTCAGCGGCGGCAGCGATTTCGCCGTCGGAGGCGTGTCCTCGACCGTGCTGTCGCCGATCACGCTGAAGGTCTCGATCGACGAGAGCGCCGGCGTCAACACCGCCGCGGATCCCAATCCGGCCAATGACGTGGCTGCGCCCCCTGCGGCCCTGGCCGGCGCTCTCGCTGGCGCCGGCGCGGCGCTGGGCTATGCCCAATCCTCGGGGGTAACGGCGAGCGCGCTGTTCACCTCGAATTTCGGCTCCGACGGCGCCGGTTCGGTGACCTATGCCCTGACCACCGGCACCGCTGGCGGCGCCTTCGCCGGCACCTCCTCCGGCTTGAACAGCACGGTGGCGGTCAACGGCAGCACCGACATCAGGCTCTATTCCGAGACGCTGGCGGGCGTCAGCGTCGTCTGGGGCATCGTCGGGGGCGATCTCACGACAGGGACCAAGGCCTTCGCGCTGTATCTCGACACGGATGGCACGCTGTGGGTCGCGCAGTTCCGGGCGATCGCTCATGACGCCGACGGCAACACCGCCGCCGCCTATGACGACATCGCCTCGATCACGGCCGGCCTCGTCTACGTCACCGCCACCGTCACCGACGGCGACGGCGACAAAGCCTTCGCCGTCTCGCCCGCCGGGCTGCAGATCAACTTCCAGGACGATGGTCCTGCGGCGGTGAATGACCTCGACCTGGTCAGCAACGCCAGCAACCTCGCCAGCGGCAACGTCATCACCGACCTCGCCGTCAGCGACGATGTCGACGGGGATGCGGGCGCCGACCGGGTCGGGACCGATGGCGCGACCGTCTCCCAGCTCTCGGCCGGTCAGATCAGCGTGTCCGGCTTCGATCCCCAGGGCAATCTGGTGGTGACCACGGCCAACGGCTCTCTCAGCATGAAAGCCGACGGCAGCTATGTCTACACGCGCAGCGGGACGGGCCCGATTTCGGCGACGGAGGTCTTCACCTACACGCTGCGTGACGGCGATGGCGATACCGCGACCGGCACCTTGACGGTCTCGATCCGCGACGCGGGCGTCAGCATCACCGATCTCACCCCTGCGGGCAGCGGCGGTGACGCCATCGTCGACGAGGACGATCTGCTGGCCGCGCGCGGACCCGGCGAGTCGGCCGGCTCGGATGGGGCCCAGCCGACCAGCACGACGGGTACGTTCAGCTTCAGCGCGCCTGATGCCGCCGCGTCCTTCGTCATCGCCGGCGTGACCTTCACCTTCGCTCAGATCGCCGCAACCGCTGCGACCCCGCTCTCGGTGGACACGCCGCTGGGCAACAAGCTCTATCTCACCGGCTTCAGCGGCAGCGCCACGGCCGGCACCGTGTCCTACCGCTTCGAATTGCTCGACAACGAGTCGCATGGCACGCCCGGACAGGATTCGATCTTCGACTCGATCGACATCGTCATCGCGGATGCCGACAACGATGCCAGCGCCCCCGCGGTGCTCGCGATCCAGATCGTCGACGACGTCCCCACGGCCTCGGCGACGACCCTGTCGCTTTCGGAAGGCGGGACCGCCGTCGGCCAGCTCGCTTTCGTCGCGGGTGCCGATGGAGCGGCCGTCCTGTCGGTCTCCGGAACGACGCTCGTCTTCGGCCCGGACGGCTGGTCACAGCCGATCGTCTCGCCGCAGGGCTCGCTCCAGGTCAAGGCGGACGGGTCCTACCAGTTCACGGCGCAGGGAGAGGATCCCTATCTCGACGCGGGCACGGGCAGCTTCGCCTTCACCATCCGCGACGGCGACGGCGACCTCGCCAATGCCAGCCTGGGCGTGACGGTCTCGGATACGATCGATCCGACCACGGTGTCGCTGAGTGCCGACCCGACGGCGCTGGAGGGCGCGAACGTCATCACCTATACGGCG
>NZ_LMRT01000005.1 GCF_001426225.1 Allobosea sp. Leaf344 | reverse complement strand
GGTGGTCGAGGCGTTCTCGGCGTTCTGGCGGACATTGGCCGCCATCTGCTCCATCGAGGAGGAGGCCTCCTCGGTCGAGGCCGCCTGTTCGGTCGAGCCCTGCGAGAGCTGATCGGCGCTGGCCGAGAGCTCCTGCGAGCCGGTCGACATGTTCTCGGCCGCGGCATTCACCTGGCCGACGACCTCGCGCAGCCGCGTGACCATGTTCTCGAGCGAGATGCCGAGCCGGTCCTTGTCGGAGAGTGGCTTGGTCGCCACGGCGAGATCGCCAGAGGCGATCGCATCGGCGACATTGGCGGTGGCGTTGAGGTTCTCGGTCATGCTGTTGAGCGCCTTGACGAGATCGCCGATCTCGTCGTCGCTCTTCACGGTGATCGACTGGCTGAGATCGCCGATCGCCACCGCATCGGCGAGGCTCACCGCGCTCGACAGGCCGCGGCTGATGCTGAGCGCGATCCAGAAGGCGGCGCTGGTCGCGATCACCAGGGTCGCCGCGAGGATGGCGAGCAGGAGCCGCTTGGCCATGTCGGCCTGTTCATCGGCTTCCGCCGCCGCCTGCGCCGCGGTCTTCTTGATCATGTCGATCTGCTGGCCCAGCAGGCCCATCATCGTGCCCGCGATGGTCATGCCGCGGCCGGACGAGAGTTCGGTTGCTTTGATGTTGCCACCTTCGGCCGCGATCCGCACAACCTTGTTCATGCTGGCGATGCCATCCTCATAGGCCTTGAGCAGAGGCGCGTGCGAAATGCCGACGGCGTCCATCAGACGCAGCCGCGCTTCCAGCCGCGCCGACAGGTCACGACCGTTTTGCGTGAGTGTGCTGACGGCTTTCTCGAGGTCGGCGACGCTGGTCGCGCTCAACAGGGTACCCGTCGCCCGCGTCATCCGCAGCCAGTCCAGCCGGACCGTCTGGAGCGCCAGCGCTGCACGGACCTGCCCGAGATTTGCATCGTCGCGGGAGAGTTCGGCGATGATGGGGTTGACCAGATTCGAGATGACCGTGTTCAACGGCAGCGTTTCCTTCGACCAGACTTCAGCCGCGCGCACGCCGGAGTTGAGCGCGGCATTGCTCAGCACCTCCTTCTGAACGGCAGCGAATTCAGCCAGGACCGGCATGAATTCCTGCCAGCGCTTCTTCGCGTCGGGGATGGCGGTTTCCGCCAATTCGGCGACCAACTGGCCTGCCCGTTCCCGGCCCTCGACGGCTGTCGCGCTGCGCTTCGCGATTTCTGTGGGGTCGGACAGGAGGATCGCGTTTTTCTCGGCCCGGATCGACGCGTTCAGGTTCGACCGGATCTGCCCGAGCTTGTCGAGGCGGCCGGTCCAGTCGACGAGCACCGCCTGGGTCCGCGTCATCTCGTCGAGCTTCATGTAGGCTAGTCCACCCGCAGCCATCGCGAGGGCAATGATGACGCCGAAGGCGCCGGCAAGCTTTGTCTTGATGGTGATACGCATCTGCAGGTTCCCGATGTTTAGGCGGAGGGTTCCGCCACCCCGGCTCGCGGGGCGGCGGAGGGGATCGACCTCAGCTTCTCAGGAAGGCAGCGTCTTGCTGATCGCTGCTGTCCTCGAGGTCGAAGGCGAAGCCGCCATTGGCGACTTTTTTGGGTGTGCGCGCCGCTGAAGAGGCGGGTGCCTTCTTCGGCTTCAGCGCAGAGGACATGGCCTGGGCCTTGCCGCGCAGCTGCTTCACCGCCACGTCCAGCGCCGGCTGGGCGCCGCCGCGGCGGCCGGGCTCGCCGAGTTTGAAGAAGGCGATGGTGCCCTGCAGCTGCTCGGCCTGTCCGGCGAGCTCCTCGGAGGTGGCCGAGACCTGCTCGGACGCCGC
>NZ_LMRT01000004.1 GCF_001426225.1 Allobosea sp. Leaf344 | reverse complement strand
GGCGTGGTCGAAGCCCCGCCTCAGCTCACGATGGAGATGGCAAGCCTGGTCCGCTTCAAGACTTCGACGCTGACGGCGTTCGGTCTGCAGCGGAACGGCGTCTGGGGCGAGGAAACGACCTCCCAGAAGATCGAGCATCTCGGCCTGATGCTGGGAGCGCTGGCGGCCTCGCCCAACGGCGCTGTCCGAGGCTATGGCGTACCGCTCCGGCACCTAACATTCGGCCTGCTCGTCTTCCCCGGCGTCTGGGACTGGTACGTCCAGTGGCGCGAGCGGAAGCGCGGCTTCTATACCGCTTGGGAGATAGACATGCTCCGCATCGCGCTGGCCCTGACACGGCAAGAGACTGGTTGGCTCCGGCAGCACGGACAACTCGTCTATCGCGTCCAGCCCATCCCGGGGCTGGTTTCGCCGGAGGAGATCGAGCGGGCGAAGGCCGATTGGCATGGCGCCTGCGACGCCTTCTTCAAGCACGCCACCGGACGCGTGAAGGAGATCCAGCGCGTCGCCCGCGTTCACCGCGATCCGTTCGAGCCGATCATGCCGGTGCTCGAAGCCGATAGTCCCGTCGGGGAATATCGCAAAATCACCGAAGAAATCCTCAACCGGATGCCCGATCCCTTGCGTTACCCTCGGCAGTCTGCGGAGGCCGTACGCTCATTCCTGATGCTGCGGTTTGGCCTGCACCTCGGGCTTCGGCAAAAGAACCTCCGTCAGCTCATGGTCTGTCCGCGCGGTCAGCCTCCCCGCTTGGAACGACAGCTGGAGGAGCTCAAGCGAGGCGAGTTGCGCTGGAGCGAGCGGGACAGCGGCTGGGAGGTCCTGATCCCATCCGTCGCCTTCAAGAACGCGACATCGTCCTATTTTGGCAGCAAGCCGTTTCGACTGGTCCTGCCTGACCTCGGCGGCCTCTACCAGCACATCGACGCTTACGTCTCGCGCCACCGCCGCGTCTTGCTTGCAGGCGCCGAGGACCCCGGCACGTTCTTCGTGAAGACGATCAAGCGAACGAGCTCGGACGCGGCCTACGACCAGACCACCTTTTACGAAGCGTGGCGGCTGACGATCCAGCGCTACGGAATCTACAATCCCTTCACCGGGCGAGGCGCGATCCCGGGCCTACTGCCCCACGGGCCGCACAACGTACGCGACGTGCTAGCGACGCATATCTTGAAGCAGACTGGCTCCTACGAACAGGCGAGCTACGCGATCCAAGACACTCCTGAGATGGTGCAGAACCATTATGGCCGCTTCCTGCCGCAGGATAAGGCCGCGCTGGCCGCTCGGATCCTGAATCAGGTTTGGGAGGCGGCCTAACGATACGGTGCAGCAATGAGGTGAGTCGACCCGAACCGGTTCGCACAGGCAGAAGGGCTAGATGCGGGCCGCCTTACGCAAAGGCGAGATCCGCCAACTGGCTGCATCGTCGAG
>NZ_LMRT01000003.1:5356-15997 GCF_001426225.1 Allobosea sp. Leaf344 | reverse complement strand
GAAGGGCTAGATGCGGGCCGCCTTACGCAAAGGCGAGATCCGCCAACTGGCTGCATCGTCGAGATCATCGACGCATTTGCTGATGTCCGCTTGTCGGCATTGAGCAAATGTCAAGTTGTGGCGCAATTGGACCGTGCGACGGGTTGCATGGCCAAGACCAGCTAATTTCAATAGTGCCAATGGACGGGTGCAGCCCCGGTCACCGGGAGTCGAACTTGGGCGATATGGTCGCCCAGCAGGCAGCCTAGATAGCCGGTTCGAAGGTCCGTGCCACCGAATGCGATGCTCGACAGGTTGCGTAGCTTCTTCGCGGGATTGGTGTCCATGTGAGGGCGGCCCAGTTTATTGGCCTGGAAAGCCTTCTCGACCCATGCGACATGCTCAGCGTCCGTCTCACTGAGTATGGTCTCGACAGTACTACGCTCCGAGTCGAGCCGCAGAAGCTGGTTCGAGATCACGCCGGCGATCCAAACCTGGCCCTCGGCATCGAAAGCCAAGCCATCGGGAAACTGGCCCTCGCCGAATTCATGCATAACCTGCTTTGACCCCAAGCTCGCTCCAGGGCTGATCGGGAAGCGGCTGAGCCGCCTTCCATAGGTCTCGTTGACATAAAGCCAGCGTCCGTCCGGGGAGATCTGGCATTCATTGGTGAAGCCCAGCCCGTCGGCGACGATCCGCGCGCCGCGTTCGTCCAGCACCACGACGAAGCCGGTCGATGAATCCAGTCGATAGTCCAGCGAACGCGGCTTGACTCGCGTCGAGACGGTGAGCCAAAGCCGCCCTCCGCGGTCTCGCATCACATAATTGGACGGTGGAATGGACTGGCCGTCGATCTCGGTGAGAACGGGCGCGACCTGGCCATCCCGCGCCAGCCGCCAGACGCCACCGATCTCGGTGCCGAGATTGGCGATCAGGAAGGAACCGTCGGGTTCCAGCGCGATGCCATTGGGGCGCAGCCCCTCGGGAAGATCGGCCGTCGTACCTGCGTAGAGAGCTTGCGAGCCATCGGGCTTCAGATGCGCGACACCGCCCCGCCAGTCGGCGGTGTAGAGATCACCGGCTTGCGTCGCCAGAACGCATTCGGGGCGGACCAGCCCCTCGCCGAGCAACGAGACTTCGGAGAGCGGGATCTGGTTCATCCGCGCATGAACCAGACCAGAGTCATCGGGATCGCCTCGACATAGGTGACGGTGAAAAGAACGACGAGCGCGATCGCGAACATCGGGATCAGTTCGCGCGAGATCGCGACCATGCCGACGCGCGCGATCTTGGCGGCGACGAACAGCGTTCCGCCGACAGGCGGCGTGTAGAGCCCAATCACCAGATTGAAGACCATGATCAGCCCGAGATGGACCGGGTCGATGCCGAAGGCCTTGGCGGTGGGTATGAAGAGCGGCGCCGTCAGCATCAGCGACGGCAGGGGCTCGAGGAAGATCCCGACCAGGATCAGCGCGATGTTGAGCAAAAGCAGGAAGACGTATTTGTTCTCCGAGATATGCAGGATCGCGGCGGCAAGGTTGGCGGGAATCTGCTCGACAGTGATCAGCCAGGACAGGGCCCCGGTCGCACCCACGACGAGCATGACCACCGCGCTGGTGCGGAAGGAGTGCAGCAGCATCTCCGGAACCTGGCGCGGCTTGACCTCGCGATAGACGAAGAGTGCCAGAACGAGCCCGTAGAAAACCGCGACCGAGGCGGCCTCCGTCGGCGTGAAGATGCCGCTCAGAATGCCGCCAAGTATCACGACCGGCATTCCCGAGGCGGGCAGGATCGCGACGAAGCTGCGCCAGATCTCGGCCCGGCTCGGCATCGCGCCGCCAAGGTCGCAGCCGAGCGAACGTCCCTTCCAGATGCACAGAAGGATCAGTGCAAACGCGAGGGTGAAGGCCGGAAAGACGCCGGAGACCAGCAACTCGCGGATCGAGACGTTGCCGACGAAACCATAGACCAGCAGGGGTATCGAGAGCGGCATCAGCACGCCGATGGTGCCGGCGACCGCGATCAGCGCGCCGGCAAAGGCGCGTGGATAGCCGCGCTCTGCCATGCGCGGCACCATGATCGAGCCGATCGCGGCCGAGTCGGCGACTGCCGATCCCGACACCGAGCCAAACATCGTGCAGGCGGATACCGTGACGACGCCGAGCCCGCCCGGCATGAAGGCAAGCAGCGAACGGGCGAAGTCGATCAGCCGCTTGCCGACGCCGCCATGGGTAATGAGTTCGCCTGTGAAGATGAAGAGCGGGATCGCCGCCAGATGCAGCGGCTCGACGCTGGAGAGGTAGGACAGGAAGATCGCTTCCAGCGGATAGCCCTGGCCGAAGATCCAGATCGTCGAGATCGTGGTAAGAAGCAGCGCCCAGACCAGCGGCATGCCGAGTAGCGCGAGCGCGAAGAAGATCGCGCAGATGACGGCGAGAACCATGTTCCTAGTCCATGAAGGCTTCTTGAGGGATCGGTTCGCCCCGCGCCAGCAGGGACGCCTCGTAGATGACGTAGACCAGCGCCAGACCTGAGCCGACCGGCATGGCGAGGTATTGCACGCCCATCGGCCAGTGCAGCACCGTCATCTCCTGTTCCATCGTGCCCTGCGCGATGTTCCAGCCGTACCAGACAAGGAAGCCGAGCAGCACAATAACGCCGATCCGCGTCGCCATCTCGACGACGCGGGTCCAGGCCGGTGGCATCGCCTCGACGAACTCGGTGATGCGCATATGAGCGCCGCGCCGCGCCGCCGAGGCTCCTCCCAGAAAGGTCGCCCAGAGCAGCACGAACTCTCCGAACTCGGTGTTCCAGGCGATGTCGCTGTTGAGCAGCACGCGGGCCGCGACATTGGCGAACATGACCAGCAGCAGCACGACCGCGAGCCCGGTGACGACGATATCGATCGCGTCGCCGAGCAGGCGAAGGACCGCCGGTTCAGGCCGGCCGGGACGGTAAAAATAGAACGACCCGACCGCGGCCCCGATGTCGGGCGTCGCCATCAGCCCATGGCCTTGCGGATGGCCGCAGCCTCCCCGATCATCTGATCGACGGCCGCCGCCCCGAATTCCTTGCGGGCGCGCTCGTTGGCCCCCTCGGCGGCCTTGCTCCAGGCGGAGAGATCGGGCTTGACGATTGTCGCGCCCTTGGCCGTCATCTCGGCCAGCAACTTATCGTCATTGGCGCGGACCTCACGGCGGTTCCAGTCGCCGGCCTCCTTGGCGGCCTTCATCACGCCCTCCTGGTCGCCCGCCGTCATGCCCTTGAACGCGCGCTCGCCCACGGCGAGCCAGAGAGGTGAATAGACGTGGTTCGACAAAGTGATGAATTTTGCCACCTCGTAGAAACGCTGCGAGAAGATCGTATCGATCGGGTTTTCCTGGCCAGAGACGGTGTTCTGCTGGATGCCGAGATAGACCTCGGTCACCGGCATCACCACCGGCGAGAAACCGATCGATTCCATGATCCAGCGGATCATCTCGACCGGCGCGATCCTGAGCTTCTTGCCCTTGGCGTCGGCCGGGCTGTTCAGCGGGAAATTGGTGGTGAAGCAGCGGAAGCCGGCCTCCCAGTTGCCGATGATCCGCATGCCCTTGGCCGGCAGCGCCGCGGCCTGCTTGGCGATGAAGGGAGAGGTGTCATAGAGCTTCCAGCCCTGCTCGTAGTTCTCGGCGAGGTAGGGCAGTGCGATCAGCGAAAGATCCTTCACATGCGGGGTGAAGGTCACGACGCCCGTCACGGCGAAATCGAGCCCGCCGATCTGGAGCTGGTCGAGCGACTTGGCGTCGTTGGCGAGCTGGCCCGAATGGTAGACCTGCACCTTGTAGCGGCCCTGCGTATACTTCTCGACCGCGGCGGCGAACATCTCCGCCGCCTGCTGGCGCGCTCCGACCGAGGTGTCGGTGTGGCTGAAGCGCAGCACCTTGGCGCTCTGCGCCCGCAGGATGGTAGGAAAGCCGGTGATGGCGAGGCCGGCCGCGGCCGAGCCCTTCAAGAGATCGCGTCTGTTGGTCATCATATCCTCCCAGGATGTGGTGGTGTTCGGCCAGCCGGGCGGCTTTGGCGCCGCCTTCTCGTGGAACTCAAAGCGAAACGAAGCGGCCCTCCGCCGCGGAGCGGTAGATCGCCTCCTCGATGTCGAGATTGCGCAGGTAGTCGCGGCCTGAATTGACCAGCGGCGCGCCGGTCGACAGATGGTCGACGATGTGGCGCGACTGCCGGTAGACGCAGTCGCCGCCATAGCCGCGATCCTCCCAGTCATAGGCGTGCTCGTACTCGTCCCCTCCGCGCGGGCGGACGAAGAGGCGTCCAAAACCGTCGAGCCGGATCACGCCTTGTGTGCCCTCGACCAGCAGCACGCCATTCGTCATCCGCGTATCCTTCGCCGGATGGTCGACATGGCGGTTTCCGTCGAACAGGCCGGCCGCGCCGCTGGCGAAGTCGAAGATCACCAGACCGGCGTCCTCGCCGGCGATGACCGGGTTGATCCGCCGCAGCCGTGCGAACACCCCGGTGATCTCGCCCATCAGGAAGCGAAAGACGTCGATGAGGTGGATGCCGGTCTCGTGGATGAGGAAGCGCGGCATCGTCTGGAAATAGGGCTGGCGCGACAGATATGCGTCGGGGCCCTGGCCGTCGCCCGGCCGCAGGCGGAAGCTGATATTCAGCGGCGTTCCCACCGCCCCGGCCGTCATCAGCCGGGCGGTTTCCAGGAACCAGGGCATGAATCGGAAATTCTCGTGTACGGCGAGCAGCGCGCCGGCCCGTTCGGCCGTCTCGACCAGTTCCTGAGCCTCGGGCAGAGCCGGCGCCAGCGGTTTTTGGCAGATCATCGCCACCTTGCGCCTCGACGCCGCCCGCACGAGGTTGAGATGGGTCTGCGGCGGCGTGACGATGTCGATCAGGTCGGGCCTCGTCTCGTCGAGCATCACTTCCGCCTCGGCGAAGGCACGAGCCTGCGGGAACAGGGCCGCGGCGGCGGCGCGCTTCTGCGGATCGCGATCGGCGATGCCGACGACGCGCACATCCGTGATCCGGCTCCAAGCGTCCTGATGGAAGCGGCTGAAATAGCCGCAGCCCGCGATGGCGACCGCAATCGTCATGACTGAGACCTCCCGGTCATTGCGGATCCGCCTCGCCGCTGCGGATGAGCTCGGCGACCGCCCGGCCGATCTCGACCGTGCCGTTGGAGCCGCCGATGTCGTGACTGCGCAGGCCGAGCGTCCCGAAGGCATGATCGACGCTTTTCTCGATGGCGCGGCCGGCATCGACGGCCGCCTGGCTGCCGCGCGTCTCGCCGAGCCAGTCGAGCATCATCGCCGCGGATAGGATCATCGCGGTCGGGTTGGCGATGCCCCGCCCGGCGATGTCGGGCGCCGTGCCATGGCTCGGCTGGAACATGCCGTTGGCCGCGCCGATATCAGCCGAGGGCGCGAAGCCCATGCCGCCGATCAAGCCGGCGCCGAGATCCGACAGGATATCGCCGAATAGGTTCTCCATCGGCAGCACATCGAAATCCCAGGGCCGACGCACGAGATCGAGCGCCATCGCGTCGACATAGTGGTGGCGGGCATCGATATCGGGATGATTGGCCGCAGCCTCGTAGAAGACCTTCCGCATGAAGGCGAAGGAGAGGAAGACATTGGCCTTGTCGACCAGCGTGACGCGGCCCGGTGTCCCGCGGCTCTCGCGGCGCCGGCGGGCGAGGTTGCAGCAGAACTCAGTCAGCTTTTCCGTCGTCGCGCGGGTGATGACCTGCGTGTCGCGCGCTTCGCGGTCGTCGATGATCTCGCCCTTGCCGCGCGAGGCGAACATCCCCTCGGTCGATTCCCGCACGATGACGAGGTCGATCGTCTTGGCGCGCTCGTCGGCGAGCGCCAGCCGCACGCCGGGGATGGCGCGGATCGGGCGCACTCCGGCAAAAAGTGAGTAGGCGACGCGCAGATCGAGTTGCGGCGCGATTTCGGTGCCGTCGGGGTAGCGGATATCGGGCCAACCCATCGCACCGAACAAGATCGCGTCGGCCTCACCGGCGCGGGTGATGCCGTTCTTGGGCAGGGTCGCTCCGGTCTCGCGGTAGTGATGCGCGCCGCCTGGGATCGTCTCGGGCCGGAATGAGAGGCCGAACCGGTCCTCGACGGCTGCGAGCACGGCGGAAGCCGCCTCCATGACTTCGATGCCGATGCCTTCACCTGGCATCACCGCGAGATGGAACGAATTCGGTGTCATAGACGCTGGATTCCGTGGCGTTCGATGATGGTGGTTAGTTCGTGGCCGCCCCGCTTTCGGTGGGCGAAATAGAGGTCGCGCGCGCGTTCGCCGTCACCGGCGAGGATCGCATCGACCACGGCGCGATGCTCGGCGGTCGATTGTAGGGGCAGAGGCCGCAGCGACAGCGTGAACATGCGTGCGCGATGGGCCTGGTCCCATACTGTCAGGATCATCGCGGCGAGCCGCTTGTTGCCGCATAGCCTGGCGAGGCTCATGTGAAAGCGCTCATCGGCCATGGCCCAGGCGACGAGATCAGGCTGCGGACCCGCCAACGCCTTCTCCATGTCGTCGCAGGCCCGGACAAGACCGGACAACTCAACGCGGTCGGGCCGGCGCGCCACGAGCAGTTCGACCGCGGTCGGCTCGAGCGACATAAGAACTTCGTAGATTTCGCGCATGTCGCCCGGCGACAACGCCGAAATGCGTACCCCGTGCCGCGGCACGATCTCCAGCAGCCCCTCCTGCTGGAGGCGAACGAAGGATTCCCGCACAGGCGTGCGGGAGGCCTCGAATTCAGAGGCGATTTGGCTCTCTAAGATCTGAGCCCCGGGCGGATAGTGGTTGTCGAGAATCGCCTGTTTGAGCTTCAGATAGACGGCCTCAGACGAGCGCGGAGGGCGCCCATGATCCTCGGTCCCATGGTATCCGGCCAAAGAGATCATCTGTGCGTCCATTAACGTATGCGCTAATGCCGACACTGCATCGGTGCTGGTGGGTTGTGCAGGTGGCAGTTTTTTAGCGCCGGGCTTGCGGCTTTCGTCGTGTCAGCAACGTCCAGGCGCGAAGATCGACCAGCGCGACCGCGGTGGCGGCGACGACAAGCGCGCAGAGCACGAGCTTGGAATTGCTGCCCATCGTCCCTTCGATCAGCAGCGCGTGGACGACCCCACCCAGGACGACCAAAACGACGAGCACGGTGTGGCCGAGACGCCAGAGCAGCGGTTTGATGCGCAGCGGCCGGCGCAGCGCGGCGAGCAGCGCCGCGGCGAAAGCGGCCCACATGGCGACGACGCCCCAGGCCGAGAACGGCGTGGGCGAGTCGAAGAGAAGCGCGTCGACGACGTCGGGCGGGCTGGTCAGCCAGAGCCCGGCGACATGAACGATGATTGCTGCAACGAGCGCCGCCCCCACCCAGCGATGCAACCGACGCCCGCGCGGGACCGGGAACCCCGGCAGATACCCGGCCGCGAGCAGGGGCTGCAGCAAAACCAGCGCCAGCGCCAAGACACCAGCGAAACCGGCCACGATATAGGTCGGCCCACGCCACGCGAGCAGCGGGCTTGTCGCAGCGAGGGCGAGCGGAACGATCAGTGCGACCGCGACAACGGCCCAGATGAGGGCCGCCCTGAATGACGGCATGCGTTTCACGCCGACTGAAGCACGAAGTCAGCCTTGAGGCTCTTGTCATGGGAACTCTGCATCACAGGGCGCAGAAACACGGTCTTGAAGGCTCCACCATCATAGGCGAGATGGCCGTGCGCCTGCCCGAAAGCCGGGATGATCTGTGGCATCTCAAGACGGAACACGCCATTGGCGTCGGTCAGCGTCGCGCCATGGCTTCTTGCATCGGTCTCGTAGCCCTCGGTGGTATGGGCCCAGATCTGGATGCGAATGCCGGCCAACGGTGCGCCGTCTCCAGCCCGGCGAACCGTGCCGGACATCCAGAAGCCGCCATTGCCGATGCGTTCGACGATAGGTGCACCCGGCCGATAATTATTGGCGCCGCCGCGCATCGAGTCGGTCGGCGCCAAACCCTTCGCCTGCGCCGACTGGATAAGTGCCGGCGCGCCCTCCGTCAGCACCGTCGCGCCGAAGGCGGCCCCGGCAATCAACAGGCCGCGGCGTGTAGTGGAAATGGGCAGCATCGATTGCTCCGTGCATCGAGGTGACAGCCGATCCGCAATGATACGGAATGTCCGTTTCCGTGCGGTCCTAGCGAAGCTACTCGGCGAAATCTCGTCGGCGAGGAGGGCACACAGATTCGTGACGATTGTTGACGAGGAATTCTTCGTTCCGACGCCCGCTTTACGGCTTGGCCCCGCTGTTAAAGCGTCAAGCATGTCCTCGTCCCTGGCCCATAGACGCTCATCCGGAAGCGTGCCCGGGTGGCGGTAGCCAACATGGCTCTCCACAGCTATCCACGCCGCATGGTGCTCGATCATTGCCGCGAAAGCTCTCCCAACCACTTGGTTCGGGTCGCCTGCCGGAGGGCTCTCCAAAGCTTCCACTCGATGGCGATCGCCAAATCCTGAAGGATCGGCCGACATGCCAATTCGCGAAGTCGCGCTCGTTCAGCGCGAGCAGATCAGGACAAAATTGGCGGCAGACAGCTACTGGTTTCCGGAAGTCTGCCGCGCGGCAGCGTCTTGTCGCGGCCGCACATTGCTTTATTCTCCGGCGAAATTCGCGGCGGGACAAGGTTTATGACTGCAGGTCGACCAAGCCAACCAGGATTTTACTGGGCGATTTGGACTAGTGCGGCCCCAGGAACACAGGATGGACCTGTGGCGGGTGAAGGGTGGATTGTCGTGCAGGTATTCGAGAACGCAAATCCAACCGAGCCCGATCACCTGCGAGTATTGGTTCCCGGGGGCTTTTCGATCCGACCTTCTGTCGTCCTTACAGCGGACCATGGCCCCAAACGAAATCTTCCAAAGACTGGCCTACTTCGACCTCGTCTCAGTCTATCCGCGTGGCAGTAGAGTCCCGCTCCTGGTGCGCAGTTGCGGTGTGGATACCCCCCCTTGCGAACAACTTAACCAAGGCCTTAACCCATTATTTACAGTCGCCTTCAGTCGACTTACCGTAGGCCGTCCCGCATGCTTGGGAGGGTGAGATGGATAGGCGTTCTGTAGCCATCGTCGATGATCACCCTTTGATCTCGGAAGGCATTGCTTGCCTCGTCGAGCGACATCCAGTCTTGCAATTGGTCGCCGTCGGCTGCGTGGCCGATGACACTCTCTGTCTCTGTCGCTATCTCGGCGCTACTATCTGCCCGAGCCGATCCCGGAACGGGCGGCCATCTGCTGAGCCGCAATGACGGCAAACAGAGAGACAAAGAGAGAGGTGCACTATGGCGATTTTGCCTGCCAATATCTTCAAGATCCGAACGCGAACCGTTGGATCAATTGCGATGTATATTATGACTTTGATACCACTGACTGGACTCCTGAAAAGGGCATCCCGAAAAGCCACTGCATGTTCAGCAACGGTTGGTACGTCCTGTATGAGTGCTTCGGGGTTGGAGAGAAACCACCATATATATTCAAAGACCCCTTGACGCCCGAACAACGAGACCAATCGATCGCGTATTCGCAGGCTCTTTTGTGGGAAGAAATGGCGCAGGATAGAGAGGATTTTTGAGCTAAGAACGCTATTATCCTGGTGACATACTGTGTCACGAATCGCGGCACCTCAGGCAATTCCGGTTTAATGACGCTGCCCTCGCTGACTGCTAACTCCTTCAGCATGGCACAGCAGCGTTCACCGCCTCGACCAGTCGCTCGTTGGCTTGACGACGTGTTGGAGCTGGTGGGCGGTTAGCAAAGGACGAGCAGTCGCAGAAATCCCGTACCTTCCCCTGACTGGTTACCGTGGTCTATTATCTACGCTTCCTAACCGACGAGCCCGCCTTGCGTCCGAGCCCCATTGCCTTAGCGAGAGCGGAACGCCTCTCAGCGTAAGCCGGCGCGACCATCGGATAGTCGGATGGCAGCGACCACTTCGCCCGATACTGTTCCGGTGAGAGATCGTATCTGGTTTGCAAATGCCGCTTCAGCGACTTGAACTGAAGCCCGTCCTCAAGACAAACCAGGTAATCAGGCGTGATCGACTTCTTAATCGAAACAGCAGGAACCAGTAGCTTAACAGGAAGCGCATCAGGCTCCTTTCCCAACGCCGACAGAGCATCATAAACACGACCGATCAGGCCAGGAAGCTCGGCGGCTGTAACACTATTGTTTGACACATACGCGGACACGACGGCCGCGGCAGACTCGATAAGGTCTCGATCACTCTCAAGCATCACGGCCCCTTTCCGCTCATCAGGCGCTTCCGTTATGTGAAGCAAAACAGCAGATGTCTCGCGATTCGCAAATCCCCCGTCTGCAGTTTCTAAGGAAACTTGTTAAGATTGCTTCCGAGCCGGCGTCGCCGCCGCGGCTGTTGGCGACTTTCCTGGCCGGGGTGAAGGCGGTTTCGGCCATGGCGCGCAGGCGCTCGGGCTCCGAGGCCGGACGGCGTGCCGGTGCCGGGGCACGGGCGGGGGCCGGAGCCCGCGCGGGAGCCTGGGCCGGGGCCTGAACGCGCTGCTGCGGCGCCGCCAGCTCCTGTCCGGTGCGGAAGGCGGCGACGAGGTCGTTGAGCTGGCCGATCTTGCTCGAAGCGAGCCCA
>NZ_LMRT01000003.1:0-5263 GCF_001426225.1 Allobosea sp. Leaf344 | reverse complement strand
GGAGATCAGCGCCGAGATGTCCTTGGCCGCCTCGCCCGAGCGCTGCGCCAGGGTGCGCACCTCGGATGCCACCACCGCAAAACCCTTGCCGGCATCGCCGGCGCGCGCGAGAGCGCTGTCCTCAGGTACAGGTTACAGCACCACAAATCGGGGCATACTAGGATCGGGTTCAACGGATAACAGCATCCAAGCCAATTAGAAACGGATACAGGTGCCTCAACTGATCAAAATCGCACAGCGCCAGCTAGCTCCAATTGCGGGAGTTTCGAATGTATTTGCAGCCGCATAACTTACGTCAAATAGTCAAACCCAGCTCTACCACATTTTTGATTGCTTTTAGCTGTGAGCTTCGTTGGGCAGTGGTAGAGACTACGATTTCCTCGTGATGGATACTCATTACGATGCGAACGGACCTATAATAAATTGTTGGCCCGCTCCGCCAACTGCAGCTGTACTCTGGGCAGGGCTCGTTCTGATGGAACCTGAGGTTCTATTTGCCTTAAGGCTGGTGCCCAGGCAGCGAAAAGAATTTGAAGCACTCGCTTTTGAAAGCGAGCAGTTTCGTACCTTGTGCAGAGATTTGGCCGAAGCGTCAAAAGTCCTGAAGCGCCTTGAAACAACAACCGCTCCCGGAAATGTGGGTATACAAATAGAATACCAGAATTTGATAGACGGGCTAGAATCTGAAATACGGAACGCGGTTAAGAACAGGCAGCTCATAGAGCGCCGCTAGTCTACGGAATGCGACAAATTTTGTGGATTTTTGGAGGCTTGAAATGCTAAGATCGATCGGCTACCCACTTGCCCTCGTCATCTCGCTCGGGTGCGCCGGGTGCGGACCCCTGATCATCACCGATACGGTGTCGGTAGCGGGCGTTGGGCCCGTGGAGATCGACCGGATTCAGGTCCAGGTAGTCTCGATCTCGCCAGAGGAGCGGCTCGCTACGGTTAGGCAAGGAAGGTATACGTGGCAGGTTTTCGTCCCTCCTGTTTTTGGTAACTTGAGGAACGTCAGGCCGGGCGATCGACTACAGATCAGCCGTATCGAAGGTGTAGCCCTGAGCGTTGAACGCGCACGAAAAGGCGCCAGCGCCGGGATCACGTACAATGCATTTGTGAGTGACGGATATTTTCAGAACCTGCCTGACAAATTCGTGGCGCGTTCTCTGACGCTCACAGCACGCATTGAGCAGTTCGATCCCAACGCCGGGATCGTGAGCTACTTGGGCCCGAGCGGCCTTCGAAAAACACGCGTCATTGACCCTGCCTTGAGAAATGCATTTGCCCAATTTAGGCGTGGAGACTTGGTCGAACTGACATTTTCGGAAGCGGTTTACATAGAACACATTTAGGTAGCTGGAATCAGTTTCCGTCGTGGAATGTCTGCGCAGGTTCATTCTCAAGCGTGAGGATGAGCCTGTGCAAGCCATACTCTCATCCTGCGCCTTGGCTTCCGGGCGGCAACTTCTCCAACGATGCTAGCACTATTGCGGACCAGGTTGGCCTGTCCGACTCGACGCCCCAACGTTAATGCGAGCCCGCTATAAAATTGGAGACTCTGGTGGAGCTTTCGAATCATCCCTTGGCATTCCAGATTTTTGCTCATCATTTCCAAAACTGACGGCGTGGATACAAGTGCCTTGACACTGTCATCCCAAGATTGACTGCGTAGATCGGCGTCTGTCAGATTTTCTTTGTTATTTTTGTTGGACGCTAGCCATCGCTCTGCCTGCACTATCTCTAGTGGATAGGTCGAAGCCATCAAGATCTGCGCTAGCAAAGCATCCGGATACAACGCTATAGGAGCCAAGAGGGCGTCAAGTTGCCCTGCGGCAGATAGCGGCTGATCAACTCCGATGGCCACAGGCGCTGATTCAGGCGATCGGACGGGCGCCTGCGCCTGTGCCTGTGCCTGTGCAAGAGCTTCGAGAGGAATCCCGAATGCTAACACGCCTGCCAGCATAGATTGGAGAATCATCGTATTTTCCTAGTTTAGCTTCTCCGCGAAGCTCTAACCGTCCCAATCGCAGACAGCGCTCAGGAAGCATTTGCTGACGCGGTTGCCGACCCCCCAGTGCGCTATCAGAATTCTAGCGAATTCCTGCGGTCTAGAACCTGTACTTGAGGACAGTACTCAAGCCTGAGGCAATCCGGCATTGTCGAGATACGGCATGCGCCATCAAAACGACGTTCATTGTTGAAAGCGGAATTATGGACAGCGAACTTGCCGGCTGATGCTGCCCGCTGCGTGGATCCGGCAAAATGCGTAACGGACATGCCGCGTGGTCGAAGTGGCGCACAGACGAGCCCACTGTGCTTGCACACCACTCACGGGCGTTGAGGTATGCCATGAAATCGCTTTCCGCAGTCCCTCTTGCAATCGCTATTGGAGTGGCCGGCTGTGCTTTCACTGCCAGCGATGCTGAAGCTCAACGCCGTGGAGTAGGCGCAGGCGGTGGATATCGGGGTGGTGCGGCCGTTGCGTACCGTGGCGGATACCGTGGGGCAGCCGTTGGGGTGAGTTACCGAAGTCGGTATGGCGGCGCATACCGCGCTGGATATCGTAGTGCATACCGCGGGGCGGCATACCGTAGCGCTTACTATGGCAACCGCTACTACGGCGGTCGCGCCCTCGCGGTTGGTGTCGGCCTCGCAGCAGGTGCCGCCTACTACGGCAGCGGATATGGCTACGGACCGACTTACACCTACGCTCCCCGTGCCTATAGCTACTATGCTAATGACGTAGCCGGTTACGATTTCTATACCGCCCCGATTTATTGCGGCACTGTATATTGCTATCCAGAAAACGTAGTAAGTTATGGAGATCAGAATTATTACAGCGCGAAGACTGTAAATTACCTAGACGGCGCCGGTTATTACTATCGTGGATATTACGGACGACCAGTCGTTCGAGCCGGATTTCGGCGCGCCGTATACTACAACAACCGTCCGACAATCAGACACTACCGTAGGCACTGGTAAACCTGTCGGTTCGAAGCGCAGTGGATCTTACATATTCCTCAGTCGGCAAATTCGGAACCAATCGATACCGGTATCCAGTCCCATCGCAAAGGCCCAGAACCCTGCGCCATTTTGCCGAGCCCGGGCACACCAGATAAACAAGGGGACGGGCCTCGCTGTCTCGGCCACATGAACCTTGACTAATACGGATCGTCTAGGATGACGCTGCGAGGGGCGAGTGGACGGAAAACTCGGGCGGTCATAATCGCAGACGAGAGAAGGTCTTGTGCCAACTATGATCATTCGGCCGATGCATTAAGCGGAGGCGCCCAAGAACATTTCCTTCCTGCATCGTCTGGGCAATGGCGTCAGTCACGGGTTCGCTCATGAGAAGCGCTTAGGCGGGCTTTGGCCGCGACAATGAGCCTAGCAAGGCTCTATGCAACCATTCCACCCTTCGGCAGTTACATCCGGTTGAACCGCCGAAAGATCCCCATGACAAAAACGTGCGTTCTAGTCGTGGAGGATGAGCCCTTCATTCGCATGAGTACGGTCGGAATGATCGAAGACGCCGGCCACGACGTTATCGAGGCCGCTGACGCCGACGAGGCTATCACTCTGCTCGAGGCGCGGCCCGAGATCCGCGTGGTCTTCTCGGACATAGAAATGCCGGGAGGTTCAATGGATGGACTGAAGCTGATGCATGCGGTCCGGGAGCGCTGGCCGCCCGTCATCCTGATCCTGGCATCTGGGCGCGTCTTGCCCAGCGCGGAGGAAATGCCCTTCGACACGATCTTCCTGCCGAAGCCATACCGCGAGGAGGATATCCTGAAAGTCCTCTCGAAGCTGCCTAGTTAGACAGTTTCGAGGCCTTCACACGCAAGGTCACGATCAGGCCACCTGGCGACCAATTGTAATCGATCGCCCCCCCAAGCTGGCCGGCAATACTGCGTTCGACCAGGCGGCTGCCGTATCCTGCCGGGCGCTCGCCATCCGTGACAGCAGGGCCGCCGCGTTCCGTCCAGATAATCCGGATGTCCTCGCCCTCGTTGTTTCCGGAAATGTCAAGTTGTCCTAGATCAGACGACAACGCCCCGTACTTCAAGGAGTTGGTTGCCAACTCGTGGAAAACCAGAGCAAGCGTCGTGGCCGTGGCCTCCCCCACCCCCATACGGGGGACGGCGACGCGGATGCGGCCGCTGAAGGCACCGGTATCCTCATAGGGTGACAGCACGACCGCCACGAGGTCGCCAAGCAAGGCGGCAGTCCCTTGATGGCCAGGGAGCGGGCGAACCAGGTCGTGAGCTCGCCCCAAGGCCGCGAGCCTGGCGATCAACTCCACCGCCATCTCCTTCGCAGTCGTCGTCGACCGAGACGTGAGCTGCGTGAGCCCCATGGCGATAGCCAGCAGGTTCTTGACTCGGTGGCTCATCTCGCCAGCGAGAAGCTCGTGGCCCTCCTCGGCCTGCTTCCGGCCCGTCACGTCGAGGAAGATGCCATAGGCCAGTCCCATGTGCACCGCGGTGTCATCGCCGATGCCGCGCGCGGAGATCCAGCGGATCTCGCCATCTACTACGATCCGGAAATCGATCTCATAGGCACCGACGATGGCCCGCGTTGCAACGAAGGCCGACCGTACCCGTTCGCGATCAGAAGGATGGATATGGGCCGAGAGATCCTCGAACGTGACGGTTTCACTTTGCGGAAGGTTCCATAGCGCAAAGCCGTTTCCGTCCATCGAGAAGTGATCGTTCGTGACGTTCCACGACCAAAGGGCCACGCCGGCCGCGCTGATCGCGAGACGGAGGCTATCGGCGCTCCACGACAGTGGATTGCTGTGGGTCACGGGAGATTTCCTGAGATGGGGAACGGCACGCGGGTTACTCACTATCGGATATGGCGCACGATCCCAATGTCTTTCGCGTGACAACACTCCCTTCCAGCTCTTCCCCGCCGCCGTCAGCCAGTACCTTGTGCGCTCGTTCTAGTGGATCGTGCGAGCGACTAAAGCCAGAACCGAGAGGATCTAGACAAGATCACGAGCGATCGTGACCCGACTGTCGATTTTATTGAGCTGATGCGCCACAGGACCATCTCGCTTTGCAGAGTGGAGCTGTGAGCGTTCATCACCGAGACTGCACATGTCGTTTCCGGTAATCCGCCACGTCCGGCTGGAATGCGCCACAACTAGACATTGACTCAATGCCGACAAGCGGACATCAGCAAATGCTTCGATGAACTCGACGATGCAGCCAGTTGGCGGATCTCGCCTTTGCGTAAGGCGGCCCGCATCTAGCCCTTC
>NZ_LMRT01000002.1:464-19130 GCF_001426225.1 Allobosea sp. Leaf344 | reverse complement strand
GCGCTTCGCCATCCGCGAAGGCGGCCGCACCGTCGGCGCCGGCGTCGTCGCCTCGATCATCGCCTGAGCGGAAGCGCAGGGCACGGGATGAGGAAAGGGCGGTGGCGACACCGCCCTTTCGCATGTCCGCCGCATGACGCCTCCGGTGCGCACCGCGAAATCGCCGGGAGGCGGGCCCGCCTGGACCGCGTGACACGGCCTGCCACTTTCGACTTGAAAAGCCGCGGCGCTTGAGGCAAACAACCGCCGACTACAGGGGTGTAGCTCAGTTGGTAGAGTACCGGTCTCCAAAACCGGTTGTCGTAGGTTCGAGCCCTACCGCCCCTGCCAGTCCTTCGGAAGGCGCGTCGCGCCCCGGACTGGCCCCGCCGGATCCCCGGCCTCCCATCTCCAGCAACGGCCTCCGCCGCCGCCCGATCGCAGCGCAGCCGCGAATCCCGTGCCGGCGGAAAGGCCTCGTCCGCTGGGCTCGCGGCGGATGATGCTCCGGCTCAAAACCGCTTGGCTTACGCTGCGCAGCGATGTAAGAGGCTGGTCAAGACGGCGCGCGGCTCCCTGAGCCCCGCGCCGCGAATGTTTCAGGACGTGCGAATCGGCCCCCGGCAAGCCTGTTTGGCGGGGAGGTTCGGAACCCACAGGTTATGGCGCCATGGCAAAGTCCAACCCGTTCGGCTTCATCCAGGAAGTGCGCAACGAAGCCGCGAAGGTCACCTGGCCGTCGCGGCGCGAGACGCTGATCACCACCGGGCTGGTGCTGGCCATGGTCGTGGTGTCGAGCCTGTTCTTCCTCTTCACCGACACGATCATCCGCTGGTCGCTCGGCCTCATCCTCGGCGCTCGTTGAGCGGAGACAGATCCTGTGACAACTCGCTGGTACATCGTCCACGCCTATTCCAATTTCGAGAACAAGGTCGCGCAGTCGATCCGCGACCAGGCGGCGCAGCGCAACCTCGCCGACAAGTTCGACGAGGTGCTGGTCCCGACCGAGAAGGTCGTCGAGGTGCGCCGCGGCCGGAAGGTCGATGCGGAGCGCAAATTCTTCCCCGGCTATGTGCTGGTGAAATGCGAGATGACCGACGAGGTCTATCACCTCATCAAGAACACGCCGAAGGTCACCGGCTTCCTCGGGGCCGACAAGGCCAAGCCGATGCCGATCCCCGAGCATGAGGCGATGCGCATCAAGGGCCAGGTGGCCGAGGGCATCGAGCGGCCGAAGCCGACGATCGTGTTCGAAGTCGGCGAGCAGGTGAAGGTGGCCGACGGGCCTTTCGCCTCGTTCAACGGCGTCGTCGAGGATGTCGACCATGCCCGCGCCCGCCTCAAGGTCGCGGTCTCGATCTTCGGGCGCGCGACGCCTGTCGAGCTCGAATACGGCCAGGTCGAAAAGATCTGAGCTTCGCGTTCCGTATGACGTTTTCGTGAAGTGGCTTTTGGTTAACCCGGCATAAAGCCGGACCCCGCACCGTCCGCGGCAGGTTCAGCTGCGGGCGGCGATGTTTCCACGACACTTCAAGGCCACGGCCGACCAGCGCATGGCCCTCTGGGGCGCCTTGCTCGGCGTTCTCGTCCTGCTCTATGCGGCCACCGAGATCATCGGCTCGCATCGCGTCTCGGGCTTCGTCGGCAGCATCGCCGGCCAGGCCGCGGCGCTGGAGCGGATCGCGGCGGCCGAACCCGTCATCGGCCGTTCGCTCGCTGCGGCGCGGGCCGGAACCCTTCCCGACCCGGCCGATCTCGCGACCGCCGTGCAGACGCTGTCCGGCCTGGTCCTGCCGGAGCCCGGCCTGCGCGAGACCGCGGGGCTGATGCTCGCCAGCCTCTCGGCGGCGGAAAACGGCTCGTCGCGAGAGATTGCGCTGCAGGCGCTGGTCGAGGCCGAGCAGCGCCGCCTGGCGCTTCGCGCCGCCGTCACCGAGGCGCTGGCCGGGGTGACCGGGCGGCTCTCCTACCAGCTCGCCAATGCCCGCCAGAACAAGATCCTCCTGTCGCTGCTCGGCCTGTTCGTCTGCGCGCTGATCGTCGGCTTCGAATATCGCTGGCTGGTCCGCCCGGTCGTCGCCATGGCGCAGGCGCTGTCGGCGCCGGCGATGCACGCCACGACGCTGGAGCGCCTGGCGCTGAGACGCGACGAGATGGGCAGTCTCGGGCGGGCCCTGATGCAGCATCTGCTCGAACAGCGCCGGCAGCGCGAGGGTGCCGAGGCGCGGCTCTCGCAATTATCGGATGCGATGACCCGCCAAAGGCAGATCCAGGCGGAGAGCGAAGCGTTCCAGCAGCGCATCGCGTTGATCGCCGGCGCGATCGAGAGCCATGCCGCGCGGATGGCGCTCGCTTCGGGCGACCTCGCCGAGGTCTCGCAATTCGTCGATGCCAAGGCGGCTGCGGTGGCGCGCTCGACCGATGACGCCGCGAGCCATGTCGATGCGGTCGCCCATTCGATCGAGCAGGTCTCGCAGCTGCTCGGCACCACGGCGGACGAGGCGCTGGCGACGTCGCATGTCGCGGAACGGGCGCGCGACACCGTCGCCGCCGCCGCCTCCGACAATGCCGTGCTGAGCGATGCGGTGCGCGGCATCGATCTCGTCATTTCGATCATCGAGCGCGTCGCCAGCAAGACCAATCTCCTGGCGCTGAACGCGACGATCGAGGCGGCCCATGCCGGCGAGGCGGGCAGGGGCTTCGCCATCGTCGCCTCCGAGGTGAAGCAGCTCGCCGCCCAGACGGCGCTGGCGACCGAGGAGGTGAGGCGCGGCCTGGCCTCCGTCCGCCATGCGGCCGGGGGCATGTCGCAGCGAGTCGGCGCGCTGGTGACCTCCGTCGACGAGGTCAATCGCGCGGCGGCGGCCATCATGGGGCTGGCGCAGCAGCAGGAGGAGAGCGCCCGGCTGATCAGCTCCAGCACCACGCGGACCGCCACCGACGTCCGCGACGTCGCCGAGCAGGTCGGCCAGGTCGCGGGCATGATCGAGCAATGGCGCGGCACCGGTTCGGCGGTGACCGACGCCTCCAATGATCTGCGCCACCAGGCGGCGGCGCTGCGGGAGGCGGTCGGCGGCTATGTCGCGCAGACTCGGCAAAGGGCCCAGGCATGAGCGAGATGGCGGTGAGCCGGCACCATCCGGCGGCGGCGCAGCCTATCGGCCTCGGCCGGCTGCGGGCCTTTCCCAAGCCAGCCGTGCTGCTGCACTGGCTCTCGGCGCTGCTGGTGCTGGCCCTGTTCGTGACCGGGGTGCTGATGAAGCAGATCGGCGAAGGCCCGCTGGTCGACGCGCTCTACACCTTCCACAAGACGGCCGGCGCCACCCTGTTCCTGCTGGTGCTGGGCCGGCTCGCCTATCGCCTGCTCGCCCAGATCGCGGGGCGCTGGCGGCGGGGCGCCGGCAGTCGGCTCGTGCATGGGCTGATCTATGCCTGTCTCGTCGCGGTGCCGCTGCTCGGCCTGGCCGGGATCTCGGATTTCGGCGCGCGCGGCGTCTATTTCGGCCTGTCGCTGCCGGGGATTTGGCCGGAAGGGGCGGGGGACTACCCTTGGCTGTTCCTGCTGCATGCCTGGCTCGCCTTCGGCATGATCGCGCTGGTCGGCGTGCATATCGGGCTGGCGCTGAGCGACTACATCCAGCGCGGCGGCCACCGCGCTCTGGCGCCGGCCGAGGCGTTCGCAGACGCAAAAAGCGCTTCCCCTGCCGCTGCGGATATGCCATAGCCCCGGCCTCACATGCGTGGAAGGCCTGCCGGTCGCCAACCGGGGTATCCTGCCGCACCACGCTCTGCAACCACCCCGCACCCGGGCGAAAGCTGTTCCCGGGCGGGGCGTCGTCGTTTCGATAGGCGTCGAGGCGATACGACAGGAGCAGCCATCATGGCGAAGAAGATCACGGGTTACGTGAAGCTTCAGGTTCCGGCCGGCGCGGCGAATCCCTCGCCGCCGATCGGCCCCGCGCTGGGTCAGCGCGGCCTGAACATCATGGAGTTCTGCAAGGCCTTCAATGCGAAGACCGCGCAGATGGAGAAGGGCATGCCGATCCCGGTGATCATCACCGCGTATCAGGACCGCTCCTTCACCTTCGAGATGAAGCAGCCGCCGGTCTCCTACTGGCTGAAGAAGGCCGCGGGCCTGACCTCCGGCTCCAAGACGCCGGGTCGCGGCGGCAATGTCGGCAAGGTCACCGCCGCGCAGATCAACGAGATCGCCGAAAAGAAGATGGCCGATCTGAACTGCGATTCCGTCGAATCGGCCGCGTCCATGATCACCGGCTCCGCCCGGTCCATGGGCCTGGAAGTCGTGGGCTGAGGGGGATCTGACGATGGCACATATCGGAAAGCGCGTCGTGAAGGCCCGTGAGGGCATCGATCGCACCAAGCTCTACCCGCTCGACCAGGCCGTCGCGCTGGTCAAGGACCGCGCCAATGCGAAATTCGACGAGACCGTCGAGGTCGCGATGAATCTCGGCGTCGATCCGCGCCATGCCGACCAGATGGTCCGCGGCGTCTGCAACCTGCCGAACGGCTCCGGCCGCGTGCTGCGCGTCGCGGTCTTCGCCCGTGGCGCCAAGGCCGAGGAGGCCAAGAAGGCCGGTGCCGACATCGTCGGCGCGGAAGACCTCGTCGACCTCGTCTCGAAGGGCACGATCGAGTTCGATCGCTGCATCGCGACCCCGGACATGATGCCGCTGGTCGGCCGCCTGGGTAAGGTGCTCGGTCCGCGCGGCCTGATGCCGAACCCGAAGGTCGGCACCGTGACCATGGACCTGGTCTCCGCCGTCGCCGCCTCCAAGGGCGGTTCGGTCGAGTTCCGCGTCGAGAAGGCCGGCATCGTGCATGCCGCCGTCGGCAAGGTCTCGTTCTCGGCCGAGAAGCTCGCCGAGAACATCAAGGCCTTCGCCGATTCCGTCGCCAAGGCCAAGCCCGCCGGCGCCAAGGGCACCTATATCCAGCGCGTCGCGATCTCCTCGACCATGGGTCCGGGCGTCAAGATCGAGCCGAACACGGTGATGGCTGGCTGATCGCACAAGCGGCGTCTTGATCTCGTCAGGTCGAGACGCCACTTGGCAGAAGCAGGCGAAGGCGTTATGACGCATGCCTGTTTCCATCATGAATGGGGCTCCAGCGTGCTCGCCACGAAGGGGTCCGTTTCGCGTTTTTCGGCGGGGAACCGCCGAAGAATGGGTGATCGAGGGTGCGAGAAGCGATTGTCGCGCCCGAATCGCCCAGTCCTGTCTGAGACTGCAGGTGCTCCGCGGCTTCGGCTGCGGGCATAATTTCGCCAAGAGGCCTGCATAGACGGTGCAAGAGCTTATACGGGATCCCAGGATCCCGGGGACGGTTCGAACCATCTCGCCCGATCGCGGCCCTTCGGGGCTCGGGAAAGGGGACAGGGCACTGAGCGTCGTCTTCCGAGAACGCCGGTGTCAACCGGGGCTCGAGGAAACGACACGTGCAACCGGCGGCAGGCTTCGGCATGCCGCCTACCGGAGAGAGCCCAGTGGATAGAACGGCAAAGACAGATGCCGTCGCGACGCTGAACGGGGTGTTCGCCAACACCTCCGTCGTCGTCGTGGCCCACTATGCGGGTTTGACGGTCGCGCAGTTCCAGAAGCTTCGTCGCGAGATGAAGGCGAACGGCGCCACCGTGAAGGTCGCAAAGAATCGACTGGCCAAGATCGCTCTTGAAGGCACCGACGTCGCGTCCATCAGCCATCTGCTGAAGGGTCCCACCCTGATCGCCTATTCCAACGATCCGGTCGCGGCGCCGAAGGTCGCCACCGCTTTCGCCAAGGATCACGACAAGCTCGTCATCCTCGGCGGCGCGATGGGCAAGACCGCCCTGAACCCCGACGGCGTCAAGGCCCTGGCCACGATGCCCTCGCTCGACGAACTGCGCGCCAAGCTGCTCGGCCTCCTGCAGGCCCCGGCAACGAAGATCGCCCAGCTCTCGACCGCGCCGGCTGCGAAGCTCGCGCGCGTGTTTCAGGCATATGCCGACAAGGATGCGGCCTGAACGGCCCGTTACCCCTGACCAAGTTCGAACCTCTTAATCTAGGAACACACACATGGCCGATCTCACCAAGCTCGTTGACGAGCTCTCCTCGCTGACCGTTCTCGAGGCCGCCGACCTCGCCAAGATGCTCGAAGAAAAGTGGGGCGTCTCCGCCGCCGCCGCCGTCGCCGTCGCGGCTGGCCCGGCTGCCGGCGCTCCGGCTGCCGCTGCCGAAGAGCAGACCGAGTTCACCGTCGTTCTCGCCGCCGCCGGCGACAAGAAGATCGAGGTGATCAAGGAAGTCCGCGCCATCACCGGCCTGGGCCTCAAGGAAGCCAAGGACCTCGTCGAGGCCGCCCCGAAGCCGGTCAAGGAGTCGGTCGGCAAGGACGAGGCCGAGAAGCTCAAGAAGCAGCTCGAGGCCGTCGGCGCCAAGGTCGAGCTCAAGTGATCCGGGCCGGCGTGATGCCGGTCCTGCACTAAGCTGCCAAGCACAGTCCCGGGGCGGGTTGCCGCCTCCGGGGCTGTTGCGTCGTTTCCGCAGCGATGATGCGGAGAGGTTGTGGGGCCCTCCGGCACAAGGCCGGGTTGCAAAGGCCCCGTTCGTTCGATGTCGGCGCGCTGTTGCGCCGAACGGCTCACCCGGCGGCCTGGCCGCCGCACCGCCCGGGCTCCCGGGTGAGCCGTCCGAGAGAGATTGCGAGGAACATCATGGTCAATTCGCTCCAGGGCCGCAGGCGCGTCCGCAAGTTCTTCGGAAAACTCAAGGAAGTGGCCGAGATGCCGAACCTCATCGAGGTTCAGAAGGCGTCCTACGACCAGTTCCTGATGGTCGAGGAGCCCAAGGGCGGCCGCGGCGACGAGGGCCTGCAGTCGGTCTTCAAATCGGTGTTCCCGATCGGCGATTTCTCGGGCGCGTCGCTGCTCGAATTCGTGAAATACACCTTCGAGCCGCCGAAATACGACGTCGACGAGTGCCGACAGCGCGGCATGACCTTCTCGGCGCCGCTGAAGGTGACGCTGCGCCTGATCGTGTTCGATATCGATCCCGATACGCAGGCGAAGTCGGTCAAGGACATCAAGGAGCAGGATGTCTACATGGGCGACATGCCGCTCATGACCGATAACGGCACCTTCATCGTCAACGGCACCGAGCGCGTGATCGTCTCGCAGATGCACCGTTCGCCGGGCGTCTTCTTCGACCATGACAAGGGCAAGACCCATTCCTCGGGCAAGCTGCTGTTCGCCGCCCGCATCATCCCCTATCGCGGCTCCTGGCTCGACATCGAATTCGACGCCAAGGACATCGTCTATGCGCGCATCGACCGGAAGCGGAAGATCCCCGTGACCTCGCTGCTGTTCGCGCTGGGCATGGATGGCGAGGAGATCCTCAGCCGCTTCTACAACCACATCACCTATGCCCGCGACGACAAGGGCTGGCGCGTTCCCTACGACGCCGAGCGCATGAAGGGCTTCAAGGCGAGTGTCGACCTGATCGACGCCGACACCGGCGAGGTCGTGGTCGAGGCCGGCAAGAAGCTCGTCGCCCGCACCGCCCGCCAGCTGGCCGAGAAGGGGCTGAAGTTCCTCCGCGCCACGGATGAGGACCTCTACACCCAGTACATCGCCGAGGATCTGGTGAACCCGGAGACCGGCGAGGTCTTCGCCGAGGCCGGCGAGGAGATCACCGAGAAGTCGCTGAAGCTGTTGACCGATGCCGGCTTCGACGAGATCCCGGTGCTCGACATCGACCACATCACGGTCGGCCCCTATATCCGCAACACGCTGAACGTGGACAAGAACTCGCGCCGCGAGGAAGCGCTGTTCGACATCTACCGCGTGATGCGCCCGGGCGAGCCGCCGACGCTCGAGACCGCCGAGAACATGTTCCAGTCGCTGTTCTTCGATCCGGAGCGCTACGACCTCTCGGCCGTCGGCCGCGTGAAGATGAACATGCGCCTCGACCTCGACGCCGAGGACACCGTCCGCATCCTGCGCAAGGAAGACATCTTCGCCGTGGTCAAGGCGCTGGTCGACCTGCGCGACGGCAAGGGCGAGATCGACGACATCGACCATCTCGGCAACCGCCGGGTCCGCTCGGTCGGCGAGCTGATGGAGAACCAGTACCGGCTCGGCCTGCTGCGCATGGAGCGCGCCATCAAGGAGCGTATGTCCTCGGTCGATATCGACACGGTGATGCCGCAGGACCTGATCAACGCCAAGCCGGCGGCCGCGGCCGTGCGCGAATTCTTCGGTTCGTCGCAGTTGTCGCAGTTCATGGACCAGACGAACCCGCTCTCGGAAGTGACGCATAAGCGTCGCCTTTCGGCGCTGGGCCCGGGCGGCCTGACGCGCGAGCGCGCCGGCTTCGAGGTGCGCGACGTGCATCTGACCCATTACGGCCGCATCTGCCCGATCGAGACGCCGGAAGGGCCGAATATCGGCCTGATCAACTCGCTCGCCACCTTCGCGCGCGTCAATAAATACGGCTTCATCGAGAGCCCCTACCGCCGCATCCGCGACGGCGTGGTGACCGACGAGATCATCTATCTCTCGGCGATGGAGGAGGCGAAATACTCGATCGCCCAGGCCAATGCCGCGATGAAGGATGGCCGCCTGACCGATGATCTGATCGTCTGCCGCCGCGCCGGCGAAGTCATCGTCACCCCGGTCGACAAGGTCGACTTCATGGACGTGTCGCCGAAGCAGCTGGTGTCGGTCGCCGCGGCGCTGATCCCGTTCCTCGAGAACGACGACGCCAACCGTGCGCTGATGGGCTCGAACATGCAGCGCCAGGCCGTGCCGCTGGTGCGCGCCGATGCGCCCTTCGTCGGCACCGGCATGGAAGCCGTCGTCGCCCGTGATTCCGGCGCCGCCATCGCGGCCCGGCGCGGCGGCGTCGTCGATCAGGTCGACGCGACGCGTATCGTTATCCGCGCCTCGGACGAGATGGACCCGACCAAGCCCGGCGTCGACATCTACCGCCTGCAGAAGTTCCAGCGCTCCAACCAGTCGACCTGCATCACGCAGCGGCCGCTGGTGCGCGTCGGCGACGTCGTCAAGAAGGGCGACATCGTGGCCGACGGTCCCTCGACCGAGTTCGGCGAATTGGCGCTCGGCCGCAACGTGCTCGTCGCGTTCATGCCGTGGAACGGCTACAACTTCGAGGACTCCATCCTGCTCTCGGAGAAGATCGTTTCCGAGGACGTCTTCACCTCGATCCATATCGAGGAATTCGAGGTGATGGCCCGCGACACCAAGCTGGGCCCGGAGGAGATCACGCGCGACATTCCGAACGTTTCGGAAGAGGCGCTGAAGAACCTCGACGAGGCCGGCATCGTCTATATCGGCGCGGAAGTGGCGGCCGGCGACATTCTGGTCGGCAAGATCACGCCCAAGGGCGAGAGCCCGATGACGCCGGAAGAGAAGCTGCTGCGCGCGATCTTCGGCGAGAAGGCCTCCGATGTCCGCGACACCTCGCTGCGGGTGCCGCCGGGTGTGCAGGGCACGATCGTCGAGGTGCGCGTCTTCAACCGCCATGGCGTGGACAAGGACGAGCGCGCCCAGGCGATCGAGCGCGAGGAGATCGAGCGTCTCGCCAAGGACCGCGACGACGAGCAGGCGATCCTCGACCGCAACACCTTCGCGCGCCTGGCCGAGATCCTCTCCGGCAAGACCGGCCTCGCCGGGCCGAAGGGCTTCAAGAAGGACACGGTCATCACCCGCGAGGGGATGAGCGAGTTCCCGCGCTCGCAATGGTGGCTGTTCGCGGTCGGCGACGACGCGCTGATGACCGAAATCGAGGCGATGCGGAAGCAGTACGACGAATCGAAGAAGCGCCTCGAGCAGCGCTTCCTCGACAAGGTCGAGAAGCTGCAGCGCGGCGACGAGCTGCCGCCCGGCGTGATGAAGATGGTCAAGGTCTTCGTCGCGGTGAAGCGCAAGATCCAGCCCGGCGACAAGATGGCCGGCCGTCACGGCAACAAGGGCGTTGTCTCGCGGATCGTCGCGGCCGAGGACATGCCGTTCCTCGAGGACGGCACCCATGCCGACATCGTGCTCAATCCGCTCGGCGTGCCCTCGCGCATGAATGTCGGGCAGATCCTCGAGACGCATCTCGGCTGGGCCGCCGCCGGTCTCGGCAAGCAGATCGGCAAGGCGCTCGACGCCTATCGCAAGGCGCATGATTCCAAGGCGCTGCGGGCCTCGTTCGACGCGGTCTACGAGGACAACGAGATCATCGCCTCGATGGACGATGCCGAGCTGGTCGAGATGGGGCAGAATCTGCGCCGTGGCGTGCCGATCGCGACGCCGGTCTTCAACGGCGCCAAGGAGGCCGATATCGAGCGCCTCCTGGAGCAGGCCGGCCTCGATCGCTCGGGCCAGGTGACGCTCTATGACGGCCGCACCGGCGAGCCTTTCGACCGCAAGGTGACCGTCGGCTACATCTACATGCTGAAGCTGCACCACCTGGTCGACGACAAGATCCATGCGCGTTCGATCGGCCCGTACTCGCTCGTCACCCAGCAGCCGCTGGGCGGAAAGGCGCAGTTCGGCGGCCAGCGCTTCGGCGAGATGGAGGTCTGGGCGCTCGAGGCTTACGGCGCCGCCTACACGCTGCAGGAGATGCTGACGGTGAAGTCGGACGACGTCGCGGGCCGCACCAAGGTCTACGAGTCGATCGTGCGCGGCGAGGATAACTTCGAAGCGGGCATCCCGGAGAGCTTCAACGTGCTCGTCAAGGAAATGCGTTCGCTCGGCCTCAATGTCGAACTGATCAACAACAAGCCCCGGCCCGGCGAGTTGCCGCCGGCCGAAGCGGCCGAATAAGGCGAGCGGCCGTCACGGCCAGTTCGCGGAAGACGACATCATGCCGGCGGCACTCACGCCGCCGGCCGATCGCATGAAGGCCGGGCAGGGCGGTTCCAGAAACCCCCGCCGGCGGCAGGAGAGCAGGCGATGAAGCAAGAGGTCATGAATCTCTTTGGGCAGCAGCCGGTGCAGCAGGCGTTCGATGCGATCCGCATCTCGATCGCCAGCCCGGAAAAGATCCTGTCCTGGTCCTATGGCGAGATCAAGAAGCCGGAGACCATCAACTACCGCACGTTCAAGCCGGAGCGCGACGGCCTGTTCTGCGCCCGCATCTTCGGGCCGATCAAGGATTACGAGTGCCTGTGCGGCAAGTACAAGCGCATGAAGTTCAAGGGCGTGATCTGCGAGAAGTGCGGCGTCGAGGTGACGCTCGCCCGGGTCCGGCGCGAGCGCATGGGCCATATCGAGCTCGCCGCGCCGGTCGCGCATATCTGGTTCCTGAAGTCGCTGCCCTCGCGCATCGGCCTGCTGATGGACATGCCGCTCAAGGACCTCGAGCGCATCCTCTATTTCGAATCCTATGTGGTGATTGAGCCCGGCCTGACCCCGCTGAAGGACCGCCAGCTCCTCTCCGAGGAAGAGTATGTGCGCTGCCAGGAGGAGTATGGCGCGGACACCTTCACCGCCATGATCGGCGCGGAAGCGATCCGCGAGATGCTGCGCGCGCTCGACCTCGACCAGATCAACGCCGATCTCAAGCATGAGATCGCGACGACGACGTCTGAGTTGAAGCCGAAGAAGCTGATGAAGCGCCTCAAGATCATCGAGGCGTTCCAGCTGTCGGGCAATAAGCCGGAATGGATGGTGATGACCATCATCCCGGTGATCCCGCCGGATCTGCGCCCGCTCGTGCCGCTGGATGGCGGCCGCTTCGCGACCTCGGACCTGAACGATCTGTATCGCCGCGTCATCAACCGCAACAACCGCCTGAAGCGGCTGATCGAGCTGCGCGCGCCGGACATCATCATCCGCAACGAGAAGCGGATGCTGCAGGAATCGGTCGATGCGCTGTTCGACAACGGCCGCCGCGGCCGCGTCATCACGGGCGCCAACAAGCGCCCGCTGAAGTCGCTCGCCGACATGCTGAAGGGCAAGCAGGGCCGCTTCCGCCAGAACCTGCTCGGCAAGCGCGTCGATTATTCCGGCCGCTCGGTGATCGTGGTCGGTCCGGAGATGAAGCTGCACCAGTGCGGCCTGCCGAAGAAGATGGCGCTCGAGCTGTTCAAGCCGTTCATCTATGCGCGCCTCGACGCCAAGGGCTATTCGACCACGGTCAAGCAGGCCAAGAAGCTGGTCGAGAAGGAGAAGCCGGAGGTCTGGGACATCCTGGACGAGGTCATCCGCGAGCATCCGGTGCTGCTGAACCGCGCGCCGACGCTGCACCGCCTCGGCATCCAGGCCTTCGAGCCCGTGCTGATCGAGGGCAAGGCGATCCAGCTGCACCCGCTGGTCTGCGCCGCCTTCAACGCGGATTTCGACGGCGACCAGATGGCCGTGCACGTCCCGCTGTCGCTCGAGGCGCAGCTGGAAGCGCGCGTGCTGATGATGTCGACCAACAACATCCTGCACCCGGCGAACGGCCTGCCGATCATCGTGCCGTCGCAGGACATCGTGCTCGGCCTCTACTATCTCTCCATCGTCTCGGATGGCGAGCCGGGCCAGGGTAAGGTCTTCGGCGATTTCGGCGAGCTCGAATACGCGCTGCACGAGAAGGTCGTGACGCTGCATTCGAAGATCAAATATCGCTGGACCGGGATCGGCCAGGACGGCCAGCCCTACACCAAGATCTACGACACCACGCCCGGCCGCGTCATCCTGTCGACGGCGCTGCCCAAGCATCCGAACATGACCTTCGACGTCAGCAACCGCCTGATGACCAAGAAGGAAATCTCGGGGATGATCGACGCCGTCTATCGCGGCTGCGGTCAGAAGGAATCGGTGATCTTCTGCGATCGCATCATGGCGCTCGGCTTCTCCCACGCCTTCAAGGCGGGCATCTCCTTCGGCAAGGACGACATGGTCGTGCCGGAGAACAAATGGGAGATCGTCGACACCACCCGCGCGCTCGCCAAGGATTACGAGCAGCAGTACCAGGACGGCCTGATCACCCAGGGCGAGAAGTACAACAAGGTCGTCGACGCCTGGGCGAAGTGCTCCGACAAGCTCGCCCAGGAGATGATGGCCCGCATCTCGACTGTGAAGAAGGACGAGCACGGCCGCGACAAGCCGATCAACTCGATCTACATGATGAGCCATTCGGGGGCGCGCGGTTCGCCGGCGCAGATGAAGCAGCTCGCGGCGATGCGCGGCCTGATGGCCAAGCCCTCCGGCGAGATCATCGAGACGCCGATCATCTCGAACTTCAAGGAAGGGCTCGACGTTCTCGAGTACTTCAACTCGACCCACGGCGCCCGCAAGGGCCTCGCCGACACCGCGCTGAAGACCGCCAATTCCGGCTATCTGACGCGTCGCCTGGTCGACGTGGCGCAGGACGCGATCATCTCCGAGACGGATTGCGGCTCGGATAACGGCATCAAGATGCGCGCCATCATCGATGCCGGCCAGGTCGTGGCTTCGCTCGGCATCCGCATCCTCGGGCGCTCCGCCGCCGAGGACGTGACGGATATCGACGGCAAGGTGCTGGTGTCGAAGGGCACGATGATCGAGGAGAGCCATATCGAGGCGATCAACGCGGCCGGCATCCAGGAGGTGAAGATCCGTTCGGTGCTCACCTGCGAGACCAAGAACGGCGTCTGCGCCACCTGCTACGGGCGCGATCTCGCCCGCGGCACCCCGGTCAACATGGGCGAGGCGGTGGGCGTCATCGCCGCGCAGTCGATCGGCGAGCCGGGCACGCAGCTCACCATGCGCACCTTCCACATCGGCGGTGCGGCGACGATCGCGGACCAGTCCTTCGTCGAGTCCAATTTCGAGGGCACGGTGAAGATGCGCAACCGCAATGCGGCGCGGAACTCCGATGGCGATCTGATCGCCATGGCGCGCAACATCGCGATCGTCATCGTCGGTCCCGACGGGGCCGAGCGCGCGGTGCACCGCGTCCAGTTCGGCTCGAAGCTGCGGGTCGACGAGGGCGACAAGGTGAAGCGCGGCCAGCGCCTGATCGAGTGGGATCCCTATTCCCGCCCGATCCTGGCGGAGGTCGACGGCACCGTCGGCTACGAGGATCTCGTGGACGGCATGTCGATCACCGAGACGACCGACGAGGCGACGGGCATCTCCAAGCGCGTCGTCGTCGACTGGCGCGGCTCGGCCCGGACCTCCGATCTGCGCCCGGCGCTCACCGTGCTCGGCCCGGACGGCAAGGTCGCGAAGCTGCCGCGCGGCGGCGATGCGCGCTATCTGCTGCCGGTCGACGGCATCATCTCGCTGGAGCCGGGCGCCACTGTGAAGGCCGGCGACGTGCTGGCGCGTGTCTCGACCGACTCGGCCAAGACCCGCGACATCACCGGCGGTCTGCCGCGCGTGGCGGAGCTGTTCGAGGCGCGCCGTCCGAAGGATGCGGCGATCATCGCCGAGAAGGCCGGCGTGATCGGCTTCGGCAAGGACTACAAGAACAAGCGCCGGGTGACGCTGACGCCGCATGACGGGTCGGACCAGCTCGAATATCTGATCCCGAAGGGCAAGCACATCCATCTCCAGGACGGCGACGTCGTCGAGATGGGCGACTATATCCTCGACGGCAATCCGGCGCCCCACGACATCCTGGCGATCAAGGGCGTCGAGGAGCTGGCCGCTTATCTGGTGAACGAGATCCAGGAGGTCTATCGCCTCCAGGGCGTCGGCATCAACGACAAGCACATCGAGGTAATCGTCCGGCAGATGCTGCAGAAGATCGAGATCACGGAGTCGGGCGATACCGACATCCTGACGGGCGATCAGGTCGACCGCATCGAGCTGGAGGAGATCAACGCGAAGATGCGCGAGGAGGGCAAGAAGCCCGCAGCCGGCGTGCCGGTGCTGCTCGGCATCACCAAGGCCTCGCTGCAGACCCGCTCCTTCATCTCGGCGGCGTCCTTCCAGGAGACCACCCGCGTCCTCACCGAGGCGGCGGTCAACGGCAAGTACGACACGCTGGAAGGCCTCAAGGAGAACGTCATCGTCGGCTCGCTGATCCCGGCCGGCACCGGCGCGCAGGTCGCCCGCATCAAGCAGGTGGCGACGCGTCGCGACGATCTCATCGTCGGCCAGAAGGCGGATGCGGCGGCCAAGGCCGCGGCTTCGGCCGCCAAGGCGGTCGAGGCGGCCCTGCCTGCGGCGGAGTGATCCGGCCCGGCGCGCGCCGGACCGGTGACGAGACAGGGGAGGCCGCCTTCGGGCGGCCTTTCCGTTTTTCAAGAGGGTCGCGCCGGGCACCGCGGCCGGCCCGGGGGACGCTGCGGGGGCTCTTCGCGCCAAAACCCGGCGAAACCTGCGGTTTTGGGGTTGACGCGAATCTATCCCCGAGTCATAAGCGCGCCACTGTCGATGGTTGTCGGACACGTATGTCGCTCTGCCTCTGTTGCGAGCGAATTTCGCGGCCGAAACGCCTTCGGAACTCCAGCGTCGAATGACGACATGGCGAGACGCAAGAACACGGAGCAATTCGTGTTCCTCTGCTTGGCGGACGCGCCTGAGGCTCCCCTGACGGGTGCCGATGGCGCGGTTTCGTTTTGCTCATGTCTTCAGGCGTGCTGGGAAGCGAACCAGAGATTTCCAAACGCTCAATGGAGCGAGAGGCCTTAAATGCCGACAATCAGCCAGCTCATCCGCAAGCCGCGTTCGCCCGTCAAGGCGCGCAACACCGCTCCGGCGCTCGAGTCCTGCCCGCAGAAGCGCGGCGTCTGCACGCGCGTCTACACGACGACGCCGAAGAAGCCGAACTCGGCGCTGCGCAAGGTGGCCAAGGTCCGCCTGACCAACGGCTTCGAGGTGATCGGCTATATTCCTGGCGAGGGTCACAACCTCCAGGAGCACTCGGTCGTCATGATCCGCGGCGGCCGCGTCAAGGACCTGCCCGGCGTGCGCTACCACATCCTGCGCGGCGTGCTCGACACCCAGGGCGTCAAGAACCGCAAGCAGCGCCGTTCGAAATACGGCGCCAAGCGTCCGAAGTAATTTCTGCCCGATCGGTTGCGCATGTCGCGCCAACCGGTTCGCAGCGTTGAAGATTTGACCGGAGACTAGACGATGTCCCGCCGCCACAGTGCCGAAAAGCGCGAAATTATCCCGGACCCGAAGTTCGGCGATATCATCGTGACCAAGTTCATGAATTCGGTGATGTATGAAGGCAAGAAGTCGACCGCCGAGCGGATCGTCTACGGCGCCTTCGACATCATCGAGGGCAAGATGAAGAGCGACCCGCTCGCCGTCTTCAAGACCGCGCTCGAGAACGTCGCCCCGGCGATCGAGGTCCGCTCGCGTCGCGTCGGCGGCGCCACCTATCAGGTCCCGGTCGAGGTTCGCACCGAGCGCCGTCAGGCGCTGGCGATCCGCTGGCTGATCTCGGCCGCGCGTGGCCGCAACGACAAGACGATGGTGGAGCGTCTCTCCTCCGAACTGATGGATGCCGCGAACAACCGCGGCAATGCCGTCAAGAAGCGCGAAGACACGCACCGGATGGCGGAAGCCAACCGCGCCTTCTCGCACTACCGCTGGTAAGCGGCGTCCCGGATCCGGAAAGACAGAGCACCACCATGGCCCGTTCCCATCCCATCGATCGCTATCGCAACTTCGGCATCATGGCCCACATCGATGCGGGCAAGACGACGACGACCGAGCGCGTGCTGTACTACACCGGCAAGTCGCACAAGATCGGCGAAGTGCATGATGGCGCCGCCACCATGGACTGGATGGAGCAGGAGCAGGAGCGTGGCATCACGATCACCTCCGCTGCGACCACCTGCCTGTGGCGCGAGCATCGGCTGAACATCATCGACACCCCCGGCCACGTCGACTTCACCATCGAGGTGGAGCGTTCGCTGCGCGTGCTGGACGGCGCCGTCTGCGTGCTGGACGGCAACCAGGGCGTCGAGCCGCAGACCGAGACCGTCTGGCGCCAGGCCGACAAATACGACGTGCCGCGCATCGTCTTCGTCAACAAGATGGACAAGATCGGCGCCGATTTCTATCGCTGCGTCCAGGACATCATCGACCGCGTCGCCGGCAAGCCGGTCTGCCTGCAGATCCCGATCGGGTCGGAGTCGGATTTCGTCGGCGTCATCGACCTCGTCAAGATGAAGGCGATCGTCTGGAACGGCGAGGCGCTGGGCGCCTCCTTCGAGGAGAAGGAGATCCCCGCCGATCTCGCCGACAAGGCCGCCGAATACCGCAACAAGCTGGTCGAAGCCGCCGTCGAGATGGACGATGCGGCGATGGAAGCCTATCTCGAAGGCACGGAGCCGGATGCCGAGACGCTGCGCAAGCTGATCCGCACCGCGGTGCAGCGCCGCGCCTTCCACCCGGTGCTGTGCGGCTCGGCCTTCAAGAACAAGGGCGTCCAGCCCCTGCTCGACGCCGTCGTCGATTACCTGCCGTCCCCGGTGGATCGCGGCGAGATCAAGGGCATCGACTTCAAGACCGAGGAAGAGACCGTCCGTCATCCGACGGATGAGGATCCCTTCTCCATGCTCGCCTTCAAGATCATGGACGACCCCTTCGTCGGCACCATCACCTTCTGCCGCGTCTATTCCGGCAAGGTCGAGACCGGCGCGGGCGTGATCAACTCGACCCGCGACAAGAAAGAGCGTGTCGGCCGCATGCTGCTGATGCACGCCAACAACCGCGAGGACATCAAGGAGGCTTTCGCCGGCGACATCGTCGCGCTGGCGGGGCTGAAGGAAGTCCGCACCGGTGACACGCTGTGCGATCCGGTGAAGCCCGTCATCCTCGAGAAGATGGAATTCCCGGAGCCGGTCATCACCATCGCGATCGAGCCGAAGTCCAAGGCCGACCAGGAGAAGCTGGGTCTCGCCCTGTCGAAGCTCGCCGCCGAGGATCCGTCCTTCCGCGTCTCGACCGACCAGGAGAGCGGCCAGACCATCCTGAAGGGCATGGGCGAGCTGCATCTCGACATCAAGGTCGACATCCTGCGCCGCACCTACAAGGTCGACGCCAATATCGGCGCGCCGCAGGTGGCCTATCGCGAGACGATCACCAAGCGCGCCGAGGTCGACTACACCCATAAGAAGCAGACCGGCGGTACCGGCCAGTTCGCCCGCGTCAAGCTGGTGATCGAGCCGAACGAGGCCGGCAAGGGCTTCGAGTTCGAGTCGAAGATCATCGGCGGTGCGGTTCCCAAGGAATACATCCCGGGCGTCGAAAAGGGCCTGAACTCGGTGATCGGCTCCGGCGTGCTCGCCGGCTTCCCGGTGGTCGACGTCAAGGTCCAGCTGGTGGACGGCGCCTTCCACGAGGTCGACTCCTCGGCGCTGGCCTTCGAAATCGCCTCGCGCGCCGGTCTTCGCGAAGGTCTGCAGAAGGGCGGGTCCGTCCTGCTCGAGCCGATCATGAAGGTCGAGGTCGTGACCCCGGAGGATTATACCGGTTCGGTGATCGGCGATCTGAACTCGCGGCGCGGCCAGATCCAGGGCCAGGACATGCGCGGCAATGCGGTGGTCGTGAATGCGATGGTGCCGCTGGCCAACATGTTCGGCTACGTCAACCAGCTGCGTTCGTTCAGCCAGGGCCGTGCGAACTACACCATGCAGTTCGACCATTACGAGCAGGTTCCTTCGGCGGTCGCCGCCGAGGTCCAGGCGAAATACGCCTGATCATCCATTCGATAGACATCGACGACATTCAGACTGACGGAGGCTACG
>NZ_LMRT01000002.1:0-406 GCF_001426225.1 Allobosea sp. Leaf344 | reverse complement strand
GTTCACGGCGTATGACCAGATCGACAAGGCTCCGGAGGAGAAGGCGCGCGGCATCACGATCTCGACGGCGCATGTCGAGTACGAGACGGCGAACCGCCACTATGCGCATGTCGACTGCCCCGGCCACGCCGACTATGTGAAGAACATGATCACGGGCGCGGCGCAGATGGACGGCGCGATCCTGGTGGTTTCGGCGGCCGACGGCCCGATGCCGCAGACCCGCGAGCACATCCTGCTGGCGCGCCAGGTCGGCGTTCCCGCGCTGGTGGTGTTCATGAACAAGGTCGACCTGGTCGACGACGCGGAGCTGCTCGAGCTGGTCGAGATGGAGATCCGCGAGCTCCTGTCGAAGTATGATTTCCCGGGCGACGACATCCCGATCACCAAGGGCTCGGCGAAGGTCGCG
>NZ_LMRT01000001.1:1169137-1252636 GCF_001426225.1 Allobosea sp. Leaf344 | reverse complement strand
CGTCAGATCCCCACCCGCCACAGCCTGCAGGGATCGCGCGAATTCGGTCGTGGCGGAATCCACCACGGCGTTGATCTCGTTGATCCCCGCCACCAGCTTCTGCATCTGCGGATCGGCGTCGCCGATCTGGAGGCGGGCGGAAAAATCCCCCGCCGCGGCCGCCGCGACGATATCGGTCACGTCGGAGACGATGGCGTCGACCGATTGTGCCCTGGCGAGGCGCCGTTCGGCGGCGGCGCGCTCCTGCTCCTCCAGCATCTGGACCCGCGACAGATTCTCGCGATAGGCCTCGAGCGCGCTGCTCAGCGCGCCGACCTCGTCGGGGCAGGGGGCGGCCGGGACCGGATGGTCGACATCGCCGGCCTGCATCCGGGCCAGAGCGGCGTTCATCGCCACCAGCGGATTGGCCAGGCGCTTGCGCACGCCGCGCCAGCTCAACAGGCACAGCCCGATCAGCGCGAGCAGCAGCGCGCCGATCAGAGCGAGCCGGGTCATCGCCTGGCTGCTCTGCTCGGCCGTCGTCGCCAGCATCTCGTCGAGCGAGCCGGTGACGGCGGCGACGATCGCCGTGAACGGGCCGTTGCACAGGCTCGTCCAGTCCTGCGCCGCGATCACAGGGCCGCCGCCGGCGCCGAGCTTGGCGACGAGCTGGTCCATGGCCTGGTTGGCCGCCGTGACCTGCTGGTTGGCGGTGGTCACCTTGGCCGCCACGCTCGCCGGCATTCCGGGACTGGCGACGAGGCCCGCCAGAGTGCTCTGGGCGCTGGTGCTGGCGCCGCGCAATTCGCCGAAGCGCTGCATCTGCGCCGGGGTCAGCGCCTGGCCGGAGCCGAGCGCCGGCCGCAGCACCGAGCATTGCAGCCCATAGCTCGAGCGCATCTGCCAGCCGGCCGCCTTGATCGCCTGCAGCTCCGCCAGCACCGGATCCTCGCGCCGCACCGCCAGAGAGGCCGCGGCGGAGGCCTTGGTCAGGGCCGCCTCGATCTCGCCCACGGCATCGTACCAAGGCATGGTGGCGGCGAGGCTGCGCTGCGCCTTGGGCTTGGCCGCTTCGGCGTTGAGATCGCCGATGCGCGCTTCCATCGCCTTCTGCGCCTGGGTGATGGCCTGGACCAGCCCGGCCTGGCCCGGCAGATCGGCGGCGGTCAGCCTCGCGACCGCGCTGGCGACCTGCGACTGGCCGGTCGCCAGCACGGTGCGGATCGTCGCCGCCGCGTCATCCTCGGCCTGCAGGCTGGTCTGCACCTTGCCGCGGTCGGAGCGGATCGCATTGCCGCTGATCAGCAGCGCCCGGTCGGCCTCGACCAGCCCGGCCAGACGATGATTGGTGCGCAGATCCGAAATGGCGATGAAGCCGAGATAGCCGAGTGTGCCGAGAGCGGGGGCGCTGATCGCCACCATCGTCGCCAGCAGATAGCGGCGCACGGACGTCGAGAAGATCATGGGGAGCGGTTCCGGACAGGCGGCGTCTGCGGGCGCAGACGGGATAGACCTGTCGGATTATGTCCAGGACCGGTTAATAGGCCCTCAAGCCGGCAAACAGCCCCGTGCCTAGAGGTTGAACACCCTGTGCGGCACCAATTCGCCGCGATCGACCGAGCCGGTGGCGATCAGCACGCCGCCGGAGGTCGCATAGACGGCGTCGCTGTCGATCGGCGCATCGCGGCCGCGCAGCAGCACGCTCTGGCCGCGCTTCAGCCGCAGCATCCCGTCGCGGCTGACCGCGATCTCCGGGATCAGCGCCAGCGCGGCCTTGACCGGGAGCAGCGCGGCCTGCGCCTGGTCCGGCCCTTCGCGCAGCCGATCGACCGCGACGGCGTCGGCGATCGCGAAGGGTCCGACGCGGGTGCGCCGGAGATGGGCGACATGGCCGAGGCAGCCCAGAGCGAGACCGAGATCGCGGGCGATGGCGCGGACATAGGTGCCCTTGCCGCATTCGGCCTCGAAGGTCGTCGTCGCCCCGTCATGGCTGACGATGCGCAAGGCGTCGATCTCGACGGGCCGCGGCTCGAGCTGCACATCCTCGCCGTCGCGGGCGAGATCATAGGCGCGCTCGCCGGCGATCTTGATCGCCGAATATTTCGGCGGCACCTGCAGAATCGTGCCGGTGAAGCGCGGCAGCAGCGCCAGGATCGCCGCCTCCTGCGGCCTGGCATCGCTGGTCGCGATGACCTTGCCCTCGGTGTCGTCGGTCTCGGTCTGGGAGCCCCAGGACACGGTGAACTGATAGGCCTTGCGGCCATCCATGACGAAAGGCACGGTCTTCGTCGCCTCGCCGAGCGCGATCGGCAGCAGGCCGGAGGCGAGGGGATCGAGCGTGCCGGCATGGCCGGCCTTCTTCGCCGCGAAGGCGCGTTTCACCACGGCGACCGCATGGGTCGAGGTCATGCCGACCGGCTTGTCGAGCACCACCCAGCCATGGACGTCGCGCTTCTTCGGGCGCTGCGACGGGCTCTGGCGCTCGTCCGGCAGCGAAGCGGCATCGAGCGGCGCCTCACTCATCGGAGCTCTCGGCCTTGCGCGGCGCGGAGCCGGATGTATCGCTGTCGGGCGCCTCGCCATCCTGCGGCAGCCGCAGCGGCTGCTTCAGGATGTCCCGGCGCACCTTGTCGGAATAGAGCAGCGCATCGACCCGCTCGGCCTCGGCGAAGCTCTCATCGGCCAGGAAGCGGATATCGGGGGCGTATTTCAGATTGACCCGATGGGCGATCTCGCCGCGGATATAGCGCTTGTGATCGTTCAGCGCCTTCAGCACCGGTTTCACGTCACCGCCGCCGAGCGGCATGATGAAACAGGTCGCGAGCTTCAGATCGGGCGCGATCCGCACTTCCGGGACGGTGACGACATGCTTCGACAGCACCTCGTCATGGATGTCGCCGCGCGCCAGCATCTCCGCCAGCGCATGGCGCACGAGTTCGCCGATGCGCAGCTGGCGCTGGTTCGAGCCGGATGATCTTGCTGGTTTGGCCATGGTTCCAGGTCTCCGGGATCGGACCGGATGAGCGGTTCAGGGTTCTAGTCGGGCGTTCGACGCCGCGGCGGGACGAAAACATCCTCGCGGCGGCGCGAGAGACGCGACGCGGGAGAAGCGGCGCGAGAGGCGCAGGGGCCGGTGGTGGTCGTCCGGCGCCGCGCCGGCGCAGCTTCCGGACGACCGGCCCGTCTCACAGCGTCCGCTTGATCTCCTCGACGCGATAGCACTCGATGACGTCGCCGGCGCGCATATCCTGGTAGTTCTCGAAGGACATGCCGCATTCCTGGCCCGCCACCACTTCCTTGGCGTCGTCCTTGAAGCGCTTGAGCTGCGCCAGCTTGCCCTCGTGAACCACGACATTGTCGCGGATCAGGCGGACATTGGCGCCGCGCTCGATCGTGCCGTCGGTGACGCGGCAGCCGGCGATCTTGCCGACCTTCGAGACCGCGAAGATCTCGAGGATCTGGGCGTTGCCGAGCATGGTCTCGCGCAGGGTCGGCGCCAGCAGGCCCGACATCGCCGCCTTCACATCATCCACCAGGTTGTAGATGATGTTGTAGTAGCGGATCTCGACGCCAGCCCGCTCCGCCGCCTCGCGCGCTTCCTTATGCGCGCGGACGTTGAAGCCGATCACCGCGGCGCCCGAAGCCTGGGCGAGGGTGATGTCGGATTCGGTGATGGCGCCGACGCCCGACTGCAGCACGCGGGCGCGCACCTCGTCATTGCCGACCTTCTCGAGCGTGCCGACGATGGCCTCGACCGAGCCCTGCACGTCACCCTTGATGACGAGCGGGAACTCCTTGCGGCCGGCGCCCTCCTTGAGGTCGCGCATCATCTCGGCGAGCGAACGCCCGCCACCCGAGGCACCGCCGCGCGCGGCGAGGCGGTCGCGGCGCTGACGCTCGCGATAATCCGTGACCTCGCGGGCACGCGCCTCGGACTCGACCACCGCGACGCGGTCGCCGGCCTCGGGCGTGCCGTTGAAGCCCAGGACCTCGACCGGCATGGAGGGCGGAGCCTCCTTGATCTGCGCGCCGGTATCGGCGATCAGCGCCCTGACCCGGCCCCATTCGGCGCCGGCCACGACGATGTCGCCGGTGCGCAGCGTGCCGCGCTGCACCAGCACGGTCGCCACCGGGCCGCGGCCGCGGTCGAGCTTGGCCTCGATCACGGTGCCTTCGGCCGGACGGTCCGGATTGGACTTCAGATCGAGCAGCTCGGCCTGCAGGGCGATCGCCTCGAGCAGCTTGTCGAGATTCTTGCCGGTCTTGGCCGAGACGTCGATTTCCAGCGTCTCGCCGCCGAGCGACTCGACCTGGATCTCGTATTGCAGCAGCTCGGACCGCACGCGGTCCGGGTTGGCGTCGTTCTTGTCGATCTTGTTGATCGCCACGATCAGCGGCACTTTCGCCGCCTTGGCGTGGTTGATCGCCTCCACCGTCTGCGGCATCACGCCGTCATCGGCGGCCACCACCAGCACCACGACATCCGTCACCTTGGCGCCGCGGGCGCGCATCGCCGTGAAGGCGGCGTGGCCGGGCGTGTCGATGAAGGTCACCTTGGCACCGGACGGCGTCGTCACTTGATAGGCGCCGATATGCTGGGTGATGCCGCCGGCCTCGCCGGTGACGACATTGGTCTTGCGGATCGCGTCGAGCAGCGAGGTCTTGCCGTGGTCGACATGGCCCATGATGGTCACGACCGCCGGACGCGGCAGCAGCATCTCGTCGGTGTCGGGCGTGTCGAACAGGCCTTCCTCGACGTCGGATTCGGCGACGCGCTTGACCGTATGGCCCATTTCCTCGGCGACGAGCTGGGCGGTGTCTGCGTCGATCACGTCGGTGATCTTGTGCATTGCGCCCTGCTTCATCAGCAGGCGGATGACGTCGACGCCGCGCTCCGACATGCGGTTGGCCAGTTCCTGGATGGTGATCGTCTCCGGGACGATCACCTCGCGCATCACGCGCTCCTTGGCGACGTCGGAGGCGCGGTGGCCGGTCATGCGCTGGACACGGCGGCGGAAGGCGGCGACCGAGCGGGTCCGCTCGTCATCGCCTCCGGTCGCCGTCGACAGCGTCAGGCGGCCGCGCGGCTTCTCGCCGACCTTGGGAGTCTTGGGCGCGGGAGCGGGTGCGCCACGCGCGCCGGCCGGGCCGCCACCGGGGCGACGGAAGGCGGGACGCGCCTCGCCATCGTCGGGACGGCTGCGCGGGGCAGCGGTCGAGGGCGCCTGGCGCGTCGGGCGCACCACGGCCGGCTCGGCCGGGGCGGTGGTATCGACGGGACGCGGCGGCCGCGGGGAATCGAGGCGCGGCGGACGCGAATCCAGCCGCGGCGGACGGGCACCGATGTCGCGCATCGGGGTCCGCGGCGCGAAATCGCGCGGGCCGGACGGCGCGGGACGCGGGGCCTGGGCATAGGGCTGCGAGGCCGGAGCGGCGGGCGCCTGCGCCCCCGGGGCGGCGGGCGCATCGGTGGCGGCCGGGCGCGGCGCCTGCGGCTCGTCCATGCGCTGGCGGGCGGCGCTCTCGGCGCGGCGCTTGCGGTCTTCTTCCTGGCGCCGGCGCTCGTCATCCTCGCGCTGGCGGGCCAGAGCGGCCTCGCGCTCCTGGCGCTCGCGCTCGATCACGGCGGCGCGCTGGCGCGCCTCTTCCTCGGCCATGCGGCGGGCTTCCGCCTCGCGGTCGCGGGCATCGGCGAGGGCGCGCTGGCGGGCGTCCTTCTCGTCTTCCGACAAGGTGCGCAGCAGCATGCTGCCGGCAGGGCGCTGCGGCGGCGGCGGCGATGCCGGCGGGGCCGGACGCGGAGCGGCCTGCTGGACCTGCGGCTGGGGCGCGCGCTGGATCGGCGCATCCTTCACATCCGGGCCAGCGACGCGCCGCTTGACTTCGACGACGACCTGCTTGGAGCGCCCATGCGAGAAGCTCTGGCGAACAGTGCTCTGCTCGACAGGCCGCTTCAACGTCAGCGTCTTCGGGGGACTGACGGTCAAGGTCTTGTCGCCCGGGGTCTTGGTATCGCTCATTATGCTTTCGGTCCTGCCGCTTTCGGTCCTGCCGCTTCGGTCGTCTGGTCGTCTCTGTCGCCGGGCTCGGAAGCGTCGTCCGGTCCTGCGTCCCCGGCATCGTCCGTCCGGTAGCGGACGAGCCGACGCCAGCGGGAGAGGAAAGCCTCAGCCGCCGGTCCCGGAGCAAGCGCCGCATGTATCACATGTGGTCGCCCTAACGCCAATTCCAAATCAGTTGCCGCGAAAAATGATATGACCGGGATGTTTCGCGGCTTCAAACCCTCGGATTCCCGGGCCAATCCGGCCCGATGCAGCGCCTGGGACACCTTCCGGCGCCCATCCTCCGCTCCGTCGCTGGCTTCGATCACCGCTGCGCAGCGCCCCGCTCCCGCCATGGCCTCGACCTTGGAGAAGCCGGACTGCACCAGCCCTGCCTTGTTGGCCATGGCGAGCGCCTGCAGCGCGTCCCTGACCAACAACCTGTCGATCATCGCAGGCAAATCCGCCGGAACGATGACCTTCGCCTTGAGGCTGCGCTCGAAGGCCTTCCGTTTGACGGCTTCGGCGACCGTGCCGGCGCTGAGGCTCGTCCAGACGCCGCGCCCGGGCAGCTTGCGCCGCAGATCGGGCACGATCACGCCGTCGGGCCCGGCGACGAAACGGATCAGATCCTCGGGCGCCTTGACCGCGCGTGTGACGACGCAGCTCCGCTCCGGCCCGTCATGCCGGGCTTCCCGCAAGATCGCCGATCGTCCCATCGCCGCGATCCCCGATCAGGCCTCCGCGGCCTCGCCTTCCGCCTCGGGCTCCTCGATCGCGGCGGGCGCCTCGATCCAGCCGGCCTTGACGCGGGCGGCCATGACCATCGCCTCGGCATCCTGGCGCGACAGGTCGAACCCGTCGAGATAGCCGGCATGGCGGGTGGTCTCGCCATCCTTGCGCTCGGTCCAGCCGATGAGGTCGTCGGTGGCGCAGCCGGCGAGGTCCTCGACGGATTTCACGTCGTTCTCGCCGAGCGCGACCATCATCGCGGTGGTGATGCCCTCGACCTCGCGCAGATCGTCGGAGACGCCGAGCGCGCGGCGCTTCTCGTCATGCTCGGCCTCGATCGCGGCCAGATATTCCTGGGCGCGGTTCTGGATCTCGGCCGCCGTATCCTCGTCGAAACCTTCGATCGAGGAAAGCTCGGTCGGCTCGACATAGGCGACCTCCTCGACCGTCCGGAAGCCTTCGGAGGCGAGCAACTGGCCGACCGTCTCGTCGACGTTCAGCGCGTTCATGAAGATCTCGGTGCGCTGCAGGAATTCCTTCTGGCGGCGCTCCGATTCCTCGGCCTCGGTCAGGATGTCGATGTCCCAGCCGGTGAGCTGCGAGGCGAGGCGGACATTCTGGCCGCGGCGGCCGATGGCGAGCGAGAGCTGCTCGTCGGGCACCACCACCTCGATCTTGTCGGCTTCCTCGTCGAGCACGACCTTGGCGACTTCCGCCGGCTGCAGCGCGTTGACGACGAAGGTCGCGACGTCAGGCGACCACGGGATGATGTCGATCTTCTCGCCCTGCAGCTCGCCGACCACGGCCTGCACGCGCGAGCCGCGCATGCCGACGCAGGCGCCGACCGGATCGATCGAGGAATCGCGGCTGATCACCGCGATCTTGGCGCGGGAGCCGGGATCGCGGGCGACCGCCTTCACCTCGACGATGCCGTCGTAGATCTCCGGCACTTCCTGGCCGAAGAGCTTCGACATGAATTGCGGATGGGTGCGCGACAGGAAGATCTGCGGGCCGCGCGGCTCGCGGCGCACGTCGTAGACATAGGCCCGGGCCCGGTCGCCGACCTTGAAGGTCTCGCGCGGGATCATCTCGTCGCGGCGGATGATCGCCTCGCCGCGGCCGAGATCGACGAAGACATTGCCGTATTCCACGCGCTTGACCGCGCCGTTGACGATCTCGCCGATGCGATCCTTGTATTCGTCATATTGCCTGTCGCGCTCGGCCTCGCGCACCTTCTGCACGATGACCTGCTTGGCCGACTGGGCGGCGATGCGCCCGAAATCAAAAGGCGGCAGCGGATCGGCGATGATGTCGCCGATCTGGGCGGCCGGGTTGTGGCGCTTGGCCTCGTCGACGGTGATCTCGGTCGCGCCGTTCTCGACCTGCTCGACCACCTGGAGATGGCGGGCCAGGCGCAGCTCGCCGGTCTTGGTGTTGATCTCGGCATGGACGTCGGTCTCGGCGCCGTAGCGGGAGCGTGCGGCCTTGGCGATCGCGTCCTGCATCGCATCGACGACGATCTGCCGGTCGATCGACTTCTCGCGGGCGACGGCATCGGCGATCTGCAGCAGTTCGAGCCTGTTGGCGCTGACGACCATGGCGCTCACTCCTCTTCTTGGTTGTCTTGGGAATCCGCCGCGCGGGGCTTGCCCGGGCGGGGACCGAGGGATTTGCCGCGGCCCTTGCGGGGCGTGGCGATGTCATCGGCGGCCGGCATCTCCGGCGGCAGCCCGGCCTTGCCGCGCCGCAGCGATTCCGTCACGAGCGCATCGGTCAGGACGAGCCTGGCATCGTCGATCAGCCGCATCGGAATGGCGACGTCGCGCTCTTCCTCGCTCTTGGCGTCGTCGCGGGAGAGCAGGGCGTCACCGCCCTCGACGCCGCGCAGGATGCCGCGGAAGCGCTTGCGGCCGGCGACAGGCTCGCTGGTCTCGATCTTGGCGAGATGCCCGGCCCAGCGCGCGAAATCGCCGGCGCGCACCAGTGGGCGGTCGATGCCGGGCGAGGAGACCTCGAGATGATAGGGGACCTGGATCGGGTCGTCGACGTCGAGCGCCGGCGACACCGCCTGGCTCACCGCCTCGCAGCCCTCGACATTCATCGTGCCGTCGGGGCGCTCGGCCATGATCTGCACGGTGCAGCCGTTCTGGCCCGAGACCCGCACCCGCACGAGCCGGTAGCCGAGATCGGCGATCACCGGCTCGACGATCGCGGCGACGCGCGAGGCGACGCCGCCCTCGACGACGATGCGCTCATCCTGGCCGTAGCTGTCCGTCGGCTCGTTCATGGTCCGGTCGCCTGCCCTGGAGTTTCGACGCTCCAGCCGATTGAGTCCCTGAAATCCGGGCACGAGCAAGACGGAGATCGCCCGTCCCGGCACCGCGCCCGCTCCGGCGGGGCTGGGGCCAATAAAAAAGAGCGGGCCGGTGGGCCCGCTCTTGATCATCGGCATTCACCGAAACCAGAGCTGTTGGGCGCTGTTTAGTCCGGTTTGCCGGCGCATGCAAGATCTTCCGACGTCGCAGCGTCTGCCGATCCGGGATCGTGAGACGGCTCGACACATACAGTCGACGACAGTGGCGCGACAGTTTCCGAAGCTGCGCTAACCCGATGGTCATTCTTGTCAGCTAGGCTGCGCAAAGTTGCGTTGGACGGGATTGCTTGAATGAGTGCGGTGAATGCGCTGTTGCGCGACCTCGAAACGACGATGCTGCGCGGCTCCCAGAGCGAGCGCGCGCAGATCCTTTCGCGACTCACCGATCTCTTCATCAGCACGGCCGCGGCGATGGAGGACGAGCAGGTCAGCGTCTTCGACGTGGTGATCGGCCGCCTCGCCCGCGCCATCGAGGTCCGGGCCCGGGCCGAACTCTCCGAGCGGCTCGCGCCGGTGCCCAACGCGCCGCGCGGCGTCGTGCGCCTGCTGGCGCTGGACGAGATCTCGGTCGCCCGCCCCGTGCTGGTCGCCTCGCCCCGCCTCAACGACCAGGATCTGGTCGCGGTCTCGGCCGCCAAGGGCCGCGATCACATGCTCGCCATCACCGAGCGCCCCAATCTCGGCGAGCCGGTGACCGATTTCCTGATCCTGCGCGGCGGGCGCGTCGTCACCCATGCCGTCGCCGCCAATCAGACCGCCCGCTTCTCGCGCCATGGCATGGGGGTGCTGGTGATGCGCGCCGTGCAGGACGACGCGCTGCAGGCGACGCTCGGCTCGCGCAGCGACATCCCGCCGGAGTTGGTCGAGCAGCTGATGATCGCCGCCAAGAACGCGGCGCGCCGCCGGCTCAGCGCGACGCTGGAGCCGAGCGCCGTCAATGCCAGCGCGGTGGACGGCGCGGTGGAGCGCGGCGCCGAGGCGATCGGCGCCAAGGACCAGATCAGGGACGATATCGGCAAGGTCAGCGCCGCGCTGATCGAGATCAACCGGCTGAACGAGGCCGGCGAGCTCGACGAGGCCACGGTGGCGCGCTTCGCCGCCGACGGCGCCTCCGAACATGCGATCTGCGCGATGGCGGTGCTGGCTCAGCTCACCTTGCCCGCGACCGAGCAGATCATTCTGGGGCCGGATCGCGACGCGGTGCTGCTCGCCGCGCGCGGGCTGGGCTGGTCCTGGGAGACGACGCGCACGCTGATCGGCCTGAGGAAGGACCACGGCAAATCCGACGCCGCGATCGAGCGCGCGCGCCAGAGCTTCCGCAACCTCAATCTCACCACGGCGCAGCGCGTGCTCGGCTTCCTCAGGATGCGCGACGCACAGCCGTGAGATAGCTCGGCACCCGCCCGGCCGCGATCGCCTTGGCCTCGTAGCGGGTCCGTACCCAGCCGGGATAGGGACGGCGCCAATCCTCGGCGCGCTCGTCCGTCCAGTCGAAATCCGGCGAGGCGAGCAGCCGCGCCAGCGTCCAGCCGACATAATCGTCGATATCGCTGGCGAAGCGGAAGCGCCCGCCGCCGCGCAGCGCCCGCGCCAAGAGCTGCAGGGTCCGCTCCGAGACGAAGCGGCGCTTGCGCTGCCGCCGCTTCGGCCAGGGATCGGGATAGAGCAGGTCGATCGCGTCCAGCGAGCCCGCCGGCAGGCGCGGCAGCAGCAGCGCCGCATCGCCGTCCCAGAGCCTGATGTTGCCGAGCTTCTCGCGCTCGATCACGGCCAGGAACTTCGCCATGCCGTTGATGAAGGGCTCGACGCCGATGAAGCCGATCTCGGGGCTCTCGCGCATGCGCGCCAGCAGATGCTCGCCGCCGCCGAAGCCGATCTCGAGCCGTACCGCGCTCACCTTCCGGGCGAACAGCGCGGGCAGATCGGCGATCTCGCCCTCGGGCAGCCGCAGCCGCGGCAAGGTGCCCTGCATCAGGGCGCTCTGGCCCTCGCGCAGCGCCTTGCCCTTGCGGCGGCCGAAGAAGGCGCGGTCTGGATTATGCTCGTCTGTCATGCCGGGACTTTACACCAGGACCGGCGCTGCCGGCGGGGGGCACCAATGAAAAGGGCCGGGCTGCAGCCCGGCCCTCACCGAAAGCGGCGGCGCGCGGCCCGATCAGGCGACGGCCTTCTTCAGCGCGTCGATGAGATCGGTCTTTTCCCAGGAGAAGCTGCCGTCGCGGCCGGCCTTGCGGCCGAAATGGCCGTAGGAGGCGGATTTCGCATAGATCGGCCGGTTCAGCTGCAGATGCGTGCGGATGCCGCGCGGGGTCAGGTCCATCACCTCGGCCAGCGCCGTCTCGAGCTTCGCCTCGTCGACCTTGCCGGTGCCGTGCAGATCGACATAGATCGAGAGCGGCTTGGCGACGCCGATGGCGTAGGAGAGCTGGATCGTGCAGCGATCGGCGAGCTTGGCCGCGACCACGTTCTTGGCGAGGTAGCGCGCGGCATAGGCGGCGGACCGGTCGACCTTGGTCGGGTCCTTGCCGGAGAAGGCGCCGCCGCCATGCGGGGCCGCGCCGCCATAGGTGTCGACGATGATCTTGCGCCCGGTCAGGCCGGCATCGCCATCGGGACCGCCGATCACGAATTTCCCGGTCGGATTGACGTGCCAGACCGTCTCCTTGGTGATCCAGCCCTCGGGCAGGGTCTCGCGGATATAGGGCTCGACGATCTTGCGGACATCGGCCGAGGACAGGCTGTCGTCGAGATGCTGGGTCGACAGCACGATCTGCGTCACGCCGACCGGCTTGCCGTTCTCGTATTTCACCGTGACCTGGCTCTTGGCGTCGGGGCCGAGCTTGGCGGCCGGGCCTTCGCCGGAATGGCGGGCCTTGGCGAGCACTTCCAGGATCTTGTGCGCGTAATAGATCGGCGCGGGCATCAGCTCCGGCGTCTCGCGGCAGGCATAGCCGAACATGATGCCCTGGTCGCCCGCGCCTTCATCCTTCGTGCCGGCGGCGTCGACGCCCTGGGCGATGTCGGCCGACTGGGCGTGGAGCAGCACGTCGATCTTGCACGTCTTCCAGTGGAAGCCGTCCTGCTCGTAGCCGATCGCCTTGATCGCCCGGCGCGCGGCGGATTTGACCTTGCTCTTCATCGCCTTCTCGTCGAGCGAGGTGCGGACTTCGCCGGCGATCACGACGCGGTTCGTGGTGGCGAGGGTCTCGCAGGCGACGCGCACCTGGGCAGCGTCCATGCCGGACTTGGCGGCTTCCTTGAAGAAGAGATCGACGACTTCGTCGGAGATCCGGTCGCAAACCTTGTCGGGATGACCTTCAGCGACGGATTCGCTGGTGAAGAGATAGTTCTGGCGGGACACGGTTCTGAAATCCTTGCGACCAGGGCCTGGCTACCCACGGCAATCCGGTAGTCGGCTTGCCTCGGAGCGCGCCGTCTTTACAGCGGACAGGTTCGTCGTCAAGCGCGAAATCCGGCCTGAGGAAACTTCGTTCGTCCTGCCGAACAGGAATCGCTGGAAATCAGGCCTCCGGCGCCTCGTCCTCCGCCAGCGACTCCACAAGATCGATCAGCTTGCGGCGCACGCGGCTGCTCTTGATCTTCACGAAGGCCTTGGTCAGCTGCACGCCTTCGCTCGTCGCCATGAAGTCCGAGACATAGGCGGAGGAGGCGGCATCCGAGAACCCACCCTGCGGCATGTCCCCGGTCGGGGCGCCGTCGAAGAAGAAGGACACCGGCACGTCAAGCATCTTGGCGATCTGCTGCAGGCGGCTCGCGCTGATGCGGTTCGACCCCTTCTCGTATTTCTGCACCTGCTGAAAGGTCAGGCCCAGGGCTTCCCCAAGTTTCTCCTGGCTGACACCCGCCAGCATCCGGCGCATGCGGACGCGGCTGCCGACATGCCGGTCGATCGGATTGGGAATCTTCTTGATCATCGTTGGGTTGTCCTTGTTTCCGGCCGCGACCGCTGCCCCAGTGACCAACCAGGCTGCAGGCATGAAAATAGACTGTTCGAAAGGAACTTCTAGAGGCCGTTTATCGCAAAGCGGTTCCAAATGGGATGATCAGTTGCGTCGATGCCTAAGAAACAACGAAAAGATTAGGAGAATGGCCAGAAGGCCTAGCTCTCCATAGCGGGCATAGAGCGTTTCGGCGGCCGGACGGGGTAGGCCGGAATCCAGGACGCCCTGCTGCCCCAGAGGAAGACTGCCGATGATCCTGCCATGGCCGTCGACGACGCCGGAAATGCCGGTATTGGCGACACGCACCAGCGGCAACCCCTGCTCGATCGCACGCATCCGCGCCTGGGCGAAATGCTGATAGGGCCCGCTCGTCTGTCCGAACCAGCCATCATTGGTGAGGTTGAGCATCAGCCCCGGCCGCGATCCCTGTCTCGGCACCACCTCTCCTGGAAAGATCGCCTCGTAGCAGATCAAGGGCGCCACGGGCGGCAACCCCCGCACGGAAAGGCCGACATGGCGGGGCCCGGCCGCGAAGCCGCCGGGGATGGCGACGAATTCCGAGAGGCCGACGCCACGGATCAGCCTGGCGAAGATCTCCGGCAGATATTCGCCGAACGGCACCAGATGCACCTTGTCGTAGCTGGCGACGATCGCGCCCTCGTCGTCGACGACCTGGATCGCATTGTAGATCGGCGGGCGCGCCTCCCCCGGCAGCGGTTCGCCCGCCCGCGCCGCCCCGGTGATCAGCGTGGTCTGCGGCGGCAGCAGCGCCGCGATCCGCGACAGCGCCGGCGGCGTCCGGCCGAGCAGGAAGGGAAAGGCCGATTCCGGCCAGATCAGATGCGTCACATCCTGCACGCCCAGCGTCGTCGGGCTGGTCGCCCGGTCGCTGAGCGTCAGATACTGGTTCAGGATTGCCTCGCCATTGCGCGGGCTGAATTTGGCGTCCTGCGGCAGGTTGGGCTGCATCAGCCGCAACTTCACCCCGGCGACCAGCGGCGCCGGCGTCGGCGGGATCCGCCAGACGCCATAGCCCGCCATGGCGGCGAGCGTCAGCAGGGCGAGCAGCGGCGCGCGCCAGCGCCGGGACCCGGTCTCCGCCGTGCCGAGCGTGGCCGGCGCCGCGCCGATCGCGACCGCGAGCAGCGTCAGCCCGTAGATCCCGGCGAGCGAGACGAATTGCGCCAGCTGCAGCTGGCCCGCCAGCATCATCCCGTAGAGATTCCAGGGAAAGCCTGTGAAGACGTGCCCGCGCAGAAATTCGCTCGCGGTCAGCGCCACCGCCAGCACCAGGATGCGGCGCGCACCCGCCGGCCAAGCCAGCCGTGCCAGGCCGAAGGCCAGCGCCGGGAACACCGCCAGCACAGCCGGCAGCGCCACCACGCCGAGCGGCATCGCCCAGGCGAATTTATCGGCCTCGACCAGGAAGGCGGCGCCGAGCCACCACAGCCCGGCGACGAAAAAGCCGAAGCCCCACCACCAGCCGACCGCCGCCGCCGCCCGGAAGCGCCGGGAAGCCGTCTCGCCGACGGCGCCGTCGATCAGCCAGACGGCCATCGTCATCGGCAGGACGATCAGCGGCCAGAGATCGAGCGGAGGCAGCGCCAGCGCACCGCTGGCACCGGCCGCGACGGCCATGAGGCGTCGCCGCCAGCCCCAGGCGAGGATGACGGCGTCGGCGACGCGGGCGAGCTGCATCAGACCGGCTCCACCTGCGCCATCGCCTGGCTGCCGGGTTCCGGCCGCTGCGAGATTCGCACCCGCTTGATGCGGCGCGGATCGGCCTCGAGAATATCGAAGGCGAGGCGCTCCGGCCCCTCGACGGTTTCGCCTTCGCCGGGGACGCGTCCCGCCAGCGTCACCACCAGCCCGCCGATCGTGTCGATGTCCTCGGCGACCTCGAGCTCGGAGAGATCGATCCCGGTGACCTCCTTCAGCTCGTCCAGCGTCGCCCTCGCATCGGCGGTGAACACGCCTTCGCCCGCGGCGGCGATCGATGGCGCCGCATCCTGATCGTGCTCGTCCTCGATCTCGCCGACGACGATCTCGACGAGATCCTCCATCGAGACCAGCCCGTCGGTGCCGCCATATTCGTCGATGACCAGCGCGATATGGGTGCGCGTCGCCTGCATCCGCACCAGGAGATCGACCGCCGGCATCGAGGGCGGGACATAGAGCACCGGGCGCAGGATCTTGGCCTCCGCCAGGGTCTGCGACAGGTCCAGCGCCGCGAAATCATGCCGCACCGCTTCGGTCACCCCGTCAAGCGTCGTGGCGCGGGCCTTCTCGGCGATGAATTCGAGGAAGTCGCGGATATGGACCATGCCGCGGGGGTCGTCGAGCGAATCGTCGAAGACCGGCAGGCGCGAATGGCCGGCGGTGCGAAACAGCGCCAGCAGCTCGTCCAGCGTAGTGTCGGAGGGCACGGCGATGATGTCGGCGCGGGGAACCATCACGTCGCCGACCCGGGTCTCGCGCAGGCTGAGCACGTTGGACAGCATGGCGCGCTCCTGCGCGCTGAGATCGGCGAGCTGCCCGCTGCCCTGCGCCAGTGCCTCGGTGATCTCCTCCCGGATCGTGCCGCCGCTGCGCAGGCCGAGGCGCTCCAGGAAATGGCCCAGCCAATGCGCCAGGCCGCGCGGCGCTTCGGGTTGGCTTCGACTGTCGTCGCTCATGATCTCGGGGACGGGTTCTGGTTGGAGGAAAGCGGCTCGCTATCCGCATAGGGGTCGCCGATGCCGAGGCTGGCGAGCGCGCGGATCTCCAGCGCCTCCATCCTCTCGGCCTCGGGTGTCGTCTCATGGTCCTCGCCGAGCAGATGCAGCACGCCATGGATGACGAGATGGCTGAGATGGTCGGCGAGCGGCTTGCCGTCGTCGCGCGCCTCCCGCTCCAGCGTCTCATAGGCGAGGACGAGGTCGCCGAGCACCGGGCTCTGCGCCACTCTCTCGACCGGGACCGCGGGGAAGGACAGCACATTGGTGGGCTTGTCGAAGCCGCGCCAGTCGCGGTTGACGACGCGGATGCGCTTGTCGTCGGTCAGCAGCACGCTGAGCTCCGCCTGGTCCATCGGCTTGCGGGCCGCGACGGAGACCGCCGCCCGGCTGGCCAGCGCGACGCGCTCGCGCAGATCCTGGAGGTCCCGCCAGCGCCGGGACTGCACCCGTATCGCCAGCGAAAGTTCCGGCTCCGCATCAGTGTCCTGGCTGTCCTGGCTGCGCGGCGCCGAGCGCCGCGCGCGAGATCGGTCGCTCATCGCGGCCGCTCCCGCGACAAGGTGCGGCGCAGCCCCTCCGCCTCGTCCTCGATCGGCGTATCGGGCACGGCGGCGCGGATGCGCTCCTCCCGCTCCTCGCGCTCGCGGCGGGCGGCGCTCTCATAGGCCATCACGATGCGGCGGACGAGATCGTGCCGGACCACGTCGCCTTCCTCGAATTTGGCGTAGCCGACGCCGTCCACGGTGGAGAGCAGCTTCACCGCCTCGATCAGCCCCGAGCGCTGGCCCGGCGGCAGGTCGATCTGCGAGGGATCGCCGGTGATGATCATCCGCGAACCCTCGCCCAGCCGGGTCAGGAACATCTTCATCTGCACGGAGGTGGCGTTCTGCGCCTCGTCCAGCAGCACCACCGCATTGGTCAGCGTGCGTCCGCGCATGAAGGCGAGCGGCGCGATCTCGATCATCCCGGTCTGCAGCGCGCGCTCAACATGGCGCGCCTCCATGAAATCATTCAGCGCGTCGTAGATCGGGCGCAGATAGGGGTCGACCTTCTCGCGCATGTCGCCGGGCAGGAAGCCCAGCCGCTCGCCGGCCTCGACCGCGGGGCGCGACAGCACCATGCGCTCGACCACGCCCTGCTCGATCAGCGAGACCGCATGGCCGACCGCGAGCCAGGTCTTGCCGGTCCCGGCCGGGCCCTCGGCCAGCACAAGCTCGTTGCGCTTCAACTGGCGCAGATAGGCGTCCTGCGCCGCGTTCCGGGCCCGCACCGGCCCGCGCTTGCGGGTCACGATCGCGTCGAAGGAGGCCTTGCCGGCATGGTCGGAGGGAAACAGCGAGCGCTGCACATTGCTTTCCTCGATCGCCCCGTCGACCTCGCCGAGCGTGACGGCGGCTCCGGCCTTGGCCCGGCTGTAGAGCGTCTTCAGCACCCGGCCGGCCTGCTCCGCCCCCTCCGGCGTGCCCTTGATCGTGACGTGATTGCCGTTGGGGCTGATCACCAGGCCGAGGCGGCGCTCGAGATGCGCCAGATTCTGGTCGTAATGGCCGAAGACCAGGCTCGCCAGCCGGTTGTCCTCGAAGGACAGCGTCACCTCCGTGGCCGCCAGCGCGTCGCGCGCCAGACCCTCGCGCGGCAGCGCGTCGACACGCAAGGCGCCCTCGCGCCGCAGGCTGCGCTCGGGGCGGGTGTTCAGCGGGTCAGGCTGTGCCAAATGCGTCGTCTCCCTGGCGGGTGGGTCGTGCGGGCAGGAGCGTCCGCGCGGAACTGCGGTCCATAACGAGATAAGAGGTTTTCAACCTGATGACAGGGCCGCGCCGGCCGGATTGCGCGCGGCGGAACGCAGGCGGGGCGTCGAGCGCGTTCAAGCGGCCAACTCCTCCGGCGCGCGGTCATCGGGCCCGGCCTTGCGGCCGAACAGCGAATTGGAGCCGGCCCGCTCGATCACCACCTGCACGCGGTCGCCGATCTGATTCGTCTCGGTTTCGATCTGCACAGCCTGCAGATACGGCGTCTTCCCCGCAAGCTGCCCGGGATGGCGCCCGGCCCGCTCCAGCAGGATCTCGACCTTGCACCCGACCAGCGCGTGGTTGAACGCCTGGCGGTGATGCTCGATGCGCTCCTGCAGCCGATAGAGCCGCTCGTTCATCTCCTCGCTGCCGATCTGGGTCGCGAGCTCGGCCGCCGGCGTGCCGGGGCGCGGCGAATATTTGAAGGAATAGGCGCTGGCGAAGCCGATCTCGTCGACGAGCCGGATCGTCTCCTCAAACTCCGCCGCGGTCTCGCCGGGAAAACCGACGATGAAATCCGAGGAGAGCGCGATGTCCGGCCTGGCGCGGCGGATCCTGGCGATCAGCCGGCGGTAATCATCGGCCGTATGCTTGCGGTTCATCGCGGCCAGGATGCGGTCGGCTCCGGCCTGCACCGGCAGATGCAGGAAGGGCATCAGCTGCGGCAGGTCGCGATGGGCCGCGATCAGATCCTCGTCCATGTCGCGCGGATGGCTGGTGGTGTAGCGAATGCGGCAGATCCCCTCGATCTCCGCGACCCGGTGCATCAGCCGTGCCAGGCTCCAGCTCGCGCCGTCCGGCCCCTCGCCATGATAGGCGTTGACGTTCTGGCCGATCAGCGTGACGTCCTGCACGCCGGCCGCCGCCAGCCGCTCGACCTCGACGAGGATCTGCGCCACCGGCCGCGAGAATTCGGCGCCGCGCGTATAGGGCACCACGCAGAAGGCGCAGAATTTGTCGCAGCCCTCCTGCACCGTGACGAAGGCGGAAATGCCGCGCGCCCTGATGCTCGCCGGGCGCGGCGCAGGCAGGTGGCCGAATTTATCGTCGATCGGCAGGTCGGTATCGACGATCCGGCGCGCGCGCGCCTGTTCCAGCAGCTCCGGCAGGCGGTGATAGGCCTGCGGCCCGACCACCAGGTCGACCGCCGGCTGGCGGCGCTGGATCTCCGCCCCCTCCGCCTGGGCGACGCAGCCCGCGACGACGATGCGGGTGTCCTGGCCCTGCGCCTTCTGCGCGGTCTTCAGGTCGCGCAGCTTGCCGAGCTCGGTATAGACCTTCTGCACCGCCCGCTCGCGGATATGGCAGGTGTTGAGCAGGATCAGGTCGGCGCCCTCGGGCGTGGCGCTTTCCTCGAAACCCTGTTCGCCCAGGATGTCGGCCATGCGCTGCCCGTCATAGACGTTCATCTGGCAGCCGAAGGACTTGATGTGGACTTTCTTCATCATCTCGGGTCGCGAGCCGCAAAGCGCTTCCATACTCCGGATCGCGCCGCGAGGAAATGCGCTGGGTTAAGTCGCGTCCGCGGCACCGCCGCTGGCGATGCTCCGCCGCCGCGCCTGCCGGATGCTGGCCTCCGCCCGCCGCGTCGCCTCCTTGCGCGAGACCGCCCGCCCCATCAGGATCGGCTCGCCCCAGGCCAGCTCGACATCGATGGCGCCGGCATTCAGCACCGCGCGCAGATGCGGCGCCAGATCGGTGTCGCCATACCAGGCCAGCAGCGTCCGCTCGAAGCGTCCGCCGGCCAGCCCATGGAAGCCGGTATAGGTGATGGTCAGCGGATAGACCGGGATTTCGCTGTCGGGCCCCGCCGCCAGCGCCTCATGCGCCGCGCCGAGCAAGGAGGAGCGCATCGGCAGGATGCGCGTGCCGTCGCCTGTCGTGCCCTCGGCGAACAGCACCACCGCCTCGCCCGCCTGCAGCCGCGCCCCCATCTCGGCCGCGACATCGGCGGTATGGGCGCGCCGCGCCCGGTCGATGAAGACGGTGCGCTGCAGTTTCGCGAGCTGCCCGATCACCGGCCAGCCCGCCACCTCGCTCTTCGCGACGAAGGAGAGCGGCCGCTCGGCGCCGATCACCGAAATATCCAGCCAGGAGACGTGGTTGGCGACGATCAGCCCGCCCACCCCGCGCTGCGGCGGCGTGCCGCGGATGATCCGGCGCACGCCGAGCAGCCGGCAGGTGACGCGGTGAAACAGCCGAGGAATCGCGCTGCCGCGGCCGATGCGGGTGGCGACGAGCTGCGCCGGCAGGAGCGCCAGGGTCACGCCCGCGAGCAGCGTCAGCCGCAGCATTCCGGCGGGCCGCAGCCGGCTCATGCGAGATCGAGCCGCATCGTCACGGCGCTGGCGCGGCTGCCGTCGCTCTTCGCGTAATAGCTCTGGCGGCGGCCGACTTCGCGGAAGCCCAGCGAGCGGTAGAGCTGCTCGGCCGGCCGGTTGCCGTCCTCGACCTCGAGATAGACATGGCGGATGCCGGCCCTGGCGAGCTGGTTGAGATGCGCGCCGAGCAGGATCCGGCCGAGCCCCTCGCGGCGATGCGCCCGGGCGATGACGACGCTCAGGATCTCCGCCTCGTCTGCCGCCTTGCGCGACAGGACGAAGCCGCAGGGGTGCGGGTCCGTGCCGGCGAAAATCCCGTCGGTGACGACGGCCGGGTCGGCGATCAGGGCGGCGCATTCGCCGGGCTCCCAGCCGCGGGCGAAACCGCCCTGGTGGTGCAGCGCCGCGACATGCCGCGCGAAGCGCACGTCCAGCATCCCCGTCCGCGCCGGGCTCGCTCCGGGTTTCAGCAATTTGCGCAGCCAGTCCATGCCGCTTGTTGGCCACAGCGCGGCCGGCAGGCAAGGATAATCTGGTCGGGCCCCGCCATGGCGTCGCGCGCTAGCGTCGCGGCAGCCGCGCCCGGTCCTGCGGCGTGGTTTCCGGCGCCTTGAGGTAGAGCGGGCGCGGTGGCGCGCTCTGCGGATCGGCGATCAGCCCGAGCCGCGCCACCCAGGCGATGTCCGGAGCCTTGGAATCGTCTATCACCAGCGCATCGAGCCCGATCGCCCAGGCCTCGTTGGCGATGGCCAGCGCGGCCGAGCCGACGAGGCTGACCGGCCCGGCGCCGATCGCGCGCGCCGCGTCGCGATGATTGACCTGGCGGACCGAGACCAGCGGCTTGCCCTCGGAGCTCAGCGCCTGGAACCAGACCTGCCCGTGCCGCGCATCCAGCGCCGCGGCGATCACCCGGCCGGGCTCGCGCCCGATCAGCGGCGCGGCCGTGGCCGCCAGCGTGGTGACGCCGACGGCGGGGATCCCGGCCGCCAGGGCGATGCCGCGCGCCGCGCTGATCCCGACCCGCAGCCCGGTATAGGAGCCCGGGCCGACGGTCACGGCGACGCGGTCGAGCCCGGAAAAACCGCCCTCGACCCCGGCCATAACCCGCTCGATCAGCGGCATCAGCGCCTCGGCATGGCCCCGGTCCATGGCGATCTGCTCGCCGGCGAGCGGCGCGGCCGCTCCGGCTTCGAACACGCAGGCCGCGCAGGCGCCGAGCGCGGTGTCGATCGCAAGGATACGCATGGTCGGCGGCAAATCCCGTCAGCAGGGCGCCGCCACGAGGCGTGACGACGAGAGGTCAGCGACAAGAATGCCAAAATCGCGCCGCGATCAAGCGTCGCGCGGCTCAGACCGCCTCGACCTCGCGCACATCCGGCAGGAAATGCTTCAGCAGGTTCTGGATGCCGTGCTTCAGCGTCGCGGTCGAGGAGGGGCAGCCGGCGCAGGAGCCCTTCATCGCGAGATAGACGGTGCCGTCCCTGAAGCCGCGGAAGGTGATGTCGCCGCCATCGCCGGCCACGGCCGGGCGGATCCGCGTCTCCAGCAGGTCCTTGATCGTCTCGACGGTCCTGGCGTCCTCGGGCGCGAAGAACTCGCCTTCCTCGATCACGTCGGCGGCGGAGCCGGAGGCCAGAACCGGCGCGCCCGACATGAAATGCTCCATGATCGCGCCCAGGATCGCCGGCTTGAGATGCGGCCATTCCCCGCCCGATTTGGTGACGGTGATGAAATCCGCGCCGAGGAAGACGCCGCTGACGCCGCTGACGCCGAACAGGCGCTGGGCCAGCGGCGAGCGCTCCGCCTGCTCGGGGGCGCGCAGCTCCAGCGTGCCTTCCGGCATCACGGTGCGGCCGGGAATGAATTTCAGCGTGGCGGGATTGGGGGTGGCTTCGGTCTGGATGAACATGGTCGCCTCCGGCGCGGGCGGTTCAAGGCCGCCGTTCCGCTTCCCGATATAGGCGTGACGCGGCCGGGATTCCAGCGGAAGCTTTCGCCTCCCGTCCTGGTCCCGCGCCCGCTCGGCATCGCCGGCCCTCAGGCCAGCGCGTCGATCTCCTCGTCGGCGAGATGGCCCGGAACGATCGCCACCGGGATCGGGAAGGTCGCCGCCGCCTTGCCGGCCAGCGCGCTGACCAGCGGGCCGGGGCCGTCCCGCCCGGAGCTGGCGGCCAGCACCAGCAGCGAAATATCCTCGTCGGCCTCGATCAGCTTGACCAGCTCATCGGCCTTCACCCCGGTGCGGACCACTTTTTCCGGCTCCATGCCGGCGAGCGAGCGCACCGCGGCCGCGGCCTCGTCGATCAGCGCCTGCGCCTCGGCCTCGGCCTCCGCCTGCATCACCTCGCCGACGCCGAGCCAGGTCTCGTGCTCGGGCGGGGTGATCACGCCGAGCAGCACGATCGCCGCGCCGACGCGGGCGCAGCGCCGGGCCGCGAAGCGCACCGCCTTGGCGCATTCGGGGCTGTCATCCACGACCGCGAGGAATTTCGGACGATGGCCCGTCTCATAGGCCCGCCTGCGCTTCACCATCTCTCTGGTCCTGTCGCCGCTTCCAGGAGCCGGCATGGTGGCCCGCGACCTTAGGTCAGCGCAAGCCTGCCGACGCGGGGGGCATCGGCGCTCAGCGCCTGACGAAGCCGATAATGTCCTTGACATCGGCCATCACCGGCTCGGCGATGGCGCGGGCCCGGTCGGCGCCCTCATGCAGGATCGCGTCGACATGGCTGACATCGGCCAGGAGTCTGCGCATCTCGCCGGCGATCGGGGCCAACCTGTCGACCGCGAGATCGACCAGCGCGCTCTTGAAGGCCGAGAACTGCCCGCCGCCGAACTGCGCCAGCACCGCCGCCTTGTCGCTGCCGGACAGGCCGGCATAGATCCCGACCAGATTCTCCGCCTCGGGCCGGCCCTCCAGCCCCTTCTCCTCGGAAGGCAGCGCCTCCGGATCGGTCTTCGCCTTGCGCACCTTCTGGGCGATGGTCTCGGCATCGTCGGTCAGATTGATGCGGGAATAGTCGGACGGGTCGGATTTCGACATTTTCTTGGTGCCGTCGCGCAGGCTCATCACGCGCGGCGCCGGCCCCTGGATCATCGGCTCGGGCAGCGGGAAGAAGCCGAGATCGCCGGTGGCGAGGCCGCGTTCCGCGATCTCCGCGCCGAAATCATTGTTGAATTTCTGCGCGATGTCGCGCGCCAGCTCGAGATGCTGCTTCTGGTCCTCGCCGACCGGCACATGCGTCGCCTTGTAGAGCAGGATGTCGGCCGCCATCAGCACCGGGTAGTCGTAGAGCCCGACGGAGGCGTTCTCGCGGTCCTTGCCGGCCTTTTCCTTGAACTGAGTCATGCGGTTGAGCCAGCCCAGCCGGGCGACGGTGTTGAACACCCAGGCCAGCTCGGCATGGCCGGCGACCTGGCTCTGGTTGAAGATGATGCTGCGCTTGGGATCGACGCCCGCGGCGATATAGGCGGCGGCGACCTCGCGCGTGGCGCGGCGCAATTCCGTCGGCCCGCCCCAGACATCGAGCCCCTGGGTGATCGCGTGCATGTCGACGACGCAATAGATGCAGTCATGCGTCTCCTGCATCGCCACCCAATTGGTCAACGCGCCGAGATAATTGCCGAGATGCAGCGTCGAGGTCGGCTGCATGCCGGAAAAGACGCGCTGGTGAAAGGCCGCCATCGGGCGCTCCCGCAAATCGGTGGAACCGGAGTGGCGCGTTCTGGCGGAAGCGCAGGGGGAGCGCAAGAGGCGCGCAAGAGGCGCCGCAGGAGGGCGAGAGGCGCGGTCAGCCCGGCGGTTTGCCCAGCCGCCCGAGCTCGCGCAGGTGGAAGGCGCCGAAAATCCGCCCGGCCAGCGCGAAGACCGCCAGGCCGAAGGCGCAGAGTCCCGCCAGCACCAGCATGCGCAGAGCGAGCCCGGTCGGTTCCGCCAGCCACGCCGCGAGCCTGGGTGTCAGCGCGCCCAGCGCCGCCAGCATGGCGAGCGTCGCCGCGATCAGCGCGAGCAGCGGCTTCAGCAGCGCCAGGCGCGGGTGCCAGAGCCCGTCGCGGATCAGGAAGATGCCGAGCACCGAGCCCTGCACCAGAAAGGCCAGGCTCGCCGCCAGCGCGGCGCTGGTCGCCGGCAGGGAGGATGTCCCGATCAGCCCGGCCGCGATCGCCACGGCCAGCGCCGCGAGCCCGGCACAGACCGGCAGGCTGGGCTTCTGGCGGGCGAAATAGACCTGCGCGAAGACCTTGGCCATCACCGCGAAGGGCAGGCCGGCGGCGAAGGCGGCGAGTGCCGAGGCCGTCCGCACCCGGTCGAGAGCCGCGAAGCGCCCGCGCTCGAACAGCACGGAGACGATCGGATCGGCCAGGAAGGCCAGCGCCGCCGCTGCCGGCAGCGCCAGGGCGAGGCCCAGCACCAGCGCCCGGTCGACCGTCCGGCGGCGCCCGGCCGCGTCGCCCTCGGCCTCCTGCCGGGCGATCGCCGGCAGCAGCACCACGCCCATCGCCACCGCGACGAAGCCGAGCGGCAGCTGGAAGATGCGGTCGGCATAATAGAGCCAGGACACCGCGCCGGGCTGGGCCGAGGCGATCTGCGTCGCGACCAGCAGCACGAGCTGCGAGGTCGAGGCGGCCAGCAGCGCCGGCCCGCCGAGCCGCATCAGCCGCGCCATTTCGGGCGACCAGCGCAGGCGCGGCACGGGCAGGCCGGGGCGGCGGCGCAGCAGGGCGGTGGCGATCATCACGAGATGCAGCAGCCCGCCGAGGCTGACGGCGCCGGCGACCAGAGTGGCGGCGCCGGCGGCCTGCAGCCCGGTGCCGAGCGCCAGCAGCAGCGCCGCCAGCAGCACGATGTTGAGCAGCGAGGGCGCCAGTGCCGCGACCAGGAACCGGCCCTCTGCGTTCAGCATCGCCGAGAGCAGCGAAGCGAGCGAGGTGAAGGCGAGGAAGGGCAAGGCGATGCGGGTATAGTCGATCGCCAGTGCGTAGGTCTGCGGCGCGTCGCGGAACCCGCCGGCGATGCCGAGCACGAGCCAGGGCGCGACCAGCAGGAACAGCGCGGTGAGCCCGCCTGCCGCCAGCGCCAGCCAGGCGAAGGCCTCGCCGGCGAAGCGCCGCGCGGCGCCGGGGCCCGATTCGCCGCGCACGCCGAGATAGACCGGCACGAAGGGCGCGTTCAGCCCGCCCTCGCCCAGCACCCGGCGCACCAGATTGGGCAGGCGGAAGGCGACGAGAAAGGCGTCCGCCACCGGGCCGGCGCCCAGCAGCCGCGCGATCAGCATGTCGCGGGCGAAGCCGAGCAGTCGCGACAGCACCGTCGCCAGCCCGACGACCAGCGAATTCCGGGCGAGCGTGGACGAATCAGCCGGCATCGCCCTCTTCCCTCCCCCCGGGCCCGGCCGACCCTACAGGATGAACCGGCTGAGATCCGTGTTCCGGGCGAGGTCGCCGATCCGCGCCTCGACATAGGCCGCGTCGATCAGCACGCTCTCGCCCGAGCGATCGGGGGCGGTGAAGGAGACGTCGTCCAGAATGCGTTCGATCACCGTCTGCAGCCGGCGCGCCCCGATATTCTCGACCGCCGCGTTCACCTCCACCGCGATCCGCGCGATCGCGTGGATGGCGTCGGGGGTGAAGCTGATCGTGAGCTCCTCGGTGGCCATCAGCGCCACGGATTGCTTGATCAGGCTCGCTTCGGTCTCGGTCAGGATGCGCTTGAAATCCTCGATGTCCAGCGGCTGAAGCTCGACCCGGATCGGCAGCCGGCCCTGCAGCTCCGGCAGCAGATCCGACGGACGCGAGACATGGAAGGCGCCCGACGCGATGAACAGGATGTGGTCGCTCTTCACCACGCCGTGCTTGGTGGCGACGCTGGTGCCCTCGATCAGCGGCAACAGGTCGCGCTGCACGCCCTCGCGCGAGACATCCGCGCCGCCCTTGCCTTCGCGCGCGCAGATCTTGTCGATCTCGTCGAGGAAGACGATGCCGTTGTTCTCGACCTCGCGGATCGCCGCCTGGACGATCGCCTCCTGGTCGATCAGCTTGTCGCTCTCCTCGGTCAGCAGCGGGCCATAGGCGTCCCGGACCAGGATGCGCTTGGGCTTGCCCTTCTGGCCGAAGGCCTTGCCGAACATGTCGGAGAGGTTGATCGCGCCGATCGAGGCGCCGGGCATGCCGGGCACCTCGAACATCGGCGCGGAGGAGGCGCCGGCCGCGATCTCGACCTCGATCTCCTTCTCGTCCAGCTCGTTGGCGCGCAGCTTGCGGCGGAAACTGTCGCGCGTCGCGGGGCTGGCGGTGGCTCCCACCAGCGCGTCCAGCACCCGCTCCTCGGCGGCCAGATGCGCCTTGGCCTGTACGTCCTTGCGCTTGGTCTCGCGAACCAGCGCGATCGCCACCTCGACCAGATCGCGCACGATCGATTCGACGTCGCGCCCGACATAGCCGACCTCGGTGAATTTCGTCGCCTCGACCTTGAGGAAGGGCGCGTTGGCGAGCTTGGCCAGCCGCCGGGCGATCTCGGTCTTGCCGCAGCCGGTCGGGCCGATCATCAGGATGTTCTTGGGCGAGACCTCCTCGCGCAGCGGCCCCTCCAGCTGCTGCCGCCGCCAGCGATTGCGCAGCGCGATCGCGACGGCGCGCTTGGCGTCGTTCTGGCCGACGATGAAGCGGTCGAGCTCGGAAACGATCTCGCGCGGCGAAAAACTGGTCATGTCAGGCCTGGTCCTGCTGAAACTGCATGATGAGCACCCCGTCCGTGCGGCCTTCGAGATGCGGCACGGGGCGGAAACCGGCCTTGCGATAGGCCGCCACCGCGCGGTGATTGTCGGGATGCGGGTCGATCAGGATGGTCTCGTGTCCCTGCGCCAGGAGCATCCGGGCGAAGCGCCGCAACACGGCCGAGCCGAGCCCCTGCGAGAGCCTGTCCGCATCGCCGATCGACAGGTCGATGCCGACCGCATCGGACGGGACCTCGGCCATCCAGGGGCTCTGCGCCAGGCTGTCCGGATCGAGGTTGAGCGCGACCTGCCAGAGCTGGAGATAGCCGGCCGGCTCGCCATCCAGCGTGAACAGGAAGGGCCGGCAGGGATCGCGCCCCTCGACCATCTCGCGGATGATGGCGAGCTCGCTCTCCGGCTCGCCCCACCAATCCTGCCAATGCGGCTGGGCCAGCCAGCGCGCCAGCAGCGGCAGATCGGCGGCGCAGACCGGCCTGAACCCGATTTCGGGGGATTGCTGCCCGGTCACGCCGCCTCCAGCGTCTCGATCACGAGGGAATGATTGGTGTAGACGCAGATGTCGCCGGCGATCTTCATCGCCTTGCGCACGATCGTCTCGGCATCGGCCTCGACATCGACCAGCGCCCTTGCGGCGGCGAGGGCGAAATTTCCGCCCGAGCCGATCGCCATCACCGAGCCGTGCTCGCTCGCCTCCGGCTCCAGCACGTCGCCCGTGCCGGAAATCAGCAGCGAGACCTCCTTGTCGGCGACCAGCAGCATCGCCTCCAGCCGGCGCAGATAGCGGTCGGTCCGCCAATCCTTGGCCAGCTCGACGCAGGCGCGCAGCAATTGCGTGGGATATTGCTCCAGCTTGGTCTCCAGCCGCTCGAACAGGGTGAAGGCATCGGCGGTGGCACCGGCGAACCCCGCGATCACCGCGCCCTTCGCCAGCCGGCGGACCTTGCGGGCATTGCCCTTCATGATGGTCTGGCCGAGCGAGACCTGCCCATCCCCGCCGATCACGACCCGCCCGCCCTTGCGCACCATCAGGATGGTGGTGGCGTGCATCGAGGGGGGAGCATGGCTGGCGTCTGACATCGCGATCTCGTCCTGGCTCGGCGCGGGCGGGAGCCGCCAACATGTTCAGGCCGGCGCCCGGTATCAAGAGCATCGAGCGCGAAGACCCTGCGAATCCGCCGGCCGCGCCGCTCGGCCGTGGCCTGGTCCCGCGACGCGGCGAAGCATTGGCCTTCCCGCCCCGCGCCTGCTAAAGCCACGCGAAATCCGCCAGCGACAGGGGCTGTCATGCGTTCGGGCGAAGTGAAGCGCCGCACCAATGAGACCGACATCGCGGTCAGACTCGTGCTCGACGGCACGGGCAAGGCCGAGATTGCGACCGGGGTCGGTTTCTTCGACCATATGCTCGATCTCTTCGCCCGCCATGCGCTGATCGATCTCGCCGTCAGCGTGAGCGGGGACACCCATATCGACGATCATCATTCGGTGGAGGATGCCGGCATCGCGCTGGGCGAGGCGCTGAAACAGGCGCTGGGCGACAAGAAGGGCATCCGCCGCTACGCTGACGTGCATCTGCCGATGGACGAGACGCTGACCCGCGTGGCGGTGGACGTCTCGGGCCGGCCCTTCCTGGTCTTCCGCACCCAGTTCCGGGCCGAGAAGATCGGGAGTTTCGACACCGAGCTGGTCCGGGAATTCTTCCAGGCCTTCGCGATCAATGCCGGCCTGACCCTGCATGTCGAGACGCTCTACGGGGACAATGCCCATCATATCGCCGAGAGCTGCTTCAAGGGCCTGGCCCGGGCGCTGCGCATCGCGCTCGAGGTGGACCCGCGCGAGGGCGGCCGCGTTCCCTCGACCAAGGGCGCGCTGTAAGGAACCGAGCATGGCCTTCTATACGGTGATGATCCCGCCGCCGGGCTCCGGCGGGCGGGTGGAGGAGATCGAGCGGGCGCGGCTGCTGCCGGAGAGCTTCTCCTGGTGGGCGCTGCTGCTGAGCGGTCTCTGGCTGCTGTCGCAGCGGCTCTGGCTGGCGAGCCTGCTGTTCCTGCTGCTCTGGGGCGGGCTGGTCTATGCGGAGAGCCGCTACGGGCTGGACGGCACGCTGATGGCCCTGGCCCATCTCGCCATCGGCCTGTTCCTCGGCCTGGAGGGCCGCAACCTGATCGCCCGCAAGCTGGCGCGCCAGGGCTGGCGCCTCGCCGACGTGGTCGAGGCGCGCGATCTGGCCGAGGCCGAGAAGCGCTATTTCGAGCGTGCTCTGGCGGGAGAGAGCGTCGCGGCGCGCCCGGCGCCCGCCCCGTCGCGTCCGCGCGACCAGGGCCCGCTGCCCGTGATCGGGCTGTTTCCGGAGGCGCAGGGACGATGAGCCAGAGCGTCGCGATCATCGATTACGGCTCGGGCAATCTGCATTCCGCGGCCAAGGCCTTCGAGCGCGCCGCGAGCGAGGCCGGCATCCCGTCGACGATTCTGGTCACCAGCGACCCCGGCGCCGTCCGTGCCGCCGACCGCATCGTCCTGCCGGGCGTCGGCGCCTTCGCCGATTGCCGGCGCGGGCTCGACGCCGTGCACGGCATGGTCGAGGTGCTCGAGGATGTGGTGCGCGGCCGGCAGCGGCCCTTCCTGGGGATCTGCGTCGGCATGCAGCTGCTGGCCTCGCGCGGCCTGGAGCACGAGGTCGCGCAGGGGCTGGGCTGGATCCCCGGCGACGTCGCCTTGATCGAGCCGCGGGATCCCGCGCTGAAGATCCCGCATATGGGCTGGAACACCCTGACCCAGCGCGCCCCGCACCCGCTGCTCCGCGACATCGCGACCGGCCCCGGCGGGCTCCACGCCTATTTCGTGCATTCCTACGCGCTGCAGGCCGCGCGGCCGGAGGATGTCCTGGCGCTGACCGATCATGGCGGCCCGGTCACGGCGATGGTCGCCCATGGCAATATCGCCGGCACGCAGTTCCATCCCGAGAAGAGCCAGAGCCTGGGGCTGAAGCTGATCGCCAATTTCCTCAGGTGGACCCCGTGATTCTGTTTCCTGCGATCGACCTGAAGGAAGGCCGCTGCGTGCGGCTGAAACAGGGCGACATGGCCCAGGCCACGATCTTCAACGACGATCCCGCCGCCCAGGCCCGCCAATTCGAGGAGCAGGGCTTTCGCTGGCTCCATGTCGTCGATCTCGACGGCGCCTTCGCCGGAAAGCCGATGAACGCCGCCGCCGTCGAGGCGATCCTGGCGCGCGTCGCCTTTCCGGTGCAGCTCGGCGGCGGCATTCGCGACATGGCGACCGTCGAGGCCTGGCTCGCCAAGGGCATCAGCCGCGTCATCATCGGCACGGCGGCGGTGCGCGATCCGGCCTTCGTCAAGGCCGCAGCCCGCGCCTTTCCGGGGAAGGTCGCCGTCGGCATCGATGCGCGCGACGGCCAGGTCGCGGTCGAGGGTTGGGCCGAGACCTCGGCGTTGGCCGCCGCCGATCTCGGGAGACGCTTCGAGGATGCCGGCGTCTGCGCCATCATCTACACCGACATCGCGCGCGACGGCATGCTCCAGGGCATCAACTGGGACGGCACCATCGCGCTGGCCGGCGCGCTCTCTATCCCGGTCATCGCCTCCGGCGGCCTGGCCTCCATGGCCGATATCGAGCGGCTCTGCGCGCCCGACGCCGCGCTGCTCGCCGGGGCCATCACCGGCCGCGCCCTCTATGACGGCCGGATCGACGCGGCAGCGGCGCTCGCCCGGCTCGCAAACCGCGGATAGGCCGTCGGGCGGCTGAGGCGTATAGTGAAGCTATAAATTCAGCATAACTGCGCTAGCACGATAAATTGAGGCATCTGTTGTTCAGTTTGAGCGCGTTACTATCTTATATATGACTGACTACACTGTCTTTGCAATATATGCCCGCCGGATAGCACAAGCGCCGGTTGGTTTTGCTTGTCGCGGCGGCATGATAGAAAACTGCATCATCCCGCCTTGAAACGTGATATATGACGATCACAGCCCGGCTCAGGAGCGTCGCAGTGGGACTCCCCGATCAGGGAGCCCCAGGGCTCGTAGCCTTCGAGGATGATTATTACGGCTGGGCGATGCATCAGGCGGCCCTGCTCGCTTCGGGAGAGACCGAGGGTCTCGATCTCGCCAATCTCGCCGAAGAGGTCGCGGAGCTGGCGCGCGCCGAATTCCGTTGCCTGTCCGAGTCCTACCGGCTGCTGCTCGTCAACGTGCTGAAATGGGATCATTCCCCCGTCAGGCGCACGCGCCATTGCCAGAAGGCGATCGAGACGCAGCGCGAACGGATCAAGGATCTGCTGATCGACAACCCCAGCCTGTCGCAACGGCTGGACGAGGCGAGCGCGCGGGGGTATCGGGAGGCGAGGTCACGCGCGGCTCGCGAGCTGGCGGTGGCCATGGACCAGATGCCCGCGACCAGTTCCCATAGCGCCCTTGCCCTTCTCTCGCGCCGGTTCGACCTGGGCTGAGGGAGCCCACCGTCGAGCCCGGCTTGCATGACCCTTAAGACCCGCATCATCCCGTGTCTCGACGTCAAGGACGGCCGTGTCGTCAAGGGCGTGAATTTCGTGGATCTGGTCGATGCGGGCGATCCGGTCGAAGCCGCCAAGGCTTATGATTCGGCCGGCGCCGACGAGCTCTGCTTTCTCGACATCACCGCCAGCAGCGACGATCGCGGCATCCTCTTCGACGTCGTCACCCGGACGGCCGAAGCCTGTTTCATGCCGCTCACCGTCGGCGGCGGCGTGCGCAGCGTCGAGGATATCCGCGCGCTGCTGCTCGCCGGGGCCGACAAGGTCTCGATCATGACGGCCGCGGTCAACCGGCGCGATTTCGTGCGCGAGGCGGCGGAGAAATTCGGGGCGCAATGCATCGTCGTCGCGATCGACGCCAAGCAGGTCGGGCCCGAGCGCTGGGAGATCTTCACCCATGGCGGGCGCCGGCCGACCGGGCTCGACGCCGTGGATTATGCGCGGGAGGTGGTGGCGCTCGGCGCCGGCGAGATCCTGCTGACCTCGATGGACCGTGACGGGGCGAAGACCGGTTTCGATCTCGACCTGACCCGCCGCGTCGCCGATGCGGTGCCGGTGCCGGTCGTCGCCTCCGGCGGGGTCGGCACGCTCGACCATCTCGTCGAGGGGGTGACTCTGGGCCATGCCAGCGCGGTGCTGGCGGCCTCGATCTTCCATTTCGGAACCTATACCATCCCGGAGGCCAAGGCCCATATGGCGCGGGCCGGCCTCGCCATGCGGCTGGATTGAACGATGACCGGTTTCACCCTCGCCGATCTCGAGACGATCATCGCTCGCCGCGCCAAGGCGTCGCCGGAGGAATCCTGGACGGCGAAGCTGCTCGCCGCCGGTCCGGAGCGCTGCGCCAAGAAACTGGGCGAAGAGGCGGTCGAGGCCGTGATCGCCGCGGTGAAGGGCGACAGGGAGGAGCTGATCGCCGAGAGCGCCGACCTGATCTATCATCTCTTAGTCGTGCTTCTGTCGCGCGATGTTGCATTGCAGGACGTGTTGGGCCAGCTTGAGGCCCGCACTGCGCGCTCCGGCCTGGCGGAGAAGGCGGCGCGGCCCCGTTGATGTCGAGGATTGTTGCGCGTTGAACCTCGAAGCCTGGAATGCGGGTCGTCCCATGGACCAGCGTCTCGTCCCGGCCCCGGCCGACCCCGATCTGGGCTCTCCCTACCGCACCTTCACGCGGGACGAGTGGGCGCATCTGCGCGCCGACACGCCGCTGACCCTCTCGGTCGACGATCTCACCAAGCTGCAATCGATCAACGACCCGATCTCGCTGGACGAGATCGTCGCGATCTACCTGCCGCTGTCGCGCCTGCTCTCGCTCTATGTCGCCGCGACCCAGGGCCTGTTCAAGGCGACGCAGCGCTTCCTGATGGCCGAGGCCGAGGTCAAGGTGCCCTATATCATCGGGGTCGCCGGCTCGGTCGCGGTCGGCAAATCGACCACCGCGCGCGTGCTCAAGGCGCTGCTCTCGCGCTGGCCCAACACGCCGAAGGTCGAGCTGGTCACCACCGACGGCTTCCTGCTGCCCAATGCCGAGCTCGACCGCCGCGGCCTGATGCAGCGCAAGGGTTTCCCCGAGAGCTATGACGGCTCGGCGCTCCTGCGCTTCCTCTCCGATGTGAAGGCGGGCAAGCCCTCGGTCTCGGCCCCGGTCTATTCGCATCTCGTCTATGACGTCGTGCCGGGCGAGAGCGTCACGGTCGAGCGGCCCGACATCCTGATCCTGGAAGGGCTGAACGTGCTGCAGCCGAGCCGGATGCCGAAGGACGGGACTGTGATCCCCTTCGTCTCGGATTATTTCGATTTCTCGGTCTATCTCGATGCCGACGAGCATGATCTGCACCGCTGGTACGTCAATCGCTTCATGACCCTGCGCCAGACCGCCTTCCGCGATCCCCGCTCCTTCTTCCGCAAATATGCGGAGATCGGCGAGGAGGAGGCGATGACCATCGCCGAGCAGCTCTGGACGGGCATCAACCTGCCCAATCTGCAGGAAAACATCCTGCCGACGCGCCAGCGCGCCAGCCTGATCCTGACCAAAGGCGCCAGCCACCGGATCCAGCAGGTCTCGCTGCGGCGCCTGTGATGGAGGCGCTGGCCGCGATGGCGGCGGCGGCCTTCGTCGCCGCCACGCTGGTGCCGGCCCAGTCCGAAGCGGTGTTCGTCGGGCTGCTCGCCGCGCAGGCGGCCGATCCGCTGGCGCTGTTCGTCACCGCCTCGCTCGCCAATACGACCGGTTCGGTGGTCAATTGGTGTCTGGGGCGCCTGATCGCCCGCCACGGGCTCGAGCGCCTGCCGGCGCGGCTGCGGCCGGATCCGCTGGGGCTGCAGCGCGCCCAGGGCTGGTTCTCGCGCTTCGGCTGGCCTTCGCTGCTCCTGGCCTGGCTGCCGGTCGCCGGCGACCCGCTGACCTTCGTCGCCGGCACGCTGAATTACCCCCTGCCGCGCTTCATCCTGCTGGTCCTGCTCGGCAAGGCGGCGCGATACGCCGCGCTCTGGGGCGGCTACGCCGCGGTGGCCGGCTGAAACCGGCGGCCGGCGTCACACTCTGGACCTTTCGGATCGTCTATGAGAGCTAGGCCGACGCGGCCGGCGGAAGACAACCATGACCGTTTGCGAAATCGCCCGTCGCGGGTTACCAGCAACACGCTTTTTCAGGAGTCCTGTCATGTCCATTCAACGCATCGGCGTCGGTCCGCGCATGTCGAAGGCCGTCGTGCACGGCAACACCGTCTATCTCGCGGGCCAGGTGGCGGACAAGGCGGCCGGCAAGAGCGTCGCCGAGCAGACCCAGGAGATCCTCTCGATCATCGACGGGCTGCTGGCCGAGGCCGGCACCGACAAGACCAAGCTGCTGATGGTCAATATCTGGCTCTCCGACATGGCGAGCTTCGCCGAGATGAACGGCGTCTGGGACAAGTGGATCCCCGCCGGCCAGACGCCGGGCCGCGCCACTGTCGAGGCCAAGCTGGCCGCGCCCCAATTCACCGTCGAGATCGCGGTCATCGCCGCGAAGTGACGGGATAGCGGCGGGGCGGCTCTGGGCGGAGGGGTGATGGAGATGCAGGTAGACACCCTCGCGTCTTCGGTCGCGCAGATCTCGCAGAGCCGCGGCCTGCCCCATGTCGCTCTGGTCGCCATGATCGCGCCGCTCGGCAAGCTCGCGGGCGAGCTGGGCCGGGCCCGGCTCGATCGGCTTCTGGCGCGCAAGGCCGGTGATTTCCTGGCGCTGCGCGCCCGCCTCGCCGGGCCGGGACGGCCGGCCGCGATCGCGGCGCATTACGCCGGTGCCGCAGCGGCGCTCGAAGCCGGCCGCTTCGGCGAATGCGACCGGCTTCTCGCCCAGGCCGAGCTGCAGCTTCTCTCCGGCCTCGGCGACATCGGCTCGATGTCGCTTGAGGACCGCCTGGCCACCGGCGAGGTCAGGGCCGATCGCGGCGCGACCAGCCTGCTGACGCTCACTCTCCAAAGCTACCGCGACGCGGCGGACCGGCTGGGCGAGGCCTCGGCCCTGGTCGGGCTCGCCGATCCCGCGCGCAGCCATGCGCTGGCTTTGGGCCAGGCCGAGGTCATGATCAGGCGCAGCGAGGATCTGTCGGATGGCACGGGTCTTCCCGCCGCCATCGCGCATCTGCGCGTCATCCTGGCCGGGCTCGACAGTTTCGACGATACGGTGCTGTGGGCCGCGACCCAGGAGCGGCTGGGCCTCGCTCTGGCGCGCCTGTCTTCGGGCCAGGCGCCGGGCGGGCTGGCCGAGGCCGCATCTTGCTTCCGGCTGGCGCTCGAGGATCTGCGCCAGGCGCAGGATCCCGCGCTCTGGACGCGGTTGCAGCGCCATCTCGGCGCGACCCTGCTGAAGCTCGACGAGCAGGCCGCCACCCCGGATACCGATCTCGTGGAGGAGGCGGTCGCGGCGCTGCGCGCGGCGCTCGGCGGCACGAAGCAGGCCGGCGATCCGGCCGCCTGGGCGCGGCTTCACCAGGATCTGGGCCGGGCCCTGTTCTCGCTCGGCCGCCGCACGGGCGCCATGGCCGAGTTCGAGGCGGCCTTCAACAGCTATCAGGCGGCCGCGACCGTCTGGACCCGCGAGACCGCGCCCGAGCGCTGGGCCGGGCTGCATCACGGCATGGGGCAGGTGCTGAGCGCGATGGGCGAGCGCTACGGCGAATCCATCGTGCTGGAGGAGGCGGTCGCGAGTTTCGACCAGGCCCTGGAGCAGCGCCAGCGCGATCGCGCGCTGCCGGGCTGGGCCGAAAGCACGGCGGAGCAGGGGCTGGCCAGGGTGAAGCTCGCCCTGCGTCTGCGTGACGCAGGCGGGGCCCAGCAGGCCCTGACCCAGATCGTCTCGGCGGTCCAGGCCGCCCAGGAGGCCGGATTGGCCGCGCTCTCCGCCGATCTGCAGAAGACGCTCGCCAGCGCCGGCGCGATGGTCGAGGCGGCGAGCCGGGCGCCGCCGCCGGCCCGCCGCCGCGAATTCTGAGGCTCAGCGCGCAGCGGCCTTGGCGCGGCGGCTCTCCAGCCGGTCCAGCGCCGCATCCAGCGTCGCATCATGCTTGGCGAAGCAGAAGCGGACGATGGTCCTGACCGCGCCTTCCGCATAGAAGGCGCTGACGGGGATGGCGGCGACGCCGCTTTCGGTGACCAGCCGCTTGCAGAAGGCGACATCGTCGCTCTCGCCCAGCGGCGCGATGTCGACATTGAGGAAATAGGTGCCGACGCTCGGCAGCACGGCATAGTCGAGCGCCTTCAGCCCCGCCGCGAACCGGTCCCGCGAGCGCTGGAAATCGGCGCGCATCGTCTCGAAATAGCTGTCCTCCTTGCCGAGCCCATAGGCCACCGCGGCCTGCAGATTGGGCGGGGTGGTGAAGGTGATGTATTGATGCGCCTTGGCCAGCACCCGCATCAGCCGCGGCGCCGCCATCACCAGCCCGACCTTCCAGCCGGTGAGCGAGAAGATCTTGCCGGCCGAGGAGATCTTCACCGTCCGCTCGCGCATGCCGGGCCGGGCCAGCATCGGCACATGCCGGCGCCCGTCGAAGACGACATGCTCCCAGACCTCGTCGCAGATCGCGACGGCGTCGTGCCGGACGCAGAACTGCGCCAGCAGGTCGAGATCGGCCTCGCTGAAGATCGTCGCCGTCGGGTTCAGCGGGTTGTTGAACAGGACGACGCGGGTCTTCGGGCCGAAGGCCTGCGCCAGGGCCGCCTCCGTCAGGCCGAAGGCCGGCGGCGTCAGCGTCACGAATTTCGGGATGCCGCCGGCCCGGCGCACCAGCGGCACATAGGCGTCGTACATCGGCTCGAACAGCACCACCTCGTCGCCGGGGGTGATCAGCGCCATCAGCGCCCCGGCAATCGCTTCGGTGGCGCCCGAGGTGACCATGATCTCGCTGGCGGGATCGAGATCCAGCCCCTGCCAGCGCTTGTAATGCGCCGCGGTCGCCTCGCGCAGCTCGGGCAACCCCATCATCGGCGGATACTGGTTCCAGCCGGTCATCACCGCCTCGGCCGCCTTGCGGCGGACGTCCTCGGGGCCGGGATCGTCGGGAAAGCCCTGGCCGAGATTCACCGCGCCGGTCTCGCGTGCCAGTTGCGACATTACTTCGAAGACGCTGGTCTGCAGGGCGGAGAAGATCGGGTTCATGGCGGGTCGGCTTCCGGAGCTTCAGGCAGAGCGCGCCTTATCACGCCTCTGCGCCGGACGCATCCCGAGGACTGGCGAAACCATATCGAATGATGAATGTTGACATTCATCACAAGTCAGTGTTCTATGGGCTCGCCGGTTCACGCCGGGTTGGACGGCTGCATCGCCCCTTTGGCGGTCGTCCTTTCTAGCGTGGGCCGGCGACTCGTTTCCGGCAGGATGTTTCGCCGCGCGCGGCCGCAGATTCCGCTTTGCGGCGTCACCGAGGCTGGATAGGCAGGGCCATGAGCCCGCCGCGCACGCCAGCCATCATGATCCTCGGCACCGGATCGAATGTCGGTAAATCCCTGCTCGTCGCCGGGCTCTGCCGGCTCTTCGCCGATCGCGGCCTCGCGGTGCGCCCCTTCAAGCCGCAGAACATGTCGAACAACGCCGCCGCCACCCCCAGCGGCGAGATCGGGCGGGCCCAGGCGCTGCAGGCGCGGGCGGCCCGGATCGCCCCCCATACCGACATGAATCCCGTGCTGCTGAAGCCGGAGAGCGCCACGGGCAGCCAGATCATCCTGCAGGGCCGCGTCGCCGGGCGTCTCTCCTCCGGCGATTACCAGCGACGCGGCGAGTTCCTGCCGCAGGTGCTGGAGAGCTTCGCCCGCCTGGGCGAAGGCGCCGATCTGGTGATCGTGGAGGGGGCCGGCTCCCCGGCCGAGACCAATCTGCGGGCGCGCGACATCGCCAATCTCGGCTTCGCCCGCGCCGCCTCCGTTCCGGCGGTGCTGGTCGGCGACATCGATCGCGGCGGCGTCATCGCCAGCCTGGTCGGATCGCATGCCGTGCTCGACGCCGAGGACCGCGCGATGATTCGCGGCTTCGCGATCAACCGGTTCCGCGGCGACGTCGCGCTGTTCGCCCCGGGGATCGAGACGATCCGGGGCCTGACCGGCTGGCCCTGCTTCGGCGTCGTGCCCTGGTTCGCCGAGGCCGCGCAGCTGCCGGCGGAGGATGGGCTCGATCTGCGCTCCGGCGCGCGCAAGCCGGGCGCTTCACTGAAGATCGCCGTGCCGATGCTGCCGGGTATCGCCAATTTCGACGATCTCGATCCGCTCAGGGCGGAGCCGGCGATCGACCTCATGCTCGTGCCCCGCGGCCAGGCCCTGCCGGGCGATGCCGATCTTGTCATCCTGCCCGGCTCCAAGACGACCCTGCGCGATCTGGCGGTGCTGCGCGGCGAAGGCTGGGATATCGACATCGCCGCCCATCATCGCCGGGGCGGGCATGTCCTCGGCCTGTGCGGCGGCTACCAGATGCTCGGCCGCCTGGTCAGGGATCCGCTGGGACTCGAGGGCCCCGCTGGGGAGGCGCCGGGGCTCGGCCTATTGGATGTCGACACCGTCCTCGACCGCGACAAGACGGTCCGCCAGACCGCTTTCTCCCACGCCGCCAGCGGCTGCGCGGGGCTGGCCTATGAAATCCATCTCGGCCGCAGCGAGGGCGCGGATCGCGCGCATGCGCCGTTCCGGACGGATTCGGGGCCGGAGGGCGCCGCGAGCCGCGACGGGCGCGTGCTCGGCACTTATCTCCACGGCCTCTTCGCCAGCGATTCCGTCCGCGCCGCCTATCTCTCGGGGCTCGGCCTGGCCGGCTCGGGCCTGGCCTATGAGGCCGGGATCGAGGCGGTGCTCGATCGGCTCGCCGGGCATCTGGAGCGGCATCTCGACACCGAGGCGCTCTTGTCCCTGGCCAGGCAGGGCGCCTGAACCCAATGAAAAACCCGCCGGATGGCTCCGGCGGGTCTTGCGGTCGAAACGGCTCGCGGGGTTCACACGGAACCGGAGATCCAGCGCGAAAGGTCGCTCTTGGGCGCCGCGCCGACCTTCTGCGAGGCGAGCTTGCCGTCCTTGAACAGCATCAGCGTCGGGATCGAGCGGATGCCGAACTGCGCCGGGATCGCCTGGTTCTCGTCGACATTCATCTTCACGATCTTGACCTTGCCGTTCATCTCGGTCGCGATCTCCTCGAGCGCCGGGCCGATCATCCGGCAGGGGCCGCACCATTCGGCCCAGAAATCCACCACCACCGGCTCGGAGGATTTGAGGACGTCGGCCTCGAAGCTCGCATCGGTTACCTTGCTGGTCGCCATGGCCATCGCCTTTCGATTCTCGTCTGGTCGCAGCCGCGCTGCGTTCGTCTGGAAGCTATGAAGGCCCATGCCCCCGGTCAAGGCGCGGGGGCAGGGCAGGGAAGCAGGTCTAACCCGTCATTCCTGCAAGCACCGCTTCCAGAATGGCGTCGTCGAGATCGAAAGCCGTGAGGCTGGCGGTGTAGATCACCAAGGTCCGGATCCTGCGGCCGGGATAGATCTGCGCCAGCAGCGCCCTGTACACCGCGAGCTGCGCCAGCGTCGCAGCGGGAATGAATTCGGCAGAGCGTGGCGGGGTCGCGGCGGTCTTGAAATCGGCGATCAGCACCTCGGCCGGGCCGACCGCCAGCCGGTCGATCTGGCCACTGACCATCCGGCGCGAGCCGTCGCGCAGGGTGATGGCGCCCGCGACCGGCGTCTCCGCCAGCGAGCCAGCGGCGAACAGCGCCGCGAAATCGGGCCTGGCGAGCAGCGCCAGCGCATCGGCCACGATCCGCTCGCGCCGCGCGACCGGCAGCGCGGCGCCGCGCGACGCGGCCAGCGCCGCCGCCGTGCCCGGGCGCTGGGCCGGCGAAATATCCGGCAGGAGCTGCAGCAGGAGATGGGCGAGGCGCCCTGCGGCCGCGGCCTCGGCGAGATAGGGGCCGTCGCCCGGGCGCTCGCCGCCATCCGCGGCGGAGAGGGCGCTGGAGGGTTTCAGCGGCGGGGCCGGCTCGGCTTCCTCCGGGGCCTGGCGGTGCAGCCAGTCCGGCAGCGGCACCGGTGCTGTTGCTTTGGGCCCGTCCGCGGCCTCGTCGGCGCCGGCCGCCGAGACGCGGAACCGGCAGATCTCGCCGTCGCCATCGGGCGCCGGCACCGCGGCCAGGCCCTGCGGCGCCTGGGACAGTCCCTCCTTGATCATCCCATACCAGCTGCCCTGTGGGATCTCGCCCTTCGCCTGGGCGCCGCAGACGATCAGCCTGTCCTCGGCCCGCGTCATCGCGACATAGAGCAGCCGGTGGTGCTCCTCGACCAGCTGCGCCACGACCTTTTTCTTCGCGTCGCGCGTCGGCTCGGCATCCTCGGCGTTGGCCGGTGGCCAGAGCGGCACGGCCGCGCCGTGCGGCGGCTGAACCGCCAGGATCTTGGGCAGGCGCTTGGCGCCGGGCTCGGGCGCGAGATCGGCCAGGATCACCATCCGTGCCTCCAGCCCCTTGGCGCCGTGCACGGTCATCACCCTGACCTCGCCGGCGCTGGCCGAGAGATCGCGCTTCACATCGGTGGCGGTCGCGCCGATGCGGTGCAGGAAACCGGCCAAAGAGGGGCCGTAGCGCCTCTCATGGTCGAGCGCTGCGTTGAGGAAGGCGTCCAGCGCATCCCCCGCCTCGGCGCCGAGCCGCGCCAGCGCCAGGCTGCGGCCGCCGCCCGGGCCGAGCAGCCCGGCGAAGAAGCGGAAGGGGCCGCAGCGCCCGGCCTCCGCCGCCATGCCCACGAGCCGCGCCTCGGCCTCGGCGTAGCGCGGCTCCGTCGCGCCCGCCTGCTGCAGCGCCTGGCGCAGCGAGCCCGTCCGCTCCGGCGCGAGCCGCAGCAGGTCCTCGTCGTCGAGGCCGAGCAGCGGCGTCTTCAGCGCGGTGGCGAGCGTCAGATCATCCTCGGGCAGGAGCAGACTGCGCCCGAGCACCAGCAGATCCTCCACCGCCGGATGGTCGGCGAGCGTCAGCCGGTCGCGCCCTGTGACGGGGACATCGGCATCCTTCAGCGCCTTGACGATCGCCTCGAACAGCGCGCCGCGCTGCCGCAGCAGGATCATCACGTCGCCGGGCGCGAAGCGCCGCCCGAGATCGTCATGCCCGGCCTTGCGCCAGCGCGACAGCACGGCCGCGATGCGCGCGGCGAGCTTGGCCGTGCCGCTGCGCCGCTCCACGGCATCCACCGGCGTCGTCCAGGCATCGGGCGGCTCGCCCGTATCGTCGACGGAGATCGGCCAGAGATCGACGCAGCCCGGATCGTTGCGGCGCACCGTCTCATGCGGCTCCGGCCGCGACCCGCCGTCGAAGACCAGCCCGGCGGCATGGGCCTCCATCGCGAAGACCGCGTCGACCGCCTGCATGATGTCCGGCGTCGAGCGGAAGGAGGTATTCAGGCTGACGCTCTCGAAGCGCTGACCCGCGGCCCGGATGCGCAGGCTGAGCCGGCTGCGCTCCTCGCCGAAAGCCTTCGGCATCGCGCCCTGGAAACCGTAGATCGACTGTTTCTCGTCGCCGACGGCGAAGATCGTGCGCGGCTTGGGCCCCGCATCGGCGGCGCTGAACTCCTCGGCCAGCTTGCGCAGGATCGCCCATTGCGCCTCGCTGGTGTCCTGCGCCTCGTCGAGCAAGATGTGGTCGATCCCGGCATCGAGCTTGTAGAGCACCCAGCTCGCCTCGACGCGCGAGAGCAGCGAGCGGGTGCGGGCGATCAGATCGTCGTAATCGAGCAGGGAGCGCCGGCTCTTCTGCCGCTGGTAGCTCGCCAGCATCTGCGTCACCAGCAGCGCCAGCGCGTGGCTGCGATCCCGCGTGGCGATCGCGGCGAGGCGCTCGGCCGCCGCCAGCAGTCTGGCGGCGAGGCTTTCCAGCGTCTCCAGCACATCCGGCTCGAATTCGGATTTGCCCTTGCCGCGGATATGCTGGTTGATCGCACCCGCCTCGGTGATGAAGCCCTTGCGGCAGAACCCGACCGGGTCGCCGCCATCCTCGCAGGCGATCAGCGCGCGCAGCGTCGCGGCGAAGCGCTTGCGGGTCTCGCTGCCGGCCTGCAGCGCCTCGACCAGCGCCGGCAGCCCTCCCAGCCGCGCGACGTCGTCGCGGAACTCCGCATGCACCTCGGCCGCCGTCAGCCGCGGTGTGATCTTCAGGAAAGCGCTGATCCCGGCCAGGATCTCGGCCGGGTCGCGGGCCCGCCCCTGCGCATCGCTGAACAGCGCCCGCTGGTGCAGGGCCTCGCGCATCATCGCGTCGAAGGTGTCCTGCGCCGCCTGCCGCGCCAGCAGCGCCAGCGCCCCGGCCAGCGCGCCGTCGGGATCGGAAGCGGCGTCGGCGAGCAGCGCGCGCCGCGCCTCGCGCAGCATCTCGGCCTGCGCCACGTCGTCCGCGATCTCGAAGCGTGGCGGGACATTTGCTTCGAACGGCGCCGATTGCAGCACCCTGGTGCAGAAGGCGTGGATGGTCTCGATCTTCAGCCCGCCCGGCGTCTCCAGCGCCTGCGCGAAGAGCCGCCGGGCGATCGCCCGCCGGCCCGGCGCCGGCGCCTCGCCGGTCAGCTTCGCCAGCGCCGCGTCCAACGCCGGCTCGTCCAGCGTCGCCCATTCGCCCAGCACCCGGAAGATCCGGTTCGCCATATTGGCGGCGGCGGCCTTGGTATAGGTGATGCAGAGCATCCGCCCCGGCGCCACCCCGTCGAGCAGCAGGCGCAGCACCCGGTTGACCAGCACATGCGTCTTGCCCGAGCCGGCATTGGCCGAGACCCAGGCGCTGAGCCGCGGTTCCGCCGCCAGCGCCTGGCGCTGGTCGGTGAGCGGCGGCACGATCCAGCCCGGCTTCATGCGTCCTCATCCTCGCCGGCGGCGGCCGACCATTCCTTGACCCGGGCGAGATGGTCATAGGGGCTGGCGAATTTGATGTAGTCCGGCGCGCGCCGCGACAGATAGGCCTCGCGCCCGCTGCGCAGCGCCTCGACATGCTCCAGCAGCCTGGCGAGATGGCGTGCCGCGACATCGGCCAGGGGCTCCTCGCCGAAGCTCAGCGGCTTGTCCTCGGCCCAGGCTTTGGGATCGTGATGCAGCTTGAGATAAAGCACCGACTCGACCGGAGTCGGCCCGATCGCGCCCTCGAAACCCGCCCGCGCCGCCAGCTCCGCCTCCAGCGTCAATTGCGGGGCGAAACCCTTCTGCACCTGTGCCTTGGTCGGCGCGCCGCCGGTCTTGAAGTCGATGATCCGCAGGCGCGGCTCCCGCGTGATCTCGATGCGGTCGGCCTTGCCGCTGAGCCACAGGCTGCTCCCGTCGGAAAGCGGGAAGCTCTGGCCGGTGAAGGCCTCGACCGCGACGCGCTCCAGCCCGCCGCGCCGCCTCTCCTCCCAGGCGATGAAATGCGCCGCGGTCAGCAGAAAGCGCGGCCACCAGAAGGCCTTCACCTCGGGCGTGCCGGCATAGCGCGCGAAGGCGGCGGCGCCCATCGCCAGGAGCTGCGCATGCGCATCGGCGGGGAGATGGCGCGGATAGGTCCGCGCGAAGGTCTCGACGATCTCGTGCAGCAGGCTGCCGCGATCCTGCGCGGTCGGGTCCTCGACCAGCGGATCGAGCGCGTCGAGCTTCAGGATCTTGCGGGCATGGATCTGGTAGGGATCGCGATAGAGCGTCTCGACATCGGTGACGCTGAGCGCGCGCGGCTGCAGATGCCGCGGCGGCCGCGGCGCGGGGCGCTTGACCGGCACCACGCCCGGCGTCGGCGCGCTGAGCCGTCCCGCCAGGGCGGTGAGCCGGTCGCCGGCCTCGCAGGATTTCGCCCATAGCGCCGGCGGCGTCACCGCCTTCAGCCGCAGCCAGAAGCGCGAGGCGATCGTCTCGGCCTCGCCGGCCTTGCGCGCCCGCGTCAGCGTCACCTGCCGGCCCATCAGCGCCTGCACGAAATCATGGGCCGTCTGGCCGACGCGGCGCTCGGGGGCGGATAATCCGAGCTCGGCCCGCATCGGCCGGTTCAGGAAGGCGTCGGTGCGCGTCTTGGGCGGCCAGACATCCTCGTTCAGCCCGCCGAGCACGATATGGTCCGCCTCGAGCAGCCGCGCCTCGAGCAGGCCCCAGATCTTGACGCGGGGATGGCCGCCGCCGCTGCGCCGCACCACCTGCTCCGCCAGAAGACCGTCGAGGATCGCCACGAAATCGGCGGGCTGCCCGCCCTGCGGCATGGATTCCGCGGAGGCCGCGATCTCGTCGAAGAGCCCGCTCAGCGCCTCGCCATCCGGGCCGCCGAAGCCGAGCACGCGGCTTTCCTCGTCGCGGCTCACCGCCGCGATCGCCTGCCCGGCCGCCGCCGCCACCGCGGAGAGCGCCGGCCCGTCGGCATGCAGCGCATCGCAGAGCGGTGTCATCGCCAGGCCCAGCGCCGCCAGCACGTCGCGCGCCGCCGCTTCGTCGGCTTCGCTCAGGCGCTTGCGCGGGCCCGGCACATGGCGCTCCTCCGGCTGCGGGCGCAGCCCGGCGAGGCTCGCCTCCAGCCCCGACAGGCCCTTGCCGACGGCCCGGCCACGCCAGGCGCCGATTTCGAGCGCCGCCGCCCCCTGCAAGGCCCGGGCCCGCGGCAGGCCGAGCCGGCAGAGCGGATGCGCCAGCAGCGGCGTCACCGTGGCGGGGGTCATCCGCGCCAGCGCCGCCTCCAAAACCAGCCGCAGCAGCGCGCCGGCCGGCCAGCGCGCCAGCGGCAAACCGGCGGAATCATCGACGCTGACGCCCCAGCGCTGTAATTCCACCGCGACGCGCTCGGCCAGGCCGCGATCGGGCGTCACCAGCGCCGCCTGCCGGCCGGGCTCCTCCAGCGTCTCGCGCAGGGCCAGGGCGACGCTGAGCGCCTCCTCGCGCTCGGCCGCCGCCTCGACGATGCGCAGCCCCGCGAAGCCGGGCGCGCAGGCCGCTTCCGGCAGCCTCTGCCTGAGATCGGCCCAGCCCTCGCTGACCGAGGCCGGCAGCAGGGCTTCCCGCAGCACCCCGGCGCGGCTCTCCCGCGCCGCATCGGGCAGGCCGAGCGGCGTGACGTCGTCGCGCTCCGCCTGGAGCGTGCCCATCAGCTGGCGCAAGGCCGCCTGCGGATGGGAATGGGCCGGTTCCTCGGCCACGGCGCGCCAGGCCGGCTCCGGCAGAGCGAGGTCGAGATCGGGCAGGATGACGGCGCCGTTCGGCAGCCGCGCGATGGCGGCCAGCAGATCGGCCGTGGCGGGCACCGTGCCGGTCGAGCCGGCGGCGATGATCGGGCCCGTCACCCCGCCCGAGAGCAGGCGCTCGCGTTCGGCCGCGAGCATGCGGTTGCGGAAGGCGGCGGGGTCGCAGGCGCCGCGCTCGGCCAGCAGCGCCGGCCAGCTCTCGCCGAGAATGGCCAGGAACCCGGCATTGAGCTGCCAGACCTGGTCGAAGCGCGCCGCATCCAGCTGCTTCAGCCGCTCCACCGGCACGCGCTCCGTCTGCATCTGGTCGAGCAGCGCGGCGAGGTCGCCCGCCAGCCCGTAGGATTCCGCCAAAGTGGAGGGCACCAGCGCCGGCTCGCCCGGATCGAGCCTGAGATGGCTGCGATTGGCCGCCTTGCCCCAGGCGTCGACCAGCTGGGTCAGCAGCATCCGCCGGACCAGCGGCGCGATCGGCGCGATCTGTTCCGGGCCCCAGCCACCGGCCCCGATCAGCGCGGTCTCCGCCTCGTCGACATCGCCGAGCGGCACGATCCGCGGCAGCAGCAGCGGCTGGCCGGAGAGTTTCTCGGAGAGGCAGGCGGCGAAAGCCCGCGCCGCCCGCCGCGTCGGCAGATAGAGCGTGGTCCGCGCCATGGCGGTGGGATCGGCGGGGTCATGAACCCGGCCGAAGCGCCCCTCCAGCATGGCCTGCGCCAGCACGTCGAGGAAGGGCGCGCCGGCGGGGATGCTGAACAGGTTGAGCTGCGCCATCGCTCAGGCGGCGCGGGCCTGCGCCGCGGCGAAGGCGGCCTCGGCGGGGGCGATGGCGTCGGGCGTGCCGACATGCAGCCATTGCCCTTCCAGCACCTGCCCATACAGCCGGCCGGCCGCGATCGCCCGGTCGAACAGCAGGTTGAGCGAGAACGGCCCCTCCGGCGTCGCCTCGAACAAGTCCGGCTTGAGGATGGCGACCCCGGCATAGATGAAGGGCGCGCTCGCCGCAGCACCGCGCCGCGTCAGCCGCCCGGCCGCGTCCCGGACGAAATCGCCGGCGCCGTCGAAGCCGATGCTGGTCTCCCGCTCGGCCAGCAGCAGCAGCATGTCCATCGCCGACGCGTCCCAGCGCCGCGCCATCGCGGCGAGGTTGGAGCGTCCGCTCTCGCTCCACAGCGAATCGGAATTGACGTGGAAGAACGGGTGCGGGCCGAGCAGCGGCAGCGCCTTCCTGACGCCGCCGCCGGTTTCCAGAAGCTGCGCCCGCTCGTCCGAAATGGTGACATGGGGGCTGGTGCGGCCGGCGAGATGGGCCTCGATCCGGTCGGCGAGGTGGTGGACATTGACCACCGCCTCGCGCACCCCCGCCTCGGCCAGCCGGTCGAGCGCGTGGTCGAGCATCGCCTTGCCGCCGATCGCCACCAGCGGCTTGGGCAGCGTGTCGGTGATCGGGCGCATCCGCTGCCCCAGCCCGGCCGCCAGCACCATGGCCCGCTCGATATGCGTCACGCGAATCTCTCCTGTTCGCGCCGATCATACAGGGAAAAGCGCCGCGCGATCAGCATAACTGCAGGAGGCAACCGCCCCGGATCAGGCCTCGGGAGCGGCGTCCCGAGCGGCGAACAGCCCGGGCAGATGCGTCTCGTACCAGGATTTCAGCTCGGCCAGCGCGGGATGGTCGAGGTTGCGGCGCAGATAGGCCTCGATCCGCGGCAGATGCCGGAGATAGGCCGGCTTGCCGTCCCGCTTGTCGAGCCGCGCGAAGATCCCGGCGATCTTGGTGTTGCGCTGCGCGCCGAGGATGGCATAGGCGCGGGCGAAGGCGCCGAGGTCGAAATCGGGCGCATCGGCCCGGCGCGCCGCGCCATAGGCGGCGAGCAGGCGCAGCTCCAGCGCCGCCGGCACGTCGATGCGCGCATCCTGCCCGAGCGAGACCAGATCATAGGCGGGATGGCCCAGCACCGCGTCCTGGAAATCGATCAGCCCGAGCCTGGAGTGGCCGCTGCGCTGCGGCAGCCAGATCAGATTGGGCGAGTGGAAATCGCGCAGCGTCCAGCTCTGCGGCGCGGACAGCACCTCGTCGAACAGCCGGTTCCAGATCCGCGCGAATTCCGCCTGCGTCACCGCCGGCAGGGTCACGCCGGCGATGTGCGGCGCATACCATTCCAGGATCAGCTCGGTCTCGATCGCCAGCGCCCCGCGATCATATTCGGGCACGACATGGTCGCGGCCCTCCGCCACCGGCAGGATCGCCGGCAGGGTGTGCCGGTGCATGTCGGCGAGCAGCCGCGCCGCGGCCTCGTAGCGCTCGGCGATCGGCCCGTCGCCGTCGACCACCCCCTCGCTGCCGAGATCCTCGATCAGCAGCAGCCCGTTCGCCAGATCCTGCGCATAGATCTCCGGGGCGGAATAGCCGAGCGAGCGCAGGCCGCGATCCATCGCCACGAAGGCGTCCACCGTCTCGGCCAGATGCGCCAGTGCCGAATAGGGCTTGCCCTGGCGGATCGCCGGCCCGTCCGGCCGCGGCGGCGAGATCATCAGCACCGCGCAGCTGCCGTCGGGCCGCGTCAGCCGCTCATAGGCGCGACTGGAGGCGTCGCCCTGCATGAAGTCGCGCCGCGCCTGAGTCCAGCCGGCGCCGTCGATCAGGGCCCGGCTGGCGAGCGCGATCGCCAGGCGCTGGCGCCACAGCACGCCGCCCGAGAGCAGCGCGATCCGCCCGGTCTCGGGATGGTCGGGATCGACGTCCAGGATGATGTCGAGACGCCGCCCGGCCGGCAGCCGCTCGCCGGCGCGGTCGGGCCATTCCACCAGAGTGATGCTGCGCTCCAGCTCCTCGACCAGCCCGATATCGTCGAGCTCGTCCGGGGAGCGGACGCGGTAGAGGTCGGCGTGCAGCACCGGCCCGCGCGACGTGTCGTAGCTCTGCACCAGCGTGAAGGTCGGGCTCGGCGCCTCCAGCGCCGGATCCTCGGCGAGTTCGCGCAGGATGGCCCGCGCCAGCGCCGATTTCCCCGCGCCGAGCTGGCCCGACAGCGCCAGGATGTCGCCGGGCTTCAGGATGCCGGCGAGATCGGCGGCGAGCCGCGCCGTCGCGCCCTCGTTCGGCAGCAGCACGCGGTGCTGCCCGGTCCTGGAGAGATCCGTGGTCATTCCGCCGCATCCGAGAGCGGCAGGCCTTCGGAGGGGAAGACGGCGGTGACTCGCGTGCCCTGGCCCGGCTCCGAATCGAGCTCGACGCGGCCGCCATGCAGCTCCACGATCGAGCGGACGATCGACAGGCCGAGCCCGACGCCGCGATGGCTGGAGCCGAGCGAATGGCTTTCGAAGCGGTCGAAGACCTTGTCCTTGACCTCGGCGGGGATGCCGCGCCCCTCGTCGCTGACCGTCAGCCTCACCTCATGGCCCACCCGGCCGGCCGCGACGGTGATGGTCTGGCCCGGCTTGGAGAAGCCGATCGCGTTCGAGATCAGGTTGAACAGGACCTGGCGCAGGCGCTTGCCGTCGGCCCGCAGCGGGCCGGTCTGCGGGGCGATATCGACGCGCAGCGTCAGCTGGCTGTCGGTCAGCCGGTCATGCAGCCCGGCCGCGGCCTGGGCGATGGTTTCGGCGACGTCGACATCCTGCAGATCGAGCGTCAGCGCGCCGTTGTCGATGGTGGCGAGGTCGAGAATATCGTTGATGATCGCGAGCAGCGCCCCGGAGGAGCGCATGATATGCGCGGTATAGTCGCGCTGCTTCTCGTTCAGCGCACCGACCGCCTCGGTGCCGAGCAGCTGGGCGAAGCCAATGATGTTGGTCAGCGGCGAGCGCAGCTCGTAGGAGACGTGGTGGACGAATTCCTCGCGCAGCCGCGAGACCTTCTCCAGCGCCTCGTTCTTCTCGGTGAGCGCGCGCTCGACATTCACGCTCGCCGTGACGTCGGCGAAGGTGATCAGCGTCGCGCCGTCGGGCAGCGGCGCGGCGGCGCAATCGAGCACGCTGCCGTCGCGGCGCTGCATCCGGCAGCCATAATCCTCGCGCGCGTCGCGCACGCCGGTGACGACGCTGTGCAGCTCGCTCCAGACGTCGTCCTGCGGGAAGAGCGGCCGGCAGAGCCTGACCACCTGGTCGATATGCGGCGCGGCGGTGGCGAGATCGCCCGGGATCCGCCAGGCCTGGGCGAAGGCCGGGTTGAACAGTTTCAGCCGCCCGTCCGAGCCGAACACCGCGACGCCTTCGCGCAGCGATTCCAGCGTCTCGCGCTGCGTCCGCGACAGCGCGTTGAAGCGCGATTCCAGGGTGAAGCGCTCGGTGACGTCGTCGAGCAGATAGGTGACGCCGCCTTGCGGGTTGGGGCTGGCGACGACATGGATGGTGCGCCCGTCGGGCAGGTACCACCAATCCTCATTGGCGCGCGTCGCGGTATAGGCGGACTGCACCCCGGCCTTCCAGCTGCGATAATCGCCGAGTTCCGGCAGGCGCCGCTCCGCCCGCAGCCGGTCGAGGATCTCGCTGTCGCTGGGATGGCCGTCGAGGAAAGCGGCATCCAGCGACCAGAGCGCGTCATAGCCGGAATTGCGGTAGAGCAGCCGCTGCGAGGCGTCGAAGACCGCCACCGCCGTCTTCAGCCGGTCGAGCGTCGCGACATGCGCATCCATCTGGCGCTGCAGGTCGGAGCGCACCGCCTCCAGCTCGCTCATATCGGTCGCCATCCCGGCGAAGCCCGACGGCGTCGGCAGTTCCAGGATGTCGAGCGTGCGGCGCTGGCCGGCGACCACGGCCGGTGCGCGCCGGCTGAAGGTGCTGCCCTCGCCGCGCGCCCGGGACGCCGCCTCGCGCTCGCCACGATCGAGCAGTTCGAGCCCCTTCAGCACCGCATCCTCGGCGGTCGCGGCCTCGACGGCGCGGGCATAGGCGGCGTTGCACCAGCTCAGCCGGCCGTCCGGGCGGCGCAGCCAGGCCGGCTGCGGCAGCCCGGCGAGCAGCCCGGTCAGCGCCGCGTGATCATGGCCGAGCCGCTCCAGCTCGGCCTGGAGTTTCAGGACCTGCGCCCGCTCGCCCGTCACCTCGCGGAAGCGCACCACCGCGCGGCCGGTGACGGGCCGGCCCTCGACATCGACGAAGGCGCCGGATTTGGCGCGCAGGGTCAGCACAAAGGCCTCGCCCCGCTCCTTCAGCGCGTCGGTGGCGAGTTCGAGCTTCTTGGCGTCGGCATGCGGCGCCCAGGCGCCATAGGCCAGGGCCAAAGCTCCGCCGGGGGCACCCAGAAATCCGCTATCCCCCTCGATCACCGGCTCCGCCTGGCGCCCGTTCCAGCTCACCACCACCTGCGGGTCGGAGGCCAGGAGCGCGGTCAGCCGGTCCTGATGCCCGCGCGCGGCCTCGAGCTCGCGCGCCATATCGGCCTCGCGCCGCTGCCAGCGGGCCCGCTCCCGGACATAGACCAGCGAGGTCGTGGTGGCGAAGACGGTCAGCCCGACGAGCAGCACCGAGAGCGTGCCGGCGCTGAGCAGGTCCGGCTGCAGCGAGGCCGGCCATTCCGCCTGTGCGGCGCCGGGCAGGGCGACGAGACCGGGCAGCATCGTGCGGCGCTTCCATCCGCCGCCGCTCCGTCCTTGGCCCTGCCGTCTCATTCTGCATCCGTCTCGGTTGAAAGCCGCCGCGGCGTGCCGCTCGGCATGGGGTTGTCACGCGCCGCTCCCGGGCCGTTCAAGGCCCGCATACGCCCGCCACCACGCCAGTCCCGTTCGCTTGCCGATCCGCCCGGCCCTGAGCCAGGGAGCCGAATCATCGCCACTCTACTCATCGGGAGAGTCCGGCAGGAAGTGCTTAATCGAGCGTAAATCCGGCGATTTTTTCCGTGACGCGCAAGATCGGGCGAAGATCTCAAGCCCTAGAGGACGGAGAGCGGACAGCATCTATTAGTGGTGGCTGATGCCGATTTGACTCAGATCGGCGGCAAAGAAAAAGGGCCCGGCGCGTGCCGGGCCCTTCCTGTTTCGCCGCCTGGGCGATGTCAGTAGCGGTACAGCTCGGGCTTGAACGGGCCGGTCTGCGCCACGCCGATATATTTGGCCTGGGCATCGTTCAGGACGGTGAGCTTCGCGCCGACCTTGGCGAGATGCAGCGCGGCGACCTTCTCGTCGAGATGCTTGGGCAGGGTGTAGACCTTGTTCTCGTATTTCGCGTGGTGCTTCCAGAGCTCGATCTGGGCCAGAGTCTGGTTGGAGAAGGAGCAGGACATCACGAAGGACGGGTGGCCGGTGGCGTTGCCGAGATTCACCAGGCGGCCTTCCGACAGCAGGATGATGCGCTTGCCATCGGGGAACTCGATCTCGTCGACCTGCGGCTTGACGTTGTCCCACTTGAAGTTCTTCAGGCCGGCGACCTGAATCTCCGAGTCGAAATGGCCGATGTTGCAGACGATGGCGCGGTGCTTCATCGCGCGCATGTGGTCCACGGTGATCACGTCGAGATTGCCGGTGGCGGTGACGAAGATATCGGCGCGCGGGGCGGCATCCTCCATGGTCACCACCTCATAGCCCTCCATCGCCGCCTGCAGCGCGCAGATCGGGTCGATCTCGGTGACCATGACGCGGCAGCCGGCCTGGCGCAGCGAGGCGGCCGAGCCCTTGCCGACGTCGCCATAGCCGGCGACGACCGCGACCTTGCCCGACATCATCACGTCGGTGCCGCGGCGGATGGCGTCGACCAGCGACTCGCGGCAGCCATAGAGGTTGTCGAATTTCGACTTGGTGACGGAATCATTGACGTTGATCGCCGGGAAGGGCAGGCGGCTGGCCTTGGCCAGCTCGTAGAGCCGGTGCACGCCGGTGGTGGTCTCTTCCGAGACGCCCTTGATCGCGTCGCGGGTCTTGGTGAACCAGCCGGGATTGGCCTTCAGCTCGCGCTTGATCAGCGCGAAGAAGATGGTCTCCTCCTCATTGCCCGGCTTGTCCAGGAACTCGGCCTTGCCGGCTTCGGCCTCGGCGCCGAGGATGATCAGCATGGTCAGATCGCCGCCATCGTCGAGGATCATGTTGGGCGTGCCGCCATCGCCCCAGGTGGCGGTGCGCAGCACATATTCCCAGTATTCCTCCAGCGTCTCGCCCTTGATGGCGAAGACCGGGGTGCCGGTCGCGGCGATCGCGGCGGCGGCATGGTCCTGGGTCGAGAAGATGTTGCAGGACGACCAGCGCACATCGGCGCCGAGTTCCTTCAGCGTCTCGATCAGCACGGCGGTCTGGATGGTCATGTGCAGGCAGCCGGCGATGCGCGCGCCCTTCAGCGGGGACTGGCCCTTATACTCCTCGCGGATCGCCATCAGCCCCGGCATCTCGTCCTGGGCCATGTTGATTTCCTTGCGGCCGTAATCCGCGAGGCTGATGTCCTTGACGACGTAATCGGTCTTCGACACGGGGCGTGCTCCTGCTGGTCTTGCGATGATGGGCGGCTCCATAGCAGCGCCCGGCCGCAAACGCAATCAAAGATATAAAGATGTCTTTATATGGCGAGCCGGCTCGCCGCTTCGGGCCGGGACGGGCGGCTTCGCGCGCCGGCCTCGCGCGCGCCGGCCGAGCGCAGCGCGGCACTGTGGGCCGCAGATGGTCGAAGCAGGATAAGATGGGAGAGGACGGGCGGCGCGGCGCCTATTCGCCTTCGCCGAACCGGTCGGCGACCAGCGCTTCCAGCGCCTTCAGCGCCTCATGCGCCTCGCGACCCTTGGCGACGACGGTGATGGTCGAGCCGATGCCGGCGCCGAGCGTCAGGATGCCCATGATCGAGGTCGCGCCCACCGTCTCGCCGCAGCGTGTGACGGTGATGTCGGCGTCGAAATTAGCCGCGCATTGCACGAATTTGGCCGTGGCCCGGGCGTGCAGCCCCTTCTTGTTGATGATCGGCAATTCGCAATAGAGCGCCCCGGGCGGGATCACGGTGTCCGGGCAATCGCAATCCTCGCCGTCATTCACCGCTCTGTCCTCATTTCCCGGCCAGAACCCGGCTGGCGATGGTGATGTATTTGCGTCCCGCATCCTGCGCGCTGGTCACCGCCTCGTCGAGGCTCTTGTCCTCGCGCACGCTGGCGAGCTTGATCAGCATCGGCAGGTTCACGCCGGCGACGACGTCGACCTTTCCCGGCTCCATCACCGAGATCGCGAGATTGGAGGGGGTGCCGCCGAACATGTCGGTGAGGACGATGACGCCGCGCCCGGTCTCGACGGCCTCGACGGCGGCGATGATGTCGCGCCGGCGGCCTTCCATGTCGTCATCGGGAGCGATGGCGATGGTGGCGAGCTGCTTTTGCGGGCCGACGACATGTTCGAGCGCGGAACGGAATTCCGTCGCCAGATGGCCATGCGTCACAAGGACGAGTCCGATCATTCACAACTGCGCCTGAGAGCGCCTGGGGCGCCCGGACAAGGTCGCGGTTTATGCGGCAGGTGCGAGATATGCGCAAGCCGTTTGCTAAAACTTGTCCAATGTCGGGTTACTCCCGCTCGAGAAACAGCTCCAGCGCCGCCAGCACCAGCCGCTCCTGCCCCGGGCGCCCGGCGAGCCGCAGCCGCGGCAGGGCGACGCCGCCGAGCTGCGCCACCAGATCCTCGGGCTCGGGCATGCGCGCCGGCTCCTCGGCAGCGAGATCGACGATCAGCCGCAGCACGACCGCAGGCAGATGCGGCTCTGGCGTCAGCCCCAGCCCCCGGCGCTCGATCACCCCCGCCAGCGGGGCGACGGGCCGCGCCAGCAGCCGGCCATGCGCGGCCGTGATCTCGGTGCGGTCATCCGCCACCAGCCGCGCGAAGCCGCCTCTCAGCCGGGCGAGCTCGATCAGCGCCAGCGCCAGCGTCGATTTGCCCGAGCCGGCCGCGCCGCGCAGCAGCAGCCCGGCCTCGCCGATCGCCACCGTCGTGGCGTGGATGCGCTCGCTCATGCGGGGCGCGAAGCCTGCGGCGCCGCCGGCAGGCGCACGGTGAAGCGGGCGCCGAGCCGCGGCCGCTCGCCATCGGGCCCGGGCGGCCCGAGCCGGTTCTCGGCGCGGATCGTGCCGCGATGCGCCTCGACGATCTGGCGCGAGATCGACAGGCCGAGCCCGGAATTCTGGCCGAAACCCTCGTTCGGCCGGTCGGTATAGAATCGCTCGAACACCCGTTCCAGCGCATGGGGCTCGATCCCCGGCCCCTCGTCATCGACGGTGATCACCACCTCCTGGCCCTCGCGGCTCAGCATCACCCGCACCGGCCGGTCGGGCGGCGAGAAGGAGCGGGCATTGTCGATCAGATTGACGATCACCTGGCCGAGGCGGGAATCATGGCCAAGCACCAGGAAGCCGTCGCGTGGCCCGCCCGGCCGGCCGCGCCGCTCGCTGACCAGGTCGATCCGCGCCTGCCCCTCCCGCCGCGTCTCGTTCTGCAGCGAGACCACCGCCTCCAGCACATCGCCGAGATCGACCGGCACCGCATCGTTGCGGGCGAGTTCGGCATCGAGCCGCGACGCGTCGGAAATATCGGAAATCAGCCGGTCGAGCCGGCGGACATCATGCTGGATCACCGCCAGCAGGCGCCCGCGGGATTCGTCCGATTTGGCGCGCGGCAGCGTCTCCACAGCGCTGCGCAGCGAGGTCAGCGGGTTCTTCAGCTCATGGGCGACGTCGGCGGCGAAGCTCTCGATCGCCTCGATCCGGCTGTAGAGCGCCTTGGTCATGTCGCGCAGCGAGCCGGAGAGATGGCCGATCTCGTCATGGCGATTGCCGAAATCCGGGATCTGCTCGCGCGACTTCACCCCCTTGCGCACACGCTGCGCTCCTTCCGCCAGCTTGCGGATCGGCTCGGCGATGGTGCCGGCCAGAAGCACCGACAGCACGATCATCACCCCGGCGGCGACGGCGAAGACCTGGAAGATCGCATAGCGTTCCGAGGCGATCACCGCGTCGATGTCGCCCCCTTGCGTCGAGAGCAGCAGCACGCCCTTCACCGCCCGGAAGCGCTGGACCGGCACGGCCACCGAGACGATGGTCTGCCCGCGCGTATTGACCCGCACCACGCTGGCCGGAATGCCGTTCAGCGCCCGCGCCACCTCTGGATAGGATTTGCCGTTGGCGTTCTCGAAATCATCATAGGCCGGCACGTCGGCCTTGCCGAGGCGGCTGCGGAGCACGTTCCAGGTGCGCTCCAGCAGCGGCGCCTCGTCGGGCTCGCCCAGCCGCGGCAGATCCATCCGCAACACGTCGCCGCGCGAATAGAGATTGCGGGAGTCGAGCGTCAGGAGCCCGTCCTTGTCGTAGATCCGCGCCCGCGTCTTGGTCGGCGTCACCAGCCGGCGCAGCAGCGGCGCGACCTTTTCCGGATTGATCGAGAAATCGAGCGGGTCTTCGGCGAGCCCGGCGCTCTCGCCGGCCTGCAGCTGCAGCAATTTGTCGGGATCGATGGCGATGCTGTCGGTCTCGACCGTGGCGGAGGCGGAGATCGCCCCGGCGATGATCTCGCCCTGGGTCAGGAGGCTCTGCACCCGCGACTCGATCAACCCCTCGCGGAACTGGTTGAGATAGAGGAAGCCGACCAGCAGCGCGACCAGCCCGGCGAGGTTGAGGACGACGATGCGCCGCGTCAGGCTCGAGGCGGCGCGCGAGGAGATCGCGCGCGCGGTGCGCCGGCCGAACAGCGCCAGCCGCCGCCGCAGGGGCAGGGCCGGACGGGCCGGGCCGGGATCCGCCCGGCGCTCCTCTTCGATCGTCGCCATCGTATCCGTTGCGTTCGCCCCGTCGCCGCGGGGACGCCGGCCACCGTCTCGCGGCGCGCGCACCGCGTGCGGAGCGCCGCCGAAGCCGGCCTCAGCCTTCCTTGAAGCGGTAGCCGACGCCGTAGAGGGTCTCGATCATGTCGAAATCCGGGTCGACCTGGTTGAACTTCTTGCGCAGCCGCTTGATATGGCTGTCGATCGTCCGGTCGTCGACATAGACCTCGTCGTCATAGGCGGCGTCCATCAGGGCGTTGCGGCTCTTCACCACGCCCGGGCGCTGCGCCAGCGACTGCAGGATCAGGAATTCGGTCACGGTCAGCACCACCGGCTCGCCCTTCCAGGTGCAGGTATGGCGCTCGGGATCCATGCGCAGCAGGCCGCGCTCCAGTGCCTTGGCATCCTCCGAACGCGCCGGCGCGCCGGGGTCCTTGGCGCCGGAGCGGCGCAGGATCGCCTTGACGCGCTCGACCAGCAGGCGCTGCGAGAACGGCTTCCGGATGAAATCGTCGGCGCCCATCTTCAGGCCGAAGAGCTCGTCGATCTCCTCGTCCTTCGAGGTCAGGAAGATCACCGGCAGGTCGGATTTCTGGCGCAAACGGCGCAGCAGCTCCATCCCGTCCATGCGGGGCATCTTGATGTCGAAAATCGCGAGGTCGGGCGGATTCTGCTTCAGCCCGTCCAATGCGGAGGCGCCGTCCGTATAGGTCATGATGCGGTAGCCCTCGGCTTCGAGGGCGATGGACACCGACGTCAGAATGTTGCGGTCGTCATCGACCAGCGCAATGGTTGGCATCGGAACAGGGTCTCGCGTTTGAAATGCTTTTGCGGTCACTCTCGCGGGAGAGCGGCCAAACCATGGCCGCAATCTAGCGACCGCATGACGGATTTGCTACCGCGCACCCTGAAAAAGAGATCGCAGGCGCAGAGGTTCCATGACCCAGGACAGTCCGGCCGTCGCCGCGGGCGAGCAGCCCCGCAAGATCGACCCGATCCGGCCCACCGATGACGGGGCCCGCGCGCTGGCCCGCGAGCTGCTGCGCTCCGCCCGCTCCGGCACGCTGGCGACGCTCGGCGCCGATGGCCACCCCGCGGCGAGCCTCGTCAGCCTCGCCACCGATGGCGACGGCACGCCGCTGATCCTGGTCTCGGCTCTGTCGGGCCACACCGGCAATCTCCTCGCCGATCCCCGCTGCTCGCTGCTGCTGGCGCGCTCCGGCAAGGGCGATCCGCTCGCGCATCCCCGGATCACGCTGAAGCTGCGGGCGCGGCAGGTGTCGCGGGAGGGGCCCGAGGCGGAGCGCATCCGCCGCCGCTTCCTGGCGCGCCAGCCCAAGGCGGGGCTCTATGCGGATTTCGGCGATTTCTCGTTCTTCGCCCTGCAGATCGAGGCAGCCAGCCTGAATGGCGGGTTCGGCCGCGCCTTCGAACTCACCCCCGCCGATATCCTCAGCGCCGCCGACCGGGCGGATGCGCTGGCGCCGCTCGAGGAGGGGGCGGTGGCGCATATGAACGCGGACCATGCCGATGCCGTGAGGCTCTACGCCACCGCCTTGCTGAAGGCGCGCGACGGCGCCTGGCGCGTCACCGGCATCGATCCCGACGGGCTCGATCTCGCTCTCGGCGACGAGACCCTGCGCCTGCCCTTCCCCGCGCCGGTCGCGGATGCGGCCGCCCTGCGCGGCACGCTGGCGCTGCTGGCGCGCCAGGCCCGCGAGGGCGCCGACCGGGGGGACGCTTCGCCCTGAGCGGCGGCGCATTCACCACGCCGGCTATTTCAATCGATTTAGCGATTTTTCAGACGGTTCAAGACCTTCCGCCATCTTGAGCCGGCGTCTGCGAGGGCCTAAAGAGCCGATCGACATCGCTCACCGGCGCGCGGGCTGCCTTGCCGCGATGCGCGCCTGCGCAAGATAGCGGCCGCGACTGGAGCGGATCGCGCCTCGGGAGGATCCCAGTGGACAATATCGGTCATTACAATGCCGCCCACGGCGCCGACACCTTCGGCTTCCGCAAGCTGAAATCGGTCTGCTGGAACCTGGAGGCGCCCAGGCTCTACGAGGATGCGCTGAAGTCGGGCGAGGCGGTGCTGGCCAAGGGCGGGGCGCTGCGCGCCGATACCGGGATCCATACCGGCCGCTCGCCGAAGGACAAATTCGTCGTCCGCGACGCGACCACCGAAGGCAGCGTCTGGTGGGAGAACAACGGCTCCATCACCACGGCGCAGTTCGAGGCGCTGCTGGCGGATTTCCTCAGCCATGCCGAGGGCAAGGCGCTCTATGCGCAGGATCTCTATGGCGGCGCCGATCCGGCGCATCGCGTCAAGGCCCGCGTCTTCACCGAATATGCCTGGCACTCGCTCTTCATCCGCAACCTGCTGATCCGCCCGGAGCTCGAGGAGCTGGCGAGCTATGTGCCGGAGCTGACGATCGTCGATCTGCCGAGCTTCAAGGCCGATCCGGCCCGCCATGGCTGCCGCTCCGAGACCGTCATCGCGATCGACTTCACCCGCAAGATCGTGCTGATCGGCGGCACCTCCTATGCCGGCGAGATGAAGAAGTCGGTCTTCACCTATCTCAACTTCACCTTGCCCGGCGCCGGGGTGATGCCGATGCATTGCTCCGCCAATGCCGCCTCGGAGAACGACGTCGCCGTCTTCTTCGGCCTGTCCGGCACCGGCAAGACCACGCTCTCGGCCGATCCCAGCCGCACTCTGCTCGGCGATGACGAGCATGGCTGGTCCGGCAAGGGCGTCTTCAATTTCGAGGGCGGCTGCTACGCCAAGACCATCCGCCTCTCGCGCGATGCCGAGCCGGAGATCTACGCGACCACCGAGCGCTTCGGCACCGTGCTGGAGAACGTCACGCTCGATCCGATCAGCCGCGCGCCGGATTTCGACGACGGCTCCAAGACCGAGAACACGCGCTGCGCCTATCCGCTCCACTTCATTCCCAATGCCAGCGCCACCGGCCGCGCCGGCCACCCCAAGAACATCGTGATGCTGACCTGCGACGCCTTCGGCGTGCTGCCGCCGATCGCCAAGCTGACCGGCGCCGAGGCGATGTATCACTTCCTCTCCGGCTACACCGCCAAGGTGGCCGGCACCGAGAAGGGCGTGAAGGATCCAGAGGCCACGTTCTCGACCTGTTTCGGCGCGCCCTTCATGCCGCGCCACCCCTCGGTCTACGGCAATCTGCTGCGCGATCTCATCGCCAAGCATCATGTCGATTGCTGGCTGGTCAACACCGGCTGGACCGGCGGCAAATACGGCGTCGGCCGGCGCATGCCGATCCGCGTCACCCGCCGCCTGCTCTCGGCGGCGCTGGACGGCTCGCTCAACCGGGCCGATTTCCGCCGCGATCCCTATTTCGGCTTCGCGGTGCCGACTTCGGTGCCCGGCGTCGAGCCCCACATCCTCTACCCCGTCAAGACCTGGCAGGATAAGGCCGAATTCTCCGAGACGGCCAAGCGCCTGGTCGCGATGTTCCGGGAGAATTTCAAGCGCTTCGAGAGCCATGTCGACGATGCGGTGAAGGCCGCGGCGCCGGTCAACTCGCTGGCCGCCTGACGAGGAGAGGGGCGGGGACCGCGGCACCAGGGGGGAGCGGGCGGAGATGGGCCACATCGGCTTGCTGCTGCGCCTGCTCGCCAGCCTCGCTCTGCTCTGCGGGGCGGCCTGGGGCGTCGGGCTCCTGCTGTTTCGCCTGCCGCAGCCCTTCGCCCTCCCGGCCGCGATCCTGTTCGGGCTGGCGGCGCTGGCCGGCGGAATCGGCCTGTGGAGCGGGGCGCTGCGGCTGCCCCTCGGCTTCGCCCTGCTGCTGCTCGGCCTGCTCGGCTGGTGGAGCGCGCTCACGCCCTCGCATCAGCGCGACTGGATCCCGGAGTTCGCCCGCCTGCCCCGCATCGAGCGGCAGGGCGACAGCCTCGAAATCGAGAATCTCCGGCATTTCACCTGGCGCAGCGAGACCGATTACGACATCGCCTGGCGGAATCGGAGCATCAGCCTCGATGCGGTGGAGGGGGTCGATCTCTTCCTCTCCTACTGGTCCGGGGAGGCGATCGCCCATCTCCTGGTCAGCTTCACCCTGCGCGACGACGTGCCGCTGACCTTCTCGATCGAGGTGCGGCGCGAGACCGGCGAGGAATGGTCGTCGCTGGCCGGCTTCTTCCGCAGCTATGAGATGGCCTATGTCGCGGCCGACGAGCGCGACGTGGTCGGCCTGCGCACCCATGCGCGCCGCGAGGATGTCCGCCTCTTCCGCCTCGCCGCCTCGCCGCAGCAGGCGCGCGATCTGCTGCTCGCCTATGCCGCCGACATCAACCGGCTGGCCGCCCGGCCGCGCTGGTACAATACGCTCGGCACCAATTGCACCACGGTGGTCTACAGGCTGGTCGAGCAGGTCGCGCCGGGCTGGCGCTTCTCGCTGCCGCTCGATCCGCGCGTGCTGCTCTCGGGCTATCTGCCGGGTTACCTGCAGCGCATCGGCGCGATCCGGCAGGATCTCCCGCTCGCCGAACTCGTCGCCAAGGGCCGCATCAGCGAACGCGCCAGGACGGTCCCCATCGGCGATCCCGGCTTCTCCCGTGCGATCCGTGTCGATGTGCCGGAGGGCCGGCGCTGACCGCCGCCCCGCGCGGGCTGGAATATGACAGATTTATGTCACATACTCCCGGCTAAGCCCCTCCGATCAGACCGGGGCAATCCAGGGAGAGAGATTGGTGACTGTTTCGAAGCTCGGCGCCGCCATCGCGGCCCTTCCCCTGCTGGTGATCGCCGCCCCCGGCGCGGCTCCGGCCCAGGATAGCTGCCCCAATCGCGGCCAGCTCGACACGCGCTATTGCGACGCGAACAAGGACCTGGTCGCCGATGCGCCGGCGGATCCGAAGGATTGGAAGGATCCTTCCGCGCTGGTCTGGGCCTATACGCCGGTCGAGGATCCGGCCGTCTATGCCAATATCTTCAAGCCGCTGACCGAGCATCTCACCAGCTGCGTCGGCAAGCGGATCGTCTATTACCCCGTCCAGTCCAACTCCGCCGAGATCGAGGCGATGCGCTCCGGCCGGCTGCATTTCGCCGGCTTCTCCACGGGTCCGACGGGTTTCGCCGTCAACCTCGCCGGCGCCGTCCCCTTCGCCGCCAAGGGCGTCGGCGATCAGGTCCGCGGCTATAATCTCGTCGCGGTGGTCAAGGCGTCGAGCCCCTATCAGAAGCTGTCCGACCTCAAGGACAAGAAGGTCGCGCATACCTCGCCCTCCTCCAATTCCGGCAATCTCGCGCCGCGCGTGCTGTTTCCCGAGCAGGGTCTGACCGCGGATACCGACTACAAGCCGCTGATGTCGGGCGGGCACGACAAATCGCTGCTCGGCGTCGTCTCCGGCGATTACGACATGGGCGCCATCGCCAGCGACGTGTTCGAGCGCATGATCACCCGCGGCACGGTGAAGAAGGAGGATGTGCGCGTCATCTACCGCAGCCCGGTCTTCCCGACCTCGTCCTTCGCCCATGCCCATGATCTCAAGCCGGAGCTCGCCAAGAAGCTCACCGACTGCTTCTTCTCCTTCCGCTTCACCCCGGAAATGACCAAGGAGTTCAACGGCGACGACCGGTTCCTGCCGATCAGCTACCAGAAGGATTGGGCGGTGGTGCGCGATGTCGCGGAGAAATCCGGCACGCCCTACAACAAGAGCGCCTATGACGCGGAAGCCAAGCGCGAAGCCGAGGCGCTGGCCAAGAAGGCGCAGCAGGCTCCGGCCAAGGCCCCCTGAGCGATCCGCTCGAGAAGGAAGTCCGTCGCCTCCATGAGTGCTCTGCCACAGGACACGCCCGGCACCTGCCGGGCGTTGATCATCCGCAATCTCGTCAAGGAATACCGGCCCGGCCAGCCCGTCCTGCGGGACGTCACGCTCACCGTCGACGAGCCCGGCACGGTCGCGATCATCGGCCCCTCCGGCACCGGCAAGTCGACGCTGATCCGCTGCATCAACCGGCTGGTCGACCCGACTTCCGGTTCGATTCTGCTTGACGGGGTCGATCTGGCGCGGCTCGAGGGCCAGGCCCTGCGCCAGGCGCGGCGCCGGCTCGGCATGGTCTTCCAGGAATACAACCTGGTCGAACGGCTCACCGTGATCGAGAACGTGCTGTGCGGCCGGCTCGGCTATGTCCCGGTCTGGCGCGCCTGGACGCGGCGCTTCCCCGAGGCCGACATCGCCCGGGCCTTCTCGCTGCTCGAACAGGTCGGCCTCGGCGAATTCGCCACCCGCCGCGCCGACCAGCTCTCCGGCGGACAGCGCCAGCGCGTCGGCATCGCGCGCGCCGTGATGCAGGAGCCCGATCTCGTCCTCGCCGACGAGCCGACCTCCTCGCTCGACCCCAAGACCTCGGTCGAGATCATGGAGCTGCTCGCCCTCGTCGGCCGCGAGCGCAACATTCCGGTCCTGGTCAACATCCACAATGTCGCGCTGGCGCGGCGTTTCGCCCGCCGCATCATCGGCATGTCGAAGGGGCTGATCGTCTATGACGGGCCGCCCGCCGGCCTGCAGGATGCCCATCTCGCCGAGATCTATGGCGGCGAAGGCTGGATGGAATGAGCGCCCTGCCCGAGACGGGGGCGGCCCTGCGCGGCCGCGCCTTCCCGCCAAACTGGCCGCTGCGCATCGGCGCGCTGATCTTCCTCCTCTATGTCGGCTATGCCGCCCAGATCCTCGACATGCGCTGGGAGCGCTTCGTCCTGGGGCTCGACAATGGCGCGCGCTTCCTCGGCCGGATGTTTCCGCCCAACATCGCCGCCGACAAGATGCGCCTGCTGTTCGACGGCATGCTGGAATCCCTGCAGATCGCGATCATCGCGACCGGGGCCGGCGTGCTGCTGGCGCTGCCGCTCGGCCTCTGCGCCGCGCGCAACCTGATGCCGCTGCCGGTGACGATCGCCGCGCGCGGGGTGATCGCGCTCTGCCGCACCTTCCATCCGGTCATCGTCGCCATCCTCTTCGTCAAGGCGGTCGGTTTCGGCGCGCTCGCCGGCGTGATGGCGCTCGTCGTGGCGACGCTCGGCTTCATCGCCAAGCTGATCGCCGAGGCGATCGAGGAAATGTCGATGAAGCCGATCGAGGCTTTGCGCGCCGCCGGCGCACCCTTCCTCTCGGTCGTGGTGATGGGCGTAGTGCCGCAGGTGCTGCCGCGCTTCATCGGCTTCGCCGCCTATCAGCTCGATTCGAACCTGCGCAATTCTGCCCTGGTCGGGCTCGTCGGCGGCGGCGGCATCGGCGCCACGCTGTTCACCGCCTTCCAGCGCTTCGACTATGATTTCGTGCTGTCGATCATCATCGCGATCATCGTCACGGTGATGGCGGGCGAAGTGCTGTCGGCCTTCATGCGCCGCATCTATCAGGACGAGGCGCCCTCGGGCGAGGTCGTCCGGCGCGGGGCAGACCGGGTCTGGCACCGCTTCACCACGGCGGAGCGCACGGTGCGGCTGGTGTTCTGGGCGATCGCCGCCCTGGCGCTCGGCTGGTCCGTCCAGACCATCGAGGTCATCCCGGAATTCCTGTACGACGCCCCGGAGCAGACGGTCGACCTGTTCGGCCGGATGTGGCCGGTGGATTGGAGCTATTTCCCCAAGACGGTCGGCGCCGCGCTGGTCGAGACGCTGCACACCGCCACGCTCGGCACCATCCTGGCGATCGCCCTGGCGACGCCCGTGGCGCTGATGTGCGCGCGCAACGTCTCGCCCTCGGCCTGGGTCAACATGGTCGGGCGCTTCATCCTGGTCGGCACCCGCTCGGTGCATACGCTGGTCTGGGCCCTGCTGTTCGTCGCGGTCTTCGGCCCCGGCGCGCTGGCCGGCGTGCTCGCCATCGCCGTGCATTCCATCGGCTTCACCGGCAAATTCCTGGCCGAGGCGATCGAGGAGGCCCGCGCCGGGCCGATCGAGGCGCTGCGTGCCGCCGGGGCGCCGCGGCGCTCCGTCCTGCTCAAGGGCTTCTGGCCGCAGGTGAAGCCGGCCTTCCTCGCGGTCAGCCTGTTCCGCTGGGACATCAATGTCCGCGAGAGCGCGGTGCTCGGCCTGGTCGGCGCCGGCGGCCTCGGCGTCGCGCTGCAGGCGGCGATGGACAATCTCTACTGGGACCAGGTCGGGCTCGTGCTGATCGTGATCTTCGTCGTGGTCGTGATCACCGAAATCGTCACCGCGACGATCCGCTCCCGCGTGATCTGAGGCGGGCAGGCGCGGGGCCGGCGGCCCCGCCCGCTCAGCGGAAGAAGATCACGGTCTGGAGCAGGAAGATCGGGATCAGGATGGCGCCGGACCAGAGCATGTAGCCGAAGAAGCTCGGCATCTTCACCTTCCGGTCCTTGGCGATGGCGTAGACCATGAAGTTGGGCGCGTTGCCGATATAGGTGTTGGCCCCCATGAACACCGCGCCGGCCGAGATCGCCGCCAGCGTCAGGGCCCCGCTCGTCATCAGGACCTGCGGGTTGCCGCCCGCCAGCTCGAAGAAGACGAGATAGGTCGGCGCATTGTCGAGGAAGGAGGAGAGCGCGCCGGTCAGCCAGAAATAGGCGACCGTGTTGTGGCTGCCGTCGGGATTGCTGACCAGCGCGACCAGCCCGGAGAAGGCGCCGTTGCGGCCGGCCTGCAGCATGGCCAGAACCGGGATGATGCAGATGAAGATGCCGGCGAACAGCTTGGCGACTTCGAGGATCGGCCCCCAGCTGAACTCGTTGCCGGCGCGGACAGGCTTCGGCGTCAGCTTCAGCGAGAGCCCGGCCAGCGCCAGCAGGATCGCGTCGCGCACCAGGTTCTGCAGCTCCACCGGCGAGCCGGCGATGTTGAAGACGATGCCGGGCTTCCAGCTCGCCGACATCAGGATCGCCGCGATCACCCCGCCGAGCAGGATGAAATTGACCTTGCCATAGAGCTTCAGGTCGCGGTCGGGCGTCGGGTCCTTCAGGCTGGGGAGGCCCTCCTCCTTCTTGTAGAACCAGCTGTCGAGGACGAAGAACAGCGTCAGCAGGATCGCGACCGCCAGCAAAGTCTCGGGCAGGAGATGCGTCGTGGTCCAGAAGAAGCTCACCCCGCGCAGGAAGCCGAGGAACAGCGGCGGATCGCCGAGCGGCGTCAGCGATCCCCCGATATTGGAGACCAGGAAGATGAAGAAGACGACCACATGGACATTGTGGCGCCGGCTGTCATTGGCCCGCAGCACCGGCCGGATCATGATGATCGAGGCGCCGGTGGTGCCGACGAAGCTGGCCATCAGCGTGCCGATCGCCAGCAGCGCCGTATTCGTCGCCGGCGTGCCGTGCAGATTGCCCATGATCAGGATGCCGCCGGCGATGGTGAACAGCGCGAAGAGCAGGATGATGAAGGGGATGTATTCCAGCAGGGCGGTATGGGCGAGCGCGCCCAGGGCCGGCTCGAAGCCGCGCAGCAGCACCAGCGGCACCAGCACCAGCAGCGCCCAGAAGGCCGCGAACTTGCCGTAGTTCAACTCCCAGAAATGCGGGAACAGGATCGGGCCGAGCGCGATCGACAGCAGCATTCCGGCGAAGGGCAGCGCCCACATCACCCCCATCGTCGCGCCGTCGATCCCGGTCGCGGCATGGGCCAGGCTCGGCAGCAGGCAGGCGGCCAGCACGGCGCCGGCAAGCGTCATCGATCGCGTCAAAGCTCATCCCCCTGCGCTCTGGCGGCGCTCGTCGTCCCGAGAGGCGGGCCGGTGTCCACGGGGGACCACGGCCGCCGCAGCGGTTCTACGCTACCGGCCGAAGCCCTTCAACAGATGGTTGCCGGCCGGGGTCGCCGCGGTCCCGTCGCGCCGTTATGCCGTCATTCATCGTTTTCCTGTATAGCCGGCTCGCGCTCGATCACCGCGATTCGAAGGCCAGCCATGTGCCGTTTCCTCGCCTATTCCGGTGTCCCGGTCTTTCTGGAGGATCTGGTCGCCGCCCCCTGCCATTCGCTGATCCACCAGTCGCTGCATGCCGAGGAAACCAAGACCGGCACGAATGGCGATGGGTTCGGCGTCGGCTGGTATGGCGACCGGCCCGAGCCCGGGCAATATCGCGAGGTGCGCCCGGCCTGGTCGGACGAGAATCTGCTTTCGATCGCCCGGCAGGTGCGCTCGCATCTGTTCTTCGCCCATGTCCGCGCCGCGACCGGGACGGCCACCACCAGGGCCAATTGCCATCCCTTCGCCCATGGCCGGCATCTCTTCATGCATAACGGCCAGATCGGCGGCTATGGCCTGATCCGGCGCCGGATCGAAAACCTGATCCCGGACGCGCTCTATGGCGCGCGGGTCGGCACCACCGATTCCGAGGCGCTGTTCCTGCTGGCGCTGGCCAGCATGGCGGAGGGCGCCTCGCCCGGGGAGGCGCTGGCCTGCGCCCTCGACCAGGCGCTGTCGCTGATGCAGCAGGCCGGCATCCGCGAGCCGCTGCGCTGCGCGGCGGCGCTGGCGGATGGCGAGACCATCCACGCCGTGCGCTGGTCCTCCGACGCCAAGCCGCCGACGCTCTATCTCTGCGATCGCGGCGACAGCGTGGTGATCGCCTCCGAGCCGGTCGACGCCGCGCGCGATTGCTGGCAGGCGCTGCCCTGCAACACGCTGGTCAGCGTCAGGGCCGGCACGGTCGAGCTCGCGCCCTTCGGCGCCGGGCTGCGCCGGGCCGCCTGACGCGCGCTTGCGCCGGCCCGCGGCTTGCGCCACATCGCGCAAGCCATGCGCGCCTTCGACACGCCCCTTCCCATTGACGCCGCCCTGCCGGCCCTGTGCCAGGCGCTCGCGCAGCGTCCCAACGCCGTGCTGGTCGCGCCGCCGGGCGCCGGCAAGACCACGCGCGTGCCCCTCGCCCTGCTCGACGAGGGCTGGGTCGGCGGCGGCAAGCTGATCGTGCTCGAGCCGCGGCGGCTGGCCGCCCGCGGCGCGGCCAGCCGCATGGCGCATACGCTGGGGGAGCAGCTGGGCGAGACGGTGGGGCTGCGCGTCAGGCTCGGCTCGCGGATCGGGCCGAAGACCCGCATCGAGGTGGTGACGGAGGGCGTCTTCGCCCGGATGATCCTCGATGATCCCGCGCTGGAGGGCGTCGCCGCGGTGCTGTTCGACGAATTCCACGAACGCTCGCTCGATGCCGATTTCGGCCTGGCCCTGGCGCTCGACGCGCAGGGCGGGCTGCGCGAGGATCTGCGCATCCTGGTGATGTCGGCGACGCTGGACGGCGCCCGGGTCGCCCGGCTGCTCGGCGAGGCGCCGGTGATCGAGAGCGAGGGCCGCGCCTTCCCGGTCGAGACGCGCTATCGCCCGCGCGATCCGCTGAAGCGCATCGAGGACCAGGTCGCCGACGCGGTGCTTCTGGCGCTGAACGAGCAGAGCGGCTCGCAGCTGGTCTTCCTGCCCGGCCAAGGCGAGATCCGGCGGGTGGAGGAGAGGCTGCGCGAGCGCCTGCGCGACCCGGCGGTCGAGATCGCGCCGCTCTATGGCGCGCTCGATCAGCGCGAGCAGGACCGGGCCGTGCAGCCGGCGCCGCCGGGCCGCCGCAAGATCGTCCTCGCCACCGCCATCGCCGAGACCTCGCTGACCATCGAGGGGGTCCGGGTGGTGATCGATTCCGGCCTGGCGCGGGTCCCGGTCTACGAGCCCGATAGCGGGCTGACCCGGCTGGAGACGCGCCGGGTCAGCCGTGCGGCGGCCGATCAGCGGCGCGGCCGGGCCGGGCGGACCGAGCCCGGCATCTGCTATCGCCTCTGGGACGAGGCCGGCACCGGCGCGCTCGAACCCTTCGGGCGGCCGGAAATCCTCTCCGCCGACCTCGCCCCGCTGCTGCTGGATTGCGCCGCCTGGGGGCTCAGCGACCCGACCAAGCTGGCCTTCCTCGATCCGCCGCCCGCCCCGGCGCTGAAGGAAGCCCGCAGCCTGCTGCTCGGCCTGCACGCGCTCGATCCCGAGGGACGGATCACGCCGGAAGGCCGTGCGCTGCAGGCGCTGCCCCTGCCGCCGCGCCTCGCGCGCATGGTCATCGCGGCGGCGCGCTTCGGCGAGGACGTCCGGGCCGCCGAGCTGGCGGCGCTTCTGGTCGAGCGCGGGCTGGGCGGCGATGCGATCGACCTGGCGGAGCGCGCCGAACGCTTCGGCCGGGAGCGTGGCGGGCGCGCTGCCGATATGCGCCGCCTCGCCGAAGGCTGGGCCCGCAGCGCGCGCAGCACCGCGGCCGGGCTGCAGCGCAGGGCGCTGAGCCCGGGTTTCCTGCTCGCCCTCGCCTATCCCGAGCGGATCGCCAGGGCGCGCAGCCCCGGCTCCGGACAATATCTCCTGGCCAATGGCCGAGGCGCGGCGCTGGAACCGGTGCAGCGCCTGGCGCGCGAACCATTTCTCGTGGTGGCGGAGATGACCGGCGCGGCCCAGCAGGCGCGCATCCAGGCCGCCGCCGCGCTGAGCGAGGACGACCTGACCGCGCTCGGCCAGGCGGGGCTGGGCGCCTACCAAATCGAGGAGCGCAGCGAGACCGCGTTCGACCGCGCGGCGCGCGCCCTGCGCACCCGCGCGATCCGCCGCTATGGCGCGCTGCTGCTGGCGGAGCGGCCGCTGCCGCCGGATACCTCCGCCGAGGGGGCGATCGTCCTGGCCCGGGGCCTGGCGGGGCTGGGGCTCGGCCTGCTGCCCTGGACACGGGCCCAGCTGCAGCTGCGCGAGCGCGTCGCCTTTCTGCGCCGGGCCATGGGCGCCGCCGCCGACAACCTCTGGCCGGATCTGTCGGACGAGGCGCTGGCCGCCCAAGTGGAGCAATGGCTCGCTCCGCATCTCGCGCACCGGGCCGGGCTCGCCGCGATCCGCAGCGAGGATCTCGATGCCGCGCTGGCGGAGCTGCTCCCCTGGGATCTGAAGCGCCGGCTCGACCAGGAGGCGCCCACGCATTTCACCGCCCCGACGGGGTCCAGCCTGGCCGTGGATTACGGCGCCGAGGCCGGCCCGACGATTTCGGTGCGGGTTCAGGAGCTGTTCGGCCTCTCCAGCCACCCCGCTCTGGCCGCGGGGCGCGTGCCGCTGGTGCTGAATCTGCTGTCGCCCGGCCATAAGCCGATCCAGATCACGAAGGACCTGCCCGGCTTCTGGCGCGGTTCCTGGTCGGCGGTGAAGTCAGAGATGAAGGGCCGCTATCCGCGCCATCCCTGGCCGGAGGATCCCGCCGCCGCGGCCCCGACCACCCGGGCGAAGCCGCGCGGCACCTGAAGAGGTCTGTGTGCGAGGGGTTCGCCGGCTACCGTCCGACCGGCTGCTGGCGGATCGTCAATTGCCCATCCGGTCGCGCCATTGCCGCTCGCCCTGCAGGCAGGAGACGCGCGGCTGCCGGGCCTGCGCCTTCTGCACCAGGGCTTCCGGGCCTTGTGGCGCCTCGGCGATCTCGCGCACCAGTTTCGTGCGCGTCGCATCGACGAACTGGCTGCGCTCGCGGATCGGGATGACGAAGGCGCCGACGCCGGTGATCACGCAATCCTCGTAATAGAGATCGAGATTGTCGGTATCGAAATAGCTCGCCTGCTTCAGCATCACCGGCAGCCCGTTGATGCTGATGCCCTTGTCGCGCGCCTCGTCTCGTGCGGTCTCGACCGGCCTGCCATCATTGTTGGCGCCGTCTCCGGAGATGTCGATCACCTTGCGCATCGGCACGACCTTGGCCTGTTCGAGCAGGCTGACGCTCAGGTCGATCGCGCCCGAGATCGAGGTGCGCCGGCCGCGCCGTGTCGGTGCCTCGCCCAGCTCCTCGGCGAAGGCGATCGCCGATTGCGGCGTGTCGATGACCGTCCAGGGCTTGACGACATGCTGGAAATGCCCGCCCGCCCATTCGAAATAGGTGACGGCGATCTTGCCGATCGCGCCCTTGGCGATGGCGTCGTGCAGCTCCTTGGAGCGGAAGGCCTCGATATAGCCGTTGCGCTGCAGCGCCAGCTCGTCGATGTCCATGGAGTAGGAGACGTCGACCGCCAGCACCAGAGCGACATCGACCTCCTCCGACGGCTCGGGCGCCGCCTGGGCGCGGGGCGCATCGCCGCCGAGCCCGGACAGACCGGCGAAAAGCACACTCAACAGAGCCAACAGCCAGCGCCGCATAGCCACCTCCGTCGTCAAGTCGCGACGGAGAGTGTGCGCCGGCTCAGAATTTCAGCCAAGCCCTTCCTGCGGGCAGTCGATCACAAAGAAGTGGCAATCAGCCGGCGCGCCTGGCCTCGACGATAGCGATGGCCGCGGCCAGCACCTCGTCGATCGTCAGCGCCGAGGTGTCGAGCAGCACCGCATCCTCCGCGGCCTTGAGCGGCGCGTCGCTGCGGCCGGAATCGCGGGCGTCGCGCCGGCGAATATCGGCGAGGATCGCATCGAAGGTCGCGGGCTCGCCCCGTCCGGTCAGCTCGCGGTGCCGGCGCGCGGCCCTCACCTCCGGCGTCGCCGTCACGAACAGCTTGGCTCCGGCCTGCGGGCAGATCACCGTGCCGATGTCGCGCCCGTCCAGCACCGCCCCGCCGGGCTGCGCGGCGAAGCGGCGCTGGCGCTCGATCAGCCCGGCGCGCACCGCCGGCATCGCGGCGACGACGGAGGCGGCCTCGCCGATCTCGCGCCCGCGCAGCGCCTCCTCCGGGAAGGAGCGCCCGTCCAGCGCGGCGACGGCGGCCGCGGCGTGGTCGGCGTCGCGGATGTCGTGCCCGTCATCGATCACCGCGCGCGCCACCATCCGGTAGAGCAGCCCGGTATCGAGATAGGGCAGGCCGTAATGCGCCGCGAGCCGCCGCGCCAGCGTGCCCTTGCCGGAGGCGGCCGGCCCGTCGACAGCGATCACCCGGCGGTAGCGCGCATCGGCCGGGCTCATGCGATGTCGCCGCCGAGCTGGCGCATCAGGCCGATGAAGCTCGGGAAACTCGTGGCGATCATCGCGCCGTCATCGACCTGCATCGGCTTTTGCGTCGCCAGCCCCATCACCAGGAAGCTCATGGCGATGCGATGGTCGAGATGCGTGGCCACCACGCCCCCGCCCGCGACCTCGCTCCGGCCTTCGACGATCAGATCGTCGCCCTCGATCGCGCAGCTCACCCCGGCCGCCTTGAGCCCCGCTTCGACGGCCGCCAGCCGGTCCGATTCCTTGACGCGCAGCTCCTGCAGCCCGCGCATCCGCGTCGTGCCGCTGGCGAAGGAGGCGGCGACGGCCAGCACCGGATATTCGTCGATCATCGCCGGGGCGCGCTCGGGGGGCACGGTGACGCCCCGCAGCGCCGAAAAGCGCACGCGCAGATCCGCCACCGTCTCGCCGCCCTCATTGGCCTCGCGCTCCACCGTGATCTCGGCGCCCATCTCGCGCAGCGTGGTCAGCAGGCCGCTGCGCAACGGGTTGGTCATCACGCTCTCGATCAGCACGTCGGAGCCGGGCACGATCAGCGCCGCGACCAGCGGGAAGGCGGCGGAGGAGGGGTCGGCCGGCACGATGATCGGCGCGGCGGCGAGTTCCGGCTGGCCGGTCAGCGCGATCCGCCGGCCATGCTCGCCCTCTTGCGTCACCGTCACCTCGGCGCCGAAATGCGTGAGCATCTTCTCGGTATGGTCGCGCGTCGCCTCGGCCTCGATCACCGTGGTCACGCCCGGCGCCGCCAGCCCGGCCAGCAGCACGGCCGATTTGATCTGCGCCGAGGCGACCGGGGTGCGGTAGGTGATCGGCACCGCCTCCTGCGGGCCGCGCAGCGTCAGCGGCAGGCGCCCGCCCTCTTCCTGGCGCAGGACGACCGTCCCCATCTGCTCCAGCGGATCGAGGATGCGCCGCATCGGCCGCTTGCGCAGCGAGGCGTCGCCGTCGAAGGTGGTGGTGATCGGATGCGAGCCGCAGACGCCCATCATCAGCCGCGAGCCGGTGCCGGCATTGCCGAAATCCAGGAGATGCGCCGGCTCCTTCAGCCCGCCGACGCCGACGCCGGTGACCCGCCAGGCGCCGGGCCCGTCATGATGGACGATGGCGCCGAGCGCCCGCGCCGCCGCGGCGGTGCGCAGGACATCCTCGCCTTCGAGCAGGCCGGAGACCCGGGTCTCGCCGATCGCCAGCAGGCCGAAGATCATCGCCCGGTGCGAAATCGACTTGTCGCCGGGGACGCGGACGCGGCCTTTCAGCGGGCCGCCGCGGCGGGATGTGACGGGGGTGGGGTGCTCGGCCTGGGCCACTTTTCGCTCTGCGGGCTGGAGAAACGGGGACGCGCTGCTGCCTAACACGCGCTCACCGCCTGCGTCACGCGGGGCGCGCCGCCAAATCAGGATTTGACAGCGCGCCCTGCCACGACTAACGGACGCGCCTGCTTTTCAAAACGGTATGAATTGAAGGTCCGACGCAGTGGCGAAACCGGAACTTGGCACCAAGCGCGTTTGTCCCACGACTGGGCGCAAATTCTACGATCTGAACAAGGATCCGATTGTCTCGCCTTATACGGGGCAGTCCTTCCCGCGTTCGATGTTCGAGCCGCAGGCCAAGGCGGCCGCCGCCGCCAAGCCGGCCGATGACGAGGAAGAGGCCGAGGTCGCCGACGGCGCGGTCGAGCTCGTCTCGCTCGACGAGGCCGATGCGGAAGCCGCCGAGAAGGATGTCGTCGTCACCAGCGAGGACGATATCGAGGTCGAGGACGACATCGCGGCCGAGGACGACACCTTCCTCGAAGAGGACGAGGAAGGCGATGACGACGTCGCCGACCTGATCGACGGCGATCTCGAAGGCGACGAGGACGTCTGAGGCGGGCTCGGCCAGCCGGCAAACCAGCCCTCGCAAGAATGTCGTTCAGATGACAATTCGAGGCTTGAGTCTTCCGGCAGGCCCGCCTATAGAGCGCTGCGTCGCCGCTTCGGCGCGGCAGGCAATGACCGGATCGAACGCCTCAGGGCACGAGCCGCGAGCCGGATAGACCCGGGCTGATCCCCAAATCAGCCCATCAGTGGGGCCATAGCTCAGTTGGGAGAGCGCTTGAATGGCATTCAAGAGGTCGGCGGTTCGATTCCGCCTGGCTCCACCAAATTCTCTCTGACATCTACGCTGTCCGGCCAGCCTGCTCCCGCTTCGGGCGCTTCCGGCGTATAGCCCTGTCCTGACGAATCGCTTCAGGAGAGGCCCGTGCCCAAACTCTGCAAATTCACCTCGCCCATCGACGGCAAGCCGGTCTACGTCAACGCCGCGCTGGCGAGCGTCGTCTACACCTTCAAGGGCGAGCCGCCCGACACCATCATCGGCTTCGGCAAGGATTTCATGCTGGGCGTGAAGGAGGGGCTGGAGGAAACCGTCGCGATTCTCGATCGGGCGCTGGCCGAGGACAAGCCGCGGGGCTGAGCGGTCGTGAGCCCGATCCGCCCCCGGTGCGCTGCTCCTAACGCTTGTTGCCGCGCGGGCCCGACAGGACCGGGGTGCGCGCCTTGTTCTCGCCCTGCAGCTTGCGCCAGCGCGCCAGCCTCTCGGGGTCGAGCGTGCCGGCCCGCACCGCCGCCTGCACCGCGCAGCCCGGCTCGTGCTCATGGCTGCAATCGCGGAACCGGCAGGACGGCGCGAGCTCGGTGATCTCGGCGAACAGCGTCTCGATTCCCTCGCCGACATCGGCGACATGCAACGTCCGCATCCCCGGCGTGTCGATCACCCAGCCGCCGCCCGCCATGGCGTGGAGCGAGCGGGCGGTGGTGGTGTGGCGCCCCTTCGCATCATGCTCGCGGATGCCACCGGTCTGCTGCGGTTCCGCCTGCTCCGGCCCGACCAGCGCGTTCACCAGCGTCGATTTGCCGACGCCGGAGGAGCCGACCAGCGCCACCGTCCGCCCCGGCCCGCACCAGGGTGACAGCCTGGCGGCGACGTCCTCGCCGCGCGGATTGACCAGCACGACGGGCAGATCGCGCTGCAGCGCTTCCGCCTGGCGGCGGAAGGTCTCCGGCTCCTCGGCCATGTCGGCCTTGGTCAGCAGGATGACCGGCTGCGTCCCGGCCTGGTTCGCCAGCGCCAGATAGCGTTCGAGCCGCGCCACGTTGAAATCGGCATTGCAGGAGGTGACGATGAACAGCGTGTCGATATTCGCGCCCGCGAGCTGCGGCACCCGGCTGCCTTCCGTGCGCCGCGACAGCACCGTCTTCCGCTCCAGCCGGCGCAGCAGCCTGTGCTCGGCCCTGTCGAGCAGCACCCAGTCGCCGACCGCGTAATCGCCGGTCTGCGCCTTCTCGGGCAGGACGGGGCGCAAGGGGCCGTCGGGTCCGATCGCCGTCAGCCTGGCCCGGTGCACGGTGGCGATGCGCCCGCGCAGGCAGGCCTCCTCGCCTGGCTCGATCTGCTCCTCGAAGAAGTCGGACCAGCCCATCGCGGCCAGCGCATCACGCTCCGGCCCGCCGGCGCGGGCGCTCATGCGCCGGCCGCGGCGAAAGCATCCGCGATCATCGCCCGCGCCTCGCCCTGGATCGCCTCCAGATGCGCCTCGTCGCGGAAACTCTCGGCATAGATCTTGTAGACCTCTTCGGTGCCGGAGGGGCGAGCCGCGAACCAGCCATCCTGCGCCACCACCTTGACCCCGCCGAGCGGCGCGTCATTGCCCGGCGCATGGCTGAGAACGGCCTGGATCGGCTGGCCGGCCAGGCTGGTCGCGCCGATCCGCTCGCGGCTTAGCCCCTTGAGCACGGCCTTCTGCGCCGCGCTGGCCGGCGCATCGACGCGGGCATAGACCGGGGCGCCGAGTTCCTCCGTCAGCCCGCGATAGAGCTCCGCCGGGTCCTTGCCGGTCACGGCCATGATCTCGGCGGCCAGCAGCCCGAGGATCAGCCCGTCCTTGTCGGTGCTCCAGCTCGTTCCGTCCCGGCGCAGGAAGGAGGCGCCGGCGCTTTCCTCCCCGGCGAAGCCGAGCGAGCCGTCCGACAGCCCCTGCACGAACCATTTGAACCCGACCGGCACCTCGACCAGCGGGCGCCCGAGCTTGCCGGCCACCCGGTCGATGATCGCGCTCGACACCGCGGTCTTGCCGATGCCGGCATCGGCCCGCCAGCCAGGACGATGGGCGAAGAGATAGGCGATGCTGCTGGCGAGATAGTGGTTCGGGTTTATCAGGCCGTGGCTGCGCGTGACGATGCCGTGGCGGTCGGCATCGGTATCGTTGGCGAAGGCGACGTCGAAGCGCTCGCGCATGCCGATCAGGCTGGTCATCGCATAGGGCGAGGAGCAGTCCATCCGGATCTTGCCGTCCCAATCGGCGGTCATGAAGCCGAAGGCGGGATCGATGGTCGCGTTGACGATCTCGGCCTTCAGCCCGTAGCGCTCGATGATCGGCCCGTAGAAGCCGATGCCGGCGCCGCCGAGCGGATCGATGCCGATGCTCACCCCGGCGCGGGCGATCGCCTCCATGTCGAGGATGCTGCCGAGTTCCGCGACATAGGGCGTGACGAAATCATGCCGCCGCACCGCCGGAGTGCGCAGCGCCCGCGCATAGGGCATTCGCTTCACCCCGGCGAGCCCGGCTTCCAGCAGCCCGTTGGCCCTGCGCTCGATCCAGCCGGTCGCATCGGTATCGGCCGGGCCGCCATGCGGCGGGTTGTATTTGAAGCCACCATCGGCAGGGGGGTTGTGCGAGGGCGAGATCACCACGCCATCGGCCAAGCCGGAGCTGCGCCCGCGATTATACCCGATGATCGCATGCGAGATCACCGGCGTCGGCGTGAAGCCGAGCTCCGCATCGATCATCGTGACGACGTCATTGGCGGCGAACACCTCGAGCGCCGTCTCGAAGGCCGGGCGCGACAGGGCATGGCTGTCGATGCCGAGGAAAAGCGGCCCGGTGAAGCCCTGCTCGGCCCGATAGGCGCAGACCGCCTGGGCGATGGCCAGGATATGCGCCTCGTTGAAGGAGCGCTGGAACGCGCTGCCGCGATGGCCCGAGGTGCCGAAGGCGACGCGCTGGCCGGCGACGGAGGGCTCCGGCCTCTCGAAATAGGCGCTCTGCAGCGCTGCGAGATCGACCAGCGCGGAAGCGTCGAGCCTGTGTCCGGCGAGCGGGCTGACATTGCTTGTCATGAGGGATCCTGTCGAGCGGGGTATCATCCGGTCTGGCGCAACGCCATCGGCAAGCGGGTGGGCAGGGGCAGGCGGCTACATTTCACAATGCCGCCGCTTCTGCAAAGCCGTGACGGGCGCCGCCGGTTCCGCGCCGACGCGACTCGACAGTCTCTGCCATGCGGGCTTAACATGACGTAACGTCATGACGAGCGGGTGTCGCGTGGCTCAGGATCGAGACGGCGGGCGGCCCGCAGCCCCATCCCAGTCGGCCGAGACGCTGCCGCCGGAACTCGCGCTGCTCACCGGCCATCACGGCACGCGGCGCGATCTGGCCGGCTGCGCCTGCGCGGCCGCCCGGCTCGGCGTCTCGCCGGCGCGCCAGGCGATCGTCTCGGGCCTGGTCGACGAGACCGGCTATTACATGTGCCTGGCCCGGCGGCTGGGGCTGGACTTCCTGGAGCGACCGCCATCCCTGGCGCCGGGCGGGAGCTATGACGCGATCCGGCGGCAGGGCGTGGCGCTGGCCGCCGAAGGCGGGCGACATCGCCTCATCGTGGCGCCGGAGGACGCGGCGCTGCGCCGCCTGCTCCTGGCCGGGCCGCGCCGACGCGGCGATGTGGCGGTGACGACGCCGCGCGCGCTCACCGAGGCGCTGCGCGCCGCCAATGCGCCGCGTCTCGCGCGCCATCTCGCCGGCTGCGACCGCGCCGGGCTCGCCCGGGCGAGCGCCCGGACGGGCTCGAGCCTCGGCCAGCGCATCGCGGCCGGGCTGCTGGTGGCGGTGCTGTCCTTCCTCGGGACGCTGGCGCCGCTGGCGACCTTCTTCAGCCTGGCGGCCCTGCTCGGCCCGCTCTTCCTGGCACTGATCACGCTGCGTCTCGCGGCCGCCTTCGAGGCGCCGGAGCCCGATCTCTGGACGCGGCATGGCTGGCGCCTCGATGATGCCCGCCTGCCGGTCTACACCGTGGCCGTGCCGCTCTATCGCGAGGAAGCGGTGCTCGACCAGCTGCTGGCGGCGCTCGCCGCGCTGGACTATCCCCCCGCCAAGCTCGACATCCTGCTGCTGATCGAGGCCGATGATCTGGTGCTGCGGCAGGCGCTGGCGCGCAAGCCGCTGCCGCCGCAGATCGCCATCCTGACGGTGCCGCCCGGCGCGCCCCGCACCAAGCCGCGGGCGTTGAACCTGGCCCTGCTCGAGGCGCGCGGTTCGCTCCTCGCCATTTTCGATGCCGAGGACATCCCCGATCCGCAGCAATTGCGCCGCGCCGCCGCCCGTTTCCTGCGCGCGCCGGCCTCGCTCGCCTGCCTGCAGGCGCATCTCGTCATCGCCGATCAGGGGGAGGGCACGCTGGGGGCGCTGTTCGCGCTGGAATATGCGGCGCTGTTCGAGGTTCTGAATCCCGGGCTGATCCGGCTCGGGCTGCCGATCCTGCTCGGCGGCACCTCGAACCATTTTCGTACCGAAGCGCTGCGTGAAGTGGGCGGCTGGGACGCCTGGAACGTCACGGAGGACGCCGATATCGGGCTGCGTCTGGCGCGTGCCGGCTATCAGCTGGCGGATCTGCCCTGCGCCACCGCCGAGGAGCCGCCGGCGGCGCTGCGCGCCTGGTTCAGGCAGCGCGCCCGCTGGCTGAAGGGCTACATCCAGACCAGCGTGACGCATCTCCATGATCCGCGGCGCCTGCTGCGCGAGCTCGGCCTCGCCTCATCCCTCGCCGTGCTGGTGCTCGCGCCGGGCGCCGTCCTCTCGGCCCTGGTCTACCCGGTCTTCCTCGGCGCCGCGCTGGCGGTATGGAGCGCCGGTGGCGACTGGCCGGCCGCCGGCTCGCTGCGCTGGCTGGTCCTGACGCTGTCGGTCGCCGTCGCGGGGTTCGGCTTGCTCGCCATGCTGGTGCCGGCGGTGCTGGGGGCGAAGCGGCGCAACGCCAGCCGCCTGCTGCCCTATGTCCCGCTGCTGCCGCTCTACTATGCGCTGCTCTCGATCGCCGCCTGGATCGCGCTCTACGAATATGTCGACCGGCGCTTCGTCTGGAACAAGACGATGCATGGCGCGGCGCGCCTCGGCGCGCGAAACCGGATCAGAGATGCCGCAGCCATTCCGCCGCCGCCTCGGCCGGCGGGCGCTCGATATTGAAGGCGCCGACGAAACCGCCGCGCTTGTCCATGAGATAGACCAGCGCGGTATGGTCCATGGTGTAGTCGCCATCCTTGAGCGGCACCTTCTTGGCATAGGCCCGATAGGCCTTGACCATGGCGTCGATCGCCGGCCGGTCGCCGGTGAGGCCGATGATGCGCGGGTCGAAGGCGCCGAGATAGCTCTTCACCACCTCGGCCGTGTCGCGCTCCGGATCGACGGTCACGAACAGCGCCCGCAGTTTCTCGCCCTTGGCGCCGGTCGCCCGCAGCGTCTCCGAGATCTCGAACAGCTTGGTCGGGCAGATGTCGGGGCAATGGGTGAAGCCGAAGAACACCAGGAACGGCGCCCCGAGCAGGTCCTTGTCGGAGAGCGGCTTGCCCTCCTGGGTGGTCAGGGTGAAGGGGCCTCCCACGCTCGACGCGCTTTGCCCGGCCCGGTTCGGCGCGAAGGTCACGAAGGCCGCCAGCGCCAGGGCGCTCGCTCCGAGCAGGAACACGATCAGCGGCAGGAGCAGGCGGCGGTTCATGGAGCAATCCGGCGTCGAGACGGCGTTCGGGCGGCGAGCCCGGCCTGCTCCTAGACCATCCGCGGCGAAAGGGGAATTCTCGGCGGGGCCAGCGGCACTGCGTCACGACGCAGCGGGCAGGCCGGGCCGAGGGGCTGCGGATGGCGCAGCGGCGCTAGAAACAGGCGACGATCGCGGCGATCAGCCCGTCGGTGAACAGCCGGTCGCCCTCGCGCCACCACAGCAGCAGCCCAGCCAGCAGCAGGGCGACGGCGCCCGCGCCGAGCAGCAGCAGGCTCATCCGGGACGGCGCGGGGTCGGGCCCCTCGATATCGGGTTCGCTGGTCGTCATGCCGATCATCATAGCGCAGCCTCGCGCCGGGCGCAGCAGCCTCGCGCCGCCATCCGCGGGGAATCAACTCCGCGCCCGGAGCTGACGCAGAGAAATCGCCAGAACGCGAAATTGCGCTCGATTGTACGGATTTAACAGAAACCGGTACCGCGCGGAACCAATCACCTTCAGTTCCTATCCGGAGCCCCGAAAAAACTGAGTCTCCCCTTCAGAAATGAGTCCAGGAGCCTCCTGACGTTAAGGAATTGGAGACGAAATCGATTCAAAGCTTCTACGTAAGCTTACGTAGCAGTCGAAAGAAAGACCGGCCTGCGTAAGAGTCAAAATGCGAACTGATCCCCGAATTCCAGCTAATGGGCCCGCTCCGTCAGAGTCGAGCGAGCGCTGAGCGAGTCGAGGCGAGGAGAGACATGATGCAAGTATTGGACTGCAAGGATGATTGGTCCTTGAAATCTATTCGAAGCGTCCAGGCCCATATCCTGGCCAATGACTCCGGCGCGCGCCGGTTGTCGCTCGATTGTTCGGCCGTCACCTCCTGTGACCTCACCGGCATCCAGCTCCTCGCCGCGGCCTTCCGCGGCTTCGCCGAGTCGGGCCGGAGCCTGAGCGTCGCCGGACTCTCGCCGGCGATGGAGCAGGCGCTGGCGCGAGCCGGCCTCGCTCTGTCGCCCGCGGGCGATGCGCTGATCTGCGGCGAGAACTGACCGATGGCCGCGATCCTCACCGTCGACGACTCGCCCAGCGTCCGCCAGATGATCAAGCTCGTCCTCGGGCCCGCCGGCCATGCCGTGGCCGAGGCCGGCGACGGCTCGGAGGGCCTGGCCAAGGCCAAGGCCGAGCGCTTCGATCTCGTCATCACCGATCTCAACATGCCGGTGATGAACGGGCTGCAGATGATCAAGGCGCTGCGCGCCACCCCCGAGGGGGTCGGCGTCCCGATCGTCTTCCTGACCACCGAATCCGACGACGCCATCAAGCAGGAGGCCAAGGCCGCCGGCGCGACGGGCTGGATCACCAAGCCATTCAAGCCGGAGCAGCTGCTCGCGGTCGTGGCCAAGCTTGTGAGGGCATGATGGAACTCGACCCCGCCGCCACCTTCCGCCAGGAGGCCGCCGATCTGCTCGACAGCCTCGAGACCGTGCTGCTCGATCTCGGGCAGACACCGGCCGACCGGGATCTGATCGACGCCGCCTTCCGGGCGCTGCACACGATCAAGGGCTCGGGCGCGATGTTCGGCTTCGACCGTGTCGCCGCCTTCACCCATGATTTCGAGACGGCTTTCGATCTGATCCGCAAGGGCAAGATCGACGCCAACCACGACATCGTCACCGTTTCCCTCTCGGCACGCGACTATATCCGCGCGCTGATCGAGGCCCCGGACGCGACCGATCCGATCATCGGGGAAGCGATCGTCGAGGAGCTGCAGCGCCTGATCGGCCGCGGCGACGCGAAGGGCGCAGCCGGTGCCGCCGCGCCCCCCGCGGCCGCGGCCGGAGCCTCCCTCGCGAGCGGGCAGGGCGGCTGGCGGATCACCCTCGCCTTCGAGGAGCAGATTCTCCGCAATGGCGCCAACCCGCTGGCGCTGCTCGACGATCTGCGCGAGCTCGGTCCCTGCACGGTGCTGCCCGATCTGGCGCGGCTGCCGGCGCTGGCCGATCTCGACCCGGAATCCTGCCTGATCGGCTGGACCGTCACCCTCGCCGCCGATTGCCCGCGCGAGGCGATCGAGGACGTCTTCATGTTCGTCCGCGACGAGATGCGGCTCGCCATCGCGCCGCTCGCCGAGGGCGTGCCGGACGTCCGGCCGGGCTTCACGCTCGACATGGCCGAGGCCGCGGCCGAGCCGGCGGCGCCCCGCCCGGAGGCCCTTTCGGCCGAGACCGCGTCGCATCCGCTGCCCGGCAAGGCCGCGCCCGCCCCGGCCGGCGCCGAGCTGAATCGGCGCGCCGAGGACAAGGGCTCCACCGTGCGCGTCCAGGCCGAGCGCCTCGACGAGCTGATGGACCGCGTCGGCGAGCTCGTCATCGCCCAGGCGCGGCTGTCGCAGCTCGCCCATTCCGGCACCGATCTGGCGATCAAGGCGATCGCCGAGGAGATCGAGCGCCTGGCCTCGGGGCTCAGGGATTCCACCATGGGCGTCCGCATGGTGCCGATGGGCTCGCTCTTCGGCCGCTTCCGCCGCCTCGTCCACGATCTCTCGCGCGATCTCGGCAAGCCGGTCGATTTCGTCACCGTCGGCGAAGATACCGAGATGGACAAGACCATGATCGAGCGCCTCGCCGATCCGCTGGTCCACCTCATCCGCAACGCCATCGACCACGGCATCGAGAGCCGCGAAGCCAGGGCGAGCACCAGCAAATCCGCCACCGGCCGGATTGAGCTCTCGGCCCGCTATGTCGGCGCGCAGGTGCTGGTCACGGTGCAGGACGACGGGGCCGGGCTCGACACCGCGAGGATCCGCGCCAAGGCCGAGGAGCAGGGGCTGGTCCAGCCGGGCGCGACGCTGTCCGAGCAGGAGATCCACCAGTTCCTGTTCCATCCCGGCTTCTCCACGGCCAGGACGATCTCCGCCCTCTCCGGCCGCGGTGTCGGCATGGATGTGGTCAAGCGGACGATCGAGGCGATGCGCGGCGCCATCGACCTCACCACCATTCCCGGCCACGGCTCTTCGGTGACGCTGCGCCTGCCGCTGACGCTGGCGATCATCGACGGGCTGCTGATCCGCGTCGGCGAAGGGCGCTACATCATCCCGCTCTCGGCGGTGGAGGAATGCATCGAGCTGACCGCGGCTGACGAGGCGAGGTCGCGCGGGCGCAGCTTCCTCTCGGTGCGCGGCGAGCTGGTGCCCTTCCTGCGCCTGCGCGAGCTGTTCGATGCGCAGGGCGCCGCCGATCCGCATCAGAAGGTCATCGTCACCGCCATCGGCGGCACCCGCATCGGGCTCGTCGTCGACCAGATCATCGGCTCCCACCAGACGGTGATCAAGTCGCTCTCCAAGCTGCATGCGGACGTCACGATGTTCTCCGGCGCCACCATCCTCGGCGACGGCACCGCAGCCCTGATCCTCGATGTCGCCCAACTCGTCAGCCTCGGCCAGGGCCGCGCCGACGACAGAACCCCGGAGGCCGCGTGATGAACCAGCTCGAAACAAGCCAGCGCGTGCCCGCCGGCGCGCCGCCCGCACCCGCCAGGCTGCAGGTGCTGATGGTCGGGATCGGCAACGAGATCTTCGCGATCGAGACCGAATTGGTGCGCGAGATCATCGATCCCGTCCCGGTCACCCGCGTCGCCGGCGCCCGGGACTATCTGCCGGCGCTGATCAATGTCCGCGGCAATGTCGTGCCGCTAGCCGATCTCAGCCGCCGCTTCGGCATGGCCGGCGCCGCCCAGACCTCCGACACGCGCATCGTCGTCGTCGAGGTCGAGGTCGACGACGACCCCGTCACGCTCGGGATCGTCGCCGACAGGGTCTTCGAAGTCACCGAAATTTCCGCAGCCGACAGCCAGCAGATGCCGAGGCTCGGAAGTCACTGGAAGCCCGAATTCATTCGCTTCATCACCAAGTGGAACGATGAATTCGTCATAGTGCCAGAACTCCACAAGATCCTGGAATGAGGCCAGGACCAGCAAGCAGCAAGCAAGTCAGTAAAAGAGGGGCAATACAATGCGTTTCACGATCAAGGCCAAATTGGCGTTGGCGTTCGGAGTGATCATCGTTCTCTTCGCAGCCGCCGGATACTTCTCCATCAATAGCCTGTCCGGCTCCAATGACAGGATGCAGGCCTTCGCCAGTAAACCCTTCGCCCAGGTCCAGCGGGTGATGGAGATCGAAAGGATCGCCGTCGATGCCGGCCGCATCGTCGCCCGCTCCATCGCGGAAGCGGAGACCAAGGAACGGGTCAAGCTGCAGAACGACTTCAAGGCCAACGACGCGCGCATCCATGCCGTGCTGAAGGATTATGCCGCCCAGCTCGCGCCCGGCGAGCAGGAGCGTCTGCGCAGGCTCGAGGCAGACTGGAACCAGCTTTCGGCCGCGGCCTCCCAGGCGCTGGATCTGGCCGTGCAGAACGCCAACAACGCGGCGATCACGCTCGCGACCGGCGAAGCCCGCGAGCTCGGCGCACAGGTCGAGGCCCGGCTCAACACGCTCCAGGCCCGCAGCGATCTCGGCGAGCGCGTGTCGAAGCTCGTCACCGACCTGAAACTGAACCTCGCCTATCTCCGGCACGATCTCTACGCCGCCATCGTCATCACCGACGAGGAGCAGCTCAAACACGCTGATGCCGACTTCCAGGCCCGGCTCAAGCAGACCAATGACGAGCTCGCGCAGCTCGCCGCCGCGAGCGTCGGCACGGCCCATCTCGCCGAATCCAATGCCGTCATCACCACCTTTCGCGCCTTCGAGGCCGCCAGTCGCAAGACTGTGGCCTTCGGCGCCGCCAACACCGACGCCAGGGCGCTGGAGATCTATCGCGGGGCGTTCACCAAGGCCCGCGCGGCGCTGAATGCCGGGGTGGCCGAGATCAAGACCGCCGAGACGCAGGTCGCCGATCGCTTCGTCAAGGAGACCGAGGCCGCCTATGAATCGACCCGCATGATGCTGCTCGGCCTCGTCGCGGCGGCGCTCGCGATCAGCATCGGCATGGCGCTGTGGATGGCGCTCTCGATCTCGATGGGGCTGGCCAGCGCGGTGGCCGTCGCCAACAGCATCGCCGAGGGCGACCTCTCCCGCGATGTCGACGTCTGCGGCCGTGACGAGATCACCGATCTGCAGAGCGCCTTCCAGGCGATGGTCGTGAAGCTGCGCGAGGTCGTCGGCCAGGTGAATGCCGCGGCCGAGAACATGTCGGCCGGTTCGCAGGAGCTCTCGGCCAGCGCCGAGCAGCTCTCGCAGGGCTCGACCGAACAGGCGGCCTCGACCGAGGAGGCT
>NZ_LMRT01000001.1:1168961-1169119 GCF_001426225.1 Allobosea sp. Leaf344 | reverse complement strand
TCCTCCTCGATGGAGCAGATGGCGGCCAATGTCCGCCAGAACGCCGAGAACGCCTCGACCACCGAGAAGATCGCGGCGCAGTCGGCCCGCGATGCGGAAGCCTCCGGCGAGGCGGTCGGCAAGGCGGTCGACGCCATGCAGACCATCGCGCAGAAGAT
>NZ_LMRT01000001.1:1168696-1168935 GCF_001426225.1 Allobosea sp. Leaf344 | reverse complement strand
CAACATCGTGCAGGAGATCGCCCGCCAGACCGATCTCCTGGCGCTCAACGCGGCGGTCGAGGCTGCCCGCGCCGGCGAACACGGCAAGGGCTTCGCGGTCGTCGCCTCGGAGGTGCGCAAGCTCGCCGAGCGCAGCCAGGCCGCCGCGGCCGAGATCGGCACGCTCTCGGCCGATACGGTGAAGGTGGCGCAGGAGGCCGGCGCGATGCTGGCCAAGCTCGTCCCCGACATCAAGAAGA
>NZ_LMRT01000001.1:1155011-1168633 GCF_001426225.1 Allobosea sp. Leaf344 | reverse complement strand
GCGGCGTCCGAGCAGGTCTCGGCCACCTCCGAGGAGCTCGCCGGACAGGCCGAGCAGCTGCAGAACACCATCGCCTTCTTCCGCCTCGGCGACAGCGACCGCCGCGGCGGCGCGCCGGGCGCGATCGACCAGACGGTGAAGCAGCTGCGCGACAAGGCCCAGGCCATGTCGGCCGCGGTGAAGCCGAAGAAAGGCGCCGCCTCGGCGAAGCGCGGGGCGAGCGGCGGCTTCGCCTTCAACCTCGACGATGGCGCCGATCACAACGACGCCGCCTTCAAGCGCGCCTGATCCGCAACCGCCTCGCGGCCCCGCCCAGCGCGGCCGCGAGGCTCCTCCCTCCTCCCGATCGAGGCCCACAATGGCTGACACTGCCCAATATCTGACGCTCGGAATCGACCAGGAGCTGTTCGGCATCGACATCCGCAATGTCCGCGAGATCCTGGACATGCGCCCGATCTCGAAACTGCCCCACGCTCCGGATTTCCTGCTCGGCATGATCGACGTCCGGGGCGCCGGCTACCCCATCGTCGACCTGCGCACCAAGCTCGGCCTGCCCCGCGCCGAGCCCACCGACGCCACCCGGATCATCATCCTCGACGTGCCGGTCAACGGCCGCACCATGGGTGTGGGCTTCGTCGCCGACCGGGTCTTCGAGGTGACGGGGCTCGACCAGGATCTCACCGAACCCGCCCCCGATGTCGGCGGCCGCTGGAAATCCGCCTATATCGCCGGGATCGGCCGCAAAAGCGAAGCCTTCATCGTCATCTTCGACCTCGCGCAGCTGATGGCCTCCGACGCGATCGCGGAGTTCGCCGATCCGCAGAGCCAGGCTGCCTGAGCATGCGCCACCACCCCGTCGAGGATCACGACCACCTCACCGACAAGCAGTTCGCCGCCATCGTGCAGATCGTCGAAGGCCGCGTCGGCATCAAGCTGCCGCAGACCAAGCGCATCATGGTCGAGGGCCGGCTGCGCAAGCGCGTGCGCGTGCTCGGGCTGCAGAACCTCGCCGTTTATGGCGATCTGCTGTTCCGGCAGAACGGGCTCGAGACCGAGCTCGTTCATCTGATCGATTGCGTCACGACCAACAAGACCGACTTCTTCCGGGAGCCCAGCCATTTCGCCTTCCTGCGCGATGTCGCGGTGCCGGAGCTGATCCGCCAGCATGGCGGGCCGAGGGTCGGGCTGAAGCTCTGGAGCGCGGCGAGTTCCACCGGCGCCGAGGCCTATACGATCGCCATGGTGCTGCAGGACATGATCGCCGCCGGCGCGCCGATCCAATACGCCGTCCTCGGCACCGACATCTCCACCGAGGTGCTGAAGACGGCCCGCGAGGCGATCTACGCCCAGGATTTCGTGGCGCCCGTCCCGGCCGCGATGCAGGCGCGCTATTTCATGCGCTCGCGGGACCCCAAGGAGCAGCGCGTCCGCATCGTCCCGGAGCTGCGCCGCTGCGTGCAGTTCGAGCGGCTGAACCTGATGGACGAGAGCTACCCGTTCGACCGCGACGTCGACGTCATCTTCTGCCGCAACGTGCTGATCTATTTCGACAAGCCGACACAGGAGGCGGTGATCGCCCGCCTCGTCTCGCATCTGCGGCCCGGCGGCTACCTGATGCTGGGCCATTCCGAGTCCATGGCCGGGGCGGAATGCGACAGGGTCAAGGCGGTGTCGCCGACGATCTATCGCACCGTCCTCACGAGCCAACCCAGGAGGGCCGCCGCATGACAAGACAGCCGATCCGCGTGCTGATCGTCGATGATTCCGCCTCCGTCCGGCAGGTGATGACCCAGGTCCTGCAGGAGGACCCCGGCATCGCCGTGATCGGCGCCGCCGCCGACGCCTTCGCCGCGGCGCGCCGGCTGCAGGCCGAACTCCCCGACGTGATCATCCTCGACATCGAGATGCCGGGCATGGACGGGCTGACCTTCCTGCGCAAGATCATGGCCCAGCGCCCGATCCCGGTGATCATCTGCTCGACGCTGACCGAGGCGGGCTCGCGCGCGCTGTTCGACGCGCTCGAGGCGGGCGCCGTCGATGTCCTGCCAAAGCCGCGCATCGACACGCGCAACGCGCTGATGGAGACGGCCGACCGGCTGCGTCACGCGGTGCGCGCCGCAGCTCAGGCCCGGCTGCGGCCGCGCGAGGCGCGCATCCCGATCGAGAAGAAGAACACCGCCGACGTCATCATGCCGCCGCCGGTCGCCAGCCGCGTCCGCCAGGCGACGGACCGGATCGTCTGCATCGGCATCTCCACCGGCGGGACCGAGACCCTGCGCGAGGTCCTGGAACAGCTGCCGGCGCAGTGCCCGGGCATGGCGGTGGTCCAGCACATGCCGGAGAAGTTCACCCTCGCCTTCGCGCGGCGCCTCAACGGCATCTGTGCCATGGAGGTGAAGGAGGCCGAGGATGGCGACGAGCTCGGCGCGGGCCGCGTCCTGATCGCGCCCGGCAACAGGCACATGCTGCTCCAGCGGGTCGGCCAGCAATATCGCGTGGCGATCAAGGACGGGCCGCCGGTCTCGCGGCACCGGCCCTCGGCCGACGTGCTGTTCCGCTCGGCCGCGCAATATGCGGGGGCCAATGCGCTCGGGCTGATCATGACCGGCATGGGCGATGACGGGGCCCGCGGCCTGCTCGAAATGCGCAAGGCGGGTAGCCGCACATTGGCGCAGGATGAGGAGAGCTGCGTCGTCTTCGGCATGCCGAAGGAGGCCATCGAGATCGGCGCGGCCGAACGGATCGTCCCGCTGGCGCGGATCTCGCAGGAGCTGATGGCCTGGCTCGGCACCGGCTCCGCCGCGGAAGCCCGCAGCGCCTGATCTGCCGCAGCGTAAGCAATTGGCAACTGCCCTTGCGTTAGGCTGCGACGTCGCCGGACCGTGCCCCCGACCGGGGCCACGGAATCAGGCGGCCAAGAAGGGGGAGGCGCCGCGTCCGAGGACCCGTCGAGGTGCGGAGGGCGAGAGGCGGCAATGGGAGTAGCGTTGCGTGAAGCAAGTCGAGACAACCGGGCTGCCGATCCTGATCGGCGCGCTCGAGGTCAATGCCGGCGAGATCGACCAGACCTTCGCCAAGGCCGGGAGCGAACTCGGCGAGGGCCTGTCGCTGTTCGAGGCGCTGAAGGAGCGGCTGGGCCAGCTCTCGCTGGAACTCTCGGGCGAGCGCCTGAGCCAGGCCGGCGAAAGCCTCGCCGCGCTGGCGCGGACGCTGCGCGGCATCGAGGCGGGGCTGGCGCGCGAGGCGCTGGCACTGCAGGATCTCTCGGTCCATAGCCAGGCCGCGACGCAGCTGCTCGGCGGGTTGCTCGGCCATATGCGGCTGATCACCATCCTGGCCCGCAGCGCCCGCATCGAGGCGGTCTCGGTCAAGGCGATCGGCCAGGATTACGGCGAATTCACCCGCGAGATCGTCGAGCTGACCCTGGAAGCGGCGCGGACGATCGAGCTGTCGCTGCGCGACTACCGCCAGCTGGTGTCGCTGCTCGGCACGGCCCTGTCGGCGCAGCGCGATTTCGAGAGCCGCTACGGCCGGGCGCTGGCCAGCCTGGCCGACGAGCTCGGCGAGGCGCTCGCCGAACTGGCCCAGCGGCAGCAGCGCGGAGTGGCGCTGACGCGCGACGCCGCCGCCCATTCCGGCAAGATCGCGATGGCGGCGGGCGGCGCGATCATCGCCATGCAGGCCGGCGACAGCATCCGCCAGCGTCTCGAACACAGCATCGCGGCGCTGCGCTTGTCCGCGACGCTCGGCAGCGGGGCCGAGACGGCGGGGCTCGACGGGCCGGGCGTCGCGGCGGCGACGCGGCTGCTCCACCGGCTGCAGGCGGCGCAATTGCGCGAGAGCGCCGCGACCCTGGGCAGCAATGCCGACGAGATCGAGGCGGCGCTGGCGGTTCTGGCCGGGGATACCGGCCATCTGCTCGATCTGGTCGGCGCGCTCTATCGCGGCGGCGGGCGCTCCGACGAATCCTTCATGGACGGGCTCGAGCTGAAGCTCGCCCAGGCCGCGGAGCTGCTGGCCGGCTGCGACAGCGCCCGTGCGGTGGTCGACAGGGTCAGCCGGACGCTGGAAACGGTGCTCGAGACCTGCCGCGGCACCGTGACCGCGCTGACCGCCTCCGTCTCGACGATCGAGCTGATCGGCACGAATGCCGGGCTGCGCGCCGCGCGCGTCGGCATGGAGGGGCGCAGCCTGGTGGTGATCGCGCAGGAGCTCAAGGCCGCCGCCGATCTGATCGCCAGGGATGCGCGCGGGCTGGCGCCGCTCTTCTCCGCGATGGAGCAGGCCGCCGCCGATCTGGAACAGGGCACCCTCGATTCCAGCCGCTTCTCCGCGATGAACGGCACGATGCAGGAGGCGCTGCGGGCGATGAAGGACGCCGGCGAGCGGCTGGCGGGCGCGCTGGCGCTGCTGGTCCGCGACGGCGAGGGTTTCGACGTCGTCGTCGCCCGGGCGCGGCTGTCCTTCTCGAATGCGGCGGCGATGGGCGACCAGATCACGGCTGCGGCCGATGAGCTGGCGCGGCTCGCCGCCGGCCCGCCGACCGTGCCCGAAGCCCTCGCGCCGGCCCTGGCGGCGCTGATGCAGAGCCGGATCTGGCCGAATTACACGATGATGGCCGAGCGCAGCGTCCATCAGGCCGTGCTGCGCGAGAATGGCGTCATGGAGCAGGCGGGCCCCGCTTCGGCGGAGCCGGAGCCGGCCGCGACCGACGAGGCGGATGATTTCCTGTTCTGAGCCGGCCGCTCAGGCGCCGGCCGCCGATTCCCGCGAGATCCGCAGCAGATACTGCCCGTAATCGCCCTTGGCGAGGACCTCGCCGAGCGCCGCGAGCTCCCCGGCCGAAATCCAGCCCTGGCGATAGGCGATCTCCTCCGGGCAGGCGATCCGCAGATCCTGCCGGCTTTCCAGGGTGCGGACGAATTCGGCGGCCTCCAGCAGGCTGTCGGGGGTGCCGGTATCGAGCCAGGCGAAGCCGCGGCCCATGCATTCGACCGAGAGCTGGCCGCGTTCGAGATAGACGCGGTTGACGTCGGTGATCTCGAGTTCGCCGCGGGCGGATGGTTTGAGGCTGGCGGCGATCTCGACCACCTCGGCATCGTAGAAATACAGCCCCGTCACCGCCCAGTTCGATTTCGGCCTGGCGGGTTTCTCCTCGATCGAGACGGCCTTGCCTGACCCGTCGAAGGCGACGACGCCGTAACGCTGGGGGTCGCGGACATGATAGGCGAAGACGCTGGCGCCGCTCGGGCGCGCCGCGGCCGCCGCCATCATCTCCGGCAGGGAATGGCCGTAGAACAGGTTGTCGCCCAGGATCAGCACCGAGGGCTGGCCCGCGACGAAATCCGCGCCGATGAGATAGGCCTGCGCCAGCCCGCCGGGATGCGGCTGCTCGGCATAGCTGAGGCTCATCCCCCAGGCCGCGCCATCGCCGAGCAGGCGCCGGAAATGCGGAAGGTCGTGCGGGGTCGAGATGATCAGCACCTCGCGGATGCCGGCCAGCATCAGCGTCGAGAGCGGGTAATAGATCATCGGCTTGTCGTAGACCGGCAGAAGCTGCTTCGACATCGCCAGCGTCATCGGGTGGAGCCGTGTGCCGGAGCCGCCGGCCAGGATGATGCCCTTCATGATCGTCTATCCCGTCTTGTCGCTGAGAAGGCGCTGGACGCAGGCCTGGAGCGATCCATGCCAGTCAGGAAGCGTCACGCCATGGATCTGCTGCAGCCTGGCGCAGTCCAGCCGCGAATTGGCGGGCCGCCTGGCCGGGGTCGGATAATCCGCCGTGGCGATGCGGTCGACCCGGACGGCAGCGCCGCCCAGCCTTTCGCGCTCGGCGAAGACGGCCTCGGCCACATCGGCCCAGCTCGCCTCGCCCTGGGCGCTCATATGGAAGACCCCGCGCAGGCTGGCATCGTCGGGCGCCGCGAGCAGGTTTTTCGCCACGGCGAAGACCGCGTCGGCGATATCGAGCGCGCTGGTCGGACAGCCCCGCTGATCGGCGACCACGCCGACGGCGTCGCGCGTCTCGGCGAGGCGCAGCATCGTCTTCACGAAATTCTTGCCGAAGGGGCTGTAGACCCAGGCCGTGCGCAGGATGACGTGGTCGGGCGTCGCCGCCGCGACCGCCCGCTCACCGGCGAGCTTGCTGCGCCCATAGGCCGAGATCGGCGAGACCGGGTCGTCCTCGCGATAGGGCCGCGTCAGGCTGCCGTCGAAGACGTAGTCGGTCGAGATCTGAATCACCGGAACGCCGAGCCCGGCCGCGGCCCTCGCGACCTCGCCGGCCGCCATGCCATTGACCGTCTGCGCGATCGCATCCTCGCTCTCGGCCAGGTCGACGGCGGTGAAGGCCGCGGCATTGACCACGATGTCGGGCCGGCTCGCCATGATCGCCGGCGCGATCGTCTCCGGCTTTTCGAGATCGAGCCCGGGGCGGCCCAGCGCCATGACCTCGACGCCGGCCGGCGCCCGCTCCAGCATGGCGCGCACGATCTGGCCGGATTGTCCCGTCACCGCGATCCGCATCGGCGTCAGGCGAAATAGCGCGGCAGATCGGCGAGGCGCGGATGCTTGCGGTCCTTGTCGGACAGCACCAGCCCCTCATGCGGCAGGCGCCAGTCGATGCCGAGCGCCGGATCGTCGAAGGCCAGCCCATGGTCGTTCTGCGGCCCATAGGGCGCGGTCACCTTGTACAGCACTTCGGTATCGGGCTCGAGCGTGACGAAGCCATGGGCGAAGCCGGCGGGAACCAGAAGCTGCTTCCAGTTCGCGGCGGAGAGCTCGACCGCGACGTGCCGGCCGAAGCTCGGCGAAGACGCGCGCAGATCGACCGCGACGTCCAGAATGCGCCCGCTGGTGACCCGCACCAACTTGTCCTGCGCGAAGGGCGGCGACTGGAAATGCAGGCCGCGCAGCGTACCGACCGGCCCCGAGAGCGAGTGGTTGTCCTGCACGAAGACGAGGTCGATCCCGGCTTCCGCCAGGGCCGCGCTGTTATAGACCTCCGAGAAGAAGCCGCGATGATCGCCATGTTTCTTCGGCGTGATGATCCTGACGGCGGGAATGGCGGTGGCTTCGACGCTCAGCATGCGATCCGCTTCCTTCAGACCGTGCCGAGGCGTTCGCCGCGATAGGTGCCGGAGCGGATATCGCCCCACCAGCCGGGATTGGCGAGATACCATTCAACGGTGCGGCGTAAGCCCGTCTCGAAGGTCTCCTTCGGGGTCCAGCCGAGCTCGCGGCCGATCTTGCCGGCATCGATGGCGTAGCGCGCATCATGGCCGGGGCGGTCGGTGACGTAAGCGATCAGCCGCTCATGCGGGCCGGCGGGATCGGGCCGCAGCTCGTCCAGCAGCGCGCAGATCCCCTTGACCACCTCGAGATTGGTCTTCTCGTTATGCCCGCCGATATTGTAGGTCTCGCCGATCCGCCCGCGCTCGGCCACCGTCAGCAGCGCCTGCGCATGGTCGTCGACATAGAGCCAGTCGCGGATGTTGAGCCCATTGCCATAGACGGGCAAAGCCTTTCCCTCGATGGCGTTGATGATCATCAGCGGGATCAGCTTCTCCGGGAAGTGATAGGGCCCGTAATTATTGGAGCAATTGGTCATCACCGTCGGCAGCCCAAAGGTGTGGTGCCAGGCCCGGACGAGATGGTCCGACGCCGCCTTCGAGGCGGAATAGGGCGAATTCGGCTGATAGGCCGTGTCCTCTCGAAAATACCCTTCCGCGCCGAGCGAGCCGAAGACCTCGTCGGTCGAGATGTGGTGGAAGCGGAAGCGTGCCTGGCGCTGCGCATCGAGCCCGCGCCAATAGCGCAGTGCCTCCTGCAGCAGGGTGAAGCTGCCGACGATATTGGTCTGGATGAAATCGCCCGGGCCGTCGATCGAGCGGTCGACATGGCTCTCGGCCGCCAGATGCATCACGATATCCGGCTGGAAATCGGCGAAGATCGCCCGGATCCGGGGGGCGTCCCCGATATCGACCCGCTCAAAGCGGTAGCGATCGCTGCCCGCCACCGGCGCCAGCGAGGCGAGATTGCCGGCATAGGTCAGCTTGTCGACCACGCAGACCCGCGCCTGCGTCTCGCCGATCAGCTTGCGCACCACGGCCGAGCCGATGAAGCCGGCGCCGCCGGTGACGAGGTAGTTCAGGGTCACCGCAGGCTCCAGATCACGCGCATTCCATGGATGATGGCCGATCGCAGCGAAGAAGCAGCCCCTCCCGGGGCTGTCAAGAAAACCGCCGCGGCATTTGCGGACATGGCAAACGGATTGGCAGGCGCGGTCGCGCTCGGGCCAGCCGCAGCGAGAGGCGGGCCCGGCTCCTGCGTGCCACTTCGCGGAACCCTGGCCTGAAGCTCAGGTTACCCCCGCTTGGAGCGCGATCAGCGCGTATCCGAGCCGCCAATCAAGCCGACATCCGTCGGGGCCGGGGGCACAGGAGAACGACTATGTTCATGCGCGTCGACAAGCTGCAGGCCGAGCTGCCTGTTCCGAAGAAGGCGGACCCCAATGCCGCTGCCGCCCTGCAGGAACTGCTCGGCGGGAAATACGGGGAGATGTCGACCCTCAACAACTACATGTTCCAAAGCTTTAACTTTCGCAGCAAGGAAAAGCTGCGGCCCTTCTACAGCCTGGTCGCCGCCATCACCGCCGAGGAGCTCGGTCATGTCGAGCTCGTCAGCAACGGCATCGCCATGCTGGCCAACGGTCCCGACAAGAAGGACGGCGATGCCGGCGATGGCGGCGATATTTCCGACGCGCCCTTCGCGGATATGTCCGACATGCGTCTCGCCGCGGCCTTCCTGTCGAATGGTGGCGGCGCGACCCCGGTCAACAGCAACGGCGTCTCGTGGAACAATGATTTCGTGACGACGACCGGCAATGTGGTGACCGATCTCTTGCATAATTTCCATCTGGAATGCGGCGCGCGCCTGCACAAGCTCCGCGTCTACGAGACCCTGACCGATCCGACCGGGCGCGAGGTCTGCGGCTATCTCCTGGTGCGCGGTTCGGTCCATGCGCATGCCTATGCCCTGGCCCTGAAGCAGATCACCGGCGTCGCGATCGAGAAGATGCTGCCGACCCCCAACATCAACCTCGACAAGATCCCCGAATGCCAGAAATACCTGCAGGAGGGCTCGCACCGCCGGCTCTATACCTTCAGCCCGGACGACTACAGGGAAATGGCGGGGATCTGGGGCAATGGCGAGATGGCCCTGCCCGGCGATCCACCGGGCGAGCTGGAGGTGGTGGACGGGATGCCCGAGGGCGGCAAGATCCACCAGCTGACCGGCGTGCCCTCGGCCTTTACCCCGGATTACGCGCCGGAGGAAATGTTCGAGATCGCGACCAAGCTCTACAAGGCCTCGCGCTAGCCGACCAATCCCGGCGCCGCCCCAGGTGGCGCCGGGTCACATTGCAGCCGGGTGCTGGCCTTGCCCGGGCCGCCCCCTCCCGGGGCGCGGGAGCGCGGCATGACTGCTTGAAGGGTCCGGCTGAACGGATTGGAGAAAATTGGAGCGGGCGATCGGGATCGAACCGACGACATTCAGCTTGGGAAGCTGACGTTCTACCACTGAACTACGCCCGCATCTCCCGCGCTGCGGGGCAGCCGGCGGGGATCGCTGATTCTCTTAGCGGCATCGGCTCGCCGAGTCATCTGCCATTCATCGCCCGCAGGCATGATTTTGCCAGATTGCCGGCGCCTGTTGCCGGGCATCATCGGGAGATCCAGTCAATGCGTCCGACACATTTCATCGCCGCCGCGCTGTTCGGAGCCGGCCTCATCGTCGCGGACGGCGCGGCGCAGGCGCAGGGCATCGAATTCGGTCCGGGCGGCATCCGCGTCGATCCCGGCTTCCGCGGCCCGCCGCCCCCGGCGCCGCTCTATGATGACGGCATCTCCGAGCGCGAGGCGATCCGCATCGCGCGCCGGCAGGGCGTCATCGACGTCGACGGCGTGCGCCCGACGCCGCGCGGCGGCTTCGTGGTGCGCGGGCTCGACCGCGACGGCGAGGATATCCGCGTGGTGATCTCCCGCTTCGGCGAGGTGATCAGCGTGCGCTGAACGCGGCCGGCCGCATCGTCGCTAGGCGTCGGGGCGGGTCGCCCAGCGCAGCGCCAGGACATAGACCAGCAGCAACGAGGGCGCCGCGATCAGTCCGAACAGGTGAAATTGGCTCATCCGCGCAGCATCCCTGAGGAATGCAGTGCAATTGCGGCAAAACGCCTCGGCCGGCTGCTCAACCGGCGAAATGTTTCGAGAGCTTGAGCGCCTGGCCCTGGTAATTCGACTTCAGGCCGGCGCCGTAGAGCGCCTCGGGGCGCGCGGCCATCGCCTCATAGACCAGCCGCCCGACGATCTGCCCATCCTCGATGATGAAGGGCACGTCGCGCGAGCGCACCTCCAGCACGGCCCGCGCACCCTGTCCGCCGGCCGCGCTGTGCCCGAAGCCGGGGTCGAAGAACCCGGCGTAATGCACGCGGAATTCGCCGACCAGCGCGTCGAAGGGCGTCATCTCGGCGGCGTAATCCGGCGGCACATGCACCGCCTCCTTCGAGGCCAGGATGTAGAACTGGCCGGGGTCCAGGATCATGGCGCGCGAGCCATCGGCCGGGATCGGCTCCCAGAACTCGCTGGCGCGATAGGCACCGACGCGGTCGACGTCGATCAGCGCGGTGTGGTGCTTGGCGCGATAGCCGATCAGGCCGTCGAAGCCCGAGAGATCGACGCTGACCGCGACGCCGCTCTGGAAGGAGGGCGCGGCCGCGGCGACCAGCGTCTCGCGCGCATGCAGGTTCGCGAGCGCGCGGTCGTCCAGCCGCGTCTCCCCGGCGCGGAAGCGGATCTGCGACAGGCGCGAGCCGGAGCGCACCAGCACCGGGAAGGTGCGCGGCGAGATCTCGATGAAGAGCGGGCCCTCATAGCCGTCCTCGACCAAATCGAATTCGCGGGCGCGGTCGGTGATGACGCGGGTGAAGACGTCGAGCCGCCCGGTCGAGCTCTTCGGATTGGCGGCGGCGCGCAGGCCCCGGGGCAGCTTCAGCCCCTCCATCAGCTCGGCGACATAGACGCAGCCGGTCTCGAGCACGGCGCCGCGCGTCAGGTCGATCTCGTGCAGCGCGAGCGCTTCCAGCCGGTTCTTCACCGTGCGCTCGCGGCCCGGCAGGAAACTGGCCCGGACCCGGTAGCAGCGGTCGCCCAGGCGCAGATCGAGGCTGGCGGGCTGGATCTGCCCCTCCGCCGGCGGCTGGGCGAGGCTGATCGCGCCCTCCTCGATGAAGGCACGGATGCGGCTGTCGGGCTGGATGCCGGGCTGGAACGACGACATGCGATCTCCGGGCTGGTCAGGAACAGCTAGCGGAGCCGACAGGACAGGCCAAGTCGCGGCGCGCCGTCATGGCGTTGTGGTGAATGTTTTCCACGCAAGAATGCTGCGGCTCAGCGCGGTGACCAGCGTCAGCGCCGCGAAGCCCGTGGCGAGAACGGGAAACAGCGCCGGCCACAGCATCATCGCCGCGAAACAGGCGATGGTCTCGCCGCCCTCCGCCAGGCCGGCGGTGAAATACAGCGATTTCGCGCCGCGCTGCCTCGTGGTCAGCCCGCGCTTCGCCGCCATGATGGCGAAGGCGAGAAAGCTCGCGCCATTGACGTAGAAGCTGAACAGCAGCGCCGCGGCGGGCAGGGCGAAGCCGGGATCGCGCAGGGCGAAAGCCAGTGGCACCGCACCGTAGAAGGCGAAGTCGCAGGTGATGTCGAGGAAGCCGCCGCGGTCGCTCGGCCCGGTGGCGCGGGCGATCGCGCCGTCGAGCCCGTCGCAGAGCCTGGAGGCGGCGAGCAGCGCCAGCGCGATGCCGTCCTGCCCGAAGGCGACCGCCCCGGCGCAGCCGAGCCCTAATGCGAGCCCGAGCAGCGTCACCGCATCGGCCGAGACGCCGCGGCGCGCCAGCCTGCGGCCGAGCGCGTTCAGCGGCGGGTCGATGATGGGACGCAGCCGCCCATCGAACATGAAGTGCCTCCCGATCATCCTCGCCGTCGCGCCGAGCTTCCGCAGCTTCGCGCTTCAGGAACACCAGTGGCGTTGTACAGCATTGACGCTGCCGAGGATGCGCCCATAACAGAACCAGCGCCCCTGAACATCTCGCGCAGGCGCGGCTGAGCGGCGGAGTGGCCTGTCATGTATCAAGCGGAGACGCATGGCGTACGCGTGACCGCCGTGCCGAAATTCATGGAGAGCGAATCCTCGCCGCAGCAGGGACGGTATTTCTGGGCCTACAGCATCGAGATCGTGAATCTCTCGGCGCAGACCATCCAGCTGATGACGCGCCATTGGTTCATCACCGATGGCCGCGGCGAGGTCCATGAGGTGCGTGGCGAGGGCGTCATCGGGCAGCAGCCGGTGATGCGCCCGGGCGAGAGCTTCAGCTACACCTCCGGCTGCCCGCTGATGACCCCCGACGGCTCGATGAGCGGCTTCTACGCCATGCTCGGCGAGGACGGCGTCGTCTTCGACGTCGCGGTGCCGCTCTTCCCGCTCGATTCCCCCTATGTGAAGAAGGTTCTGCATTGACCGACACCACCGCGAACGGGCAGCGCTTCACGCCGCTCGAGATGCTGGCCCGCCTCGTCGCCTTCGACACGGTCAGCCATAAATCCAATCTCGACCTCATCGCCTTCGTCGAGAGCTATCTCGCCGGCTGGGGCGTGGCGTCCACCCGCATCCCCAATGCGGAGGGCGACAAGGCGGCGCTGTTCGCGACGCTGGGTCCGCAGGATCGCGGCGGCATCCTGCTCTCCGGCCATACCGATGTCGTGCCGGTCGAGGGCCAGGCCTGGAGCCGCGATCCGTTCACGCTGCATGTCGCCGAGGGCAAGGCCTTCGGCCGCGGCGCCGTCGACATGAAGGGCTTCATCGCCCTGGCCCTGGCGCTGGTGCCGGACATGCTGGCCGCCGGGCTGAAGACCCCGATCCATCTGTTCTTCAGCTATGACGAGGAGGTCACCTGCCTCGGCGTCGTCGACGGCATCGCCCGCATGGGCGTCGACCTGCCGCGGCCGCGAGCCGTCATCGTCGGCGAGCCGACCTCGCTCGATCTGGCCGATGCGCATAAGGGCATCCGCACCTTCTTCACCAGCATCACCGGCGTCGCCGCCCATTCCTCAAAACCGCATCTCGGCGCCAGCGCCGTGCATGGCGGCGTCAGGCTCGCGGCCGAGCTGGTCCAGATGGCGGACGAGCTGGAGGAGCGCGTCGATGCGAGCGGGCGCTTCGATCCGCCCTATGACACGCTGCATATCGGCAAGTTCCATGGCGGCATCGCCCGCAACATCCTGGCCGACCGTGCCGATCTCTCCTGGGAGGTGCGGACCTTGCCGGGCTCCGATCCGGAGATCGTGCCGGCGCGCTTCGCGGCGATCTGCGACGAGGTCCAGGCACGCATGCGCCGCACCGCACCATCCGCGACGATCACCACGGTGATGAGCTCGGACGTGCCGGGCCTGGCGCCCGATCCCGGTTCCGAGGCCGAGACGCTCGTCATGCGGCTCGCCGGCCGCAACAGCACCATCGCCGTGGCCTATGCCACCGAGGCCGGGCATTTCCAGCGGGCCGGGCTGCCG
>NZ_LMRT01000001.1:1154865-1154946 GCF_001426225.1 Allobosea sp. Leaf344 | reverse complement strand
CGAGGCCTTCATGCGCCGGCTGCTGGCGGAATGCCGCGTTTAATCGCAACCCGTCATTGCGAGGAGCTACGCGACGAAGCA
>NZ_LMRT01000001.1:1154534-1154705 GCF_001426225.1 Allobosea sp. Leaf344 | reverse complement strand
CCCAGCAGGACGTAGCGCTCTACGAAACCGGGTTGCTTCGCTGACGCTCGCAATGACGGGGAGGAGTCACTCCGTCCCGAGCCATTCCTCGACCTCTTCGGCCCTAGAGACATAGCGCCGCGAGCAGAATTCGCAGGTCACGCCGAGCGTGCCGTCATCGGCCACCATCGC
>NZ_LMRT01000001.1:1154344-1154497 GCF_001426225.1 Allobosea sp. Leaf344 | reverse complement strand
CTGCGGGCCGGGCTCGATCGATCAGGCGCACCAGCCCGACGAATTCATCACGCTGGAGCAGCTGCAGGCGGGCGAAGCCTTCATGCGCCGGCTGCTGGCGGAATGCCGCGTTTAATCGCAACCCGTCATTGCGAGGCGCTACGCGACGAAGCT
>NZ_LMRT01000001.1:1091384-1154304 GCF_001426225.1 Allobosea sp. Leaf344 | reverse complement strand
ACGCTCGCAATGACGGGCAGGAGTCACTCCGTCCCGAGCCCTTCCTCGACCTCTTCGGCCCTAAAGACATAGCGCCGCGAGCAGAATTCGCAGGTCACGCCGAGCGTACCGTCATCGGCCACCATCGCCTGGCGGTCCTCGGCGGAGAAGCCGCGCAGCATGCCCAGCACGCGCTCGCGCGAGCAGCGGCAATTCTCCTGCACGATCACCGGCTCGAAGACCCGGGCGCCGCGCTCGTGGAAGAGCCGGTAGAGCAGGCGCTCGCTCTCCAGCATCGGGTCGAGCAGCTCGTGATCCTCCACCGTCTCGACCAGCGAGCGCGCCTCGCGCCAGGCATCGTCGCTGATCCCGTCCGGATCGTCCTGGGTCAGGATCTCATGGCCTTCCGGCGCGTCGCCGGGATGGAGATCGGCGGCGCGCAGCCGCTCCGGCGAATGCGGCATGAACTGCACCAGGAGCCCGCCGGCGCGCCATTGCCGTCCGGCCGCACCGACCACCTCGCCGACACCGAGCCGGATGCGGGTCGGGATCTGCTCGGATTGCCGGAAATACTGGTGCCCCGCCTCTTCCAGGCTCTGCCGCTCCAGCGCCACCACCCCCTGGTAGCGCGTCATCTGCGAGCCCTGGTCGACGGTCATGGCGAGATGGCCGTCGCCGAGCAGATCCCCCGTGCTCAGCGCGTCGCGGGCGATCGCCTCTTCGAGCTTGGCCTCGTCGACATGAGCCACGGCGCGATAGGAATCCGGGGCGTTGAAATCGACCACCATCATCGAGATCGGCCCGTCGCTCTTGGTCTGGAGCTGGAAGCGGCCCTCGAATTTCAGCGCGGTCCCGAGCAGCACGGTCAGCGCCGCAGCCTCGCCCAGTACGCGGGCGACCGGCTCGGGATAATCATGCCGGTCCAGGATCCGGTCGAGCGAGGGCCCGAGCCGGACGACCCGGCCGCGCACGTCGAGATCGGGCACGGTGAAGGGGACGACGCGGTCGTCCAGCGCCACCAGATCGGCCTCGTCAGCCATCAGGCCTGCACCCCGCCGAAGCACCAGGCGAGAATGCCCTTCTGCGCATGCAGCCGGTTCTCCGCCTCGTCGAACACCGCGGATTGCGGACCGTCCATCACGGAATCGGTGACCTCCTCGCCGCGGCTGGCGGGCAGGCAATGCATGAAGATCGCGTCCTTCTCGGCCCGGGCCAGCAGCCTCTCGTCGACCTGGTAGGGCCGCAGCAGATTATGGCGCGTGCCTTCCTCGTCGCCCATCGAGACCCAGCAATCGGTGATGACGCAATCGGCGCCCTCGACCGCCGCCTCGGGCCGGGTCATCAGCTTCAGCCTCGCGCCCTGCTTGCGCGCCCAGTCGACCAGCGCCGGCGGCGGCGCCAGCTCTTCCGGCGTGGCGATGGCGAGCTCGAAATCGAGCCGGCCGGCCGCATGGATCCAGGAGGTCAGCACATTGTTGCTGTCGCCGGTCCAGGCGATGCGCCGGCCGGCGATCGGCCCCTTGCGCTCCTCGAAGGTCATCACATCGGCCATCACCTGGCACGGATGCTGGCGCTTGGTCAGCCCGTTGATCACCGGCACGGTCGCATGGCGCGACATCTCGACCACGGCGTCGTGGTCGAGCATGCGGATCATGATCGCGTCGACATAGCGCGACAGCACGCGGGCGGTGTCGGCGATGGTCTCGCGCTCGCCCAGCTCGATCTCCTGGCCGGTCACCATCATCGGTGAACCGCCGAGCTCGCGGATGCCGACATCGAAGGATACGCGGGTGCGCAGGCTCGGCTGCTCGAAGATCATCGCGATCACCTTGCCGTCGAGCAGGCGGTCGGCGGCGGCGTCCGGCGTGCGGCGGCGGGCCTTCATCTCCCCGCCCTTGCGCAGGATGGCGCGCAGCTGCTCAGCGGAGAAATCGGAAAGATCGAGGAAATGGCGCGTCACGGGCGCGTCCTTCACGTCTGGACAGGAAATGGTGGCGGGCTGATCGGGTTGGGCGAGGCCGCTCGGATCATTCCGCCGCCGGGCGTTTCAGCGTCGCCTCGACGGCCTGGGCCGCGCGGTCGAGCCGCGCCACCGCCTCCTTGACCTCGGTCTCGCCGATGATCAGCGGCGGCAGCAGGCGCACCACATTGTCGCCGGCCCCGACCACGAGCAGCCCCTGGGCCCGCGCCTCGGCGACGAAATCCATGTTCGGCGTGTGCAGCTTCAGCCCCAGCATCAGCCCTTCGCCGCGGATCTCGGCGATCACCTCCGGATGCTGGTCCTTGAGCTGGGCCAGCGACTGCCGCAACCGGAGCCCGGTCTGGGCCACCGTCTCGATGAAGCCCGGCGCCAGCACGACGTCGAGCACCGCATTGCCGACCGCCATGGCCAGCGGATTGCCGCCGAAGGTGGTGCCGTGGCTGCCGAGCGTCATGCCCGCCGCCGCCTCCTCGGTCGCCAGGCAGGCGCCCATCGGGAAGCCGCCGCCGATGCCCTTGGCGATCGACATGATGTCGGGGGTGACCCCCGCCAGCTCATGCGCGAAGAATTTCCCGGTGCGGCCGACGCCGGTCTGGATCTCGTCGAAGATCAGCAGCAGCCCGTGCTCGTCGCACAGCGCCCGCAGCTCGCGCAGCATCTGCGGCGGCACCGAGCGCAGCCCGCCCTCGCCCTGGATCGGCTCGATCATCAGCGCCGCCGTCTCGGGCGTGATCGCCGCCAGCAGCGCCTCGCGATCGTCGAACGGCACCTGGTCGAAGCCTTCGACCTTGGGGCCGAAGCCGTCGATGTATTTCTGCTGGCCGCCGGCGGCGATCGTCGCCAGCGTCCGGCCATGGAAGGCGCCTTCGAAGGTGATGATGCGGAAGCGCTCGGGATGGCCCTTCGCGGCATGGTATTTCCGCGCCATCTTGATCGCCGCCTCGTTCGCCTCGGCGCCGGAATTGGTGAAGAAGACGCGGTCGGCAAAGGTCGCCTCGCAGAGCCGGCGCGCCAGCCGCTCGCCCTCGGGCATCGTGTAGAGGTTCGAGGTATGCCAGATCCGGCCGGCCTGCGCGGTCAGCGCCTCGACCAGATGCGGATGCGCATGGCCGAGCGCGTTGACCGCGATGCCGGCGCCGAAATCGAGATAGCGCGTGCCGTCGGCGGTGATCGCCCAGGCGCCTTCGCCACGCTCGAAGGCGACGGGCGCCCGCGCATAGGTCGGCAGCAGCACGGAGGGAGAGGGGGTGGCGGCGGTCTGGGAAACGGAAGACATGGACGCGGTCCTAACGACGGGCGAGGCGTGAAGGATGAGGGCTGGGAGTGAACGACGGTCCGGGGCGGCAGGGATCATGCCGGCACAATGCGACCCGACGACGACTTTATCGTCGCAGCCAGCTTCCGGCCTCTCGTCGCATCGCCACGTGCATCGATGACGTTCCGCAAAAACAAGCGCCGCCCGAACGGGGGCGGCAACGGCAGGACTATGCTAAGTCCCTCAGCCGCTGTCAATTCCCGCGCTCCGGGAAGGGCGGCTCCGGGCGCCGCGAGGGCCCCTCGCTTGACTCGCGATTGGTGAAAGGCCTGGGGAAAAGACGAAAACTGATTCGAGGACTCTTGTCGCCGAGTCCGGCCATCTTGTATGGTCCCGTCAGTCAGATACGACATCTCGTGCGGCGACCCCAGTACCGACAGTTCCGGCTGTAACAGCTCCCGTTTGACCGCGGGCGCTGCCGGTCTCGGATTCCGCCACGATCCGCCCATAAGCCAGCCCTGCGAAGGGATGGCCTAAGACATGACAGGTGAAGCCGATGAACGAAGCCGGAGCGTGGACGGAGGAGCGGGTCGAACTGCTCAAGAAGCTCTGGAGCGACGGACTCAGCGCCAGTCAGATCGCGACGGAGCTCGGCAGCGTCACCCGCAACGCGGTGATCGGCAAGGTCCACCGTCTCGGCCTGTCGGGTCGCGCCAAGAACCCGGCGGCTCCGGCCGCCGCGCGCAACGCCGCGCCGCGCAAGGCGCCGACCCGCTCGCCGAGCGCCCCCGCCGCGGGTGCCTCCGCCGGCATGACGCGCGGCGCCAACGCGCTCGCGCCGCATTATGCCGAGGAGGCCGAGCCGGACATGACGGCCGATCCGGCGCCGGCGCCGTCGGAGGATGTGGTGATCCCCTTCTCCGAGCGGGTCACCATCATGGATCTGCGCGAATATATGTGCCGCTGGCCGATGGGCGATCCGACCACGCCGGAATTCCGCTTCTGCGGCGGCCGCTCGCAGACCGGCATGCCCTATTGCAGCTACCACGCGCGGATCGCCTACCAGCCCGCCGCCGATCGCCGCCGCGATCGCAGCAAGCTCGCCGCGCGGGTCTGACCGGCGCGCCGGAGCGTCCGTCGAGGAGCCGGCCTTCGGGCCGGCTCCTTTCGTTTCAGTTGCCGAAGACGGTGTTGAGCTGGCTGCCGACCATGATGAAGGTGGTGCGCTTCGGCATCTCCTTCAGCCGCACCGCGCCGATATAGGTCATCGCCGAGCGCACCCCGCCCATCAGCTCCAGCAGCGTGCCCTCCACCGGCCCGCGATAGGGCACTTCCACGGTCTTGCCCTCGGAGGCGCGGTATTTCGCGACGCCGCCGGAATAGCGCTTCATCGCCGTGTCGGAGGACATGCCATAGAAGGTCATGCCGACCGCGACCTTCTCGTGGCCATGCTGCTCGTAGCGGATCTCGCCGTCGCATTCGTCATGGCCGGCGAGCATGCCGCCCAGCATCACGAAATCGGCGCCGGCCCCATAGGCCTTGGCGAGATCGCCCGGCACGGTGCAGCCGCCATCGCCGCAGACCAGGCCCTTCAGCCCATGGGCGGCGTCGGCGCATTCGATGATCGCCGAGAGCTGGGGATAGCCGACCCCGGTCATTTTGCGCGTGGTGCAGACCGAGCCCGGCCCGATGCCGACCTTGACGATGTCGGCGCCGGCGAGGATCAGCGCCTCCGTCATGTCGCCGGTGACGACGTTGCCGGCCATGATCGCGGCCTTGGGAAAGGCCTCCCGCGTCGCCTTCACCGTATCGACGAATTTCTCGGTATAGCCATTGGCGACGTCGAGGCAGATCTTGCTGATCGGCGCCTGCGCATGCACCGCCATCAGCTTCTCATGGTCGGAGGCGGTGGTGCCGAGCGAATAGAAGGCGTTGGCCGATTCCGGCTCCTTGAAGAAGGCGATCAGTTCCGCCGCGCTGTAATGCTTGTGCAGCGCCACCATCGCGCCGTGCTTCAGCAGCGCGCGCGCCATCGGCATGGTGCCGACCACATCCATATTGGCGGCGATCAGCGGGAAGCCGCTCCATTCCGTGCCGGTATGGGCGAAGCGGAAGCTGCGGTTGACGTCGACATGGGCGCGGCTGCTCAGCGTCGAGCGCTTCGGCCGGATCAGCACGTCGCGGAAATCGAGCTTCGGATCGTTTTCGATGCGCATGGGCGGCCTCGCGGATCAGGCAGCACGCCTTTTGCGTGCGCCGATACATAGCCGGCAGGCGGCGGCGGAGGCAACCGGCGGCCGAGCGGGCAAGCCCGGAGCGGCCCCGCTGGCCCCGGTCAATGCGGCCGCTGCCGGGCATTGCGGCGGATCGTGTAGAGCGTCGCGCCGATCACGATCGCCGCGCCGATCCAGGTCGCCAGCGCCGGGATCTCGGCGAAGAAGACGAAGCCGGTGAAGCTCGAGATGATCAGCCGGCTGAAATCGAGCGGGGCCAGCGCCGCCGCCTCGCCGACCTGATAGGCGCGGGTGATCAGCCATTGCCCGGCCGTGCCGAACAGGCTGAGCACCACCAGCCAGATCCATTGCTCGGCGGTCGGCGGAACCCAGAGCAGCCAGGTCGGCACCGCCAGCGCCAGGATCAGCACGCCGCCCTGCCAGAGCAGGATCGTCTCCGTGCGCTCCGTCGCCGCCAGCATCCGCACGCTGATGGTGATCGCGGCGCTGAACAGCGCCCCGCCCACCGCCATCAGCGCATAGATGTTCAGCCCGTCGCCGAACGGGTTCAGCATGATCAGAACCCCGGCGAAGCCGATCGCGGTGGCGACCCAGCGCCGCGCATCGACGGTCTCCTTCAGCACCAGCACGGCCGCGATGGTCACGAACAGCACCTGGCTGAACCCGATCGCCGTGGCCTGCGCCAGCGGGATCATGATGATGGCGGTGAAGCCGAACAGCATCGAGATCAGCGTCACCACGCCGCGCAGCACCTGCAGCCCCGGTCGCGTCGTGCGCAGCAGCACGGGCAGGGCGGCTCCGGCGATCGCCATGATCACAAGGCTCATGATGATCTGGCGGATCAGCAGGATCTGGACCAGCGGAATGGCGCTGCCGACATGTTTGATGCCGCCGACCATCACGGCATAGACCAGCATCGCCGAGAACATGTAGATCGAGCCGCGTAGATTGGGGCTGGCGCCCTGCCAGCGCCGGGCCAGCCCCTGGCGCAGCTTGGCGACGGCACCTGTTCGCGCCGGCAGAGCATCCATCGCGGCGGGGCGCTCGGCCGCTCGGGTCGGCGCCGGCGGCTCGGGCGGCGCCTCTTGCGCCTCGTCGCGCGGCAGGAACGGCTCCGCGCCCTCGGTCTCGAAGCCGGAACCCGGCCCGCGCCCGCCCTCTCGTTCCTCGCTCATCGTCAAACCGTTGGCCGGCAGACCGGCAGCGTTGTCCACCCCGGCAAATCATTGAGGAATCGAGGGCTTCGCGCCAGCCGTGCTGCGGCATGGCGGGGTTGTCCCAGGCTGCGGTCGATACGACCTCCCGGCACAGGCCCCATGCCGGACGCGCCCTGTCTGCTCGGGACGTTGCGGTGTAGGAGGCTTGCGGCGGCGGGATCGAGGGATGGCACCATCCCGGCAAACGAGCTGGAGACGATGAGGGATCTGCTGTCGGGTTTCGTGGCTGGCCTGCGTTCGCTCGCCCCCTCGCGCTTTCCCTATCGCCGCTTCGCCCTCGCCCTGCTGCTCGGCGGGATCGGCGGCTGGCTCTTCGTCCAGGCCCGCCTGCCTCTGCCCTGGATGCTGGGCTCGATGGTGGTCTGCACGGCGGCCGCGCTGCTGCGCCTGCCGGTCGCCGCCCCCTCGGTGATCCGGCCGCCCATGACCATGGTGATCGGCGTGATGCTCGGCGCCGGCTTCAAGCCCGACATCGTCGCGCAGCTGCCGAACTGGCTGCCGACCCTGGCCGGGCTGGTGCTGTTCATGATCGCCTGCGCCATCGCCTGCGTCGGCTATTTCCGGCGCTTCGGCGGCTTCGACCCGGTCACCGCCTTCTTCGCCGGCATGCCGGGCGGTCTGATCGAGATGGTCACCGTCGGCGAGGAGAAGGGCGGCGATGCCCGCATCATCGCCCTGATCCATTCCGCCCGCATCCTGCTGGTGGTGATGACGCTGCCCTTCATCGTGCAATGGATCGGCGGCGTGCCGCTCGGGGGCGCTCGCGCCTCCGGCCCCTCGATCGCCACCACGCCGCTCTTCGCCGAGCTGACCCTGCTGGCCTGCGGCCTCGCCGGGATCGTGCTGGCGCATTGGCTGCGGATGCCGGCGAAATTCCTGCTCGGCCCGATGGTGGTCAGCGCCGCGGTGCACATGCTGGGCTGGAGCGATTCCGTGCCGCCCTTCGAGATCGTCAACGCCGCCCAGCTGATCCTCGGCGTCACCATCGGCTGCCGCTTCGTCGGCACCACGCCGCGGCTGATCCTGCGCATCCTGGCCCTGTCGCTGGGCTCGACCGTCATCCTGCTCGCGCTGACGCTCGGCTTCGCCTATCTCGTGGCGCGGGTCTCGGTGCATGGCCCTGTCCCGCTGATCCTGGCCTATTCGCCGGGCGGGCTGGCGGAGATGAGCCTGATCGCGCTCGCCTTGCACATGGAGGTCGCCTTCGTCGCGGCTCATCACATCATCCGCGTCTTCCTGGTGATGATCAGCGCCGGCCCGCTCTTCGGGCTGCTGATCGGGCGGAAGAAGCCCGGCGCAGACCCGCAGGACGAGACCGCAGGCGGCGAGGGCAAGGGCGAAAGCGAGCGGTGAGACTAGGCCGGTTTGCGCCAGGCCTGTCCTGAAACGACACAAGGCGTTCGCGCCCACCCATGGAAGCGCCCGGCCGCAGCCGGATGATCCGCGAGATCGCCGCGTTCTGGAGCAGAGTCCGGCGGCACGGGGATTGCGGCAGCGCAGCCCGGCGCGGCGCCGGAAAGATCCTGCCGCCTGCGCCCCGCACAGGCCCGGCCGGCCTGCAGCGTCCGGGCCCCGCTTTCCGATGAGCGTCAACGATCTCGATTTCGCCCCCCTGTCGCCGGCCGAGGAGCGCTTCAGCGGCTGGCGACCCTGGATCGGCGTGACGACGGCGGCCATCGATGCGGCGGTGGTGATGCTGGTCGTCGCGGCGGTGACGGTCGCCTATCATCTCGCCGTCTATCATTCCCTCGGCGACCCCCGCACCGGCACCGAACTCGCGCTGATGCTGGCCTCGATCTTCGTCTTCACCAATCTGCTGCGCGGCCGCTACCAGCTCGCCAATTATCTCTCGACGCGGCGGCAGGCCGCCTCGGCCTTCGCGGCCTGGAACATCACGCTCGTCGCCTTCATCGCCATCGTCTTCATGGCCAAGATCGTCGATCAATATTCGCGCGCCGTAGTGCTGGTCACCTATCTCGCCGGCGTCCCGGTGATCGGCCTCGCCCGCTCGGCCGTCGTCAGGGCGGTGTCCCTGGCGAGCAAGACCGGGCGCCTCACCGCGGAACGGGTCTTCATCATCGGCCGCGAGCCGGAGGTGATGTCCTTCGTCTCGCGCCACCAGCCCTGGAACATGGGCTTCGCCATCGTCGACGTCGCCTTCCTGCGCAGCAACGATGCCCGCCGCATCAACGACCCCGCCGCCGCGCTGAAGGCCGATCTCACCAGCGCCGCCGCCCGCTGTCGGCAGCTGCGGCCGGATGCGGTGTTCATAGCGGTGCCCTGGGCCGATCAGGAGACGATCGACGCCTGCGTCGACGCCTTCATGAACCTGCCGGTCGCGATCCATCTCACGCCGGAGCGGATCATGGACCGCTTCGACAATCCCCATATCGTCCGCATCGGCTCGCTCGCCAGCCTGCGCCTGACGCGCCCGGCGCTCAACCCGGTCGAGATCATCGCCAAGCGCGGCTTCGATCTGGTGGCGGCGTCGCTGATCCTGATCGTGACGCTGCCGCTGCTGCTGCTCGTCGCCCTGCTGATCCGGCTCGATTCACCCGGCCCCGTCCTGTTCCTGCAACGCCGCTACGGCTTCAACCAGCAGGCGTTCCGGATCGTCAAATTTCGCACCATGACGACCAGCGACGATGGCGACGTGATCCTCCAGGCGCGGCGGAACGACCCGCGCATCACAAGGATCGGCCGTTTCCTGCGCCGCTACAACCTCGACGAGCTGCCGCAATTGCTCAACGTCATCTCCGGGCAGATGTCGCTGGTCGGCCCACGGCCGCATGCGCTCGCCCATGACCATGAATTCCAGCGCAAGATCGCGCTCTATGCGCGGCGTCACAACGTCAAGCCCGGTATCACCGGCTGGGCCCAGGTCAACGGTTTTCGCGGCGAGACGGATACCGACGAGAAGATGGCCAGGCGCATCGCCTGCGACCATTGGTATATCGACAATTGGTCGCTCTGGCTCGATCTCGCCATCCTGCTGCGCACGGTGTTCAGCGCCAAGGCCTATCGCAACGCCGGCTGAGCGCCCCCGCCCGCAGCGCATTCCGGGCCGGCCTCTGCCATCTGGCGCTCCGCCAAGCCTGCGGTTACCGTGGCGTCCTTGCCCGGGACCAGAGAGCCACCCATGAATCAAATCGATTTAAACGGACGCGTCGCCATCGTCACTGGCGGGGCCCAGGGCATCGGCCGTGCCATTGCCGCGCGCTTCGCCGCCAGCGGCGCCAAGGTGGAGATCTGGGACGTCGACGGGGCGCTGGCGGCCCAGGCCGCTGCCGAGATCGGCGGCGAGACCAGCGGCCATGCCGTCGACGTCACCGATCCCGCAGCGGTCAAGGCTGCGGCGGATGCGCTCGAGGCGCGCCATGGCGGCGTCGACATCCTGGTGACCAGTGCCGGCATCGCCGGCGCCAATCACAAGACCTGGGACTATCCGCTCGAGGAATGGGCCCGGGTGATGCGGCTGAACGTCGACGGCACGCTGCATTGCTGCCAGGCGGTGATCCCCGGCATGATCAGGCGCAATTACGGCCGGCTCGTCCTGGTCGCGTCGATCGCCGGCAAGGAGGGCAATCCCAACGCCTCCGCCTATTCCGCCTCCAAGGCCGCGGTGATCGCGCTGACGAAATCGCTCGGCAAGGAGCTCGCCACCCAGGACATCGCGGTCAACTGCATCACCCCGGCGGCGGCCCGCACCCGCATCTTCGACCAGATGAGCGAGGAGCATATCGGCTACATGCTGGCCAAGATCCCGCGCGGGCGCTTCCTCCTGCCCGACGAGGTCGCGGCCATGGTCGCCTTCCTCGCTTCGGCCGAGAACAGCTTCACCACCGGCGGCGTCTTCGACCTTTCGGGCGGGCGGGCGACCTATTAGGCTCTCCGCCATGACCCAGACCCTCCCCACCGCCGCCGTGCTCGGCGCCCGCGCCTTCGCGGCGCTCGCCGGCCTGAACCGCTTCAGCGACGAGCCGGGCAAGCTGACCAGGCTCTATCTCTCGCCCGCCCATCGCCAGGCGGCGGAGTGGACGCGCGGCGCGATGGAGGTCGCCGGCCTCTCCGCCCATATCGACGCCGCCGGCTCGGTCCAGGGCCGGCGCGAAGGGGCGAAGCCCGGGGCGCCCTCGGTGATGATCGGCTCCCATATCGACACGGTGAAGGATGGCGGCCGCTTCGACGGCAATCTCGGCGTCGTCGCCGGGATCCTGGTGGCCCAGGCGCTGCGTGACGCCGGCATCGTACTGCCCTTCCCGCTGGAGGTGGTGGCCTTCGGCGACGAGGAGAATGTCCGCTTCCCGACCTCGCTCTCGACGTCGCGGGCGCTCGCCGGGGAGTATCGCCAGGAATGGCTGGACGGCCGCGACACCGACGGCATCACGCTGCGCGACGCGCTGCTCGGCTTCGGCTGCGATCCCCTCGGCATTCCCGCCCTCGCCAGGCCGCCGGCCTCGGTCGCCGCCTATCTCGAACTCCATATCGAACAGGGGCCGGTTCTGGAGGCGGAGGACGAGCCGGTCGGCATCGTCACCGCGATCAATGCGCAGAAGCGGGCCCGGGTGCGCGTCACCGGCGAAGCCGGCCATGCCGGCACGGTGCCGATGCGCCTGCGGCGGGACGCGCTGGCCGCCGCCGCCGAGATGGCGCTGGCACTGGAGGAGATCGCCTCGGCGCATGATCAGGCGGTCGGCACGGTCGGCGTCTTCAGGCCCGATCCCGGCGCTACCAATGTCGTGCCCGGCGCCGTCGACTTCACCATCGATTTCCGCTGCCCGCGCAACGACACGCTCGCCAGCATGGACCGGGCGATCGCGACGCGATTCGCCGAGATCGCGGAGCGCCGCGGCGTCTCCCTGGCGATCTCGCCCTATTCGCACGACGATGCGACGCCGATGGCGGAACCGCTGCAGGAGGCGCTGGCCGCCGGCATCGCCCGCACCGGCGCCAATCTCAAGGCGCGGCGCCTGCCGTCGGGCGCCGGCCACGACGCCATGGCGATGGCCAGGCTCTGCCCGGCGGCGATGCTCTTCGTGCGCAACGAGAAAGGCATCAGCCATTCGCCGCTGGAAGCGATGACGGAGGCCGATGCCGGGATCGCGATCCGCGTGATGCTGGAGACGGTGCTCGAGCTGGCGCGGCGCGCGGCGTAAGCGACGAAGGCCCGGCAGCCCCGACCCCGGCGTGGCCGCGAGCCCGGCCGCGGCTCCTGCTTCACCATGTGGCCGATCGGCCGATCAACCGCAAGACGAGACGGGCGATCCGGCTGCGATCCCCGCTCGCGCAACGTCCTGCGAGCGCCGGGCGGACCCGTTGCGACCAGATGACGCAAAGGAAGTTGTCGTAAAAACTTCGTAGATGGCTGTTAATGTCGACAGCTCATCTTCCGGACCGTCCCGGACGGTGCCCCTGATTTCGGGTTCGACATGACGCGCTCGCCAAAAGCCAGTCTCGCCATCCTGCTCGCCTTGACCGCCGCAGCTCCCGCCGCAGCTCCTGCCGCCGCGGCCGATCTCGCCTCGCCTGGCCGCGCGGCGCCGCAGCCGCCGCTCGCGCAGCCCTTCCAGCGCTTCTATCTCCATGCCGGTCCCGCCGGCCTGGTCTATTCGGAATCGGCCAGGATGTGGGCGGGCGGCATGCGCATTCCCGGTGCGGATGTCCGCATCCCGAATTCGCTGAGCTTCGCCGTCGAGGCGGGGTATTTCCTCACTCCGTCCATCGCCATCGGCTTCGCCGGCGGCTACCCGCCGCTGGTCAAGGTCGAGGCGCGGGGCTCGATCACCGGCCTCGGAACGCTCGGCAAGGTTTCCGGCGGCCCGACGGCATTAACCGCGCAATATCATTTCACCGGTCTCGGCGCCTTCCAGCCCTATCTCGGTGTGGGCCCGAGCCTGATGGTGATCGTCAACGACCAGGACGGGGCGGTCCGCCGGCTCAAGACCGATCATGCGCTGGGGGTCGCGGTCCAGGCCGGCTTCAACTACATGATGAGCGAGCATTGGGGCGTCTTCATCGACGCCAAGAAGGTCTTCCTGGAGGCCAAGACGCGCGGAACCTTGGGCGGCGTCCCGATCCGGGCCAAGGTCAAGCTCGACCCGCTGGTTCTCCATTCCGGCGTGACCTACCGTTTCTGAGCCGGCCCCGCCCCGCGCTTCAGCCGCAGCCAGAGATCGGCGCCATGGGCCAGCCCCGCCAGGCTGAGTCCGAGCGGCACCAGCCAGGAGGCGCCGTCCGCCAGGGCCGCGCGCAGCGCCGCCAGCAGGCCGAGCCCCGCCAGCGCGATCAGCAGGATGTCGCGCGCCGGCAGGCCATGGCGGCCGCGCAGCGCCAGCAGCAGCGCGGCCTCGAAGAGCAGGATCGCCAGAGCGAGATCGACCAGATGAACCATGAGCGGTGCCCGTTGCGCTGCAAACCCGCGCTCAGCTTCGGGCCAGCCCGAGCAGATGGCCGAGATCGGTGAAGAACACCCGGATATGCGACATGAACCGCCCGCGTACGAGCTGCTTGTTCATGTAGGATTCCCAGGTCAGCTTCTGCACATCTGGGTCGCGGCAGAGCTTTACGAATTGCTCGCGTCTCTTGTCGCTGCGGTACCAGATCCATTGCAGCAGGCCGAGCACGAAGAACACCCGTCCATGCTCCGCCATGAAGCGCCGGCGCGCCGATGTCAGCGCTCGCGCATCGCCGCTCGCCAGGGCGAGGTCGACCGCCTCGCCCGCCAGCCTGCCGCAGAGCATGGCGTAGTAGATGCCTTCGCCCGAGGCGGGCGCGACCACGCCGGCCGCATCTCCGGCCAGGATCACGTCGCGGCCATTGTCCCAGCGCTTCATCGGCTTCATCGGGATGGGCGCGCCTTCGCGGCGCAGCGTCTCGGCCTCGGCGAGCCCCGTCGCCGCACGCAGCCGCGACACCGCATCCTTCAGCGAGAAGCCCTTGCGCGCACTGCCGGTGCCGATGCTGGCGGTGTCGCCATGCGGGAACACCCAGCCGTAGAAATCCGGCGATACCTCGCCTTGATAGATCACGTCGCAGCGGCGCGGGTCATAGGCGGCCGCGCTTTGCCGCGGTGCCCGGACGATCTCGTGATAGGCGAAGACGAAGGGCGGGCGCTTGGCCCGCGGCATCGCCGCCTTGGCCAGCGCCGAGATCGCACCATCGGCGCCGATCACCATGCGGGCCCGCACGCTCGCCTCGCTGCCGTCGCCCCTGCGGAAATGCAGCCGCGCGGTGCCGTCCTCGTCGCGGGCGAAGCGCTCGAAGGTCCCGGTCTCACGCGCGGCACCGGCGATCGCCGCGCGTTCCCGCAGGAACGGGTCGAAATGCTCGCGGTCGACCATGCCGACGAAGCCGTTCTCGATCGGCATGTCGACCCCGATCCGGGACGGGGACACCATGCGGGCGCAGCTGATCCGCGCGACGATCTGCGCGGGCGGAATGGCGAAATCGCGGATCGCCCGCGGCGGGATCGCCCCGCCGCAGGGCTTGATCCGGCCGCCCCGGTCGAGCAGCAGGACCTTGCGCCCCGCCGCCGCGAGATCGGCGGCCGCCGTCGCTCCGGCTGGTCCGCCCCCGACGACGACGACATCGAACAGGTCCTGCTGCTGGGTCATGGGCGTCATCCCGGGCTGGGGCGCAGAGCCGGCGCCCGCTGATCGTCCTGGCGCGATGGGACCAGCCCCTGCCGCGCCACCGCCAGGGCCAGCGCCGCCGATATCAGGAAGAGGACCGCCTCGGCCGTGAACACCGCGGCATAGGCGAGAACGGGAGAGGCGAGGAGCTGACGCGCCAGATCGCTCGCCGCGGCGCCGAGCAGCCCGCCCAGGCCGAAGGCGACGCCCTGCGCCGCGCCCCACAGCCCCATGCGCACGCCCTGGCGGTCGGGCCTGCCGGCCCCGACCAGGCGCATCATCTGGCCGATCGCCGCGACCGCATAGGCCCCGTTGGCGAGGCCGAGGGCGAAGACCACGGGGCGGATCGGGAAGCCGGGCCCGATGAAGGCCGCGACCGACAAAGCGGCCAGCGCCAGCGCCGAGGCCAGGCAGCCGCCGACCGCCCAGAGCCGCAGCGAGCCGGCACGCGGGCCGGCGAGGCTGGTGACCAGCGCCACCAGCAGCATTCCCGCCAGCACGCCGCCATTCTGCACGCCGGCGAGCTTGGTGCTTTCGCCCGGGGTGAAGCCGAAGACCGTGCCCGCGAACGGCTCCAGGATCAGGTCCTGGGCGGAATAGGCCACCATCGAGACGAAGACGAAGATCGCGAACAAGCTCGCCTGCGGCTCGGCCCAGACCTCGCGCAGGGCCGTGAGGAAATCCGTCTCGGCCTGCGCCGGCGCGGGGTGCGCCGCTCCGGAAGCCGCCTCGACGCCGTGCACGGCGAGGCAGGTCAGGCCAAAGGCGATCAGGCTGACCACGCCGGTGACCAGGACGAGCCGCGTCGTCGAGAACGGATCCAGCCAATGGCCGGCGAGACCGGCGGTGAGGATGAAGCCGCAGATCATCATCACCCAGACCACGGTCGCAGCGGCGGGCCGGCGCTCGTCGGCGACGCGGCGCGAGAGCAGCACCAGCAGGCAGGTGCCGCTGGCGCCGACGCCGATGCCGATCATCAGGAAGGCGAGGCAAGCCAGGGCGACCCCCGCCCAGAACTGCGTCGCCATCAGCGCCGTGGCCAACGCCGCGCCGAAGCCGCCGAGCGCCAGCACGGCCATGCCGCCGACGATCCAGGGGGTCAGCCTTCCGCCGACATCGGAGCCATGGCCCCAGCGCGGCCGCAGCACCTGCACCGCGTAATGCAACGCGACCAGCAGCCCCGGCAGCACGGCCGGCAGAGCGAGTTCGACGACCATGATCCGGTTGATGGTCGAGGTGGTGAGCACCACGATGGCGCCCAGCGCCGTCTGCACCAGCCCGAGCCGGACGATGCCGAGCCAGCCCAGCGGCAGCGGCTGCGCGCCGGCCATCACGGCCCCGCCATCGCGAGATCGCGCAGGGCGAAGGCGCTGGCCAGCATGCCGAGCACGTAGAGCGTCGTCCCGGTCGCGTTGTACCAGGCGGCGCGCTCGCGCGGCGCCGCCAGCAGCCGCAGCATCAGCAGGATCTGCGCCGCCAGCAGCGCCGCGACCAGACCTGCGAACAGAGCCTGCCCCCAATGCCAGAGCAGCAGGATCACGAGGAGCTGCGGCAGCGCCATCACCCAGCAGGCGAGCCTGGCGGCACGGTCAATGCCGAGCTGCACCGGCAGCGATTGCAGCCGCATCTGCCGGTCCCCCTCCACCGACTTGAAATCGTTGAGCGTCATGATGCCGTGCGCGCCGAGGCTGTAGAGCAGCGCCAGCGCCAGGATGCGCCCATCCGGTACGCCGCCGAGCAGGGCCGCCGCCCCGGTGAACCAGGGCAGCCCCTCATAGCAGAGGCCGACGGCGGCATTGCCCCACCAGCCATTCTGCTTCAGCCGCAGCGGCGGCGCGCTGTAGACCCAGGCCAGCACCAGCCCGAAAGCCGCCGCGGCGAGCACCGCGACGCCGAGCAGGCTCGCCACCAGCAGCGACAGCGCCGTCCAGCCCAGCGCGATGAAGAAGCCCCAGCTTCCGGGGATCCGGCCCGAGGGGATCGGCCGGTCGGGCTCGTTGATCGCGTCGACATGGCGGTCATACCAGTCATTGGCGGCCTGGCTGGTGCCGCAGACCAGCGGGCCGGCCAGCAGGATCCCCAGCGCGATCTCGGGCAGATGAGCCGCCAGCGGCTGGCCGGAGGAGATCACGCCGCAGCCATAGGCCCACATCGGGGCGAACCAGGTGATCGGCTTCAGCAGTTCGAGCACCGCGCCGGGCGCGGGGCGGGACGGCAGCGGAGCCTGGATGCTGAAGCGCGTCATCCCCGCAGGCTAGGAGCCTCGGCCAAAACCGTCAATCGAAATTGACAAACGAGTGTCAACAAAATCGGACACTCAAACGTGCCGACGGTCTCGCCGCCTTCCGTCAGTTGATCTCGCTCGGCTCCGCCTCGTCGAGATCGCCCAGCCCATAGCGCCTGAGCTTGGCGTAGAAGCTCTGGCGGCTGAGCCCGAGCATCTGCGCCGCGGAGGCGCGATTATCCTTGCTGAGCTCCAGAGCCGCCTCGATGCAGAGCTTCTCGATCACATCGGTGGTCTCGCGGACCAGCTCCTTCAGCGAGACCCGCCCGACCAGCTCGGCGAGATGCTCGACCGAGCGCGGCAAGGCGCGGCCGCGCTGGCTTTCCATGGCGCTGCGCGCGCCCTGGCTGCGCATCACGAAGCCGAAGGCCGGCGTGTCGCCGGTAATCGCCGGGACGGCCGAGACCTCGACCTCTTCCGTGCCGCCGAAGGCGCCGCGGATCACGGTCGTGAAATTGCGCACCACGCCATGCTCGGTCAGCGTCACCATCAGCAGCGGCAGGTCGATCCCCGGCCGCCCGAGCCAGCGCTCCAGCGATTCGCCGACGGCCTGCTGCTTCGAGGCGAGCTGCGCCATGTCCAGGAAGGCGCGGTTGGCCTGCAGGATCGACAGATCCTGGCCGATGACGACGAAACCGTCGGGAAACTTGTCGACCATCGCCGCGAGCCGCCGGGCGGCGCCGTCATCGGCGGCCACCGCCCCGCCGATCGGCGTGAAGCGTAGCAGCAGATAGCTGCCGCCATCCTGCCTGAACCCCGAAGCCGAGGCGGTGAAGCGCCGGCCGGAACTGGCGAGGGCGACGTCGACACCCTCGGCCGCGCCGGAGAGCCGCGCCCCGCGCAGCATCGCCTGCAGCGCCTCGCCCCCGTCCCGGCCGAAGCCGGCGAGGATCGAGAGGCTGGCGAGGCGGCCGGGGTCGAGTTCGAGCAGGCGCAGCGCGGCCGGATTGGCCTCGACGATCTTGAGGCTCGCCGCCTCCAGGATCACGACCGGCTCGGAGGCCAGATTGAACAGCATGCGATAGCGCGTCTCGGCCATGCGCAGCCTGGCATATTCGCGCTCCATCGCCTGCTGCGACTCGACCAGCCGCTGCTGCAGGCTGGCGTAATGGCGCAAATCGCGGCCCAGCGCGATCACCGGACCCTCGCTGCTGATCCGCACGGCGCTGTAGCGCACGGGTGCGTCGGGACCGCCGGCGCTGGGATGGTTGATCTCGCGGAAATGCACGGTGGCCGAATGGCCGGCGCTGTCGAGCAAATCCTGGACCTTGGGCCGGCTCTCCACCGTCACCACGTCGCAGAAGCGCTTGCCGACCCAATCCTCGAAGCCTTCGCGCCTGAGATCGTCGCTGGCGAGCGCCACGTCGCGGATCGTGCCGTCATTGTCGAGCACCAATGCGATATCGGCGGCGGCCGTGATCAGGCTGCCGGCGATATCGGGCGCCAGCCCCTTCAGCCAGGACGTCTGACCTTTGAAACCGAGCGCCGGAGCTTGGGGCGTAAAGACGTTCATGACAACGAAGGCCCGCTTTCTGTCTGTTACGGCCCGCGATCAGAGGCTTTAGGCAGATAACGACGCATGGTCCAATCAACAAGTAATCTTTTTGGCGGCGATCAGGCTCCTGACCTGGATCAAACCGTCATTGGCGTCGCGGGCGCCGCCATCGGCACCGAGCTCGCGCGCCAGTTCCGGCCGCTCATTGAACAGGAAACCGCCCAGTACGACCTGTACAGACCGGTTGAGCGAGCCGCCGCGCAGCCCGGCGATCAGCGTGGCGATGCTGGGGGCGGCCGTTTCACCGCTCGCCGACAGCCCGATCACGTCGAACCATTCCGCGCCGAGCCGCTCGACGAGGCCCTGGCGCGAGCCGCCGATCTCGACCTCGACCAGCCAGCCGGCGCGGCGAAAATACTCTTCCACCACCGACAGGCCGAATGTGTGCTGCTCGCCCGGGATCGCGGCCAGCAGGATCCGCGGGCTGGGTTCGCCGGCCGCCTTGTCGCCCTCGAAATCGGGCCCGTAGATCCGCAGCAATTGCTGCAGCCGCGACAGGCCGACGGTGACGTCGACGAAGCTGCAGCGATCGCTTTCCCAAAGCTGGCCGAGATGGCGCGCCGTCTCCGACAGCACCGAGCCGATGATCGCCTCCAACGTCATGCCGCGGGCGCGCAGCCCGTCGATATGCTCGCGCGCCATCGCCAGCGGCTTGCGGACGATGATCTCGCAGAACTGCTCGATATCGGCCGGCGACAGCAGGATCGGCGCGGGCGCCGGCGCTTCCAAAGGGGACGCGCGGGTGCCGGGCGACAGCCGGTGCGCCAGCATCAGCCGGGGAATGATCTCGCTCTCGATGGTGCGTGCCAGATCGTCCCGCAATTCCGGCAGAGGCTCGACCGGCAGCCCCGGGCACCAATTCGCCAGCCCGAGCGGCCCGTATCCCGCCTGGTCTTCCGCAGCCATCTGGCGATCGGGCGGGTTGAATCCCCGACCAGGCATGGCGTCACCTCCCTCGGGCGAGAGGCTGTCCGGCGCAGGGACTCTGGCGGTCCTGTCATGATCAGGTTGCGGGATAGCAACGGACCATCCGGAAAGCGCATTCTCTCGGCCTGTTGACGCAGAATGAAGCATGCCATCGGCGCCGCGGCAATGATGAAGCCGCGAATCCCGGCCTGCATCGCGACTGCGCCGGCTCCTGGAGGGGCTCTGCTTCGGCATCGCGGTTCACCAATGGCCGGGAGCGGCGCCCTTCATCTCCGATGCAGGACGTCTTCATCCCTGGATGGACAACGTCTCAGACTACCCCGATTTCGTCGTCTGTCTACTAGCTATGACAGTCTAACCAAAAATAGTGTCCAGTCAGATTGACACTTCCGATTCCTGGCGCCAATCTGCCCATCAGATGAGCGCCGCCTTTGCCGGCGCATCGGGTTCGGGGGCGTCCCATGCCGCGATCAGCAGGCGAACGGACAGGCAGGGAGGGCGGGGCCCTCTACACGCCCGAACAGCGTCGCCGCCGCGATCTCTCGCGCTGGACCCTGGTGCAGGGCGTGCTGGCGCCCCTGCAATTCGCCGTCTTCCTGGTCAGCCTGGTGCTGGTGCTGCGCTACCTCGCCGGCGGCGAGGGCTATCAGGCGGCGACGCTGTCGATCATCGCCAAGACGCTGGTGCTCTACGCCATCATGGTCACCGGCGCGCTGTGGGAGCGTGACGTCTTCGGCCAATATCTCTTCGCCCCGGCCTTCTTCTGGGAGGACGCGGTCAGCTTCGTCGTCATCGCCCTGCACACGGCCTATCTCGCCGCGATCCTGAGCGGGGCGCTCTCGCCGCGATCGCAGATGCTGCTCGCATTGGCGGCCTATGCGATCTACCTCGTCAACGCCGCGCAATTCCTGGTGAAGCTGCGCATGGCCCGCCTGCAGGCGCGCGACTGGGCCCCGGCTGCCGATGGCGCCTTCGGAGGCCGGCCATGAACGCGCTCGCTCCCCTCGCCGCCGTCCAGGGCTGCGACGAACGTCCGGTGCTGCGCGAGCGCGGCCAGCGCGAGGTGTTCTGCGGCCTCACCGGGATCATGTGGCTGCACCGCAAGATCCAGGACGCCTTCTTCCTGATCGTCGGCTCGCGCACCTGCGCCCATCTCATGCAATCCGCCGCCGGGGTGATGATCTTCGCCGAGCCGCGCTTCGCGACGGCGATCATCGAGGAGAAGGACCTCGCCGGCCTCGCTGACGCCAATGCCGAGCTCGACGCGGTCGTGGCGCGGCTGCTTGCGCGCCGGCCGGAGATCAGGCTGCTCTTCCTGGTGGGGTCCTGCCCCTCCGAGGTGATCAAGCTCGATCTGTCGCGCGCCGCGCAGCGCCTGTCGCAGCGTTTCACGCCGCAGGTCAGGGTGCTGAACTATTCCGGCAGCGGCATCGAGACCACCTTCACCCAGGGCGAGGATGCCTGCCTCGCCGCGCTGGTCCCGACGCTGGCGGAGAGGCCGTCCGGCGCCGCGCGCCAGCTCCTCGTCGCCGGTGTGCTGGCGGATGCGGTGGAGGACCAGTTCCGCCGGCTCTTCGCCGCGATGGGGATCGCCGAGATCGGCTTCCTGCCGGCGCGCCGGGCCGGCGCGATGCCGGAGATCGGGCCGGACACGCTCTATCTCCTGGCCCAGCCCTTCCTCACCGAGACCGCACGCGCGCTCGAACGGCGCGGCGCGACGCGGCTCCCGGCCCCGTTCCCGCTCGGGATCGAGGGCACCACGGCCTGGCTCAGGGCAGCGGCTGAGGCCTTCGCGATCTGCCCGGCCCGTTTCGAGGCCGCGATCACCCCCGGCCGCGAGCGGGCGCGGCGTGCGCTCGATCATTCCCGCGGCAGCCTCGCCGGCCGGCGCGTCTTCTTCTTCCCCGACAGCCAGCTGGAGATCCCGATCGCCCGGTTCCTGTCGCGCGAGATGGGCATGGAGCTGGTCGAGGTCGGCACCCCCTATCTCCACCGCGACCATCTCGCCGCCGATCTCGCCATGCTGCCGGCCGGCATCCAGCTCAGCGAGGGCCAGGATGTCGACCGCCAGCTCGGCCGCTGCATCGCCGCCGCGCCGGATCTCACGGTCTGCGGGCTCGGCCTCGCCAACCCGCTCGAAGCGCTGGGGCTGACGACGAAATGGGCGATCGAGCTCGTCTTCACGCCGATCCAGGGTTTCGAACAGGCGGGGGATCTCGCCGAGCTCTTCGCCCGGCCGCTGATCCGCCGCGCGGCGCTGGAGGTGTAGCCATGCACCTCACCGTCTGGACCTATGAAGGCCCGCCCCATATCGGCGCCATGCGCGTCGCCACCGCGATGCGCGACGTGCATTACGTGCTGCACGCGCCCCAGGGCGACACCTATGCCGATCTGCTCTTCACCATGATCGAGCGCCGCGGCGAACGCCCACCTGTGACCTACACCACCTTCCAGGCGCGCGATCTCGGCGGCGATACGGCGGATCTGTTCCAGCGCGCGGCGCATGAGGCCTTCGAGCGCTTCAAGCCGGCGGCGATGCTGGTTGGCGCGTCCTGCACCGGCGAGCTGATCCAGGACGATCCGGCCGGGCTGGCGCGGGCGCTCGGCCTGCCGATCCCGGTGATCCCGCTGGAGCTGCCCTCCTATCAGCGCAAGGAGAATTGGGGCGCGGCCGAGACCTTCTACCAGCTGGTGCGCCATCTCGCCTCGCCGCATGCGCCGAAGCCGGGCGCGCCGCGCCCGCCGCGGCCCGCCGGGCGCCCGGCCTCCTGCAACATCCTCGGCCCGACGGCCCTCGGCTTCCGCCATCGCGACGATGTCCGGGCCGTCACCGAGCTGCTCGACGAGCTCGGCGTCGTGATCAACGTCGTCGCGCCCTGGCAGGCCGCCGCGGCCGATCTCGCGAGGCTCGGCGAGGCCGATTTCAACGTCGTCCTCTATCCCGAGATCGCCGGCCAGGCGGCGCAATGGCTGAAGCGGCAATTCGGCCAGCCCATGGTGGCGACGGTGCCGATCGGCGTCGGCGCGACGCGCGACTTCATCGTCGAGGTGGCGCGGCTGGCGGAGGTCGACGCCTCGCTCGCCCTGGCCGACTCCGCCTCGCGCCTGCCCTGGTATTCGCGCTCGGTCGATTCGACCTATCTCACCCGCAAGCGCGTCTTCATCTTCGGCGACGCCACCCATGCCATCGCCGCCGGGCGCATCGCCAGCGAGGAGCTCGGCTTCACCGTGGTCGGGCTCGGCAGCTACAGCCGCGAGCGGGCGCGCGACATGCGCGAGGCGGCGGCGCGCTACGGGCTCGAGGCGCTGATCACCGACGATTATCTCGAGGTCGAGGCGGCCTGCGCCGCGCTGCAGCCGGAGCTCGTGCTCGGCACGCAGATGGAACGCCATATCGCCAAGCGGCTGGGCATCCCCTGCGCGGTGATCTCGGCGCCCGTCCATGTCCAGGATTTCCCGGCGCGCTATTCCCCGCAAATGGGGTTCGAGGGCGCCAACGTCATCTTCGACAGCTGGGTCCACCCGCTGATGATGGGGCTGGAAGAGCATCTGCTCGGCATGTTCCGCGATGATTTCGAGTTCCATGACGGCGCCGGCGCCTCCCATCTCGGCCATGGCGCCACGACGCCCCCGGCGGCGCCGGTCCCGGAGGCCGCCGCAGCGGCTCCCGCCGCCGACCGGCCGATCCTGCTGAGCTGGGCCGCGGAGGCGGAGCTCGAGCTGAAGAAGATCCCCTTCTTCGTCCGCGGAAAGGCGCGGCGCAACACGGAGACATTCGCAGGCGAACGCGGGATCAACCCGATCACGGTGGAGACGCTCTACGATGCCAAAGCCCATTTCGGCCGCTGAGGCGGTCCCGATCCGGATCGTCATCGTGACGCTGGACAGGCATCTGTCGAGCGCCGTCGACCGCGCCGCCGCCCTGCTCCGCCGCGAATTGCCGGGCCTGGTGCTCACCCTCCACGCCGCCGCCGAATGGGGCGAGAACCCCGCCGAACTGGCCGAGGCGCGGGCGGATATCGACCGGGCCGACATCCTCGTCGCCAACATGCTGTTCATGGACGAGCATATCCAGATGGTGATGCCGGCGCTGAAGGCGCGGCAAGACAGCTGCGACGCGATGATCTGCGCGATGTCGGCGGGGGAGGTGGTGAAGCTCACCCGTCTCGGCGGCTTCCGCATGGATGCGCCCGAGAGCGGCATGATGGCGCTGCTGAAGCGGCTGCGCGGCGCCAAGAAGCCGGGCGGCAATGCCGGCGCCCAGCAGCTCGCCATGCTGAAGCGCCTGCCGCAGATCCTGCGCTTCATCCCGGGCAAGGCCCAGGATGTCCGCGCCTATTTCCTCGCTCTGCAATATTGGCTGTCGGGCTCCGAGGCGAATGTCGCCAATCTCGTCCGGCTGCTGGTCGATCGCTATGCCGACGGGCCGCGCCGGGGCCTGCGCGGCACGCTGAAGGCGGCGCCGCCGGTGCATTACCCCGAGCTCGGCGTCTACCACCCCCGCATGGCCGGCCGCATGGCAGGGCAGGCGGACAGGCTGCCGCGACGGGCCGAGGCGCGCGGCACGGTCGGGCTGCTGGTGATGCGCTCCTATCTGCTGGCCGGCAACACCGCGCATTATGACGGCGTGATCGCGGCGCTGGAGGCCCGCGGGCTCGATGTCATCCCCGCCTTCTCGGGCGGACTCGATGCGCGCCCCGCGGTGGAGGCCTTCTTCAAGCGCGACGGCGTGCCGGTCATCGACGCGCTGGTCTCGCTCACCGGTTTCTCTTTGGTCGGCGGCCCGGCCTATAACGATGCCGGCGCGGCGGATGCCATGCTGTCCGGCCTCGACGTGCCCTATCTCGCGGCCCAGGCGCTGGAATTCCAGACGCTCGAAGGCTGGGGCGCCTCGGAGCGCGGGCTGATGCCGGTCGAGGCGACGATGATGGTCGCCATTCCCGAGCTCGACGGCGCCACCGGCCCGATGGTGTTCGGCGGCCGCAGCGAGACCAGCCGCGACATGCAGCTCTGCGTCGAGCGGGCGGCGCTGCTCGCGGCGCGAACCGAGAAGCTGGTGGCCCTGCGCCGCAAGCAGCGTGCCCGCCGCAAGCTCGCGATCGTGCTGTTCAACTTCCCGCCCAATGCCGGCAATACCGGCTCGGCCGCCTTCCTGGCCGTGTTCGAATCGCTCTTCAACACGCTGCGCGCGCTGAAATCGGGGGGCTATCACGTCGAGCTGCCGGAGAGCGTGGCGGCGCTGCGCGAGGCGGTGCTGCACGGCAATGCCGGCCGGCTCGGCACCGACGCCAATGTCCATGCCCGCATCCCGCTCGCCGATCATGTCAGGCGCGAGCGCCATCTGGCGGAGATCGAGGCGCAATGGGGCCCGGCCCCCGGCCGCCAGCTCAGCGATGGCGGCGCGCTGCTGGTGCTCGGCCAGAGCTTCGGCAATGTGCTGGTCGGCATCCAGCCCGGCTTCGGCTATGAGGGCGACCCGATGCGCCTTCTCTTCGAGAAGGGCTTTGCCCCGACCCATGCCTTCTCGGCCTTCTATCGCTATCTCCGCGAGGATTTCGCCGCCGACGCCGTGCTGCATTTCGGCACCCATGGCGCGCTGGAATTCATGCCCGGCAAGCAGGTCGGCCTCTCCGGGCAATGCTGGCCGGACCGGCTGATCGGCGACCTTCCCAACATCTATCTCTACGCCGCCAACAACCCCTCCGAGGGCACCATCGCCAAGCGCCGCAGCGCCGCGACTCTGGTGAGCTACATGACGCCGCCGGTGGCGAGCGCCGGGCTCTATCGCGGGCTCGTCGAGCTCAAGGCCTCGCTGGAGCGCTGGCGGCAACCGCTGGATGGCGGCTTAGAGCGCAGCGAGCTCGCGGCGCTGGTCCAGGCGCAGGCCGCCGCCCTCGATCTCGCGCCGGCCGAGCCGGCCTGGGGCGGGGAGTGCGAGGCGGCGATCGCCGGCCTGCAGGCGGCGGTGCTCGAGCTGGAATACACGCTCATCCCGCATGGGCTGCACGTCGTCGGCGCCCGCCACAGCGTCGAGGAGAAGGTCGATACGCTGCTCGCCATGGCCGAGGCGTCGGAGGGGCAGAAACCCTCCCGCCCGGCCGTCGAAGCGTTGATCCGCGGCGCCAGCCCCGCCCAGGCGCTGGCCCGGGCCGGGCTGCCCGGCGACGATGCCGGGGAAGCGGTGCTCGCCCGGCTCGGCGCGCTCGGTGAATTGCTCGACCGCGACAGCGAGATCGCCGGGCTGCTGGCGGCGCTCGATGGCCGCTTCGTGCGCCCCGCGCCGGGTGGCGATTTGCTGCGCACCCCCGCCATCCTGCCGACCGGACGCAACCTCCACGGCTTCGACCCCTTCCGCATTCCCAGCCTGTTCGCCATGCGCGACGGCGCGAAACAGGCCGAACGGCTGCTGTCCCGCCACAAGGAGGCCGGCCATGCCCTGCCCAGCGCCATCGCCATCGTGCTCTGGGGCACCGACAATCTGAAGAGCGAGGGCGGGCCGATCGCCCAGGCGCTGGCGCTGATGGGGGCGCGGCCGCGCTTCGACGGCTATGGCCGGCTCTGCGGCGCCGAGCTGCTGCCGCTCGCCGAGCTCGGCCGCCCGCGCATCGACGTGGTGATGACGCTGTCGGGCATCTTCCGCGACCTGCTGCCCCTGCAGACGCGGCTTCTGGCCGAGGCGGCGTTGCTCTGCGCGCAGGCCGAGGAACCGGTCGAGCAGAATTTCCTGCGCCGCAACGCCCTCGCATACCAGGCCCAGCATGGCTGCGATCTCGAGACGGCGGCCCTGCGCGTCTTCAGCAATGCCGACGGCACCTATGGCGCCAACGTCAACCACCTCGTCGAGAACAGCCGCTGGGAGGATGAAGACGAGCTGGCCGAGACCTATCAGCGCCGCAAATCCTTCGCCTATGGCGTCACCGGCCGGCCGGTCCAGCAAAAGGAGCTGCTCGGCACGATCTTCGCCGGTGTCGACCTCGCCTATCAGAACCTCGAATCGGTCGAGCTCGGCGTCACCACCATCGACCAGTATTTCGACACGCTGGGCGGCATCAGCCGCGCGGTGAAGCGGGCCGGCGGCGCGACGGTGCCGGTCTATATCGGCGACCAGACCCGCGGCGAGGGCACCGTGCGCACCCTGTCCGAGCAGGTCTCGCTCGAGACCCGGACCCGCATGCTCAACCCGAAATGGTACGAGGGCATGCTCAAGCACGGCTATGAGGGCGTGCGCCAGATCGAGCACCACGTCGCCAACACCATGGGCTGGTCGGCGACGACGGGCGCGGTGCAGCCCTGGGTGTTCCAGCAGGTCACCCAGACCTTCCTGCTCGATCCGGTAATGCGCGAGCGGCTCGCCGCGCTGAACCCGACCGCCTCCGCCAAGCTCGCCAACCGCCTGATCGAGGCGCATTCCCGCCAATACTGGCAGCCGGACCAGGCCACGCTCGATGCGCTGCGCCTGGCGGGCGAAGAACTCGAGGACCGGCTCGAAGGAATCGGTGTGGAGGCCGCAGCATGACGACCCTGTTCCAGCACCCGAGCCTGCCGAACTATATCCGCAGCAAGACGCCGCCGCCGCCCGGCGAGGATGGCGAGGGCAGCGTCCAGGTACAGATGGACCAGCTCATGGCCTGCGAGACCGCCAAGGTCTTCGCCGTCTACGGCAAGGGCGGCATCGGCAAATCGACGACCTCCTCCAACCTCTCCGTGGCCTTCTCGCGCATGGGCAAGCGCGTCCTGCAGATCGGCTGCGACCCCAAGCACGATTCCACCTTCACCCTGACCAAGAAGCTGATGCCGACGGTCATCGACGTGCTGGAGACCGTGAATTTCCATTCCGAGGAGCTGCGCGTCGAGGATTTCTGCTTCGAGGGCTATAATGGCGTGATGTGCGTCGAGGCCGGCGGCCCGCCGGCCGGCACCGGCTGCGGCGGCTATGTCGTCGGCCAGACGGTGAAGCTCCTCAAGGAGCATCACCTGCTCGAGGACACCGACGTCGTCATCTTCGACGTGCTGGGCGACGTCGTCTGCGGCGGTTTCGCCGCCCCGCTCCAGCATGCCGAGCGCGCGGTCATCGTCACCGCCAATGATTTCGACTCGATCTTTGCGATGAACCGCATCGTCGCGGCGATCAAGGCGAAGTCGAAGAATTACGAGGTCCGCGTCGGCGGCGTCATCGCCAACCGCTCGGCCGGGACCGACGAGATCGACCGCTTCAACGCCGCCACCGGGCTGAAGCGTCTCGCCCATTTCCCGGATCTCGACGCCATCCGCCGCTCGCGGCTGAAGAAGGCGACTTTGTTCGAGATGGGCGACGCGCCCGAGGTGCTGGCCGTGCAGCGCGAATATATGAGCCTCGCCGAGCAGCTCTGGGCCGGCGGTCCGGCGCTCGACGCCCGCCCGATGAAGGATCGCGAGATCTTCGACTTCCTGGGGTATGAGTGATGGCGGACATCTCCTATGCGCGCCGTCGCGGCGAGCTGAAGACCTATTTCGACCGCACGGCCGTCGAGGCCTGGTCGCGGCTGACCTCGGACGCGCCGGTCAGCGGCATCCGCGCCACCGTCCGCGCCGGGCGCGTCGCCATGCGCGAGACCCTGCTCGGCTGGCTGCCGGACGATCTCGGCGGCGCCCGCATCCTCGATGCCGGCTGCGGCACCGGCGCGCTCGCCGTCGCCGCCGCTCTGCGCGGGGCCGACGTCGTGGCCATCGACCTCTCGCCGACCCTGGTCGCTCTGGCCCAGGACCGCGCCCCGCGCGACCTCCGGCGCGGCTCGATCCGGTTCCACAGCGGCGACATGCTGGACCCCGCGCTCGGCCGCTTCGACCATGTCGTGGCGATGGATTCGCTGATCCATTACGAGGCCGCCGACATCGTCGGCGTGCTCGCCGGGCTGGCCTCGCGCACCCGCGCCTCGATGCTGATCACCTTCGCGCCCCGCACCCCGGCGCTGGCGCTGATGCATCTCGTCGGCCGGGCCTTTCCGCGCGCCGACCGCGCCCCGGCGATCGAGCCGGTCAGCGAGAACGGCCTCGCCCGGCAGATCCGCCTGGAACCCGGCCTCGCCGCCTGGCAGCCGGCCCGCACCCGCCGGATCTCGAGCGCCTTCTACAAATCCCAGGCGCTGGAGCTGGTGCGGTCATGAACCCGGTCTCGGCCGCCTTGGTGAAGGGTCTGACGCGGATCGGTCCGCGCTGGCTGCCTTTCGCCGATGCGGCCACCGCCGAATTGCCGCTCGGCCGCATCCTGCGCCTCTCGCTGTTCCAGGTCGCGGTCGGCATGGCCAGCGTGCTGCTGGTCGGCACGCTCAACCGGGTGATGATCGTCGAATTGTCTGTGCCGGCCTGGGTGGTCGCGCTGATGGTCTCGCTGCCCTTCCTCTTCGCGCCCCTGCGCGCCCTGATCGGCTATCGCTCGGACACGCATCGCTCCGTGCTGGGCTGGCGGCGCGTGCCCTATATCTGGTTCGGCTCGCTGCTGCAGTTCGGCGGGCTCGCGATCATGCCCTTCGCCCTGCTGGTCCTGTCCGGGGACGGTGTCGGCCCGGTGCTCTACGGCCAGATCGGCGCGGCGCTGGCCTTCCTGCTGGTCGGCGCCGGGCTCCACACCACCCAGACGGCGGGGCTCGCCCTCGCGACCGATCTCGCCACGCCGGCGACGCGCGCCAGGGTCGTGGCGCTGCTTTACGTCACGCTTCTCGCCGGCATGGTGCTGAGCGGGGTGGTGTTTTCCTGGCTGCTGGCGGATTTCACCCCGCTCAGGCTGATCCAGGTCGTTCAGGGCGCCGCGGTCGCGACCATGGCGCTGAACATCGTGGCGCTGTGGAAACAGGAGGTGCGCAATCCCGCCCGCACCGCACCGGGCCGCGATCGGCCCGCCTTCCGCACCGCCTTCGCCGCCCTGATCCAGGACAGGCGCAGCCTGCGCTTCCTCGTCGCCGTCGGGCTCGGCACGGCGGCCTTCAACATGCAGGACATCATCCTGGAGCCGTTCGGCGCGCAGGTCCTGCATCTCAGCGTCAGCGGCACCACCATCCTGACCGCGCTGCTGGCCGCAGGCGCGCTCGCCGCCTTCGCCCTGTCGGCGCGCGCCCTCTCGGCGGGGATCGACCCCTATCGCCTGGCGGCGCTCGGCATCGTCTCCGGCCTGGTCGCCTTTCCCTGCGTGATCTTCTCCGGAGCCGTCGATGCCGCGACCCTGTTCCGGTTCGGCGTCGTCCTGATCGGCTTCGGCGGCGGGCTGTTCGCGGTCGCGACGCTGACCACCGCCATGGAGATCGAGAGCGGCGGGATGAACGGGCTGGCGGTCGGGGTCTGGGGCGCGGTCCAGGCCAGTGCCGCCGGCCTGTCCATCGCGCTCGGCGGCGCCATCCGCGACATCGTCGCCGGGCTGGCCGAGCGCGGCGCGCTGGGGCCGGGCTTCGGCGATCCCGCCATCGCCTACGGCGTCGTCTACCACATCGAGATCGCGCTGCTCTTCGCCACGCTGATCGCCATCGGCCCGCTCGTTCGCAGCGCCGGGGCGAGACGCGGCCCTGCCATCGCCCGTTTCGGACTTGCCGAATTCCCGAGCTGAAGCCTTGCGCCCAAGGAGGGCCCCCGCATGCGTGAGATCATGGGATATATCGACGTCGCCCAGGTCACGATCTGGCTGTTCTGGCTCTTCTTCGCCGGGCTGATCATCTATCTCCGCCGCGAGGACCGGCGCGAGGGCTACCCGCTGGAATCCGATACCCATCCCGGCCGTCTGCTGCCGGCGAGCCTGATCTTCTATCCCGCGCCGAAAACCTTCAAGCTCGCCAGCGGGGCGCGCGTCAGCGTGCCCGACGGCCGCCCCGACAGCCGCGTCCTCGCCGCACGCCCGACCGCACCCTGGCCGGGCGCGCCGCTGGCGCCGACCGGGCCGAATCCGATGCTGGATTCGATCGGTCCCGGTTCCTGGGCCGAACGCGCCGACATGCCCGAGATGACCTATGACCACCATCTCAAGATCGTGCCGGTCAGGGTCGCCAGCGGCTATTCGATCTCGCATGGCGGCGATCCGCGGGGCTATGACGTGATCGGCGCCGATCACAAGGTGGCCGGCAAGATATTCGATCTCTGGATCGACCGGTCTGAAGCGCTGATCCGCTATTTCGAGGTCGAGCTGAGCAGCGGGCGCCATGTCCTGCTGCCGGTGAATTTCTGCGTCATCAAGGCCGGCGGCGCCCGCAAGGGCGTGGGTGCGGCCATCGTCGACGCGCTGCTGGCGCATCAGTTCGAGGATGTCCCCGCCACGCGGACGCCCGATTCCGTGACGCGGCTCGAGGAAGAGAAGATCTGCGCCTATTACGGCGCCGGCACGCTCTATGCGACGCCGCTGCGGGCGGAGCCGCTGCTATGAGCGACGACTTCGCCTTCGAGCCGATTCGCGGCCTGCCGGAGCGTCCGCCCGAGGGCGAGCGCATCCTCTGGCAGGGTTCGCCGGACTGGCGCGCTCTGGCCTGGCGCGCCTTCCATATCCGCGAGGTCGCCTTCTATTTCGCGGCGCTGGTCGCGGCCCAGCCGCTGCTGGCACTGATGGAGGGCGGGCTCGGCCGCGCCACCGCCGCCTCCATGGCCTGGATCGCGCTCGCCGCCGGGCTGGCCATGGCCTGCCTCGGCTTCATCGCCTGGCTGACGGCGCGGGGCAGCGTCTACACCATCACCAGCCGGCGGCTGGTGCTGCGCATCGGGGTCGCGCTGCCGATCACCATCAACCTGCCCTTCGCCCTGGTCGCCGGGGCCGGGCTGCGGCTGCGCCGCGACGGCACGGGCGATCTGCCGCTGGCGCTGAAGCCGGGCGAGCGGGTCTCCTATGCCGTGCTCTGGCCGCATGCCAGGCCCTGGCGGCTGTCGCGGCCGGAGCCGATGCTGCGCTGCGTCCCCGATGCGGCGGAGATCGGCGATCTGCTCGGCCGCGCGCTCGCCGCTCATCATGGCCAGCCCAGCCCGGCCCGCCTCGCGCAGCAGCCCTCCGGCGAGAGCATCGCCCTGCCGCAGGGCGCGGCGGCGGCGGGTTGAGGGAGCGTGTCATGACCCATGCCGAGGCCAGGCACAGACCCGCCCCAGCGACGATGCCGCGCTGGCCGCTCTACGGCATGGCGGCGCTGGCGCTGTCGGCGCTGGCGATCACCGGCTTCGCCCGCGGCACCGGCATCGGCGTCACCGGCGTGCCGGAGAGCCCGGCGGTGGCCGCCATCGATCTCGTCTTCGCCGATCGCGAGGACGGCTCCGCGACCGTCAGCGACGCCTCGGGCCGGCTGCTCGCGACCTTGCCGGTCAGCACGGAGGGCTTCGTTCGCGGCGCCACCCGGGCTCTGGTCAGGGACCGCAAGCGCCTCGGCCTCGGCCCCGAAATCCCGTTCCGGCTGGAGCGCCGCGCCAATGGCCGGCTCAGCCTCGGCGATCCCGCCACCGGCGGGCGCATCGAGCTCGATGCCTTCGGACCCAGCAATTCCGGCGCCTTCGCGCGCTTTCTTCCCACCCCAGGAGGCCGGTGATGACCGATCTTTCGCTCACTGATCACGGCCTGGCGGAGGCCAGGCAGTTCGATGTCGGCTGCACCATCGAGGTGTCCCACACCTTCGAGAGCCTGCACGCCCATGTCACCCTCGACGGCGATGTCCGGATCAGGCCCGGCGACGAGGTCATCGTCCATGGCGAGCCGATCAAGGTGCCCTATGGCGAGGTGCAGAGCTTCCGCCGCATCGCGACGGTGACGCGCGCCAGCGCCCTGGAACAGCTCTGGACCAAGATCTCCGGCCGCGCCGAATTCATGGAACTGCTGGAATTCAGCTTCTCGGAAAGGACCAAGCTATGAGCGCCGCAGCCCTCTCGGCCGCCGATCTCCGGGCGGCCCCCAACGAAGCCACGCGCATCGCCCAGCAGGACACGATGCTGACGCCGCGCTTCTACACCACCGATTTCGAGGAGCTCGACCGCATCGACGTGACCCCGGTGCGGGCCGAATGGGACGTGCTGCTGGCGGAGATGAAGAGCGACCCGAACAAGGGCCATTTCACCCGCAACGCCGAGTGGAAGCTCGAGCTCGAGAAGATCCCCGAGCCGCTCCGCAAGGAGTTCATCGACTTCCTGATCTCCTCGCTGACGGCCGAGTTTTCCGGCTGCGTTCTCTATGCCGAGATGCGCAAGCGCGGCACCAACCCCGACATCTGCGAGCTGTTCAAATATATGAGCCGGGACGAGGCCCGCCATGCCGGCTTCATCAACGACGCGCTCAAGGAGTTCAGCATCGGCGTCGATCTCGGCTTCCTGACCAAGGCCAAGAAATACACCTTCTTCAAGCCGAAATTCATCTTCTACGCGACCTATCTCTCGGAGAAGATCGGCTATGCCCGCTACATCACCATCTATCGCCATCTGGAGAAGCACCCGGAGAAATGCTTCCACCCGATCTTCAAATGGTTCCGGGAATGGTGCAATGACGAGTTCCGGCACGGCGAGGCCTTCTCGCTGCTGATGCGGGCCAATCCGCATCTGCTGACCGGCGCCAACAAGCTCTGGGTCCGCTTCTTCCTGCTCGCCGTCTATGCCACCATGTATGTGCGCGACCATGTCCGGCCGGAATTCCACAAGGCGCTGGACATCGACCCGACGGAATATGACTTCACCGTCTTCCGCACCACCTCCGAGATCTCGCGGCAATGCTTCCCGCTGATGCTCGACACCGACAACCCGGCCTTCCGGGCCGGGCTGGAGCGGGTGCGGATCCTGGCCGGCAAGATCGCCGAGGCCGCGGAAGAGGGCGGGCTGGCGGCGGGGCTGCGCAAGCGCCTCTACCAGGCGCAGGTCGGCGCGACCCTGCTGCGGCTCTATCTGCTGCCGACGATCCCCAACGAGATCCCGCGGACCAGCCGGCTGCAGCCGGCCTATTGAAGGGACGCGCCCCGTGGCGACCTATGGCGTGCCGATCCTCGCGACGCTGATCACCTGGTGGTTTTCCACCGGGGCGATCCTCTATCTCGACGGGCTGGCGCGCAAAACCTTCCGGTGGAGCTTCGCGGCCGCCACGCTCCTGGCGCTCCTGGCGCTCTGGGGGGTGGTGGCGACGGCGGGCGATACCAGCACCGGCGGCGCCTATCTCGCATGCGCCAGCGCGCTGATGCTCTGGGGCTGGAACGAGATGGCCTTCCTCTTCGGCTACGTCACCGGGCCGCGGCGCGAGCCCTGCCTGCCCGGCAGCCGCGGCGTCGCCCGCTTCCTGCAGGCGACGCGCGCCGTGCTCCACCATGAGCTCGCCTTGCTGGCGACGCTGCTGCTGATCGCCCTACTGAGCCATGGCGGCGACAACCGCTTCGCGCTGGCGAGCTTCGCCCTGCTCTTCGCGATGCGGCTCTCGACCAAGCTCAACATCTTTCTCGGCATGCCGAACACCACGGTCGAGTTCCTGCCGCAGCATCTCGGCTATCTCACCTCCTATTTCCGGCAGAAGCCGATGAACCTGCTCTTCCCGCTCTCGATCACCGCCGCCACGCTCTTGACCTCGATCATTGTCGAGCGGGCGCTGGTCGAGGATCCCTTTCTGGCGACAGGCTACACGCTGCTGGCGACGCTGGCGGCGCTCGGCCTGATCGAACACTGGTTTCTGGTCCTGCCGCTTCCCGTGGCCGGGCTGTGGAGCTGGAGTCTGGCGTCGCATCGCGATCACCAGCCCGCGCCCGTGCCGGCGCTGGCTCCGCCGACCGCGACACCGCGCACCATTTCCGGCTCGTCTTTGGTTGCGTAGGATCTAGCATCGGCCCAAAGCTGGTCCCCGGTCAGGGGAAAGCCGATGCAAGACAAAGAGTCGGATCGCCCGGTTCGGTGATCATCAAGACCTGCAGGAGGCTGCCGATGGACTACGAGACATTTTTCCGGACGGAGCTCGACGGTCTCCGCAAGGAGGGCCGCTACCGGGTCTTCGCCGATCTCGAGCGCCAGGTCGGCCATTTCCCGCGCGCCACCTATCACGGCGCCGACGGCCCGCGTGACGTCACCGTCTGGTGCTCCAACGATTATCTCGGCATGGGCCAGCATCCCGACGTGCTCGCGGCGATGCACCGCGCGCTCGATGGCTGCGGCGCCGGCGCCGGCGGCACCCGCAATATCGGCGGCACCAATCATTATCACGTGCTGCTGGAGCAGGAGCTGGCCGATCTCCACGGCAAGGAAGCGGCGCTGCTGTTCAACTCCGGCTACATGTCGAACTGGGCCTCGCTCTCCACCTTCGCCGCCCGCATCCCCGATTGCGTGGTGCTGACCGATGCCATGAACCACGCCTCGATGATCGAGGGGATCCGCCATTCCCGCGCCGACCGGGTGATCTTCGCGCATAACGACCCGGATGATCTGCGCCGCAAGCTGCAGGCCATCGATCCGCGCCGCCCCAAGCTGATTGCCTTCGAATCCGTATATTCCATGGATGGCGACATCGCGCCGATCGCCGCCTTCTGCGATCTCGCCGACGAGTTCGGCGCCATGACCTATATCGACGAGGTCCATGCGGTCGGGCTCTACGGTCCGCGTGGCGGCGGCGTCAGCGAGCGGGACGGGCTGTCCGACCGGCTGACCGTGATCGAGGGCACGCTGGCCAAAGGCTTCGGCATCATGGGCGGCTATATCGCCGCCTCCGCCGCGACCTGCGACTTCATCCGCAGCTTCGCCTCCGGCTTCATCTTCTCGACCTCGCTGCCCCCGGCCCTGGCCGCCGGCGCGCTGGCCTCGATCCGCCATCTCAAGCAGAGCCAGGCCGAGCGTCACGGCCAGCAGGAGCGGGTGGCGGAGCTGCGGGCGCGGCTCGACGCGATCGGCATCCCGCATCTCCCCAACCCCAGCCATATCGTGCCGGTGATGGTGGGCGATCCCGTGCTCTGCAAGCGCATCAGCGACGAGCTGCTCGAGCGCTTCGACATCTATGTCCAGCCGATCAACTATCCCACCGTGCCGCGCGGCACCGAGCGGCTGCGGATCACCCCGTCGCCGCTGCATTCCCGCGCCGATATCGACCATCTCATCGGCGCGCTGACCGCGATCTGGGGGCAGGTGGGGCTGAAGCTCGCGGCCTGATCCCCCGGCGCGGCGGGGAGCGGCCCCAGTCCGCAGTCTGGCCCGCTCAGATGGCGGCCAGCGCCTGAGCGAGATCGGCGATCAGGTCGTCGGGATGTTCGAGCCCGATCGAGAGCCGGATCATGCCCTCCGTCACGCCCATCGCGGCCCTGATCTCGGCCGCGAAGCGCTGATGCGTCGTGGTGGCGGGGTGGACGATCAGGCTCTTGGCGTCGCCGAGATTATTCGAGATCCGGATCAGCTTCACCGCGTTGAGCAGCCGGAAGGCGGCCTCCTTGCCGCCGGCCACCTCGAAGGCGATCAGCGTCGAGGGGCCGCTCATCTGCCTGGCGATGATCGCCGCCTGGGGATGATCGGCGCGGCCGGGGAAGATCAGCCTGGTCAGCTGGCTCTGTCCGGCCAGCCAATCCGCCACTTGCGCGGCGCTGCGGGCCTGGCGCTCGATGCGCAGCGGCAGGGTCTCCAGCGCCTTCAGCATCACCCAGGCGTTGAAGGGCGAGAGGGCCGGGCCGGTCTGGCGCAGGAAGGTCTGGACATGGGTGGTGATGAAGGCCTCCGAGGCGAGGATGAGCCCGCCGAGGCAGCGCCCCTGCCCGTCGATATGCTTGGTGGCGGAATAGACCACGCAATCCGCGCCGAGCTCCAGCGGGCGCTGGAACAGCGGGGTCGCGAAGACATTGTCGACCACCAGCGTCGCGCCGGCCTCCTTGGCCAGAGCGGCCACGGCGGCGATGTCGATCACCTCCAGCGTCGGGTTGGAGGGGCTTTCCAGGAAGAGGACCTTGGTATTGGGCCGGATCGCCGCCCGCCAGGCCGCGAGATCGGTGCCGTCGACCAGCGTCGAGTCCACGCCGTAGCGCGGCAGATGCTCTTCCACGACATAGCGGCAGGAGCCGAACAGCGCGCGCGCCGCCACGACGTGGTCGCCGGCCTGGACCTGGCCCATCACCGCCGCGGTCACGGCCGCCATCCCGGTCGCCGTGGCGCGGCAGGCCTCGGAGCCCTCGAAGGCGGCCATGCGCTGCTCCAGCATCGCCACCGTCGGATTCGAGAAGCGGGCATATTGGAAGCCCGGATCCTTGTTCAGGAAGCGCGCCTCGCATTGCTCGGCGCTGTCATAGACATGGCCCTGGGTCAGGAACAGCGCCTCGGAGGTCTCGCCGAATTGCGAGCGCATCGTGCCGGCATGGACCAGGCGGGTCTCCGGGTGGAGCGCGCGTGCAGCTTCCGGCGAGTTCGACATGACATAACGCCCAAACGTTCGATAAAACGGACGCTTGGAATATCATCGCCCTCCGACGTCGTAAAGCGGGTTTATTTTTCTTCGCCGGGGGATATCGCCTGGCTCGCCAGTGGCGCCAGAAACCCGGTCAGGTCGTTGGTGACGTAATGGACATGGCCGGCCTCGATCGCGGCCTGTTCCCAGGCCTCCCGGAACGGGTCGGGCGTGCGCGGGATGATCAGCACGGTCTTCATGCCGAGCGCGCTCGGCACCAGCAGATTCTTCTCGATATCCTCGAACATCGCCGCCCGGCCGGGATCGACCGCGTGTTTGGCGAGGAAATGCTCATAGGTCTCCCGCTCCGGCTTGGGCCGGAAGCCGGCCTCGACGATATCGAAGATATCCTCGAAATGATGCAGGATGCCGAGCTTGCCGGCGACGTTCTCGGCATGGCCGCGCGAACCGTTGGTCAGGATCAGCTTGCGCCCGGGCAGCGCCGCGATCGCCTCGCCAAGCTTCGGATCGGGATCGAGCAGGCTGAGATCGATCTGGTGCGCGAAATCGAGGAAATCGTCGGGATCGACGTCATGCTCCTCCATCAGCCCCTTCAGCGTGGTGCCGTAGCGCTGGTAATAGTATTTTTGCAGGGCGCGCGACGACATCCCGTCCAGCCCGAAGAGTTCGGTCAGGAACAGCGTGATCCGCTCGTCGACCTGCGGCCAGACCTTGGCCTCGTGCGAATAGAGCGTGTTGTCGAGATCGAAGATCCAGTGATCGACATGCGCGAACGCCTCCCGCTGCAGGGGCGGCAGGGCATCGGGCGAGAAAGCGTGCGTGTTCATTTCAAATGCGCCAGTGCGGTCCCGAGATGTGGGGCCGCGATCATGCCACGCAAGTCCTGACCCGAGCCTTAGCGCCGCGCCACCCCCGGCGGCGGCCGGGGGCGGAGCGTTTGCAGGCAGGCTCAGCGCCGGATGATTGTCCCCGAGCCGGTATCGGTGAAGAGTTCGATCAGCGCGGCATGGGGCACTTTCCCGTCCAGGATGACCACGGCCTCGACGCCCTTTTCCAGTGCGTAGATGCAGGTCTCGATCTTCGGGATCATGCCGCCCGAAATGGTGCCGTCGGCGATCAGCCGGCGGCACTGCTCGATGGTCAGCTCCGGGATCAGCGTCTTGTCCTTGTCGAGCACGCCCGGCACGTCGGTGAGCAGCAGCAGCCGCTTGGCGTTCAGCGCCCCGGCGATGGCGCCGGCGAAGGTGTCGGCGTTGACATTATAGGTCTGCCCATCGGCCGCGGCGCAGACCGGCGCCAGCACCGGGATCAGCTCCGCCTTGAGGACGGCGTCGAGCACCGTCGTGTCGACCCGGTCGGGCTCGCCGACGAAACCGAGATCCAGCACCTGCTCGATATGGGAATCGGGATCGACGATGGTGCGCTGGACCTTGCGCGCCGTCACCATGTTGCCGTCCTTGCCGCAGAGGCCGATCGCCTTGCCGCCCTCGCGGGTGATGGTGCCGACGAGCTCCTTGTTGACCGAGCCGGCCAGGACCATTTCGACGACGTCGACCGTCGCGGCGTCGGTGACGCGCAGCCCCTGCTTGAACTCGGATTTGATGCCGAGCTTCTCGAGCATCCGGGCGATCTGCGGCCCGCCGCCATGGCAGACCACCGGCTTCAGGCCGGATTGCTCCAGCAACACGATGTCTTCCGCGAAATCCTCCGCCGTGGCGGCGTCGCCCATGGCGTTGCCGCCATATTTGATCACGATCACCTCCTGGTCATAGCGCTGCATATGCGGCAGCGCCTGCACCAGCAGGTCGGCGGCTTGGGACGGCGTCATATGGGCGGGAGGAATCATCGGCAGGCTCCGCGCGACCGCAGGAAGGGTGCGGCGCGCTTCTAGCCGAACTTGGCAGCGGGCGGAAGGATGCTTCGGCGCAGCTCGCCCAGACCGCGATATTGCAACTTAAGATTGTAAAATTGAAAGACTCGCGCTTTAGTTCCGCGGCGGCATGAGGCCGCAGGAGAAGGGGGATTTAAGCATGAGCAGTTTGAGCTGCAGGGATCCGAACGGCGATCTCTGGGAAATCTATTCGTCGAACAGCCAGTGGCGCTGGCGACGCACCGCGCGGAACGGCGACATCGTCGGCGCGTCGACGGAGGCCTATGTCAATCGCGCCGATTGCATCGCCAATGCGCGGCGCAACGGCATGGGCTGCGACCCGAAATAGGTTTACGGGGCTCGCCGCGGCAGCAAGGCGGCGACGGCGAGCCCCAGCCAGCCGCCCAGCATGAGCCAGCCGCCGGTGGGGGCGGCCATGGGAAAGATCCCGGTGCCGGCGAAGCCGCGGCGCGCGAGATCGGCCGCGAACAGGGCGGCGCCCAGAACCAGCGCCGAAACCGCCAGCCGCGCCGGCAGATCCGCGAATTGCCCGGCCTTGCGCGCGGCCGTCGCCGCCATCACCGCGGCGGCGTGGAACAACAGCATCTGGCCGGCGGTCTGCACGTTCTGCGTACCGGTCACATGCGCGGCCGCGGCCAGGAGAGCGACGCCGGCGAAGCCCATCAGGGCGGCCAGCGCCAGATGCAGCCTGGTCGCGCCGATCATGGCCGGCTCCTTCCGGTCACGGTCCTGTCCTTACGGTCTTCAGCCCTGCCGGCCCGTCGGGAGCGATCGGTCATTGCGCGTCGAACCAGCTCTTCCATTGCGGCACGGCGGTGGCGAAGGTGCCGCGATGGCTGGTCGGCCCGGTCGAGACCGCCTCGACCCGGTCATTGCCGATCGCCTTCTGATAGGTCATCGGCAGCTGGCCGAGGCCGATGCTGATCGCCTCGTCGGTCTCGCCATAGAAGGTCTTCACCGGCGTCCTCACCACCCAGCGATAGGCCTGCGTCTTCGCCACGATCCGGCCATAGGCGGAATCGGCGAACACCTGCGGGTCGAAATACTCCGGCTTGATCAGCTTGCGCAGATCCGTCGGCACGGCGGCGGGGTCGAAGGGCTCGCGCCGATAGGCCTTTCGCGAGACCTCGTAGCTCTCTTCGGTCAGGAGCGCCCGCGCGAGGCCGGGCACGCCGTAATATTCCTCGAAGGAAAAGGCGGTGAGGATGAAGATCGTCGGGATCCAGGCCGCGTCGATCTTGCGCGGGAAGGCGAGGAACCCGTTGAAGCCGACGAAGGCGTCGGCGGGGGCGCTGGCGGTCGCCGCCGCCTTGACCGGCACGCCATCGGCCTCCAGCCGCTCCAGCATCGCCAGCGTCACGAAGCCGCCCTGCGACCAGCCGGCGAGGAAGAGCTTGCTGTCGGCGAGCTTGAGATCGGCCAGCACGGCGCGGGCGGCGCGAACCATGTCGGCGGTCGCCTGCTGATGGCTGCCGGTGACCATGTAGCCTTCCGGCTCGGTCGACACGCCCATGCCGAAATAATCCGCCCCGATCAGCAGATAGCCCTGCCCGGCGAATTGCGCGATCATCAGCTGGGTCTCCTCCGACTGGTCGGGGAAGGAGGGGACCTGCTGTTTTCCGTAGACCGTGCCGTGCTGGTAGGAGACCATCGGGAAATTGGTATCGGCCGTGTCCGGCACCGCGAGCAGCCCGCTCGCCAGGATCGGCCGGTTGCCCTTCTCGGGCACCACCGACTGGTAGGTCACGCGGTAGAGCTTCACCGCATTGCGCGCCTTGCTGTAGCCGACGGTGATCCCGGCGAATTTCGGCGTATCGACGCTGAGGATCCGGTCGAGCCTGTCGACGTCCCAGCGCTGGATCAGCTCGTAGCTCACGCCGGAGGCGACCTTGATCGGGGCGTTCTGCTGGCTGAAAGCCGGGGAAAACCCGCCCAGCAGCAGCAGGACGGACAGGATTCTGAAGACGAACGCCATGATGCTTCCCCGGCCTCGCGGCCGGTCAGGGGCCGCCCGTCGCGAAGCGCCGAGCATCGCGCGGTCGCGGTAAAGATTGCGTTGCGTCAGGGCAAGGCGTGCCGCCGCGGCCTCATGCCCGCTCAGCCAGGACCCGGCCGATCGCGGCGCGCAGCTCCGGGATCCCCAGGCCGCTCTCGCTGGAGGTCAGCAGCACTTCGGGGAAGGCGGCGGGCCGGCGCTTGATCTCGTCATAAGTCGCCTCGACCATGAATTGCTGATCGGCCTTCTTGATCGCATCGCCCTTGGTGAGCACGATCTGATAGGAGACCGCCGCCTTGTCGAGCGTCTCCAGCACGGCGCCGTCGACATCCTTCAGCCCATGGCGGGCGTCGATCAGCACATAGACGCGCATCAGATTGGAGCGTCCGCGCAGATATTCATGGATCAGATTGGTCCAGGCCGCGACCTTGTCGCGTCCGACGGCGGCATAGCCATAGCCGGGCATGTCGACGATGGTCAGCCGCTCGTCATGCCCGACCTGGCGGAAGAAATTGAGCTGCTGCGTCCGGCCGGGCGTATGCGAGGTCCGCGCCAGCGCGTTGCGCCGGGTGATCGCGTTGATCAGGCTGGATTTGCCGACATTGGAGCGGCCCGCGAAGGCGATCTCCTGGCCGACCATCGGCGGCAGATCGTCATGCCGGGTCGAGGCCCAGACGAAGTCCCAGGGACCTTCGAAAAGCTTGCGGGCCGCCTCGATCTCCTCGGGCGCATAGGGCGTGGTCAGGCTGCTGGTCATGCCCTTCCCTACACGGCCGCGCGCAGCGCGTCGATGTCGGCGGCCGCGATCGCCCGCACATTCCGGCCGATCCTGTCGGCGTCCCAGTTCCACCAGGCGATGGCGAGAAGCTCGGCGACGATCTCCGGCGGGAACCGCATCCGCACCACCCGGCCGGGATTGCCGACCACCACCGCATAGGGCGGCACGTCAGCCGCCACCTGCGCCCGCGTCCCGATGATCGCGCCCTCGCCGATGCGCACTCCCGGCATGATCACCGCCTCGCGGCCGATCCAGACGTCATGGCCGATCACGGTGTCGCCGCGATGCGGCAGCGCCGTCACATCGGGCGCGCCGGCCACGCCGAACATCTGGAACGGATAGGTGGAGAACCCGCCCATCGGATGGTTGGCGCCGTTCATGATGAACTGGGCCGCCTGGGCGATGGCGACGAAGCGGCCGATGATCAGCCGGTCGCCGACGGCGTCGAAATGATAGCGCACGCAGCGCGCGACGAAATGTTCGGGGCCGCGGGAATCGTCGTAATAGCTGTAATCCCCGACCTCGATCCGCGGATCATCGACGATCGCGCGCAGGAAGGCGGTGCCTTTCCAGCCGGCGATGGGGTGGCGGGTCAGCGGATCGGGGAGGGACATCGGGGGGCGAATAGCGAATAGCGAATGGCGAATAGCGAGTGGCGAGTGGCGCGGCCTTCGCCATTCGCCATTCGCCACTCGCTCCGCTCATTTCTTGTTACTATTCGCCGGCTTGCCCGGTGCCGGGACGGCGGCTGCAACGGCCGGCTTCTTGCCGAACATGCCCTTGAGATTGTCGAAGAGCTCGATCTTCGCACCGTGCTTGCGCATGATGTAGCCCTGCTGGAGGATCGAGAGCAGGTTGTTCCAGGTCCAGTAGATCACCAGCCCGGCCGGGAACGAACCGAGCAGGAAGGTGAAGAACACCGGCATCCAGGTGAACATCATCTTCTGGACCGGATCCGGCGGCTCCGGATTCATCTTCATCTGCACGAACATCGTGATGCCCATCAGGATCGGCCAGGCGCCGATCAGCAGGAAGGCCGGCACGGCGAAGGGCAGGAGCCCGAACAGGTTGAAGATCGAGGTGGGATCCGGCGCGGCGAGATCGCGGATCCAGCCGAAGAACGGCGCATGCCGCATTTCGATGGTGACGAACAGGATCTTGTAGAGCGCGAAGAACACCGGGATCTGCAGCAGCACCGGCCAGCAACCCGCGATCGGGTTGATCTTCTGGGTCTTGTACAGCTCCATCAGAGCCTGCTGCTGCTTCATCTTGTCGTCGGCATAGCGCTCGCGGATCGCCATCATCTCCGGCTGCACCGCCTTCATCTTCGCCATCGAGGCATAGGATTTCGAGGCGAGGGGGAAGAACAGGCCCTTGAGCAGCAGGGTGACGACCAGGATGGCGATGCCGAAATTGCCGACATGCTTGTAGATCCAGTCCATCACATAGAACATCGGCTTGGTGATGAAATAGAACCAGCCCCAGTCGATCAGCAGCTCGAAACGCTTGATGCCGAGCGTCTTCTCATAGCCGTCGATCGCGGCGACTTCCTTGGCGCCGGCGAAGAGCCTGGCCTGCACGCCGCCGCTGGCCCCGGCCGCGATGGTCACCGGCTCGGCCAGGAAATCCGCCTGATAGGTGCGCTGGCTGCCGGTCTGGACCGAGGAATAGCGCCCCTCATATTTGCGCGCCTGGTCGGGGACGACGGCGGCCGCCCAATATTTGTCGGTGATGCCGACGAAACCGCCGACGGCGTCCTTCCAGACCTTGCCATGCGTGCCCGGCGCCAGCAGCGGCTCCTTGTCGACATGGTCATAGGTGTATTCCTGCAGCCCCTGCTCGCCGAGATTGCCGATCATGCCCTCGTGCAGGACGTAATAGCCGAGGGTCGGCGGCTTGCCCTGGCGCACCACCTGGCCATAGGGGAACAGCGTCACCGGCGCGCCCGAGCGGTTCTCCACATCGTCGCGGATGGTGAACATCGCATTGTCGTCGATGGTGATGACGCGCTTGAAGATCAGTCCCTGGCCATTGTCGTGGCTCAGCGTCAGCGGCGTGCCGGGACGCAGGATCTGCGCATCAGCCGTCCACAGCGTCGTGGCGTTGGGCAGGGCGACGTTGCTGCCCGGCCCGGCCACCCAGCCGAAATCGGAATAATACGGGTTCGGGCCGCCGAGCGGCGAGAGCAGCACGATGTTCGGGCTGTCGGCGGAGACGGTCTCGCGATAGGCCTTGAGCGAGACGTCGTCGATGCGGGCGCCGGTCAGCGAGATCGAGCCCTGGATCTTCGGGGTTTCGATCCTGATGCGCGGGCTGCGCGCCAGCGCCTGCTCGCGGGTCTCGGCCGTCAGCGCCGCCGGCGCGGCGGTCCCGGGCGCGCTCGCCGGCTGGCCGGGCGCGGTGCCGGGGGCCGGCACGGCCTGGCCCGGCAGCGGCGTCGACTGCGCCTGCTGGTTCTGCTGCGCGATCTGCTTCTGCTTCTCGGCCTGCGGCACGCCGTAGAAATACTGCCAGCCGAGCAGGACGACCACCGAGAGGGTGATCGCGAGAAGCAGGTTGCGATTGTCTTCTTTCATCATGATCGAAAATCGGTCTCGCTCAGGCCCGGTCGGGGCGCGGGGTTTGGACGGGCGCTGCGCCGTCTGCAGGCTTGCGGCGTCGCTCGCGGTCGGCGGCGCCGGGCTTCGCCGGCCGGGCGCGGTCGAGCGCCACGGACAGCTCGGCGACGAGAAGCGGGAAGGGCGCGGTCAGCGTCTCGGGACGGGCGACCACCACGATGTCGCAGGGGCGGCCGGCCTGCGCTGCGAGCGCGATCGCGGCCGCGGCGCGCAGCCTGCGGCGAATGCGGTTGCGCTTCACCGAATTGCCGGTCTTGCGCGAGGCGGTGAGGCCGAGCCGCAGACCGTCCTGCCCCTCCTCCGGCGCGGCGTCGCGCACCTGGGCGGAGAAGGCGGACGAACGAAAGCGGCGGCCATGAGCGGCCGCCGCCAGAAAATCCTTGCGTTGCTTCAGCCGTGAGAGACGGGTCGGGCGGTCTGGACGCATGGCGCTGTGCCAATCTTCGTCAAAACGGCGCGTCGCCCTCACGCGCCCGCGGCTCAGGCCGACAGGCGCTTGCGACCATGCGCCCGGCGGGCGGCGATGACCTTGCGGCCACCCTTGGTCGCCATGCGGGCGCGGTAGCCGTGGCGGCGCTTGCGCACCAGCTTGCTGGGTTGATAGGTTCTTTTCACGGTCCGACTCCGGGGGCCTCGTCAGCATCGCGGCCGCAGCCTTCCGGGGAAAGCCTGGCCTGCCGAGCCTGTCATGCAAAAATCTCCGCGCCGCCCGTGAGGCTGCGCAAGTGGCGGGCTTATGACGGATGGCATGGCCCAAGTCAATGCCGAACCGGCCGGCTGCGACGTCGCTGCAGCAGCCGCGATCTCGCAAACGGCGGCTCCGGCTCGCGATGACGGCGTCCTTCTGCGTGGAGACGGTTCGGGCGCGCCCTCACGGACCATGCGCATGCGGACGCCGGCTTGCAACTCGCCGCGACATCCCCGATATAGCGCCCGGGAGGTTGGCGAGGGACGTCTCACTCGCCAACCGGGTCAGGTCCGGAAGGAAGCAGCCCTAACGAGACCGAACGGGTCTTCGTCCAGCCTCCCACCGTGCCGCCTCGCGGCCTGCGGCGACGCCGCCCGGGCAAACGCTGCCTGGGGAAGCGCCGCAACTGCCAGGCTCTGGCGGCATCCGGCGTTGACCGCCGCCTCGCGATTGGCGAAAGCAGTCGGATGACAGACGCAATCGACACTGCCGAAGAGCCGGGCTTCGCCGGCTTCGCGCCGGCACCGGCGCCGAGCGCTCCGGCCGCGCCCTATCGCGTCCTCGCCCGCAAATACCGCCCCGCGCATTTCGGCGATCTGATCGGCCAGGATGCGATGGTGCGCACCCTGACCAACGCCTTCGCCTCGGGCCGCATCCCCCAGGCCTGGATGCTCACCGGCGTCCGCGGCGTCGGCAAGACCACCACCGCCCGCATCCTGGCGCGGGCCCTGAATTTCCAGACCGCCGATGGCGGCGGCGCACCGACCACCGAGCTCCGCGATTTCGGCATCCATTGCCTGGACATCATCGAGGGCCGCCATATCGACGTGATGGAGATCGACGCCGCCTCCAACAACGGCGTCGACAATGTCCGCCAGATCAACGACGCGGTGCGCTACGCCCCGGTCTCGGCGCGCTACAAGGTCTACATCATCGACGAAGTCCATATGATGACGACGCAGGCCTTCAACGCCCTGCTCAAGACGCTGGAAGAGCCGCCGCCCCACGCCAAATTCATCTTCGCCACCACCGAGATCGGCAAGGTGCCGATCACCGTGCTCTCGCGCTGCCAGCGCTTCGATCTGCGCCGGGTCGAGGCGGGCGTGCTGGTCTCGCATCTCTCGAACCTCTGCCGCACCGAGGCCGTCGAGGCCGAGCCGGAGGCGCTCGCCGCCATCGCCCGCGCCGCGGAAGGCTCGGTCCGCGATTCCCTCTCGATCCTCGACCAGGCGATCGCCCATGCCGCGGGCGCGATCACGCTGGAGGATGTCCGCGCGATGCTCGGCCTCGCCGACCGCGCCCGCATCATCGATCTCTTCGAGAGCGTGATGAAGGGCGAGATCGCGGCCGCCCTCGGCGAGCTGCGCGCCCAATACGATGCCGGCGCCGATCCCGCCGTGGTGCTGGGCGATCTCGCCGAATTCACCCATCTGGTGACCCGGCTCAAGCTCGTCCCCGAAGCCGCGCGCGACGATGCGCTGAGCCAGGCCGAGCGGGTGCGCGGCGGGGATTTCGCCGAGCGGCTCTCCGTGCGCGTACTGGCCCGCAGCTGGCAGATGCTGCTGAAGGGCATCGCCGAGGTGAAGCAGGCGGACCGGCCGATCATGGCGGCGGAGATGGTGCTGGTGCGCCTCGCCCATGCCGCCGATCTGCCGACGCCGGACGAGGCGCTGAAGCTGCTGCGCGACGGGGGCGGGGCGGTTCCCGCCAGCCCCGGCGGCGGCTCCGCCCCCCGTCCCCCGGCCGGCGGCGGCAACACCGCGCTGGCGGCGCGCCCGGTCCTGGCCAGCGCCAACCCGCTGCCGCAGGCGCAGGCGCAGGCGGCGCCGCTGGTGCAGCTCGCCTCGCTGGAGGATGTGGTGGCGCTCGCCTCGCAGAACCGCGACATCACCTTGAAGCTGGCGCTGGAGCGCGATGTCCGCCCGGTGCGGTTCGAGCCCGGCCGCATAGAATTCTCGCTGACGCCCGGTGCGCCGCGCCACCTCGCCACCGATCTCTCGCGCAAGCTCAAGGACTGGACCGGCCAGACCTGGATGGTCGCGGTGGTGACCGCCGAGGGCGGCGCCACGCTGCGCGAACAGGCGGAGGCGCTGAAGGGGCGGCGCGAGAGCGACGCCGCCTCCCACCCCGCCGTCAGGGCGGTGCTCGAGCGCTTTCCCGGTGCGCGCATCGTCGATGTCCGCGATCCCCGGGCGGCGGCGCCAGAGCCGGCCCCTGGCGTCGAAGCCGAGGATGCCTATCTCTCGGATGGCGAGCCGCTGTTCGACGATAGCGAGCCCGATTTCGACGGCATCGATTTCTGAGCGACCGGACAGGAGGCGATAAGACCATGCGCGACATGATGGGCCTGATGAAGCAGGCGCAGCAGATGCAGCAGAAGATGGCCGATGTTCAGGCCGAGCTCGACACGATCGAGGTGGAGGGCGCGGCCGGCGGCGGCATGGTCAAGGTCACCATGACCGCCAAGGGCGCGCTGAAGGCCGTGGCGATCGACCCCGCGCTGATGGTGCCGGACGAGCGCGAGATCCTGGAGGATCTGATCGTCGCGGCCTGCAGCGATGCCCGCACCCGCGCCGAGCGCGTGATGGGCGAGCGCATGGCCGAGATCACCAAGGGCCTGCCGATCCCGCCCGGCATGAAGCTGTTCTGAGCGCGTCCCGGCGCACCGCCACGCTACGCCCCTCGCTCCTCGCCAGGAAGATTTGATGTCGCGCGCCATCGCCGGCCCCGAGATCGAGCGGCTGATCCAGTTGCTGGCGCGGCTGCCGGGGCTCGGGCCGCGCTCGGCGCGGCGCGCCGCCCTCCATCTGGTCAAGAAGCGGGAGGCGCTGCTCGGGCCTTTGGCGGAAGCGATGGCGGTGGCGCGGGAGCGCATCGTCGTCTGCCGGAGCTGCGGCAATATCGACACCAGCGACCCCTGTTCGCTCTGCTGCGATCCGCGCCGCGACGACAGCCAGATCGTGGTCGTCGCCGATATCGCCGATCTCTGGGCGCTGGAACGGTCGGGCGCCGTCGCCGGGCGCTACCATGTGCTGGGCGGCGTGCTCTCGGCGCTCGACGGGGTGCGGCCCGAGCATTTGACCCTGGATCAGCTGGTGACGCGCGCGGCCGATCCGCGGGTCAAGGAGATCATCCTGGCGCTCAACGCCACGGTCGACGGCCAGACCACCGCGCATTTCATCACGGATGCGCTGGCGCATCTGCCGGTCAGGGTGACGAAGCTCGCCCATGGCGTCCCCGTCGGCGGCGAGCTCGACTATCTCGACGACGGCACCCTCGCCGCGGCGATCCGCCAGCGCACCGGCTTCTGAGGCAGCACGCTCCGATTTCCATACGAGAGCGCCCCGCTCGCAGCCGGCCGAAGCCGGAGCGAGTCGGGGCGCAAAATCGCGAAAAGCGGCGTCAGAATTTGTAGGCGACGCTGGCCCGGAGCGCATGGGTGCGCGGGTTGTGCTCGGCGGTCAGGCCGAGAAAGGCGCCGCGGGCGGTATAGTCGAAGCGGCCGTAATCGGTATAGCGATAGTCGAGGCCGAGGATGATGGTGTCGGACATCGCGTAATTCGCGCCGGCGCCGACCGTCCAGCCGGTGCGCGAGAATTTTCCGCCCTCGCCGGCATTCACCGCCGGGAGCGGGTTGAAATAGCTGTATTCGAAGCGCGAGAAGCTGACGCCGCCCGAGCCGTAGACCATCAGCCGGTCGAAGGCGTAGCCGAGGCGGGCCCGGACAGAGCCCTGCCAATCCTGTTTGACGCGGACGATGCCGCCGGGATCGACCACGGGGCCGGGGCGTCCGCCCGGATCGTCGAAGCCGCCGCTGGCATTGCTGGCCTCCAGATCGCCTTCGACACCGAGGACGAGCGCGCCCATCTGGTAGTTGAAGCCGAGATGCCCGCCGCCGACCAGGCTGTCGGCGCTGTGATCATGGATCGAATCGGCGCGCAGCGGCACGCGGCCGGCGGTGACGAATTGCTGGGTTCTGTCCTGGCCCCAGGAATGGCCGATCTGCAGGCCGGCATAGAAGCCGGTCCAGTCGAAGAAGCTCGGCAGCGGCGGCGCCATCGGCAGAAGCTTGGAGGACGGCAGATCGGCCGCCGATACGGCGCCGCTGCCCAGGATCATCAGGGTGGCCAGCGCGCGTCTCAGATGCGTTCTCATCGCGATCTCTACTCTCGGACGGAATCGGTGGCCCGGCCTCGCGCTGCGCGCTGCCGTCGCGGCCGGCTGGACCCTCCCGCGCGTTCGTCGCACGCCACGGTCTGGCTTCATATGAAAGCGTTAAGGTTAACAATCGGCTAAGCCACAAGTGGCGAGCGCCCGCGGGCTGCGGCGGCCGGGCCCGTGGCGCCTTTGCGCACTCTGCCGCAGGCAGGAACATTTGGAGCGGGCTGCCGTTGCTGGCAGGCTGCCGCTCGAGCGGCGGAGACACCGGGCCGATGGCTGAGACCAAGCTTCCCACCTTCCTGAAGCGTGTGACCGGTGCGGCCGGGATCGGCGTCGCGCTGGGCTATGCGCTGGAGCGCATCCAGCGCCGCTTCGGCCAGGCGGAGGAGGAGGTCGCGCGCGGGCGCGCCGCATGCTCGCCGCTCGACATGACCTGGCTCGGCTGGAAGGACGTGATGCTCCGCTTCGCCGACAACGTCATCGAGAACCGGCTGATGTCGCTGGCCGGTGCGGTCGCCTTCTTCGCGCTGCTCTCGATGGTGCCGGCGCTCTCGCTGTTCGTCACCGTCTACCGCTTCTTCACCGACCCCTCCACCATCGCGGCCCAGCTCGACGGGCTCACCACCGTGTTCCCGCAGGCGGCGCGCGACCTGATCCACGAACAGGCGATGCGCCTCGCCCTGCAGAACGTCTCGACCCTGTCGCTGACCTTCATCATCAGCTTTCTCGTCGCCGCCTGGAGCGCGAACGCCGCGGTGAAGGCGATCTTCGACGCGCTCAACATCATCTATCGCGAGAGCGAGAAGCGCAGCTTCGTCAAGCTCAACATCGTCTCCTTCCTGACCACGATCAGCGGCGTCTTCCTGCTGATGATCGCACTCATCGTCATCGCCAGCGTGCCGGTGATCACCGCGCTGTTCCCCTTCCAGTTCAACCTCGAGCGCATCGTCCGCCTCGTGCGCTGGCCGGCCTTCTTCATGGTGGCGATGCTGTCGATCGCGACGCTGTACTGGATCGGCCCCAGCCGCCATCCCGCGCGCTTCTCCTGGGTGCTGCCGGGCGCCTTCGCCGCGGCGCTGCTCTGGGGCGCCGCCTCCTGGGCCTTCTCCTGGTATGTCAGCACGCTCGGCAACTACACCGCCACCTATGGCTCGCTGGCGACGGTGGTCGTCTTCATGACCTGGCTCTGGCTGTCCGCGATGATCGTGCTGGCGGGGGCCGAGTTCAACGCGGAGCTGGAACATCAGACCGCCCGCGATTCCACCATTGGCCGCCCGAAGCCGATGGGCCTGCGCGGCGCCACCATGGCCGACACGCTCGGACCGCCCGTCGCAGAGGAGTGACCCTTGCTCGATCCCGATACCACCCGCCATGCCGATCTGCGGAGCGGCAACCCGCCCTGGCTCGCCGGCGTCACCCGTCCCGTCGGTGCCGCGCCGCAGGCGGATCTGCGCTGCGAGGTCGCGATCATCGGCGGCGGCATCACCGGCTGCATGATGGCCGAGCATCTGACCGCGATGGGGCGCGACGTCGTCCTCGTCGACCGCGAGCGCGCCGGCTTCGGCAGCACCCTGGCCAGCACGGCGATGCTGCAATGGGAAATCGACCTGCCCCTGCGTCGCCTCGCCGCGCTCTATGGTTTCGAGGCCGCGGCCGATGTCTACAGGCGCAGCTTCAGCGCCGTCGCGGGGTTGACCGATCTCGCCGGCGAACTGGGCCTGTCCTGCAATTTTCTGCCGCGCGACACAATCTACCTCTCCTCGGGCGAGATCGGCCGGCGCGAATTGCAGGAGGAATCCGAGCTGCGTCACCGGGCCGGCCTGCCCGGCCTGCTGCTGGACCACCCGACCCTGCTCGCCAATTTCGGGCTCGACCGCGAGGCGGCGATCGTCTCGCCCGGCTCGGCCGAGGCCGATCCGCTCAGCCTCTGCCATGCGCTGCTCGATGTCGCCGCCCGCCGCGGTGCGAGGATCCTGCGCGACGAGGCCGTGAGCTTCGACGGAACCGCGAATGCGGCGGCCGTGATCCTGTCGGGCGGGCAGGTGATCGAGGCCGAGCATGTCGTGCTCGCGACCGGCTATGTCATGCCCGATTGCGTGGTCAGCGACCTCCACCAGATCGCGTCGAGCTGGGCCCTGGCCACGGTGCCGCAGGGGCCGCAGGGGCTCTGGCCGAGCCGCGCGCTGATCTGGGAAGCGAGCGAGGATTATGTCTATTGCCGCACGACGAGCGAGGGCCGCATCGTCTTCGGCGGCGAGGATGAGGAGCATGACGACCCCGCCCGCCGCGAGGCGCAGGCCGATGCCAAGACGGCCGCTTTGCAGGAGAAGCTGCGGGCGCTGCTCCCGGCCGCCGATTCCCGCGTCAGCCATCACTGGTCGGGCGCCTTCGGCAAGACCGCCGACGGGCTGCCGCTGATCGGCCGGGTGCCCGGCCAGCCGCGCATGCTGGCCGCCTATGGCTATGGCGGAAACGGCATCACCTTCAGCTTTCTCGCCTCCCGCCTGCTCGGTGCCCTGATCGCCGGCGAGGAACGGCCCTGGTTCCGCCATTTCGCCATCGACCGGCCGCACCCGCTCTGACGGGCGGCGGTGATTGCGGCGGCGCAATCGCATCTTTGCCGGACTGGAGGGCGACAAGCCCGGCTGCGCTCGCCATCTTCGAGGCAGCGGCGGCTCGCCGCGGCGGGAGGTGGCGATGCGGGCTGAACGGATGAGCATGACGGCCGAGCGGCCTGCGACGCCGGAGGCGCATGATGCGCCGGTCCATATCGGCGCGGTCGCCCTGCGCGTCTTCGACCTGCCGGCGCTGACCGCCTTCTACCGCGACAGGATCGGGCTCTCCGTGCTGTCGCAATCGCAGGACGAGGTCGCGCTCGGCATCGACGGCGTGCTGCTCGTTACGCTGCTGCCCGGCGCCTCCCGGCCGAGCTCGCCCGCCGGCCTGTTCCACCTCGCCTTGCTACTGCCCTCCCGGCAGGCGCTCGCGGATTGGCTCGCTCATGCCGCCCGGGCGGGTGTCGTCCTGGAGGGCGCATCCGACCATCTGGTCAGCGAGGCGCTCTATCTCTCCGATCCCGAGGGCAACGGCATCGAGATCTATCGCGACCGGGCCCGGGCGGAATGGCCGCGCGAGGACGGCGCGATCCGCATGGCGACGGAGCGGCTCGACCTGCAGGCCCTGCTCGCCGAGGCACGGGACGAGCCCGGTGCAGCGCTGCCGGCGGGCACCCGGATGGGCCATGTCCATCTGCGTGTCGGCGATACCTCAGCCGCGGAAGCCTTCTATGTCGGCCGGCTCGGCTTCGCGCTGATGCTGCGCTATCCCGGCGCGAGCTTCATGGCGACGGGCAGCTATCACCACCACATCGCCGCCAATGTCTGGAACAGCCGCGGCGCCGGGCCACGTCGCGAAGGCGAGGCGGGGCTCGCTCATGTCGCGCTGCAGGCGCGCGACGCCGAGGCCTTCGCGGCGCTGCGGGCGAGGATGCTGGAGGCCGGCGGCACCGAGACGGACGAGGGGCCCGCCATCGCCGATCCCTGGGGCAACCGGCTGGTGTTGCGGCGCTGACCGCCGCGCGGGTCAGCGGTGGACGGAGACGCTGGCGGCGCGCTCATGGCGGGCCAGCGCATGGCCGATCAGCACATCCATCAGGGCACTCTGCGTCAGCCCGCTCGCCTCCCACAGCTTCGGATACATGCTGATATCGGTGAAACCCGGCAGGGTATTGGCCTCGTTGACGAGGATCCGCTCGCCGCTCAGGAAGAAGTCGATCCGGGCCATGCCCTCGCAGCACAAGGTCTCGAAGGTGCGGATCGCCAGCGCCTGGAAGGTCTCGGTCAGCTCCGGGGTCAGCCGCGCCGGGATCATCAGCGCCGCCCCCTCCGCATCGGTGTATTTCGCGGTGTAGGAGTAGAAGCCGTGCTTGCCATGCGGCACGATCTCGCCCAGCGCCGAGGCGCGCAAGCGGCCCTGCGCATCCTCCAGCACCGAGCATTCGATCTCGCGCACGCCGGGCACGCCTTCCTCGACCAGGATCTTGCGGTCGAAGCGGAAGGCCTCCGCGCAGGCCGCCGCGAACGTCTCCGCCGAATGCGCCCGCGAGACGCCGACCGAGGAGCCCATATTGGCGGGTTTGACGAAAAGCTCGGTGGAGCCCAGCGCCACCACGGCCTCGTCATAGCCGATCGTCGCCGGCGCCTTCAGCGTGATGAAGCGCGCGCTGGGCAGGCCGGCATCGCGCAGCAGGCGCTTGGCGACATCCTTGTCCATGGCCGCGGCGGAGCCGACGACGCCCGATCCGACATAGGGCACATCGGCGAGCTCGAGCGCACCCTGCACCGTGCCATCCTCGCCATGCGGCCCGTGCAGCACGGGAAACACCGCGTCGAAGCCCCGGATCTCGCCGGTCTCGGCCATGACCCGCCCGCGACCGCCGGGGACGAGGGCGAGACGCGGCCCGTCTTCCGGCACGGCGAGCGCGGAAGCCCCGGTCCCGGCGCCATTGCCGGCATCGGCCTGGATCCAGCGCCCGTCGCGGGTGATGGCGACCAGCACCGGCTCGTAGCGCTGCGGATCGAGCGAGCGCAGCACATTCGCCGCCGAGGCGCGCGACACGTCATGTTCGGCCGATCGCCCCCCGAAGAGGATCGCGACCCTCAACCTGCGCTCGTCCATGATCGATGACCCCCCGGCTCGGACCGTCGCTGCGCTCGGCGATCCCCGTCCGATCGGCAGGCGGATCGCGGCGCGGGCAAGGCGCCCGCGCCACGATGGTCAGATCAGATTCGCGAGGCTTTTGCGAATGCTCTTGTTCGGGACTCAGAGCCCTTCGAACAGCGCGCTCGAAATATAGCGCTCGGCGAAGGAGGGGATGATCACCACGATGGTCTTGCCGGCGTTTTCGGGCCTCGCGCCGACCTCGAGCGCCGCGGCGATCGCCGCGCCCGAGGAGATGCCGGCCGGGATACCCTCCGACTTGGCCAGCGCCCGCGAGGTCTCGAAGGCGGTCTGGTTGCCGACCGTGACCACCTCGTCGATCACCGAGCGGTCGAGCACGCCCGGCACGAAGCCGGCGCCGATGCCCTGGATTTTGTGAGGACCGGCCGCGCCGCCCGAGAGCACCGGCGAATCCTCCGGCTCGACCGCGACGATCTGCACGCCGGGCTTCTTCTGCTTCAGCACCTGGCCGACGCCGGTGATTGTGCCCCCCGTGCCGACGCCGGAGATGAAGATGTCGACCCGGCCTTCGGTGTCGTTCCAGATCTCCTCGGCCGTGGTGTGGCGGTGGATCTCCGGATTATGCGGGTTCTCGAATTGCTGCGGAATGATCGCGCCCGGGATCTCGGCCTTCAGCTCCTCGGCGCGCGCCACGGCGCCGCGCATGCCGCCCGGCCCCGGCGTCAGCACCAGCTCGGCGCCGAGCAGCGCCAGCATCTTGCGGCGCTCGATCGACATCGTCTCCGGCATCACCAGGATCAGGCGGTAGCCGCGGGCCGCCGCGACGAACGCCAAGGCGATGCCGGTATTGCCCGAGGTCGGCTCGATCAGTGTCCCGCCCGGCTTCAGCGCGCCGGAGGCCTCCAGCGCGTCGATCATGTTGACGCCGATACGGTCCTTGACGCTCGATATCGGGTTGAAGAATTCGAGCTTGGCCAGGATCGTCGCCTTGACGCCACGTTCGGCCGGCAACCTGTTCAGCCTGACCAGCGGCGTATCGCCGATCGTATCGGTGATCGACTCGTAGACCCGGCCGCGGCCGGGGGATTTCAGCGGGGCGGGGGTGAGCTTGCGGGCGGCTTCGGCCATGGGGGCTCTCCTGAAGCGAGCTTCGATGGAGCCAGGCTACGCCTATTCACGTCATCTGTCGATAAATTAAATAAATCACATTTCAGATTGTGAAATCAGCCAGGGGTTCCTGCCCGCGCACCAGCGCGCTGCCCTCCGCCTCCCGGCACAGATCCTCCACGGTGACGCCGTCGAGCACGGCCAGGAAGGCTTCGCCCGCGCGGCCGACCTGCGGCCCGATCACCGCGTCGATCAGCGCCGATTTCGGCAGCGGGCCCAGCACGTCGTCGCCGGCCTCCTGCATCGCGGCGCGCGCGATGTCGCCGGCGGTGATCCGGCGGCGCTCGCGGGCGAGCTCGTAGCCGCCGCGCGGGCCGCGCACCCCTTTGAGGATGCCGACGCGCACCAGCGCCTGCAGCAGGGTCTCGAGATGGCGGGGCGGCAGGTCGTGCCGCGCCGCCAGCATCTTTGCGGCGACGGGGCTCGGCCGCGCATGCAGCGCGATGTCGACGACGGCCGCAATGGCGAGCAGGCTGCGGCGCGAGAGCAGATTCACGACGACGTCCCCTTGCTGGTCTCGATCATGCCGGTGGAGCCGAAGCCGCCCGCGCCCCGCGCCGTCGCGTCGAGCGTCTCGCTCTCGACCAGGCTGACGCGGGTCACGGGCGCGATCACCAGCTGCGCGATGCGGTCGCCATGGCCGATGGTGACGGCGGCCCGGCCATGGTTGATCAGGATGACCTTGACCTCGCCGCGATAATCGCTGTCGACCGTCCCGGGCGCGTTCAGCACGGTGACGCCATGTCGGGCGGCGAGGCCGGAGCGCGGCCGGACCTGGCCCTCGAACCCCTCTGGCAATTGCAGCATCAGCCCCGTCGGCACCAGCACCTGTGCGGCGGGCGACAGGGTGAGGCTCTGCCCGGCACCGAGAGCGGCGCGCAGGTCGAGACCGGCGGCGCCCGCCGTCTCATAGGCGGGCAGCGGCAGGTCCGCGGCATGCGGCAGGCGGCGCACCGCGATCCGCGTGCTCACGGCTTGCGCCCCGTCAGCCGCGCGAGATGGGCGACGAGCCGCTGCGCCACCTCATCCTTGGGCAGGGTCGGCCAGGTCTCGACGCCGGCGGCCGAGACCAGATGCACGGTATTGGCGTCGCCGCCCATCACCCCGGTACCGCCGACATCATTGGCGACGATCAGGTCACAGCCCTTGCGGGCGAGCTTGGCGCGGGCGTGATCGAGCACGGTCTCGGTTTCGGCCGCGAAGCCGACCACCAGAGCCGGGCGCCCCTCGGAGCGCTGCGCGACGCTGCGCAGAATGTCGGGATTCTCGACCAGCGCCAGCGCCGGCGTGCCGGCCTCGCCCTTCTTCAGCTTTTCCGGCGCGGCATCGGCGACCCGCCAATCCGCGACGGCCGCGGCGAAGATCGCGATGTCCGCGGGCAGCGCCTGTTCCACCGCCGCCAGCATCTCCCGCGCCGATTCGACATGGAGCGTGGTCACGCCGGGTGGATCGGGCAGTTTCACCGGCCCGGAGACGAGCGTCACCTTCGCCCCCGCCGCGGCGGCGGCCGCGGCGATGGCATGGCCCTGCTTGCCCGAGGAGCGATTGGCGATGTAGCGCACCGGGTCGATCGGCTCATGCGTCGGCCCCGAAGTCACCAGCACATGGCGGCCGGCCAGCGCCTGGCCTCCGCCATCGGCGATCCGCCCGAGAAAGCCGATGGCGCGCGGTTCCAAAGCCGGCTCGCCGGCCAGAGCGAGCTCGATCGCGGCCAAAATCTCGGCCGGCTCCGCCATCCGCCCGACCCCGCTCTCGCCGCGCTCGGCCATCGCCCCGGCATTCGGCCCGACGACGAGGACGCCGTCCTTCCGCAGCTGGGCGAGGTTGCGGCGCGTCGCCGGATGGTCCCACATCCGCGGGTTCATCGCCGGCGCGATCAGCACGCGCTTGTCGGTAGCGAGCAGCGCGGTGGAGGCGAGATCATTGGCGAGCCCGGTCGCCATCTTCGCCATCAGATCGGCCGTGGCCGGGGCCACCACGAGCAGGTCCGTCGAGCGCGACAGCGCGATATGGCCGATATCGGCCTCGTCCGTCAGCGAGAACAGATCGGTGAAGCAGCGCTCGCCCGCCAGTGACGACACGGCGAGGGGGGTCACGAACTGCGCCCCGGCCTTGGTCAGGATGGCGCGGGTGGCGATGCCGCGATCCTTGAGCCGCCGGATCAGCTCGAGGCATTTATAGGCGGCGATGCCGCCGCCGATGATCAGCAGGATCGAGCGGGAGGGTGGCAAGGGCATGAGGCTCCGGATACGCGACGGCAGTGTCGTAGCATCAGCCGGGCCGGCCTGTCATCGGCAGCCGGCCTGGCAGCGCGGGGGGGGCGCAGCAAGCGGCGCGGCTAGCGGAAGGGCGGCTCGTCGAAGCTCCTGAGCTTGCGGGAATGGATGGTCGAGCCCGCCTCCTTCAGCTTCTCCAGCGCCGCGAGGCCGATGCGCAGATGCTCGCTCACCGCACGCTCATAGAAGGCGTTGGCGGCGCCCGGCAGCTTGATCTCGCCATGCAGCGGCTTGTCGGAGACGCAGAGCAACGTGCCATAGGGCACGCGCAGCCTGTAGCCCTGGGCGGCGATGGTGCCCGATTCCATGTCGACCGCGATGGCGCGCGACAGGTTGATGCGGCGGCGCTCCTTGGTCCAGCGCAGTTCCCAGTTGCGGTCGTCCTGCGTCACCACCGTGCCGGTGCGCAGCCGGTTCTTCAGCCGGTCGCCGCTCTCCCCGGTGATCTCCGCCGCCGCCTGCTGCAGCGCGACCTGCACCTCGGCCAGCGCCGGGATCGGCACCTCCGGCGGCACCAGCTCGTCCAGGATGTGGTCCTGGCGCAGATAGGCATGGGCGAGCACGTAGTCGCCGATGATCTGCGTCTGCCGCAGCCCGCCGCAATGGCCGACCATCAGCCAGCAATTGGGCCTCAGCACCGCGAGATGATCGGTGATGTTCTTGGCGTTGGAGGGGCCGACGCCGATATTGATCAGGGTCACGCCCTGGCCGGTCTCGCGGATCAGGTGGTAGGCCGGCATCTGGAAACGGTGCCAGGGGGCCGCCATCACCCGCTCGGCGGCGCTGACGTCGATCCCGTCGCGCTCGATCCGCACCCCGCCCGGCGTCACCAGCGCCTGCGCCGTCCCGGCCTCGATCTCGGCCAGGCCGAGCCGCACGAACTGGTCGACATAGCGGTGATAATTCGTCAGCAGCACCCAGGGCTGCACCGCCCGCCAATCCGTGCCGGTGTAATGCACCAGCCGTCGCAGCGAATAATCGACGCGCACCGCATCGAACAGCGACAGGGGCCGCGGCTCGCCATCCACCAGTTCGAAGGTGCCGTCGGCGATCTCGTCCCCGACCAGCGAGAGCAGCGGCGTCGGGAGATGCCGCGCCAGCTCGGCGGCCGTCACCTTGCCGCGGCCGAGCTCGTCCCCGCCTTCCAGCGCATAGGGATAGGGGATTTCCTGCTGGCTGACCCCGGTCTCGAGCGTCGCGCCATATTCGGCCACCAGCGGGCGCAGCTGGTCGAGCAGATAGGCGCGGAACTCCTGCGGATGCGTCACCGTGGTGGAATAGACCCCGGGCGCGGCGAATTTCGCGTAGCCGCGCCGGGTCGCGGCCGGCAGCTGCGACGGCGCATAGGTCACGCGCAGCAGCGGGTAGCGGTAGAGGCTGCGCTTGGCGGCGTCGGGCGGCTCGCCGGTCGCGAAGAAATGGTGCAGATCGCCGCGCAGAGCCGTCTTCGCCTGTTCGTACAGCGCCTCCAGCCGGTCGACGGCGGCTTCGGGCGTGGCGGCGGTCTCGAAACGCATCGCGGCTGGCATCCTCTGGTTGCGCCCAGCCTAGAGCAAGCCGGGGTGCAGGAAAACCGCAGCGTCAGCCGAAGACGGCGATGGCGACGAGCGCCGCGATGACCCAGAGCGCCCAGTTGCCCCAGCGATTGCGCTGCGCCTCGGCGCGTCCGATCGCCTCGATGCTGCGCTCGTCGAGCGCGAAGCCGCGCCGCGACGCATCCTCGATCTGGCCCAGCACGCGCTCGGCGCGCGCGACCGTGTCGGGCAGGGCGGCCAGGCTGAAGAGCAGCGATTTCGCGCCGCGCCCGGCATCCTCGATCTTGCCGATCGGCCCGAGATTGCGAGTGATCCAGTCGCGCACCACGGGCTCGGCCGTGGTCCACATGTCGAGATGCGGATCGAGCGTGCGCGCCACGCCCTCGACCACCACCATTGTCTTCTGCAGCATGACGAGCTCGGTGCGCGTCGCCATGTCGAACAGGCCGGTGATCTCGAAGAGCAGGGTCAGCACCTTGGCCATCGAGATCTGGTCGGCGCTGCGGTCGTGGATCGGCTCGCCGACGGCGCGGATCGCCTGGGCGAAATCCGCGACCGAATGATGAGCCGGAACATAGCCCGCCTCGAAATGCACCTCGGCGACGCGGGTATAGTCGCGCTGGATGAAGCCGAGCAGGATCTCCGCCAGGAAGCGCCGCTCCTTGGGGCCAAGCCGCCCCATGATGCCGCCATCGACCGCGACGAGGCGGCCCTGCGCATCGACGAAGAGATTGCCCGGATGCATGTCGGCATGGAAGAAGCCGTCGCGGATCGCGTGTTTCAGGAAGGACTGGATCACCGTCTGCGCCAGCGCGACGAGATCATGCCCCGCCGCCTGCAGCCCGGCGATGTCCGACAGGCGCACCCCGTCGATCCATTCATCGACCAGCATCTCGCGCGCGGTCAGCTGCCAATCCGGCTCCGGCACCCGGAAATCGGCATCCTCGCGGGTGTTCTCGGCGAATTCGGAGAGCGCGGCGGCTTCCAGCCGCAGATCCATCTCCATCGTCACCGAGCGCGCCAGCGTGTCGACGACGCCGGAAAAGCGCAGCCGGCGTGCTTCCGCCGAGCGCCGCTCGGCCCATTCCGCGCCGAAGCGCATGGCCGCGAGATCGCGCTGGAACCGGTCGCGAATGCCCGGCCGCAGCACCTTCACCGCGACCTCGCGCCCATCCTTCAGCCGCGCCCGATGCACCTGCGCGATCGAGGCGGCGGCGACGGGCGGGCCGAATTCGGCGAAGACCTGCTCGGCCGGCAGCCCATGGGCGGCGGCGATCGTGGCCCGCGCCTGCTCCATCGGGAAGGGCGGCATCCGGTCCTGGAGCGCCGAGAGATCGGCGGCGATCCGCATGCCCACGACATCGGGCCGCGTCGCCAGGAACTGGCCGAACTTGACGTAGCTCGGCCCCAGCCGCTCCAGCGCCGCGGCCAGCCGCGTCGCCGAAGAGCCGGCGCCCGGCCGCTCGATCAGCCGCCCGAGCCGGATCGCGCCGCGCGCCAGCGGCGGCAGCACCGAGGGATCGACCAGCGCCAGCGCGCCCTCACGGGCCAGCACGAACCCGATCCGCGCGGTGCGGGCGATGTGGAACAGCGAGGCGATCATGAGCGGGCCGGAATGCGCGTCACAGCTTCCAGCCCGAATGCAGCGCCACCACCCCGCCGGTCATCGGCGTGTAGCGCGCGCGGCGGAACCCCGCCTCCTCCATCATCGCGGCGAAAGCCTGCGGCTTCGGGAATTTGCGGATCGATTCCACCAGATATTGGTAGGGCTCGGCCTCGCCGGTCACCATCCGCCCCATCGGCGGGATCACGTTGAAGGAATAGGCCTCGTAGATCCTGTCGAGCAGCGGCACGTCGACATGGCTGAATTCGAGGCAGAGGAAGCGCCCGCCGCGCTTCAGCACGCGATGGGCCTCCGCCAAAGCGAGGTCGATCTGCGGCACGTTGCGGATGCCGAAGGCGATCGTATAGGCGTCGAAATGCCCCTCCGGCAGAGCGAGCGCCTCGGCATTGCCCTGCACGAAGCGGATGCGCCCATCCCCGGGAAAGCGCCGCTGCGCACGCTCGCGCCCGACGCTCAGCATCTCGGCATTGATGTCGAGCACCGTGACGTCGGCCTGCGGGCCGGCGGCCTCCAGCACCTGGAAAGCGACGTCCCCCGTGCCGCCGGCGACGTCGAGATGGTGGAAGGGCCGGTCCCGCGCCGGTTTCAGCGTGGTGATCAGCGCATCTTTCCAGATCCGGTGCAGCCCGCCCGACATCAGGTCGTTCATCAGATCGTAGCGACCCGCCACCTTGTGGAAGACATCGTCGACCTTCGCCTGCTTCTGGGCGAGCGGCACGGTCTCATAGCCGAAATGGGTGGTGTCGGAGGCTGCTGTCACGATCGGGCTGCTCTTGTGTTTGGCTCCCGCGATGAATAGCGAAACTGTCCGGGCTTGTCGCGGCCCGTCTCGACGCAGGCTCGGAGCGCGCAAGGACAGATGCCGGAACTTCCCGAGGTCGAAACCGTCCGGCGCGGGCTGGAGCCCGCTCTGGTCGGGCAGATCATCGCCGCGGTCGAGCTGCGCCGGCCCGATCTGCGCTTCCCCCTGCCGGAGCGCTTCGTCGCGCGGCTGACCGGGCGGCGGGTCGAGGCGCTGTCGCGGCGCGCCAAATATCTGATCGCCGATCTCGACGACGGATCGGCGCTGATCATGCATCTCGGGATGAGCGGCCGTTTCGTGGTCGAGGCACCGGGGACAAAGCCGGTGGAGCCCGGCGCCTTCTACAGCGAGGTCGGCCGGCATCCGCAGCATGACCATGTCGTCTTCCATCTCGGCAGCGGCGCCCGCATCACCTATAACGACGTGCGCCGCTTCGGCTTCATGGATCTGGTGGCGCGCGCCGATCTCGCCACCACGGGCCATTTCCGGGCGATGGGGATCGAGCCGCTCGGCAACGAACTCTCGGGCGAGACGCTGGCGCGGCTCTTCGCCGGCCGGGCCGCGCCGCTGAAGGCCGCGCTGCTCGACCAGCGCCTGGTCGCGGGTCTCGGCAACATCTATGTCTGCGAGGCGCTGTTCCGCGCCGGGCTGCATCCGCAGGCCCCGGCCGGCAGCCTCGCCACCGCCACCGGGCGTCCGCGTGCGAGCGCGCACAGGCTGGCCGCGATCATCCGCGAGGTGCTCGAGGAGGCGGTCGCCGCCGGCGGCTCGACCTTGCGCGACTTCGCCCATGCCGACGGGTCGCTCGGCTATTTCCAGCATCGCTTCCGCGTCTATGACCGCGAGGGCGAACCCTGCCCGACGCCGGGCTGCGGCGCCCCCGTCAGGCGCCTCGTCCAGTCCGGCCGCTCGACCTTCTATTGCGAGCGCTGTCAGCCGCGCGGCTGAGGCGGCGCCCCGGGCTGGCCGGCCACACATTCGAGATCGCGGTCGATCAGCCCCCAGCTCGGCGCCGAACCGGTCCAGATGAAGCCCTCCGGCCGGCCGAGCTCGGGGTCGTCGAGGGCCCCGGCCCGCACCACCATCAGCTGCGGCCGCCCCGAGGAGGCGCTGAACAGCGGCGTGCCGCAGCGCGTGCAGAAGCTGCGCCGCATCCGGTTGCCGCTATCGGCGTCGCTCTCATAGACGTCGGTCTCGCCGGTGATCTCGCTGCCCTCGGTCGCGACGATCAGGTTGATCGAGGTGTTGCCGGAGGAGAGGAACTGACAGTCGCGGCACCAGCAGGCGCGCCGCGCCAGCACCGGGCCGCGCAGCCGGAAGCGGACGGAGCCGCACAGGCAACCGCCGGTCACGGGCGCGGATGGGGAGGGTGAGGCGCTGTCCGGCATGGCTCTTTCCTGATGGGGAGACGGGAGTGAAGACCATCGGGAAGGCCCGGGCAAGCCGGCGCCGCCCCATCCGGCTCTGCACCGGCGCGCATGGACCGCCGCCCCGCCTGCGGCTACATCTGCCCCGGCAGAAACAGCGGGAGGCCGGCATGGCTTATGAGACCATTCTCGTCGAGGTGAAGGGCAGGGTCGGCGTCATCACCCTGAACCGGCCCCAGGCGCTGAACGCCCTGAACGGCCAGCTCATCGCCGAGGTCAATGCGGCGATCGACGGTTTCGAGGCCGATCCCGCGATCGGCTGCATGGTGATCACCGGTTCGGAAAAGGCCTTCGCCGCCGGCGCCGACATCAAGGAGATGCAGGCGCGCAGCTTCCCCGAGACCTATCTCGACGATAAATTCGCCGATTGGGACCGCATCGGCCAGCGCCGCAAGCCGATCATCGCCGCCGTGGCGGGCTTCGCCCTCGGCGGCGGCTGCGAACTCGCCATGATGTGCGACTTCATCATCGCCGCCGACAATGCCAGATTTGGCCAGCCCGAGATCAATCTCGGCGTCATCCCCGGCGCCGGCGGCACGCAGCGCCTGACCAAGGCGATCGGAAAGGCGAAGGCGATGGATCTCTGCCTCACCGGCCGGATGATGGACGCCACCGAGGCGGAACGGGCCGGCCTCGTCGCCCGCATCGTGCCGCTCGCCGAGCTGATGACCGAAGTGATGAAGGCCGCCGACGGTATCGCCGGCAAATCCCTGCCTTCCGTGCTGATGGCGAAGGAGGCGGTGAACCGCGCCTTCGAGGTGACGCTGAGCGAGGGGCTGCGCTTCGAGCGGCGGATCTTTTCCGCCCTCTTCGCGACGCAGGACCAGAAAGAAGGCATGGCGGCCTTCGCCGAGAAGCGCAAAGCCGATTTCCAGAATCGGTGACGCAGGCGGC
>NZ_LMRT01000001.1:1078563-1091351 GCF_001426225.1 Allobosea sp. Leaf344 | reverse complement strand
TCTGGATTGCTTCGCTGCGCTCGCAAGGACGCGAGGGGGAGGCTCAACGGCACCGGACCGCGCCGCGACCGATCAGCCGGCTTCATGGCTGGCGCGACAGAGTTTGACTTGAGCTCGCGCCGCGCCCGCCGCACTCTGCCGCCGACCCGCGCAGGGTCGAGCCAGCCCAGCAGGACATGCCCATGACCGCCGCCCGCACACAGACAGAGACCGGCCTGACGCTCCCGAGCTATGCCGATGTCGAGACCGCCGCCGGCCGGCTTAGGGGCGTCGCCCACCACACCCCGGCCCTGACCTCGCGCACCGCCAATGCGCGCACCGGCGCGAGTCTGGTCTTCAAGCCCGAGAACCTGCAGCGCATGGGCGCCTTCAAGTTCCGCGGCGGCTATAATGCGATCGCGGCGCTGTCGCCGGAGCGCAAGCGCGCCGGCGTGCTGACCTTCTCCTCCGGCAACCACGCCCAGGCGATCGCCTATTCCGGCCGGCTGCTCGGCGTGCCCACCACCATCATCATGCCGGAGGACGCGCCCCAGGCCAAAATGGCGGCGACCCGGGCCTATGGCGGCGAGGTGGTGCTCTATGACCGCTATACCCAGGACCGGCTCGAGATCGGCAACGAGCTGGCGGCCGAGCGTGGCCTGACCCTCATCCCGCCCTATGACCATCCCGACGTCATCGCCGGCCAGGGCACGGCGACGAAGGAATTGATCGAGGATGCGGGCCCGCTCGACATGCTGCTGGTCTGCCTCGGCGGCGGCGGGCTCCTGGCCGGGGCGGCGCTGGCGGCCAAGGCGCTGAACCCGGCCTGCCGCGTCTTCGGTGTCGAGCCGGAGGCGGGCAATGACGGGCAGCAATCCCTGCGCAGCGGCAAGATCGTCCGCATCGCGGTGCCCAAGACCATCGCCGACGGGGCGCAGACGCCCTTTCTCGGAGATTACACCTTCCCGATCATCCAGGACCTGGTCGAGGACATCGTCACCGTCAGCGACGCGGCGCTGGTCGATGCGATGCGCTTCTTCGCCGAGCGGATGAAGCTCGTCGTCGAGCCGACCGGCTGCCTCGCCGCGGCCGCCGCCTTCACCGGCGCCGTGCCGGTCGAGGGGCGCCGCGTCGGCGTGATCATCAGCGGCGGCAATGTCGATCTCGCCAGCTTCGCCCGCTTCGTCGCGCCCGCGAGCTGAAACGCCGTTTCCCGCGCATTCGCCGTTGACGGCGCGCGCATGAGAGACTATACGGCTGCCTCTCGCAGCGGCCTGCCAAGGCAGTGTTCCGCCGCACGGCATTTTCAATCAAGGTCGCGGTCCGGCGCGGTTGGCATGACGCCAGCTTGCCGAGACACGAAGATGACAAGGACGTTTTGGGATGGCCAATACGACGTCGGCCAAGAAGGCCACGCGCAAGATCGAGCGCCGCACCGAGGTGAACAAGGCGCGCCGTTCGCGCATGCGCACCTTCCTGCGCAAGGTCGAGGAGGCGATCGCCTCCGGCGATCAGGCCGCCGCCGCCGCCGCGCTCAAGGCCGCCCAGCCGGAGATCATGCGGGCCGCCCAGAAGGGCGTGGTTCACAAGAACACCGCCTCCCGGAAGGTCTCCCGCCTCGCTGCTCGCGTCGGCACGCTGAGCGCCTGAACCGCTCCCGGACCGGCTCCGTACCGCTCTGAATCGACCCGGCCGAGAGGCCGGGTTTTTTGTTGGCTCACGAGCCCTGTGTTCCCTTCGCCACACCTTCGCAGAGTCGAAAAATTCCGCCGCGCGGGATGCGATTCGCAATCTTTCTCCGGGCTCGCGGCCTTGACTCTCGCCGCGCTTTTGCGGCGGGAATCCGGGCCTCCCACCCCCTCGGGCCGCGCAGCAAAACCCTCGAAATCTCATGAGGTTAGTGGGCAAAGGATTTCGGCCTATGGAATCGGGGCGACTCCATCTCGGCCCCGCGCCCCTTCCGAAAAAAAGATTCGCAGGCCGCCCGCGTCCGGTGACGTAAACAAAATCTTAAGGTTCCCCAACCAATTGCGGGCCGCCCCCCGATCTCCTGTGGACGCCTCCGAAGGGGCGAGTCTCCGAAGCCGGCTCGGCGCCGTATTGCCCCCCGTCGAGAGCGCCCTGTAAGGTCCCTTCATCGCCGGCCGGACAGCAATGGCCGCCGGGGGTTTCCAGAGAGAAATTGACGCAGCGCTCACGACCTCGGGGGGTTGGAGATGGATAGGCTTTTGTCTTCTAGGTCGGGGTGAAGCGCAGCTTCGGGCTGGAGCGGGCTCTTCGAGCTTAATCGAGATCGCGGGAGCGTTGCATCCCGAGGGCGCCTGGCGGCCTCGGGACAGGGCTTCCTTTGACCGGGCATTGGCGCCGGACCGGTTTCCGTCACGCGGAAGCCGCAGGCCGCGCGCGTCTTGAATTTGAAACAGAACGAGGCAGGGCATGTTTGAACGGCTGGGCACGATCGAGGCGGAGACGGTGGTTGCGGGGACCTCCCCGGAGCTCGCCCTGTTGGCCGCGGCCGATCTGCAGGCGCCGGCTTCGGTTCCGGCCGAGGCCGTGATCGAGGGCTCGCCCGCCGAGGCCTGGGATCGCGTCCGCCGCCGCCTGCGGGCCGAGCTCGGCGAGGATGTCTTCTCCAGCTGGTTCGCCCGCGTCGAGCTCGGCTCGGTCACCGGTGGCGTCGCCTATCTCACCGTGCCGACGCGCTTCCTGAAGAGCTGGCTCGAGGCGCATTACATCGAGCGGCTGCGGGTCAACTGCGCCGCCGAGCTGGCCGCGACCGCCGGCGTCATCCTCTCCGTCCGCCAGGTCGCCCGCGACACCTCGCGCGATCCGGTCGCCGCGCCCGGCCGCCCGCAACAGGCGCCGCAGGGCCGCCCGGCCCAGCTGCCGGTGGCGGCCGCTCCGGAGCCCCGCCAGCCCCCGGCCGCGGCCGGACAAGGCGAGGGCGAGGCGCTGGACGTCTGCGGGACGCTGCTCGACCGGCGCATGACCTTCGAGAGCTTCATCGTCGGCAAGTCCAACCAGCTCGCCTATGCCGCCGCCGAACGCATCGCCGCCGCGCCGGCCGGCTCGACCCCCTACAACCCGCTCTATCTCCATGCCGGCGTCGGGCTGGGCAAGACGCATCTGCTGCAGGCGATCGCCCAGGAAGCGCGCCGCCAGGGCAAGCGCGTCGCCTATTTCACGGCGGATCGCTTCATGTACGGCTTCGTCGCTGCGCTGAAATCGCAGACCGCTCTGGCCTTCAAGGAGAAGCTGCGCGGCATCGACCTGCTCGTCGTCGACGACGTGCAGTTCATCCAGGGCAAGTCGATCCAGCAGGAATTCGGCCACACCATCAATGCGTTGATCGACGCCGGCAAGCAGATCGTCGTCGCCGGCGACAGGCTCGCCAATGATCTCGAGACGCTCGACGAGCGCATCCGCTCCCGGCTCGGCGGCGGGCTGGTGGTCGAGGTCGGCGAGCTCGACGAGGGGCTGCGCGCCAAGATCCTGGCCTGCCGCCTCGCGGCGCTGCAGGCGACCCATGCGAATTTCCACTTCAGCCCGGATGTCGTGGCCTATGTCTCGCGGGTCGTCGCCACCAATGGCCGCGATCTCGACGGCGCCGCCAACCGCCTCCTCGCCCATGCCACCTTGTCGGGGCAGATGGTGACGCTGGAGACGGCCGAGGCCGCCATTCGCGACCTGGTCCGCACCCGCGAGCCGCGCCGCGTCAAGATCGAGGACATCCAGAAGCTGGTCGCGACCCGCTACAATGTCAGCCGTGCCGACATCCTCTCCGAGCGCCGCACGGCGGCGGTGGTCAAGCCGCGCCAGATCGCGATGTATCTGTCCAAGGCGCTGACGCCGCGCTCGCTGCCCGAGATCGGCCGCCGCTTCGGCGGGCGCGACCACACCACGGTGCTCCACGCCGTGCGCAAGATCGAGAAGGCGATCACCGAAGACCGCTCGCTGCACGAGGAGGTCGACCTGCTCAAGCGCATGCTGCAGGAGTGAGCCGGGGCGGCGCCGTCCGTTGTTGAACGCGGCAGGAGCGCCCTTGCGTCGCTGACGCGCCTCCGGCAATGTCGCGGGCCATCCCGCCACCCGCGCAGATCCGCCGCGGGCGCCAGCACGCCAGAAGACCAAGAGTCATGAAGGTTACCGTCGAACGCTCCACCCTGCTGAAGTCGCTCGGTCACGTGCATCGCGTGGTGGAGCGCCGCAACACCATTCCGATCCTGTCGAACCTGCTTCTCAGCGGCGGCGAAGGGGGGCTCCGGCTGAAAGCGACCGATCTCGACATCGAAGTGGTCGAGACCATCGCCGCGGATGTGGCCGAGCCGGGCGCGACGACGGTGCCCGCGCATACGCTCTACGACATCGTCCGCAAGCTCGCCGACGGCGCCCAGGTCTCGCTGGAGACGACGGGCGACAGCGGCCTTGTGCTGCGCTCGGGTCGCTCCCGCTTCCAGCTGCAGACCCTGCCGGAGAGCGATTTCCCGGACATCACCGCGGGCGAGATGGCGCATCGCTTCACCCTGCCGGCGGGCGAGCTGAAGCGGCTGATCGACAAGACGCAATTCGCGATCTCCACCGAGGAGACCCGCTATTATCTCAACGGCATCTATCTGCACACGATCGAGGTCGAGGGTCGCAGCCTGCTGCGCGCCGTCGCGACGGACGGCCACAGGCTGGCCCGCGTCGACACGGCGGCGCCCGCCGGCGCGGCCGGCATGCCGGGCGTGATCGTGCCGCGCAAGGCGGTGGCCGAGATCCAGAAACTGCTCGAGGATGGCGAGGCGCAGGTCACGCTGGAGCTGTCGGCCACCAAGATCCGGGTCGCCACCCAGGATGTGGTGCTGACCTCCAAGCTGATCGACGGCACCTTCCCGGATTATCAGCGCGTCATCCCGAGCGGCAACGACAAGCGGCTGATCGTCGACAAGGGCGATTTCGCGGCCTCCGTCGACCGGGTCTCGACGATCTCCTCCGAGCGCGGCCGCGCAGTCAAGCTGTCGATGGTCGACAGCCGCATGACGCTCTCGGTGACGAACCCCGATTCCGGCTCCGCCACCGAGGAGATCGAGGTCGAATACGACGCAGCCCCGCTCGATATCGGCTTCAACGCGCGCTACCTCATGGACATCGCCCAGCAGCTCGACGGCGACACCGCTCTGCTGAAGCTGTCCGATCCCGGCTCCCCCACCGTGATCCAGGATCGCGAGGGCGCGTCGGCGCTCTATGTGCTGATGCCGATGCGGGTCTGACCGCGCGCCCGTGACGGCCGTCGCACGCCTGATCCTCCAGGATTTCCGCTCCTACCGAAGCCTCGACCTCCCGGTCGAGGCGCGCATCGTGGCGCTGACCGGCGAGAACGGTGCGGGCAAGACCAATGTGCTGGAGGCGCTGTCGCTGTTCACCCCCGGGCGCGGGCTGCGCCGGGCCGAGCTCGCCGACATGGCCAGCCAGGACGGCACCGGCGGCTTCGCCGCCTCCATCACCCTGGCCGGGGAGGGAGCCCGCCTCGGCATCGGCCTGTCGGAGCCCGATGCCGAAGGCCGGCGCAGCCGCATGGCGCGGATCGACGGGGCCGCCGTCGGCTCGGCCCTGGCCTTCAGCGAATATCTGCGCATCGTCTGGCTGACGCCGGATTCCGACGGGCTGTTCCGGGCCTCGGCCGGCGAGCGCCGGCGCTTCCTCGACCGGCTGGTGCTCGCCGTCGACCCCGGCCATGCGACGCGCTCAAACGCCCTGGAGCGGGCGCTGCGCTCGCGCAACCGCATCCTGGAGGAGACCCCGGGCCAGGCGCAATGGCTCGATGCGGTGGAGCGGGAGATCGCCGAGCTCGGCGTCGCCGTGGCCGCGGCGCGGGCCGAGACCGTGGCGCGGCTCTCGGCGATCATCGCAGAGAGCCGCGATGCCGCCTCGCCCTTCCCGCAGGCCGAGCTCGCTCTGTCCGGCGACATCGACCGGCTGGTCGCCGAGCTGCCGGCGCTCGATGCGGAGGAGGCCTATCGCAGCCGGCTGCGCCAGAACCGCCCGCGCGACCGGGCGGCCGGCCGCACGCTGGTCGGGCCGCAGGCCTCGGATCTGCAGGTGCGCCATGTCCAGAAGAACATCGCCGCCGAATTCGGCTCCACCGGGGAGCAGAAAGCGCTGCTGATCGGGCTCGTCCTGGCCCATGCCCGGCTGGTGGCGGCGATGAGCGGGCTGAGCCCGCTCGTCCTACTCGACGAGATCGCCGCCCATCTCGACCCGCGCCGCCGCGCCGCGCTCTATGAGGACCTGCTGGCGCTCGGCTGCCAGATCTGGATGACCGGCGCCGATCCCACGCTCTTCGCCGAGCTGCCGGGCGCGGCCCAGCGTTTCACCGTCACGGCCGGGGCGGTGCGGACCGCCGCCTGAGGCGGCGATAGGCCATGTGACGAATGGTTAACCATTCTCGTGCAATTTCGCGCCAATGGACCTTACGCGACATAAATTCTCGGAACGCGAAAGCCAGATTGCCGCCCATCTGCGAGCGATCCTCGAGCCGCATTTCGAACTCGCGATCCAGCGCCTCTACCAGCGTAGCTTCGGCGCCGATGTGTCGGAGAAGGCGCGCCAGCTCCATCTCGACGAGGCTAGCAAATACAGGCGGCTGTTCTCGCTCAGCTTCGACGCCGATTACGCCCAGGCCAAGCGCCGCATCGTGACCCATGCCAACCGGCGCGACATTCTCCTGGCCGATTACCCGCTGTTCTTCCTCGAGGATTTCTCGAATTTCCTGCCGGTCGTCGTCAGCCGCTGGAAGCGCCGCTGGGGCCCGGTCGACGAGGCGATCCGCGTGTTCTGCCGGCTGATGCTGGTCGACATCTCGCATTCGCTGAGCTGCTTCGACGAGGAGATCGAGCTGGCGACCGAAGAGCGGCTGAACGGTCTGGAGCGGGCGTTTCGCGACGGCATCGCCGAGCGCATCTCCGCCATCGATGCCAGCATCAGCCAGATCGCCGGGGTCTCCGGAGATCTCTCGGGCAAGGCCGGCGAAACCCTCCAGGCCGTCGCCGCCACCCAGAGCCGGCCGGAACAGGTCTCCGCCTCCGTCGCCGAGATCGTCGATGCGACCCGCCGTTTCGGCAGCTCCTGCTCGGAAATCCTGAAGGAAATCGCGACCGCGAGCCAGGCCGCCGACGAGGCGAGCGCCGAATGCCGCGGCATCGCCGACAGCGTCGGCGTCCTGCAGCAGGCCAATCAGCGTATCGGCAGCGTGGTCGAGCTGATCCGCAGCCTCGCCGCGCAGACCAATCTCCTGGCGCTCAACGCCACCATCGAGGCGGCCCGGGCCGGCGAGGCCGGCCGCGGCTTCGCCGTCGTCGCCGCCGAGGTGAAGGCTTTGGCCACAGCGACCAATACGGCCACCGATACGATCCAGGCCGGCATCACCGAGGTGCTGAGCTCCGGCCGCGCCATCGAGGAGGCAGTCTCGCAACTGGCGCGCACGATGCAGACCATGCAGGACAGCGCCCGCATCGTCGCGGCCTCCGCGGCCGGCCAGGCGGAGCGCATCCAGGACATCGCCGGCCAGGCCGAGCTGTCCTCCGTCGGGGTCGACGAGATCGCCCGGCACGCCACGCTGGTGGAAGGGCTGGCCGCCGAGGCCGCGAGCCTCGCGCGCCATATGGACGGTCACGTCAAGGCGGCCTCGAGCCTCGCCCATGAGCTCGAGAATTCGATCGGCATGTTCCTCGGCGATGTCGCGACCGCGCGCACCGCGCGCCATGGCGCGATCATCCGGGCCGAGGCGGGCTGAGCTGGGCCTCTCCCGCCCGCGCCCGCAGCGGGCGGGCGAGATCGCGAGATCCAGCCGGGGCTGGCCATGGCGGCGCGCATGCGGCACACCCTCCCCCATGGCGCATTCCCGCGAATCAGACGCCCGGACGATCCTGAAATCGGTGTTCGGCTATGAGGATTTCCGCCCCGGCCAATGGGAGGTGATCGCGGCTGCGCTGGAGGGGCGCGACGTCTTCGCCGTGATGCCGACCGGCTCCGGGAAATCCATGTGCTACCAGCTGCCGGCGCTGGTGGCCGGCGGGCTGACCCTGGTGGTCTCGCCGCTGATCGCGCTGATGCGCGACCAGGTCGGCCAGCTGACCCGCGCCGGCGTCGCCGCCGCCTCGCTGAATTCGATGAACAGCGAGAGCGAGGCGGCCGAGGCCTGGGACCGGCTCAATGCCGGCGAGCTGCGCCTGCTCTTCGTCTCGCCCGAGCGTCTGGCGGGGGAGGGGCTGGTGGCGCGGCTGCGCCGTCTCGGCGTCACCCGCCTCGCCATCGACGAGGCGCATTGCGTGTCGCAATGGGGCCATGACTTCCGGCCCGAATACCGGCTGCTCGCCAAGACGCGCGAGGCGCTCGGCAATGTCCCGGTCACCGCGCTGACCGCGACGGCCGATCGCCAGACCCGCGAGGACATCGCCCAGCAGCTCTTCCCGCGGCCGCCGCACCTCGTCATCCATTCCTTCGACCGGCCCAATCTCAAGCTGGCCTTCGCGCCCAAGGACCAGCCGCGGCGGCAGATCGCGGATTTCCTGAAGGTGCATCGCGGCGGCAGCGGCATCGTCTACTGCTCCTCGCGCGGGCGCACGGAGCGGCTGGCCGAGGGGCTGAGCGAGCAGGGCTACCGGGCGCTGCCCTATCACGCCGGGCTGGACCAGGGGCTGCGCAACCGCAACCAGGACATCTTCCTGCAGGAGGATGGGGTGGTGGTCTGCGCCACCATCGCCTTCGGCATGGGCATCAACAAGCCCGATGTGCGCTTCGTCGTCCATGCCGACATGCCCGGCTCGATCGAGAGCTATTATCAGGAGATCGGCCGCGCCGGCCGGGACGGGCTGCCCGCCGATACGCTGACGCTCTACGGCGTCGACGACATGGCGCTGCGCCGCCGCCAGATCGACGAGAAGGCGATCGACGAGGAGCGCCGGCGCATCGAGCACAGGCGCCTCAACGCGATGATCGATCTCTGCGAGAGCGCGCTCTGCCGGCGCTGCGCGCTGCTCGCCTATTTCGGCGAGGAGACGCCGAGCTGCCGCGAGAGCGCGGCCGCCTTCCGCTGCGATCTCTGTTCGAGCGAGGCCGTGCTCGCCGATGCCACGCTCGATGCGCGCAAGCTGCTCTCGGCCGTGGCGCGCTCGGGCCAGCGCTTCGGCGCCGCGCATCTCGCCGACATCCTCACCGGCACGCTCAGCGACACCGTCAAGCGCCAGAACCATGACGGGCTGAAGACCTTCGGCGTCGGCCAGGACAAGCCCAGGAGCGCCTGGACCGCCTTGACGCGAAAGCTCTTCGCCGCCGGGGCGCTGGCCGAAGCCAGCGCCGAGCATGGCGGCTTTCGCCTCACCGGCAAGGGCGAGGACATCCTGTTCGGGCGCGAGCCGATCACCGTACGGGCCGATCCTCATGCCGATCGGCGCAGAAGCCGCGGCGGGCGCGAGGCGGCCCGCGCCGACGGGCTGGACGAGGGCACCGCGGCGCTGTTCGAGCATCTGCGCCGGCTGCGCCTCGAGATCGCGCGGGAGGAGGGCGTCGCCGCCTATATCATCTTCACCGACCGCACCCTGATCGCCATGGCGCGCGAACGCCCGCTCGGCCTGAGCGCGATGCGCGCGATCGAGGGCGTCGGCGAGCGCAAGCTCAGCCAATATGGCGAGGCCTTCATCGAGGCCATCGCCGGCTTCCCCGGATGATTGCGAGGCGGCGGCCGGGGGCCGCCTGCGGCGCCAGCGCGCCTCTCCGAGGCGGCGGCGCTCCGGCCCGGATTCCGCCGCCCCTCGCGCACGTACACGCGCACGCGTGAAAAAGCCGCAAGGAACCCCTATATTCATGGTACGAATCAAGATGATCGCGGGCGTTTCCACGCCCGCCGAAGGACCCAGACATGACGAATGCCGCCCGCGACCTTGAAGACGCCGCCTACGGCGCGGATTCCATCAAGGTTCTCAAAGGCTTGGATGCCGTCCGCAAGCGGCCGGGCATGTATATCGGCGACACCGATGACGGCTCCGGCCTGCACCACATGGTCTATGAGGTCGTCGACAACGCCATCGACGAGGCGCTGGCCGGCCACGCCACCGAGGTGACGGTGACGCTCAATGCCGACGGCTCGGTCACGGTCACCGATAATGGCCGCGGTATCCCGACCGATATCCACAGCGAGGAAGGCATCTCGGCGGCCGAGGTCATCATGACCCAGCTCCATGCCGGCGGAAAATTCGACCAGAATTCCTACAAGGTCTCGGGCGGCCTGCACGGCGTCGGCGTCTCGGTCGTCAACGCGCTCTCGGTCTCGCTGAAGCTGCGCATCTGGCGCGGCGGCTCGGAGCATTTCATGGAGTTCCGCCATGGCGAGGCGGTGGCGCCGCTGCAGGTGGTTGGCCCGGCCGGCAACCGCCGGGGCACGGAGGTGACCTTCACCCCGAGCCAGGACACCTTCACCATGATCGAGTTCGACTACAAGACGCTCGAACATCGGCTGCGCGAACTCGCCTTCCTGAACAGCGGCGTCCACATCATCCTCACCGATGCCCGCCATGCCGAGATCGTGCGCGAGGATCTGATGTATGAGGGCGGCGTCGAGGCCTTCGTCCGCTATCTCGACCGGGCCAAGACGCCGATCATCGCCAAGCCGCTGATGCTGACCAACGAGAAGGACGGCATCACCGTCGATGTCTCGCTGTGGTGGAACGACAGCTATCATGAGAATGTGCTGTGCTTCACCAACAACATCCCGCAGCGCGACGGCGGCACCCATCTCGCCGGCTTCCGCGCCGCGCTGACCCGCCAGATCACCGGCTATGCCGAGACCTCCGGCATCCTCAAGAAGGAGAAGGTCGCCCTCACCGGCGATGATTGCCGCGAAGGTCTCACCGCCATCGTCTCGGTGAAGGTGCCCGATCCGAAATTCTCCTCGCAGACCAAGGACAAGCTGGTCTCCTCCGAGGTCCGCCCGGTGGTCGAGAACGTCGTCAACCAGGCGCTGGCGACATGGCTCGAGGAACATCCGGCCGAGGCCAAGCAGATCGTCGGCAAGGTCGCCGAGGCGGCGGCCGCGCGCGAGGCGGCGCGCAAGGCGCGCGACCTCACCCGCCGCAAGGGCGCGCTCGACATCGCCTCGCTGCCCGGCAAGCTCGCGGATTGCCAGGAGCGCGACCCGGCCAAATCGGAGCTGTTCATCGTCGAGGGTGACTCGGCCGGCGGCTCCGCCAAGCAGGGCCGCGCCCGCGAATACCAGGCGGTGCTGCCCCTGCGCGGCAAGATCCTCAATGTCGAGCGGGCGCGCTTCGACAAGATGCTCTCCTCCGAACAGGTCGGCACGCTGATCACGGCGCTCGGCGCCGGCATCGGCCGCGAGGAGTTCAACATCGAGAAGCTGCGCTACCACAAGATCATCATCATGACCGACGCGGATGTCGACGGCTCGCATATCCGCACGCTGCTGCTGACCTTCTTCTTCCGGCAGATGCCGGAGGTGATCGAGCGCGGCCATCTCTTCATCGCCCAGCCGCCGCTCTACAAGGCGGCGCGCGGCAAGTCGCAGACCTATCTGAAGGATGAGCGCGCTCTCGAGGATTACCTGGTCGAGACCGCGCTGGACGGCGCCGTCTTCCGCAACAGCGACGGCAGCGAGCGCGCCGGCGCCGATCTCAGGGTGCTGATCGAGGAGGCGCGCGGCATCCGCCAGACCCTGACGCAGCTCCACACCCGCTATGATCGCCGCGTCGTGGAGCAGATGGCGATCGCCGGCGCGCTGCATCCCTTCGTCGAGGGCGGCGAGGACAAGGCCAACGAGGCCGCGGCTTACGTCGCGAAGCGGCTGGACGCGATTTCGGACGAGCTGGAGCGCGGCTGGGAAGGGCGCTTCAGCGAAGGCGGCTTCCTGTTCTCGCGCATGGTGCGCGGCGTCAAGCAGGTCGCGGCGATCGATGCCGGCCTGCTCGCCAGCGCCGAGGCGCGCAAGCTCGATGCCGCCGCCGCCTCGCTGCAGGAGGCCTATGCCAAGCCCGCCATGCTCAGCCGCAAGGGCGACGACCAGCCGGTCAACGGGCCGACCGATCTCTTCGACGCGATCACGGCGATCGGCAAGAAGGGTGTCTCGCTGCAGCGCTACAAGGGGCTGGGCGAGATGAACCCCGACCAGCTCTGGGAAACCACGCTCGACCGGGACGCGCGCTCGCTGTTGCGCGTCAAGAACGACCAGAACGACGAGGCGGACGACCTCTTCGTCAAGCTGATGGGCGATGTGGTGGAGCCGCGCCGCGAATTCATCCAGACCAACGCCCTGAACGCCACCGTCGATACCTGAGCCGGTAGCGGGCAAGAACCCCTCTCCTGTAAGGAGAGGGGTCGGGGTGAGGTGTCGACCGTTAGCCGGGGAGGCGTTATGGCGACAGGGTTTCACCCGGCGAACCGCCTGCGGCTCCCGCGCCGGCTGGTGATGTTCGCGCCACCCTGGTCCAAGGGTCGACACCTCAACCCTGCCCCTCTCCTTACAGGAGAGGGGTTCGCGCGCGTTCCCCGGCGGCCTCTCGACGAGATGGAACGGGGGATGTCCCTCTTCCTGATATCTCCCTCTTCTTGATGATCAAGCGCGGGGAACCCATCTCCTGTAAGGAGAGGGGCAGGGGTGAGGTGTTGGCCGTTCGCCGGGGAGGCGCCACGGCGGCGTTTCCGGGTGAAACCCCTGTGATCTGTCGCCATGGCGCCGAACCCCTCTCCTTACAGGAGAGGGGTTTCCCGCGCTTAATTACCAAAAAGACAGAGACATCAGGAAGAGGGACATCCCACGTTCC
>NZ_LMRT01000001.1:1078325-1078519 GCF_001426225.1 Allobosea sp. Leaf344 | reverse complement strand
GAGGTGTCGACCCCTGGACCAGCGAGGCGGGAAATCCACCCAGCCGATGCGGGAGCCGCAGGCGGCGTTTCCGGGCGAAATCCCGCCGCCATGGCGCCTCACCGGCGAGCAGCCCACACCTCTCCCCTGCCCCTCTCCTTACAGGAGAGGGGTTCCCCGCGCTTGATCATCAGGAAGAGGGAGACATCAGGAGG
>NZ_LMRT01000001.1:1078092-1078302 GCF_001426225.1 Allobosea sp. Leaf344 | reverse complement strand
AGGGACATCCCCCCTTCCATCTCGTCGAGAGGCCGCCGCAAAGCGCGCGCGAACCCCTCTCCTGTAAGGAGAGGGGCAGGGGAGAGGTGTAGGCCGCTGGACCAGCGAGGCGCGAAATTCACCAGCGGGCGCGGGAGCCGCAGGCGGATTCCCAGGCGAAATCCCGCCGCCATGGCGCCTCACCGGCGAGCAGCCGGCACCTCTCCCCTG
>NZ_LMRT01000001.1:865612-1078056 GCF_001426225.1 Allobosea sp. Leaf344 | reverse complement strand
CCCCTCTCCTTACAGGAGAGGGGTTCCCGCGCTTGATCATCAGGAAAAGGGAGACATCAGGAGGAGGGACATCCCCCGTTCCATCTCGTCGAGAGGCCGCCGCAAGCGCGCGCGAACCCCTCTCCTTACAGGAGAGGGGTTCCCCGCGCTTGGTCATGAGGGAAGCCGCTTCCGCTACGTCAGTTCCGCCGGCCCCCAGCACCTCCGGGCACCAGGGAGACGCAGAAGCGGCTGCAACTCAATCCGCCAGGAGCAGCAGCGAGTCCGTTTCCAGATCCAGCATGGCCTGCGCCCCGGGGTCGAGCAAAGCGCGGCCCGAGGTGAAGGCGGCGTCGACGGCGACCTCCGTGCCGGCCACCGCCACGAAATAGCGCATGGTCGAGCCCAGGAATTCGCGGCTCAGGACAGTGCAGGGCAGGGCCGCGCCGGCGATCGGCGCACCGAGCGGCACCAGCCGCGCATGCTGCGGCCGGAACACCAGCTTCGCCCCGGCCGGGCAGATCCGGTCGCCGATCGGGATGCCGGCGCCGCCCGGCAGCGCGAAGCGGCGCGCGCCGCCCTCGCCCTCGACCCCGCCCGCCAGGATATTGGCGGTGCCGAGGAAATTCGCGACGAAGAGGTTGGCCGGGCGCTCATAGAGCTCCATCGGCGTGCCGACCTGCTGGATCGTGCCGTCATTCATCACCGCGATGCGGTCGCAGATCGTGTTGGCCTCCTCCTGGTCATGGGTCACGAAGATCGTCGTCAGCCCGAGCCGCTGCTGCAGATCGCGCAGTTCGCGGCGCACCTGGACCCGCATCTTCGCGTCGAGATTGGACAGCGGCTCGTCGAGCAGCAGCACCTTCGGCTCCACGGCGACGGTGCGGGCCACGGCGACGCGCTGCTGCTGCCCGCCGGAGAGCTGCGAGGGGCGGCGATCGGCGAGATGCGACAGGCCGACCAGCCCGAGCGCGACATCGACCCGCCTCGCCACCTCCGCCCGCGACACGCCGCGCTCCTCGAGGCCGAAGGCGACGTTGCGGCGCACGCTCATATGCGGCCAGAGCGCATAGGATTGGAACACCATGCCGACATCGCGCTTCCAGGGCGGTAGCGCCGAGATGTCCCGTCCGCCGATCATCACCCGTCCCGTATCGGCCTGGTTGAAGCCGGCGATCAGCCGCAGCAGGGTCGTCTTGCCGCAGCCCGACGGGCCGAGAAAGGCGAAGAATTCGCCGGGCGCGATCGACAGATCGATGTCCTTCAGCACGTGATTGGTGCCGTAGGACAGGTTCACCCCCGAAATTTCCACGGCGACGGCCGGGGTCGAGAGGGTCGTATCCGCAGCGGCGCGGATTGCCGGATCGGCGCTCATCGTCACTGTCCCATGCCCTTCGCCTTCTGGCTGCGTTCGATGATGATATGCGAGAGGAGCGTGCAGGCGGCGACCAGCAGCACCGCGACGACGCCGAGCGCGGCGCCTGGCCCGCGCCCCGCCGCCGATTGCATGAAGACATAGAGCCCATAGGCCAGGGGCGCGTCGGAATTGGACTGCACCAGCATCAGCGTCGCCGAGAGCTCGACCGCCGCGGTCGAGAAGGAGGTGACGAAACCGGCCAGGATGCCGCCGGCCATCAGCGGCACGACGATCCGGCGAACGGTACGGGCCTTGGTGGCGCCGAGATTCTCCGCCGCCTCCTCGAGCGAGACGGAGATCTGCTGCAGGGCGGCATAGCAGGCGCGCAGCGCATAGGGCAGCCGCCGGATCGCCAGCGCCAGCACGATGGTGATCCAGAGCGTCGCCAGCGGCGTGCCGTCGGGCAGAGTGACGCCGTAGAAGGTCCGGAGATAGCCGATGCCGAGCACCACGCCGGGGATGGCGAGCGCCGCGGTCGCCATCCAGTCGAGCCATTCCCGCCCGATCAGCCTGGTGCGCAGCACGAGATAGGCGATCGCCACCCCCAGCACCACGTCGATGGCGCCGGCGATGCTGGCATAGATCAGCGTGTTCTTGATGTAGACCGAGCTCTCGCCGAAGACCCGGCCGTAATGCGCCAGGGTATAGGCGTCCGGCAGCGGCGAGAACGACCAGATCGTGGCGAAGGACAGGAGCAGCAGCCCGAGATGCGGCGCCAGCACCAGCGCCAGGATCAGCGCCACCACGCCATAGCCGAAGATCGCCTCGCCCGTCGTCATCCGCCGCCGCGCCAGCCCGCCGCCGCCGCGCTGGGTGGTGGCGTAGTCGCGACCCTTCATGGCGCGCGCCGAGAGCCACATGGCGAGGACCGAGGCGACGATCAGCACCACCGAGATGACATAGCCCATCGGGTCGGCGATGCCGATCGAGGTGACGCGGAGATAGGCCTGCGGCGCCAGCATGTCCTTGACGTTGAGCAGCAGCGGCGTCGCGAGATCGTCGAAGACCTTGACGAAGACCAGCGAGGCGCCGGCGAGATAGCCCGGCATGGCGAGCGGGAAGACGATGCGCCGGAACAGCCGGAAGCCGGAGCATCCGAGGTTCTGCGCCGCCTCCTCCATGGCCCGGTCGATATTGCGCAGGCTGGCCGAGAGGTTGATCAGGATGAACGGGAAATAATGCACCGACTGCACGAAGATGACGCCATTCAGCCCCTCCATGAAATCGAGCTTGAAGCCGAGATACTCGTCGAGGAGCAGGTTGATCGAGCCGTTGCGGCCGAAGAACAGCTGCATCGCCACCGCGCCGACGAAGGGCGGCATGATCAGCGGCAGGAAGCCGAGCGTCTGGACGATGGCGGCGCCGCGGAAGGCGTAGCGCGTCGTCAGATAGGCCAGGGGCAGGGCGAAGACCGAGGCCCAGACCACCGACATCGCCGAGACGTAGAAGGAATTCCACAGCGAGCGCATGAACAGCTCGGTGCGAAAGAAATCGTAGAAATTCACCAGGGTGAAGGTCGAGCTGCCCTTCTCGGTGAAGGCGACATAGATCACCGTCGCCACCGGCAGCACCAGGAACATCAGCAGGAAGGCGGTGATGGCCAGCGCCAGCGCGATCTGCCCCGGCGTGGCCGTGAGGCGGCGGGCGCGCGCTGCGGCGGGAAGGGTCTGCGAGACGATGGCCATGCGCATCCTGGTCGATGACGGCAAGGGCGCGGCGCGCACCGGGGGCACCGCGCCGCGGCGATCCCGATGGGCACCAGCCCGATGATGAGGGGGTGAAGGCGGCCCGTCGCGGGCCTCAATTCGCGGCCTTCAGCGCCTCCTCCGCCTTGGCCTTGGCCTTGGCGTATTGCTCGCGGGCGAAGCCGGCCCATTGGTTCTCGATCTCGGCCTGCCGCGCGCCCTTCTGCTTGTCGCCGGTGAAGGCGCCGCGCAGCTCGGGGCTCGCCGCCTGCGCTTCGCTCACCGGCATCGCCGCCAGCAGGAGCCGCGCCTCTTCGGCGAGCGCCTTGGCCTTGTCGTTGGGCTTCTTGGCCAGCGCCGCCTCGACCTCGTGCAGCACCTTGTTGACGCCCTTCAGCGCGTCGAGCTGGAAGGAGATCAGCTGGTCGAACAGCGTGTCGACCACGGCGGTGCGCTGTTCGGATTTGTCGACGTCGAAGCCGATCATCTTCTGGAAGCGCGGATCGGTGAAGGGGTTGGGGTAGTCGGGGCCGGCCTTGGCATAGACGGCCGGGTTGACCGGCAGGCGGCGGATGCCCTTGTCGAGCAGCACCTCCTGGCCGGCCGGCGACAGCAGGAACTCGATGAAGGCCTCGGCCGCCGCCTTGTTCGGCGGGTTGGCGACGATCGCGACATTGGCCGGCACCACCGTGGTGACGCTGGGATAGACGAATTTGACGGGGAAGCCCGAGGCCTGCGCCGAGAAGGCGAAGAAGTCGATGACGATGCCGACGCCGACCTGGCCGGAATTGACCTGCTCCGGCACACCGAAGGAGCGCTCGCTGATCCCCCGGAAATTGCCGGCCATCTCCTTGATGGTGCGCCAGCCCTTCTCCCAGCCCTCGCCCTGCAGGATCGTCTCGATCGTCAGATGGGTCGTGCCGGAGCGCGACGGGGCGGCGATCGAGACATGGTCGTAGAAGGCGGGCCTGGCGAGATCCTGCCAATCCTTCGGCTCGGGCAGGCGGTTCGCTCTGGCATAGCGCTCATTCCACATGATGCCGTAGCCCGAGGCCGCGAAGCCGAAATAATAGCCCTCGGGATCGTTGATAGGGTAGGAGCCGATCTTCTCGGGGATGCCGGCCGCCTTGGGCTTGTAGGCGGAGAGCAGCTTCTTGCCCTTCAGCACCTCGAAGGCGTCGGGAGCCGAAGCCCAGAACAGATCGACCTGGTTGTTGGCCCGGGTCTCCTCGACGAATTTCACCCCCGCATTGGTGTTGCGGTTCTGGACCTCCAGCGTCACGCCGGGAACGGCGGCCTCGAACGCCTTCTTGATCGGATCGGTGACGTCCTTCGAGAACGAGGTCACGACCGTGACCTTGCCGCCCGGCGCCTGCGCCAGGGCGCTGGTGGCGGTCAACAGGCCGAATGCGGCCGCAAGCGCGAACCTACGCGAAATCATGTGCTCTCCTCCCTGGCCGGCCGCGGCCATGGGGCCGCGCGGCACGTCGAACCGCCTTGCTGCGGTGTTGGTCACAAAACTGTCATGAAACGCCGACCAGTGTCACCCTCTGTTTCGGGGGCGACCGGTCCCGCCCCGTCAGGCCTGCCCGCTCGGCGCGAAGACCGACCAGCCGGTCGCTTCCGCCAGCCGCTCGAGCGCCAGCGTCCCCAGCATCGAATTGCCGTTGGCGTTCAGCCCCGGCGACCAGACGGCGATCGAGGCCTTGCCCGGAGCGATCGCCAAAATCCCGCCGCCGACGCCGGATTTGCCGGGCAGCCCGACGCGGAAGGCGAAATCGCCGGAGGCGTCGTAATGGCCGCAGGTCAGCATCAGCGCGTTGATCCGGCGCGCCCGCTGGGGCGAGACCACCCGCGCCGCCTGCCGGCCATGGCTGCCGCCCTGCATCAGGAAGCGCCCGGCCATGGCGAGCTGCCGGCAGCTCATCGCGATGGCGCATTGGTGGAAATAGACGCCGAGCGTCAGCTCCGGCGCATGGCGGATATTGCCGAAGGCCCGCATGTAATTCGCCAGCGCGATGTTGCGGAAGCCGGTCTCCTGCTCCGCCCTTGCGACCGCCTCGTCGATCACGATCGTCTCGTCATCGGCGAGATAGCGGACGAAGCGCAGCAATTCGCCGATGGCGAGCTTCGGCGCATGGCCGGCGAGGTTGACGTCGGCGACGACCAGCGCCCCGGCATTGATGAAGGGATTGCGCGGGATGCCCTGCTCGCGCTCCAGCTGCACGATCGAGTTGAACGGCGTGCCCGAGGGCTCGCGCCCCACCCTGCGCCACAGCGCATCGCCGATCTTGCCGAGCGCCTGCGTCAGCGCGAACACCTTCGAGACGCTCTGGATCGAGAAGGGCTGCTCGGAATCGCCCGCCTGATGGACCGTGCCGTCCGCGAGCACGACGCAGAGCCCGAATTGGCGAGGATCGATCCGCGCCAGCGGCGGGATATAGCTCGCCACGGTGCCGCGCTCGCTGCACGCCGCCATCTCGGCTGCGATGTCCGAGACGAGCCGCGCCAGATCGGTCACGCGCGCGGCCCCGCTGTCAGCCGGCCCGGCGATAGACCCAGACGCGGGCGGGCGGAATATTGCGCAGCACCCAATCCGAGACCTGCGATTTCAGGCCCGCGCCCTTGCGCGGCACCGGCGAGATCACGGAATAGGTGAACTGGATGAAGGGCGCCCCGTCGACGGCGAGCGAGAAGGCGTCCTTGACCAGGGCGCTCCGCTGGGCGGGGGGCCGGGTGAACAGCGGCAGGCTGGAGACGATCGCGCTCGCCTTCTCCGTGAGATGGCCGGCGAGCGTCGTCGACAGCGCATAGGCATCGCCCTCGACGATGGTCGCGCGCGGGAAGCGCTCGCGCAGGAGCGCGCAGAATTCCGGGCTGTACTCGACCAGGATCAGCCGGGATTCGTCGATGCCGCGGGCGATCAGCGCCTCGGTCACCGGGCCCGTGCCGGGGCCGATCTCGATCACCGGGCCGGGGCTGGCGGGGTCGACATAGGAGGCCATGCGCCGCGCCAGGAACGGGCTCGACGGCGTCACCGAACCGGTCCGCAGCGGGTCGTCGATCCAGGATTTGATGAAGCGGGCCTCGTCGCCGAGCTTGGTGCGGGCTTCGCCCGCCGCGCGCGAGACGCGCGTCTTCAGCTTGGTGGCCGTGCCGCGCACTTCGTCCTCGACCTTGTAGCGGGCGGCGCTTACCCGCAGCCGCGCCTCGGCGACGCTGTCCATGAAGTCGGCGGCCGTGACCCGGACCTCGCCCTCGATCCGCGCGGCCATGCCGCTGCCCCCGAGAGGGACTGGACGGCGCCGGCGCTGGGGAAGGGTGGTGGACATTGAGCCTCGTGTCCCGCCGCGAGCGCAGCGACAATGACAGTGCAATGACGTTAACCAGCAGACATATGGGGTCAAGAGGCTTGATTGGCCAGAGGCTTCTCGAGCGACCGGCCGAATTCGCCGGCTCCGCTCGCCTCAGAGCAGCGGGCGCGGTTCCAGCTCGCGGTCGAAGAGCGAGGCCATCCTGGCCGTCAGACGCGGGTTGAGCAGGGTCAGCCGGCCGCCGGACATGGCGAACAGCCCCGCGCGCCGCAGCCGCGCCCAGGTCTTGCTGGTATGCACCAGGGACAACCCCAGCGCATCGGCGAGCTGCTGCTGCGTCAGCGGGAACTGGAAACTATGGTCGTTCACCAGCCCCAGCGCATCGGCCCGGCGGTAGAGCGAGATCAGCAGCGCGGCGATCCGCTCCGAGGCGTTGCGCTGCCCCACCGACGTCAGATTCTCGTCGATCAGACTCTCCTCGCGCGAGCCCAGCCAGGCCACCTCATAGGCCAGGGCAGGCATCTTGACGAAGAGGTCCCAGATCCGCTTGCGCGGGAAGGTGCAGAGCTCGACATCGGTCAGCGCCTCGATGCCATGGGCGGAGGCGCTGAGCAGCGAGGCCTGCAGTCCCACCAGATCGCCCGGCAGCAGGAAATTCAGGATCTGCCGCCGGCCATCGGCCAGGGATTTGTAGCGGAAGGCCCAGCCGGAGAAGAGCGTGTAGAGCTCGGCATCCTCCTGCCCGGGATGGATGATGTCGGTGCCCGCGGCGACGAAACGATGCTCCAGCTTCGTCGCCTGAATGAAGCGCACCTCCTCATCGGATTTGTCCTTGAAAGCGGGTTTCATCCGCAGCGGACATGCGAGGCAGGGCACGGCAGGTTGGCCGCGGTGATCCGGCTTCATCATCGTCTATGAGAACTCCCGTCTCGTCACGTCACCCTTTGCGCAATTGCTGCGGCAGTTCAATAACTCAAGTAAGTTTCTCCCCCTCTCGCGTGGGGTCGGACTCCGTAACGGCAGTCCGTTGACGTGCGGAACCCCGAGGCCGGTCTAGACGTTGTCAAACGCGCCCGATCGAGCGGCGCTGCCCCCTTGAGAAGCCCGTGCATGTCGCCGAATCCTCCTGTCGCGAAACGCTCCCGCATGGGCCGTTTTTTCCGGACCGCTCTGGGCTTCTGGAGCGGCGCGACCCGGCTGCGGGCCTGGCTCCTGACCGGAACGGTGCTGCTCTTCGCCGCAGCGCAGATCGCGACCGCCGTCGCCGTCAATGGCTGGAACCGGCTGTTCTTCGACGCGCTCGAAAAGCGTGACGTCGCCGCGGTCTGGTCGGCCGTCGGCTGGCTGCCGCTGCTGGTGGTCGCTTCGGCCCTGACGCTGTCCTCCCTGGTCGTCAGCCGGATGCTTCTCCAGGCGCGCTGGCGGGAATATCTGACCGACCGGCTGGCCGGCTGGTGGATCGCCGATCAGCGCTATTACCGGATGCAGTTTACCGCGACCGAACAGACCGCGCCGGAATTCCGGATCGCCGAGGATGTCAGGCTCTCGGTCGAGCCGCTGGTGGAATTCGCCATCGGCCTGATCAGCGCCGCCGTCACCGCGGCGACCTTCGCCGCCATCCTCTGGCACGTCGCGGGCTCGGCCCGCTTCACCATCGGCGGCACCGAACTGGTGATCCCGAGCTATATGGCGCTGGCGGCGATCGTCTATGCGATCATCGCCTCCTTCGCCGCCTATTTCGCCGGGCGCCCGCTGGTCGGCCGGATCTCGGCCAAGAACGAGGCCGAGGCGCAGTTCCGCGCGGAGATGACGAGACTGCGGGAAAACGCCGAGAGCATCGCGCTGATCCGCGGCGATGCCGATGAGCGGCTCTCTGTGCGTGAGAATTACCGCCGCGTGCTCTCCGCCTGGTTCGGGGTGATCCGCCAGCAGGGCGTCGTCGCCCTCGTCCTCAACACCAATGGCGCGCTGTTCCCGATCGTGCCGCTACTGCTGATCGCCCCGAAATATCTGTCGGGCGAGGTCACGCTCGGCGCGGTGATGCAGGTCGTCGCGGCGTTCAGCGCCGTGCAGGCGGCACTGATCTGGTTCGTCGACAACTTCGTCCGCCTGGCCGAATGGTTCGCCTCCGTCGCCCGTGTCGACGAGCTGCAGGAGGCGATGGAGGCGCTGGATGTCGGCACCATCATGGAGGGCGAGACGCAGATCGCGCTGACCGAGAGCGAGGATGGCGCCATCCATCTGGAAAACCTCTCCGTCGCCCACAGCAATGGCCGCGTCGTCATCGCCGACGCCTCGGTCGTCATCAATCTCGGCGAGAAGGTGCTCGTCGTCGGCGAGAGCGGCACCGGCAAGAGCACGCTGATCCGGGCGCTGGCGGGGCTCTGGCCCTGGGGCTCGGGCTCGATCGCCGTGCCCCGCGGCAAGTCGATCGCCTTCGTGCCGCAGAAACCCTATCTGCCGATCGGCACGCTGCGCACGGTGGCGCTCTATCCGGAGGCCGAGAAACCTGTCGCCGACGAGGTTGTGGTTGCCGCGCTGAAGCGGTGCGGGCTGGCCTATATGGCGAAGCGCCTCGACGAGACCGAGCGCTGGGACCAGATCCTCTCCGGCGGCGAGCGCCAGCGCATGGCCTTCGCGCGCCTGCTGATCCAGCGCCCGGACATCATCATCATGGACGAGGCCACCTCCGCCCTGGACGAGGACAGCCAGGATTCTCTGCTGCGGCTGTTCGATCAGGAGCTCGCCCATGCCACGCTGATCAGCGTCGGCCATCGCCCGGGGCTCGAGGATTACCACGAGCGCAAGATCACGCTGGAGAAGCGCCTCGCCGGCGCCCATCTCACCTCGCGCCGGCTGGGCAAGTCGCTGTGGCGGCTGTTCAGGCAGCACAAGGCCGCCAACGACACGGCGACGTGAACGGCGCGCGCTGCGCCTCGGACGGAACCAACCGGATGAATCGGCGTTAACATCTGCAGAAACCGGCCATATCGGCCGATCCAGAGCGCCGGGAGAGACAGATGTTGAACGACAGCCTTGCCCCGATCAAGCGCGGCCTCGCCTTCTTCGGCGTCATGGGCGCCGCGGTCGCGGCCCTGACCTTCGGCGCCGATCTCCAGATTCCAACCGACCAGAGCTCGACCACCGTGGCGCAGGCCAAGCTCGAGCGGAAGGTCCCGACCGATGTCCGCTTCGCCGCCGTCGATCCGGCCCAGCGCAGCGTCGGTGCCACCAAGCGCGCCATCGCCGGCCCGCAGCAGGCTCTGAACCAGACCTCCACCGCCGCCGCGATTCTGCGCTGAGGCGCCGGAACTTTCGTCCGCACACCACGTTGTCATGACAGCGCTCCCCTCGCGCGATCCACTTCAAAGCCGCCTTTGGGCGGCTTGTTTTTTTGGAAAAGATGCGAAGGTCGCGGCAGCTTTTCGGCCGAGGGTTTCATGTATCTCCGCATCCGCCACGCCACCACCTACAGCTATGCAGGCCCGGTCCAGTTCGGCCCCCACCGCCTGATGCTGCGCCCGCGCGACAGTTTCGACCTGCGCGTCGTCGACACTTCGCTGCGCATCACCCCGGCGGCGCGGCTGCGCTGGATGCACGATGCCTATGGCAATTCCGTCGCCATCGCGAATTTCACCGAAAAGGCCGACAAGCTCGACATCGTCAGCGAATTGCTGGTCCAGCGCTTCGGCTCGGCCATGCCGCGCACCCAGATCGAGCCCGACGCGGCAATCACCGGCGTCGTCTATTCCGAGGCGGAACGGGCTGTGCTGCAGCCCTATCTGAACGAGGCGGCGGCCGATCCCGATCAGGTGCTGGAGCGCTGGCTCGCCGATTTCCGCGCCCGCATCGGCCAGGGCAGCGGGCATCTGCTGCGCGACCTCGCCCATGAGATCTATGGTGGGCTCTCCTATGCGCTGCGCTATGACGAGGGCACCCAGCATCCGGCCGACACCATCCGCCAGGGCTCGGGCTCCTGCCGCGACTATGCCTGGCTGTTCATCGAGCTCGCCCGGCGCATGGGCTTCGCCGCGCGCTTCGTCACCGGCTATATCCATGACCGCTCGCCGGACGCCAACGGGCTCGTCTCCAGCGTCGGGCTGACCCATGCCTGGGCCGATGTCTTCATCCCCAATGACGGCTGGGTCGAGTTCGATCCGACCAACGACCTCGTCGCCGACCGGCAATTGCTGCGGGTCGCCGTGGCGCGCATCCCGGAAGACGCCTCTCCGGTCCAGGGCAGCTTCACCGGGCTGACCGGCTCCTTCCTCGGATTGAGCGTCGGCGTCACCATCGAGACGGTCGACGCGCCGGGCTGAGACAACCCCCGAGACCGTCAGACCCGGTGGCGGACCTGCCAGGCGCCGAGCAGCCGCCCCTGCGGCGCGCGGCTCTGCACCGCTTCCACCTGCGCCAGCAGCCCTGCGAACAGCTTGGGCGGCGCGCTATGGGCGACCTCGCGATCCGCCTCGATGGTGATCTCGATCGTCTCCGGGTCGAGATCGACGACCGAGAGCCGCAGCGCGACGCCCGGCTCCGAGCGGAGGCCGCGCGACGCCACGTCGACGATCAGGAATCCGAGCGGGATGATCCGGTCGACGGAGAGCACCGCGCCGGTATCGACGAGGCTCGACAGCCAATTGTCCCGCGCATCGAGCAGATTGGCGATCATTGTCGCGACATCCTCGATGAACAGCTCGACCCGCACCGGCTGCATCTCGCCATCGGCCAAAGTGAAGCGATAGGCGGCGGAGAGCACATGGACGCGGCATTCCGCATCGGCCAGGGCCATGCGAGCCTCGCCGCGATAATCGCGCTTGGTCAGGCCGATATAGCTCTGCACGACCTGCAGGCTGTTCTTGACGCGGTGGTGCAGCTCGCGGACCAGGAACCGATTATCGTCGAGCGCGGTCTGCAGCCGGCGCTGGCGCACCTCCTGCTCGTCGACCATGGTGTTGAAGGCTTCCGCCACGCTGCGGATGTCATAGGGCATGTCCGGCGCCACGACGGCGCGCGCGGTCGAGAGCGTGGTGCGGGCGCGCGCCGCAGCCTCAATATTGCGCAGCCAATGGATGCAATGCCGGTCGATGGCGCGCAGATACACGAGGCAGAGCAGGATCAGCGTCAGCAGCGGCGCGAGCAGCAGCACCAGAAACTGCGTCCGCGCCGCGCGTGCCAGCGCGGTGTCGAAGCTGGCGATCACGTAGAGATCGGGCTCCGCGATCATCCGCGCGGTATAGATGCGGGATTCGCCGCTGCGGCTGTCCGCCTCCCAGCGCGCGGTCTGCGCCGGCAGGACATCCTTCGCCGGCAGCCAGTCGGTGCCGCTGCCGGTCGCGCCGCGCGCGACGATGACGCCGGATTGCCGGCTGACCAGCGCCGATTGCAGCCCGGATTCCGCCTCGCCGAGATTGAACACCTGCTGCAGCAGATCGGGGTCGACCAGCAGCAGCCCTTCCTGGAACGGCTTGGCGAGATCGTCGTCGCGGGCATAGACCGCGAGATAGCGGCGCCCGCCCATCGCCACGTAATCATAGCGCGCCTGGGTCAGCATCGCCCCGGCCCAGACCTCTCCGGCAGGCCGCGCCCGCAGCGAGATCATCGCCTGTTCCAGCTGCGGCGCCTGCACGGTCGGATCCGAGGAAGCGGCGCAGATGCGGGCCTCGCCGAGAATATAGAGCGCGCGGTAGCCGGGGATCTGTTCGAGCAGGCGCCCCGCCGCGGCGGAGCAGGCCTCGGAGCCCTCTTCCGCCTGCCGGCTCAAGGTCGCGCCGCTGGCCAGGAGCGAGCGCAGGATGCCGCGATACCAGACGCGCGCGCGGATGACGTAATCATCGCCCGTGCGCTTATGCGCCGTCTCGATCCCGGAGGTGACCGTCTGATACGTCGTCGTCGCCGTGATCGCGGTCAGGCAGGCGATCGGGAGAGCGATCCCGATCAGCAGTGCCAGAAGCCGGCCGCGGACAGTCCTGAACGACGCCAGCCTCATCAGAGGCCGACGATTTCGGAGCCGCCCCTTTGAATGGCGGCCGTGCTCTTTCGATCGGGCCCGAGATCGTCGACCCCGCCAATCGACAAGAGTTCGGCCAGCTTGGTCCGCGCCCGGTTGACGCGGCTCTTGATGGTCCCGATGGCGACGCCGCAGATTTCCGCCGTCTCCTCATAGGAGAGGCCGGTCGCGCCGACCATGATCAGCACTTCGCGCTGCTCTTCCGGCAGTTTCGCCAGGGCCTTGCGGAAATCGGCGAGGTCGAGATGGCTCTCCTGATTGCCATGCGTCGCCAGACGCTCGGCATAGGTTCCTTCGCTGTCCTGCACCTCGCGGCCGCGCTTGCGGTAGAGCGAGTAATAGGTGTTGCGCAGGATCGTGAACAGCCAGGCGCGCAGGCTGGTACCGGGCTCGAACTTCTCCGAATTGCCCCAGGCCTTCAGCAGCGTATCCTGCACGAGATCGTCGGCGAGCTGCATGGAGCCCGAGAGCGAGGCCGCAAAAGCCCGCAAATTCGGGATCTCCTTGATCAACCCGTCCTTGAAATCAGACGCGCTCATGAGAGGTTCCCGTTCTTGGCCCGCATCTCCTGCGCTTCGAGCTGCGCCAGAAGCACCAGAAACTTGTCCGGGACCGGCGTGTTGACGATGTCGTCGTAATGCGCCTTCAGCGAACGTCCGATCGATTCCTGGATGCGGGGGTCGAGGACGAGCTCGGCCTCGTCACCGCCCTCGCCTCCGGATCTCGCCATCGGCACATTGCTCTTGCTCATGTCAGCCCTCGCGCCAAAGCAGGCCCGCTTTTCCAGCAGGTCCTGCACACAGTCTCAAATAACTGCGGTCGGGGCTTCGCAAACACCCAGTCCGCCGGAAGCCGGTCGCCATGCGCAACCGACACTTCCACGCGTAGACAATGGCTGGTTTCCGGGAAAGTTCCATGATCGGCAAAAAATAAATTGCTTGTCTTGAGGGGGTTGTCAGTGCTCATTTCCGCGACTTCAACGGGATTTTCTGCATGTCGATCGCGAAAGAAATTGCGCCTCATCTGCCGTATCTGCGCCGGTTCGCCCGGGCGTTGAGTGGCACCCAGGCCAGCGGCGATGCCTATGTGGTGGCCATGCTCGAAGCGCTGGTTCTCGACCCGGCCTCCTTCCCCACCGGGCTGGAGCCGCGCATCGGCCTGTATCGCATCTTTCTCCGGATGTGGTCGTCCGTCAGCCTGAACACGGCCGGCACGCCCGTCGCCGAAATTTCCCGCAATCCGGCCGAGCGCAATCTCGAGGCCCTGACCCCGCGCCCGCGCCAGGCCTTCCTGCTGCGCACCGTCGAGGGCTTCTCGATCGACGAGGTCGCTGCGATCATGGATGTCCCGGCCGCGGAAGCCACGGCGCTGATCCAGGCCGCCGGCCAGGAGATCGCCGAGCAGGTCGCGACCGACGTTTTGATCATCGAGGACGAGCCTATCATCGCGCTCGACATCGAGACGATGGTCCAGGAGCTCGGCCATACCGTCACCGGCATCGCCCGCACCCATCGCGAGGCGGTGGCGCTGGTCGCCTCCAAGCGGCCGGGCCTGGTGCTTGCCGACATCCAGCTGGCCGATGGCAGCTCGGGTCTCGATGCGGTGAACGAGATCCTGTCCTCGATCGACGTGCCGGTGATCTTCATCACCGCCTATCCCGAGCGGCTGCTGACGGGCGATAGGCCCGAGCCCGCCTTCCTGATCACCAAGCCGTTCCAGCCGGAGGCGGTCAAGGCCGCGATCAGCCAGGCGCTGTTCTTCGACCGGCGTGCCGGGCGCAAGGCGGCCTGAGCCGTCGCGCCGTGATCCGCCCGGACAATCGGCTAGCAGCCGGCGTGTCGCCGGCTGTCGCCGTGTTCGCTGCGATGCAGGGCTCCCAACTCTTCCTCGGCGCCCACCGGCTGCCAGCGCGCCTGGAACTGACGCGACGCCGCGTCGTCGGCGTGCCTTTGCGCCCCGAGAATGGCGAGAGCCTCCCCCGTGCCGAAGCCCGCGTCCAGCAGCGCCTCGAGAGCGAGGAAGGGCGGCGCTTCGCAATGCCCGTCGTCGCCGAGCAGGATCGGTCGCGGAGCAGCCTTGAGAAATCTGTGAGCTACCAGCATGGGCCTATCCGTGGGATGGTGAGAAACGAACGCCCGCATCTCGCCAGAGTTCCTGCCTATGCCGGGATTATGAGCGGTTTGCGGCGGTTGCAGGCCGATTTCACGTCAGGAGAACAGGCATGCTGACACGCCCTCTCTGGATCTCGGCGGCGATGGTCGCCTGCGCCACGCTGGGATGGGGACCTGCGGCCCTCGCCCAGGGTGGCCCGCCCTCCGGCCGCTTGTCTTGCAACATCAGCCAGGGCCTGGCGCCGGTGGCGAGCGGCCAGCGCCCGGTGAATTGCCGCTATTCGCCGCGCCGCGGCCCCGACCAGCGCTATAGCGCGACCATCCGCAGCTTCGGCATCGATCTCGGCTCGATCAAGGCGACCACCATGTCCTGGCGGGTCTATGGCCCCTATGCGCGGGCCCCGCTGGGCGCGCTCGAAGGCGCCTACAGGACCGGGCGCGGCGTCTCCGGCAATGGGCTCGTCGGCGGGCCCGATGGCGGGGTGGTGCTCCTGCCGCTCGGGCTGCAGGGTGCCCGCGGCGTCAATGCCGCGGTCGGCGTCACGGCTTTCGAGCTGAAGACGCGGGAATCGCGACGTCGTTGAGCGGTGGTTACAGTTTGCTAACGATAAGCCTTCAATTTAAGTCAAATGCGACGTTACCGCGGCCGCGGCGCTGCTTCGGACAGGAACATCGAGGAAAAGCTGACGTTGTCCTGCCAAGTTCCAATGCCTGTTTTCGTGGAAGGAGGGCGGATTGATGTCTGATGTCCGTATCCTGATTGTTGAAGACGATCCTTTTATTGCCATGGACATCGAATCCGCGGTGGCCGAGGAGCTCGGCGACGACGCGGTGATGCTGATCGTCGCCTCGGTCGAGGCTGCCAAGCGCGAAGCCGCCAAGAACTGGTCCTGCGCCCTGCTCGACATCGACGTCGTCGGCGGCAAGACCTTCGACGTCGCTGCGAGCCTGCTGCAGAACGGCGTGCCCTTCGCCTTCGTCTCCGGCTCGACCCCGCTCGACGTGCCCAAGCCCCTGCGTGACGTGCAGTTCCTGCGCAAGCCCTTTTCGACGACCGACATCGTCAGCTTCGTCGCCAGCGCCGTCGACTCGCGCTGAGCGGCCGCGCCGCCCTCAGCCTCGCTTCGGAAAGACGAGGCTGATCCGGGTCCCGGGGCGCGCGGCGGCGGGATCGACCGCAGCGCTCTCCATGGTGGCGCCCATGCTGCGCAGCATCGAGGCGACCACGGTATGACCCAGACCCTTGGCCTCCTTGCCTGATCCGAGGCCGACACCGTCATCCTCGATGGTCAGCAGCAGCGCCTCGTCCTCCGGCGACGCTCCCTTCGTCTCTTGGAAGCTGACGCGGATGCGTCCGGGCTGGCCGGCCGGAAACGCGTGTTTGATGGCGTTGGTCACCAGCTCGTTGACGATCACCACGAAGGAGACGGCGTCCTTTCCCGGCAGGCGGATGGCGCCCATGTCGAGCTCGATCGCGATCGGCCTTCCATCCGCGGCGCGGCCGATCTCGGCCAGGAGATCCTCCATATAGGGCTGCGCGTCGATCTCGTCGGTGGCCAGGTTGAGGCGCAGGCGCCTCTGCCCGGCGGCGATCGCCTGGATGCGCGACTGCGCCTGCGCGAGAGCGTCCTTGACGGCGGGCTCGCCGCTCTGCCGGCTCTGCACGCTCAGCAGCGCCGAGACCATGGCGAGGTTGTTGCCGACGCGATGGCTGACATCGCCGAGCAGAGCCTCGATCCGCAGCCGCTCGTTCTCGAGCTCCTGCGTCCGCTCGCCGACCAGCCGCTCGAGCTCGGCATTGCTGACGGCCAGCAGGCGGCTGCGGCGCTGCCGCATCCGCAATTGCAGCCAGGCGGCGAAGGCCAGCGCCGCCAGCGCGATGACGATGCCGATGCTGGCGAGCAGCCGGCGCTCCGCTTCCCGCTGGTTGAGCTCGACCAGCCGCAAATTCTCGGCGAGCTGGATCTGCTGGGTGATGGAGCGCAGGCTCGTCATCGCCGCTCCGCCGCCGCCGGCGCGCAGCGCGGCGACCGCCTGGGCGACGCGGCCGCTGCGGGCGAGCTCGACGGTGCTTTCCAGCTCCCCGATCTTGGTGGCGGTGAGGGCGCGCAGCTGGGCGACGCGGTCGCGCTGCGCTTGGTCGCCGGCGACCAGATCCTCTAGCGCCTCGAGCTCCGGGAAGGCGCGCGAGCGGCCATTCGCATAGGGTGTGAGATAGCTCTCGTCGGCGGTCAGCAGGAAGCCGCGCTGCCCGGTCTCGGCATCGCGGAGATGGCCGAGGAAGCGCTCGGCCCGCTCGCGGATCGCGATGGAATGGGAGACCTCGTTCGCCGCCTTCTGCGCCCCGGCATTGATCCAGGCCGCGACGGTGATGGAGATGGCGACCACCGCGATGGCGACGATGGTCGAGGTGGCCGAACGCAGCTTCGGCCCGAAGCTCGGCAGGACAGGCAATGCGAAGCGGCCTTGCGGCCCGGCGTGCGAGTTCATGCGGTCTTCTAAACGAACTCGCCGCCAGGCCCTATGTAAAAAGACGTATCTGATCGGCAGGGTCGTGAGGCCGTCAGACCTCGTCGCGGCGGAACAGCCGCCGGCCGATGACCAGCCCCAGCACTACGACGCCACCCACCGCCGCCGTCCGCCAGTTCATGTTCTTGGACTTGGCGAATTTGGCGGCGAAAGGCGCCGCCATCAACGCCGTCTGCGCCATCGGCAGCGGCCGCGACGGCCGCGGCTTGTTCTTCACATAGGAAGCCAGGCCGATGCTGAGGAGCGCGAACAGGAACAGGCCGCCCGCGATCCAGAGGCTCGCCGCGACGACACCCTGCGTAAAGGCGATGTAGCTGTGGAGTGCGCTCAGCCCATAGCCGAGCGCACAGACCATCAGCAGCCCCGCCAGCCCGTAAAGCGCGAGAACCGTGACGTTTCGCTTGACGACGCCGGAGACTTCCGACGCCACATAGGTCCCGAGCGCCCCGAACATGGCTCAGCGCGACGCCAGGAAGCCGACGAACAGGCCGACCGCCGCAGCCAGGCCGAGAGCCCGCATCGGGCGCTCCTGGACCTCCTGCATGATCATCCGCTGGAGATCGCCGACCTGCTCGCGCGCGACGTCGCCGAGCCGGTCCGTATCGACGCCGACCGAGCGCAGCGTCGCGTTGACACCGGCCGCGACCTCCTCGGCCCCGCGCGTCAGGCTGGCCTCGATGTCACCGGCATGGCGCTTCACCTCCTCGCCGGCCTGGCGCGCCTTGTTTGCGGCGGTCTCGGCGGCGGAGCCGATCTCGTCCTTGGCGCGTTCGAAGCTGGAACCGGTTTCGGATTTGTTGGAAGAGGGATTGGTGTTGGCCATGGCGGGTTTTCCTGTCGCTGCTCTCGAAGACGGTGGCGCGGCCTGAGACTGAAGCCCAAAGGAGCCTCAACCCGCGGCGGCGCGTCTCTGGCTAACGCGGTCGCATCCGCTTCGTTCCCGCTTCTCGCGCCGTCGACGCGGCAAAATCCGGCCGCCTGACGCAGGGTCGCCGCAGCAGGGCGGCCGAGTCAATGCGCCTCGTCCCAATTGCCGGCGGCGCGGGCATCGACCTGCAGCGGCACGCGCAGCTGTACGGCGGGGTGCGGGGCATCGACCATCACCTTGCGGATCAGCGGGATCGTCGCCTCGACCTCGTCGTCGGGCACCTCGAAGACCAGCTCGTCATGGACCTGCAGCAGCATCCGCGCATCGAGCTTGGCGGCCGCCAGCGCCCCCTCCATCCGCGCCATCGCCCGGCGGATGATGTCGGCGGCCGAGCCCTGGATCGGTGCGTTGATCGCCTGCCGTTCGACGAAGGCGCGCTCGGACGGGTTGCGCGAGGTCACGGCGGGAAAATGGCAGATGCGGCCGAAGACGGTGGTGACGTGGCCGTTCGCGCGCAGGAAGCTCTTGGTATGCTCCATATAGTCGCGGATGCCGGGGAAACGTTCGAAATATTTGCGGATATAGGCTCCCGCCTCCTCCCGGCCGATGCCGAGCTGGTTGGCGAGGCCGAAGGCCGAGATCCCGTAGATGATGCCGAAATTGATCGCCTTGGCGCGGCGCCGCACCTCGCTCGGCATGCCCTCCACCGGCACGCCGAACATCTCCGAGGCCGTCATCGCGTGAATGTCGATGCCGTCGGCGAAGGCCTGCCGCAATTGCGGGATTTCGGCGATATGCGCCAGCAGCCTGAGCTCGATCTGGCTGTAATCGGCCGAGACCAGCTTGAAGCCCTTCTGCGCCACGAAGGCTGTGCGGATCTTGCGGCCGGCCTCGGTGCGGATCGGGATGTTCTGCAGATTGGGCTCGGCCGAGGAGAGCCGGCCCGTGGTGGTCGCGGCGAGGGCGAAGCAGGTATGCACGCGGCCGGTGCGGGGATGGACATAGGCCGGCAGCGAATCGGTATAGGTCGATTTCAGCTTGGAGAGCTGCCGCCATTCCAGGATCCGCCCGGGCAGGGCATGGCCCTGTTCGGCCAGCTCCTCGAGCACGCCGGCCCCGGTCGCCCATTGCCCGGTCGCGGTCTTCTTGGCGCCGGGCAGGCCCATCTTGCCGAACAGGATGTCGCCGAGCTGCTTGGGGCTGCCGATCGTGAAGGGCTCGCCCGCGAGCGCGTGGATCTCCTCCTCCAGCCGCGCCAGCGATTGCGCGAAATCGCCCGAGAGCCGCGACAGGATCTGCCGGTCGATGGCGATGCCATGCGCCTCCATCCGCGCCAGCACCGGCACGAGCGGGCGTTCCAGCGTCTCGTAGACGGTGGTCCTGCCCTCCGCGGCCAGGCGCGGCTTCAGCACCTGCCAGAGCCGCAGGCTGACATCGGCGTCCTCGGCGGCGTATTCGGTCGCCTTGTCGAGCGCCACCCGGTCGAAGGTGACGGCGGCCTTGCCGGTCCCCGCGACCTGCGCGAAGGTGATCGGCTGGTGGCCGAGATGCAACTCCGCCAGCCGGTCCAGCCCATGGCTGTTGGCACCGGCGTCGAGCGCATAGGAGATCAGCATCGTGTCGTCGATCGGCGTCACCCGCACCCCGTGCTGCGCCAGCACCTGCAGATCGTATTTGACGTTCTGGCCGACCTTGAGCACGCCGGGGTCGCAGAACAGCGGCTTCAGCGCCGCCAGCGCCTCCGCCATCGGGATCTGCCCCTCCAGCAGCCCGCCGCCGAACAGGTCGCTGCCGCCGCGATGCGCCAGCGGGACATAGCAGGCCCGGCCGGGCGCGACCGCCAGCGAGATGCCGACGAGCTCCGCCTGCATCGGATCGAGCGAGGTCGTCTCCGTGTCGAAGGCGACGATGCCGGCCTCGCTCGCCCAGCTGATCCAGCGCAGCAGATCGGGCAGGCTGCGCACGCATTCATAGGCCGAGCGGTCGATCGCTCCGGTTTTCGCCTGGGCCTTGCGCTGCGCGGCCAGGGCCGCCGGGCCGATCCAGACATCCCCGCCGGACGGATCGGGCGCCGCCAGATCGGCCGGTGTCGCGACGGCGAGGCCCGGCGCCTCGACCGTATCGAAGCCGGCATAGAGCGCCTTGAGCTCGGCCGCCCGCGAACCGCCGGGCGCCAGCGCCGGATCGGGATCGATCGCGGCGACGTCGCAATCATAGGCCTCGCCCGCCCGCTTGGTGATGGTGGTGAACTCCATCGCCTTCAGGAAGGCGACGAGCTTCACAGGATCCGGCCGGCCGAGCGTCAGCTCCGACAAGGGCGTCTCGACCGCGACGTCGTCGACCAGCGCGACGAGCTTGCGGGAGATGCGGATCCGCTCGACGATGTCGGGATTGGTCAGCGTCTCCCGGCGCTTGGGCTGTTTGATCTCCCCGGCGCGGGCCAGAAGCGTTTCGAGATCGCCGAATTCGCCGATCAGCTGCGCCGCCGTCTTGATGCCGATCCCCGGCGCGCCCGGCACATTATCCGTCGCGTCGCCCGACAGCGCCTGCACATCGACCACCTTGTCGGGCGTGACGCCGAAATACTCGACCACCTCCGGCTCGCCGATCTTGCGCTCGGCCCGGAACCCCTTGCCCTTGCTGGCGTCGCCGGAAGCGGGGTCGTACATCGCCACGCCCGGCCCGACGAGCTGCATCAGATCCTTGTCGGCCGAGACGATCAGCACGTCGGCGCCTGCCTCCCGCGCCTGCCTGGCATAGGTGGCGATCAGGTCGTCCGCCTCATAGACGTCCTGCTCCACCGGGATCAGCCCGAAGGCCCGCACCGCCTCGCGCATCAGCGGGAATTGCGGGATCAGATCCGCAGGCGGCTCCGAGCGATTGCCCTTATAGGCGGGGTAGATCGCCTTCCGGAAGGAATTCTCGGATTTGTCGAAGACGATGGCGAGATGCGTCGGCTTCACGCCGAGGACGCCGTCTTTCACGAATTGGAAGAGCTTGGTCGCGAACAGCCGCACCGCGCCGGAAGGCAGCCCGTCCGAGCGCGAGAGATATTTCCGGTCCTGATTGATCGACTGGAAATAGGCGCGGAAAATGAAGTTCGAGCCGTCCACCAGGAAAAGATGGTCGCCGGGCTTCAGCGCCGGGCCGGCGGATTTCGGGTTCGGGGAGGGGTCTTGCGCAGCTTCGCTCATGCGGCCGACCTTAAGCGGCGGGCGGCGGCCGGTCCATTGCGCAATCCCGCCGAAACGGGGAAAGCTCGGACAATTCACGTCAGGAGAGAGACGCCATGGCTGCTGCGGCGCCGACCATTCCCCTCGATTTCCAGCCGCTCGACGAGGCCGAGATGCTGCCGCGCGCCCAGGCCCTGCTGGCGCAGATGCGCCGCCGCCGCACGGTACGCGATTTCTCCTCCCGGCCGGTGCCGCGCGAGCTCATCGAGACGGCGGTGCGGATCGCCGGCACCGCGCCCTCCGGTGCCAATCAGCAGCCCTGGCACTTCGCCTGCATCGCCGATCCCGCGCTCAAGAAGGCGATCCGGGCCGGCGCCGAGGAGGAGGAGCGCGCCTTCTATGCCGGCCGCGCCGGGGAGGAATGGCTGGACGCGCTGTCGCATCTCGGCACCGATGCCGACAAGCCCTTCCTGGAGGTCGCGCCCTGGCTGATCGTGATCTTCGCGCAGCGCTGGGGCGTGGATGACGCGGGTCGCAAGGTCAAACATTACTACGTGCCGGAATCGGTCGGCATCGCCACCGGCTTCCTGATCGCCGCCTTGCACGAGCTCGGCCTCGCCAGCCTGACGCATACGCCAGCGCCCATGAACTTCCTCAACGCCCTCTGCGGCAGGCCCGAGCACGAGAAGGCGATGATCCTGCTCGTCGTCGGCTATCCCGCCGAACCCTGTTTCGTGCCGGCGATCGGGCGCAAAGCGCTGGAGGAGATCGCCTCCTTCCCTGTATCGGCGGCCTAAACCGCCTCCCGATCCGGTTAACGAAAGGCTTCGCGAACCCCCTGGATTTTCGGCGATGATTTTGAACAGAATGTAATATCTCCAATTGTATAGGCCATGATGGCACAGAGAAAATTCATCTTTTGAGAATGTAAAGTTGAGAGGTTTCTCCGGCCGACGCGAGGCTGCCCCCTGCGGCGCCTGCGGCTCAGGATCTTGACGGAGAAACCCATGCGACTGCGCATACCCGACCTGAAGATTGGGTCGAAGATTCTTGTCCTGCTCGGTTCCGTTGCCGTCCCTTTCGGCCTGATGACGTTTCTCTACGTCGCCCAGGCGAACAAGGACATCGCCTTCGCCGATCTGGAGCGGCGGGGCGTCGAATATATCGAGGTGCTCTCTCCCGTGGTGACCGCGCTCGCGGCCAGGGAGGAGGCGCCGCTCGCCGCAGCGATCGCGGCGCTGGCCGCGGAATCGAAGAGCTTCGATGTGCTGTTCAAATCGCAGGAGGCCGTGGCGGCGCTGCGCCAGGCGGCGGCCGGGAGCGACAGGGCTCTCGCCCTCGATGCGGCCAAGGCCGCGATCCAGAAGGTCGCCGACGGCTCCAACCTCACGCTCGATCCCGATCTCGACAGCTATTACCTGATGGATGCGGTCGTCCTGCGCATGCCGGAGCTGACGGCTTCCACGCATCATCTGCGCGGCGCGGTCGAACCCTATCTGGCGGGGCGGCGCGGGCTGGCGGAATTCTCGGCGCTGGCCATGGCGTTCAGCCGCTATGAATCCGCCGCCTCGGCGCTGCAATCGGCGCTGGCTTCCAGCATGGACAACAATGCCGACGGCACGGTGCGGGCCGCGATCTCCGCCCCGCTGGACAGGCTGCGCGACGCGGCGCAGGGGCTGTCCAAAGCGCTCCTTACGGGGCGCGAGGCGCTGCTGCGGGGCGAGGCCTTGTCGGGCGCGCGGCAGATCCTCGACGCGGCCGATGCCGTGATCGCGGCCAATGCCCGGCTGATGCATCCGGTCGAGAAGGATCTGGAGCGGCTGCTGCAGCGGCGCATCGACGGCTTCAAGGCCGATATGCGCCTGAAGATGGGGATCGTGCTCGGCTTCTTCCTGCTGACCATCATCCTGGGCGTCTCCATCCTGCGCTCGATCAAGCACCCCATCAACGATCTCGTCGGCACGATCCGCCGCTTCCAGCATGGCGATTACGCCTCGCCGGTGGCCCATGCCGCCAAGCGCAACGAGATCGGGGAGATCGCCCGCGCCTTGCAGCAGTTCCAGCAGCTCGGCGCCGTCCAGGCCCTGAACAATGCCGCGATCGAAGCCTCGGGCACCTGCCTGATGATCACCGATCCGCAGGAGCGGATCGTGGTGATCAGCAGCGGCCTGCACCGGCTGCTGTCCGAGCTCGAACCGGCCTTCCAGGCCGGCGATCCCGGCTTCTCCGTCGCTTCCATGGCCGGGCAGTCGATCGATTGCTACCGCCTGAATCCGCGCCTCTCGCGCCTCGTCCTGAGCGATGACGGGCGCGCGCGCCAGGTGAAATACGAGATCGCCGGCCGCACCATCCATGTCGCGATGAGCTACATCCTCGGCGGCGATGGCGGCGTCATCGGCCACACCATGCTCTGGAACGACGTCACGGCCGATCTCGCGGCGCAGCAGGAGATTGCCTGCGTCGTCGCCGAGGCGGGGCGCGGCGAATTCAGCCGCCAGCTCGATCTCGCCAGCAAATCGGGAGCCGCGCTGGAGATCGCCCAGGGGCTCAACACGGTCTCGGCGACCGTCCAATCGGCGATGCTGGATTTCGCGGCGAGCCTGTCGGCGATCGCCCAGGGCGATTTCAGCCGCATGATCGGCACCGATTACGCCGGCGTCTTCGGCACGCTGCGCGACGAGATCAACCAGACCAATCTGCGGCTCTCGCAGACCATCGCCAAGGTCCAGCAGACCACCCGCACCGCCACCGGCTTCTCGGAGGAGATCCGCAGCGGCTCGGACGATCTCGCCTCGCGCACCGAGGAGCAGGCGAGCGCGCTGGTCGAGACCGCCGCCACCATGGAGCAGCTCGCGGCGTCGGTCCGCTCCAGCGCCCAATCGGCCAGGCAGGCCGCCGGCCGCGCCAGCGAGACGATGGCGCTGGCCGAGCGCGGCGGCGCCATCGCCGGTGAGGCCATCGCCGCCATCGGGCGGATCGAGCAGAACTCGCGCCGCATCACCGACATCACCTCGGTCATCGACGAGATCGCCTTCCAGACCAATCTCCTGGCGCTCAACGCCGCCGTCGAGGCGGCGCGTGCGGGCGATGCCGGCCGCGGTTTCGCGGTGGTGGCCTCCGAGGTCCGGGCGCTGGCGCAACGTTCCAGCGCCGCGGCGAAGGACATCAGCGCGCTGCTGGCGACCTCGGAAGAGGAGGTCGCGGGCGGGGTCAAGCTCGTCCGCTCCGCCGGGGATTCGCTGGCGGATATTCTCACCGCCTCCCAGTCGCTTTCCGCCGCGGTGGCGGAGATCGCCGCCGCCAGCGGCGAGCAGGCGACGGGGATCGAGGAGGTGAGCCGGACGACCGAGCATCTCGACGAGACCACGCAGCGCAATGCGGCGCTGGCCGAGCAGAGCCTGGAGGCGGCGCGCCAGCTCTCCGGCCAGATGCGCGGGCTCGATGCGATGGTGGCGGGCTTCGTCACCGCCGATGGCGGGCGGGGCACCCCGGCCGCGGCCGGTCAGGCGCTGAAACTGGCATCCTGAACGCGAAAGGGCGGGTCCCGGCGGACCCGCCCTCGATCGTCGCGGCCGGCGCAGGCCTCAGGGCTTCTTGCCGTCCATGCCGAACTGCTTGAGATAGGCGACGAGTTCGTTGATCCGTGCCTCGTCCTTCAGCCCGGGATAGACCATCTTGGTGCCCGGGGTCACGCCGCGCGGATCCTTGATGTAGACGCGGAAATTCTCCTCCGTCCAGGTCTTGTCCAGGGCCTTGTAGGCGGCGGAATAGGTATAGCCGGCCGCCGTCCCCGCCTTGCGCTGGCCCGACAGGATGCCGTTGAGCTGCGGCCCGACCCCGTTCTTCGCGGTCTCGCCGACCTGGTGGCAGGCGCGGCACTGCAGGAAGACTTTCTCTCCCGCCGCGGCGTCCTGGGCCTGGGCCGGTGAGACGAGCGCCGGACCGAAGGCAAGGACAATGGCAGCGGCGGCGTAGGTAATGCTGTTCATGGCGGGCGTCCTCCTGGAATCATTCCGATTCGAGACTAGGGCGCTCCACTAACGGGACAAGCCTCCAGTCGGCGGCATTTCGCCGCCCGAACGCCGCGACGCGCGGAGCCGGGCAGCTGCGGGCTCAGACGCTGCCGGCCTGTTCGAAGAGGGCCAGCAAGGCGATTGCATCTCCCGCAACTCCTTCGTACTGTATCGCCAGGCTTACATCAATGTGTTAATTCAGGTTGACAGTTTGGCCGAGAGATCGCGATGGGGGACCACCGATGCCGCAGACGCCCTTGCTCGACCGCATCGCATCTCCGGCCGATCTGCGCGGGCTGAGTCCCGGCGAGCTCCGCCAGCTCGCGGATGAGCTGCGAGCCGAAACCATCGACGCGGTCTCCGTCACCGGCGGTCATCTCGGGGCGGGGCTCGGCGTGGTCGAGCTGACGGTGGCGCTACACCATCTCTTCGATACGCCGCGCGACACCCTGATCTGGGATGTCGGTCACCAGGCCTATCCGCACAAGATCCTGACCGGGCGGCGCGACCGCATCCGGACCCTGCGCCAGGGCGGCGGGCTGTCGGGCTTCACCAAACGCAGCGAGAGCGCCTATGACCCGTTCGGCGCCGCCCACACCTCCACCTCGATCTCGGCGGCGCTGGGTTTCGCCGTGGCGCGCGATCTCAAGGGCGAGGACGGCCATGTCGTCGCGGTGATCGGCGACGGCGCGATGTCGGCGGGCATGGCCTATGAGGCGATCAACAATGCCGGTGCCCTCGGCAAGCGGCTGATCGTCATCCTCAACGACAACGACATGTCGATCGCCCCGCCCGTCGGCGCGCTCTCGGCGCATCTCGCCAAGCTGCTCTCGGGCAAGGCCTATCTGTCTCTGCGCGACCATGGCCGCCAGCTGACGCGGCGCTTCGGCAAGCGGCTCGACCGCGGCATCACCCGCGCGGTGGAGCATGCCCGCGGCTATCTGACCGGCGGGACCCTGTTCGACCAGCTCGGCTTCTATTATGTCGGCCCGGTCGACGGGCATAATCTCGACCATCTGCTGCCGGTGCTGCGCAATGTGCGCGATGCCGGGCAGGGGCCGATCCTCGTGCATGTCGTCACCCAGAAGGGCAAGGGCTACGCCCCGGCCGAGGCGACGGCCGACAAATACCATGCCGTCGTCAGGTTCGACGTCGCGACCGGCGCGCAGGACAAGCCGGTCTCGGCCGTGCCCGCCTATACCAAAATCTTCGCCCAGGCGCTGGTGGCGGAGGCGGCGCGCGACCCCGCCATCGTCGCCATCACCGCGGCCATGCCCTCCGGCACGGGGCTCGACCTCTTCGCCAAGGCGCATCCGGAGCGCTTCTTCGACGTCGCCATCGCCGAGCAGCATGGCGTCACCTTCGCGGCCGGCCTCGCCTGCCAGGGCCTGAAACCCTTCTGCGCGATCTATTCCACCTTCCTGCAACGGGCCTTCGACCAGATCGTCCATGACGTCGCGCTGCAGAACCTCCCGGTCCGCTTCGCCATCGACCGGGCCGGGCTGGTCGGGGCCGACGGCGCCACCCATGCCGGCGCCTTCGACACCGCCTATCTCGGCTGCCTGCCGAATTTCGTGCTGATGGCGCCGGCCGACGAGGCGGAGCTCGTCCATATGGTCGCCACCGCCCGGGCCCATGACACGGGGCCGATCGCCTTCCGCTATCCCCGGGGCGACGGCACCGGCGTGGCGCTGCCGGCCGAGGGCGTGCCGCTCGCCATCGGCCGCGGCCGTGTCCTGCGCGAGGGCACACGCATCGCTCTGCTCTCCTACGGGACGAGGCTGGCCGAATGCCTCGAGGCGGCCGAGCGGCTGGAGCGGCTGGGTGTCTCCACCACCGTCGCCGATGCCCGCTTCGCCAAGCCGCTCGACCGGCCGCTCCTGGCCCGGCTCGCTTTGCATCACGAGGCGCTGATCACCGTCGAGGAAGGCTCCGTCGGGGGGTTCGGCTCCTTCGTGCTGCATGCTCTGGCCGATATGGACCTGCTCTCCCACGGGCTGAAGGTGAAGACCCTGTGCCTGCCGGACCTGTTCCAGGACCACGACACCCAGGCGCGGATGTATGCCCAGGCGGGGCTCGATGCCGGCTCCATCGCCGACACCGCGCTGCGCCTCTGCCGCCCCGTCCTCGCCGCCGGGCGCAGCGCCTCGGCCGGCGCGGCGGCGCTGCGGCTGGTCCAGGAGCCGGCGCGATGAGCCGGCACGGCCTGCGCCCGCTGACGGTGCTGCTGGCGAAGCCGCGCGGCTTCTGCGCCGGCGTGGTGCGCGCGGTCGAGATCGTCGAGCGGGCCGTGGCCCGGCACGGCGCGCCCGTCTATGTCCGCCACGAGATCGTCCACAACACCCATGTCGTCGAGGGGCTGCGCGAAAGGGGCGCGGTCTTCGTCGGCGAGGTCGACCAGATCCCGCGCGGCGCCACCACGATCTTCTCCGCCCATGGCGTGTCCCGCAGCGTCGAGGCCGCGGCGGCCGCGCGCGGGCTCGACGTGATCGACGCCACCTGCCCGCTGGTGAGCAAGGTCCACAACCAGGGCCGGCGCTATGCCGAGCTCGGCTATGACGTGGTGCTGATCGGCCATGAGGGCCATGCCGAGGTCGAGGGCACGCGCGGGCAGATCGCGGGCCGGCTGCATGTCCTGGCGACGCCCGAGGAGGTGGAGGATCTCGTGGTGCGCGACGCCGGCCGCGTCGCCTACATCACCCAGACGACCCTCAGCCTGCAGGATACGCGCGAGGTCATCGCGGCGCTGTCCCGGCGCTTCCCGGGGATCATCGGGCCCGATACCCGCAATATCTGCTACGCCACGCAGAACCGCCAGGCGGCGGTGCAGGAAATGGCGCGCCATTGCGAGCTGATCCTGGTGATCGGGTCCAGCTCCTCGTCGAATTCCAGCCGGCTGCGCGAGGTCGGCGCCCAATGCGGAGTCGAGAGCCGCCTGATCGAGGGGCCGGACGCGATCGATCCGGCCTGGTTCGCCGAGGTCGACACGGTCGGGTTCAGCGCCGGCGCCTCCGCGCCGGAGCGGCTCGTCCAGGAGACCATCGATCATCTGCGCGGGTTTCGCAGCGTAACGGTGAGGGAGCTCGACGGCGAGGAGGAGGAGGTGGTCTTCCGCCTGCCGCCGCGCCTCGCCGAGGCGGTGGCGTCGTGAGAGCCGCGAAACCGACGGCCCAGCGCGCCGAAGCCGGGTGACGGAGAGCCCCATGGCCAAGCCTTTCCCATTCTCGGCCATCGTCGCGCAGGAGGAGATGAAGCGAGCCTTGCTGCTGGCGGCGATCGATCCGAGCATCGGCGGCGTGCTGATCTTCGGCGATCGCGGCACCGGCAAATCCACGGCCGTGCGGGCGTTGGCCGCGCTGCTGCCGCCGATGCGCGCCGTGGTCGGCGATCCCTATAACCGCGCGCCCGATCCCGCCGCCCGCGGCGAGAAGACCCATCTCGTCCCCGTGCCCGTCGTCGATCTCCCGCTCGGCGCGACCGAGGACCGGGTGGTCGGCGCGCTCGACCTCGAAAAGGCGCTGGTCAGCGGCGAAAAGGCCTTCCAGCCCGGGCTTCTCGCCCGCGCCCATCGCGGCTTCCTCTATATCGACGAGGCCAATCTGCTCGAGGATCATCTCGTCGACGTCCTCCTCGACGTCGCCGCCTCGGGCGAGAACGTTGTGGAGCGGGAGGGGCTGAGCCTGCGCCATCCCGCCCGCTTCGTCCTCGTCGGCAGCGGCAATCCGGAGGAAGGCGAGCTGCGGCCGCAGCTGCTCGACCGCTTCGGCCTCTCCGTCGAGGTGACGACGCCGGCCGATCTGCCGACAAGGATCGAGGTGGTGAAGCGGCGCGACGCCTTCGACCGGGATCCCGAGGGCTTCATCGCGCTGTGGCGGGCGAAGGACGCGGCGCTGGGCCGCAGGCTCACCGCCGGGCGCAAGCGCCTGCCCGAACTGGTCACCTCCGACGCCGCCCTGCACCGGGCGGCGGAGCTCTGCCTGCATCTCGGCACCGACGGGCTGCGCGGGGAGCTCACGCTGATCCGGGCGGCCCGCGCCCTCGCGGCGCTGGAGGGCAAGGCGGAGGTGCTGGACTGCCATATCCGCAGCGTCGCGCCGATGGCGCTGCGCCACCGGCTGCGCCGAAACCCGCTGGACGAGGCCCGCGCCACGCTGCGGGTCGACCGCGCCCTCACCGAGGTGTTCGGGCCGTGAGCGGCGCAGGCGCCGCGATCCCCGAGCCGCCCTCGCTCTGGCAGCGGGCGGAGATCGCCATCGCCTTGCTCGCGCTCGATCCCGCGGCTTTGGGCGGGCTCAGCCTGCGGGCGCCGGCCGGCCCGGTGCGGGAGGCGCTGCTGGCGCGGCTGGCGCGGCTCCTGGACGGCCGCCCGCTCCGGCGTCTCCCGGCGCAGATCGCCGATGCGCGCCTGCATGGCGGGCTCGATCTCGCGGCGACCCTGGCGAGCGGCCGGCCGGTCAGCGAACGCGGTCTCTTGGCCGAGAGCGATGGCGGCGTTCTCGTCGCGGCCATGGCCGAACGGATGGAGACCGGGCTCGCGGCGCGGCTCGCCGCGGTGCTGGACAGCGGCGAGGTCGCGGCCGCGCGCGACTTATCTGGCAGCGGCCCGCTCAGCCGCATCGGCATCCTCGCCTTGGACGAGGGGGCGAGTCTCGACGAGGCGCCACCGCCCGCCCTGACCGAGCGGCTCGGCCTGATGCTGGACCTCACCGGCCTCAGCCATCGCGACATCGCGCCGGACGGCATCGACCCGGCCGACCTGACCGATGCGCGCAGGCGGCTGCCTGGCATCACGATCGGCGACGAGGCGATAGAGGCCCTCTGCGCCGCCTGCCTGGCGCTCGGCATCGGCTCCGGCCGCGCGCCCTTGCAGGCGGTGAAGGCGGCGCGGATGCTCGCCGCGCTGGCGGGGCGCGAGGCGGTCGCGCAGGAGGATGCGGCTCTGGCCGCGGCGCTCGTCCTGGCTCCGCGCGCCACGCAGAACCCCGCGGCCTCGCAGCCCGAGGACGCGCCGCCGCCACCGCCCCAGCCCGACCCGGTGGAGGCGGAGGACCCGGCGGCGAAGGACCGGCCGGCGGAGCTCGACGATCTCGTCCTCGAAGCCGCGCGCGCGGCGATCCCTGCCGGCCTGCTGGCGCAGCTCCTTGCCCAGGGCGGCCGCTCCCGCGCCGGCACGGCGGGCAAGGCCGGGCTGATGCAGAGCTCGGCGCTGCGCGGGCGCAGCATCGGCGCGCGTCCGGGCGAGACCGGCCGGGGCGCGCGGCTCGCCATCGTCGAGACCCTGCGCGCCGCCGCGCCCTGGCAGACCCTGCGCCGGCGCGAGCAGCCGGACCGCAGCGGCCTCATCATCCGCCGCGGCGATTTTCGCGTCGCCCGCTACCGGCAGCGCAGCGAGACGGCGACGCTGTTCATCGTCGATGCTTCGGGTTCCTCGGCGCTGCAGCGCCTCGCCGAAGCGAAAGGCGCGGTCAGGCTGCTGCTGGCCGAATGCTATATCCGCCGCGACGAGGTCGCGCTGATCGCCTTCCGCAGACGGGAGGCCGAGCTGGTGCTGCCGCCGACCCGCTCCCTCGTCGCCGCCGAACGTGCGCTCGCCGCGCTGCCGGCCGGCGGTGCCACCCCGCTCGCCACCGCCATCGCCGCCGCCGCCGCTCTGGCGGAGGGCGTCGCCCGCAAGGGCCGGACCCCGGCCTTGGTCTTCATGACCGATGGCCGCGCCAATATCGACCGCGACGGTCAGCCCGGCCGCGTCAAGGCGCAGGAAGATGCGATGCAGGCCGCGCTCGCCCTGCGCGGGGCGGGGCTGCGCGCCCTGCTGATCGACACCTCCCCGCAGCCGCAGCGCCAGGCCGCGGCGCTGGCGCAGGAAATGGGGGCGCGCTACGTGCCGCTGCCGCAGGCCGACGCCGCCAGCGTCGGCCGTGCCGTCGGCGCGCTGCTGCCGGGGCGCTGACCATGCCGCCCCCGATGGCGCCGCCATGAGCGCCCTGTCCTGGCAGCGCGACGGGCAGGATTGGCCGAACCGTGCCGCGAGCCGCTTCGTGACGGCGGCGGGGTTGCGCTGGCATGTCCAGATCATGGGGCAGGGGCCCGTGCTGCTGCTGCTGCACGGCACCGGCGCCGCCACCCATTCCTGGCGCGGCCTCGCCCCGCTGCTGGCGGAGCGCTTCACGATCGTCGCTCCGGATCTGCCCGGCCATGGCTTCACTGAGGCGCCGGAGCCGGAGCGCCTCTCGCTGCCGGCCATGGCCCGCGCCGTCGCCGCCTTGCTCGGGCAGCTCGCCATGTCGCCGGAAATCATCGTCGGCCATTCCGCCGGCGCCGCCATCGCGCTGCGCCTGGTGCTGGACAAGGCGGTGCGGCCGCGCGCGATCGTCAGCCTCAACGGCGCGCTGCTGCCGTTCCGGGGCGTCGCCTCGCAGCTCTTCCCGTCTCTGGCCCGGCTGCTGGTGCTGAACCCGCTGGTGCCGCGCTTCTTCGCCTGGCGCGCGGGAAGTGCCGGCGCCGTCGAAAACCTGCTGGAAGGGACGGGATCGCAGATCGACGCGGCGGGGCTGCGCTTCTACCAGCGGCTCTTCGCCAGCCGCGTCCATGTCGCCTCCACTCTGGCGATGATGGCGCATTGGGACCTGCACGGGCTGGGGCGGGACTTCTCGAAACTCGACCTGCCGATCCTGCTGATCGCGGGGAGCGCCGACAGGGCGGTGCGCCCCGCGGAGGCGGCCGCGCTCGCCGAACGCCTGCCCCGGGCCCGGCTCCACAGGGTCGCGGGCGGGCATCTCGTGCATGAGGAGGATCCCGCTCTGATCGCCCGGCTGATTTACGCCTTCATGGAGGAGCGGAATGACTTGCGCCCATCCAATTGACATATACGATGTCCAATTATGTTGACGCGCCTGCCCCAGCGCCATTACCCGTCCCGCCCCGCCACTGAGGCCGCGCCGGACAGGCGGCCGCATGCGGTGATCATCGGCGCCGGCTTCGGCGGCCTCGCCGCGGCGATCCGTCTCGGCGCCCGCGGCTACCGCGTCACCATCCTGGAAAACCTCGATCAGCCGGGTGGACGGGCGCGGGTCTTCCGCCAGGACGGCTTCACCTTCGATGCCGGGCCGACCATCGTCACAGCGCCCTTCCTGTTCGAGGAGCTGTGGGCTTTATGCGGGCGGCGGATGCAGGACGATATCCGCCTGACCCCGCTGGACCCGTTCTACCGGCTGTATTTCGACGATGGCACGACGCTGGACTGCTCCGGCGACGATGCGGCGATGCGAGACCGGGTCGCCGCGCTGGCCCCCGGCGATGTCGAGGGCTACGCGGCCTTCCTGCGCCGGGCCGAGGCGATCTACCGCGTCGGCTTCGAGCAATTGGCGCATGTCCCCTTCGGCAGCCTGCGCGACATGCTCCGGGCCCTGCCCGGCATGGCGCGGCTGCGGGCCGACCGCAGCGTCCATGCCCTCGCCGCCCGCCATGTTCGCGACGAGCGGTTGCGCACCGCGTTGAGTTTTCATCCGCTGTTCATCGGCGGCAATCCCTTCGCCGTCACGGCGATCTACGCGCTCGTCATCCATCTCGAACGCGCCCATGGCGTGCATTTCGCCCAGGGCGGCACCGGGGCGCTGGTCGCGGGCCTGCTCAGCCTTGCGAAGGGCCAGGGCGCGCGGATCCGCTATGGCGCGCAGGTGCGGGAGATCACCACGGCGTCCGGCCGCGCCACCGGCGTCATGCTCGCATCGGGGGAGCGGATCGGCGCCGAGATCGTCGTCTCCAATGCCGATGCGGCGCATACCTACGGCACGCTGCTGCCCTCCGTGACCAGGCGGCGCTGGAGCGACCGCAAGCTGGCCCGCGCCCGCCATTCGATGAGCGTCGTCGTCTGGTATTTCGGCACGCGGCGCCGCTATGAGTCGGTGCCGCATCACGCCATCCAGTTCGGGCCGCGCTATCGCGGGCTGATCGAGGACATCTTCGAGGCGAAGCGGCTCTCGGCGGATTTCAGCCTCTATCTCCATCGGCCGACCGCGACGGATCCGAGCCTCGCCCCCGATGGCTGCGACGCCTTCTATGCGCTGGTGCCGGTCCCCAATCTGCAGGGCGGCCTGGACTGGGCGGCGGAGGCCGAGCCGTTCCGGCGCCGCATCCAGGCGCGGCTGGAGGCGACCTTGCTGCCGGGGCTGGGCGAGGCGCTCGTCACCTCGCGCCTGATGACGCCGCGCGACTTCGAACGCGAGCTGCTCTCCGCCCATGGCGCGGCCTTCGGGCTGGAGCCGCGCCTGCTGCAGAGCGCCTGGTTCCGCCCGCATAACCGCAGCGAGGAGGTCGAGCGGCTCTTCCTCGTCGGCGCCGGCACGCATCCCGGCGCCGGGCTGCCCGGCGTCCTGTCCTCCGCCAGAATCCTCGACACGGTGGTGCCCCATGCGACAGAACTGGCTTGAGCCCGCCCCCGCCGATCTCGCCGCCTGCCACCGGCTCCTTCGCGCGGGGTCGAAATCCTTCTATGCCGCCTCGCTCCTGCTGCCGCGCGAGATCCGCGGCCCGGCGACGGCGCTCTACGCCTTCTGCCGCCTCGCCGATGACGCGATCGATGACGGCCCCTCCGATCCCGCGACCGTCGAGGCCTTGCGGCGGCGCATCGGCGATGCCTATGCCGGCCGGCCCCAGGATCATCCCGCCGACCGGGCCTTCGCTGCGGTCGTCCGCCGCTTCGCCCTGCCGCAGGCGGTTCCGCTCGCGCTGATCGAGGGCTTCGCCTGGGATGCGGCGGGGCGGCGCTATCAGAGCTTCGCCGAGCTCTGCGACTATGCCGCCCGCGTCGCCGGCAGCGTCGGCGTGATGATGGCGACGGTGATGGAGCGGCGCAGCCCCGAGGTTCTGGCGCGGGCGGCGGATCTCGGCATCGCCATGCAACTGACCAATATCGCCCGCGACATCGGCGAGGATGCGCGGCGCGGCCGGCTCTATCTGCCGCTCGACTGGCTGCGGGCGGAAGGGCTCGACCCCGATCGCTTCCTGCAGGACCCCGTCCCCTCGGCGGCTTTGGCGCGGCTGGTGGAGCGCCTGCTGGGCGAGGCCGACCGGCTCTATCTCGGTGCCGATGCTGGTATCGCCCGGCTGCCGGCCGGCTGCCGGGCCGGAATCCGCGCCGCGCGGCTGATCTATGCCGAGATCGGCGGGGAGGTGCGGCGCCAGGGCTGCGATTCCGTCTCGCGCCGCGCCGTCGTCGGCAGGCGGCGCAAGCTCGCGCTCCTGGCGCGCGCCATGCTGCCCGTCCGTGACGACGAGGCGCGGCTCGCCCTGCCGCCGCTGCCGGCCAATGCCGGGCTGGTCGAGGCCGTCGCCATGATGCCGGCTCCCGCGCGCCCGCCGCTGCGGATCGGCGGCGCGCCCTGGTGGAACTTCACCGCCCGTGCCACCTCCGTCATCGAGATGTTCGAGCGGCTCGGCCGCATCGAGCGGACGGCGATCAGGCGGCCCTGAGCGGAGAAGGCGATGGCCTCCAGCACCCTGATCATCGCGGAAATGCTGCTGACGCTCGGCCTCTGCCTCGGCTTCGGCTTCTGGCAGCTCTGGGATCTGCGGCGCGAGAAGATGAAGGACGCGGCGAAGGCGGCGGAGCGTCGCGCCATGGCGGCGGCGACCCCGGATCCGCCCGCCGAATCCGGCCTCAGCCGCGACGCGGCATCCGGAACGGCAGCATCGCCTGCACCACGGGGCTGACGAAGCGATCCAGCGCCAGGCTCTCATGCATGGCGGTGACGCTCTCGCCCTCGAGCCCCATGCGCACCAGCGAGCGGGCATAGAAGGGCGTGTCCTCCAGCGTGCGGATCAGCGCGGCCGGACGGCCGGGCTCGCTGCGCGTTTCGCGGGGGATCAGCCAGCCGCTCCTGCGCAGATGCGCAGGCGGCGGCAGAGCGAGCGGGGTCGACTGGCCGTCCGGGCCGAAACGCCAGCCGAGATCGAAGCGCGAGCCGTCGCGGCGGGTGCCGCCATAGAGCACCGCCGCGCCGTCCCGCAGCGGCCCGCGCGACCAGTGCCAGTCGCGGAACCCCTCGGCCAGCGGCGCGTCGCCCTGGTTCATGTCGAGATAGCCGGGGCCGCTCCAGCGCAGCGCCGGCCTGTCCAGATCGACCGTGACCTCCGCCAGCGGGGCGATCGGCCACCAGCGATGCCGGCCGTCGGCGTTCAGCAGGACGCGATGGTCGGTGATCGCCCGCGGCGTGATCCGCACCACCCCGCGCACGCGCCGCGGCACCGGCAGCGGCATCCCGATCTCGTCGACCGTCACGGTCAGCGTCGTCCCGTCCCAGCTAAGCGCGCTGGGTCCGATCACCAGCCGCTCGGGGCCGACCGAGACAAGCCTTCCGCCGCGCTCCGTCATCGTCCAGCGGCCGACGCCCGGCCCGTACAGGGCGATGTTCAGCGCGCAATGCTCGCGCGGATCGGCGGGCCCGCCCCGGCGCGCCCAGGCGTAATAGGGCGAGAACACGCTGCCGATGAAAGCGATCAGGCTGATGCCATAGCGGCCGTCGTCGCTGAAGGCATCGGCATACCACCAGGCATAGCCGCCTGCCGGGATGGTCAGGTCGAAGCGAGGTCCGCCGCCACCGCCTGCGCCGCCAGCAGCCCCGACAGCGCCGCCATCGGCACGCCCGGCCCCGGATGCACGCTGCCCCCCGCCCAGTACAGCCCCTTCAGCCGCGAGCGGCTGCCCGGCCGCGCGAAGCTCGCCAGCGCCCCATGCGTCGCCCTTCCGTAGAGCGCCCCGCCGGTCCCCGGATACAGCCTCTCCCAATCCGCCGGCTGCGTCGTCAGCTCCGCCCCGGGGGCGATCGTGAGCCCGCATCGGGCGAGCTTCGTGAACACGCGGTCCCTGCATCGTTCGATCTCCGCTTGCGGCAATGGCGCGCCGTCGCCCGATGGCGGCGCGTTGACGAGGATGAGCAGCCGCTCCGGAACGCCGCCCGCCATCGATCCCTCACCGTCGCGATCCTGCGCGCAGACATAGATGGTCGGGTCGTCCGGCAGCCGGCCGCGCTTGAAGATCGCGTCGAATTCGGCGCGGTAGTCGCGGCCGAACACGACATTGTGCCGCTGCAGCGGAAAGCCGCTGGTCTCGGCGCGCAGTGCGAAGGTCACGGCCGAGAGCGAGCGGGCCCGCGCCGGCACCGGCGCCGCGTGGCGCGCCACGGCGCCGCCGAGCCGGCCCGAGGCGAGGGCGTTCAGATCGGCGTTGCTGATCACGATCGCGGCCGGGATCTCCTCGCCATCGGCGAGCCTGACGCCGCCGACGCGGCCATCGGCGATCAGGATCTCGCCGGCCGCCTGTCCGTAGCGCAAGGTCGCGCCCCGCGCCTGCGCCAGCTCCGCCAGCACCTGCGCCAGCCGGTGCATGCCGCCCTCGACCAGGAAGACCCCCTCCTGTTCGACATGGGCGACCAGCATCAGGATGGCCGGGGCGGCGAAGGGCGAGGAGCCGCAATAGGTGGCGTAGCGGGCGAAGAGCTGGCGCAGGCGCGGATCGCCGAAGCGCCGGCCGAGCGCGCCCCACAAGGTGCCGAACGGGTTGGCCTGCAGCAGCGGGCCGAGCCCCGCCCGCCGGACGAGGGCGAGCGGTCCCGGCCGCTCCCGCGCCATGAAACTATCCTTCAGCGCATCGTGCACGGCGCGGGACTGCTCGCAGAAGGCGAGGAAATTGCCGGCTTCCCTCGGCCCCGCGAATGCGCCGATCGCATCGGCCGAGGCGCGGCGATCGGCGAAGAGATCGAGCCGCTCGCTGTCGCTCCAGGCATGGCGGGCGAGGATGGCGGCCCGCTCCAGCCGCAGATGATCGTCGAGCCCGGCGCCGATGTCGCTGAAGATCCGGTCGAACACCCAGCGCATCGTCATCACGGTCGGGCCGGCGTCGATGACGCTGCCGCCGACCGTGACGCGGCGCATCTTGCCGCCCGGCTCGGCCTCCTTCTCGACCAGCGTCACGGTATGGCCCTGGGCCGCCAGCAGCAGCGCCGCCACCAGCCCGCCGATCCCGGCCCCGATCACCACGATGCGCTGCCGCGCCATGCACCCTGCCTGTCCCTGAGCCGGCCTCGATTGACAAGGCCCCAGCATGTGTCCAGATTAACTTACACATAACGTGACAATGAACATAAACATTTGTGACGGGAGAGGGCGATGGACGCAGGCTCACGCATCGAACAGACCCTCGATCTCGCCCTCGCCGCCGCCCATCGCCAGCATTGCCCGCCGCTGCTCGCGCAGGCGATGCGCCACGCCGTCTTCCCCGGCGGCGCCCGCATCCGCCCGCGGCTGACGCTGGCGGTCGCGGCGGCCTGCGGCGACAGCCAGCCGGCCACCGCGAACGCCGCCGCGGCCGCGATCGAATTCCTGCATTGCGCCTCGCTGGTGCATGATGATCTGCCCTGCTTCGACGATGCCGCGATCCGGCGGGGCAAGGCCTCGGTTCACAAAGCCTTCGGCGAGCCGCTCGCCATTCTCGCGGGCGATGCGCTGATCGTCCTCGCCTTCGAGACGCTGGCCGAGGCCGGCGCCCTGCAGCCGCAGCGTCTCGCCGCGCTGATCCGCGTCGTCGGCGCGGCCGTCGGCAGCCGCGGCGGCATCGTCGCCGGGCAGGCCTGGGAATCCGAGAGCGAGGTCGATTGCAGCCTCTATCACCAGGCCAAGACCGGCGCGCTCTTCGCCGGCGCGACCATGGCGGGCGCCGCCGCGGCGGGCGTCGCCCATCAGGCCTGGCGAAGCCTCGGCGAAAAGCTCGGCGAAGCCTTCCAGATCGCCGACGATATCCGTGACGTCGCCGCGACGCCCGACGAGCTCGGCAAGCCCTGCGGCCAGGACGCCGCGCATCTGCGGCCCAATCTCGCGCTGGAACGCGGGCTCGGGCCGGCGATCGCCCAGCTCGACAGCCTTGTCCTGGAAGCCATCGACGCGATTCCCGCCTGTCCGGGGCGGGTCGAGCTCGGCACCCTGATCGGCCTGACGGCCAGGAGCTTCCTGCCGGCGGGGCTGGCGCGCCGCGCCGCCTGATGCGCGACCGCCTCGCCGCCTGGCGCAACCGGCTGGTCGCGAGCCCGGCCTTCCAGCGCTTCGCGGCGGGGTTTCCGTTGACCCGGCCGATCGCGACCCGGCAATCGCAGGCTCTGTTCGATCTCTGCGCCGGCTTCGTCTACGCCCAGATCCTGGCCGCCTGCGTCGAGCTCGGCCTGTTCGAGATGCTCGAGCCGGAGCCGCTCGATCTCGCCGGCATCGCCTCCCGCACACAATTACCGGAGGCGGCGGCGGTGCGGCTGCTCGACGGCGCCGTCGCGCTCGATCTGCTGGAGCGGCGGGCCGGCGGCCGTTACGGCCTCGCCATGCTGGGCGCGGCTCTGCGCGGCAATCCCGGCATCGCCCGGATGATCGCCCATCACCGGCTGCTCTATGCCGATCTCGCCGATCCGGTCGGGCTTTTGCGCGGCGAAGGCAGGCCGACCCGCCTCGAAGGATTCTGGGATTACGCGACCAGCGCCAGCCCCTCCGACGCCGCGCCCGATGCAGTGGCCGCCTATAGCGCGTTGATGGCGGATTCGCAGCATTTCGTCGCCGACGATCTGGTTGCGGCCCATGATTTCCGCCGCCACCGCGCGGTGCTCGACATCGGTGGCGGGGACGGTGCCTTCCTGCGCGCCATCGCCCGCCACGCCCCCGCCGCGACGCTGACCGTGTTCGATCTCCCCGCGGTCGCGGAGCGGGCGACATTGCGCTTCGCGCAGGCGGGGCTCACCGATCGCGCCCGCGCCATCGGCGGCGACATGCATCGCGATCCGCTGCCCGGCGGCGCCGATCTCGTCACTCTGGTGCGGGTACTGCACGATCACGACGATGATGCGGTGCGGGCGCTGCTGACGCGGCTGCGGCAGGCCATGGTACCGGGCGCGACCTTGCTGATCGCCGAACCGATGGCGGGCCTCCCCGGCACGGCGCGCATGGCCGACGCCTATTTCGGCTTCTACCTCCTGGCGATGGGCAGCGGCCGGGCCCGCACCCCGGCCGAGCTCTGCGCCATGCTGCAGCGGGCGGGTTTCACCGCCGTGAAACCGCTCGCGACGCGCCGGCCGCTGCTGATGGCGGCGATCGTCGCGAGCGTTCCTGACAGCACGAGTGTCAAATAGAATTGACATATGAAATCGTTGTTCTAACCTGACACATCAGGCGGTGACGCGGCTCAACCGAGCGCCACCCTGCCCGGGGTGCCCCTATGCGAGCCTTGGCCGTCCTCCTCGAAAGTCCCCGGCAGCTGGCGCTCAGCCAGCTCGAGCTGATGGCTCCCGGCGAGGGCGATGTCGTGGTCGCCACCGAATGGAGCGGCATCTCGACCGGCACCGAACGCCTGCTCTGGTCGGGCCGCATGCCGGATTTCCCCGGGATGGGGTACCCGCTGGTGCCGGGCTATGAGAGCGTCGGCCGCATCCTCTCGGCGGGGCCCGAGGCGCGGCATCGGATCGGCGAACGCGTCTTCGTACCGGGGTCTCGCGGCTTCAAGGCCGCACGCGGCCTGTTCGGCGGCGCCTCCTCGCATCTCGTCGTGCCCGCCGCCAAGGCCATCGCCATCCCCGAGGGGCTGGAAGAAAACGCGGTGCTGCTGGCCCTGGCCGCGACGGCCCATCACGCGCTCGCCGGCCATGAGCTGCCGGAGCTGATCATCGGCCATGGCGTGCTCGGCCGGCTGCTGGCGCGGATCACCCTGGCGCTCGGCGGGCAGCCGGTGGTCTGGGACATCGACGAGCGGCGCCACGCCGGCGCGCAGGGCTATGATGTGGTCGCCGCGGAGGCCGATCCGCGCCGCGACTATCGCGCGATCACCGATGTCAGCGGCGACGCCGCGCAGCTGGACGCGCTGATCGCGCGGCTGGCGCCCGGCGGCGAGCTCACGCTAGCCGGCTTCTACGAGCAGCCGATCTCCTTCGCCTTCCCACCGGCCTTCATGCGCGAGGCGCGGCTGCGCGTCGCTGCTGAGTGGCGCCAGGCCGATCTCGAAGCCGTGACGGCGCTGCTTGCACAGGGGCGGCTCTCGCTCGGCGGGCTGATCACGCACCGTCAGGCCGCGAGCGAGGCGCAGAGCGCCTATCGCACCGCCTTCACCGATCCGCTCTGCCTGAAGATGGTCCTGGACTGGAGAGCCTGCGCATGAACATCCAGATCCGCAACCCGGTCCCCTCTCCGGCCGCCGCCATGGCGGCGAGGCTGCGGGCGGAAGCCTCCGAGCCGCAGGACGCCGTCGCCACCGCCGCGCCGAGCAAGGAGACGCAGATCATCGCGATCTACGGCAAGGGCGGCATCGGCAAATCCTTCACTTTGGCCAATCTCAGCTACATGATGGCCCAGCAGGGCAAGAAGGTCCTGCTCATCGGCTGCGATCCCAAGAGCGACACCACCTCGCTGCTCTTCGGCGGCAAGGCCTGCCCCACCATCATCGAGACCTCCTCGCGCAAGAAGGCCGCGGGGGAGGAGGTCGCGATCGGCGATGTCTGCTTCAAGCGCGACGGCGTCTACGCCATGGAGCTCGGCGGCCCGGAGGTCGGGCGCGGCTGCGGCGGGCGCGGCATCATCCATGGCTTCGAGCTGCTGGAAAAGCTCGGCTTCCATGATTGGGGCTTCGATTTCGTCCTGCTCGACTTTCTCGGCGACGTCGTCTGCGGCGGCTTCGGCCTGCCGATCGCGCGGGACATGTGCCAGAAGGTCATCGTCGTCGGTTCCAACGACCTGCAGTCTCTTTATGTGGCTAACAATGTCTGCTCGGCGGTGGAATATTTCCGCAAGCTCGGCGGCAATGTCGGCGTCGCGGGCATGGTCATCAACAAGGATGACGGCACCGGCGAGGCGCAGGCCTTCTGCGCAAAGGCGGGCATTCCGGTGCTGGCCGCCATCCCGGCCAATGACGACATCCGTCGCAAGAGCGCGAATTACGAGATCATCGGCCGGCCCGGCGACGTCTGGGCGTCCCTGTTCGAGGAGCTCGGCCTGAACGTCTCGGAGGCGCCGCCGATGCGCCCGACGCCGCTGTCGCAGGATGCGCTGCTCGGCCTGTTCTCGAGCGAGAGCACCGGCCGCGACGTCGTCCTCGTCCCGGCGACCCTGGAGGACATGTGCGGGCCCTCGGCGCTGAAGAAGGCCACCCTCGAAATCGTCTACGACCGGGTCTGAGGCGCGCCATGACAGTCCACCAGCCTCGCCCCGACGCAGCCTCCGCCCCCGCCATCGACGCGGCGGCGACGCAGGGCGACGGGCTCGGCTGCCATTCCGGCAAGCAGGCGCTGCGCGAGGCCGCGGCCGCCGCCGGCAGCAGCGCGATGCTGGAGCAATTCGCCCGGGATTATCCGGTCGGCCCGCATGACAAGCCGCAGAGCATGTGCCCCGCCTTCGGCTCGCTGCGCGTCGGGCTGCGGATGCGCCGCACCGCGACCGTGCTTTCCGGCTCGGCCTGCTGCGTCTACGGCCTGACCTTCACCTCGCATTTCTACGGGGCGCGCCGCAGCGTCGGCTATGTCCCGTTCAACTCCGAGACGCTGGTCACCGGCAAGCTGTTCGAGGATATCCGGGAGGCGGTCTTCCAGCTCGCCGATCCCGCGCTCTACGACACCATCGTCGTCACCAATCTCTGCGTTCCCTCGGCCTCCGGCGTGCCGCTGCGGCTGCTGCCGAAGGAGATCAACGGCGTCCGCATCATCGGCATCGACGTGCCGGGCTTCGGCGTGCCGACCCATGCCGAGGCCAAGGACGTGCTCGCCGGCGCGATGCTCTCCTATGCCCGCAAGGAAGCCGAAGCCGGCCCGGTCGCGGCCCCGCGCGCCGGCAGGCCGGAGCGCCCGACGGTGGCGCTGCTCGGCGAGATGTTTCCGGCCGATCCCGTCGGCATCGGCATGCTGCTCGCCCCGCTCGGCCTCGCCGCCGGCCCGGTCGTGCCCACGCGGGAATGGCGGGAGCTCTATGCCGCGCTGGATTGCGCCGTCGTCGCGGCGATCCACCCCTTCTACACCGCCTCGATCCGCGAATTCGAGGCGGCCGGGCGCGGCATCGTCGGCTCCGGCCCGGTCGGGGTCGAGGGCACGGCCGCCTGGCTCGCCGCCATCGGCGCGGCCTGCGGCGTGCCGGCAGCGCTGGTCGGCGCCGCGCAGAACGCGATCCTCCCGGCGATCGGGGCGGCTCTGGCCAGCAGGCCGATCGGCGGCCGGATCACTTTGTCGGGCTATGAGGGGTCGGAGCTGCTCGTCGCGCGGCTGCTCGTCGAGAGCGGGGCCGATCTGCGCTATGTCGGCACCGCCTGCCCGCGCACCCCCTGGTCGGAGCCGGACCGCGCCTGGCTCGAGCAGCGCGGCGTCCTGGTGCAGTTCCGCGCCACGCTGGAGCAGGATCTGGCGGCGATGGCGGAGTTCCAGCCGGATCTCGCGATCGGCACCACGCCCGTCGTGCAGGCGGCGAAGCAGCAGGGCATCCCCTCGCTGTATTTCACCAATCTGATTTCGGCGCGCCCGCTCTTCGGCCCGGCGGGCGCCGGCTCACTCGCTCAGGTCGTCAATGCGGCGATGGCCAACAAGGACCGCATGGCGGCGATGCAGCGCTTCTTCGACGGGGTCGGCGAAGGCGACAGCGCCGGCATCTGGCAGGACACGCCAAAGCACCATCCCGATTTCCGCGAGAAATTCGCCCGGCGGGCCGCCAAGGCCAGGGCGATGGCCGAGGAGATCCCGTGATGCTGGTCCAGGATCACGATCGCGCCGGCGGCTATTGGGGGGCTGTCTACGTCTTCTGCGCCATCAAGGGGCTGCAGGTCGTCATCGACGGCCCCGTCGGCTGCGAGAACCTGCCGGTCACCTCGGTGCTGCACTACACCGATGCTTTGCCGCCTCATGAACTGCCGATCGTGGTCACTGGGCTGGGCGAGGAGGAGCTCGGACAGCACGGCACGGAGGGCGCGATGAAGCGCGCCAATGCGGTGCTCGACCCGCATCTCCCGAGCGTGGTGGTCACCGGCTCGATCGCCGAGATGATCGGCGGCGGCGTCACGCCGGAAGGCACCAACATCCAGCGCTTCCTGCCGCGGACCATCGACGAGGACCAGTGGCAATGCGCCGACCGCGCCCTGTTCTGGCTGTGGAGCGAATATGGCGCCAAACGCGGCATCGTGCCGAAGGCCAAGCCGCGCAAGGAGGGGGCCAGGCCCAAGGTCAACATCATCGGCCCCGCCTATGGCATGTTCAACATGCCCTCCGACCTCGCCGAGATCCGCCGCCTGGTCGAGGGGATCGGCGCCGAGATCCATATGAGCTTCCCGCTCGGCAGCCATCTCGCCGAGGTGCAGCGCCTGGCCGATGCCGAGGTCAATATCTGCCTCTACCGCGAATATGGCCGGCTGCTCTGCGAGGCGCTGGAGCGCCCCTATCTGCAAGCGCCGATCGGCCTGCATTCGACCACCGCCTTCCTGCGGACGCTCGGCGAGCTGCTGGGGCTCGATCCCGAGCCCTTCATCGCCCGCGAGAAGCACAGCACCATCAAGCCGCTCTGGGACCTCTGGCGCTCGGTGACCCAGGATTTCTTCGGCACGGCGAGCTTCGCCATCGTCGCCAACGAGACCCATGCGCGCGGCATCCGGCATTTCCTCGAGGAGGAGATGGGCCTGCCCTGCACCCTCGCCGTCTCGCGCCGCCCGGGCGTCAAGCCGGATAACGAGGCGGTGCGCGCCAGCCTGAAGCAGAGCCCGCCGCTGGTGCTGTTCGGCAGCTACAACGAGCGCATGTACCTCGCCGAGGCCGGCGGGCGCGGCATCTTCATCCCCGCCTCGTTCCCAGGCGCGGTGATCCGGCGCCACACCGGCACGCCCTTCATGGGCTATTCCGGCGCGACCTATCTGGTCCAGGAGGTCTGCAACGCGCTGTTCGACGCGCTTTTCCACATCCTGCCGCTGGGCACGCAGATGGACGAGGTCGAGGCGACGCCGGCGCGCCCGCATCGCGAACTGCCCTGGTCGGAGGAAGCGCGCGCGCTGCTCGACCAGCTGCTCGAGGCGCAGCCCGTCCTGGTGCGCATTTCCGCCGCCAGGCGCCTGCGCGATGCGGCCGAGGCGCGTGCCCGCAACGCCGGCGAGGACCGTGTCGGCGCCAGCCATATCCGCGAAGGAGCCCCTGCATGAGCAGCGCCTTCGCCCATCCTTTCGGCCGGTCCGGAGCCTGCTCCGGGCGGGGACCGGAACGCCTTCCAGAGGGGGAGACATGCCTATGACCATGCCGATCACCGCACGAAGCTCCGGATCCTCGCAGACCCGCTGCTGGGCAGCCGACCGCCGGATGTGCCGGCGGCTCGTCACCATCACCCTGCCATTCTTCCTCGTCGCCGCGGCCGTGCGGCGCGTCCTGCCCGCGGCGCGGCGCGATCCGCGCAGCGGTCCGCGCCCGTCGCTCTACGCCGAAGCGCGCGCCGACGCCTACGCCACCATTCCCTTCATCTTCATGGGCTGACGCCCGGGACCTGAGGGAGACGCGCTTCCCGCCGGCCCGCCGGGGGGAAGAAAGGCCGGATTTCACACTCCGGCACCCCGCCGCACGGGATCCGTGCGGTACCGGCCGCAAGGCCAAGTGAGAGGACTGATCATGGCAGAGAGAGACACGCTGTCAGGGTTGACCGAAATGGAAGCCAAGGAATTCCACGGCTTCTTCATCACGAGTTTCATCGGCTTCACGGTCATCGCCGTGATCGCGCATTTCCTGGTTTGGTCATGGCGGCCCTGGCTGCCCGGACCCAATGGCTATGCGTCGCTGGATGAAGGCGTGAAGACGGCCCTGTCCACCGCCGTTTCCCTGATTTCGTAACGAGGAGCGGCACCTATGTGGAAAATCTGGCTTCTGTTCGATCCGCGGCGCACGCTGATCGCATTGTTCACCTTCCTGTTCGGGCTCGCCATCCTGATTCATTTCATCCTGCTCTCGACGAACAGGTTCAACTGGATCGAAGGCCCGCGCAGGGCTGCCGCAGCGCTGCAGATCGAGGTTCCGGCCTCGGATGTGGTGATCCGGCGGATCGGCTGACGCCCGGTCCCGACACTGGCGGACGAGGTGAAGCGCCTTCGGGCGCGGGGGCCCCGTCCGCCGAACCGGACATTCGAGATCACCGGCACGAGGCGCCAGCCCGCACAGGCTGCGCCCGGGGGAGGGATGCGCCATGGCCTTGCTGAATTTTGAACGTAAATACCGCGTCAGGGGCGGCACGCTGATCGGCGGCGACCTCTTCGATTTCTGGGTGGGGCCGTTCTATGTCGGCTTCTTCGGCGTCGCGACCATCTTCTTCGCCGCCCTCGGCACGGCGCTCATCCTCTACGGCGCCTCGCAGGGGCCGACCTGGAACCCCTGGCTGATCAGCATCGCGCCGCCCGACGTCAAATACGGCCTGTCGCTGGCCCCGCTGATGGAAGGCGGCCTCTGGCAGATCATCACCATCTGCGCCACCGGCGCCTTCTGCTCCTGGGCGCTGCGCGAGGTCGAGATCTGCCGCAAGCTCGGCATCGGCCTGCATGTGCCCGTCGCCTTCGGCGTCGCCATCCTGGCCTATCTGACCCTGGTCGTCTTCCGCCCCTTCCTGCTCGGCGCCTGGGGCTACGGCTTTCCCTACGGGATCTTCAGCCATCTCGAATGGGTGTCGAATGTCGGCTACCAATATCTGCAGTTCCACTACAACCCCGCGCATATGATCGCGGTGACCTTCTTCTTCACCACGGCCCTGGCGCTCTCGCTGCATGGCGGGCTGATCCTCTCGGCGGTCAATCCCAAGCCGGGCGAGGTGGTGAAGACCCCCGAGCACGAGAACACCTTCTTCCGCGACACCATCGGCTATTCCATCGGCACGCTCGGCATCCACCGGCTCGGCCTGTTCCTGGCCCTGTCCTCGGGCTTCTGGAGCGCGGTCTGCATCATCATCAGCGGCCCGTACTGGAGCGAGGGCTGGGCCGAATGGTGGGATCTCTCCCGTCACTTCACCATCTGGCGCTAGCGCCGCAGCCGCGTTCCCCGCATCCGCCGCCAAGGGATCAAGACCATGGCCACCTACCAGAACATCTTCACCAGCGTGCAGGTCCACGGCTCGCCCGATCTCGGCGTCCCGCTGATCGGCAGCCACTCCAAGCGCGGCTCGACGACGAGCGTTAATCGCTGGCTCGGCATGATCGGCGACGCGCAGATCGGCCCGATCTATCTCGGCTGGACCGGCGTCACCTCGCTGGTCTGCGGGCTGATCGCCTTCGAGATCATCGGCCTCAACATGCTGGCCTCGGTCAATTGGGACCCGGTCCGCTTCGTGCGCGAGCTCTTCTGGCTGCAGCTGGCGCCGCCGCTGCCGGAGCACGGGCTGAAGATCCTGCCGCCGCTGAAGGAGGGCGGCTGGTGGCTGATCACCGGCTTCTTCCTGACCACCTCGATCCTGCTGTGGTGGGTGCGCACCTATGTCCGGGCGCGCCAGCTCGGCCTCGGCACCCATGTCGCCTGGGCCTTCGCCGCCGCGATCTGGCTCTATCTGGTGCTCGGCTTCATCCGCCCGCTGATGATGGGCTCATGGAGCGAGGCGGTGCCCTTCGGCATCTTCCCCCATCTCGACTGGACCCAGAATTTCTCGCTTCGCTACGGCAACCTCTTCTACAACCCGTTCCACGCGCTCTCGATCGCCTTCCTCTACGGTTCGGCCCTGCTCTTCGCGATGCATGGCGCGACGATCCTGGCCGTCTCCCGCTATGGCGGCGATCGCGAGCTGGAGCAGATCACCGATCGCGGCACGGCGACCGAGCGCGCCGCTTTGTTCTGGCGCTGGACCATGGGCTTCAACGCCACCATGGAATCGATCCATCGCTGGGCCTGGTGGTTCGCGGTGCTGACGACGCTGACCGGCGGCATCGGCATCCTGCTGACCGGCACCGCCGTCGATAATTGGTACGAATGGGCGATCAAGCACAAATTCGCCCCGGCCGACCCCAGCATGTGGGCGCCTATCGCGGTTCCGCCCCCGAATCCCTGATCCCGAGCAGGGCGGTGCGGCGACTGGGGAGGCTGGCAGCAGCCTCCCCTTTTTCATGTGCCGATAGTCATGGGGCCGAAGGTCGTTGGGTGGGAACGAGCCGGGAGCGCCGGCGCGGCCTCGGCGCTCAGGCGGTGATCCGGTCGATCTCCGCCAGCTCCTCCGGCGTCAGCGTCCAGGAGGCAGCCTGCACATTCGCGACGATCTGCTCCGGCAGGGTCGCACCGGCGATGATGCTGGACACGGCAGGCTGCGCCGCCAGCCAGGAGAAGGCGAGCTCGACCGGCGTGCGGCCGCGCGCCTCGCAGAAGCTGGTGAGCGCCTCGATCTTCGCCCAGTTCGCGTCGCTGAAGATGGTCTCCGCCCGCTGCGGCAGCTTGGTCAGCCTCGCCCCCTCCGGCATCGGCGCGTTGCGGCGGTACTTGCCGGTGAGCGCGCCGTTCGCCAGCGGGAAATAAGGCAGGAGCCCCAGGCCGAAATGCCGCCCCGCGGGGAGCAGGTCCCGCTCCGCCCCGCGTGCCAGCAGGCTGTATTCGTCCTGGCAGGAGACGAAGCCGGGCAGGCCGAGATCGCGCGCCGTCCATTGCGCATCGGCCATCTGCCAGGCCGGCATGTTGGAGCAGCCGATATAGCGGACCTTGCCCTGGCGCACGAGATCCTCCAGCGCGCGCAGGGTCTCCTCGATCGGCGTCAGCGGATCCGGCGTGTGGAACTGGTAGAGGTCGATCCAGTCGGTCTTCAGCCGCGTCAGCGACTCCTCGACGGCGCTCATGATGTATCGGCGCGACCCGCCCTCGCCGCCATGGAACATCCGCATCCCGAATTTGCTGGCGAGCACGATGTCCTTGCGGCGCGCGCCCAGCACCTCGCCGAGGCAGCTCTCCGAGCCGCCGCGCTCGCCATAGATGTCGGCCGTGTCGAACAGGGTGATGCCGTTGTCGATCGCGGCGTCGACCACCTTGCGCGTCGCTGCGAGATCGATGCGCCCGCCGAAATTATTGCAGCCGAGGCCGATCAGCGAGACGCGGAGGCCTGAACGGCCGAGATTGCGGAATTGCATGGGTCTTAGGCTTTCTGAACGTGGGGCCGCCAGGCGAGGGGGAGTTCGGTCCGCGAATGAGCGCGACTGCGAACAGGATGAAAGCTGCAGCGCCGCGGCGCAAGCAGGGCACAGGCCCGGCACGCAGTCGCCCCGCGCAGAGCCCGCGCAGAGGCGGCCCAAAGGAAAAGGCAGGGCGCCCAGGGGCCCTGCCTTCGTCGATCGTCCGGAATGTCGGGCTGGGGGCCGTCAGGCCACCTCGGCCTTCAGCTTCTGCGAGCGCTTGCGCTCATTGGGGTCGAGCACCGCCTTGCGCAGGCGGATCGACTTCGGCGTCACCTCGACCAGCTCGTCATCGTCGATCCAGGCGAGCGACCGCTCCAGCGTCATCCGGATCGGCGGCGTCAGGCGCACCGCCTCGTCCTTGGAGGTGGTGCGGATATTGGTGAGCTTCTTGCCCTTCAGCACGTTCACCTCGAGATCGTTCTCGCGGGTGTGCTCGCCGACGATCATGCCCTGATAGACCTTCCAGCCCGGCTCGATCATCATCGGGCCGCGATCCTCGAGGTTCCACAGCGCATAGGCCACGGCCTCGCCGGTCTCCATCGCGATCAGCACGCCGTTGCGCCGCCCGCCGATCTCGCCCTTGTAGGGCAGATAGTCGTGGAACAGCCGGTTCATGATCGCCGTGCCGCGCGTGTCGGTCAGGAGCTCGCCCTGATAGCCGATCAGCCCGCGCGTCGGGGCGTGGAACATCAGCCGCAGCCGGTTGCCGCCGGAGGGACGCATCTCCAGCATGTCGGCCTTGCGCTCCGACATCTTCTGCACGACGACGCCGGAATGCTCCTCGTCGACGTCGATGATCACCTCTTCGATCGGCTCCAGCAGCTGCCCGTCGGTGTCGCGCTTCAGCACGACGCGCGGCCGCGAGACGCCGAGCTCGAAGCCCTCGCGGCGCATCGTCTCGATCAGGATGGCGAGCTGCAATTCGCCGCGGCCCGAGACGATGTAGCTGTCCTTGTCGGCCGCTTCCTCGATCTTCAGCGCGACATTGCCCTCGGCCTCCTTGAACAGCCGGTCGCGGATGACGCGGGTGGTGACCTTGTCGCCCTCGGTGCCGGCCAGCGGCGAGTCGTTGACCATGAAGGTCATCGACACCGTCGGCGGATCGATCGGCTGGGCCTTGATCGGCTCGGTGACGGAGGGATCGCAGAAGGTATCGGCGACCGAGCCCTTCACCAGCCCGGCGATGGAGACGATGTCGCCCGGGATCGCTTCCTCGATCGGCGTGCGCTCGAGGCCGCGGAAGGCGAGGATCTTGGTGATGCGGCCGGTCTCGACCACCGAGCCGTCGCCCGACAGCACCTTGATCTGCTGGTTCGGCTTGGCCGAGCCGGAGACGACGCGCCCGGTGATGATCCGGCCGAGATAGGGGTTGGCCTCGAGCAGCGTCCCGATCATGCGGAACGGGCCCTCCTCGATGCGCGGCTCCGGCACATGGCTGAGGATCAGGTCATACATCGGCGCCAGGCCCTGGTCCTGCGGGCCTTCCGGCGAATGCGCCATCCAGCCCTGCTTGCCCGAACCGTAGAGGATCGGGAAATCGAGCTGCTCGTCGCTGGCGTCGAGCGCGGCGAAGAGGTCGAACACCTCGTTGATCACTTCCGTGACGCGGGCATCCGGCTTGTCGACCTTGTTGATCGCCACGATCGGCCTGAGGCCGAGCTTCAGCGCCTTCGAGACCACGAATTTGGTCTGCGGCATCGGGCCCTCGGCCGCGTCGACCAGGACGATGGCGCTGTCGACCATGTTCAGGATGCGCTCCACCTCGCCGCCGAAATCGGCGTGGCCGGGCGTGTCGACGATGTTGATGCGCGTATCCTTCCAGACGACCGAGGTCGCCTTGGCCAGGATGGTGATGCCGCGCTCCTTCTCCAGATCGTTGGAGTCCATGACGCGTTCGATGATGCGCTGGTTGTCGCGGTAGGTGCCGGACTGCTGCAGCAGCTTGTCGACGAGCGTCGTCTTGCCGTGGTCGACGTGGGCGATGATGGCGATATTGCGCATGGACATGCGGAGAGGGCCTTTGTCATGGCCACAAGCCGGCGAGGATCGAAGCCCTGCCGGCGCAGCCCGTTCGTGAGGAAACTGGAATTCGCTGCGCTGCACATAAACCCTGGAGGCCCATTCGGCAACCTCGGCCTGCGGATCGCCGCGAAAGGCCTCAGGCCTCGGCCAGCAGCCGCTGTCTTTCGGCGACCGCGCGCCCGACCTGGTCCATCACCAGCCGGTAGGCGGCGAGGCCCGACCCGTCGAGATCGCCCCTCGCATAGTCGCTGAGCACCCGGGTGAGGATGGTGTCGGCGCGGCCCTCGAAGGCCATCAGCTCCCGCTCCTCGTCGCAGCCGCGGATCAGCGGCAGCAGCGCCAGCAATTCGTCGAGCCCCGCCATGGCGCGCCGGCGCCTGGCCGCGCTGTCGCGGCTGAGGAGCGCGGCCCCGCCGGTCCCGACCATCGAGAGCGCCATGACGCCGAGATAGAACCAGTCGCCATAGCGGTCGAAGAAGGTTTCCTGCTCGCCGTCGATATAGGCGGCGGCGCCGGGATGCACCGGCAGCGGCGCGTCCTTGTCGGTGGCGGGCGTCTCCAGCCCCTGGATCAGCGGCAGCTCGCCCGCCAGCTTGACGCGCAGCCCCAGGATCGCGCTGACGAGATCGCCGACCACCCCTTCGTCGAGATCCTGCGAGGCGACGAGGCGGGAGGTGATGGCGATGGTCGGCAGGTTCTCCGCCGGCCGGGGCGGATCGCCGCCCAGCGCCCCGCGCACGATCTCGCCGGTCTCGATCGTCCGGATCCGGGCGGCCAGCGCATCGGCCTCGCGGATCGGGATCAGCATCGGATCGTCGCCGAAGGCGGAGCGCAGCCGGTTCGTGCCCTCGCCGCCGGTGCGCGCGCCGATGGCGTTGATCGCGAACAGAGCGTCGACCTGGCCGGACCGGCCGTTCGAGACCACCTCGTCCGGCGTCAGCCCGACGATCTGCACCTCTTCGGCTCCCACCTCATATTGCGAGAGCACGAGCTTGAGCAGGTCGATATTGCCGGCCGGATTGCGCACCACGCCGATCCGCTTGCCCCGGAGATCGGCGATGCGCGCGATGCCGCTCTCCCGGCGCGCGATGAAGAAGGGGAAGGAGCGGCGGGTGATCAGCGCCGTATCAGCCTTGGCCGGCAGGGCGATGTCGGGCCTGACGATCGCCAGCTCCGCCGCGCCCTCGTCGACCTTGGCGGCGCTCTCGGCCGAGCCTTCGGTCAGCACCAGCCGGATCCGGATCGAGGCCTTCTCGCGGTTCAGCCCCTGCACGAAGCCCGCGGCCATGCGGGCATCCTCCGAGCCGAGCGGCCCGACCGCTAGCCGCAGCGTCCGCGGCTGGTTGGCCAGATAGAAGCCGGCCGCAGCCAGGCCGAGCGCGGCCAGCACACCCGCAAGAGCCAGAAATCCGCGCCGCCCCATGCCTTGCCCACCCCGACGCCGGCCGGCGCAGCGCAGCGGCCCAGTTGCAGAATGGCTTTGCGGGCGATCATGTCGCAAGTGCGGCGCGTCGCGCAATCATGCTACAGAGCCGGGATGAACGCCTGTGCACAGCCATTCCGTATCAAGATCTGCGGTCTCTCGACGCCGCAGACGCTGGCGGCCGCGCTCGACGCCGGCGCCGACATGATCGGTCTCGTCTTCCACCCCCGCAGCCCGCGCTTCGTCACCCTGGACAAGGCGGCCGAGCTCGCGGCGCTGGCCCGCGGCCGGGCAGCGATCGTGGCGCTGCTGGTCGATCCCGATCGAACGAGGATGGACGAGATCCTGGAGCGGGTGCGGCCCGACTGGCTGCAGCTACATGGCGGCGAGACGCCCGCCCAGGTCGCGGCGATCCGGACCGCGGCTTGCCTCCCGGTGATGAAGGCGGTCGGAATCTCCGAACCTGGGGACATCGCCGCGATCGCGCCCTATCGCGCCGTGGCCGACCTCATCCTGCTCGACGCCAAGCCGCCCCGTGACGCGGCCTATCCCGGCGGCCATGGCCGGAGCTTCGACTGGCGCATCCTGGCCGGTCTCGACCCCGCCCTGCGCTTCATGCTATCGGGCGGGCTGGATCCGGCGAATGTCGGCGCAGCGATCCGCGAGGTCGGACCGGCCGGCGTCGATGTCTCCACTGGCGTGGAATCGGCGCCCGGCGTCAAGGATAGCGAGAAGATCACCGCATTTGTCGCGGCCGCCCGCGCGGCCGCAGAGATGACCGTTTGAGCGTATCGAAGGCAGCCAGCAGATGAACGCCCCTCAGAACCCGAACACCTATCGCTCCGGCCCGGATGAGAACGGCCATTTCGGCCTGTTCGGCGGCCGTTTCGTCGCCGAGACGCTGATGCCGCTCGTGCTTTCGCTGGAGCAGGCCTATGAGGAGGCCAAGGCCGATCCGGGCTTCCAGAAGGACATGCAGTCCTATCTCAAGCATTATGTCGGGCGCCCCTCGCCGCTGTATTTCGCGGAGCGGATGACCGAGCATCTCGGCGGCGCCAGGATCTATTTCAAGCGCGACGAGCTGAACCATACCGGCGCGCACAAGGTGAACAACGTGCTCGGCCAGATCCTGCTGGCGCGGCGCATGGGCAAGAAGCGCATCATCGCCGAGACCGGGGCCGGCCAGCACGGCGTCGCCACCGCCACGCTCTGCGCCCGCTTCGGGCTGGAATGCATCGTCTATATGGGCGCGGTCGACGTCGAGCGGCAGAAGCCCAACGTCTTCCGCATGAAGATGCTGGGGGCCGAGGTCGTGCCGGTGCAATCCGGCTCCAAGACGCTGAAGGATGCGATGAACGAGGCGCTCCGCGACTGGGTCACCAATGTCGCGACCACCTTCTACTGCATCGGCACCGCGGCCGGCCCGCATCCCTACCCCGCCATGGTGCGCGACTTCCAGTCGGTGATCGGCAAGGAGACGCGCGAGCAGATGCTCGAGGCGGAGGGCCGCCTGCCGGATTCGCTGATCGCGGCGATCGGCGGCGGCTCCAACGCCATCGGCCTGTTCCACCCCTTCCTGGACGATCCCGAGGTCAAGATGTGGGGTGTCGAGGCGGCCGGCCACGGCCTGTCCTCGGGGCTCCATGCGGCGTCGCTCACCGGCGGACGGCCCGGCGTGCTGCATGGCAACCGCACCTATCTGCTGATGGACGACGACGGCCAGATCACCGACGCCCATTCGATCTCGGCCGGGCTCGACTATCCCGGCATCGGCCCCGAGCATGCCTGGCTGCATGACAGCGGCCGCGTCAGCTACATCTCCGCCACCGATCAGGAGGCGCTCGACGCCTTCCAGCTCTGCTCCAAGCTCGAAGGCATCATCCCGGCGCTCGAGCCGGCGCATGCCCTGGCCAAGGTCATCGACCTCGCGCCGCAGCTGCCCAGGGACCATCTGATGGTGATGAATCTGTGCGGCCGGGGCGACAAGGACATCCCGCAGGTGGCGGAGATCCTGGGCGGGATGTGACGGCGCCGGCACGGCGCCGCGCCCTCGCCGCGACCCGCGCCGGCGAGGAACCCGCCCCGCCGCGCCCGGCCAGCTGTCCTCTCGCCAAGCCCGCCCCAGCCATGCTAACCGCTCTGCCATGACAACGACCGGCCATACCCGCATCCAGACCCGTTTCGCCGCCTGCGCCGCTGAGGGCCGCGCCGCCCTGGTGACCTTCGTCACGGCGGGCGATCCGGATCACCAGACCGCGACGGCGATCCTGCACGCCTTGCCCGGCGCCGGCGCCGACATCATCGAGCTCGGCGTGCCCTTCACCGATCCGATGGCGGACGGCATCCCGATCCAGCTCGCCGGACAGCGCGCGCTGAAGGCCGGACAGACGCTGGCGAAGACGCTGGCCATGGTCGAGGGCTTCCGCAAGGCGGGCCACGACACGCCGATCGTGCTGATGGGCTATTACAACCCGATCTATGTCTATGGTGTCGAACGCTTCCTGCAGGATGCCAGGGCCGCCGGGGTGGACGGGCTGATCGTGGTCGATCTGCCGCCGGAGGAGGATGTCGAGCTCTGCCTTCCCGCTCTGGCGGCCGGCGTGAACTTCATCCGCCTCGCCACGCCGACCACCGATGACAGGCGCCTGCCGAAGGTGCTGCAGAACACCTCCGGCTTCGTCTATTACGTCTCGATGACCGGGATCACCGGCGGCACCATCGCGAGCTATGACGCGGTCGGCGAAGCGGTGGCCCGCATCAAGCGCCACACCGATCTCCCCGTCGCCGTCGGCTTCGGCGTCAAGACGGCCGAGGATGCCGAGGCCATCGCCCGCGGCGCCGACGGCGTCGTCGTCGGCTCGGCCCTGGTCGAGCGCGTCAGGGCCTCGCTGGATGGCGAGGGCAGGGCCACGGAAAAGACGGTTTCGGCTGTCACCTCGCTGGTGGCGGAACTGGCGGCCGGCATTCGCCGCGTCGCCAAGGCGGCCTGACCGGCGCCGCGCCAGCAGGAGTGAGCGATGAACTGGATCTCCGAAGTCGTCCGGCCGCGGATCAAGACGCTGTTCAAGCGCGAGACGCCCGAGAACCTCTGGGTCAAATGCCCCGATTCCGGGCAGATGGTGTTCCACAAGGATGTCGAGGCCAATGGCTTCGTCATCCCCGGCTCCGACCATCATCTGCGCGTCACCGCGGTCAACCGGCTGCGCATGACCTTCGACGAAGGCAAATGGCTGGATGTCCCGCTGCCGGACGTCGCCGTCGACCCGCTGAAGTTCCGGGATGAGAAGCGCTATGTCGACCGGCTGAAGGACGCCCGCGCCAAGACCGGCGCCGTCGATGCCTTCAAGGTCGGCTATGGCCGCGTCCAGGGCCTGCCGATGACGCTGGCGGTGCAGGATTTCCACTTCATGGGCGGCTCGCTCGGCATGGCTGCGGGCGAGGCCTTCATCAAGGGGGCCGAGACGGCGCTGGAGAAGCGCACCCCCTATGTCGTCTTCGCGGCGTCCGGCGGGGCGCGCATGCAGGAGGGCATCCTCTCGCTGATGCAGCTGCCGCGCACCACGGTGGCCGTGCGCCGGCTGCGCAAGGCCGGATTGCCCTATCTCGTCGTGCTCACCAACCCGACCACCGGCGGCGTCACCGCTTCCTATGCGATGCTCGGCGACATCCACATCGCCGAGCCCGGCGCGCTGATCGGCTTCGCCGGTCCGCGCGTCATCGAGCAGACCATCCGCGAAAAGCTGCCGGACGGTTTCCAGCGGGCCGAATATCTGAGGGATCACGGCATGGTCGACATGGTCGTCCACCGCCACGACATCCCCGCGACGCTGGCGCGGCTGGGGCGGATGCTCACCGGGCAGCCGGCGGCCGAAGCCGCGCCGGTGGCGGAGACGCCGGCGCAGCCCGTGGCCGAAGCGGTCTGAGCCGTAACGAAGGTTCCCGAACGCGCGATGGGGTCGTCCGACACGCTTCTGGCGCGCTTCATGGCGCTGCATCCCAAGCTGATCGACCTGTCGCTGGGGCGCAGCCTCAGGCTGCTCGAGCGGCTGGGTGATCCGCATAAGCGCCTGCCGCCGGTGATCCATGTCGCCGGCACCAATGGCAAGGGCTCGACCATCGCCTTCATGCGCGCGATCCTGGAGGCGGGCGGGCTGAGCGCCCATGTCTACACCTCGCCGCATCTGGTGCGGTTCCATGAGCGGATCCGGCTCGGGGCCAAGGGCGGCGGCCGCTTCGTCGACGAGGCGGTGCTGGTCGAGGCGCTGGAACGCTGCGAGCGCGCCAATGCCGGCGAGCCGATCACCTTCTACGAAATCACGACGGCGGCGGCCTTTCTGCTCTTCCTCGAGCATCGCGCCGATGTCGTGCTGCTCGAGACCGGCCTCGGCGGGCGGCTCGACACGACCAATGTCATCGCCAACCCCGCCTGCGCCGTGGTCACCCCGGTCTCGCTCGACCATGCCGAATATCTCGGCGACACCGTCACCAAGATCGCCGCCGAGAAGGCCGGCATCTTCAAGCGCGGGGCGCCTGCCGTGATCGCGCCGCAGGAGCCGGAGCCGACCGCGGTGCTCGAGGCGGCGGCCGAGCGCGTCGGCGCCGCCAGGATCCTGATCGGCGCGCAGGATTTCCATGTCCACGAGGCCGGCGGCCGGCTGGTCTATGAGGATCAGGACGGGCTGCTCGACCTGCCGCTGCCGCGGCTCGCCGGGCGCCACCAGCACGTCAATGCCGGCACCGCCATCGCCGCCTTGCGCGCCGCCGGCTATGGCGGCCTGCCGGCGCACGCCTTCGAGCAGGGCATGATGACGGCGGATTGGCCGGCGCGGCTGCAGCGCCTGGCGCGCGGCCATCTGGTCGATCTGCTGCCGCAGGGCGCCGAGCTCTGGCTGGATGGTGGCCATAACCCCGATGGCGGCCGCGTGCTGGCCCAGGCCATGGCCGATCTCGCCGACCGCAATCCCGCCCCGCTGGTGATGATCGCCGGCCTGCTCTCGACCAAGGACGCCCGCGCCACGCTGGCGCATTTCAAGGGGCTGGCGCAGGGGCTGCTGGCCGTGCCGATCCAGAACGCGCTCGTCGCCCGCCCGGCCGAGGAGGTCGCGGCGCTGGCGCGGGAATCGGGGCTCGTGGCCGAGGTGGCGGGCTCGGTCGAGCAGGCTCTGCGGGAGATCGCGGCGCGTCCCTGGCCGGCGCCGCCGCGCATCCTGATCTGCGGCTCGCTCTATCTCGCGGGCGAGGTCCTCTCCGCCAACGGAACGCTCCCGGCCTGATCCCGTTTGTCCCCGAACCCCGAACGGAGACTGCGATGACGCGCGCCACCACGACGATGCGACCCTTCGGGAGCGGCGGCCGCGAGGTCCCGGTCATCGGGCAGGGCAGCTGGAACATCGAGCTCGCCGACCGGGCCGGCGCGATCGCCGCGCTGCGACGGGGGCTCGATCTCGGCCTGCTCCATATCGACACCGCCGAAATGTACGGCTCCGGCCGCTCCGAGGAGATCGTCGGAGAGGCCGTCGCCGGGCGTCGCGACACGGTCTTCCTGGTGTCGAAGGTGCTTCCGCACAATGCGTCGAAATCCGGCACGCTGCGCGCCTGCGAGCAGTCCCTGCGCAGGCTGCGCACCGACAGGCTCGACTGCTACCTGCTGCACTGGCGCGGGTCCTACCCGCTCGAGGAGACCTTCGAGGCCTTCGAGACGCTTAAGCGCGACGGCAAGATCCTGTCCTGGGGCGTCAGCAATTTCGATGTCGAGGATCTCGAGGAGGCGCTGACGCTGGCGCCATCCGATGCGATCGCCTGCAACCAGGTGCTCTATCATCTGCGCGAGCGGGCGATCGAGCATGCGCTGCTGCCCTTCTGTGCCGGGCAGGGCATCGCCGTCACCGCCTACAGCCCCTTCGGCCAGGATGATTTCCCCGCTCCCGGCAGCCCCGGCGGGCGCGTGCTGGCGGAGATCGCCCAGGCGCATGGCGCGACGCCGCGGCAGGTCGCGCTCGCCTTCCTCACCCGCAACGACGCCGTCTTCGCCATCCCCAAGGCGGCGAGGCCGGTCCATGTCGAGGAGAATGCCGGGGCGCTTTCGCTGGCGCTGACACCGGCCGAGATCGGGCGGATCAACCGCGCCTTCCCGCGCGGCCCGAAGCCGCGCTCGCTGCCGATGCTGTAGCTCGCGCCGCGCCGGCTCAGCATCCTGTCATCGGCCACGTCCGCCCTTATAGCCGCAGAGGTGCGTCTTCAGGACTGCAACAAGTTGGCAAAGTTGCCGCAAACCTCAAGGAGTCCATTAACCATATCGCCTGTGGACGACGATCGTAGTCGTGACTTATAAGCCCCAACTTTGGCTTGCAAGCCCGCACGAATCATGAGACCTTATAGTCTCGCAGTTTCGAGACTCATATGCCGACGCTCCAAGAATTTATCCATGGCCGCATGAAGGAGCTTGCCTCATCAGAGCAGCTTCTCCGCCATCAATTGAAGGCTATCGACGCAGAGCGCACGCAGCTTCGTGCGGCGGCTCAGGCTGCTGGGCTGCACGTCGAGCTGGCTAGCGAAGCGGAGGGGCCGAAGACGTTCGGCCCTTTCTCTGTGGAGGCCATTGAAGCTGAGTTCATGCGTCTGCTTGGGCGCCTCCCAAGCAAGCGAGGAATCCCTGAGAAGACTATTAAAGAGGCAGTGATTGAGGTTTTAGAGGTGATCGGAGGCGGGCTGACTGCCAGCGACATCTTGGCGGCCATCAATGCAAAATTTGGTACGGACTACCCGCGAACGTCCCTTAGTCCGCAGTTGTCGCGCCTTAAGTCCGAAGGGAAGCTTACCCGTGAGGGTAACTTGTGGAGCTTGGCCCTCGATGGGCCGAAAACGATTGAGCCCGATCATCAAACGTCTGAGGGGACGAATGACCGGGCTCAAGATACTGAAACCAACAGCGCGACCGTGGAGCCGGTCGAGGAGGTGGCACATGAGAATATGAAGACGCGTGACATCTTCAATTAAATCACATAGGCGGCTCGGGTGTTAGCGCATCCGGGTCGTTCTGCGGGGGTGTATGGTCGGAATGATGGCTATCGCCTACATGTCCAAGGGCTCATGTCCCCTTACCTCCACCAGTACGCTCGCTTTGCATGTGCATGCAAAGCGAGCGAATTTTTGATAGCGTATCTATGCTAAGGCGTCCAGTGGGCCAACGTTTTTCGCTAACGGAGCGTGATGGTTTTGCTCGTTTTCAATCAATCCCTGCGGCCTTTGGGAGCATGCCTTCCAACTTATAACCACTGGGGACGAGGCGACCCGTTTCGTAATTCCGCATCATCTAGAGCGAAACGCGAGCGGCGCTTGCTACCTAAGGCTACGTCCAAATCCAAACTGCGTTAGAGGACAGCCATAAGTGAGTTTTTTCTTTCCAGTGCTAGATCGACGCTAGAGCAGCGCGCGCCGCAGCAGATCCAGGCCGACGATCGTCAGCACCAGCTTGATCGTCAGCAGGAACCAGCGCTCCGGCAGCCGCTCCAGCAACCGCGTCCCGGCCAGCGTTCCGGCGAAGCCGGACAGGATCATCGCCGCCACCAGCGGCAGCCAATCCGCGAAGGAGAAGCCGAGCAGGCCGAAGGCGAAGACCTTCAGCAGATGCTGGATCGTGGTGCAGACGGCATGGGTGGCGATCAGCTGGCGCTTCTCAAGGTTAAGGGGCAGCAGCAGCGCCTGCACGAACGGCCCGGTGGCGCCGACGAACATGGTGATGAAGGTGGAGAGCGCGCCGCCGATCAACAGCCCGGTCGATGCCAGCCCCGGGATCCGCGGCTTGCGGATCCAGGCCATGGCGAGGATGAAGACCCCGAGCAGCCCGAGCAGCACTCGCTCCGGCAAGGCGACCACGAAGAGCGCGCCGAGCGCGACCCCGGCCAGCGAGCCCAGCGTGAACCGCGCCACCAGCGGCCAGAGCGCATGCGCGCGCTGCACATAGGAGCGGCCGAGATTGGAGCCGACCTGCACCAGCCCATGCACCGCGATGATCACCCCGGGGGGCACGGCCCCGGCCAGCGCGCCCAGCATCACCGTTCCGCCGCCGATGCCGAAGGCGGCCGTGAAGGCCGAGGTCACGAAGCTGACCGCGATCAGCAGCAGCGCGATCATCGGCGGCACGCCGGCGGGAAGCAGGATTTCGAACATGGGACCGGCCGGCTGACGGTGAGGGCGGGGTTACGAGGCGAAGCGGTGCTACACCTTGGCCGCGGTGCCCGATAGGGCCCGCTCCGCGCGGCCGGTTTGGCGCGGCTTAAACCACGTCCGCGCTTGGCGCTTTACAAGCCTGTCGCGGGGGAGTTTCCTGAAGCCATGGCGGCGGCGCCCAGGCGCTCGACAACGCCGAATTCACAGGGTTTCGGTCTCGGAGTTGTGTCATGCGTCGCGTACTCGGCATCCTGGCCGTCATGGCCCTGTCGCTGTTTGCCGCCCCCGCCAGGGCCGGCGTCGATGTCCGCGTCGACATCGCGGCGCAGCGCATCCAGGTCACCACCACCGATGGCGAGAGCTATAATTGGGCGATCTCCTCGGGCCGCAAGGGCTATCGCACGCCCAACGGCGTCTTCCGCCCGACCAGGCTGGAGAAGAACTGGTATTCCCGGAAATATGGCGGGGCCATGCCCAGCGCCGTGTTCTTCCATGGCGGCTATGCGATCCATGGCACGACCGCGGTGCGCGCGCTCGGCCGGCCCGCTTCGCATGGCTGCATCCGCCTGCATCCGGCCAATGCGGCCAAGCTCTTCGCCTTGGTCAAGAAGCATGGCGCCGGCCAGACGCGGATCGCGCTGAACGGCGTCGCTCCCGACGGCTATTCGCAATTCGCCAAGGCGTCGACCGGCGCCAAGACCAAGCTCGCCAAGGCCTCGACCGGCAAGTCCAAGCTCGCCAAGGCTCCGGCCAGGATCAAGCAGCCGGCGCTGGCCGGCCAGGGTCGCGGCGCGCCGAACTGGAACGCCGCCCGCGGCGAGATCCTGCTGAGACCAGGCCTTCCGGCCGGCGCCTATGGCTATCAGCCGCAGCAGGCCTGGCCGAACTGGCGCTGAACGCTCGCCGAGAGCCGCCGCGGAGAGTGCGGCTGTCGCGCCGGCCTGCGCTCAGGCCTCGACGCGCGCGACGCCCGCTTCGATCCGTATCCATCCGGCCAGGGTCTCGCCGGGCCCGAGCCTGGTGAGCGGCGCGACATCGCGGGCGGCGGCTTCGCTGGGTGAGCCGATCGCATGGCTCTGGGGCTCGACACAGAGGAAATTTGCCCCGGCCGGCGACCACACCACGGGGCAGCGCAGGGTTTCGCTCGCGCTGAGCCGGATGGCGAGGCCGCTGGACGGCGTTTCGATCTCCGCCACGCCGTCCCAGCCCAGGAAGCTCCAGGCCGTCTCCCGGCCGGTTCCGAAGACCGGCCCCTGCGCATAGGGGCCGCCCCCGTCGAGAGCGCGATGGCCGCTGGCGCGAAAGCCCTCGCCGAAGACCAGCGCCGCCTGCGCCCGCATCCGCAGCCGCGTATCCGCCGCGCAGGCGAACCAGGGATGGTGCCCCATCCCGTAAGGTAGTGCCGTCTGCGCCAGATTGGTCACGGTCATACCGATGGTCATACCGTCGTGATCCAGCCTGATCTCCTGCACGGCGCGGTATCGATAGGGGTCCGGACCGTCGCTGCGGACATGTTCGAGCACGGTATGACCGGCATCCTGCTTCAGCACCTCCCAGCCGGACTGCCAGCCGAAGCCGTGAATGGTGCCGGCGGGATCGTTGGGGGGGACCGCGAAGCGGCGCGCGCCGTCATCGACCACACTGCCGAAGGCGCGGTTGGCGAAGGGCAGCATCGCCCAGGTCCCGAAATGGTTCGGCTGCGCCGTCGAGGGGGCGCGGTCGCTCTCCGGCCGCAGGATCTGGTGCGTCCGGCCATCGGGCGCGCGCCAGCTCAACGCGCCGACCATCCCGCCGCAGGCGGGGTGGATCAGCGCGGCATAGCGCGCGCAGGCGATCTCGATGGCTGACATGGCCGGCTCCCTCGCATCCCGCCTCATCCGATCAGCGGCCGCAGCAGCGCCTGGGTCTGGCGCATTTTCGGCAGGAACAGCCGTTCCATCTCCTGCGCCGTATGGCGCTGCGCCTGGGCGGAGAGGTTGAAGGCGGCCACCACCTCGCCGCGTGCATTCAGCAGCGGCATCGCCAGCGAGACCAGGCCGAGCTCGAGCTCCTGGTCGACCAGCGCATGGCCCTGCCGCCGCACCCCGGCCAAAATCTGCATCAGCGCGTCGATATCGGTGATCGTCCGGGCGGTCTGCGGCTGCAGCCCGCCCGCCAGCATCAGCGCCCGCGCCTCCGGCTCGGGCCTCGCCGCCAGCAGAACCCGCCCCATCGAGGAGCAGAAGCCCGGCAGGCGCGAGCCGACGGAGAGCCCCACCGACATGATCCGGCGCTGGGCCGAACGCGCGATATAGACGATCTCATGCCCGTCGAGCAGCGAGGCGGAGCAGGATTCATGGGTGTCCTCGGAGAGACGCTCCAGGAAGGGCTGCACCAGCTGCGGCAGCGCGGTGGAGGACAGCCAGGCATAGCCGAGCCGCAGGACACGCGGGGTGAGGCTGAAATATTTGCCGTCATAGGCAGTGTAGCCCAGCCGCGTCAGGGTCAGCAGGCAGCGTCTCGCAGCGGCCCGCGACAGCGCGGTGGCGCGCGCCACATCGGCGATCGCCCGGCGCGGATGTCGGCCGTCGAAGCAGGCGATCACCGCCAGCCCCTTTTCGAGCGCCGCCATGTGATCGCGGTCAGGTGCCTCCGCCGCCATGTTGACCCGCCGAAAACCCTTGCCTAAAGTGCGAATATCAAAACAATGTGCGATAAGCGCACAGATCGAGGAGATGTCAAGGTGGCGGAATTCCTCTCCCTCAGCGCCGGCATCGAGGCGGTGCTCAGCGATGGCTGCTCGGTGGCGATGGAGGGCTTCACCCATCTCATCCCGCATGCGGCCGGCCATGAGGCGATCCGCCAGGGCCGAAGGCGGCTGACCCTGATCCGGATGACCCCGGATCTGGTCTATGACCAGATGATCGGCATGGGCCTGGCGGAGAAGCTCGTCTTTTCCTGGGGCGGCAATCCCGGCGTCGGCTCGCTCCACCGCTTCCGCGATGCCGTCGAGAATGGCTGGCCCCACCCGCTCGAGATCGAGGAACACAGCCACGCCGCCATGGCCAATGCCTATGAGGCCGGGGCCGCCAACCTGCCTTTCGCGGTGTTTCGCGGCTATAAGGGCGTCGACCTGCCGAAGGTGAACAAGAGGATCGCCTCGGTCACCTGCCCCTATACCGGCGAGGTGCTGGCCACCGTGCCGGCGCTGCGGCCCGACGCCGCCATCATCCACGCGCTGAAGGCCGATCGCGAGGGCAATGTCCTGCTGGAAGGCATTGTCGGCGTGCAGAAGGAGGCCGTGCTGGCGGCCAGGCGGTCGCTCGTCACGGTGGAGGAGATCGTCGATGATTTCGGGCCGCGCAACGCCAATGCGGTGATCCTGCCCTCCTGGACGGTCACCGCCATCGCCCATGTCCCGGGCGGCGCCTACCCCTCCTACGCCCAGGGCTATTACAAGCGCGCCAATGATTTCTACATCGCCTGGGACGCGATCTCGCGCGATCGCGACAGTTTCAGGGCCTGGATCAAGGCCAATGTCCTGGAAAAGGGGCCGGACGCCTTCGCCCAATACGCGCAGACGCGGCGGGAGGCCGCCTGATGAGCATCATGGCCACCCCCTCCGAGATGATGACCATCGCCGCCGCGCGGCTGCTGACCGATGAGGATGTCTGCTTCGTCGGCATCGGCGCGCCCTCGGCCGCCTGCAATCTGGCGCGTCTGACGCATGCGCCGAAGATCACGCTGATCTACGAATCCGGCACGCTCTCCACCCGGCCGAGCGTGCTGCCGCTCTCGATCGGCGACGGTGAGCTCTGCGACACCGCTCTGACCACCGTCTCGGTGCCGGAAATGTTCCGCTACTGGCTGCAGGGCGGGCGCATCACCATCGGCTTTCTCGGCGGGGCGCAGATCGACCGCTTCGCCAATCTGAACACGACGGTCGTCGGTCCCTATGACGCGCCCAAGGTCCGGCTGCCGGGTGGCGGCGGCGCACCGGAGATCGCGATCCATTGCCGCGAGATCTTCATCACCATGGCGATGGGTTCGCGCGCCTTCGTCGAGACGCTGCCCTTCATCACCTCCTTCGGCCATGGCACCGGCAAGGGCGACCGGGCGGCGCTGGGGCTGACCAGCAGAGGCCCCACCAAGGTCATCACCGATCTCTGCGTGCTGGAGCCCGACCCGGAAACGGCGGAGCTCACCGTCGTCTCGCTGCATCCCGGCGTGACGCGCGATCAGGTCCAGGCCGGCTGCGGCTGGCGCCTGCGCTTCGCGACCGAACTCGCGGAGACACCGGCCGCGACCGCGACGGAGCTCTCCGTGCTGCGCGACCTGCATCTGCGCACCAGACAGGCCCATGGGGTGGCGGCATGAGCCTGATCTATCCCCGCGACAGCCTGAAGGCGCATCCGCCCAACGCCTCTCCGGACTACAAGAGCACGCTGAAGCGGGCGCCCTCGCAGCCGCTCATCCTGCTGCCGCACACGCTTTCGGAGACGACCGGGCCGGTCTTCGGCCATGGCTGCGTCGCCGACGGCGATTCCGACCTCACCCGCCAGCATGCCGGCGAGCCGCTGGGCGAGCGCATCATCGTCACCGGCCGCGTCATGGACGAGGATGGCCGCCCGGTTCCGGAGACCCTGGTCGAGATATGGCAGGCCAATGCGGCCGGGCGCTACATCCATGTCCGCGACCAGCATCCAGCCCCGCTCGATCCGAATTTCACCGGCGCCGGCCGGGCGCTCACCGATGCCGAGGGCCGCTATCGCTTCGTGACGGTCAAGCCCGGCGCCTATCCCTGGCGCAACCATCACAATGCCTGGCGCCCGGCCCATATCCATGTCTCGCTGTTCGGCCCGAGCTTCCTGTCGCGCATCATCACGCAGATGTATTTCCCGGGCGATCCGCTCTTCGCCTATGACCCGATCTTCCAGTCGGTCACCGATCCCGCGGCACGCGAGCGGCTGGTCTCGCGCTTCGATATCGGCGCGACGGAGCCGGAATGGGCCCTGGCCTATCGCTTCGACATCGTGTTGCGCGGCCGCCAGGCGACGCCGATGGAGGAGCCTCATGAGCATTGAGTCCGGCGGGGCCGATCGGCCGGGCGGCATCACCCCCTCCCAGACGGTGGGGCCGTTCTTCGCCTATGCGCTGACGCCGCGGGCCTATGGCGGGCGGGAGCTGGCGACCGAGCTTCTGGCGTCGGAGGGCGTGCCCGGCGAGCGCATCAGCATCGAGGGCCGCGTGCTCGATGGCGATGGCGCGCCCGTCGGCGATGCCATGCTCGAGCTCTGGCAGGCCGATGCGCAGGGCCGCCATCAGCCGCAGGGCAATGCCGGCTTCACCGGATTCGGCCGGGCCGAGACCACGGAAGAGGGGCGCTTCCGCTTCGAGACCGTGCGCCCCGGCCCCGTGCCCGGGCCGGGCGGGACGCTGCAGGCGCCCCATCTCAGCCTCTCGATCTTCGCCCGTGGCGTGCTGCTGCGCCTGATGACGCGGATCTACTTCGCCGATGACCCGGCCAACGCCGCCGATCCGGTGCTGGCCCTCGTCCCGCAGGCGCGGCGCGAGACGCTGATCGCAAGGCGCGAGCCCGGCGGCGGCTACCGCTTCGATATCCGCTTGCAGGGAGAGGGTGAGACGGTGTTCTTCGAGGCCTGACCCGCAGCAGGACCACCGCCTCGCATGATCATCGTCTTCGGCTCGCTCAATGTCGACCTCGTCACCCCCGTCGCGCGCTTGCCCGGGCCGGGCGAGACGGTGATCGGGCCGGCCTATGCGCTGCATCCCGGTGGGAAGGGCGCCAACCAGGCGCTGGCGGCGCGCCGGGCCGGGGCCGAGGTCGTCCTGCTCGGTGCGGTGGGGCAGGATGCCTTCGCGGAGATCGCGCTGTCGCTGCTGGCGCGAGACGGTGTCGATCTCGCTCATGTCGCGCGCGTCGCGGCCCCCACCGGGGCCGCCTTCATCAGCGTCGATGCCGAGGGGGCCAACCAGATCGTGGTCGCCGCCGGCGCCAACGCGCTGGCCGAGCCGTCGGCGCTGCCGGCCCTCGCCTCGAGCGATGCCGTGATCCTCCTGCTGCAGCGGGAGACGCCGGAGGCCGGCAATCTCGCCGCCGCCCGCCTCGTCCGGCAGGCCGGCGGGCGCGTCATCCTGAACCTCGCGCCGGCCGGCGTGCCGGAGCCGGAGCTCCTGGCCCTCACCGACATCCTCATCGCCAATGAGCACGAGGCGCTGGTCCTGGCGCAGGCGCTGGGCTGGCCCGATCTCGACCCGGAGGAGATCGCGCGGCGCCTCGACGCCGAGCACGGCGTGATCAGCATCGTCACCCTCGGCGCCGATGGCGTCGTCGCCTGGCAGAGCGGGGTACGTCGACGCCTGCCGGCGCCGAAGGTCGCGGTGGTCGATACGGTGGCGGCGGGCGACAGTTTCGTCGGCGCCTTCGCCGCCGCCCTGGCGCGCGGCTACGGCCTCTCCGGCGCCTTGCAGCGCGGGCTGGCCGCCGGCTCGCTCGCCTGCACCCGGCCGGGCGCGCAGCCGAGCATTCCCCTCGCCGAGGAGATCGAGCGCATCGTCGGCAATGACTTTCTGTGACGGGGGCGGCTCACGCCCCCGCGCGGCCGGAAGAAATCGTTAAGCCTCCGGCCGGGAAGCCGCGCATCCTGGCCGATCCGTCGCGTTTCGGACCATCGCATTCACCGTTCCTCAGTGTCTCTGGGCTTTTCATCGTCCGGAACTGAGGGAAAGGGTGGCGACGCCATGTCTCAACGGCCGATCCTGTGGGCGCTCGGCATTGCCGGCTCGGTCGCCCTCGGCGCCGTCGGGTTCAGCCAGAGGGCCGCGAGCACGCTGGGCCTGGAGCCCGAGCCCGTGCCGGCCGCGGCGCGCAACGCCGGCCCAGCCGACCCGACGCTCACCGTCGCGGCGGATTATCGCGGCCATTACCTCGTCCGCCCCGAGATCGAGCGCTTTCGCATCCACATGATGGTCGATACCGGCGCCAGCGTGGTGGCGCTGAAGGCGAGCGACGCCCGCGCCCTCGGCATCAAGCCGGCGCCACGCGACTTCACCATGTCGCTCAGCACGGCGAATGGCGCCGTCAGGGGCGCCCGCGTCACCCTGCGCGAGGTCAGGCTCGGCGACATCGTCATCCGCAATGTCGAGGCGGTCGTCCTGCCCGAGGGAGCCCTCGGCATCAGCCTGCTCGGCAATTCCTTCCTGAGGAAACTCAAGGGCTATGAGGTGCAGACCGGGCGGATGGTGCTGCGCGGCTGAGCCCGCGCGCCCCTGCGGCGATGCCCACCTCTCCGCTGCCGCTCAGGCGGCGCAGCGAAAAGCGCTAAACGTCAGAAATTCGGACAGAGCGCCCGGCCGACCCGCTCGACCTGCTCGATATTCTCGGTGCCGCCGACGCTGCCGGTGCGCGGCCGCATATACATCGGGTCGTTGCCGAGGGTGACCGCGCCGGTCATGAGATAGCCGATCGCCGGCACGAAATTATAGCTGGCCTTGGCCATGATCAGCGAGGTGCCCGGCACCTTCAGCGCCGCGGGAATGGTGACGGTGGCGCCGCGCGCCAGCGCTGTGGAATTGCTCTGCTCGCTCCAGCAGACGCGCGCCGTGCCGCCGGCATCGATGATGATGCTGGAAATCGTCATGCTGGGCGGCGAATCCGTATAGGGCATCATGATCGTCTTGGCGGCGTTGAAGATGTCGTTGATGCCGTCGGTCGAGAGGGTGGTGCTCTGGGAGGCGAGGTCGCCGAGCGCCCGCGTCAGCTGCGTCACCTTGCGGTCGGCCATCACGCCCTGGCCGATCTCGACGATGCCGAAATAGGCGGTCAGCATCACCGGCAGCACGAAGGCGAATTCGATCGCCGCGACGCCGCGCTGGCCGTGGGCCAAGCGGCGGGCGAGCCGGCGCAGGGCGGCGCGGTTGCGGCGGAGCGAGAAGGCACGGATCATCATGCGGGCCTCAATTGCCGATCGTGAAGGGCTCGGTGCGGAAGGTGCTGGAGGCGACGATCGCCCGTTTTCCGCCGGTGAGATCGGCCAAAGCCGAGCTCCATTGCGTGAAGAACAGCGGATATTCCAGCACCGCGCGCACGACCACGATCTGGTTGGGCTGAGGCTGGTTGTAGCCGAAGCCGGCGGTGTTCAGCGCGCCTCCGTTGACGACGCTGCCGGTCCCGGTCTGAGCGGCGGCGAAGCTGGTATGGGTGCGCACGTCGATCTGCAGCTTGGTGCAGTCGATCAGCCCGGTGCCGGACGAGCAGACGGCGTTGCGGAAGGCCTGGGTATTGGCCGCGGCGCTGCCCTTGTAGAGCGATTGCGACTGTCCCGTCAGCAGGGAGCGCGAGGCCTGGGCGACGCCCTCCTCGAGCACCTGGCTGGTCCAGAGCAGCAGCGCCATCTCGACGATCGCCGCCAGCAGCATGAAGAAGGGCATGGCGACGAGCCCGAATTCCACGGCTGTCGCGCCGCTTTCGGCCCGGCGGAAGCGCCGCAGCAGGCGCGGCCCGCTCGGCCGGCGCAACTCCGGCCCGGGGCCGCCACTATCGGGTTTCATCGCATCGTCGCTCATGCTGGCAGGCATCCATGTGATGACTGGAGAACTGCGGAGCCCGGGTCCATGGGATGGACGAGCGCCACGGCCTCGCCCGAACCCGGGCCAAGCTGGCATGATGTCTAGCGGAAAAGGATTTCGGATCCGTTATGGCGGCGATTGCCGGTTTCCGCGCGGGTTTAAGCTCCCGCTAACCTTGCGCCACGCCGCTCAATTGCCTTTGCCGCTGGCGAGTGCGTTGCGCGACCGCGTCTGCCCGCCGACATCGCTGAAGAACTTCGTGGCGTCGCCGAGCTGGACCGCCGGCTGGCAGGAGGGGGTGCAGGAATAGCTCTCCCGCTCCAGGCCGCGTTGCACCGTCAGCATGGAATTGGAAGCCGCGCCCACGCGCACGAGGGATTCCGCCAGCAGCGTGCCGGCGGCATCGAGCGCGATCAGGTTGGTGACGCCGAAGCTCTTGCCGGTCACGACCATCACGCCGTTACGCTGCACCGAGACGTCGGCGATGCCGGGATTGCCGACGATCACGGTCTGGGCCCGCTCCGGCAGGCGTACCACCTTGGCGTGGTCGACGACGACCTCGACGGTCTCGGCCGCGGGAGCGGCCTGGACGGCGGTCGCCACGAGGCCGAGCGCCAGCAGCAGGGCGGGGACGACGCCGTTCGCCCGGCGCGACGCCGCGCTGGCTCGCCTGTAGAACGGTTCCGGACTGAACATGCGCGACGCCCCAAGAATTGCACCCCCGGAAGGAAAGCGCAAAATGATGAACAAATCTCTAAGGGTGCCGGTGCGGCAGTTTTCTCGGATGGTCGCTTCGGCCGAATACCTCGCCGGAGCGAGGTTTCATTCTGTCTTGGCCGCTTGCAGCCCCGATTGCAGGGGCTGAAAGGCCGATTATTCCGGCGAAAATCAGCCGATAGCAAAATATAAAACGGTTGACGTTGCGAAAATTAAAAGTTTCAACGTTTGGAATTATCTATTAACCACCAAATCAGGCGTTTCCTGTGGCGCCCAATTCTTTGTTTCGTTTAACCGATCAGCAAGGGATGCCGGGTAATGTCCAATTGTCGCTGACCGAAGCCGACAGAGCGAAGGCAGCCGTCAAACCGTGGTGTAACAAGGAGTACTGACATGACCAACCTGTTCAAGAGCTTCATCAAGAACGAGTCCGGCGCCACCGCCATCGAGTACGGCCTGATCGCTTCGCTCGTCGCCGTTGCCGCGATCACCGCCATGAGCACCGTCGGTGACAACCTGATCAGCACCTTCACGAAGATCAGCGACAAGCTGGGCTGATCCGCCCGCCGGGCCCATGCCCGGATTGGTGCAGGACTGCAGACGCCCCGGTTCGCCGGGGCGTTTTGCGTTGCTCCCCCGCCTGCGCGCGTCGATTCCGCGCTTGCGCGGTATCATTTCGTCAATCCCGCTTTGCTAAGGGTGAGGCGGTCCCGAAGGAGATGAGCCGATGTCGATGCCGTTCCTGGCCATGCTGGTGTTCTTCCCCGGCGCGATGGCCTATGCCGCCGCCAGCGATCTGGTCTCGATGACGATCTCGAACAGGCTCTGCCTGTTGCTGTTCGCCGGCTTCATCGTCTGCGCCACCCTGGCGGGCCTTTCTCCCCAGCAATTCGCCGCGCATGTCGCGGCCGGCGCCCTCGTGCTCACGCTCTGCTTCGGCCTGTTCGCGGCCGGCTGGATCGGCGGCGGCGACGCCAAGCTCGCGGCGGTCACCGCGCTCTGGTTCGGCTTCGACCAGCTCGTTCCCTATCTCGCCTATGCCGCGATCTTCGGCGGCTTCCTGACCTTCGCCATTGTGACGCTGCGCTCGTCGCCGCTGCCCGATTTCGCGGGCTGGCCCTGGCTGCGCCGGCTGCACTCCGCGAAGGAAGGCGTGCCCTACGGCATCGCCCTGGCGTTCTCGGCGCTGCTGGTCCTGCCCGAGACGCCGATCTGGCGCGCCGCCCTCGCCGGCTGAGGCGGCCCGCGGGCGGGGTCTACCCTAAGGGCAGGGCGATCCCGATCCGCCGAAAAAGATACGTGTCCTTAACCATAAGTTGACGATTCCCGCTGCACGATCCTCGCAAGACGCCAATTGGTTTGGCCGAGGGTCAGTCGCTCATGAGTCCCGCCCGCATCATCATCCTCGTCGTCGCCCTGGCGGCCGGCCTGGGCGCCGCGCTGCTCATGCAGCGGCAGCCCGGCAAGCCGGCCGAGGTCACGAAATCCGTTCCGGAGCCGACCGTGCCGGTGCTGGTCGCCGCAGCGACCATCCCGCTCGGCAACAAGCTCGCCGCGGGCGATCTGCGCTGGCTGGACTGGCCGCTCTCCAGCGTCCCCGCCGGCGTGATCCGCAAGGACGAGACGCCCGGGGCGGAACAGGAGATCGCGGGCCAGCTCGCCCGCTTCCCGATCATCGCCTCCGAGCCGATCCGCCGCGAAAAGCTGATCCGCACCGACGGCACCGGCTTCCTCTCCGCCGTGCTTCCGGCCGGCAAGCGCGCCATCGCCATCAGCACCGATAATCGCGGCTCGGCCACAGCGGGCGGCTTCATCCTGCCCAATGACCGGGTCGACGTCGTCAGCACGACGAGGCCCGAAAGCGCCTCCGGCGAGCAGGCCTCCTATGTCAGCGAGGTGGTGCTGAAGAACATCCGGGTGCTCGCCATCGGCCAGAACATCCAGGAGAGCAACGGCGAGAAGGTCGTGACCGGCGAGACCGCCACGCTCGAGATCGACCCGAGGCAGATCGAAGTCATCGCCGAAGCGCAGAAGACCGGCTCGCTCTCCCTGGTGCTGCGCAGCCTCCAGGACGCGGGGGAGGTCGTGACCGGCGCCGATGAAGGCGGCCTCACGCTCGTCCGTTACGGCGTCACCACCAAGGGCGTGAAACCATGATCGCTGACCGCATCCTCCTTCCCGCCCTTCTCGCAGCCGCCCTCGTCGCTCCGGCCCAGGCGCAGAGCGGCCGGGCGAGCACGACCGGCCCGGCGCCGGTGCTGAATGTCGGGACGAGCGAGCACGCCATCGCCCGCAAGCTCGATCTCTCGATCGGCCGCTCCATCGTCGTCGAGCTGCCGCGCGACGCCAAGGAGGTCTTCGTCGCCAATCCCAAGGTGGCGAATGCGGTCGTCCGCTCGGCGCGCAAGATCTTCATCATCGGCATCGCCGACGGCTCGACCTCGATGTTCGTCATCGACGCCGAGGGCCGCCAGATCTCGGCGCTCGAGATCGAGGTCGGGCGCGACCTGAACGTGCTGCGCCAGACCCTGCGCTCGGCGCTGCCGCGCGCCCAGATCGAGGTCAAGCCGGCCGGCAACTCCATCCTCCTGGTCGGCGACGTCACCAACGCCTCGGAGGCGACGCAGGCCGTCGACATCGCCAACGCCTTCGTCGGGCAGTCGGGCGGGCTGTTCAGCTCCACCAAGGGCGCGGTGATCAACTCGCTCTCGATCCGCGGCCGCGATCAGGTGATGGTCAAGGTCGTGGTCTCGGAAGTCTCGCGCAAGGCGATCAAGCAGCTCGGCATCAACTCGAACGGCGAATGGCGGCTCGGCAATTTCAGGCTGACGCCGTCCCTCGACAACCCGTTCCCGCTGCAGCCCCAGGCGCTGGCGGCGACCGCCATCGGCGCCGGCATCGGCAACTCCACCAATTTCACGCTGAAGGCGCTGGAGCGGGCCGGTCTGTCGCGCGTGCTGGCCGAGCCGACCGTCACCGCGATCTCGGGCGAGAGCGCCAAATTCACCGCCGGCGGCGAAGTCCCGGTGCCGAAGGGGCAGAACTGCAGCGCCGACACCTTCGGCCGCCTGACCTGCCAGCTGCAGATCGAGTACAAGCCGATCGGCGTCGCGCTCAACTTCACGCCGATCGTGCTCTCGGACGGCAAGATCAGCATGCGCATCGCCACCGAGGTGACCGAGCTCGACTTCGAGAACCAGATCCGGCTCAGCGGTTCGAACCAGGACCTCAACGTCCCGGCCTTCCGCGTCCGCAAATCGGACACCACCGTGGAACTGCCCTCGGGCGGCACGCTCGCCACCGCCGGCCTGATCCAGCGCGTCGGCCGCACCTCGCTCAACGGCTTTCCCGGCCTGATGAACATCCCGATCATCGGCACGCTGTTCCGCTCGCGCGACTACCAGCGCGAGGAGACGGAGCTGATGATCACGGCGACCCCCTACATCGCCAAGCCGATGGAGCCCAACCAGGTCCAGCGCCCGGATGACGGCTTCGTCGAGACCCATGACGCGCAGGCGATCCTGCTGGGACGTCTGAACCGGCTCTACGGCTCCGGCGCCGGGGCCCGCCCCCAGGCCTATAAGGGCCGGGTCGGCTTCATCGCGGATTGAGCGCCCAGCAGGCGAGAAGGACAGACGGACCATGACGGCTCGATCCAGCAAGGCGGCGACCATGCCTCGTTTCACCGCGATTCTGCTCATCGGCGCCTCACTCGGCGCCTGCGCTCCCAAGGCCGATCTGACGGCCTCGCTCGCCCCCGACGACGTGCGCGAGCGTCATCCGATCGTGCTGCGCGACGCGCCGAAATCGCTCGACGTCTTCGTCGGCCGCGCCGGCGGCGGGCTGGACGAGCGCCAGGCCGAGGATGTCGCGGTGTTCGCCCAGGATTACCGCCGCTCCGGACGCGGCGGTCTGGTGGCGCAGGTGCCGACCGGGACGCGGCGCGACGCCGCGGCCAGCCATACGCTCCAGGGCATCCGCGCCGCGCTCGCCCGCGGCGGCGTGCCGGGCTCGGCGCTCTCGGTCAGGAGCTACGCGGTCAACGATCCCGGCCTCGCCTCGCCGATCCGGCTGACCTTCGCCTCGCTTCAGGCCGGCCTCCCGCATCAATGCGGGCAATGGCCCGCCGATCTCGGCTCCTCGAACTATCGCACCAGCGCCAGCAACGAGCCCTACTGGAATCTGGGCTGCTCCAGCCAGGCGACGCTCGCCGCGCAGGTGGCCGATCCGGTCGATCTGGTACGGGCCCGCGCCGAAGGCCGCCCCGACATCGCCAAGCGCATGGGCGCCATCACCAAGCTGCGCGAGGGCAAGGATCCGTCGACGGAGTATCGCCAGCAGACGCCGCAGATCAACTCTGCCGTGGGTGGAAGCCGCTGATGGACACGCTGCAGGACCAGGATCTCCGCTCCGAGATCACGCCCGGCGAGGTGCTGATCGCACCCTTGCCGCGCGTTACCATCCAGGCCTTCTGCGAGACGCCCGGCGTCGCCGCGATCATGCAGGCCGCGGTCGCCGACCGGCGCATGGCCAAGACCCATGCCCGCATCCAGATGGGCGGGCCGGCCGCGGCGGTCGAGGCCTTCCGCACCGCGCCGACCCCCAACGTCATCGTGCTGGAGACGGTCTCCGACCCGAATGCCCTGGTCGCCCATCTCGACGCGCTGGCGCAGAGCTGCGATTCCGGCACGAAGGTCGTGGTCATCGGCCATGTCAACGACGTGCAGCTCTATCGCGACCTGATCCGGCGCGGGGTCAGCGAATATCTGATCGCGCCGCTCGGCACGCTCGACGTGCTGCGCACCCTGTCCGAGCTCTATGCGGCGCCCGGGGCGCAGGCGGTGGGGCGGATCATCGCGGTGATGGGCGCCAAGGGCGGCGTCGGCTCCTCGACCCTGGCCCACAACATCGCCTGGACGATCGCCTCGAGCCTCGATTCCTCGACCGTCATCGTCGATCTCGACATCGCCTATGGCACGGCCGGGCTCGACTTCAACCAGGATCCGCCGCAGGGCATCGCGGAAGCGGTCTTCGCGCCCGAGCGTCTCGACGCCAACATGCTCGACCGCCTGCTCTCCCGCTGCAGCGACAATCTGGCCCTGCTGGCCGCCCCGGCCATGCTCGACCGGACCTGCGACCTGCCGGAGGACGCTTTCGACCAGCTCTTCGACCTGCTGCGCGCCAGCGTGCCGACCGTTGTGCTCGACGTGCCCCATCTCTGGACGGCCTGGGCCAAGCGGGCGCTGCTCGCCGCCGACGAGGTGATCATCGTGGCGGAGGCGGAGCTCGCCTCCCTGCGCAACACCAAGAACCTGCTCGATCTGATGCGCAGCACGCGCCCCAATGATTCCCAGGCGCGTCTCGTGCTCAACAAGGTCGGCGTGCCGAAGCGGCCGGAGATCGATGCGAGCGAATTCTCCAAGGCGGTCGGCACCGAGGTGCTCTGCTCCGTCCCCTTCGACGCCCAGATCTTCGGCACGGCGGCCAATAACGGCCAGATGATCGCCGAGGTGCAGGGCAAGGGGAAGGTCAATGAGGGGCTGGTGCAGATCGCCAGCGCCGTGACCGGCCGCAGCGAATCCAAGCGCGGCCGCGCCAGCCTGCTGGAACCGCTGGTCGCCAAGCTGATGCGGCGGAAGGCTTGATCGATGAGCGGATCACGCCACGCCGCCGTCCCTGTCGTCAGAGAGGGCTGAGATGTTCGGAAAGCGATCCACCGGCGCCAGCGCGCCCGTTCCGGTGGTGAGGGAAGCGCCGCGCCCGGCCGCCCGCGTCGTCGCCGCCGCGCCGCCGCCGGAATCGCGCCGGACGCCTTTGGTCGTCGAGAATCCGCATTCCGACGAATACTACCAGATGAAGAGCATGATCTTCGGCGCGCTGATCGAGGCGATCGACCTCTCTCAGCTCGCCAAGCTCGATGCCGAATCCGCCCGCGAGGAAATCCGCGACATCATCAACGAGATCATCTCGCTGAAGAACGTCGTGCTGTCGATCGCGGAGCAGGAGGAGCTGCTCGACGACATCTGCAACGACGTGCTCGGCTACGGGCCGCTGGAGCCGCTGCTGGCGCGCGACGACATCGCCGACATCATGGTCAATGGCGCGGCCCGCACCTTCATCGAAGTCGGCGGCAAGATCACGCTGACCAATATCCGCTTCCGCGACAATGCCCAGCTGATGAACATCTGCCAGCGCATCGTCAGCCAGGTCGGCCGCCGCGTCGACGAATCCTCGCCGATCTGCGACGCCCGCCTCGCCGACGGCTCGCGCGTCAACGTCATCGCGCCGCCGCTCGCCATCGACGGCCCGGCCCTGACGATCAGAAAGTTCAGGAAGGACAAGCTGACGCTCGACCAGCTCGTGCGCTTCGGCGCGATCTCGCCGCCGGGCGCCGAGCTGCTCAAGATCATCGGCCGGGTCCGCTGCAACATCGTGATCTCGGGCGGTACCGGCTCCGGCAAGACCACGCTGCTGAACTGCCTGACGAACTACATCGACGAGGACGAGCGCGTCATCACCTGCGAGGACGCGGCGGAGCTGCAGCTGCAGCAGCCGCATGTCGTGCGCCTCGAGACGCGCCCGCCCAATCTCGAGGGCACGGGCGCGATCACCATGCGCGACCTCGTCAAGAACTGCCTGCGCATGCGCCCGGAACGGATCATCGTCGGCGAGGTGCGCGGGCCGGAGGCCTTCGACCTGCTCCAGGCGATGAATACCGGCCATGACGGCTCGATGGGCACGCTGCACGCCAACACCCCGCGCGAATGCCTCAGCCGTATCGAATCGATGATCACCATGGGCGGGTTCTCGCTGCCGCCGAAGACGTTGCGCGAGATGATCTGCTCCTCCATCGACGTGATCATCCAGGCCCAGCGCCTGCGCGACGGGTCGCGCCGCATCACCCACATCACCGAGGTGATGGGCATGGAAGGCGACGTGATCATCACCCAGGACCTGATGACCTACGAGATCATCGGCGAGGACGCGGCCGGCAAGCTGGTCGGCCGCCATCGCTCGACCGGCGTCGGCAGGCCGCGCTTCTGGGAGCGGGCCCGCTATTACGGCGAGGAGCAGCGCCTGGCCACGGCGATCGACTCGCTCGATCTCGAAGGCGACGGCGTGCCGGCCTGACGGCCGGCCGCGTGGAGAGCGACAGACCATGAACACAAGCGTCATCGCCGTCATCATCCTGTCGACCCTCGCGATGGCGGGCGTGGTCTACGCGCTGTTCTACCCGATGCTGAGCGGGCAGGCGCGGGCGGAGAAGCGCCGCAAGGAATTCGCCGCCCCGGTCGCCAGCCGCGGCGTCGACCGCGACGCCCAGACCCGGGCCAAGCGCGGCCAGATCGCCCAGAGCCTCAAGGAGATCGAGGCCCGGGAATCCGAGCGGAAGAACCTGACGCTCGAGACGCGGCTGCTGCAGGCCGGGCTGAACTGGAACCGGAAGAAATACTACGTCATCAGCGCGATCAGCGCCGTGACGCTCGGCCTCGTCCTGCTGATCGCGAGCGGCAGCCCGATCCTCGGAGGCATCGGGCTCTTCGTCGGCGGCTTCGGCCTGCCGGCCTGGTATCTGAAGCGCGCCAAGGCGAAGCGGCTGAAGATGTTCGGCATCGAGTTTCCCAACGCTATCGACGTGGTGGTGCGCGGCATCAAGGCCGGGCTGCCGCTGAACGACTGCCTGCGCATCATCGCCGCCGAGGCGGCGGAGCCGGTCAAGACCGAATTCAGGCTGATCATCGAGAGCCAGTCGCTGGGGCTGCCGCTGACCGAGGCGGCCAACAAGCTGTTCGAGCGGATGCCCTGCGCCGAATCCAATTTCTTCGGCATCGTCCTGGCGATCCAGCAGAAGACCGGCGGCAATCTCTCCGAGACGCTCGGAAACCTGTCTCGCGTGCTGCGCGAGCGCCGCAAGATGCGCGACAAGATCCAGGCCGTCTCGATGGAGGCCAAGGCCTCCGCGGCGATCATCGGAACGCTGCCGCCGGCCGTGGCGGTGCTCGTCTATCTCACCACGCCGAAATACATCGAGCTGCTCTGGCTGACGCAGACCGGCAAGGTCGCGATGCTCGCCGGCGGCATCTGGATGCTGATGGGCATCCTGGTGATGCGCAAGATGATCAACTTCGATATCTGAGGCGGCGCCATGATCGAACTCATCGCCGGCAAGCTGGCGGATACGCAGTTCCTGCTCGCCATGCTGGTCGCCGTGGCCGCGGCCGCGACCGTGATCACCGTGGCGATCCCGCTCACCGAGGGCTCGCATCTCCAGAAGCGCATGAAGAGCGTTGCCACCGAGCGCGACAAGATCCGCGCCCGCGAGCGCGAAAGGCTGAGCCGGCAGAAGGAGAAGGTCAGCCTGCGCCAGGAACCGAAGGAGTTCATGCGGCGCATCGTCGACAGGTTCAAGTTGGGCGACTGGCTGGGCACGGAATCGGCCAAGAAGCAGCTCGTCATGGCCGGCTATCGCGGGCCGCAGGCCGAGATCGCCTTTCTCTTCTTCCGGCTCGTCATGCCGATCGGGCTGTTCCTGGTCGCCCTGTTCTACGTCTTCGCCGTCAATGGTTTCGGCCAGCCGCCGCTGATCCGCTTCGGCATGGCGCTGGCCGGCGCCTATGTCGGCATCAAGGCGCCTGAGGTCTTCCTCTCGAACCAGATCGCCAAGCGCCAATTATCGATGCGAGGTGCCTTCCCCGATGCGCTCGACCTGCTGCTGATCTGCGTCGAATCCGGCATGTCGATGGAACACGCCTTCCGCAAGGTCTCACAGGAGATCGGCGGCCAGTCGGTCGCGCTGGCGGAGGAATTCGCGCTCTGCACGGCGGAGCTCTCCTATCTCACCGAGCGTCGCCAGGCCTATGAGAACCTCGCCCAGCGCACCGGGCTGGAAGGCGTGAAATCGGTGTCCACCGCGCTGATCCAGGCGGAGCGCTACGGCACGCCGCTCGGCACCGCGCTGCGCACGCTCGCCCAGGAAAGCCGCGACCAGCGCATGATGGAGGCGGAAAAGAAGGCGGCGGCGCTGCCCCCCAAGCTGACCGTGCCGATGATCCTATTCTTCCTGCCGGTGCTCTTCATCGTGATCATGACCCCGGCGCTGATCCAGGTCATGAAATGGAAGTGACGGCCCGCGCCGCGCCCGACGTGCGGCGATGACCACGCGCCGTCGCCGGCGCGCGCTCGCGGCCGATCCGGCCAATCAATTTCGAGAATCTGAAATCTTCTGGCAGGCGAGGCGGGCCGGCTCCGCCGACCCGCTGGACGGGCGAGCCTAGCCCTCGACGGCCGCCTGCGCCTGGGCCTGGGACGGCTGCGCGCCGCGCGCCTTGCCGCCCGCCTTGAGCAGGTCCCAGCTGTTCTGCTGGCTGACGCTGCGCTTGAGATAGGCGACCGTGGCGGCCGCCTCGGCCGGGCTCTGATCCTGGCGGGCGAGCGTTTCGGCCTCGGCGAAGCGGCCCTGCAGCCCCAGCACCAGCACGAGATTCTGGCGGATGCGCGCATCGCCGCGCCCGGAGGCGTTGGCCTCCTTGAGCACCCGCTCGGCTTCCGGCAATTGCTTGGACAGCGCCAGCGACAGCCCGAGATTGGACATCACCGTCGGCTCGCCCGGCGCCAGCTTCAGCGCCGCCTGGTAGAGCTGCTGTGCGCGGGCATTGTCGCCGAGCTGGTCGGCCACCGTGCCCTGCGCCGACAGCACGCGCCAATCCGGCCGCTCCGGCGAATGCGCCCGGGACAGCACGTCCTCGGCCTCCTTCAGCCGGCCGTTCTCGGCCAGCGAGCGGCCATAGGCGCCGAGCATTTCGAGATCGTTGCTGTGGACCAGCACGGCCTTCTGCAGGATCGCCAGGGCCTGGGCGTTCTGGTCCTGGGCGCGGAGCGCCCGCGCATAATAGAACGCCGCGTCGCGCTCGCGCGGATTGGCGTCGTAGCGCTTGCCCCAGCGCTCGCTCTCGGCCGCCCATTCGCTCTTGCTCTGCGGCTGCGTGACGGCGCTGCGGCCGATCGAGCCGGTGATGTCGCCGAGCCCGGCCCGGCTCTGGCAGCCCGCTCCCGCCAGCGCGGCGAGGCCGGCCGCTGCGAGTAGCACGGCCCGCAGGCGAGGGCGCGGGGTGGAGGCGGGGGCGCACGCGGCTGACGAGCGGGATGACATGACGCGAATAGCCTCGCAGCATTGGAAGTTCTGGTGACCCCGGTGATAAAACGTTAACCCTAACGCATTCTTAACCGGCCCGACCGCCGCCCCTCCAGATGGTTCGTTTCGCACGTGCACAGCCTCCTTACCGCCGCCGCTCCCGCCGCCATTCCGCTGCATGTCGTGTCCAGGGCCGGCTGGCCCGAGCTGCAGGGGAAGCTGCAGGCGGAAGGCCGCAACTTCGCGCTGGCCCAGGGCTTCAACGCCAGACCGGGGCAGCATCTCGTGCTGCCCGACGCCTCCGGCTCCATCGCCGCGGTGCTGCTGGGGGTCGAGGGGCGTGACGCCCGTCGCCGCGACCCCTTCGCGCCGGGGCGGCTCGCGGCCCTGCTGCCGGCGGGCGATTACGCGCTGCGCGGGGAGATCGACGATCCCGCCTCGGCGGTGCTGGCCTGGCTGCTGCAGGGCTATCGCTTCGACCGGTATCGCAAGCCCTCGCTGCCGGTCGCGCGGCTGGTCGTGCCGGAGGGCGTCGACGCGGCCGAACTCTCCGCCATCGCCGGCTCGGTGATGCTGGCCCGCGATCTGATCAACACCCCGGCCAATGATCTCGGCCCGGCGGAAATCGAGGCCGCGATCCGCGAGCTCGGCCGGGAATGCGACGCCACGGTGGTCAGCATCGTCGGCGACGATCTGCTGGCCCGCAATTTCCCGATGATCCACGCCGTGGGGCGCGCCTCGCCGCGCGCGCCGCGGCTGGTCGATCTGGTCTGGGGCGACGCGTCCCATCCCAAGGTCACGCTGGTCGGCAAGGGCGTCGCTTTCGACACCGGCGGGCTGAACCTCAAGCCTGACGCCTCGATGCTGCTGATGAAGAAGGATATGGGCGGCGCCGCTTCCGCGATCGCCGCGGCGCGGATGATCATGCTGGCCGGGCTGCCCGTGCGCCTGCGCCTGCTGGTGCCGGCGGTGGAGAATGCGGTCTCGGGGACGGCCTTTCGCCCGGGCGACGTGCTGCAAAGCCGCAAGGGCCTCTCCGTCGAGATCGGCAATACCGACGCCGAGGGCCGCCTGATCCTGGCCGATGCGCTGGCCCTGGCCGATGAGGAGGAGCCGGAACTGCTGGTCGACTTCGCCACCCTGACCGGGGCGGCCCGCGTCGCGCTGGGGCCGGAGCTGCCGCCCTGCTACACCCATGATGACGGGCTCGCCCAGGAGATCATGCGGATCGGCATGGCGGTCAATGATCCGGTTTGGCGGATGCCGCTCTGGCCGCCCTATGACGCGCTGCTCGACTCCAAGATCGCCGACGTCAACCATGTCTCGAGCGGCGGCATGGCCGGCTCGGTGACGGCGGCGCTGTTCCTGAACCGCTTCGTGGAGAAGGCGCGCTCCTACGCGCATTTCGACATTTACGGCTGGGTGCCGACGGCGGGGCCGGGACGGCCGGTGGGCGGCGAGTGCCAGGCGGCGCGGCTGGTCTATGCGCTCGCCAGGCAGTTCTATCCGGCGCAGGCGAAGCGGGCCGGTTAAGCCTGTTGCACGACGGCGATTGCGCGCCGCGCCCCCGCCGGTAATGATACGGACCCGTAACGATCGGGATCCGTCATCATGCCCTTGGAGATCAGGCCGTCCCAGGCGCTCAAGCTCTGGCGGCAGGTGCATCTCGATCTCGTCCGAGACGGGCAGGCGGATCTCTCCGCACGCCAGACCGCGATCCTGCTCACCATCTATCTCGAACTGCCGCCGCATACGGTGCGGGGGCTGGCCCAGCAGCTCGGCGTGACAAAGCCCGTGGTCACCCGCGCCCTCGACACCATGGGCAAGCTCGGGCTGGTGACGCGCAAGCGCGACGAGTTCGACCGCCGCAACGTCGTGATCCAGCGCACCGTGGCCGGCGCTCTCGCCGTGGAGCGGCTGGCCGATCTGATCACCGACCATGCCCGCGAGATCGGCGGCTCGTAAGCCCGCCGGCCACCCGCTAGATTGCCGCCATGACCCTGATTCTCGATCCCCGCCTCACCCCGGCACGCGCCGATCTCGCCGCCAGCCATTTGCGCGGACAGGTGGAGGCGCGGGCCTTCGCCGACCCCGAGCCCGGCTTCGTCGTGGCGCCCTCGGCGGCGCTGCGGCGGGAACCGCGGCCCGACGCGCCGCTCGACACCGAGGCGCTGCGCGGCGAGGCGGTGCAGGTCTATGAGCGTTTCGAGGGCTGGGCCTGGGTGCAGCTCGCGCTCGACGGCTATGTCGGCTACCTCCCGGACACGGCCCTGCGCGCGCAGGCGCCGGCGCCGACCCACCGGGTCAGCGCGCTCAGGACCTTCGTCTATCCCGGCCGCTCGATGAAGCTGCCGCCGCTCGAGGCGCTGTCGATCGGCGCGCGGGTCGCGGTGACGGGCGCGGTCGACGAGTTCCTCGTTCTCGCCGATGGCGGCCATGTCATCGCCGCCCATCTCGCGCCGTTGGACAGCGCCGAGCCCGATTTCGTCGCCGTGGCCGAGCGTTTCCTGCATGTGCCCTATCTCTGGGGCGGAAAGACCAGCCTCGGGCTGGATTGCTCGGGGCTGACGCAGCTGGCGCTGGCCTCCGCCGGCATCGCCGCCCCGCGCGATACCGATCTCCAGGAGGCGGCGCTGGGCCGCGCGCTGGATGTCGACGAGAGCCTGGCCGGGCTGCAGCGCGGCGATCTGGTGTTCTGGAAGGGCCATGTCGGCATCATGACCGACGCGGAGACGCTGCTGCACGCCACCGCCTATACGATGACGGTGATGCGCGAGCCGCTGCGCGTCGCCCGCGACCGGATCGCGGCCAAGAGCTTCGGCGCGATCACCAGCATCCGCCGGATCGGCTGAGCCCGCGCCGCCGGCGCGGCAGTGGGGCTGGCGAGCCCGGACGCCGCATGACGAGCGGCCGTGCTTCGACGGCCGGATCCCGACTCAGCCGAGCGCCTTCAGGCGGTAGAGAGCCTCCAGCGCCGCGCGCGGCGTCATCTCGTCGAGATCCAGCCCGGAAAGCGCCTGGCGCAGCGCGTCTTCGGCCGGGGCCGGCGCGGCCGGCGCGGCCGCCCTCCGCAGCGGCGCGGCGAAGAGCGGCAGGTCGTCGACCAGCGACGCGACCGGCTTCTCGCGCTCGGTCTTTTCGAGCTCGCCGAGAATGGCGCGCGCCCGCTCGACCACGGCGGGCGGCAGGCCGGCGAGCTTGGCGACCTGGATGCCGTAGGAGCGGTCGGCCGCGCCGGGCACGACCTCGTGCAGGAAGATCACCTCGCCATTCCATTCGGTGACGCGGACCGTGGCGTTGCTGACCCGCGCCAGCCGGTCGCCCAGCGCCGTCAGCTCGTGATAATGCGTCGCGAACAGGCTGCGGCAGCGATTGACCTCGTGCAGATGCTCGATCGCGGCCCAGGCGATCGAGAGCCCGTCGAAGGTCGCGGTACCACGGCCGATCTCGTCCAGGATCACCAGAGCGCGCGGCCCGGCCTGGTTGAGGATGGCGGCCGTCTCGACCATCTCGACCATGAAGGTCGAACGCCCGCGGGCCAGATCATCCGCCGCACCGACGCGCGAGAACAGCCGGTCGACGATGCCGATATGCGCGGATTCGGCCGGGACATAGGCGCCCATCTGGGCCAGCACGGCGATCAGCGCGTTCTGCCGCAGGAAGGTCGATTTGCCGGCCATGTTGGGGCCGGTGATCAGGCAGATGCGGCCGCCCTGCGCCTGGTCCGGCGGCGAGAGCTCGGTGTCGTTGGCGACAAAGGGCCGCCCCTCGCGCTTCAACGCGGCCTCGACCACCGGGTGGCGGCCGCCGGTGATGCGGAACACGGCGCTGTCGTCGATCAGCGGCCGCGTCCAGCCCGCGCCGGCGGCGAGCCCGGCGAGCCCGGCCGCCACGTCGATCGCGGCCAGCGCCTGGGCGGCCTGCTTGATCGGCTCGGCCTGCGCCAGCACCGCGTCGCGCAGCTCCGCGAACACCGCCAATTCCAGCTTCAGCGCCCGGTCGGCGGCCGAGGCGATCTTCGCCTCGAGCTCGCCGAGCTCTACCGAGGAGAAGCGCATCGCGTCCGACATGGTCTGGCGATGCACGAAGACCTCGCGCCAGGGCTCGCGCAGGAAGCTCTCGCCGACGGCCTGAGGCACCTCCACGAAATAGCCGAGCATCGCATTATGCTTGATGCGCAGCGTGCGGCAGCCGGTCTCGGCGGCGTAGCGGGCCTGGAGCTGCGCGATCACCTTGCGCGAATCGATCTGGAGCAGCCGTAGCTCGTCCAGCGCCGGATCAAAGCCCTCGCGCAGGAAGCGGCCGTCGCGGCGGTTCAGCGGCAGCTCCTCCGCGAGCGCCTCGTTCAGCAGGCGCGGCAGCGCAGGGTCGGCCTGCGCCAGCGCCTCCGCCGCCTCGCGCAGCGCGGCCGGCAGCGCCTCCCGCGCGGCGAGCCGCTCGCCGATCTCGCGGGCGGCGTCGAGCCCGGCCCCCAGCGCCGCGAGATCGCGCGGGCCGCCACGGTCGAGCGCCAGCCGGGACAGGGCCCGCGCCACGTCCGGCACGCGGGCCAGCGCCGCCTGCAGCGCCTCGCGCAGCGCCACCTCGCCGACCAGCAGCGCGACCGCGTCCTGCCGCGCGACGATCGCGGCGGCGTCGGTCAGCGGCCCGGCCAGCCTTTCGGCCAGCAAGCGGGCTCCGCCCGGCGTCACCGTTCGGTCGATCGCGGCCAGCAGGCTGCCGGTGCGCTCCCCGCCCAGCGTCCGCGTCAGCTCGAGATTGGCGCGGGTGGCGGCGTCGATCAGCATGGTCGTGCCGCCGCCGTCGCGCACCGGGGGCGACAGGCTCGGCCGCGCGCCGAACTGGGTGCGCTCGACATAGGCGAGCGCCGCCCCGGCGGCCGCGATCTCGGCCCGCGAAAAGCTGCCGAAGGCATCGAGCGTCGCGACCCCGAAAAACTCCCGCAGCCGCCGCTCCGCCGAGGCGGCATCGAGCCCCTCACGGGCCAGCGGCGTGACCGGCAGCGCCACCTCCTTCCAGAAGGCCTTCAGCTCCGGATCGTCATGGATGGCGTCGGGGCAGATGATCTCGCGCGGCTCCAGCCGTGCGAATTCGATTGCCAGCCGGTCCTGCGGCGCTTCCATCACGGTGAAGCGGCCGGTCGAGATGTCGATCGCGGCGAGCCCGTAGAGCGCGGCGGAATCGCTCGACCGGCGCCGGGCCAGCGCCAGCAGCAGGCTCGCCCGGCCGGGTTCCAGCAGCCGCTCCTCGGTGATCGTGCCCGGCGTCACCAGCCGGACGACGTCGCGCCGGACCACGGATTTGCCGCCCCGCTTGCGCGCTTCCGCCGGGTCCTCGGTCTGCTCGCACACGGCGACGCGGTGGCCGGCGGCGATCAGGCGCTGCAGATAATCATCGGCCCGGTCGACGGGCACGCCGCACATCGCGATGTCCTCGCCGAGATGCTTGCCGCGCTTGGTCAGCACGATGCCGAGCGTCCGCGAGGCGATTTCGGCGTCGCCGAAGAAGAGCTCGTAGAAATCGCCCATCCGGTAGAACAGCAGGCAATCGGGATTGGCGGCCTTGATCTCGATATATTGCGCCATCATCGGCGTGACGCGGCCTTGATCGCTCGCGGCGCGGCCTGCATCGGGCGTGGCGCGGCCTGGATCGGGCGTGGCTGCGCCCTGTCCGGTGGCGTCCGATCCTGTGTCGCTGAAGCCGTGCATCGGCGCGGACGCTACCCCAGCCGGCTCCCGTCAGGAACCCGATTCGCGGCCCGCGAGGCCGGTCACCCACAGGCGCGACCATGCGATGCTGCCATTCGGACTAGGCCGAACGACCAAGGGTCAGTTAAGAGATACTGATGATTTAGTCTTTGTCAAAGCATTCTGCCTTAAGAGGAGGTTGATTCGACGCCGAGGAGTCTATTCGTGTTCGCATCTCCATGCTGATCGAACTGTTGCGTAGCCTCTCCTATCTGTTGATCGCGGCGGTGCTGGTTCCGCTCGCGTCACAATATCTCGGCCAGCGGCACTTGCTGAGACAGATCGTCATCGGGCTGATCTTCGCTGCGGGAGGCTGCATCAGCATGCTTGACCCCTTGATCGTCAAGGAGGGTGTCTTCGTCGATGCGCGCAATGTGGTGACGGTGCTCGCCGGCCCGCTGGGAGGGCCGGTCACGGCGCTGATCACCGCCGCTGCGCTGGCGGCGCTGCGGATCGGGCTCGGCGGCGAGGGGGTCGTATCGGGGGTCGTCGGCATCCTGCTCTGCGCCGGCGCCGGCTGTGCCTACCGGCTGCATCTACGCGGGGAGCGGCGGCTGGCGCGGCTGCGCGACCATGCCGTCCTCGGCATGGTGGCCGGCATCGTGCCGCTGCTGATGCTGTCTTTGCTGGGCGACCGGGCGCTGGCCTGGACGCTGGCGACCAGCACGGCCGCGCCGTTGGCCCTGACGATTTCGATGCTCGCCGCCGTGCTGGTGGGGTTCGTCATCAGCACCGATCAGGAGCGGATGGAGGCGCGGCGCCAGCTCGAGACCTTCGCCGCCAATGCGCCCGGCGCGCTGTTCCGCAAGACCATGAAGCCGGACGGGCGGATCTCCTATCGCTTCATCCATGGCGGCATCGAGAAGCTGCTCCCGATCACGGCCGAGGCGGTCGCCCGCGACCCGTCTTGCTGGCTGCGCTGGATGCACCCCGAGGACCGGGCGCGGCTGGATGCGACGACCGAGCGGATCCGCAAGAGCCGCAGCCTCGAGGATTGGCGCTTCGAAGCCCGGCATCAGCTCGATGACGGCACCACCCGCTGGATCCGCGGCGATGCCGCCGCGCGGCTCCTGCCCGACGGCTCGATCTGCTGGGACGGGATTTTGAGCGACGTCACCTCGGAGAGGCTGCTCGAAACCCAGCAGCGGGAGGAGCAGAGCCGGCGCAGGCTCGCGCTGGAGGAGCTCGCCAACCAGCTCGAGCTCACCGTCGGCAAGGCGCTGCAGGCCGCCGGCGAATCGACCCTCGCCATGCATGATGCCGCCAACCAGCTCGCGGCCAGCGCCGACAAGACCAGCCTGCGCGCCAGCGACGTGACGCGCGAGGCGGAAGCGGCGTCGAAGCGCGTGGTCAGCGTCGCCGTCGCCGCCGAGGAGATCCACGCCTCGATCCGCGAGCTGACGCGCCAGACCAGCCTGGCCGCGACGACGGTGGGCGAGGCGGCGAGCTATGTCCGCAGCACGCGCCGCGACGTCACCGGGCTGAAGGAGGCCGCCGACAAGGTCAGCACCGTGCTCGCCTTCATCGCCGAGATCGCCCAGCGCACCAATCTCCTGGCGCTGAACGCGACGATCGAGGCGGCGCGGGCCGGGGCGGCCGGGCGCGGCTTCGCCGTGGTGGCGGGCGAGGTCAAGAACCTGGCGGAACAGACCCAGAAGGCGACGCGCGACATCTCCGACACGTTGCAGGAAATCCGCTCCGCCACCGCCACCGCCTCGGAAGCCGTGGCCCATATCGAGCACACCATGACGACGATCGAGGATACGGCCGGCATCGTCGCCGACGTCGTCAGCCGCCAGGCCGGCATCGCCTCCGCCATCGCAGCCGATGCCCAGGCCGTCGCCGGCAGCACGGGCAGCGTCACCTTGAGCGTCGGCTCGGTCAGCGGCGAGGCGCGGCTGACCGGCGAGGCCGCGGCCCGCGTCGTCGAGGCGAGCAGCCGCGTCAGCGAGCAGACCGTGGCGCTGGATCGCTATGTCGGGGACTTCGTCCGCAGCGTCCGCGGCCGCCTCTGACCCATTGCCCGCACGGCCCGCCCCCGCGCCGCCGGCCGGGCGCGTCCTCCCCTCGCGCCGCATGGCGGCCGGGCGTCGCGTCACTTGTGGCGCGCCGGGGGCTTGCCTATGGTCGCCGACCGCGGGAAGCCGGGACGAAAGCTCCGGGCGGCCCCAAGAACACCGCCGCCATCGCGCAGCGACGCATGCGGCAGCCTGCCCTGGAAACGCGCGAAGAAGAGCCTCTCGATGACCGACCGCCCGCCGATCAAACACGCCCGCCCGACCTTCACGGACCAGGAGGCGTTGCTGTTCCATTCGCAGGGGCGGCCGGGCAAGCTCGAGATCATCCCGACCAAGCCGATGGCGACGCAGCGCGATCTCTCGCTCGCCTATTCCCCGGGCGTCGCGGTGCCGGTGCTGGCGATCGCGGAAGATCCGTCCAAGGCCTATGACTACACCACGCGCTCGAACCTCGTCGCCGTCATCACCAACGGCACCGCCATTCTCGGCCTCGGCAATCTCGGCGCGCTGGCCTCCAAGCCGGTGATGGAGGGCAAGTCGGTGCTGTTCAAGCGCTTCGCCGACGTCGATTCCATCGATCTCGAGGTCGATACCGAGGATGCCGACAAATTCGTCGACGCGGTGCGGTATCTCGGCCCCTCCTTCGGCGGCATCAATCTCGAGGACATCAAGGCCCCGGAATGCTTCATCATCGAGCAGCGCCTGCGCGAATTGATGGACATCCCCGTCTTCCATGACGACCAGCACGGCACCGCGATCATCGCCGCGGCCGGGCTGATCAACGCGCTCGACCTCACCGGCCGCGACATCCAGTCGACGCGGCTCGTGGTCAACGGGGCCGGCGCCGCCGCCATCGCCTGCACCGAGCTGCTGAAGGCGATGGGCTTCAAGCCGGACAACGTCATCCTCTGCGACACCAAGGGCGTGATCTACCAGGGCCGCACCGAGGGCATGAACCAGTGGAAATCCGCCCATGCCGCGGTGACCGACCGGCGCACGCTCGCCCAGGCGCTGGAGGGCGCCGACGCCTTCTTCGGCCTCTCCCAGAAGGGAGCCGTGACGCCGGAAATGGTCGCGTCCATGGCCGCGAACCCGATCATCTTCGCCATGGCCAATCCGGATCCCGAGATCACGCCGGAAGAGGTCCATGCGGTGCGCGACGACGCGATCATGGCGACGGGCCGCTCGGATTATCCGAACCAGGTCAACAACGTCCTGGGTTTTCCCTACATCTTCCGCGGCGCCCTCGACGTCCGCGCCAACACGATCAACATGGAGATGAAGATCGCGGCGGCCGAGGCTTTGGCCCTGCTGGCGCGCGAGGACGTGCCCGACGAGGTCGCCGCCGCCTATCAGGGCTCGCGCCCGCGCTATGGCCGCGACTACATCATCCCCGTGCCCTTCGACCCCCGGCTGATCCATGTCGTGCCCGTCGCGGTGGCGCGGGCGGCGATGGAGACCGGGGTGGCGGGCAAGCCGATCGTCGACATCCCCGCCTACAAGGCCCAGCTCTCGGCCCGGCGCGACCCCGTCGCCGGCACGCTGAACCGGATCTTCGAGCGCGTGCGGCGCTATCCCAAGCGCGTCGTCTTCGCCGAGGGCGAGGAGGAGCAGGTCATCCGCGCGGCGATGTCCTTCGTCGGGCAGGGGCTCGGCCACGCCATCCTGGTCGGGCGCGAGGAGCGCATCAACGAGACGGCGGCGCAGCTCGGCGTCGATCTCGCCGCCAAGGGCATCACCATCGCCAATGCCAGGCTTTCGCATCGCAACGCGGCCTACGCGCAATATGTCTATGAGCGGCTGCAGCGGCAGGGCTATCTCTTCCGCGACTGCCAGCGGCTGATCAACCAGGACCGCAACCATTTTGCCGCCGCCATGGTCGCGCTCGGCGATGCCGATGCGATGGTGACCGGCGTCACCCGCAATTATTCGATCGCGCTGGAAGAGGTCCGCCGCGTCATCGACGACCGTCCCGGCCACAGGCTGATCGGCGTCTCGATCGTGCTCTCGCGCGAGCGCACCGTGCTGGTCGCCGACACCGCCATCACCGAGATGCCGACGGCCCAGGAATTGTCCGAGATCGCCATCGAGGCGGCGGGCGTGGCGCGCCGGCTGGGCTATGAGCCCAAGGTCGCGATGCTCGCCTTCTCGACCTTCGGCCATCCGGCCGGCGAGCGCTCGGAAAAGGTGCGCGAGGCGGTCAAGATCCTCGACGGCCAGCGCGTTGATTTCGAATATGACGGCGAGATGGCCGCCGATGTCGCACTCAACCGCGATCTGATGAGCCAGTACCCGTTCTGCCGGCTCACCGGCCCGGCCAATGTGCTGATCATGCCGGCCTTCCACTCCGCCTCGATCTCGACCAAGATGCTGCAGGAGCTCGGCGGTTCGACGGTGATCGGCCCGCTGATCGTCGGCCTCGACAAGCCGGTGCAGATCGTCCCGCTCGGCGCCAAGGACAGCGACATCGTCAACATGGCGGCGCTGGCGGCCTTCAACATCGGCGGCTGACAGCCTCGCCATCGGCGCCGCGAAACCGGAGGCGTTTCGCGGCGCCTCCGCTTCCCGCCGATGCGGCTCAGTGGGTCTTGCGGCCCGAGCCCGATTGCTTGCCGCCGCCATCCTGCTTGTTGACGGTGGCCCAGGCGCGGCGCTCGGCCTCGCCCTCGGACAGGCCGCGCTTCTCGTAACTCTCCTCGATATGCTCCGCCTTGCGCTTCTGCTTGGCGGTATAGGCTGATTTGTCACCCTGGGGCATGGCGCTTCTCCCTGCTTCGGCTATTCTCCCGTCAAACGTTGGCGGCCGGTGCCAGTTCCGGCCGGCGGGAGGGCGCGGTCTATGAGCTATGAATTCCTGCTGACCACGCTGATCATCGTCGCCTCGCCGGGCACGGGCGCGATCTACACCATCGCCGCCGGGCTGGCGCGCGGCACCAGAGCGAGCCTGATCGCGGCGCTGGCCTGCACGCTGGGGATCATCCCGCACATGGCCGCGGCGATCACCGGTCTCGCGGCGCTGCTGCACACCAGCGCGCTGGCCTTCGAGCTGATCAAATATTGCGGCGTCGCCTATCTCCTCTACATGGCCTGGGTGACGCTGGGCGAGCGCGGCGGGCTGACCGTGGAGGCCGAGCAGGCGCCCCGCTCGGTGCGGCAGGTGCTCGCCACCGGCATTCTGATCAACATCCTGAACCCGAAGCTGTCGATCTTCTTCTTCGCCTTCCTCCCGCAATTCGTGCAGGCCGGCGAGCCGCGGGCGCTGGCCCGGATGCTGGAGCTGAGCGGGGTCTTCATGCTCGCGACCTTCGTGGTCTTCGCGCTCTACGGCGTGTTCGCGGCGGCGATGCGCAGCCATGTCGTCACGCGGCCCGGCGTCATGCTCTGGATGCGGCGCAGCTTCGCCGCCGCCTTCGCCGGGCTCGGCCTCAAACTGGCGCTGACCGAGCGCTGAATCTCGGCCGCCGGCCCCGCGGCGATGTTGCAACGGCACCATCGGCTCGGCTAGTGCTGGACGGCGATCCAATCCAGCGCCGAAGGCAATGCGATGAAGAAGGTTTTTCCTGACGCCAAGGCGGCTCTCGCCGACGTCATCAAGGATGGCATGACCATCATGGCCGGCGGTTTCGGCCTCTGCGGCATTCCCGATGTCCTGATCGAGGCGGTGCGCGACAGCGGCGCCCGGGACCTGACCTTCATCTCCAACAATGCCGGCATCGACGGCGCCGGCCTCGGCATCCTGCTCGAGACGCGCCAGATCCGGAAGATGATCTCCTCCTATGTCGGCGAGAACAAGCTCTTCGCCCAGCAATATCTGGCCGGTGAGCTCGAGCTCGAATTCACGCCCCAGGGCACGCTGGCCGAACGCATCCGGGCCGGCGGCGCCGGCATCCCGGCCTTCTACACCAAGACCGGCGTCGGCACGCTGGTCGCCGAGGGCAAGGAGGAGCGCGAGTTCGACGGCGAGCGCTACATCATGGAGCGCGGCCTCTTCGCCGACATCGCGCTCGTCCACGCCTTCAAGGGCGATACCGAGGGCAATCTCGTCTATCGGAAGACGGCGCGGAACTTCAATCCGATGATGGCGTCGGCCTCGCGCATGACCATCGCCCAGGTCGAGCATCTGGTGCCGGCCGGCGAGATCGACCCCGACCACATGCATACCCCCGGCATTTTCGTGAAGCGGATCGTGCATGTGGAAAACCCGGTCAAGCGCATCGAGCAGCGCACGACCCGCAAGCGCGCCGCCTGATTCATCTCGCGAGCCCCCGACCCGGGGAGCAGCCGCAGGCCGGCTCCCGGCCGCCGACGCGGCGTCCCGGAAGCGGGGGCTCAGGACACGATCGAACCATCGAGGACAAGACCATGCCCTGGACCCGTGAGCAGATGGCGGCCCGTGCCGCGAAGGAACTCAAGGACGGCTACTACGTCAATCTCGGCATCGGCATCCCGACGCTGGTCTCCAACTACATCCCCGCCGGCGTCAGCGTTCAGCTGCAATCCGAGAACGGCATGCTCGGCATGGGGCCTTTTCCGTATGAGGGCGAGGAGGATCCCGACCTGATCAATGCCGGCAAGCAGACCATCACCGAGCTGCCGACCACCAGTTTCTTCTCCTCGGCGGATTCGTTCGGCATGATCCGCGGCGGCCATATCGACCTCTCCATCCTCGGCGCGATGCAGGTGGCCGAGAATGGCGATCTCGCCAATTGGATGATCCCCGGCAAGGTGGTGAAGGGGATGGGCGGCGCCATGGACCTCGTCGCCGGGGTGAAGAAGGTCGTGGTGGTGATGGAGCATGTCGCCCGCAACAAGGACGGCACGGAATCGCCGAAGCTGCTCACGGCCTGCGACCTGCCGCTGACCGGCGCCGGCGTGGTCGACATGGTGATCACGGATCTCGGCGTCTTCACCATCGACGAGACCGGCGGCGGCATGACGCTGATCGAGCTGGCCGAGGGCGTGACCCTCGACGAGATCAAGGCCAAGACCGAAGCGTCGTTCAAGGTCGCGATCTGAGCCGCGAGGAGCGTCGGCGGGAAGGGGGCCGACGGAGCGAACGCGGGCGACGTGGAGCTTCACGCTCTGGATTGCTTCGCTACGCTCGCAATGACGATCCGTCATTGCGAGGAGCGTCAGCGACGAAGCAACCCAGGGGGGCGTGGAGCGCCATGAGCTGGGTTGCTTCGCTAACGCTCGCAATGACGGGTGAGCGTCATTGCGAGGAGCGTCAGCGACGAAGCAACCTAGGGGCCGCAGAGCTCGACGAGCTGGGTTGCTTCGCTGCGCTCGCAATGACGCCCTTACCGTCATTGCGAGGAGCGTCAGCGACGAAGCAACCCAGGAAGGCGTAGAGCTCGACGGTCTGGGTTGCTTCGCTTCGCTCGCAAGGACGGGTTAGGGGTCCCGCGCTTCACGCTCTGGACCGCTTCGCCGCCGCCCGCAAGGCCCCTTACCACCCACGCAACGACCCGCGCGACCTCTCCCAGCCGGCGCGTACCAGCTCCGGCACGTCCTGCGCCTCCTGCGGCCAGCCCAGGCAGAGATAGGCGATCAGCTTCCAGGATGACGGTGCGCCCAGCGCCTCCCGCACGGCGTCCGGCTCCAGGATCGAGACCCAGCCCAGCCCGACACCCTGGACCCGCGCCGCCAGCCAGAGCTGGGTGATCGCGGCGACGACCGAATAATCCAGCATCTCCGGCATGGTCCGGCGCCCGAGCCCATGCCCCTGCTGCGTGCCATGGTCGCAGAACACGGCGAGCTGCTCGGGGGCCTCCTGCAGCCCGGCGAGCTTGAGGCCGGCATAGAGCCTGGCCCGCTCGCCCTCGTAATCCGCCAGAGCGGCGGCATTGCAGCGCGCGAAGCTCGCCTGCACCGCGGCGCGCTGCTCCGGGGCGGTGACCCGCAGCCAGCGCCAGGGCTGGGAATAGCCGACGGAGGGCGCGAGCTCCGCCTGGTCCAGCAGCGTCTCGACCAGCCCCTCGGGCAGCGCGTCGCGACGGAAGCGCCGGACGTCGCGGCGCCAGGCCAGCAGGGTCTTGAACTGCGCGGCGAAAGCCTCGTCGAAACGAGGCGGGGCCTCGGCTCCCGGTCCGGCTTCGCTCATTGCGCCACCGCGATGGCGTGGAAGAATGATCCGGTGACGAGGCCGCGCCGGCTGCCCGCCGGTTTCGGAGCCGCGCCATGCGGATCGGTGACCGTTGCGAAGGCCTCGTCCTCTCCTGTCGCGGCGATCGTGGCATAGTGGAATTCATGCCCGGTCAGCGCGCTGCCGGCCGCGCCGAGCGGCCCGTCCGCCTGCAGCACCGCACGGCGGTAACCCAGATTCATCTTGCGCGTGGCGAAGCTGGTCTCGACGCCGAGCAGCCCGGCCATGGCGTGAGCGACCCCATCCGCATCGGTCAGGCTGCGGCCCAGCACCATATAGCCGCCGCACTCGCCATGGACCGGGCGCGTCTCGGCGAAGGCCCGCAGCCCCGACAGGAAGCGCGCCGCGCCCGCCAGCCGTGCCGCATGAAGCTCGGGATAGCCGCCCGGAAGCCAGCAGGCATCGCAATCTTCCGGAGGCGCCTCGTCGGCCAAAGGCGAGAAGGGCACCAGCGCGGCGCCTTGCGCCCGCCACCCGGCCTCGACATGCGGATAGACGAAGCTGAAGGCGGCATCCCGGGCGATGGCGATGCGTCGCCCCGGCGCCGGCAGCGGGCGCGCCGCCGGCCCTGGTGGAGGCAGCGTCGTCGCGGCTGCGGCCGCGACCAGCGCATCGAGGTCGATCGCCGCCGTGACCGCATCGGCCAAGGCCTCGAGCCGCGCCTGCAAATCCGCGGTCTCGCCGGCCTGCACCAGGCCGAGATGGCGCTCGGGCAGGATCAGGCTCGCCTCGCGCGGCAGGGCACCGAGCACGGGCAGGCCGATCCGGGCCATGCCCTGGCCGACGAGACGGCCATGGCGCTCGCTCGCGACCTTGTTCAGGATCACGCCGGCGATGCGGATGCGCGGGTCATAGTGCATGCAGCCCAGCGCGATGGCGGCGGCCGATTGCGCCTGGCCCGAAACATCGATGACGAGCACGATCGGCCAGCCCAGCAGCGCGGCGATATCGGCGCTGGCACCGGTCGCACCCTCCGGGCCCGGCACGCCGTCGAACAGTCCCATCGAGCCTTCGGCGATGACGAGCTCGCTTTCGGCGGCGGCTTCACCGGCGATCTGGCGCAGCAGCGCCGGCGGCATCGCGAAGGAATCGAGATTGGCGCTCGGCGCGCCGGTCGCAGCGGCATGGAAGGCAGGGTCGATATAGTCCGGCCCGCATTTCAGCCCGCGCACCGTCAGCCCGCGCCGCACCAGCGCGCGCTGCAGCCCGAGCGTGATCGTGGTCTTGCCGGAGCCCGAGCGTGGCGCCGCGATGATCAGGCCGCTGGCGGTCATGCCGGTCTCCCCCGCTGCGCGCGGTTGCGCCGCGCGACGTCGCGGCCCCGCGGGCCAGCGCCGAACCGCCGGCGCTGACGCGCGGCTCCGGCTGCGCTATGCAGGCCTGAATGAGCGATTTTCCTGCAGGACCGTTGCGGCGCGGCTGGACCACCGGGACCTGTGCCGCCGCCGCGGCCAAGGCCGCCTATTGCGGCTGGGTCACCGGCGTCTTTCCCGATCCAGTCGACATCACCTTGCCCGGCGGGCAGCAGCCGGCCTTCGCCCTGGCGCTGCAGGAGCGGCGCGCGGACGGCGCCCGCGCCGGCATCGTCAAGGATGCGGGGGATGATCCGGACGTGACCCATGGCGCGCTCGTCATCGCGGAGCTCACCGGCGCCCCGCCCGGCGCCGGCATCCTGTTCCGGGCGGGCGAGGGTGTCGGCACCGTCACCCTGCCGGGCCTGCCGCTGCCGGTCGGAGAGCCCGCGATCAATCCGATGCCGCGCGAGATGATCCGCCAGGCCCTGGCCGAGGCGCGGGCACGATGCGGCGGCCCGGCCGACGTCACCGTCACCATCGCGATCCCCGGTGGCGAGGCGATCGCGCAGAAGACGATGAACCCCCGCCTCGGCATTCGCGGCGGCCTGTCGATCCTCGGCACCACGGGCATCGTCATCCCGTTCTCCTGCGCCGCCTGGATCCATTCGATCCATCGCGGCATCGATGTCGCCCGCGCCGCCGGGCTCGGCCATGTCGCGGGCGCCACCGGCGCGACCTCCGAGGCCGCGGTGCGGGCGCTGCACGGGCTGCCGGAACAGGCGCTGATCGACATGGGCGATTTCGCCGGCGGCATGCTGAAGTATCTGCGCGTCCACCCGGTCGCGAAGGTCACCGTCGCAGGCGGCTTCGCGAAGATGGTGAAGCTCGGCCAGGGCATGCTCGATCTGCATTCCCGGGCCGGGCCGGTGGATCTCGCCTGGCTGGCCGAGCGTGTGACGGAAGCCGGCGGCAGCGCCGCCCTGGCGCAATGGGTGCCGCAGGCGAATACCGCGCTCGAGGTGCTGCAGCGAGCCCAGGCCGAAGGGATCGACCTGGCCGCGACCGTGGCCGAGCATGCCTGGCGGCGCGCCGCGCGCACGCTCAGTGCCGAGGCGGCGCTGGAGATCGCGGTGTTCGACCGGCAGGGCGCGCTGCTGGCGCGCACCCCCTTCCGCAAGCCGGGCTGAGCGCGGCCTCATACCCCGCCTCCGGGCCGGAAGCGCCGGTCGTAGCCGGCCGAATAGAGCGCGCTCTCGGCGAAGCCCTGTTCGGCCAGCGCCGGCCCGACCAAAATCAGCGCCGTGCGTTCCAGCCCGGCCTGTTTCACCGCCTCGGCGATCGTCGCCAGCGTGCCGCGCAGCACGGTCTCGTCCGGCCAGGAGGCGCGGAAGACGATGGCGACGGGGCAGTCCTCGCCATAGAGCGGCGTCAGCTCCGCCACGATGTGCTCGACGACATGAATCGAGAGATGGATGGCCAGCGTCGACCCGGTCGCGGCGAAAGCCGTGAGGGTCTCGCGCTCCGGCATGGCGGAGGCGCGGCCGGAGGTCCGCGTCAGCACCAGCGACTGCGCGACGCCGGGCAGGGTAAGCTCGCGCTTCAGCGCCGCCGCCGCCGCCGCGAAGGCCGGCACGCCCGGTGTGACGCTGTAGGGAATGCCCAGCCGGTCGAGCCGGCGCATCTGCTCGGCCGTCGCGCTCCAGACCGAGAGATCGCCGGAATGCAGCCGCGCCACATCCTGCCCCGCCTCATGCGCCGCCCGCATTTCGGCGATGATCGCGTCGAGATCGAGCGGGGCGGTGTCGATGATCCGGGCCTGCGGCGGGCACCAGCCGAGCATCGCCCGCGGGATCAGCGACCCCGCATAGAGGCAGACCGGGCAGGCGGCGATGAGATCGCGCCCGCGCAGGGTGATCAGGTCCGGCGCACCGGGACCGGCGCCGATGAAATGGATGGTCATGGCGCGCTCCTCGCCAAAGCGCAGGTGACGCGGGCGGTGGCGATGCGCGGCTGGACGAGCCGGCCGCCCGGCCCCGCCGCGGCGAGAGCGGCCGCCTCCGCCACCGAACCGACGCCGTAGAGCGCGCTGATGCGCGTCGAGCGGGTCGCGCAGCCCGCCTCGAAACCCTGCAGCGCCTCGTCGGGAATGGCCGTCACCGGGCAGCCGCAGGCGGCGGCGACCGCCGCGAGCCCCGGCTCGCCGATTCTGGCCTGCAGCGTCGCGATGCGGGCGAGCGCGCCGGCCTCGAGCCCCGCCAGCGCCAGCGCTTGGGCCAGGCACTCGGCGATGTCCTGCTCCGGCGTATCCGGGCGCAGGCCGATCCCGGCGATCAGTTCACCGCTCATGGCTTCACCACCCGCCATTGCGTCACCGGCATCGCGCTGCGCCAGCCATGCATGGTGCCGACCCGGTCGAGATGGGCGAGCCCGATCCGGCGCAGGCTGCCGCCATGGCGGGAGAACAGCGCCGCGAGGCGAGCCTCCCCCTCCAGCGTCACGACATTGGCCACCAGCCGCCCGCCCGGCTTCAGTGCCGCCAGGGCCGCCTCGGCGACGCCCTCATCGGCGATGCCGCCGCCGATGAACACGGCATCGGGCTCGGCCTGCCCGGCGAAGCCGTCCGGCGCGCGCCCCTCGACGATGGTCACGGGCAGCGCGCCCAGCGCCTGCCGGTTGGCGGCGATCCTTGCCGCCCGCTCCGGCCGCTCCTCGAAGGCGATCGCCCGGTTCGCGCCATGGCGCAGGCACCATTCCAGCCCGATCGATCCCGAACCGGCGCCGACATCCCAGAGCAATTCGCCGGCCCGCGGCTGCAGGGCCGAGAGCGTGACGGCGCGGATATCGGCCTTGGTCAGCTGGCCGTCATTCGCGAAGAACCCGTCGTCGAGCCCGGCCGCGAGCGGCAGGATGAACGCCTCCGGCGCGGCCTGCAGCTCCAACGCCACGAGGTTCAGCGGGTCGATTTCCGACAGCGCGAAATCCCTAGCCGTCGTGGCACGCACCCGCTCCCTCGGCCCGCCCAAAGCTTCCAGCACCACCAGAAGCGATGCGCCGAAGCCGCGGTCGCAGAGCAGCTGCGCCAGCCGGGCCGGCGTCGTCCCGTCCCAGGACAGGGCGAGCACGCGCCGGCCCGGCTGCAGATGCGGCACGATCCGCTCCAGCGCCCGCCCATGCAGCGAGACCAAGGCGCAATCCTGCTGCGCCCAGCACAGCCGCGCGCAGGCGAGGCTGAAGGCCGAGGGCTGCGGAAACGCCGCGATCTCGCTGGGTGCGACCAGCCCCGCCAGCTGCACGCCGACGCCGTAATGGAAGGGGTCTCCCGAGGCGAGGACGCAGACCGGCCGGCCGCGCCGTGCCATCAGCGCCGGGAACGCGTCGCTCAGCGGGCTAGGCCAGGCTAGTGTCTCGGCCGCGACGGGGGCGACCAGCGCCAGATGCCGCGCCCCGCCGACGACCAGCTCGGCTCGGTCCAGCGCCGCCAGCGCCACGGGCGCCAGCCCCGCGCGCCCATCCTCGCCCAGCCCGACGAGGCTGAGCCAGGGTCGCAGCGGGGCGCTCGACAGCCCGGCCGTTTCAGGCGAGAACATGGTCATGACCGTCCTCATCCTCGGCGGAACGAGCGAAGCCGTCGCGCTTGACCAGCATCTCGCTGAGCAGGCTCCGGATATTCGCGCCATCATCTCGCTGGCCGGCCATACAGCCGATCCCAGGCCGCTGAACCTGCCGGTCCGCAGCGGCGGCTTCGGCGGCATCGACGGGCTCAGGCGCTATCTCGTCGAGGAAGGCATCATCGCCGTCATCGACGCGACGCATCCTTTCGCGGCGATCATGCCCTTCCATGCCCAGGCGGCCTGCAAGGCCGAGGGTGTGCCGCTGCTCGCCATCCGGCGCAAGGCCTGGACGCCCATGCCGGGCGACCGCTGGACCAGCGTGCTCGACATGGAGGCGGCCGTCGCCGCGCTCGGCGAGGAGCCGCGCCGGGTCTTCCTTACCGTCGGCCGGCTGGAGCTGCCGCATTTCGCGGATTCGCCGCGCCACCGCTATCTCGTCCGCGTCATCGAGCCGATCGGCGACCGGCTGCCGCTGCACGACGTCACGGTGCTGCAGCAGCGCGGGCCCTTCCTGGTCGATGAGGAGGAGGCGCTGATGCGGAGCGAGGGCGTCGAGATCCTCGTCACCAAGAATTCCGGCGGGGATGCGACGGCCGCCAAGCTGATCGCCGCGCGCCGCCTCGGCCTGCCCGTGATCATGGTGGAACGCCCGCCCAAGCCCGATGTCGAGACCGTCGACCATATCGATCAGGTCCTGCCCTGGCTGGTGGCGCAGGGGCTCTTCGTCACCGAGCGCGGCGTATAGACGATCGGCTCCCGGCCCGGCCGCGCGATCAGCCGGGTGGTCGAGGCGCCGATCATGACCAGCGTCGCCATATCCGCCATCTCCGCCCGCGCCTGGGCCAGCGGCACGACCTGCAGCGCTTCGTCCGGGCGGCCGATCGCGCGGGCGAACAGCACCGGCGTCTCCGGCGCGCGATGCCGCGCGGCCAGCGCCAGCGCCTCGCCGAGCTGCCAGGGCCGCGCCTTGGAGATCGGGTTGTAGAGGCAGATCACGAAATCGGCTGCCAGCACTGCCGCGAGCCGGGCGGTGACGAGCTCCCAGGGCTTGAGATTATCCGAGAGCGAGATCGCGCAGAAATCGCCGCCGAGCGGGGCGCCGGCACGGGCGGCGGCGGCCAGCATAGCGGTGATCCCGGGCTCGACCAGGATCGGCAGGTCGAGCCAGCCGGGCTCGCCCGCCTCCAGCGCCTCGAACACCGCGGCCGCCATGGCGAAGACGCCGGGATCCCCGCCCGAGACCACCGCGACCCGGTGGCCGGCGGCGGCGAGCGCGAGCGCATGCCGCGCCCGCTGCAGCTCCACCCGGTTGTCGCTGCCATGCTTAAGCCGTCCCTCCCGGTCCGGCACCCGGTCGAGATAGGGGCCGTAGCCGATCAGATCGGTCGCATCGTCGAGCGCCGCCTGCGCCGCCGGCGTCAGCCAATGCGCACCGCCGGGGCCGAGGCCGATCAGGGTCACGCGGCCGCCGCTCATAGCCGCCGCCCTTCGCCCGGCACCAGCACGATCGAGAAATACGGCGCCCGATCGTCTTGCTTGTCGGCGAGGCGGGTGATGGTTTGGCCCGGCATGGTGGCGTGCTCGACATAGATCGCGCGGTGGAGCAGCCCGGCCACGGCCAGCGCGCGCCGGACCTTCGGCAGGTTGCGGCCGAGCTTCATGATCACCGCGGCGTCGGTATCGCCGAGACGGCGGGCGAGTTCCGCCTCCGGCAGCGTGCCCGGCAGCACGGTCAGCACATCGTCGCCCCAGGTGATCGGCGTCTGCGCCCGCACCCAGGCGCCCGTCATGCTGGTAACCCCCGGCACCACCTCGGTGGGGAAGCGATGCGCGAGCCGCCGCCACAGATGCATGAAGGAGCCGTAGAAGAACGGGTCGCCGTCGCAGAGCACGGCGCAGCTGCGCCCGGCCTCCATCTCCGCAGCCAGACAAGCGGCCGATTCATCGTAGAAGGCGGCGATCGGCACGGCATAGCCCGGCTCCGCCACCGGCACTTCGATGGTGACGGGGAAGGCGAGCGCGATCTCCCGCGCGGCATCCGGCGCCACCACCCTGTCGGCCGTCTCGCGCGCATGGCCCCTGCTGCCGCGCTTGCAGAAATGCACCAGCCGGTCGGCCTTGAGGATGATGTCGCGGGCGCGCACCGTCATATAATCGGGCTCGCCGGGGCCGAGCCCGACGCCGAAGAGAAGCGGTGTCACCGGTCCTGCCTCCACCGGCTCATTCCCTCTCTTGCGCCAGCGCGTTGACGGCCGCGGCCGCCATCGCCGAGCCGCCGCGCCGCCCATGCACGACGATGAACGGCACCCGTCCGTCCCGCGACAGCGCCTCCTTCGATTCCGCCGCCCCGACGAAGCCGACCGGGATGCCGATCACCGCGGCCGGCAGCGGCGCGCCCTCGTCCAGCATCTCCAGCAGCCGGAACAGGGCGGTCGGCGCATTGCCGATCACGATCACGGCGCCGGCCACCTGCTCGCGCCACAATTCCATCGCCGCCGCCGAGCGCGTCGTGCCGAGCTTCGCCGCCAGCCCGGGCGTGCGCGGGTCGTCGAGCGTGCAGATCACCGGGTTGGCCGCCGGCAGCCGCGTCCGCGTCACGCCATTGGCCACCATCTTGGCGTCGCACAGGATCGGCGCGCCGGCCCTCAGCGCCGCCTCGGCCGCCTCGCAGGCGCCGGGCGAGATCTCCACGTCCGGCGGCAGGTCGGTCATCCCGCAGGCATGGATCATCCGCACCACGACCCGTTCCGCCGTGCCGGAGAAGCGCGACAGATCCGCCTCGCTGCGGATGATCTGGAAGGAGCGGTCATAGATCGCCGCCCCGTCATGGATGTAGTCGTAGCGCGTGGTCACGGCATGCGTCCCGAAGGCCGGGCGAGCCGGCTGTACAAATCCTGTCCGGGCTGCAGACGCGCCAGAATGGCGGCGAGGTCAAGCCGGGCCAGCGCCTCGTCCCGCGGCGCGCCCCCCACCACCAGGTCATAGCCGCCTTCCGCACCGACCAGCGTCAGATCGGCGGGCCCGGGATGGGCGCAGCCCTTGATGCAGCCGGAGACATGCAGCGACAGGCCCGCGGCGAGCAGCGGCGCCAGCCGCTCCGCCAGCACCGCCGCATCGGCCATGCTGTCGCTCTGCGCCCGCGCGCAGGCCGGCCTGCCGGCGCAGGCCTGCACCCCGAGCCGCGGATCGCCATCGGCGACGATGAGGCCGAGCTCCTCCGCCTGGGCGAGGAAGCGCAGCGCCGCCGCCCGCTCGAGGTCGAGACAGGACAGGCCGCGCCAGGGCGTCAGCCGCAGGGTCTTCGCCCCGCCTGCCGCGGCGGCCTCGCCGAGCCGGCGGAGCACGCCGGCGCCGCAGCGGCCGAAGGGCAGGGCGACCATTGCGGCGCAGCGCCCGTCGGCGGCCGTGAAGAGCCCGGCGCGCGCCGGCGCAGGACGCGGTGCAGGCGCGGCGCAGCGAGGTGTCGCGATCATCGCGGCGAGGTTGGCCGGCGTGCAGTCGCGCAAGCGGCGCAGCTCCGGCCGGTCCGGCCGCATCGCGGCGAAGCCGCGCAGCAGCGCCAGCGCCGCCGTCAGCGCGGAATCGGGCGCGAGCGGCCCGTACCAGAGCCCATGCGGCAGGCCGAGGCTGACCAGCCCCGGCGCCACCCCCACCAGCCGGAGATCGGCCGCGACGCCGTCGAGCGCCATCGCTCCGCCGCCATCGACCACGATCGCGCATTTCGGCGGCAGACCGGCCAGTTCGCGCCCCGCCGCGGCGAGCTCGCGGGCGAGCGCCGCCGCATCGACGCAATCGCCGAAATCCAGACCGGGGAAGCCCGGCCGCTCGTCCAGCAGCGGTGAGGTCAGGACCAGCCGTTGCGGTCCCTCTCCCGCGACCTCGTCGACCAGCCGCTCCCGCAGCAGCGCCGCGACGAGCTCCGGATGCGCCGCCGCGCTGATGCCGCGCAGCTGCAGGTTCGCCCGCGCGGTGATCTCGATCAGCCCATTGCCGAAGCGCTCGGCCAGTGCGGTGATGGCGATCAGCTGTGGCGGGGTGAGGCAGGCCTGCGGCGGATGCAGGCGCACCAGCCAGCCATCGCCGGTTTCCATCGGCCGCAGCGTGCTCGGGCACCAGCCGCGCCGCAGGGATGCGGGAGAGGCGGCCGTCATTCCGCCGCCTCCCGCGCCAGGAAGGCGCCGACCGAATTGCGCCGGCTGGTCCAGAGGCCGCGGCGCTGGGCCTCCGCCAGCCTCGCCCGGATCGCGGCGGCGGCCGGGGCATTGGCCTGCTCCAGCGCGCTCCAGACCTGCGCATCGGCGCACCAGGCCTGGAAGACCGCCTCGAACAGCCCATCCGGCACCGCATCGGTGCTGGTGGCGAAGACGAAGAGCGTATCCACCGCCTCGGCCAGCTCGGCCGCGCCGCGCCAGCCATGGGCGAGCTGCCCTTGGATCCAGCGCGGATGGGTCAGCCGCCCCAGCACGATGCGCGCCAGATCCTCCGGCAGCGTGCGCACCACCGGCCGCTCGGGCTGCGACGTGTCGAGGCTGTAGATCATCGGCGCGGCGCCCAGGCTCTGCGCCGCCGCCACCAGCCCGCCGATCGCATCGGCCGCGCTGCTGGCTTCCAGAATATCGCGGCCGGCCGTGTCGCTGACATGGACGAAGGCGTCGGAGGCCGCGATCCGCGCCGCGAAACCCTCATCCGCCTGCGCCTCCCCCTCGGCCCCGCCATAGGCATGGTCGGAGGCCGCGAGATAGCGCGCGGCGAGGTCCGATCGCGCCTGCCAATCCCCGTCCAGGGCCGCATCGGCCATGCCGGCGCCATAACGGCCGGGCGCCGCACCGAAAATCCGCGCGCCGCTCTCGCCGCGGCGGCGGGCGGCCGCCGGCTCGTTCCACTCATCGGGCTCGTCCAGCGCCGCGACCGCGCGCGCAGCGGCGTCGAGCAGCGCGATCTGGGCGGGAAACGTGTCGCGAAAGGCGCCGGAAATGCGGATCGTCACGTCCAGCCGCGGGAAGCCGAGTTTTGGCTGCGGCGTGATGGCGAAGCCGGTGACGCGTGTGGAGGCATGGTCCCAGATCGGCGCCACGCCCATCAGCGTCAGCGCCTGGGCGATGTCCTCGCCCCCGGAGCGCAGGGTCGGCGAGGCCCAGAGATCCATCACGATCCGGCGGGGATGGTCGCCGCGCTCCTGCAGATGGCGCGTCACCAGCGCCTGCGCCGCGGCCGCGCCCAGGCTGGTGGCGGCGCGAGTTGGGATCGCGCGCGGGTCGAGCGTCGACAGGTTGCGGCCGGTCGGCAGCACGTCGTGCCGCCCGCGATGCGGCGAGCCGGCCGGACCGGGGACGATGAAGCGGCCGTCCAGCGCCCGCAGCAGATTATCGCGTTCCGACTGCGCGGAGACGGGGTCATGCGCCGCCGCGCCGAAGACGTGCAGCCCGTCGCGGAAGGGCAGTTCCGCGATATCGCATAATTGCGCGTCGAGCCGGGTCAGCGCCTCGGAGATCGGCATCTCGGGCGTGACGCCGCAGGCCGCCGAGAGCCCGCTCGCCTCGGCGCGGGCGCGGATCTCCCCCGCCACCAGCGCCGCGCGTCGCGGATCCATGACCTGCGCCTGCGCGAATTCCTCGACCAGCTCGCGCAGCAGCGCCACCTCGCCGCCGGCTCCGGTCTCGGCCAGGCGCGGCGGCAGATGGCCGAGGGTGATCGCCGAGAGCCGGCGCTTGGCGGGCGCGGCCTCGCCGGGGTCGTCGACGACATAGGGATAGATGACGGGCAGGCCCCGGGTGACGATGCGCGGCCAGCAGGCAGCGGAGAGCGCCACGGCCTTGCCCGGCAGCCATTCCGTGGTGCCATGCGTGCCGAGATGGATCAGCGCATCGCTGCCCGCCCGGCGCAGCGCCAGGTAGAAGGCGAGATAGCCATGGCAGGGCGGCATGTCGGGGTCGTGATAGCCCGCCTTGCGGTCGCCGCCGTCGCGTGGCGGCTGCAGGGCGACGAGGAGATTGCCGAAGCGCATGGTGCGGAAGCGGAAGCTGCCATCCGTGCAGGAAGGATCGTCTTCGGCCCCGCCATGGGCCGCGAGCAATGGGTCGCGCGCTGCCGCCGGCACGGTCGCGAGCCAGTCGCGATAGGCAGCGAGCGGCACCGTCAGCCCCTCGGGCCCGGCGGTCAGCGCCTGCATCAGCTCAGGGCCCGCGCCGGCCGGGTCCGGAAGCGGCGCCTGGGGCTGCGGCGCCAGGTCCTGCCCGACATCGTAACCGGCCCCCGCGAGCAGCGCGCGGATGGCGCCGACGCTCGCCGGCGTGTCGAGTCCGACGGCGAACCCCGCCCGTCCGCCCCGCGCCGGATAATCCGACATCACCAGGGCCAGCCGCCGCCGATGCGCGGGGGTCGCGGCCAGCGCGATCCAGCCCGAAGCCAGCTCGGCCAGCGCGGCGATCCCGTCATCATCCGGCACCAGGCGGCGCGTCGGCAGCCCGCTGGCGGGGTCGAGGCTCTCCAGCTTGAAGGCGACGGGGATGGCGCCGAGCCGGCCGTCGAATTCCGGCAGCGCCACCTGCATCGCCAGATCGACGGCGGACAGCCCGCGCGGCGAGGCCGCCCAGGCCTCGCGCGTCGCACCGACCGGCACGGCCTGCAGGATCGGGCAATCCGCGAGGTCGAGCGGAAATCGCGCGCCGTCACGGGCCGAAAAGGCGGTGGTGGTGACGATCAGGGCCGGTTTGCGCGTGGCGATCAGCGCCGCGAGCTCGGCGAGAACCTCCTTGTCCTTCAGGCTGGTCAGCGCCAGCGGCAGCGGCGCGTGGCCCGCCTTGGCCAGGGCCTGGACGAGCGCCTCGCCCATCGCGCCGTCGCCGGCGCCGATCGCGGAGCGGTAGAGCAGGATCGGGATCAGCGCCTTGTCAGCGGGCAGGGCGGCGAGCGCCTCGCGCCAGGGCTGCGGCCCGCCGGCGGATGCCGCGAATAGCGCCGGCAGGACGGCCGGACGCAGCGGCTCCGGCATGTCGAAGCGCGTCTCGCTCGCCCTCTCTCCGGCGGCGAGGACGAGGGAGATGCCGCCCAGCAGGCGGCGCATCGAGTCTACGCCGCCGCCGTCCCTGAAATAGGCCAGCAGCGCCTGCGCGCAGGCGGGCGGCACGGTGCCGAACTCCGCCAGCCGCGGATCCGCGCGGTCGTCGCCCGGCAGCACGGCCAGCGCCACGCCATGCGCGCGGCAGGACAGCGCCAGCTGCTCGATGCCGTAGCGCCAGTAATCCAGCCCGCCGAGGCAGCGCAGCAGCACGAAGCGGCAATGCCGCGCCGTCTTCTCGATCAGCAGATCGACCGAGAGCGGGTGCTGCAGCCGCCGCAGTGACGCCGATCTGACGGCGAGGCCGCCCGCCCCCGCCGCCGCCGCCAGCGCGGCGAGATCGCCGTCGCTGAACGACAGGACGAGGACATCCCCCGGCGGCAGCGCGAGATCGACGGCATCCGCGCCGTCGTCGAGCCTGATCTCGCTGGAGGGCAGGAGGTGCATGTCACATCAGCCCGCCAGGGCCGCCTCGACGGCCGCACGGTCGAAGCCCTTCAGGCCGATCACCACGAGCCGCCCCTCGCGTGCCTCGTCCGCCGCCCAGGCGCGGTCGAAATGATGGCTGACGCGCTGCCCGACACCCTGCACCACGAGCCGCATCGGCTTGCCGGTGACGGAGGCGAAGCCCTTGAGCCGCAGCACGCCCTCGGCCTCCGCCGCCCGCGCCAGCCGCTCGGCCAACACCTCGGGGGAGGTCACGGATGCGAGCGGCAGCGCCACCGAATCGAAATCATCATGGTCGTGCTCCTCGCCTTCGCCATGATGCGAGGGCCGCGCGGCGAGATCGCTCTCCGCCGCCGCGCCGAGCCCGATGATCAACGCCGGATCGACGCTGCCATGGGCGGTCTCGACGATCTTGATCGCCTTGGGCAGATGCGCCGCGATCTCCTGCCGGACGCGCGCCTTGCCGGCCTCGTCCATGAGGTCGCTCTTGTTGAGCAGGATCAGGTCGGCGCAGAGGATCTGGTCCTCGAACACCTCCTCCAGCGGATTGTCGTGGTCGAGCGAGGCATCCTGCGCCCGCTGTGCCGCGAGCGCCTCCGGATCGTCGGCGAACTGCCCCTCCGCCACCGCCGGCCCGTCGACCACCGCGATCACGCCGTCGACGGTGACCCGCGCCCGGATCGCCGGCCAGTTGAAGGCCTGCACCAGCGGCTTGGGCAGGGCGAGCCCCGAGGTCTCGATCAGGATATGCGACGGCGGGTTCGGCCGGGCGAGCAGCTTTTCCAGCGCGGGGACGAAATCATCGGCCACCGTGCAGCAGATGCAGCCATTGGGCAGCTCCACCACATCCTCGCGCGTGCAGCCGGCGATGCCGCAGCCCTCCAGGAAGTCGCCGTCGAAGCCGAGATCGCCGAATTCATTGACCAGCACGGCGAGGCGCCGGCCGCCGGCATTCTCGAGCAGATGACGCACGAGGGTCGTCTTCCCGGCGCCGAGAAAGCCGGTGATGATGGTGCAGGGCGTCTTCGCCATGCCGGTCGTGGGATTGAGCTCTGTCACGTCGGTCTCGCAATCGGGAAGGGGGGCAGGCGTGCGATCACGCTCTTGCGGATGATCTCGGGTCGCTCGCGCCAGGGCACGACCCCGTCCGGCGTCGCGCCATATTGACGGGCGAAATCGAGCAGCGTCTGCGCGCCGGTCTCGGCATCGAGATCGCCATAGATATAGGTCCAGCGCCCCTCGCCGCTCAGCGCCACCGTGCAGGGACGCTTGCAGACCGACAGGCATTCGACCGTCTCGACGCTGATCCGGGGATCGCCGTCGCGGACCAGCCCGGCGGCGAGTTCGGCGGCCAGCCGGGCGCCGGGCCGCGGCGCATCGGGATCGCCCCCGGCCGCGCGGCAGGTCGCGCAGACGAGGATGCGCACGATGTCCGCGCCCGTCGCCGGGCGCGGCATTGCCAATGTCTCGCTCATGGTCCGCTCAGGCGAGGCCGGGCAGAGCGGAGACCAGGAAGACGACGCCGATCGCCGCCAGCGCGCCACCGCCGGCACGCAGCACCAGCGGCGTCGACGCATGGCCGGCCAGCAGGCGCCGCACCAGCAGGATGGTGGCGACGGTGATCGTCGCCTGGATGGCGACGAGCCCGACCAGATAGGCGCCGACCACCGCCGTATCGGCACCGATGATCGATTCGGCCAAGGCATGGCCATGGGCGAAGCCCGCGGCGGCGAAGACCAGGCCGAGCAAAGCGAGCGGCAGGGTCGGCCTCAGCAAGGCGAGACAGCCGAGGCCGATCAGGCTGGCCGCGACCATGAGCTCGCCGCCCGGCAAATCGATCCCCCGCATATGGGCGAAGGCACCGAGCGCCATGCCGATGATCCACAGGACGGGCAGCGCCAGCGCCCCGCTGGCGAAGCGCGAGGCCAGCAGCCCGACCGCGACCAGCGCGGCGAGATGATCGAGGCCGAGAATGGGGTGGCCGAGGCCCGAGAGCAGCCCCTCGCTCAGGGTCGAGGGGGTCTTGCCGCCCATCGGATGGTGGGCGAGCGCCGGGCTGGACGCCAGCACCGCGAAGGCGAGGGCGGCAGGATGGGCGAGAAGGGAGGCAAGGCGGGCGCGCATCGTCACTGTCATCTCCGTCACAAGCAGCCGCGCCGATCCGGCTCCGGCCAACGCTCCCACAGACGGAGCCGCGCGATTCGACATCGCACGGACACAGCCGCCATCGGAACACCCCGTCCGAAGGGCCCATGAGAAGCAGTCTCGACGGCAGGTCTCCTGGCTCGCGGGTCCGGGTCCTTCGCCGCCTTCCCGGAGGGGTTCTCCAGTGGCCGATGGCGCAGAACTCACCGCTTACAGTTGCGGGGGCAGCCGTGGCATCGCACCACGTTCCCTTTTCACCCCGTCGCCGGGGCACCGTCGCCGCCAATCATTAGCCATCCAAGGGCGGCTGTGCAATGGAGCGAATCTCTGATGGCGCGCAACGGGTCCGGTCATGGCGACAGCTTCCCTCACCCTCATCCTCGGCGGCGCCCGCTCGGGCAAGAGCCGCCATGGCGAAGGGCTGATCGAGGCGCTGCCCGGCCCCTGGACCTATATCGCGACCGCGCAGGCCTGGGACGACGAGATGCGGACGCGGATCGCCGAGCATCGCGCCCGTCGCTCGCCGGACTGGCTGACGGTGGACGCGCCGCTCGCTCTGGCCGCCGCCATCGCGGCCACTCCGCCGGGCCGGCCGATCCTGGTCGATTGCCTGACGCTGTGGCTGACGAATGTGATGCTGGCGGAGCAGGATACGCAGGCGGGCTGCGCGGATCTGTTGCGCGCCTGCGCCGGACGCGCCGGCCCGATCGTGCTCGTCGCCAGCGAAGTGGGGCTCGGCATCGTGCCGGAGAACGCGCTGGCGCGGCGCTTCCGCGACGAGGCGGGCCGGCTGCATCAGCGGCTTGCGGCGCAGGCCGACCGCGTGGTCTTCATGGTCGCCGGCCTGCCGATGCAGGTGAAGTGAGCGGGACAGCCCCATGACGATCGACGAAGCCGAGGCCAGCCGCCACAGGGCGAAGATGGCCAAGCGCAAGGCGGTGCAGGATGCCGAGGTCGCGTCCAAGACCGTCGAGAAGGGGCTGCTGATCGTCAATACCGGCCCCGGCAAGGGAAAATCCACCGCCGCCTTCGGCCTGATGCTGCGCGCGCTCGGCCATGGCTGGCGTGTCGGCGTGGTGCAATTCATCAAGGGCGCCTGGGAAACCGGCGAGCGCAAGGCGCTCGACGCCTTCGGCGACCGGATCGTCTGGCATACGATGGGCGAGGGCTTCACCTGGGAGACCCAGGACAAGGCGAGAGACATCGAGGCGGCGGGGCGCGCCTTCGCCAAGGCGCGCGAGCTGATGGCCGACGAGAGCATCCGGCTGATCGTGCTGGACGAGCTCAACATCGCGCTGCGCTATGATTATCTGCCGCTGGACGCGGTGGTGGCGGCGCTGTCGGCCCGGCGCGCCGACCTCCACATCGTCGTCACCGGCCGCAACGCCAAGCCGGAACTGATCGCCGCCGCCGATCTGGTGACGGAGATGACGCTGGTGAAGCACCATTTCGCGGCAGGGGTGAAGGCGCAGCAGGGGATCGAGTTTTGAGCCGGGGGCCGGGGCTCATCGTCCTTGCGAGCGCAGCGAAGCAACCCAGTCCAGTAGCGCTCTGCGGCTCTGGATTGCTTCGCTACGCTCGCAAGGACGGAGTCGCGCTTCACCGCTTGAGTGACCGGCGTCACGCCATCAGCGCCCCACTTCCCGCCAATCCGGCCACAGCAGCCTCGGTCAGCGCAGAACCGGCTCCCCGTCATTGCGAGCGCAGCGAAGCAACCCAGTCTCGTAGCGCTCTGCGGCTCTGGATTGCTTCGCTGCGCTCGCAAGGACGGAGTCGCGCTTCACCGCCTGAGTGAACGGCGTCACGCCGCCAGCGCCAGCACCGCTGCGCTTCCCGCCAATCCCGCGAGCCTCATCCCCAGCGCGCCTGGCCTGGCAGCCTAGGCTCATCGTAATTGCGAGCGCAGCGAAGCAACCCAGTCTCGTAGCGCTCTGCAGCTCTGGATTGCTTCGCTGCGCTCGCAAGGACGTGTTTCCGCTCCCGCCCGAGTAACCAGCCTCACGCCACCAGCGCCAGCACCGCCCACTTCCCGCCAATCCGGCCACAGCAGCCTCGGTCCGCGCAGGATCGGCTCCCCGTCCCTGCGAGCGCAGCGAAGCAACCTAGTATCGTAGCGCTCTACGGCTCTGGATTGCTTCGCTATGCTCGCAAGGACGGAGTCGCGCTTCACCGCCTGATTGACCAGCCTCATCCCATCAGCGCTAGCATCGCCCAGGACCCCGCCGATTCAGCCAGCCTCAGCCCCAGCGCGCCTGCCATGGCAGCCTCGGCTCCCCGTCCTTGCGAGCGTAGCGAAGCAACCCAGTGTCGTAGCGCTCTGCAGATCTGGATTGCTTCGCTGCGCTCGCAAGGACGTGTTCGCGCTTCACCGCCTGAGTGAAACGGCGTTATGCCGACAGCACCCCCCACTTCCCGCCAATCCGCCGCTGACAGCCCCGGCCAGCGCAGGATCGGCTCCCCGTCATTGCGAGCGTAGCGAAGCAACCCAGTCTCATAGCGCTCTGCGGCTCTGGATTGCTTCGCTGCGCTCGCAAGGACGTGTTCGCCCTCCCGCCCGACCAGCCTCACGCCACCACCGCCAGCACCGCCCCGCTTCCCGCCAATCCCGCCAGCAGCAGGCAGGCGCGACGATAGAGGCGCAGTGCTCGTCTGATATCGGCCGCATCGGCTTGCGCCCTGCCATCCCCCATCCAGCCATCCGCGACCAGGACCTCGCCATAGACCCGCGGCCCCGCCAGCCTCAGCCCCAAGGCGCCGGCCATCGCGGCCTCGGGCCAACCGGCATTGGGCGAGCGGTGGAGTTTGGCGTCGCGCCGCACCGCGCGCCAGGCTGCCGCCGCATCGGCCTCCTCGTCCAAAGCTGCGGCGGCCAGGATCAGCAGCGCCGTCAGCCGCGAGGCCGGGAGGTTGACGAGGTCGTCGAGCCGCGCCGCCGCCCAGCCGAAGGCACGGTGCCGCGGCGTCCTGTGGCCGATCATCGAATCCGCCGTGTTGATCGCCTTGTACAGCGCGATGCCGGGCAGCCCGGCCAGGCCCAGCCAGAAGGCCGGCGCCACCACCCCGTCCGAAAAATTCTCCGAGAGGCTCTCGATCGCGGCCCGCGCCACCCCCGCCTCGTCGAGCTGCTGCGGGTTGCGCCCGACGATCATCGCCACCGCCGCCCGCCCCGCCGGCAGCCCGCCACGCTCCAGCCCCTCCGCAACGGCCGCGACATGGACGTGCAGGGAGCGTTGCGCCAGCAGGGAAGAGGCCAGCAGCGCCAGCGGCAGCAGGGCGAGCGGCCCGGCCAGCCGGCACAGCGCCTCGAGGAGCAGCGCGGCCGCGGCCGTGACGGCGAGCAGCGCCGCCAGCGCCGCGATCCCCTGGGCCCGCCTCGTCGCGAAGGAGGCGGTCTCGCGGTTCAGGCCGCGGTCGAGCCGGCCGATCAGGGCGCCGATCCAGGTGACGGGATGGCCGATCCGCGCATACAAGGCTTGGGGATAGCCGACCGCCGCCTCGACCAGAAGCGCGCCGAACAGCAGGGGCAGGGTGTCGGGCAGGCTCATGAAGGGCGAGGCTTATCGTGGTTGAGGAGATCTGGCATGGCGGCGATCTGGCCGAGGCGCGGGCGCTGTTTCCGCAGGCGCCCGAGCCCTGGATCGATCTCTCCACCGGCATCAACCCCATCCCCTATCCGCTTCCCGCCCTGCCGTTAAGCCTGTGGCAGCGGCTTCCGGGCGGCGAGGAGGAGGCGGCGCTGCTGGCGGCCGCCCGCGCGGCCTATCGCGTGCCGCCGGATGCGGAGATCGTCGCCGCGCCGGGAACCCAGATCCTGATCGACTTGCTGCCGCGCCTGCTGGGCGAGGGCCCGGTCGCCGTGCTCGGCCCGACCTATGCGGAGCACGAGGCGGCCTTTCGGCGCGAGGGGCTGACGGTGGAGACCGTCACGCGGCCGCAGGATGCCGGCTCGGCCCGTATCCTCGTGCTGGTGAACCCGAACAACCCCGATGGCCGGGTCGTCGCGCCTGCCGAGCTCGCAGGATGGGCGCGGCGGCTCGCGGCCCGCGACGGCTGGCTGATCGTCGACGAGGCCTTCTGCGATTTTTCGCCTGAGGCCAGCCTGATCCCCAGCCTGCCGGCGCGCACGCTGGTGCTGCGCTCCTTTGGCAAGAGCTATGGGCTCGCCGGCCTGCGGCTCGGCTTCGCCATCGGCGATCCCGGTCTGGTCGCACGGCTGCGCGCGGCGCTCGGCCCCTGGGCGGTGGCCGGGCCCGCGCTGCGCATCGGCGCCGAGGCGCTGGCGGATCGGCCCTGGCTGGAGCGCGCGGCGCAGGACCGCGCGGCCGATGCGGCCAGGCTCGACGCGCTGCTCGCGCCCTATGGCACGATCCTCGGCGGCACCAGCCTGTTCCGGCTGCTGGGCTGCGCGGAGGCGCCGGGGCTCTTCGCCCATCTCGGCCGGCACGGGATCTATGTCCGGCGCTTCCAGCATCGGCCGGGCCTGCTGCGCTTCGGCCTGCCGGCCGGGGAGGAGCCGTGGCGGCGCCTCGCCCAGGCGCTGGCTTGCTTCGCCGGCGCTCCCGCCCCGGCGGCGCGGCAGCATGCGCCGGACGCCGGGACGCATCGGCCAGCCCCGGCTAATTTACAGATTGAGCCGTGAGAGAGGACAGAACCCTATGCCAGCCATGCCGAACGAGAGCGACCTGACCATCTGCTTCGCCCATGCCGCCTATCAGCTGCAGGCCGCCTTCGACAGACGGGGCCGCACGGCCCGCAGCTTCGAGGTCCGCTCGCTGGAGGAGCTGAAGGCGCGGGCGCCCGAGGCGGATGTGATGGTGGTCTCCGGCATGTGGCGCAACGAGCTGATCCCGCTCTGCCCGAAGCTGCGTTTCGTGCAATCGGTCAGCGCCGGCACCGACCAATACGACAAGGCCGCCTTCGCCGCGGCCGGCATCCGCCTCGCCAGCGCGCAGGGTGCCAATGAGCGAGCGGTCTCCGAACATGCGATGGCGCTGATCCTCTCGCTCACCCGGCAGATCCACCTCGCCCGCGACAACCAGACCGCGCGCCATTGGCGGCCGATGATCGGCGATCGCGGCCGGCGCGAGGACGAGCTCGGCGGCAAGACCCTGGCGATCATCGGCCTCGGCCGCATCGGGCTGCGGCTGGCGGCCCTGGCCTCGGCCTTCGGCATGCGCGTCATCGGCGTGCGTCGCAGCCCCGAGAAGCAGCCTCACATCGAGGCCGTGGTCCGCCCCGACCAGCTGCCGGAGGTGCTGGCGCAGGCCGATATCGTGGCGCTGACCTGCCCGCTGACGCCGGAGACCGAGGGGCTGATCGGTGCGCAGGCGCTGGCGGCGATGAAGCCCTCGGCGCTGCTGATCAACGTCGCCCGCGGCAAGGTGGTGGACGAGGCGGCGCTGCTCGCGGCGCTGACCGAGAACCGCATCGCCGGCGCGGGGCTGGACTGTTTCCATGACGAACCGCTGCCCGAATCCTCGCCGTTCTGGACGCTGCCGCAGGTCGTCGTCACCCCGCACAGCGCCGGCGAGACGCGCGCCTATGAGGACAATGTCGTCGACATCCTGGTCGAGAATCTCGGCCGGCTCACCAAGGGCGAGACCACGCTCCGCAACCAGATCGTCTGATCCGGCGAGCGGGACCCGCCGCCGCCGAGGGGGCGAAGGGCCGCTCGCCTCAGCCGCTCGGCAGGCGCAGCCAAAGCCGGCGCAGCCGCTCGCGCGCCGCGGCAGCGCCGGCACGGGCGGCGAGGTAGAGCGGCTGCCGCCTCACCCAATCCAGGACGAGGCCGCGCAGCCGGCCGAGCCAGCCGACGGCCCGGGCGAGCCAGCCATAGCTCAGCAGCTGGGCCTCGCCGGCGCGGAAAATCCGCTCCACGATCAGGATGCTGGCGAGATAGGCGAGCGCCATGACGAGCAAGCCGCCCATCACGCGGCCATGTCCGATCATCACCAGCCCGACCAGCTTCAGCGGCTCGGCGATGGCGAAGGGGATGGCGAGCAGGATCAGCACCGCGAGCCGCGGCAGCGTCGCGATCCAGCCCTCGATGCGCTGCACCAGCCGCAGCGCCGCGACCCATCGGGCGAGCGGCCGGTAGAGCGGGCGGACCAGCTCGTCGAGCAGGATCAGCAGCGTCGCCAGGGCGCTGAGCAGCCCGAGCGCGAGCCGGCGTGCCAGCCCCGGGCGGGCCGCCGCGCTCATCGGGCGCGGGCATCCTCGAGGATCATCGCCGCGCCCTTTTCGGCGATCATCATCGTCGGCGCGGCCGTATTGCCGGAGGTGATGCTCGGCATCACCGAGGCGTCGACCACGCGCAGGCCGGAGACGCCGCGCAGCCGCAGCCGCCCATCCAGCACCGCATGCGGATCGTCCTCCCGCCCCATCCGCGCCGTCCCGGCGGGGTGGAAGATCGTCGTCGCCAGCAGCCCCGCCGCCTTCAGCAGATCGTCGTCGCTCTCGATTGCGGGGCCCGGCAGATGCTCCTCCGGCCGGAAGCGCGCCAGAGGCGCCTGCGCGACGATGCGCCGGGTGAGCTTCAGCGCATCGACCGCGACGCGCTTGTCCTCGTCGGTGGTCAGGTAGTTCGGCGAGATGCCGGGAGGCGCGGACGCATCGGCGCTGGTCACATGCACGCTGCCGCGGCTCGTGGGGCGCAGATTGCAGACGCTGGCGGTGAAGGCGTTGAAGCGGTGCAGCCCGTCGCCCCATTTGTCGAGCGAGAGCGGCTGGAAATGAAACTGCAGATTGGCCGTCGCATAATCCGGCGAGGAGCGGGTGAAGGCGCCCATTTGCGACGGCGCCATGGTCAGCGGCCCGGTGCGCATCACCGCATATTCCAGCGCCATCAGCGGCCGCCGCCACAGCCTGGCATAATCGCCGTTCAGGGTGCGCACCCCTTCCACCTTGTAGACCGGGCGGATTTGCAGATGGTCCTGCAGATTCTCGCCGACCCCCGGCAGATGCGCCTTTGTCGCGATGCCGAGCCCCTGGAGCCTGGCGCCATCGCCGAGCCCCGAGCGCTCGAGCAGCGCCGGCGAGCCGACGGCGCCGGCGCTGAGCACCACCTCGCCGGCCACCTCGACGCTCAGCCGCTCGCCGCCATGGCTGAACTCGACGGCGCTGCAGCGGCCGTTCTCCACCACCACGCGCTCGACCAGAACATGCGTCTCCAGCCGCAGATTGGGCCGGTCCAGCACCGGCAGCAGGAAGGAGCGGAAGGCGCTCCAGCGCCGGCCGCGCCGCTGATTGACCTGGAAATAGGCCGAGCCCTCATTGTCGCCGGTGTTGAAATCCTCGATCTTCGGGATGCCCGCCGCGGCGGTGGCGTCGCGCACCGCGTCGAGAATGTCCCAGCGCACCCGGGGATGCTCGACCCGCCATTCGCCGCCCGAGCGGTGGAAGCCGTTGGGGCCGGGCGCGACATGGTCCTCGTGCTTCAGGAAATAGGGCAGCACATCGTCCCAGCCCCAGCCTTCGAGCCCGAGCTGGCGCCAGCCATCGTAATCGGCCGCCTGGCCGCGCATGTAGATCATCGCGTTGATGGCCGAGCAGCCGCCGACCACCTTGCCGCGGGGATAGGCGAGTTCGCGCCCGCCGAGTCCCGGCTGCGGCGCTGTCTTGAACAGCCAGTCGGCGCGGGGATTGCCGATCGCATAGAGATAGCCGACCGGGATGTGGAACCAGATCCAGTCATCCTTGCCGCCGGCTTCCAGCACCAGCACCTTGCGCCGGGGATCGGCCGAAAGCCGGTTGGCGAGCAGGCAGCCGGCGGAGCCGGCGCCGATCACGACATAATCGAAGCGGCCGAGACTGCGGCGTTGCGGATCGGTCATGGCGCGTCCTGAGGCTCCGGCGTTGCGGCAGCGATGGTTAGGCCGCTTGCGCGGCAGCGGCAATCCCACCTTCGGCCCGGCCGGGCGCTAGGAACCGACCAGCCCCGCCAGCTCCGCCAGCGAGCCGATCACCCAATCCGGCCGGTGCCCGAGATGCTCCTCCTGCATGCGCAGCGCCTTGAACATCGTCCTGGGCGGCATCGGGCTCTGCGTCGCGATCTCCGCCTTCAGCGCCGCAGGCGAGACCCGCGCGATCCGCGCCACCCTGAACCCGAAATGCTTGGCGCCGGCGACGTCGAAGCCGTTGGACGAGACGAAGACGACCTCCTCCGGCAGCAATCCGAGATGCTCCCCGACCAGCCGGTAGCAGCGGGCGTCGGGCTTGTAGACGCGGGCGGAATCGGCGCTGAGCACCGCTTCGAACCGCCCCTCGAGCCCGCTTTGCGCGATCAGCGCCGCCAGCATGGTCGGGCTGCCGTTCGACAGGATGGCCAAGCGGTGCTGCGACAGGGCCGAGAGCGCCGCCGCGCTGTCGGGATAGAGCGCGAGCCGGTCATAGGCGCCGGCCAGCCCCGCGATCGTCTCCGCCGAGGCGGACAGCCCGAGAACCTCCAGCGTATAGGCGAGGGACTCCAGCGTGACCTGCCAGAAATCGCGATAATCGCCCATGCCGGAGCGCAGCCAGGTATATTCCAGCTGCTTCATCCGCCAGATCTGCGTGATCGCCTCGCCATGGCCGGGAAAAGCGGCCTCGGTTTCAGCCGCGACCGACTGGACGTCGTAAAGCGTGCCATAGGCATCGAAGACGAAGGCCTTGATGGTCATGGTCGGATCCCCGGCTGCGATCAGAGCGGGCCACTAGATCATCCGGACAGGCGAAGCGTCCAGCGACTCCGCGATCCCATCGCGCCGGCGAGTCTCGTGCCATGACATGCCTGCCTGCCGCAGCTTCCCTCACGATTCGGTTGGCACCGGTTGCAAGGCTTGAAGCGCTCGATTGATCGGCGCAGCATTCGCGATCACTCGCCGAGCCCGTCGCCGCTTGGGAGGCCGCCATGCGTACAGCCCTCGCGCTCGCCCCGCTGATCCTGGTCTCGCTCGCCCGGGTCGCTGCGGCCGAGTGCGCCCAGCATTCCGCCGACGCGCTGTCGAAGGCTGCCATGGCGGCCGTCGCGAACAAGCGCTGCGGAAGCGGGTTTCTCGGCTGGAAGAGCGCAGATGCGGATCTGCGCAAGATGTGGCGCGACGTCTTGTGCGTGACGGGCGGTGACGAGATCAGGTTGCGCCTGGCCGAGGGTGGCTATCAGCACAGCATCGCCGAAGCCGAGCGGCAGTTCAGGATGGCCGGCGCCGGAGCCTGCCAGCAATCGCAAGCGGCAATCAAGCTCAGGCGATGACCCGCGATCATGAACCCGGGGGCGGCGCCATGACAGGCCATCAGGGTTCGGGCTAAGACAAGGCCGATCGACCGAGCCCTCATCCTGTCGAGACGCCGCCGACGCGGCTCCTCGGGCTGAGGGCCGAACACTGAATCAGCCTCTCTTCGAACGGCCGGACATGAGCAGCCTGAAATTCGGAACCTCCGGCCTGCGCGGCCTCGTCACCGAGCTGGTCGGCCTGCCCAGCTACGCCCATGTCCGCGCCTTCTGCGCCATGCTGCGCGAGGATGATGGAGCCGGCATCGGCGAGGTGCTGATCGGCCGCGACCTGCGCGCGTCGAGCCCGCTCATCGCCGCTCAATGCGCGCAGGCGATCGCGGATTCCGGCCTGATCCCGGTCGATTGCGGCGCGGTGCCGACGCCGGCCCTGGCGATGGCGGCGATGCAGGCGGGCAGCCCGGCGATCATGGTCACCGGCAGCCATATCCCCGATGACCGCAACGGGCTGAAATTCTACCGCGCCTCGGGCGAGATCGACAAAGCCGACGAGCAGCGCATTCTCGCTCATCACGCCGCGCTGGCGCTGGACGGGATGCCCGTTGTCACCGTGACACCGGCCTCGCGCGACGTCCTCACCCGATATCGCGCCCGCTATGTCGATTTTTTCGGCCGCGTGCTGCAGGGGATGACCATCGGTGTCTATGAGCATTCCGCCGTCGGGCGCGACCTCGTCGGCGAGATCCTGCGGGCGCTCGGTGCGGAGACCGTCAGCCTCGGCCGCAGCGACCGCTTCATCCCGGTCGACACCGAGGCGCTGCGCCCCGAAGACGAGGAATTGGCGCGCGACTGGGCGAAGGAGCGCAGGCTCGACGCCATCGTCTCGACCGATGGCGATGCCGACCGGCCGCTGGTCGCCGACGAGACCGGCCGCTTCCTGCGCGGCGATCTGCTGGGGGCGCTGACCGCGAAGCTGCTGGGTGTCGAGACGATCGTCACCCCCGTCACCTCCAATTCGGCGCTGGACCGGCCGGGGCTCTTCGCCTCGGTGGTCCGCACCAGGGTCGGCTCGCCCTTCGTGATTGCCGGGATGGAGCAGGCGAAAGCCGAGGGCGCCGAGACGATCATCGGCTTCGAGGCCAATGGTGGGCTGCTGCTCGGCTCGGACGTCACGCGCGATGGTAGGGTGCTGAAGGCGCTGCCGACGCGGGATGCGATGCTGCCGATCCTCGCGGTGCTGGTCCTGGCCGCCGAGACGCAACAGCCGCTGAGCGCGCTAGCCGCCCAGGCCCGCTTCGCCGTGGCGCTGTCCAACCGCCTGCAGGAGATCCCGCAGGAGCGCACGGCGGCGCTGATCGCCCGCCTCGACGCGGAGGATCCAGGCTTCCGCGATGCGGCCTTCGCGGCCCATGGCGGCGTCAGCGCGCGGGATCGGCGCGACGGGCTGCGGCTGACGCTGGGCGACGGCGCGACCGTGCATTTCCGCGCCTCCGGCAATGCGCCGGAGTTGCGCATCTATGTCGAGGCGGCGGATCAGGCGGAAGCCGAGACGCTGCTGCAGGACAACCTCGCCTTCGCGTCGGCGCAGATGCGGGGCGCGTGAGCCCGTGAGGATCAGGCGCATCCGCGCCCCGGGCCGAGCATTGACAACAGCGCCTTCGGCCATCCATTGCCAGCATGATTCCGAACGGGCCCGCCTCTCCGCCCGCCCTCCGAAGGTGAACAGCCCATGGCCACGACAGAGCTGATGGTTCCCGTCATCATCTGCGGCGGAGCGGGCTCACGCCTCTGGCCCGCCTCGCGCGAATCCTTCCCCAAGCAGTTCATCGCGCTGCTGGGCGAGGAATCGATGTTCCAGAAGACGCTGGCGCGGGTGAGGGGTCCGCTCTTCGCCGAGCCGGTCATCGTCACCCATGCGGATTTCCGCTTCCTCGTCGCCAGCCAGATGATGCAGATGGGAATGCAGGGCGCGCTGCTGCTCGAGCCGGCGCGCCGCGATTCCGGCCCGGCCATCGCCGCCGCCGCGGCCTTCGTCGAGGCGCGCCACCCCGGCGCCTGCATGATCGTGCTGCCCTCCGACCATCTCGTCCTCGACGAGCCCGGCTTCCTCGCAGCCGTCGCGAAGGCCGACGGGGCCGCCCGTTCCGGCCGGATCGTCACCTTCGGCATGGTCCCCGATCATCCCGCCACCGGCTATGGCTATATCCAGCCGGGCGAGGCCACGGGCGAGGGCGTCCACAGCGTCGCTCGCTTCGTCGAGAAGCCCGATGCGGCGACGGCCGAGCGCTATATCCGCGACGGATATGTCTGGAACAGCGGCATGTTCCTGTTCCGCAGCGACGCCTTCCTGGCCGAGCTCGAAGGCTTCGAGCCCGAGATGGTCGCGGCCGCGAAAGCCGCCGTATCCGGCGCCGAGGAGGATCTCGGCTTCGTCAGGCTCGATGCCGAGGCGTTCGGCCGCGCCCCGAAAAAATCGATCGACTACGCGCTGATGGAGCGTACCGAACGGGCCAGCGTCGTGCCGGCCTCCTTCGGCTGGTCGGATGTCGGCAATTGGTCGAGCGTCCATGCCGCCTCGCCCAAGGACGCGGCCGGCAATGCCACGAGCGGCGAGGTCGCGCTCGTCGACAGCCGCAACAATTATGTCCAGACCACCGGGCCGCTGACCGTGCTGATCGGAGTCGAAAACCTCGTCGTCATTGTCGAGAACGATGCGGTGATGGTCGCCCATCGCGACAAGGCGGAAGCGGTGAAGGGCGCCTTCGAACAGCTGAAGACCCAGGGCCATCGCAGCGTCAGCGCCTCGCTGCGTGTGTATCGCCCCTGGGGCTATTACCAGACGCTCGACCTCGGCGGCCGCTACCAGGTCAAGCGCATTCTCGTCGATCCCGGCCAGAAGCTCTCCCTGCAGAGCCATCACCACCGCGCCGAGCACTGGGTGGTCGTGCAGGGCACGGCGCTGGTCACTCGCGACACGGAGGAGCTCCTGCTGCGCGAGAACGAATCGGTCTACCTCCCGCTGGGCTGCGTCCACCGCCTGGTAAACCCGGGAAAGATCCCGCTGGAGATCGTCGAGGTCCAGTCCGGGAGCTATCTCGGGGAGGACGACATCGTGCGGTATGAGGATGTCTATAAGCGGGTGTGAGAGGGCAAGGTGGCTTGGGCCATGGCTCACCTCGCCCAAATCTTCCGACCGCAACGAGGGCGCCTCCCGTAATCTGATCCCCGGCTATTTTGAATTGCGCATTCCCTGCTTGCAGGGAATTTAGAACCAGAAACCGAAGCGCTCACCTCGCCAGGGACTGTTGTCGGGCCAATTTCTGAGGCAGTGGCGGGCACTTGTAGATCCGAAGCCGTTATTCGTGCGGGAACTATGGCTGCTCAACGCAGGGAATTTTCCGGTACCGTGCAGGGAGTGTCACAGGCGGTTGCAAGGATCGTTGTACCGGCTTCAGTCAAAGGCATCGACCGCCCAGCGGACTAAGACACTGTATTCATTTAAAAAAATGATCACTTTGGCACTTGGCAGGCCGATCGGGTGCGGATATGGAGAGACGGCTGCGCCTTTGCAGCTGAAGCCCAAGTTCGACCTCGTCTGACTTTTTGGCACACTTAGATCGAGGCATTATCACTGGAGATCAGTGAGCAGCCCTCATCGTTGTATAACCTGAAACGCGATTTCGCGGGGCAGGGCCGGTACAGCATGAGTGTTGCTCAATGATGGCCAGGTCGTTCTCCAACGGAGACGACGCCAATGACCTCTACCAATACCTCCCGGCCCACGGTCCGCAATCGGACCAGACCAATGACGGACACCGGGGTGCAACCCGGTCTGCCCCGGCATCTTCAGCTCAAGGTGATCGAGCGCCCGATCGACGAGATCAGGCCCTCGGATCGGAACGCCCGCACACACTCCGATAGCCAGATCACCAAGATCGTCGCGAGCATGGTCCGGTTCGGATTCACCAACCCGATCGCGGTTGACATCAACGATGAGATCGTCGCCGGTCACGGCCGCTACGCCGCAGCCAAGCGCATGGGGCTGCAGACCGTGCCGGTGATCGTGCTTGATCACCTTAACCCGGCGGAGATCCGCGGCCTCCGGATCGCAGATAACCGGCTGGCCGAGGCTGCGGGCTGGGATCCGGACCTGCTGCGGCTGGAGCTGGGCCACCTGATCGAGATCGATTTTGAGATCGATCTCACCGGGTTCGAGACGCCCGAGATCGACATCCTGCTGAACGGTGCGGAGACGGAGAGCGTCACGAAGACCGACCCCGCCGACGAGGTGGGCCCCGTGGCGGAGCGCGCCGTGAGCCGCCGCGGCGATCGCTGGCTGCTCGACAACCATCGGCTCTTCTGTGGCGACGCGCGGGAACCGGCCGATTACGAGCGTCTGCTGGGCGGTGAGTTCGCCCAGATGACGTTCACCGATCCCCCCTACAATCTCGCGGCAAACAGCGTCGGAGGGCTCGGCGAGTTCAAGCCCCGCCCCTTTGCGATGGCCTCGGGCGAGATGAGCAAGCCTGAGTTCACTGGGTTCCTGACGCAGGCCCTGGAGGGTATCCGCGGCGCCTCGCAGGACGGAGCGCTGGTCTACACCTGCATGGATGGGGCTCACCTCCACGAGCTCCTCACCGCCGGGCACAGCGTCTACGCTGAGCTCAAGACGGTGATCTGCTGGGCCAAGACCAATGCTGGCATGGGCTCGCTCTATCGCTCCCAGACTGAGTTCGTGGTGCTGTGGAAGGTCGGCAAGGCGGCCCACATCAACAACATCGAGCTTGGCAAGCACGGGCGGTATCGCACGACGCTGTGGACCTATGCCGGGGCCAACACCTTCCGCAAAGGCCGGATGGAGGATCTGGCGGCACACCCGACGGTGAAGCCCTGCGTGATGGTGATGGACGCCATCAAGGACTGCTCGAAGCCCAACGGGATCATCCTTGATCCCTTCGGCGGCTCCGGAACGACGCTGATCGCGGCGCACAAGACCAAGCGCCGCGGCTACTTGATGGAGTACGACCCGCTCTACGTCGACGTCGCGATCCGGCGTTGGGAGAAGCTGTTCAAGCGCGAGGCGCGCCACAGCGAGACGGGGCTGACCTTCAGCGAGATGGCAGCGTTCCGTCGGGGCGACGCCGTGGCGACTGAGGCTGCGAGCGAGGGAGGCTCTGATGTCGACTGAGCCTCCTGAGCCGCCCGACGCTCCCGTCGGTTACAAATCTCCCCCGAAGCACAGCCGCTTCAAGAAAGGCCAGAGCGGCAATCCCTCCGGTAAGCGCAAAGGCAAGGGCAGCTGCCAGCTGCATTTTGATCCGTTCGACGTCTTGGCCAAAGTGCTTGCGGAGCCGATCCAAGTGACAAAGAATGGCAAGTCTAAGAATGTTTCGCTCTTTGAAGCGTTTGTGCGCAAGACGTCCGAGGCCGCTCTGAAAGGCGATAGCGCGGCGCGCAAGGACATCATCAAGCTGATCGGGCAGTTGCCGAAGAGCGATGTCATCGGTGAGGACGATACTCTCGCTGAGAGCGAGGAAATGGTGATCGAGCTGCGCAAGACCCGCCCGTTTAAGCCAGGGGGCACGGTCAATGGCTAGCCGGGCCGAGCTCAACGCATTGCTGCGTCAGGACGTCGGGAGCTTCATCGTGCAGTGCTTTGGCACGCTCGAGCCAGGCACACCCTATCTCGACAACTGGCACATCTATGCGATTGCTCATCAACTGATGCGGGTATCGCGCGGCGAGTGCAAGCGGCTCATCATCAATGTGCCGCCGCGCTCGGCCAAGTCGATCTGCGTCACGATCGCCTACACAGCCTGGGTGATGGGCCATGATCCGCGCAAGCGGATCATGGCCATCAGCTATGCCAACGAGCTCTCCCGCAAGCACGCGCTCGACTTCCGGACTGTGGTTGGCAGCGCCTGGTTCAAGAAGCTTTTCCCGCGCTTCCGGATCAAAAGCGACCGCGAGGGCGAACTGATCACCACAGACCGGGGCTCGCGCTTTGCGGGCTCCGTCGGTGGCTCGGTGCTCGGACGCGGCGCCGACCTCATCATCATTGACGATCCAATCAAGGGCCTGGACGCCGCATTGTCGGCTGCCGAACGGCGGCGCGTGACCGAGTTCTACGATTCGACCCTGTACTCCCGGCTGAACGACAAGCTGAATGGCGCCATCATCATTGTGATGCAGCGCCTGCATCAGGACGATCTGGTCGGCCACGTCCTCGACAAGGAGGAGTGGGAGGTGCTGTCGATCCCTGCGATCGCTCCGGAAGATAAGATTTACCGCCTCGGTGACGGCGCCGAGGAGGTCTATTGCCGCAAAGCCGGCGAGATCCTCCATCCCGGCCGCGAACCGGCCGCCTGGCTCGAAGCCGCGCGCAAAAATCTCGGGACGCAGAACTTCTCCGCCCAATATCAGCAAAACCCGCTGCCGGCGGAAGGCAATGTGATCAAGCGTGATTGGCTGCGCTACTATGACAACAGGCCGGTCGCGCTCGAGCGCGTGGTGGCCTCCTGGGATACGGCCTCGACCATCGGCGAGGCCTCTGACTGGTCGGTCGGGACCGTCTGGGGCGCGATCGGCCAGGAGTTCTATCTGCTCGACGTGATCCGAGGCCGCTGGGAGAGCCCGGAGCTGCGTCGGCGCATGGTCGAAGTGGCAAAGGCCCACGCTGTCGACGCGACGCTGGTTGAGGATACCGAGCTTGGCCGGGCCCTGTCGCAGGACCTGCGGCGCACCGGCCAGCTGTTCCCGCTGCTCCAGCAGGCGCGGTTCGACAAGACGGCGCGGCTGCTGGCCCAGGCGGCACGCTTCGAGGGCGGCCAGGTTTATCTGCCTCTTTCGGCAGATTGGCTGGTAGGCTATCTCTCGGAGCTGCTGGCCTTCCCGGCCGGGCGCAATGACGATCAGGTCGATTCCACAAGCCAGGCTTTGAAATACCTCACGGCCCGCACGCCGGTGGAGCGGCCGCGGCCCCAGAGCGTTGTTCGGCCGAAGTCGCTAAGGGCTCGTCCGAGCTGAAGGCCGAGCCGCCCGCTATCAACAGGGGTCGCGATCGCAGCCAACCTCGCGCTGATCCCCTGGCGCCGCTTGAACAGTGGCGGCTCCCGACCCCCGCCAGGCGGCGGGCTTGGCGAGCGGGCGCGAGGCCGTGCGTTGCGGAGCTGGGCGCCCAAAGCCTGTTCTTCTGGCTTGCTCGCTGCGGCGGATGCCGAGATGCCTGGCCTCGCGGCGTTTGGCCTCGGCGATATCGCCGCAGTCCCGGGCTGTCTTGCCGCCTGGGACGCGGTGACAGCAATCGCGTCCGAGTACGCGACCATCGCGGCTGGTTAAAAGCACGGTCTTATCGAGGACAAGCGCCTCGGCAACGATGTGGTCGAACTCGATGACCTTGCCGGTGATGTTGAGCCCGCAGCCTTCACAGCGGATCTGGCCTTGGCCGTCCATGGCGCGCTTCAGCATCTCGGCCTTCTGCGCACGGGTGAACTCGCGGCGAGAGCTCATGCTGCCCTCTGCAGCCGATGGCCCTGCACCCGCGCGACTGTCGCGTCGAGCTCAGCGGTGAAGATCTCGACCGCCTCGGCCAGCTCGCGGATAAACGCCTCGTCGCGGGTGGCGCGGGTGACAAACAGCGGCATGCCCGGCCAATAGACCGCGATGTCGATCCACTCCCGCTCGGCCACCCAGAGCTGACCCTGACACTGCGCCTTGTGCTCTGGCGGGAACTCGTCGCGCAGCAGCGCCTCGATCAGGAGGTGCGGCAGCTTGGTCTTGATCTCCACCAGGCCGTTCGCCCCGATGAGTCCATCAGGTGAGGCGCCCTTGCGGCCGTTGCGGATAAAGCCGACGGGCTCGCAAGCGGTATCGGTCATGAACTCGTAGTAGGAGCGGGCTTCCTCCTCCATCAGCTTGCCACGCTCCATATGTCCGTTGCCAAAGCTCTCCATCGGCTCACCGGTGATGATCTCGCCTGCGAGCTTGTAGAGATAGGTCTGGCGGGTGCGGCTCTCGCTGCCGCCGCGTCCCTTGGCCATGATGCTCGCGAACTCTGAGGCGGTCGGGATGCCTAGCCGGGCGGCCAGCCATTGAGGCGAGCCCTGCTGGCAAGTGACGATCTCGATGGCGCTCATGCGCGCTTCCCCTTGGCCGTCAGCATGTCGGTCGCCTGCCGGAACTTGATCGCCGGCAGATCGGGCAACGCCTCGATCTTGAAGAAGCGCAGCAGGGCAGCCTTCGACGTGCCGCTCTGTTTGAGCAGGGTCAGGATCTCGCGGATCTGGTCGCCATCGATCGGCAGCTGCGTGCCTGTCGCCTGACCGTCATCGTCCTCAGCGGCGGCTAGGCCCAGCGAGGCCTTGAGCGTCATCCGCTGCAGATAAGTCAGCGCCGAGCCGATCGCCTGGATCGCGTTCTTGCCGCCGCTCTCGTCCTTGGCCGCGCTGATCTGGTTCTCTTCCGCGTGGCCATCGCGATGCGAGACGATGCAAGTGACCATCACCCGATCGTCCTCGACCGAGGTCCGGAACCGGTAGGACAATCCGTGTCGTGACAGGATCGGATTGACCGTTCGGGCGATCTCGGCGAGGTCCTCATAGCGATAGGCGTTGCGCCTTGACCCGGACCCAAGCGTGACGTCCCGCTTCTTCAGGATCACAGGGATCTCTGCCTTGGCTTGCGCCATGGCGTTGTCGAAGGCTTTGCGCGCCTGATGCGCTTCAAAGCGTTCGTGCAGCCCCATCAGCCGTTCGATTGTGTCGGGCGATGCGCCGCGCTCGACCGCCTGGCTCAGCATCGCCAGCGGCGCGATTGCGAAGAGGGGAGAGATCGGCTCTGGCGAGCTGTGAGCCGTGACGAGCTTCATCATCGTTCTCCCGGGTGGGCCAAGACGGACAAAAGAGCAGCGGAAACGCCGTTGCTGCCGCGCACGATCCAGCGCCGGTACTCGGTCGCGAGCTCGGCGGGGGTCTGACGAACACGTGGGGTTAGAGCTGTTCCAGGCTGCGGTGCTGACGGGCTGCCGGAAGAGGGCTCTGCACTGTCCAGCTCAGCCAGAGGCTGGAAGCCATCGACCGGGGCAGACGATGATCGGGATATGCGGATGATGCTGTCCATGACGCCCTCAATGAAGCTGATGGCGCTGAGGCAGGGCTGCCAAAGCCGCTTCAAGTTGCGCAACCCGCGCGAAATCCATCCGGTCGCGCATGCTCTCCCGCAGCAGTGCGCCCTCGATCGCTGACCGGTTGTGGCCATAGGCGGCGATCAACGCAGCACTCTCGCGGGCGCGATGTTCCAGCCAGGCGCGTCGGTCCGCATCCTGCGCCACGCGCCTAGCAAGCTCCGAACGCTCGCTCCTTGCTTCCGCCCAGGCGCGCTTGAGCCAGTGCGAGCGCTGAAAGTTGCGCTCCTGAGCATCCCGACACATCCGCAAGGCGAACCGTCCGAGCTCGTGGGCGCGCCTCATGATCGCGGAATGATAAAAGATGGTTCGGCCGTCAGCCGTGGTGATCAGACACATGACACTCAACCTCATCAACGTTTATTGTCGATGAACGACGGTTAGCGTCGGGTCCGGCCAGCAGTCAACCGCAACTGTCGAGGCTCGACAGAAATCGTTGCTGAATGCTATCCACGCTTCATGATCACGCCAGCCCAGTCGCGCGCCGCCCGCGCCCTCATCGAATGGTCGCAGTCAGACCTTGCCGCCGCAGCCCACCTCGGGCTCTCGACCATCCGCGACTTCGAAAAGGGCAGGCGGACGCCAACTCATAACAACCTGCTTGGGATCAAACTCGCGCTCGAGGCGGCAGGGGTGGTGTTTATCGCGGCGGACGGAGAGGGCACCGGGGTCAAACTAAGGAAGTGATCAAGACTCGGCTTAACCAGCTTCAACGAGTGAGTTTTTGGTCCCGAAGTCGTGACGCTGTTCTGCGCGGGATGCGGAGGACGCGTTATGGCCCGGGCATTTTCCCGGCAGCACCCGCACAATGCCGCGGGTTCGAGCCGAGCTCCAAGCGACGAAAGAGAAGACCAGCGTTCTTGCCCGGCGATGCGGGCTGAGCCGAACCACGGTTACGAAGTGGCGCGAGCCGACGTCGACGTCGGATTCTCATGGCCCACCGCGATCCGCGCAGCATAGTGCACGCCTGTGCTGAGGAAGCCACGGCTTTTAAGTTTCGGCGCCACACGCTGCTGCCGGTTGACGACGTTCTCGGGTCGGGGAAGCTCTCAGGCCATCGACAAGGGACGTCAGGGTTTGCCTGTGCGGGTGGGCAAAATGGATCCGATGGAGGTTCCCGGTGGCACGACGCAAAGCCCCCCGGCATTCCTGACGCGCTTTTGGACCAGCTCTTGTCTGGCGCCGATCCCAAGACGGCCTTCGACCCCAATGCCTGCTCGACGATCTGAAGAAGGCCTTCGCCGAGCGGGCCCTGAATGCCGAGATCGATCACCATCTGGCGAGCAACGAGTCCGGCAACAGCCGCAACGGCTACGGCCGCAAAACCGTGACGACCGAGACCGGCCGGATCGAGCTGGAGATTTCGCGCGATCGACAGGCGACGTTCGATCCGCAGCTGATCGCCAAGTATCAGTGCCGCCTCCCCGGCTTCGACGACAAGATCGTCTCAATGTATGCCCGAGGCATGAGGGCCCGCGAGATCGTCGGGCATCTGCGCGAGCTCTATGCCATCGACGTCTCGCCCGATCTCATCAGCGCGGTCACCGACGCGGTTCTGGAGGAGATCGCGGCCTGGCAGGCAAGGCCGCTGGAGCCGGTCTTCCTCGATGCCATGCGCGTCAAGATCCGCGACGAGGGCGTCTTCCGCAACAAGGCCGTTCACATCGCGCTCGGCGTCCGGGCCGACGGCGCCAAGGAGATCTTGGGTCTCTGGCTGGAGCAAAACGAGAGCGCGAAGTTCTGGTTGCGCGTCATGAACGAGCTGCGCAACCGCGGCGTCGATGGTATCCTGCTGGCCGTCATAGATGGCCTGAAGGGCTTCCCCGACCCAATCCGGGTCGTTTTTCCGGAGACTATAGTTCAGACCTGTATCGTCCACCTGCTGCGCCACAGCCTGGACATCGTCTCCTACAAGGAGCGCTAGCTCGTCGCCGCCGCGTTGAAGGACATCTACCGCGCCATCGATGCCGCCGCCGCCGAGGCGGCGCTCAATGCCTTCGAGGAGGGGCATTGGGGCCACCGCTAACCGGTGATCGCCCAGAGCTGGCGGCGCGCATGGCGCGAGGTCGTGCTGCTTTACACCTTCCCGGCAGACGTCCGTCGCATCCTCTACACCACCAACGCGATCGAGGCGCTGAACGCCAAGCTGCGCCGGGCCGTGCGCGCCAGAGGACACTTTCCAACCGACGAGGCCGCAACAAAGCTCCTCTTCCTCGTCTTGAACCACTCCAAAAAGGAGTGGAAGAGCCGCGTGAGTGGGTCATGAAAAATCAAGTCAATCGAATGGCGAAAAAAAAGCCCTGTATGTTGAATCGATCCGTAATGGATGTTACACGGCACTGCTGAAACAGACGGCAGTGGATCGGTTGACCGAAGCAAATGGGCCACGCAAAAACTCGCCCGCCTAGAGGGTTACAAGACATATGGCAGCGACAAAATTTATGTTAAGCTGGAACGCTCGCTAGCAAACGATGAAGATCTATCGTCGAATATTTCTTGCCTTGCGTACGCGAATGGTCGAGCTGCTTGCTACTACTGCGGCGACTAATCCAGAGGGCATCATTCGCGCAATCGACCAGGGCAACATGGCGCGCGATCAGCGCGAATGGCAGAGCGCGATTGATTCATATGCCGAAGCGGTGCGATGCGCCCCTCATCGTGCTGATATATTGGTCCAACTAGGGCACGCGTACAAGGAATTCGGCGACATAGCTGCTTCGAGAGCCTCGTATCAACGTGCCGTGTCACTTGGTGATCCTTGCCATTCGCCCGACGCATCTCTGCATCTCGGTAATTTAGAGGGGGCAGCAGGGAACAGGGCCGTTGCTAAGTGTATTCTAGAAGAACTTTTACACCAAACAGCTGAATCAGCTCAGGAGCTGAGATATGCCGTGCACGTTGGCCTAGGTGGCTTGGCGGCCGTAGATAAGCTGTGGAGCGCCGCTCGTGTTCACTACGAATCAGCTTTGCAATTAGACCCCTCCCACGCAGACATATGGATACAACTTGGGCATTGTCTTAAAGAGCTGGATATCAAAGATAAAGCCGAACTCTGTTATCGCGCAGGAGCTGCGCTGGAAAATTCTGTAGACGCATGGCTGCAGTTGGGCCGGTTAAAAAAATCGGAAGGACGATCGAGCGAAGCAGCTGAATTTTTCGCGAGGGCAGTGAATGCCGACCCTCAACATCGAGAAGCAGTCAATGAATTGCGAATTGTCAGTGGATACTCGCCAGGCGAAGCCGAAACTCGGTTAGCCCACGCTGCTAATTCCAACAATCTCAATGTTGCCTTACAATTGACCGTTGCCCGCGTCGCTCTCGCTGCGGGTCGAGAGTTCACGCGACAAGCGGGGAAGGGGCAATCGGCAACAGCTCATGCCAAGTTTGTTCGCCGGTTCAGTCACCCATCACGCCACCGCAGTGGTCCACTCATCGGCATTCACGCGATTATTTTCGCCAATATAGATTGGCATTATAGAAAGCAGAGACCGCAGCATCTTGCGGAAGGCCTCGCCAAGCTTGGCGCATCAGTGCTTTATATATCGCCAACGTTTGAGCAGACAGGAACATCGTCGGGATGGCGCATTATCGATTGCCCATTCCCCCATATTTATGAGGTTCGCTTCACTGTTCCAAAGGGATTTCCTGCCTCTGTACATTCCCTCGACAAAATATCCCATCGTTGCCCCGAGCTTGAGGCTTGCCTGACAAAGCTAATAGCTGAGCTAGAGATTGATGACGCGGCGTTGCTCGTCCAACATCCCGGTTGGTATGACACGGTCGCCGGAACAGCTCGCGGACCTTTGTTATTTGACTATCTGGATTCGAATGCGGCTTTTTCTGGCGCAACCGAAAAGCTCGACGAGTTTGAGAAGCTTTGTCTGAGCCTCGCTGACACGGTGATCTGCGCTTCAAGGCCACTGCTTCTGGATTGCACAAGAGGCGATGCTGTATTGATCAGGAACGGAGCGGAGAACGAACGTTTCGTCTGCTCGACCCGGATCCGCAGTGATCGCGATCGCCGCCCGGTCGTTGGCTACTACGGCGCCATTGCTGACTGGTTTGATTTAGCTCTTTTACATCAAGTGGCAATAATCTGCTCGGATTTTGACTTTTTGCTCATAGGCGAGCCGACGGTGGAAGTTTCCGAGATTGCCAAACTTGGTAACGTTTACATAAAAGGTGAATTAGCATATGAACAACTTCCGACGGAATTGTCGAGGTTTGACGTTGCAATCATACCGTTCAAGATTAATCAGTTAACGTTTTCCACTAATCCCGTGAAAGTCTACGAATATTTAGCTAGCGGCAAGCCGGTTGTCGCCACACCAATCCCGGAGCTTGAGGAGCTGGCAGGCCTAGTTGAGACTGCGCATACACCACAAGCTTTTGCCGCTGCAATTCGATCCGAATTTTATGGTGACAATATCGGTAAAGCTGCCGAAAGACGGCAGTTTGCCTTGGATAATGACTGGAGCCTCCGTGCACAGTCATTAGGGCAAGCGATCCTTGCTCAGTATCCTCCGATCTGGATCGACGGATGTTCCTCCTTCGAGCAATTCGAGACCATTGCGACAGCTGCTCGCTACGGCGGGAAGATCAGCAGGGGAGCGGGGGGGGCGCCCGGGGGCGGCGACCCGATATCGATCCACCTGAGGGATATTGAATGTTCGTCAGGCTGGGCCCGCCGGCTGGTGAGATACAAACAACACGAACGTCTGCGAGTGACTGACAAATGAATGACACGCCAAATGAGAGTGCGAATAAGCGGTCCGCGAGAAGCTTGTGGGAAGCATATGCGGGCGCAATTGATGAAGGAGCAACGCTCTTCGACCAGACTGAAAAGGCGAGCGGAGGTGATGACTGGGCCTACCTAGCGGACGCTATTAAAAAACTAGACCTAGGTGCCATCGACGATGGTGTTACAGCACTTAGAGAGGTTGTCGTGGCTCGCCCATCATTTTTGGAAGGACATCTCACTGCAGTCCAAAAGCTCGTTGAGGTCGGCTGCGAAGAGGATGCCCTCGAACTGCTAGCGTCAGTTGAAGAAAAATTCGATATTTCAACATCGGAATTCTCCAGATTTATAAGAGAAGAAATTGCTTTGCGCCGGCCGCAACTGATTGTTAACAAAATCAATAATGCGAATATCGAATCAAGTGACGCATTCCTTTCGGAGAAAATCCCAGCACGAATAGTTTCTATTGAGAACTCCCGTGTCGCGCACATTTATACAGTTACGTTTTTCGATTTTGGCGGACAGCGAGTATATCCCGGAGGAGCGGAGCGATACATTTTTGACCTTGTTGAAATCTTGAGAGATTTGGGATATGAAGTCATAATTTATCAGGGCGGCAGCCGGCACTGGAAGCGTAGCGTCCGGGGAATACAAGTGATAAGTATTCCATGGAAAAATAGTATTTTTGATCTAAGTGTAGATTTTTCCAAGTTAACTGAACCCGGTGATGTAAATATATACTCACCCTTCACATTAGGCGTTGCAAATGTACATAGGCCGTCAATCGGAATTTGTCACGGAGTTTATTGGGATCATCCTAATTCGACACTGCTGGATCCTCACGTCAGTAGGGACGTTTTTAGTTCTATATTACATCTGGACGAGTGTATTTCGGTTGATGCGAATTCGATCAACGTGTTGAGAGCGACGCGGCCGGACATTGCTGCTAAACTTGCCTACGTGCCAAATTACGTTGGAAGCGAATTTTTTGCCCATCGGAAAGTAGAAGATGAGCGGATCAGCGTCCTTTACCCGAGGAGGCTCTACAGTCCTAGGGGGTATTGGCTCTTAGCCGATATCGTTCCGAAAATTATTGAAGAATTTGACAATGTTGATATTTTATTCCTAGGCGATAGCGATGACCGGGAAAAGACCCACGTTGATATGCTTTCATCAATGTATCCAAATCGCGTTAAGCATATTGTATCGCTACCAGAAGCAATGAGTGGTTATTATTGGAGTGCAGATATCACTGTTATTCCCACTCTACAGTCAGAGGGGACATCTTTGTCAGCGTTAGAGGCGTTGGCTTCTGCCAACGCAGTTATTGCTACTGACGTTGGGGGGCTTTCTAATATTATAATCGATGAGTTGAACGGTTTGCTTATTGCACCCCGCCGCGATGACCTTCATCAGGCAATTCGCAGACTCATCAATGACAAGCCGCTTAGAAAACGCCTACAGAAAGCCGGCCGAGAGTCTGCAAGGGCGTTCTCGAAAGAAAAGTGGGCTTCTGTTTGGCGAACTGTTCTCCTTCGCAATCTGCCTGGTAATGTCGTTCGAAAAAAGCTTTCCGCCGTGGAACAGGCCACGCCCTCCACGATCATTCATGTCGGCACGGGCGGAATAGTGTGGGCTAGTTCAAGCAACAAACTCCCTCTACAGCGACCTCATCACCTAATGCGAGCGTTATCGAGCCTAAAGCAAAATGTCATTTTTGTCGAAGACAGGAAACAAGAGTCTGCTGAATCTGCTGATGATGGCAGGCTAGAGATACTAGGGAAGGATGCGATTGTATATGCAGATCGTGGCTTACTTTATGTATACTACGCTTACCATGTTTGGGCGCTGGGCTCCGCCGCAAATGATTGGTTAACTTCATTGCCACGAGATCGGCGGGATAGTTTCACTAACGGAGCGTCAAATTACGCGGTCAACGAACGCAAAGTTTGGTTCGATTTGATTGACGAACCAAGTCTCCACGAAGACCAGCTATATCTGGAGGCAGTTCAGTTGTTTTTAAAACATGCCGATTATGTTACGACATCTAGTCGCGTACTCAAGGAGCGCTTCACCGAAATCCGTCCGGATATCATATTGGTTGAGAATGCATGTTGGCCTAGCCACTTTGACGCTGGCGTCGAGTATGACGCTGCTAATGTAAGAAATCTACTCGGAATTAGTTGGGCTGGGCAGGCAGCAAAAAAAACCATCGGCTATGTTGGGGCTATCGCACCATGGTTCGATTTCGATTTGCTAGAGCGCCTGCTTGCAGATCGGCCTTTTGACCATTTTGTCATTGTCGGACCAATATCGCCTGAGGTGCGTAACCGAGTGGCTGCAGTCGCGCGCTCGCCAAACGTAATATTTACGGGGGCAGTTCCTTATGAGATGGTTCCGAGCATAATGATCGCAATCGATCTCGCAATTTTACCGTTTATCCCTAACAAGATTACTCACGTAACTAATCCAGTTAAGCTATACGAGTATCTCGCATCGGGCACGGAGGTTGTCTGCACCGATCTCGACGAGATCCGTGCAATAGCGCAAGCTGACAGCTTGTCCGCTGTCTCGATTTGCGACGATTCGGACATGTTTGTCTTTGAGGTGTCAAGGCGTTTGGATGCCGGTCGCGTTGACAGCCGATCGGACGAAGCGCAGCGTTTTGCGCTGTCCAATACCTGGTTGGACCGGGCGGCTAGCGTGATCGCTATGCTACCCAGGGGAGAATCACAGATGGATGCAGCTCCTGCAGTCGTCGAAAAATATATCGTCCGTGGCGCATACAATGGGCCTCGTGCGGAAAGCTATTCTTCCCCACTCTTAGAGCGGGGCGGGAACAGCCGAGTTCTGACATTGGCTGCCGGTCGGCACAGAAGAGGCCAGACCTATCACTGGCTAATACCGGTCTTTATAGTCAAGCAAGGATACTATCTTGTCATGGTGCGTATCGTGCGCGATGGGTTTAATTTGGTCGACAGCACTTTTAGTATTGATGCTTCTGGGCGAAATTTGGCTTATGAGCAGCTTGCTGATGACGGCTTAAGGCTGGATTTCGAGATCGCAGCACGGCTGCGTCCAGGCGTTCATAATGTGACAGTGACGATTGAACTGGGCCGGGACATTTTCATATCTCGAAAGGCTAGCCTTTCTTTGGTCGATTTCGGTTTGAATGAGCTACCGTTTTCACGGTCGGAATCGGCTCGGGTGTCTATATCGGATAGTAGCAGCCAGTTGAAAGCGTTAGCGGAGTATTGATAAAGATGAGCATTTCGAAAAAGCGCATTGTTTGCGTGATCGGCACGCGCCCGGAAGCCATCAAGATGGCACCTGTGATTTGGGAGCTGCAGCGACGTAATTGGACTATAGTTGAGGTCTGGATCACAGAGCAGCACCGGGAATTACTTCACCCGCTGCTCGAATTTTTTGAGCTCAAGGCGGATCGCAACTTTGAGGTAATGGCTCCTGGGCAGGGCTTATCCGGGCTTAACGCGCGCATTTTGGTCGGGATGGGAGAGGCTTTGGCGAACAGTGCGCCAGATCTTGTAATAGCGCAGGGGGACACCACGACAGTTATGGCCGCCGCCCAGTCCTGCTTTTACGCCGGAGTCCCTTTTGCCCACGTTGAGGCAGGACTTCGAACGGGCGATCTGATGCAGCCTTTTCCAGAGGAATTTAACAGACTGGTCGTCTCTTTAATAAGTCGTTTCAATTTTGCGCCGACGTGGCGGGCGTACAATGCGCTTTGCGACGAGGGTATATCAAAAGAAAAAATACTAATGACTGGTAACACGGTTATTGATGCGTTGTTTTGGACTGATCGCCAGAATAAAAAAAGAGAGATCAGCGATGATGCAGGGCGAAAGTTATTGTTAACATTGCATAGAAGAGAGAATTTTGGAGTTCCTATCCGCTCAATCTTCGGCGCGGTTTTGAGGTTGACCGAAGAGTTTCCCGACCTTTCAGTTCTTTATCCGGTTCATCCAAATCCAAACGTGCGCTCTATTGCTTATGAGTTGCTTGGAAACGTTTCACGTATAGAGTTGACTGAGCCGCTGGACTACCCGGACATGGTTGCCGCGATGCGTGCTGCTACTGTAATCTTGACAGATAGCGGTGGGATTCAAGAGGAGGCACCGGCCCTCGGAAAACCGGTTTTCGTAGCGCGCAACTCCACAGAGCGTCCTGAGTCTATTGAAGACGGGTGCGCCATACTTGTAGGATCTGATGCCGATTACATAGTCGAGTCGATCGGTCGAGTGCTGAGACATTCGGTACACTACCAGGCTATGGTTAAAGGGCGCTCGCCGTACGGGGATGGGACCGCGAGTTTACAGATCGTCAATGCTTTGGAGGCGCATTTCTCGAATGAATGAGCGAACTGGGGTTAGGTGTTTGGTCGCGGCGATTCGTGATGTGTCGATGCGGCGGAGCTTGATATTGGTGAAGAAGCGCTTGATTAGTTTCCTGTCATTATAGAGGAGGCGGCTAACGCAGATCAGGTCTGTCCGGTTATCTTGGGCGAGTGTTGGCTAAGGCTGTAGGGTAAATTGACGAGCGCGCGCAAGGGTTTGGCGTCGTAGGCTTTGTCGGGCATCAGCTTCGCGCCAAGAACGATTTGGCTCCTTAGGTGTTTGGTCCCGGCATGAGGTGACGCGGGTTGATCTTGAAGGGTGACGGGTCTTTCGTCCATGCCTGACAGATGGCCTCGAATGGCGTTCGCCATCGCAGAGCCTTCAGATGCTTGGCGAAGTTGTAGGCGGCGACGAAGGCCAGCACGTGAGCCTTCAAGCTTTCGAGGTCGGGGTAGTGGAAGACCTTGGTCGTTGCGTCCTTGATCGTGCGGTTCATCCGCTCGGCCTGACCATTTGTCCAAGGATGATAGGGCTTGGTCAGCTTGTGCTCGATGCCGTGTGCGAGACAGAGGCGGTCGAACATGGGCGGCCCCCACTGTCGGGAGATGCCATTGCGGTTCTTCGGCAGGTCGGCGAAGGCCATACCGTTGTCGGTCAGGACCGTGTGGATCGCATAGGGAAACGCTGCGATCACGTTCTCCAGGAAAGCAGTCCCGTTCAGCATCTTGGTGCGATCGTGGAACTCGAGGTGAACTTCGAGACGCGATCGATTGCCAGGAACATGTGCAGTTTGCCGTCAGCCAAGCGCAGCTCGCAGTGATCGATATGGACGTAGCCGATCGTCGTCGCGGCGAACGTGCCTCGTTTTGAAGCCTTCTCTTCGCTTTGCGGAAGCCGTGAGATGCCGTGGCGCTCCAGGCAACGATGCAAGCTCGAACGCGTCAGCGCCGGAATAGCGTCTCTCAGACAGCCGAGAACGTCGTCGAGTGGCAGCAGCGTACGGCGACGGAACTCAAAGACCATCGCTTCCTCAGCCAAGGAAAGAACCGTGCTGCGCGGATCGCGGGGCCCCATCCGAGCGTCCGACGTCGACGTCCGCTCACGCCATTTCGCAACGGTCGTTCGGCTCAGCCCATATCGTCTGGCAAGGACACTGGTCGTCTCTTGCGACGCTTGGAGCTCGGCTCGAACTCGCGGCGTCGTGCGGGCGCTGCCGTGAAGAACTCCTGCCATAACGCGTTCAGATCGTCGAGATTCCGGAACGAGCGCGCCAGGAAGAAGTCCTTGCGAATATAGCTGAAGGGGCGCTCGACCTTTCCCTTCGTCTTGGCCCGATAGGGCCGGCAGGCGCGTGGATGGAAGCCGTAATGCTTCGCCAGCGCGAGGAGGGACCGGTTGTAGACGATGTGGCCCTGATCGTCCTCGCCCGTCACCGCCGTCTTCATGCGGTCGTAGAGGATCTCGATCGGCACGCCGCCCATCGCGGCAAACGCGGCCATATGGCAACGCAGCAGGGTTTGCAGATCCTGATGCAGCCCGAAGCGGGCGACGATGTGCCGGGAATGGCCCAGCACCATCCAGAACAGCCAGATGATCCGGGTGATGCCGGGCTCGTCCTCGAACACCGTGACGAAGCGCGCGAAGTCGACCTGGGCCTGATGGCCGGGAGGCGTCTCGAAGCGAACCTCGAAAGGCTTGGGGCCGTCGCTCGGCCGGATCGCCGCCACGAACCGCTTCACGGCTGTATAGGCGCCGGTGCAGCCGCGCTCGCGCAACTCCCGCGTCAGGCGGGTCGCCGTCAGTTCGGGGAAGGCCGCGATCCGCTCGCGCACATAATCGAGATAGGGCGTGATCTTGTTGGGCCGGCCAACCTGGCGCGGCCCGTAGGCCGGCAGTTCCAGACCCCGCTCGATGAATTTGCGGATCGTCTTGGGATCACGCCCCGTGCGACGCGCGATCGCCGTCACGGACAGTCCCTGGCGGTGAAGATCCAGGATCATCATCAGTTCTCCAAGCTGGACCACCGCCGCCGCCCCCTGCCGTTCCCACGGCGGACATCATCGACGACAGGTGGAAAGCCTGAAGCTGCGGGGCGCGCCCCGCAGCTTCAGGCAAGGACGCCAGCCAGGGAATTCTCGGCGCCCACTTTCAGGGAGAATTCAACGCCCAGCGACAGCTCGCCACTGGCCGCAAGCTGCGGGTTCTGACCATCGTCGACACCTTCAGCCGGTTCTCGCCGGGGCTGGACGTTCGCTTCAACTTCCGCGGCGCCGACGTCGTCGAGGTGCTGGAGCAGGTCGGCGCAGCCCATGGTTTCCCGGCCAGTATCCGGGTCGACCAAGGTACCGAGTTCGTCAGTCGCGACCTCGACCTGTGGGCCTATCAGCGCGGCGTCACCCTCGACTTCTCCCGCCCGGGCAAGCCAACGGACAATGCCTTCATCGAGTCGTTCAACGGGAAGTTCCGGACTGAATGTCTTAACGCCCACTGGTTCATGAGCCTGCCCGATGCGCGGGAGAAAGTGGAGGCTTGGCGAAGGGAGTACAACGAGCTACGACCTCATAGTGCGATCGGAAACAAGACCCCGATATCGCTCGTCAATCGGCCACCGGCATGCAGCCCGCGGTGACCGTTTTACCCCCTGGAAGCGGCCAGCGAGCCGGTCCAGCATCGGGGGCAGGCCCATAATTGGCCAGAACGAGTTTCGAACTGGATTATCTCAGAGGGGCAACGTCAGGCCTCCTAGATTATACTCGGTCGCGGACCCAGTTAATCAGCAGAATACCGGAACTGGCGATAATAAGCGCGCAACCAAATCCATAAGACAAGGAATAGTGCGTGATGATTGATGGGCCAAACATTCCGGCGCGTATCGCTTCAAAGGCATGAACGAGCGGGATGTATAGCACTAACTGTTGAGCTTCGAATGGAAGCCAATTCACCATAAAAAAACATCCCGACAACGGTAGCATAAGATAATTAAAAGCGGGCATAAATTTTTCAATAGGTTCGGAAAGCTCAGAAAGGCCTGCGTAAAGACAACCCATCGCAGACGCAATACAGCCCATTAACAACCAGCCAGCCAGAATCATACCAAAATCATGCGCGGGTTCAACAAAGCGAAAGATTATAAGCACCGCATAAATCACTAACGCGGCCGCCGAAGTTGCTAAAAATTCCATACAAAAACGAGATATTAAATTATCGTAGTAAGTAATATTCCGATGTATCAAAGTATTTTTAGAAGACCGCAAAATAAAAATTCCAGAATTCGACAAATGTCTCAGTAGCGTTAACGGCATGTAACCCGTAAATACGATCGCAATAATCTGGACACCATGTTCATATCCTCCTTTCAAAATCGACCAAAGCGCCATGACGCCTACACAGAGTAGCATTGGCTCGAGAATAAGCCATAGAAACCCTATATTCTCACGCCCGTACCGGGTCATAATAAACCGAACAGCCAACGCACTCATGGTGCGCGACTGGATCGCAATAGATCTAAAAATTGAAGCCTGCTGCGGGCTTTTTGAAAATTCAGTGGCCGGCAACGCTATGCTCCTTAATTCCCGCAGAAAAGAGCCACCCGATAAAGAAAACAAGAATGGATGCCATACAGATAATCAAGGTCATCCTTAGACGCTGTGGCTCTGCCGAGTAGTCCGCTGCGTGAGGCTCAACAACTCGCTCGAGATACAATAGTTGGCGTCTAGCCTCATTGCGCGCGAGTTCTAGGCTGGTCACAGATGACGCGAGAGCTTTTACCGAAAAATCTCGCTCGAGGCTCAGTCGCTCGAAATCAGCAATCTTACTGGCGAGGCCATCAGAGGAGTTTGACACCCGTTGACGCTCCAGTGCAACTTGACCCTCGAGTGCCTCAGCTCGACGCCGAAGCCCTGGAATCTGTGGCGAGTTGGGGGACGCCGCCTCTACTTCTCGCAACTGAGCTGTCACCGCCGCCAACTCAGCAGATAGGCGTCCAATCAGTTCAGCGACGAGGAGTGAACTCTTGCTAGGGTCCAGCATTAATTCTCTGTTGCGAAATTCGGTGATCTTAATTTGCGTCTCGACGAGCCGATCTTGCGCGCGGCTGACTTCGCCTTCAGCAAACCGAACAGAATCTTCACGGATGCGTGTGTTCATCCGGTTCACCAACTCTTCGCCGAGCGTGAGAAGTGCCCGGTTGATGGCAAGCGCATCGTCCGGGCGAAAGGCTTGGACACGCAACGTGGTTATGCCTGTTGTGGAGACGTGAGTAGTCTCGACCATCCTCTTATAATGTAAAAACAGTTCCTCATCGGTATCCCCCGAAATGGGGCTTGGAAAGCGGGCGATAAAGTCCGCTCCAGGACGCGCGAAAATATCCCGCAAATTGAGGCGATGCGACAAAGCTGCGACCGCGTCGCGGGACAAGATGTATTCCTGAACGGAATATGCGTCGTCCTGTGAGCGTGAAATGCCGGTCATCTGCAGCAGGCTGCCCAACCCTCCTGCTAAAGGCTGTTTGGCCGACCGGACGACAAATGATGATTCTGAAACGAAACGGTCTGAAGCAACAAACCCAAAATAGGCTGATGCCAACGCCGAGGGAAGGAGAACGACTACCCCAAAAAAGAGCTTCGCCCGCGTCCATCGCCAAAGCGTAGTCCCCGACGTACGAATTCGTTCGATAGGCTTAGGAAGAGGTTCGGGACCCCGGTCCGGCAACGTCGACCCAGGGCGGCCAACGTGCGCAGATTGTCTGTAAGAATGCCACCCGGGCTGCAGACGGCGAGACAGTTGGTACAAGCGCTCTCTCATGGCGTCCTGCCGTTGATCGTTTCGCGCTTTGAGCTTGCCGCAGGCATAGCGCGACTCGTCGCTTCGAGGGTCGGCATTGGCGATTATGTTCCTGTCTGCCAGCTAAGCTGCTATCTATCATTCCGAAGCGGAGAGTAGAAGTCGAGGATGGCCCCTGTACCCCAACCAGAAGCAACTCCTAATTACATTGAGCTTGTCCCAGTGCGGGCAGGCGGAATAAAGGCGATCGATGCAGCGTTTGACCGACGAGCAGGTTGGCTGCAGCGAAATCGCTTTTTTTTGGGGATTTTTGTGCTCCCAAGCCTGTTGGCAGTCATATATTTCGGCTTGATCGCGGCTGATCGCTTTACCACGGAAGCGCAATTTGTCGTGCGTAGCCCGAGTCGCGCCAGTGTCGACCAGCTGACCAGTCTCATCCAGACAACGGGCACGGCGCGAGCTGACGATGAAGCGAGCGCCTTGCATGAGTTTATCAAATCTCGCGATGCAATGACGCTGCTCGTCAATTCCGCAGATCTTCGCGGCATGTTCTCCCGCCCCGAGGCAGATTTCCTTTGGCGGTTTCCCAACATTTTTTCCGGCGATCTGCAGGAGAAGCTTTTCGAACATTATCTTAAATTCATCGATATCAAGCAGGATAGTTCGACAGGCATTAGCAAGCTAACGGTTCAGGCCTTTCGACCTGATGATTCCGTTAAAATGGCGACGACCTTGATCGATGGGGCCGAAGCCTTGGTCAATCGACTGAATGACCGTGCGCGTCGCGACACGATTGCGGCCGCCGAGCGCGAGGTTGCGTCTGCTAAGGAGCGAGCATTCGCGCGACGGGAAGAGCTGACAGCCTTCCGCACGAAGGTAGGCACCGTTGATCCCGCTAAAACATCGGCTTCTTTACTGGAGACAATCGGGAAACTTTCCTTCGAGCTCGCCCAGGTGAATGCACAATTGTCGGAGATGCTGCGAAGCGCCCCACAGGGGCCACAGATTGCTAATCTGCGGAACCGCATGCAGGCGCTTGAACTTCAGATTGTGGAGGAGAAGCGTCGGATTGGTGGTACGGCACAGGCACTGGCACCGCTTATTGCCGATTACGAGCGACTGATTCTCGAACGCGAATTTGCCGACCGAACGCTGGCCTCCGCGCTGGCGTCCCTCGAGAATGCTCGTATGGAGGCGCAGCGCCAGCAGATCTACCTCGAGCGGGTTGTCGAGCCGCGTGCAAGTGACTACCCCGCCCAGCCTAAACGCATCATGTGGATCGCTATCTCGATGGCCTTGAGCTTCGCAGCTTACACAATTCTGAGCTCCCTGATTGCAAACGTCCGAGAGCACCAGCCGTGAGCTTGTTGAGATGACCACTTCATTCGCTTTGGAGCCCATGCGGGGCATCGTTTTGGCTGACCAAATTTCCGAGCGTTCGATCCGCGCGGAGAACGTTGTCAAGGAATTCCATACCGAACACGGGCCACGCCGAGTTCTAGATGATATTTCGTTTTCCGTGCGGATGGGCGAGCGGATGGCCATCCTGGGGCGCAACGGTGCTGGGAAATCGACCCTGATCAGCCTTCTCGCAGGTGTCGAGCGACCGACATCTGGGAAAATTCATCGCGGCTTGAACATGTCGTGGCCGCTCGGCTTGGGCGGTGCCTTTGAGGGGCAAATGACCGGATATGACAATTGCCGGTTTATCGCCAAACTGTATGACGCACCGCTAAAGGATCTGGTCGAGTATGTCGCGGACTTCACCGAGTTAGGCAGTCAACTCTTTACCCAAACCAGATATTATTCCGACGGCATGCGGGCCCGTTTGGCATTTGGACTATCGCTCGCCATCAATTTCGAATGCTACCTGATTGACGAAGTTATCCTTGTTGGTGACAGGCGTTTCCAACAGCGCAGTCACGACGAGTTTGTGCGCCGAGGAAAGGACTGCGCCATGCTGATGGCCATCCACTCGATGGAATTTGCGAAGGAATTTTGTAGTTCGGCGCTTGTCCTGAAAAACGGCCGTGGTCGCGTTTTCTATGACCTCGACCTGGCTTGCAGCATCTATGCGACGCTGTGATTGCCGCTCAGACGTCATGATTGCAGGCTATCGTCGTTGATATGATATTTCTTGCCTTGGGAATGCCGAGCCAGTTCAGCGTGTGGGGATTTGAGGCTCTGCGGCGGATCGTGGAGCTCGAGCACGGCGGGATCGAGACCATTTGGTTCGACCGGTTTGACCCGGTGCATCGTCTCGACAGTCAATCGGCCATCGCAAATGCATATTTCCCGAGCCGTGCGCTGAGCGATAAGTGTTTGCCCGAGAAAAGCTTAGGCGTTTTCTTCACGACGTCGCCCGTTGAAGCGACAGCCTATCAAATGACGAAACACGGCAGTACGGTTGCCGAAGCTTTGAGAACCGTAGGGTGCAGTTTGGCGCTGATGCAGCCTCTCAGAGGGCGGCGAAATATTTTGATGATTGATCAAGCGCCGGCATTAAATGCCAGCACGGTGATCGCGGCGATAGCACGTCATTTCCGTATCAGCGTTCCAGGAGAGGCCGCTGTTGAGATCGAACGCAGTATCGGCCCGCCAAATCGGTTCAAGATTGACGGTTCGCAATTTTCCGAGGCCGATGAAAGCATCGCGACTCTGGTTTTGGGCAACGCGATTGGTCATTTTCATGATCCCTCCGTGCCTCTGAAATCCATATGGCCGCATCGCGTCTTCTATTCAGGCGATAAACCAAACGAGGAAGCTCCTCTCGTCACCGAAGCGACCGGCGCTTCCCGCGTCCTATATTACGGGCCGTACTTTCATCTTGCGGAGGGCAGGTGGCAGGCCAAATTAACACTTGGCTTCTCAAAGGACGCCGTGGGCTTGCCAATGAAGGTGGCCGCCTACGGTCCCGGTTTGCTCGGAGAGGCCAATTTCCGAGCCCGCCAGGAGGGGATATTCTCGGCGCGGTTTAACTTCAGCGTCACCGAACCCGAACACCCCGTTGAACTGCATGTTCGGACTGAGGAGGGTGCTATCGAGGGGCGAATCGCTCTGGGCCAGGTCGAACTCACTTGGACAGCTGCCAAAAATTGAAATCCCGGCGACCGACTTTAGGCTCACTGGCTCAGGAATGGCGGCGGTGCCTGCCGCCGATGGATCTGCATCAATTCGGTACCCCCTCAGCCCGACGGCGTCTAATGCGCCGCGAACAGGATGTGACGTCAGCGGAATCCTGACGCGATACCAGCACCCTGTACCGCAGGGCCTGTGAGCGCCTGGAAGATCGAGAAGGCTTTCTGGACATCGGTCAGCGGAGCGTTCGAAACGTAAAGGACATCGCGGTTCTGCATACGCAGTCCCTGGGCTAAGAAATGTCCGCTCGGTTCACGCAGGTTCAGACGATAGATGACAGGGACACGCGGGCCATAACGGAGGAGCGAACTGTTCGGCCTGATTCGACGCAGCGTCTCGGCATCTTCGAGCCGGTATAAAAAGACGCCTTCCGGATCGGCGCGGTAGTCAAGCAACCCACCGGCTTTGGCCATGGCCTGGGCCAGCGTGACGCTATCGCTTTCGAAGGGGATTTCAGCATTTCGGCCAGTGGCGCCGGCAGCGGTGAATGTCCGTTGATTCCTGACCAGCGTCAAAGAGTCACCGCCTCGCAAAAAGATGTTCTCTCTAGGATTGGCGACTACCACCCCCATCGGGACGGCAACAGTGGTGTTCCCGCGCGACAGTCTGATCTCAGTCTCGTTAACAGGCGCGCGGATGCCGCCTGCAGTGGCTATGACCTCGAGGATGCGATCACCCTTGGTCGAGAGTGGGATCCGCCCGCCCTGGGCTACCTCGCCGGTCACAGCGACCGTATTGCTGATCGGTCGGCTAACGGTCACAAGGATCTGGGGCTGGATCGCTTTGCCTGCCAGCCGTTCTTCGATCGCTGCTTGAACCTGGGCTGACGTTTTTCCAGCGACCACTATGCGCCCTGCGTAGGGTACGCTGATCGAACCGTCGCGGGCGACAGCCTGTTCGGGAATGGTCGCCGTCCGCGAGCCGGGCGAAAACCGATCTGTCGTCAAAGGGGCGGAAAACAATCCGCCGGCGCCAGCTTCCCAGATCGTGACTGCGACGAAATCGCCCACGCCAATGCGGGACTCGGGCGCTGCGCGATAATCTCCGAAACGTCCAGCAAAGCTCTCGCCGTGGCGCTGGTTTAGGCTCGCCAGAACAGCAGTCGATAGGTCAATAACCTCATATTGACGTGTCTGGTCGTCCTGAGCCTCACGCGTGAGGTCGCTAGTTGAAGGGCCGCTCGATGGCAACCCGGAGCACCCGCCCGCAAAAGCCAACGCAACAATCGAGACAATGCCTAGCCTTGCCATCCATTCCTCCAGACGCAAGGCGGACCTAGCATCGAACGCTCACGTATTGGAAGAGCAAATGCCTCCCAAACCGTTCGAGGCGTGTTAACTGTGGACTTACCGCATCGCTGAGCCCGCTAATTGCGGCGACAAATGGCCAAGATGATTATCAAAGCGGAAAGACCTACGACTCCACGGGGACACCCCCGGAGGGGGAGAGCCATCCGGATTGCGACCGTCGCAGCGACGCTGGTGATACTCGGCGCTGTAGGGTTGGGCTGGTTGGGGGCGAGCAGTGCGAGTGCGCTGAGCAATCGGCAAATGGTGGCGTTCCTGGCCCAATGTATCGAGACGTCGGAAGATGGCGCCCCTCGTTTCGGCGCTGATGCTCGTGCCTGTGAGGGCGGGGTATCGAAAGCGAGCGATGCGTTATCCTGGCGTAAATTCGATTGGCCAGGTCAAGACGATCCGCGCTCGATCCCAACGGGCTATCTCGCAAACGACGCGGTCTTGCTGAGCGCAGGCACGAACCCTGTCGTCGGGCATCTCGCCGATTTCGGCGATCATGTCCGCAGGTTCCGTCATTTTGACGCCGGCCAAGGTGATGGTGGTCAGGTCGTGCAGCTTATCGATGGTGCGGCCTATGGTGTCATGACCGAGGATGGCGGCGCCGGATATCAGTGGTTTGTGTCGCCGGCGTGCAAAAGCTCCGATAGCGGGCTGAAGCGCTTCAAGAGTTGGCTGTTTTTCGGAGCGGACGCGGTCACAGGCGTGTGGCGCGAGCAGGTGGTATCGCTCGCGATGGCCCGCAGCCCCAATGGCTGCCCAGCCGGCTTCGCGCAATCCTATACGCGCTATCGTCGTGAGAATATTGGCGTTCAGCTTCTCATCCTAGACGGCACACGCCAACAAAGAATGGAGAAAGCTGTCGACAGCATCATCTCGGAGCATTTTGGGCGCGGTTCAATTCGAACAGCAGACCATCTTGAACGATTCTTTTTCGGTCAGGGGCTGGGGCTATATCGCTGGGAACGTTGGGAGGAGAGCAGCCGCACCCTACAAAAGGGTGTTGCTGATCAGGCGGAGCGGCTTCTTCGCTCCAGGCGCTGTCCTGCGATCGCTTATTCAACGCCACCTGACGGCAACTGGGTGATGACGGATTGTCGAATGTGGACCAATTTAACCCGGCAGGAGCCTGCTTGGACCCCGGCCGATTTTCATTGGCCAGGGCCGCTTGATGTGCTGACCCGTGAGCGGAAGCGCTCTGCGGCGACAGGCCCCCTGCCGTTCGCTGATACAGCGTGGCGCAGAATGATCACCAATTCAGGAAGCGAAACCGACGCCTCAGATTGATGAGGTTGATGGCGAGTTGACCGCGCGCACGCAGGACTTTGCCTTGCTGCTGCTCAGCTATCTCAACGGCGCGTGGCGTGTCGAATGCATAGCTGCGATAAAGGTCAGCGAAGCGCTCCAGGAAGACCATATGGTCGTCTTGGTGCAACTCGCTGTGTCTCAGCGCCTTGCCCTTGCTGAATTGCCCGATGGCTTTGTTGCCGATGAACGTCTTGAGGACCTGATCAGGATCGATCTCGACGCCGATCTGAGAAGCCAATCGCCTGACGACCGACCGGCTATCGAAACAGATGTCGTTGTACAAGAACACATGCACCCCTGGAATTTCAGCCCAGGCGTTGAAATACCCGATCTGGTTTTCGATCGCGGGCAGCGTATCCTCCAGGCTTTGGAACTCCGCAAAGGGCACGTCTTTCCAGCGCTTAGCGCGTCGGCCATGGTCGAGCATCGATAGCGCAATTTCGCGCGGGTCGCGGATCGAAGCGTTCGCCAAAACAGCGCCCGATGCAATCAGGGCGGCGATGTTCCCCCGTGGAGGGCCGTGGGTCTTAAGTACGATATCATCATCACCGACGAGGTCCGCTAACTCACGCACTAACGCGTCGTCAACGACGTCGAAATAATTGTCGAGCGAGCCTTGCCGCCTGTATGGGGGGCCAAGTTTGCGGGGCTTTCGACCAGCGACAGCGAACACCTCCTCGGTGAGTTGGTATAAGAAAGTGCTCGCGGATTTGGTTATACCATAGCAAATATAGATCATGCGCTGTCCCGTGGAGACGGGTCATCCTGCTTCAGATGCCATTGGTTTGAATATTGACTGGGACGCTTGAACGCAATGCACCTGGAAACCAGCTTGTGGATTTGCGCAAGACGGGCTTTTCTCGATCGAAGGTGCATTTTATTCAATGTCGGGCTAGCCCATGCGCCGATCTTGGCTAGCTCCGATCGGTTCGTGTGTGCGTCACCCGCCTGAGTATGCGCCGCTGCTGCCAAGCAAAGATCGGGGCGTAGAAGCTGTGAGACCATGCCAGCAGCGCGATCACCGGCGAGGGCGCGAGCAGAAAACGCCCGGCTTCGGCCTGGCGGATGATACGCTCGGCTACCTCTGTAGCGGACATTACGCCGCCACCTTGGGAAATCAGGCGTGTCGCCAGCGGCCGGGTCAAATTCTCCCGGTGGAGTTGCGGTGTATCGGTGTCGGGGGGGAAGGCTACGCTGACTGAGATCCCGTGCGGCTCGAGTTCGAGACGCAACACCTCGCCCAGAGCACGCACGGCAAATTTGCCCGGCGCATAGCCAGAATAGCCGATGATTCCAACGAAAGCGGCCGCCGAGGCGATCATGGTGATCTTGCTGCCGGGTCGACCCATCATGACGCGGGCTGCCGCCTGGACAAGATGGAGCGTGCCGAAATAATTCGTTCGCATCTGGGCCTGGTGCGCCGCTAGATCGAGATCGAGGAACATGCCGGGTTCGACGATTCCCGCCGATGTGATCAGCCAATCGATGCGGCCGTGGCGATCCATGATCGTCGCGATTGCGGCAGCGCACGCCTCACCGTCATCGACATCGACGGGACAAATGTTGACGGCAGCCTTGAACTCCTGCTCAAGCGCAATCTTAGCCTGGCGTAGCCGCTCGGGATCGCGCGCAAGCAGGACGACATCATAATCCCTGCTTAGCAGTTGACGAGCGCAGGCAAGGCCAATGCCGCTCGATCCGCCTGAAATAACGGCGATCTTTGATCCGCTCTCGCCCATAAGCCGCTTTCTGAATATGGCGGTCATTCGATGTCCGCCCAACCACTCCGATCAAACAAGCGGCTCAATCGAGTCATCTAAATAATACCATTGGTCGAGATTACGCAGGATGATCGGCTCGATCTGAGAGTTGAGAAACGTTATATCGTCCAGGAGATTTTTGGCGCCCACCGGCAGCGAAACCGGCGGTTCGAAGCGCAATTGGAAACGCGCTCCTTTGATCCTGCGGCTATAGGTTACGATGATTTGGGCACCCGTCCGTCGCGCAAGCTTTGCGGCAATCGCTAGGTTACCGCGATCATGTGGCGGGCGGCCAAAGAGGGGAGCCATCGTTCGGCCGCGCCGCGCTTCATCGGGAAAGATTGCGACGGTCCCGTTGGCTTTCAGCAATGCCAAGGCGTCGTGGACGCCGTGGCGATCGGGCGTTAGCAGACGCATCCCAAACCCGCGTCGGGTATCCTCGGCAACCTTCCTGTGAAAGATGTCTGGCGGCGGCTCGTAGAACGTCGCCACCGGGACTCCGAGTTTCTGCAAGCCCGGTCCAAGCACCTCCCAATTGCCCAGATGCAGAACCAGCGCGATCGTGGGCATCTGCCCCACCCGTTGCGAGGCCGCCTCGCCGCCGGAAAAGGTCACCCTGTGCGCAGGGATGAGTTTATCCAGAACCGAGAACTCGGCCATCAACCGGCCGACGTTATCCAAAAAACGCCAAACGATGCGGTTGACTTGGGCCTCCGAAGCCTCGGGGTCATGTCGCCTGACGTTGCGGCGCGCGTTGCTGGCGATGCTGGTCCGATTGAACCGGACGTTCATCCGTACAATGAACCCGCCGATCGCGGAGGTGACCTCGATCGGCAGGTATCGCATGACGCGATGCAAAACCGCTTCCCAAACGCGCATGCCGTCCATTCCGTTAATTGTGGGCCGGGGGGTCGGAGCGCCGCTTCACGGTTGCGGGCAGGCCCCCGTCTGGACGCAGGGTCAGGCGGCAGACGGGAGACACCCTGTAGCCAGGGCGGGGAATGACCTCGAATTGTTGCGCAAGGATCGCCAAGCACAGCGCCGCTTCGTCCTGGCCAAAATTCATTCCCGGGCAAATACGAGGCCCAACCGCGAACGGGATATAGGCAAAGGGGTTGATCTTTTTGCCCTCAAGGAAGCGCTCTGGCAGGAAATTATTGGGCTTGTCCCATAGATCGGCCGATCGATGCAGCAGCCACGGAGCGATCATCACAAGCGCCGATTTCTCAACCTCGATATGCCCGATCCGATCGGCTGCGAGCGCCTGTCGCGGCAAAAGCGGGACCGGCGGGTACAAGCGCAACGTCTCCTGGATCACCGCACGACACCACGGAAGCTGAGGCAGGTCCGCCAGCGCGGGAGGACGCGCACCACACGCCGCCTTAATTTCCGCATGCACTCGCTCTGTCACCCAGGGAGCATTAGCTAGAAGATACCAGGCCCATGTCAGCGTCGTAGCCGTCGTCTCGTGGCCCGCCATGAAGATTGTCGCGGCCTCATTACGCAGGGCGGTCAAATCAAGTTCCGACCCCGCGCTGCGCTGGTTGCGACGGATAAGCAGATCAACCATCGAGCCTGCGTCGCCTTCGCCGGCGAGATGCGCGTTGATCACACTGTCGATGACCTCGTGGACCATCACGATAGCCTGGCGTTTCCCGCTCCCCCCTGATGAACTCCAGCCATCGTCCCACCCGAGGAAATATCCAAGATTGAACGAATCGGTTGCACGCTGGTAGGCGGTGAAGCCTGTAATGACCTGCTCGGCGGACGAGCGGCTGAGGCCTTTTCCGAAGACGGCGCGCGCGATGATCATCGCGGTCAATTGAGCCATCTCGCTCGTCAACTCAATCTCGGTATCATCGGCTAGCGCCGCCCAATCCTTTGCGAGCGCTAGCGCGGCGTCCTCCATCGTGGCGCCAAACTCGGGAACGCGGCGCTTGTGGACGATATCGGCGACCAGCGGCCTCCGTTTTTTCCAGATGTCGCCATCGCTGATGAAGAGGCCATCACCTAGCAGCGCCTCAAGTGCGCGCCTCATCTGAGGGCTCTTGCGCTCGAAATTATCGTGCCGCGTGACCAGGACGTATTTGATGTGTTCAGGCGAGTTCACGAACACGATCTGGCGTCGCAAGACTCGGAAGCTGTCGAGACCGGAGCGGTAATAATCTGCAATCCAGTTGTCGATCAGGCTATGCCGTGCACCCAAAATGATCTGAAAAAGATTGGGATCTTGCGCGCGGGGTTCCGGATGGCAAGGGATGAAGGCCCCAGGTTCATGGCGCTCGACCACCTGTGCAGGCTCATACATGGCCGACGTGATCATATTCCAAAGTCCGGCCGATCTGGGCGCCGGACCACGTTCAGAAGTTTTAGCTGCGGATAAGCGGTTGGTCATGGGTGCACGACCAATACAGCATCGGCCGTTGAATGCCAGATAGCCGCAGGGGCGAAACCGCGAGGCGCGAATGGCAGACGGGTATGTCGGTTCGATCTGTCGCGTCTCATCCCGATTGCAATCTGAATGAACGCCGGCGATAGCGACACTCGACAAAAGCAGTCTGTTAATGCGGGGCGGCCAAGCGCTGCTTTGCTCCGGCAGCGCGGTCAGAAGCGAGAATTGATAAGAGCTGGTTGGATCTGGCCGGCGGCAAGCGCGAATGGGAACCGATGACCTATCTCGATGAACTCGAAGCCGAATCGATCCACATCATGCGTGAGGTCGCAGCCGAGTTCAGCAATCCCGTCATGCTGTATTCGATCGGCAAAGACTCATCGGTCATGCTGCATTTGGCAGCCAAGGCGTTTCATCCGTCCAAGCCGCCTTTTCCGCTCCTGCATATCGATACCGGCTGGAAATTTCGCGAGATGATCGCGTTTCGCGACACGGTCGCGGCGACGGCGGGCATGGAGATGCTGATCCATACCAACGTCGAGGGGCAATCGGCAGGCGTCACGCCGTTCAGCCATGGATCGTCCCTCTACACCACCATCATGAAGACGGATGCACTCAAGCAGGCTCTGACCTCCCACGGCTTCGACGCCGCTTTCGGCGGTGCGCGACGAGACGAGGAAAAAAGCCGCGCGAAGGAACGGATATTTTCCTTTCGGACCCAGACCCATGGGTGGGAGCCCAAAAATCAGCGTCCGGAGTTGTGGAATCTCTTCAATACCCGCATTCACAAAGGCGAATCGATCCGCGTCTTTCCGCTGTCGAATTGGACCGAACTCGATATCTGGCAATACATCCTGCGCGAAAATATTGAAATCGTGCCGCTGTATTTTGCCGCCCCGCGCCCGGTCGTTTCGCGCGAAGGCCAGCTGATTCTTGTCGATGATGACCGCCTGCCGCTTGAGCCTGGTGAACAACCTGAACTCCGCAGCGTGCGGTTTCGAACATTGGGATGCTACCCCCTCACCGCCGCACTTCCATCCTCGGCCGCGACGCTTCCCGCCATCATTGAGGAGATGCTGATGGCGCGAACGTCCGAGCGTTCGGGCCGGCTGATCGATCACGACGAAGCGGGATCGATGGAGAAAAAGAAGCGCGAGGGCTATTTCTAATGGAAGCCGCAAGCGATCAGAGGCGCTCGGTCAATGGTGATGGAAAGGGTGGAGCCAAGGCGCTCCTTCGTGTCATCACATGCGGCTCGGTCGACGATGGAAAATCGACCCTGATCGGGCGGCTTCTCTATGACTCCAAGCTGCTTTTTGATGATCAACTAGCCGCGCTCGAACGGGATTCGCGAAAGCACGGTTCGGCTGGGGATGAGATCGATTTCGCGCTCTTGCTGGACGGGTTGGACGCTGAGCGCGAGCAAGGCATCACGATCGACGTTGCCTACCGCTTCTTTACGACCCCCATCCGCAAAATCATTGTCGCCGACGCGCCTGGTCATGTGCAGTATACCCGCAATATGGCGACAGGGGCCTCCAACGCCGATCTTGCCGTCATATTGGTCGATGCGCGCAAAGGGATTTTGACCCAGACGCGGCGCCATTCCTTCATCGCCTCCCTGCTCGGGATCCGCCACGTTGTGCTGGCGGTCAACAAAATCGATCTCGTGGGACATTCGCAGGAAGTCTTCGACGAGATTGTCGCAGACTACCGAGCGTTTGCTCGGGAGCTGCAATTCGACACTATGCAAGCGATCCCGATCTCGGCTCGTTTCGGCGCTATGGTGACGAGCCGAACGGAGGCGCTGGCTTGGTATGTTGGCCCCGCTCTCCTGGATTATCTCGAGGCCGTCGAAGTCGAACCGGGTCTGCAACAGCGCCCGTTCAGGTTTCCCGTTCAATGGGTCAATCGCCCTGATCTCGATTTCAGGGGTTTTAGCGGCACCATCGCCGACGGCCAGATCGCCGTGGGTGACGCGGTCGTGGCCTGTCTGTCGGGCCGCAAGTCGACGATTCGGAAGATCTCGACCTTCGACGGTGACAAAACCCGTGCGGCCCGCGGCGAGGCCGTCACGCTCGTGCTTGATGATGAGATCGACATCTCCCGCGGCGACCTTCTCAGCGGCGCCGATGGCCGCCCGGATGTAGCCGACCAATTCGCAGCTCACATTATTTGGATGCATGAAGAGGCGCTGCTGCCGGGCAGGCCCCTCCTGTTGAAATGCGCGAGCAAGACCGTCCTCGCCAGCGTGACCGAGATCAAGCACAGGATTGATGCCGACAATTTCCAGAAGCTTGCCGCTAAGCAGCTGGCACTGAACGACATTGCGGTAGCCAACATCTCAACCCATGAGCCGCTCGCATTCGACCCGTATGCGGTCAATCGAACCACGGGAAGCTTCATCTTGATCGATCGCATGACCAATCAAACGGTCGGCGCCGGCATGATCGATTTCGCGCTCAGGCGCGCGACGAATATCAATTGGCAGGCCGTTGATATCAACAAGCGCCAGCGTATGAGAGCCAAGGGCCACCGACCGGCTGTGCTCTGGTTCACAGGTCTTTCGGGTGCGGGCAAATCGACCATCGCAAACCTTGTCGAGCAACGGCTGTTTGCGCTTGGGTGCCACACCTACCTTCTGGATGGCGATAATCTCCGGCACGGCGTCAATCGCAACCTGGGCTTCACGACAGCCGACCGCGTCGAGAATATTCGGCGCGCGGCGGAAATCGCTAAACTGTTTGTCGATGCGGGTCTGATTGTGCTGGCGTCGTTTATCTCGCCTTTCAGGGCCGAGCGGCAACTGGCGCGCGAGATTCTCGAACCTGGCGAATTCATCGAGATTTTCGTCGATGCTCCGCTCGCTGTTGCCGAACAGCGCGATCCCAAAGGGCTCTATAAGAGCGCCCGCGCCGGCGCCATTCGAAATTTCACCGGCATTGATAGCCCGTATGAGCCTCCACAAACGCCAGAGATCCATCTCAATGCGGATGGACAAACGGAAACCGTCGACGCAATGGCCGACCGTATCGTCGCGTATCTCAGGGGCGGTGGCTTCCTGAAATAAGTGAGACTTGGCTGGCGCCTTGCGCAATCTGCGGCAGCAAGGCTGCGTATACCAGGAGCGACGACGTCATTTCAGCAGGCCATCGTAAACAGCAGCCATCCGCTCGCTATAGCGCTCAGGCGAGAAGAAGGCGGCCCGCTCCTTGCCGCGCGTTGCAAGTTCCACGCGCAGGTCCGCATCCGCATCGATCGTCTTAATCGCGTCCCGGATGCTTTCCGTCTTATAAGGGTCGACGAGCATCGCGGCACCGCCTGCGACCTCCGGTAGCGAACTCGTATTGGAGGTGATGGTCGGCGTGCCCAGCATCATTGCCTCAAGGACCGGCAAGCCAAATCCCTCATAAAGCGACGGAAACAACACTGCCCTGGCGCCGCGGATCAGTGCCATTAGTGAGGCGAGAGGTACGTACGGCAGGCGCTGAACACTGCGCTCGGCCCGGATGCGCTCCCCATCGAAACGCCAGCTCTGAAAACGTTCGTCGTTGAGGGTTTCGACGTCTCGATCGTATTGCCAGCCAAGCCCGCCGACAAGCACGAGCGGTCGCTTGGTGCCGGACGCAGCGAAGGCTTCTACCATCCGGCTCACATTCTTTTTTGGCTCGATTGCGCCCAAGAACAGAAAGTACTCTCTAAATTGCAGACCATATCGATGGGCGATAATGTTTGCCACTTCATCGTCGTTGAGATCGAGAAACGATTTTTCGATAGCAACCGCTTGCCAAGTGTTAGAAATTCGACTTTCAGGAATATCGAAAACATCCATCACATCGCGCTTCGTGAACTCAGAAACGGTCACGATGTGGTCGGCCTTCCTGACGATATCCTTGATCACACGATAGAAATATCGCTTGTTGTCGAGGGTCGAATAGGGAAGCCGCAGCGGCACGATGTCGTGGATGGTGTATACGTTGGCAGCACCTTTGACGGCCAACGGAATCGGCCGCGTTGCGTGAAACAGATCATGATGGCCGTCCGACTTAATAGACATGCGCCGACCATGGCGGTTGAAGTGAAGGAATGCCCGCTCTTCAAGGCGTAAGGCCCCCCTCGTTGGCTGCGGACGCGCTAAAGTGGAACCCGAGCTAGGGTCGAGCACGATACGTTGCGACGGTAGCAGCTGTGCGCGAGCCCCAGCAGGCATGCCAATCGCCCAGTCGAGCGCGCGACTAGCGGCCCTGATGGGATCAAAGCTCGGAGGCTTGCTTGCGTCATACAACGTGACCTCGGCCAGAAGCGGATCCCGGCGATTGATCGGTCGGTCAATGCCGACCAGCAATTCGGTCCGGTACCCGGCATTGCTCGCGGTTTTCGCCAAGTTTCGCGCATAGGTCGCGATCCCGGTTCCCTGTTTAAGGGTGAGCGCATGCGCCTCTAACAGGATGCTTTTTGACACCGACTGGCGATCCTTGTCCTAAATGTCGACGCTCAAGCCGGGGAAGCACAGCAGCCGGTCCTCGCCCATCCGCGTGCTCAAGATATCTGCAGGGTCAGCCGCGCCGCAGGCGCCGTCAAAATCAATTTCGCCGACCGATCCGTATACCGCCAACATTTGCTGGAGAATCGCTGCGGGATCCTCATAACGGGCAGCATTAAACTCGAGCACAATCGTAGGCTTGAAGCGTGCAATGGTCCCCATCATCCCGCGCAGCACGCCTGGCTCCGCCCCCTCAACATCAATCTTGAGAAAGTCCACCCGCTCCAATCCGGCGGTTAAATGATCGATGGACACGCCTGGGACGCTCACACGCAATTCGGCCGGGCGTGCTCCTCCGTCGAAGGCGACGGTGGCATTTTTGGGCTCGCCGAAGGGGACAAACAGCTCCAACGCTTCCTGAGAGCAATCGCTTGCCGCGGCTTGCACCAATGTGACGGTGCGATCGAATCCATTTAGCGCCACCGTCTCCTGCAGCAAATCAAATGTCGCAGGATTTGGCTCGATAGCTATGACTTTTCCGGTCGGTCCAACCCGATCCGCAAACAGCAGCGTATAATAACCAAGATTGGCTCCGACATCGAAGGCGACCATGCCGGGCTGCAGCGTCCGCGCACAGAAGATGGTTAGCCAACTTTCCCAGTAGCCATCGAACATCACATGCCGAGAAAAACCGCGATCGCTGGCGCGCAAGAGCATCTTATGGCTTCCCAGGACGCGGGAGAGAATAACGCCGTCGCCCAAGGGCACCGTCTGGACCCGGCTACGAATCTCGCGCTCGGCATCCTCTCTAGTCATCATACCGAGCTGCGCGGCGGTAACATCCAACATATCGAAGGCACTCATCCATTTGGCGGTCGGCTAGGTCGAGCACTAACCCACGCGGAGAAGATAAATCTCAAAGCACGCTTCAAAACGAGAGATTTAGCGATATACGTGACCCGCTGCGAGATCGGACGCGTCTGAATCGACTAGCCTTTGCGTCACCCAGGTCATTTCGGCTTTTGAGCTGGAGCCGACAGGCTGCAGCCTCCCATTGATTGCATAGACCGATCACGCGAGCGCCCTGAAAACCAAAGCAGCGTTCAGCCCGCCGAACGCAAACGAGTTCGACATCGCCGCTGAAATTTGCAGTGAGCGTGCTTCATTCGGTATGCAGTCGAAATCACAATCGGGATCAGCGGCGTCGAAATTGGCCGTTGGGGGGACTATGCCGCGCTCAATGGCCATAATCGTCGCGATCGCCTCAAGAGCTCCGGCAGCCCCGAGCGCATGCCCTGTCACCCCTTTTGTGGAGGAGACTGGAGGTAAGCGGCGATCCGCGAAAAGGCGCTTTAGCGCGACAGTCTCGGTGCGATCATTGGCTCGCGTCCCGGTCCCATGCGCGTTGATATAGGCTAAGTCGCCCGCATCCATCTTGGCGTCTGCCAATGCGATGTTCATCGCTCTCAGCATGCCGTCTGCATCGGGTGAGACGATGTTGCCAGCATCGGCGCTAAAGCCGAACCCCGCGGCTTCGACGGCCGGACGCAAGCCGCGGCTGCGCGCATGCGACTCCGTCTCCAAGATGATGACGCCAGCGCCCTCTGCTAGAATGAGTCCATCGCGACCGGCTGCGAAGGGCCGACAGGCCGTGCGTGACATGATCTTCATTGCGTCCCAAGCGGTGACGGTGCCCACAGATAAAGGGGCCTCAGTGCCTCCGGCGACCATCACATCGGCCAGGCCCGCTCGCAGGAATTGCATCGCGATACCGATTGCATGGCTAGACGATGCGCAGGCGCTCGATGTTACGAAGCACGGGCCGGTGATGCCAAAAGCCATCGATACCCAACTCGCCGATGAGCTTACCATTGCCTTTGGCACAGTCATGGGATGCAGGCGCTTATTCTCGCGATACAGTCGGACATACTGATCGTCCATGCTGCATTGGCCACCCGCACCGTTGCCTAAAATGACGCCGATACGATCGGGTTTGAGCGGCCCCAGCTTCACGCCCGAGGCAGCCAACGCTTGGCCTGCGGCTGCAACGGCAAACACCGCATTCCGGTCCATCGCCGAAGCCGGGACCGGCAGGTTCTCCAGGAAAGCGCGATCTAAAACCTCGGACACCTGAATCCCGGAACCCGGCAGCACAGAGGCTTCGCTGAGGTTGTCGCTGCCGGTGACAAGAGATTGCCAGAAGCTATTAGCGTCGCAGCCCACGGAAGAGATGACGCCGACGCCAGATACGACGATTGTCGTCATATCGGCTGTTTCTTGGCCACGAGCTTATCAATCTCGCCTGCAAGATCGCCTACTGTCTTCAATTCATTGATCGATCTGTTGGCATTATAGTCGATTGAGATGTCAAAACGCTCTTCCACTTTAAAGATGAGTTCCACGAAATCAAACGAGTCGACCCCGGTCTCTTCGATAATGGTTTGACGACCCCAACTGATGGCTTGGATGGCTGCTTCGTCGCGAAACGCGCTCTCCATCATAACCTGCTTGAGCATGCTAATGACAAAATCGACCGTGGTCGATGGCGCCTCGGGCGTCATGGCGTTTGGCTCTCTCTGGTCCAATTCTGACACACTTATACACGCTGGCAGTGAGAAGGGCGGCTTAAACCGGATCCGTTTGAAAATACGGGCGCCATCTGGCCTCCGCGCCGCAAAAGAGCGCCGAAGCGCTGACCAGCCGTCGCGCTCATGACGCCAAAATCGTCTTAAGTGAAATGTCCCCGAGCTCAGCCATTTCATGCGCGAGCGTGCTGATGGCCGTATCGATCTGCTCGTCGCTATGATCCGCATTGATGAAGAAGCGCAGTCTGGCCGTCTTCTCCGGTACGCCTGGGGGTAAGATAGGGAATGCGTTGACACCAGCCTCTAGAAGGCGTTCGGCGAGCTTCAGCGTTGCGACGGTGTCACCGATGATGATCGGTATGATCCCACGCCCCCAACTATCGCCGGTATCGAACCCAGCCGCATTCGCGCCGGCTTGAAACCGCAAAGACTTGCGCTGCAGTCGCTCAACACGATCGGGCTCTCGCTGCATAATATCTAATGCAACGATCGAGGCGGTGACAGCGGTAGCGGGCATGCCGACGCTATAGACAAAGCCCGGCGCCTGATGCTTCAGCAAATCGATCGCGGCAGCATTTCCAGCCACATAGCCACCACAACTAACGAGTGTCTTGGATAAGGTGCCTAGCCAAAGGTCGACCTCGCCAGGGGACACAGCCTGGTGCTCGAAGATGCCGCGTCCTGTGGCGCCGAGAACTCCAAGTCCATGGGCGTCGTCGATCATCAACCAAGCGGAGAAGCGCTGTTTAATCGCGATGAGACGTTGTAAGTCCGGCCCGTCGCCATCCATGGAGAAAAGACCTTCGCTTACGATCAAAACCCGTTCGAAGCGATGGCGATCGGCGGCCAACAATGCCTCCAGCGCATCTAAATCGTTATGGGGGAATAGCCGCCGCGCGCTTCCGGCAAGTTGGGCGCCTACAACAACGCAATTATGAATGAGGGCATCGTGGACGATGAGGTCTTTCGGCCCCATCAAGGTCGCGAGTGTCGATACAGCGGCAGCATGACCCGAGACAAAAGCCACACAATCCGCCGCTTCATAATTTCGGGCGAGCGCGCGCTCGAGATCGCGGTGGATCCCCCGTTCACCCGCGCTGATCCGGCTTGCGGAAACCGATGTGCCTAGATCACGCGCAGCCTTAGCGACGGCTTCGGTAATCTCCGGATGACCGTTAAGTGCGAGATAGTCGTAGGAAGCAAAATTGAGGACTGGGCGGCCCTCGATGACCGAAAGCGCCCCGGCTCTCATGTCATGCTGTCGATAGTAGGGACTGCGCAGGCCGGCGAAGCTTGCAAAACCTCGCTGGAATTTCATTTGCTGGTAAAGCGGATGATCTTCGAACGCTACGCTGTAGTGCCGCTCGGCAGTCCTCTGTTGCGGTGACGAGGGGGCTGTCGCCACCTCCGGCGTCCACCGCATCTGCTCTATAAGGTCGGCGAGGGCATCGTCTGACAGCGGACCAGAATCGCTGTGAGCCATCAGAATGCTCCTCGACGCGAGGCGCGCACGGCTCGTTCGAGCTTGCTAGCCTCTTCAGGCGACAGGTCGGCCGTCGAATGGATGCCAGCAAGCGTTGCGACCGTCGCAGGAAGGCTGTCTGCTGCTTCTTGCGGGGGCTGATTATCGCCATGGTTGATCTGGTCAACGATCATGCGAGCCATGGCCGCAAGATTGCGATCACCGGCCCCGACAACGGCGATTTGCACACCGAGCGCGGTCTCGAGCGACATGTGAAGCTCCAGCGCCATCAGCGAATCCAACCCGATATCGATCAGGGGTTGGGATAGATCAATTTTGCTTTCCGGCATGCGCAGGATCTCGCTGACCTCGCGGCGCAAAATCCCGGTGACGATCTCAACAGCTTCGCTGGCGCTCTTACCCCGCAAATCGAAAGCTGCCTCGTCTGTGGGCCCTTGCTGCCCATCCCGCTTGATGAGGCCAAGCCCGACAAATGCCGGGCTTTTCAAGAGAGCAAGTTTCTCTGCGCCAGCGCTCTGAGCGATATTGGTCAAGAATTGCACCGGATCGATGGTGTCACCAAGGCTAATGAGCCGTCCGAGATGCGCCAAGGCCTCCGAGGATCGCATAGCGACAACGCCCGTCGTCCGACGGAGCCGCTGCCCCAGTTGTTTGTCCCGTGCGATGATGCCCACATCGGAAATTGCTCCCCAGCCGATGGCTAGAGCCGGTTTTCCGAGCTTGCGACGACGGCGCATGAACCCTTCGAGAAACGCGTTGGCGGCGACATAGGCGGCCTGACCAGGGCTGCCAACCATCGTCGTGGCCGAGGAATACGCTACAAAAAAGTCGAGTGGCTGGCCCTCGGTCGCTGCATCGAGATTGATGATCCCGTCCACTTTCGTCCGCAAAACCGCATGCAGGCGTGTCGGCGTCAGGTTGGCGATCAGCCCGTCATCGAGATGGACCGCGGCATGCACCACGCCGCGGACAGGGCCGTAGCTTTCCGAGAGTTCGCTGATGAGGCTGTGGACGGCCATCGCATCGGTGACATCGAGCTGTCTGACCAGCACATGCGCGCCGTGGCGCTCCATCTCGGCGACAAGAGGCGAAAGCGCTTCCTCGACCTGCCCGCGCCTCGATACCAAAGCGATGTGCGACGCACCCATCCGCGATAGCCAATGGGCGGTAGCCAAACCCAAACCGGCCGTTCCGCCTACAACAAGGTAAAGACCGGCCCGCGCCGCATAGCTCAGGGACGCAATGTCCGCACGCGCTGAGCTGGCTGGGCGGATCACTATCTTCCCAACGTGCTCGGACGCCTGCATGCTCCTGAACGCAGCGCCAGCTTCATGCGATTCAAAGGTTCGATAAGTCAGCGGCAGCAAAGCTTGGCGGGTAAACAGTTCAGCAAGCGAGGCCATCATCTCGCGCGCCAATTGCGGTTTGGCGGCCAGCAGCTCGTCGAGATCGATTCCGCTATAGGCAATGTTGTGCAAAAACGGCCGGAGAGCGAGCTGCGTGTTGTCTAAAAAGTCGCGCTTACCCAATTCGAGGAAACGACCGAACGGCTTAAGCAGCTTGAAACTCGCCAGCATCGCATCGCCGGCAAGCGAGTTCAGCACGACATCTACGCCGTGGAAGCGCTCTTTGATGTCTGCTGCGAACCTCTCCTGGCGCGAATCGAAGATCATGTCGGCGCCTGCTCCTTGAGCAATCGTCCGACGGGTGCCGCTGCTCGCCGTTCCCAGGACCCGAGCCTTTTTCAGCTTCGCGATCTGGATCGCAGCAAGCCCCACCCCGCCTGCGGCGCCATGGACGAGTACGTCCTCGCCGCCACGGATTTGGCCCCGTTCGACAAGCGCATACCAAGCGGTGGCGAAGGCAACGGGGATCGTTGCAGCGGCCTCAAGACTCATGCCCTCGGGCACGGGGAAAAAATGCCAATCGGGGCATACCACGTGGGAGGAGAATGCTTGGGCAGCAAACCCCATCACTGCATCGCCTACTCGGTGCTGGGTCACGCCTGGGCCAACGCGGACGACGATGCCCGAGCATTCAAATCCAAGCGCCGCTCTTGTCATGCCGGCGCCGAGCAAATCATCGTCGAGTATGCCAAGACCTACCAAAACGTCGCGATAATTCAGCCCCGCGGCTGCGACCTCTACCTCAATCTCGCCTTCGTCAGGCGCGGGACGCGTTTTCTTGAGCCATTCGAAACCGTCTAGCCCGACTCCGTCGGCGAAGTGAAGCACCGAGCGATCGTCAGAGGTTAGAGCGGAGTCCGTAATCATTCCGCGCCTGACACGGGTAACCGTGAGGCCCGAGGCTGTGATCCGCCATTCGCGCTCGGCGGACCCGGTAGCAAGAATATCTTGGACGCGGGCCGCTGCGGCGGGACGTTCAATGTCGATCGTTCGGATATCGAGATCGGGAAACTCGTTGATTGCTACCCGCACAAACCCCAAAACGGCGGCATTTGCAGGCGCACTCTCCGCATCCCCTGTACGGGCGCCTTCGGTCAAAACGAACAGCCGGCAGGGCTGTCCAAGATTTCCGAGCTTTAACAACCAGTTTGTCAGGACATCCAGATGGCTCGTGAGGTTGCGTGCTGCAACATCCGCCCGATAGGGCGCGAAAATAAGTATGGCGGGGGTATCCTGCTGTAGCGCGCCAAGCCAAGCATCAAACGCCGCGAAGTTCTCGGACGCAAGCTGGACGCCGGCTTTCAGCCCATAGACAGGTATCAGATCGCCACTGCTAGAATGTGCGATCACCGCGACGCTTGCCGCAAGCGTCGCATTGCGATTGGCTTCTCTGGCTGCACGACCGCCAAAGAGCCGCAGGATACCGTCCTCAGTCAGGCCTACGGTCCGGTCGACCACGCGGGCCTTCGCGAGTTGCTGGTCGATCGCATCATGGCCCCCACCTGCTGCTTCACCAGCCATCTGCTCTATGGCTGGCGTCGATGCATGAAGCAGGAATGAGAGATAAGCGTCTTCGACCGGCTCACCAAGCAGGATAGGCGCGCCATCGCCGAGCATGGCAACGCAGCGCTCCAGCAGGCCAGGAGACGCAAGGCCGGCCGGCGATCCCGGCAGGCTGAAACCTATCAGAGCGTCAAAATCGGTGGTCGGTCCGGTGCTGCCGCTTTCAAGAACCAGCAATTCCAGTAGGGTCCCTATACCGGGCAGATGGCGCTGGTCATCGGCTCTCACCTGGTTCGCCACGATCAGAGTGGCTGAAATCTGTCCGGATTCGATGCTCGGCTTCAATGCGGCCGAAAGCGCGGCGTTCCAATCGCCTGCAATGAGAATACGCAGTTTACATGGAGCCGATTTCAGCAGCTTCGCGATCGCCTGTTGGACAGCGCCTCGAAGGGGGTCTGCCAAACAAACTAAGCCCCAATGGTCGGTTGGGAAATCGGGCTGCTTGGCGGGAAGCGTGCCGGAGCGGAGCAATTTGCCCGCCTCCGCCATTGCCTGCGCTGCCAGTCGGATCTCCATGTTTGCCCGCGGAAACCGTTGGATTAACGTCCCTAAGATCGCCTGGGGCGAAGGAATCATGAAGGTAGGCGACAGGCGCTTGCCTTCAACGGCTTTCTCCACAGCGCCGGCGAGTTCCAGAACCTGCTGTATCCGCCACCAGAGCGGCTGCGCAGCAGGGGGAATTGCGCCTTCCTCGGCGAGCGCTTCAAAGGTCCGGTTCGTTTCAGCCGCCAATAACTCTGCCGCCAGTTCGCGCGCGAGCGAGATTGAAAGCGCTTTAACCAGCGAGCGGATACTCGCGAGGTCGCCAGGCGAACCGGTCCCTTCGGGCAATAGCGATGGAAGCGGCACCGTATCAATGACGATGGCTTCTTCACGGAATGTGCGGTCGGCCATGAATGGCTTGATGAGGTGAACGGAACGGAATACCGCGGCGTCGATGGTCGCGACGATCTGCCCATCCTCTCCCAGCAAGAACACTGAAATTGATTTGAAGCGCGACGATTCCTCTTTCAGCTCCGTGACCGATTGCGCGACCGCCGCCCCCGGCTTCCAAACCCGAATGTGCCTAAAGCGGATCGGAAGAAACGCCTTGCGTTCGCCATCGCGCTGAGGCCGTGCCAGGAATAGAGTATGGAAGGCTCCGTCCAGTGAGACTGGGTGAAGCACGTGAAGATTATCATACGCACCCAAACCGCCAGAGGGGACCTTCAGCGCGCTGCGGCAAATGGTATGGTCTCGTTCGCTCGACTCCGCGACCTGAAAATAACTGCCATATTCCAGCCCCGCCCGGTTAGCCTCGGCGTAGATATCTTCAGCAACGTCCAGAATCGGATCTCTTGGACTTGGAATGGCCCTCGGAGGAGCAGCCGATGGCTCAATCCGTCTGACCGTTCCTCGCGCATGAAGTAGCCATTCGTTACCCGCCAGACGTCTCCTGCTCCAGATTTCTACTGTGCCGGACTGGCTGGAATAGCGGGTCGACAGTTCACGAGTCTCGTCCTCGGCAAAGGTCAGAGCCTTGAGGATATCGAATTCGTCCACCTCGATCGGGCCGTCGCCGAGGATCTCAGAGCCAACAGCGAGCGCCATATCGATTAGAGCGGCGGCCGGGAGGACAATCGTGCCATCGACACGGTGGTCATTGAGGTAGGGCACTAACACAGGGTCTAGCAGGCAACGCCATTCGGGCGACCCCGCCGCCGCGCGGCTGCCGAGCAACGGATGAAGCGGCACGCTTTCGATTAGTCGGCCATACGAGTTTATCGCTTCAGAAGTCGAACCTAAGTGAAATTCCTCCCGCTGCATGGGATATCCAGGCAGCACAACGACGTTGCCGGGGGGCTCGCCGAAAACCGCTCGGCGATCGTGCGCTAGGCCGTGCGCCACGAAGCGCGCAGTTATGGTCCGGATCGGATCTTGCTGTGGCTTGTCTGTTGACGAAAGCGTTGCCAGGATTGGGTTGCGAACCTGCTTTTGCTGCAGGATATCGGCCATGGGCCCAAGCAAAATCTGACGTGGCGTGATCTCGACAAAGGCGGCGTCAGGATAACCATCGAGCGCCTCCTCAATGGCCTGCTGGAAGCGGACCGGACGGCGAACATTATCCCACCAATAGCGCGCTCCGAGTTCCCCGATACTGAGCCGTTTCCCAGTCACAGTCGAAAAGAATGGAGTATGGGCGGGGGTTGCGCGAATCTCGGCGAAATCGTCGATAATTCGCTGCTCTAGGAAATCCAGAGCCCTGGAGTGGAAGGGGTATTCGACCTTCAGCGTAATGCTGGCAATGCGCTCTCTTCGGGCAAGTGCCGCGATAGCTGCGATCTCATCAGCCGGTCCGGATACGGTCGTTGAAAGCGAGCTATTATACGCCGCAATATCAACCGAAGCTGCTTGTGCCCGGTCAATCAAGTCCTGCGTGCTGTCGGGATTGGTCGCTATAACGAGCATGCGGCCCCTGCCGCGCATCCCCTCCTGATGCTCGCTACGAAGGTGCACGACACGAAGGGCGTCGGCTCTAGAGAGAAAGCCGCAGCACTCCGCTGCTGCGATTTCACCCACACTATGTCCCAGAACGGCGCTGGGATGAAAACCATAACGTTTGAGAACCGCCGCCAGCGCCGATTGGACGGCAAAAAGCAAAGGTTGGGTCCGCGAGGTCGTGTCGAGAACGTCACGTGACACACCGTCTCGAAACTGCTCCGCAATGGACCATCCAGCTATGGGGCGATAGAGAGCGTCGATCTCCTCGATCTCGCGACGGAATGCGCTACTCGCCTGGTAGGCAACCTCACCCATCGCCGGATATTGCGCGCCATTGCCGCTGAAGACGAAAATGGGCTTGCGGTCGATCAACGCTGCTGTTGCGCTGGTCGCCTTGCTGGCGTCGAGGCCACCATTCGCGAAAGCCTGCAGGATCGCGACGGTCGCGTCGTTATCCGCTGCCACATCGGGCAGGGGAACAGCCAGCCTATGTGAAAGAATCTCGTGCCGGTACGCGAGCGTACTGGCAATGTTGGTTGCAGGCACTCCCTCACTCAACGTCGCGGCGATTTGCTGGCTACGTACGCTCAGTGCTTCGGCGGTAGCGGCAGACACGAGCAGGATTTCAGCCTGCTTCCCTTCTGGCGCCCCGGGCCCAAAGCCGGTCGCCAATCTCACGCATCTTGCCGATCGCTTGGGCGCGGACCTTAGGATGACGTGAGCGTTGGTCCCGCCGAAACCGTAATTGCAGACGCCAGCGAAGATCTCGTCGTTTTGGGGTTGGATTAGCCTCGCGCTTACGATCGGAGCAATATTAAGCCCGGGAAAATCAATTGCAGCGTTCGGGGTCTCGGCGAACAGGGACCTTGGCACGACGCAATGTTCAATCGCCATGCTAGCTTTCAACAAGCCGGCTAGTCCTGATGCGGCTTCCAAATGGCCGATATTGGATTTGATGGAGCCGATCGGGAGCGGCGTTGAGCGATTTTGCCCTAGGCTTGCACCAATGGCCGAGGCCTCAATGGGATCACCGACTTTGGTCCCGGTTCCGTGCGCCTCGACGAAGGCTAGACGTTCGGGGTGGACACCTGCCGCCGCATACAAACTTTCAATGAGGCTCTGTTGGCCATGCTGCGATGGCAGCGAAATCCCGTTCGTGCGACCATCCGAGTTGATGGCGGCTGCCATCACGACGCTGCGAACGCGCCGGCCAGACGACTGCGCATCGGACAGACGCTGCAAAATTAGAACCACTGCTCCTTCCGATCGCACGTAGCCATCGGCCTCGTCGGAGAAAGGGCGGCAGAGGCCGGTCGGTGAGAGCATCCGAGCCTGTGAGAAGCCGATGAACGGCGCTGGCGACAGCAGCATGTTGACGCCGCCGACAACGGCCATGTCGATCTCGCCAAGATCAAGCGCCCTCATGGCCTGCGATAGTGCGACGAACGACGACGAGCAGGCCGAGTCGAGCGTGAAGCTCGGACCTTTCAAATCAAATACGTAGGAAATACGGTTCGACAGGATCGACAGCGCATTTCCGGTCATAAAGTGGCTGCCGATGACAGCAGGGTCGTACCCGCCACCGCTCTGGTAATCGACGAGCGAAGCGCCGACATAGACGCCGACATTGTGTCCAGCCAGCGAGGAGGGAGGCACGCCTGCGTCCTCTAGCGCCTTCCATGTCGTCTCGAGCAGCAATCGTTGCTGCGGATCCATCTGTTGGGCTTCGCGTGGAGATATTCCGAACGGAGCGGGATCGAACGCGAAGGGCGCGTCAATATAGCCGCCAGCAAACGAATAGGAAAACCCCGGTACAGGCTTGCCGGCTCTCAAGAAGCGCTCAACGCTCCAGCGTCCGATTGGGCGAGGCGAAACGACATTGCGTTCCTTCAGCAAGACGTCCCACAGCGCATCGATAGAATTCGATCCTGGAAGATTGCAGGCATATCCAACGATGCCTATATCGCCAAGTATCGCGCTGGTAAAATCAGACATAGGCTGAAGGATGTAACCAAAAGTCAGAGTACGGGAATTTCGGGCGAGCAGCAACCAGTGCTACGGGGTTTGGATAGACAATTCGAGCGCGCATGGCAATCCATCGTGGATGCAGTCGCTCTGATTTCTATAGAGCGTTGCGCTCACGTTTTGGTGGGATCCAAGGCCCCCCTAGACTAGCCTGCGGCCGGCTTCCGGACGGAACGAGGCCGACAGTAACGCGAGACCGCGAGCTGGACGCTTCCAGAAGTAAATGGTCAACGAGCTGGGCGCGCGGGGCAAAAGTCTGATAAACGCTCCGCGCGGCGCCTATCACCGATCAGTTGCCTTAATCTCGCGCACAAAGTCTCGCAGCGCACCAAAATATTCGTCCCAGGCGAAAGTGGCGTAATCGCCAAACAGGCGCGCGGGCGGCTTCGACGCCAGCAGCGACAGAATCGCTGCTCCCCAGCCCGGGCCGTCGATCGGATCTACGAAGATAGTATCCGGACGTGCGATCTCTCGGTGCGCGGGGATGTCGGAAGCCACAACCGGGATGCCCAGGGCTCCTGCCTCGAGAACGGGCAATCCGAACCCTTCGCTAAATGATGGCATGAGCAGGCCGCGGGCGCCGCTCATGAGGCGATGCAGAGCGGGCGTTGAAAGACCACTGACTACATGGATGTGCTTATTAACGTCGGTCGAGCGTTCGAACCGGTCCCTGATCAGGTTGCCTTGCCAACCCGCTGATCCGACGATTACGAGGTGCGGCGTATCTTTGCCGCTGCGTTGTAGTCGCCGCCAGACCTCCAACAGCATTAGCTGGTTCTTACGATGCTCAATGGCGCCGCAGACGACGAAATACGGGATATGCGCCAGGGAAGCGTCTGGGTCTGCGGGTTGTCGGAAAATCGCTTGAACGGGCAACGGTAAGGATAAAGTCGGTATCTGTCGCGATCCCCGGCGGTGAAGCTCGCCCAGGACAGCTGCCTTCGCTGACTGTGTCGTCACGATGAGGCCTGCGGCGAGACGCGCCGTTTGGTCCACCATCGCCGAATGTCCCTTCACGGCGCTCGGCTCGACATATTCCGGCGTTTCGAGTGGGATTACATCGTGGAGCATAAACAGCGGGCGTACATCGCGCCGTCGCTCGAGCCAGCGCAACAGGAACGGAATGGCAAGAGTGATTTGGCCCACGTTGAAATAAGCCGTGTCGGGCGCCAGTCCGGTATCGACACTTGTCCCAAAACCGATCCCTGTAGCTTTCAGCAAGGACGTCATGCGAGCGGCGACTCCGAGGGCAGTTTGCCGTTTCGGAGGGGCGCCACTTGGCTTATTTCCTTGAAGGCGCGCCTTCACATGCTGCCAAGCGATGTCGTTTTCAGGCTGAGTATTTTCAGACCACAACTCCTCCAGCCGCCCCAATCCGCGCAGCACTCGCTCGCGGGGAAAACAACGAATTCCCCAGACTGTTGGCAAGATTGCGAAGCATTCTTCGCTCGAGTGCAAAAAAAAGTGCCGGGCATACTCCAAATCAACACGGTCTATTCCGCGCGGAGTTCGTGACAACGGGCCCAGAAACAAACGGGTCGCATCATAGGCGAATGGCAAAATGGCACCCCGTGGATAGGCATCGACGTGATGTCGCCGCTGCAGCCCTTTTTCGTTCGCGGGCGGTTTTCAAGCCACCTGCTAACACGGGCTGGATATCAAAATTTTGAAGGAGCAGTACAGCTTGATTAACTGAAGGGGCTCGGCGATAGGTGTGGCACATCGAGCAAGCCTGAAAGCGCCGAATTCATTGCTGCGTATTCACAACAGTCTCTTTTCTGGCTTGGAACGCGAGGTATTGATCTGGCTAGCCAAACGGCTGCCGAGATCGGTCACCCCTGACGCCGTTACAGCCTTTGGCGTTTATGGCGGCATCGTCACGTTGGCTGGATACGTCCTATCCCATTGGGCGGTCGAATTTTTGTGGCTGGCCTCTTTGGGGCTTGTTTTCCACTGGCTGGGCGATTCGCTGGATGGCACACTTGCGCGCGTCAGGCAGATTGAACGACCCAGATATGGATATTTTGTCGATCAGACCGTTGATGTAATCGGCAACCTGTTGATCGCTGTCGGCATGGGTCTATCGCCATATGTGCGCATGGACGTAGCGCTGCTGGCCCTTGCAGGCTATCACGCCCTCTCGATATACTCGTTTGTCAGAACATGCGTTTCCAGCGAGTTTCATGTCTCGCTGCTTGGCTCGGGGCCGACCGAAATTCGCCTGCTCATCATCGGGATGAACACTTTCATCTTGCTTTTTGGCGCTCCGCAATTTGTCATCTTTGGTCGTCCGATGACCTGGTGCGACCTCGCCTTGCTGGCGATGGCCACCGCCTTCATGGTCGCGTTCGTCTGCCTCGTTTTTTCCTATGCGCGCTCATTGAGCGAAGTCGACCGTAAAGATTCGATTTGAGACCTGCAGCCCGCGCTCCAGGTCTCGGCTCAGATTTGTCAGGGAAGCCTCACGTCCAATCAAGTCAGCCGTAATGGGCAATGTATCTGCGCACATACTCTTCCCAGGTCACCCAGTCGCCACGGACGAGATAGCGGCGGTCGTCTTTGACCCAGCGGACCTGGAGCGCGGCCGCAACTTTCGGGTGGATCGGCACTTGGAGACGTTTTAGCGAGTTTAGCTCTCCGGGGAACCAGAACGATTGGCGAACCCCGAGCTCTTTTGCGATCTGCTCCATCAGCATCTTAAGAATTTTGCCGTTAGGATGCCCTGTTGTGTAAAAAATCTGCCGCCTTCTGAAGTTGTCGAGGATGTAGGCGCCGATGCCTCCAGGAAATGAACGGTCCATGCCTTGGAGGCGTTTTTCTTCAAAGGTATGCAGACGCCTTACGTCGATCACGCCAGGTACCTCCAGCGAGCGGTACGCGACGAAGCGCTGCTCATGATCGGGAATTTCCCTCCTCAACCGCGCTAGCAACCCATCGAAATAGGTGAATTCGAAATTCGGCATATCGTGATTGCGCGCGTGATGGTCGTCGGGACCGTTGAAGGCGTCGAACGGCCAAAGCGATGCAAAGCGCACGCATGGGAAGCGCAGGATCGGCAAATGCGCCGGGACATGCTCGCGCAGGGGATAGCGTTCCCATTCCCGTATATCTTGGACCAGCAGCATCTCACACGATTCTAAGTCCCGCTTGCCCTGTTCGTGCAAATTGGAAGACAGCTCCATGAAATGATGCTTTAACGAGAAGTGGCGTGCGAAACCCGAATGGCTCCCCAAAGCCTCGGCTATCAAACCGGCCTGGCAATTGCCAAAGATCACAATCTTCTTGGCGCCCAATCGGGCCGGAGCGCTAGCTTTTGCCGCGTGCGCTACGTGCTGAACGGCCTGGTCAGGTGGAAGTCTGCTGAGGTCCAGGGAGGTCAAAGTAAGCCAGGTGTTCCTGAAATGCCTGACTTCGATCTCGATATCGCGAGGCGTGCCAATATCGAGGCTGACATCGATTGGCACCTCGAAATTAAAGGATGCGTGACCGGTCGACAGTTGATCAGCGCTAAAGCGCTCGCTGCCGATTGGCGCGTGATCGCGTGCGTGGACGATGATTTCCAGCGCAGCCGAATGTGTCTCCTTCGCTCGCTTTACGGCGCACATAAGGTCCAGGCGGTAACGTCCTGATGGGAGCCTTAGGCGCGCGGACATGCGCCCGAGCTTAAGGCGGCTGATGGAGAAAGGGGACAGTGTGACGCTACCCAGGATCGGAAGCGTCTTCAGCCGACCCAGCAGGCGCCAGCGCTCGCTGTCCGATTTGCCAGACTCTCGGGGTTCGGTTGACGGAAACGCGGCAAGCGTCACATCGCTCATCTCGAATACGGCGTTCCCAAAATGCGAGAACCTGAACTCAAACGGGGCGTCGGTGCCGCTTTCTGCCCCAAGCTCGTCTGGTACGTCGAACGTTACACTCTGCTCACCGTCTTGAAGGTCGCCAGCGGTATAATCGCGCCAGCGGATAAGAGCCCGGTTCTGAGCAATCACCTCTAGGCCGATCATCGGATGATTGCCTTGCAGCGCGACGAAGGTCCGACACCGAAAGCTTAAGCGATAGCGTCCCTTGGCCAAGCGAAGGAAAGGGCCGTAGAGAAAAATCTGCGCGGGAACCGGCAGCAGTACATAGACTGAACCGCTTCGGCCCCGGAAAGCCGGTTCGCGCACCTCCATTGTCGCGATAAGGCTGCGCTTCGCCATCGGCAGCAACATGGGGGCAACTGCGGCCGTTTCATTCGCTTTAGCGGTATCCATTGGCATGTCCGTCAGTCTGACGCCGACATTCTCGGTGCGCCAGCAGGAAATCTGTGAGCGGTGAGGGACGGCGAAATTCGGGTCTCATTCATCGAGTGCGAGGCCCGTTTCATCACCCACCAGACCGGGAAAGAAAATCGAATAGAGGAAGGTCGACAAAAACCCTTCACTCGTCCAAATCAGCCACGCTTCAAAAGCGTTGGTGGAGTGATCTAGGATTAGTGAGATGCAAGGCTTTTTGTCCCTCCCTGAGATCGTGCAGCGCCATGCCACTGCGCGACCGGACGCTTACGCAGTCATAATGGATGCAGGACCGACAGCGCCTTGCCTCACGCTGAGCTATGGCAGCCTTTACGCCCGATCGGCCACCCTCGCTAAAGAACTTCAGACGAGGCTCTCGCCTGGCGATCGAGCCTTGCTCCTCTTTCCAGCCAGTCTGGAGTTCGTAGTCTCTTATTTTGCCTGCCTGATGGCTGACATTGTAGCTGTTCCGCTGATGCCGCCCCGTCGCAATTCCAGTCACGACGCAAGCGCCGCGATCATCGCAGACTGCCAGCCTCGGCTGGCGTTGACCTTGCCAGAGGATGCATTGCCCGGGACGATGCTGCGTGCGCGCCTCGAAGAAGCGAGGGTACCGCAAATTGGCGTTGGCTCATCAAGCGAACTGGCCCAATCGCCTTCCCTCGAAAAGGGACGGAGTGATATAGCTTTTTTGCAATATACCTCGGGATCGACGTCCCTGCCCAAGGGTGTGATGGTTAGCCACGGCAACCTGGTCGATAATCTGGAAATGATCCGGGCCCGCCTAGGAAATCACGCGGGCTCGACCCACGTGGGTTGGATCCCCCATTATCACGACATGGGCCTGATCATGAATTTGCTGCAGCCGATTTACCTCGGCGCGCGGTCTGTCATCATGAAGCCGGCAGGATTCATGCTTCGCCCGCTAAATTGGTTACGAGCAATCCAGAACCACGAGGCAGAAGTGGCTGCCGCGCCAAATTTTGCCTATGATCTCTGTGTCGAACGTTTTCGTCCCGATCAGATGGAGGGCGTCGATCTCAGCGGCTGGAAGGTTGCGGTGAACGGTGCTGAACCAGTACGGGCGGCCACGCTTGCGCGTTTTGCCAAGACATTTGCTCCCTACGGGTTCGATGCCAACGCGATGCAGCCTTCTTATGGGCTTGCCGAAGCAACACTGATGGTCACGAGTGCCGGGCGCGGTGCCCCGGTGAGAAAGCGCACTGTCAGCGCCGCCGGGCTTCATCGCGGTCTCATAACTAACCCGGAGCGAACCGACGACGCCCGTGAAATCGTAGGGTGCGGCAGCCCGGTGGACGGTGTTTCAGTGGCTATTGTGAATCCAGACACGCTAGCGAAGGCGCAGCCTGCCGAAATCGGCGAAATCTGGGTGCAGGGGAACAGTGTAGCGCAGGGATATTGGTGCCGCCCTCAGGAGAGCGCCTCGGTATTCGAAGCGCAGATAAAGTCGTTGTTTGCTGACGAGGCGCTTCAAAAAGGGAATTGGTTACGAACAGGCGATCTGGGCCATCTGGACGATGATGGCGAACTCTATGTTATCGGCCGCATGAAGGACCTCCTCATTATTCGCGGAGTTAACCACTATCCTCAGGATATCGAGATGACGGTGGCCGAGAGCCACCCAGCGCTGCCACGCGACCATGGCGCCGTTTTTGGCTTTATAGACGAAGGCGGTACCGAGCGCGTGGTTGTCGTCCACGAAGTGGCGCGCTCACAGCGCAGGACTGCTAGCCGCGATATCATCGCAGCCGTGCGCGCTGCTGTTGTCCATAATCACGACTTAGCGTTCCACGAGGTCGTTCTGGTGCAACCTGGGTCGATTCCAAAAACCACCAGCGGCAAAATTCAGCGCAGCCTTACTCGGCAGCGCTGGGTCGACAAAACGCTCGAGTTGTGGGCCGATTAAACAGTCTTCTCCCATTGCTGAAGAACGAAGATCGAGAGCTTTATGGATCGGGCCGCAATAATATTTGAGATTTGTCAACGAATCTTGGCTGCAATGCTGGACTTGAAACCTGATGAGATCACGCCTGCTACCACCTTTGCTGGCTTGGGACTGGATTCAGCCGCGGCAGTTCATTTCGTACTAGCAGTTGAGCAAGAAACAGGTCTGGAACTCGAACCTGGCGTAACCGAGGAGTATTCGTCTCTCGAATCGTTCGTCGAATTTATACTCGGATTGCAGAGCACGAAGGTCACTCAATAGGTGCGCTATGGGCGAGGCGCGCCTTGAACGATCAGATGGCATGACTAAAATGTATAGACCCGAGTAGCGTGGCCGCAAACCAGATCGTCGCGCGAAACTCACTTTCATCTTCGACTGACGTCAGTGGCCTCTATATCAGGGAAAGATGAGCGTTTGGAGCAGATCTACCGGTCAAAGAATTTACTGGTTAAAGCGGCCCACCGAGGAGGCGTTCACTGCGTTGTGACTTTTGATCCTCACGCCGAAGACGAGCAAATGAAGCGTCTGGCTTTCGGGGAAGAGTTCTTCGACAGACACAGCATTTCCGTTGTCCATGTTTTAAGCAGGCGTAACCGTTGGTACCACGAAGCGGATTGGCGCAAGGCGATCACGGCCGTGAAATCTGCTGCAAGCGGCTACCAGAGGGTTATCACTTATGGGTCGAGCATGGGTGGCTACGGCGCTCTGCGATTCGCATCGGCAATTGGCGCGCAGCTAGCACTGGCCCTGGCTCCTCAATACAGCGTTGATCCCCGCAAAGCGCCCTTTGAAACGAGGTGGCCAAGAGCGAGGCGAGTTCGATGGCTGTCAGAGCTGTCAGGGCCACTATCCGCGGACGTGCCCGCTATCATCGTCTATGATTCAGCGATGCAGCTGGAGCGTCAGCACGTTGACTTGATCGCAGGTGAAATGCCTATCCAGCGGGTAGCCTTGCCTAACTCAGGGCATCACATCGGGGCCTATTTGGCGGAATGCGGATTGTTAGGCGCCTTTGCATTAGGAGCGGTCAACGGCGAGCTCGATCTGGCTTCTTTGCGACAAGAGGCGCGTCAACGGCGGCGGCGGTCGCCTCATCGGCTGATGGCCATTTCCCAGAAGGCCTTCAAACGGGCACCTGAAGCGGGAATACTTATAGCGCGAAGGGCTGTCGATCTGGCGCCAAATGCCAATTTCGCTTGGACCAACTTAGGTATTTTGTTGGGGCGAGCCAGACGATGGCAGGACGCCATAAAGGCTCACGAAAAATCGGTGGCGTGCGATCCGCGTCACAGTCTTGCCTATATTCCACTTGCGATTGCCTTCCGAGAATCTGGAGACTTGCCAGCCGCCCTCGGGGCGCTCAAGACAGCTGAATCTTTGAATGGTTCGCTTGATCGCCGATTGAACATTTGGATGGTTAGGCTAGGGATCCTCATGCGGCTGACGTCGGCGACTGCAATAAATCCTGCCTTAAAATTTCGCGCGCGTGTCCGAAAGTTGCTGTTTCTCCCCTAGTCGGTGTGGTGGAACTGGCCGGGCTGCGCGCTAACCGCGACGATCACCGCCACCTAGTCGCTCAGGTCACGTCGATCCAGCCTGCGGCCGGTCAGCCGCCCCTCATCCCATTGCCTTGGTCAGGTCATGATCGACCGGGCAATTGCTGCGTCATAGAAAAGCCCAGTCGCGCCTCCGCGGCCATGCTGCGGGCGAGGCTTGGGGAGGCGCACCGTGATGGTGCCGTCGGCACGAAGCAGCATATTTTCGCACGCTTCTGCATCCCCAAGGCGCGTTTGAAAGGTTGGGTAACGACGTGAGAACAGTCATGTTCAGCTGGTGAACGAGTTTGACGTTCACGTGTTGAACGTGGTAGGCGCCATGCATGACTGATGGATCTAACGCTCGGGCCGCCGCTACGGCCTTTCAGCCGGGCGGTGCCAGGCTCGGGGCTGCTGATGCGGAGCGCCGCCACATCGCTGGACTGCTGGCCTTCGTCGAACGAGAAGCTCATGTCTCACAGCGGATTCTCGCCGGCGAACTCGGCGTCGCCCTTGGGCTCGTGAACACCTACATCAAGCGTTGCGTGAAGAAGGGGCTGATCAAGGTTCAGCAGATTCCGTCGCGGCGTTATGCGTATTATCTCACGCCTTCAGGGTTCGCCGAGAAGTCCAGATTGACGGCTGAGTATCTGTCCTGGTCGCTGTCTTTTTTTCGTCAGGCGCGAACGCAATATTCCGACCTCTTCTCGGTCGCCCACCAGCGTCAATGGAAATCGGTCGTGCTGTTTGGAGGCAGCGATCTCACAGAGATCGCAATCCTGTGCGCCTCTGAGCAGGGCGTCTCGGTTGCCGCAGTGTTCGATGCTAGGATACAGAAATCGTCTATCTTCAATATCCCGGTCGTCGCTTCGCTCGATATGCTGCCGGCAGGGTGCGACGGATCGATTGTCACCGGCATCGAGGATGCTCAAGTTTGGTTTGAGGCGGCGGTAGGCGCTTTCGGACAGGCGAATGTGCTGGCGCCGCCCATGCTGTCGGTCCGCCTCGATGGCCCCCGACCATGAGTTTCCCTGTGCATTTCGCTATGAGCGAGGGTCCTCGCTGCTATGTCGTTCGGACGCGGCAGCTGACTGGACGCCATCGGCTATATCGCACTAGCGCGACGGGCCGACCTTGTGTCGGTCAGGCGTTCCACGTGAGGTCCGACGGTTTTGCTGACCGGTTGGAATTGTTCGAAGGCGTCAGGGACCAGGATCGGGTCGCAATCCTGCTTGAAAATATTGGCAGTACGGTGCGTGCGCCGCTGGATGAGGACGTGGTTGAAAAGGCCGCGTTAGCGGTCCGGAGACCTGGATTTGAGGAGACAGTCTGGGCATCTCATGCGCCCGGACTGCGGTAGCTCGGGAAAACCATGCGTCGGTCTCCGCCGTCGCATCGCCAACAGGGGAAGTCGAACGTGGAACTGCAGGGAAAGCGCGTTGTCGTCATTGGAGGGGCTGGACTCATCGGTTCGCATGCCGTGGATCAGCTGACCAAGACGGATGTCGGCGAGATCGTGATTTACGATAATTTCGTGCGTGGCACGACGGAGAACCTCGCCGACGCGCTGAAGGACCCGCGCGTCAAGATCTTCGAGGCCGGCGGCGACATCACGCAGACCGACATCCTGGATGCGGCCCTCAAGGGCGCTGACGGCGTCTTCCAATTCGCCGCGCTCTGGCTGCTGCAGTGCCATGAGTATCCGTGCACGGCCTTCGAGACCAATGTCCGCGGCATGTTCAACGTGCTCGACGGCTGCGTCCGCAATGGCGTCAAGCGCCTGGTCTGGTCGTCTTCGGCCTCCGTCTACGGCGACGCCGTCGAGGAGCCGATGACCGAGGACCACCCGTTCAACAACAGGAACTTCTACGGCGCGACCAAGATCTGCGGCGAGGCGATGGCCCGGGCCTATCATTTCCGCTACGGGCTCGACTATGTCGGTCTGCGCTACATGAACGTCTACGGCCCGCGGCAGGACTATCGCGGCGCCTATATCGCCGTGATCATGAAGATGCTCGACGCGATCGACCGTGGCGAGGGCCCGACCATCATGGGCGACGGATCCGAAGCCTTCGACTTCGTCGCCGTCGAGGATTGCGCCCGTTCCAATCTCTGCGCGATGCAGTCGACCGCCACCGACAGCTTCTACAATGTCGGCACGGGCAAGCGCACCTCGCTCAAGGAAGTGGCTGAAAAGCTGCTGAACCTGACGGGTTCGAACCAGCCGATCAACTATGCCCCGCGCAGCCAGGCGACGCTGGTGCGCAACCGCATCGGATCGCCGGTGAAGGCGAGCAAGGAGATCGGCTTCACTGCCAAGATCGATCTCGACGAGGGGCTGAAGCAGCTGATCGAATGGCGCAAGAGCCATATCGAGCAGGTCGCACAGCGGCGCGCCAAAGCGCAGATCTGAACCGTTACGCTATGGCCGGGCCCATGCCCGGCCATGCCTTCTGCCCTGAATTGATCGGACGATGAGCGCATGTGCGGTATCGCAGGCATTCTGCACCGGGACGGCAGGCCGGCCTCACCGGTGACCCTGAAGGCGATGACTGACATCATCGCCCATCGCGGTCCCGATGGCGAAGGCCATTATTGTGACGGCCCGGCCGGGCTCGGCCACCGCCGCCTGTCGATCATCGACCTCACGGACGCCGCGCGCCAGCCGATGGCGACGCGCGACGGGCGATATGTGCTGAGCTACAACGGCGAGATCTATAATTTCCACGAGCTGAAGGCCGAGCTGAGCGCGCGCGGCCACCTCTTTCACTCCAGCGGTGACAGCGAAGTCCTGCTGACCGCCTTTGTCGAATGGGGCCTTTCGGCGCTGCTGCGGCTGAACGGCATGTTCGCCTTCGCGATCTGGGACACCAAGGAGCGCAAGCTTACGATCGCCCGCGATCGCTTCGGCGTGAAGCCGGTCTATTACGCCGAGGTCGACGGCGCATTTCTGTTCGCGTCCGAAATCAAGGCGTTTCGCGGATTTCCCGGCTTTTCAGCTCGGATGGATATTGGCGGATTGGCCGAATATCTGACGTTCCAGAATTTCTTCACCGACAAGACCTTGTTCGCGGGCGTCAAGCTCCTGTCCGCCGGCTGCTATCTCGAAGTCAAAGCTGGACGCGAACCGCTGGCGCCGAAGCGCTATTGGGATTTCCATTTTCAGGAGCCGGAAGGGCCTGTCGACGAGGCCAGGGCGCTGGACGAACTCGATTTCCTGTTCCGGCAGGCCGTCAGCCGCCAGATGGTCAGCGACGTCGACGTCGGCTCCTATCTTTCGGGAGGTATGGATTCCGGCTCAATCACGGCGTTGGCGGCGGCACAATTGCCGTTCATGCGCACTTTCACCGTCGGATTCGATCTGAATTCCGCTTCGGGTGTCGAGCTTGGCTACGATGAGCGCTCGAAAGCCGAGCACATGTCCTATCTCTTCAAGACCGAGCATTACGAGATGGTGCTCAAGGCGGGCGACATGGAGCGCGCATTGCCGCGTCTCGCCTGGCATCTGGAAGAGCCGCGCGTCGGCCAGTCCTACCCAAATTATTACGCGGCGAAGCTGGCTTCGAAATTCGTCAAGGTCGTGCTCTCTGGCACCGGAGGGGATGAGCTCTTCGCCGGGTATCCCTGGCGCTATTACCGTGCCGTGGTGAACGATGATTTCGACCATTACGTCGATAAGTATTCGGGTTTCTGGCAGCGTCTGGTGCCGAGCGATCTGCTCCCGCAGATGATGGCGCCGGTTTGGGCCGAGGCGTCGACCGTGTCGACGCAGGAGATCTTTCGCAACGTCTTTCAGGACCACGCCCATACGCTGACGCGCCCTGAAGATTACATCAATCACTCGCTTTACTTTGAGGCAAAAACCTTCCTGAACGGGCTTTTGGTCGTCGACGACAAGCTTGCCATGGCGCATGGCCTCGAGGGCCGCGTCCCGTTCCTCGACAATGATCTCGTTGATTTCGCCATGCGTTTGCCGGCCAAGATGAAACTCGGCAACCTCACCGAGGTGGTGCGGCTCAACGAGAACGAGCCCGGCGGCAAGGCCGAGCGCTATTTCGAAAAGACCCGCGACGGGAAGCTGATCCTGCGCAAGATGATGGGCCGGCATATCCCGGCCCAGGTCGCCGACCGCGAGAAGCAGGGTTTCTCCGCTCCCGATGCGAGCTGGTTCAAGGGCGAGAGCATCGACTACGTCCGGCGGCGTCTGATGAACGATCGCGCGAGGATCTACGCCTACGTCGATCGGCGCACGGTGAAGACACTGATCGACGATCATCTTGAGGGCCGCCAGAACCGGCGGCTGCTGATCTGGTCTCTCCTCAATCTTGAGCAATTTTGTGAGGCCTATCTGTGAGCAACGCCATCCCCCAAAAAGTGGCGGGGCCAAGCCTTGCCACTATGCTGATCGAATTTGTCCGCGTGATCCGGCGCAACTATGCGCTGATCCGCGAAATGGTGCTGCGCGACATCAAGGGTGGCCACGCCGGACACGGGCTCGGCTCGCTCTGGGTCTATGTACAGCCCATCGTCGTCGTCGCCACTTTCATGCTGATTTTCGGCGTGGTCATCGGCACCAAGATGGCTGTCACCGCCACCTTCCCGGGCGACTACACCAGCTACATTCTGGTGGGGCTCACGCCTTGGCTGCTGATGTCGAACGCGCTGGGGCGCGCGCCCAACGCCTTCTCTGGCAATGCCAATCTAGTGAAGCAGGTGGTGTTCCCCATCGAGACGCTGCCGGTCGCCAGCATCGTCGCCTGCTTTGTGATCTACATTCCGACCTTTGCGCTGATGATCGGCTACAAGCTATTGATCGGAGGCGGGTTGAGCTGGCTCGCGCTCGCTCTGCCTGTCGTCTTGGGGATGCATGCGCTAGTTTGCATAGGCTTAACGCTGCTGCTTTCGGTGACGACCCCCTTCCTGCGCGACATCCGCGAATTCGTGACCATGTACATGTCGGTTTCGATGTATTTTACCCCTGCCATCTACCTGCCTGACTGGGTGCCCGCGCTGGTTCGGCCGATCCTTTATCTTAATCCGTTCAGCTATGTGGTCTGGGTCTACCAGGATACGCTTTTCTTCGGCGAATTCCGCCACCCCTTCGCCTGGGTGGTGTTCGCCGCGATGGCTATTGGCCTGTTCATCGCGGGGCTGGTCGTGTTTCGCCGGGTGAAGCCGGTCTTGGGAAATGTGCTCTGACATGGCCACCTACGATCTGGCGCCCACAGCTATGTCCGACTCAGAGGCCAAGCCTGTTGCAATTCGGGTCACGGGGCTGAGCAAGGCCTACAAGATTTATGACAGCAACAGCGCGCTTCTGCGCGAGGTGTTCACCGGCCAGCAGGGACACCGCGACCATTGGGCGTTGAAGGATCTCTCCTTCGAGATCCCAAAGGGCGAGATCGTCGGCGTGATCGGCCCGAACGGCTCGGGCAAAAGCACGCTTCTGAAGATCCTCACTGGGCTGCTCGACGCCAACGCCGGTACGGTTGAGGTTAATGGCCGCATCTCCGCAATCTTAGAGCTCGGCACCGGCTTTCATCCGGATTTCACCGGCCGCGAGAACATCGTCACCGGCGGCATGTGCATCGGCATGAGCCGCGCGGAGATTGAGGCTAAGTTGCCATGGATCATCGCCTTTAGCGAGCTGGATAGCGTAATTGACCAGCCCTTCCGAACATACTCGAGTGGCATGCAGGCGAGACTGACCTTCTCAACCGCCATTGCTGTCGACCCGGAGATCTTCATCGTCGACGAGGCGCTGGCGGCGGGTGATGCGTATTTCGTCGCCAAATGCATGAAGCGCATCCGCGAGATCTGCAATTCCGGCGCAACTGTGCTGTTCGTCAGCCACAGCTCGAGCCAGGTGGCTCTGCTCTGCGACAAGGCGATCTGGATCGAGAATGGCGTGCTGCGCGACATCGGCCCGGCCCGCGCGGTTACGCGGCGCTATGACTATAACGTCCATGAGCGTCTTTCTGCCGGAAAGGTTATCGAAATCGACGCGGCAGCGCTAACCTCGCTGGAGGATGGTGACGAGGCCCGGTCCTCCGTTCCGATGATCGCCAACGGCGAATTGCCGCTCACTGGCGAAGAGAAGCGCGGCAAAATCGAAATCTTCCGCAAGGGTCCGGTAGTCATCCAGAAGGTGCTGTTCGTCGATGGCGAGGGAAAGCCAACGAACGTGTTCCGCACTTGGGACCCTTGGCGCATTGAGGTCCATTATGTCTGCGAGGGCGAACTGCCCGAGTATCCGCTCGGTATCGCTATGACGATCGAGCGCGAGGCGGATTTACTGCGCATGGCGCAGTTCAACACCTCCAACCCGTCGGGGCGCGAAAGCGACAACGGCATGTTGGCTGCTTATGAGCGCCGGGCGGGCCGCAGAGGCGTCGTATCCTGCACCATGCCCGAGCTGCAGATGCTCGAGGGTGACTATATCGTCTCCCTCGCGCTCCAGCCCAATGTCTCGGGGCTAAACGATTATTACGAGTATCACCAGCGCGCGCACCGCTTCACGGTGATACCGGCGGCCTATGCGTCCGGCTCGGTGTTTTATCCGCTGGTCGAATGGCGTCACGAGGCGGCCGAGCCCGAAGCAGCTGCGGCGGTGGAGTGAGGGGCCTGTGAACGCGCTGCGCCACAGTCTCGAGCGCGTCCGCGCCCTCGGCGGAGTCCTCAGGGCGCTGCCCTATTATCGTCTCGACAACGCACGGCTCGAGGCCTCGCTCGGCGAGATGCGCTATCAGCTTGATGCGGTTGCGGCGCAGGCAAACGAAATCGCTGCGCGACTCCTCACGCAGGAGAGCACAAACGAACAGATTTTCGCACAACTGGTCCAAGCGACGGCGCGCGCCGCGGCGGCAGCCGGTGACCACAGGCTCGTCCCGGCTTTCGAGGTGCGCGGGGAGGATGCAGGCCCCGCCGGTCCGCTAAAAATCGGCCTGTTCGATAACCTTGCCAACCAGGCCTACATCACCGCGCGCGCGTTGCGCCGGCTCGGACATGATGTCGATGTGGTGCTCCAGACGAACCTCCACGACATGTATGTGATGGCGCACCCCCAATGGGAGGAGTGCGAAGCGCAGGACATCGACCCCTTGAGGTTCGATGTGGACACCTTCGGCTGGACCGCGCCGGAGTTCGTTAAGGACCATCCCTACGATCTCGAGCGGCAGATTGCTTTCCAACGTAAGAGCGAGACGGTCAGTCAGGTGAAGGAGCTTTACCAATCGAGCTTCGGTAAGCAGATTTCTGACGACGTCGCGCTCCTTTTGGCGCAGTTCATGGGCCACTGGGATTATATCCGCGCCATGAACGACTATGATGTCGTCATGCTGTCGATGAACGCCATCACGCTTGGGCTTTTCTCCCCTAAGCCTGTAGTGGTCTGCCCGCTTGGCAATGATGTCTACACGCGCGGCTTTCAGGAAGATGTGGGCGGCCTCATCACCCGCGCCGCCTTCCGCCAAGCGGCGCATCTTGCGGTGCCGGAAACGGACTATTTCGGCTATCTCGACCGGATGGAGACCACGGCCCCGCGCAGCTTCATGCCGCTCATCGTCGATACGGATGTCTATTGCCCGGGCGCGGAACCAGATTTGCGCGCCGAGTGGCAGGCACGGATCGGGGGGGAGCATTTCCTTCTCGGCGTGTGCCGTCAGGATTGGGTGTGGAAAGGCTCCGACAAGTTGATCCGGGGATTTGCCCGCTTCCGCGCGGCCAATCCCAAGTTGGCCGCTGGCTGGCGGCTTTTGCTACAGAGCTGGGGCACGGACCTTGAAGCCTCGCGCGGACTGGTTACCGAGCTCGGCCTCGATGACGTCACGCTCTGGCTGAGCCTGTGCTCGAAGCCGCTGCTCCGCCGCAGGCAGCGCGCGGCGGACGCCGTGGCCGACCAGTTCGTTATGGAGGGCTATGGCGCATCTGTGCTGGAATCGCTTGCGGCGGCGAAGCCCGTCATCATGCGCCCGGTTCCGGATAGCTCGGAGCATCATTTCCGCACCGCGCCGCCGCCCTTTATCGGCGCGGCGACCGATGTGGAGATCGGCCACGCGCTCGTGCGCCTGGCTGATCCGCACACGCGCAAGGCGGCGGGCGAGGCCTCCCGGGCCTGGGTCGAGGCCGAGCATGGCTACAGGACGCTTGGGCCGCTCTACATGGTGATGTTCGAACAGGCGGCGCGCCATCCGGCCAGCAGCTCGGCTTCCGTTGCCCGCCCATCGGCTGCCGCAGCTCCGACAAGAAAGAACCGCATATTATGATAGCCGATGCGACCACCCGTTTTGCGTATCCGGAATGGTTCTGGCCGCTGGTGGGCTCGGCGCCTGTCAAGGAGGACGAGCGCCTCGAAAGTTGCGGCGTGCCATTAGTAATGGCTGAGGGCATGCTGCGCGACGAGGTTTGCCATGATGCGGGGCAAACGCAGACGCGCGAGACCTTCGGCTACAAATGGCAGCGCGAAGACAGCTACGGTTCGCCGGCAATGGTCGAATTCAGCCGGCAATGGCTGGAAGAGCGCTATGCCGCGCTCTGGGCGCATCCGGCCGCTGAGCTCTCCGGCGGCCATCGGCCGCTGATGCTGGATGCCGGCTGCGGCTCAGCCTATTCAGCCAGCATTCTGCTACAGCGGCGCTTTCCAAAGCTGCGCTATGTCGGTGCGGACATTTCGCGAGCGGCGGATGTGGCGGCGCGCAGCTTCGCGCAGAAGAGCGTCGACGGCGCTATTGTTCAGGCCGACCTGATGCGCCTGCCTTTCGCCGATGGCGCTTTCGATATCGTGTTTTCGGAGGGCGTGTTGCACCACACCCCCTCGACCCGCGCCGCCCTCGCGGCGGTCGCGAGGAAGGCGCGCAAGGGCGGAGCGGTCGCCTTTTATGTTTATCGCAAGAAATCGCCAGTGCGTGAATTCACCGATGACTATATCCGCGACCTTGTGAAGGATCTTCCGCCCGAAAAGGCTTGGGCGCTCATGGAGCCGCTGACCCGGCTCGGTATCGCGCTGGGCGAGCTCAACGCCGAGATCAACATTTCCGAGGAGATCGGCCTGCTCGGCATTCCAGCCGGTCGCATCAATGTGCAGCGGCTGTTTTACTGGCATGTCTGCAAGCTGTTCTACCGGCCCGACATGGCGCTAGACGAGATGAATCACATTAATTTTGACTGGTTCACGCCAACTTACGCGCATCGCCAGAGCGCGGAGGAAGTTACGCAGTGGTGCGGCGAGATCGGCCTGGACATCGTCGAAATGAAGGCCGAAGAGGCTGGCATCACCGTGGTCGCGACGAAGCTGTGAGGCTGCGGTGCCTCATGGTGGAGCTTCTCTCGTGGCTGATCGGAGCGGCGCATCGGGCGCGCCGGGCTCGGATGAAGTATCGTTGGAAGCGGGTTCTGCCCTTCGGGGAGGTGTTCACCGATCGCTGGGAGAAGGCGCGATTCCTCGAGTTTGGCGAGGGGGCTAGCATCTATGACAGCGCCGTGGTGATAGGCGACGTTAAGGTAGGAGCCAAGACTTGGATTGGGCCGAACTGCGTGCTCGACGGCTCAGGCGGCCTGACGATCGGCGCGACTTGCTCCATTTCGTCAGGCGTCCAAATTTATTCGCACGACACGGTGGAGTGGGCCGTCTCCGGCGGCGTCGCGCCCTACCGGCAGCAGGCAACCGAGATCGGAGACCATGTCTACCTGGGTCCTAACACGGTGGTCGCCGCCGGCAGCAGCATCGGCACGGGCTGCATCGTAGGCGCCCAATCTTTCGTCAAGGGTGAACTTGCACCCTATACTTTCGCGGCCGGCTGCCCCGCCCGCGTACTGGGCCGCGTCAGCATCGCCAAGGACGGGTCCGTGATCATAATACGCGCCGAGGCGCACGCCAAATCCTCCGAGGAACAAACATGATTAGCATCACCGAACCAAGTTTCGATGAAACCGAAGTCGAGATGGTCCGGGCCGTGCTCGCCTCTAAATGGGTGACGCAAGGGCCGATGACCGAGCGCTTCGAAAAGCTCATCGCGGAGAATCAGAAGGCCGCTTTCGCCCTGGCCTGCACCTCCTGCACCGCCGCGCTTCATCTCGCCACCATGGCGCTTGGTCTCGGGCCGGAGGATGAGGTGATCGTGCCGGCCTTCACCTGGATCACCAGCGCGCATTCGGCCGAATATGTTGGGGCGAAGGCAGTGTTCGCGGATATTGATCTGGCGACATTTAACATTGACCCTAAGGCACTTGAGGCTGCGATCACCCCGCGCACGAAAGCCGTGGTGTCGGTGCATCTGTTCGGTCTCGCGGCGCCGATGGACGAGATCCGAGCCATCTGCGCGCCTCGCGGCATCCGCATCATCGAGGACGCAGCCTGCGCCATCGCCACCACCTACAAGGGCGAGCCCGTCGGGGCGATCGGTGATCTCGGCTGCTTCTCCTTCCACCCGCGCAAGGTCGTCACCACAGGCGAGGGCGGGGCGGTGACCACAAACGATCCAGAGCTTGCGGCCGCCCTGCGCTCATTGCGCAACCATGGCACTACGGGTCTGCCTTCCGCTGAGATCGAGCCGCATGGGCCTTGGACCATGGGTACGTTCAACCGCATCGGCTTCAACCTGCGCCTGTCGGACATCCAGGCGGCAGTCGGCGTCGCGCAGATGTCCAAGCTAAAGGCGCTGGTGGCGGATCGGCGCGCCACCGCACAGCGCTATACTCAGATGCTGCGAGAGGTGAATGATCTGGTGTTGCCCGTTGCCGGCGAGGTGGAGGGCCACACCTACCAATCCTATGTTGTCCGTCTTGTCGAAGGCGGGCGCAGGCGGCGCAATGCGGTGATGTCTGCGATGGCGCTAGCCGAGATGCAAAGCCGGCCAGGCACCCACGCCGTCCACCGGCTTGGCTACTACCGCAACAAATACGGTCTGAAGGCGGAGCAGTTCCCCAACGCCTGCGCGGCGGAGGACACCACTATCACGCTGCCAATCGTGCCGTTCATGCGCCATTCCGACCAGGAACGCGTTGTGCATGTCATCCGCCAGGCGCTGAAGGGCTAAGGGTGGCCGCTTTACACGCCATTGCGGGCGAGGCGGCATGAGCTTCATCGCGAGACGACGTGCCGAACTCCGGCGTGCGGTCGATGGCCTGCCGCACGAATGGCGAGGGCCGGTGCGCGCTGTGCTACATGCGTTCAAACTGCCGCTTCGCGCCATGCTCGCGCTGCGGCATCTGCCGTCCTGGCTAAGATGGACCATGATCGCGCTGGCCAATCGGATGACGCACGCACTGCTCACGCGTGTCGCGGTGCCGATCGGGCGCCGACGCACGCAGGCGCGCCTCGCGCAGGGCATTCCGGCCTCGCTGTGGGGCACGACGCCCATCCTCACCCTGCCGCTGAAGGCGCGGGCCGACCGAATGCTGGGCTTGCAGAGCCAGTCGCTCGTCCTCCAGACATACTACATCGCGCGCGATTTCGATTTTAACTTGGAGCGAGTCATCCGGTGGTTGGAACGGCATGCGGGCGGGCTGATCGCGCCCTTTGAGCGGGTGCTGCTCGCCTGGGCGATGTGGCGCTATGATGTTTTCCATTTCTTCTATGATAAGGGCCTCACGGCGCCAGTGACGCGCTATGGGGTCAATCCGGCGGAATTGGATCTTCTGCGCGCTGCCGGAAAGCGCGTCTATCTATACGCTTATGGTGCCGATGTGCGCCGGCGCGCGGAGACCCTGGCTCTTGGCAGATGGAATTTCTGCGCCGAATGCCCAGAGCCGGGCCGCTTCTGCACCTGCACGCCGGAGAGCGCTCCGATCATGGCCGGGATGGCGGAGCGGGCGACCTGCGCGGTCGCGCTCGGCGACATGCTGGCTTATGTGCCGGATGCGCGGAACCTGCATTACTGGCCGATCGACCTCGCGCGCGTCCCGCCCGCTCCGACCTCCCGTCTCGACGGGCCGCTATGCATCGCGCATGCGCCCAACCACACTCATTTCAAGGGTTCGCATTATCTGGAGGCTGCCATTATTCGGCTGCGCGCCGAAGGCCACGCCATCGAATATGTAAAGGTCCAAGGCGTGCCGAACGCGGAGGTCATCCGCATGTTCAGCGAGGCGGACCTCGTCGCGGATCAGTTCATCGGCGGCGCCTATGGCTATACCGCGCTGGAGGGAATGGCGCTCGGCAAACCCGTGATGACTTATGTACGCGCGCCGGAACTCGTGGAGTCGGTCGAGGAGTGCCCTCTTATCAATGTCATTCCCGACACCCTGGAAGATGCGCTGCGCTGGTGTATTGCCAATAGGGCGCTATTGCCTGCCATTGGCGCGCAGGGGGCCGCATATGTACGGCGTTGGCATTCGATCGATGCTGTGGCGGAGCGTCTCGGGCGGCTCTACGAGCAAACAGCTGGGTTTCCAGAAGCCACACTGAAGCCTATCCGCAATGCCCGCGCCGCAGTCGTCGCTGCACGCTTGACCATTCCGCAGGCGGAAGGGTGGCAGCATCCCTATACGGTGATGAAGGGCGACCCCGCAATGCTTATGGGCTTTACGGCATGAGCGCATTGATCTCCCGGATCCGACAGCTGGCTTCGCGGCATCCGCGCGTCTCCGGTGCAATGCGGCCGGCCGTTCGCAGCATAATTGGAGGCTACTGGCGAGTGCGAGAGGCGCTGGAGCCGGTGGGTATCTATGCGAAAACTAAGGTATTTTGGCAGCTTCGCCTCAGATGGCGACTGGCTACAGCTACGATGGCTTCAAAGCTCGCTAAAGGGCGGCTGCAGTCTGATTGCATTCTCTCCTTCATGGGGCTTCGACCGCGGATCGGGGGCGTAGTCGATTCCAACCTGATTGTCATGATTGCATTTGCCGATATTCGCCATGACCCGCGGATCGAACGCGAGGCGAGGACGCTCGCGAAAGCGAATTATAGGATCAAGATTGTGTTCCCAAAAACGAGTAATTGGGATGACGGTCCTGTCGATTGGGGCACAGGCGTGAACTTCATGCCCATCGCCGACCAAGCCGGGCTTTTCTGCACGAGATGGCCGGGTTTCATTGGAGACGAACTCTTCGCTGCGCTTCTGAACGAAAACCCCTTCGCAATTCATGCTCATGATCTAAATATGGCATTCATTGCCTTCGCAGCCGCACGTCGAACGGGCGCTAAGGTGGTTTGCGACTTTCACGAATGGTACTCGGAGAATGTTACGTATAACATAGAAACCGAAAGGTTCTCGCTGCACTCATGGCCGCAGCGGCTGGCCTATAGGTGGCTCGAACGACACAGCCTGATCAACGCTGATGCGGTAGTCACAGTGTGCGACTCGATCGCGGACGCTATGGCGAGGGAGCTCGGTGGCGGACGTCGACCGGATGTGGTGCGCAATATCCCGTCGATGTCGGCTGTACCGACGCGCGCGTACCGGAGTTTAAAACAAGAGCTTGGATTGTCGGAGGAGCGCTTCGTTCTGCTCTACCAGGGCGGCCTAGGACCCTCTCGATTGATAGAGCCGATCGTCGAGGCGCTTGCCCACTCACCGGCCTGCACGCTGGTAATCCGCGGTCCTCAACTCGAACGATGGGGCCCTAGCTATGCCGCTATCGCCGCCCGAGCCGGTGCCGCGCATAGGCTGGTGCTCGCGCCAGCCGTACCCTCGCGTGATGTGGTGGTGGCGGCACGAGGGGCGGATGCGGCAGTTTACACGGTGCTGGGGATGGGCAGGAATTTCATCTATGCGCTGCCGAACAAGGTCTTTGAGTATATGGCAGCTGGTCTGCCGCTGCTCGTTGCCAATTATCCAGAAGTTTCGCGTCTGGTGGATCGGTTCGACGTCGGCCTGTCGTTTCAACCAGATGATCCGCGGTCTATCGCTCATGCGATCAATGTGATGGTGGAAAACAAGGCGCTGCGTGTGCGCATGGGGGCAAACACGCGACAGGCGTTGTTGGAACTGGATGCCGAGAGCGAATGGGAGCGCCTGGCTGCGATTTATGCGCGGCTGCGCGCCAGCGATGCCAATGGTTCTTCATGAGCCAGCCGTTCGAGAACCAGACGCTAAAGACCATTGCTGCACGGCTAGGCCGACCGTTGCGGGTGCTACATATCGGTAACATCGCCAATAATGCCTACAATAATGCCCGCATCCAACGCCAGTATGGCGTTGAAGCGGATGTCATCTCATACGATTATTACCATGTAATGAGCACTCCCGAGTGGGAGGATGTAGAATTCACCGGTGATGTGGACGCCGATGCGCCGGATTGGTGGAGCACGAGTCTAAGAGGCTGGAAACGGCCCGATTGGTTTGTGCAAGGGCCCGCTGATGCCTGCATCCAGTATCTCAAGGCGCGGCACCTTGGCCTCGACAAGCTAACTCGGCTGCTTTGGACGTATATGGAGGCACGCAGCCTCGGGCACGTGCGCCATCTCCAGCAGGCGGCCGGCAAACCAATGACTGCGCTTAGCTGGAGTCAAATGGCAGCCATTGCTGTCGTTGAGAACCTAGGAATCGACAAGGTTCCAACCTGTGAGGGGTCCGGGCTGGAATCAACAGCACCGTCGACAGGTACATTGCTTTCGCAAGAGCGGGAGTGGACGACGCTATCTATCCCGGCGTTGCGGTCGCCGTCACGCCTGCGAAACGCGCTCCGCCCCGTAGTGCGATCGATGATAGCATCCCACTACGCGTTCAAATCTCGCCTGGTCCGCGGCGGCCGGGAATTGCGACGCCGAGCCATTTATCTCGCTGCGCAGCCGCTGCTCGCCTTCTACCGGGTTGAAGCCGTTCAACTGTCTCGCTGGACGGACAATGAGGCGCTCGTGAAGCGCGACCGCGCCTTTGCACTGCGCGTAAAAGAGACCATGGAGTTAGAATCAAATCTAGGCGCTGTAGACCGTGACAGGCTAAGCGATTATTTGACCAAACATCCTCGACGATTTTTTCGTATTCTCGGTGACTATGATGTTGTGCAGCTCTATTCGCTGGATGGGGTCATTGCATGTATGAACGGGATTGAACGTTATTGCGCATATGAGCATGGCACGCTGCGGGAGCTGCCATTCGAGAACAGCTTCTACGGCGCATTGACGCGTTGTGCCTATCGTCATGCGACCGGCGTGTTTGTTACCAACTCTGATGTCCTGCCCTCGGTTGCCCGGATGGGACTCGAACCAGCGCGCGTCATCCACCTGCCGCACGCGTTCGATGACCGCAAGCTGATGCGATTCCGTGCCGAGAATCCGGGACTGACGCCGCCGGCCGTCCCACCGGTGATTTTCAGCCCAGCCCGTCAGCATTGGAAGGACCGCAGCGGCTCCTGGACAAAAGGCAACGACATTCTTTTTCGCGCGGCGCGGATTGTGGCTGACGAGGGCTTTGATTTCCAACTTCATTTGGTCGCTTGGGGGCGGGATGTGGAGGATAGCAAGGCGCTGATCGCTCAGCTTGGCATAGCCGACAAGGTGATCTGGTTGCCAACGATGAAGAAGCGGGAGCTGTGGCAGGCGTATTGCAAAGCCCACGCCGTGGTTGATCAATTCATGCTGCCGGCGCTCGGCGGCGTCGCCTTCGAGGCTATGGCGCTTGGTCGCCGGCTGATTACAGCAATCGACGAGGCCCAACTTACGCTATTCTTTGGCGAGGCGCCGCCCTGTTTAGGCGCGCAGACGGTAGAGGAGTGCGCGGGGCGGCTTCGGCAGATTGTGTCCGATCCAGAAGATACCGCAGGGCTTGGCCTTGCCGCGCAGGCTTGGATGGATGCGCGCCATTCGGCCCGACGAATTGTCGATATTCAGGCGAAAGCCTATCTCGAGTTTATACTAACTCTAAATGGCCTTGGCGAAGAAGCGGTTGTGCCAGCATGAGGGCAGGGTCTCGCATTAAATCCATAGCGGCTCGATTTCCAGGCTTCGCCGCGGCAATACGTCCGGCCGCCCATGCCTTGATTGCGGTCGCGACGCGCGACAACGTCACCTGGGCTAAGCACAAGCTCGGTATGGATACGCGCAGCCAATGGGAAAAGGAGCACGACGACGCAGCGGCGCGCATCGAGGCCGAGGCTCAGCATCACGCTCTGGTAATGACCGAATTGGCGCGAGACGCCGCCGAGGCAAAGAAGCGGCTGATGGGAGCATTATCCGATCCGTCTGCCTTCGGAATCGGGAATCGTGCGTCTGGTAACGCTGTTCTAATGATCGTCGTCTCGGATCTGCGCGTCGATCCGCGTGTCGAGCGTGAGGCGAGGGCGCTCGCTGCGGCCGGCTATGCCGTTACCATCCTCTGTCCCGATCCTACGCTTGGCAAGGATCCAGGCGTCGCAGTCAACTGGGGTCCAGGGGTCGATGCCCGCTTTGTTGATTGGCGGGCGTCTCATTATGTGAGCGAGCGGCCCGGTTTTGAGGGCGGTCTGCTGTTCGACATCGCGCTGAGGGTTGCAGAAGCCCTGAAGCCTCTCGCCATACATTCACACGATCTCAATACCGGCTTGGTCGCCTATGCACTGGCCAGAATGACCGGCGCACACCTTGTCATCGATTTCCACGAATGGACATCGGAGAACGTCCATTGGGATCTGCTAACATTAGCTTGGAAGCCGTACCCCGCAGAATGGCGCCAAGAACTAAAGGCTCTTGAACACCGCCTTGTGCTGGAGGCCTCGGCTAGCATAACTGTTTCCGAACACATCGCACAGGCTATCTCGGCTGAGATCGCCGGACAGCGTTCGATTCATCTGGTCCGGAACGTGCCAAATGTTTCGATTGAGCCAACGCGGCCCTACTCCTCTCTCAAGGAAGTATTAGGCGTTCCCGACGGTCAATTTTTACTGCTTTATCAAGGCGGAACAGGGCCAACGCGGCTGCTTGAGCCGATCATTGAAGCGATGGCTTACGCACCGCGTTGCGTATTAGTGGTGCGTGGTCCTTCTCTAGACCTTTATGGCGAAAGCTATCGGCAAATTGCGCGAGTCGGAGGCTTCGCGGATCGGCTGATACTTCTTCCGCCCGTCCCATCTCGAGATGTGGTAGCTGCTGCAAACGGGGCGGATGCGGGGATTTATTCGGTTCTTGGGCTCGGCAAGAACTTTATATATGCAATGCCAAATAAGATCTTTGAATATGCCGCCGCAGGCCTGCCCGTATTGGCGGCAGACTATCCAGAAGCGCGTCGTTTCGTGGAGGTCAACGGGCTTGGGCTTACCTTCGATCCGCTCGATCCCATGGCTATTGCCAGGGCAATCAACAGCCTTATTGGAGATGCGACGCTCACCGACGGGTTTCGCGCCAATGCCGCGAAGCTGATCTGCCACCTTAAGCAAAATGACGAGTGGGAGAAGCTCGTCGCTCTGTACAGAGACTTGCCGCGGCGATCGCTAGCTTCAAGGTGTGGACAATGATTACAAAGTTGCTCCATGCCGCTGCACGCTGGTCGCCGGGCCTTGCAGCGCAGGTCAAGCCTGCGCTGTTGCCCATTATCGCAGCAGCGTCGCGGCTCGCACAATTCAGCCCGCGCGACTTTATGTTAATGCACTGGCAACTGGCACGCCAGCTGAGCAGCAAGACCGGGGCGGCCGGACGATTGACCCGCGCCGCGGCACAGGCCTCGGCTCCGGGGATCGGAGCGCGGGCTATCGGCAATCGCATTATTATGCTGGTGGTCTCCGACCTTTGGAATGATCCTCGCGTCGAGCGGGAGGCGTTGGCGCTGGCGCGCGCTGGATACTTGGTTGAGGTGCTGTGCCCCGACCTTGCAAATCCCGAAGGCTCCAAGCCCGTTCCAGAATGGGGGGAAGGCATCACGATTCGATTGATCCCGCGCGAGGCGGCCAGCTTCTGCGTTGAGCGACCAGGTTTCATCGCCGGCCACATGTTCGATGCGGCGATGAAGGTGATTGGACCTAAGCCGCCCCTCGCTTTCCATGGCCACGACCTCAACACTTGCCTCGCAGCCCTAGCGGCCGCTCGCCTGACTGGTGCGCATTTTGTTGCAGACTTCCACGAATGGACTTCCGAGAACGTGCACTGGGATCCTGCATCGCAAGCCTGGCAGCCCTATCCCGAAGATTGGAAAGCGGAGCTTCAGGCGCTGGAGGCGAGGGTATTGCGCGAGGCCAGCGCCGTCATCACGGTCTGTGATTCAATCGCAGAGGCGCTCAGCAGCGAACTCGGCGCCGGCCGCAGAGTCCATGTCATCCGAAACATCCCAACCCTTTCGACCGTTCCTACAAAAGATTATCCGCCGCTCAAGGCACAACTTAGTTTGCCAGAAAGTCAGTTTGTGCTGCTCTGGCAGGGAGGTACCGGGCCAACCCGATTGATCGAGCCGATTATCAGAGCGTTAGAATTCGCTCCTAATTGCGTCCTGGTTATACGGGGACCTTCGCTCGACATTTTCGGCGACGCTTATAGGGCCGTAGCGGCAACGGCTGGCTCAGCAGACCGGCTCATTCTCATTGACCCTGTGACCTCGCGAGACGTCGTAGTAGCGGCGCGCGGCGCAGATGCCGGAATTTGGACCTTGCCAAACTTGTGTCGGAACTTCACATACGCCTTGCCGAACAAAATTTTCGAGTACACAGCTTCTAATCTCGCGCTGCTCGTGGCGGATTATCCAGAAGCCCGGCGCGTTGTCGACACTCACAGCATCGGCTTGACTTTCGAGCCGTATGAGCCGCTATCAATTGCCGCCGCGATCAACCGATTGATCAACGAGCCCGGGCTGGCCGAGAGTTTCCGCGCCAATACATTTGCCGCCTTGAAAAGTATTGATGCAGAGGGTGAATGGCAAAAACTTGCTGCACTGTACGATGCATTGCCGCGCGCCCTGCAGGCGGAAAGCCGAAGCTGACGATGCGTATCCTTCACGGCCCTGTCAACGTGGGCAATCAACCCTGGACTCTGTCTCGCGCCGAAAGGGCGCTAGGGCACAAGAGCGACGTGGTGCAGAATTATGGCACTTGGATCGGCTATCCAGCGGAGCGCACACTGAGCGAATACGCAAGAAACACCCGCCGCGCGCGGTTCAACCGGAGTGTATTCAGCCTTACTGCACCTCTCCGCTACGACGTAATTCATTATTATTTTGGCCGCAGCTTTATGCTGTGGGACGATTTCGGTATGACTTACGGCGCTAGCCGGGACATGGATAGAAAGGCATTGAGCGATGTACATCTGGCGCGGCGCCTTGGCCGCACCGTAGTGATGACGCTGCAAGGCTGCGACGCTCGCCAAGCTCGCGAATCTCATCGTATAAATGCTGTGACCATGTGCAGAGATCAGGCATGCCCAGCCTTTGGCGCATGCATCGACAGTCTCGATACTAACCGCAGAGCAATGATTAAAACTCTATTGCCCTTGATGGATCGAGTATTCTACCTCAATCCCGAAATCGGACATATGGTACCCCAAGGGGAGTTCTTGCCATATGCTAATGTCGATGTAATGGCGGAGACGGTCAATCTACCAGAACCCGGCCGCCGGCCGCGGATATTACATGCGCCAAGCAACGCTGGTATCAAGGGCACTTCGATGATCCTTGCTACGCTCGAACGGCTCCGGAGCCGTTTCGATTTTGATCTAATTCTTGTCGAAAATACGCCGCATGCGGAGGCGATGAAGCTCTATCGCTCAGCCGATCTCGCGATCGACCAGATTCTTGCAGGTTGGTACGGCGGTTTCGCAGTGGAGCTAATGGCGATGGGTAAACCTGTCGCTGCCTTCATCCGTGAGGAAGATCGCTCATTCGTGCCGCCCTCGATGTGGAACGAAATGCCGGTGTTGCGCATAGACGAGCGGACGCTGGAAAATGATCTGGCCGTCATACTTGCTGATCCGCAGGCACTGGTGGCGGCGGGCGAACGTTCTCGCGCTTATGTCGAGCGCTGGCACGATCCCCTAAAGTCGGCGCGCGCGCTGACCGCGATCTATCGCGACCCGAAGGCCCCGCTCGTCCTCGGCTGTTGAGTTCTCAAAAGGCGATCAACCATGTGTGGAATTGCAGGCATTCTCCATCGCGGAGCATATTCTGACGCGCCCGCGCGCGTGAAAATGATGGCGGATTCGATCCCACATCGGGGGCCGGATGACGAAGGGTTCTGGTCCGATCGCGATGTGGCACTCGGCTTCCGCCGACTCTCGATTGTCGATATCGCCACCGGTCACCAACCAATGTCCAACGAGAACGGGACGGTTTGGGTCGTTTTTAACGGCGAGATCTACAACCATGTAGCGCTTCGTTGTGAGCTTGAAGCCGCCGGCCACCACTTCGCCACCGACCATTCTGATACAGAAGTGCTGGTGCATGGTTATGAGCAATGGGGCGAAGGGCTCTTGTCGCGCCTCAATGGTATGTTCGCGTTCGCGGTCTGGGATCAGATCAACCGTCGCCTCATGCTCGGGCGAGACCGGCTCGGGATTAAACCTCTCTACATTGCCGAACGGCGCGACGGCGCGCTGATCTTCGCTTCAGAAGTGCGCGCCATACACGCTTCGGGACTGGTTGAAAAAGAGCCAGACGAGGGCGCGGTTTATGCATATTTCCTGCAGCAGAATATCTGGGATGGGCGCTCGATGTTTAAGGATGTCCGCCAGCTTCTCGGTGGGCATCTACTTGTTGACGAGCCTGGACGGCGAAGGACGACCCAGTTCTGGGACATGTCGTTCAACCGGCGTCAGAGTGCCGCCCAGCCGGCTGCTCAAGAATTCCGCTGCATGCTGGAGGACACGATCCAGCGCCAAATGGCAGCCGATGTGCCAGTAATGGCCTATCTTTCGGGCGGTATCGACTCCTCGGCGCTTGTGGCTGGTGCGCACCGCATCAGCCCTGGAGTGAAGGCCTACTCCTGCCTATTCGACCTGACCGGCGTTGGCGCAGACCGGATTGTGGATGAGCGGGACTTTTCCCGCGCCGTCGCGGGGCATCTTCAAATAGAGCACGTTGAACTTGAGCTTGCACCGACTGCAATGATGGCCTCGCTCCACGCCACGATCGATGCGCTGGAGGAGCCGCGTATGGGAATGGCATATGTCAATTATCTTATTGCCCAGCGCGTCGCGCAGGATTCGAAAGTCGTTCTGTCGGGCTGTGGCGGTGATGAGATTCTCGGCGGCTATGTTGGCCGCTATGCGCACCTGCGACAGCCGTATCCGGTGTCAAATTCACCCAAGCCTAGCTTGCTAGCTCGTCTCTTGGGCCGGGCACTAAAGCCGACCGGCCTCTCGCTCGATCCGATGCGACGCATGCTTGAATTGTACTGCTTTCCGGTGCCGCCACAGGACATCGACACCGCCTTCACCCCCATGGCACGCCGCTCTGGTGGCGGGTACACCGTGGCGGGGGCGCTTTCCAATTTGCTTAAATGCTGCCCGTCGGAATTTGATTTTGACCGTCTCATGTATGCCGATACCAAGACTTATCTTACCGGGTTGCTGATGGTGGAGGATAAACTCTCCATGGCTCATTCATTGGAAGCCAGGGTACCGCTTATAGACAATGAGGTTATCGACCTTGCCATGTGCTATGATTGGCAACTGCTTTACGACGGTGAGACGGGCAAGAAAGTTTTTCGCGATGCCATTCGGGACTGGGTTCCGCCGATCGTTGCCGACAAGCCGAAAATGGGCTTTGGACCGCCGGATGCATCTTGGTACCGGGGTCCTCTCCAATCCTGGATCCGCGAAATTCTGGCCCCCGACCGTATTGCCGCGCGGGGTGTCTTTCAACCCGCTTACGTGGCCGACGCGATTGAGCAGCACATGAGCGGAGCGGCCAATCGGCTACCACTGATATGGTCCCTGCTCTCATTCGATGCTTGGTGTGAAATCAACGGCTTTTATGGCGGCGATTTAGGCCGGCCTTTCCGTCCGGCAGCTTGAACCTGCGTCTCAATGGCATGACACGCCCGGCTGTAGATGATGAATTGACCCGCCTCGGCAGGCATGCCGAGCGGTATCGGCTGTTCAAGCCCGTGGTCGCCAAGCTACGCACCTTTGTTGGATCACGGCCGAGGCTGGAGGCGCGACTGCGCCCACCAGCCCTGCGTTTGGCCGTTTCCTTAAGGCCGTCCTTTCGCATTTTCTACATCGCCACGCGCCAAGCCACTCGCAGCGTCGCAGGTTGGGCTGCCTGGCCGGGAAACGTCTGGGCATTCGGTCGCGCCTGGTTTTCTTTCAATCGTTTAGGAGTGGGCGGCCGCCCTGTTGGCCGCCAGATCGTCATGTTGGTTATCGCCGACATCCGCTTCGATCCAAGAGTTGAGCGTGAAGCGCGGGTGTTGGCGGCAGGTGGGTTCCAAGTCCATGTCATCTGGACCGATCCGCAATGGAATGGGTCCAGCTGTACCGCCGTCGACTGGGAGGAAAGGATCACATTCGAGGCGCTGCCAATGTCGGCTGCCCGCTTCTCCGAGCAATTTCCCGGCTTTTTGGGCCGCGATATGCTGAAGGCCGCTCAGGCTCACGAGCCTTTCGCATTTCACGCCCATGATCTGAATACTGCGCTGATCGCTTTGACAGCCGCGCGGCAAAGCGGCGCCCATGTTGTTTGCGATTTCCACGAGTGGTACTCGGAGAACGTGACTTGGTCACCGCTACGTGGCGTCTACCGTTCCCATTCCCGCGCTCGGAGAGCAGCGTATCGCTGGCTTGAAAGGCTTTGCTTTCAGCACGCTTCGGACTTGGTGACAGTCTGCCAATCCATCGCCGATGAGATGTCGCAGACCCTCGGCGACGGGAGCCGCAAAGTTGCAGTGATCCGCAACATTCCAGATCGCACACTCGTGGCAAGTCGCCCCTATCCGTCGTTGAAGCAGCAATTCGGCATACCCTCGGACCGTTTTACCTTGTTGTGGCAGGGTGGCATTGGTCCTTCCCGAATGATCGAGCCGGTGATTGAAGCATTGGCTCACGCACCTCAGTGCACCTTTGTCATCCGCGGGCCGGAAATTGAAACTTACGGCCCGGGCTATGCGCGGCTCGCGGCGCGCGTCGGCGCCTCGGACCGACTTATCCTGGCTCCGGCTGTCCCCTCCAAGGACGTCGTTTCAGCCGCTCGCGGCGCCGATGCCGGGATCTGGACGCTTCCGAATCTGTGCAAGAATTTCACATATGCCTTGCCGAACAAGATTTTCGAGTATCTATCATCGGGATTGCCCGTATTGGTCGCGCACTATCCTGAGGCTAGGCGCCTCGTCGACACTCACCGTGTCGGACTGATATTCGATCCTTACGACCCACGATCGATCGCTGCCGCCATTAATCGTCTTGCCGGTGACATGGCGTTGAGAAATCAATGCGCGGCCAATACAAGCACGGCCTTGGCGAACATGGATGCGGCGGTCGAGTGGGAAAAGCTCGCAGCGCTCTATGACTGTCTGCCGCGCACGCCGGAGTCGTCTGCTCCGGAGGTTGATGAAAGCGCTGGACGGCCAGTTTGCCTCTGACTAGGACCACACGAACTCGATCGAACCACCTCACCGACCAAGGATCACGGCATTGCGCGCCAGCAGCGTTTCCCATTTCAGACCGGCCCAACTCGGCGGCGAGCCGCTCTCAGTCGAAGCATTTGAAACGGATGGCGATCAGATCCGCGAGGGTGTGCTAAAGACATCCGATGGCCGCTGGGTGCCGATCATCGACGGCGTTCCGTCATTCCTCACCGGCGTGTTGCAGCAGGATTTGTCTGCCTTCGCGCAGAAGCACAACCTGCCCTGGCAACAGACTTCCGCGCGCGCTGCAGCAGCCGAGCAGGCCAAGACCAACGAGACTTTTTCCGATAAATGGCGGCGGTTCAAGAATTACGGCCTTGAGCCCCAGCACCAGGAATTCCTGTACGGCTGGTTCATGAAGAAGTTCAACCTCGCCAATCTCGACGAGTTGAAGGCCTTCCATGCCAAGCGCAAGCGCATCCTCGAATGCGGCCCGGGCTCTGGCTTCAACTCGCGCTTCATGGCCGAGCAGACCAAGGGCGAGGTGTTCGCGCTGGACATCTCGGCCGCGGCTGTGACGACCTATGAGAATACGCGGGATCTGGCCAATTGCACGGTCGTTCAGGCCGATCTCATGGAAGCGCCTTTCCCGGACGATTACTTCGACTTCATCATCGCCGACGGGGTGCTGCACCATACCCCCGACACCAGGCTCGCCGTCGAGGCGCTATACCGCAAGCTCGAGCCGGGCGGGCAGTTTTTCTTCTATGTCTACAAGAAGATGGGACCGGCGCGTGTGTTCTGCGACGAGCATATCCGCAAGAATTTCATGCCCATGACGCCGGACGAATGCTACGCGGCCTGCGAAGGTCTGACAGAGCTCGGGCGCGAACTGTCTCGGCTCAACGCCAAGATCACCCTGGAGAAACCGATCCCGGTTTTGGGCATTCCGGCGGGCACGCACGATGTCCAGCGGCTCATCTATTATAACTTCGTCAAGTGTTTCTGGAATGACGCATTCGATTACGAGACCAACAATATGGTCAATTTCGACTGGTATCATCCTCACAACGCTTGGCAGCATACCCAGGAAGAGGTCGAGGGCTGGCTTCGTGATCTCGGCGCCCGGGAATGGCAGATCAATGATGCGAACCCCAATGGCATTTCTGTTCTGGTGACGAAGCCCGCTTGAGGATTGAGCGGATGCATATTCTGATCACTGGCGCCTCGGGTTTTGTCGGGCAGGCCCTCGTCAGGGAGGCCCTGAGTCACGGGCACGGGGTCACGGCCCTGGTCCGTGACGAAGCCGCCGTTCCGCATGGCGCGGCGGCCTTGGTCCATAGCCTCGGATCAGGCCAGCCGCTGCGCCTGCCGGACACGATCGACGCCGTGGCTCACCTCGCTCAGTCCCGGGCCTATCGCGCATTTCCGGGCGACGCTGACGAGATGTTCAGGGTCAATGTGGCCGGAACGCATGAGCTGCTTGATGCGTCAGCCAAAGCTGGTGTGCAGCGCTTCTGCCTGGTGTCCAGCGGCACGGTCTATGAACCGTTTCTGCAGCCGCTGGTCGAAACCGCGAGCCTGCAGCCCGTCTCGAACCTCGGCGCTACGAAATTTGCCGCGGAAATTCTGTCGCGGCCCTATTCGGCATTGTTTCCGATATCTGTCCTGCGCGTCTTTGCTCCCTACGGGCCGAACCAGGCAGAGCGGCTGATCCCTGATCTGATCCGTCGCATCCGGCAAGGCGTTCCCGTCTCGCTGCCGGTCGATGGCGGCGGCATGGAGTTCGCCCCAACCTATGTCGATGATTTCTGCCAGGTCCTGCTCGTCGCGTTGCGCGACTCGTGGAGCGGCATCTTCAACGTCGCGGCGCCTGAGGCGCATTCGATCGAGCACGTCGCGACAATGATCGGCAAGCATCTGGGATTGGCGCCTGTCTTTGCGCGAAACCTCGTCTTGCCGGCGGGCACCGTGCCGCCTCGCGTGGTTCCCGACCTGACGAAGCTGGCCACCCGCTTCGATCTTTCGCAATTCCGTCGCTTCGAGGATGGGCTGGGTCCGACCCTTTCCGGAGAGCGCTGAGCAGATATGGCTCAGCCGCCTGCCATTATTCGCAACGGGCGCCCATTGCGGATCCTCCATTGCCCCTGGAATGTCGCTGGTCAGTCGGCCCAGCTCGCGGCCGCCGAGAGGGCGCTGGGCGCCGATAGCCGCTGCATCGTCATCGAAGAAACGGCGCAGGGATTCCCCGCCGATCAGGCATTGGCGCCTCCCAATGCGCGCATCTTGGTCAGGGAAGCTGCACGGTGGCGACTCCTCTGGCGAGCCATCGCCTGGGCCGATGTCGTGCATTTCTCTTTCGGGCAAAGCTGCCTGGTGCCTCATGCCTATCCCGCGCTCGACAGGCTGGAGTGGCGCAACCCGCTATCCGTGGCGTGGCGACTCTATTGCCGTGCGATCTGGCTCAAGGATCTGCCGCTCCTGTCGGCGATGGGCAAGAAACTGGCCGTCACCTGGCAGGGAGACGATGCGCGTCAACACGACAGGTCGCTCGCGCTGTTCGAGGCCTCGATCGCCCATGAACTGGGCGATCGCTATTATGTGCCCGGCTCAGACGCATGGAAGCGCCGGACCATTGCTGCGTTCGCCCGGCACGTCCCCATTCACTACGCCTTGAACCCGGACCTCTTGCAGGTGCTTCCGGAGCGCACGCGCTTTCTTCCCTATGCCAGCTTCGACCCTGCCAGCGTTTCACCGGCCCCACCCACGGCAGATGCGTCTCGTCCGCTGATCTTCGCGCACGCGCCCAGCCATCGTGGCGCCAAGGGCACGGAATATGTACTGGCCGCAGCCAGCCGGCTAAAAAGCGAAGGCGCCGTTTTCGAGTTGGACCTGGTGGAGGGGCTTCCGCGCGCGGAAGCGCTCGCGCGGTATCGACAAAGCGATGTCGTCATCGACCAGCTGCTCGCCGGCTGGTATGGCGGCCTCGGCGTCGAAGCGATGTCGCTCGGCAAGCCTGTCGTAGCCTATCTCCGGCGCAATGACCTCGAGGCTGTAGATCACTCATTCGTGTCAGATTTGCCGATCATAGAAGCAAATCCTGACAGCCTCTATGATGTCATGCGCGGCCTGATCGCCGCGCCGCGCGCAAATCTTCACGCGATGGGACAACATTCCCGGCATTTCGTCGAGACATGGCATGACCCGCTTGCGTTAGCGAAGCAGACATTGGCGGATTACACGAAAACCGGGGCGGAATCATCGATATGACATCAAAGACGATCCTCACCATTGTCGGCGCCCGCCCGCAATTCATCAAGGCGGCCGCGGTCAGCCGGGCGCTCAGGGCTGCTCCCGATCTCTCGGAGATCCTGATCCACACCGGCCAGCATTTCGACGAGATGATGTCCGAGGTGTTTTTCGACGAGCTCGACATCCCCCGGCCGCATCAGAACCTCGCCATCCATGGCGGATCGCACGGCGCCATGACCGGGCAGATGCTGGAGGGGATCGAGCGGGTCCTGCTGGAGCATCGGCCCGACTGGGTCCTGGTCTATGGCGATACCAACTCGACCTTGGCGGGAGCCTTGGCGGCCGTGAAGCTGCAGATCCCGGTCGTCCATGTCGAAGCCGGGCTGCGCTCCTTCAACCGGCGCATGCCGGAAGAGATCAACCGCGTCCTGACCGACCATGTCTCGACATTGCTGCTCAGCCCGACCCGCGCGGGGGTCGACAATCTCCGGACTGAGGGCATCGTCGACGGGGTTCATCAGGTCGGCGACGTCATGTACGACGCCATGTTGCATGCGCAGAAGCGCTCGCGCGAGACCTCGGCCATCCTGCGCCGCCTGGACATCGCGGAGGGCGGTTTCGTGCTCTCCACGGTCCACCGGGCGGAGAACACGGATGATCCCGTGCGCCTGCAGCGGGTAATGGCCGCGATCACAGACGCGGCCGGCGGCCTGCCGGTCATCCTGCCCCTGCATCCCCGCACCCGCCAGGCCATCGCCCGCTCGGGCACCGAAACCGGGGGCATCCGGATGATCGACCCTGTCGGCTATCTCGACATGGTGCGCCTGCTCGACGCCTGTGCCCTGGTGCTGACCGATTCCGGGGGATTGCAGAAGGAGGCCTATTTCGCGCGCCGGCCCTGCATCACCTTGCGCGACGAGACCGAATGGACTGAAACCATCGCACATGGCTGGAACCGGCTCTGGACCAGTTCCGACTGGCTGCCGCGGTCCGATATCGAAGATTACGGCACCGGCCATGCTGCCGAGGCCGTCATCGCCAGCATCCGGCAGGCCATGTGAGGCCAGCCGGCTCCGTCGTTCAGGATCCAAGGCACCGATCATGTGTGGAATTTTCGGCTCGATTGGCTTCCCGCCCGATCCTGGCTGCATCGACATCGTGGCGCATCGCGGCCCGGATGGGCGCGGTTGGCGCGTGTTCGACAGCCCCGCGGGTCCGGTGGCGCTGGGCCATCGGCGGCTGGCCATCATCGACATGTCGGACAATGGCTTGCAGCCCATGGCCGATCCGTCGGGGCGCTATCAGCTCGTCTTCAACGGTGAGATCTACAATTACATCGAACTGCGCGACGAGCTGCGGGCGCAGGGCGTGGCGTTCACCACCGAGTCGGATTCGGAGGTGCTGCTCCTCGCCTATATCCATTGGGGCGAGAGCGCGCTGGCGCGGCTGCGCGGCATGTTCGCCTTCATCATCTGGGACGATCTCGCCAAGCGCTTCTTCGCGGCGCGCGACCGGTACGGCATCAAGCCGCTCTATTTCGTCGCCAATGCGCAGGGGATCGGCTTCGCCTCCGAGATCAAGCAGCTGCTCGAACTCCCCGGCATCCCGCGCGCGCTCAACCTGGCACGGGCGCATGACTTCCTCGCCAATGGGATCTCCGACCATACCGCCGAAACCTTCTTTGCCGGCATCCTGCAGCTTCGGGGTGGCGAATCCGCCCTGATCGACCTCTCCGCAGGGCGGGTCTCCGCCCCGGTCGTCAGGCGTTGGCACGCGGTCGCCCTGCCGGACATTGCGCCGATCTCGGAGCGGGATGCCGCCGACCGGTTCAGAGCGCTGCTGAGCGATTCCGTGCGCCTGCATCTGCGCGCCGATGTCCCCGTCGGCTCATGCCTGTCCGGCGGGCTGGATTCCTCCTCCATCGTCTGCCTGATGGCGCAGATGCTGACGGCATCCTCGGCCGGGCTGCACACGGTCTCGGCCTGCTACGAGGATAAGTCGGTCGACGAGAAGCCCTTCATGGATGCGGTCGTGGAGCGGACCGGGGCCCGGGCGCATTTCATCTTCCCGCGTGCGGAGGATGTCTTCCAACGCGCATCCGACATCACCTGGCATCAGGACGAACCCTTCGGATCCACCTCGATCTTCGCGCAATGGTGCGTCTTCGAGGAGGCCCGCAAGGCCGGCATCAAGGTGATGCTGGACGGGCAGGGCGCCGACGAGATTCTGGCCGGATATCACAGCCTGTTCCCGGTCTATCTAGCCGAGCTCGCCCGCTCCTTTCGCCTGCGGGAATTGGCGCGGGTGATGCGGGATCGCCAATCCACTCATGGACAGTCGCTGCTGCTGCAAATCGCCAGGCTCGGCTTCTCGCTCGCGCCGGAAGGGCTGAAAGCCAATGTGCGGCGGACCCATCGCGGGCAGATGCAGCATGGCTGGATGGCGACGGAGGCTCTGGCCGCCCTGTCCCGGCAGCCGACGGCGTTGCAGACGGCGGCGGAGTCGCTCGGATTGGCGGCCCCGAAAGACATAGCCGGCTACTGCCTGGTGATGGCCCATGCCTCGAACATGCCCATGCTTCTGCACTGGGAGGATCGCAACAGCATGGCGCATTCGATCGAGGCGCGGGTGCCGTTCCTGGACCCGCCACTGGTCGATTTCGCGCTCGCCCTCGGCAACCAGCACAAGCTGGTCGGCGCGGATACGAAGCGCGTGCTGCGGCGTGCCATGGCCGATATCCTGCCGCCGGAGGTGTCGCAGCGCCGTGACAAGCTGGGCTTCGCCACGCCCGAAGAGGCATGGTTCAGGGGGCCCCTGCGGCATCTGGTTCTGGACGGCGTCGAGCGGACCTTGCGGTTGCTGCCCGGCCTGCTCGACCCCGCCGGCGTCCGCCGCCTGGCCACCGATATCCTCGATGGGCGAAAGCCCTTCGATTTCGCGCTCTGGCGGATCGTCAGCCTCGGTCTATGGGCCGAGCGCTTCCGCGTGTCATTGCGCTGAGTGGCGCTCGCAGCGGGCGCCGCTGCGCTCCAGCATCGACCTGAAGCTCTCGCGCAGAATCTCGCGCTCGTGCTCCCAGCAGAGCTCCAATGCGGCCAGGCGCGCATTGCGGCGATAAGCGACGACGGCGGGTTGGGTCAGCCCGTTGATGGCATCCGCCACGGCGCGGGATCCGGCATCGGCGCTGACGACACCCAGGCCATAGGCCTCGACGATGCGTCGCAGATCCGCCCCCGGCGATACCGCGACCGCCAGCCCGGCGCCGATATATTCGAAGAGCTTGTTGGGCAGGCTGAAATGACGCTGCTTGGTCTCGAGCGGCGTGAAATGCACCCCGATATCGGCCTGGGCTGCGGCGAGACTCATCACCTCGCCGGGGGGGACGGCGGGTTCGAAGCTGACCTGGGCCTGCGCGCCGGTCTCGGCGACGCGACGGCGCAGCCGGTCGATATAGGCGGCGTTGCCATCGCCGCGGATCGTCAGCCGATGCCTGGTCTGCCAGAGCGGAATACTGTCGATCAGGGCTTCGAGCCCGCGATCTTCCAGGACCTGCCCGTGATAGAGGAGTCGCAGCGGCCAGGCGGTCGGCTGTTCCGGGGGAAGGGCGATCTGCTCCGGCGTGTTCCTGACGACGAGAGGCGTCTCGGGCAGGCGATAGTGCTCCTGGAGCGCTTCGGCGAGTTTCGGTCCGACGGTCGAGACCTGGTCGGCGGCGCCGATCGCCATGCGTTCGAGATGCGTGACATAGGGCTTGTAGATCACCCGCCAGCTCCGCCGTTCATCGAATTCCAGCGTGGCGAATTCATGCGTGTCGTAATGCACGAGGCCGCCGCTCTCCGCCTTCCACCGCGCCGCCACGACGAGAGCGGGCCAGTCATTGGCGAGAACCAGGGTGCAGCCGGAGCGGCGCAGCTGGTCCAGCGCCCACCGATATTCCGGCCGCATCCAGAAGCCCGCCAGCGCGGCCGAGACGCCGAGATGGGCGGGCAGCTGCCGCAGCACCGTCTTCAGCCGATGCGCCAGATCCGGCTGCGGCGTGGGCCAGAAACGATGGGAATGGCCGACGCTTTCGCCGGTGCTGCCATAGCCGATGACGACCGGCTCGGCGCCGAGCTCAGCCAGCAGATCGCATTGCCGCAGGACCCGTCGGTCGCGGGCGATCCGGGAGAACGAGAGGACAGCGACCCGATGGTTCATAAGGCTGGGAGCTTTTGATCGGTGCAGGCGCTGCGCATCTGCGAGTGAGCGGGCGGGGCGACACAGGCGGGATGCCTTGCCGACTTCTCTATTTCAGCACCACTAGCGCGAAGGTAGAGCTTCGGCATCAAGATTATGCGTCAGCACGTCTGAGATTTCGCCAGCCCGCTTCGCCCAGGTCGCGTGTGCGTTGACATAGGCGACGCCGTTGCGGCCGAGCCGGCGCGCCAGATCGGGATCGTCGGCCAAGGCTCTGACGGCACCGGCGAGAGCCGGCGGGTTGCTCATCGGGATGACGATCCCCGTCTCGTGCGTCCCGACGAGCTCCTTCTGGAAAGGCAGGTCCGTGACGATGACGGCCGCCCCGCTGGCCATCGCCTCGAACAGCTTCAGCGGAGCGACCCCGGTCGCGAGATGGTCCGCGGAATCCTCGGTGATCGACAGGGCGGCCAGAGCCCCTCTGAGATAGGCTGCAACCTCCTCGGGAGGCCGGCGGCCCAGCCAGTGGACGCGGCTGCCGAGGCTGTCTCCGGTCAGAAGATGACGCTCGACACCGTCGCCGATGATCACAAGCCGGACATGATCGGGCCAGTTCGGCTGCCGCGTGGCCGCGATCATGGTGGCGATGCCGTGCCAGGCCGTCAGCCCGCCGACGAAGGCGACATAGGTGCCGAGCCCTGCGGGCCGGGGTCCCTCGGGATTGAACAGGGCCGTATTGGCGCCATTGCTGACGACACTGACCCGCTCATGCCCGGCTTCGGTCTGCGCCCACCGCTTCAGACCCTCGGTCACGACGAAGACATGTGCGGCCATTTTCATCTGGCTGCGATAGAGCCAGTTCACCAGCCCCGACAGCCGCCCGAGCCAGGGATAGGTCACGAAGATGTCGGCGGGCAGGCCATTGATCTCCTGGAAGACCGGCACGCTCCTGGCCGAAGCGAAGGCCGCGGCCGGCCAGGCGGCGAAATGGGCGCGCATATACACGCCGTCATAGGCGCCGAGCCGGCGCATCAGCCGCCATTGCGCGCCGATATAGTCGCGCAGCCGGGCGAGATAGCTCGAGCCGGAGCTGGCCCCGCCGCTCCCGGTCGCGATCAGATCGACCTCCCATCCGATCGCGCGCAAGCCGGCTATGATCTCATGGACATGGGTATAGGTCGCCTGTCCTGGCCGGGGGGTCTCGAGGCAGAGATAGGCGAGGCGTCGGCCCGTGGTCACGCCGCCGCCGCCGACAGGGCCAGAGCCTCGCGCACGGCTGCGATGATGTAGTCCTGCGTCTCTTCGTCGAGATAGGGGTGCATCGGCAGCGAAACCACTTCGCGGGCCACCCGCTCCGAGATCGGCAGACCGTTGCCGGCGACCGGGAAATGCCTGTAGGCGGTCTGCAGGTGCAGCGGCTTGGGATAATAGACCGTCGTCGGCACGCCCTTGGCCTTCAACGCTTCCTGGAAGGCGTCGCGACGATCGGCATCGACCCGGATCGTGTACTGCGCCCAGGTCGAGACGCAATCGGGCATGACATAGGGCGTCGTGACCAGATCCTTGAGCGCCGCGGTATAGCGCTGCGCAACGATCTGCCGCTTCTCGATCTCCTCGGCGAAGACCTTCAGCTTTTCGATCAGCACCGCCGCCTGGATCGTGTCCAGCCGGGAATTCACCCCGACGCGGACATTGTCGTATTTGTAGGAGCCCTTGCCATGGAAGCGCAGCGACCGCAGCAGCTCGGCATGCTCGTCGCTATTGGTCAGGATCGCGCCGCCATCGCCATAGCAGCCGAGCGGCTTGGCTGGGAAGAAGCTGGTCGTGGCGAAGGCGCCGATCCCGCCGGCGACCCGGCCCTTGTAGCGCGCGCCATAGCCCTGGGCGGAATCGGCGATCAGGACGAGGCCGTTGCGTTCGCAGAGCGCCTCGATCGGCTCGTAATCGCAGGCCTGGCCGAACAGGTCGACGCTGATCAGCGCCTTCGGGGTCAGCTCGTGCTTGCGGGCCGTCTCGATCGCGGCGGCGATCGCGCTGGGGTCGAGATTATAGGTCGCCTCGTCGATCTCGGCGAAGATTGGGGTCGCGCCCATCCAGGCGACGACCTCGGCCGTGGCGGCGAAGGTGAAGCTGGGACAGATCACCGCGTCGCCCGGCCCGATGCCCAGCGCCTCCAGCACCAGGATCAGCGCATCGGTGCCATTGGCGACCGCGATCGCGTGCTTCGCGCCGCAGAAGGAGGCCAGCCCGGCCTCGAACTGCGCCACCTGCTCGCCGAGGATGTAGTTGCCGTCATGGACGACCTTCAGAATGGCCTCGTCCATCGCCTTGCCGATGCGCTGGCGCTGGGCCTTCAGGTCGATAAACTCGATTGCGGGACGCTCGCTCATCAGACGATCTCCTCCAATCTGTCGGGCGCGGTCTCGCGGTAGCGCCGCCCGGTCTCCGGGCAGACGAGATCGGCTCCGAGCTTGGCGCCATTATGGCTCATCCAGCCGATGCGGCGGGCGGGAACCCCGGCCATCAGCGCGAAATCGGGCACATCCTTCGCCACCACGGCGCCCGCCGCGATGAAGCAATAGGCGCCGAGCGTGTGTCCGCAGACGATGGTGGCGTTGGCGCCGATGCTGGCGCCGGTCTTGACCAGGGTCCGCCGGAATTCGGATTTGCGGTTCAGGAAGGCCCGGGGATTGTTGACGTTGGTGAACACGCAGGACGGGCCGCAGAACACGTCGTCTTCGAGTTCGACCCCGTCATAGAGGGCGACATTGTTCTGGATCTTGCAGCCATTGCCGATGGTGACGCGCGGACCCGCCATCACGTTCTGGCCGAGGACGCAATCGCGGCCGATCGTCGTCTGCCCGAGGACATGCACGAAATGCCAGATCTTGGTGCCTGCGCCGATCGTGACGCCGTCGTCGACATAGGCGCTCTCGTGGATCTTGGCGCCTGCGAACCGCGGATCGTCGCGCATTTCGGGAGCAGCGCCCATCCCGTCAGGCCTTCTGATATTTGTCGACGAAGGGATGGCGCTCGCCGCCGGCCTTGATTGGCGCGTTGCGGAATTCCGATACCACCTCGACGCAGAAGCGGACATCGTCCAGCCCGTAGCCCCGGCCGGCCAGGATCTCCTGATAGCTGCGCGTGTGCAGGTCGGTGAAACCTTCGGAGAATTCGACCTCCTCGCCATCCATGGTGATCGAGCGATAGGTCGTCTTCTTGCCTTTGACGCTGTCGGGCAGGTCATTGGCATCGACCGAGAGGAACCAGCGGATATCGGCCTTCTCATAGGAGAGCAGACCGCCGGCACGCTCGGGCTGGCGCAGGCTCGCGGTCTGCGATTGCAGCGGTCCGAAGACATAGGCCAGCATGTCGAAGAAATGCACGCCGATATTGGTGGCGACGCCGCCCGACTTGGCGTCGTCGCCCTTCCAGGAGGCGTGATACCAGCGACCGCGCGAGGTGATGTAGGTCAGGTCGACCGAATGGCGCTCGTTCGACTGGGCGACCCGCTCCTTCAGGGCCTGGATCGCCGGATGCAGCCTGAGCTGCAGGATGGTGTTGACCTTGCGCCCGGTCTGCTGCTCGATCTCGGCCAGCCCGTCGATGTTCCAGGGGTTCAGGACCAGCGGCTTCTCGCAGATCACGTCGGAGCCGGAGCGCAGGCCGAAGCGGATATGCGCGTCATGGAGATAGTTCGGCGAGCAGATGCTGATGTAGTCGAGATGCTCGCCCCGGCGCTGCAGCTTGTCGACATGGCGGTCGAAGCGCTCGAATTCGGTGAAGAAATGCGCCTGGGGAAAATGGCTGTCGATGATCCCGACGGAGTCGTTGGGGTCATAGGCGACCCGGAGATCACCGCCCACGGCCTTGATGGCCTGCATGTGGCGCGGTGCGATGTAACCCGCGGCGCCGATCAACGCGAAATTCGTCATGGCTGATTCTGGACCTATCTGACCCGCAGAGGCGGGCGTGTGCTCAGGCTTTGAAGACGTTTTCGGCCATCACGCCTTTTCGGGCGCAGGCATTGCGCGTGTCGACGACCAGTTTCGAATCCCGAACGATGGCGCCGTAATCGAGCTCGTCGTGATCGGTGGCGATCAGTACCGCGTCGAAGCCGGCGAGCGACTCCTTGCTCACCGGCACGCTCTTGCGCCCGGTCAGTTCCGCATGCTCGCGCGTCGCGGGGATCACCGGAATGAAGGGATCGTGGAATTCGACATGGGCACCGCGCTTCTCGATCAGCTCGATCAGCTTGAGGGCCGGGCTTTCGCGCATGTCGTCGATGTTTTTCTTGTAAGCGATGCCGAGGATCAGGATCCGGGAATCGCTGAGGTTCTTGCGCACCTTCATGTCGACGAGCTCGGCCAGCTTGTTCACGACGATATAGGGCATGCGCGAATTGATCTGCCCGGCGAGCTCGATGAAGCGCGTGGTGATGTCGTATTCCCGCGCTTTCCAGGTCAGGTAGAACGGGTCGATCGGGATGCAGTGGCCGCCGAGCCCCGGCCCCGGATAGAACGGCATGAAGCCGAATGGCTTGGTCGCCGCCGCGTCGATGACCTCCCAGACGTCGATCCCCATGGCGGAGTAGACGCCCTTCAGCTCGTTGACCAAGGCGATGTTCACCGCCCGGAAGATGTTTTCCGTCAGCTTGACCGCCTCAGCCGTCGCGGTCGAGGAGACCGGAACGGCCTTGACGACGAGCGCCCCGTAGAGGGCCATCGACATGGCCAGCGCATCGGCACCATCGCCGCCGACGACCTTGGGAATCGTCGAGGTTCCGAAGTCCGGATTGCCGGGGTCCTCGCGTTCCGGCGAGAAGGCGAGGAAGAACTCCTCGCCGCTCTTCAGCCCGGTCGCCTTCTCCAGGATCGGGCGCATCACCTCGTCGGTGGTGCCGGGATAGGTGGTGGATTCCAGGACCACCAGCTGCTCGCGGCGCAGCCTCTTGCCGATCGCTTCCGTCGTCTTCACGACATAGGACAGGTCGGGCTCGCGATGCTTCGTCAGCGGGGTCGGAACCGCGATCAGCAGCGCGTCCGGCTCGGCCATCCGGTCGAAATCCGTCGTCGCCAGGAAGTGACCCGTCTTTACGCCCTCGACGATCAGATCCATCGGGATGTGCTTGATCGCGCTCTTGCCGGCGTTGAGATCGTCGACCCGCTTCTGGTCGATATCGAAGCCGATGACCTTGATGCCACGACGCAGCGCCGCGAGCGCCAGCGGGATCCCGACATAGCCGAGACCAACAATGCCTATGACGATCGAGCGGTCATTGACGCGTTCGATAAATCGTTGCGCAATCTGAGAAGTCACATTCAACCCCGACTACCGCGCGGCACCTTGGCCGTTGGGTTTCTTAATGGAGGCTGCTTCTTCCAGAGATACTTAACTGCGTCAATATCCGCACGACCCGTCACTGTGAGCGGGGCGGCTGAGCTTTTTGCTCGAAATCGACACGCGACATGCTCCTGGAGCAGGCTGCACGCCGCCCTCGCGCCGCCTCCCGCTCTTGCCCCGCATCCCGGGCGCGCGCGATAAAGGGAGCCGCTCGCGAAGGATGGGCGCTGCCAAAACGGACGCCGATGAGTTTTCACAACCTCCACAGCCACGGCTTCATCCGCCTCGCCTGCGCCGCGCCGCGGCTCAAGGTGGCGGATCCCGCCTTCAATGTCGCGCAGACGCTCGCCATGCTGCGGCAGGCCGATGCGCAGCACGCCGCGGTCGCACTGTTCCCCGAACTCGGGCTCAGCGCCTACGCCATAGACGATCTGCTGCAGCAGCATGCCTTGCTCGATGAAGTCCTCGCCGCGATCGGCACGCTCATCGCGGAAACCCGCTCGCTGCGCACGCTCGCCATTGTCGGCGCGCCGCTGCGCGTGGCCGGGCGGCTGTTCAACTGCGCGCTCGCCATCCATCGCGGCCGGATTCTCGCGGTGACGCCGAAAACCTATCTGCCGAATTACCGCGAATTCTACGAGCGCCGGCAGTTTGCGTCCGGCGAGCGGGCCGGGGTGGAGAGCATCACGCTTTGCGGGCAGGAGGTGCCGTTCGGCAGCGACATCCTGCTGAAGGCGAGCGATATCCCGGATTGCGTGCTGCATATGGAAATCTGCGAGGATGTCTGGACGCCGGTCCCGCCCTCTTCCTTTGCCGCTTTGGCCGGGGCGACCGTGCTGTTCAACCTCTCGGCCTCCAACGTCACTATCGGCAAGTCGGAATGGCGCCACGCTCTCTGCAAGGCCCATTCCGGCCGTTGTCTCGCAGCCTATGCCTATTCCGCCGCCGGGCCGGGCGAATCGACCACCGATCTCGCCTGGGATGGGCAGGCGATGATCTATGAGAATGGTGCGCTGCTGGCCGAGGCCGAGCGCTTCGCCGCCGAGCCGCAGCTGATCCTGGCCGATATCGATCTCGAGCGGCTGGTGATGGACCGCATCCGCCAGAACACCTTCGGCGACAATGCCGATGCCCTGCGCGATCGGCTGAGCTTCCGCACCGTCGCTTTCGAGGCCGGGCCGGATCGCGACAGCGATCTCGGGCTGAAGCGGCTGGTCGAGCGCTTCCCCTTCGTGCCCTCGGATGATGCCAGGCTGAACGAGCTCTGTTTCGAGGCCTACAACATCCAGTCGCACGGGCTGCGCAAGCGCATGGAGAGCGCGCGGATCGAGAAGCTGGTGATCGGCATTTCGGGCGGGCTGGATTCGACGCAGGCTCTGGTCGTCGCCGCGCACACTTTCGACGCGCTGGGCCTGCCGCGCAGCAATATCCTCGCCTATACGCTGCCGGCCTTCGCCACCTCCAAGGGCACCAAGGCCAATGCCTGGCGGCTGATGACGGCGCTCGGCGTCACCGCCACCGAAATCGACATGACGCCGGCCTGCCGGCAAATGCTCGAGGATATCGGCCATCCCTTCGCCCGCGGCGAGCCGGTCTACGACATCACCTTCGAGAATGTGCAGGCGGGTGCGCGCACCTCCGTGCTGTTCCGCCTCGCCAACCGGCACAATGCGCTGGTGCTCGGCACGGGCGATCTCTCCGAGCTGGCCCTGGGCTGGTGCACCTATGGCGTCGGCGATCACATGTCGCATTACAACGTCAACGGCTCGGTCTCGAAGACGCTGATCCAGCATCTGATCCGCTGGGTCGCGCAGTCCCGCCGCTTCGGCGAGGAGGCTTCGGCGGCGATGCTCGACATTCTCGCGACCGAGATTTCGCCAGAGCTGGTGCCGGGGGAGGGCGAGGGGCCGAGCCAGAAGACCGAGGATTTCGTCGGGCCCTATGCGCTGCAGGATTTCAACCTGTTCTACATCACCCGCTACGGCTTCCGCCCGAGCAAGGTCGCCTTCCTCTCGCAGCACGCCTGGTCGGATGCGGACCGGGGCTCCTGGCCGCCGCATATTGAGGCGGAGAAGCGGCGTGCCTATGATCTTCCGACGATCAAGCGCTGGCTCGGCGTTTTCGTCCGGCGCTTCTTCGAGACCAGCCAGTTCAAGCGCTCGGCCCTGCCGAACGGGCCGAAGGTCTCCTCGGGCGGGTCTTTGTCACCCCGCGGGGATTGGCGGGCCCCAAGCGACGCCTCCGCCGCCGCCTGGCTGGCCGATCTCGACCGCATCCCGGATTGACGACCGTCATTGCGAGCGCAGCGAAGCAACCCAGGGGGGTCGAGCGCGCGGCTCTGGATTGCTTCGCTGACGCTCGCAAGGACGGGTGAGGTTGGCGGGGCTGTGGCTTCCGTGTCGCTGACATCGCTCCCGTCATTGCGAGCGTAAGCGAAGCAACCCAGGGGGGCGCAGAGCGTGCGGCTCTGGATTGCTTCGCTTACGCTCGCAAGGACGGGTGAGATGGGTGGGGCGATGTGCTTCCTTCTCGCTGACAATCGCTCCCCGTCATTGCGAGCGTAAGCAAAGCAACCCAGGGGACGTG
>NZ_LMRT01000001.1:865467-865587 GCF_001426225.1 Allobosea sp. Leaf344 | reverse complement strand
TTCTGGATTGCTTCGCTGCGCTCGCAAGGACGGGTGAGGTGGGTGGGGCGCTGTGGCTTTCGTATCGCTGACATCGCTCCCGTCATTGCGAGCGTAAGCGACGCAACCCAGGGGGACGCA
>NZ_LMRT01000001.1:816693-865439 GCF_001426225.1 Allobosea sp. Leaf344 | reverse complement strand
TTCTGGATTGCTTCGCTGCGCTCGCAAGGACGGGTGAGGTGGGTGGGGCGCTGTGGCTTTCGTGTCGCTGACATCGCTCTCCGTCATTGCGAACGTAAGCGACGCAACCCAGGGGACGTGGAGCGCGCGGCTCTGGATTGCTTCGCTTACGCTCGCAAGGACGAGGTGAGGTGGGTGGGGCGATGTGGCTTCCGTGTCGCTGACATCGCTCCCCGTCATTGCGAGCGTCAGCGAAGCAACCCAGGGGGACGCAGAGCGCGACGGCTCTGGATTGCTTCGCTCACGCTCGCAAGGACGAGGTGAGGCAACCCAGCGCCCCCCACCATTGGCGGGCCTGACCGCCTCTGCTAAAGCCGCAGCCGGCCGGGTCGCTGCTTGCGTAGCGCCCTCGGCCGAGGCTTCTGGAGATGATCGATGCGTCTTGTGATGGTTGGCTCGGGTTATGTCGGGCTCGTCTCCGGGGTGTGCTTCGCCGATTTCGGCCATGACGTGGTCTGTGTCGACAAGGATCCGGCCAAGATCGCCCGGCTGAAGGCCGGCGAGGTTCCGATCTTCGAGCCCGGTCTCGACGTGATGATGCAGGCCAATATGAAGGCCGGCCGGCTCTCCTTCACCAGCGATCTCGCCGAGGCCGCGGCCGCGGCCGACGCCATCTTCATCGCCGTCGGCACCCCGACGCGGCGCGGCGACGGCCATGCCGACCTCTCCTATGTCTATGACGCCGCCCGCGAGATCGCCACGGTCGCGCCTGAGGCTTGCGTCGTCATCACCAAATCCACCGTCCCGGTCGGCACCGGCGACGAGGTCGAGCGCATCATCGCGGAAACCCGCCCGGGCGCCGCGATCAGCGTCGTCTCCAACCCGGAATTCCTGCGCGAAGGCGCGGCGATCGAGGATTTCAAGCGGCCGGACCGCATCGTCGTCGGCACCGACAGCGAAGCCGCGCGCCGGGTGATGACCGAGATCTACCGCCCGCTCTTCATCAATCAGGGGCCGCTGCTCTTCGTCAGCCGGCGCACCTCCGAACTCATCAAATATGCCGGCAACGCCTTCCTGGCGATGAAGATCACCTTCATCAACGAGATCGCCGATCTCTGCGAACGAGTTGGGGCCGAGGTCCAGGACGTCGCCCGCGGCATCGGGCTCGACAACCGCATCGGCTCGAAATTCCTGCATGCCGGCCCCGGCTATGGCGGCTCCTGTTTTCCCAAGGACACGCTGGCGCTGGTCAAGACGGCGCAGGATGCGCAAAGCCCGATCCGCCTGATCGAGACGGTGGTCGAGGTGAACGACGCCCGCAAGACGCGCATGGCGGAGAAGGTGATCGCGGCCTGCGGCGGCTCGGTCGCCGGCAAGCGCCTCGCCGTGCTCGGGCTCGCCTTCAAGCCCAACACCGACGACATGCGCGATGCGCCCTCGCTCGCGATAATTCCGGCTTTGCAGAAGGCGGGGGCCACCATCATCGCCTATGATCCCGAAAGCATGGAGCAGGCGCGGCCGCTCTTGCCCGGCGTGACCTTCGCCGAGGGGCCCTATCCCTGCGTCGGCGGGGCCGATGCCCTGGTGATCATCACCGAATGGAACGCCTTCCGCGCGCTCGACATGAAGCGGGTGAAGGCCGCGCTGAAGACGCCGGTGGTGGTCGATCTCCGCAACATCTACCGCCCGCAGGAGATGCAGGCGCTGGGCTTCTCCTATCATGGCGTGGGGCGGAAGGGGATGGGCGCGGCATCATGAAGGTCCTGGTCACGGGGGTTGCGGGGTTCATAGGCTTCCATGTCGCGGCAGCCCTGCTGCAGCGCGGCGATACCGTCATCGGGATCGACAACCTCAACGACTATTACGACCCCGCGCTCAAACAGGCGCGCCTCGACCGGCTCGAGGGGCGGGCCGGCTTCACCTTCCAGCGCATCGACATCGCCGATCAGGCGGCGATGCGGTCGCTCTTTCAGAGAAGTGGCGTCGACCGGGTCGTGCATCTCGCCGCCCAGGCCGGCGTGCGCTATTCCATCACCCATCCGGAGGCCTATGCGGCCGCCAATCTCGTCGGCTTCCTGAACATCCTCGAGGGCTGCCGGCATGGCCGCGTAGAGCACCTCGTCTACGCCTCGTCCAGTTCGGTCTATGGGGCGGTGACGCAGCAGCCCTTCTCGACCGCGCAATCGGTGGATCATCCCGTCAGCCTCTATGCGGCCACGAAGAAATCCAACGAGCTGATGGCGCATTGCTACAGCCATCTCTACCGGCTGCCGACGACCGGCCTGCGCTTCTTCACCGTCTATGGCCCCTGGGGCCGGCCCGACATGGCGCCCTATATCTTCACCCGCAAGATCCTGGCGGGCGAGCCGATCGAGGTGTTCAACCAGGGCCGCCACGCCCGCGACTTCACCTATATCGACGATATCGTCGAGGGTGTCGTCCGGACGCTCGATCATGTCGCCGCGCCCGATCCGGCCTGGTCGGGCGACAACCCCGACCCCGCCAGCTCGAATGCGCCCTGGCGGGTCTATAATATCGGGAATTCGAACCCGGTCGGGCTGCTCGATTTCATCGGCGCGATCGAGAAGGCCTGCGGCCGCACCGCCGAGAAAATCCTCCTCCCGATGCAGCCGGGCGATGTCGAGACGACCAGCGCCGATGTCTCGGCGCTCGAAGCTGCGGTGGGATTCAAGCCGGACACGCCGATCCAGGAGGGGATCGATCGCTTCGTCGCCTGGTGCCGCTCCTATCACGGGGTGTGAGCGCCGGCCCTACCCCGCCGCCACCGCGATCGCCATTCCGTCCCGCTGCGGGTCGGCGCCGCCCGTGCACCGCCCGTCATCGATCCTGATCCCGTGCAGCGCGGCGAAGGGGTAGCTCTGCGGCGAGCGCTTCAGGTCATAGCCCATGCCCGTCAGCTCCTCCCCGACGCTGCGCCGGATCCGGTTCGAGATGTCGATGCTGTTGGAGACCGCAACGATGCGCGGCGCCGCGACCGCCTCCAGCATGCCCATGCCGAAATCGATGATGTTCATCACGCCCTGCGCCATCGCCGGCGCGATATAGCTGCCGCCGGGCGCGCCCATCACGGTGAAGGGCTTCTCGTCTTTGAACACGATGGTCGGGGCGGCCGAGGAGGAGCGGCGCTTGCCGGGCGCGATCGATGCCGCCCGTCCCGGACGCGGATCGAAGCGGCTCATCGTGCCGTTATAGATGAAGCCGAGGCCCGGCGTGATCGCGCCGGAGGGCGAGCCCAGCGTATGGGTCAGGGCGACGGCGTTGCCATGCCGGTCGACCACCGAAACATGGGTGGTCTCGCGCGAGGAGGAGCGCTCCAGCCGCTTCACATCGGCGCGCTCGCCGCGGCGGATGCTCTCGGCCTGGGCGGCGGCGTGCTCCTTCGAGATCAGCCGCGCGACCGGCACGTCGACATAGGCGGGGTCGCCCATGAAGGCGTCCTTGTCGATCGTCATGCGCTTCATCGCCTCGGCCAGCAGCCGCACATGTTCGGTGCCGCCATGGGCGAGCTCGCCGATGGCGAAGGGCTCGAGCATGTTCAGGATCTGCAGCATCGACAGGCCGCTCGCCGGCGGCGGGCTGGTCGAGATCGGGAAGCCGCGATAGGAGCCCCAGATCGGCGCGGCCACGGAAAGTGTGTAGCGGGCGAGGTCTTCGCGCGAGATCAGCCCGCCATGCGCCGCGAAATCGGCGGCGATCTCCTCGGCGAGCTCGCCCTGGTAGAACAGATCGGCGCCGCCGCGGGCCAGCCGCTCCAGCGTGGTCGCCATCTCCGGATTGACGACGAGGTCGCCCGGCCGCTTCACGCTGCCGTCGGGGCGGAAATAGAGCCGCCGCCCGGTCTCGCTGTAGCGCAGCTTGTCGGCGGTGTTGACCTGGCCCGTGCCTTTCTGGTCCTGGCTCCAGAACCAGTGCATATGCGGGCGCACCAGCACGCCCTCCCGCGCCTGCCTGATCGCGGGCGCGATCACATCGGCCCAGTCCATCGTGCCGTAGCGCGACAGCGCATGGTCATAGCCCTTGACGCTGCCCGGCGTGCAGACGGCGAGATGGCCGAATTCGCTGATGCCACCCTCGAGCAGGAAGGCGAAACCGTCGCGCGACTGGCCGAGCAGCTTGTCGGTCCACATCTCGGCCGTCGCCGACAGCGAGGCCCTGGCGTAGAACTCGATGATCTCGTGGACGCCGCGGCCCGGCATGTAGAGCTGCATCGAGCCGAAGCCGCCTATGCCCGACATCAGCGGGTCGACCACCCCCTGCATGAAGGCGCAGGCGATCGCCGCATCGACGGCGTTGCCGCCGCGTTCCAGCACGGCGGCCCCGGCCTCGGCGGCCTCCGGCTGCGGACAGACGATCATTCCGTTCTTCATGCTCGACCTCGGCTCAGGCGGGGCGCGGCTCGGCGCCGGAGTCTTGCTCCAGCGCGGGATCGCCCAGCCGCCAGAACAGCCGGACACCGCCATCGGCGGTGCTTTCCAGCGCCGGGACGGCCGAGAGCAGCTTGCGCGTATAGGGATGGGACGGCGCGTCGAAGATCTGGTCGCGCCGGCCTTCCTCGACGATGCGCCCCTCGCTCATCACGATGACCCGGTCGGCGACCTGCTCGACCACGCCGAGATCATGGCTGATGAACAGGCAGGAGAAGCCATGCCTGCGCTGCAGCTCGGCGAAGAGCGCGAGCACCTGCGCCCGCACCGTGACGTCCAGCGCCGAAACCGGCTCGTCGGCGATGACGAAGCTCGGCCGGCGCACCACGGCGCGGGCGATCGCGACGCGCTGGCGCTGCCCACCGGAGAGCTCGTGCGGATAGCGCTCTGCGAAACCCTGGCCCAGCCCGACCTCGGCCAGCACCTCCGCCAGCCGAGCCTGCCGCTCCGCCGGGCCGATGCCGGGGACGAGCCGCAGCGGTTCCGCGACCAGCTGGCCGATCGTCATGCGTGGGTCGAGCGAGGAATACGGGTCCTGGAACACCATCTGGCAGTTCAGCCGGTAGTCCCAATAGGCCCCGTCGCTCTTGAAGATCGGCTTGCCCTCGAACAGGATCTCGCCGCCGCTGGCCGGGACCAGCCCGGCGATCGCCTGGCCGAGCGTGGTCTTGCCGGAGCCCGAGCCGCCGACCACGGCGACGACCTCACCCGGCTGGACGGCGAGCGAAATCCCGTGCAGCGCCCGTTTCGGCGCGCTTTTCCGGAAGAAGCGCTGGCGGCCGGGATAGTCGACGACGAGATCGCGCACCGCGACGATCGGCGTGCCGACCGGCGGCAGATCGCGCGGCTCGCCACGTTTCGGCATCGCGGCCAGCAGCATGCGCGTATAGGGGTGCTGCGGCCGCGCCAGAATGTCGGCGCTCTCCCCCTGCTCGACGACCTCGCCCTGGCTCATCACCACGATGCGGCTGCAATAGCGGGCGACCATGCCGAGATCATGCGAGATCAGCAGCACCGCCGTGCCGTTCTCCCGGGTCAGCTCGACCATCAGCTCCATCACGTCGCGCTGCACCACCGCGTCCAGCGCCGTCGTCGGCTCGTCGGCCAGGAGCAGCGCCGGCTTCAGCAGCATCACCGAGGCCAGCATGATGCGCTGGCGCATGCCGCCGGAGAACTGGTGCGGGAAGGCGTCCAGCGCCCCCTCCGGATCGGACAGGCCGACACGGCGGAGCATGTCCAGGATCAGCGCGCGGCGCCCCTCCGCATCGAGCTCGCGATGCAGGGCGAGACCCTCTTCCAGCTGCCGCCCGATGGTCATGGACGGGTTCAGCGAGGTCATCGGCTCCTGGAAGACCATGCCGACCTTGGAGCCACGCACCGCCCGCAGGCGCCGCGGCGCCATGGTGGTGATCTCCTCGCCATCGAAGCGGATGGAGCCGGCGAGCCGCTTCACCGCCGGCGGCACGAAGCCCATCACCGCCCGTGCGGCGAGCGTCTTGCCCGAGCCGGATTCGCCGACGATGCCGACGATCTCGCCGCGCGAGACGGTGAAGCCCACGGATTTCACCACCTCGCGGCCGGAGGATTTGATGGCGAGGGTCAGGCCGTCGACCGAGAGCAGCGGCGCGCTCATCGCGAACCCCGCATGCGCGGGTCGAGCCGGTCGCGCACCGCATCGCCGAGCAGGTTGATGCCGAGCAGGGTCAGCGAGATGCACAGGCCGGGGAAGATGCCGAGCCACATCGCCTGGCCGATATAGGCGCGCGACCCGGCCAGCATATTGCCCCAGGTCGGCGCCGGGGGCGGCACGCCCAGCCCGAGGAAGGAGAGCGAGCTTTCCGCCAGCAGCACATAGCCGAACATCGAGGTCGCCAGCACGGTCAGCGGCGCGATGCAATTCGGCAGGATATGGCGCGCCATGGTGTAGCCCTCCGAATTGCCCATCACCCGCGAGGCCGCGATGAACTCCTTCTCGCGCAGGGAGAGCACCGTGCCGCGCACGATCCGCGCGACCGACGGGGCGTAGGCGATGCCGAGCGCCAGGATGATCCCGTATTTGTTGGCGCCGACCACGGCGAGCAGCCCGAGCGCCAGGAGAATGCCGGGGAAGGCGAGCAGCGCATCGTTGAAGGCCATCACGATGCGGTCGAACCAGCCGCGGATATAGCCGGAGAACAGCCCGATGAGCGTGCCGAGCAGCACGGCGAGCGTCACGGTCAGGATGCTGATCCAGACCGATGTCGCCGCGCCGGCCATCAGCCGCGACAGCACGTCCCGGCCGAATTCGTCGGTGCCGAGCCAGTGCAGCTGCGAGGGCGGCGCCAGCTTGTGCCGGAAGGAGAGGCGCAGCGGATCATAGGGGGTCCAGACCGCGCCGACGGCAGCGACCACGCAGAGCGTGCCGATCAGCCCGCCGCCGATCAGGGCGTTGAGAGGGGGCAGCCTCATTGCGCCGTCACCCTTGGATCGAAGATCGGATAGCAGAGGTCGATCACAAGATTGACCAGCACATAGGTGAAGGCGACGAGCAGCATGCAGCCCTGGATGACGGGGTAGTCGCGCGCGAAGATCGCATCGACCAGCAGCCGCCCCAGCCCCGGAATGGTGAAGACCGTCTCGACCACGGCGATGCCGCCGAGCAGATTGCCGAGCACCAGGCCGATCAGCGTCCAGGTCGGGCCGAAGGCGTTCTTGAAGGCGTGGCGCCACAGCACCGCCATCTCCGACAGCCCCTTGGCGCGGGCATGGGTGATGTAGTCGAGCCGCAGCACCTCGAGCGTCGAGGCCCGCGCCATGCGCAGCAGAACCCCGATCTCGTGCAGGAACAGCGTCAGGATCGGCATGATCAGGTAGAGCGCCCCGCGCCAGGGATCGTCGCCGAGCGAGACATAGCCGACGACCGGCAGCCAGCCGAGCTTCAGCCCGAAGAACAGCAGCAACAGCAGCCCCAGCCAGAAGGTCGGGATCGAGAGGAGCAGCGTCGCCAGCGCGACCAGAGCGAGGTCGAGCTGCGAATCCTGTCGCCAGGCCGCGATCACCCCCGCCGGCACCGCGACGAGGCTGGCGAGAAACACCGCGACGAGGACGATCTGCGCGCTGATCCAGAAGCGCGACAGCACCAGCGGCAGGATCGGCTGCTGGGTGTTGATCGAGATGCCGAGATCGCCGCGCAGCAGATTGCCGAACCAGATGCCGAACTGCACGGGCAGGCTCTGGTCGAGCCCCAGCCTGGCCCGGAGATCGGCGATCGAGGCCGGCGTGGCGAGGTCGCCCAGCATCAGCGAGGCCGGATCGCCCGGGATCAGCCGGATCAGCACGAAGACCGAGATCGCCACGATCAGTAGCGTCGGCAGGGCCATGGCGACCCGGGTCAGGGCGAAGCGCAGCATGCGCGGCTTTCGGTTGTCGGGATCAGCGGGTGCGGGGCGGGACGCGGGAGGGGGTCACTTGGCGAGGGTGACTTCCCACATCCGCAGCTTGGACTGCCAGGGCTGGAAGCCGGAGAGGCTCTTGCTGTGGGCGATCGCGTCGACGCCGTTATACATGAAGATCAGCGGCACCTCGTCGATCACCGCCTTGTGCAGCTCGTCCACCAGCTTCTGCCGCTCGGCCTTGTCGGCGATCGCCGTCAGCCGGTCGATCTTGGCCTGGGCTTCCGGATTGTCCCAGATCTTGCGCGGCTGCTTGTCCTTGGGCCCGGCGAACTGCTCGAAGGCGAGAGCGGGGTCGAAGCGGGCCGAGAACGAGAAGGACTGCATCTGGTAATTGCCCTTGTTGTAGCGGTCGAGCTGGGTCGCCCAGTCGATCACCTCGATCTCGGCATTGATCCCGGCCGCCTGCAGCATCGCCTGCACCACCACCGCGGCCGGGAAGCTCGGCACGGTCGGGCGCTTATTCGCCAGGATGGTGATCTTCTCGCCCTTGTAGCCGGCCTCGGCCAACAGCTTCTTGGCTGCGGCGGGGTCGTAGCGATGACCCTGCTTCTGAGCCTCGCCGAAATAGGCGGAGCGCGTATAGATCGGCGAGTTGTTCGGCTTGCCGAGCCCGTTCGAGGCGGTCGCGACGATCTCCTCCATGTCGAGCGCCGCGGCGATCGCCTTGCGCAGCTTGAGATTGCCCGTCACCGCGTCGCGGGTCTGGATCAGCAGGACATGGCGGGTCGCGGTCGGCGCCGTGGCCACGGCGAGCGAGGGGATCTTGCGGATCTCCTCGACATCGCTCGCCAGCACTTCGCTCAGCTGGATCGCGCCGGAGGTCAGCCCCGCCTTGACCGTGGCGGGGTCCTTGACGATCAGGAACTTGACCTCCTTGAGCAGCGGCCGCTTGGAGCCGACATAGCCGTCCGGCTTGCCGTCGTTCTTCGGCGAGACATAGCCGTCGAAGGCGGTCATCGTGAAATATTCGGCGCGCTTCCACTCGCCGAACTTGAACGGCCCGGTGCCGATCGGCTTGTCCCAGCTGCCATCGGCCTTGACCGAGTCGCGGTGGGTGACGCCGGCCATGGCGCAATCGGTGCGCGCCAGCGAATCGAGGAACAGCGCATTGGGCTGGTTGATCTTCATCACCACGGTGCGGGCATCGGGCGCCTCGACCGCTTCGACCTTCAGCCCGCCGCGGCCATCGAATTCCGAGAGGCAGCGCCAATCGGTCTTCGGATCCATGTAGCGGTTCCAGCTCCACACGACATCGGCCGCGGTCAGCTCGGCGCCATTGTGGAACTTGACGCCCTCGCGCAGCGTGAAGGTGTAGGTCTTGCCGTCCTGGGACGTCTCGACCTTGGAGGCCAGCAGCGGCTGGACGATGCCGCCCTCATCATATCCGACCAGCCCCTCGACGATCTGCAGCGCGAAATCATCGGTGTTGTCGTCCCGGTTGACGCCGGGATTGATGCTGCGGACATCGGCCGCCACGGCGACGGTGAGCGTCTGCGCCAGCGCCGGGCTGGCCAGCAAGGGCAGGAGGCAGGCGGAAGCGAGAAGCCGGTTCATGATCATTCCCCTGTTGTCTTGTGCTTGTGCGAATCCGGCCTTCAGGCCGCCCGGGCGGCTGCTGCGCGCAAGGCCGTGAGATGCTCGGCGAAGAAATCCTCGACCTTCGGCACGGCGCGCAGCCCGTCATGGGCCATGTTGGCGACGAGATCGAACCGCACAGGGATGCCGGCCTGCTCGAAGGAGGCCTTCAGGCTGGCGAGCCGCTCCGGCCGGGTCCTGCCGGCATGGTTGGCGTCCGGCATCCAGTTGCGCCCGCCGGGCTTATGGGTGATTTCCCAGGTCTCGAGATCGGCCGCACCGACGATCATCTGCACCGCGACCTGCTTCATCGCGGCGATGTCCGGCGCGGCGCCGAACAGCTCGGCCATGTTGCGCGTGCCGACCCACCAGTCGCGCGTCGGGTCGAGCAGCGTCACCGAGCCCGGTGCGCCGATCGAGCAGGCCCAGAGCCGGCGCGGCTGCAGCATCAGGAAACGATGGGCGAAATGCCCGCCGCCGGAATAGCCGAACAGGGCGAAGCGCGGGAAGCTGACGCCGTAGCGGGCCTCCACCTCGGCGACCATGGCGAGCAGCACCATGTCGTAGCGGATCTCGCCCTCGCGCATGTATTTGAAGCCGTCGCGGTTATCGTCACCGAGCACGCCGATCGGGAAGAGCGGCGCCAGCACGATGCAATTGTTCCAGCGCGCGAAATCCTGGAATCCGTCGCGATAGCCGGTGAAGCCGCGCCCCGTGCCGTGCATCGCCACGATCAGCTCGGGCGGCTGAGTCGATTTGCCCAGATGCGGCGGCACATAGAGGCAGTAGCTGAAGCGCGGATCGGCCTTGCAGGCCATGACCGGCGTCGGGCCGAGATCGTAGAGCGCCCGGGCGATCGCCGCCGCATCCTCGCTGGCGGGGTTGCTCGTCGTGGCGAGGCTGCCGTCTCGGTTGGTCATCAGCACGCCCTCACGACTGGCTCAAGAATTGGCGCCAATTTTGTTGCACACCTTCCTAGGGCGTGCAACAGGCTTGTGCGTCTTCCGCGGGGATGGGCTAGAACGCCATCATGCAGCCGAAAACCAGACGCGCTTCCCAGACATCGCCCGCTGCGGAGCCGGCCGCGCCTGCGCCCGCCGGCGCGCGCAATCCGGGCGGCCGGGCGGGCGTCGCCAAACGCGCGCTCGCCAGCGAGATCGCCCAGGCGATCCGGCTGCGCATGTACCGGCCCGGCGAATGGCTGCGGCAGATCGATCTCGAGGAGAAATTCCAGGCCACGCGCTTCGACGTCCGCAGCGCGCTGGAGGAGCTGGCGATCCGCAAGACCATCGAGCACGTGCCCAATCGCGGCTACCGCGTCATGGAGGTCGATCTCGCGACCTATCGGGCGATCCGCGACACCCGCATCATTCTCGAAGCGGGAGCGATGCCGGGCGTGGTCGCCCATATCGGCGATGACGAGATCGCCCGGCTGGCCGCGCTCGCCGCCGCCTTCAGCGAGGCGGTGGTGACGGGAACGCGCACCCAGCAGAGCGAGATCAACAGCGAATTCCACCATCTGATCTACGCCTCCTGCGGCAATCCGGTGATGGACGAGACGATCTGGGCGCTGCGCGACCGCTCGCGCGGCTCCTCCGTCACGGTCTGGGCCTCGCATGAGGCGCTGCTCGCCAGCGCCCGCGACCACCACGCCATGGTCGAGGCGCTGCGCCGGCGCGACGCGGCCGAACTGGCGGCCCTGATCACCCGCCATATCGACAAGGACGCCGGCTGAGCCGACCATCGCCGCGCCGCCTCAGGGCGCGACGGAGACCTCCCACAGCCGGGGCAGCGAGGTCAGCGACGAGACATAGCCGTCGACGCGCTTGGCCGTGCCGCCGGCGACGATGCCGTTATAGAGCATCACCATCGGCATATCGGCGAGGAAGCGGCGGTGCAGCTCGTCGAAAAGCTTCTGCCGCTCGGCCTTGTCCGCGACGACCATCGAGCGCTCCAGCAGCGCCTGCACCTCGGGATTGTCCCAGAGCTTGCGCGGCTGCTTGTCCTTCGGCCCCGTGATCGATTCGAATGACAAGGAAGGGTCGAGCCGGCCAGAATAGGGGAAGGCCTGGATCTGGTAATTGCCCTTGTTGTAGCGATCGAGCTGGGTCGCCCATTCCAGCACCTCGATCTCGACATTGATCCCCGCCGCCTGCAGCATCTGCTGCGCGACGACCGCGGCCTCGAAGCTCTGCGGATAGCGCTTATTGGCGAGCATCACGATCTTCTCGCCCTTGTAGCCGGCTTCCGCGAGCAGCTTGCGCGCCGCGGCGGGATCATGCGCGATATCCTCTTCCTGAACCTTGCCGTGATAGGCCGACAGCGTCGGCACCACCGAGCCATTGGGCTTGCCAAGCCCGTCCGTCACCGCCGAGACCAGCTCCGCCTTGTCGATCGCGGCGGCGATCGCCCGGCGCAGCTTGACGTTGCCGATCACCGGGTCGCGCGTCTGCATGATCAGGCCGACCAGCCCCATATGCGATTTCACCGAGAGCTTGACCGAGGGCGTGGCCTTCAGCTCCGCCACATCGGCATTGGCGAGATCGGGCACCACGTCGATATCCCCGCTCAGCAGCGCGGCCTTGGCCGTGGCGAGATCGGGCACCACCACGAAATCCAGCGTCTCGACCAGCGGGCGCTTGGCGCCGGTCAGCCCGTCGATGGCGCCGGGCAGGGCGGCATAGTCGGCGAAGCGCTGCAGCCGAACCAGCTCGCCGCGCTTCCATTCGCCGAATTTGAAGGGCCCGGTCCCGATCGGCTTGTCGAAGCTGCCATCGGCCTTGACCGAATCCCTGTGCAGGATCCCCGTCATGGCGCAGTCGGTGCGGGCGAGCGAACCCAAAAACAGCGCGCTCGGCCGGTCCAGCGTGAAGACCACCGTCTTCGGATCGGCGGCGGTGACGCTGACCACCTTGACGAGGCCGCGCCCGTCGAATTCCGACAGGCAGCGCCAATCGGTCTTCGGATCCATGTAGCGGTTCCAGCTCCACACCACATCCTCCGCGGTGAGGCTGGCGCCGTTATGGAAGCGCACGCCGTTGCGCAGCGTGAAGCGATAGGTCTTGCCATCCTCGGAGACGCTGACCGTCTCGGCCAGGAGCGGCTTGGGCTCCGAGGTCTCGCCATAGGCGACGAGCCCCTCGACCATATGCAGCACCACGCCGTCGGTATTGTGGTCGCGATTGACGCCGGGATTGATCGAGCGGATGTCGGCGCGCAGCTGCACCTTGAGCGTCGAGGCGCTCACGGCAGCCGGCGCCAGCGCCGCGAGCACGAGCCCGGCGGACAGGAAGGCGGTCTGAAATCCTCGGATCATCGGCCTGTTCCCTCTGTTCTGATTGCTCATCGGTCGCGGCGCCAACCTATTCCGCCGCCTGCGCCAGGGTCTGCGGCTCGCCGGTCAGGCTGTAGCGGGTGAAGACGCGGTTCAGCGCGGGAAGCGGGCAGACCTCCATGATCCCCTCGGCCGGCTGCATGATCACCATGGCCACCGTCGCCGAGAGATTGCCGGTATCGTTGGGGCGCGGCGGCCGGCAGACCGAATGCGGGGTCAGGAAATCGTCGAAGAACGCGGATTTCAGATCATCCACGGTGAGCGCCGGCCCGGCCGCGTCGAGCAGCTTCCGGACGCGCCAGTCGCGATAGACGCTCTCCGGCACGCGCGGCGTGCCGGTGTCGCGCAATTTGCCCAGCGCGACGGGCGAGACCCAGTGATTGGCATGCACGATCAGCCCGTCGCTGGGATAGAGCGCGAAGGCCTCGTCCGGCGCGCATTCGTAGTCGATGCCGAAACCCTTCACCGTCGAGAGCATCATGTTGTTCGAACAGGCCTTCGGCGTCGTCGCCACCGCCTTGATCGCATAGGCGAGATGCTCCTGCTCCAGCACCTTGCGGCGGATCAGCGCCAGCGGCACGCCCGGCTGCGTGAAATCGCGCTCGGATTCCAGGTAATTGGCGGTGATGCTGATGCCGGCCGCGTTCATGCCGCAGCGGGCCAGCCCGCCGGCCTCGACGAAGGTCAGGAAATCCGGCCCGTCCTCACGCCGCACCCGCAGCACGATCGCGGTCTCGGCGCATTCGGCCTTCCAGTCCCAGTTCTGGCCGTGCAGCAGGGCGCCATTGGCGCTGCGCTCGGGCAGGATGATGGCGCCGGTGCAGCCATCGTCCAGCTCCTCCGTCGCCTCCACCTGCCGGTTCTTGACCAGCCGCGCCTTGGCGATCACCTCGGTGCGGGCATTGACCATGATGATGTCTTCGAGCGCGACGCCGGCACCATCGGCGATGCCGCGCATCTCCTCGATGTAGTGCGCGCCGAAGGCCGCGATCTCGCCGGCGAATTCCGCGATCAGCTCGGATTTCTCGGCCGCCCCGTAGCCGAGCTCGCCGAGCTGACCGCCATAGAGTTCGATCGAGCGCTTGACGCGCGCCGGCACCGCCGCTCCATGCTGGACACCGCGCTCATAGGGCGACCCGGAGACGTCCACGAAGGGACAGGGCTGTGTCATCATCATTCTCCCGGCCTCTGGCCCGCTGCTCGGCTATAATGTATTTCATTTGAAACTAAGACAATCAAGGCCCTTCATGTCCCAGCCCTCCCGCCTGCAGCAGGATCTCGCCGAGCGCATCCTCGATCTGGCGCGCGAGGATGGGCTGGTCGCCGGGGCGCATCTCACGGAAAGCGCGATAGCGCGCCGCCTCGGCGTCTCGCGCACGCCGGTTCGCGCCGCCTTTTCCTGGCTCGAGGATCGCGGCCTGGTTCGCCGCCAGCCCAATCGCGGGCTGGAACTGATCAGCATGCCCGGCGCGGCCGATCACGATACGGCCCCGGTCGATGCCGTCGAACGGGCGCTGATCCAGCTGGCGCATGAGCGCGAGGCCGGCAGCCTCGCCGATGAGGTCTCGGAGCAGGAGATCATGCGGCGCTACGCGCTCGCCCGGCCGGAGGCGAAGCGGCTTCTCGCCCATCTCGCGGATCTCGACATGGTGGAACGCAAGCCCGGCTATGGCTGGCGTTTCCTGCAGGAGCCGCGTGATCCGCATTTGCATGACGAGCGCTATCGCTTCCGCCTGCTGATCGAACCCGCCGCGCTGCTCGAACCCGGTTTCGCCCTCGACCCCGCCTGGCTCGCCGAGATGCGCAGCCGCCATCGCGCGACGCTGGCCGCGCCCTGGCGCGATACCTCCGCCATCAGCTTCTTCGAGATGAATGCGGCCTTTCACGAAGGGCTCGCAGCCGCCTCCGGCAACCGCTTCATCCACTCCGCGATCCGCCGCCAGAACCAGCTCCGGCGCCTGTCCAATTATGATTGGGTCTTCGGCTTCGAACGCGTCGAGGTGAATTGCCGCGAGCATCTGCAGATCCTCGATTCGATCGAGGCCGGCGATCTCGACGTGGCGGCGGCGCAGATGCGGCGCCATCTCCAGCGCGCCAGCCGGCTGCGCCGGCCGGATGGGCTGGACTGAAGCTGGTTGTCTTTTGTTATCATAAAAGACATGCTGAGGCAGCTCTTGCCGGAGATGCCCGATGCTCGCTTCCCTCGACACCCCCAGCCTCGACAACCAGCCCGATCCGTTTTGGATGCCCTTCACCCCGATGCGCGGCTTCCGGCAGGCCCCGCTGCTGTTCGAGCGCGCCGAGGGCGTGCACTACGTCACGCAGGATGGGCGGCGCGTGCTGGACGGCATGGCGGGGCTCTGGTGCGTCAATGCCGGCCATGGTCAGCCGCGCATCGTCGAGGCGATCCGCGCCGCGGCCGGACAGCTCGATTTTGTCTCCTCCTTCAGGATGAGCCATCCCGCGGCGCGCCTCTATGCCAGGCGCCTCTGCGATGCCGCGCCGGACGGGATCGACCATGTCTTCTTCGTCAATTCCGGTTCCGAAGCGGTCGACACAGCGCTGAAGATCGCCCGCGCCTATCACCACGCCCGCGGCCAGGGCGGCCGCACCAAGCTGATCGGCCGGGCCAAGGGCTATCACGGCATGGGCTTCGGCGGGCTCTCGGTCAGCGGGATCGGCCGGCACAAGGCCGCCTTCGGCCCGCTCCTGCCCGAGACCGTGCATCTGCCGCTGCCCTATGAGCGTGACGGCATGGCCTTTTCGCAGGGCCAGCCGGCGGGCGGGGAGAGCGCCTCGGCCGCCCTCGAGGTGCTGCTGCAGATCCATGATCCGGCGACCGTGGCGGCGGTGATCGTCGAGCCGGTGACCGGATCGGGCGGGGTCTACCCGCCTCCGCTCGGCTATCTCCAGCGCCTGCGCGCGATCTGCGACCGGCATGGCATCCTGCTGATCTTCGACGAGGTGATCACCGGCTTCGGCCGGATGGGGACGCAGTTCGCCAGCCAGTTCTACGGCGTCACGCCCGATATGATCACCTGCGCCAAGGGCATGACCAATGGCGCGGTGCCGATGGGCGGCGTGCTGCTCTCGGGCGCGGTGTACGACGCCTTCATGGCCGGACCGCCGGAGACGATCGAGCTGCTGCATGGCTATACCTATTCGGCCCATCCCCTGGCCTGCGCCGCGGGGCTGGCGACGCTCGACGTCTTCGCCGAGCAAGCGATTCTGACGCAGGCGACGGAACGGTTCCCTCATTGGCAGGCGGCCGCCTTCACGCTCCGGCGACAGGAGATGGTGATCGATATCCGCGTCGCCGGCTGGCTCTGCGCCATCGATCTCCAGCCCCGCCCCGGCGCCGAGGGACAGCGCGGCACGGTCTGCGCGCGGCACTGCCTGGAGGACGGCCTGCTGCTGCGCAATGTCGGCGACACGCTGATCCTGTCGCCGCCGCTTGTGATGGAGGCAGAGACGGTGTCGCAGCTGTTCGCGATGATCGACGACGCCATCGCCAGGCTGGACTGAGGGCGCAGCTCTCCAGAATGGCCGGGACGAGGACGGGCGCGGCAGCCCTTACCGCTCGCTTTCCGCCAAGGTGGCTGCGACGAGCGCATTGGCATGGCCATGGCCCATGCCGTGCTCCAGCTTGAGGAAGGCGACCAGCTCCATGTGCCGCGCCGGCAGACGCTGCCGGATCAGCGCCTGCCACTCGCCGATCGGCCGGCCATAGCGCTTCTCGATCGCGGGGAAATAGGAGGCGGGTCCTTTGATGGGCGTCTCGGTCATGCAGGCAACTCCTTCGGCACGTGACGCTTCCCAGCATAGGCCACGGCGCCTGCGCCGCCAGCCATCGCTCAGGCCCTGACCGATTCCAGCCCCGCCCAGTCGAAGACGATGCCATGGCCGGGGCGCGAGGGCGCGATGGCGAGGCCGTTCTCGATCCGGAGCGGCTCCGCGATGAAGCGATCCAGGCCGAAGCCATGCGCCTCGAGATAGCTGCCATTGGGGACGGCGGCGAGCAGATGCACCGTCACGTCATGGGCGCCATGGGAGGTCACCGGCAGATTGAACGCCTCGGCCAGATGCGCGATCTTGATGAAGGGGGTGATGCCGCCGCAATTCGTCACGTCCGGCTCCGGAAAGGTCACGGCGCCCGCGGCGATATACTGCTTGAACTCCCAGAGCGTGCGCAGGTTTTCGCCCGCCGCCACCGGCACACCACCCTCCCGCACCAGCCTGGCATAGCCGGCGACGTCATCGGGAATGATCGGCTCCTCCAGCCAGGTCAGGCCATAGGGCTGGAAGGCGCGCGCCGCGCGGATGGCGTCGTCGGCGCTCCATTTCATGTTGGCGTCGGCCATCAGCGGAAACCCCTCGCCGAGATGCCGGCGCATCGCCGCGACCCGCTCGACATCCTCCGCCAGCCGGCTGCGCCCGACCTTCATCTTGATGGCGCGGAAGCCGCGGCCGAGATTGCCGTCGGTCTGGGCGAGCAGAGCCTCCAGCGGCAGATCGAGGTCGATGCCGCCGGCATAGCAGGTGACGCGGTCGTCATGGCCGCCGAGCAGCGACCAGAGCGGCTGCCCGAGCTTGCGTGCCTTGAGGTCCCAGAGGGCGATGTCGAGGGCCGAGAGCGCCAGCACGGTCGGTCCGCCGCGCCCGCCATAATGCTGCGCCCACCAGATCCGGTTCCAGATATGCTCGATCCGGTCCGCCTCCTCGCCCAGCAGCAGATCCGGAAAATCCCGCTGCAGCAGCGCCTCGATGGCGGCGCCGTTGCGCCCGCAGGTATAGGTGTAGCCGACGCCCTCGACGCCGTCCGCATCGCGCAGCACGACCGTGTTCAGCTCGAAGGCGGTCATCGCGCCATGCATGCTGTCGCTGAGCGTGGTCTCCAGCGGGATGCGGTAATAGCCGCTGCTTATCGCGTCGATCCTGGCCATGCCTGCCTCCCGGGGTCCGCGGCGAGGCTAGGGCCGAAGCGCCCGGCCGGGTACCCGCAGCGGCTGCATGCCCGCCTCACGGCTGCCGGTGGTCGCTTCCTGGCACGCACAGGGTATCGCGCGCCCGCGCGCCCTGCACGAAAGGGGCGCGCAGGCCTCTCCGGCTCAAGCCTCAGGCGGCGACACCCACCGCGGCCGGCTTCTCCCACTCCTCGCCCCAGATCATCACGGCATGGCCGGGCGAGACCTCGCGGAACTGGCGCACCGGCGGCACGTAATCGGCCGCGCGGACCGGGCTCTTGATCTCGTCATTGGAGGGCGGGGCCCGCTCGTGGCGGCGCGCCGGATCGGCGATCGGCACGGCCGCCAGCAGCCGCTTGGTATAGGGATGCTGCGGATTGCCGAAGATCGCCTCGCGCGGGCCGATCTCGACGATCTCGCCGAGATACATCACCGCCACACGGTGGCTCACCCGCTCCACCACCGCCATATCGTGCGAGATGAAGAGATAGGCGAGCTTCATCCTCGCCTGCAGCTCCAGCATCAGGTTGATCACCTGCGCCTTGACCGAGACGTCGAGCGCCGACACGGCCTCGTCCGCGACGATCAGCCGGGGCTCCACGGCGAGCGCCCGGGCGATGCAGATGCGCTGGCGCTGGCCGCCGGAGAATTCATGCGGGAAGCGGTTCGACATGTCGGGCGAGAGACCGACGCGGCGCAGCAGCTCCGCCACCTGCTCGCGGGCCTCCGAGCGCGTCGCCAGCTCGTTGATGATCAGCGGCTCGGCGATCGCCGTGCCGATATTCATGCGCGGGTTCAGCGAGGCGAAGGGATCCTGGAAAATCATCTGCATGCGCTTGCGCTGTTCGCGCAGCGCCGCCTGGTCGAGCTTCATCACATCGACGCCGTCGAGCAGCACCGAGCCGGCCAGCGGCTCGATCAGCCGCATCACCGAGCGGCCGGTCGTCGATTTGCCGCAGCCGGATTCGCCGACCAGCGCCAGGGTCTCGCCGCCCTGCACGCTGAAGGAGACGTTCTCCACCGCATGGACGCGGCCGGAGACGCGGCCGAAAATGCCGGAGCGGATGTCGAAGCGCGTGGTCAGACCCGAGACTTCGAGGATCGGCCGCGCGGCCGCCTCGACCGTGTCGGGCACCTCGACCGGCACGTCGGACTCGCCGGTCAGGCGGTCGACCACGGGGAAGCGCATCGGCCGCAGCCGGCCCTCCATCGAGCCGAGCTTCGGCACGGCCGAGAGCAGCGAGCGCGTATAGGGGTGCTTGGCGCGGGTGAAGATGTCGTTGGTCTCCCCGGTCTCCACCGCCTCGCCATTATACATCACCACCGTGCGGTCGGCGATTTCGGCGACGACGCCCATGTCGTGGGTGATGAAGAGCACCGACATGCCCTCCTCCTCCTGCAGCAGCTTGATCAGCTGCAGGATCTGCGCCTGGATCGTTACGTCGAGCGCCGTGGTCGGCTCGTCGGCGATCAGCAGCTTCGGCTTGCAGGCCAGCGCCATCGCGATCATCACGCGCTGGCGCATGCCGCCGGAGAAGCGGTGCGGATATTCGTGGAAGCGCGATTTGGCGGCGGGGATGCGCACCTTCTCGAGCAGGCGCACCGTCTCGGCCTCGGCCTCCGAACGCGACATGCCGCGATGCAGGATCAGCGATTCCGCGATCTGGAAACCGATGGTCAGCACCGGGTTCAGCGAGGTCATCGGCTCCTGGAAGATCATCGCCATTTCATTGCCGCGGATATCCCGGATATCGCGGTCGGGCAGGGTGGTCAGCTCCCTGCCGTTGAGCTTGATCGAGCCCTCGACGCGGCTGTTGCCCTGCGGCGTCAGTCGCATGATCGAGAGCGCGGTGACGCTCTTGCCGGAGCCCGATTCGCCGACGACGGCGACCGTCTCGCGCGGCGCGATGTCGAAGGAGACATTGCGCACCACGGGCTTCCAGACACCCTCGACACGGAAGGCGGTGGTCAGGTTCGAGACCGAAAGGATCGGTTGGGTCATCGCATTCGCCTTCAGAAAGCGGGATCAGATCACGCGGCGCGGGTCGAGCGCGTCGCGCAGTCCGTCGCCGATGAAGTTGATCGAGAGCACGGTCAGGAAGATCGCCGCACCCGGGAAGAGCGCCCAGTGCGGAGCGGAATCGAGATGGTCCTTGGCGTCGAACAGCAGCCGGCCCCAGGTCGGGATGTCCGGCGGGAAGCCGAGGCCGAGGAAGGACAGGGTCGATTCCGAGATGATCGCGGAGGAGACCTCGATCGTCGCAGCGACGATCACCGGGCCGATGGCGTTGGGCAGGATGTGCACGCCCATCTGCCGCAGCTTGGTCGCGCCCTGGGCGCGCGCCGCCTCGACGAATTCCTTCTCGCGCAGCGAGAAGAATTGCGCGCGTACTAGCCGCGCCACCGGCATCCATTTCAGCCCGCCGATGACGATGACGATCAGGATGAAGACGCCGCCCTCGACGCCGAACACCGCCTTGAGCTGCTCGCGGAAGAAATAGATCACCAGCAGCAGCAGCGGCAGCTGCGGCAGCGACAGGAACAGGTCGGTGACCCACATCAGGAAGGAATCGAGATAGCCGCGCGACATGCCGGCGATCGCGCCGATCACCACGCCGAAGAAGGTCGCCACGAACATCGCGGCGAGGCCGACGGCCAGCGAGATGCGCCCGCCATAGATCATCCGCGCCAGCAGGTCCTGGCCGAGATCGTCGGTGCCGAAGGGGTGCGACAGCGAGGGGCCCTGCAGCTGCGCCGAGAAGTCGATCTCGTTGATGGCGACCGGCCAGACCCAGGGGCCGATCACGACGCCCAGGACCAGCATGGTCAGCACGAAGGTGCTGGCCATGGCGAGCTTGTGCCTGCGGAAGCGGCGCCAGGTCTCGCGCGCCGGCGAGATCGGCGGGCGCTCCGGCACGGCCACCAGAGGCTCAGCTGAGGGAGATGCGAGGGTCGAGCCAGCCATAAAGCAGATCCGCGATGAGATTGAACAGGACGACGAGGCAGGCGAAGACGAAAGTCACGGCCATGATCACCGGCGTGTCGTTCGCCAGGATCGCGTCGATGAGGAGCGAGCCGATCCCGGGGATCCGGAAGATCTGCTCGGTGACGATGGCGCCGCCGAAGACGGCGGGCATCTGCAGCGCGACCAGCGTCACCACCGGGATCAGCGCGTTGCGGGTGATGTGGCGCAGGGTCACCGTGCGCTCGCCCAGCCCCTTGGCGCGGGCGGTGGTGACGTAATCGAGCCGGATCACGTCGAGCACGGCCGAGCGGACATAGCGCGTATAGGAGGCGGCCTGGAACAGGCCGAGCACGGTGATCGGCATGATCGCCTGGCGGAACATCTCCCAGTACCAGCGCCAGCCCGTGGCCGCGAGGTCCGAGCGATAGACGAAGGGGAACCAGTCGAGCGTCACCGAGAAGATCAGGATCAGCAGCAGGCCGGTGAAGAAGGTCGGCAGCGAGAAGCCGACGAAGGCCAGGGTGTTGGCGATCTGGTCGAAGATCGAATAGGGCCGCGTCGCGGCGTAGATGCCGACCGGCAGCGCGATCATCAGCGCCAGGATCTGCGAGGAGCCGACGATGAACAGGGTCGTCGGCACGCGCTGCAGGATCAAATCGTCGACATTGATGCGGCTGGCGAAGGAAAAGCCCCAATCGCCCTGCACCATCGAGCCGAGCCAGCGCACATAACGCACCATGATCGGGTCGTTCAGGCCGAAGCTGGCGCGCAGCGCCTCGCGGACCTCGGGCGGGACATTGGGGTTCGTCGCCATCTCCTGGAACGGATCGCCCGGCGCCATCGCCAGAACCGTGAACAGGATCAGGCTGATGCCGAGAAGGCTCGGGATCGCGATGAGCAATCGCCGGAGGAGATAACTGGCCATGTGTGGGTCTCTGTCAGGATACGGCAGGCAGCCGCAGGCCGAAGCGTCGGGTTATGGTCGTCACGCGCAGCCATATCCGGTCGAATCGGGCCGGGACGGGGGCCACCGCCGCGCTGGCGGCGATGGCCCTGTGTCGTTGCGTCAGGTGTTGCGATACCAGGAAGCGACGTTCCAGGTGTCGACGTCCCAGCCGCTGTGATCATGCATGATCGTGTTCGCCGCCGCGGCGATGCGGTTGCGGGACAGAAGCGGCAGCAGGACATGCGCCTCGCAGAAGATCTCGTTGACCTTGATCAGCAGCTCCGCACGCTTGACCGGGTCGAGCTCCTTCTGCGCGGCCTTGTAGGCCTCGTCGGCAGCCGGGTCCGAATAGCGGGAGACGTTGCGGCCGAGCCACTTGTTCTCCTTGCTGGCGATTTCCCAGGAGACGAGCTGGTTCAGGAAACGCTCCGGATCCGGCTGCGGCTGGGTCGTCGTGTACATCTCCATGTCGACATAGAGCTTGGTGTAGGTGTCGGGGTTGGCGACGTCCGACGAGAAGAACACCGAGGCCGTCACCGATTTCAGCTCGAGATCGATGCCGGCGCGCTGGCAGGCCTGCTTGATGATGGCCTGGGTCTTCTGGCGCGGCGCGTTGATCGACGTCTGGAAGACGTATTTCAGCTTCTTGCCGTCCTTTTCGCGGATGCCGTCAGCGCCCTTCTTGTAGCCGGCCTCGTCCAGGATCTTGTTCGCCTTGTCGATGTTGAACTCGTACTTCAACTTCTTCGACTTGAACTGAGCCGGCTCGTTGACGAAGCTCGCCGTGGCGACGCCGCCGCGGCCATAGATGAACTTCTGCACGGAATCGCGGTCGATCAGCAGGTTGATCGCCTCGCGCACCTTCGGGTCGGTCAGCGTCGGATGCTTGGTCTTGACGCTGGAACGCTCGCCATCGACCTCGGTCCACGGATCGGTGGTGTTGAGGATGATGAACTCGATGTCGCCCGACGGCACGGCGCTGACCTTGCCACGGCCGCCCGCTTCCATGCGCTTGAGGATCTCGTCCTCGACCTGCAGGTTCCAGGCATAGTCGAATTCGCCGGTCTGCAGCACGGCGCGCGCCGCGGAGACGGCGTCACCGCCACCCTTCACCTCGATCGTGTCGAAATGCGGCTGGTTCTTGACGTGATAATCGGCGAAGCGCTCGCCGATCAGGATGTCGCCCGGCTTGAAGTCGACATATTTGTACGGGCCGGTGCCGACGGGCTTCAGATTGGCCGGAGCCTCGCGCGACTTGGCGCCCTTGTACTCGCCGAAATGATGCTTCGGCAGGATCTGGCCGACGGTGCCGACGAAGGGATCGGCCCAGAAGGGCTGCGGCTGCGGGAAGATCACCTTGACGGTGTGATCGTCGACCTTCTCGACCTTGATGCCGGTATAGCTGCCGGTGGTGTAGGCGGCGGTCGCCGGATCGGCGGCGTATTCCCAGGTGAAGACGACGTCGTCGGCGGTGAACGGCTTGCCGTCATGCCATTTCACGCCCTGCTTCAGCTTCCAGGTCACGGTCGTGCCGTCGGCGGAGAGGCCGCCATTGGCCTTGGTCGGAACTTCCGCCGCCAGAGCGGGGGTGAGGTTGCCGTCCTTGTCCCAGCCGGCGAGCGGCTCGAAGAAGATGCGCGAGGCGATCTGGTCCTTGGTGCCGCTGGCGAAATGCGGGTTCAGCAGCGTCGGCGCCTGCCAGAGCAGGATCTTGAGCGGTCCGCCGCCACCGGCCTTGGTCGGCTTGTACTTCAGCGTGGCATCGGCCCAGGCGACGTCGTTCCACGCCAGCAGCTGCCCGGCGATCGGGGCCGCGAGGCCGACCGCCGCCATCCTCTTGATGAAGGCGCGGCGCGAGATCGCACCATCCTTCACATCCGCGATCAGTCGTCGCAGGTCCTGCTCGTTCATGAACTCGTCCTCCGGAAAATGGCATACAGAGACAGTCGGCGCTTGAGCACCTTTTTGACTCCCCGTGTTTTCAGCAAGCCACGTGCCAACAAAAGCGTCAAGCCTGTGAACACCTCTGGCAGGATCGTGAGAAGCGGACACCGCAGACGCTCGACCATTGTGTAACACCCCCGGTCGCGCGCAAATTTATGCCGATTGTGGCAGGCATGTGGCGGCGAGAGACAGGTATATACGCCGTCTTACACGCCCGGGCGGCGTTGCCGGAGCGACTTTTACTGCAAGGATCGGTCCGGTGCGGAGAGGGCGCTTCGCCGGCTCAGCGCCCGGGCTGAAGGCGCGACACGACCATCTGCGCGCCGCTCAGGCGTCGATGGTTTCGGGCAGCTCGCGCAGCGCCATGGCGAGTTCCGGCTCGTCGACCAGCAGCGCGGCATCCTCCGGGGAGAGCCAGCGGCTGGTGCGCTGCTCGCGCTCGGCCCATTGCTCCAGCTGGCGTTCCACCTGCAGCAGATAGAGCGTGACGTTGCAGAGCTGGAAATGGTCCGGCATCCGCTTCCAGTAATTATAGCGGCCGAACGGCTTCTTGCGCACCTTGCCGATGACGCCGGCTTCCTCCAGCGCCTCGCGCGCCGCGGCGTCATGGTCCTTGAGCCCCTTGATCGGCCAGCCCTTCGGCACGATCCAGCGCCGCGTGGTACGGGACGTCACCAGCAAGACCTCGATCGCGCCGTCCTCCCGGCGCCGGATCGGCAATGCGGCAACCTGCGCGCGCGCGGTCTCTGGCGCAGGCTTGGTCTTCTTCATCGTGGCTGAGGCCTCCCATGCATGGCGTCCGGCCGGCGGGCGCTGCAGCCCCGCGGATGCAGGAGAGGGCGCGAGCGAGATCGCCGGCTCGCTTCGTCGCCGACGACAATAGACGCCGTGATCGCGCGACGATAGCGCATTCGCCACGGGACCGGCGGCATTTGCGGGCAGGCTCAGGCGGTTTCGGTGTGGCGCGACGCAGGGCTGTCCGGCGGCGACGCCGCGTCCGTCTCGCCCGCGAGCAGGTCGAGATGGGCGAGGGCGGCGCGTTTCGCCTGCTGCAGATCGGCAAGATGCCGGTCCAGAGGCTCGCCGGCCTCCACGCTCTGCTCGACCCGGCGCGCCGCCGCGGCCAGAATGGAGAAGCCCAGCAGCCCGGCCGTGGAGACGATCGCATGCGCATCGGCCTTCAGCAGGGCGGGCGAAGTGTCGCAGAGCCGCTGCGAGAGCTCGTCGCGGAAGCGCCGCAGCAGGTCCTGAACCTTGTCGGTCCCGATCAGCCCCGCCAGCTCCTGCAGGGCGCTCCGGTCCATGACCGCCGGCCGCTCCTGCGCCGCTTCGCTCCGCTCCTCCGGCGGCGCCCCGGCCGTCCAGCGCGCCACCATCTCGAGCAGCGCCTCCTTGTGGAAGGGCTTGCCGATATGGTCGTTCATCCCGGCGCGGCGATAGCTCTCGATTTGCTGGGCGAAGACATTCGCCGTCAGCGCGATGATCGGGACGGCCCTGGCCTCTGCGTCGATCCGGCGCAGATGTCTCGTGGTGTCGAGCCCGTCCATGTCGGGCATCTGCACATCCATCAGGATCAGATCGTGCCGCTGCTCGCGATAGGCGGTGATCGCTTCCGGCCCACTGGTCGCGACCGTGACGCGATGGCCGGCCGAGCTCAGCATGCCCGCGACGATCTCGAGGTTGATCGCGAGATCGTCGACCAGGAGGATGGAGCGCGCGGTTTCCGGGCGCGGCAGGGGTGGCGGCACGGGCTGCGTCCCCTGTTCGGCCGGCGCGCGGCGCAGCGGCAGCAGCACGCGGAAGGTCGACCCCTTGCCTTCGCGGCTCTCGACGCCGATCTCGCCGCCCATCAGCAGGATCAGGCGGCGGGAGATCGAGAGCCCGAGCCCCGTGCCGCCGTACTGCCGGCTGATCGAGCCGTCGACCTGGACGAAATCCTGGAACAGATGCGGGATCCGGTCCTGCGGGATGCCGATGCCGGTATCGGTCACCGCAATGGCCAGCGATGCACCGCCATCCGCGACCGCGACGGAGAGGGTGACCGATCCGCTCGCGGTAAACTTCACCGCATTGTTCAGCAGGTTGAGCAGCACCTGGCGCAGCCGCGCCTCGTCGGCGACGATCCGCTCCGGCAGATCGCTGGCGATCTCGCCGCGCAGCTCCAGCTTCTTCTGCACCGCCAGCGCCCGCATCAGCGAGAGGCAGTCGTCGAGCAGGCCGCGCAGATCGAGCGGGCGCTCTTCCAGCTCCACCCGGCCGGCCTCCACCTTGGCGAGGTCGAGCACGTCGTTGATGATGGTCAGCAGCGCATGGCCGGCCTTCTCGATCAGCGCGACATGGCGGCGCAGCTCCGCATCATGCTCGCGCCCCTCCCGGGCCAGCGCCGCGAAACCGAGGATGGCGTTGAGCGGCGTACGGATCTCATGACTCATCGAGGCCAGAAACTGCGTCTTGTAGCGGCTCGCGCTCTCGGCCGCCTCCTTGGCGCGGCTGAGCTCCAGCGCATGGGCCTGGCGCGTCGAGATGTCGCGGGCGACGACGAAGAGCCGATCGAGCGGCCGGCCGATCTCGTGGACCGGCGTCATGATGAATTCCCACCATTTCGGCACGCCGCCGAGCGTCGGGCACATTCTGGTGAAGCGGTCGGTATGGCCGCTGCGGACCCGGCGCAGCGCGAGCTCGACCCGTTCGCGATGCTCGGGCGGGAAGAGCAGCGTGAACGGCTTGCCGCGGATCGCCTCGAAATCGGTGACCTCGAACAGCTCCTGCCCGAGTTCGCTGATGAAGGTGATGTTGCCGTCGAGATCGAGCAGCTTGATCGCGTCGGGGCTGGAATTGACCAGGGAATTGGCGAAGGCGGTGCTGGCATGCATCTCCGCGATCGCCTTGTGCCGCTGCGAGACGTCGCTGTAGGTCCTGACCAGCCCGCCCTCGGGCAGAAGGGTGGTGCGCACTTCGAGCACGGTCCCGTCGGGCCGCATCCGTTCATAGGTCCCGGCCTGGGGGTCGCTGGCGTCGCGGCTGATGCGTTCCCGCACGGCCGGTTCGGTGAGCGCGAATTCGCCGCGCTCGTCCTGCAGCGCGAGCACCGCGGCGGGGGTCGGTCGCTGCGCCAGCAGCGCCTCGGGCAGCTCCAGCAGATCGACGACGCGGCGGTTATAGACCTCGATATGCCCGCTGGCCCCGACCATCAGCAGCCCCTGGGCCATATGGTCCAACGTGGTGCGCAGATGCAGGTCCGACTGGTCCCGCGATTTGACGAAGCGGATCAGGATCAGCCCGAGCAGCGCCAGCAGGAAGGCGCAGACCCCCGCGAGCACGAAATCGACCGCCAGATCCTCGCGCCAACGGGCCAGCACGTCGCCGACCGACAGCGCCACGACCGTCACCAGCGGCGTGTCGCCGGCACGCTGATAGCTGACGATGCGCGTCACGCCGTCCATGGTCCGGCTCGAGGTGAAGGTGGCGCGCTGGTTCCGCTGCAGCTGCTCGCCGACTTCGACCGGGGGGGCGATGCTCTGCCCGACGAACTGGTCGCCGAGCGGCCGCCGCGCCAGCACCTGCCCGTCGCGCCGCAGCAGGACGAGCGAGCCGCGCGGGCCGATGTCGAGCGCGTCATAGGCATCCTGCAGCTGCGCCAGCGACAGGCTGACCGTGATCACGAGGCTGCGCCCGTCGGCATCGGCCGCGCTGCGCCGCGCGAGCGGCAGGAGCCAGGCGGGGCTCGCGGGATCGCGGATCGCGGCTCCGACCGAGAAGGGCTGGTCCTGCCCCCCGGCCGCATCGATCGTCGCGCGCAAGGCCCGGTCGGGATCGCCGCCGCGCGCATAGGCGTAGAGCAGCGTGCCGCTGCGGCCGTCGACGATGCTGACGGAGTGGAGCTGCGGCATTTCGCCCACCACGGCCGAGAGCCAGGTCTCGAAAGCGTCGCGCCGGCCGCGATCCTCGGCCCCGGCGAAATGGCTTTCGGCGGTCTGCAGGATCAGCCGGACCGGGTCGATCATCCGCAGCATGTGGCGGTCGAGCAGGGTGACCAGATTCTGCGCACTCGATGCCGCCGACATCAGGGCCCGCTGCCCCGATTGCCAGACGAGCCAGCTCGTGGTGCCGATCAGCAGCAGGCTGGCCAGGACGATACCGCCCAGGATCGCCGGTACCAGCAATCGTCCGGCTTGGTTGCGTCCGGCGCGAGCCGCCATGAAACCCCCCATGGGCCCCTGCCTGACCATGCGCCGGGGCCCTTCCGACCAAGAGAAGGCGCATGATTGCCCCGTCCCTGGCAAGTCCTTCCCGCATCCGCAGGGCGCCCGGGACCTGCGCGCCGCATGGTCAGGCCATGGCCAGAGCCCGGTGTTGCGCCGGATTTGCGGGGCGCTGGCGCAACGTCGCGGGGGCGATCCCTTGCAGAATGACACTGGCCATCTTCGATAGGCCGTTTGGTCGTGCTTGCGTCTTGCCCCGTTCCCGTTAGGCAGAGAGGTTCGTGCCCGAAGCGTTTCGCCAGCATCACCGGTTTCAGCGAGCTCAGCCCCATGTCAGCCTCCCGAACCTGCGCCCTGATCGCCGATGACGACGCCTTCTTCCGAATCGCGCTCTCCGCGATCCTGACCCGGCAGCTCGGTTTCGAGACGGTGCTCGAGGCGGGCTCGCTCGATGATGCGCTGGATCTTCTGGGAACGCGGCCGGATATCGGGCTCGCGTTGTTCGATCTGTCGATGCCGGGGATGAAGCAGGCGGCGAGCCTCTCCGCGGTCCGCGAATGCGCCGAGCATGTGACGCTCGCCGTGGTCTCGGGCTCGACCGCGCGCCAGGACATCCTCGGCGCGCTCGCCGCCGGGGTGCATGGCTACATCCCGAAGGCGCTGGGCCCCACCGAGCTGGTCCGGGCGCTGCAGATGATCATCGCCGGGCAGATCTATGTGCCGCCGGTTCTCGCCCATGGCGCCGCGGCCGATCCGGCGACGCCGCCCGCCGGTGGCAGCGGCGATCCCGGCCGCGACGCGCTCGCCCGCCTGACGCAGCGACAGCGCGACGTGCTGCAGGAGCTGATCAGCGGGCGCTCCAACAAGGAGATCGCCCGTCATCTCGGCCTCGGCGAAGGCACGGTGAAGATCCATGTCGCGGCGCTGCTGCGGGCGCTGCAGCTGCCCAACCGCGCCGCGGCGGCGGCCTTCGGCGCCAGGCTCGCCAGCCGCGCCTGAGCGGCGCCGGGCTCAGCGCGAGGGCTGCGGGCTCGATTCGGAGCGGGCGATGCGCAGCAGCACCCAGCCCAGCACGCCGGAGAGTAGCGAGCCGGCGAGGACGCCGATCTTGGTCTGGTCCTGCAGCGCCGCCGAATCCGGATAGGCCAGCATCCCGATGAACAGGCTCATGGTGAAGCCGATGCCGCAGAGCAGGGAGATGCCGTAGAATTGCAGCCAGCTGGCGCGGGCCGGCAGATCGGCCAGGCCGAGCTTGATCGCGGCCCAGCCGAAGCCGAACACGCCGATCTGCTTGCCGACGAACAGGCCGAGCGTCACGCCAAGCGGCACCGGCGCCAGCAGCGCCGAAGGGCCGACGCCGGCGAAGGAGACCCCGGCATTGGCGAAGCCGAAGATCGGGATGATCAGGAAGGCGACATAGGGGTGCAGCGCGTGCTCCAGCCTCAGAAGCGCGCAATCGCCATGTTCCGGCGCGGCCGGCGAGCGCGTCAGCGGGATGGTCAGCGCCAGCGCGACCCCCGCCAACGTCGCATGCACACCCGATTTCAGCACGAAGAACCAGAGCAGCAGCCCGAGCAGCAGATAGGGCAGCAGCCGCGTCACCCCGGCGCGGTTGAGCAGGGCGAGCGCGGCGAGGGTGGCGAAGGCGAGGCCGAGCATCAGCCCGGACAATTCGCTGGTGTAGAAGATCGCGATGATGATCACCGCGCCGAGATCGTCCAGGATGGCGAGCGCGGTCAGGAACACCTTCAGGGATCCCGGCACGCGCTTGCCGAGCAGCGACAGGACACCCAGCGCGAAGGCGATGTCCGTGGCGGCGGGGATCGCCCAGCCGCGCAGCGTCTCCGGCGTGCCGCTGTTCAACGCGACGAAGATCAGCGCCGGCGCGATCATTCCGCCCAGCGCCGCGAAGCCCGGCAGCGCCCGGCGCGACCAGCTCGACAATTGCCCGTCGAGGAATTCGCGCTTGATCTCGAGGCCGACGAGCAGGAAGAACACGGCCATCAGGGCATCGTTGATCCAATGCAGGACCGAGAGGCCGAAGACGTATTGTTTCAGAACACTGAAATACAATCCGGAGGCCGGCGAATTCGCGATGACGATCGCGGCAAGAGCCACGGCCATCAGCACGATGCCGCCAGCAGAGCTGCTGGCGAAGAAGGCGCGCAACACGCTTCGAGGACGAAGAGTTTTCGGCTGCGCGTCCATCGACCGTCCCGTCCCTTCCAGAAAAGCCTCGCGGCGGGCAGATGATCTGCCCGCAATGTCAGGTAAACCTAACGAGACCGGATCACGGATCCAAGCGAAACAGGGCGTCACGATGCCGCGGGGTGATGCGGCGCAGGACTATGCGGTGGCGGGTCGGTCGGACAGGTTCTCGACGCCGCACCATTCCGCGACGAACAGCGCCATGGCGCCGGTGATGCGCTTCACCGAGGCGAGGCTGACCCGCTCGTCGAAGCCGTGGATGTTCTCGGAGATCGGGCCGTAGCACAGCGCCGGGATCTTGTCGTAGAGCGCATAGACCCTGGTATCGAGATAGGCCGGCGTCACGAAGCTCTGCAGAGGCGAGCCGATGGCGGCCTCATGCGCCCGGCCGAGCACCGCTTCCGCCTCGCTGCCCGGCTGCAGCACATAGCCCTCCGCCCAGAAACCGTTGAAGCTCACCTGCGGCGGGTTGTTGGCCAGGAACCGGTCCTGCCGGGAGAAGCGCGAGACGCAATCCTCGATCCGGCGCGACAGCTCCGGCGCGTTCATGCCGGGATACATCGCGATGCGGCAGTCGATCCTGCACCAGCACGGCACGGAGGAGGCCCAGTCGCCGCCCTCGATCTTGCCGATGTTCAGGTTGATCGGATGGTCGAGCTCCTCGAAATACTCCCGCCCCGCCTTCTCCGCGTTCAGCTCGGCCTCGAGCTCGCGCAGCGCCCCGACCACCCGGTAGGCGGCGTCGATGGCATTGGCGCCGGCGCCCATCTCGCGCACATGCACGGGCACGCCGCGCACCATCACCTGGAACCACATCACCCCGCAATTGGCGCGGGCCAGCATCTCCTGCTCCGGCTCGGGGATCAGCACGGCATCGGCGCGGTAGCCGCGCAGATGCGTCATCAGCGCGCCGTTCCCGGTCGATTCCTCCTCCACCACCGATTGCACATAGACCGTCGCCGCCGGCTGCAGGCCGATGCGGCGCAGCGCGTCGAGGCAACCGAACATGGCGGCATGCCCCGCCTTCATATCCGCGCCGCCGCGGCCATAGAGCCAGTCGCCCTCGATGACCGGGTCGAAGGGACGGTGCGTCCATTGCTCGGCCGGCCCCTCCGGCACGACGTCGACATGCGATTGCAGGATCAGCGAGCGGCCCGTTTCCGCGCGGGGATGGTGGATGCCGACGACGATCGGCGCGTCCGAATGCGCCTCCGTGAACGGGGCCCCGCCCGGATGCGCCTTGATCGCCGCCTCGTCCATGGCGAAGCGGTCCATGGTGAAGCCGCGCTGTTTCAGCGCGCGGAAGACGAAATCCTGGCAGGCATGTTCCTGGCCGCGCAGCGAGCCGAAGCGGATCAGCTCCTGGGTGAAGGCGACCTGCTCGGCGAAGCCGGCATCGACGGAGGCGAGAATTCTGTCGCGCAAAGCGGGGTCGAGAGGCATGGCGGCTCCATCGGCAGGGAAGGGTCTGGCGGCTCTACACCATCATGACCGGCGAGAAATACTGGTCGACGGCCGCCAGCAGCGAGCGGCCGACGATCCAGGAGGTCTTGGGATTGGTAGGCGAGGGATTGTTGACGATGCTGAGCCGCATGGTGCCGAGTTCGCTGTCGGCCAGCACGACATGGGTGTTGCCGCCGGCCTCGGGGTCGCAGATGACCTCGACCCCTGTCGCCTCGAAACCCGGCCCCGCCAGCGCCAAAGCCGCGGCGACGTTCAGATTCTGCGGGTAGAGCGCCGCCGCCTGGCGCGCGGTCCCGGCAAACAGCGTCACCGGCTCCGCCAGCGCCGCGGGATCATGGCCCAGCGCCCTGAGCTCGGCCGCCCAGGCGGCCGGCGGCTTGCGTGACTGGTAGCGCAGCGAGAGCGCGCCGGCATGGCGCACCGCCCTGACATAATCGAGGGCGCCGAGCGCCCCTGAGGGCAGCAGCAGCCGGCCGCCATGCTCCCGCGCCAGGCCCACCAGCCGCTCATTCAGCGCATCGTCGTGCAGCGCGCCGATCGACGAGATCAGCACCGGCAGCCCGGCCTCGAGGCAGGCGGGCACGACCTGCCTCACCGCCTCGTGCCCGGCGGCCTCGATCACCAGATCCGGCCCGTCGGCGGCGAGTGCGGCGACATCGGGGACGAGGCCGAGCGTCTCCGGCACGCGCTGGCGCGAGGCCAAGCCCGGCTTCAGCAGCACATCGACCGCATGGCCCCTGGCCAGCAGCGCTTCGGCGAGTTCGGCGGCGATCGCGCCATAGCCGATCAGGACGATCCGCCTGCGCCTCATCAGAGCGCGCCGACCCATTCCGCGACATGGGCGGTGAAGGTGTCGGGGCGCGAGATCGGGAAGAAATGCCCGCCGCTGTCGAACATGGTCTTGCGGGCCCCGGGCAGGGCTGCCGCCAGCTCCTCCTGCAGGAAGCTCGGCACGATCATGTCGTCGCGCGCGCCCAGCACCAGGACCGGCATGGTCAGGGCCGCGATGCCGGCCGAACCGTCGAAGGAGAGCAGCGCGTCGATGCGCTCGGCCACGACCCGGCGCGCCTCCTCGCTCATCGGCGCGGCCGCGACGGCCGCCTCGAACATGCTCCAATTGGCCTCGATCCAGGCCGGGGGATAGGCGGTCAGTGCCGAGAGCGCCGCATAGGCCTGCGGGTTCTGCAGCAGCACGGCGCGGCGCGAGGTGAAGAGCCCGCCCATGTAATGGCTGGGCTTCAGCCAGGTCGCGCTCAGGATCAGCCCGTCCAGCCGCTGCGGCGCGATCCGGGCGAGGGCCTGGCCGATGCAGCCGCCGGTGGAATGGCCGAGCAGCGCCGCGCGTTCCAGCCCGGCCGCGTCCAGCACCGCGAGGCAGTCACGCGCCAGCTGGTCGATGGTGCAGGGCGCGCTGCCGCGGCTGCTGGCGCCGATGCCGCGCTGGTCGAAGCGGATGACGCGGCAGGAGCGGGCGAGCGCCGCGGCGCTGGCATCCCAGAATTTGGCGGTGCCGCCGAGGCCGCTGACCAGCAGCAGGGGCGGGCCCTCGCCCGCGATGCTCGCCTGGAGCACGGCCCCGTCCGGGCTGCGCGCGGACAGGGATTTGACCGGTGCGGAGGCTGCGGCGGTCATTGCAGCGGCGAATAGGCGACGGGGTTGAGGATGCGCGTCGTCTGGATGTCGATCAGCCCGTCGACGCGCCTGAGATAATCCTGCCAGCGCGGGTCGGCCAGCATCGCCTTGCGCTTGCTGCCGCGGGCATCGAGGCTGTCATAGCCCCACAGCGCCACGACATGGTTCAGCTCGCCGATCTCGGTGGTGAAATAGGCGATGAAGCTACCGAGATGCTCCTTCTGCAGCGGCAGCCCGTGCTCGCCATAGAGCGCGACGAATTCGGCCAGCTTGCCGGCCTTGATGCGATAGTCCCGCTCTTCGTAGATCATGCCGATCCCCCTGTTCCGGCCGCCACTCAACCCATGCGTTTGCCGCATCGGGCCGGGCTTCGCGCCGGTGCCGGCGCTTCACTCATGCCGGCAAAGCATGGCGCACTCAACGTCAACCCGCCATGCCCTGAATGGCGGGGCCGGGCCGCAGGCAGCGCAGAGCGGAAGAGGCGGCGCGCGACGCCCGCGCCGCCTATGCGAAAATGGCCGCCGGAGAGGCGGCCATTCCAGGCTCGGGAGATCGTAGTGCCGCGCTCCCTCCCGGCACCGGCCGGGGAGGGAGCGCGATCGCTCAATTGCCCTGGCCGCTGGCCAGGAGCGGCGTGATCCGCCGCAGCGTGACGCGCCGGTTCTCACGCGCCGCATCCTGCGTGTTCACCTTCAGATATTGCTCGCCATAGCCCTGGGTGGTCAGGTTCTCCGGCGGCACCTGGAAGTCGCGGGTCAGGATCTCCGCGACGCTTTCGGCGCGGCGGTCCGAGAGCGAGAGGTTATCGACGTCGGAGCCGACGGCATCGGTGTGGCCCTCGATCAGGAAGACCTCGTTGGGCTGTTTCTGCAACGCCTGCCGGATCGCCGCCGCGATCACCGAGAGCCGCTGCGCCTGGCCGCCGGCGACCTCCCAAGAGCCCGTTTCGAAGGTGATCGAATCGACGTCGACGCTGCGCATCCGCGCCCGCAGATCCGGCGAGTAGCGCACCTCGTCCAGCGTGTAGCGCCGCGGCAGCGGCTCGATCGGCGGGGCGACGATCGTCTCGTAGATCAGCTCCTGATCGGCGCTTTCCGCATCGACGATGTAGCGCTCGCGCGGGATGCGCAGCGCCGGCCGCTCCAGCACGACGATTTCCTCCGAGAAGCGACGATCGGGCCGGTCGCGGCGGGGATTGTCGATGATCACCACCTCCCGGCCCTCGCGCGTCTGGCGCACGCGGCGGATCAGCCGGCCCTCCTCGTCGGTCACCGTGACGATGCGGGTGCCGTCCGGCCGTTCGAAGACGGTGCGGATCTCGCCGTCGCGGCGCTCGGTGCGCCCGTCCAGGCCGAGTTCGCGGAAGCGCTGCGTCTCGTCGCGGCGGATGATGGTGCGGTCATCGTCGCGGATGATGGTGCGTCCGGGCTCGCGGATGATGGTGACGTCGCCCTCGCGCCTCTCCTCGCGGCGGCTGCGCACATCCTCGAAGCTCCGCGCACCCTGCGTCGCCAGGATGCCGCCGACGACACCGGCGCCGAAGCCGATGGCGGCCGCGCCACCCGTGGACAGCCCGTCACGTTGACTACGGCGGTCCGGGCTCGGCGCCGTGGGCGCCGGCGCGGTCGGGGCCGGTGCGGTCACGCCCGGCGCCGTCGGGGCGGGCGCGCTCCGCGTGGTCGGGGCCTGGCTGCCGGGAGCCGGAGCAGGCGCCGGCGTCGGGGCGACGCTGCTCGGCGCGGGGCTGCTGGGCGCAGTCGTGCTCGGCGCGATGGTGCTCGGCGCGGTCGGAGCCGGAGCGGTCTGCGCGGGAGCCGAGCGCGTCGCCGGGGCCGGCGCGCCGGGGGCGGGGGTCGGAGTCGGTGTCGGAGTCGGTGTCGGCGCCGAGCGCGTGGTGGGTGCCGGGCTCGACGGGGCCTGCTGGGTCGAGGGTGCGGCCGGCGGGGTCGGCGCGGATCGTGTCGCCGGAGCGGGCGCGGTCGGCGCGGGTGCGCCAGGCGTGGCGGGGCTGGCCGGCGGCTGCGGCCGGGCGGGCGGCGCGCTACGCTGGGCCGGCGCCGGCTCGGACTGGGTCGCAGGGCGCTCGGAGCGCTCGGGCTGGGTGCGCGGGGCCGGGGCCGGCGCATCGGGGGCGCTACGCCGCGGGGCAGGCTCGGCGCTCGGCGCGGCCGGACGCTGCGGCGCGCTCGGCCGGGTGGTCGGCTCGTCGGAGCGGGAGCGATCGGGACGGCGCTGGCTGTCGTCGGAAGGCGCCTCGCGGGCGGCCGGTGGCGCTGCGCGCGGGGCGGCAGGCGGAGCGGCCGGGGCCGGAGCCGCCTGGGCGGGAGCCGAGGGGACAGGAGCCGCCGGGGCAGGAGTGGCCGGAGCAGGAGCGGCCGGAGCGGGACGCGCGCCGCGCGGTCCCTCGCTGCCGGGGCCGCGCTCCGGGCGCTCGTCGCCCCCGCCGCCACCGCGCGGGCGCTGCTGACGATCCGGCCGTTCATCCGCCTGGGCGAGGCGCAGCCATTCGCCGCCGGAGACGGCGTATCCGGCCTGGCTCAGCACGAGCCCAGGCAGGATGGTTCCCAGAAGGAGCCAGGTCTTGGTGCGCATGATCGTTTCCGTTGCTGTTTCACAAAGCGCGAACAGCGCGCCGCGGCGCTGAATGCGTGGTGAACCAAAAACGGCCGAATGCGGGCTGTGTTCCCTGCCGCTGCGGCAGAGTTCGGGTCAGAGCCCGGCCTGCGCCTTCACATAGGCGGCGATCTCCGCATGGGTCGCGAACCAGACATCGCCCTTCGCCTTGGCATGGCGGATCAGCGCCTCGAGGATCCAGAAGCGCGAGCGATAGGTGATGACATGCGGGTGCATGGTCAGCAGGAACAGCCCGCCTTCCTCATAGGCCCCGTCGAATTCGCGCCGGAAGATGTCGAACACCGTCTCCGGAGCGGTATAGGGGCGCAGCGCCTGGAAGCGGTTCATGTTGAAATAGACGGCGTCGTCGCGGATCCACTCCACCGGCAGCTCGACCATGCCCGTCGCCTGCCCCTTGTCGATCAGCTCATACGGATCGTCATCGGCGAAGAGCGAGGAATCATAGAGCAGGCCGAGCTCGCGCTCGACGGCCAGCGTCACCTCGGAGAAATCCCAGGACGGTGTCCGCATCCCGACCGGACGCACGCCCGTGACCCGCTCCAGCGTCTCGGCCGCGCGCAGATGCAGCTCGCGCTCCTGCGCCGGCGGCACCTGCGTGTTGACCTCGTGGATCCAGCCATGCAGGCCGATCTCATGGCCTTCCGCGATCACCCGGCGCTGCTCCTCGGGATAGAGCAGGGCCGTGACCGCCGGCACGAAGAAGCTGGCGCGGATATCCTCGCGCTTCATCAGCTCGAGGATGCGCGGCATGCCGACGCGGTTGCCATATTGCCCCCAGGACAGCCGCCCGACCGATCTGCCGCCGTCGCGCAGCTCGTTGGTCTCGTGGTCGACATCGAAGGACAGCGCCACCGCGCAGCGCGCCCCGCCGGGCCAGGAGCGCGGCTTGAGATTGCGCCCGGCGCGGACGAGATCGACCTTGGCGCGCCAGATCTCTTCCGGCCATTGCCATGGTTCGAGGGTCGGATCCGTCATCGCAATCTCCTCAGCCCGGGGGGGAAGGGGGCGAAATGGCAGGCGCTCTCGCGCCCGGGCAGCACCGCGCGCAAAGGCGGGCGCTCCTGCCGGCAGATCGGCTGCACCAGCGGGCAGCGCAGGTGGAAATGGCAGCCCGGCGGGGGCGCCAGCGGCGAGGGCAGCTCCCCCGCGATCGGCTTGAACGCCGTCGTCTCGTGATCGTCGAGCATCAGCTTCGGCACGGAATCGAGCAGCGCCCGGGTATAGGGATGCTGGGGCGCGGCATAGACCGCCTGGGTCTCGCCGAGCTCGACGATGCGGCCGAGATACATGATCGCGACGCGGTCGCAGAGATGGCGGACCACGCCGAGATCATGGCTGATGAACAGCATGGTCAGGTTCAGCTCGCGCCGCAGCTTCAGGAACAGGTTGATGATCTGCGCCTGGATCGAGACGTCGAGCGAGGCCACCGGCTCGTCGCAGACCAGCATGTCCGGCTGCATGGCGAGCGCCCGGGCGATCGCGATGCGCTGGCGCTGCCCGCCGGAGAACTGGTGCGGGTAGCGCGCGGCGAAGCCCGGATCCAGCCCCACCGTGGTCAGCCAGCGCCCGACATAGTCGCGGGCCTGCGCCCGCGTCGTCAGCCTATGGGCGATCGGCCCTTCCGCCACGGTGTCGCCGACCTGCATCCGCGGATCCAGCGAGGCGAAGGGATCCTGGAAGATCATTTGGACCCGCGTCGTCGTCTTGTGCCGGCGCGGCCCCTGCGACATCACCGGCTCGCCCGCCACGGCGGTGGTGCCTTCGCTCGGCGGCAAGATGCCGGCGATGACCCGGCCGAGCGTGGATTTGCCGCAGCCGGATTCGCCGACGAGGCCGAGCGCCTCGCCCTTCGCGATGGCGAGCGAAACCCCGTCCACCGCATGGGTCACGCGGGCATCGATCGGCTGGCCGAGCTTGCCGGCGATCCGGTCGCCGAAGGAGAGGCGCGGCGCGAAACGGCGCGAGACGTTGCGGACGTCGAGGAAGGCTTCGGTCATGGCGCGCCTTCCAGGCCGAGCGGGTGGTGGCAGCGGTGCCGGCGCAGCCCGTCGCTCACCAGGGCCGGCATGGCGAGGCAGGTTTCGTCGGCGCGCGGGCAGCGCGGCGCGAAGGCGCAGCCCGGCGGCAGCGCCAGCAGGGAGGGCGTCGTCCCCGGGATCTGCACCAGGTCCCGGCCGGGCTCGGCGCGGGCCGGCAGCGAATCGAGCAGGCCGCGCGTGTAGTGGTGGCGCGGATCGCGCAGGACGGCGGCAGTCGGCCCCGCCTCCACGATGCGCCCGGCATACATGACGGCGATGCTGTCGGCGAGCGAGGAGACCGTCGCCAGATCATGGCTGATCCAGATCAGAGCCATGCCGAGATCGGCGACCAGACCGCGCATCTCGGCCAGGATCTGCGCCTGGATCGAGACGTCGAGCGCCGTCGTCGGCTCGTCCGCGATCAGCAGCGCCGGGTCGTGCAGCAGCGCGATGGCGATGGCGACGCGCTGGCGCATGCCGCCGGAAAATTCATGCGGATAGGCCTTCAGCCGCCGCGCCGCATCGGGGATGCCGACCCGCGTCAGCACCGCGACGCTGCGCTCCCGCGTGCGCTGCTCGCCGCGGACGCCATGCGCCTCCAGCGCCATGCGCATCTGGTCACCGATGGTGACCACCGGGTTGAGCGTCGTCGCCGGATCCTGGAAGACCATGGCGATCTTGCGCCCGCGCAGCCTGCGCAGCTGCGCCGGCGGGAGCGCCACCAGATCCTGCCCGTCGAAGCGCACCGAACCGGAGACGATCCGGCCGGGCGGATCGATCAGCCCGAGCAGCGAGAAGCCGGTGACGCTCTTGCCGGAGCCCGATTCCCCGACGAGCCCCATTACCTCGCCCCGTTTCAGAGAGAAGGAGACGCCGTCGACGGCCCGGATCACGCCGGCCCGGGTGAAGAAATGCGTGGCGAGGTCGTCGACCTCGAGAAGCGGGCCGTTCTGCGACGGGCGCGTCATCGCTTCAGCCTCGGATTGACCTGGTCGCGGATCTGGTCGCCGACGAGGTTGATGGCGACGATCAGCAGGATCAGCGCGATGCCGGGATAGATCGAGATCCAGTAGCGGCCCGAGAGCATGTATTGGAAGCCGTTGGCGATCAGCATGCCGAGCGAGGGCTCGGTCACCGGCAGCCCCACGCCGAGGAAGGACAGGGTCGCCTCCAGCGCGATCGCATTGGCGACCTGCACCGTGGCGACGACGATCAGCGGCGGCAGGCAGTTCGGCAGGATGTGGCGGAACACCACCTGCCAGGCCGGCAGCGGCGTCGAGAGCGCCGCCTCGACATAATCCTTGCCGCGTTCGGCCGAGGCCGCGCCATGGGCGGTGCGGGCGAAATAGGCGTATTGCGCCGCCACCAGCGCGGTGATCAGCTGGGCCTTGCCCTGTCCCAGCATCGCCGACAGCACCAGAGCCAGCAGGATGGCGGGGAAGGCCAGCTGCAGGTCGATGATCCGCATGATGAAGGCTTCCCAGCGCCCGCCGAGATAGGCCGCTCCGAGGCCGAGCGAGACGCCGACGACGAAGGCGACCGAGCCTGCGATCAGTCCCATCTGCAGCGAAATGCGCAGGCCGTAGAGGATCGCCGAGAGCAGGTCGCGGCCCTGCGCATCGGTGCCGAGCCAATGGGTGAAGCCGCCGGATCCGACATAGCCGGGAGGCCGGCGCGCATCCATCAGCGCGAGATTGGCGAGGTCATAGGGGTTCTGCGGCGCGACCAGCGGCGCCAGCACCGCGACGCCGACGATCAGCACCACGACCACGAGCGCCGCCAGCGCGATCCGGCTCTCGCGGAACTCGGCCCAGAAGCGGGAGAGGGGGGAGGCCTGGCCGCTCATGCGCGCGCCTTCCTGAGGCGCGGATCGAGCCCGACATAGGCGAGATCGACCAGGAAATTGATGGTGATGAAGACGAAGGCGACGAGCATGAGATAGGCGACCATCACCGGCCGGTCGAGCGAGGTGATGGAATCGATGATCAGCTTGCCGATGCCCGGCCAGGAGAAGATCGTCTCGGTGACCACGGCGAAGGCCAGGGTCGAGGCGAATTCCAGCCCGAACACCGTGACGATCGGGATCGCGATCAGCCGCAGCACATGGCGGCGCAGCACCGTCCATTCCGACAGCCCGGCGGCCCTGGCGAATTTCACCGTGTCGGTCAGCATCACCTCGCGCGTGCCGGCCCGTGCCAGCCGCGTCATCAGGGCGAGCTTGAAGAAGGCGAGGTTGAGCGCCGGCAGCAGCAGATGGCTGAGCCCGTTCAGCGTCAGGAAACTCCATTCCACCCCGAACAACGTCGCGGTGGTGCCGCGCCCGCCGGCCGGCAGCCATTGCAGCTCGACCGCGAAGGTGATGATCAGCACCAGGCCGATCCAAAAGGTCGGCACGGAAAAGCCGAGGATCGAGACCGCCATGATGATCTTCGCCGGCAGCCCGTCGGGTCGGTAACCGGCATAGATTCCCGCCGGGATGCCGATCAGCGCCGCGCCGCAGACCGCGGCGAGCGTCAGCTCCAGCGTGGCCGGGAGCCGCGACAGGATCAGCTCGAGCACCGGCATCCCGAAGACGAAGGAGCGGCCGAAATCGCCCTGCAGGATGCGCCCGAGAAAGGTGAAATACTGTTCGTAGAGCGGCCGGTCGAGCCCGTAGCGCGCGATCGTGTCGAGGCGGATCTGCTGGGTGACGTCGGGACCGATCAGCACGTCGATCGGGTTGCCGATCGCGTAGACGCCGGTGAAGACCAGCGCCGACATGACGAGCATCACCGCCAGCGCCTGGACCAGCCGCTCGATGACGTGGCCTAGCATGAAGCTTCGCCCCGCCGGCGGCCGCCGCTCAAGGCCAATCCTCCACCATCACCGCGCGGGTCTCGGCCACGCCGACCTCCCACAGCGCCAGCATCTCGCTGTCCGGCCGCTGATAGACCCCGAGGAAATTGCCGTCGCCCAGAATCTCGCGCTTCCGGGCCGGGTTGGCGGCCTGGTAGATTGCGGCGTTGAAGGCCGGCTTGGCCTCGTCGGGCATGGCGACGCCCTCAAGGCGGGTCCACGGGAAATTCTCCATCCAGGAGGCATGGGACGCGGCCGGATCGACAGCCTTGACCGCCTCCTGGAAACGCGGCCCTGCCCACCAATTATGCATCTTCACGCTGGCATCGGGCCGGCGCGCCACCCATTCGGTCGCTGCCGTCATCACCGGCGCGTTGCCGCCATGCCCGTTGACCAGCACGATCCGGCGGAAGCCGGTGCGGTAGCAGCCCTCCAGCAGATCCTCGATCAGGGCGATATAGGTGCTCATCCGCAGCGAGATCGTCCCGGGAAAGGCGGTGAAGCCGGGGGTCATGCCATAGGCCAGCACCGGAAACACCGGGATGCCCAAGGGTTCGGCCGCCTCCGCCGCGACGCGTTCGGCGAGGATCGCATCCGTCGCGAGGCTGAGATAGGCATGTTGCTCGACGCAACCGAGCGGCAGCACGCAGCGATCGTCGCGGCGGGCCTGCTCTTCCACCTGCATCCAGTTCATCTGCGCGATACGCACGGCCCGGTCCTTGCTATGTTCTGGCAATCGGCCATCCTTGACTCTCGTGCTCCACAGCGTCAAGTTCCATTTGGAACTAAAAGGAGGCTCATCTCATGCGCCGCGCTCCGACCGCCCTTTCGCGTCTCGACCATGAACGGGAGGCGGCGCTGCGCGATCTCGATCCGCTGACGCTGACCAAGCTCTGGGACAATCCCTGCTGGCTGTCCTTCCGGCTGAACTTCGTCGCCTTCCGCTTCAACGACCCGGTCTATCGCTGGATCGAGACGCGCTACGGGCTGGTCCGCCCGGAATTCGTGGCGCTCTACGCCGTCGGCCTCAAGGAGGGGGTCGCGGCCAAGAACATCGTCTCCTCTTCCGGCCTGCCCAAGAACACGCTGAGCCGCGCCATCCAGAAGCTGCTGCAGAGGCGGCTGCTGAAGCGCGAGACCGACAGGGACGACCTGCGCAGCTTCGTGCTGCGCCTCACCACCGCCGGCCGCGCCATCTTCGAGGAGACGATGCCGCTGATGCTGCAGCGCCAGTCCACCATGCTCTCGGCCTTGAGCGAGGCCGAGCAGAGGCAGCTCTGCGAACTGATGGACAAGCTCGTCATCGCCTCCTCCACCTGGCCTGCCGATCTCGATTACGACGCCGAACAACAAGAGGGGATATCATCATGACCATGTTGCGCCACACCCGCCTGGCCGCCCTGGCGGGGCTGCTCGCCTTCACCGTTTCCGGCGCCGCCCTGGCCCAGAACCTGACCATCGGCGTCCGCGCCGGGCCGGATTCGATCGACCCGCATTTCACCGCCACCGGCACCCATGCCGAATCGCTCAAGCACGTCTTCGACACGCTGACCTGGTCCGGCGACAAGCTGCAGATCGAGCCGCGCCTGGCGCTGAGCTGGAAGGCGATCGAGCCCTCCGTCTGGGAGTTCAAGCTGCGTCCGGGCGTGAAGTTTCACGACGGCTCCGACTTCACCGCCGAGGATGTGAAATTCTCGATCGAGCGCATCCCGGTCGTCTCCGGCCCGAATCCGACGACGATCTATGTGCGCCGGGTCAAGGAGGTGAAGATCGTCGATCCGCTCACCGTCCATATCGTCACGGACGGGCCGGCGCCCAATCTGCCGAATGATTTCATCCGCCTGTTCATCGTCTCCCACAAGGCGGCCGCCGGGCTGACCAAGGAGAGCGCCAACGAGGCTTTCAATTCCGGCAAGGCGGCGGTCGGCACCGGCCCCTACAAATACGTCTCCTGGACGCCGAAGGACCAGATGGTGCTGGAGCGTTTCGACGGCTATTGGGGCGAGAAGGAGCCCTGGGCCCGCGTCACCCGCAAGGAACTGCCCAATGATGCGGCGCGCGTGGCGCAGCTCAAGGCGGGCCAGGTCGACATCATCGTCCGCGCGCCGGCCTCCGACGTCGCCACGCTGAAGCGCGATCCCAAGCTCAGCGTCGCGACGATCGACACCGTCTATGTCTTCAACATGGAGGTCGATCTGCGGGACAAATCGCCCCAGGTCGCCGCCAAGGACGGCACGCCGCTGGACAAGAATCCGCTCCAGAACCCCAAGGTGCGGGAGGCGATCGACCTCGCCATCGACCGGCCGGCGCTGGTCGAGATCGCGATGGAAGGGCTCGGCGCCCCGGTCAACCAGCTCGTCACCGCCAATATCGCCGGCTTCAACAAATCCCTGCCGGCGCTGAAGCCCGATCTCGCCAAGGCCAAGAAGCTGATGGAGGAGGCCGGCTATCCCAACGGCTTCAAGGTCACCTTCTCCTTCACCAGCGATCGCCTGCCGGGTGACCGCCAGGTCGGCACCTCGATCGCCCAGATGCTGGCGCGCATCGGCATCGACGTCACCGCCAATGCCCAGCCGGGGACGGTGTTCTTCCCCGCCCGCACCCGGGCCGAGTTCTCGCTGGCCATGTCGGGCTGGGGCACGCTGACCGGAGAGGCCAATTACACCCTCTCCTCGGTCGTGCATTCCAACGATCCGGCCAAGAAGCTCGGCGCCTTCAACGTGCTCGGCTACAAGAACGAGAAGCTCGACAAGCTGATCGAGGACGCCTCGGTCGAGCTCGACGAGGCCAAGCGCAACGATCTTCTGTCGCAGGCCAACGCCATCGTCGCCGTCGACAGGCCCCGTATCCCGATCGTCGCCGTCGGCTCGGCCTGGGCGATGCAGAAGGACAAGGTCACGATCGTCCCGCGCGTCGACGAGGACACGCTGGCGATGGACATCAAGCCTGTGAAGAAGTGACGAGGGGGCATTAGGCAGTAGGCATTGGGCAGTGGGCAGTCGAGCGCCCGCTGCCGGCCCTGCCTGCCGACTGCCGACTGCCCACTGCCAGTTGCCGATCGCCCACTGCCGACTGCCATCCCCGGAGCCCCCATGCCTCTCGCCCTCGCCATCCACGGCGGCTGCGGCACCTTGCCCAGAGCCGAACTCACCGAGGCCGAATGGGCCGCCGCCAAGGCCGATCTCGCCGCCGCCCTCAGGGCCGGCTGGGCGATCCTGGCCAAAGGCGGGCCGGCGCTCGATGCCGTCGAGGCGGCGGTGCGGGTGATGGAGGATTCCCCGCATTTCAATGCCGGGCACGGCGCCGCCTTCAACGCCGATGGCGAACACGAGCTCGACGCCTCGATCATGGATGGCGAGACCCTGGCCGCCGGGGCGCTCGCCGGGCTGCGTCGCACCCGCCACCCGGTCAGCGCCGCGCGCAGCCTGCTGCGTCGCGGCGATCCGCTGATGCTGATCGGCGCGGCGGGGGACCGTTTCGCGGCGGAGGAAGGCCATGAGATCGTCGAGAACGGCTTCTTCAGCACGGAGCGCCGCCGCAACAACCTGTCCTCGATGAAGATCCGGGAGCTGGTCGGCACCGCCGCCGGTGCCAGCGAGGCCGAGAAGCACGGCACGGTCGGCGCCGTCGCCTGCGATGCGCAGGGCCATCTCGCCGCCGCCACCTCCACCGGAGGCTACACCAACAAGCCGGTCGGGCGCGTCGGCGATTCCCCGATCATCGGCGCCGGCACCTATGCGCGGGACGGGCGCTGCGCCGTTTCCGGCACGGGCAAGGGCGAGCTCTTCATCCGCTATTGCGTCGGCCACGAGATCGCGTCGCTGATCGCCTATAAGGGCCTCAGCCTGCAGGACGCGACCGCGGCGGCCCTCGCCGAGCTCACCGCCCATGGCATCGGCGCCGGCCTGGTCGCCATCGGCGCCGATGGCGCCATCGTCGCGCCCTACAATACCGACGGCATGTATCGCGGCTGGGTCACGCCGGATGGGCAGGTCCATGTCGCGACCCATGGCGAGGTCGAGCCGGCGGGGCAGGCATGACCGCCCAGGACCGCACCGGCCCGAACGAGCCGATCCTGATCTGGGGCGCCGGGGCGATCGGCGGAACGCTGGGCGCCTATTGGGCCCGCGCCGGCCTGCCCGTGCTGCTCGTCGATATCGAGCCCGCCCATGTCGCGGCCTGCCGCAGCAGCGGGCTGCACATCACCGGGCCGATCGAGGATTTCACGCAGGTGGTCCCGGCCGTCACCCCGGCCGAGCTCACCGGCAGCTATCGCCGCATCGTCCTCGCCGTGAAGGCCGGCGCCACCGAAGCCGCGCTGGCCGCGCTCGCGCCGCATCTCGCCGAAGACGGCTATGTGCTCTCCGCCCAGAACGGGCTCAACGAGATCGCCATCGCCGATGCGGTCGGCGCCGCCCGCACCATGGGCTGCTTCGTCAATTTCGGGGCGGATTGGCATGGGCCGGGCGAGATCCTCTACGGCAATCGCGGGGCCGTGGTGGTCGGCGAGATCGACGGCGCGATCACTCCGCGCGTGCGGGAGATGCACCGGCTCCTCTGCCTCTTCGATGCCGAGTCCATCCTCACCGACAACATCTGGGGCTATCTCTGGGGCAAGCTCGCCTATGGCGCCATGCTGTTCGGCACCGCGCTGACGGATGAGTCGATGTCGGCGAATTTCGCCGATCCCGCCCGCCTGCCGGTCTGGCTGGCTCTCGGCCGCGAGGTCGGGGCGGTGGCCGCGGCGCGCGGGGTGACGCAGCTCGGATTCGGCGCCTTCGATCCGGCCGTCTTCGCGCCCGGCGCGCCGGAGGGGCCGCAGATCGAGACGATCGCTTGGCTCGCCGACTACACCTCGAAGACCGCCAAGACCCATTCCGGCATCTGGCGCGATCTCGCCGTGCGCAAGCGCCGCACCGAGGTCGACCCGCAGATCGGCATCATCGCGAAGCTCGGCCGCGAGGCCGGCGTGAAGACCCCGGCTCTCGAGACGCTGGTCTCGCTGATCCACGAGATCGAGGAGGGCAGGCGCCCGCTTGCCTTCGAAACCCTGAAAGTGCTGATCGACCAATGCAAATCCGCTTCGACGGCCGCGTAGCCCTCGTCACCGGCGCGGCCCAGGGGCTCGGGCGGGCCATCGCCGCGGCCCTGGTCGAATCCGGGGCGCGCGTTCATCTCGCCGATATCGACGCGGCCGGCGTGGCCGCGACGGCGAAATCCATCGGCGCCACGCCCCACACCGCCGATCTCGGATCGCCGGATGCGGCGCAGGCCCTCGTCGCGGCGATCGACGGCGAGGCCGGCGGGCTCGATCTCCTTGTCCATGCCGCCGGCGGCGTGCGGGGGCAGGTCGGCCAGCCGGTCGAGCAGGTCACCGAGCAGCAATGGCGCGTGATCTTCGCCGCCAATGTCGACGCCGCCTTCTTCCTCGCCCAGGCCGCCGCCCCGGTGATGAAGCGGACCGGCTATGGCCGCATCGTCACCATTTCCTCCGGCGCCGGGCTGCGCCCCAGCCTGACCGGGATCCAGGCCTATGCCAGTGCCAAACACGCGCTGGTCGGGCTGACCAGGCAGCTCGCCTGGGAGTTCGGCCCGCATGGGGTGACGGTGAATTCCGTGGCGCCCGGCTTCGTCCGCTCCAACCCGGCGACGGAGCGGCAATGGGACAGCTATGGCCGCGAGGGCCAGGAGCGGCTGATCCAGAGCATCCACACCCGCCGGCTGGGCCAGCCGGCCGACATCGCGGCCGCGACCCTGTTCTTCCTCAGCGAGCAGGCCGGCTGGATCACCGGGCAGGTGCTGTCGGTGGATGGCGGCCGCTCGTGAGCCGCAGCGAAACCGGGGCTTCTCGCGACGAGCTCGATGAGGGAGCCGGACGAGCCGGCCCTGTCATCGCGCCGGCTCGGGCACGCGATAGGCGGTGGTGGATTTGATCCGCTCCATGGCGAAGCGCGAGGTGACGTTCTTGAGCGGGATGGTCTCGATCAGCGTCTTGTAGAAGCGGTCATAGGCCTGCATGTCGGCCACCACGACCCGCAGCATGTAGTCGACGTCGCCGGCCATCCGGTAGAGCTCCATCACCTCCGGCATCGCCGAGACCTGGGTCGCGAATTGCGCCAGCCAGGGCCCGGAATGATCCGAGGTCTCCACCTGCACGAAGACGGTGAGGCCGAGCCCCAGCGCCTCGGGCGAGACCAGCGCGACGCGCTTGACGATGACGCCGCTCTGCTCGAGCTTCTGGATGCGCTTCCAGCACGGCGTCTGCGACAGGCCGACCCGCTCGGCGAGCTCCGCGATCGAGACATCCGCATCCTGCTGCAGGTGGTACAGGATCTTGCGATCGATGGAATCCATGGCAATCCGGCCCAGTCGGAGCTTCGAGAAAAATCTGCTCAGAGGGCAGATGAATTGCCGGATTAGTGGAAGAATATTCCTTGATCGTCAAGCGCCGGCGGCTTCCGCCACCCCAGCCTGAACGCGAGCGAACCTTTCGGTTCATCTCACGTTCTAATGGGATCGGCCATCTTGGCCTATCGAAACGACAGACAGGGAGTTCGTCATGCGAGGATTATGGATCGCCGCCGCCGTGGCGCTGGGGGCGGCGAGTCTGCCGGCCTCCGCGAGCGAGACCTACCCGGGCGCTGCCGCTCTGGACCAGGTCGAAGCCAGCTTCACCCGCCATACGCGCGAGCATCGTATGTGGGAGATCCAGCGCAACACCGAGATGCAGCAGCGTTACGGTGGGCGGGGCTATGGTTATGATCGCGGCTATGGCTATGGCCGCGGCGGCCCGCCGCCCCACGCCCGGGCCTATGGCCGCCGCGACCGCGACCGGTATTATTACCGCTACTGAGCGAAGGCACCGAAGAACCCGGCCGCGAGGCCGGGTTTTTTCATGCAAGGGCGGGTTTATTTCGGACGAACCAAGCCGCCGGATAGGGCGCGGGGGAACCCTCTCCTGTAAGGAGAGGGCAGGGTGAGGTGTCGGCCGTTATCCGTATGGGGCGAGCCCTGACCGCGCTGCGGTTGGCGCGGCGCCTTGCTGGTCCAGCGGCCAACACCTCTCCCCTGCCCCTCTCCTTACAGGAGAGGGGTTCCCCGCGCCTTATTTTCATTCTGGTCGGACCCACCCATCCACCCACCGGAACCTCGCCGGCAGAACCCCTCTCCTGTAAGGAGAGGGGCAGGGGAGAGGTGTCGCCCCCTGAACCAGCAAGCCACACCCCCCACCGCAGAAACCCCGACCCCCAACCCACTCAAACCACAGGATTTCCCGTCCCTGTTCCCACCGCGGCTCTGATCGCGGCGATAACGGCATCGCGGTCGTTCAGCACCGTCTCGTTTCGGAAGCGAATGACCGTGAAGCCGTGGCGCTCGATCTCTCCGGTGCGCGCCGCATCATAGTCGCGCTGGCGATCATGCTGCGTGCCGTCGAGTTCGATGACGAGCTTGCGCTGGAAGCAGAGGAAATCGACGGTGTAATCGAGCAGCGGCACCTGCCGCTTGAATTTGAGCCCGTCGAGACGATGGGCGCGCAGCAGGCTCCAGAGGATGTCCTCGGGCGTGGTGGATTGCCGGCGGAGTTTCCGGGCGAAATCCTGTCGTTCGGTTGCCACGGCGCCTCGCTGGTCGGATGGTCGAAACCTCTCCCCTGCCCCTCTCCTTACAGGAGAGGTGTTCCCCGCGTAAGCTTGTCTTGCGATGGCGAGATGGGTTCAGGCTTCACGCTAAGCACCGGAACCTCGCCGGCAGAACCCTCTCCTGTAAGGAGAGGGCAGGGTGAGGTGTCGGCCATTATTCGTGAAGGGCGAGCCCTGACCGCGCGCTGCAATTGCCGCGGCGCCTTAAAGGTGAGGGCCTACACCTCTCCCCTGCCCCTCTCCTTACAGGAGAGGGGTTCCCCCGCGCCTGCTTCCCAATCGGGTCGTGTGGCTGCACACCCTACGCANCCACCGGAACCTCGCGGGTAGAACCCTCTCCTGTAAGGAGAGGGCAGGGTGAGGTGTCGGCCGTTATTCGTAAACGGCGAGCCCTGACCGCGCGCTGCGGTTGGCGCGGCGCCTCGTTAACCAGCGGCACACACCTCTCCCCTGCCCCTCTCCTTACAGGAGAGGGGTTCCCCGCGTAAGCTTGTCTTGCGATGGCGAGATGGGTTCAGACTTCACAC
>NZ_LMRT01000001.1:794890-816685 GCF_001426225.1 Allobosea sp. Leaf344 | reverse complement strand
CCACCGGAACCTCGCGGGTAGAACCCTCTCCTGTAAGGAGAGGGCAGGGTGAGGTGTCGGCCGGTATTCGTAAAAGGCGAGCCCTGACCGCGCGCTGCGGTTGCCGCGGCGGCTCGTTAACCAGCGGCCTACACCTCTCCCCTGCCCCTCTCCTTACAGGAGAGGGGTTCCCCACGCCTGCTTCCCAATCGGGTCGTGTCGCTGCACACCCTACGCAGCCACCCACCGGAACCTCGCGGGTAGAACCCTCTCCTGTAAGGAGAGGGCAGGGAGAGGTGTCGGCCGTCATCCGTAAGAGGCGAGCCCTGACCGCGCGCTGCGGTTGGCGCGGCGCCTCTTTAACCTGCGGCCCACACCTCTGCCCTGCCCCTCTCCTTACAGGAGAGGGGTTCCCCGCGCACACTCTCCACCGCAGCGCAAAAACTCCCTACCCCCGCCGCCCCTTCCGCTCACCGGCTCCCTTCGGCCGCTGCTCGGTTCTCGGTCCCATCTCGTCGAGCGTCGGCTTTTTCGGCCGGGCCACCCGCGCCACCGGCTTGGCTTCGCCGCCGCCCCAATTATGCGGGCCCATATCGGCGTCGGTCGGCTTGCGCGCCCGGGTCGGCAGGTTGGCGCTCGCGCCATAGCTGCGCTCGCCCTTGTAGCGGCCGGCCGAGGCCTCGACATCGCCCTGCCGTGCCAGCGGATCGTCGCTGATCGCCAGCTCCGTCGCCTGCAGCCGCTTGATCTCGTCGCGCAGCCGGGCCGCGGTCTCGAATTCGAGATCGGCGGCCGCCTCGCGCATGCGCTTCTCGAGATCGGCCAGCGCCGCCTTGAAATTATGCCCGGCGGCGGGGACACCCATGCCGGCATCGACGGTGACGTGGTCGCGCTCATAGACCGAGCCGAGAATGTCGCCGATGGCGCGCTTGATCGTCTGCGGCGTGATGCCATGCGCCTCGTTATAGGCGACCTGCTTCTCGCGGCGGCGATTGGTCTCGGCCATCGCCCGTTCCATCGAGCCGGTGATCTGGTCGGCATAGAGGATGACCTTGCCGTCGACATTGCGCGCCGCCCGGCCGATGGTCTGGATCAGCGAGGTCTCCGAGCGCAGAAACCCTTCCTTGTCCGCGTCGAGAATGGCGACGAAGCCGCATTCCGGAATGTCGAGCCCCTCGCGCAGCAGGTTGATGCCGACGAGCACGTCGAAGGCCCCCAGCCGCAGGTCGCGCAGGATCTCGATGCGCTCGATCGTGTCGATGTCGGAATGCATGTAGCGCACGCGCACCCCGTTCTCGTGCAGATATTCCGTGAGATCCTCGGCCATCCGCTTGGTCAGCACGGTGACCAGCGTGCGGTAGCCCTTGGCCGTGACCTCCTTGATCTCGTCGAGCAGATCCGCGACCTGGTGCTTGGCCGGGCGGATCTCGACCGGCGGGTCGATCAGCCCGGTCGGGCGGATGACCTGCTCGACGAAGACGCCGCCGGTGCGCTCCATCTCCCAGCTGCCCGGCGTCGCCGAGACATGCACCGATTGCGGGCGCATCGCGTCCCATTCCTCGAAGCGCAGCGGCCGGTTGTCCATGCAGGAAGGCAGGCGGAAGCCATATTCCGCCAGCGTCGCCTTGCGACGGAAGTCGCCGCGATACATGCCGCCGATCTGCGGCACGGTGACATGGCTCTCATCGGTGAAGACGAGCGCGTTGTCGGGCAGATATTCGAACAAGGTCGGCGGCGGCTCGCCCGGCTTGCGGCCGGTGAGATAGCGCGAGTAGTTCTCGATGCCGTTGCAGGAGCCGGTGGCCTCGATCATCTCGATGTCGAAGGTGCAGCGCTGGTCCAGCCGCTGCGCCTCGAGGAAGCGGCCCATCCGGTTGAGCTCGTCGAGCCGGCCGCGCAGCTCCTCCTTGATCGACTTCACAGCCTGGGTCAGCGTCGGACGCGGCGTGGTATAGTGCGAATTGCCATAGACCTTGACGAATTCGAGATCCGCCGTCTTCTGCCCCGTCAGCGGGTCGAATTCCGAGATCTGCTCGACCTCGTCGCCGAACAGCCCAATCCGCCAGGCGCGATCCTCGTAGTGGGCCGGGAACAGCTCGATCACGTCGCCGCGCACGCGGAAGCTGCCGCGGGTGAAATCATGCTGGGTGCGCTTGTATTGCAGCGCCACGAGATCGGCGATCAGCTGGCGCTGCTCGATGCGCTCGCCCAGCTTGATGCCGAAGGTCATCGCCGTATAGGTCTCGACCGAGCCGATACCGTAGATGCAGGAGACCGAGGCGACGATGATCACGTCGTCGCGCTCCAGCAGCGAGCGGGTGGCGGAGTGCCGCATCCGGTCGATCTGCTCGTTGATCGAGCTTTCCTTCTCGATATAGGTGTCCGAGCGCGGCACATAGGCCTCGGGCTGGTAGTAATCGTAATAGGAGACGAAATACTCCACCGCATTGTCCGGGAAGAAGCTCTTGAACTCGCCATAGAGCTGCGCCGCCAGCGTCTTGTTCGGCGCCAGGATCAGCGCCGGGCGCTGCGTCTTCTCGATCACCTGCGCCATGGTGAAGGTCTTGCCCGACCCGGTGACGCCGAGCAGCACCTGGTCGCGCTCCTGCCGCGTGATCCCTTCCACCAGCTCGGCGATCGCCGCGGGCTGGTCGCCCGCCGGCTGGTATTCGGAATTCATCCGGAAACGGATGCCGCCCTCGGATTTGACCGGCCGCGGCGGCCGGTGCGGCGTCCAGGCCTTGCCCGGCTCGATGAAGGGGCTGCCGGTCTCGAGCAGGGATTGCAGCGATTGCGCGGTCCGCGACGCCGCGGTCTCGCCCTCGATCCCGTCGAAGGCGGAATCGGCCTTCTTCCCGACCTTGCGCTTGGGCGCGTCCTCGCCGGGCCGGGCCGGGCGCTCATAGCCCGCCTGCGGCTGGTCGCTGAAACCGCCCGCGCCGCCGGGCACCGCCGTGCCGCGATTGATCGCCGGGTTGAGCAGATCGGCGAGATAGCCCTCGAGCGGCTTCAGCGCCGGCTTGCTCGCCTTGGAATTGGGCGTGCGGGCGCTGGCGGGCTTCTTGGCGGGCTTGCTCTTCTCGGTCTGGGACTTGTCTGTTCGGGATTTGGCGCTGCTGTCGGACATCTCGGCAATATGGGGTGCATCGGCTTCGCATGCGAGAGGGGAAGGCGCGAAACGCAGCGCCGTGGTGACAGCAGATGACAGGAGTAGTCAGCCTGGCGAGGCCGCCCGCGCCTAGCTCTTCTCCGCCAGCTCGGCCTTCTTCTTCTCGGCCCAGTCGCGGCCGGCGTCGCCGCCCCAGAGCTGCCAGGCGATGAAGCCGGCCGAGGGGTTCTCGGCATTGTCGAAATCCTTGCCCTTCTTGTCGACCTCGTGCCGGGCGAAATAGCTGGCCATGCGCTTGACGACATCGGCGGAGAGCGGCGCGCGCTTGATCAGCTGGCGAGCGCGGGCCACGCCGATGCGGGTGCCGCCACGCTTGTGCTGCTCGCGCAGCTTCAGCCCCTGTTCCGCGGCCTTGGCGGCGGCGACGGGCGGTGTCAGGTCGATCTCGGCCATCAGCGCCGCTCCAGCTCGGAATGGGATTTCAGGGCCTTTCCGCCATCCGCCTGGGTCACGAGATAGGCCGGCTTCTTCTCCGAGGCATTGCGCCGGATGCGCTTGCCCTTGATGGTGCGGCTGACCTTGCGGGTGAACACCTCCGCCACCTCGCCCTCGGCAGTGCCGCTGCCCCAATGCCACTTGACGGCGGCACCCTTTCGCAATGGGGTCGTCATGCGCGTCTCCTTCGGGTTTCGGGAGGGGCAACGCGGCAAAAGCCCCGCGGTTTCGGGCGGAAGGGACGTGGCGATGCACAAATTCTCGATGGGCGCGATCGCCTTGCTGCTGATCGGCGGCGCCGCCCTCGCCGTGGGACCGGATGTCTCGGCGCTCGACGACGATCCGGATTATCGCGCGGCCCGGCGCTGGATCGAGGAGCGGAATTTCCCGCCGGCCATCGACAAGCTGGAACGCCTGCTCGCGCGCCAGCCGAATTCGCCGGTGCTGTTGAACTGGCTCGCCTACGCGCATCGCAAGCTGAAGAACTACCCGCTCTCCAAGCAGTATTACGACGCGGCGCTGCTGCGCGATCCGACCTTCCTGCCGGCGCTCGAATATCAGGGGGAATGGTTCATCGAGACCGGCGACATGGCCTCCGCCAAGGCCAATCGCGAGAGGCTCGCCGCGCTCTGCGGCCGCTGCCATGAATGGCAGGACCTGAACGCGGCGATCGAGAAGGTCGAGGCGAAATAGCCGGTCGGGTGCGGCCGCTTCAGCTCAGCGGCGCATATTTCACGGCGCAGCCATAGGCGCGGGTGCTGGCTTCCGACACCGGCTTGCCGGCCTTCATCTCGGCGACCGCCTGGCGGATATAGCTCTTGGCGCCGGCGAGGCTGGCGGCGCCGGCGGAGGGCTTGTCGTCGATCGCGCCCATATAGGCGAGCCTGCCTTGGCCATCGACGATGTACATGTGCGGCGTCGTGGTCGCGCCATAGGCGCGGGCGACCTTGCTGTCGGGGTCGAGCAGCACCGCCGTCGGGGCGGCATCGCGCGAGGCGGTCAGCTCCTTCGCCTTGGCGCCGTCGACATGGCCCTGCTCCCCGACCGGCGAGGAGATCACCGAGAGCCAGACGATGCCTTCGCGCGCCATGTCCTTCTGCAGCGTCTGCATGGTGCTGCTGCCGTAATGCTTCCGGACATAGGGGCAATCATGATTGGTCCATTCGAGGATCACGGTCCGGCCCTTGAACTCCGCGAGGCTGCGCGGCTTGCCGTCGGCATCGACAGCCTGAAAGGCGGGCGCTGGCGTGCCGATTTTCGGCGCTCCCTGCGCGACGGCGGGCAGGGCGGCCAGGGCCGAGAGGGCGAGGCCGGCGATGAAACTCTGGCGGGTCAGGCTGGCGGTCACGGGCGGTCTCCTGCGGTTCGGGGTCAGCGAAAGGCGGCGGTTTTGGCCTCGCGCCCGGCGGCGCGCTCGGCGGCGGCGATCAGGCTGTCGGGCGTCAGCAGCTGCGGCAGGATCTCGGCCTGCGCCGCGCTCCGGCCGGGATAGAAGAGATAGAGCGGCACGCCGGCGCGGCCATGTTCGGCGAGCGCCTGCGCGATCATCGCGTCGCGATTGGTCCAGTCGGCCTTGAGATAGACGATGCCGAGCTTGGCGAAGGCGTCCTTCACCTCCTGGCGCGAGAGCGCGACCCGCTCATTGGCCAGGCAGGTGATGCACCAGGCGGCGGTGAAATTGACGAAGACCGGCGTGCCCTTCGCCTGCAGCGCGGCGACGCGTTGCGGCGTCCAGGCCTGCGCATCCTGGGCCCTGGCCTCGTTGCCGGCACCGGGCACCGCGCTTTGCGCCACGAACCAGCCCGCGCCGAGCATGGCGAGAACCGCGAGCAGGGTCGGCACCGGCCGCAGCCGCCCCGTCCCGCGCGAGATCCCGAGCAGCCAGACCACGAAGCCCGCGGCGAGCACCGCGACCAGCGCCGCCAGCACGCCGCTCGGCCCCGCCTGCACCGACGCCACCCAGATCAGCCAGATCGCCGTCGCGAACATCGGGAAGGCGAAGGCCTGCTTCATCACCAGCATCCAGCGGCCGGGCCGGGGCAGCAGCGCCAGCAGCCCGGGCGAGAAGGACAGCGCCACCACCGGCGTGGCGAAGCCGAGCGCCAGCGCGGCGAAGACCGAGAGGCCGAGCGCCGGGGGCTGCGTCACCGCGAAACCGATCGCCGCCCCCATGAAGGGCGCGGTGCAGGGTGTCGCGACAACGACCGCCAGCGCCCCGGTCATGAAGGCGCCGAGCCGCCCGCCGCGGCTGGCGAGCCCGCTGCCGATCCCGGCGGCCGAGGTGCCGATCTCGAAGGCGCCGAGCAGGTTGAAGCCGATCAGTGTCATCACCACCGCCAGCGCGATCACCAGCGGCGGGGATTGCAGCTGGAAGCCCCAGCCGACGCTGGAGCCCAGCGCGCCGAGCCCGATCACCAGCCCCGCCAGCAGCAGGAAAGTCGCCACCACGCCGGCCAGGAACAGCAGCCCCTGTTCGCGCGCCTCGAGACGGCTGGCCTGCGCCAGCTGGGCGAAGCCGAGCGCCTTGATGAACAGCACCGGCAGCACGCAGGGCATCAGATTCAGGATCAGCCCGCCGAGGAAGGCGAAGGCCAGCGCCGACCACAACGTCAGATCGGCGCCCTCGATCGGTGCCGGCAGGCGCGGGACCGCCGGGCTGGCGGAGACCGAGGCGCTCGCCCCGACAAGCGCCGGATCGACGGCCACGCTCAGCGCCAGCGCCCGTTGCGTGCCGTTCTGGTCGAAGGTGACGACGCCCGCGATTTCGCTGTCGGCGATCTTGAAAGCGCTCGAGCGCGCCAATTGCAGCGTCGCGCCTTCGCTCCGGCGCGTCATCGGCTGCGGCGCGGCATGGTCGATCAGCGTGTCCGGGACCGGGAAGAAATGAACCTTGCCGGCATCCGCCGGCAGGCCGGGCAGCGCCAGCGTCAGCGCCTCGCCCGCCGCCGAGAGGCTGGCCCGGAACCCGGCCTCCTGCGGCAAGAATGCGCGCGCCGCCGAGATCCGGGCCTCGGCCGCTGCATCGGCCAGCGGCTGGGCCGCGACCGGAAGATCCAGGGCGAAGACCCCTTCCTCGGGAATGCAGATCTTTTCGCAGACCAGCCAGGTCGCCTTGGCCTTCAGGCTCAGCCGCTCACCGGGTTTTGCCGTTTCGGGAACGGCGATCTCGACCGGGAGCAGCACCGTGCCCTCGAACCCGTAATTCACCAGCGGTTCGACCGGCAGCGCCTTCGGCGCGGGCCACGCGATCGGGCCGGCGCGATAGCCGTCCGGCAGCTCCCATTCGATCCGCGTCGCCTCGCCGGAATCGCCCGGATTCTGCCAATAAGTATGCCAGCCCGGGGCGATCTTCTGCACCAAAGCGAGCTGGACCCGCTCGCCCGGCGCCACCGCGTCGCGGCTGGACAGCAGGGTCGCGCTCACCCGCGGGGAGGTCACGGCCGCGGATTCGGCGGCGAGCGCGGCCGCCGGGGCGAGCATCATCGCCAGCAGCGCGAGGCCGATCCCGCCCGCTGCCCGGCCCATGCCGATCCTGACCTCACGCATCGCCACGCTCATCGCTTCCCCCGACCGCCCGTGCTTGCCGCATTTCGCGGCTCCGAGCCAATGACAACAGGGTGATACAGATCAAAGGCGACGAGACTCTGACGTGAAGAGAGCCGCCGCCGCAAGCGCGGCCGGCGCGAGCGGCCGCCTGGATCGCCCGGCCGGACCGGGACAGCGCCGGATTGCGCTTCCCGATGCCGTGGCCGTGCCGTCAGATCTGGGCGCGCGGATCGTGCCGGGCGACGCGGGCGAGCAGATAGTCCACCTCGGTCTTGGCCAGGGCGCTGAGCGCGGCGCCCGGCTTGCGCTGCGCGTCGCTGGCCAGGATGCCGCGTTTCATCATCGTGTATTTGCGCACCGCGAGCCCGATGCCGAGCTGCTGCTCATAGCGCAGCAGCGGCAGATGCGCGTCGAAGATGTCATGCGCCTCGTCGCGCTTGCCGGCCTTCTGCAGGCCGACCACGTCGATCAGCAGCTCCGGGAAGGCATAGCCGGTCATCGCGCCGTCGGCGCCGCGTTCCATCTCGAAGTCCAGGAACATGCCGCCATTGCCGGTCAGGATCGAGATCGGTCGCAGGCTGCCCTCGGACTGGAATTTGCGCAGGGTCGAGATCTTCTCCAGCCCCGGCCAATCCTCGTGCTTCAGCATCACGCAGGACGGGTTGTCCATGACGATGCGGCGGATCACGGCCGGGGTCATGATCACCGACAGGGTCAGCGGGTAATCCTGGATCACGAAGGGGATGTCGGCGCCGATCGCCTCGATCGCCTGGGCGTAATAGCCGACGATCTGGTCGTCCGTGCGCAGCGCCGGCGGCGGCGCGATCATCACCGCGGCGGCCCCGATCTCCATCGACTGCCGCGCCAGCGAGCGCATGGCCGCGAAGCCGGGCGCCGAGACGCCGACGATCACCGGCTTGCCCGGCATGTTCTTGACGGCGCTGCGCACGATGCCGAGGGATTCCTCCGGTTCGAGCTTGGGCGCCTCGCCCATGATGCCGAGCACCGTCGTGCCGTTGGAGCCGATCCGGTCGTAATAGGCGAAGAGTCGGTCGGTGGAGGCCCAATCGACCGTGCCATCGGCGTTGAACGGCGTCGGCGCGATCGGGAAGACGCCGCTGGCGTCGGCGGTGAGAGGCATGGGAGACGGTCCTTCTGTTGCGGAGACTAGGGCGCCGGCGGCTCAGACGATGCGCGTGCGCACGGTGCCGACGCCGGCGATCTCGCCTTCCAGCACATCGCCCGCGACGACGGCGGCGACGCCCTCCGGCGTGCCGGTGAAGATCAGATCGCCGGCGGCGAGTTCGACCAGGCCGGAGAGATAGGCGATGGTCTCCGGCACGTTCCAGATCTGCTTGGCGAGGTCCGAGCTCTGGCGCGGCACACCGTTGACCACCAGCTCGATCTTCCCGGCGGCCGGATGCCCGGCCTTGCTCGCGGGGACGATTTCGCCGATCGGCCCGGAATGGTCGAAGCCCTTGGCCATGTCCCAGGGCTTGCCGCCTTTCTTGGCCGTCGCCTGGAGGTCGCGGCGCGTCATGTCGAGCCCGGCCGCATAGCCGTAGACATGCGCCAAAGCATCGGCCTCGGCGATGTCGCGCCCGCCGGTGCCGATCGCCACGACCAGCTCCATCTCGTGATGCAGATCGCCGGTCTTGCTGGGATAGGGCATGTCGGCGCCGTTGATCACCAGCGCATCGGCGGGCTTGGTGAAGAAGAAGGGCTCCTCGCGATCGGGATCGCCGCCCATCTCGCGGACATGCTCGGCATAGTTACGCCCGACGCAGAACACGCGGCGCACCGGGAAGAACCCGCCACCGGCGACCGGGACAGCGATGACGGCCGGCGGATCGATTACGTAATTTGTCATGGTGGGCTCCCTGTGTTTCCGCGTTCATGCGGGAGCCGGATCGCCGGAGCAAGAGCCGGCGGCGGTGAAGGGGGCTGCGTCGGAGACATTTTCGACGAGACGGCCTTCGCAGCCGCGATAGACGTTTTGCGGCGCGTGATTGCGTCCGCGCCGCAATGCGCCTTAGAGTGCCGACCGGGCCGTCATGAGCCGGCCTGAACAGAGACTGAAGGAACAGCACGTGAGCACGGGTACCGTGAAATGGTTCAACGAAACCAAGGGCTACGGATTCATCACGCCTGACCAGGGCGGCAGCGATGTGTTCGTGCATATCAGCGCGGTCGAGCGTTCGGGTATGCGTGGTCTGAACGAAGGCCAGAAGATCAGCTACGATCTCGAGGCCGATCGCAAGACCGGCAAGTCCTCGGCGGTCAATCTCAAGACTGCGTGAGAGCGACCTTAGACGGGAGGCCGATCGGCGGCGACGCTTCCCGCGCCAATGCGAATCTCTATCGATCTGAGCGGACTGAAGACGATTCCCGGGCATGCCCGTCGCCAGGAGGCGGCGGTCGACACAAATGGATGCGGGCTCGCATCCGCTCCGCTCGCCTGCCGGCCCCGCCGGCCCTTTCCCCGATCAGCTGCGGCCCTGCGCTGGCCTGAACAGGCGGCCTCGTTCCGCCACCAGCACCAGCGCCAGCGCCACCATCCCGCAGAGCGCATAGCCCAGGGTCAGCGGCACCACCGTGCCGTCGAACATCTGGCCGATCCAGAAGCCGATCAGCGCCCCGCCCGAGGTCGTGACGAAGCCCTGCACCGATGAGGCGGTGCCGGCGACATGGCCGAGCGGATCCATCGCGATCGCGCCGAAATTGGGCGCGAGCAGGCCGAAGCAGAACATCGCCCCGCCCTGGAACAGCGCGAAGCTGAGCATCGATTCCTGCCCCAGCACGGCAACGACCGCATGGGCGCTGGTCAGGCCGATGAAGCCGAGCAGCGCGCCATGCGAGACGCGCCGCATCCCCAGCCGCCCGACGATGCGCGCATTGAGCAGGGCCGCCACCGCCATCGCGCCGGCGATCAGCGCGAAGATCGTCGTGAACCATTCCGGCGCCCGGAACACGTCGACGAAGACCTGTTGCGCGGAGTTGATGAAGCCGAACAGTCCGCCGACGATGAAGGCCATGGCGAGCATGTAGCTCACCGCGATGCGGGTGGTCAGCGTGATCCGGAAAGCGGCCAGCACGCTGTCGACCGCGATCGGCTTGCGATCGTCCGGCTGCAGCGTCTCCGGCAGCTTCAGCCCGGCCCACAGCATCACCACCGCCCCGAAAATCGTCAGCACGCCGAAGATCCAGCGCCAGGGCGCGAACCACAGAATGATCTGGCCGATCGAGGGCGCCAGGATCGGCACCGCCAGGAAGACGATCAGCGCCAGCGACATCACCCGCGCCATCTCGCGCCCGGAATAGCAGTCGCGCACGATCGAGACCGCCAGCACCCGGGTCGCCGCGGCGCCGACGCCCTGCAGCACGCGCGCCAGCATCATCACGCCGAAGGAGCCGGCGAAGGCCGCGGCGATGCTGGCCACCACATACAGAGCGAGCCCGGCCATCAGCACCGGCTTGCGGCCATAGCGGTCGGACAAGGTGCCATAGACGATCTGCGCGACGCCGAAGCCGAGGAGATAGGCGGTCACGATCCATTGCCGGTCATTGGCTTCGGCGATGCCCAGCGTCTCCGCTATCTCCGCCAGCGCCGGCAGCATGGAATCGATCGCCAGCGCATTGGTCGCCATCAGCGCCGCGGTCAGCGCCACGAAGGCGTTGAAGCCCATGCCGTGGCGCGGCTGGGGGGAAGGGGTGGTGTCTGTCATCTCTGCCTGCTGGAGCGGGGGCCGGCTGCCCGGCGCGGCCCCGCCCGGTCATGAGTAGGCATCGCGGCCAGGCCCGGCAAGCCGGGCTCGGGGGCAGTCGCCATGCGCTGCGCGGGCGGCGGACGGCATCGGCCGGCAAAAGCCGTTCGCAGCGGAAGCGGGGATGGTCTAGCGTCACCGCGACGAAAGGCGACGATGATGAACGAGACGAGCCCTCAGCGTGTGACCGTGTCGGAGGGGCGGCTGATGGTCTCCGGCGTGCCGGGCAGCTTCGTCCAGGGCGCCGCCCGCCCGCTGCGGCTGGAGGCGGAGGCGCTGCAGCCGGTCGGCGGTTTCGCGCTGCGCGAAAGCGTGCTGCACGACGAGCGCCGGCTCGAGGGCGTGGCGCGGGTGGTGGCGGACCGGCTGGACCGGATCGGCGCGCCGATCGCCGGCGAGCATCTGGCCCTGACGATCCGTTCTCTGCCCGAATCGGCTTCGGGACAACGCATCCTGCTCGGCATCGAGGCTCTCGCCGATGGCGAGAGCGAGCGGCTCGCCGCGACGCTGTGGCTGCCGGCCGCCGCCTTCGCCGCGCTGAGGGAGGATCTGAGGCAGGGCCAGGCCGGGCTCGTCTCGCTGAGCGCGACCACCAATCTCTGGGTCGCCGATGGCGAGCGCGACAGCCCGCCGGACCGGCCGGTGACCTGGCATCTCGGCGTGTCGCAGGATGGTTCGCCCACCCCGGCGCGCGGCCTCGTCGAGAGCCTGAGCTGGCGGGCGGCGACGCCGCCCGAGCCCGAGGCGCCGGCCGAGATCGAGGCCGCGCCCGCCGAGGAGGATCCGGCCGAGACGGCGGCCGAGGCGCTGGCCCGCCTCAACTGGACCGTCCGGCAGATGACCCTGGTGCTCGTCTTCCTGCTGATCGTGATCGCGCTGAAATGACGGGTGGGCGAGAAGGCGCCGACCAAGGCGCCGACCCAGGCGCCGACCCTTGCGCCGGCGGTTGCGGCGGGGTCGGCGCCGGCCGGCTCAATGCTTGTGCTGATGCTCCTGGTCGCCGCTGCTGCGCGCGCCCACCGGCTCGACCTTGAGCTCGACCTCGACCTGACCCGCCTTCTCGAAGGTCAGCGTCGCCTTCGGCATCCGGCCCTGCTCGATCGGCTGCTTCAGATCCATGAACATGATGTGGTAGCCGCCCGGCTTGAACTCGATCTTGGCCCCAGGGGCGATGTCCAGCCCCTTGTCGAGCGGGCGCATGGTCATGACGCCGTTGGTCACCGCCATCTCATGGATCTCGGTCTTGCCGGCGAAGCTGGCGCTGGCCGAGATCAGACGGTCGGGCGTCGTGCCCTTGTTCTCGATGCTGAGATAGCCGCCGCCGACCTTGGCGCCGGCCGGCGTGGCACGCGTCCAGGGATGGCCGATCGTGAGGGCGCCGGCCTTGTATTCATGCGCGGTCGCGGCGGCGGCACCCCAGATCAGGGCCGAGGCGGCGATGAGGGAGAGAGAGCGTTTCATCGAAATATCCATTCGGAAGTGAGCGGCACAGATCGGCCGGCAGCATGCGCGGGCGCTGCGATCTGGCGACGCGGAAAGGGCTCGGGAAAATGTGCAGGCTCAGCCGAGAGGCGGCCCGCGCGACGGCTGCAGGCCGAAGGGCGCCGCCGCATGGGCGGGCGCGCTCGCATGGGGCGCGGCGGCCAGGACGACCGGCAGGCGCAGCGGCACATGCGCGGTAACGTCCGGCGGCAGGGCGACCGGCCAACTGGCGAGGCACCCCTTGCAATGGGCAGGCTCGGACGGGGTTTCCGATCCCGGAGCGGCGTCTCCCGAGCAGAGCTGGGGTGCGCCGAGTTCCGCGGGCCAAGCGGCGGCGGGCGACGGCGCGAGACCGGCCGCGACGACGGCCAGCGCATAGGCGCAAGCCAGCCAGGCGCCGATCATCGAGCGTCGCAGCGTGGCAAGAAGGGGGAAGCGGGCCGCCATGGCGAGCAGATGCTCCCGCCGGGCCGCGCGCGTCAAGATGCCAGTCGTCGCAGTCGGACGGCGTTTCCTCCGGCAAAGCGAGGGACGTTCTGCTTCGGCGCGCCGCAGGAGAACGGGCTGCTCCAGGCTCACGTTTCTTTAAAAGAACGCTGCGGTTGACAAACAGGACGCTGCTTGCCAGATTAGTCGCATCAGCCCGGGCGACCGGCTGGTCGCGGGGATTTGAGCAAGCAGCTTGCGCCGCGTCACCAAACGCTAAAGCGCCACGGCCCGGGTCGTGGACTCCGTTCTCGAGGAGCACAGACATGATCACGACGACGCCGCTGTCCCCGCAAGGCCTGAAGCCCGCCTCGATGGGCTGCTGTCGACGCTGACCGGAATTGAGGCGGCCGCAGCCGTCTCGCACTGACCGCATCCCCGTCACGTCATCGGCGCCGCATCCGCGGCGGAGGCAAACCATGGTCCAAGTCCAAACATTCGCCCCGGCCCCGCAGGGCCGGCCCGCAACCGCGTCGCTCCCGTCCCTGGGCGCCACGCAGGCCTATGTCATCGAGATCGGCGACACCCAGGCCGGCCTCGTCAGCCGCGCGGCGGACGAGCGCTTCTTCACCTTCATCGCCGCCTCCTCCGCCTTCCACCGGCTGGAGGGGCAGCGCTTCGCCACGCCGCTGGCGGCCGAGCAGGCCGCCAGGCTGCTCGCCGCGCCCCGCCGCGCCCGCTATCCCATCTGAGGCCGTCATGACCATTCCCCTGAAGCCCGATAGTTTCGCGGCGGCGCTGCCGCTGCCGCCTGGGCAACCGCCGATCATCCGCTTCGAGCGCGTCGCCAAGCGCTTTCCCGCCCGCAAGGGCCAGAGCGAGGTCACAGCCCTGCAGGAGATCAGCCTGGAGGTGCCGCGCGGCGCCATTCTCGGCGTCATCGGCCGGTCCGGCGCCGGAAAATCGACGCTGATCCGGCTCGTCAACGGGTTGGAGCGGGCCAGCTCCGGCCGCATCCTGATCGAGGACGAGGACGTCACGGCTCTGAGCGAGCGCGGCTGGCGCGGCCGGCGCCGGGCGACCGGCATGATCTTCCAGCATTTCAACCTGCTCTCCTCCCGCACCGTGTTCGACAATGTCGCGCTGCCGCTGGAGATCGCCGGAGCGGACCGCGACGCGATCGCGGCGCAGGTGACGCGGCTGCTCGCGCTGGTCGGCCTCTCCGACAAGAGCGCGCGCTACCCGGCCGAGCTCTCGGGCGGGCAGAAGCAGCGCGTCGGCATCGCGCGGGCTCTCGCCACCGAGCCGAAGGTGCTGCTCTGCGACGAGGCGACCTCGGCTCTCGATCCCGAGACCACCCGCTCCATCCTGGCCCTGCTGCGCCGGGTCAATCGCGAACTCGGCGTCACCATCCTGCTGATCACCCATGAGATCCCGGTGATCAAGGAGATCTGCGACCGTGTCGCGGTGATCGAGGGCGGGCGGATCGTCGAATCCGGCGACAGCTTCGACGTGCTGACGCGGCCGCAGCACCCCACCACCGCCCGCTTCGTCGAGGCGGTGACCGGGGTCGAGCTGCCGGTCGGCCTCGCCGAGAGGCTGCGGCCGGAGCCGCAGCCCGGCGGCGCCACGGTGCTGCGCATCACCTTCACCGGCGAGAACGCGACGGCGCCGGTGATCAGCCGGCTCAGCGGCACGCTCGGCATCGACGTCAACATCCTCGCCGGGCGCATCGACGCCATCGCCGGCCGGCCCTTCGGCAGCCTGCTCGTGCAGGTTCCGGCGCAGGAGCCGGAGCGCTCCGCCGTGCTGGGCGCGCTGCGCAGCCTCGACCTGCGGACGGAGGTGCTCGGCCATGTCGCCTGAGATCTTGCGCCTCATCGTTCAGGCCACGGCCGATACGGTGCTGATGGTCGCCATCGCGGCCGGGTTGGGCACGCTGCTCGGCCTGCCGCTCGGCGTCTTCCTCGCCACCAGCCGGCGCGGCGAGCTGTTCGCGAGCCCCATCGCCAACGGCCTGCTCGGCGCCGTGGTCAACGCCACCCGCTCGACCCCCTTTATCATCCTCGTGGTCGCGATCATCCCGTTCACGCGCCTGATCGCCGGCACCTCGATCGGCACCACCGCCGCGATCGTGCCGCTGACGGTGGCCTCGATCCCCTTCATCGCGCGGCTGATCGAGGGGGCGATCCGCGAGGTCGATCAGGGCCTGGTCGAGGCCGCCCGCGCGATGGGGGCGAGCCCGCTTCAGATCGTCGGCAAGGTCTTGGTTCCGGAGGCGCTGCCGGCGATCGTGCTCGGCCTGACCCTGGCGCTGGTCAGCCTGCTCGGCTTTTCCGCCATGGTCGGCGCGGTCGGCGGCGGCGGGCTCGGCGATCTCGGCATCCGCTATGGCTATCAGCGCTTCATGCCCGATGTCATGGCCGCCGTCGTCGCCGTGCTGATCATCCTGGTCCAGACCGTGCAGAGCCTGGGTGACCGGCTCGCCCGCCGCCTCAACAAGCGCCTGCGCCAGGCCTGACCGTCCGCCCCTCTTCACCATTGCCCGCAGGACACGCGGCCCGATCCCGGGCCGCGAGGACCGGGCTCGTCCCGCAATCACGTTCAACCTCAGGAGAAGACCATGACCACGCTTTCGACCCGCCGCATCGTGCTCGTCGCCGGCCTCGCCCTCGGGCTCGGCACCCAGGCCTTCGCGCAGCAGGGCCAGACCCTGCGGATCGGCGCCTCGCCGGGACCCCATGCCGAGATCCTGGAACAGGTGAAGCCGATCCTGGCCCGGCAGGGCATCACGCTGCAGATCATCGAATTCTCGGATTACGTCGTGCCCAACCAAGCCCTGGATGCCGGCGAGCTTGAGGCGAATTCCTTCCAGAACCAGCCCTATCTCGACAATCAGATCAAGGATCGCGGCTACAAGCTGGTCAGTGTCGGCCTGACCGTGAACTTCCCGCTCGGCATCTATTCCGCGAAGTACAAGAGCTGGTCCGAGCTGCCGGAGGGGGCGACCGTCGCCATCCAGAACGATCCGACCAATGGCGGGCGCTCGCTGCTGCTGCTGCAGGACAAGGGCGCGATCAAGCTGAAGGACGGCGTCGGCTTCAAGCCCAGCCCCGCCGACGTGATCGCCAATCCGAAGAAGCTGAAGATCATCGAGATCGACGCCGCCCAGACGCCGCGCTCGCTGAACGACGTCGCCGCGGCGGCGATCAACACCAATTACGCGGTCGACGCCAAGATCGAGCCGACCTCGGCCATCCTGCGCGAGGATCCCAAGGGGCCTTATGTCAACCTGATCGCCGTGCGTGCCGCCGACAAGGACAAGCCCTGGGTGGCGGCGCTGCTCCAGGCCTATCGCAGCCCGGAGATCAAGGAGTTCATCGCAGCGCGCTTCAAGGGCGCGGTGCTGGCGAGCTGGTGAGGCCGCGCTCGGCCAAGCCAGGAAAACCCCTCCCCCTGCGGGGAGGGGCATGGGCCGAGAGCCTGCAGACTAGCCTCGGGCGACGTCCTGCGAGGCGGAGCGCTTGAGCCCGATCAGCTCCATTTCCGTGACGATCCCGACCGCGACCGCTTGGGCCAGGACGAAGCCGATGCCGAGCCCGCTCGGCTGGAACCAGCCGCCGACCAGGACCAGCAGGCTGTCGGCGATCCACAACAGGTTGACGCCGATCACGGCGAGCACCGCGATCCGCGGCAGGGTCTGGCGGCTGGCGAGCCAGGCCAGGGCCAGCGCGCAGGGCAGCAGCGCCAGGCCCGCCCCCCGCAGCAGCGTCTCGGGCAGGCCGAGCAGGGGCGAAAGCGGCGTCGCGGCGGTGGCGAGAAGCAGGCCCATTCCGGCGCAGGCGAAGGCATCGAGGGCGAGGGCCTGGCGCAGCAGGCGGGCAGGAACGAGGGTCGTCATGTCGTGTCTCCTTGGCTGTGGTGCGCCTGGCCGGCGCCCCGGTTGATGGGGCGATGCTGCCCTCGTCGCGGCGGCCGGTCGATTAAGCCGGAGGTAATTGCCGGACCCGCCGGTCTCGCCGATGCTGCCGCCATGAACACGCATCAGCCCCAGCCCCATGCCGGCCGCCTCATCCGCGACTGGCGCCATCTCCGCCGCCTCAGCCAGCTCGATCTTGCGCTCGAGGCCGAGATTTCGCAGAAGCACCTCAGCTTCGTGGAAAGCGGCCGCTCGCAGCCGAGCCGGGACATGATCCTGCTGCTCTGCGAGACGCTCGGCGTGCCGCTGCGCGAGCGCAACGCCATCCTGACCGCCGGCGGCTATGCCCCGGTCTTCCTGGAGCGGAGCTGGGAGGATCCCGGCCTCGCCGCCGCCCGCGCCGCGATCGATGCGGTGCTCGAGGGGCACGAGCCCTATCCGGCGCTCGCCGTCGACCGGCACTGGACGCTGATGGCGAAGAATGCCGCGGTCGCGCCGCTGATGGGCCTGGCGGCCGATCCCGATCTGCTGCGGCCACCGGTCAATGTGCTGCGGCTGTCGCTGCATCCGCAGGGGCTGGCGCCGCTGATCGTGAATTTCGCGCCCTGGCGGGAGCATCTGCTCGCCCGCCTGCGCCAGCAGATCCGGGCTACCGCGGATGGCGAGCTGGCGGCGCTGATGGAGGAGCTCGCGGCCTATCCCGCGCCCTGCGAAACACAGGCGCCCGCCCGACAGCATGGACACGGGCTGAGCCAGGAGCAGCGGCCCGGACAGGACATCGCCATAGCGATCCCGCTGCAGCTGCGCCTGGGGGAGCAGGTGCTTTCCTTCATCTCGACCACGACCGTCTTCGGCACGCCGGTGGACATCACCTTGTCGGAGCTCGCGCTGGAAACCTTCTTCCCCGCCGATGCCGCGACCCGGGCCGTTCTGGAGGCGATGGCGAAGGACAGGCGCGGCGGCTGAGGGGCGCGAGATCGCGGCGCGCCGCTGGAACCAAATCGCCTTTGCCCGGTTTCTCCTGCACAGCCGCGGAGCGGCGCGAGTTCAACCGAAGGAGTGCCAAATCATGGGTAGCACTGGCGACAAGATCAAGGGCATGGCCAACGAGGCCGCCGGCAACATCAAGCAGGCCGCCGGCCGCATGATGGACAAGCCGGATCTGGAAGCCGAGGGCTTTGCGCAGGAGCGCAAGGGCGAGGCCCAGCAGGCCGTCGGCAAGGGCAAGGATGCCGTCAAGAACGTCGTCGACAAGGTCTGACGCTTCTTCGATATAATGATGACGGGCTCCCGAAAGGGGGCCCGTTTTTCGTTACGCCTCGGCCTAGCGCTGCCCGCCCCGTATGCGGCGGATCATCTCGTTCAGCGCCAGCAGCACCAGCGCCAGGATGAAGGGCAGCAGGTAGTAGATGATGCGGAACAGCAGCAGCGCGCCGAGCACCTGCTCGAAGGGCATGCGGCTCAGCGCCACCAGGATCGTCGCCTCGAAGACGCCGAGCCCGCCCGGGGCATGGCTGGCGATCCCGATCAGGCAGGCGAAGACATAGGCCGCCAGGAAGGTCGGATATTCCAGATTATGCCCGCCGGGCAGCAGCACGAACAGCACGGCCGCCGCCGAACAGACTTCCGCCGCGCCGAGCAGCATCTGGGCCAGCGTGATGCCGAGCCCCGGCAGCGGCAGGTTCCAGCCCCGGACCCGGATGGTACGTTCGCCCGAGGATATCCAGATGAGGTAGCCCAGCGTTCCGGCCGCCACCGCGGCGCCCATCGCCTGGACCACCAGCGGGCTGGTGCGCGCCAGCACCGCGACCTGGCCGGAGGCGTAGAACAGGCTGGCGCAGAGCACGGCGCCTAGGCCGAGCCAGAAGGTGATGCCGGCGATCACCGTCAGGCTCGCCACCTCCGAGGCGCGCACCCCCTTCGCCGCATAGATCCAGTACCGCACCGTGCCGGCGGTCACGATCGGGAAGCCGAGGGTGAAGGAGACGGAATAGCTGGTGAAGGAGCCGAGCGCGGTGGTGCGATAGGGGATCGACAGGCCGAGCCGCTTCAGCGCCAGCGCATCATAGCCGGTGAGAAGCAGATAGCTCAGCGCGGTGAAGGCCAGCGCCAGGCCGAGCTGGCGCAGGCTCGCATCGGCGAAGGCCTTGCCGAGCTCGCCGGGCTCGATCTCCTTGACGATGATCCAGAGGACGACCAGCGAGGCGCAGAAGATCAGCGCGCTGGCGAGCGGACCGAGCCACCACCAGCGGCTGCGCCGGCGCGGAGGCAGTAGAGGCTCATCCTGGCCGAAGGACATGAGGCGGACTCGAAGATGCTGGCCAGATCCGGCCCCGCGGATCGCAGGGCCTGGCCGGGAGGGCAAGTGGTCGCGGGCGCGGCCGACGACCGGAGAGATAGCGCCTTATCGCGGATGCACAAGGCACGGATGTGACGCAGCATCGGCTCCGGCGGGCGCAGGACCGCGACGACCGCGCCGCGCCGCGGCCCCGGTCCCGCGCACCCTGCCGATCGGTGCCGGGCGCTCAGCCCCTCTTGCGGAACACGCGCAGCGTCTTGAAGGGCGCGATCTCCTCGACTGGGGCCTGCGCCGCCCATTCGGCGATGATCGGCTCGGCCGAGGCATAGGCGAAGGAGCCGGTGTAGAACAGGATGTGCCCGCCCGCATCGGTTTGCGCAGTGAACAGGTCCATCACCTCGCGATCCGTCAGGGCGCCATAGGCATCGTTCGCCTCGCTGCGGAATTCGCAGGAATGGAACAGGGTGACGATGTCGAAGCGCGGCAGCAGCCTGGCGTTGCTGGTGTAGATATCGCCGAAATAGGCGCTGTAATGCTTGGTGATCGTCGGGTTCTGCGTCGCCAGCTTGACGAAGGCGTCATATTCCTTGGGCGAGGCGGTGATGCCCAGCACGGTGCAGTCGAGCTCGGGTTCGGCGCAGCGGATCCCGACATAATGATGCCCGCCGGTGCCGAAATGGAAGATGCGCTGGCCGGTCACGCCCTGCTCCTCGAGCCATTCGACGAAATGCACGTCGCAGGGGCATTGGTCGACGCGCAACCCCCAATAGACGTCCCAGATATTCATCGGGGCGGCGGTGCTGGTCTGGGCGGTGGTCATGCCGGAAGGCTCCATTGGCTGGCGTCACACAGGGCGTTCGGGCGCGATGGCGCCGACGCCGGAAAGGATCGGGCGGGTCTCGTCCGCCGCATCCGGAGGGGGGCAGGGGCGCAGCTGGTCCGAGCTCGAGATGCGGACCACGCCGCCGGCGCGCTTCATCACCACGCGATGGGTGGCGGCCTCGCCGAAGCCGGCGCTCTGGCCGAAGGCGAGGACGATGGCGTCGGGCCTGTCGTCGCGCAGCCGCTCGATCAGCTCCAGCGCCACCTCCGGCTCGAGCGCGCTGGTGGCTTCGTCGAGCAGCAGGATGTCGGGCCGGGCGAGCTCGGCGCGGGCGAGCGCCAGCCGCTGCCGGTCGCCCAGCGCCAGCTCCTTGTCCCAGTCGCAGGGCTCATCCAGCCGTCCCGCCAGGCCCGACAGCCCGTAGCGGCGCAGCGCCTCCGTCAGCCGCTCGGTCGGCAGGGTCAGATCGGTGTCGAGCACCGCGCGCAAACTGCCTTCCGTGAGGTGCAGCTGGTGCGGCACGACGCAGACCAGCGCCTGGTCCGGCAGGGCGATCTCGCCGCGGCCCCAGGGCCAGAGCCCGGCGATCGCCTGGATCAGCGCCGCCTTGCCGAGGCCGAGCTCGCCCGACAGATGCAGCACTGCTCCCGGCGGCAGGCTGAAGCCGATATCGGCGGCCAGGGTCCGGCCGTCCCGGTCGATCAGCGTCACCGCATCGAGGCGCAGGCGCTCGTCCGGGCTCGGCATCACGGTCAGATGGTCGCGCGGGGCGTCGCCATCGACCTTCGCCAGCGCATCCGCCAGCTCGTTGACGCGGCGCGCCGCCGCCAGCCATTCGGCTATGCGCATGAAATTGTCGAGCAGCCAGTTGAAGGCGTTCTGCACCGCGATGAACGCCGCGGCGACCTGCACGACCCCGCCGAGCGACATCTCGCCGGAGAGATATTTCGGCGCCGCCAGCAGCAGCGGCACCACCGGCACCAGCGCGCCGGAGCCGTTGGTGATCCAGGTCAGCCGGCCGCGCTGGCGGATCATCGCGCGCCAGCGCTCGACCAGCCCGCCATAGGTCGCCGACACGGCCCGCCGCTCGCCGGCCTCGGTGCGCGCGAGCGCGATCGTCTCGCCATGGTCGCGGATCCGCATCAGCGCGAAGCGCAGCCTCGCTTCGCCCTCGTTGCGGGCCGCGATCAGCCGCGGCAGCCTGCGCCCTACGATGGTGATCAGCAGCGAGACGATGACCGCATAGGCGATGGCCGCCAGCACCATATAGGCGGGGATGACCACCGCCTGCGCGCCCTGGCCGACGCGCAGCGAGCCGCCGATGCTCCAGAGAATGCCGATGAAGGTGATCGCGGTGATGATCGCCGACAGCAGGCCGATGGCGAAATCGACGACCGGCTCGGTCGCCCAGCGCACGTCGTCGGCGATGCGATATTCCGGATGCGCCGGCTCGTAGCCGGACAGGCTGAGCCGGTAGAAGCGCCGCTGCCCGATCCAGCGATCCGCCAGCTTCGCCGTCACCCATTCCCGCCAGAACACCTGGAAGGTCTCGCGCGACACCAGGATGACCACGCCGAGCCCGGCGGCGATCAGCACCAGCACGGGAAAGACCGCCATGGCGATCAGCGCGCTGTCGGCGTCGCGCGTCTCCAGCGCGTCGAAGAACCAGCCATTCCAGCGGTTGATCGTGACGTTGGCGAAGACGCCGAGGATGATGCCGGCCGCGAGCGAGACCGTCCAGAACCAGGCCCGGCCGGCGCTCCCGCCACGCCAGAAGCCGCCGGTCAGCTGCGCGAAGCGCAGCGCGACCTGCCAATCGCTCGATCGGCGCTCCGCATCGCGGGTGTCGGCCGTATTCGGCAACAGAGACGGCCCCCCACAGCCCGCAACCGGAACGAGCTTGCCGGGTTAAAGTGTGCCGGATGAACTCGACCTGAACGATTTGCCGGCGTC
>NZ_LMRT01000001.1:794664-794868 GCF_001426225.1 Allobosea sp. Leaf344 | reverse complement strand
CTGGGTTGCTTCGTCGCTACGCTCCTCGCAATGACGGGGTGCGCTCCCACCGTCATTGCGAGCAAAGCGAAGCAACCTAGGAGCAAATGCTCGCCCGGTCCCGCTGGGTTGCTTCGTCGCTGACGCTCCTCGCAATGACGGCGCCCCCCAGCCGTCATTGCGAGCGCAGCGAAGCAACCCAGGGGGGAACGCTCGCCCGGTCCT
>NZ_LMRT01000001.1:794488-794575 GCF_001426225.1 Allobosea sp. Leaf344 | reverse complement strand
GCGAGCGCAGCGAAGCAACCCAGGGGGAACGCTCACCCGGTCCCGCTGGGTTGCTTCGTCGCTGACGCTCCTCGCAATGACGGGACG
>NZ_LMRT01000001.1:599089-794460 GCF_001426225.1 Allobosea sp. Leaf344 | reverse complement strand
GGGGGGAACGCTCGCCCGGTCCCACTGGGTTGCTTCGTCGCTGACGCTCCTCGCAATGACGGGGGGAGCCCGGCAACGCGCGCGCGCTTCCACCGTCATTGCGAGCGCAGCGAAGCAACCCAGAACAACGCCGCCAGGCGCGATCAGGCCTCGGCCAGTTGCGGGACGGCCCGGGCCAGCATCCACGCGTCCAGCGCCTGGCGCTCGCCGGGGCTGAGCCGGAGCCCGAGCTTGGTGCGCCGCCACAGCACGTCATCGGCGCGCGACGCCCATTCCGCGCGCATGAGATAGGCGACCTCGCGCTCGAACAGATCCGCCCCGAAGCAGATGCCGAGATCGGCCTGCATCCGCGCGCCCGCCAGGATCTCGCGCGTGCGCGTGCCATAGGCCCGCACCAGCCGCGCCGCCGTCGCCCGCGCCAGCCAGGGATGCGCGGCCGCGATCTCCGCCACCAGCGCCTCATAGCCCTGGACCGGGAAATCCCCGCCCGGCAGCGTGCCGCCTTTGGTCCAGCCCGGACGTTTCGCCCAGCCGGCATGGGGCGCGAGCCTGGCGATCGCGGCTTCGGCGAGGCGGCGATAGGTGGTGATCTTGCCTCCGAAGACGGAGAGCAGCGGCGCAGCGCCGGCAGGGGCGTCCAGCGTCAGCACATAGTCGCGCGTCGCCTCCTGGGCCTTGCTGGCGCCGTCGTCATAGAGCGGGCGCACGCCGGAATAGGTCCAGACGACGCTGTCCTGCGTCACCGGCTTCGCGAAATACTCGCTCGCCGCCGCGCAGAGATAGGCTATCTCCTCCGGCGTCGCCGCGGCCCCGCCGGGATCGCCGCGATAATCCCGGTCGGTCGTGCCGATCAGCGTGAAGTCGCGCTCATAGGGAATGGCGAAGATGATCCGGCCATCGCCATTCTGGAAGATGTAGCAGCGCTCATGAGCATAGAGCCGCGGCACCACGATATGGCTGCCCTGCACCATCCGGATCGCGGCTCGCGTGTTCGAGCGGACCACCCCGCCCAGCACGTCGCCGACCCAGGGTCCGGCGGCGTTGACGAGCCCGCGGGCGCGGATCGTCTCGCGCCGCCCGCCGCTCTCCACCGTCACCCGCCAGAGCTCGCCTTCGCGATCGGCCGCGACGACCTTGCAGCGCGTGCGGATCGAGGCGCCGCGTGCGGCCGCATCGGCGGCGTTCAGCACCACGAGCCGCGCATCCTCGACCCAGCAATCCGAATATTCGAAGGCCTTGCGGTCCACGCCCTTCAGCGGTTTGCCGGCTTCATCCTGCGCCAGGTCGAGCGAGCGCGTCGGCGGCAGCAGCTTGCGGCCGCCGATGTGATCGTAGAGGAAGAGCCCGAGCCGTAGCAGCCAGGCCGGTCTCAGGCCGCGATGATGCGGCAGCACGAAGCGCAGCGGCCAGATGATGTGCGGCGCCAGCCGCCACAGCACCTCGCGCTCCAGCAGCGCCTCGCGCACCAGCCGGAACTCGTAATGCTCGAGATAGCGCAGCCCGCCATGGATCAGCTTGGTCGAGGCGGAGGAGGTCGCGCTGGCCAAATCATTCTGCTCGAAGAGAATGACGGAGGCGCCCCGCCCGCTCGCATCGCGGGCGATGCCGCAGCCATTGACCCCGCCACCGATGATGGCGAGGTCGAAGATCGGGGCGTCTGGCGTCTCTGGCATCGCGGCGCAATCATCCTGTCGGGCGCGCGGGACCGCTCGGCCGGCCCGCGCTCACCTGTCCCATCTGGGCCGGCGCGAGCCTTCGAGCAAGAGTGAATTTCGCGGGGTCCGCCGGGAAGCTCCTGCGCCAGCTCAGCGTCGCGCCGCCACGGCCGCCGACCAGGGCGAGATCACGTCGCTGATCCCCTGCGCTCCGTCGCGCGTCGCCCTGATCATGTTGGGGCAGGCGAAATTGATCGGCAGCACGCCATGCTCGACCACGCTGAGCGGGCCGGCTTCCGCCAGAGCCTCCAGCGTCTGAGCCGGCAGGCGCAGATCGGCGCTGGTCGAATCCGGGCCGGAGACGTCGATGCGCGGCCAATGCGCTGCCGTCTCGACGTCGACGCCGCAATCCAGCGTCCAGGCCAGCATCTGGTAGACGCTGGCGAGGATCCGCCGTCCGCCCGAGGCGCCCACCGCGAAACGCGGCCAGGACCCGTCCTTCGGCGTCGCGATGATCGGGCTCATATTGCACAGAGGCCGGGCGCCGGGCGCGATCGCATTGGCGCTGCCGGGCCGCGGATCGAACCACATCATGCCGTTGTTCATCAGCACGCCGCTGCCGGGCAGCACATAGCGGCTGCCCATCGAGGAGAGCAGTGTCGTCGTCATCGCGACGAGATTGCCCTCGCCATCGACCACGGTGAGATGGGTGGTGCAGGTCTCGCCCGGTTCCGCCGCGGCCTTGGCGGCGCCGAGCCCTTCGAGCCGCTCCGCATAGGCCTGGCGCATCACCCGCGACAGCGTGGCGAACCAGGCGGCATCCGGCCCGCTCGCCGCGGGCCTCGCGGCCGCCATGCCCCTGACCACCGCCTCCAGGGTCGGCGCCGCCGTCAGCCCGCCGGAGGTGTGGAGCGTATGCGTGCCACGCCAGTCGATCGTCGGCGACGGGCGCAGCTCGGCACGGCAGTCGGCGAGATCGGCGGCATCGACCCGGCCGCCGGCACGGGCGATGTCGGCGACCAGGCTGGCGGCGACATCGCCGCTGTAGAAATCCTGCAGCCCGGCCTGCGCCAGCCGCTCAATGGTGTCGGCGAGCTTGCCGACGCGGAAGAAGCCCGGCTCGCCCTGATAGGGCGGTACCGGCGGCAGCCCATTCGGCAGATAGATCGCCGCGCTGTCCGCATAGAGCCGGAGCACCGCGGCCGAGGAGGCGATCTTGAGCGTGGTGTACCAATCCTGCGCCAGGCCGCGGCGGGCCAGTGCGATCGCCGGCGCCAGCAGCTCCGCGACCGGCATGGCCGTCCCAAAAGCCTCCTTCAGCCTGGCATAGCCGGCGACCGAGGACGGGATCAGGAAGGAGAGCGGCCCGTGAATGTTCACATCGCCCACCACCTCGGGCCAGGTGAACAGATCCTTCTTCATCGCCCCGGTGAGCGGATAGTCGGCCGGATCGGCGTTGCGCGAGGCGACGGGGCCGAAATCCACGACCTGCGCCGCGCTCTCGCCGGCCTGCATCACCACGGCGAAGCCGATCCCGCCGAGCCCGCTGTTCCAGGGCTCGACCGCGGCGAGGGCGAAGGCCGCGGCGACCGCCGCATCCGCCGCATTGCCGCCGGCCTCCAGAATGGCCGCGCCCGCCTCCGCCGCCTCGCGGTTCTGCGAGACCACGATGCCGTGGCGCCCGCTGGCGCCGGGCTTGGTCACGGTCCAGTTCTGCGTGCGGTAAGGCGAGGCGGGCGTCATGGCGCGATCCTGTCGGCGGGGATGGGCTGTGTCGCCGGATCGCCGGGCGGCCGGCTCAGGGCGCGAGGCCGCCAGCTAACGAGTCGCAAACCCGGCTGTCAACGCGGCTGGCGCAGGGCTGGACTGCGCTCCCGGGGCGGATCCTGTCGGCGCGATTCAGCAGGCGGCAAGGTTTCGGCGTCAGGCTGGGCGCCAGGAGAACCTCATGAGCGACATCGGTCCCCTTCTGGCGCAGCAGGCCGCGCTGACGCAGCAGAGCCTGCAGATGCAGATGCTGCGCCAGCAATCGCAGGCGGAGCAGGGCCTGGCCGCGCTGCTGCAGCAGAGCGCGGAGCAGATGAAGGCCGCGCTGCCGACGGGGCAGGGCCAGGCGGTGGACATCACAGCCTGACGCCGCCCTCACGCGCAGCGAGCCTGTCCGGGGGCGCCGGCCGGGCGGCTTGCGCATCGCAGGCGGCGCGCCTAACCTGCATCCCGTTCCGAGGGGTGCTCGCAAGAGCTGAGATGGCCGTGAGGCCGAACCCATCGAACCTGATCCGGGTCATACCGGCGGAGGGACTGGAACGCGGCCGCCGATCGCATAGCGGCCGCAGACAGCGCTGAACCGCTTCGACGCCGGATCTCCTGACATCGTCCAAGGAGATCCCGAGATGAACATCCATACCAAGCCGGGCAAGGCGGCGGCCAAGGTCGCGCCGCGCAGCGTCACCACCGGCCCGATCATCGGCTCGCGCAAGATCTATGTCGCGCCGCCCGACCATCCGGAGATGCGCATCCCGTTCCGCGAGGTGCAGCTGACGACAGAGGCCGAACCGCCCGTGCGGATCTACGACCCCTCGGGTCCCTTCACCGAGACCGATGCGCGGATCGACCTCGACGCCGGCCTGCCGCAGATCCGCCGGAACTGGCTCGCCGCCCGCGGCTTCGACACGGTTCCCGGCCGCGCCGTCACCCCCGCCGATAACGGCCATATCCCCGAGGATCAGCTCGTCCCGGCCTGCCCGGCCGAGCGCCCGGTACTGACGGCGCGGCCGGGGCAGATGACGACGCAATATGAGTTCGCGCGCGCCGGCATCGTCACGCCCGAGATGATCTATGTCGCGCATCGCGAAAATCTCGGCCGCGCCGCCATGCTGGACGGCGCCCGCGACCGCCATGCCGATGGCGAGAGCTTCGGCGCCAGCGTGCCCGAGTTCGTGACGCCGGAATTCGTGCGCTCCGAGATCGCCAGGGGGCGCGCCATCATCCCGGCCAACATCAACCATCCCGAGCTCGAGCCGATGGCGATCGGGCGGAATTTCCTGGTCAAGATCAACGCCAATATCGGCAATTCCGCCGTGACATCGGGCGCGGCCGAGGAGGTCGAGAAGCTGGTCTGGGCGATCCGCTGGGGCGCGGATACGGTGATGGACCTGTCCACCGGCCGCAACATCCACAACATCCGCTCCTGGATCCTACGCAATTCGCCGGTGCCGATCGGCACTGTGCCGCTCTACCAGGCGCTGGAGAAGGTCGGCGGCGATCCGGTCAAGCTCGATTGGGAGGTGTTCAAGGATACGCTGATCGAGCAGGCCGAGCAGGGCGTCGACTACTTCACCATCCATGCCGGCGTCAGGCTGCCCTATGTGCCGCTCACCGCCAGCCGGGTCACCGGCATCGTCTCGCGCGGCGGCTCGATCATGGCGCGCTGGTGCCTCGCGCATCACCGGGAGAGCTTCCTCTACGAGCGCTTCGACGAGATCTGCGAGATCATGCGCCGCTACGACGTCTCCTTCTCGCTGGGCGACGGGCTGCGGCCGGGATCGATCGCCGACGCCAATGACCGGGCGCAATTCGCCGAGCTGGAGACGCTGGGCGAGCTGACAAAGATCGCCTGGGACAAGGGCTGCCAGGTGATGATCGAGGGCCCCGGCCATGTGCCGATGCACAAGATCAAGGAGAACATGGACAAGCAGCTGCGCGAATGCGGCGAGGCGCCCTTCTACACGCTCGGGCCGCTGACCACCGACATCGCCCCGGGCTATGACCACATCACCTCGGGCATCGGGGCGGCGATGATCGGCTGGTATGGCTGCGCCATGCTCTGCTACGTCACCCCCAAGGAGCATCTCGGCCTGCCCAACCGCGACGACGTCAAGACCGGCGTGATCACCTATCGGATCGCCGCCCATGCCGCCGATCTCGCCAAGGGCCATCCGGCGGCCAGGCTGCGCGACGACGCGGTCTCGCGCGCCCGCTTCGAATTCCGCTGGGAAGACCAGTTCAACCTGGCGCTCGACCCCGATACGGCCCGCGCCTATCACGACGAGACCCTGCCCAAGGACGCGCATAAGGTCGCGCATTTCTGCTCGATGTGCGGGCCGAAATTCTGCTCGATGAAGATCAGCCACGACATCCGCGACGCCGCCGCGGCCGAGGCCGGCATGGCCGCGATGGCCGAGAAGTTCCGCGATGGCGGGGCGCTCTACATGCCGGTGGCGGCGCTGAGCGCGGTGCCCGGAGAGGTCTGAGCCATGTCGACGCCGTCGCATCTGCTGGCGCGCATGCGCGCCCGCTCGCCTCTGGTGCAATGCATCACCAACTTCGTCGCCACCAACATCGCCGCCAATGTCCTGCTGGCGGCGGGCGCCTCCCCCGCCATGGTCCATGCGGAGGAGGAGGCGGAGGAGTTCGCGCGCATCGCCGCCGCGCTGACGATCAATATCGGCACGCTTTCGGGCCCTGCCGTCACCGGGATGAAGGCGGCGATCGCCGGCGCCGGCGCCGCCGGCAAGCCCTGGGTGCTCGATCCCGTCGCCTGCTTCGCCACCGGCTTCCGCCGCCAAACCACCGCCGATCTGCTGGCGCTGCGCCCGACGATCATCCGCGGCAATGCCTCGGAGATTCTGGCGCTCGGCGGCGGCCAGAGCGCGGGGCAGGGCGCCGATGCGGGCGACCCGGTCGAGAAGGCCGAGGGCGCGGCACGGCTGCTGGCCCGCAGCCAGGGGGCGGTGGTCGCCGTCACCGGCCCGGTCGATTTCGTCACCGACGGCGCGCGGGCGATGCGCGTCGCCGGCGGCTCGCCGCTGATGCCGAAGGTCACGGCGCTCGGCTGCTCCCTCACCTGCCTCGTCGGCGCGCTGGTCGCCGTCGCGCCCGACCAGCCCTTCGAGGCCACGGTCGCGGCGCTCGCGGGCTTCGCCGTGGCGGGCGAAGCGGCTGCGCGCGAGGCGCAGGGCCCCGGCAGCTTCGCCTGCCGCTTTCTCGATGCGCTGCACGGGCTCGACGCCCTGCTGACGCACGCAGACGAACGGATATCCCCGGCATGAAACGCTTCGATCTCTCGCTTTACCTCATCCTCGATCCCGGACTCTGCCGCGCCCATTCCATGGCCGAGACCGCGCGCCTGGCGGCGGCCGGCGGCGCGACCCTGGTCCAGCTGCGCGACAAGAGCGGCGGGACGGAGGCCCTGATCGCGACGGGCCGCGAGATCCGCGCGGCCCTTTCCGGCAGCGGCGTCCCGCTGATCGTCAATGACGATGTCGCGGCGGCGCAGGCCATCGGCGCCGAAGGCGTGCATCTCGGCCAATCCGACATGGAAGTGGCCGAGGCCCGTGCCAGGCTGGGGCCCGATGCGATCATCGGCCTATCGGTGACCAACGAGGCCATGGTCCGGGCGGTCGACCCCGCGCTGGTCGATTATGTCGGGATCGGCCCGGTCTTCCCGACGGCGACCAAGCAGAACCACAACGCGCCGATCGGCTTCGACGGGCTCGCCCGCCTTGTCGGGCTGAGCCCGGTGCCGGCGGTGGCGATCGGCGGGCTCAAGGCCCAGCATGTCGCTGCGGCGCTGGCGAGCGGCGCGGCGGGTGTGGCGGTGGTGTCGGCGATCTGCGGCCAGCCCGATCCGCAGCAGGTGAGCCGGGAGCTCGCGGCGCAGCTCGCCACTCATCGCGCCGGAGGGGCCTGACCTGCCGAGCCTGGCGGCGGCGGCTCAGGCCGCCGACCGCCGCGCGCTGTTACGCCCGATCACTGTGTGGGCGCAGGCGCGAGCGGCAGCGGCGCAGCCGGGCGCGGCCGCGGCCTGGCTGCGGGTTTGGGGTCGGAGGTAATGCCGAGCCGCGCGCGCAGCCAGGCGGCGCGGGCTTCCGTGATCCGGGTGCCGCAGAAGCCGACACTTCCCTCGCGCTGGAAATCGCGGCAGATCTGCGCCCGCTCGGCCGAGAAACCGGCCTGTTCCCGGGCGATCGAGCGCTGCTCGGCGGCGTCGCTCTTGGCGGTCAGGACGCGGTAGCCCTCGCGGACCGCGCGTTCGGCCACGCCGCGCGCCGTCTCGATCTCCTTGGCCCGGGCGGGGAGCGTGCGCGAATCCGGCCCCCACAGCCCGCGCGGATCGATGCGGCAGGCCGCGGCCTCGACCAGACAGGGCTGGGCCGGCTCGACCACCAGGAAGGCGCCGTCGAGCACGTCGAACACGATCGGGCAGATCGAGGCCTCCAGCCTGTAGCGCGGGACGCCGGCCGGCCGGCCGATCGCGGTCACCGGCACCGGGCTGTCGCCGAAGGAGACGGCGCAGGGCTCGACCAGATTATTCGCCTGGAACCCCTCGACCTTCAGCTTCAGCCCGTAGCCGGAGCCAGTCTTCTCGAAAATCGCCTCGCCGAACCCGCCATTGCGCCTGAGCGCGCGGCCCAGAATCGCCTCCTCGCCCGCCACCTTGATCGCCGGCATGGTGGCGGGGCGGGGCGCCGCCGGTGCGCCGCCGACCGCGGGCGGCGCCTCCTGCTGCGCGCCCTGGGGGTTGAAGGGCTGGGCGCCGGGGAGCTGCAGCGGCTGCGCCAGCGCCGCCGGCGCCGCGAAGGCGGCGATGGCGAGCAGGACGGCGAGGCGGGGCGAGGGGCGCAAGCGAATTCCCGGCGAGGACCAGACGATACGCCCCTGCATGAATCGGCTCCACGCAACGCGCAAGGGCGAGCGCGCAACACTGCAGGTCAATGTTGCAGGGCGGCAGCCGCAAGCCCGCTTCATGGCCGGTGATTCTTAATCGGCTGACGTGTCTTGCAAGGGGGGGAACACCCTCCCTATATACGCCGCCAAGAGGCGGTTTCACGACCGCTCGACGTGGAATGCCGGGTCTGTCTGCCGCATTGGGCGGGGGTGGTCCGGGCCATGGGCCGGCAGGCGGAGCGATGTTCCGCAGGCCGGCGATCTGCTCAATCGAAAGGGATCCCCTCCATGGGTAAAGTCATCGGTATCGACCTCGGCACGACCAACTCCTGCGTCGCGGTCATGGAAGGCACGACGCCTAAGGTCATCGAGAATTCTGAAGGCGCGCGCACCACGCCCTCCATCGTCGCGATCACGGATGATGGCGAGCGCCTCGTTGGCCAGCCGGCCAAGCGCCAGGCGGTCACCAATCCCGAGCGGACGTTCTTCGCCATCAAGCGCCTCATCGGCCGGACCTTCGAGGATCCGATGACGCAGAAGGACATGAACCTCGTCCCCTACAAGATCAAGAAATCCTCCGGCGGCGACGCCTGGGTCACGGCCGACGGCACGGATTATTCGCCCTCGCAGATCTCCGCCTTCACCCTGACGAAGATGAAGGAGACCGCGGAGGCCTATCTCGGCCAGCCGGTCACCCAGGCCGTCATCACCGTGCCCGCCTATTTCAACGACGCCCAGCGCCAGGCCACCAAGGATGCCGGCCGCATCGCCGGTCTCGAGGTGCTGCGCATCATCAACGAGCCGACGGCGGCGGCGCTCGCCTATGGCCTCGACAAGAAGCAGGCCGGCACCATCGCGGTCTATGACCTCGGCGGCGGCACCTTCGACGTCTCGATCCTGGAGATCGGCGACGGCGTCTTCGAGGTGAAGTCGACCAATGGCGACACCTTCCTCGGCGGCGAGGATTTCGACATGCGCCTCGTCGAATATCTCGCGGACGAGTTCAAGCGCGAGCAGGGCATCGACCTGAAGAAGGACAAGCTCGCCCTGCAGCGCCTGAAGGAGGCGGCCGAGAAGGCCAAGATCGAGCTCTCGACCACGGCCCAGACCGAGATCAACCTGCCCTACATCACCGCCGACGCCAGCGGTCCCAAGCACCTCGCCATCAAGCTCTCGCGCGCCAAGTTCGAGAGCCTGGTCGACGATCTCGTGCAGCGCACCATCGAGCCCTGCAAGAAGGCGCTCAAGGATGCCGGGCTGTCGGCCGGCCAGATCGACGAGGTCGTCCTCGTCGGCGGCATGACCCGCATGCCCAAGGTCCAGGAGGTGGTGAAGCAGTTCTTCGGCAAGGAGCCGCATAAGGGCGTCAATCCGGACGAGGTCGTCGCCATCGGCGCCGCGATCCAGGCCGGCGTGCTGCAGGGCGACGTCAAGGACGTGCTGCTGCTCGACGTGACCCCGCTCTCGCTTGGCATCGAGACGCTGGGCGGCGTCTTCACCCGGCTGATCGACCGCAACACCACCATCCCGACCAAGAAGAGCCAGGTCTTCTCCACCGCCGAGGATAATCAGGGCGCGGTGACGATCCGGGTCTTCCAAGGCGAGCGCGAGATGGCTGCCGACAACAAGATGCTCGGCCAGTTCGACCTGATGGGCATTCCGCCGGCGCCGCGCGGCATGCCGCAGATCGAGGTGACCTTCGACATCGACGCCAACGGCATCGTCTCGGTGACCGCCAAGGACAAGGCCACCAACAAGGAGCAGCAGATCCGGATCCAGGCATCCGGCGGGCTCTCCGAGGCCGACATCCAGAAGATGGTCAAGGACGCCGAGGCCAATGCGGCCGAGGACAAGAAGCGTCGCGAGCTGGTCGAGGCCAGGAACCAGGGCGAGAGCCTCGTGCACTCGACCGAGAAGTCGCTGAAGGATTACGGCGACAAGGTCTCCGCGGCCGATAAGGGCGCGATCGAGACGGCGATCGAGGCGTTGAAGGCGGCCCTGGCCGAGGACAATGCCGAGACCATCGCCGCCCGCACCACCGATCTGATGCAGGCTTCGATGAAGCTCGGCGAGGCGATGTACGCCGCCAGCCAGAGCGATGGCGCCGCGCCCGAGGCCGGCGCGACCGCCGAGGCCGCGAAGGACGACGTCATCGACGCCGACTTCAAGGATGTCAGCGACGACAAGAAGAAGAGCGCCTGAGCGCGCTCACCCTCCGTGGGACTGCGATGGCCGGGCTTGACCCGGCCATCCTGTTCGCGGAAGGCCGGTGAAGGAAAAGTCCGTTTCGGATCGGGAAGGCCGGGGTGACCCGGCTTTGTCGCTGAAACGAGGGGGCGGCTGGTTGGATGTCCAAGCGCGATTACTACGAGATCCTCGGGGTTTCCAAGACGGCGGGCGATGCGGAGCTGAAGAGCGCCTTCCGCAAGCTCGCCATGCAGTGCCATCCCGACCGCCATCCCGGCGATCTCGAGGCCGAGGCCAAGTTCAAGGAGCTGAACGAGGCCTATCAGATCCTCAGCGACGGCCAGAAGCGCGCCGCCTATGACCGTTTCGGCCATCAGGCCTTCGAGAATGGCGGCGGCGGTGGCGGCCAGCCGGATTTCTCCGACTTCATGTCGGACATCTTCGATTCCTTCTTCGGCGACGCCCGCGGGCGCGGCGGTCCGCGCGCCGCCAATGGCCGCGAGCGCGGCGCCGATCTCCGCTACAATCTCGAGATCGGGCTGGAAGAGGCTTTTGCCGGGAAGAACGCCTCGATCCGCGTGCCGACCTCGGTCTCCTGCGAGGCCTGCACCGGCACCGGCGCCAAGCCGGGCTCGAAGTCGCGGCCCTGCCCGACCTGCGGCGGCCATGGCCGCGTCCGCGCCAATCAGGGCTTCTTCTCGATCGAGCGCACCTGCCCGACCTGCAATGGCCGCGGCGAGATCATCGACGATCCCTGCAAGGTCTGCTCCGGCGCCGGCCGCGTCACCCGCGAGCGCACGCTTTCGGTCAATATTCCCGCCGGTGTCGAGGACGGCACCCGCATCCGTCTGGCCGGGGAGGGCGAAGCCGGGCTGCGCGGTGGCCCGGCCGGCGATCTCTACATCTTCCTGTCGATCAAGCCGCACGCGATCTTCCAGCGCGACGGCGCCGATCTGTTCTGTCGCGTGCCGATCGGCCTGACCTCCGCCGCGCTCGGTGGCGAGATCGAGGTGCCGACGCTGACGGGCGAACAGGCGCGGGTGAAGATCCCCGAAGGCACCCAGACGGGCAAGCAGTTCCGGCTGAAGGGCAAGGGCATGAGCGTGCTGCGCTCGCGCGAGACCGGCGATCTCTACATCCAGGTCGTGGTCGAGACGCCCCAGAAGCTGACGCCGCGCCAGCGCGAATTGCTGCAGGAATTCGAGCGCGAGAGCTCGGGCGCCACCCATCCGGAATCGGCGGGCTTCTTCGGCCGCGTCAAGGATTTCCTGGGCGGACTCGGCGCGGCCTGACCGCGCCGGCTATTTCTCGCCGCCGGCGTCGAGATAGCTCTGCGCGTCCAGCACGATCGCGCGGTCGATCTCGCCGATCGCCGCCTCGTCCTTGTCGGCATAGGGCACCATCGTCAGCACATGCCGGATCGTGTTCAGCCGGGCGCGGAACTTGTCGTTGGCGCGCACCACGGTCCAGGGCGCCCATTCGGTCGAGGTGCGGGCCAGCATCTGTTCGAAGGCGGCGGAATAGGCGTCGAAGCGCGGGATCGCCTGGAAATCGATCGGCGATAATTTCCAGCGCTTCAGCGGGTCGTGCCAGCGCGCATGCAGCCGCGTCATCTGCATCTCGCGGCCGATGGTCAGCAGCAGCTTGATGATCCGCACGCCGTCGCGGGCCAGCATGCCCTCGAAGGCCGGGGCCTCGCGCAGGAAGACGTCGGTCTGCTCCTGCGTACAGAACTCCATGGCGCGCTCGACGCCGGCGCGGTTGTACCAGGAGCGGTCGAAGAAGACGATGTCGCCCGCCGTCGGCATATGCGCGGCATAGCGCTGGAAATACCATTGCCCGGCCTCGGTATCGGAGGGTTTGGACAGCGCCACGACCCGGGCATGGCGCGGATTGAGATGCTGGGTGAAGCGCTGGATCGCCCCACCCTTGCCGGCGCCGTCGCGACCTTCGAAGACGATGACCAGGCGCTCGCCCTCCGCCCGCACCCATTTCAGCAACTTCTGCAGTTCGATCTGCAGCGGCGCCAGCTCCTTCTCGTAGCGCTTGCGCTTCATCCGCTTGTCATGGGGATAGCCGCCGCTTTGGAACGCGGCATCGGCGATGGCGGCCGGCACGGTCTCGGCTTCGATGTCGAAGACGGCCGCTTCCGCCCGTTTCGCGGCTTTGCGCGCAGGCTTTGTCCGCGTCGCGGCTTTCGCCGCTTTCGCGCCGGCATCCCGCTTTACGATGCGCACCTGCCCCTGTTCTTTGGTCTTGGCCATTTCTGCTCCGCTCCCTCCGCGCCTCAACCTAGCCGGCTGCGCGTCACAAGGGAATTGACGAGGGCCGGCGTTGCCCTCACCAAGGGGCGGCCGCCGGAAACCCCGCGCGGCAGGATCCGATCCCGCCATGCCAGACGCCCTCGATCCGTCCTCCCCCGCCACGCTCGCTCTGATCGAGGCGCTCGGCTCGCCCGTCGTGCTTCTCGATGCCCAGGGACAGGCGAGGGCGATCAGCCCGGCGATGAAGGCGTTGATCCCGGCGCTCGGCCTCGGCCAGCCGATGGCGCTGGTGATGCGCGACCCCGATCTGATCGAGGCGATCGAGCAGGTCGCCCGGGCCGGCGGGCGCCAGGTGATCGAGCTCGTCGAGCGCGTGCCGGTGGAGCGCACCTTCCGCATCCATATCGCCGCACCCGGAGGCGCGGCCGGCTTCCTGCGGCGGCCGGTCCTGCTGACCTTCGAGGATCTGAGCGAGCAGCGCGTCACCGAGCGGATGCGGGTGGATTTCGTCGCCAATGCCAGCCATGAGCTGCGTACCCCTCTGGCCTCGCTGCTCGGCTTCGTCGAGACGCTGCAGGGCCCGGCCCGCAACGATGCCGCCGCCCGCGATCGCTTCCTCGCCATCATGCGCGAGCAGGGGCTGCGCATGGCGCGGCTGGTCGACGATCTCCTGTCGCTGTCGCGAATCGAGCTGCGCGCCCATCTCGCCCCGGACACGGCGGTGGATCTGTCGAATATCTGCCGCGAGATCGTCGATTCCCTGACGCTGATGGCGCGCGAGCGCGATGTCGCGCTGGCGCTGCGCACGCCGCAGGCGCCGGTGCAGGTGGCGGGCGATCGCGACGAGCTCTTGCGGCTGATGGAGAATCTCGTCGAGAACGCCATCAAATACGGCCGCAAGGGCGGCGAGGTCACGATCGAGGTGCGCGATGGCGAGGCGGAGGCGAGCGTCAGCGTGCGCGATGACGGGCCCGGCATCGCGCCCGAGCATCTGCCGCGGCTGACCGAGCGCTTCTACCGCGTCGACACCAATGCCAGCCGCGAGGCCGGCGGCACCGGGCTCGGCCTCGCCATCGTCAAGCATATCGTGCTGCGCCATCGCGGCCGGCTCACCATCGAGAGCGAACAGGGCGAGGGCGCGACCTTCAAGGCCGTCCTGCCGCGCTATGGCGCCGATACGCGCCCGGACCAGCCGTGACGGGACGCGCCATCGCCATCATCGGGGCGGGCCCGGCCGGGCTGATCGCGGCCGAGCATCTGGCCGAGGCCGGCCATCGCGTCACCATCCATGAGCGGATGCCGTCGCCCGCGCGCAAATTCCTGCTCGCCGGGCGGGGCGGCCTCAACCTCACTCATTCCGAGCCGCTGGAGCGCTTCGTCACGCGCTATCGCGAAGCGCTTCCCTGGCTGGCCCCGGCGCTGGAGGCCTTTCCGCCGGAGGCGCTGCGGCGCTGGGCGGATGGGCTGGGTGCCGACAGCTTCACCGGATCGAGCGGGCGGGTGTTTCCGCGCGCGATGAAGGCCTCGCCGCTGTTGCGGGCCTGGCTGCGCCGGCTCGACCAGCTCGGCGTCCGGCTGGAGACCGGGCGGCTCTGGACGGGCTGGGACGATGACGGCGCCCTGCGCTTCCGTCTGCGGGACGGGTCTTCCGCCAGCGCCCGCGCCGACGCGACCTTGCTGGCGCTCGGCGGGGCGAGCTGGCCGCGGCTGGGCTCGGATGGCGGCTGGGTGCCGCTGCTGGCCGCCCTCGGCGTGCCCATCGCGAAGCTGCGCCCCGCCAATGCCGGCTTCACGGTCTCCTGGTCGCAGGCGCTGCGCGAGCGCCATAGCGGCGCGCCGCTCAAGCGCATCACCTTGCGCTTCCGCGAGCAGGAGGCCGGCGGCGAAGCCATGCTCGACCGCGACGGCATCGAGGGCGGTGCCTTCTACGCGCTGTCGGCGCCGCTGCGCCAGGCGATCGCGGCGGAGGGCGAGGCGCAGGTGACGCTCGATCTGCGCCCCGGTCTCGAAACCGAGCGGCTGGCCGAGCGCCTCGGCCGGCGCCGCGGCGGCGAGACGCTGAGCAACCACCTGCGCAAGGCCGGGCTGTCGCCGGCCGCCATCGCCGTTCTGCGCGATGCCGCGGGCGGAACCCTGCCGCAGCAGCCGCAGGCCCTGGCCACGCTGATCAAGGCCGCGCCGCTGCGGCTCACCGGGATGCAGGGGCTGGAGCGGGCGATCTCCACCGCCGGCGGGGTCACCGCGGCGGCGATCACCGAGGACTTCATGCTGAAGGCGCGGCCGGGCGTCTTCGTCGCCGGCGAGATGCTGGATTGGGAGGCGCCGACCGGCGGCTATCTGCTGCAGGCCTGCCTCGCGACCGGCGTGGCGGCGGCCCGCGGCATGCGCGCCTATCTCGACCGCCCCGCCGGCTGAGCCACGATCAGCTGCGGCCGAGTCGCGCGCCGCTCTGCTTGTCGAAGACATGGACGCGATCGGGATCGACCGTGATCCAGAGCCGGCCCGCCTGGGCGGCGACCGTATCCGTCGCGGCCTGCATCACGAAGGGCAGCCCGGCGAGCTGCCCGTGGAACAGCTGCGTCGCCCCGAGCTCCTCGATGAATTCCACGTCGAAGGGCAGGGTGCCGGCCGCGCCCTCCGAGGCGATCTCGATATCCTCCGGCCGCAGGCCGATCTCCACCGCCGTGCCCTCGGCCAGGTCCTGACGCAGATCGCGCACCTCGAGGATGGCGTCGCCCAGCGCGACGATGCCGGGCCCGTCGATCGTGCCGTCCAAAATGTTCATCGGCGGGGAGCCGATGAAGGTCGCCACGAATTTGCTGGCCGGCTTCTTGTAGACCTCTGCGGGCAGGCCGATCTGCTCCACCCGGCCGCCATTCATCACCACCAGCTTGTCGGACAGCGTCATCGCCTCGACCTGGTCATGGGTGACGTAGAGCGCGGTGACGCCGAGCGCCCGCTGCAGCTTCTTGATCTCGACGCGCATCTGCACACGCAGCTTGGCGTCGAGATTGGAGAGTGGCTCGTCGAACAGGAAGACCTGCGGCTTGCGCACGATGGCGCGGCCCATGGCGACACGCTGGCGCTGCCCGCCGGAGAGCTGCTTGGGTCGCCGGTCCAGCAGCGGCTCGATCGCCAGGATGCGCGCCGCCTCCTTGACCCGCCGGTCGATCTCGTCCCTGGGCGTGCCGAGATTGCGCAGCCCATAGGCCATGTTGTCGTAGACGCTCATATGCGGATAGAGCGCGTAATTCTGGAAGACCATGGCGATGTCGCGCTCGGCCGGGCCGATCTGGTTGACCACGCGCGAGCCGATCGAGATGTCGCCGGAGGTGATCGTCTCCAGCCCGGCCACCATGCGCAGCAGCGTGGATTTGCCGCAGCCGGAGGGGCCGACGAGCACACAGAAGCCGCCATCGGGAATCTCCAGCGAGACGCCCTTCACGGCCTCGACGCCGCCGAAATAGACCTTCTTGACGTTGGTGAGGGTGACTTGGGCCATGGGGTTCCTGGCGAGTAGATAGGTAGCGAATGGCGAATGGCGAATGGCGAATGGCGAGTGGCGAGCGGAAATGGCCATTCGCCATTCGCTACTCGCCATTCGCAGTTTATTTCTCCGTCTCCACCAGCCCCTTGACGAAGAGCCGCTGCATCAGGACGACGACGAGGACGGGCGGCAGCATGGCGAGCATGGCGGTGGCCATGGCGAGCTGCCACTCGGTGAGGGCATCGGAGGTGACGATCATCTTCTTGATCGCGATGACGATGGTCTGCATCGAATCCTTCGTCGTCACCAGGAGCGGCCAGAGATACTGGTTCCAGCCATAGATGAACTGGATGACGAAGAGCGCCGCGATGGTGGTGATCGAGAGCGGGATCACCGTATCCTTGAAGAAGCGGAAGGGACCGGCGCCGTCGATGCGCGAGGCCTCCAGCAATTCGTCGGGGATCGTCATGAAGAACTGCCGGAACAGCAGCGTGCCCGTCGCCGAGGCGATCAGCGGCACCGCCAGCCCCTGATAGGTGTCGAGCATGCCGAGATCCGACACCACCTTGAAGGTCGGGAAGATGCGCACCTCCACCGGCAGCATCAGCGTGACGAAGATGATCCAGAACGCCGCCATCCGGAACGGGAAGCGGTAATAGACGATGGCATAGGCGGAGAGGACGGAGATGAAGATCTTCCCCAGCGCGATCGCCATCGCCATCACGAAGGAGTTCAGCATCATGTTCAGCACCGGCTCGCGCGTCGTGCCGGAGGTGCCGATGAACAGGATGCGATAGTAGTTCTCGAAGAATTTCGGGCCGGGATAGAGCGGCAGCTGCCCGTTGATGATGGTCGCGGCATCCCAGGTCGAGGCGACGAAGGTCAGCCAGACCGGGAAGGCGACGATCAGCACGCCGATGGTGAGAATGACATAGGCGATCGCATCGCCCAGGCGGCGGTCCTCGACCATCAGCGGGCTCCGGCAGGGGGCGAATGGCGAATGGCGCGTGGCGAAGGGTCGGGCGAGCCGCAAGACCGCGTCCCGCGATCATGCGCCACTCGCCACTCGCCATTCGCCCGGAATGAGGCGATGCGGCTGGCGCCCTGCGGGAGATCAGCCATCAGTAACTCACCCTGCGCTCGATGAAGCGGAACTGGAAGGCCGTCATCGCGATCACCATCACCAGCAGCACCACAGACTGCGCCGCCGAGCCGCCGAGATTGGAGCCGCCCTTGCCGTCGGAATAGACCTTGTAGACCAGGGTCTCGGTGGCGCCCGAGGGGCCGCCGCCGGTGACGGTGTCGATGATGCCGAAGGTGTCGAAGAAGACATAGACGATGTTGACCACCAGCAGGAAGAAGGTGGTCGGCGACAGCAGTGGGAAAACGATCGTCCAGAAGCGCCGCCAGGGTCGGGCCCCGTCGATGACGGCGGCCTCGATCACGCTTTTCGGGATCGATTGCAGCCCCGCCAGGAAGAACAGGAAGTTGTAGCTGATCTGCTTCCAGGTGGCGGCCAGGATCACCAGCAGCATCGCGTCATTGCCGTTGAGGCGCGGGTTCCAGTTGACGCCGAGGCTGGCGAGGCCGCGCGCCAGCATGCCCAGCGACGGATCGAACATGAAGATCCAGAGCACGCCGGCCACCGCGGGCGCGACGGCATAGGGCCAGATCAGCAGGGTCTTGTAGATCTCGGCCCCGCGGATCTGGCGGTCCGCCATCACCGCGAACAGCAGCGCGATCGAGAGCGAGAGGATGCAGACGAAGGTCGAGAAGATCGCGGTGTTGATCAGCGCCTTGAAGTAGCCGGGATCCTTGAAGAGCTCGGCGTAATTCTCGAACCAGACGAATTCCGTCGAGGTTCCGAAGGCGTCCTGCAGCAGGAAGCTCTGCCACACCGCCTGGCTGGCCGGCCAGTAGAAGAACACGACGGTGATCGCGAGCTGCGGCAACAGCAGCAGCAGCGGCACCGTCAGCCCGGAGAAATAGGCGTTCTTCATCATGGGCGAGGGCTGCGCGGCGAGGGACGGGAGGGGGTGGTCAGCATGGAATGAGGCCTTCTATCCGCCCGCCCGCCATCTCGCCGCGCGCTGGGGTCAGCGCGAAGCCGTCCGCTCGAACTGGCGCAGCATCTGGTTGCCGCGTTCGACGGCCGCGTCAAGCGCGGCCTTCGGGGTCTTCTGCCCGTTCAGCGCCGCCTCGATCTCTTCCGACCAGATGTCGCGGATCTGGACCAGGCTGCCGAAGCGCAGGCCGCGCGAATTCTCGGTCGGCTCCTTGTTGGTCAGCTCCAGGATCGGCGTCTCGAGATAGGGCTTGTCCTTGTAGAAACCGGACGCCTTGACCTTCTCATAGGCGGCCTTGGTGATCGGCAGATAGCCCGATTCCGTGTGCAGCTTCACCTGCCGGTCGATATGCGAGATGAAGGTGAAGAACTTGGCCACGCCCTTGTATTCCTCGGCCTTCTTGCCGCCCATCACCCAGAGCGAGGCGCCGCCGATGATCGAGTTCTGCGGGGCGCCGGCGGCCTCCGGATAATAGGGCATCGGCGCGTTGCCCCAATCGAACTTGGCATTGGCCCTGACATTGCCGAAGAAGCCCGAGGAGGTCAGCATGATCGGGCATTCGCCCGAGGTGAAGCGGCCCTCGCCATTATTGGTGCGGCCGGAGTAATCGTAGGTCTTGTCCTTCTGCAGCTCGACCAGATTGGTCAGATGCTTGACGAAGAGCGGGCTGTTGAAGTTCAGCACCGCGTCGAAACCCTCGAGGCCATTGGCCTTGGTGGCGATCGGGATGTTGTGCCAGGCGCCGAACTGCTCGATGTTCGCCCAGGTCGCCCAGGCATTGGTGAAGCCGCATTTGTCGAAGCCGGCCGCCTTCAGCTTCTTGGCCGCCTCGAACACCTCCGGCCAGGTCTTGGGCGGGGCGTCGGCATTGAGGCCCGCCTTCTTGAAGGCGTCCTTGTTGTACCACATCACCATGCTCGACGAATTGAACGGCATGGACAGCATGTCGCCCTTGCTGGTCGAGTAATAGCCGGTGATGGCGGGGAGATAGGCCTTGGGGTCGAAAGGTTCGCCGGCTTCCTTCATCAGCTCGTGCACCGGCTTCACGGCGCCCTTGGCCGACATCATCGTGCCGGTGCCGACCTCGAAGACCTGCAGGATATGCGGCGCGGTACCGGCGCGGAAGGCGGCGATGCCGGCGTTCAGCGTATCGGGATAGGACCCCTTATAGGCGGGAACGACCTTGTAATCCTTCTGCGAGGCGTTGAACTCCTCGGCCAGCTTGACGACGACGTCGTTGTTGGCGCCGGTCAGCGCGTGCCACCATTGGATCTCGGTCTGGGCCAGCGCCGGCGAGGCCGCCGACAGGGCGATTGCCGCGATCGAACCCAGAATGGCCGATTTCATGAACATGAATGTCTCCCTTTGGACGAACGAGCCTTGAAGGCTGCTGTTTTCGTTGGTGCGCAAGCTAGCATGAAGCTGAGGTGACGCTTCAATGACAAATTTATGTCGCCGGTCAATCGCAAGGAGCGCCGCCGGCCGTTGCTGCGGGGGACAACCCCGGGGCGAGCGGGGCCTGGACCATTCTCGCAGGACGCCGTTGCCCGGCTTCCGGAAACGATTGCCGGCGTGAACGACGCCCGGGCAGGGGCTGCGATGCGTCGCAGCCTCTTGCGCAAAACGGCCGAAGCGGCTGTTCTCGCCAGCCCAGACCCGCAGCCTGCAAGGACCCCGCCGATGCCGATCACCCTGACACCCGCGACGACGCTGCCGGCGGATGCCGCGACGGCGACGCTGGCCGGCCGCGTCTGGCGGCCGGATCTGGCCGGACCCTCGGTGGTGGTGCTGCGCGGGGACGAGCTGATCGACGTCTCGCCCAGCTTCCCGACGATGCGCGACCTCTGCGAGACGCAGGACCCCGCCGCCGCGCTGCGTGCGGCCACCGGCGAAAGCCTCGGCCGGCTCGACGCGATCCTCGCCAACACCCCGGTCGATGGCCGCGATGCCAGGCGACCCTGGCTGCTCTCGCCGCTCGATCTGCAGGCGGTGAAGGCGGCGGGCGTGACCTTCGCGATCTCGATGCTGGAGCGCGTCATCGAGGAGAAGGCGCGCGGCAATCCCGCCGCCGCCGCGACCATCCGCGCCGAGATCGAGGCGCTGATCGGCGACGACCTGTCGCGGCTGAAGCCGGGCTCGCCCGAGGCGATGCGGCTGAAGGAGATGCTGATCGCGCAGGGCTCCTGGAGCCAGTATCTCGAGGTCGGCATCGGCCCGGATGCCGAGATCTTCACCAAGGCGCCGCCGATGTCCTCCGTCGGCACCGGTTTCGACGCGGGTCTGCATCCCGCCTCGAGCTGGAACAATCCGGAGCCGGAGGTGGTGCTGATCGTCGCCTCCGACGGCCGCATCGTCGGTGCCACGCTCGGCAACGACGTCAATCTGCGCGATGTCGAGGGGCGTTCGGCCCTGCTGCTCGGCAAGGCCAAGGACAACAACGCCTCCGCCGCGGTCGGCCCCTTCATCCGCTTCTTCGATGCCGGCTTCACGCTCGACCATGTCCGCAACACCACCGTCACGCTGACGGTGCAGGGGGAGGACGGCTTCACCCTCGAAGGCTCGTCCTCGATCGCGAAGATCAGCCGCGATCCCGCCGATCTCGCCCGCCAGATGATCGGCCCGCATCATCAGTATCCGGATGGGGCGGCGCTCTATCTCGGCACCATGTTCGCGCCGATCAAGGATCGCGACGCGCCGGGCGGCGGCTTCACCCATAAATACGGCGATATCGTCACCATCGCCGCCCCGGAGCTGGGGGCGCTGACCAATCGGATGCGCCGCACCGACGATTGCGAGCCCTGGAGCTTCGGCACCTCGCATCTGATGCGCAACCTCGCCCGCCGCGGGCTTCTGTGACGCAGAAGCCGATCCTCGTCTGGGGCGAGGCGCTGGCCGATCTGGTGCCGGAACCGGGCGAGGACGGGCGCTATCGCGCCCTGCTCGGCGGCTCCGGCTTCAACACGGCGCTGGCCATCGCCCGCTGCGGCGCGCCGGTCGCGCTCTGCGCCAGCCTCTCGCAGGATGCCATCGGCCGGCGCTTCCGCACCCGCCTGGCGCAGGAAGGCATCGGCGGCGACTGGCTCGGATCGAGCCCGGCGCCGACGCCTCTGGCGGTGATCGAGCCGATCGCCGCCGATGGCGCCGCCGCCTATCGCTTCCACCTCACCGATACGGCCTTCGCCGCGGCTCCGCCGCTGCCGGACGATCCCTCGGCTTTCGCCCATTTGCACCTCACCTCCTTCGGGGCCAGCGTCGGCGCGCCCGGCGCGGCGGCCGCCCGGCTGATGGCGGATATGAGTGCGGCCGGGGTCAGCATCAGCTACGACCTCAACATCCGCCCGCCCGCGCTTCCGGCGCGCGAGGCGGCGCTCGCCGCCATGGCGGACCGCATCGCATGCTGCGATCTCGTCAAGCTCAGCGCCGAGGACGAGGGCTGGGTGGGCGCCGATTGGCTATCCGCGAGCCTGGCCGCCTGCCGCCGGCCGCCGCTGCTCCTGCGCACCGACGGGGCCGACGGCGCCGTGCTCTCCGGCCCGCACGGGCTGCATCTTCCGGTCGCCGCGCCGCCCGTCGCGATGCGTGACAGCATCGGCGCCGGCGACGTGTTCATGGGCGCGCTGCTGGCGGCGCTTCACCGCCGGGGCCGGCTCGGCGCCGCGCTGCGGCAGGCCGGCCGGCAGGACTTCGCCGCTTCCCTCGGCTTCGCGGCACGCGTGGCCTCGGCCAATTGCGAAGTCCCCGGCTGCGATCCGCCCCGCCTTGCCCTGCCAGTTTCGGAGTGAGAAATGCAGTTGCGCTATCTCGATTATCACACCTGCGGCGAGCCGGTGCGCATCGTCACCTCGGGCTATCCCCGGCTGGAAGGGGAGAGCTTGCTGGAGAAGCGGCGGGAGGCGCGCGCCCAGCATGACGCCTATCGCCGCGCCGTGATGCTGGAGCCCCGCGGCCATTCCGGCATGTATGGCGTGCTGCCGGTGCGCTCCTCGCGGCCGGAGGCTGCGTTCGGAGTGCTCTTCACCCATAATGAGGGCTATTCCACCATGTGTGGCCACGCCACCATCGCTCTCGGCCGCTATGCGATCGAGCATGGGCTGGTCGAGGCGGTCGAGCCGGTGACGCGCTTCGCCATCGAAGCGCCGTGCGGCCTGCTGCGCCTGGCTTGCGAGGTCGTCGATGGCCGGGTCGGCGAGGTGCGTTTCGAGAGCGTGCCGGCCTTCGCCCATACCCGCGACCGTGTGGTGGAGGTGCCGGGTCTGGGCCGGATCATCACCGACATCGCCTATGGCGGCGCCTTCTACTGCATCCTGCCGGCCTCGCGCTTCGGCCTCGATCTGCTGTCTTCGCCGCTCAACAGCGTGATCGAAGCGGCGGTCGCGCTGACCGATGCGGTCCGCGCCGGGCCGATCACCCATCCGACGGAGCCCGATCTCGGCTTTCTCTATGGCACCATCGTCACCGACGATGCGCGCCCGGGCGAGGAGAGCCATAATCTCTGCGTATTCGCCGAGCGCCAGATAGACCGCTCACCGACCGGCTCCGGCGTGACGGCGCGGATGGCGCTGGATTACGCCAAGGGGCTGGTGCGGCCGGGCGAGCAGCGGGTCTTCCGCAGCATCACGGGCGGCGCCTTCACGGGCCGCATCCTCACCGAGCTGGCGCAGCCCATCGCCGGTGCGGTGACGGTCGAGGTCGGAGGCCGCAGCCATTTTGCCGGCGAAGGCAGCTTCACCATCGAGAGCGACGATCCGCTCGGCTGGGGGTTCGAATTGCCGGCGCGATTCGGCGATCTCGCGAGAGCCGCCCGGCCGGCCTGACCAGGGCGGGGCGGGCGCCGGCTCAGCCCGCCGCCGCGGTCTGACCGGCTTCCCAGCCCAGGATCGCCCGCTTGCGGGTCAGCCCCCAATGATAGCCGGTCAGCGCGCCGGATTTGCCGATCACACGGTGGCAGGGCACCACGAAGGAGATCGGATTCTTGCCGACGGCGGCGCCCACCGCCCGTGCGGCGCTCGGCCGGCCGATCTTCTCCGCCACCGCGCCATAGGTCGTCGCGCGCCCGACCGGGATGCGCAGCAGCGTCTCCCAGACCCGCACCTCGAAATCCGTGCCGATCAGCACCACGCGCAGCGGCGTCTCCGGCGACCAGGCCTGGGGATCGAAGATGTGCGCGGCATAGGGGGCGGTACTCGCGGGGTCGAACCGGTAATCGGCATGCGGCCAGCGCCGCATCATGTCGGCCAGCGCCTCCGCGCGCCCGCCCACCGCCTTGCCGCCGTCGAGGCTGGTCGAAACCCAGCCCAGCCCGGCGAGCCCGCGCGAGGTCGTCACGATCAGCGCTTCGCCGAAGGGCGAGGCGTGGAAACCATAGGACATCTGCAGCCCGCCGCCGCCGGCCTTCCATTCGCCGGGGGACATCGCCTCATGCGCGACGAAGAGATCATGCAGCCGCCCGGGCCCCGACAGCCCGACCTCCAGCGCCGCATCGAGAACGCTGGCGGAATCGCCGAGCAGCAGCTTGGCGTTGTCCAGGGTGATCGCCTGCAGGAAGGCTTTCGGGGTCAGGCCGCACCAGCGCCGGAACAGGTGGTGCACATCGGTCGGCGTCGCGCCCGCGGCATCGGCGATGGCCTCGATCGTCGGCTGCTCGCGCCAATGATGGGTGATGTAGGCGAGGATCCGCCGCACCGTGTCGTAATCCGAGCCCGCGGTCGCAAGTGGGACATCCGCCTGGGCCGGCATGGACGCGGCGGCGCGCGCCAGCACCGAGGCGGAGAGGCGGGGCGCGGCGGCGGCCGCGGGCGGATCGACAAGGCGGGCGGTAACGGTCATGGCAGCCTCGCTGAAAGGGTCATGCGGCGAGACTAGGCCCGCAGCGCCGCCGCCTCCACCCGAAAGCTGGCTCGGCGCAGTGATCGGGCCGAGAAGGAACGTCGCGCGCGTCAGACCAGGGCTGCGGCGAGACTCTCAAACCGCTCAACTGCGGTAATCCACCCCGCGGCGCGCCTGCGCCAGCGCCGCCCCCAGCGCATCGGCGAAGCCGGCGCGTTCCTCCGGGGAGAGCGCATCGGCAACCGGCACGCTGCGCCCACGGGAGACCAGCGACAGCTTCAACAGCCCGTAATCCTCGTCCTGCTCGCGTTCGAGCTTGGTCCAGGCCGGATTGAAGCGCCAGTTCGCCTCCTCGCCGCGATGCGTCACCTTGCGCAGCAGCACCGCGATCGGCGTGACGATGATCTGCTCGAAGGCCCGCGCCGCCCGGAAATTGACGCGGAAGGCGATGAACAGGGCCAGGATATCGAGCCCGAAGAAGCCGGCGACCGGCCAGGCGCCGAGCACCATGAAGGGGATGGAGGAGACGATGCCGGCAAGGCAGACCAGCGTCATCACCAGCCGGAAGCCGTTCTGCGTCAGCGAGCGATGCGGCGTGATGGTCGCGTCGAAGACCGGCCGCTCGGCCTGCGCCGAGACGTCCTCATCCCGCACCCAAACACGCTTGCCGGAGTCCATGGCGGCTATATAAGGCGCCGATGACGCCCGAGAACAGGCCCAAGCGCCGCGCCGCAACGCCGCGCCGGATCACGAAGCTGCGAAGCCGCAGCGCGGCCGAGATCCGTGAGATCTTCGTCCGGTTCCGCCAGGCCAATCCCGAGCCCAAGGGCGAGCTCGAGCACAGCAACCCGTTCACGCTGCTCGTCGCCGTCGTGCTGTCGGCCCAGGCGACCGATGCCGGGGTCAACAAGGCCACGCGGCCGCTCTTCGCCATCGCCGACACGCCCGAGGCGATGCTGGCGCTGGGGGAGGAGCGGCTGCGCGACTTCATCAAGACCATCGGCCTGTTCCGCACCAAGGCCAGGAACGTCATCGCGCTCTGTGAAAAGCTGATCGCGGAGTTCGGCGGCGTGGTGCCGGGCGACCGGGCGGCGCTGGAAACCCTGCCCGGCGTCGGCCGCAAGACCGCCAATGTCGTGCTCAACATGGCGTTCGGGCAGATCACCCATGCGGTCGACACCCATGTCTTCCGGGTCGCCAACCGGCTGCGGATCGCGCCGGGCAAGACCGTGCTGGCGGTCGAGCTCGGGCTGGAAAAGGCGGTGCCGGCGGAATTCGGCCATCACGCCCATCACTGGCTGATCCTGCACGGCCGCTACACCTGCAAGGCGCTGCGGCCGGAATGCGGCCGCTGCCTGCTCAACGACCTCTGCGATTCCCCCGACAAGCGGGTGGCGTGACGGCGCCGCTCAGTAGCGCCGCGCCGGATCCACCAGATGCGCCAGCGGCTCCCCGGCCTGGTGGCGACGGATCTGGGTCGCGATCAGCGTCGCCACCGCGAGCGGCTCCGACATCGCCGAATTATGCGGCGTCACCGTCACCGCCGGGTGCGACCAGAGCGGCGACTCCGCCGGCAGCGGCTCGGTCTCGAAGACATCGAGCGTGGCGCCCTTCAGCGTGCCGGCCTCCAGCGCGGCGAGGATATCGGCCTCGACCTGCAGCCCGCCGCGGCCGGCATTGATCAGATAGGGTCCGCCCAGCCGGCCGTCCTGCGCCAGCCCGGCCAGCAGCGTCGCGTCGATCATCCCGCGCGTATCCTCGGTCAGCGGCAGCAGGCTGACCAGGATGTCGGTGCGCGCCAGGAAATCGGGCAGGCCGTCCTCGCCCGCGAAGCTCTGCAACCCCGCGATCGCGCGCGGCGACCGGCTCCACCCCGCCACGTCGAAGCCCATGACCTGCAGCTTATGCGCCGCATCGCGTCCGAGCTCGCCGAGGCCCATCACGCCGACGCGCACCGAGCGCGCCGCCGGCTGGTCGCGGTCATCGTCCCAGAGCCTGTCGCGCTGCTGGCGATCGTATCGGCGCTGCTGGCGCAGGATCATCAGACAGTGCAGCACGATGTATTCGCTCATCCGCGTCGTCAGATCGGGATCGACGACGCGCGCGATCGGCACCTCCGGCAACCGGTCGTCAGCGAACAGGAAATCGACGCCCGCGCCCAGCGAGAAGATGACGGCGAGGTTGGGCAGCCCGGCCAGGCTGCCGGGCGGATGCTTCCAGCTCGCGACATAATGCACGGCACGCCGGTCGAAGGCTTCGCCCAGCGTCACGACCGGCATGTCGGGCAGCAGCGCCTTGAAGCGGCTGCGCCAATCCTCGACATGCCACCCGGTCATTGCAAGCAGCAGGCTCATGATCGCGTCGTCTCCTCGATGCGCCCGGCGATCAGCGCGCCCCGCGCCACCTCGTCCGGGCTGATGCGATAGGCGCGGCGCAGACGCTCCTGCGCCTGCGCGAAGCCGGCCTCGTCGCGGGCATGGACCAGGCCGAGCGGCCGCTCGGGCGAGATCTCCTCGCCCAGCCCCGCCAGCGCCGTGATCCCGACGGCGGGATCGATGGCATCCTCGGCGCGCATCCGGCCGCCGCCTAGCGCCACCACCGCGAGCCCGACGCCGCGCGTGTCGATCGCCGCGACCCGGCCGGCCGCCTCCGCATGGACCGGCCGCACCAGCGGTGCCCGCGCCAGATGGCGCTCGGGCCGCTCGAGCAGATCGGCGGGCCCGCCCAGCGCCGCCACCATCCGGGCGAAGCGCTCGGCCGCCGCGCCGCTGGCGAAAGCCTGTTCCATGTGCGCGCGGCCTTGATCGAGGCTGCCGGCCAGCCCGCCGAGCCGCAGCATCTCCGCGCCGAGCGCCACCGTCACCGCATGGAAGCGCGGCTCGCGCCGCTTTCCGGTGAGGTGATCGAGCGCATAGGCGACTTCCAGCGCATTGCCGGCGGCGGAGGCCAGCGGCTCGTTCATGTCGGTCAGCAGCGCCGTGGTCGGCAGGCCGGCCCCGTTGGCGACGCCGACCAGCGCCTGCGCCAGCGCCTCGGCCCGGGCGAGATCGCCCATGAAGGCGCCGCTGCCGAATTTCACGTCCATGGCCAGGCCGTGCAGCCCCGCCGCCAGCTTCTTCGACAGGATCGAGGCCGTGATCAGCGGGATCGTCTCCACCGTGGCCGTGACGTCGCGGATCGCATAGAGCCGCTTGTCGGCCGGGGCGAGATCGGCGGTCTGGCCGATGATGGCGCAGCCCTGCTCCCTCACCACCTTGCGGAACAGCGCATTGTCCGGCTGCGTGACATAGCCCGGGATGGCGTCGAGCTTGTCGAGCGTGCCGCCGGTATGGCCGAGGCCGCGGCCCGAGATCATCGGCACATAGCCGCCACAGGCCGCCACCGCCGCCGCCAGCGGCAGGCTGACGGTGTCGCCGACGCCGCCGGTGGAATGCTTGTCCAGAGCCGGGCCGGGCAGGTCGGTCCAGTCCAGCACCGTGCCGGAATCGCGCATCGCCAGCGTCAGCGCCACGCGCTCGTCCCGGCTCATGTCGCGGAAGAACACCGCCATGGCGAAGGCAGCGACCTGGCCCTCGCCGACCGAGCCGTCGGTCAGCCCCTGTATGAACTGGCGGATATCCTCCGGCGGCAGTTCGGCCCCGTCGCGCTTGGCGGCGATGATTTCCTGGGTCAGCTTCATCTCAATAGGGTCCGCTCGCTCTGCCGCCGCCTTCGCCGGCCCAGGCGTCGCAGAGCACCTGGTGCAGCCCGCTCGCGCCGAAGCGGAAGCTCTGCGGCGTCGCCCAATCCGGGCCCATGATCGCATCCGAGAGCCCGAGATAGAGGGCGGCATCCGCCAGGCTGCGAATGCCGCCCGAGGGTTTCAGCCCGACCGGCCGCCCGGCCCCGGCGATCACCTCCAGCATGCAGCGCACCGCCTCCGGCGTGGCCGACCTCGCGGTCTTGCCGGTCGAGGTCTTGATGAAATCCGCCCCCGAGGCGAGGGCGAGTTCGGCGGCGGCGCGCACCTGCGCGAGCTCCGGATATTCGCCGGTCTCGAGGATGACCTTGAGCAGGGCCCTGCCGTCGCAGAGCGCCCGCGCCCGCTCGATCATCGCGCGCGCCGGCTCCGGCTCGCCGGCCAGGAAGGCGCGCCACGGCATCACCAGGTCGATCTCGTCCGCCCGCGCGTGCAAGGCGGCTTCGATCGCCTCCGCGACCTGCGGCAGGGGTTCCTCCCCGGAGGGGAAGTTCACCACCGTCGCCACCCTCACCTCCGTCCCCGCCAGCCGCCGGCGCGCCTGCGCCACGAAGCGCGGCCAGATGCAGATGGCGGCGACCGGGCCGGGCGGCAGCAGCGCCCGTGCGCACAGCGCCTCGAGCCCCGCCTCGTCGGCCTGGTCGGACAGGTCGGTCAGGTCCAGCAGTCGGATCGCGCGGCGTGCGAGTGCGGCGTCAGCCATCGGCGTGCAACTCGCTCAGGAAGCCGCGCAGCACATGGCGCAGCACGCTGGTAGCGAGACCCGCGACATCGCGCGTCTCGGCATGGTGGGGCGCGCCGCCATGCAGGCCGGCGCCCATATTGGTGATCACCGAAAGGGCCGCGACGCGCAGCCCGTAGCGGCGCGCCAGGATCACCTCCGGCACGGTCGACATCCCGACGAGATCGGCGCCCAGGAGCCTGGCCATGCGGATTTCCGCCGGGGTTTCGAAGCTCGGCCCCGAAAACCACATATAGACGCCTTCGCCCATCACCGCGCCGCAGCGTGTCGCCGCCGTCTTCAGCCTGGCGCGCAGGATCGGGTCATAGGCGTCGACCATCGGTACGAACCGGGCATCGCCCTCCTCGCCGACCAGCGGATTGGGCCCGTTCAGGTTGATGTGGTCGCTGATCAGCGCCAGCGTCCCGGGCTTCATCTCGGGGACCAGCGAACCGGCGGCGTTGGTGAGGATCAGCGGCGGCGAGCCCAGCGCCGTGAGCAGCCCGATCGGCACGCGCATGACGCCGGCATCGCCGCCCTCGTAATAATGCGCCCTTCCCTGGAAGATCAGGGTCCTCCGGCCGTGCAGCGTGCCATGGCAGAGCTGGCGGGCATGGCCGGAGACGCCCCCCGGCGGGAAGCCCGGAATCTCGGAATAGGGCACGAAGACCGGGTTCTCGACCTCGTCGGCGATGCGGCCGAGCCCGGTGCCGAGCACGATCGCGCAGTCCAACGGCCCGCTGATGCCGCGATCCTGCAGAGCGGCGGCTGCAAGCGAAAATGCCGTATCCATCGATCCCCTGCCGCGCCTTCAGCCTCGAAGGGCGCCGACGCCCTGCCGCCGCCTGCGCCTCACCCGGGCAAATTGTCTGGTCCGAAGGACGCTGGCAACAGCGCCTCCAGAGAAAACCACGCGCGAATGCCCTCCGGGCCGGCGATCGCCACGGGCGTCTCCGGCGCGGCGAATTCCCGGATGCGCTGGCGGCAGGCGCCGCAGGGCGTCACCAGCGCCTCGCCTTCGCCGAGGACGAGCAGGGCCCGGATGCTGCGCCCGCCACCGGCGATCATCGCCGAGATCGCGCCCGCCTCGGCGCAGCTGCCGACGGGATAGGCGGCGTTCTCGACATTGCATCCGGCATAGATCGCACCGTCATCGGCCATGAGCGCGGCGCCGACCCGGAAGCGCGAATACGGCGCGTAGGCACGCGGCTGCACGCGCGCCGCGGCGGAAAACAGCGCATCGAAATCGGGCAAAGCGGTCACGCTCAGCGCTCCTTCACATAGGGCAGGCCGGAGGCCCTGGGCGGCGTCGCCCTGCCGATGAAGCCGGCGAGCAGGATCACCGTCATCAGATAGGGCAGGGCCTGGATCGCCTGCACCGGCACCAGGCCGATGCCGGGCAGGCTGACGCCCTGCAGCCGGATCGCGACGGCATCGAGCAGGCCGAACAGCAGGCAGGCCAGCAGCACGGGCACGGGCCGCCAATTCGCGAAGATCACCGCCGCCAGCGCGATGAAGCCCTTGCCAGCGGTCATATGCGGCAGGAAACCTGCCGATTGCGAGACGGCGAGATAGCTGCCGCCCAGCCCGCAGAGCACGCCACAGATGATCACCGCGCCGTAGCGCAGCCCCGCCACGGACACGCCAGCCGTGTCGACCGCCGCCGGGTTCTCGCCGACCGCCCGCAGCCGCAGCCCGAAGCGGGTGTGCCGCAAGACTAGCGCGGTGGCCGGAACGGCGGCGAAGGCGAGGTAGACCGGGGCGGCATGGCCGGAGACCATCTCGGCATAGAGCGGGCCCAGCACCGGCACCGTCTCGCGCGCCCAGGCGGCGAAAGGCAAAGCGAGATCGGCGAAGCGCGCCTCGCCCTCCAGCGAGGGGGTGCGCCCGCCCTGGCCGAACCAGGCATTGCCGAGGATGATGGTGAGCCCCGCGGCCAGCATGTTGATGGCGACGCCGGAGACGATCTGGTTGCCGCGCCAGGTGATGGCGGCGAAGCCATGGACCAGGGACAGAGCCACCGCCGCCAGGATGCCGGCGCCGAGCCCGGTCCAGGCCGAACCGCTCTGATGGGCGATCACGGCGGAGGCGAAGGCGGCCATCAGCATCTTGCCCTCCAGCCCGATATCGACGACGCCGGAGCGCTCCGACCACAGCCCCGCCAAAGCCGCGCAGAGCAGCGGCACCGACAGCCGGATCGTCGAATCCAGGATCACGGCCAGGGTCTGCGCCCAATCCATCACGGCGCCCGTCCGATGCCGAGGCCCGCCGCCACCAGCCGGCGGAACAGGCCGTCCAGCGCCCCCGCGAACAGGATGATGACGCCGCCGATGACCACCACCATGTCGCGCGTGATGCTCGGCTTGTCGAAGGCGAGCTCCGCCCCGCCCTGATAGAGGATGCCGAAGAGCAGCGCCGCCAGGGCCACGCCGACCGGATGGCCCCGGCCCATCAGCGCGACCGCGATGCCGACAAAGCCGTAGCCGGCCGTGAAATCGAGCAGCAGCCTGTGCTGCACCCCCATCACCTCGTTGACCGCCAGCCCGCCGGCCAGCGCCCCGGACACCGCCATCGCCACCATGGTCAGGCGCGACACCGACAGCCCGGCATAGGATGCGGCGCGCGGATTGGCGCCGAGCGTGCGGATGGCGAAGCCGAGCCGCGAGCGGAAGATCAGCAGCCAGACTCCACAGAGCGACGCCAGAGCGAGCAGGAAGGCGCTGTTCAGCGGCGTCGCGGGGAGGACGAGGCCGAGCGGGGCGAGCAGCCGGTGCATCGGCGTCAGCACCGCATGGGGCGCGAATTCGCGGGTCTCCGGCTGCATCGAGCCCGGATTCCCGATCAGCTCGACCAGGAGATAGACGATCAGCGTCGCGGCGATGAAGTTGAACATGATGGTGGTGATCACGACATGGCTGCCGCGCGTCGCCTGCAGCCAGCCCGGGATCAGCGCCCAGGCCGCGCCGCCCGCCGCCGCGGCGAGGATCGCGAGCGGCACCAGGAGCAGCCCCGGCAGGGGCGCCAGCCAGAGGCAGGCCAGAGCCGCGCCGATGCCGGCCAGCGTCGCCTGGCCCTCGCCGCCGATATTGAACAGCCCGGCATGATAGGCGACGGCGACGGCGAGCCCGGTGAAGATGAAATTCGTGGCGTAATACAGCGTGAAGCCGATCGCCTCGCCGCTGCCCAGCGCGCCGCGCAGCAGCAGCGCCGTCGCCTCCAGCGGGTTTTCGCCGATGCCGATCACGACTAGCCCGGCCACGAGCAGCGCCGCCGTGACCGAGACCAGCGGAACCAGCCCCGCATCGGCCCAGACCGGCAGCTCGACCGGCGCCGCGCTCACGCCGCCTCGCCCGTCACGCCGGCGATCAGCAGGCCGAGATCGCGCTCGTCGGCCTCGGCCGCGGCCCGCTCCCCGGTGATGCGGCCGCCGCACAGCGCGATGATCCGGTCCGACAGCGCCATCACCTCGTCGAGCTCCACCGACACCAGCAGGATCGCCACCCCGGCCTCGCGCAGGGCGATCAGCCGGCGGTGGATGAACTCGATCGCGCCGATATCGACCCCGCGTGTCGGCTGCCCGACGAGCAGCACCCTCGGCGCCCGCTCGATCTCGCGCGCCAGCACGATCTTCTGCTGGTTGCCGCCGGAAAATTTCGCCGTCTTCAGCTCCGGATCGGGCGGCCGGACATCATAGGCGGCGAAGGCCGCGCGGGCATGGCGCCTGATCCGGCTGGGGGACAGCAGCGGCCCCGGCCCGAAAGCGGCATCGTCGTGATAGCCCAGAATGCAGTTCTCGGCGGCGCTGAAGGCGGTGACCAGCCCGTCCTTCTGGCGGTCCTCGGGGATGTGCATCACCCCCAGCCGCCGCAGCGCCGCCGGATTGCGCTCGGCCGGCCCCAGCACCCGGCCGTCCAGGCTGATCTCGCCCCGGGAGGGCTGCGCCAGCCCGGCCAGCACCGCCAGCAATTCGCTCTGGCCATTGCCGGCGACCCCCGCGACGCCGACGATCTCCCCGGCGCGCAGGACGAGGTCGATCTCGCTGAGGCGCGTCACCCCGCGCGCATCGCGCAGGCCGACGCCCTGCATCGCGAGGACGGGCGGCCCCGGCCGGCGCGGCGGCTTCTCAACCCGCAGCAGCACCCGGCGCCCGACCATCGCCTCCGCCAAAGCGGCGGGCGAGGTCGCGGCGGTGGCGAGATGGGCGATCATCCGGCCGCGGCGCATCACCGAGACATGGTCGGTCACCGCCATGATCTCGCGCAGCTTGTGGGTGATCAGGATGACGGTCTTGCCCTGCGCCGTCAGCGCCCGCAGCAGCGCGAAGAGCTGGTCCGCCTCGGGCGGCGTCAGCACCGCGGTCGGCTCGTCCAGGATCAGGATATCGGCGCCGCGATACAGCGCCTTCAGGATCTCGACCCGCTGCTGCAGCCCCACGGGCAGCTCCCCGACGAGGGCGTCCGGGTCGATCGCCAGCCCATAGGCGCCGGAGAGCCGCGCCAGCTCCGCACGGGCGCGGCGCATGCCGCCGCGCAGCAGCGCGCCGCCTTCGACCCCGAGCATGATGTTGTCGAGCACGCTCAGCGTCTCCACCAGCATGAAATGCTGATGGACCATGCCGATGCCGGCGGCGATCGCCTCGCCCGAGCTGCGGATCTCCACCTCCCGGCCCGCGATCCTGATCGTGCCGGCATCGGCCGCATAGAAGCCGTAGAGGATCGACATCAGCGTCGATTTGCCGGCGCCGTTCTCGCCGACGATGCCGTGCACCGTGCCGGCCGCGACCTGCAGCGAGACGCCGTCATTGGCCTGCACCGGGCCGAAGCGCTTGCTGATCCCGATCAGCTCGATCGCCGGGGCTGCGGCGGCCTCGCTCATAAGGCGAGCACCATGCCGTCGAAGGCGCGCTCCTCCGGCAGCTCCTCCTCATGGGCGAGCATCGTTGCCCCCATATGCGTCAGGATGATGCGCCGGCTGCCTAGCTGCGCGCGCTGCGCCGCCAGCGTCGCGTAATCGAGATGATTGGCGAGGCTGGTGTTCCAGGAATAGCATTCGACCAGCAGCGCGTCGGCGCCTGCCGCCAGCGGCACCAGCGCCGGCGTCCAGGCGGTGTCGCCGGAGAAGGCGAAGATCTTGCCGCCGGCTTCCAGCCGGTAGCCCTGGCACGGGCCGGCGCGTGCGTCATGCACCATCGGGAAGGCCGTGACGCCGCATCCGGCCAGCACGGCCGGCCGCTCCGGCGTCACCTCGAGGAAGCGGATCGGAAAGCGCCAGGCATTGCCGGACGCGCCGGGGAAATCGGTCTCCAGCGCCTGCATCGTCCGCTGCTCGACCCCTTCCGGCCCGGCGATCAGCAGCTCGTCCTTCCGGCGCGAGACGAATTGCGCATCCAGCAGAAAGGCCGGCAGCGCGCCGAAATGATCGCCGTGGAAATGGGTGAAGAGCAGGGTCGAGAGCGTATTGCGCGCGATGCCGGCCCGGTTCAGCGCGACCATGCTGGAGGAGCCGCAATCGAGCAGCAGGCGCCCCTCCGCCGTCTCGACATGGAGACAGGTGTTGAAGCGCCCGCCGGTGCCGAAGGCATCGCCCGAGCCGAGAATCGTGATCTTCACCGCCTATGCCGCCGATCGCGCGTCAGAGCGTGCATTTCTGATCGGACATGTAGTCGTGCACCTTGATGGTGCCGCTGATGATGTCGGCCCGCGCCTTGTCCGCCGCCGCCTTCATCTCGGGCGTGATCAGCGCCTTGTTGTTGTCGTCCTGGGCCCAGCCGACGCCGTCCTCCTTCAGGCCCAGCACCGAGATACCGGGCTTCCAATTGCCGGCCTGGGCGGCCTTGAAGGAGCTGTAGGTCGCGACGTCGACGCGCTTCAGCATCGAGGTCAGCACCTTGCCGGGCTGCAGGGCGTTCTGGTTGGAATCGACGCCGATGCCGAGCTTGCCTGCATCCGCCGCGGCGCGCAGCACGCCGATGCCGGTGCCGCCGGCGGCGTGGTAGATCACGTCGGCCCCGCGGTCGATCTGCGACTTCGCCAGTTCCCCGCCCTTGACCGGGTCGTTCCAGGCGGCCGGCGTCGATCCCGTCATGTTCTGGAAGATCTCGGCGTCGCTCCTCGCCGCCTTCACCCCCTGCACATAGCCGCAGGCGAATTTCCGGATCAAGGGGATGTCCATGCCGCCGACGAAGCCGACCTTGCCGCTCTTCGAGGCGAGGCCCGCCAGCAGCCCGACGAGATAGGAGCCCTCATGCTCCTTGAACAGCACGGACTGCACATTGGGCAGGTCCACCACCATGTCGATCAGCGTGAACTTCAGCGCCGGGAATTCCGCCGCGACCTTCTGCAGCGCCGTCGCCTGGCTGAAGCCGACCGCGATGATCGGGGAATGGCCGTCCCGCGCGAAACGGCGCAGCGCCTGCTCGATCTGCGCATCGTTGTTCGGCTCGAAATCCCGGAACTCGACGCCGGTCTCGGCCTTGAACTTCTCCGCCCCTGCGAACACCCCCTCATTGAAGGATTTGTCGAATTTGCCGCCCTTGTCGTAGACGATGGCGGGCTTCAGTGCAGTTTGCGCCATCGCGGCCATGGCCGAGACTGCGACGCCGGCCAAGGCCAGCGCGAGCGATCCGATACGCATTGACGATCCCCTGTCTGGTCGAGGCTGTTCTCGCGCCCCTCTGCCGAACACGATGACATGGCTTCAGGGCGCGGCCAAGCCGGCTTACGGTCCGGATGCCGCGCCCTTTGCCTCACCCCCGCTGGATCGAGACGCCGCCATCGGCCAGGAAGGCGCTCCCGGTCACGAAGCTCGCCTGGTCGGAGGCCAGGAACAGGGCCGCCCGCGCGATCTCCTCGGGCCGTGCCATCCGCTTCAGGGCATGGATGCTCTCGATGAAGGCCAGGGTCTCCGGCGGCGCATCGGCCGCGTTGGTGAGGCTGGCCGGGGTGTCGGTGCCGCCGGGCAGCAGGGCATTGACCCGGATGCCCTCGCCGCCGAGCTCCGCCGCCAGCGCCTTCACCAGCCCGATCTGCCCCGCCTTGCTCGCGGCATAGGCGCTCATGCCGGCAAGCCCCGCAGTATGGCCGACGAAGCTCGCGGTGAACAGCAGGGACCCGCCGCCCCGCGCCCGCAGCGCCGGGATCTGATGCTTGGCGCCGAGAAACGCGCTGGTCAGATTGGTGTCCAGCAGATCGCGCCAATCGGCGAGGCTGTAATCGGCGCAGGGCGCGAGCGGGCCGACGATGCCGGCATTGTTGAAGCCGATGTCGAGACCGCCGAACCGCGCCAGCGCCGTCGCGACCAGCGCCTGCGCCAGCGCCTCGTCGCGAATGTCGCCGGCCAGGGCCACGGCCTCGCCTCCGGCGCTCTCGATCTCGCCAAGCAGCCGGTCGAGCTCGGTCTGCCGGCGCCCGGTGACGACGAGCCTCGCGCTTTCGCCGGCGAAGAGCAGCGCAGCCGCCCGGCCGATGCCGGAGCTGGCGCCCGTGATGATCGCGACCTTGCCGCTGAGCATATCCATGTCATCCATCCTGTCCTGATTGAGGGAAGCAGGGGATCGCAGGCCGGCATCGGTGCCGACACCCGGTTCCTGAGCGTCCGGGGCAGCCGGCTGTGATTGATCGCGTCCCGGGATGGGCCTACATCTGCGGGATGAGCCTCAACGCCGACGAGATCGAACGCTATGCGCGGCACCTCGTGCTGCCGGAGATCGGCGGGCCCGGCCAGCAGGCGCTGAAGCGGGCCCGCGTTCTGGTCGTCGGCGCGGGCGGGCTCGGCGCGCCGCTGCTGCAATATCTGGCGGCGGCCGGGATAGGCCATATCGGCATCGTCGACGACGATGTCGTCTCGCTCTCCAATCTGCAGCGCCAGACGTTGTACGGCAGCGCCGATATCGGCGCGCGCAAGGCGGTCGCCGCGGCGGGCTTCATCAAGCGGCTCAACCCGCATGTCGCGGTGGAGGAGCATGTCACGCGCATCGATCCGCATAATGCGCGCGCGCTGATCGCCTTCTACGACGTCGTCGCCGAGGGCTCGGATAATTTCGCGACGCGCTACGCCGTCTCCGATGCCTGTTTCCTGGAGCGCAAGCCGCTGGTGACGGCGGCGCTTGGCCGCTTCGACGGGTCGCTGACCACGATCCGCGCCCATGAGACCGGCGCCGATGGCCGGCCGAACCCGACCTATCGCTGCCTCTTCCCCCAGGAGCCCCCGCCCGGCGCCGTGGCGCCCTGCGCGGAAGCCGGCGTGCTCGGCGCGCTCGCCGGGGTTCTCGGCTCGCTGATGGCGCTGGAGGTGATCCGCGCCGTCACCGGCTTCGGAGAACCGCTGGTCCGCAAGCTCCTGCTCGTCGACGCGATGACGATGCGCTTCGAGACGCTGCGTTATGCGTGGGATGCGGGGAATGGGTTGAATGGGGAGGGGAGGCAGTAGGCAGTCGGCAATTAGGCAGTCGGCAGTAGGTGTGGCTCTAACCCGACTGCCTATTGCCTACTGCCGACTGCCTAATCCCAACCCTACCTCTTCCCCTCGATCGCATCCCACAGCTCCGCCGCCAGATCCGGGCCGCCGAGCTTCTTGATCGCGCGCAGGCCGGTCGGGGAGGTCACGTTGATCTCGGTGAGGTTGCCGGCGATCACGTCGATGCCGACGAAGATCAGGCCGCGCTCCTTCAGCGACGGGCCGATCCGCTCGCAGATTTCCAGTTCCCGCTTCGAGAGATCGGTCGGCCGCGCCGCGCCGCCGCGCACCATGTTGGCGCGGATATCGCCGACCGCTGGCACGCGGTTGACGGCTCCGGCGGCTCGGCCATCCACCAGGATGATCCGCTTGTCGCCCTCCGACACCTCCTTCATGAAGCGCTGCACCACCCAGGGCTCCTTGAAGGTGGTGGAGAACAGGTCGAAGAGCGAGCCGAAATTCGGGTCTTCCTTGCCGGTCTTGAACACCGAGGCGCCGCCATTGCCGTAGAGCGGCTTCATCACGATCTCGCCGAACTCGTCGCGGAACGCCTCGATCTCCGCCTTGTCGCGGGTGATCAGCGTCTGCGGCATCAGGTCCGGGAATTCGGTGACGAAGATCTTCTCCGGCGCGTTGCGGACATGGGCCGGGTTGTTGACCACCAGCGTCCGCGGATGGATGCGCTCCAGAAGATGGGTGGTCGTGACATAGCCCATGTCGAAGGGCGGGTCCTGCCGCAGCAGCACCACGTCGATCGTCGCGAGGTCGACGCGCTCCTCCGCGCCGAGGGTGACATGATCGCCTTCGACGTCCCGCACCACCGTCGGCTTCAGCGCCGCGGTCACCCGGCCATCGCGCATCGAGAGCTTGTCGGGGGTGTAGGTGAACAGCGTATGCCCGCGGGCCTGCGCCTCCAGCATCATCGCGAAGCTCGAATCGCCCGCGATGCGGATGCGCTCGATCGGGTCCATCTGGACGGCAACGGTGAGGGACATGGGCGGCGCTCCTGCGACGGGGGCGTCCTTATCCCTTGAGGTCGCCGTCTCGCGCAAGAGTGGCGTGGCGCCTCCCAGGCCTGCGCCGGAAGCGCTTGGCTGCGGTCCACGGGCCCCTATATCGGCAGCGCGAACACGTCCGGCACATGGCGCGGCAGGCGCAGCGGCGCCAGGAACACCGCATCCATCCTGAGGTCATGCTGCATGGCCCAGGGATTGCGCGCCAGCCATTGCCGCACCCGCGCCGCGATGAAGCGCTGCTTGCCGGGGGTGATCGCGGCGAGCGCATCCTCCATCCGGCTGCGGCGTTTGACCTCGACGAAGATGACGAGGCGGCCGCGCCGCATGATCAGGTCGATCTCGCCGCCCTTGCCGCCGAAGCGCCGCTCGAGCAGGCGAAAACCCTTCGCCGACAGCCAGAGCAGCGCCAGCCATTCCGCCTGCAGCCCGGCCGTGCCGGAGCGCCTGGCGCGGCGGCTGCGAGCCCCGGCCGTCATGGTGCGCGCGTCAGCTCCAGCGCGCGCGCATAGATCTTGCGGCGCGGCTGCCCGGTCTCGGCGGCGACCTGGGCCACCGCCTCCTTCAGCGACACCGTCTCCAGAGCGGCGCGCAACCGCGCATCGACGACATCCCCCGCCGGCGCCAGCTCTTCCGCGCCGGGCGGCCCGATGATCACCACGATCTCGCCACGCGGCTCCTCATCCTCGGCATAATGGGCGGCGAGCGTCGCAAGCGGCCCGCGCTGCACGCTCTCGTGAAACTTCGTGAGCTCGCGGGCCACAGCGCCGGGACGGGCGCCGAGTACGGAGGCGGCGTCGGCCAGCATCTCCGCCAGGCGCCGCGGCGATTCGAAGAAGACCAGCGTGCCGGGGATGGCGGCGAGTTCGGTCAGCCGCGCCCGTCTCGCGGCGGGTTTCGGTGGCAAAAACCCTTCGAAGAAGAAGCGATCCGTCGGCAGCCCCGCCAGCACCAGCGCGGCCAGCACGGCCGAGGGGCCGGGTATCCCGGTCACCGGCAGGCCTTCCGCCACCACATCCGCCACCAGCTTGTAGCCGGGGTCGGAGACGAGCGGCGTGCCGGCGTCCGAGATCAGCGCCAGCCTGCCGCCCTCGCGCAGCCTGGACAGGATCTTGGGCCGCATCTGCGCGGCATTATGCTCGTGATAGGGGTAGAGCGGCGTCGAAATGCCGTAATGCGCCAGCAGCGTCTTGGAGGTCCGCGTATCCTCCGCCAGCACGGCGTCGGCGGCGGCCAGCGTCGCCAGCGCCCGGAAGGAGATGTCGCGGAGATTGCCGATCGGCGTCGCCACGATATGCAGCCCCGGCTCCAGCGGCTCGGCCTCGGCCTTGAGCCCGAAGGCGGTGTAGCTCGGCTTGCGCGGCGGAGAGGGCTGGCTCGACATGGCGCGCAAGCTACGCCAGACGCGCGTCGCGCGCCACGGCCCCGGGCCACGAAAGCCGGTTTCGGTGCCCGCCTGTCGACGCCTCCGCGAGGCGGGGGTGGGTGGCGCGCAAGCTTCAACACAGAGTTAACAACTTGAAAATAACATGCGGCACTGGCAGGTAGGCCCGCAGGTCGGGGGGCCTGCCACCCCGGCCAGCCGCCCATGCTGTCCGCCTGACGCTCACCGGCCCGATCCGGCCGGTCGATGACTGGAGACTGCCCGTGCTGCAACGCTCGCATCTCGCCGCGACATCTCGCCTGCGCGCGCCCGGCCTTGCCCTGCTGGCCGGCTTCCTTCTCGCGGGCTGCAGCGGCGGTCCGTCCGGATTGCCGGGCTTCGATCAGGCGGCGGCTCCCGCCACCGCGCCCACGGGGCAGACGCTCGGCACCGGCAAGGTCAAGGTCGGGCTGATCCTGCCGCTGACGGCGGAGGGCCAGGGCGCCGTGGTCGGCAATTCGCTGAAGAACGCCGCCGAAATGGCGCTGGCGGAATTTCCCGGCGCCGATCTGACGCTGCTGGTCAAGGACGACCGCGGCACGCCCGATGGCGCGCAGGCCGCGGCGCAGGAGGCGCTGCGCGAGGGCGCGGAGCTGATCATCGGGCCGCTCTTCGCGCCGTCCGTCCAGGCCGTCGGCCAGGTCGCCCGCGCCGCCAACCGCCCGGTCATGGCCTTCTCCAGCGACAGCAACGTCGCCGCCCGCGGCGTGTATCTCCTGTCCTTCCCGCCGGAGAACGACGTCAACCGCGTGATCGCCCATGCCTCGGCCCAGGGGCGGAAATCCTTCGCCGCGCTCGTCCCCGACACGGCTTACGGCAAGGTCGTCGAGGCCGCCTTCCAGCAGGCCGTCGCCAGCCGCGGCGGCCGCGTGGTGGTGATCGAGCGCTTCACCTCCGACCAGGCCAGCATGCGGGCGGCGGCCACAAGGCTGACGCCGGCGCTGCAGCAGGCCGATGCGCTGTTCGTGCCGGCGGCGGCCGACACCATGCCGGCGCTCGGCCTGGCCTTGCAGCAGGCCGGCTACGACCCCGCCAAGGTCAAGCCGCTCGGCACCGGCGTCTGGAACGACGCCAATGTCGCGCGCGTCCCGGCCATCCAGGGCGGCTGGTTCGCCTCGCCGGACACGGCGGGCTTCAATGCCTTCGCCGGCCGCTACCAGCAGCGTTTCAACAGCGCCCCGACCCGCACCGCTACGCTGGCCTATGACGCGGTCTCCCTCGCCGCGGCGCTGGCCCGGACCCAGGGTTCGCAGCGCTTCTCGGAGCAGGTCCTGACCAACGCCTCCGGATTTGCCGGCGCCGACGGCGTTTTCCGCTTCCGGCCCGATGGGCAGAACGAGCGCGGCCTCGCCGTGCTGGAGCTGCGCAACGGCCAGATCGTGACGGTCAACGCCGCCCCGCGCGACCTCGGGCCGCGGACGCAATAGGCCGCGCTCGCCTCAGGCGGCGAGATCGGCGACCAGGGCGTCCAGAACCAGCGCCCCGTCGGGCGTGCAGGCCAGCAGCCCGCCCGGCCGGCGCGCCAGCAGACCATCCGCGATCAGGCTGTCGACGCGGGCCTGCCGCAGCGAGCGGCCGGACAGGGCGGCGAAGGTCGCCGGCGAAATTCCTTCGACGAGGCGCAGGCCCATCAGCAGATATTCGTCGCCCTGCGCCTCGGCGTTCAGGGCCTCGTCCTCGACCAGCGCATGGCCCTCGCGCTCGACCCGCTCCAGCCAGGCTTCCGGGCTCTTCTCAGTGGAATGCGCCATCCGGCCGGCTGCCGTCACCAGCCGGCCATGGGCGCCGGGGCCGATCCCGGCATATTCGCCATAGCGCCAATAGACCAGGTTGTGGCGGCATTCCGCGCCCGGGCGGGCGTGGTTGGAAATCTCGTAGACCGGCAGCCCGTGGCGCGCGGTCACCTCCTGGGTGATCTCGTAGAGCGCCGCGCCGGCTTCGTGATCGGGGATCGCGAGACGCCCGGCCTTGAACAGCCGCTCGAACATCGTGTCGGGTTCGATGGTGAGCTGGTAGAGCGAGAGATGCTCGGCCGCATGGCTGATCGCGAGCTCGAGCTCCGCCCGCCACAGCGCCGGGGTCTGGTGGACGGAACGGGCATAGATCAGGTCGAAGCTGTAGCGCTCGAAATAGCGCCGTGCGATCGCCACCGCCTCCAGCGCCTCGCTGGCGCTGTGCATCCGCCCGAGCGCCTTCAGATCGGCGTCGTTCAGCGCCTGCACCCCGAGTGAGACCCGGTTCACCCCGGCCGCGCGGAAGTCGCGGAACCGGCCCGCCTCGACGCTGGTCGGGTTGGCCTCCAGCGACACCTCGCAATCGGGCGCGACGGTCCAGTATTCGGCGATGGCGTCGAGGATCGCGCCGACCGTGCGGCCCTCCATCAGAGAGGGCGTGCCGCCGCCGAAGAAGATCGAGGAGACCGTTCGGCCGGGAGTCAACGCCGCACGATGCGCGATCTCGCGCCTGAAGGCGGCGATGTACCGCGCCTGGTCGGGCGGTTGCAGCCGGACATGGCTGTTGAAGTCGCAATAGGGGCATTTCGCCAGGCAGAAGGGCCAATGCACATAGACGGCGAAGCCGGCATCCGCCGTGGGATGCGCGGCGGCCGGCGGACGCTCCAGGCTGGCGGCAGCCGTCACGGCGCCGCCCGCAGACAGGCGCGGGCCAGATCGTGGAAGGCGCGGGCGCGATGCGAGAGGCCGGGCGAGCCATCGGCCGGGATGCCGTGCTTCTCTTCGCTGGTCATCTCGCCGAAGGTCTTGTCGTGCCCATCCGGCCGGAAAATCGGATCATAGCCGAAACCGCCCGTGCCCTGCGGCGCCTGGACGATCTCCCCGAAGACCCGGCCCTCGAACAGCTCCTGATGCCCGTCCGGCCAGGCGATCACCAGCGCCGAGACGAAATGCGCGCGGCGCTTCTCGGGCGCGATCGCGCCGCGCCTCGCCAATTCGCTCTGGACCCGGGCCAGAGCCGGGGCGAAATCCTTGCCCGGCCCGGCCCAATTGGCCGAGAACAGCCCCGGCGCGCCGTCCAGCGCGTCGATGCAGATCCCCGAATCATCCGAAAGCGCCGGCAGCCCCGAGGCTTTCGCCGCCGCCACCGCCTTGATCGCGGCGTTCTCGGCGAACATATGGCCGTCTTCCACCGGCTCGGGCAGGCCGAGTTCGCCGGCGGAAACCAGCGCGATGCCATAGGGCTTCATGAGCTCGCGCATTTCGCGCAGCTTGCCCTGGTTATGCGTCGCGATCACGACCTTTCCGGTCAGCAGACGGTGGCTCATCACGCGTATTGCCTTTCCTGGTCTCCGCTCCGGCCGGGTCGCGCCCTCGTCAGGCCACCGCGGCCTTCTGCAGCGCCACGAGATCGGCGACGCCGCCCTTGGCCAGCCGCAGCAGCGCCATCAGCTCGTCCTCGGAGAAGGGCGCGCCTTCGGCCGTGCCCTGCACCTCGACCAGCCCGCCCGAACCGGTGATCACGAAATTCGCGTCGGTCTGCGCGCCGGAATCCTCGATGTAATCGAGATCGAGCACCGGATTTCCGGCGACAATGCCGCAGGAGATCGCGGCGACATGGTCCTTCAAGGGCTTGGCGCCCTTCAGCATGGAGCGACCCTCCATCCATTTCAGCGCATCGTGCAGCGCCACCCAGGCGCCGGTGATCGAGGCGGTGCGGGTGCCGCCATCGGCCTGGATCACGTCGCAATCCACGACGATCTGCCGCTCGCCGATCGCGGTGAGGTCGACCACGGCGCGCAGCGACCGGCCGACCAGCCGCTGGATCTCCTGGGTGCGGCCGGAGGGCTTGCCGGAGGTGACCTCGCGGCGGGTGCGCTCATGGGTCGCGCGCGGCAGCATCGAATATTCCGCGGTGACCCAGCCCTTGCCGGTGCCGCGCAGCCAGGGCGGACCCTTTTCCTCGACGGTCGCGGCGCACAGCACCCGCGTCTCGCCGAAGGTGACCATGCACGAGCCTTCGGCATAGCGCACCACGCCGCGTTCGAGCGTGACCTTGCGCATCTCATCGGCTGCGCGTTTCGAGGGTCGCATGAGCGTGTCCTGATTGTTCGAAGCAGCCGGGCTTGTAGGCGTTCGCGCCTGCAGCGGCAAGGCGGCAGCCCGGTGCCATGGACGCTGCCGATGCGCGGTGCATTGCGCCGCGGCCGCGAAACCGTAGAACGAGACGACCAACAAGGACGATGCGATGCGCCTCTGGATCAAGCACCCGCTCGGGATCGTCGCGGACGACGCCGCTGCCGGTCTGGTGGTGGAAGACGGCGTGATCGCCGAATGCCTGGCCGCCGGCCGCAGCCCCGCTTCGCCGGTGGACGAGGTCTTCGAGGCGGGCGCCCATGTCGTCCTGCCCGGGCTGATCAACACCCATCATCATTTCTACCAGACGCTGACGCGGGCCCATCCCGCGGCGATCGACCGCGAGCTCTTCCCCTGGCTCACCGCGCTCTACCCGCTCTGGGCCCGGCTGAACCCGGACGATCTCAGGCTCGCGGTCCGCGTCGCGCTCACCGAGCTGCTGCTCTCCGGCTGCACCCTCGCCGCCGACCATCATTATCTCTATCCGCCCGGCCTGGAGCAGGCGGTCGACATCGCGGTGGAGGAGGCGCGCGCGCTCGGCATCCGCGCCGTGATCTCGCGCGGCTCGATGAACCTGTCGCAGAAGGATGGTGGGCTGCCGCCCGACGGCGTCGTCCAGGACGAGGAGACGATCCTGCTCGACAGCGAGCGCGTGCTGACGCTGTTCCACGATCCCGCCCCGGGCAGCATGCTGCAGATCGCGCTCGCGCCCTGTTCGCCGTTTTCGGTCACCCCGGCGCTGATGGCGAAGAGCGCCGATCTCGCCGCCCGGTTCGATGCGCCGCTCCACACCCATCTCGCGGAAACGCGGGATGAGGAGGCCTATTGCCTGGAGGTCTATGGCAAGCGTCCGCTCGACCTGCTCGAGGAGACCGGCTGGATGCGGCCGAAAACCTGGCTGGCCCATGGCATCCACTTCTCCTGCGAGGAGTGCGAGCGGCTCGGCCGGGCCGGCGTCGGCATCTGCCACTGCCCGACCTCGAACGGCGTGCTCGCCTCCGGCTTCTGCCGGACGCGCGAGCTCGAGGCGGCCGGCGCCCCGCTCGGCCTCGGCGTCGACGGCTCCGCTTCGAATGACGGGTCCAATTTGATGGAGGAGCTGCGCCATGCGCTGCTGGTCAACCGGCTGCATTACCGCAGCGCCGGCGCCGTCACCGCCCGCGACGTGATCCGCTGGGCGACGGAGGGCTCCGCGCGCTGCCTCGGGCGTGGTGATGTCGGGCGCATCGCGCCGGGCATGCAGGCCGATCTCGCGCTGTTCCGGCTCGACGAGCTGCGCTTTTCCGGCGCGCATGATCCGGTGGCGGCCCTGGTGCTCTGCGGCGCCAACCGGGCCGACCGGGTGATGGTCGCGGGGCGCTGGCGGGTGATCGACGGCGCGGTGCCGGGGCTCGATTTGGCGGCGCTGCGGCGCGCTCATGGCGCGGCCGCCCGGCGTTATGCCTGAGACGGCGCGCTCCGACTCCCGCGCTCCGGCCTAGGCCTCGAACTCCCGCAGCTCCGGCAGCTTGGCGTGGATGCGGCGCAGGACATGCGTGAACTGCGCGCGTTCCTCGGCCGAGAGATCGGCCAGCAGCACCGCCTCCCGCGCCGTCGCGAGCGCGATCAGCTGGTCGTGCAGCGCGTAACCCGTATCCGTCAGCGCCAGCAATTGCCGGCGGGCGTCGCGCGGGTCCGGCTGCTCGCGGACATGGCCGGCGGCGATCAGCGTCGCCACGCTGCGGCTCACGGCGCCCTTGTCGAGCTCGATCACCTCGCAGATCCGCTGGGCCGGGATCCCCGGCTCGATCGCGAGCTGCGAGATCACCCGCCATTCCGTGACGCCAACGCCGAAGCGCTTGAGATAGAGCCGCGAGGAGCTTCGCGACCAGGTGTTGGAGATCGCCGTCAGGAAATAGGGGACGTAGCCGCCGAGATCGAGCACGTCCCGTGCGGCGCCGGCTTCGGGGGCATGGCGTCTGGTCGAAGGCATCGTCTCTCCTGTCGCGCCGGCCGCCATCTCGCATGGCCGCCGCCGCAGGGGCAAGCGGCCGCCTCTGGCCGCCGCCTTGCATGGCCCCGTCTCGCGGGGATCAGTGGCGCGCCTCGCCGCGATGCGTAAACTGTCCTGACTTGCCGCAGAGGATCCCGCCCATGACCAGCCCCGCATTCGACACCGTCATCCGCGGCGGCACGCTCGCCACGGCCAGCGAGGTGGTCAGGGCCGATCTCGGCATCCGGGACGGGCGCATCGCCGCGATCGGCATCGGTCTCCCCGAGGGGGCGCAGGAGCTCGACGCGACGGGGAGGCTGGTGCTGCCCGGCGGCGTCGATACGCATTGCCATATCGAACAGCTCTCGGGCGGAGGGCTGATGAACGCCGATACGTTCGAGACCGCCACCCGCTCGGCCGCTTTCGGCGGCACCACCAGCGTGATCTCCTTCGCCGCGCAGCATCGCGGCGCCAGCCTCGCCAGAACGGTCGAGGATTATGCGGCGCTGGCGCGAAAGGGCGCGATCATCGACTACGCCTTCCATCTGATGGTCGCCAATCCCGACGCGCAGACGATCGCGACCGATCTGCCGGCCCTGATCCAGGCCGGCCACCGCTCGGTCAAGGTGTTCATGACCTATGACGCCGTGCAGGTCGACGATCAGGCGCTGCTCGACGTGATGCTCTCGGCGCGGGAAGCCGGCGCGCTGGTCTGCGTCCATGCCGAGAATCACGGCCTGCTGAAATGGATGGGCGAGCGGCTGGCCAAGCGCGGCTATACCGCGCCGAAATACCATGCCGTCAGCCATCCCCGCGCCGCCGAGGTCGAGGCCTTCCACCGGCTGATCGCGTTCTCGGAGCTGCTCGATACGCCGATCTGCATCTTCCACGTCTCGACGGCGGAAGGCGCGGCGGTGATCCGCGAGGCGCGCGGGCGCGGCGTCAAGATCTATGCCGAGACCTGCCCGCATTATCTGCTGATGACCGCGGCCGAACTCGACCGGCCGGGCATCGAGGGCGCGAAATGGATCTGCTCCCCGCCGCAGCGCGAAACCGCGGATCAGGAGGCTCTGTGGCGCGCGCTCGCTCTGGGCGACCTGCAGATCCTCTCCTCCGACCATGCGCCCTACCGCTTCGACGCCAGCGGCAAGCTGAGCGCCGGGGCGAACCCGCCCTTCAAGCAGATCGCCAACGGCATGCCGGGGCTGGAGATGCGCATGCCGATGCTGTTCGACGCGATGGTCTCGCGGGGCCGGCTGGGGCTGAGCAAATTCGTGGAGCTGACCGCGACGGCCCCGGCCCGGATCTATGATCTGCCGGGCAAGGGCGCGCTCGCCATCGGCTTCGACGCCGACATCGTCCTCTGGGATCCGCAGAAGACGGTCACGCTCACCGACGCGCTGCATTGCAATACCGGCTACAACCCCTTCGCGGGGCGCAGCATCACGGGCTGGCCGGAGACGGTGCTCCGCCGCGGCGAGATCATCGTGGCCGACGGGGCGCTGCGGGCGGAAGCGGGCTCGGGCCGGCTGCTGCTGCGCGAGGCCGGCGAGGCGACACGCCCGACCGGGCGGCTGGCGCCGGAATTCGACCCGGCCCGCAATTTCGGCGCCGAGCTCTATTGAGCCGGACGGCTCAATCCCACCAGGCGTCGACCTTGCAGCGGTAGCCGATCAGGCAGGCATCGGTGTCGCGGCTCGGCACATAGGCCGGCTCCAGGAATTCGCCATGCGCACAGAAGCGGCGGTCGCGCACGAAACGGTCATAGGTCGGTCCGCCCGTGCCCAGCACGATCGCCCCATTGGCCAGCACGCTCTGGCGGTTGGCCGCGCAGCTGCGGTTGACCGTCGACATGCGGGCCTGCGCGAAGGCGGCGTCTGAGATCGTCACCAGCACCAGGCTTAAGGCCAGCCATTTCATCGATGCCTCCTCCTGTCGGGGCCGCCGCACCACTATGCGCCGGTACGCCCATGATAACCATGCCCGGCACCTGCCGTTCCTTCACTGCGCCGCTTCGCCGCGCATTGCGGGCGGCCGCCTTCACTCCTTGCGGTCGGCGGCATCCGCGCCGCGCATGCCCACCGGGCGCGGCGGGCCTTTCGTGGTGTCGCGCCAGGTCTGCCGCTCGCTCTCGGAATTGAGCTCGGCGCCGATCAGGATGACGATCGCCGAGAGCCACATCCAGGTCATCAGGCCGATCACGGCGCCGACGGCGCCATAGGTCGCATCGTAATCGGCGAAATTCGTGACATACCAGGAGAAGGCGATCGAACCGCCGAGCCAGCCGATCGCGGCGACGACGGCGCCGGGGCTGACCCAGCGCCATTGCGGCTCGTCGCGGCTCGGGCCGAAGCGGTAGAGCGCCGCGAGCCCGAGCATCACGACCAGCACGATCAGCGGCCAGCGGCCGAGCGAGAGCAGCGCCGTCAGCGTCTCTCCGAGCGGCAGGTATTCGATCACCACCGGCACGGCGACCAGCGCGGCGATGGCGAGCACGCCGAACAGCAGCGCGCCCGCCGTGAAGGCGAGCGACACCAGGTTCAGCCGGAAGAAGCCGCGCTTCTCATCCTCGCCATAAGCGACGTTCAGCGCGTCGAAGATCGCCTTCATCCCGGCATTGGCGCTCCAGAGCGAGAGGGCGACGCTGATGATCAGCGCGAGGCCCAGCTCGTCGCCGCCATTGCTGATCAGCCTGAGCGCCTGCTCCCTCAGCAGCTCGAAGGCGGCCATCGGCATCACCCCTTGCAGCACGTTCAGATGCTCGATCACCTCATGCGGATCGGCGACCAGCCCGTAGATGCTGATGAACGCCGTCAGCGCCGGGAAGATCGCGAGCAGCCCGTAGAAGGTGACGCCGGCCGCTACGGCCAGCACCCGGTCGCTGCCGATCTGCGCGAAGGTCCGCTTAGCGATCGCCCACCAGCCGCGGGCGGGGATCTCCTCGGGGGATGCGGCCGCGGCGCCCTGGCCGCTATCGCCTTCGCTGCGTTTCTCCTGCTCGCCGCGCTCCCGGTTCGAGACCTGTCCGGAGCCCGAGGGCATCAGCCAGAGCGCCAGCGCCGCTCCCAGCCCCACCATCCCCAGATCGCCCGCAATCGCCTTCGCCCTGCTTCTCATCATCGCCTCCGTCCGCCTGGGGCAACGCCTGACCCGCGCCGGAGTTCGCGGGCCGGCCGGCGGCGGCGTTTCCGGAACCATTCCGGAACCCGGACGGTTGTGGGGGGCACAGCAACGCAGGTTGCGCAGCATGGAGCCCGGTGTGCAGGAAAAAGACGATTGGCATCTGACCGAAGCGCTTCATCATGAGCACGGTCGGGGAGACCCATTCGCCGCCGCCGTCCGCGCCACCCGCATGGCCATGGTCATCACCAACCCGGCCCTTCCCGACAATCCGATCGTCTTCTGCAATGAGGCGTTCCAGCGGCTGACCGGCTTCAACCGCGACGAGATCCTGGGGCAGAATTGCCGCTTCCTGCAGGGACCCGACAGCGACCGCGAGGCCATCGCCCGCATTCGCGAGGCGATCCACAAGGGCGTCAGCATCGATATCGACCTGCTCAACTACCGCAAGGACGGCTCGACCTTCTGGAACGCGCTCTATCTCAGCCCGGTGCGCGGCGATGACGGCACGGTGAAGTTTTTCTTCGCCTCGCAGCTCGATGTGAGCGAGCGCGTCGCCGCGCATCAGGAGATCGCGGCGCAGAAGGCGCTGGTCGATCACGAAGTGCAGCGCCGCACCGCGGAGCTGGAAGCGGCGCTGGAGGCCAAGACGCTGCTGCTCCACGAGGTCGACCATCGCGTCAAGAACAACCTGACCATGGTCGGGGCGCTGCTGCGCCTGCAGGCGCGGACCCTCGACGATGCCGACATGACCGCCAAGCTCGAGAGCATGATGGAGCGGATCGACGCGCTGGCGACGGTGCATCGCCGGCTCTATCAGTCGAGCGACGTCACCCGCTTCGACCTCACGGCCTTCGCGGTCAATCTCGCCGCCGACGTCATCGGCGCCAGCGGCCGCACCAACATCGCCTTCCAATCCGATGCGCCCGAAATCGCGGTGAAGGCCGATCACGCCTCGTCGCTGGGGCTGATCCTGAACGAGATCCTGACCAACGCGATCAAGCACGGGCTGAGCGATGGCCGCCCCGGCTTCATCCGCATGACCGGCGAGAAGACCGGCAAGGTCGCGAAGCTGGCGATCGAGGATGACGGCCACGGCATCGTGCTCGACAAGGTCGGCGCCGGGCTCGGCCGCACGCTGATCACCCGGCTGTCGCGGCAGGCGGGGGCCAATGTCGACTGGGTTCGCCTCGAGCGAGGCACGCGCGTCACGCTCACCCTTTCCGAGCCCTGAGCGATGGGGCAGTACCGCGCGTTGCGTGTCCTGATCGTCGAAGACGAGCCGCTGCTCGTGATGGATATCGAGATGATGGTCGAGGATGCCGGCCATCGGGTCGTGGCGGAAGCCGCCTCGCTTCACGACGTCGAGGCGATGGACCCGCGGCTTTCGCCCGATCTCGCCTTCGTCGACATGCATCTGGCGCGCGGGACGACCGGTCTGTCGGTGTCGGCGCTGATCCAGGAGCGCTGGGCGGAGACGCTGATCATCTTCGTCACGGCCAATCCCGCGATGATCCCGGCCGGCTTCGCCGGGGCCCATGGCGTGCTGGCCAAGCCGTTCTCGCGCAACAGCTTCGTCTCGACCCTGGCCTATCTCCATCAGGGCATCTGCGCGCCGCCGCCGGCCCTGGCGAAGCCGGCCGATTTCGTCCCTGCACAAGCGCTGCTCGACGGCTGGAACAGCCGATGAGCGGCGGCATCGTTTGGTCGGCCCCGCAGGATGCGATAGGCTGCGGCACGGCGCAGTCCGAGGCCGTGCTCCATCAGCCTGCGCCGTATCGACCGCTCCCTTCCGCATGTCTCCGAGATCTCCCGATGGTGTCTGAAGCCTGGACCGGCGCTCCGGCCGCCGTCGCGACGCAAGCAGACCGGTTCCCGGGTGGCGGCGCGATGGCGGAAGCGATCTGCCGCAGGGATTGGAGCGGGTCCTCGCTCGGCCCGATCGAGAGCTGGCCGCGCTCGCTGCTGGCGATCACCCAGATGATGCTGTCCTCGCGGCAGGCGATGTGCCTGTTCTGGGGGCCGGATCTGCTGATGCTCTACAACGACGCCTACCGGCCCATGCTCGGCCGGCGCGAGGCGACGGCTCTGGGGCAGCCCTTCGAGATCGCCTGGGCCGATGTCTGGGAGGATGTGCTGCCGATCACCCGCTCGGCCCTGTCCGGCGTCAGCCAGCGGCTCGAGGGCCTGCCGCTGCTGATGACGCGCAACGGCTTCGCCGAGGAGACCTACTGGACCTTCACCTATTCTCCGCTGCGCGACGATGAAGGCCGCGTCGCCGGGCTGATCAACGTGACGACGGAGGTGACGGAGCAGGTGCGGGACCGGCAGGCGTTGGTCGAGGCGGCGGCGGAAACGGCGCGGATGCTCGACGAGCAGCGCGAAAACAACCGCCAGCGCATGATCCTGCAGCGCGAACTCTCGCACCGGATGAAGAACACGCTGTCGATCGTCCAGGCGATCGTCTCGCAGAGCATGCGGCACTCGCCCGATATGGCGACGGCGAACGACCGGATCTCCGGCCGCCTGCTGGCCCTCTCGGCCGCCCAGGACATTCTCACAGAAAGCAGCTGGGTGGCGGCGGATGTCTCGCATGTCATCGCGCGCGGGCTGGCCCCCTATCGCGACGCGCCCCAGCGCATCCTCACCGACGGGCCGCCCGCCCGCATCTCGGCGGACCAGGCGCTCGGCCTTTCGCTGGCGATCCATGAACTCGCCACCAACGCCCTGAAATACGGTGCGCTGGCGGCGGCCGAGGGCAGCGTGACGATCCGCTGGCGGGTCGAGCCGGACCAGCGCTTCAGCTTCGAATGGCGCGAGGCGGACGGCCCGCTCGTCGTCGCGACGGCGCGCAGGGGCTTCGGCTCGCGGCTGATCGAGCGCATCGTGCCGAGCTATTTCAAGGGCCGGGCCGGCACCGACTTCGCCCCCGGCGGCATCTGCTACCGGCTCGACGGCATTCTGGAAGTCGACGAGGGCGAGGATTGAGCCGAGGGGAGGTGGGTTCGGTCTCTGGCCGGCCCGGACCCCCCGCTTCGATCTGGACACTCACCCCGAACCGTCGCGGCCGCCGGCACGCGATGGTTGCCGGGTCCCGGTCGGCAGTATCTCTCGGACAGAATTAGCAACCGCTGCGTGTATTGATGGCGAAATGTCGCAAGTCATCATGGTTACTTCATTTGGAAATATTTAATCCGGGCTAGGCCAAGGTGGCAGTATTGCTCCCTGGAACTCTCGATGAAGCTCCTCCGCGCCTGGGCACCGGCTGCATCGCTGTTCGCGCTCTCACTGCTGGTCCTGCCCGCGCTGTCCCAGGCGGCTCCCGATCCGCGGGTTGTCGCCGGGGTCTACCCGCCCTGGTGGGGCGGCGCCGAGATCCTGAAGGCGGCCGGCGAGGCCGGCGCGATCATCCGCCTCGGCGGCCTGCCCTTCATCGTGGTGGTGAGATCCGAAGCCGGCGATGCCGCCGCCCGGCTCTCGGCATCGGGCTCCCTCTTCACGCTCAATCCGCTCGGCCTCGCCGGCTGTCTCGCAAGGTTATGATCATGACGACCACGATCGATTCGCTCCGCGGTCTCGGAGCCCGCCTCACCGTCGCCGCCATCTGGATGATCGGGCTCGTGGTCCTCGCCACGGTCGCGCTGGGCGAGACCGCCCGCCCGGCCGGGCTCGGCCTCGCGGCGCTCGCGCTGGCGGCGGCCGTGACGGCCAGCTGGTGGTTCAGCGAGGAAGGCATCCCCTCGCGCGTCACCCAGGCGATGGGGCTGATGATCGCGGTCTCGCTGCTGGTCGCCGCCCTGGCGGGCGATGCCTGGCAGATCGACATGCACATGGCCTATTTCGCGGCGCTGGCGATGCTGATCGTCTTCTGCGACTGGCGCGTCATCGCCGCTGCGACCGCGGTCGTCGCGACCCATCATCTCCTCCTGTCCCTGCTGATCCCGGCAGCCGTCTTCCCGGGCAGCGCCGATCTCGGGCGCGTCGTGCTGCATGCCGCCATCCTGCTGGTGGAGGCGGTGACGCTGGCCTGGGCCGCCCGGACGATCGAGCGCACGCTCGCGGCTTCAGCCGCCTCGCTGGCCAAGGCGCAGGCGGCGCTGGCCGAGGCGGCGACCGCGCAGCGTGCCGCCGAGACCGCACTGGCGAGCGCCGACCAGGCACGCGCTTCCGAGGCGCGGGCGGCGCGGGACAACGACGCGCTGCAGCAGGCGGTCGAGGCCGAACGTGCAGCGGTCGTCGCCGGGCTGGCGGAGGGGCTGGAGCAGCTCGCTCTCGGCAATCTCACCCATCGCATCACCACGCGATTCCCGGCCGATTACGAAAACCTCCGCGGCGATTTCAACCGCTCGGTCTCGCAGCTGGAGGAGGCCATGTCGGGGATCGCGACGGCCGCCCAGTCGATCCGCACCGCCGGGGTGGAGATCAACAGCGGCTCGCTCGACCTCGCCGGCCGCACCGAGACCCAGGCGGTCTCGCTGCAGGAGACGGCGGCCACCACCGAGCAGCTCGCCGCCTCCGTCAAGCTCGCCACCGACGGCTCGCGCCATGCCGCGACCCTGGCGCGCCGGGCCGCGGAGATCGCCAATGAGGGCGGCGTCATCGTCGGCTCCGCCGTCGCCGCGATGAAGCAGATCGAGGATTCCTCGCGCAAGATCTCCGAGATCACCGACATCATCGAGGACATCGCCTTCCAGACCAATCTGCTCGCGCTGAACGCGGCGGTGGAGGCGGCGCGCGCCGGTGATGCCGGCAAGGGTTTCGCCGTGGTCGCGGCGGAAGTCCGCGTCCTGGCCCAGCGCTCCAGCGAGGCGGCCAAGGATATCGGGCAGCTGATCTCGAGCTCGAACCAGCAGATCGTCGACGGGGTCAAGCTGGTCCACGCGTCCGGCGAGACGCTCGGCCAGATCGTGACCGCCTCGGGCGCCGTCACCACCACGGTGGTGGACGTCTCCTCCGCCTCCGTCGAGCAGTCGCGCGGCATCGAGGAGATGAGCCGCACCGTCGCGCGGCTCGACGAGATGACCCAGCAGAATGCGGCGCTGGCGGAGCAGAGCTCGGCCTCCTGCCTCGCTTTGACGAGCCAGATCGAGGCGCTGAACGGGCTCGTCCGGGCCTTCCGAACCTCCTCCTCGGCCCGCCAGGATGGCGCTGCGGCGCGGCCGCTGCGCAGCGCGGCCTGAGCCGGCGCCCGGGCGCGGGCGCGGGCCGGTCGCGCCGCGCCGATCAGCGCGATCTGTCGCGCGGGCCGAAGGTCGCGTTCTTGTGGACCACGGCGGCGATGATGATCAGGAAGGCGACGAGCCGCAGCAGATAGAGATAGCTGCGCTCGTCCCTGGCGACGTCGATCAGGATGGTGAGCGCCTGGTTCAGCGCCAGCAGGCTGAACGACACCGCGAAGGCCAGGAACAGCAGGTCGCCCGTTCGCCTCCAGAATTTGAGGAAGAACAGGGTGATGACCAGGAAGCCCATGGTGATCAGGCCGGCGCTGAAATGCAGCATGGGTTCACTCGACATCCAGGATGAAGGCACCGAGCAGGACCGTCACGCCCGCCAGCGCGGCCGCGTGCCGGTAGGGTAGCAGGTCCACGCTCGGCAGCAGCACCAGATCGCACAGCACCAGCAGGTTGTTGAGCGACAGCAGGGCGAAGCAGATCGCGCTGAACAGCAGCAGCCTGACCCGGGTGGTCAGATAGCTCTTGAGCAGCAGGGCCGCGCAGAGGAGCGAGGTCAGGAGACAGAGAAGATAGACCGTGGTCTGCCAGAAGACGGACATGCTAGTCCTTTTTCAGCTTGAACGCGTCGGCGAAGCTCTGCACGGCATCCTGCCGCCTGAACATCACTTCCAGTACCGCCACCGGGCGTTCCCGGTTCAACAGGTCGAGACGCTCGAACAAGGCCTGGTTCCGGGGCGAGGGATCGAAACGATAGGCATCCGCTTCGCGCCGGATCAGCCCCTCGACCAGCAGCCGGTCGAGGCCTTCGTTGATCGCACCCTCGCTGGCCCGGAGTTCCGAGACGAGCTCCCGCTGTCGCCAGGCGCGCTCTCCGCTCCGCCACAGCAGCAAGGCCAGTTCCAGGGTCCAGACAGATCGGATTGTTGTGCGCAGCAACAAAAGCACGTCGCTATCGATCAATGCGAAACGACTCCATGAAGATCGATTTTAGGGACTGTAGAAGGGGGTTCGAAACTCCACAAGCCAGACTCAGAAATTCAGTCTACGCGTTGTCTTATGATGTCGTCGGCGCGCAGAATAGTTGCTAGATTGATTCTAAATTCCAAGAAGCGCTTACGGGGGCGACATGGCAAACACCGAGGTGACGGCCGGCAGATCCGGCCGCGGCAAGGCTGCGCGCGACGGAATCCCTTCCTCTCCCCCCACCGATGCGATGGCCGGGGATGAGACGCCTCTCGACGTGAACGAGCTGCTCGACGCGCTGCAGGCGATGCGGCGCGGCGATTTCGACGTGCGGCTGCGGGGCGACCAGACGGGGCTGGCCGGCAAGATCGCCGATACCTTCAACGACATCGTCTCGGCCAACCAGCGCATGGCCCAGCAGCTGGAGCAGGTCGGGCAGGTCGTCGGCCGCGACGGCAAGACCCGTAACCGCGTCCGCTTCGGCCTCTCCGACGGCTCCTGGGCGGATATGGAGCAATCGGTCAACGGGCTGATCGACGATCTGCTCTGGCCGACCAGCGCCGTCACCAGCACGATCGCCGCCGTGGCGAAGGGCGATCTGCTGCAGACCGTGCCGCTGGATGTCGACGGCAGGCCGCTGAAGGGCGAGTTCCTGCGCTCCGCCACCATCGTCAACGCCATGATCCGGCAGCTCAACGTCTTCACCTCGGAGGTGACGCGCGTCGCCCGCGAGGTCGGCACCGACGGCAAGCTCGGCGGCCAGGCCAAGGTCAGCGAGGTCACCGGCGTCTGGAAGGAATTGACCGAGAGCGTCAATTCCATGGCCTCGAACCTGACCGCGCAGGTCCGCAATATCGCCGAGGTGACGATCGCCGTCGCCAATGGCGACCTCTCGAAGAAGATCACCGTCGACGTGCGCGGCGAGATCCTGCAGCTGAAGGAGGCCATCAACACGATGGTCGATCAGCTGCGCTCCTTCGCCTCGGAGGTGACGCGCGTCGCGCGCGAGGTCGGCACCGAAGGCAAGCTCGGCGGCCAGGCGCTGGTGCCCGGCGTCGCCGGCACCTGGAAGGACCTCACCGATTCGGTCAACGCCATGTGCGGCAATCTGACGGCGCAGGTCCGCAACATCGCCCAGGTCACCACCGCCGTGGCGCGCGGCGACCTCTCCCGCAAGATCACCGTCGACGTCTCCGGCGAAATCCTGGAGCTGAAGGAAACCATCAACACGATGGTCGATCAGCTCAACGGTTTTGCCGGCGAAGTCACCCGCGTGGCCCGCGAGGTCGGCACCGAAGGCCGCCTCGGCGGCCAGGCGCAGGTGCCCGGCGTCGCCGGCACCTGGAAGGACCTCACCGACAACGTCAATTCGATGGCCTCGAACCTGACCGCGCAGGTGCGCAACATCGCCGAGGTCTCGACCGCCATCGCCAATGGCGACCTGTCGAAGAAGATCACGGTCACGGTCTCGGGCGAGATCCTGGAGCTGAAGGAGACCATCAACACGATGGTCGACCAGCTCAACGCCTTCGCCTCGGAGGTGACGCGCGTGGCGCGCGAGGTCGGCACCGAGGGCCGCCTCGGCGGCCAGGCCAATGTCCGCGGCGTCGCCGGCACCTGGAAGGACCTGACCGAGAACGTCAATTCGATGGCGGGCAATCTCACGGCGCAGGTCCGCAACATCGCGGAAGTCTCCACCGCCATCGCCAATGGCGACCTGTCGAAGAAGATCACCGTCGACGTGAAGGGCGAGATCCTCCAGCTCAAGGAGACGATCAACACCACGGTCGACCAGCTCAACGCCTTCGCCTCGGAGGTGACGCGCGTCGCCCGCGAAGTCGGTACCGAAGGCAAGCTCGGCGGTCAGGCGCAGCTCAAGGGCGTCGCCGGCACCTGGAAGGACCTGACGGATTCGGTCAATTCCATGGCCTCGAACCTCACCGGCCAGGTCCGCAACATCGCCGAGGTCGCGACGGCGGTGGCGCAGGGCGACCTGTCGAAGAAGATCACCGTGACGGTCTCGGGCGAAATCCTCGAGCTGAAGGAGACCATCAACACGATGGTCGACCAGCTCAACGGCTTCGCCGGCGAAGTGACCCGCGTGGCCCGCGAGGTCGGCACCGAGGGCCGGCTCGGCGGCCAGGCCAACGTGCTCGGCGTCGCCGGCACCTGGAAGGATCTGACCGACAGCGTCAACTCGATGGCCGGCAATCTCACGGCGCAGGTCCGCAACATCGCCGAGGTGTCGACCGCGATCGCCAATGGCGACCTGTCGCGCAAGATCACCGTCGACGTGAAAGGCGAGATCCTTCAGCTGAAGGAAACGCTGAACACGATGGTGGACCAGCTCAACCGCTTCGCCTCCGAGGTGACGCGCGTGGCGCGCGAGGTCGGCACCGAAGGCAAGCTCGGCGGACAGGCGCAGGTGCCCGGCGTCGCCGGCACCTGGAAGGACCTGACCGAGAACGTCAACTCGATGGCGTCGAACCTGACGGGCCAGGTCCGCAACATCGCCGAGGTGACGACGGCTGTGGCTCGCGGCGACCTCTCGCGCAAGATCACCGTGGACGTGAAGGGCGAAATCCTCGAGCTGAAGAACACGATCAACACCATGGTCGATCAGCTCAACGCCTTCGCCGGCGAAGTGACGCGCGTCGCCCGCGAGGTCGGCACGGAAGGCAAGCTCGGCGGCCAGGCGCAGGTGCCCGGCGTCGCCGGGACCTGGAAGGACCTCACCGACAGCGTGAACTCGATGGCGGGCAACCTCACCGCGCAGGTCCGCAACATCGCCGAGGTGGCGACGGCGATCGCCAATGGCGACCTTTCGCGCAAGATCACCGTGGACGTGCGCGGCGAGATCCTGCTGCTCAAGGACACGCTGAACACCATGGTGGACCAGCTGCGGTCCTTCGCCGGCGAAGTGACGCGCGTGGCCCGCGAGGTCGGAACCGATGGCCGGCTCGGCGGCCAGGCCGTGGTGCCCGGCGTCGCCGGCACCTGGAAGGACCTGACCGACAACGTCAACCTGCTCGCCGCGAACCTCACCACCCAGGTCCGCAACATCGCCGAAGTGACGACGGCGGTGGCCCGCGGCGACCTCTCGCGCAAGATCACCGTGGACGTGAAGGGCGAGATTCTCGAGCTGAAGAACACCATCAACACCATGGTGGACCAGCTCAACGCCTTCGCCGGCGAGGTGACGCGCGTGGCGCGCGAGGTCGGCACCGAAGGCAAGCTCGGCGGCCAGGCGCAGGTGCCGGGCGTCGCCGGCACCTGGAAGGACCTGACCGACACCGTCAACGTGATGGCGGCGAACCTGACCGAACAGGTGCGCGGCATCGTCAAGGTCGTCACGGCGGTGGCCAATGGCGATCTCAAGCAGAACCTGACCGTGGCGTCCAAGGGCGAGGTGGCGGCCCTGGCCGAGACCATCAACAACATGACGAACACGCTCGCCACCTTCGCCGATCAGGTCACCAGCGTGGCCCGCGAGGTCGGCGTCGAGGGCCGGCTCGGCGGCCAGGCCAATGTGCCGGGCACGGCCGGCACCTGGAAGGACCTGACCGGCAACGTCAACCTGCTGGCCGCCAACCTCACCACCCAGGTCCGCGCCATCGCCGAGGTCGCTACCGCGGTGACCAAGGGCGATCTGACCCGCTCGATCCAGGTCGAGGCGCGCGGCGAGGTGGCCGAGCTGAAGGACAACATCAACACGATGATCGGCAATCTGCGCCTGACCACCGAGCGCAACACCGATCAGGACTGGCTGAAGACCAATCTCGCGCGCTTCACCAACATGCTGCAGGGCCAGCGCGACCTGACGACGGTCGCGCGCATGCTGCTCTCGGAGCTCGCCCCGCTCGTCGATGCTCAGCACGGCGTGATCTACCAGGTCGATGGCGAGACCGCGACGCTGCAGCTGCTCTCCTCCTATGCCCATCACCCGACCCGCGGCCATCCGGAGCGGCTGCGCATCGGCGAGGGGCTGATCGGCGAATGCGCCAGGGATGCCCGCCGCATCCTGCTCACCGACATCCCGAAGAACGTGACGCCGATCACCTCCGGCGTATTCAAGGCGCGGCCGCTGAGCGCGATCGTGCTGCCGGTGCTCTCCGAGGGCCAGGTCAAGGCGGTCATCGAGCTCGATTCGCTGCGCAACTTCACCGATCTGCAGCTGGCCTTCCTCGACCAGCTGACCACCTCGATCGGCATCGTGCTGAACTCGATCGAAGCGACGATGCAGACGGAAGGCCTGCTCAAACAATCCCAGCAGCTCGCCGGGGAGCTGCAGACGCAGCAGCGCGAATTGCAGCAGACCAACGAGCAGCTCGAGCAGAAGGCGCAACAGCTCGCCGAGCGCAATGTCGAGGTGGAAGCCAAGAACCAGGAGATCGAGCAGGCCCGCCGCGCGCTCGAGGAGAAGGCGACCGAGCTCGCGCTCACGTCCAAGTACAAATCCGAATTCCTGGCCAATATGTCCCACGAGCTGCGGACGCCGCTGAACTCGATCCTGATCCTCGGCCAGCAGCTCGGCGAGAACCCCGAGGGCAATCTGACGGCCAGGCAGGTCGAATTCGCGCGGACCATCCACGGCGCCGGCACCGATCTGCTCAATCTGATCAGCGACATCCTCGACCTGTCGAAGATCGAATCGGGCACGGTCTCGGTCGATGCGGAGGAGATCTTCTTCGCCAATCTGATGGATGTGATGGCGCGGCCGTTCCGGCACGAGGCGGAAAACCGCAAGCTCGCCTTCTCGGTGGAGGTCTCGCCCGATCTCGAGCGCAGCATCATCACCGATTCCAAGCGCCTGCAGCAGGTCCTCAAGAACCTTTTGTCCAACGCCTTCAAATTCACGCAGCAGGGCGGCGTGACGCTGAAGGTCGCACCGGTGAAATCGGGCTGGAGCAGCGATCACCCCTCGCTGCGCAACGCGCCCTCCGTGGTCGCCTTCGAGGTCACCGATACCGGCATCGGCATCCCGCCCGAGAAGCAGCGCATCATCTTCGAGGCGTTCCAGCAGGCCGACGCCTCGACCAGCCGCAAATATGGCGGCACCGGCCTCGGCCTCGCGATCAGCCGCGAATTGGCGAGCCTGCTCGGCGGCGAAATCCAGCTGCGCAGCACCCCCGGCGTCGGCAGCACCTTCACCCTCTATCTGCCGCTGACCTTCGTCGGCTCGATGCCGGGGTCGATGCCGCAGCTGGAACACAAGGCGGAGACCGGGGCCAACGTCGCCAAGGGCACCGGCCACGCGCGCTCCAGCGACCGCGTGACCGAGACGGTGCCGGATGACCGGCAGTCGATCACCCCCGACGACACCAGCCTGCTGATCGTCGAGGACGACCCGCATTACGCCAATGTGCTGGTCGATCTGGCGCGGGCGAACGGCTTCAAGGTGCTGGTCGCCGGGCGCGGCGCCGATGCGCTGACGCTGGCGCGCGAATTCCGCCCGACCGCCGTCTCGCTCGACATCTTCCTGCCCGACATGCTCGGCTGGACCGTGCTCAGCCAGCTCAAGCAGGACCCGGCGACGCGCCATATCCCGGTGCAGATCGTCACGCTGGACGAGGACCGCCAGCACGGGCTGGCGCGCGGCGCCTTCTCCTTCCTGAACAAGCCGACCACGGCGGACGGGCTGACGCGCGCCTTCAACCGGCTCAAGGGCTTCGCCGAGCCGCGGCGCAAGCGCCTGCTGCTGGTCGAGGACAATGAGGGCGAGCAGCTCGGCGTCACCGAGCTGCTGGGCCATGACGACATCGACATCATCCCGGTCGGCAGCGGCACCGAGGCGCTGTCCGTGCTGCGCTCCGAGCCGATCGACTGCGTCGTCCTCGATCTCAGGCTGCCGGATATGAGCGGCTTCGAGGTGCTGGAACAGGTGCGCGACGACGCCAGCCTCAGCGAGGTGCCGATCGTCGTCTTCACCGGCCGCGAACTCTCGCCCGAGGAGGATATGCGGCTGCACAGCATGGCCCGCAGCGTCGTGGTCAAGGGCGTGGAATCGCCGGAGCGGCTGCTCGACGAGACCGCCCTGTTCCTGCACCGCGTCGTCGCCGATCTGCCGGCGCACAAGCAGGCGATGCTGGAGCGGCTGCGCAGTTCCGACGAGGATCTGGTCGGCGAGATCGTGCTCCTGGTCGATGACGACGCGCGCAACATCTTCGCGCTCAGCAGCGTTCTCGAAAGACGGGGCATGAAAGTGCTCACGGCGACCACCGGGAGCGAGGCGATCGCGGTGATCAACGCGCAGCCCGATATCGCGATCGTGCTGATGGACATCATGATGCCCGGCATGGACGGCTACGAGACGATGCAGGTCATCCGCTCCAACCCCGCCCTGCGGCGGCTTCCGATCGTCGCGCTGACCGCCAAGGCGATGAAGGGCGACCGCGAGAAATGCCTGCAGGCGGGGGCCTCGGATTATCTGGCCAAGCCGGTGAACACCGAACAGCTGCTGACGTCGCTGCGGATGTGGCTCCATCGCTGAAAAGGACGAGAGCGATGGAACCGATCAACATCCTCCTGGTGGACGACCAGCCCGCCAAGCTGCTGAGCTATGAGGTGATCCTGCGGGAGCTGAACGAGAACCTGATCAAGGCCCATTCCGGCCGGGAGGCTCTCGAACATCTCCTGAAGACCGAGGTGGCCGTCATCCTGGTCGATGTCTGCATGCCCGATCAGGACGGCTTCGAGCTCGTCTCGATGATCCGCGAGCATCCGCGCTACCAGCGCACGGCGGTGATCTTCGTCTCGGCGGTGATGATGGACGAGCCGCATCGGCTGCGCGGCTACGAGGCCGGGGCGGTCGATTACGTCTCGGTGCCGGTAGTGCCGGAGGTGCTGCGCGCCAAGGTCAAGGTCTTCGCCGAGCTGTTCCGCAAGACGCGGGATCTCGAGCGCCTCAACGCCCAGCTGGAGCAGCGCGTGGCGGAACGGACCGCCGCGCTGGAAGCCTCGGCCGCCGCGCTGAAATCGCTCAACGAGCAGCTGGAGCAGCGGATCGAGGAGCGCACGCGCGAGCGCGAGGAGGCGCTGGCCCAGCTCTTCGAAGCCCAGAAGATGGACACGATCGGGCAGCTGACCGGCGGTGTCGCGCATGATTTCAACAATCTGCTGATGGCGGCGCTGGGCAGCCTCAACCTGGTCCGCAAGACCGTCGCCGACGAGCGCTCGGTCCGGCTGCTGGACAACGCCATCCAGGCCGCCGAGCGCGGCGCGGCCCTGACCCAGCGCCTCCTGGCCTTCGCCCGGCGCCAGGAGCTGAAGCCGCAGCCGACGGATCTGGTCCGGCTGGTGCAGAGTATGGAGAGCCTGCTCAGGCGCTCCATCGGGCCCGGTGTGGCGATCGACAACCGCCTGCCGGCCATCCTGCCTTCGGTGCTGGTCGACGCCAACCAGTTCGAGCTGGCGCTGCTCAACCTGTTCATCAATGCCCGCGACGCGATGCCGGAGGGTGGCGTCATCACGCTCACCGCCGTGGCGGAAACGCTGTCCGCCCCGCGGCAGGGGCTGAAACCGGGCAATTACGTCGCGATCAGCGTCGCAGATACCGGTTGCGGCATGGACGAGGCCACAGTCGCGAAAGCGACGCAGCCTTTCTACACCACGAAGGGCCCCGGCAAGGGCACGGGCCTCGGCCTCTCCATGGTCTATGGCCTGACCGCGCAATCGAACGGGACCCTGCTGATCGAGAGCCGGCTCGGCGAAGGGACCTGCATAAGCATGTGGATCCCGGTCGCCGAAGCCCTGGAGCAGGTGGCCGCTGCGCCGCAGCCCGCAGCAGGCGCCCCCGCCCCGCAGCTCGAGGAGAGCCGCACCATCCTCGTCGTCGACGACGATGCTCTGGTGATGATGGGAACGGCGGCGATGATCGAGGATCTCGGCCATCATCCGGTCGAGGCGATGTCGGGACGCGAGGCGCTGGAGATTCTGGCCGGGAATTCCGCGATCGAGCTGGTGGTGACCGATCATGCGATGCCGGGCATGACCGGCGCCGAGCTGACCCGCCTTATCCGCGAGCGCTGGCCGGATCTGCCGGTCGTGCTGGCCTCGGGCTATGCCGAACCGCCCGATCTGCTCGGGCTCGAGAACCTGCCGCGTCTCGGCAAGCCCTTTACCCAGCGCGATCTGGAGATCGCCATCGCATCCGCCTTCGCGGAGGGCGTCGCGGGCTGAGCCGGAAAAACTCTGCGGGCGAGACCGGACGGAGGCCGCTGCCCCGTCTGGTCCGCCTGCAGCGCTGGTGATTACTGCGTCGAGATCTCGGTCCGCGACTTCACCGGCTTAGAACCGGGAACATGCGACATCGTCTTGGTCCGCGACGTCACCTCTTCGCCGGCCTTCACCTGCGTCTTCGTCTGGGATTTCGAGAAGGTCCCGCCATCCTGGGCCTGGGCCTTGCTGTTCGAGTTCAGCACCGGGCCGTTGCCCTGGTTGATGTTCGTCCGGCTCTGCGCCTTGCCATCCACCGTGGCGGCACTACCGCCGGAACCGATCGACGAGCCGGTGCCGGAGGGACCGACCGAGGTGCCGCCGGTGCCGAGCGTGGAGGCGGAGGTTCCGCCGGCCGCGGCGGATCCGGCCGTGCCGCCGGTGATGCTGGTCTGGGCCCAGGCGGGCATGGCGATGAGAAGCGATCCCGAGATCGCGGCAGCGAGCAGATGACGCATCTTGATGCTCCAGAGTATCTGACGACCCGGACCTCCAGGGGAGGCGGGTTCAGTTGACGCTGACGGTGCAGCCATTGACGGAGAGGGTGCCGGCCGAGGCTCCGCCGGTGCCGCTGACCGAGGTCGAGCTCGACACCGAGCCGTTCCCGGCCTGGACCTGGACGGAACTGCCCCCGGCCGAGGAGCTGGAAGCGACGCTGCTGCCGGCGGAACCGGCCGAGGCGGTCGCGCCGCTCCCCGAAAGGGCGGTCACGCGGCCGTCGGCATGGCGTTCCACCTTGACCGTGCAGGACGAGCCATCGGCCCTGCGGCCGACCTTGTCGACCGACTCGGCGGAAGCCGCGACGGACATGGCGCCGAGCATCGCCAGGACGGGAATCGCCAAGGAAAAGCGCATGTTCACCTCCCTCGAAGCGCGGAGGCGGCCGCAGCGGGCCGCCTCCGGACTGGATCAGTTCTTCTTCAGCTGGCCCGGGGCCAAGGCCTTGCCGGGCGCTTCGCCGCTGCGACCGGGGGAGCCGGCCGCGGAGGCGCCGGTGCCGACCGAGGACGAGCTCTGGCCGCCGCCGGCCGAGGAGCCGCCGGTTCCGAGCGTCGAGGCCGAGCCGGAGCCGGTGCCGGCCGCCGAACCGGCGGTGCCGACCGTGGACGAGCTCTGGCCGCCGCCGGCCGAGGAGCCGCCCGTGCCGAGGGTGGAGGCCGAGCCGGAGCCGGTGCCGGCCGAGGAGCCGCCGGTGCCGACGGTCGAGGAGCTGGTGCCGCCGCCGGCGGACGAGCCGCCGGTGCCGACGGTGGAGCTGGTCTGCGAGAGGGCGAGGCTGGCGCCACCGATGATCATGGTGGTGGCGAGGGCCGCGCGAGCGAGTGAAGTAAGCGACATCTGGGGTTCTCCCTGGTTGCTTCGTGCAAGAAGGTAAGAACCGGGCCGGCGAGAGGTTCCGCGATTATCGACCGGGCACCCGACGCCGCTTCACCAGCGCGTCGTATCCTGCGCGCCGGGCCGCAACACGTCCGGACCGGGCAGCCGGCCCTCGAACCACAGCCCCGCCGTGGCGCGCGACATGGCGGCGCCGTCATGGCCGACCCCAGGCACGACGATGCGTTGCCAGTTGCAGGGCACCCCCAGCCTCGCCGCTTCGGCCATGGCGAAATCGAGCATGTAGCGCGAGCGCGCGAAGCGATGCGGCCCCTGCGCGAGCGCTTCTGGATTGGCCGGCAGATTGGGGTCGCTCTCCGCGATATCCTGGTCGCCGGCGAGGATGGTCATGGGAAAGGCGAGCCAGCGCGCCAGCGCCTCCTCGCCGAGGCCGAGCCCGCCGAGCCCTTCCGGGAAAGGGCGGGCCAAGGTCGGCAGCGTGTACCAGCCGGGATTGCCGGCCGTCGCCGCCTCGAAAGGATGCTCGGCCTGGGTCGCGAGCAGCCGGTGCAGGAACTGCCCGCCGGCGGAATGGCCGTAGATCTTCACCCGCTCGCGGCGAGTCGTGCCACCGGCGCGCAGCGCCGCGACGATGCGCGCCGGGATCGCGTAGAGCCAGTCCTGCTGCGGCGCCACCACGCCCTCGCGCGACAGAACGAGCCCATTATTATAGCCCTCCGCCCCGCGGAAATGGGTGGTGCCGAAGGTCGGCGCCACGATCAGCAGATTATGCTTGTCGGCCGCGTCGATCCAGAAATCCCGGTAGTCGTCGCCATTGCGCATCATGCCGTGCTGGACGAAGACCACCTCGTCATCGGGGCCGTGACGGGCCGGCCGGTAATAATTGATCTCCAGCGGCGTCGCGGGATGGCGGGCGTCGATGAAGGGCAGGCTGCCGCGGCCCTGCGGCAGGGAGAGGCTGTCGGTCGTGGTCATGGGGTGCCCTGGGAGCTGTGCAGATGGCAGGCGGCGCTGCGGCCGGGCGCGATCTCGACGAGCGCGGGGCGGACCTCGCGGCAGATCGCCATCGCCTGGGGGCAGCGCGGGTGGAACGGACAGCCGGGCGGCGGCGCCAGGGGCGACGGGATCTCGCCGCTGACCGGCTCGAACACGCGCTTGCGCCCTTTCGCGGAGGGGATCGCCTTGACCAGTGCCGCGCTGTAGGGATGCGCGGGCGCGGCGAAGACCGCTTTGGCCGGGCCGATCTCGACGATGCGGCCGAGATACATGATCGCGACGCGGTCGCTGATGTGGCGCACCAGGCCGAGATCATGGCTCACGAACAGATAGGTCAGGCCGTGGCGCGCCCGGATGTCCATGAACAGGTTGATGACCTGGGCCTGGATGGAGACGTCGAGCGCCGAGACCGGCTCGTCGCAGACCAGGAAATCCGGCTTCACGGCGAGCGCGCGGGCGATGCCGATGCGCTGGCGCTGCCCGCCCGAGAATTGGTGCGGATAACGGTCGCGATAGGCGAGGTCGAGGCCGACTTCGCTCAGCGCCCGGTCGACCTCCGCATCGATCGCGGCTTTGGGCACCAGCCCATGCACCGACAGCGCCTCGCCGACGATCCGCGCGACCTTCATCCGCGGATTGAGCGAGGCATGCGGGTCCTGGAAGATCATCTGCACCTTCAGCAGGTAATCCAGCCGCTCCTTGCCCTTCAGCCCGGCGACGCTGCGCCCGTCATAGATCGCCTCGCCCGCGCTGGGCGGGATGATCCCGGTCGCGATCCGCGCCAGGGTCGACTTGCCGCAGCCGGATTCGCCGACGAGGCCCAGCACCTCGCCCTTCATCACGGCGAGATCGACGCCGTCGACCGCCTTCAAAGTTTTGGGGGGCTCGCCCCTGCCGATGGCGGCGAGCAGCGTCTGCGCCAGAGTGCTCTTGCCGCGGAAATATTTGCGGACCCCGCGCAGTTCGAAGAGGGGCGCGGTCATGGCGCCGCCTCCGCCTGCGGAACCGGATTATGGCAGCGATACTGGCGCGGCCCCTCGGGGGTGGGCGGCGGGTCGATCTCAGCACAGAGCGGCAAGGCCCTGTCGCAGCGCGGCCGGAACGGGCAGCCGCTGGGACGGCTGTCGATGCGCGGCGCCATGCCGTCGATCTGGCGCAGGCGCCCGCCCGGCTCGACCATCGCGGCCGAGGAGCCGAGCAGCCCGCTGGTATAGGGGTGGCGCGGCGCATCCAGCACGAGGTCGACCGGGCCGGTCTCGACGACGCGGCCGGCATACATCACCGCGATGCGGTCGGCGAGTTCGGCGACAACGGCGAGGTCGTGGGTGATCCAGATCACCGCGGTGCCGGTGTCGCGGGCGAGCTTCTGCATCTCGTAGAGGATCTGGCTCTGGATCGTCACGTCGAGCGCCGTGGTCGGCTCGTCGGCGATGATCAGGTCGGGCTCGTTGAGCAGCGCGGTCGCGATCGCGACTCGCTGGCGCATGCCGCCGGAAAATTCGTGCGGATATTGCCGCAGCCGCGTCTCCGGCTCGGAGATGCCGACCCGGCCGAGCGCCCGCGCCGCCAGCGCCAGAGCCTCGGCGCGCGGCATGGCACGATGCTCGAGCACCGCCTCCGCCATCTGCTCGCCGATGCTGAGCACCGGATTGAGCGTCATCAGCGGGTCCTGGAAGATCATCGCGATACGATCGCCCCGCAGCGCCCGCAGCCGCTCCGCCGTCGCGCCCCGCAGATCCTCGCCCTTGAAGACGATGCTGCCGGCGACGATTTCGCCGGGCGGGTCGATCAGCTGGATCAGCGAGAAGCCGGTGACGGATTTGCCGGAGCCGGATTCGCCCACCAGCCCCAGCACCTCGCCGCTGCCGACGCTGAGATCGACCCCGTCGACCGCGGCCCAGGCCCCGTCCGCCGCATGGAACACGGTGCGCAGGCCGCGCACCTCGAGCAGCGTCGGCCCGCTCACGAGCGCACGTTCAGGCTGCGGCGCAGCCTGTCTCCGACGAGGTTGAGCGACATGATCAGCAGCACCAGCGCGATGCCCGGGAACACCGCGATCCAATATTCGCCGGAGAGCAGGAACTCGAAGCCGTTGGCGATGAGCAGGCCCAGCGAAGGCTGCGTGATCGGCACGCCGACGCCGAGGAAGGACAGCGTCGCCTCCAGCGTGATCGCGCCGGCGATGCTGACCGAGGCCACCACCAGCACGGAGCCGATCGCGTTCGGCAGGAGATGCGTCAGCATGATGTGGCGGGTCGGCAGGCCGAAATTGACCGCGGCCTCGATATACTCCTTGCGGCGCTCGACCATCGCCGCCGCGCGCATCAGCCTGGCATATTGCGCCCATTGCACCAGCACGATCGCCAGCACCACCTTGTCGACGCCGCGCCCGATCGCCGAGAGCAGCACCAGCGCCACGAGGATCGAGGGAAAGCCGAGCATGAAATCGACGATGCGCATGATCGCCGCGTCGATCGCCCCACCGAACTGCGCCGCCACGAGTCCAGCGGCGACCCCGATGACCAGGGCGCCCAGCGTCGCCGACAGCCCGACCATCAGGCTGGTGCGCAGCCCGTAGAGGATGGCGCTCAGCATGTCCCGGCCCTGCGCGTCGGTGCCGAGCCAATAGGTCGTCCCGGTCAGGCTCGCGGCGCCGGGCGGCAGGCGGTTGTCCATCACGTTGAGCGCGGCGAGGTCATGCGGGTTCTGGGGGGCGATCACCGGCGCCAGCAAGGCCAGCGCGACGAGGATGGCGAGGAGAATGCCGGCGCCGCGCAGCGTCGGGCGGTTGCGCAGGCGCTTCAGCACCCCGGCGCGGACCGGGGTCATCGTCTCGGGCGACAGGCTCATGCGCGGGTCCCCGCCAGTTTCACGCGGGGATCGAGCGCGGCGTAGAGGATGTCGACCAGCAGGTTGACGGTGACGAACAGCAGGGTGGCGAGCATGACATAGGCGACGACCACGGGGCGATCGAGCTGGTAGATCGAATCGATCAGCAGCTTGCCCATGCCGGGCCAGGCGAAGACCGTCTCGGTGATCGTCGAGAAGGCGACCAGGCTGCCGAATTCGATGCCGATCACGGTGACCACCGGGATCAGGATGTTGCGCAGCACATGGCGGCCGACGATGCGGCGCGGCCGCACGCCCTTGGCCCGCGCATATTTCACGTAATCCTGCGCCATCGCCTCGGTGGCGCCCGCCGCCACGACGCGGATCAGCAGCGCCATGTTGGGGATGGCGAGGTTGAGCGCCGGCAAGGCGAGATGTTTCAGCCCATTGGCCGTGAACAGGCTGGTCTGAATGCCGAAGAGGCTGATCGTCTCGCCGCGTCCCGCCGTCGGCAGCACGCCGAGCAGCACCGAGAACAGCAGGATCAGCATCATCCCCTTCCAGAAGCTCGGCAGCGAGAAGCCGAGCACGGTCCCGGCCATGATCACCCGGGAGGTCCGGCTGTCGGGCGCGAGCCCGGCATAGAGGCCGAGCGGCACGCCGATGACGATCGCCAGCGCCATCGACAGCAGGACGAGCTCCACCGTCGCCGGCAGCCGGGCCAGGATCAGCTCGATCGCCGAGACGCCATGGACGAAGGAGCGCCCGAGATCGCCGCGCAGCGCATTGCCCATAAAGGTGAGATATTGCTGCCAGACCGGGAGATCGAGCCCCAGCCGGCGGATCAGCGCCTGGCGCTCGGCGTCGCTGACCTGCGGCGGCACGAGCAGCTCGATCGGGTCGCCGATCCCGTAGACAGCGAAGAACACCACGATCGACACGGCCAGAAGCACGAAGATGCTCTGGATCAGGCGCTGCAGGATGAAGGCGGTCATGATGTCCTGGGGAACGTGTCACCCGCCGCGGCCGGGTCGGCAGGCCGCGGCGGGGAGCGCGTCACGGGTTCGGCTGCATCGACATGGCGAGGGTGAACTGGTCGGCGCGGCCGGTGACCTTGATCGCCGCCTTGGAGGCCCAGATCGTGCTCTCGAAATGCAGCGGGATGAACGCCGCGCCCTCCAGGGCCCGGGCGCCGGCCTTGCGCAGCAGCTCCTCGCGCTTGGCATCGTCCAGCGTCTGGATCGCCTCGCGGATCAGTGTGTCAAATTCCGCATCCTGCCAGCCGCCGTAATTGGAGCCGCCGATGGTCTTGGCCGCGTCGGGGGTGGCGGGCCATTGCCGCAGGAAGGAGGCCGCCTCGCCGGTGCCCGAGCCCCAGCCGCCGAGCGCGACCGAGAACTCCTTCTTCGCCCGGCGCGGGAAATAGATCGCCCGCGTCATCGCGTCGACATCGGCTTTGATGCCGATCTGCGCGAGATACTGCGCCACCGCCTGCGTGATCTGCCCGTCATTGATGTAACGGTCATTGGTCGCCGAGAGGGTGATCTGGAAGCCGTTGGGATAGCCGGCCTCGGCCAGCAGCTTCTTGGCGGCGGCGGGGTCGTATTTGATCACCGGCGGGTTCGGCAGCGTGCCGAACATCCCGGTCGGCAGGAACTGGTAGGCCGGCTGCGCCGCGCCGTCCATCAGCCGCTTGACGATGGCGTCGCGGTCGATCGCCATCGACATGGCGCGCCGCACGCGCACATCCTTCAGCGGGTTCTTGTCGCCTTCCGCCTTGACGAAGGGGCTGGGCTCCCGCGCGACGTCGAGCTGGAAATAGATGACGCGGGTGGACGGGGTGATCACGGTCGCGAAGCGCTTGTCATTGTTGATGCGGCCGAGATCGCGCGCGGCCGGGTTCTCGATGACGTCGTAATCCCCGGCGATCAGCCCGGCGAGACGCGGCCCGGCATTGGTGACCGGCACGAAGCGGACGCTCGCCCAGGGCTGCTTGCCGGCCCAATGTGTGTCGTTGCGCTCGAGCTCGATGGCCGAGCCGCGGACATAGCTCTTCAGCTTGTAGGGGCCGGTGCCGATGGCGGCGCTGCCGTCGTTGAAGCTGGTCAGCGTCGGCCATTCCCCGGTGACGCCGCAATTGCCGGCGAGGTCGAAGCTGATCTGGTCGTGCTTGGCGAGCCCGGCGCTGATGATGCCGACGGTGCCGATCAGCGTCGGCAGCAGCGGCTCCGGCTGCTTGGTCTCGACCACCAGCGTATGCGGATCCGGCGCCTTCACCGAGGCGAAATTGCCGGTGACGTCGGCGAAGGAGCCGGTGATCTTGGTCTCGTTCTTCAGCGTCCGGCAGAAGGTGAAGATGGCGTCCTCGGCGGTGAAGGGCTTGCCGTTCGAAAATGTGACGCCCTGGCGCAGCTTGAAGGTCCAGGTGTTCTTGCCGTCATTGCTCCAGGAGGTGGCCAGAGCTGGCTTGACCTTCTGCTGCTCGTCCTGCGTCGTCAGCCCGTCGAAAATATGCTGGGCCAGCGCGTTGTTCGGGGTGAGATCGTGATAATGCGGATCGACCGCCGTCGGCTCGGAGGCGAGCGCGACCTTCAGGGTCTGCGCCAGGGCCGGGGTGGCGACGAAGCAGGCGCTGGCCAGCAGCGCGGCGAGGAGGCGGCTACGCATGAAAGTTCTCCGGTCCGGGCCCTGAGGCGTTTTTGACAGGTTTGATTTCGTCGAATAGACATCATGAAAATATTTGCCCGTCAATGGACGCCGTGAGCAGCATGGCCCACGCCCTCAAACCCTCCACCGATCTCGCCAACCGGATCGCACGGGCCTACCCACTCCTCAGCAACGGCCATAAGCGGATCGCCGATTTCGTGCTGGCGCACCCGCTGGAGACGGCGACCGCCTCGATCGACGGCCTCGCCGACCGGAGCCAGGCTTCGAACGCGACGGTGACGCGCTTCGTGCGGGTGCTGGGCTTCGCCTCCTATGGCGAGTTCCGGGCCGCGCTCTCCGCGGCGCTGCAACTGGCGATGCGGCCGGTCGACGAATTCGCCGATGCGCGGGCGATGGCGGATACGCCGGCGGCGACCTTCATCGCCGCGCTGAAGATGCAGCGCGCCAATCTCGACGAGGCGATCGCCGGGCTCGATCCGGCCTCGGTCGCCGCGGTGGTCGACACGGTGCTGGCGGCGCGCCGGATCTTCATCGTCGCATCGGGCGCCAGCCATCCGATCGCGAGCTTCATCGAGGATGGGTTGGCGCTGTATTGCGAGGCCGATGTCGTCTTCGCGACGGCACGCGGCGGGCCGGAGCGCGCCTATCGCCATCTCAATTCGGCCGCTTCCGGGGATGTCGTGATCGCGATCTCGGTGCCCCGCTATTCGCGCACCACGGTGCAGCTCGCCACCCACAGCCAGGCCAAGGGCGCGCGGCTGATCTGCCTAACCGATGCGCCGACCTCGCCCCTGGCGCCGCTCGCGGACCATGTCCTCTTCGCCCCGGCGCGCAATCCGCTGCTGCCGAATTCGCCGACCGCGATCTTCGCGCTCGCCGATGCGCTGATCACCGCCGTCGCGCGCGAGCGGCCCGATGCGGTCCAGGCGCTGAAGGACCTCAGCCGCAGCCTGCTCTGGACTTTTCAGCATTGAGCGAGGCTTGGCGAACTGCTCGGCTATCGCGTGCAGATCGGGCGCCCGCCGAAATGCGATCTCTCGACATGGACAGGCACGCCCCCTGTTCCCGTCACCGGGGTCGATACCGCCGTGTTCGAGCAATGGATCGGCGACATCTTCGATAAGGTGCTCCGCCCACCCCGACGCCTGAGCATCCCATGAGGCCCGGATCCAGGCTTGTGGGTGGTACTAATAAATGATACTGAATGCCGGGTGAAAAAGCGTCATAGGGCCACGCTGGAGTTGATTTTCGCTCGCCCGGTCAACGGTTCGATCCGCTGGGCCGATATCGAGTCGCTCTTTGCGGCACTCGGGGCGGACATCAGCGAACGGGAGGGGTCGCGCATAGGCGTCTTCCTGTTTGGTGAGGTGCGCGTCTTCCATCGTCCGCATCCTTCACCGGATACGGACAAGGGCGCGGTTGCCAGCATCCGGAAATGGCTGGACGAGCACGGAGTGAGGCCATGAACAACGTTATCGAAATCAATGGGGAAAAGGCGGTCATCGCTTTCGATCCCGAGATCCAGATGCTGCGCGGCGAGTTTGTCGGCCTCAATGGCGGGGCTGACTTCTATGCCGAAAGCGTCCGCGATCTGGTCGAGGAAGGGCACAAATCGCTGGCCGTTTATCTCGACATGTGCCGGGAAAAGGGGATCGAGCCGCGCCGGAAGTTTTCCGGCAAGTTCAATGTCCGTCTTGATCCCGACGATCATGCCGCAGCGGTCATCGCCGCCGCAGCGGCGGGCAAGAGCCTGAATGAGTGGATCGTCGGCACGATTCGGCAAGCGGCGAAATAGCGAGATACGGCACGAGCCTGCGGATGAGGCCGAACCGCTTGTTCCGACCCGTGTCCCGATCCCTGCGTATCTCGACGGTGCGGCAGGCCGAGCATGATCGCTCCAGCCCCGGCGATCTCCCGACCATCTGCGCGCGCTGGCGCAGCGTGTCGAGGTCGCGGAAAGCGGGGTCAGGGCGGGGTCGAAATCCGGCTGCGACAGGCGCTGACCGGGAAAGCAGCGTAACTTCAGGACCAACTATGCGTCTGAAATGGCGGACAGGGCGGGATTCGAACCCGCGATACGGTTTCCCGTATACACACTTTCCAGGCGTGCGCCTTCAACCACTCGGCCACCTGTCCGGCGCGCTGCTTATGACCGCCATGGCCGCGTCTTTCAAGGGCTGATTGTCGGGGCGCGCAAAGTTGGCGGGGCCTGGGCCCGCAGCGCCGCCGCCGCGGGCCGATCCGAGGTTGCCAACCGGCCAGGCGATGGGCCAATCCTGTCTGGTTGAGGGCGTCGGCACCGGGCCGCTCCCGTGAGAAGGGTGTTTTTCGTGCGGTTTCTGCTGCGCCTCGTCGGCTATCTCCTGCTGGCCGGCGGCTTCGTCTCCCTGGTCGTCGACGGCGCGCGCTCGATCGCCAACTCCGCCCTGCTGCTGACGCCGCTGGGCGAGACGCTGCTCGCCTTGCTGGGGCCGCGCTATCTCCAGCTCAAGCCTCTGGTCGAGCGCGGGATCCACCCGCTGCTGTGGGACCCGGTGCTGCTGAACCTGACCCTGGTGCCGACCGCGCTCGTCGCGCTGCTGCTCGGCTTCCTGATGGTGCGTCTGGGAACGCCGCGCGAGGAACAGATCGGCATCGTCACGCGACGGTGATGCCGCCCGCGGCTGCCGCGCCCTGTGCATCGGCCGCCCCGATGCCTATCTCTGGCCTTCAGCCATCATCCGAAGGGAGCGATCATGTTCTTCCTGCGCAAGAAGACGCAGCTGCCAGAGGCCGGCGAGGCCTTGCCGGGCCGCGACCAGCCGATACCGACGGCGGAGCGCCATGCGCTGAGCAAGCGCGCGCTGCAGGGTCCCTATCCCGAGGGCATGCAGATGGCGCTGTTCGGCATCGGCTGCTTCTGGGGCGCCGAGCGCAAATTCTGGCAGATCGACCGCGGCGTCTGGGTCACCGCCGTGGGCTATGCCGGCGGGCATACGCCCAACCCGACCTATGAGGAGGTCTGCTCCGGGATGACCGGGCATAACGAGGTCGTGCTCGTGGTCTATGATCCCGCCGTGCTGCCCTATGAGGCGCTGCTGAAAGTGTTCTGGGAGAATCACGACCCGACGCAGGGCATGCGCCAGGGCAATGATGTCGGCACGCAGTATCGCTCCGGCATCTATGTCTTCGACGCCGCGCAGCGCGAGGCGGCCGAAGCCTCCCGCGACGCCTATCAGCAGGCCCTGTCGCAGCGCGGCTATGGCGCGATCACCACCGAGATCCGCGACGCGCCGCGCTTCTATTTCGCCGAGGATTACCACCAGCAATATCTCGCCAAGAACCCGAACGGCTATTGCGGGCTCGGCGGCACCGGCGTCGCCTGCCAGATCGGCGTCGGCGTCGAGGCCTGACGCCCGGCGGCGGGCTTGTCCCGCCGCAGCTTTCGCGGCATTGGCAAGGCGGGCCCGCGCGACGGGCCGGCGCGGCGAGGCTGGGGGCAGGGATGAAGGACGGCGACGGCTCGGAGGCGGCACCGGCTATGCCCGAGGCCTCGCGCGGCGAGCGCGCGATCGAGGGTTTCCTCTCGGCCAGCCGCTGGCTGCTGGCACCCTTCTACGTGCTGCTGGTGTTCGCGCTGGGCGGGCTCCTGGTCAAGGCGCTGCAGGAAGCCTGGCATTTCCTCAGCCACATCGTCGCCGCCAGCGAGGCCGAGGTCATCCTCGGCGTCCTCTCCCTGATCGACCTGACCTTCACCGGCTCGCTGATCGTGATCGTGATCTTCTCGGGCTATGAGAATTTCGTCTCGAAGATCGATTCCAGCGCCCATCGCAACTGGCCGGCATGGATGTCGCAGATCGACTTCTCCGGCCTCAAGCTCAAGCTGATCTCGTCGATCGTCGCGATCTCGGCGATCCAGCTGCTCAAGGCCTTCATGAACGTCAAGGGCGCCAGCGACCGCGACCTGATGTGGTATGTCGTCATCCACGTCGTCTTCGTGGTGTCGGGCCTGCTGATGGCGCTGACCGACCGGGTATCCGGCGAAGCGCATGGCAAGGGCGGCTCGACCGGGCATTGATTGCCACACAAGGCCCGCGGCGCCGCAGATTTTGTCGAAATGCGGCGAATCCGTGATTATCCCAGCCGCTCCGGCTTGAAATCTCCTGGCATTGCGGTCCAGTTTGGGCGCCTGTCGCGGCCCGCCCGGGCCAAAGGGAGATGACCATGACACTCAAGACAACGCGTCGCTGCGCGCTCGCGCTCGCCGGTCTCGGCAGCGTGGCGCTCGCCACCTTCGCCTTCGCCCAGGCTCCGGCCTTCTTCCGCATCGGCACCGGCGGCACGGCCGGCACCTATTATCCGATCGGCGGGCTGATCGCGAACGCCATCTCCACCCCGCCGCAGCTCGTCGCCACCGCCGTGGCCAGCAACGGCTCGGTCGCCAATGTCAACGCGATCGTCGGCGGCGCCGCCGAATCCGGCTTCGTCCAGGCCGATGTCGCCTATTGGGCCTATTCCGGCACCGGCGTCTTCGAAGGCAAGCCGAAGGTCGCCGATCTCCGCTCGATCGCCAATCTCTACCCGGAAAGCGTGCATCTCGTGGTGCGCAAGGCTGCCAATGTGAAGGGCGTCGCCGATCTCAAGGGCAAGAAGGTCTCGATCGACGAGCCCGGCTCCGGCACGCTGCTCAACGCCAAGGCGATCCTCGCCGCCTATGGCATCGGCGAGAAGGACATCACGCCGGAATATCTCAAGCCGAACCAGGCCGCGGAGAAGATGAAGGACGGCTCCGTCGACGCCTTCTTCTTCACCGGCGGCTTCCCGGCGGCGGCGATCTCCGAACTCGCCTCGACCGGCTCCGGCATCGACATCCTGCCGATCGCCGGCCCGGAAGCCGAGAAGCTCGCCAAGGAGCTGCCCTTCTTCGCGGCGGACGAGATCCCGGCCAACACCTATAAGGGCGTCGGCGCGGTCAAGACCGTCGCCGTCGGCGCGCATTGGGTGACCTCGGCAAAAGTCTCCGACGACACCGTCTATGCCGTGACCAAGGCGCTGTGGAGCGACAAGACCCGCGCTGCGCTCGATTCCGGCCATGCCAAGGGCAAGGCGATCCAGAAGACGACCGCGCTGACCGGCCTGCTCGGCGTGCCGCTGCATCCCGGCGCCGAGAAGTTCTACAAGGAAGCCGGCCTGCTGAAGTAAGCCGCAGCGGTTTTTTTCGCGGTCGTCCGTCTCCCCGTCGGGAGGGGGGGCGGCCACCGACCGGACGATGAGGGCCGCGCCGCCGTCGCGGCCCTTTCCCGCTTCATTCTTCCCTCACCCCGCCCGTCCGGCCAGGACGCAAGGCCGGGCGGAGCCTGCCATGACCCTCACCCCCAGCGCCGCCGAACTCGCCCAGCTCGAGGAAGAGCTCGATCCGGAAATGCAGTTCCGCAAGGTGCCGCACGGCACCTCGCTGATCGTCGGGGCGCTGCTGCTGGCGCTCTCCGCCTTCCATTACTACACCGCCGGCTTCGGGCTGATGCGGGAGACGACGCATCGCGGCATCCACCTCGCCTTCGTGCTCGGGCTGATCTTCCTGGTCTTCTCCTACAGCAAGGGCGACGGGCGCCGGCTGCACCCGTCGACGGCCCTGCGGCCGGGCGGCATTCCGCTGATCGACTGGTTCTTCGCCGTGGCGGTCGCGATCTCCAGCCTCTATGTGCCGTGGATCTTCGAGGACATGGTCTTCCGGATCGGCAATCCCTCGACGCTCGACGTGGTGATGGGCTCGATCACCATCATCCTGATGATCGAGGCGACGCGCCGCGCCATCGGCTGGGGCCTGCCGCTGATCGCGCTCTTCGCCATGGTCTATGCGATCTTCGGCAACTGGTTTCCCGGCATCTTCCTGCATCCCGGGGCGAGCTGGTCGAACCTCGTCAACCATCTCTATCTCACCAGCCAGGGCGTCTATGGCGTCGCGCTCGGCGTCGTCGCCACCTATGTCTTCCATTTCGTGCTGTTCGGCGTGCTTGCCACCCGCATCGGCCTCGGCCGGCTCTTCCTCGGCCTGGCGGCGGCGGTGGCCGGGCGCTTCGCAGGCGGACCTGCCAAAGTCTCGATCTTCGGCTCGGCCCTGTTCGGCATGATCTCGGGCTCGTCGGTCGCCAACACCGTGACCGTCGGCTCGCTGACCATCCCGATGATGATCCGCCTCGGCTACCAGCGCCATTTCGCGGCGGCGGTCGAATCGACCGCGGCCACGGGCGGGCAGATCACCCCGCCGATCATGGGCGCCGCCGCCTTCCTGATGGTCGAGTTCCTCAATCTTCCCTACGCCACCATCGTCATCGCCGCGGTGATCCCGGCCTTCATGCATTTCTTCGGCGTGCTGATGCAGGTGCATTTCGAGGCGAAGCGCACCGGCATGCAGGGCATGACCGATGCCGACGCGCCGAAGCTGAGCGAGGTCTTCGCCCGGGATTGGCCGACCATCGCGCCGCTCTTCGCGCTGATCATGGTGCTGTTCACCGGCTACACCCCCTATCTCGCCGCCTTCTGGGGCATCACCGGCTGCATGCTCGTCGGGCTGGCGCAGCACCGCGCCGCCTCGGCGCTGGTCTTCGCTTTGGCCATCGGCATCGCCGCGCCGACCGAATTCCTGCGCGTGCCCGGCGTCAATCTCGCCTTCACCCTCGCCGCCTTCGCGGTGATGGCGCATGGCGTGCTGATGCGCACGCAGGAGGGCCGCGAGCGCGCGCGCGACATGGTCGACGCCTTCATCCTCGGCGCGAAATACGCCATCGGCGTCGGCGCCGCGGCGGCCACGGTCGGCATCATCGTCGGCGTGGTCACGCTGACCGGGGTCGGCTTCAAGATCTCCTGGATCGTCACCTCGCTCGCCGATCAATGGGCGCGCGGCGTCTCCGACCTGATCCCCTTCTTCCCCTTCGACGTGAAGGCGGCGACGCTGTTCTTCACGCTCGTGCTGACCGGCGCCGTCTGCATCCTGCTCGGCTGCGGCGTGCCGACCACGGCGAACTACATCATCATGGTCACGGTCGCGGCCCCGGCGCTGGGCATGCTCGGCGTCAACCCGCTCGTCGCGCATTTCTTCGTCTTCTATTACGGCGTGCTGGCGGACATCACGCCGCCCGTCGCCATCGCCGCCTATGCCGGGGCGAGCATGGCGGGGGCGGATCCGTTCCGCACCGGCAATACCGCCTTCCGCCTGGCGCTCGGCAAGGTGCTGGTGCCCTTCGTCTTCGTCTTCTCGCCCTCGATGCTGATCATGGCGCCGGGTTTCACCTGGACGGAGCTGATCGGCTCGACCATCGCCTGCCTGACCAGCATCACCTTCCTCTCGGCCGCCTTCGCCGGCTGGCTTCTCGCGCCTCTGGCGATGTGGGAGCGCCTGCTCATCGCGCTGGCGGCGCTGCCGATGATCGTGGCGACGCCCACCGGCGCGCTGATCAGCGCGGTGCTCGCGGCGCCGGTGCTGCTGCGGCAGGTGCTGGCCCGCGGTCGCGCCCTCAAGGCCGCCTGACTTCCAACCCCAGACGAGGCCCGCACTCCGCTAATCTACGCCGCAATCTGCGCATTGGACTACGTCAATGACAGAAAATGGTTTTGCTCGCGGGCCTTTGCTTATTATAGTGGCAGGAATTCTTTGGGGTTTTTCCGCGTTTACAAAGAAGGTTTTCTTAGGATACATAAGCCCGACGTTTCTTAACGTAGTCAATTCGATGTGCGTTTGCCTGACTCTATTCGTGGTTTGGAGCAGGCCCGTTGCGCTGTTCGACACTTTTAAGCGTGCACCATGGATGTATTTAGGGTTGGGGTTTTTCGGAACCACAGTCGGCACTACGATGCTCTACGCTGCTATCGACCAATTGAGTCTTTCGGTGGCCAGCATCGTCGGGAAATTGCAACCCGTCTTCGTGCTGATTATGGCCTAAATCTTCTTAAAGGAGCGACTGACGAGAGCCGAGATTATCTTATCTATTCTTGCGATTTTGGGAGCGTGTTTGGTCGCCATACCTAACCCTCTCGCCATTTTTGAAACCGCTCACGCAACAGTTTTTGGTTTGCTTGCAGCGCTCGCCAGCTCGCTGGGTTGGGCAATCAGTGGGGTGTTTGGCAAACGCCTATCGATGATGGCGAATCCACCTTCCGCCTCCCAGCTGACTTTCTTCCGGTACTTCATCGGATCGACCCTCGTCATGCCCGTCGTCGATTTTGCAGAGTATTCGACGACTGTGAGCGAATGGCCCTATGCGGCGCCGTTCCTTCCGACTGTTTTGGTCCTCGCATTTCTGACTGTCACGGTTCCGACCTGGGCATTCTACAAAGGCCTCAAACATGTGTCGGTGAGCTATGCATCAATACTTGAACTCTCGACCCCTGTTACGGGTGTGGTGCTCGGTTTTGTTTTCCTCGGTGACCGCCTCAACCTGACGCAGATCGTCGGTGTAGCTTTCGTGCTCCTGCCAGTCATCATTCTCGAAAGATTGAGATTGAAGGCAAAAACGCAGGCTTGATCGTTCTTCGGCTTGCCCGGTCACGACCTTGCTCTCGATAGATCAATCCCTTGCCTGCCTCCCGATATGGGAGCGCGTGACGTTGCGAGTTCGCCATCCGTTCTTGCGGCTGGCGCCCGGCCTGCTATCCTGACCTTGGGTCAGGAGTGGGTACATGGTCACGCGGGTCGCGACGGTCGCTTTCGAGGGCATCGAGGCCCGGGCGGTCGATGTGCAGGTGCAGGTCACGCCCGGCAATGTGAACTTCGTCCTGGTCGGCCTGCCGGACAAGGCGGTGGCGGAAAGCCGTGAGCGGGTCAGGGCGGCGCTGATCGCCTCCGGGCTGGCGCTCCCGGCCAAGCGGATCACCGTCAATCTCGCCCCGGCCGACCTGCCCAAGGAAGGCAGCCATTACGACCTCCCGATCGCGCTCGGGGTGATGGCCGCGATCGGCGCGATCCCGGCCGATGCGCTCGCCGGCTATACGGTGCTGGGCGAGCTGGCGCTGGACGGGTCGATCACCGCCGTCGCCGGCGTGCTGCCCGCCGCCATCGCCGCCTATGCGCGGGGGCAGGGGCTGATCTGCCCGGCCGCAACCGGGCCGGAAGCGGCCTGGGCCGCGGCCGATATCGACATCCTGGCGCCCCGCTCGCTGATCCAGCTCGCCAATCATATCAAGGGCACGCAGGTGATGGCCCGCCCGGAGCCGGCGGTGGCACGGCAGGCGGGCCCGCTGCCGGATCTCGCCGATGTCCGTGGTCAGGAGGGCGCCAAGCGGGTGCTGGAAATCGCCGCGGCCGGCGCGCATAATCTCCTGCTTGCAGGTCCTCCCGGCGCCGGCAAATCCATGCTGGCGAGTCGGCTGCCGTCGATCCTGCCGCCGCTCGATCCGCGCGAATTGCTGGAGCTGTCGATGGTGCTGTCGGTGGCCGGCCAGCTCGCCGAGGGCGCACTGACCGACCGCCGCCCGTTCCGGGCGCCACATCATTCCGCCTCGATGGCCGCGCTCGTCGGCGGCGGTGCCCAGGCCCGGCCGGGCGAGGTCTCGCTCGCCCATCACGGCGTGCTCTTCCTCGACGAGCTGCCGGAATTCCAGGCGCCGGTTCTGGATGCGCTGCGCCAGCCGATGGAGACCGGCGACGTCCTGATCTCGCGGGCCAATCATCGCGCCGTCTATCCCGCGCGGTTCCAGCTCGTCGCGGCGATGAATCCCTGCCGCTGCGGCCGCGCCACCGAGCCCGGCTTCGCCTGCCGGCGCCAGCCCAACGAACGCTGCATGGCGCAGTACCAGGCGCGGATCTCCGGGCCGCTGCTCGACCGCATCGACATCACCATCGAGGTCCCGGCTGTCACCGCCGCGGATCTGCTGCTGCCCCCGGCGGGCGAGGCATCGGCCGGGGTGGCGGAACGGGTGGCCGCGGCCCGCGGCCGGCAGTCGGCGCGCTACCGGGCGCTCGGCTTGCCGCTCGTCACCACCAATGCCGCTTGTCCGGCCAATGTGCTGGACGAAATCGCGCGGCCGGACAAGGCGGGGCTGTCCCTGCTGCGCGAGGCGGCCGACACCATGCGCCTCACGGCGCGCGCCTATCACCGCGTGCTCAAGGTCGCGCGCACACTGGCCGATCTGGATGGCGACGACCGGGTGCTGCGCATCCATCTGGCGGAGGCGCTGTCCTATCGCTCGCGCATCGACCAGCCGTCCCGCGCCGCCTGATCCCGACCGGCGCCCGCCCGCAGCCCGGCGGGAGCGGCAGGGTTAACCGATCCTGCGCTACGGCCCGGACAATTCGCGTCAAGGTCGAACGGTTCTTCAACGCGCGGCTGCTACTCTAACGCCATGGATCTGCTGCCACTGTCCTCGGTCGCCATCGTCGCGTCGCTGCTGGTGCTTTCGGCGGCGACGGCGCTGGTCGTCGCCCTGCGCCAGCGCAACCGGATCGCGCGGCAGGCCGATGCGCTGCTGCTGGATATCGAGACGCTGAACGACCGGCTCTGGGCGCTGGCTGACAGCGAGGAGCGCTATCGCAGCCTGATCGAGGCGCAGGGCGATCTGATCGTCCGGCGCGATGACGGCCGCATCGTCTACGCCAACGCCGCCTATGCCGGGCTGCTCGGCCTCGCCGAAGCCGATGTGGTCGGCAGCCGGCTCGAGCCGCAGCGCCTCGAGGCCCGCGCCGCCCAGGCGCTGGAGGGCGGCGCGCGAGTCTTCGACGAGCGGCTCGCGACGCCGCAGGGCGAGCGCTGGATCTCCTGGGTCGAGACGGTGGTCCCGGTGGCGCTGGGCAAGACCGTGCTGCAGCGCGTCGGGCGCGACATCTCCGCCCGGATCGCCAGCGAACAGGCTTTGGTCGAGGCGCGCGCCCGCGCCGAAAGCGCCAGCGAGGCCAAATCCCGCTTCCTCGCCACCGTCAGCCATGAATTCCGCACGCCGCTGAACGGGATTCTGGGCATGGCGGATCTGCTCGGCGATACCGCGCTGGACCCGGAACAGGCGACCTATGTCGGCGCCCTGCGCACCTCCGGGGAGGCGCTGCTGTCGCTGGTCGACGATATTCTCGATGTCGCCAAGGTCGAGGCCGGCAAGCTCGCGCTCGCGCTCGCCCCCTTCGATCCGGCGCAGCTGGTCGAGACAATATGCGAGCTGATGGCGCCGCGCGCCCAGGAAAAAGGGCTGGAGATCGCCGCCGCGATCGCGCCCGATCTCCCCGCCAGGCTGGTCGGAGACCGCGACCGCCTGCGCCAGATCCTGCTCAACCTCGTCGGGAACGCGGTCAAGTTCACGGCGCAGGGCGGCGTCGGCATCAGCCTCTACCACACTGACGGGCGGATCGAGATCGCCGTCGCCGATACCGGCCCGGGCATTCCCGAAAGCCGCCACGCCGCGATCTTCGAGGAGTTCGAACAGGCGGAGACGGGGGCGAGCCGCAGCCATTCGGGCACCGGGCTGGGCCTCGCCATCGTCCGGCGGCTGGTCGGGCTGATGGGCGGCACGATCGCGCTCGAAAGCCGGCCGGGCGCCGGTGCGACCTTCACCGTCAGCCTGCCGCTCGCCGTCGCGGAGGCCGCGCCCGCTCTGTCGCCCCCGGACTGGACGGGGCGGCGCATCCTGATCGCGGCGGCGGGGGCTTTCGCGCCGCAATTCCTGGTCAAGGCGGTCGAGGCCGCGGGCGCGACGGCGATCCGCTGCGATGCCGCCGAGCCGGCCCTCGCCGCCCTGCGCGCGATGCCGGCCCTCGACGCCATCCTGATCGACCGGGCCCTCGGCCAGGACAGCGCCTTCCAGCTGGCCGAGGCCGCCCGCCGTGCCGGGCTGAGCGAGCGGCTGGTGCTGCTCACCCCGGGCGAGCGGCGCCAGGCCGGGCCCGGCTTCGCCCCGGCCTTCACCGGCTTCCTGATCAAGCCGGTGCGCGCCCGCTCGCTCTATGAGCGGCTCTCGGCCGCGGCCCAGGCCGCGCCGCGCCGCGACCCCGGCCAGGCGTCCGGCACGGCGCCCGGCGCGCAGGGGCCCCGGCTGACGGTGCTGGTCGCCGAGGACAACGACATCAACGCGCTCCTCGCCACCCGTACGCTCGAGAAGCTCGGCCATCGCGCCGTACGCGTGCGGGACGGTCGGGCGGCGCTGCGCCATGTCGAGGCGAGTCTGAGCGGGATGGAGGAGCATCTCGACCTCGTTTTGCTCGATATTCGCATGCCGGAGCTCGACGGCCTCGCCGTCGCGCGGGCGATCCGCGCCCTGGAGGCCGAGATCAGGACCAGCGAGCCGCTGCCGCTGCTCGCGGTCACCGCCAATGTCTCGGCGGCCGACCAGGCCGAGGCCCGCGCCGCCGGCATGGATGCCTGCCTCGCCAAGCCGCTGGAGCGGGCGGTGCTCGCCGGCTGGCTGGAGCGCGTCGCGAGCCGGCACAATGTCGCGACCGGCTCCTGAACCGGCGTCATAAGCCTGACGCAGTTTTGTCGCGAAGCTGTTAGATCAGTGACGCTAGCGTGGCCGCGTCGCGAGATGGCGGCGCGGGCAGATCAGCAGGGCGAACGGACGCATGACGCCTCGGACCGTCGATGGAGCGAAGCCGGCAAATCACCCCCCGGGCGCGCAGCCTTTCCTGGCGCGCTTCTCGCCGATGATGCTGATTCCGGGCGGCTTCCGCTTCGGCGAGCTGCGGGAGGAGGCGCTGTCCGGCACGCTCGGGCGCAGCGGTTCGCTGGAGGTCCGGCTGGCGCGTGGGCCGCGCGAGATATGGCGGGCCCAGCGCCTGCGCTACCGGGTGTTCTACCAGGAAATGTCGGCGAAGCCGGGCGTGGTCTCGCGGATGTTCCGCCGCGATGCCGACCGGTTCGACAAGGCCTGCGACCATCTGCTCGTCATCGACCACGCCGCGCGCGGCCGCTTCGGCGGCATCAGGCCGCGCGTCGTCGGTACCTATCGGCTGATGCGGCAGGATGCGGCGGCGCGGCTCGGCGGCTTCTACACCCAGAGCGAATTCGACGTCGCGCCGATGATCGCGCGGCATGGCGGGTTGCGCTTCCTGGAGCTCGGCCGCTCCTGCGTGCTCGCGCCCTACCGCACCAAGAAGACGGTGGAGCTGCTCTGGCACGGCATCTGGGCCTATATCCGCCATCACCGCATCGACGCGATGTTCGGCTGCGCCAGCTTCGACGGCACCGACCCCGCGAGGCTGGCTCTGCCCCTGTCCTTCCTGCATCACCACGCCCGGGCGGAAGGGGCGTGGAGCTGCGCCGCGCAGGGCGCGCGCGGCATCGGCATGGACCTGCTCCCGGCGGAAACCCTCGACGCCAAGCTGGCGCTCAAGCAGATGCCGCCGCTGATCAAAGGCTATCTGCGGCTGGGCGCCCGCTTCGGCGCCGGCGCCGTGGTGGATCGGCAATTCGGCACCACGGATGTGCTCGTCATCCTGCCCGTCGCGGCGATAGACCGGCGCTATGTCGATTATTACGGCGAGGAAGGCCAGCGCTACGCCGCGTGACGGCCGAGCGCGCGCCGGGAGCTTAGAACAGCGACGACGCCACCCGCCGCGGCCTGAATGCTCCGCGGCTGGCCGCGCTGCGCGATGCCCGTGCCCCGTCCCGGCCTACTCCCCCGCCGCAGCCAGGGCGGTCAGGGCTTCGCGATAGCTGGGGTAACGGAAGGCATAGCCGAATTCGCGTTTCACCAGCGCGTTGGAGACGCGCTTGTTCTGGCTGTAGAAGCTCGCCGCCATCGGCGAGAGATGCGCCGGGTCATAGGGGATTTCCGGAGGCGGCGTCACGCCGATCAGCGCGGCCGCGTAACTCACCACATCCTGCGGCGGCGCCGGCTCGTCATCGGTGACGTTGTAGATCGCCCCCGCGCGCGGCTGCCGCAGCGAGGCGAGCAGCACGCCCGCAATATCCGCGACATGGATGCGGTTGAAGACCTGGCCCGGCTTGACCAGCCGCCGCGCCGTGCCCTCGCGCAGATTGACGATGGCGTTGCGCCCGGGCCCATAGATCCCCGACAGCCGGAAGATCTGCACCGGCTTGCCGCTGTACGCGCCGAAGGCGAGCCAGCTCTCGTCGACCGCGAGCCTCGCCCCGGCGCGGCCCGGCCCCGCCTGGCAGGCGGCGCTTTCGTCGATCCAGGCGCCGCCATGATCGCCATAGACGCCGATCGTCGAGAGATAGCCGATCCAGCCGAGAGCGGGCGCGGCCGACAGCGCCGCACCCAGGCAGGCCAGCGCCGGGTCGCCATCGGCGGTCGGCTGTGTCGAGACCAGCACGGCATCGGCCGCATGGATCGCCGCCTCCAGCTCGGGCGACACCGAGACGCCGTCGAAGACGAGCGTGGGCAGCCCGGCCTGCGTCAGCGCCCGCGCTTTCGCGTCGCTGCGCACCGTGCCGATGATCTCATGGCCCGCCGCCTGCGCCTCCCTGGCGAAATAGCCGGCGGAATAGCCCAGGCCGATGATGGCGATCTTCATGCGACCCGTTCCAGCTCCGTGACGACATCCCATTCCTGCCGGACCTGCGCATCGCTTTCCAGCCCGCGATGCGCGGGGGCGAGGCTGCGGGCCCGCTCCGGCACGAGCCGCCCCAATGCCCAGACCGCCATCGCCCGCACCAGGGGCGATGCATCGCGCAGCAGCGCCTCGGCATGCTGAGCGAGAGCGGGGCGGCCGCTATTGCCGATGGCGATCAGCGTGTTGCGCACCACCCGGTCGCGCCCGGTCCGCTTCACCGGCGTGCCGGCGAAGAGCGTGCGGAAGCCGGCATCGTCGAGCCCCGCCAGCGTCGCCAGATCGAGCGCGCCGAGCTCCTCCTTGAGCGCGAGCCGCGTCTCCTGCGCCGCGCCGGCGAATTTGTTCCAGGGGCAGACGGCCAGGCAGTCGTCGCAGCCGAAGACGCGGTTGCCGATGCCGGGGCGCAGTTCCGCATCGATATGGCCGGCATGCTCGATCGTGAGATAGGCGATGCAGCGCCTCGCATCGAGCCGATAGGGGGCGGGAAAGGCATCGGTCGGGCAGATCGCCAGGCAGCGCCGGCAGCTGCCGCAATGATCCTGCTCGGGCGCATCCGGCGGCAGCAAAGCGGAGGTGTAGATCGCGCCGAGGAACAGCCAGGAGCCGTGCTCGCGCGAGACCAGAACCGTGTGCTTGCCCTGCCAGCCGAGGCCGGCCGCCTGCGCCAGTGGCTTTTCCATCACCGGCGCGGTGTCGACGAAGACCTTGACGTCGGCGCCGCCGCGCGCCGCCAGCAGCCCGGCGACGCTCTTTAGCTTGCCCTTGATGACGTCGTGATAGTCGCGCCGCCGCGCATAGAGCGAGATCGCAGCCTGTTCCGGCCGGGCCAGCACCGCGAGCGGATCCTCCTCGGAGGCGTAGCTCATGCCCAGCATCACGACGGAGCGCACCTCGCTCCACAGCCGCCGCGGATCGGCGCGCTCGGCCAGGCGCTCCGCCATCCAGCCCATCTCGCCGTGATGCCCGGCTTCCAGCCAGGCCTGCAGCCTTGCCGGCGCCTCGGGGATCGCATCGGCGGTGGCGATGCGGGCGATGGCGAAGCCCTCCTGCCGCGCGCGCGCGACGACGGCCTGCTTCAGTGCGTCCCCCGACAGGGTGGCGCCGGTGCGAGAGGCCGACGGCTTCAAAAATCCAGATTGTCGTAATGGGCGCTCGGCGCCATCCCGGGCACGCGATCGCTCAGCAGGGGCCGGAAGCTCGGCCGGGACTTGATCCTCGCATACCATGCGCGGGCCGCTTCATCCTCTTCCCAGGGCACGTCGCCGAGATAGTCGACGCAGGAAAGATGCGCCGCCGCGGCGAGATCGGCATAGCTCAGCGTGGGACCGGCCAGCCAGTTCCGCTTGGCGGTGAGCCAGGCGATGTAGCGCAGATGATAGCGCACATTGCTGCGCGCCGCACGGATCGCGCTCATCTCGGGCGGGCCGCCGCCCTCGTCGCGGTTCATGAAGCGCTTCATCACCTTTTCCAGCACCAGCGGCGCGGTGATCTCGGCGTCGAATTTCAGGTTGAACCAGTCGAGCAGCCGGCGCACCTCGACCCGCTCGCCCGGCCCTTCCGGCAGCAGGCGGCGCTCGGCCAGCGCCAGCCCGCGGGTCTCGTCGAGATATTCCGCGATCGGCCCGGCACCCGGCACGGCGAGTCCGCTATCCTCAAGGAAGACCGGCGTCGTCCCGGCCGTGTTCAGCTCCAGGAATTCGCGGCGCCGCTCCCAGACCCGCTCCTCGACGAGCTCGGCCTCCATGCCGAACTCGCCGAGAACGAGTCGGATGAAGCGGGATTGGGGGCAGAGCGGATAATGATGAAGCGTCGCCATGGCACTCTTGGAACATTCGGGTGCGGCCGAAGCAGGGCCGCGTGACAGCGCCGCGCCCTGACTTGCGTGGTGGCCCGCTATACGCGCGGCTATGGACCGTCACAAGCCGCTCGCGCCCATTCCTTCAGGATAGCAGGGTCGGCTTTGCGAACTGGTAACCAATTCGCAAAGGCCTTGGCCCGATAGAGGGCGAGGCTTTACCGATGCGGCTCGAGCGGCGCTGATTCCCGGACAGGACATGCGATGGAAAACCTGATCGAGGCCATCATCCTCGGCGTCGTCGAGGGGCTGACGGAGTTCCTGCCGGTCTCCTCCACCGGCCATCTCCTGCTGCTCGGCCATTTCCTCGGCTTCGAATCGAACGGCAAATCCTTCGAGGTGCTGGTGCAGCTCGGCGCGATCCTGGCGATCATGCTGGTCTATTTCCGCCGCCTGCTCGACATCGCCATGCGCCTGGGCAGCGATCCGCAGGCGCGCCGCTTCGTGCTCGGCGTCCTCGTAGCCTTCCTGCCGGCGGCGCTGATCGGCGCCCTCGCCCATGGCTTCATCAAGACGGTGCTGTTCAACCCCGTCCTGGTCTGCACCTCGCTGATCGCGGGCGGGCTGGTGCTGATGGTGGTCGACGAGCTCGAGCTGGAGGTGAAGCACGAGGATGCGACCCGATTCCCGCTCTCGATGTATCTTAAGATCGGGCTGGTGCAGTGCCTGGCGATGATCCCCGGCGTGTCGCGCTCGGGCTCGACCATCGTCGGCGCGATGCTGCTCGGCGCCAGCAAGCGCGCGGCAGCCGAATTCTCCTTCTTCCTGGCGATGCCGACCATGGCCGGCGCCTTCGCCTACGATCTCCTGAAGAACTACAAGACCCTGACCTTCGACGACACCATCCTGATCGTCGTCGGTTTCATCGCCGCCTTCTGCTCGGCGCTGCTCGTGGTGCGGCTCTTTCTCGACTATGTCTCGAAGCGCGGCTTCGCGCTCTTCGCCTGGTGGCGCATCATCGTCGGCATGGTCGGCCTCGCCGGCCTCTGGATCGTCGGCTGACCGGGCTCAGCTCTCCGTCGGCCCGTCGCCGCGGGGCTACGGCGGCCTGACGCTCGGCATCGAGCCGACCTGCCGCTCGATCATGCGGTGCACGACCGGCGGGTTCGGCCCGCGATGCAGCGCCCGCACGCGCTGGCCGATCTCGGCATCCGCCTGCGTCACCCGCTGGTTCTGGCGGATATATTCGACCCAGGTCGGGCTGTCATAGCGCTCGATCCAGAGCTCGGCATTGGTCAGATCGCGCAGCAGCGCCCAATGCCGCGCGCCGTCGCGGCGCCGGATGCGGCGGCGCTCCGCCATCGCGCTGAGAAAGGCGACGATATCCTCCTGCGCGATGATGTATTCGATCGTCACGATCACCGGCCCGCTGCGCGGCTCGATGTCGACCGCCACGGTCGGCGCCCGCCAGCGGCTCAGCGGATCGAGATTCAGCGCCTCGAGCGGCGGCAGCGGATGGCGCAGGCCGACGGCCCCGCCGGCGAGCAGCGCCAGAGAGGCCAGATGCAGGGCCTGCTCGGTGCTCACCCCATGCGCGGCCTCGCCCCAGAGCCAGGCGCCGAGCGCCATGCCGCCGAAGGTCGCCATCTGGTAGAGCGCCAGCGCCCGGCCGACGACCCAGCGCGGTGCCGAGAACTGGACGGTGGCGTTGAAGGTCGAGAGCGCCAGCACCCAAGCCGCTCCGGCCATGACCAGCCCGAGCATGGACAGCGCCGTCACCGTGCTCAGCGAGACGATCACCGTCGCCAGCGCGAAGGCCAGGAAGCATAGCCGCGTCAGCATTTCGGTGGAGAGCCGGCGGCGCAGCCGGGCGCTGAAGAAGGCCCCGGCCACCGCGCCGAAGCCGAAGGAGCCGAGCAGCAGCCCGAAGGTGAGGGGGCCGCCGCGGACGAGGTCGCGCGCGATCACCGGCAGCAGGGCCTGTACGGCGATGCCGCCGAAGCCGAAAAAGGCGCCGCGCAGCAGCACGCTGCGGATGTTCGGCGACATCGCGACGTAGCGCAGCCCCGCGCCCATGGCCAGCCAGAGCGTCTCGCGCGGCAGCTGGCGCTCGACCTTGGGGGGCCGCCAGCGCGCCAGCACCGCGATCAGCGCGACATAGCTCGCCGCATTGATGATGAAGGCCGAGACGGCGCCCAGCGCCGCGACGATGAAGCCGCCCAGCGCCGGGCCGACGCTGCGGGCGATGTTGAAGCCGACGCTGTTCAGCGTGATCGCCGCCGGCAGATCCGGGCGCGGCACGAGATCGCCGACCGAGGATTGCCAGGCCGGGCCGTTCAGCGCGTTGCCGCAGCCGATCAGGAAGGTGAAGCCGAGCAGCAGCCAGGGCGTCAGCAGGCCGAACCAAGCGCTGACCGCCAGGCCGAGCGAGACGCAGAACATGAAGCCCTGCGCCGTCAGCATGATGCGGCGGCGGTCGTAATTATCGGAGATCGCTCCGGCCGCCAGCGCGAACAGCATCACCGGCAGCGTCGTCGAGGCCTGCACCAAAGCGATCACATCGGCCGAGGCGGCCAGCGAGATCATCATCCAGGAGGCGCCGACATTCTGGATCATGCCGCCGAAATTCGAGGCCAGGCTGGCGAACCAGACCTTCCTGAACATGGCGTGGCGCAGGGGCTGCAGCGTGCTGTTGCCGCCCCGTGCCGCGTCGACGCCCTGCGCCGCGAGATCGGCGGCGGCGACGTCGGCAGTGGGCTGGGCGTTAGGATCGTCCGGCATCCCGACAGGGTTAGAGGCTTGTGCCGATGCTGCCAACCTCCGCGATGCGCCGCGGCCTCATTCGCTCGTCGCGCTCTGGCTCCTGAGGCGCCCGGCCCGGACCGGCTTCGGCTCCCGGACGCCGGACCTCACCGCATGCGCCAGCGCCACCGCGAGCCCGGCCAGCGCCACCCAATGGCCGGGACGCAGGAACTGCAGGTCCTGATAGGTCAGCACGTCCCAATTCGCCTGGAACACCATCCAGGCCGATACGCCCGTGGTGGTGGCGTACCATGCGGTTTCGGCCAGCGCCGTGGCGAGCCCGGTCGCCAGCGCGGCCGCGACGAGGCTCGCGGCGGTGACGGGCAGCTTCCAGCGATTCATCAGCCGATAGAGCAGCAGCAGCGCGAAGAGCCCGTTGAGAAGCGCCGGCTGGCTGACGTCGATCTTGGATTGCAGGGCGAAATGCAGCAGCCCCAGCGCGGTGATGAGGTAGACGAGATTATGCAGGCGCTGCCAGGCCTGAGCGCCCATCCGCCGGATCATGCCGTCGGTCGAGGTCGCACCCAGGGCCGCCAGACCGAACACCGCGACGATGCCGACGGTCAGATAGAAGCGCTTGACGATTTCCGACAGGATCAGCCCCCAGTCGAAGGCGAGGTCGATGCAATAGAGCAGCAGATGCGCCAGCGCATAGCTCATCGCGCCCAGCCCGAGCATGCGCCGGATGCCGATCAGCTTGCCCCAGTCCAGGATGCGCCGCAGCGGCGAGACCGCCAGCGTTACCAGCAGAATGCGGATCGACCAGGTCCCGGTGTCGTGGACCGCGCGGGTCCAGGGTTTCGAGCCGAGCTGCCCGGTCCAGGCTTCATAGGCCAGGATCAGCGCCGGGATCAGCAGCAGCGCGAAAGCCAGCGCCCTCAGCCCCGAGAGCCGCCCCTGCCGGTCGAGCCAGGGCGCGTAGCCCGTCCATGTCTTCGCTGCCATGCGCGTCCCGTCATTCGCCATGCCATGCTAGATAGGCGCTTCCCCTTGCCTCTGTCGCCATCGATGGCACACAAGGGCGTGAGCGGCTTCCCCTTGCGACAGGCGATACGGACCCGGACATGCGTGCCTCCTCCCCCCATGTCGTCTTCGATGTCGGCAATGTGCTGATCCGCTGGGACCCGGCGCTGCTCTATCGCGAGCTCATCCCCGACGAGGAGAGGCGCCGCTGGTTCATGCAGAATGTCTGCACCGCCGCCTGGAACATCGAGCAGGATCGCGGCCGCTCCTGGGAGGAGGCGGTCGCCCTCCTGACCCGCGACCACCCGGAATGGGAGCGCGAGGTCCGCGCCTATGACGAGCGCTGGCACGAGACCGTCCCCGGCATCATCGAGGACAGCGTCGAAATCCTCGAGGAGCTCAAGGCCCGCGGCGAGAAAGTCTATGCGATCACCAATTTCTCGCGCGAGAAATGGGCGGAATGCCTGATCCGCTTTCCCTTCCTCGGCCGCTTCGACGGGGCGGTGGTCTCCGCCCATGAGCGGCTGATCAAGCCCGACCGGGCGATCTTCGAGACGCTGCTGAGCCGCTACGCCCTGCAGGCGCAGGACTGCGTCTTCATCGACGACAGCGCCAAAAATATCGAGGCCGCCGGCGCGGTCGGGATGCAGACGGTGCATTTCGTCGAGCCGATCGACCTGCGGGCCAGGCTGCGCGGCCTCGGGGTGCGGATCTAGCCCAGCCGCTCAGGCCGCCTGCCGGCCAACGCCGTCGCGATCGGCCCAGCGGAAGACGCCGCCGCCGGCGCGTTTGGCTTCGTAAAGCGCCTTGTCCACGGCCACCAGCAGCTGGCGCAGCTCGTCGCGCGAACTCTGCGCGCGGCCGGAGGCGATGCCGACGCTGGCGCCGATCGAGACCGGCACGTCGAGCTTCACCGGGTTGTGCAGCTGGATGATGACGCGCTGCGCCAGGGCCTCGGCCGAAGCGGCATCGGGCTCCGGCCCGTCGAACAGCAGCAGCAGCATGAACTCGTCCCCGCCGGTCCTGGCGGCGATGCCGCGCGGGCCGACGGCGCGCATCAGCCGCGAGCCGATCTGCTTCAGCACCTCGTCCCCGACCGGGTGCCCCAGCCGGTCATTGACCGGCTTGAACCCGTCGAGATCGATGGCCAGCACGGCGAAGGCGGTGCCCGGGCTCTGCCCGGCCGCGTTCAGCCGCTTCATGAAGGCGAAGCGGTTGGGCAGGCCGGTGACCGTGTCATGGCTGGCGTGATGCGCCAATTCACGCTCCGCCTCGATGCGCTGAATGAAATTTCGGCTGAGATGGCGCGACGCCTCTCGTAAGGTCAGCCAGAACAGTACCAGCAGGACGCCGCCGATCTGATAGGGCAGCTCGGGCCGCAAAAGGGCGCCGATGATCGTCGGCATCACCAGCACGCCGGAGGAGAGTGCGACGATCCAGGGGCGCACCGCGGCGCGCGAGATCATGCCGATGCAATTGGAGAGGCTGAGCCCGAGCCCGACCCAGGCGCCCGGCTGGTCGCCTTTGCTCAGGGCCAGGAAGGAGAGCACGCCCAGAGCGCCGCAGAACAGGGTCGAGCCGAGGGCGTAGAGGCGCTCCCAGCGCTGCAGCTGCGCCTGGCTCAGCGGCTGGCTGCGGGGATAGCGCATCAGCCAGCTGAGTCGCAGCCCGCCGGTGGCGGCGATGAGCCCGGCGACGAGCGCGTAATCCAGATCCCATCGCCCCACCGCCAGAGCGCAGGCGGCCATCGTCGCAGCGCCGCCGATGGCGGAGACCTGCGGCAGCGCGGTATAGAGCAGATCCACCAATTCGCGGTGGACGGCCGGATGCAGCTGTAACGGATCGGTCGCGGGACGCATCCCATCGACATAGACCGATCCGACTAACAATACGTAACGTCAATCGTCCAAAAGGGACAATTCATGCGCCCCGGCCTCGGATTCCGCGGCATGATGCGGCGGCGTGCCGCAGGGTTAGCGCCGCTCCGACGGAGGATCCCGATCAGCTGTCCATCTTGAGTGCGGCGATGAAGGCCTCCTGCGGGATCTCCACCTTGCCGAATTGCCGCATCTTCTTCTTGCCCTCTTTCTGCTTCTCCAGCAGCTTGCGCTTGCGGGTCGCGTCGCCGCCATAGCATTTGGCGGTGACGTCCTTGCGCAGGGCGCGGATCGTCTCGCGGGCGATGATCTTGCCGCCGATGGCCGCCTGCACCGGAATCTGGAACATGTGCGGCGGGATCAGCTCCTTCAGCTTCTCGCACATCGCCCGCCCGCGCGAATCGGCGCGGGTGCGGTGGACGAGCATCGAGAGCGCGTCGACCGGCTCGGCATTGACCAGGATCGACATGCGCACCAGATCGCCCTCGCGATAATCGGTGATCGCATAATCGAAGGAGGCATAGCCCTTCGAGATCGATTTCAGCCTGTCGTAGAAGTCGAACACCACCTCGTTGAGCGGCAGGTCGTAAACCACCTTGGCCCGCGAGCCGACATAGCCGAGGTCGATCTGCAGGCCGCGCCGGTCCTGGCACAGCTTCAGCACCGAGCCGAGATATTCGTCGGGGGTGAAGATCGTGGCGCGGATCCAGGGCTCCTCGATCGTCTCGATCTTCATCACATCCGGCATGTCGGCCGGATTGTGCAGCTCCAGCACCGAGCCGTCGCGCAGCCGCAGGTGATAGACCACGGAGGGCGCGGTCGAGATCAGATTGAGGTTGAACTCGCGCTCCAGCCGCTCCTGGATGATCTCCAGATGCAGCAGGCCGAGGAAACCGCAGCGGAAGCCGAAGCCGAGCGCGGCCGAAGTCTCCATCTCGTAGGAAAAGCTGGCATCGTTGAGCCGCAACTTCGACATCGCGCCGCGCAGATCCTCGAAATCGGCGGCGTCGACCGGGAAGATGCCGCAGAACACCACGGGCTGCACAGGCTTGAAGCCCGGCAGCGGCTGCGGCGTCGGCCGCCGGTCATCGGTGATCGTGTCGCCGACCGCGGTATCGGCGACCTCCTTGATCGAGGCGGTGAAGAAGCCGACCTCGCCAGGGCCGAGTTCCTTGACCTCGAGCATCTTGGGCTTGAACACGCCGACGCGGTCGACGCCATAGGCGGCGTTGGCGCGCATCATCCGGATCGTCATGCCCTTCTTCAGCACACCGTCGATCACGCGCACCAGCACGACGACGCCGAGATAGGCATCGTACCAGCTGTCGACCAGCAGGCATTTCAGCGGCGCCTCCTTGTCGCCTTTCGGCGCCGGCAGCTTCTGGACGATCGCCTCCAGCACGCCTTCGATGTTGAGCCCGGTCTTGGCCGAGATCGGCACCGCTTCCGAGGCGTCGAGGCCGATCACATCCTCGATCTGCTGCTTGATCCGCTCCGGCTCGGCCGCCGGCAGGTCGATCTTGTTGAGGACGGTGACGATCTCGTGATTGGCGTCGAGCGCCTGGTAGACATTGGCGAGCGTCTGCGCCTCCACGCCCTGCGAAGCGTCGACCACCAGCAGCGAGCCCTCGCAGGCGGCGAGCGACCGCGACACCTCATAGGCGAAGTCGACATGGCCGGGGGTGTCCATCAGGTTCAGGATGTAATCCTTGCCGTCCTTGGCCCGGTAATCGAGCCGGACGGTCTGCGCCTTGATGGTGATGCCGCGTTCCTTCTCGATATCCATGGTATCGAGGATCTGCTCGCTCATGTCGCGCGCAGCCACCGTCCCCGTCGTCTGGATCAGACGGTCGGCGAGCGTGGACTTGCCGTGGTCGATATGCGCCACGATCGAGAAATTGCGGATGTTGTCGAAGCTCTGGGTGCTCATCCGGCGCAGATAGCAGCGTAAGCCTGTCGCGCCAAGCGTTTGCGCCCGGGTGAGACGAAGCGCCCGCAGCGGCTGCTTCGCGCCGGCTTGACATTCCACGATATTGGAATTTTTCTTGGCTTATGCAGGATGCGCAGGACAATGGCGATCTCGACAGGCGGCTCGGCCAGAAGCTGAAGGCGGCGCGGCAGGCGCGCGGCTGGACGCTCGAGGATCTGGCGGGGCGCACCGGCGTCAGCCGCGCCATGGTCTCCCGGGTCGAGCGCGGCGAATCGAGCCCGACCGCGACCCTGCTGATGAAGCTCACCACCGGGCTCGGCATCAGCCTGTCCTCGCTGTTCGGCGACAGGGCCGCCGGTGGCCCGGTCGCGCGGCGGGCGGAGCAGCCGGTCTGGCAGGACCCCGCCAGCTGCTATGTCCGCCGCAACGTCTCGCCGGCCGGCAGCGGCTCGGACATCAACATCGTCGATGTGGAGGTGCCGGCCGGCGCCCGCATCGTCATCGACCGGTCGCGGCCTCCGGGCCGCACGGACCAGCAGGTCTGGGTGCTCGACGGGGTGCTGGAGCTCACCCTCGGCGCCGTGACGCATCGGCTCGAGACCGGCGACTGCCTGCATATGCGGCTCGACCAGCCGATCGCCTTCCATAATCCCGGCACCGCGCCCGTCCGCTATGCCGTGGTCCTGATGATCTCGGACGGGGCATGAAGGGGCAGGGCATGAGCGAACAGGGCATGGGGCTCGATATCGGCGTGCTGGACGGCGAGGGCGCGCGGCAGGACATTCCGGCGCTGGCGGCGATCCTGCAGGATGTGGTGGCGAACGGCGCCTCGGTCGGCTTCATGGCCTGGAACACCCCGGCCGATTACCGGGCCTATTGGGCCGGCGTGGCGGAGGAGGTCGCCGCAGGGCGGGTGCTGCTGCTGGCCGCACGCCAGGCCGGCGGCATCGTGGGGACGGCGCAGCTGCATCTGATCGGCAAGCCGAACCAGCCGCATCGCGCCGAGATCGCGAAGGTGCTCGTGCATTCCGCCGCGCGCCGGCAGGGCATCGGCGCGGCACTGGTGCAAAAGGCCGAGGCGCTGGCCAGGCTTCACGGCCGCAGCCTGCTGGTGCTCGACACCGACGAGGCGAGCCCGGCCCGCCGGCTCTATGCGCGGCTGGGCTGGACCGAGGTCGGCACCATTCCGCGCTATGCGCTGATGCCGGATGGCGGCGATTGCGCCTCGACCTTCTTCTACAAGGAGCTGGCCTGAGCGGGCCTGACCTCAGCTCTCGGCGGGCTTGCGGAAATAGGGCTCGACCGTGCCCTTCAGCTTCACCGTCATCGGATTGCCGAAGCGATCCTTGGCATTGCCGGCGGTGAGGCGGACCCAGCCCTCGCTGACGCAATATTCCTCGACATTGGTCTTGTCGACGCCCTTGAAGCGCACGCCGACGTCCCGCGCCAGCAGCTCCTCGTCATAATAGGGGCTGTTCGGGTTGGAGGAGAGGCGGTCGGGCAGGGTGTCGGTCATGGGCATTTGCCTCTGCGATCGGTTCGAGGAGCGGCCGGGCCGCGTGGCCGGCACAGGTAGCGCGATCCGCCGCCCATGCCAAATCGGTGCGCCTCAGCGGCCGCCGGCCTGCTCGATCAGGCGGGCCACGGCCTGCTGGCCACGCTGGCGGGCATGAGCCAGCGGCGTCACCCCGTTCCGGTCGGCGAGGTTCGGATCGGCGCCGGCGTCGAGAACGAGCTTGGCGACCTGCTGGTGGCGCGGCCCGCCATCGCCCAGGATCACGATCTCGAGCAGGCAGGTCCAGCCGAGATCATTGACGTGGTCGAGATCGATGCCGCTGCGGAGCAGCACCTGCACCGCCTCGACATGGCCGCGCTCGCAGGCGGGGATCAGCGCATTGCCGCCGAAGCGGTTGCGGATCGAGAGATCGGGCCGGTGCGGCAGCATGGCGGCGATGATCTCGGCCCGGCCCAGCGCCCCGGCGAGCAGCCAGGGCGTGTCCCGGTTGGCGGCCTGGGTATTCGGGCTCGCTCCCGCTTCGAGCAGGGTTTTCGCGACGCCGACATGGTTCTCCGCCACGGCCCGCAGCAGCGCCGAGCGGCCCTGCGCGTCCCTCGCTTCGAGCGGCGCGCCCGAGCGGACGAGCTGCGTCACCTCCTCGGCCCGCCCCGCGGCGGCGGCTGCGAGCAGGGCATCGCTCTTGGCGTCGCTCTGGGCTTGGGCCGAGGTAAAGCTCATGGTCACTCCCAGTGCGACGACCCGGACCAGACCGCCGGGCTTCACCGCCCGCCATCCAGCAGGCGCCCCACCACCTTGGCGGTGTAATCCACCATCGGCACGATGCGCGCATAGTTCAGCCGGGTCGGGCCGATGATGCCGACCACGCCGACGATGCGCTGTTCCGCGTCGCGGAACGGAGCCGCCACCATCGAGGAGCCGGACATCGAGAACAGCTTGTTCTCGGAGCCGATATAGATGCGCACGCCATCCCCGGCCTCGGCCCGGGTGAGCAGCTCGATCACGTCGGTCTGCGTCTCCAGATCGCCGAAGAGCAGGCGGATGCGCTCGAGATCCTCCTGGGCCCGGAGATCCTCCAGCAGATTGGCCTGCCCTCGCACGATCAGATGCCGGTCGCTGCTCGGCCCCGAGGAGGTGGCGATGCCGCTCTCGACCAGCCGCGCGGTCAGCGTGTCCAGCTCGCGCTCCATCTCGGCCCGGTACTGCGCGATCTCCTGGCGCAGATCCCCGAGCGTCTTGCCCATGATCCGGGCGTTCAGGAAATTCGCCGCCTCCGTCAGTGCCGAGGCGGGCAGCCCGGGCGGCAGGCTGAGCAGCCGGTTCTCGACCGTGCCGTCATCGGCGACCAGCACCACCAGCGCACGCGCGGGATCGAGCCGGACGAATTCGATGTGCTTCAGCCGCGCATTGGCCTTGGTGGTGACGACGACGCCGGCGCCGCGCGACAGGCCCGAGAGCAGGGCGGAGGCCTCGGTCAGCGTCGCATCCAGCGTGCGGTGGCTGGAGGCGGCCCGGATCTGCGCCTCGATCCTGGCGCGCTCCTCGCTGGTCAGATTGCCGACTTCCATCATCGCGTCGACGAAGAAGCGCAGGCCCCGCTCGGTCGGCAGCCGCCCGGCCGAGGTGTGCGGCGCGTAGATCAGCCCCGCCAGTTCGAGATCGGTCATCACATTGCGCACCGTCGCCGGCGACAGCGTCATCGGCAGCAGCCGGGCGATGTTGCGGGAGCCGACCGGCTCGCCCGTGGCGAGATAGCCGTCGACGATCTGGCGGAAGATCTCGCGCGAGCGCTGGTCGGTCTCGACCAGCCCGCCGGGGGATTCGGGGCGCGTGTGCAGGGTCATGGGCGCATCATACATGTCTTTGGCATCGGCTATAGAATTTGCCTCGCCCGCCCGCGGGATCAAGAGGCTCGGGGCGAGAGCCGCCAACCTTGACGGCGGAGCGCTCATCCGCCATCGCTCGCCAGCCATTCCCCAGCGCCGGAGCCCGCCGATGTCCCTGACCGATCTCGCCGCCACCATCGATGCCGCCTGGGACAACCGGGCCGAGATCGGCCTCTCCACCCGGGGCGCGGTGCGGGACGCGGTCGAGCAGGCGATCGAGATGCTGGATGCAGGCCAGGCCCGCGTCGCCGAGAAGAGCGGCGACGAATGGATCGTGCATCAATGGCTGAAGAAGGCGGTGCTGCTCTCCTTCCGCCTGACCGACAACATGATCATCGCCAACGGCCCGGGCGAAGGCGTGTTCTGGGACAAGGTGCCCTCGAAATTCGAGGGCTGGGGCGAGAACCGCTTCCGCGCCGCCGGTTTCCGCGTCGTGCCGCCCGCCGCCGCGCGCAAGGGCTCCTACATCGCCGCCAATGTCGTGCTGATGCCGTCCTTCGTGAATATCGGCGCCTATGTCGACAGCGGCACCATGGTCGATACCTGGGCCACGGTCGGCTCCTGCGCGCAGATCGGCAAGAACGTCCATCTCTCGGGCGGCGTCGGCATCGGCGGCGTGCTGGAGCCGCTGCAGGCCAACCCGACCATCATCGAGGATAATTGCTTCATCGGCGCGCGCTCCGAGGTGGTGGAGGGCGTGATCGTCGGCGAGGGATCGGTGCTCTCGATGGGCGTCTTCATCTCGGCCTCGACCAAGATCGTCGATCGCGCCACCGGCCAGGTCCATATCGGCAAGGTGCCGCCCTATTCCGTGGTGGTGCCGGGCTCGCTGCCGGGCAAGCCCTTCCCGGACGGCACGCCCGGCCCCTCGCTCTCCTGCGCCGTGATCGTCAAGACCGTCGACGCGCAGACGCGCTCGAAGACCGGGATCAACGAGCTGCTGCGCGACTGAGCTCCCGGCAGCGGGCGCGACAGAGCCTGCGCGCCCGCGGCTTTCCGGGCCGGTTCAGCCCGCGGCGGCGGGCGGCGCGCTCGCCGTATTGGCGATGGCGTCGCGCAGCGCCTGTTCGCGGCTATGGTCGAGCGAGGTCTTCAGCACCACGCCGCCCGTGCCCTTCATCGCCTCCAGCACCTTGTCGCCGGTCATCTTGTTGATCAGCACGAACAGCGCCGCATTGCCGGGCTGCAGGCTCGACGCCAGCTCCTTCATGAAGGCATCGTTCACGCCGAAATCGGTCAGCGCCCCGCCGAGCGCTCCCGAGGCGGCGCCGATCGCCACGCCGAAGATCGGCATCAGGAAGATCGCGCCGATCAGCAGGCCCCAGAAGCTGCCCGAGGCGGCGCCGAGCGCGGTGGTGTTGAGGAGCTGGTTCAGCTTCACCTTGCCGCCATCCTGCATCACCGCGATCGCCGCGTCGCCGATCTCGATCAGGTACTCCTTCTGCAGCGAGATGATCTTGCTGCGCATCTCCTCGGCGCGCGCTTCGGTCGGATAGACGATGACGACGAGATCGGACATGGCGATGGCTCCACGGTTCGGTCGGGGTGCAGACCCTGCGCCGACACTGTGACCGCGATGGGACGAACCGCGCCTTGACACGGCGCAAGCGCCTATTCGCCGGATACCGCCTGCGCGGCCTCCACCGAACGCCCGCGCAGGGGCAGCTCCGTCATCCGGCCGAGACAATAGAGGGCGGCCGCGAACCCCATTCCGGTCGCGCAGAAGACGTAGCGGAACAGCTGGATCATCAGCTCCCGGTCGACGGTGCCGAGCCTGAGCGATTCCGGCGAGAGCCCGGCGCCGCCGCCGCCGATGCCGCCGAGCACGATGGCGCCGAACACCGCGACGATCAGCGCCCCGCCGATCTGGCGGAAGAAATTGGCGACCGCGGTGGCGGTGCCGAGCTGATGCTGCAGCACCGCATTCTGGATCGCCACGGTCGCTACCGGCAGCAGCGTGCCCAGCCCCAGCGAGATCAGCGTCAGCAGCATGGCGAAGGGCAGGAGCGGCATCCGGCCGGAGAAGACAGCGAGCCCGGCCACGCCCAGGATCGCCACCGTCAGCCCGGCCATCGGCACGCGCTTGTAATGCTTGATCCGGGTCAGCGCCCGGCCGGAGGCGGTGGCGCCGATCACCGTGCCGCAGGTCAGCGGCAGCAGGCCGAGGCCCGAGGAGGCGGCGCTCAACCCCAGCACAGTCTCGAAATAGAGCGGCAGATAGATCGTCAGCCCGATGAAGGTGCCCATCCCGAAGCCGGCGGCGACCGTGCCCCAGCGCACCACCGGATTGGCCAGGACATCGAGCGGGATCAGCGGCTCCTGCGCGCTGCGCAGCCGCCAGGCGAAGCCGAGCCAAAGCAAGGTCGACAGCGCGACGAGGCCGAGGATCGGCGCAGAGCCCCAGGGGTAATGCGTGCCGCCCCAGGACAGGGCCAGCAGCAGCGTCACCGTCGCGCTGGTGATCAGCACCGCGCCGAGCAGATCCAGCCGGTGCGGGCGCTCGTACCGGGGCAGCCTCTTCAAGGCTCCGAAGGTCATCAGATAGGCCGCGAGGCCGAGCGGCAGATTGATCCAGAAGATCACCGACCAGTGCAGCTTCTCGGCGATGAAGCCGCCCAGCACCGGGCCGAGCAGCGAGGAGGCCATGAACACGCTGGCGATGTAGACCTGGTATTTGCCGCGCTCCCGCGGTGGCACCATGTCGGCGATGATCGTCTGCGCCAGCGCGATCAGCCCGCCGCCGCCCAGCCCCTGGACGAAGCGCGCTACCACCAGCAGCCACAGCGTCGGCGCCAAGGCGCAGGCGACCGAGCCCAGCACGAACAGGACGATGCCGGAGAGGAGCACGATGCGCCGGCCATGGATATCGGCGAGCTTGCCGTAGAGCGGCGTCACCGCCGTCGCGGCCAGGAGATAGGCCGTCACCACCCAGGGCAGATGCGCGACATCGTTGAGCTCGCGCCCGATGGTCGGCATGGCGGTGGCGACGATCGTCTGGTCCAGCGCGGCCAGGAACATGGCCACCATGATCCCGTAGAAGATGGTGCGGATATCGGCTTCGCTCAGCGGCGCAGCCGGCGCGGCGGTCTCGACCCGGTGATCCATGCGTGACATCGCGCCTGCGTTTGAGGAATGGCGGAACCTAGGGCGGCGCTCCGTCATGCGCCAGAACCGGGTACGCAGATGCGGCATGATCCTCCGGACTGGCAGCCATGCCATGCTCTGCGGGGCAGGTCCGGCGGGGGCGGCGGTGCGTAGACGCGTAGAGCAGGGCAAGGGACGGACATGACAGGACAGATCGCCATCATCGGCGCCGGCATGGCCGGCCTCGCGGCGGCCCGGCGCATCGGGGCGGAGGGGCATGCCGTCACGCTCTTCGACAAGAGCCGCGGCCTCGGCGGCCGCATGGCGACACGGCGGGTCGGCGCGCTGCAGTTCGACCATGGCGCACAATATTTCACGGCGCGCGGCGAGCGCTTCCGCGATTTAGTCGAGCGCTGGGAGCAGGAAGGCCGGGCGGCGCAATGGCAGCCGGGCCAATATGTCGGCACGCCGGGGATGACGGCGCCGGCCCGCGCCATGGCCGGCGAGGCCGAGATCGTCACCGGCGCGCAGGTGACCGGACTGGCCCGGACAGAGACCGGCTGGAGCGTGCTGACGGCGCAGGGACCCTGCGCTACCCCCGGCAATGGCCGCTATGAGGCGGTGATCCTCGCCGTTCCGGCGCCGCAGGCGGGGCCGTTCCTGGCTTCGGCCGGTCTCGTCTTCCCGGCTCTCGAGGCCGTGCGCTACGCCCCCTGCTGGGCGCTGATGCTGGCCTTCCCGGCCGATATCGCGCTGCCATTCGACGGTCTGCGCCCGCCGGGCGAGGCGATCTCCTGGATCGCGCGCAATTCCGGCAAGCCCGGTCGTGACGGCGCGATGCAGACGGTTGTGGTCCATTCCTCGCCGGCCTGGTCGCGGCATCATCTGGAGCGCGAGGCCGAAGCGGTCGCGCCCGAACTGCTCGCCTTGTTCGGCGCCATCACAGGGGTGACGGCGTCGCCGGAGTATTGCGCCGCCCATCGCTGGCGCTACGCGCTGGTGGAGCAGCCGGCGGGGGAGGCCTTCTATTTCGATGCCGCGGCCGGCATCGGCGCCTGCGGGGATTGGTGCATCGGCCCGCGGGTCGAGGCCGCCTTCGACAGTGGCGACGCGATCGGCGCCGCCTGGCTCGCCGCGCGGAGGCAGGCCGATGTCCGGTGAGACGACGCGGCTGACGGTTTATTATGACGGGTCCTGCCCGCTCTGCCGGGCGGAGATCGATCATTACGGCCGCCAGCAGGGGGCGGAGGGCCTGTGCTTCACCGATATCTCGCCGGAGGATGCGAGGCCGGGGCCTGATCTCGCGCGCAGCGCCGCGATGGCTCGGTTTCACGTCCGTGATCCACAGGGCCGGCTCGTCTCCGGCGCCGCCGCCTTCGTGCTGATCTGGCAGAGCCTGCCGCGCTGGCGCTGGGCGGCGCGGCTCGCACGCCTGCCGGGGGCGATGTGGCTGCTGGAGGGCGGCTATCGCCTGCTCCTGCCGGTGCGGCCGCTGCTGGCGCGGCTCGCGGCGCGGTTCTTCGCCGCCAGAACCGCCCGGCGATGAGCAGCGAGTCCGGGCTCGCCGTGGTCTTCGGCGCCGGCGGCGGCATCGGCCGCGCTTTGCTGGCACGGCTGCAGGTGGATGGCCGCGCCGTAGCCGGCTTCAGCCGCAGCAGCGCTCCGCCGATCGATCTGCTGGACGAGGCGAGCCTGGCGGCCGCGGCGCAGCAGGCCGCTTCGCTCGGTCCGCTGCGTCTCGTCATCGACGCGACCGGCTTTCTGCACGATGCGGGGCAGCGTCCCGAAAAGAGCTGGCGCGAGCTCGATGCCGACAAACTCGCGCGGGCCTTCGCACTGAACGCCATCGGCCCGGCCCTGCTGATGAAGCATGTGCTGCCGCGCCTGCCGCGCGAGGGGCGGGCGATCTTCGCCACGCTTTCCGCCCGGGTCGGCAGCATCGGCGACAACCGGCTCGGCGGCTGGTACGGCTACCGCGCCTCGAAGGCCGCCCTCAACCAGCTGATGCGCACCGCCGCGGTCGAGCTGAAGCGCAGCCATCCGCAGGCGATCTGCGTCGCGTTGCATCCGGGCACCGTCGAGACGGGACTGTCCTCGCCCTTCGCGCGGGCGGGGCTTTCGGTGCAGACACCGGACCAGGCGGCCGCCCGCATCCTCGCTGTGCTGGAGGGGCTCGATCCCGTCGACAGTGGCGGCTTCTTCGACCAGCATGGCGTGCCCATCCCCTGGTGACGCGATCCCGCCTCAGTCGCGGCCCATTCGCGGCCGAAGATCGCGGCTCCGGGGGGAGGATCAGGGCAAGGAGACGGGCCGCATGTCGACGCTGGTGATGAGGCAGGACCTGATGCGCAGGACGGTGCAGCCGCCCGTGCCGGTGCCGGCGGATCATGAATTCGGCCGGCTCGAACTCCTGCTGCGGCTCCGGCGCAACCCGCTCACCATCTGGCGGCGGCAGCATTTCCAGGACCGGATCGTCGCCGGCAAGAGCCTGCTCGGCTATGGCGTGGTGCTGTCGGACCCCGCCGCGATCCGCCATGTGCTGGTCGAGAACGTCGCCAATTACCGCAAGGACGATCTGCAGCGCGCGATTCTCGCTCCGGGCCTTGGCGAGGGCCTGCTGACGGTCGAGGGCGAGGCCTGGAAACGGGCGAGGCGGACTCTGGCGCCGCTGTTCACGCCGCGGCGCGTCGCCGCGCTGGCCCGCAAGATGCTCCCGCCGATCGAGGCGCAGGTCGCGCGCATGGCCGGGCGGCGCAGGGGCCGGATCGTCGACATCAGCCAGGACATGACGCGGCTGACCTATGACGTGCTCGCGGAAACCCTGTTCTCCAACAGCATCGCCGGCGGCGCCGCGGCCTTCGGCGAGGCGCTGACCCGCTATTTCGAGACGCAGGGACGGATCGATCCGCTGGATGTGCTGGGCGCGCCGTCCTGGCTGCCGCGCATCGGCAGGATCCGCTCGCGACCCGCCGTCGCCTTCTTCGAGAACCGCGTCGAGAGCATCATCGCCGATCGCCAGGCGCTGCGCCGGGCGGGTGCGCCGATCGAGGGCGACGAGCCGCCGGACCTGCTCTCGGCGCTGCTCGACGCCCGCGATCCGGAGACCGGCCAGGGGCTGAGCGATGCCGAGATCGGCGCCAACATCGTAACCTTCATCGGCGCCGGCCACGAGACGACGGCGAATGCGCTGACCTGGACGCTGTATCTGCTGTCGCTCGCGCCGGAGATCCGCGAGCAGGTCGAGGCCGAGGCCGATGCGGTGGCGGGCGATCCCGCCGCGGCCGCGCTCGGCGGCGAGGGGCTGGCGATGACCCGCGCGGTGATCGAGGAGGCGATGCGGCTCTATCCGCCGGTGCCGTCGCTCTCGCGCGCCGCCATCGCCGATGACGAGGTGGGCGGCGTGGCGATCCCCAAGGGCGCCCTGGTCATCGTCGCCCCCTATGTGCTGCACCGGCACGAGACGCTGTGGGAGGAGCCGGCGAGCTTCCGCCCGGAGCGCTTCCTGCCCGGCGCGCGCGAGAGGATCGACCGCTATGCCTATCTGCCCTTCGGCGCCGGGCCGCGCATCTGCATCGGCCAGCAATTCGCGATGGTCGAGGCGGTGCTGGCGCTGTCCCTGATGGTCCGCGCGCTGCGCTTCGATCATGCCGGGGACCGGCCGCCGCGGCCGATCCATCAGATCACCCTGCGTCCCGATGGCGGCATGCCGATGAAGGTGACGCCACGCCGGTGAGCAAGGGCGTCAGGACGGCTGCCGGCGCCGCAGGGGCTGCGCGCGCCGGCCTTCGCGGATCGACCGGTCAGAGCACCGCGACATAGCCGTCGCGGCGGCTTTCGCTGGCGGCCATATAGCCGTCGCCATAGCGCATGATCAGCTGGCCGGCCCCGGAATCATTGCTCCATTGCGGGATCGGCTTGACGACATGGCCGCGGGCCTGAAGCGCCTCGACCCAGCTGCGCGGCATCGCTTCCTCGACCAGCAGCGTGCCGTCATCGGCCAGGCGCCAGCGCGGCGCATCGAGCGCCGCCTGGGGCTGCAGATCCTGGTCGACCAGCCGGCTCACCACCTGCACATGCGCCTGCGCCTGCACGGCGCCGCCCATCACGCCGAAGGCGGCGCGCGGCGTGCCGTCGGCATCGGAGAGGAAGCCCGGGATGATCGTGTTCATCGGCTTCTTGCCGGGCGCGATGGCGTTGGGATGATCGGGGTCGGTCGAGAAACAGGCACCGCGATTATGCAGAGCGATGCCCGTGCCCGGCACCACGAGCCCGGAGCCGAAGCCGCGATAATTCGACTGGATCAGCGAGACCATCATGCCGCTGCGATCGGCCGTGCAGAGATAGACCGTGCCCTGGGCGCGGGACGGCTTGGGCGCGAGCCCCGAGCTGCGGGCGGGATCGATGCCCGAGGCGAGACTGGCGAGGCGCTCCGGTGCCAGCAGCTCCTCCGCCGTGATCCGCATCTGGCGCGGATCGGTGACATGGGCATGGAGGTCGGAAAGGCCGAGACGCGTCGCTTCCACGGCGAAATGCATGGCCTCGGGATCGTCGAGGGGCAGATCCTTCAGCGGCAGCCTGTCGAGAATGCCGAGCGCGATCAGCGCGGCGATGCCCTGGCCATTGGGAGGGATCTCGTGGACGAGGCTGTCGCGGTAGCGCTGCTGTAGCGGCGTCACCCATTCATGCCGGTGGGCGGCGAGATCGGAGGCGCGCAGGGCCGCGCCATTGTCGCGGGCATAGCGCTCGATCGCCTCGGCGAGTTCGCCGCGGTAGAAGCTCTCGCCCTGGCTCTCGGCGATCTTGGTCAGGGTCGCGGCGGCGTTGGGATTGCGGAAGCGTTCGCCGGCCCGGGGGGCGCGGCCATTCGGCAGGAACGCCTCGGCGAAGCCGGGGATGTCGCCGAACCATCCGGCCTGCAGCGCCCAGGAGCGTGCGATGACATAGGGGACGAGGAAACCGTCATGCGCATACCGGATCGCGGGCTCGAACAGATCGGCGAAGGGCAGCTTGCCATAGCGCTGCGACAGCGCCACCCAGTTCGACACGGCGCCGGGCACGGTCACCGGCGCCCAGCCGGTCAGCGGCATGGAGGGCAAGGCATGGAGCGGGGTGGGGTCGAGCCCGGCCGGCGCGGCGCCCGAGGCGTTGGTACCCTGCAGCGTCTCGCCGTCCCAGATGATGGCGAAGGAATCGCCGCCGATCCCGTTCATCGTCGGCTCGACCACGGTCAGCGCGATCGCCGTGGCGATGGCGGCGTCCACGGCATTGCCGCCGCGCGCCAGCATGGCGAGGCCGGCCTGGGCGGCCAGCGGCTGGGTCGTGGCCACGCAGGCATCGCCGAAGACCGGGACCCGGACCGACGGATAGGGGAATTCGAACTTCATCGAAGCGCTCTCGGGCTGGACGGGCTCTGCGGCCGGATCTGAGCCGTCACATCTAGCGCGCCGGGACGCCGCCGTCGCCGGCAAACCCCCCACATTTCTGAACAAGCTGCTTGTGTGTTTTGCAGTGCTGGTTCGGCCGGTGCCGCCGGCGGATCAGGCGACGCGGCGATCCATCGGCTGCTCCGCCAGGAAGCGCGCCTCCAGATCCCGCACCGGCAGCGGCTTGGCGAAGAGATAGCCCTGGCCTTCCTTGCAGCCCATCCCGCGCAGGATTTCCAGCGCGTCCTCGGTCTCGATCCCTTCCGCGATCACCGAGAGCCCCAGCGCATGGCCGAGGCTGATGGTCGAGGCGACGATCGCCGCATCCGGCGAGCCCGGTTCCAGCTTGCGGACGAAGGATTGGTCGATCTTGATCTTGTCGAGCGGAAACGCCTTGAGATAGGTCAGGCTGCCATAGCCGGTGCCGAAATCGTCGAAGGCGATGCGTACGCCCAGCGCGCGGATCCGGGCGAGCGTCGCCTGCGTCTTGTCGATGTCGTCGAGGATGATGTCCTCGGTGACCTCCAGCTCCAGCAATTCGGGCCGCAGCCCGGTGCTCTCGAGCAGCGCGAGGATCTCGTCGGCGAGATTGCCGGCGACGAATTGCGCCTGGGTGAGGTTGACGCCGACGCGCATGGCATGGCCCCGGCGCTGCCAGGCGGCGGCCTGGCTGCAGGCGGTCGCCATGATCCACGCCGCCACCGGCTCCGCCAACGAGGTGGTGTTGACGACGGGCATGAACTCGCCAGGCGAGACATAGCCGCGCTCCGGATGGCGCCAGCGCACCAGCGCCTCTGCGCCGGAGAGCGCCCGCGTCGCGAGGTCGAGCTGCGGCTGGTAGAACAGCTCGAACTCCCCGCGGGTGAAGGCTTCGCGCAGTTCGGCCTCGAGCACATGGCGCTTTTCCAGCGCATTGCGCATGCGGCGCTCGAACAGGCAGGGCGCGGTCATGTCCCGCGCCTTCGCCTCGGACAGGGCGAAATGGGCGTTGCCGAGCAGTTCCTCGGCATCCTCGGCCTCGCTCGCCATGGCGAGGCCCGCGAAGAGCGGCGCGCGCTGCCGGCGCCCGTCGACGATGATCGGCGCGTCCTGGAAGGCGGTGACCAGGCGCTGCGCCAGGGCGCAGGCCTCGTCCTCGGGCAGATCCGTCGCGAGAACGGCGAATTCGTCGCTGCCGAGCCGGGTGAGGAGGCCGGTTCCGGCCAGGAGCTCGCCGAGACGGGCGGCGATCGCCAGCTGCAGATGGTCGCCGAAGATATGGCCGTGCAGGTCGCTCAGCTGCTGGAAGCGGCTGATCGACAGGGCCAGCAAAGCGGTGCGCGCGCGGCTCGCTTCAGGCTGCTGCATCGCCGTCTCGATGCGGGCGATCAGGTTGTTGCGATTGGGCAGGCCGGTCAGCGTGTCGTGCTCGGCGAGAAAGCGGATGCGTTCCTGCTGGCGCTTGCGCTGGGAGATGTCGCGGAGCACGGCGCCATATTGCAGCATGTCCCCGGCCTCCCAGGCCGAGAGGCTGCATTCCAGGTCGAAGATCTCGCCATTCTGGCGCCGGCCCTTCAGTTCGACGATCAGACCGCCGCCCTGCTTGAGCTGCTCCACCGGCGCCGCCGTCAGCCGGAACGCCTCGCCTTGGCCGGATGCCAGCAGCGTCTCGAAAGTCTGGCCGATCATCGCCGCCTCGCGATAGCCGAAGATCGCCTCGGCACCGGGATTCCAGAGCGTGATCCGTCCCTCGGCATCGGTGCAGGCCAGCCCGTCGCGCAATGACATCGCCACGCGCTGGAAGCGACGCTCGGCCAGGTTCTTCAGCAGCCCGCGCAGGTTGAGCTCGTCGACCGCGATGGCGACGACATAGAGCGCGAGCGCGGCCAGGATCAGGGAGGTGTCGATGGCGACCGGGCGGAGAGCCTGCACCAGCATCGCCCCGGCTTCGACCGCGAGGGCCGCGGCGAGGATCGCCGCCACCCGCGTCACGGCGCGCCAGCGCCGCCAGGCGAGGATCATCGCGCCGAAGACGAGGGTCAGCCCGGCGAGCGACAAGGCGTGCGAGGTCATCCGCAGCGTGCGGCCCTGGATGATGCTCTCGGCGGCGAGGGCCTGCACCATCGAGCCCGGCAGGACGTCGCCGCCCGGGACGATGAAGCGGTCGCCGAGCTCGGCCGCCGTACCGGACACGATGATCTTCTTGCCCGCCAGCCCGGCCAGCGCCGCGGCATCGCCCTTCAGGATGTCGCCGACCGAGATGCTCGGCACGCTGTCATGGCGGATGCCGTAATCGATGCGGAAGGGCGGCGCCGCAGGGTCGTGGCGGCCGGCCATCAAGGCGCTGGCGGAGGCTTGGAACTCGCCGTCGATGGTCGCGCCGAAGCCGTAGCGCCGGATGATCCCGTCCGGCTCCGGCAGCACGTTCACCAATCCCAGCCAGGCATGGTCGGAGAAGCGCGCCAGCGGCCGGTTGACATGCAGGGTCTGGCCGTCGCCGCGATCGGCGATCCGCTGCTTGAAGGCGGCGAGCACGACCGAGCCGCCCGCCGATTTCAACGCCTCGGACAGGGCCGCATCCTCGGCTTCGCTGGAAGGCGTGCTGAAATCGACGTCGAAGACGATATCGGTGACGCCGGCCTTCTCCGCCGCCGCGATCAGCCGGGCATGGACGCTCCGCGGCCAGGGCCAGACGCCGACGCTCCGGATCGCGCGGGAATCGATCTCGGCCAGCACGATCTGCCCGGTGGCCGGGCGCTTCACCCAGTCGAAGCGGCTGTCGAACAGCATTTCGCGCAAAGACGCCTGCTGGCCCGTGAGAGCCAGCAGGGTGAGGGCGGCGGCGACCAGCAGATGCGGTCGCCAGGATTTCAGCCAGGATTCAGCCATGCATCAGCCGATTCTGGCGGAGGTCGCGTCAGCGCTTGCCATTCCCGCTCCCATTGTTGCGGGCCCGGTCATGCGCCTCGTCGATCGCCCGCAGGATGCGGAGCAGGGCGGCCAGATATTCGGCGCGCCGCGGGTCGTTGCCGAGCCCACGGCCGGAATTGCCGTTACCCGCATTGCCGCTGCCGGAATTGCCATTGTCGTTGCCGTTGCCGTTGCCGTTGGCGTTGTCATTGCCGTTTGCGGCGCCGTTGCCATTGCCATTCCCGCCGGCATTTCCGCCGCCATTGCCGTTACCGTTGCCATTCCCCCGGCCGAACGCGTTGCCCCTCACATCGGACTGGCCGAGCGCAGCCTGCAGAGCCGCGACGGAATTGCCGCGCGCCGTGCTGGAATTCGCGGCGGTCGCGGCTGCCGAGGCGATTTGCCCGACGCCCTCGGCATTGCCGCTGTTGCCGGTGCGCTCGGAGCGGCCGGCCGTGCCGTCGACCTTGTTCCAGACCGTGCTCTTGCGGCCCTGGCCGGCGGCGATTCCGGCCTCGCTCCGGGCCAGGCCCCTGGTGACCTTGTTGATGTCGAGCTTCACCTCGCCCATCGGGGCGGAGATGCGCAAGGCGCCGCCGGGGCCGCGCACGATGCCGCCATCACGCGGCGCCCGCGCCTCCTGCAGCACCGGACGGGCCGGAGCCGCGTCGCTGCGCACCGGTGCGGCCGTGAAGCCCTGCTGCGGCACCGCCAGCGGCGTCACCCGCGGCGCCTGCGCCGGCCCCTGCTGGATCGCGCCCAGCGCGCCGGCGCCGGACAGTTGCAGCCCGACGCCGCGCTGCGCCGCCCTGGCGATCTGGCCGGGGAGGACGAGCGCGAATTGTCCGCTGCGGAAATCGGCGACCTGGACCTGGCCGCGGGCGACATTCACCTGGGCCCGGCCGTTGGCGACCGTCACCGTGAAGCGCGTGCCCTTGACCACGGCGGCCAGATAGGGGGTTTCGACCTCGAAATGCTGGACGTTGCGCTTCTCGACATCGAGCAGGATCGAGCCCGCCTGCTGGATCACCGTCGTCATCCCGGCCCGGCCGGCTTCGGGCAGGCTGATCGCCGAATTGGCGGAGACCATCATCGTCTCGGCGCCGCGGACCAGCAGCACCCGGCCGTTCCGGCCGGTCCGGATCGAATCGCCCGGCTTCAGGACGGATTCCTGGGAGAGCGCCACAGTGGCGACGCCGTCGCCGCCGAGCCAGGCCTGGCCGGTGACCTTGGCGATGCGCCAGATATTATCCTGTGCCCAGGCGCTATCCGGCGCCGAGAGGGCGAGCGTGGCCGCCAGTGCCAGGCCGGTGAAAACTGCTGCAGTCCTGCGCATGACGAGCCCAATCCTTGAGTCGATCGCGCGTCGCCCCGCCCCAAGCGAACGCGCGCAATACTCGAGACGCTACAGGCCGCGCGTGAAGATTGAATTAGCAGCACTTGATTCTTAATCGGCGAAGTCAGTTAGGAATCGTTAACCATGACGGCCTAACCCTTTTGGCGGGGGTGCTGGCAGGAACTATCGATGATTATCGGACTATCGAGGCGGCGCGCCCTGCGCGGACGGACAAATTCCGGGCATTGGTTGCTGGGTGCGGTCGCCTTCGCCTGCGCCTCCCAGGCGGGAGCCCAGTCGCCGACCCGGCCGGCGCCGACAATCCAGACGCAGCCGCCCGTCCAGCTCGAGCAGCTCGAACAGGAGCAGCAGCGCCAGAGCCCGGTCAGCGTGCCGCGCCTCTCCGAGGACCAGGGCAGCATGAGCGCCGACCAGGCGCCGCTGTTCCTGCTCGCGGCGGTCGAGATCCAGGGTGCGACGGCCATTGATCCCGGCTCGCTCAGCGACGCCTATGCTCCCTATATCGGTCTCAAACTGTCCCAGGCCGATCTCCTGGCTTTGGCCGGCTCCGTCACCGAGCGTTACCGCGCCGCCGGCTATCATCTCAGCCGCGCGATCATCCCGCCCCAGGACCTGGCCGGCGGCAGGCTTCGCCTGCAGCTCGTCGAAGGCACGATCGAGGAGATCCGCGTCGCAGGCGAGGTGACGGCGGATTTCGGTCTGCAAGAGCTGCTCGCGCCCGTCGCGGCCGAGCGGCCGTCGCGCCTGTCGACGCTCGAGCGCCAGCTCCTGCTCGCCAATGAACGCCCCGGCCTGCGCATCACCGATACGGCGCTGGACGAGATCGGCACGGCGACCGGCCGTTTCAGGCTGACCGTGACGGCGCAGAGCTGGCGCGTCTTCTCGGCGGCGGGCGTCGACAATACGGGCTCGGAATCGGTCGGGCCCTGGCAGGCCTCCGCCAGTCTCGCCTTCAATTCGATCGTGGTGGCGGGCGACAGCCTGGTCATCGCCGGCTCGATGGTCCCAAACGCCTCCAAGGAGATGCGCTTCGGCCGGGTCGCCTATGACATGCCGCTCGGCACCAGCGGCGTGCGCGTCGGCGTGTCTGCCTCGCGTAGCGAGGTCTGGCCCGGCGATACCCGCCGCCAGCTCCGCACCTATTCCCAGGCCGAGACCTATGAGGCGCGCATCGCCTATGCCCCGCTCCTCACCCAGCGCCATTCGCTCTGGCTGACGGCCGCGATCGGTATCAGCGACGTCGTCGAAAAGGACATGTTCGGCAAGACCTTCGGCGACCGCATCGGGCTCGCCAGCCTGACGGCGGATTACAAGCTGCAGGCGACGCAGGACAGCACCACCTATGTCTCGGCCACCTATCGGCAAGGCCTCGGCCTGATCGACCCCACCCCGAGCAGCACCAGCTGGCTCTCGCGCGCCGGCGCATCGCCGCATTTCTCGCTGGTGAACGCCTCGCTCACCCATTACCAGTCGCTCGGCCGGAACTGGTCGGTGAAGCTCGCCGCGGCGGGCCAGCTCGCCTCCGGACCGCTGCTGACCTCGCAGCAATTCTATCTCGGCGGGCTCTCCTTCGGGCGCGGGTTCCATGGCGGCTGGATCTCCGGCGACGACGCCATCGCCGGCTCGGCCGAGCTGCGCTACGACTACAGCCGGGACCTCACCTTCATGAAGGGCATCCAGCTCTACGCCTTCATGGAAGGCGGCGTCGCCCGCACCAGGCTGCAGCCGGGCCATCTCGACCAGACGCTCGTCTCGGCCGGCGCCGGTTTCCGCGTCTTCGTCAACGACGATCTGCAGGTCGGTCTCGCCATCGCCAAGCCGATCGCGGAGAACGGCCTGGTGCGCGCCAATCGCGGCGTCTCCGTGCTGTTCTCGCTGTCCAACATCCTGCGCTTCTGCCCGGACCGGACGGAGAAGTTCTGCCGGGGCTGAGCCGGCTTCAGCCCTGCTTATGCTCCAGCGCGGCCATCACGCCGCGCAGCTCCGCCAGCCCGCGCAACCTGCCGATGGCAGGGTAGCCGGGATGGCTGGCCCGGCCCTGATCGTCCAGAATCTTGTGGCCATGGTCGGGGCGCATGGGGATCTCCCAATCGCTGCGCCCCGCGGAACGGCGCCGCCTTTCCTCGCCGAGCAGCACCGCGACCAGCGCGACCATGTCGGTATCGCCGCCGAGATGCTCCGCTTCCATGAAGGAGCCGTCGGCATCCTTCGCGACATTGCGCAGATGCGCAAACCAGATCCGGTCCGCGAAGCGGCGGGCGATGGCCGGCACGTCGTTGCGCGGATGCGCGCCGAGCGAACCGGAGCACAGCGTCAGCCCATTGGCCGGATGGTCGACCATCGCCAGAATCGCGGCGATGTCGTCTTCGGTCGAGACGATGCGCGGCAGGCCGAAGAGCGGACGCGGCGGATCGTCGGGATGAATGCAGAGATTGATCCCCACCTCCGCCGCCGTCGGGATCACCGCCTCGAGAAACCGCTTCAGATTGGCGCGCAGCGCCGCCGCATCGATGCCGTCATAGCGCGCCAGCATCGCCCGCAGGCTCGGCACGTCATAGCGGTCATAGGCGCCCGGCAGCCCCGCCATGATGTTGGCGAGCAGCAGCGCGCGGCTGGCCTCCGTCGAGCTCTCGAACCAGGATCTGGCGCGCGCCAGGATCTCCGGGGCATGGCCTTGATCGGCGCCGGGCCGCTGCAGGATCAGCCAGTCGAACGCCACATATTCATGGATGTTGAAGCGTAGCGCCTTCGCCCCGCCCGGCACCGGCGCATCGAGTTGCGTTCGCGTCCAGTCCAGAACCGGCATGAAGTTGTAGCAGACCGTCTTCAGCCCGCACGCCGCGAGGTTGCGCAGCGATTCCCGGTAATTGGCGAAGATCGGCTCGAGATCGCCCTCGCCGAGCTTCACGCGCTCATGCACCGGCAGGCTTTCGACCACCACCCAGTCCAGGCCGAAACCGGGCGCGGCGATCTCGCCCTTGCGCCGTTCGATGGCCTCGACGCTCCAGACCTCGCCATAGGGGATCTGGTGCAGGGCGGTGACGATGCCGCTGGCGCCGGCCTGGCGGGCGGCGGCGAGTGAGACGGCGTCGTCCGGTCCAAACCAGCGCCAGCTTTGCTTCATCGTTTCGGTCTCGTCGTCTGGGGAAGTCTGGAAGGGTTAGCGGTCATGGGCGCCGGGGGCCTACATCAGCAGATTCGGCAGGAACAGCGTGATCGAGGGGAAGATCACCAGGATCGCGATCACCAGGCAGATCATCGCCAGGAAGGGCAGCGAGGCGATGGTGTATTCCTCCATCGTGGTGTCGAGGATCGAGCAGACCGCGAACATGCAGGGGCCGACCGGCGGCGTCATCGAGCCCAGCGTCACGATCGACATCATGACGATGCCGAAATGCACCGGGTCGACCCCGATCTTTGTGACGATCGGCACGAAGATCGGCGTCAGCAGCAGCACCATCACCGTGCTTTCCAGGGCCGTGCCGAGCACCAGCAGGAACAGCAGGATCAGCAGGATGATGATGGTCGGGTTGCTGGACAGGCCGAGCAGCCATTCGGCCATCACCTGCGGCGTCTGCTCGAAGATCATGGCGTAGCCGACCGGGCCCGACATCAGGATGATGAACATGATCACCCCGCAATCGAGCACGCCTTCCGACAGCGCCTCCTGCAGCGAATGCCAGCTCAGCTCGCGGTGGAAGACGACGCCGACCAGGATCGCGTAGAACACCGCGAAGGCGCCGATCTCGGAGGGGGTGAAGATGCCGCCGCGGATGCCGACGAGCAGCGCCACGGGAAAGAGCAGCGCCCATTTCGCGTCCCAGACCGCGCGTCCGACCTCGCGGGCGGAGGGCAGCTCCTTCACCGCCGGCTGCCAGCCGCGCTTCTGCGCGATGACCCAGACCACGATCATCAGGCCGACCATCATCATCAGGCCGGGGATCAGCCCGGCGAGGAAGAGCCGCCCGATCGAGACATTGCCGACATAGCCGTAGAGGATGAGCCCGAGGCTGGGAGGAATGGTCGCCGTGATCAGCGAGCCGACGGCGATGGTGGCGCAGGTGAAGCCCTTGGAATAGCCGCGGCGCAGCATTTCCGGCCCCAGCATCCGCGCCTCCATCGCCGCATCGGCGACGGCCGAGCCCGAGACGCCGCCCATCAGCGTCGACAAGAGGATGCAGACCTGGCCGAGACCGCCCGCCATCCAGGAGACCAGCACGTTCGAGCAGTTGATCAGGCGCTGCGTGATGCCCGTCTTGTTCATCATGTGCCCGGCCAGCACGAAGAACGGCACGGCGAGCAGCGGGAAGCTCTGCGACTGCGTCGCGATCTGCTGCACGGCGATCGAGATCGGCACCGTGCCGCTGAGCACGAAGAAGCTGATGCCGGCGATGCCGATGGCGAGCGAGACCGGCAGGCCCAGGAACATCAGCGCGCAGAAGAGGAGGGTGAGGGTCAGCATGGTTCGATCACCCGAGGAGCTGGCTGTCGGTGCGGTCGACTTCGCTGCTGCGATCCGCATAGAAGACGAGGCCGCCGGTGCGTGCCGCCTCGATCATCTGCGCGATCACCGTCGCCGCCATCAGCAGGCTGCCGACCGGGACCGCGCCGGTGACCCAGGCATAGGAAATGTCGCTGTCGCCGAAGACGCGCTGCCAGTTCAGCAGGGTCAGCTTGTAGCCGGTCCAGGCCAGGGTCAGCAGGAAGCCCAAGGCGAGCACGCCGAGCGCCAGTTCCAGGATCCAGCGCGCCGTCCGGGGCAGGCGCTTGACCAGCATGTCGACGCCGATATGCGTCTTCACCCGCATCGCGCGGTTGGCGGCCAGGAAACAGAGCCAGACGAACAGCAATTGCGCCACGTCGATCGACCAGATCAGCGGATGGCCGAAGCTGCGCCCGATCGCCGCCAGGAAGACGAGAAGCGTGATGGCGGCGAGCATGGTCTTGGAGACGATGTCCTCGAGCCGGACATACCAATGGGGCATGGAAGCCACTTTCGATCGAAGGGCAGGCTGGAAAGCCGCGCCGGCCGGTCAGCCGACGCGGCTGCGGATCACTTCAGCAGTGCTTCGACCTTGCTGCGCAGCTCGCCATAGCCGAGCTTGTCGTAGACGCTACGCGTCGCCGCCATGAAGGGCGCCTTGTCGACCTCGGCGATGGTCATCCCCTTCGCCTTGAACTCGGTCTCGATGCCGGCCAGCGAATCCTGGGTGAGCTGCGAGGCATAGTCGCCCGCCGCCAGCGATTCCTCGCGCAGGATCGTCTGCAGCTCCGGAGACAGCTTGTCGAACCAGGCCGCACTGGTGACGATGCCGGTGATCAGGTTGAAATGCCCGGTCTTGGTCAGGTGCTTGGTCACCTCATAGAGCCGCGAGCCGTAGCTCGCCGGGTGCTGCGCCTCGACCGCGTCGATCACCTGCTGCTGCAGGGCCGGATAGACCTCGCCCCAGCCCATCGGCGTCGGGGTCGCGCCCATGGCGCGGATCGTCTCGATCCAGACCGGCGCGCCGGGCGTCCGCATCCGCACGCCGGCGAGGTCGGCCGGGACCTTGATCGGCTTGTTGGTGAGCAGATGGCGCTCGCCCTGCCACCAGTTGAAGGACAGAGCGTAATGGCCGGAGGCGGCCTTCAGCTTGGCGTTCCACTCCTCCAGCATCGGCGAGGTCACGACCTTGCGGATGCCCTGGAAGCCCTCGGCGAGATAGGGCGCGCTGAGAATGCCGAATTCCTTGACGAACACCGCGAGGCGTCCGCCATCGACCACCACGGCGACATTGGCGCCGGCACGGGCCTGTTCCAGCACATCCTCGTCCTTGCCCAGCTGCGAGCCCGGGAAAATGCGGATGGTGAGCTGGTTCTTCGAGCGCTCGGCGACCTTGTCGCGCATCCGCTCCAGACCCTTGTAGATCGGGTCGTCACGGGTCAGCGCCGTGTTGATGTTGAGTTGCTGCTGCGCCTGGGCATCGGCCGACAGGCCGAGCGCGCCCCATCCGAAGACGGCCGCGCCGAGGCCGAGCGCGCAGAGATTGCGTCTGGTCCGTGTGAACATCTGCTATCCTCCCGGGAGTGCCGCAGCGCCTCGATGACGCATTGATGTATGGCACCATACCGGTATGATAGCCTCGGGTTTTGGGAACGCAAGATTTATGATGAGCCACATCGCCTTGAGGATTGCGGATCCAATCGTGCCGCAGATCATCCAGAGATTGCGCCAGGCGATCATCGAGATGCAGCTCAAGCCGGGGGAAGCCCTGTCGGAGAAGGAGGTGGCGCTGCGCTACGGCGTCAGCCGCCAGCCGGTGCGCGAGGCTTTCATCAAGCTGGCGGAGGCCGGGCTGCTGCAGGTGCTGCCGAGCCGTGGAACCTATGTCGTGAAAATCTCGGTGCGCGAGGTGCTGAATGCCCGCTTCGTGCGCGAGGCGATCGAATGCGCTATCGTCCGCAGCGCGGCGGGGCTGATCGGCGAGACCGGGCTGGAGCTGCTCGAGCGCAATCTCGCGGAGCAGAAGGCGGCGGCGCAGGCGGGGGATTCCAGCGCCTTCTACGCGCTGGACGAGGCGTTCCACCGGGCGATCGCCGACAGCGTCGAATGCGATTACGCGATGCGGGTGGTCGAGAGCGCCCGCGCCCAGACCGACCGCGTCCGCTATCTCAGCCTGCCGGAAGCCTCGCCGCTCTCGGTGCTGATCAGCCAGCACGAGGCGATCTTGGCAGCGTTGCGCGCGCATGATGCCGATGCGGCGGAAGCGGCGATGCGGCGGCATCTGCGCGAGATCCTGAGCGCATTGCCGCGGCTCGCCGCGCGTTTTCCCGAGATGTTCGAGGCCGCGCAGATGCCGGCCCATGCTTTGGAGCCGGCCGCCGGCTGAGCGCCGCGGCGCCCGATATCCGCCAGGACGAGGGGAAGCGTCCCGGAGACTCGGTCCCGCCTAGATCGAGAAGCGCACGCCCTTGCGCGCCAGCCCGCCGGCCAGCGCGACCGGTGTGCCGTCGGCGCGCCAGCAGGCCGCGCCGGTCATCGTGCCGTCCGGCTCGAAACCGATCGCGCTCATGCCGCCGGCGATGCGCAGCACGCGCGAGATGACATGTCCGCGCGCCGCGAGATTTTCGGCCAGCGCCTCCGGAAAGGCCTGTTCCAGCTCCAGCACCCCGCCTTCCGTCCAGATCCGCGGGGCTTCCACCGCCTCCTGCAGGCTCATGCCATGGTCGATCAGATTGACGATCGCCTGCATGGCGGAGGGGAAGATGCGCAGGCCGCCCGGCAGCCCGAGCGCGAAGGCGAGCGCCCCGTCGCGCAGCGCCATCATCGGCGCCATCGAGGTGAAGACGCGCTTGCCGGGGGCGATCGACAGGGCCCGGCCGGGATGCGGGTCGAAATTGAACATGTAGTTGTTGGTCAGCATCCCGGTGCCCGGGATCTGCGCGCAGGCCCCGAACAGACCGTTGATCGTCTGGGTCGAGGAGACCACGTTGCCCTCGGCATCGGCGACGGTGACATGGGTGGTGTTCGCCGATTCCCCGGCCGCGAGGCCGGGGCCCCAGGCCCTGGTGCGGTTCATGGCGATCGACCCGCGCCGCTGCGCCGCATAGGCCTTGTCGATCAGCCGCTCGACCGGCACGTCCACGAAGGCCGGGTCGGCGGTCGCCACCGCCCGGTCGGCGAAGGCGATCTTCAGCACCTCGGCCAGGAGATGGACCGCATCCGGCGTGCCGAAGCCGAGCGCGGCGACGTCATAGCCCTCGAGGATGTTGAGCATCTGCACGATGTGCACGCCCGAGGAGGAGGGCGGCGGCGGGCCGATGATCTCGTAGCCGCGGTAGCGCCCGCGCACGGGCTCGCGCTGGATCGGCGCATAGGCGGCGAGGTCGGCCTGGTCGATCAGCCCGCCCTGCTTCGCCATGAAGCTGGTCAGCGCCGCGCCGAGCGGTCCGTCGTAGAGCGCGGCTGCTCCGCTCGCCGCGATCAGCCTGAGGCTTTGCGCATAATCGCGCTGCTGCAGCCGCTCCCCGGCCGCGAGCGGCCGCCCGCCCGGCAGGAACAGCTTTGACAGCCCCTCGTCGCGGGCCAGATCCGCCGCGCAATCGCCGATGCAGTCGCTGAGATAGGGGCTGGCGACGAAGCCGCGCTCCGCCAGGGCGATCGCCGGTGCCAGCACGTCGGGCAGCGGCATGGTGCCGAAGCGCGACAGCGCCTCGCACCAGCCGGCCAGCGCGCCGGGCACCGCCACGGCCTTGGCGCCCACGACATTCTCGCGGTCGCGCGTGTCCCGTGCCTTGCCGATCTCGTGCGAGAGCGGCTCGTAGAGGTCCGGCGTCGCCTTTCGGGGCGCCGTCGACAGCCCGTCCAGCACGACATGCCGGCCGTCGGACAGCCGGATATGGGCGACGCCGCCGCCCAGGACGCCGACCATCATCGGCTCGACCACGCTCAGCGCGAACAGGGCCGCGATGGCGGCGTCGATGGCGTTGCCGCCCGCCAGCAGCATCTGCGAGCCGGCTGCCGAAGCGAGCGGATGATTGGTGACCACCATCCCGCGCGACCCGGTCGCGGGCCGCTTCTCGCAGGAGAAGGGTGTCGGGCGGGCGGTGGACGGCATCGGGCTCATGGGATCCTGGCGCGGCGGCGGGGCGGGGCTCCTATCCATAGCACCGGGCGCCGCGGCGTCCCCCTCCTCGCCCGGCGGCACGGGCTGTCCGGATCGCATGGCGGAAGCCGGGTGCGCCGGCGCGCCCCCGCCGCGATCAGTTCAGGAATTCCGGCGAGATCAGGCTCGGCAGGAACAGCACCACTTGCGGCCAGAGGATGATCATGACCAGCACCACCAGCATCGGCATCAGCATGATCGCGACATCCTTGAGCACGTCGATCAGCCGCATCTCCGCCATGGCGCAGGCGATCAGCAGGCACAGCCCATAGGGCGGCGTCACCAGCCCGAAGGCGAGCGAGACGATGCCGATCATCGCGAAATGCACGGGATCCATCCCGGCCGATTGCGTCAGCGGCTGCAGGATGCTGCCGACGATGATGATGGCGGGGATGGCGTCGAGGAAACAGCCGACGACGAGGAACACCCCCGCCACCAGGAAGCCCATCCCGGTGACGCCGAGCCCCCAGGTCGAGACGCCGGAGAGGATCGCCTCCGGCATCTTGTAATAGGCCATCAGCCAGCCGAAGCCGGTGGCCGTGCCGACGCAGAACAGGGCGACGGAGGAGAAGCGGCCGCTGTCCAGCAGCGCGTCGTAGAGCCCTTTCAGATCCATCTCGCGATAGATCAGGATCGACAGGAAGATCGCGTAGAGCACGGCGATACAGGCCGATTCCGTGGCGGTGAACCAGCCGAAGATCTTGCCGCCGATGATGATCAGCGGCGTCATCAGCGCCGGGATCGAGACCCACAGCCCCTTGCCGAGCTCGCCCCAGCTGGCGCGCTCATAGGTCGGATAGCCCCGGACCTTGGCATAGACATGCACGGTCGCCATCTGCGCGGCGGCGATCAGCGCACCGGGGATGACGCCGGCCAGGAACAGCGCGCCGATCGAGGTGGTCAGCGTGCCGCCCCAGATCACCATGAGGATCGAGGGCGGGATGATGACGGCGAGCACGGAGGACACGGCGGTGATCGCCACGGTGAAGCTGTCGTCATAGCCTTCCTTGCGCTGGGCATCGATGAAGAGCTTCGACTGGCTCGCCGCATCCGCGGTGGAGGAGCCCGAAATGCCGGCGAAGAAGAACGACAGCACCACGTTGATCTGCGCCAGCGAGCCCGGGAAATGCCCGACCATGCTGCGCGACAGCCGCATCAGCCGGTCGGTGATGCCGCCGACATTCATCAGATTGGCCGTCAGCAGGAAGAACGGCACGGCCAGCAGGATGAAGGAGTTGTAGGCGTTGAAGGTCTCCTGCAGCAGCATGCTGGAGGAGAGCCGCGGCTCGATCAGCAGGATCGGCAGGCAGGCGAGCGCCAATGCGAAGGCGACCGGCACGCGCAGGAACAGCAGGCCGAAGAACAGGCCGAACAAGATCATCGCCGCCTGGCCGGAGGAGAGAACGGAGCCGGTCATGCGCGGGGTCCAAACAGGATTGTCAGATCGTCGATGATCTGCTCGCCGAGGAAGAGCAGCCAGCTCGCGCCCGCGACCGGCCAGGCCAGATGGATGATCCAGAGCGGCAGCTCGGCCAGCTCTGAAATGCGGTAGATCGCCTGTTCGGTGAACTCGATGCCCATCCACAGGAAGACGAGGCCGACCAGCAGCACGCAGAAGCGCGAGAACAGCCGCAGCAGCGCATTGCCGCGGCCCGAGAGGCGTGGCCAGAGATCCACGTCGAAATGCGCGCTTTCGCGCACCCCGACGATCGAACCGATCATGATCGTCCAGACGAAGAGGAAGCGCGCCATCTCCTCCGTCCAGATGTAATGCGGGATCAGGCTGGTGAAGCGCGAGAAGATCTGCAGCGTGACCGGCACGATCAGCACGGCGAGCATCGCGGCGAGCAGGACACAGAGACAGCGGTGATATCCCGCCAGCGCCCTTCGCCACAGGCTGGGCGAATCAGGGCCGTTCACGCTCAGGGACATGGGCGCTCCACAGATCATCGATCGGTCGAGGAAAGGGCCGCCGGAGGTCTCCGGCGGCCGGGGTTCAGGCGGATCGGATCACTGGACGGCGTTGATCTTCTCGAGGATCGAGGCCGCGTCGATCTCCTTGGCGTATTCGATCAGCACCGGATCGACCGCCTTCTTCATCGCCGCCCGGTCGGCGAAGGGCACGCGCTTCAGCTTGCCGGCCTTTTCGAGCGCGTCGAGCTTGGCGGTATCCTCGCTCGACTCGACCTGCCGGCCATGGGCACCGCCCTCCTTGCCACCCTTGATCACGCAATCCTGCAGATCCTTCGGCAGCTTGCGGAAGGTCTTGCCGGAGAAGGCGAGGGGGCGGATCGTGATGGCGTGCTCGGTCATGGCGAGATGCGGCGCCACCTCGTAGAAGCGCATCGCCTCGACGCCGGCCGCCTCGTTCTCGCCGGCCGCGATGACGCCGTTCTGGATGCCGTTATAGACCTCGTTATAGGCGATGACCGTCGGCGCCATGCCGGCGGCCTGGAAGGTGCGGCTCCAGATCGGGGCGCCCTGGACGCGGACCTTGAGCCCCTTGATGTCGTCCATGCTCTTGACCGGCTTGTTGACGAAGATGTTGCGCGTGCCGCCGCCGGCATAGCCGATCAGCATCACGTCCGAGCGCTTGGCGATCTCGTCGGCGATCGGCTTCAGCAGATCCTGGTCGAGCACCTTGTTCCAATGGGCGAGGTCGCGGAACAGGAAGGGCGCGTCGATGAAGGGCGCGGCCTTCGAGAAGGTCGACATATGCGCGGGCGACACGATGGCGTAATCGACCGCCTTGCCCGAGGCCATATACTCGAAATACTGCTTCTCGAGCCCGAGTTCGCTGTTCTTGTGCAGCACGAAGTTGATCGGCTTGCCATAGCAGGCCTTGACCGACTCCCCGAATTTCGCGAGCGCCTTGGTGAAGGCGTGGTCGTCGTTGAATTGCGAGGCGCCGTGCAGCTCGATGGTCTGCTGCGCCTGGGCCGCGCCCGGCAAGGCCGCGAGGGCCAGTGTCGCGCCGAGCAGACCGGTGATGATCGTCCTTGTCATTGCGTTTCTCCCTTGTGGCCCTCTTGCGGGGCTCGGCGGGGATCATGGCAATTTAGATCGATCCAAGCAATCTGAAATATCACATTTACTGCTGTATTTGAAAGCATTCGGCAGTGTCCATGCCTCATTCATCTCGACAGATACTGTCGAGAGCGCATGGTTCTGCTGGGCGAGCCTTGCGGCGCGCTCCTGTTTCGGGCCGGGGACGATCTCGGATTGTCTATCGGCGCGCGCTCTCCTCACGGGCTGGGGCGGGCTGCCCGGCTCCGCTGCCGGCGACCCGCAGATATTCCGTCAGGCACATCACCAGGTGATACAGGAGCCGTGTCGGCACGATCTCGGTCAGCGGCTCGCCCTGCGCCGTGAGGCGGTTGATCCAGAGCGGGCCCAGGGCGCGCAGATGCGTGCGCCGCAGGCTCTGCAGGAAGGCCTCGGCCTCGCCGAGGGAGACGCCGGTGAATTCATGCATGGCGAGCGCGGCCTTCACGGCCTCGGTCTGCGGCCAGAGCAGATGGGAGCCGTCGCGCACCCGGCCGTCCCGGCCGGTGATCTCGACGAGATGGCCGCTGGCGTCGCAGCCGTCGCGCCGCGCCGTGCCATAGAGCAGGCGGGCGGGGCCGAGCACGCGCGCATCCCCGGTCAGCCGCTGGTGATGCAGAAGCAGCCAGACCCATTCCATGGCGTGGCCGGGCTCGCGCACTTCCCCGGCCTCGCCGCTCGCCGGCTGCAGATCGGCGGTGAGGAATTCCCGCACACTCCCCGTCTCGGCATCGAGGAACCGGTCCAGGAACAGTGTGACGATCGCCTCGGCGCGCCGGCGCCAGGCTGGCCCGCCGCCGGCCTCGTCGAGAGCGTGCATCGCCTCGAGGAGATGCATATGCGGGTTCTGGCGGCGCGGCAGCTTGCCGGCATCGTCCTCCAGCCAGCCCCCGGCGGCGGGATCGCCCAGGACCCTGTCGAGGGCGGCATAGGTCTCCTCCGCCAGCGCCAGGGCCGCGGCGCCGCCGCCGATGCGGGCCCACCAGCCGAGGGCGAAGAGCACGAAGGCCTGGTCGTAGAAATCCAGCCGCTCATCGCGCGGCCCATCCTGTTTCGGGGCCGCGGCGGTGACCCACAGGCCGCTGCCATGGCGGAACCGTGCCTGCAGGCAGGCGAAGGCCCGCTCCGCCGCCTCATGCGCCCAGCGCTCCCCGGTCTCGACCGCGGCCTGGCTGAAACTATAGAGGCAGCGCGCCTGGACCAGGCAGGAACGCATCGCCTCCGGCAGGCGCTCGCCGGTCATCGACAGCGCGCTGACGAAGCCGCCGGTCTCGGGCTCATAGGCGCGGCGCGCCCAGAAGGGCAGCATGGTCTCGTAGAGATGACGCCGCGCCCAGTCGCTCATCCCCCGCCTCCAGCCAGCGTCAGCCGGGGCGATGGCCGGGTCTCGTCGAGGCGAAACCCGCTGGAATCCCGCACCACCAGCCGCGGTGGCACGATGATCTGGCGGCGCGGCCCGCCGCGGCTTTCGATGCGCGAGAGCAGCAGATCCGCCGCCGCCTGGCCGAGCGCGGCGGGGTCGATCGCGATGCTGGTCAGGGCCGGGTAGCTCAAGGCGGCGTCCTGGATGTCGTCGAAACCGACGATGGCGACGTCGCGGCCGGGGGCGCGGCCGGCCTGATGAGTGCCGAGCATGGCGCCGATCGCGGTGGGATCGTTGAAGCAGATCAGCGCTGTCGGCGGCTCGTCCCCGAGCAGAGCGGCGCGCGCCACGGCGGCACTGGCGGCCTTGGTGTTGGGGCAGGACAGGATCCGCGGCACGAGCCCGGCCTCCTGCATGGTCGCGGCATAGCCGGCCTTGCGATCGCGGGCGACGGAGGTATCGGCCTCGCCGCCGACGAAGGCGATGCGGCGATGGCCCTGGGCGATGAGATGGGCGGTGCCGAGCTGCGTGCCCAGCCTGTTGTCGGTGCCGACATAATCCGCCAGTCCGGAGCCGACCTGCCGCAGCACCTGGATACAGGGCAGATGGTCGCTGATCAGGCGCAAAGTGTCGGGCGTGGCGCCTTCGGCCGGGCAGAGGATGACGCCGTCGACCGCCTGCTCCCGGAAGCGCGCCAGCACCCGCGCCTGGCGCGCCAGATCCTCGCCCGTATTCGCCAGGAAGGCGATCCGCCCGGCGCGGTCGAGCGCGGCGTCGATGCCGGCCGTCAGCTCGGCATAGAAGGAGGATGTGAGATCGACGACGATGACGCCGACGGTGCGGGAGTGGCCGCTGCGCATCCGCGCGGCGCCGCGGTCATAGACGTAGTCGAGGGCGCGGATGGCGGACTTGACCCGTTCGCGCGTTTCCCGGTGCACCAACGGGCTTTCGCGCAACACGAGGGAGACGGTCGCGCGCGAGACGCCGGCGGCGGCCGCGATATCGGTCAGCGTGACCCGGCGCTCCGGCTCATCGCCGAAGGTCCTGATCGCCGCAGGCTCCCGCTGATCCATCCCGTCGCCGCTCCATGCGCGCTTTGGATCGATCTAAACAGGCGCGGAGGCGCAGCGCAACCGGGTTGCGCGAGGTCGCGTGCAGCCGCTCAGCTCCTTGCGGGGCTGCTCAGCCAGGCGCCGAAGGCGGCCATGCAGGTGAGGACGATGCCGAGCTCCAAAGGTGTCATGGTTTGGCCCCAGATGTGGTTGTGCTGAGGCAACAAGGCAGCGGGCCGATGGTTCCGACTTTGCGCCCCGGGCCGACGCAGACGGGGTGCGCGCCGCGTCGCGCTGGCGAAATACCGGGAGCCTGCCCATAACTGTCCCAGGATTTTTGAAAACAGGATGGTGAAAGATGAGCGTCGGCCTGGTTGCCTTGCTGGACGATGTCGCGGCGATCGCCAAACTCGCCGCCGCGTCGCTCGACGACATTGCCGGCCAGGCGGCGAAATCCGGCGCCAAGGCGGCCGGCGTGGTGATCGACGACGCGGCGGTGACGCCGCGCTATGTCGTCGGCTTCTCGCCGGCGCGCGAATTGCCGATCGTCTGGAAGATCGCGCGCGGCTCGCTGCGCAACAAGCTGCTGATCCTGCTGCCCGCCGCCTTGCTGCTCAGCCTGGTCGCGCCCTTCCTGATCACCCCGCTGCTCATGCTGGGCGGGGCCTATCTCTGCTATGAGGGCGCCGAGAAGCTCTATGGCGCGCTCTTCCCTCATCAGGCCCATGCGCATGAGGCGGCGCTGGGCGTCGCCGGCGTCGATCCCGCCACGCTCGAGGCGCAGAAGGTGGCGGGCGCGGTGCGGACCGATTTCATCCTCTCGGCCGAGATCATGGCGATCACCCTCGCCTCGATCCCGCCCGGCAGCCTGTGGCGCCAGGCCCTGGTGCTGGCCTTCGTCGGCATCGGCATCACCGTGCTGGTCTATGGTGGGGTCGCGCTGATCGTGAAGGCGGATGATGCGGGGCTGTCCATGGCCCGCAACGGCAATGGCTCGGCCTTCGGCAGTGTGACGCGGGCTCTCGGGCGGCTGCTGGTGCGGGCCATGCCGGTCTTCCTCGCCGTGCTGGCGATGGTTGGCACGGCGGCGATGATCTGGGTCGGCGGCGGCATCATCGTGCATGGGCTCGAGGAATACGGCATCGCCGGCCCGGCCCATCTCATCCATGACGTCGCCGCCGCCGCGGGCCGCGCCGCGCCCTGGGCCGGCGCCATCGGCGAATGGTTCGTCAACGCCCTCGGCTCCGGCCTGGTCGGCCTCGTCCTCGGCGCGCTGCTGATCCCTGTCGTCTCCTATGGGCTCGCCCCGGCCTGGGCGCTGATCCGCCGGCGCTGAGGCCGCTCAGCCCGCGAGCTTGCGGTCATAGGCGAGGACCGCCTCGAGCAGCACCTGCGCGCCCGCGGCGCAATCGTCGAAACTCGCCGATTCCGCCTCGTTATGGCTGATGCCCCCGGCGCAAGGCACGAAGATCATGGTGGTGGGTGCGACGCGGGCGATATAGGCGGCGTCATGGCCGGCGCCCGACACCATGTCACGCGTGGCGTATCCCGCCGCGGCGGCCCCCTCGCGCACGCAATCGATCAGGCGCGGATCGAAGGCCACGGCCGGTGAGGACCAGAGCGTGGAGCAGCGCCATTCCAGCCCGAGCGGCGGCAGGATGCGCGCCAGCTCCGCCTCCAACGCGGCCTGCATCACGTCGAGCACCGCCTCGTCGCGATGGCGCAGATCGACGCCGAAGAACACCTCGCCGGGGATAACGTTGCGGCTGTTGGGCCGGTTTTCGAGATAGCCGACGGTACCGACGGCATCCGGCGCATGGGCATGGGCGATGGCGTCGACCGCGTCGATGATCCGCGCCGCGCCGAGCAGCGCGTTCTTGCGCAGATACATCGGCGTGGCGCCGGTATGCGCATCCTGGCCGATCACCGTGACGTCGTACCAGCGCATGCCCTGCACACCGGTGACGGCGCCGATCGTCACGCCCTCCTTCTCGAGGATCGGGCCCTGCTCGATATGCAGCTCGAAGAAGCCGGCGAAGCGGCGTTCGCCCACCGGCTCCGTGCCGCGGCAGCCGCTCGCCTCGAGCGCCTCGGCGAAGCTGATCCCGTCGCGATCCCTGATCGCATAGGCCTCTTCCCGTGTGAACGCCCCGGCGAACACCCCCGACGCCAGCATCGCCGGGGAGAACCGGCTGCCTTCTTCATTGGTCCAGTTGATCAGCTCGATCGGAGCCTGGGTGCGATAATCCATGTCGTGCAGCGTGCGCAGCACCTCGAGCCCCGCCAGCACGCCGAGCACCCCGTCGAACTTGCCGCCGGTGGGCTGCGTGTCGAGATGCGAGCCCATGGCGATCGGCAGCGCCTGCGGGTCCCTGCCTTCGCGCCGGGCGAACATCGTGCCGACCTCGTCCGTCGCGACCGTGCAGCCCAGCGCCTCGCATTGCGTGCGGAACCAGTCCCGCACCTGGCGATCCTCCTCGCTCAGGGTCAGCCGCCGGATCCCGCCCTTGGAGGTGCCGCCGATCCGCGCGGTGTCCATCAGCGTGTCCCAGAGGCGCTGCGGGTCGATGGTGAGATTGGGACGCATGGCTTCACCTCGGCGCGGCTGCAAGGGCCGCGGCATGGACGGGCTGCGCGGCGTTGCGAGCGCCGGCGCGATGAGGCGCCGACCATAGCCATCCCCCGCGCGCTACGCCAAGGCCGAGCCATTTTGCGAACCCCTCTCCAACAGAAACCGACCAAGCGAAAATGCCGTACAGGCAGATTTACGAAGATCCAGAAAGCCAAAATTAAAGTTGGTCTTACGCTCATCTGGGGCAGGCCTAGCGGCAACCAGAAATTTAACGAACGCTGCGTCATATATGGAAATACCGGCCAGGAACGGGCGGTTCGACGGGAATGCGGCGTGATGCCCGGGCGTGACGGCCTCGCATCGCCGGCAGAAGCGGGTTCGAGGACTTCAGCATGATCGATTTCGACGCGAGAACGGCGCAGGCGGCACGGGCTTCTTCTGGCGGTGCGGCTCCCGTGCCGGGCGGAACGGCGGCGCGCGCGCAGGAGCCGATCGCCATCGTCGGGCTGAGCGGCCGCTATCCGAAATCCCCGGATCTCGATGCGCTCTGGCTCAATCTCGCGCAGGGGCGCGATTGCGTCGGCGAGGTCGACGGCAGCCGCTGGGATCTCGGCTTCCACACGCAGGGCAGCCAGTCGCCGCAACGGATCTACACCAAAGCCGGCGGTTTCCTGGAGCGGATCGACCAGTTCGACGCCGACTTCTTCGGCATGTCGCCGCGCGAGGCGCGCCAGGTCGATCCGCAGCACAGGCTGCTCCTCGAACTCGCCTGGGAGGCGATGGAATCGGCCGGCATCGTGCCGGCCAGCCTCGCGGGCAGCCGCACCGGCGTCTTCATCGGCATCTCCGCCAATGATTATGCGACGATGATCGGCCACAGCCCGGATGCCTACACGAATATCGGCAGCGCGCTGAGCATCGCCGCCAATCGCATCTCCTACATTTTCGACCTGCATGGGCCGAGCCTGTCGATCGACACGGCCTGTTCCTCCAGCCTCGTCGCCCTCCACCAGGCCTGCCGCAGCATCGCGGCCGGGGATTGCGGCGCGGCGCTGGTCGGCGGCGTCAACATTCTCGGCAGCATGCGCCCCTTCGCCGGCTTCGCCCAGGCGTCGATGCTCTCGCCCGACGGGCGCTGCAAGAGCTTCGACGCCGATGGCAAGGGCTATGTCCGGGCCGAGGGCGGCGGCGTCGCGATCCTCAAGCCTCTGGCCGCGGCGGAGCGCGATGGCGACGAGATCCTCGCCGTGATCCTCGCCACCGCCGTCAATTCCGACGGTCGCACCATGGGCATGGCGCTGCCGAGCGGCGAGGCGCAGGAGGCGCTGCTGCGCCGGGTCTATGGCGAATGCGGCATCGCGCCGGAGGATGTCTATTACGTGGAGGCGCATGGCACCGGCACCGCCGCGGGCGATCCGATCGAATGCGGCGCGATCAGCCGGGTCCTCGGCACGCCCCGGGCCGATGGCTCCGCCTGCCTGATCGGCTCGGTCAAATCGAATATCGGCCATCTCGAATCCGGGGCCGGCATGGCGGGGCTGACCAAGGTTCTGCTGGCGCTGCGCCATGGCGAGATCCCCGCCAACCTGCATTTCGACACGCCCAATCCGAAGATCGATTTCGAGGCGGGCCGGATCCGCGTCGTCGACAGCGCGCATCCCCTGCCGCGCGGCGCTGCGCCGCTCGTCTTCGGCATCAACTCCTTCGGCTTCGGCGGCACCAACGCCCATGTCGTGCTGCGGGAATACCGGCCACACCCGGACCGGGCCGCGGCTCAGCCGCAGGAGCGGCCGGCCGGCGCCGAGGATTGGGGCGATCTGCTGGTGCTCTCGGCGCAATCGCCGGATTCGCTCGACCGCGCCGTCGCGCTCCATGCCGAAGCGCTGCGCCGGCTGCCCCCGGCCCGCTTCCGCGATTATTGCGCGACCGCTGCCCTGCTGCGGGCGCGGCACCAGCACAGGCTGGTGCTGGCGGCGAGCACGGCCGAACAGGCCGCCGCGAAGCTGGAGCGGCTCCTGGAGGGCGAGAGCCAGCCCGGCCTGGCGCGGGCGCGTGCCGCCGGCGCGGGCGGCGTCGCCTTCTGCTTCTCCGGCAATGGCCCGCAATGGTGGGGCATGGGCCGCGAGCTCCTGGCCGAAAGCGCGATCTTCCGCGCCGAGCTCGAGGCCATCGACGCGATCTTCGCGCCGCTCGCCGGCTGGTCGCTGATCGAGATGATGGCGCGTCCGCAGGCCGATGTGCCGATCGCCGCGACCGAGATCGCCCAGCCGCTGCTCTTCGCCCAGCAGGTGGCGCTCTGCGCCGTGCTGCGTGCCGCCGGCATCACGCCTTCCGTCACCTTCGGCCACAGCGTGGGCGAGGTCGCAGCCGCGCATCTCGCAGGCGCGCTGAGCCGCGAGCAGGCGACGCTGGTGATCTTCCAGCGCAGCCGCCTGCAGGCGCTGACGGCCGGGCGCGGGCGCATGGCGGCGCTGTCGACGACCCCGGACGAGGCGCGGGCGCTGCTCCAGGCCGATCCCGCCTGGCTGGAGATCGCCGCGGTCAACGCCCCCCATGCCGTCACCGTCGCGGGCGATGCCGCGGCGCTGCAGGCGCTGTGCGATCGCCTCGCCGACGAAGGCCGCTTCGCGCGCATGCTGCCGCTGAACTATGCCTTCCACACTGCCGCCATGGACGAGATCGAGGCGCCGTTGCGCGACCATCTCGCTGGCCTTTCGCCCCGCGACGGCGACATACCCTTCATCTCCACGGTCGCGGGCGAGCTCGTCCCCGGCTCGACGCTCGATGCCGATTACTGGTGGCGCAACATCCGCGCCCCGGTCCAGTTCGAGGCCGCCACGCGCAGCGCCATCACCCGGCACGGCATCGACATCGTCGTCGAGATCGGCCCCCATCCGGTGCTGCGCGACTATGTCGTGCAGATCGCCAAGGCCTGCGAGCGGCCGGGCGTCGCGGCGCTCGCCACATTGCGCCGCCCGACGGAGGCGAGGCCGGCGCCGGAGCGCGAGACCCTGCAAGGCGCGATCTGCGCGATCCACGCGGCCGGCGGCGGGGCCTTCGACGCTCTGTACAGCCGCCCGCTGCATCCGCCGCGGCTGCCGGCCTATCCCTGGAACCGCAGCACGCATTGGCGCGGCGGCTGGGAGGTCCCCGACGCGTTCAACCCGACGAAGCGCGACCATCTGCTCCTCGGCGTCCGCACGCCGGGCGCCGACGGGCTCTGGACGAATACGATCCAGGACGCGCTGCATGCCGATCTGCTCGACCATGTCGTGCAGGGGGCACCGATCTTTCCGGCCGCCGGCCATGTCGAGCTCGCGCTGCAGGCCGCGCTTACGGCAGGCGAGGGCATCGTGGATGTCGAGGCCTTCGAGATCCTGAAGCCGCTCGTCCTGGGCGGCGGCGCCGAGCCGATCATCCAGCTCGCTCTCGACGCGGCGGACGGCACGTTGCGCATCCGCTCGCGTCCCGATGCGGAGAGCACGAGCTGGACCGAGCATGCGCGCGGGCGCATCAGCCGGCCGGACCGATGCGAGGCGCCGCAGCCGCTCGACATCGCGGCGCTGCGCTCGGGCCTCGCGGTGACGATCGGGGCGGAGGCGCATTATGCGGGCTGCGCCAGGCGCGGGCTGGTCTATGGGCCGCGTTTTCGCGGGGTGGTGTCGATCGCCCTCTCGCAGCCCGATGCCGGCGAACGCCGGGCGCTGGGCGAGATCGCCTTGCCGGAGGCGGCGATCGGCGCCGACCGCAGCCATCCGGCGCTGCTCGACGGCTGCCTGCAGCTGCTGATCTCGCTGATCGAACAGAACGACCCGCGCGACTGCGCGACGATCCCGGTGCAGCTCGGCCGGATCCGCAGCTTCGCGCCTCTGCCCGCCCGGCTGTTCTGCCGTGTCGTGCTGAGGCACGAAAACGCCCGCACCGGCGTGGCCGATTTCACCGTCACGGACGCGCAGGGCCGGGTCGTGCTCCTCCTCGAGGAGGGGCGTTTCCAGAAGGTCGAGTTCAAGCCCGCGACCCTGCCGATCCTGACCGAGGATTGGCGCCCCGATCCGGCCTGGCCGCTCGCCCGGTCCGGCAAGCTCGCCTTGCCGCCGCTGGCGGAGATCGCCGATGCGCTGCGGCCGCGGCTCACGCTGATCGCGGCGGCCGGTGGCGGCGCCGGCTTCGCCGAGACGGTTCGGCCCGGGCTCGATGCGCTCGTCGCCGCCTATGCCGTGACGGCGCTCCGCAGCCTCGCCCCCGCCGGCCGCCCCTTCACTCTGGCCGCGCTGGCCGAGGCCGCGGGGACCCCGCCGGATCGTCTGCCGCGGCTTCAGGCCCTGCTCGACATCGCCGTCGAGGATGGGTTCCTGCAGCGTGGCGAGCTCGGCCAGACCCCGGTCCATGCCTGGACCAGGGATGTGGAGCCGCCCGACCCGGAGAGCCTGCGCCGCGACCTCCTTTTGGCCCAGCCGGCCTATGCCGCGGAGCTGGTGGCGCTCGGCCGTGCCGGGCGGATGCTGGCGTCCTGGATCGCCGGCGAGAGCGAGGCGCCTACCCTCGCCATGGCCGAGGCGCTGGAAGACACGGCACCGACCCGCATGGCCGCCAATGCCCTGGCCGCCGAGGCGGTGCATGTGCTCGTCTCCCGCTGGCCCGAGGGGCGCGCGATCCGCATCGTCGAGCTCGCCGGCGCGACCGGCGGGCTCGCTGCCGCGATCCTGCCGGTCCTGCCGCCGGCGCGCAGCGACTATCTGTTAACCGATCCGTCCGAACAGGCGGTGGCCCGCGCCACCAATCGCTTTGCCGGCTACCACTTCCTGCGCGGCGCCGTCGCCGAGGCGCAGACGCTGGAGGAGACCGGCTTCGACCTCGCCATCGCCTCGGCAGAGGTCTCGGCGGATGCGCTGACCAGGCTGCTGGTGCCGGGCGGGGTCGCCCTGCTGGTCCTGCCGCAGCCCGGCCGGCTCGCCACGCTGCTCCAGCTCTCGCGCCGGGTTCCGGCTGCGGACGATGTCGCGGCCGGGCTCGCTGCGGCCGGTTTCGAGATCGGCCCGCTGCCGGGGGATGTGACGGCGCTTCATGCGCTGCTGCTGGTGCGGCGCCCCGCCAAAGCATCTGCGCCTGCACCGGCGCCCGAGCCGCGCCTGCCCGGCCGGCGCGCTCTGGTCATCGGGCCTGCCGAGCGCGACTGCCCGCTGGTCGCAGCACTGGCGGACGCGCTGCAGGGCATCGGCGGAGCCGCCATCCACGAACTGCCTGCCGAGCCGACGGATGAGGATCTCGCGACCATCGTCGCCGCGGAGCCGCTCGCCGTCGAATTCGTCCATCTCGCCGGCTTCGCCGAGGCCGCCAGCGAGGAGGCCGGCATTCTGGCGCGGCAGGAGATGCGCTGCCTCAGCGCGATCCAGCTCGCCCGCGCTCTCGAGCTTCGCCCCGTCGACGCGGCTGCCCCGCCTGTGGCGGCGGTGCTGACCATCGTCACGCGCGGCGCCTTCGCCAGCCCCTCGGGAGCCGCCCCGCGCGATCCGTTCCAGGCGACGATCGCCGGCGTCAGCCGCGTCATCGCCAATGAGCAGGTCGCGATCGGCGGCCGGCTGATCGATCTCCACGCCGAACCCGGCGATCTCGCCGCCGGCAGGAGCCTGGCGCAGGCCCTGCTTCGCCGCGACGACGAGACCGAGACCCTACTCGAGGGCGGGCGCCGCTACGTCCACCGCACCCGCGAAAGCTCGATCGCCGACCAGACGCGCCTCGCCTCCTCTCCGGAACGGGCCACGGCCGGCGGGGAGGGGCGGCCCTTCCGCCTCGATTTCCTGCCGGCCGGCGGCATCGCCTCGCTGCATCTGCGCGAGATCGAGCGTCGCGCGCCGGGGCGAGGCGAGATCGAGATCGCGATACGGGCCGCGGGGCTCAATTTCCGCGACGTGCTCTGGACCATGGGCATGCTGCCGGAGGAGGCGGTCGAGAAAGGGTTTTCGGGGCCGACCATCGGCATGGAATGCGCCGGCGAGGTCGTGCGCGTCGGGCCGGGCGTGACCGCGTTCGGCCCGGGCGACCGCGTCATCGCCTTCGCCTCCTCCTGCTTCGCCAGCCATGTCACCACCAGCGTCGACAGCGCCGCCGCGATCCCGGCGGGCCTGAGCTTCGCCGAAGCGGCGACGATTCCGACCGCCTTCGTCACGGCCTGGTACGCGCTCGACCATCTCGCCCGGATCCAGCCGGGCGAATCCGTGCTGATCCATGGTGCGGCGGGCGGGGTCGGCCTCGCCGCCCTGCAGATCGCCAGGCTGAAGGGCGCGGTGATCTTCGCGACCGCGAGCTCGGACGACAAGCAGCAGCTGGTCAGGACTTTGGGCGCCGATCATGTGCTGAGCTCGCGCTCGCTCGCCTTCGCCGACGACGTCATGCGGCTGACCGGCGGCAAGGGCGTCGATGTCGTGCTCAACTCGCTGGCCGGGGAGGCGATCACCAAGGGGCTGCAGGTGCTGAAGCCCTTCGGCCGCTTCCTCGAAATCGGCAAGCGTGATCTCTACGCCAATAGCCGCATCGGCCTGCGGCCGTTCCGCCAGAACCTCAGCTATTTCGGGATCGACGCCGATACGCTGCTGGTCGAGCGGCCGGATCTGGCGCAGCGCGTCTTCGCCCGGATCGTCGCGGCGCTGTCCGGGGGCGAGCTGCGCCCGCTGCCGCATCAGCTCATGCCGATCTCGCGCGCGGCGGAAGCCTTCCGCGCCATGCAGCAGGCCCGCCATGTCGGCAAGCTGGTGATCGCCCTGGATGCCGAGCCGCAGGACAGGCTGACGGTGGTGGCGAGCGGCGCCGGGCTGATCCGGCCCGATGCCACCTATCTCGTCACCGGCGGCCTCGGCGGCGTCGGCCTCGCCACCGCCGAATGGCTGGTGGCGCAGGGCGCGCGCTCGCTGGCGCTCGTCTCCCGTCGCGGCGATGCCACGGCGGAGGCGCAGGCCGGGCTGGCGCGGATGCACGCGGCCGGCGCCGCCCCGCGCGCTTTCGCGGCCGATGTCTCGGATGCCGCGGCGCTCGAAGCTGTGCTGCGGGAGGTGCGCGCCACCATGCCGCCGCTGCGGGGCGTGATCCATTCGGCCGCGCTGATCGAGGACGCCCCTCTCCTCAAGGTCGACCGCAGGCTGATGCATGACGTCATGGCGGCCAAGATGCTCGGAGCCTGGACGCTGCACCGCGCGACGCTGCAGGACGAGCTCGATCATTTCGTCATGTTCTCATCCTCCGCCGTGGTCGTCGGCAATCCCGGCCAGGCCGTCTATGTCGCGGCCAACAGCTTCCTGAACGCGCTGGCCGAGCTGCGGCGCGCGGCGGGGCGTCCGGCGCTGTCCGTCGGCTGGGGCGCGATCAAGGATAGCGGCTTCCTCACCCGCAACGCGCAGGTGGAGAGCCTGCTCGAACAGCGCGCCGGCATGGAGGCGACGCCGACGAAGGTCATTCTGGCCGAACTCGGCCGGCTGATGGCCGCGGGGGCCGGCGTGGTCTCGGCCGCTCAGTTCAACCTGCTGCGGCTGGGCCAGAGCCTGCCCGGCGCGCGCACGCCGCGCTTCTCCGAGCTGATCCCGGAGGGCATGGCGGTGATCGGCCAGGATGCCGGATCGATGGCCGATGCGCTGGCCGCCATGAGCCCGGAGGAGCGCCGCGCCGCGATCCTGGCCTGCGTCACCGACAGCGTCGCCCGCGTCGTCGGCTCGCCGCCCGCCCAGGTGGAGCCCGACCGCGCCCTGTCGGAGCTCGGCCTCGATTCGCTGATGGCGGTCGAACTGGCGGAGGCGCTGGAGCAGACGCTCGGGCGGCCGGTCTCGGTGATGCAGATGATCCAGGCCGGCACGGTCTCCGGCGTGGTCGATGTGGTGGCGCGCGGTTTCGCGGGCGCCGCGCCGGGCCAGCCGGCCGAGCCCGCCGGTCCGGCGCAGGCGAACCTCGCTGCTTGAGATGACCCGCGCCCCGACCGATGCCGCGATCGCGCCTTCGCTGCTGCGCCTCGCCGCGCCGATGCTCGTCTCGCGGGCGGGGCTGGCCGCCATGGTGCTGGTCGACGCCGTCATGCTGGCCCGGTTCGGCGCGCGGGAGCTCGCCGTGGCGACGCTCGCCGAGGGCAGTTTTGGGCGGCTGAGCGAGGTCTTCGGCGCCTTCATCCTGTCGGCGCTGGTGCTGGTCGCTGCCGCGAGACCGCCGGCGGAGCGCGCGCGGCGGCTGGCGATCTGGCGGCGGGCCATGGCCTGCGCCGCCGCCATGGCCGGGCTCGGCCTCGCCGCCGCCTGGCTCGCTCCGGCGCTGCTGCTGGCGGGCGGCCAGGAGGCCGGCCTCGTGGCCGCGGCCGCGCCTGTCATGCTGGTCGCCGCGCTCGGTCTCCCGGCCGGGCTGGTCGCCCTGGCCTGCGCGGTGCATCTCGAGGGGATCGGCCGGCCGGGCCTGGTCGCCGTCTCGATGCTGCTCGCCAACCTCGTCAATCTCGCTCTGAACGCTCTGCTGATCGCCGGCGGTTGGGGCGTGCCGGCGCTGGGCGCGCTGGGTTCGGCGCTGGCCACCGCGCTCGTGCGGCTGGCGCTGGCGATCGCGCTGGTGCTGACCCTGCTGCGCATCGAGCGGCCGGACGGGGCCGGCGCGGAGCCGATCCCGCATCGGGACCGGGCCCGGCAGATCGGGCTGGGCCTCTCCGCCGCCGGTGCCGCGGGCACCCTGCATCTGCTCGGCCTTTGGCTGACGATCTTCGCCGGCTGGCTCGGCCCCGTGCCGCTCGCGGCCTATGCGTCCTGCTGGATCCTGAGCCTGCCGGCGCTGCTGCTGGCGGCCGGCATCGGCGACGCCGCCGCCATCCGAGTGGCGGCCGCGTCGGCCGAGGCCAGGCCGGCGCGGCTGCGGCGCGATCTCGTCACGCTGGCGCTGATGCTGTCCCCGGTGACGCTGCTCTGGCTGCTCGCGCCGGGAGAGGTGGCGCGGGCCTATGCCCCCGACCCGGGCCTCGCCGGCGCGATGGCGGCGCTGCTGCCCGTCATCGGCCTCGTCCTGATGCTCGACGGGCTCAGCCTCGCGGCTTCGGCCGGGCTGCGCGCTTTGCACGACATCGCCGTTCCCACCGCGATCCAGATCGCGAGCATGGCCGCGACGCCGCCGCTCGCCGCCATGCTGGCCTTCTCGCAGGGGCTCGGCGCCGGCGGCCTCGTCGGCGCCATCCTGCTCACCAGCGCCGCGCGGCTCGCTCTGCTGCTGATGCGCATCGCCGCGCGCCATGCCGGAACGCTCCGGCCCCGCGCCCTGCTCCCCTCCACGGATTTACCATGACGATCCAGCAGAAGCCGCCCGCGCCGACCCGCGAACTCTTTCCCCTCAGCCATGCGCAGCGCGCCGTCTGGCTCGATACCTGCCTGATCGACGATCCCGCCGCGTATCAGCTCGGCTGTCTCGTCGCCTTCGACAGCGAGATCGACCCCGATCTCGCGCGCCAGGCCGTGCGCCTGATGATGGGCAGGCAGGACGGGCTGCGCCTCAGGGTGTGCCGGGACAGGCCGCTGCAATGGCTCGAGCCGGCGGGCGCTCCGCCCTTCGCCCTGGTCGACCTCTCGCAAGCCGCGGAGCCGGATGCGGCACTGCGCGCTCATCTGCGCGCCGCGCAGGAGCGGGGCTTTCGCCTGGACGAGGAGCCGCTGTTCCGGGTCGAGCTCATAAGGCTCGGCCCGGCGCGCTGGCGGCTGCTGATGCTGGCGCATCACCTCGCGGCCGACGGCGTCTCGATCGGGCTGGCGCAGCTCTACTGGCTGCGGGCCTATCGCTCGCTCTGCGGCGAGGCGGAGCCCGGCGAGGAAGCGGGTGCGGATACTCCGGCGATCCCGCAGGCGCAGTATCGCCGCATCGTCGATGAAGACGAAGCCTATGCCGCCTCCGCACGCTATCAGGAGGATCTCGCCTATTGGCGCGCGCGGCTCTCGCCTCTGCCCGCCCTGGTCTTCGCGGGTCGCCCGAAGCCGATGGAGGTCGCTGCGCCGCCCCCCGGCGAGGAGCAGGACGACATCGCCTTCAGCCTCGACCGGAGCGAGTTCGAGGCCCTCGACACCGCCGCGCAGGCGGCCGGGACCACGCTGCATCGCGCGCTGCTGGCGACGATTGCGATCGCGCTTTCGCGCCGCTACCGGCTGCGCGAGTTTTCGCTGGGCATGGCGCTGCATGGCCGCGACCTCGCCAGCCGCGCCGTGATCGGGATGCTGGCGGGGATGGTCCCGCTCCGCTGCCGGATCGCGCCGGAGGACGATCTGAGCGGGGCGCTGCGGGCGCTCGCGGCGGGTTTCGACGCGGATCTCCGCCATCAGCGCCTTCCGATCGACGCGCTCGGCCGGCATCTCGCCGCCGACGGCGCCTTCGCCGACCGCGCCGATCGCAGCCTGTTCGACGTCGCCGTGACGATGATGCCGCCGCTGCGCGAGCTGCGCCCCAGCATCGGCGGCCGGCCGGTCTGGTCGCTGCCGCTGCGCCGCCGCGAAACCTCGGCGCTGGGGATCTATGTCGACGAAGCCGCCGATCGCACCGGGCTGGCGATCGCCCTGCGGTTCGATCCGGCCATCCTGGCGCGGGCCGAGGTCGAGCGCTTCGCCCTGTGCCTGCGCGAGGTCATCCGCGACGTCACGGCAGGCGAGGCGACAGCGCTCACGCGCATCGACGGCCTGGTGCCGGTGGAGCGGCGATTGCTGGCCAGCTGGAGCGAGGGGCGGCGCCTGGCCGTGCCGGAGGAGCCGCTCCAGGCCCTCTTCGCCAGGCGCGCCGCGCGCCAGCCGGACGCGCCCGCCATCGTCGCCGACGGGGTGCAGCTGAGCTATGCCCAGCTCGACGCCGCCTCCGATCGTCTCGCGCGACGGCTCCAGGCGCGGGGCGCCGCCTGCGGCGACGTCGTCGGCGTGATGCTGCCGCGCTCGCCGCAGAGCGTGGTCGCGCTGCTCGGCCTGCTCAAGGCGGGCTGCGTCTATCTCCCGCTCGACCCCGCCTATCCGCAGGACCGGCTGCAGGCGATGAGCGCGGATGCCGGCGCCGGCTTCGTCATCGTCGATGCCGAGACGGGCGCGCGCGCGCCTGCGGGGCCCGTCCGCCTGGCGGTGGAGGCCGATGACGAGACGTCGGGCGATCTCGTGGCGCCCGCGCTCACGCCGCGCAGCCTCGCTTATCTCATCTATACCTCCGGCTCGACCGGGCGGCCCAAGGGCGTCGCGGTCTCGCACGGGGCGCTGGTCAATTTCGCTCATGCCCGGCTCGATCACGATCCGATCGGGCCGGGGGACCGGGTGCTGGCGGCGGCGGCGATCGGCTTCGACGTCTCGCTCGGGCAGTTGCTGACGCCGCTCCTGGCCGGAGCGACCATCGTCATCGCCGGCGAACTCGGCGTCGCCTCGGGCGCGCAATTCTGGGACATCCTGCGGCGCCACGCGGTCACCCATGTCAATTCCGTCCCCTCCTTCCTTGAGGCGGTGCTGCCGGATGCGCCGGCGCGCACCACGCTGAAGCAGCTCATGCTGGGTGGGGAGCCGCTATCGGGCGCGCTCGCCGCGCGGCTGCAGCAAAGACTCGGCGTGCCGGTCTTCAACATCTACGGGCCGACGGAGGCCTGCATCGACGCCACCGCCTATCGCGCGCCCGCGGCCTCGGCGGATCCCGGGCGGGTCCTGCCGATCGGCCGGCCTTTGCCGAATTACAGCCTGCATGTGCTGGATGCGGAGCTGGAGCCGCTCGGCATCGGGGCCGAGGGCGAACTCTGCATCGGCGGCGCCGGCCTGGCGGAAGCCTATCTCGACAGGGAGGCGGAGACGGCGGCGCGCTTCGTCACGCATCCTGTCTTCGGCAGGCTCTATCGCACGGGCGATCGCGGCTGCTGGCGCGAGGACGGTCAGCTCCTCTGCCTCGGCCGCAGCGATGCGCAGGTGAAGATCCGCGGCTTCCGGGTGGAGCCGGGAGAGGTCGAGGCGGTGCTGCGCGCCCATCCCGGGATCATTCAGGCGGCGGTCATCGCCCGTCCGGACGCCAGGGGGGCGACCCGGTTGCTCGCCTATGCGGTGCCGGAGCAGGCGCAAACCGCGCCGGAGCCTGAGGCGCTGCGCGCGTCCCTGCAGCGGCGCCTGCCGGCGCATATGGTGCCGGCCGCCATCATCATCCTGCCCGCTCTGCCGCTGACGCCGCATGGCAAGCTCGACGAGCGCGCCCTGCCGGAGCCGGAGTTCGCCGCCGTGACGGGCGTGGCGCCCGGCACCGCGACCGAGCGGCTGCTGGCCGAGGCTTTCGCGGCGGTGCTCGGCGTCTCCGCGCCCGATACCGGCAGCCATTTCTTCGAGCTCGGCGGCCATTCGCTGCTGGCGACGCAGCTCGCCTCGCATCTGCGGCAGAGCATCGGGCTCGACCTGCCGATCCGCCTGCTCTTCGAGGCGCCGCGCCTCGGCGAACTCGCCGCCCGGATCGATGCGCTCCAGCCCGCCGCCGCCGATGCCGCGGGCGTGGCTTTCGGCGCCCTGCCGCGCCCGCCCGCGATCCCGCTCTCCTTCGAGCAGGAGCGGCTCTGGTTCCTGCACAAGCTCGATCCGGCCAGCCCCGCCTACAACATCCCCGTCGCGATCCGGCTCGAAGGCGAGCTGGACCTCGACGCGCTGCGCCGGGCTTTCGCGGGGCTGGTCGCACGGCACGAATCGCTGCGGACGCGCTTTTCCGACAGCGGCGGCCAGCCCTCGCAGCAGGTGCTGGCCGAGGGCGAGCCCGGCTTCCGCCGCGAGGATGTCTCGGCGCAGGGCCCGGCGGAGGCGCTGAGGCGCGCGCGGGAAGAGGCGCTGCGGCCATTCGACCTCGAATCCGATCCGCCGCTGCGCGTGCTGGTCCTGAAGCTGGGGCCCGCCGATCACATCGTGCTGGTGACGCTGCATCACATCGTCTCCGACGGGTGGTCGGTCGCCATCCTGCAGCGCGAGCTGGCGGCGCTCTATCACGAGGCGGTGTCGGGCGAGCGCGCGGCCCTCGCGCCGCTTCCGGCCCAGTATGCGGATTATGCGCTGTGGCAGCGGGCGCAGCTCGGGCCCGACGCCATCGCCTCCCATCTCGCCTTCTGGACGGCACGGCTTGCGGGAGCGCCGGAGCAGTTGAGCCTGCCATTCGACCATCGGCGCCCGGCGCAGCGCAGCGACGCCGGCGCATCCTGCGCGGTCGCGCTGCCGCCGGAGCTGGCCGAGCGCATCCTCGCCTTCGCCAGAACGCGGCAGGCCACGCCCTTCATCGTGATGGCGGCCGCCTGGGCGGCCCTGCTGGCGCGCTGGTCGGGGCAGGACGAGATCGTGCTCGGAGCGCCGATCGCCAACCGAGCCGAGCCCGCGACGCAGGCGCTGATCGGCTTCTTCGTCAATACCGTCGCGCTCCGGGCCGATCTCACCGGCCGCCCGGGCTTCGGCACGCTGGTCGAGCGGCTGCGCGACCATGCGCTCGACGTCTTCGCCCATGCCGCGCTGCCGCTGGAGCAGATCGTCGAGGCGGTGAAGCCGGTGCGCCGCCCGGGCCTGCACCCGCTCTTCCAGAGCGTCATCGCCTATCAATCCGCGCCACCGGCGAAGCTCGCCTTCGCCGGGCTCACGGCCAGCGCGCTGCCGCTGCCGGAGACCACCGCGAAATTCGACCTGACGCTCGTCGTCAACGAATGCGAGGGCGCCTTCGAGGCGTCGATCACCTATGCGCTCGACCTGTTCCTGCCGAAGACCATGGCGCGGCTGGCGGAGCAGTTGCCCCGGCTTCTCGAGGCCGCGCTGGCGGCGCCGGAGCGCCCCTTCACGCAGCTCGCCCTGCTCGACGAGGCGGCGCAGGCGCGGCTGGCGGCCGCCAGCCGCGAGCCCGCGCATGGCCAGCCGCTCGACACCATCCCCGCGCTCTTCGCATGCCGGGTTGCCGAGCAGCCGGAGCGGGAGGCGGTCCGCTATCGCGCGGTGAGCCTGAGCTTCGCCGAGCTCGATCGGCGCGCCAACCGCCTCGCCCATGCGCTGATCACCTGGGGCGTCGGGCCGGGCCGGCCGGTGGCGGTGCTGCTCGGCCGCTCGGAGGCGCTCGTCATCGCCGCGCTCGGCATCATGAAGGCGGGCGGCGTCTACATGCCTGTCGATCCGTCGCACCCCGCCCAGCGCATCGCAGCCATCCTGGCGCAGGCCCGGCCCTCGGTCATCCTGGCGGACCGGGAGACCTGCACCCTGGCCCCGCGGCAATGGCCGGCTTTGCTCTGCGACGCCGGCGACTGGCACGGGCCGCGGCAGGATGAACCGACCGATGCCGAGAGGCTGGAGCCGCTCACCCCGCAATCGCCCGCCTATATCATCCACACCTCCGGCTCGACGGGTGCGCCGAAGGGCGTCGTCGTCAGCCATGCGGCCCTCGCCAATCTGGCGGCGGCCAGGCAGGGGCATGATCCGATCGGCCCGGGCGACCGGGTGCTGGCGACGCTCTCGGTCAGCTTCGACGTCTCCATCGGCCAGCTCGTCACGCCGCTGCTGAGCGGCGCAACCGTGGTCGTCGCCGACGATGCGGGGGCGCTCGCCGGCCCGGAATTCTGGTCGCTGATGGCGCGCGAAAGCATTACCTCCCTCAATTCCGGCCCGGCCTTCCTGGACGCCATGCTGGACACCCCGCCGCCGGCGCTGGCGCTGCGCCGCCTCATCCTGGGCGGCGAGCCGTTCCCGGTGGCGCTGGCCCGCAGGCTCCGGGCGGCGCTGCCGGGAACCGAAATCGTCAACGCCTATGGGCCGACGGAGAGCTGCATCGACGCGGCGATCCATCGCTATGACGGCACCGAGACCGGCGCGACTTTGCCGATCGGCCGCGCCCTCCCCGATTACCGGGTGATCCTGCTGGACGAGGCGCTGCAGCCGGTGCCGCCCGGTATCGTCGGCGAAATCTGCATCGGCGGCCCGAGCGTGGCGATCGGCTATCTCGCCCTGCCGCAGGAGACGGCGGAGCGCTTCGTGCCGGATCCGTTCGGGGCCGCAGGCGAGCGGCTCTATCGCAGCGGCGATCTCGGCCGCCTCGACGATGCCGGCGAGATCAGCTTCCTCGGCCGCGCCGACCGGCAGGTGAAGATCCGCGGCTTCCGTATCGAGCTGGAAGAGGTTGCCGCCGCTCTCAGCAGCCATCCGGAGATCCGCTCGGCCGTGGCCGTCCTCCGCGACCATCAGGGCGAGCCCGCCATCCTCGCTTATGCCGTGCCCGAAAACGGCGACACGGCACGGCCGGTCGCCGATTGGCGCGGCCATCTCGAGGCGCGCCTGCCGCATTACATGGTGCCGAGCGCGCTGGTGCTGCTGGCGGCGCTGCCGATGACCGTGAACGGCAAGCTCGACCTCGCCGCCCTGCCGGCGCCGGAGGCCGGGGACAGGGCGGAGAAGACGGCGCCGCGCGACGCGCTCGACCAGGCCCTCGTCGCGATCGTCGGCTCGCTGCTGCAATGCGAGGTCGGCATCGACGATAATTTCTTCGGGCTCGGCGGGCATTCGCTGCAGGCGCTGCGCCTGGCCGCAGCCTGTCAGGCTCAATTGCAGGTCGCGCTGCCGATCGCGGCGATCTATCGCCACCAGACGATCCGCGCTCTGGCCGACGCGATCGCCTCGGGCAAGGCGCTGCAGGCGCGCGGCCCGCTGGTGCGGCTCGGCGACGGGCCGGGGCGGCCGGTCTTCTGCTTCCACCCCGTCGGCGGCGCCTCCTTCGGCTATATCGGCCTGGCCGAGGCCCTGGCCGGCCGCCGCCCGGTCTATGGCGTGCAGGCCTCGGGGCTGGAGGCGGGCGAACCCCTGGCCGAGACCATCGACTCGATGATGGAGGCGTATCTGGGCGCCATCCGCAGCGTCCAGCCCGTCGGTCCCTACGCGCTGCTCGGCCATTCCTTCGGCGGCCTCGCCGCCTTCGAGATCACCCGCCGGCTCGAGGCGGTGGGCGAGGTGGTGGACCGGCTCGTCCTGCTCGACACCTCCGCCGCCGGCGAGGCCTGGACGATGGAGATGGCGCAATACACCGCCCATCGCATCGTCCGGCTGGAGAAGGAACGCAGCGGCTCGACCGCGCCGATCGATCCGGACCAGGAGCGGCGCGTCGCGGCGATCGTCGCCAATAATATGCGCCTGTCGGAAACCTATGTGCCCGAGATCATCGCCACGCCGATGATCTATCTGCTGGCGCGGCGCGGCGACCTGCCGCCCGATGGGCGCCGCGATTATTGGCAGGCGATGAGCGAGCGGCCGCTCGCCTATCCGCCGCTGGATTGCGACCATTACGCCGTGCTGAACCGCGACAATGTCGCGAAGCTCGCCGTGCTGTTCGACCAGCCCTGACCCGCGCCGGTCAGTCGTAGAGCCGGCTCTGCCGGATCGGCACGGGACGCGGGTCGAGCGCGGAGCCGGCCAAAACCGCCTCGGCCGGCTTGCAGCCCGTGACGGCGCAGGGCGGGGGCGCAGCCGCAAGGGCGCGCGGGAGCGGCGCCGGACCGTTGCCGAGCGGGCCGCGCAGCCCCGCCACCGGCACGGCCGCGCTGGTGAGGTCGATGACGACGTCGACGCGCAGATTGATCGGCAGGCTGGCACCCGGCGGCAGCGCCACGATCACGTCGAGCACGCGGGCATCGCGCTTCTCGGTCGGCGAATCCGAGGACACGATCTTGGCGCCGAGGCGGGGGCTGATCCGCTCGACCCGCCCGGCGAGCCTGCGGCCGTTGAGGGCCGGCGCCGAGATCTCGGCGCCCTGGCCGATGCTCAGCTCGGCGATGTCGTTCTCGTCGATCTGGGTGCGCACGACCAGCCGCGACAGATCGGCGATCTGCACCACCGGCACGATGTTCTGGGTCGAGATCGCCTCGCCCGGCTCGCGGTAGCGGCGCAGCACCACGCCGTCGGTGCTGGCCCGGACGAAGGATTTGGCCAGAGCGGCCCGCGCCTCGGCCAGCTGGTTCTCCGCCAGCCGCACCTCGGCCCGTGCCGCGCCGATCTCGTCCGGGCGGGCGCCCTGGCGCAGGATCTGCAGGCTGTTCTCGGCGGCGCTGCGCCGCTCCCGCGCCGCGGTCAGGCTGTTGCCGGCGGCGTTGAGCGCCTCGGAGGAGACCGCGCCCTCGCGCACCAGCCGCTGGCGCCGCTCGAACTGCGCCTGCATCAGCCTGAGATTGCCCTCCTCTTCGCGCAACTGCGCCTCGGCCTTGCGGATCTCCTCGGTGCGGGGACCCTCCTCGATCAGCCGCGCCTGCGCGGTCCTGATCGCGAGCGTCGCCTCCGCCTGCGCGAGGCGCGCCTTCAGATCGTCATTGGCGATCTCCGCGACGATCTCGCCCCGGCGGACGCGGTCGCCCTCGCGGACCCTGACGGAGGACAGGATGCCGAGCGCCGGCGCGGCGAGGTCGATGGTGCCGGAGCTCGGCTCGACCACGCCCAGCCCGGCCACCACCTGCCGCCGCGGGCCGGCACCGCCCGTTCCACCCGCCGTCGTCGCATGGCCCTGGCCGCCGCCGATCCCGCCGCGATCCAGGCTGGTATAGGCGCCGGCGATCAGGATCAGCACCAGGGCGACGCTGGCGGAGGCCTTCGGCTGCGCTGTCATCCGATCGACTCCGATACGCGACGCGGGGAGAAGGGGGCGGGCGGCGCCGGGGTGGCGACGACGAGCCCGTCCTCGATGGTGATGCAGCGGTCGACCTGGTCCTGCAGGCGCTGGTCATGCGATACCACCACCACGACGCGGCCCTTGCGATGGGCGAGCCGCCGGAGCGCGGCGATGACGATGGCGCCGTTGACGCCGTCCAGCGCCGCGGTCGGCTCGTCGGCGAGAATGACGTCGGGCTCGTTCATCAGGGCGCGCGCGACGGCGACACGCTGGCGCTGCCCGCCGGAAAGCTGGCCCGGCTTGAAATCGGCCCGGTCGCCGAGGCCGACCTCCTCGAGCATCGCCCGCGCCGCCCGCTCCGAATCCTGCCGCGGCACACCCCGGATATCGAGCGGGATGGCCACGTTCTCCCAGGCCGAGAGCGTCGGGAACAGGTTGAAGAACTGGAAGACGAAGCCGATCCGCCGCAGCCTCAGGCTGCGCAGCGCCGCCGCCGAACAGCCGCCGGTGGTCTCGCCGCAGATGCTCACCATCCCCTTATCCGGCGTCTTGAGCGCGCCCATCAGCTGCAGCAGCGTGGTCTTGCCGCTGCCGGACGGGCCGCGGATCATCAGCACCTCCCCCGGCATGGCCTGGAGGCTGACGCCGCGCAGGGCATGGGTGCCGGTATCGGCGCGGCCATAGCGGAGCTCGGCCGCCTCGACCCGGATGCTGCGATCGGCTTCGCTCATCGGAACACGCTCGTGGGGTCGATCGTCGACAGCTTGCGGATGGCGATCAGCGCCGAGAGGCAGCACATCAGCAGCGCCGCTACGGCCAGCAGGCCGAGCGCGCTTGGCGTGAACAGGATGGCGGCTGGCGCGCCGCGGGCGGCGAAGGCGATGCTGAGCGCGACCAGGGCGGCGATGCCATAGCCGGCCGCGCCGCAGATCAGCGCCTGCTTGATGACGATGGCACTGAGATAGCCATGTCCGGCGCCGATCGCGGCCAGCGTCGCATATTCGCCGATCCGCTCCAGCGTCGCCGCATAGAGCGTCTGGGCGACGATGACGATGCCGACCAGCGCGCCGAGCGAGGCCCCCATGATCAGGGCGGAGCCGGCGCCGGTGGTGAAGATCCAGTAATCGCGGGTCTTGGCGGCGAAGGCCTCCGCCGTCATCACGTCGGTGTTGGGCGCCGCCGCCTGCAGCCTGGCGACCAGGGGCGCCAGCGCGATCCCCGGCTGGGCGCGCACCAGCACATAGCTCGCATCGCCGTCCAGCACCTCGGTATAGCGCAGCGCGTTGGCGTAGCTGGTGAAGACATAGGGCGCCTGGGTGAAGGTGCGCGCGCCCTGCGTGAAGCCGGCGACGATCGCCCGCCGCCCCGAGATCTCGACGCTGTCGCCGATCGCCCTGACGCCGAGCTTGGCGGCATAGAGCCGGTCGATCATCACCATATGCGGCGCGGAGAGCGCCGCCACCGAGCCCTCGACCACGTTCCAGGGCCCGGCCAGCCCGGAGACGGGATCGAAGCCGACGACGATGACGAGCTGGGAGCCGCCCCGCGGCAGGCGCCAGCTGACGAAGCGCACGATGTGGCGGGCGGCCTCCGCCACGCCGGCGGTCTTCAGCGCCTGGAAATAGGTTCTCTGCGGCAGGATCGCCGATTGGTCGACATTGGTGGTGCCGCGCGGCACCAGCCAGATATTCGCCCGGGACTGGCGCACCAGCCCCGTCGTCGTCTCGGCGAAGCCGAGCAGCATGCCGGCCTGGACGGCCATCAGCACCACCGAGAAGATGATCCCGATCAAGGTCGCCGCGAACCTGACCGGGTCGTGGATCAGGTTGCGCCAGGCGATCAGCGTCGTCACCGCGCCCTCGTCCCGCAGCCGCCGGCCGGTGACGCCGGCGCCGGCTCAGCCTGACGATCGGGCCGTGTGGGGAGGGGAATGGACACGTTCAGGCTCCGGGCGGCGCATCGATCCTGTCTAAGCCTCGCATGGTAAACAACATGCTAACCAAGCGGCATTTCAGGGATGAAAGCGCGATGTGCAAGCATCCACGCGTCTTCGTCAGCCCGCGGCGGGCCGGCTGCTGCCGGGGCCGGGCAGGCCGCGCCCCAGAGCGACGCTGAGCGCGATGTAGTGCAGAGCGAGATTGCGCCGCGACTGCGCTTGCGCGGTCTGTGCATCGGAAAGCTGGCGCTCGGCATCGAGCATCTCGAACGCCGCCGACAGCCCCTCGCGATAGGCCGCGCGCGCCAGATCGGCGCTGCGCTGCGCCGCCCGGAGCCGCGCCTGTGTACGGCTCAGCGTCGCCGCCTCGCGACGATAGCTCACCAGCGCCGTCTCGACCTCCTCGACGGCCGCCAGCACGCTGGCTCGCCACGCCGCCTCCTTCTCCTGCGCCCGCGCGACGGCGATCTTCACATTGGCGTTCAGGCGGCCGCCATCGAAGATCGGCAGCTTCAGCTGCGGCCCGAAGGACCATGTCGTGAGATGGCCGCTCGCGGCGGACGTCTTGACATAGGAGGGGGCGATGGAGCCCGACAGCGTCACCGAGGGAAACAGCTGCGACCAGGCGAAGCCGATCTCGGCGAGACTGCCGAGATAATCGAGTTCCGCGCGCCTGATGTCCGGCCGGTTGCGCAGCAGATCCGCGGGAACGCCCGTTTCGGCCGGCCAAGCCGGCTCCGGCTGCGCCGCCGGCCTGTCGAGCAGCGGCACCAGCGCGGTGGCGGGCTGCCCGATCAGCGTCGCCATACGATGCGCCGCGCGGCGGAAATTCGCTTCCTGCAGCGGCTGTTCCGCCGCGATCGCCCGCATCGCCTCTTCGCTGCGCGAGACATCGAGGCCGGACGCCATGCCCTCGCGCTGCAGCCCCTGCGTCAGGGCCAGCGCCCGCCGTCGCGCGGCCAGGCTGCGCGCGGTGATCGCCGCCAGTTCCTGCTGATGGCGCGCTTCCACATATTGGCTCGCCAGCGCCGAGGTCAGCGCCAGCCTCGCCACCTCCGTCGCCGCCTTGGCGGCATCGCGCGCGGCCTCGGCGGATTGGATCTGCGAGCGGACCTCGCCGAAGAGATCGAGGAGCCAGCTCGCCGAAAGCTGATAGCCGGTGCTCTGCACCACGCCCTGCTTCTGCTTCATCCGGCCGATCTCGCGCGTCGCGCCGCTCGCGGCACCGAGCGTCAGCGCGGGAAAGCCGCTCGCCCCGGCCGAAGCGATGCCCGCTTCGGCCGCAGCCAGCCTGGCCTGGGCCTGGCGGATGTCGAGATTGCCGCCGAGCCCGCTCTCGAGGATCTGATCGAGCGTCGGGTCCCGGAAGGCGCGCCACCAGGGCGCATCGGCCGGCGCGGCGGCGGTTTTGAGGCTGCCGGTCGTCTCGGAATAGGCCGCCGGCAGGGCGGGAAGTTCCTGCCGCGGCAGCTGCGGCCCCATCGTGCAGCCGGTCAGGGCCATGAGCACCAGGAGGCCGATCTTGCGCATGCGGGAGAGCTCCAGGCGCAGGCCAGGCCGGCGAAGGCCGCCCAGGCTGCGCATGGGCAAGATCAATGCAGCCAAGATGACAATGAAGCGTTAACCATGAACATCAGAAAACGACGTTGCGGCATAATCGGGTATCGTCTTTGTCGGTGAAGCCGAGCGCCACGCCAATGCGGCGGAATAGCCTGGCGTGACCGGCAGAGCCGAGAGGCGCCAGCGGCCGCCGATATCGTCCTCTCCGCCGCCGACGAAGGCGGCGGCGGGCTCGCCGCCTTCCAAGCGGATCTCGAACCGCCTGGGGTCGCGGGCCAGACCCGTCCCGAGAGCCTTGACCAGCGCCTCCTTGAACACCCATTGCCGGAAGAACGGCTCGGTTCCGGCGCCCGCCGCCCGGCTCGCCAGTCCGGCCATCTCCGCCTCGGTGAAGACCAGCCTGCCGATGGCGGCGGTGTCGAGGCCCGGCCGGTGGCGCTCGACGTCGATCCCGAGCTCGCAGTCGCGGCCGATGGCGACGGCGACGAGATCGCCGGAATGGGCGATGTTGAATTCCAGCCCCTGCGCATCTGCGAGCCGGGGCTTGCCATGCTCGTCGCGGGTCAAGGCGAGCGCGCGCGGCTGTCGTCCCGTGGCCTGCGCGAGCAGCAGCCGCGCCAGGCCGCGCCCCAGAACGAACCTGTCGCGGTCGGTGATCTGGCGCAGGCGGCCGGCCTGGGCGCGTTCCTCCTCGCCGAGCAGCGCGGCATAGGCGGGCAAGGCGGCGCGCGCCCGGCTGAGCGAGCGCATCACGACGAGCGGCGGTCCGCTCGGGGCGATCGGTGTCACCGGCCGGTCTCCGCAGCCGGCGCCCAGCTCCGCAGCCGCATGGCCTCGAACCTGTCGATCTGCTCGACGGCGGAGCGGCCTTGCATCTCCGCCATCAGCAGGCTCGACTGGTCGGCGCCGACGAAACGGGCGCAGACATGTTTGTGGCTGGCATAGACGGCGCCGAGATTGCGCGTGATCCGGGAATGAAGCGCCGGCTCCTGCTCGCGCAACCGGTCGATCATCGGGCGCAGCCGCTTCATCTGCGCGACCAGCTCGCGATGATCGCGGGAGAGCAGCCCGCTGAAGCCGCGCGGCAAGAACGGGCTTTCCATGCCGACGCGCACGGTCTGCCGATAATAGCTCTCCGGAAAATCCCCGGTCAGCTCCAGCGAGACCGCGCTGGCCGCCAGCAGTTCGGCCATGAGTTCGGCCGCGCCGGCACGGCTGGCCGCGTCGCCGTCGCGATCGGCGCTGTCCGTCTCGGCCAATGCGTAGATCATCCCCTGGCTGAGGACGGCGAAGATCTGATGGCCCCTGATCCAGCGCAGCCCGGCATTGTCCGGCGACGTCTCCCGCTCCTGCCGTCTCCAGACCGAGGGTGCCAGCTTCGCAGGCCCGATCGCGGCGGCCAGGATCGCCAGGAGACCATCGGCGAGGATCGCCAGCCGCTCGTCCGGCAGCGAGGTCATGCTCTGCGCGATGTCGCGGCGCAGCAGCCGGTGCGCGTCGAACAGCCCCAGCAGAAAGCGCTCGGCCGGGGCGGCGTCGCATCGGCGGATGCGGAAGAACGCGTCATGCGTTTCGCAATCCGCCGGTTGCGTCGCCGCGATCCGCGCGAGCCCTGCGCTGCGCCGGCTGCGCGGGACGGGAGGAAGCCGCGATGCCAGCGCCGCCCTCGCGCGGCCATGCCGCGAGCCCGGGCGCTCCAGCGCGCTGCGGCACAGGAGCAATACGTCCTCGGGAAGGGACGCGATCAGCTGCGATCGCGTCGGGACGGCGTGTGGCGGGGGCAGGGTGAGGAGCGGCACACCCCGCCGGGCGGCATGAATGGCGCGAGGCCGTGCCGCCTCGGTCTGTATCGCCGGCCACGAGACTGGCTGGCCTTCAGTAGAGTGCGCGTGATCCCGTGAAGGCAGCAGTTCTGCGCGCGTCGTCTGGGGCTGTGCGTCGAGATGAAGAGTCATGGTCGGTCTCGCGAATGGACATGACGTCTTTAGGCTCGCCTGCTTAAATCCTCCTGAAATTGACGTTGCGTCGTTATGACGTGCCAAAGACTTGGTTCATGTGAGCCGCGCACTTCGAGCGATCGGATCAACGCTTCGGTAAGCATTCCGCTCGCGGCCTGCACAGCCCTTCGCCGACTTCGAACAAGCCAAGCGGCCCGCATCGATCTTTCGTGCCCGGCCAAGAGCCGGAACCGCTCCCATCGCGGGACGTTCAGCCGGGAGTGGTGTTGCGTGTCGTCGGAGTTGCGTCATGTCGGGTGTGTTGCAGGTGTGCCGTCTCGGCCCGAACTGGGCCGTCAAGGACCCCAGCGGAGCCTTCTGGGATGTCTCCGCCAGCCGCGAGAGCGCCGAGGCGGCGGCCGCGCGCCGGGCCCGTGGCCAGGGGCTGCGCGTCGTGGTGCGCGACGTGCAGGGTGTGCAGCGATGAGGGCCGGGCTCGCGGATGCCGCGCCCCGGACCGGCTGGCACGAACGCTATCGCGAGCGCTGCCGGGACGAGAACGGGGTCGTCCACGACGTGATCGTCTCCAAGGATGCGATCGGCCTGACGCGCTACCGGCTGGCCGATGGCAGGAGCCTGCGCTTCGTCGATGATTGCAAGTTCGAGCTGATCGAAACCGGCATGATGCTGTCCCGCTGCGAATGACCCTCGGGTCGTGCGCTGCCGGCATGCAGGCCGGGCTGCATTTGGGGGTCGAGCCCGCCGGCGCATTGGGCTAGCCTGCCGTATGAGCAAGCCGCCGGAGAGCGGCGCCGACGGGTAAGCGCGCCCGTGCAGGGTGGGAGAGACGTGCCGCGATGAGCGAGCCTGATACGCTGGGCCGGACGGCCCGGCCTGTCCAGCATCCGGGGCTGGGCAGGGGACGGGCCAGACCGACGCCGAAGGGCCGCCAGATCGACCCGGCGGCGCAGAGCGAGATCGCGACGCTGCTCGCCGGGCGCCCGCTGCGCCGCGACCTGCTGATCGAGCATCTGCATCTGATCCAGGACCGCTATCACCAGATCTCCGCGGCCCATCTCGCCGCGCTGGCCGAGGCGATGCGGCTCTCCTTCGCCGAGGTCTTCGAGACCGCGACCTTCTACGCGCATTTCGACGTGGTGAAGGAGGGCCAGGCGCCGGTGCCGCCTCTCACCATCCGGGTCTGCGACAGCCTGAGCTGTGCCATGCAGGGCGGCGAGGATTTGCTCGCGACGCTGCAGCGGGATCATGCCGGCACCGGCTGCCGCGTTGTCCGCGCGCCCTGCGTCGGCCTGTGCGACCAGGCGCCCGTCGCCGAGATCGGCCATCGTTTCGTCACCCGGGCGACGCCGCTCGCCGTCGCTGCCGCGCGCGAGGCGGGCCTCACAGAGCCCGTCCTGCCGCCCTATCTCGGCTATGAGGCCTATCGGTCGGCCGGCGGCTACGCGTTGCTGGAGGCGCTGCGCAGCGGCGCGCGGCCGGTGGAGACGGTGCTGGAGGCGCTGGAACAGGCCGGGCTGCGCGGGCTCGGCGGGGCGGGCTTTCCGGCGGGTCGCAAATGGCGGGCCGTGCGGGCGGAGCCGGGACCGCGCCTGATGGCGGTCAATGCCGATGAGGGCGAGCCCGGGACGTTCAAGGACCGCCATTACCTCGACAGCGACCCGCACCGCTTCCTCGAAGGGATGCTGATCGGCGCGCATCTGGTCGGGGCGGAGGCGGTCTATATCTATCTGCGCGACGAATACCCCGCCGCCCGCGTGATCCTGCAGCGCGAGATCGCCCGGCTGCCGGCCGGGGGCCCGGCCATCCATCTGCGCCGCGGCGCCGGCGCCTATATCTGCGGCGAGGAATCGGCGCTGCTGGAGAGCCTCGAGGGCAAGCGCGGCCTGCCGCGCCACAAGCCGCCCTTTCCCTTCCAGAACGGGCTGTTCGGCCGCCCGACCCTGATCAACAATGTCGAGACGCTGTATTGGGTGCGCGACATCGTCGAACGGGGCCCGGGCTGGTGGACCGGCCATGGCCGCAACGGCCGCATTGGGCTGCGCAGCTTCTCGGTCTCGGGCCGGGTCCGCGAGCCCGGCGTGAAACTCGCCCCGTCCGGCATCACGTTGCGCGAACTACTGGCGGAGCATTGCGGCGGCATGCAGCAAGGCCATCGCCTGCGTGCCTATTGCCCCGGCGGCGCCTCGGGCGGGCTGCTGCCCGCCGCCCTGGACGATATCCCGCTGGATTTCGGCTCACTGGAGAAACATGGCTGCTTCATCGGCTCCGCGGCTGTAATCATCCTCTCCGACCAGGATGATCTGCGCGCGGCCGTGCTCAATCTGATGCGCTTCTTCGCCGATGAGAGCTGCGGGCAATGCACGCCCTGCCGCGTCGGCACGCAGAAGGCGGTGATGCTGATGCAGGAGCGGGACTGGGACCAGGATCTGCTGGGCGAGCTCTCGCAGGTGATGCGCGACGCCTCGATCTGCGGGCTCGGCCAGGCCGCCTCCAACCCGCTGACCTGCCTGCTGCGCTATTTTCCCGAGGAATTCGCGACGCCAAAGGAAGTCGCGACGCCGGATATGCTTCCATGAGCGGCGGCATCCTCTTCGAGCTCGATGGCGCCCAGGTCGAGGCCGCGGCGGGCGAGACCATCTGGCAGGTGGCCAAGCGCTGCGGCACCGACATCCCGCATCTCTGCCACTCGCCGGCGCCGGATTACCGGCCTGACGGCAATTGCCGCGCCTGCATGGTCGAGATCGAGGGCGAGCGCGTGCTCGCCGCCTCCTGCCTGCGCAAGCCCGCCATCGGCATGAAGGTCCACAGCGCCAGCCAGCGCGCCAGGACGGCGCGGGCGCTGGTGATGGAGTTGCTGGTCGCCGACCAGCCGCAGCGCGAGACCTCGCATGATCCGAGCTCCGCCTTCTGGGGCTGGGCCGACAGGACGGGCGTCACGGCGAGCCGTTTCCCGCGCGCCGAGCGCTGTCCAGCCGATCTCAGCCACGCCGCCATGAGCGTCAATCTCGATGCCTGCATCCAGTGCGGGCTCTGCGTCCGCGCCTGCCGCGAGGTTCAGGTCAATGACGTGATCGGCATGGCCTATCGCAATGCCGGGGCCAAGATCGTCTTCGATTTCGACGATCCGATGGGGGACTCCACCTGCGTCGCCTGCGGCGAATGCGTCCAGGCCTGTCCGACCGGGGCGCTGATGCCGCGTGCCCTGCTCGACGAAGCCCAGACCCGCATCGTCTGGCCCGAGCGCCGGGTGGACTCGCTCTGCCCCTATTGCGGTGTCGGCTGCCAGATCAGCTATGGCGTGGCGCAGGAGCGCATCGTCCTGGCCGAAGGGCGCGACGGCCCGGCCAATCACAACCGGCTCTGCGTCAAGGGGCGCTTCGGCTTCGACTACATCCACCATCCCCACCGGCTGACCAAGCCGCTGATCCGCCTGCCCGGCCGTCCCAAACATACCGAGGACCAGGTCGATCCGGCCAATCCCTGGACGCATTTCCGCGAGGCCGAATGGGACGAGGCGCTCGATCTCGCGGCCAGCGGCCTCGCCCGCATCCGCGATCTCAGGGGTCGCAAGGCGCTGGCCGGCTTCGGCTCGGCCAAGGGCTCGAACGAGGAAGCCTATCTGTTCCAGAAGCTGGTGCGCACCGGCTTCGGCTCCAACAATGTCGACCATTGCACCAGGCTCTGCCATGCCTCCTCCGTCGCCGCGCTGATGGAGGGCGTCAATTCCGGCGCCGTGACCGCGCCCTTCGCGGCCGCGCTGGATGCCGAGCTGATCATCGTCATCGGCGCCAATCCGGCGGTGAACCACCCCGTCGCCGCCACCTTCATCAAGAACGCAGCGAAAAACGGCGCCAGGCTGGTGGTGATGGACCCGCGCGGCCAGTCGCTGACGCGCCATGCTTGGCGCCATCTCGCCTTCAAGCCGGGCAGCGACGTCGCCATGCTCAACGCCATGCTGCATACGATCATCGCCGAGGGGCTGGTCGACGAGCAGTATGTAGCCGGCTACACAGAAGGCTTCGAGCGGCTGAAACAGAGCGTCGCTGCCTTCCCGCCGGAAGATATGGCCGAAATCTGCGGCATCCCGGCCGAGACCTTGCGCGAGGTGGCGCGGGCCTATGCCCGTTCGCCGGCGGCGATCATCTTCTGGGGCATGGGCATCAGCCAGCATGTCCATGGCACCGACAATGCCCGCTGCCTGATAGCCCTCGCCATGGTCACCGGCCAGATCGGCCGGAAGGGCACCGGGCTCCACCCGCTGCGCGGGCAGAACAATGTCCAGGGCGCCTCCGATGCGGGGCTGATCCCGATGGTCTATCCCGATTACCAATCGGTCGAGAAGGCCGAGGTCCGGGCGATTTTCGAGACGCTCTGGGGCCAGTCCCTCGATCCCGACAAGGGTCTCACCGTGGTGGAGATCCTGGACGCGATCCATCAGGGCAGCATCGCCGGCATGTATATCGAGGGCGAAAACCCCGCAATGTCGGATCCCGACCTCAACCACGCCCGCCAGGCGCTGGCGAAGCTGGAGCATCTCGTGGTCCAGGACCTGTTCCTGACCGAGACGGCCTTCCATGCCGATGTCGTGCTGCCGGCCTCCGCCTTCGCCGAGAAGAGCGGCAGCTTCACCAATACCGACCGGCGGGTGCAGATGGCGCGGCAGGTGGTGCGGCCGCCGGGCGAGGCGAGGCAGGATTGGTGGATCATCCAGGAGATCGCCCGCCGCATGGGCTGCGACTGGCATTATGACGGCCCCGCCGCCGTCTTCGCCGAAATGGCGTCGGTTATGCCCTCGCTGCGTCACATCAGCTGGGAGCGGCTGGAGCGGGAGGGCGCCGTGACCTATCCCGTGGACGGACCCGACCAGCCCGGCAACGAGATCATTTTCGCGCAGGGCTTCCCGACCGAGAGCGGCAGGGCGAAGATCGTGCCGGCCGCCTTCGCGCCGCCGGATGAGCTGCCCGACGCCGAATTCCCGATGGTGCTCTCGACCGGCCGCGTGCTGGAGCATTGGCATACCGGCTCGATGACCCGGCGCGCCGGCATTCTGGACGAGATCGAGCCCGAGGCGGTGGCGCTGATGTCGCCGCGCGATCTCGGGCGGCTTGGCCTGTCGCCGGGAGGCCGCGTCCAGCTGGAGACCCGGCGCGGGAGCGTCGCGCTGACGGCGCGGGCCGATCGCGACGTGCCGGAGAACATGGTGTTCCTGCCCTTCTGCTATGCGGAGGCGGCGGCCAATCTGCTGACCAATCCGGCGCTGGATCCCACGGGGAAGATCCCGGAATTCAAGTTCTGCGCGGTCAGGGCCCGGCCGCTCGCGCCGGTGCGCGGCGGCTAGATCTCCAGCCGGACGCGAGGCTCCGGGCGGCCCTTGGCGCCCGCGGCCAGCAGGAAGGTGGCGCCGCCCAGCCGGTCGGCGGTCGGGCCGACCTCATCCCGGCCCGGCGCGGCGCTGGTCACCAGCATCCGGTCGAAGCGGCGGCCGACGAAGAGCGGGCAGCTCGGCTGCCGCGCCGGCACCGGCAGGCTGCGCCTGAGCTCGCCTTCGACGGTGAAGGCATCGATGCGCGCGCCGCCGCGGCGCGCCAGCCAGAGCAGGCCCTCGCCATCGACCGCCGCGCCGTCGAGCCCGGCGCCGCCATCGACCAGCGGCACGCGCACCGGCATGTCGCAGGGCAGCCCGCTCGCCGGATCGAGCGGGACGCGGTAGAGCGCGTTCAGCGCGCTGTCCGAGAAGAAGCCGAGGCTGCCATCGGCCGAGAAACCGATCGAATCCGGGATGGTCAGCCCGCTGAACAGCAGCGCGACATTCCCTTTCGCCAAAGCATAGATCGAGGCGAGGCCCGCCTCTTCCGTCCTGCTCATCATGCTGAACCAGAAGGCGCCGCTGGGATGGGCGCGCGCATCGTTCGAGCGCATGGCCGGCCTGTCGTCGTCGATGGCGCAGAATCGGGTCAGCGTCCCCGAACTGCGCCAGCGGATATAGAGCCCGTTCTCGGTCGCCAGGATCTGGCGGTCGCGGTCGACGGCGGCCAGAGCGGAGGCCATCAGCGGCAGGCTCTGATGCGTCACCAGGCTGTCGTACAGCGTCGCCTCGAACAGCTTCCGCTCCGGGATGTCGAACCAGGAGGCGGTATCGGTGTCGGGGTCATAGGCCGGCCCCTCGCCCAGGAGGCAGCGTGTGTCGCCGAGGATGGAATGGCCAGCTCTCAGCATGGCAGGGCCGCCACGGGACGCTGCCGGCCCAGCCGAAGCGCAAACTCGGCCGGCGCCAGCGGCGCGACGAAGCCTGCGAAAGACCGGTGCGGCGCGCGATGCACGCCGGCCGCGTCGCCGAGGCTCCGCCCGAAACAATGCAGCGTCATGCGGTCGGCCGGCATCAACATCACCAATATGACGTAAGGTCAACTGGTTGTAGAAGCGAGGCCCGGCTCTGTAAATGGCCGGGCCTGCGTTTTTCACCGCATTGAAATCTGGCCGGATCAGCCCTGTCAGGGCATGAGCTGCCCGCCATTCACCTCGATCACCTGGCCGGTGACGTAGCCGCTGAGCGTGCCCGAGGCGAGATAGAGGAAGGTGCCGACGCAATCATCCGAGGTGCCGAGCCGGCCCATCGGCACCTGCCGGCGCATCGTCTCGATCTGCTCGGCATTGGAGTAGCGCTCGTGGAAGGGCGTATCGATCACGCCCGGCGCCACCGCATTGACCCGGATCTTCGAGGCGACGAGCTCCCGCGCCATGCCCTTGGTGAAGGCGCTGACGAAGCCCTTGGCCGCGCCATAGAGGATCGCGCCGCCGCCGCCGCCATTGCGCGCCGCGATCGAGGTGACGTTGATGATCGAGCTGCCGCCGTCTTTCGCCATCAGCGGCGCCACCGCGCGGGTCAGGGCGAAGACCGACCAGCAATTCAGCCGCATGACGTTCTCGTAATGGGCATCGTCCATCTCGGTGGTCACCACCCGGCCGAGCATGCCGCCGGCGTTGTTGATCAGGATGTCGATGCGCCCGAAGCGCTCCAGCGTCTGGGCGACCAGCGCCGCGACCTCGTCGGGGCGCGTCACGTCGGCCTGCACCGCGAGAGCCTCGCCACCCGCCTCGGTGATCGCCCCGGCGACCGCCGTCGCCGCGTCGCGGCTGGCGTTGTAATGCACCAGCACGCGCGCGCCTTCGCGGGCGAAACCCTTGGCGACGGCGGCGCCGATGCCGGTGCTCGCCCCGGTGACGAGCACGACCTTGTCCTTGATGTCGGGAAACATGTTGATCCTCTGGAATGGTGTGGCGGGAGCCCGGGTCAGGATGTCAGGGCGCCGGCCGTCATGCCCTGTACCATGAATTTCTGCAGGAAGACGAAGGCGATGACGAGCGGCAGGCTGGCCAGCACGGAGAAGGCCATCATCATGTTCCACTCGGTCACGAATTCCGCCATCAGGCTGTAGATCGCCATGGTCAGCACCCGGTTCTCCCAGGATTCGATCAGCACCACCGCGAACAGGAATTCGTTCCAGGCCAGCAGGAAGGTGTAGAGCCCCGCGCCGATGAAGGCGGGATAGGACATCGGGATCAGCGTCCGGAAGATCGCCCCGAGCCGCGAGCAGCCATCGACCATCGCCGCCTCCTCGATGTCGCGCGGGATGTTCAGGAAGTAGCTGCGCAGCATCAGTATGCAGAAGGGCAGGGTGAAGGTGAGGTAGACGATCACCAGCGAGGTGCGGGTGTCGTAGAGCCCGAGCGTGATGAAGATGCGGAAATAGGGGATGCAGAGCAGCACCAGCGGAAACATCTGCGTGGTGATCAGGAACATCAGCACGGCGCGCTGGCCGGCGAATTTGAAGCGCGCCAGCGCATAGGCCGCCATGGCGCCGAGCACCAGCGACAGCACGGTGACCAGCAGCGACACCAGCATGGTGTTGGCGAAGACCACGAGATAACGCGGGCTGGAGAAGATTTTCGCATAGGCCTGCAGCGTGAACACCGCGGGGATCCAGTCCGGCGGCATCTTCATCACCTCGATGTTCGGGCGGACCGACACCGTCGCCATCCAGGCGAGCGGGAAGAAGACGATCACGATCGCCAGCATCAGCAGGCCATAGGCCAGCAGGTTGAGCATCCTCTCGCGGTTGCGCTGGCCGAGATGATAGCGCGAGACGGTCGCGGGCAGGGTGGCTGTGCGCATGTCAGGTCCCGTTGCTCATGGTTCTGCGCACATAGATGGCGCTGACGATGAAGAGGATGACGAACATCACCACGGCTTCGGCCGAGGCGTAGCCGAAACGCAGCTTCTGGAATCCGTCGAAATAGATCGCCGTGGCGAGGACTTCCGAACTATGCGCCGGGCCGCCGCCGGTCATCACGAAGACCGGGTCGAAGGCGCGGAAGGTCCAGATCGAATCGAGCAGCACAACGGTGGTGATCACGCCGCGCAGCTGCGGCAGGGTGATGTGCCAGAATTGCTGCCACAGCGTCGCGCCGTCGATCTCGGCCGCCTCGTAGAGCTGTTTCGGGATCGCCTGCAGCCCGGCCAGCAGCATCACCATGAAGAAGGGGAAGGCGCGCCAGACATTCATCGCGGTGACCGAGCCCAGCGCCGTCTCCGGATTGCCGAGCCAGGACACGGAGGCGTTGACGTCGATCAGCCCGAGCGAGACCAGCAGCCCGTTGAACACGCCGAAGGGCGCCAGCATCAGCACCCAGATCATGCCCGCCACCGTCGGGGCCAGCAGCCAGGGCACGATCAGCAGGCCGCGCGCCCAGGCGCGGAAGGTCTCGTTGATCTGCATGTTGAGCAGGACCGCGAGCCCGAGCCCGATCAGCAGGTGCAGGATGACGCTCGCGGCGGTGAACAGCACGGTCTGCCACAGTGCCTTGTAGAACAGCGGGTCCTGCAGCAGCGCGCTGTAATTGCCGAGCCCGATCCAGGTCTCGCGCTGCAGATTGCTGTCGTGGAAGCTCAGCCTCACCACATCGGCGAGCGGGTAGAGCAGCAGAGCGACGAGGATGAGCAAGGACGGCCAAAGGAAGGAATAGGCGAGGAGATCGTCCGCATATTTCCGTTTGAAGGCGAGCATGGGTTGCCGTTCGATGCGCGACCGTCCCGGCGGCGAAGGCGCCAGGGCGGTCGCTGAGCGAAAGGTGAGGGGCGGGGCGGCCCCTCAGCGATGCCGTCGAGGTGAGGCTATTTCGCCGCGGCCAGGATCTTGTTCCATTCGGCGGCGGCGTCGTCGAGCGCCTGTTTCGCGGACTTCTTGCCCTGCACCGCGTTCTGGATCTCCGTCGTCATGATCTTGTTCATCTGGACGGCGTTGGGCATCACCAGATAGGGCGATTCCGCGTTGGGCTGCTGCATCTGGGTGACGAAGGCCTCGAACTGCTTGCGCTCCTTGAACCAGTCCTGCGCCGCGACATCCGTCCGCGCCGGGAAGGCGCCGGTGCCCTTGGCCCAGATCTCGATGCCCTTGGGGCCGGAGAGCCAGCGGATGAAGGCCCAGGCCGCGTCCTTGTCCTGGGCCTGGCTGCTCAGCGTGTTGAGCGAGCCGCGCACCATCGTTCCCGTCGTCTGGCCGGCCGGCAGCGGCGCGATCGCATAGTTCAGGTTCGGGTTGAGCTGCTTCTGGATGGCGATGCCCCAGGGCCCCTCGAACATCATCGCGACATTGCCCGAAGCGAAATTCGCCCGCTTCTCCTTCTCGCCATTGCTCAGCACGCCGGGGACGGAGATCTTGTCCTTGTTGATGCGCTCGACATACCACTCGACCGCCTTCACCCCCTCGGGGCTGTTGAACACGGCCTTGTTGCCGGCGTCGATCAGCTTGGCGCCCGCCTGCAGCAGCAGCGGATAGATCTCATAGGTCATGTTGGTCGGCGGCTCGCCCTGCAACGTGCCGGTGATGGCGAACTGCCGCTTGTCCGGATTGGTGAGCTTGCGCCCCATCTCCGCGAATTCGTCCCAGGTCTTGGGCGCGGCCGAGAGGCCCGCCGCCTTGAACAGGTCGGTATTCCAGAACAGCGCCACCGCGCCGCTCTCGACCGGCAGGTAATATTGCTTGCCGCGCCATTGCTGGTGGAAGGTCTTGGGGATGTTCTCCCAGAACTCCTTCGGCTCCTTGGCGATACGCTCGTCCAGCGCCTCGATCATGCCGAGATCGGCGAATTCCGCGACCCAGTCGACCTGCACCATCAGCACGTCGGGCAGCTTCTTGGCCTGGTGCTGGACGATGGCGCGGTCGTGAAAGCCGGTGAAGGGCGCATCGACCGGCACGAGCTTGATCCCGGGATTGTCCTTCTCGAAGGCGGCCTTCAGCTCGGCCATGAACTTCTCGCCGACCTCCGTGCCCTTCCACTGGCCCCAGCGCACCTCCTTCTGCTGTGCGAGCGCAGGCCCGGGCAGGCTGATCAGGGACGCCAGCGTCATTGCGGCGAGCGTCAGCAATGATGACCTACGGTGCAGATGCATGAGTGTCCTCCTCGGGTTGGGTTTTTGCGTTTCCTCGGTCTTTTCTTGACGGCGGCCCACTTGCTGCGGGCCGCTCGCAGGTCACGTGCGGGGCGGGCGGCTGTCAGGCCGCATCCGCTCCCGCAAGCGTCTCGGGCAGCGGCGGGACGACCGGCACCAGCGTCGTGTGCTCGTCCACCAGCCGCGCGGTGTCGCCGACATTCATCCAAGTGAACATGTTGTGGAACATGCCCTCGAGGGCGCCCATCACCTCGTTCGCGACGGGCTCCGGCAGCGACCAATACCGCGCCTTCATCACCTTCCAGGCCTTCTTGCGGACATTATAGAGGAACTGCACGTCGTTCTCCTCCGCCTGCCGCTCGGCCGCGTGATGGGCGAAGACATAGGCGCGGATCTCCTCGGCGAATTCCTTCGGCAGGCTGGGATGGTCGAAGGTCAGATTGGTGAAGCCCAGTGCGAGATGGATCTCGACCGCGCCGGTGCCGGGGAATTTCGCCAGCTGGTGGCCGGGCAGGGTCGAGGCGCCGTGCTGCACGGCGCCGCCCATGCCGAATTCGGCGCGGCAGATGTCGGAGATCGTCTTCAGCAGGGCGTAGTCGACATCGACATCGGCGAGCGTGCCGTCGGCCTGCATCTTGCCGCCGTGATAGGTGCCGGAATTGATGCTGATCTTGCTGACCGGCACCAGAGCCCCGCCCTTGGCCGCCAGTTTCTCGCGGTAGACCGCCATGAACTCCCGCAGCTCCTCGGGGGTGGTGTTGTCATGGCCGACCTCGCCGATCTCGGCACCGAGCGAGATGGTGATGCCCTCCGGCTCGATGCCGCGCACGAATTGCGTGAAATGCGCGGTCAGCTCGGCATTCAGCCGCTGCTGCTCGCGCACGTTCGGCTTGGAGAGATCGACCACCGTCGAGGCGTCGATGTCGATGCTGTAGAAGCCGGCCGCGACCTGCTCGCGCATGATCGCCTCGAGCTTGCGGATCTCCGCCGGGCCGTCCTTGCCATAGGCGGTGGCGTTGACCTGGTCATGGTCGGCCTGCAGGAAGACCGCGCCGCGATGCCCCTCGCGCAGGGCCGCCGCCAGCACGCCGGCGGTATATTCGGCCGGCGGCTGCGCGGCATAGATGGATTCGCCGACCGCCTGCTCGAAGATGAACAGCTTGGCGTCCATCTTCTGCGCCGCGCGGAACACGGCCCTGCAGGTGTGATAGGTCCAGCCCCGCAGATTCATGGCGGGGACGGTCCTGCCCTCCCAAGCTCCCGCGGCCCGGGCCAGATAGAGCTCCTGCACCGAGGCCGGCACGATGCCCGCCGACAGCGCCGCCGCGCGGATGGCCCAGATCGCCATCGCCCGGGCAGCCGGCTCCGCCAGCGCCGCCGTCTCCGCCCAGCGATCGATCATCGCATCCGTCGGCCGCCGCGTTTGCGAGACGTCCGGCCGGCCATCCAGGACGAAGCCGAGGCTTTCCAGATCGGCGCGGATGTCGGCGAGGGTGGAACAGGCCATTATCGGTCAACCTTCTCAATCATTGTTCGAAAGCGAAAACGCCCCACGGCGTTCGCGCAGCCTGCCGTCGCACCGCTCGCGCTCCCGTAAGCATTGAAAGCGCCAAGAGCTCGGTTTGCCCGCTGAAGCGGCGTCACTCGCTGAGCGCGATTGATGCATGGAAGTTTCGTTTTCGCAATCTCAATTTTCGTTATCGCTATTCGCGGGTCGGGCCGCTCCGCATCAATTCCAGCACGGCGGCGCGGTCCGGCATGCCGTCCCAGCCGGCGGCGCGGGCGCCTTTCAGCGCCGCCGTCGCCGAGGCGAGCCTGGCCGCTTCGAGCGGTGCCATGCCTTCGCCGATGCCGAGCGCATAGGCGCCGTGGAACACGTCGCCGCAGCCGGTGGTATCGCGCATGACGATGTCGAAGGCGGGCACCCGGGCGATCTCGCCCTGGATCAGCCAGAGGCTGCCGGCCGCGCCGCAGGTCGCGGCCAGGATCTGCCCGGGCCGGGCCGGGCAGCGCCGCAGCAGGTCGGCCGGCGCGCCGTCGCCGGCATGGTCGCGCAGCCCCTCGCTGGAGAAGATCACATGATCGCATCGGGCGATCAGCCGCTGATTGGCGTCGGGCGCGCCGCCATCGGCATCGAGCACGCCGGGGATTCCGGAAGCGGCGGCCCGCTCCAGCGCCACCTCCGCCCCGGCGGGCCAGCGCGTATCGGCGAGCACCACGGCGACATCGGCGAGATCGTCCTGCGGCAGCACGCCGGCATCGGCCGATAGGCTGCGCCGGTCGGAGACGATGCTGCGCTCGCCGCGCGGATCGACCATCACGATCGCCCGCAGCGTCCGCCCCTCGGCCAGCATCGCGACACCGGCGCAATCGACCCCGTGCCGCTGCAACAGCGCGAGCGCCGCCTCGCCGGCCTCGTCCCGGCCGAGCCGCCCCCAATAGCTGGCTTGCCCGCCGAGATGGCTGATCGCCACCGCCGCCGTCGCCGCCGGGCCGCCGAACCGCGATTCATAGCCGAGCACGCCGGTCTTGATCCCGGACGCCGGCAGCATCTCCACCCGGTAGACCTCGTCATGGACCAGATTTCCGACGCAGACGATCCGGCGTCTCATCGAAAACGGGGCCTTGGACGGCCTTTTGTCGCGCTGGTGCTCATGCGGTGCGGTGCTCCTTCGCCGCGGGACGGGCGGACATATCCCGCCGGAGGACCTGCCTCCGCCGGACCCGTCTCCGCCGAGCCCGCGCGGCCCTGTGCGATTACGGTGACAAATCATGCATTGGCTATTTCGTTTCGCAACATGAGTTTTCGGAAACGCGCATTGCATGGAGCGGGTGGCTGGTTGTATGGCAAGATCCAGGATGGACCGGCTCAGCAAGCGTCAGAGCGATATTCTCGAGAGCCTCGGTCGGCGCGGCTATCTCGCGATCGAGGAGATGGTCGCCGCCTTCAATGTCACCCCGCAGACGCTGCGGCGGGATTTGCAGGATCTGGCGGATCGCGGCCTGCTTCGGCGCCATCATGGCGGGGCCAGCGCCAATCTCAGCACCGCCAATGCCGAATATGGGCTGCGTCACGTCGAGACGGCCGAGGGCAAGGCCGCGATCGGCCGCGTCGCGGCTTCCTATGTGAAGCCCGGCAGTTCGCTGTTCCTGAGCCCGGGCACCACGGTCGATGCGCTGGCCAAGGCCATCGCCGAGCGCGGGCCGCGCGGGCTGCGCGTCGTCACGAACAGCATCGCGGCGGCCTCGATCCTCGAGACCTGCCCCGACATCTCGATCCAGGTCACCGGCGGGCAATGGATGCGCCATAACCGCGCCCTGAGCGGCCCGGCGGCGGCCGCCTTCATCGAGAATTATCGCTGCGATCTCTATCTCGCCAGCATCGGCGCGATCGATGCGGCGGGAAATCTGCTGGAATACCGGGACGAGGATGTCGCGGTCGCCCGCGTGATGTTCCGCAATGCCAGGCGGCGCGTCCTGCTCGTCGACCACACCAAATTCGGGCGGGTGGCGACGTCGCGCCTCGCGCATCTCAGCGAGGTCGACACGCTGGTGACCGACCGCGAGCCGCCCGAGGAGGCGGCGAAGATGGTGGCGGCTTCGGGCTGCGAGGTGGTGGTGGCGCGGTAGCGCGCGCCGCCCGGTTGGACAGCGCCTCAGCCCCATGGTTCGATGACAGCATCGGGGGCGGCCGGCGAGGGACATATCCTGCGACGGCGCGATGAGCGCCGGGCGGGACGGCTGCGACGGCCCTCGCGCCGCGGGAGAAAGAGGGCGACCGTGACGACCAGGCCACGCATCGGTTTCATCGGCATCGGCATCATGGGCGAGGCGATGACGCGCCGCCTGCTCGACAAGGGCTATGCCGTCACCGTCTGGAATCTCGAGCCGGAGCGGCTGGATTGCGTGGTTCCGCATGGCGCCGTACCCGCGGCCTCGCCGGCCGAGGTCGCGGCGGTGAGCGATGTGGTGATGCTCTGCGTGCTGCATATGGCGGCGGTCGAGGCCTGCATCTTCGGCGAGAACGGCGTCGCCTCCGCCGGCCCCGGCGCCAGGCTGATCATCGACCTCTCGACCGCCGATCCCGAGGGCACGCGCCGCGCGGCGGCGCGGCTGCAGGCGATGACCGGCGCGGGCTGGGTCGATGCCCCGGTCTCGGGCGGCCCGGCTCTGGCCCGTTCGGGCGCCATGACCGTGATGGCCGGCGGCTCCGAGGCCGATTTCGAACAGGCGCGCCCGCTGCTCGAAGAGATGGCGGCGAATGTCACGCGGATGGGCCCGGTCGGGGCGGGGCAGACCACCAAGATCATCAACCAGGCCATCGTCGGCACCGGCTATGTCGTGATGACGGAGGCGCTGCTACTGGCCGAGGCGGCCGGCATCGACGCCAGCCGCCTGCCGCAATGCCTGGCCGGCGGCCATGCCGATTCCAGCCTGCTGCAGCGGCTCTATCCGCAGATGCAGCAGCGCGCCTTCGAACCGCCCTCCAGCTATGCCCGCCAATTGCTGAAGGATCTCAAGGCGGTGAAGCAGTTTTCGCGGGAGCTCGGCCTCGATCTCGCGGTGATCGAACAGGCCGTCGCACGCTACGCCGCCTATGTCGCGCTCGGCCATGAGATGAGCGATTCCGCGGGGGTGGTGAAGCTCTACGAACACGAGGCGCGCGAGACGAAGAGCGGGGTGGGAGCAGGGGCGGGAGCGGCGCCCGGCCGGGAGAGGGACTGAGGGCGGGAGGCCGGGCGAGGGCTCGAGCAAGGGCGCGAGAGGCGGGGGCGTCACTCTAATCCTGTGCGACGGATTTCGAGGCTGGATCGCCGGCGACTCCAGCTGCGCCATCGTCCCGGCACATCCAGCCCTATCGTGACAGATGCGAGGACAGAAAATCGGCCGTGCTGCTGTGGGCTGCCATGGCGTTGCGGGTTCCGGAGCGCAGGAAAAAATCATGCGCGCCGCCATCATAGACATCGAGGGTGACCGGCCCGCCGAGCTGCCGGGCCTGTCGCTGCAAATCCCGGCCGATGGACAAGGGAAAGGTCTGGTCGGCGCTCCCCCAGATCAGAAGCAGCGGCGGCCATGACCGCACCGGCTGCGAAGAGCCAGGCGGCAAACCGCCATCGACCAGCACCAGAGCGTCGACAGGGCTCGGACCGGCCGACACGGCCGCGGCGATTTGCGCGCCGAGCGACACGCCGAGAAGACCCAGCCTGCCACCATGGCGCGGCTGGGCTTTGAAAGAGGCGGCCACGCTTTGAACGGCAGATATCCAGTCCGGAAAGCGCTGCGCATAATAGGCGATCCGTGCCCGCGCTCCGCCCGCCCTGCCGATCGTGTCGAGGTCCCGCGCCGACAGGATGTGAACGAGATAAGGCTTCAGGCCAGACGCACTCAGCCTCTCGCCGATCTCGTCATAGACGGGCGATCCGAAGCCTCTGCTGCCGCTCAATAGGAGAACGGCGGGGCAGGTCCTGTTCGCGCAATCTCCCAGACTCTCCACCAGCGCCGCGCCGCGAGCCGTCAGCACGCTGAATTGCTGCCGCGCAGACCGAGCATCCGCCTCGGTCGCCCAAAGGGCGACGATCAGGGCCGCGATGATGATGGTGAATAGAGGCCTGGATCGTGGGGGGGCGCGCGCGGAAACTCTCAGTCGACCGGTTTAGGCGTGTTTTGACTGCGCCGCAGTCTACAGATCGTCGTGGGGGTTCATAAATTCCGGAACGCCTGGTCAGCGCTAAGGCGAGAAGGCGATGGCCGGTGCAGAGGCGTCCTCCGCCGTCGCCCGTCCGGGGCGGCGGCATTGCGAATGAGCGTCGAGGGCATTGGCGAAACGACATTGCGGTCGCGCGTAAGGAGGCGCGCCGCCATGCCGGATCTGCGTGAACCCGATCAGCTGAAGCGGAAATCGTCCGCGCTCAGCGAACCGATCTGCGTCTGGGCCAGCGTGAGCGATGTGTGGTCGTCGATGGTGAAGACCACATCGGCGCCGACCTGACGGGCCGAAGCCATGGCCGCGGCGAAATCCGCGAAGACGTGATCGAAACTGATCAGGTCATGGTCGGCGCCGCTCGCCTTGAAGTCGGTGATCCTGTCTCTCCCGGAGCCGGCGGCGAAGACGAAGTTGTCCTGCCCGGAACCGCCGGTCAGCACGTCATCGCCGGCACCGCCTGTGATCACGTCCCTGCCGGACCCGCCGCTGATCGTGTCGTTGCCGGCTCCCCCTTTGAGGCGATCGTCCCCCGATCCGCCGTTGAGCGTGTCGCCCTTGTCTCCCGCCATCAGCGTGTCGTTGCCGGAGCCGCCGCTCAGCGTATTGACCCCGCTGCCGCCGATCAGCCTGTCGTCGCCGGCACCGCCGTTGAGCACGGAAGATCCGCCACCGCCAAAAAGCGTCTCGTTGCCGTCGCCACCGTCGATCTGGCCGCCCTGCGCGCCGAGACGGGCCTGCTCGATATGGCTGAAACGATCGATCCCGATCCCGTCGCCCGAGGCGGTCCCGGTTCTGAAATCGACCGAGATCCGCCCGGTCGCTGAACTGAAATCGAGCATGTCTTCGCCATCGCCGCCATCGATGGTGTCGTTGCCCGCGCCTCCGTCGATCACATCGTCTCCGGCCCCGCCATCGAGCGCGTCATCCCCGGCTTCGCCATGGAGGACATCGTTGCCGGCATCGCCATAGAGCTTGTCGGCGCCGTCGCCGGCATAGACGGTATCGTTGCCGGCGCCACCATGGATGATGTCGTCGCCAAGAGCGCTATAGACTTCGTCATTGCCATCGCCGGCATCCACATCCACCGCAGTGGAGAGGTAGGTGTCGGCGGTGAGGCGGTCGTTTCCGGCACCGAGCAGGATCGCACCGCGGATGTCGGAGCCGATATAGAGCTTCACGACGTCGTCGCCGTCGCCCATGTCGATCGCGGCACCAGTCGTCGCGGTGATCTTGCCCGAATTGCCGAGCTGGTCGTTGCCGGCCTCCATCGAGACCAGTCCGATGATCGCGCCGGTGCTGGTGTTGATGACTTCGTCCGCGCCATCGCCGGTGGTCACCGTGCCCTTGATGGTGCCGCTATTGTTGATGACGTCGTCGCCGGCGCCCAGATCGACCGCGAACTCGGTGACGGCCTGGACCGCTTCGATCCTGCCGCCATTGACGAGCCTGTCGACGCCATCCCCGCCGTCGATCGCACCGCTGATCGATCCGCTTGCCTCGACGATGGCGGTATCGTTGCCGGCTCCCATGAAGACCTGGCCGGTGATCGTGCCGGACAGCGTCAGCTTGTCGTCGCCATCGCCCATCTCGATCGCCACGCCCCAGCCCGCAGCGATCGAGCCGGAATTGGTGACGATGTCGTCGCCAGCGCCCGTAAGAACCTTGCCGTTGATCCGGCCGCCATTCTCCAGCCTGTCGTTGCCGTCACCGAGATCGACCGCGCTGGTGGCCCAAAATTCGATCGTGCCGCTGTTTTTCAGCGTGTCAGCGCCCGAGCCGCCATTGATGCTGCCGTTGATCTGACGGCTGTTCTCGATTGTATCGTTTCCGGCGCCGAGCACGATCCGGCCGAGAATCGACCCGGTATTGGCGATGCTGTCGTCGCCATCGCCCATATCGATGGCCCAGAGCCCGTTCGCGATGATCGATCCGGCGTTCTCGAGCTTGTCGTCTCCGCCGCCCATGGCGATGCCGGCGTTGATCCGGCCGGTCGCGCCATTGGTGATGCGATCGTTCCAGTCGCCGATCAGATTGATCGCCTCGCGGCCGTAGAGCCTGCTGTCGCCGGTGACGCCTTCGCCACCGCGTCCATCGGCCGAGATGGTGCCATCGTTGATGATCCGGGTCGCCGCGAGGGCCGCCCCTCCCTTGGTATCGTCGACGGCGATGGCGCGGCCGCTGGCGTAGATCGTCGCGCCCTGGGCATTGCGGATGACACCGCCGCCGATGGAGATCGCCGTGGCGATGCCGGACCGAGAATGGCTCCAGCTGAAGAACTTCTGGATCGAGCCAGAATTGTTGATGTCGGCGAGGCCGCGGATGTCGATCGCGGCGCTGGCATCGCCATCCGAATTGTCGGCGGTTCGCGCTTCGATCTTGCCGCGGTTGGTGACATGCACCGCCGCATCCGCCGCGTTGGTAGCGGAGACGGCCGAGCCGTTGCGGGCCGACAGCGTTCCGGCGGTGTCGTTGATGATCATCGCGCCGCCAGTCGCCGTCACCGCGTGACCCGCGCCCTCGATCAGGCCGCTATTGGTCAACTCATCCTTGCCGGCGCCGAGCGAAACCAGGCCCTTGATTACCTCGGTGTTGATCAGCTTGTCGTCGCCTTCGCCCATCAGAACGGCGCCGGTGATGGTCCCGCCATTGTCCAGCGTATCGTCGCCGGCGCCCATGTCGACCGCTGGGCCGCCCTTGGCGACCATCGAGCCCGCATTGGTGAGCGTATCCTTGCCGGTGCCCATCAGAGCCCCGCCGGTGATAGATCCGGTGGCGGTGATGGAGAAGGCGTCGTCTCCAGCCCCCATATCGACGTCGCCCGCCACCGTGCCGGAATTGCTCAGCTTGTCGTCGCCGGCGCCCGTATCGACGGCCTTGCCGTAAGCGTCGACGATCGGCGCAGCGGTGGTCGACTTCAGCTCGGGCAGGCCGAGGGCTTCGGTCGATTGGGTATTCTTGCCCCAGTCGGAAGCGCCCCGGGACTTGCTGACCGAGGCGCTGCCCTGGCCGTAAATGTCGGTCCAGCCCGCTGTGCCGAAATCGATCTGGACCGAGTTCTTACTCGGCGGCGTTTTCAGGATCGGGTCGCTGCTGGCACCGCCGAGCGCCTTGATGGCCGCGTCTGACAGCACGGTGTCCGTGAACAGGAACCGCGCTGCGGCCCCCTTCGAGGTCTCGCCGTCCTCATCCGCGAAAAGCAGGATGCCCTTCGACATGTCCAGCTGATAACGGGCGTAATTGGCGCCCGACTGAACGGTTTCACCGACGAAGACACCGTCGATGTATTTCTTGATGAGTACGCTGTCGCCGCGATCCGTGATCGTGAAGGCCACCCGGTGCCATGCGCCATAGGTGAGCTGGCCTTCGTAATCCCCGTTGATGCCGATCCCGCCGAACTTCGGGTCCTTGGCCTTGAGGCAGAGGTCCTCGTCCGATCGGTTGGTCAGATCGGTCTGCAGGAAGGAGAAATAGCTCTGCACGCCGGCCTTGATGAGCACGTCGTAGACGAGCGAGTAGGACTTCACCACCGTGTTTTGCGCGATGTTGAGTTTGACCAGAATACCGCCATCGGCCTGGGAAAAGGCCGGGATGTCGGCGACCTTGGCGGGTTCGCGCACTGCGCTCGCCGCCTTCGTCTTCAAGCTCGCGCCGGCCTCGATCGTCAGCGTATCGCTGCCCTCGCCGAGGGAGACGGTGCCGACGGTCGTCGAGCCGGATTTGAGCGTGATCTCATCGACGCCGGAGCCGCCGCCGACATCGCCCGCGATGGTGCCGGCATTGGTCAGCGTATTGCTGCCACTGCCCAGCTGCACGTCGCCCTGGATCGTGCCGGAATTGACGATGCTGTCGTCGCCGTCGCCGGTCGAGACGGCACCATTGATCGTGCCGGAATTGGTGATCCTGTCGTCGCCGCTTCCCATGTCGATGGCCGATCCGCCTGTCGCCGTGATCGAGCCTGCGTTCGACAGATTGTCATCACCGGCATCGAGCCTGATACCGCCGATGATCTTGCCGGTGGCCGAGTTGGTGACGTCGTCGGCGAAACCGCCGACAATGTTGATGGCCTCGCCGCCCTTGAGACGTGCGGCGAACAGCGCCGCCGTGTCGGCGTCGACGCCGGCGGGGCCATGGCCGTCGCCCTGGATGGTGCCGTCATTGTGGATCGTGGTTGCAGCCAGGGCGCCGCCATTGGCACTGTCGTCGACCTGGATGGCACGACCCCAGCCGTAGATCGTCGCGCCGACATGGTTGGTGATGGCGCCGCCGCCCATGGCGACACCCTCCGCGACATTGGCCTCGCCATCATGAGAGCCATGGGCGCCCAGGCCCGCGATGCGCCCCCAATTGTCCAGCTGCAGCAACCCGTCGGTGTCGATGGCGTCGCCATCGCTGTCGTCATAGCCGGCCGAGCGGCCTTCCATGAGGCCATGATTGGTGACGCGGGCGGTGTTGGCGACCGCGGCGTCGTTGTCCATGTTGAGAGCTGAGCCGTTGCGGCCGATCATGGTCGCCCCGGCATCGTTGATGACCGTGATCCCCTTCTTGCCGGTGACCGCGTGACGCGAGCCCTCGATCAGGCCGCCACCGTAGTTGTGGACGAGTCCGCCGGTCTTCTTCTTGTAGTCGATGGCATCGCCGCCATGCCTGACCGTACCGTCCTCCGCGACATGATCCCGGTAGGACCGGATTGTGCCATGGTTCTCGACGACGGTGCCGGTGCCGCCACGGATCACGTCCTGATAGGCGACGGTCTCGATCACCCCGCCAGCCTCGTTGAGAATGCGGGCGCCGGTGCCGGTGACGGACTCGAAGTCGATGGCGATCGAGCTCGCATGATCGCTTCCGATGATCGACCCATGATTGGCGATCGCGGGCGCGGCCTGGGCGAGTTCTCCCGCGAGCTTCAGGGCCGCTCCGGTGTTTTCCGGCGACTTGATCACCCCACCGACCCGGTTGACGATCGTGATCGGCCCGCGACCGATCGGCCCGAAATAATTGTAGGAAATACCGGTGATGAGACCGGAATTGTCGATCGAGGCGCCGGCCAGCGATCCCGTCGTCAGGACGCCCATGCCATCGCCCGCGCCGACGGCTCCACCGGCCTCCACGACCAGCCGCTGGCTGCCCTTCAGAAGGATCGCATCGGTCGTGCGGGCGCCGCTTTTGACGTGGATATCGACATAGGGCTGGTTCGCGCCGAGTGCCCAGTCGCCGCTTTCGACGACCAGATGCTCGACATTGCTCACTGCCGTTCTGCCGAGCGAGCCCGCACGCGCTCCGGACAGCACCAGCGTATCGTCACCGTCGCCACCGTCGACGCTGCGCGCCGGACCGCCTTCAGCCGTGACTTCGATCCTGTCGTCGCCGGCACCGCCGCTGACGCTATCCTCGTCGCCGGCGAGGATCCGGTCATTGCCAGCGCCGCCGTCGAGCGTGTCCTGTCCTTCGCCGCCGATCAGCTTGTCGTCCCCGGCGCCGCCGCTCAGGCGATCATCGCCCGCACCGCCGATCAGCGTGTCGTCGCCGTCGCCCGCATCGATCAGATCGTCGCCGCCATGGCCGGTCAGAACGTCGTCGCCTGCCAGGCCGGATATCGTATCATCGCCCTCGCCACCCTCCAGAACATCGTCACCAGGCGTTCCGGTCAGGATCGAGTCGCTGACGGGCGCGGCCGGGCTCGTGTTTCCGATGCCGGTCTTCTGGACCATGGCAGTCCGCAGCTGCTTTTCCGCGGCCGTGCTCGCGGCTTCATCCCACGTGCCTGCAAGTCCGCCGACCTCGATTCCCGAACGAATGGCGGCGCCGATCGACCCGCCGGGACCATTGTTCTGGCCAATCTGGGCCATAGCCGCCGAAAGCGTGGCGACCGAAACGGAAGCCGACTGGCCGTGGCTCGCGGCAAGCGACGTATGCGGCCGGGCACTCTTGGCGAGCGATACAACGATCGGCTGATCGTTCGAGCTACCATGGTGCTGGGCGCGCCCGGCCGGATGCGCGCCGATGCTGCCGACCGTCTCCGCGTCGGCGCCGTCGTCGTTCATCACCTGAGCGCCGGGCGGAGGTGCGAAAGCCTGCGCCTGCACAGAACTGGAAGGCGGGGCGGTCCGCTGCGATGCCGGCGGCGGGGAGAGCAGATCTCGCGACGTCAGGATGGCTTGAACGGCGGCAGCTGCGATCGAGCCACCGGAGAGCACCGGCGCGACGACATCGCCGATGATCTCGGCGACCTGTTTCTTCGGATTCGACATGCCCACCCCCAAGCGACGAGACACGGCGCCTTTGCAAAACTCTGCGGGCGCTCGTCGCGCGATAGGGGCAAGTCATCGTGAAGTTAAATTAACGGTTTCTTTACCGATGCAGATTTCCAGCGCGATCCCGGCCCGACAAACCGATGGCCTGACGCTGTTGCGAGAGCTGGTTCAACAGTGCTGCTAGTGAATTCACTGCAGAACTCAAATATCAACCGGACCGGCTGCGAAGAGCCATGCGGCAAACCGCCATCGACCAGCACAAGAGCGTCGACAGGGCTCGGACCGGCCGACACGGCCGCGGCGATCTGCGCGCCGAGCGACACGCCGAGAAGACCCAGCCTGCCACCATGGAGCGGCTGGCCCCTGGGAAGGGCAAAGCGCGGCTCATCACCACCGATAGGTGAGAGACCCTTTTCCGGTGTGTTCGAGGCTGTTCTTGCTGAACTGCCCGGCATAGGTGAGAGTCAGGTCGACGTTTCGTGCGAGGCGCAGATCGAGCCCGGCTTCCGTAACGAGCGCCTGCCGGTCGAGTGGGCTGCCGCTGCTCCTGAACGGCGTGCCGCCGGAAAAGGCCAGATTGGAGGCCAGGGTGAGATCGCCATAGTTGCGACGGTAGCCGATCAGTCCACGCAGCGCGATTGGTGCCTTCAGCCCCAGATCGAGTTGGGCCTCGGCCTTTACGCCGATCGTCATATCGCCGATGTCCGAGGTGTTGGACAAATGCATCAGTGCAGCCACGCCACCTCTTTCCGCGTAGCGGTCGCTCCGAATCTGGGTGTAGCCGAGCCCGAGATAGGGCTGCACATAAGCCAGGGTCAGCTGCGCCGGAACCGGACCCGACAGCGTGAGCTGTTGGTCGACCGCAAGCTTATAGCCGAACTCGCCAAAGCCGAGCAGGCTGGCGCTACGGCCTTTGCTGGTCAGGCTGTTGAAGAAGCCGGGAAACGAAACGTTGCGGCGCGCCGTCGCGGTGTTGTCGGTATAGACGCCACCGAACTGAAGCGAGAACCGGCCGATGTCATGCCCTCCATAGAGCGAGACGAAGGGGCTCGAGATCTCGGCCGCAGGCCCAGTACCGGTGCTGCGAACCGATGTTTTGGCCAGACCGGCCGCCGCGCCGAGCTTCAGACCGTTGTCGAGGAGCCCATCGGCGCCGATCACGAACCCGCCGACACGATGGCTGGTACCTCCGGCGTCGGCGGTAGAACCGGTCCTGCCATAGGTTCCGAAGGCCTGGCCCCAGAGGCCGTAGCGGTTCGCCGGCGGCGACGGAGTGGGATCGGCCTCGGAAGCCTCGTTGGGGCCGAGAGCGGAATAGTGACCAACGACCGGGGCCGCGCCCGTCGGCATGCCAGTTGTACCCCCGGTCCAGCGGCTGCGGCCGGACAAGGTCTCGCGGAGGAAGTAAGCGGTCGATGCGGCATTGGCCGTGACGGCGGGCGATGCGTCGGCCGAGAGTGCTTGAAAGGCTGCCCTCGCTGATTCTGCATCCGGTAGGGTCAGGACCGCTTCGAACACCGGATTGCCCAATCCGAGTGCTTCCACGGCTGCTCCGACCCTGCGCTGTTTCGTGTTGACCCCTGCGGAGTCGAAGCTGGTCGCGCTGCGCTCCATGGTTAGGCCGACAGCCTGCTGGCTGTAGTCCAGAACGGTGTTGAGGAAGACAAAACTCGGGGCCGCCTCCTTAAACCGCCCTTTCACCCCGTCTCTCGCATCGAGGATGGTGAAGCGCCGCCCCAGGATCGACCAGCCCTGGCGCAGATTGAGTAGAGTCGGTGATCGCTCCATCGACACGGTGACGAGACCACCGTCGAGCTGCGCCGCACCGGTCGTGGCGATGAGGTCGCTGCGCCCGTCGCGCGAGATCTCGACGCGATAGGTTGCGCCTGGGGCAAAAACGATCGGCCCCGAGACGTTCATCGTGCCGATCGAATTTCCGGGGGCGACGACGGAACCCGACAGCGCCGAAAGCGAAGCCAGTGTGCCGGATCCGCCGAGGAAGCTGCCCGCGCCGGCCGTCACATTGCCAGCGTATCCGTTGATGATGGCGGTGCCGCTTGCGCCAGCCGACACATTGCCGGCCTGCCCGCTGATGGTGACGCTGCCGCCGTCATGGGCTGCAACGTCTCCCGATCGCCCGGCGATCAGAGCCGAGCCGCCGGCGGTCGCGGTCACGTCGCCTGATCGGCCATTGATGACGGCGGCACCGCCGGCGGCGGCGACGTTTCCGACATGTCCATCGATGATGGCCGTGCCGCCCATGCCGGCGTTCACATCACCTGCCTGGCCCTTGATCATGGCCGTGCCACCCTGCCGGACAGTCACGCCCGCTGCGGTGCCGCTGGCTTCCACGACGAAAGTCCCGGCCTGCGTCGCCACCTCCTGAGCCTGCGTCGTCGGGTTCACGGAAACGAGTCCGACGCCGGAACCGTCGACGGTCGTGTCGGAGGTGATCGAGCCATTCAGCACGAGTCGGCCACTGCGGACCCAGGTGCTGCCGGTGTAGGTATTGCGGCCCGCCAGGACCAAAGTACCGTCACCCCGCTTTTCGAGGCTGCCGACATAGGTCGCGCCCGTCAGCGCATCCTTGCCCCTGGTTTTAGCCGCAACCTCGTGCGTCTCGACGAGAGCGTTGAGTTGAGCGAGCTGACTGTCGTCGATCCGGTCGCCGTCAGCCCAGATGCGACGTTCGGCCTGCCGCTTGAGAGACGCGATCTCGTTGAGATCGTCCTGCCGTCGCACCCGTATCGCTGCGTCGGAAATATCGTTCGACCAAATGTCGGATTGCCCCGCCGGCAGAGACACGCCGAAGGGCCCCAGGAATTGGCCGGGCCCCCTCATCGCTGCCCCGATATCGATCAGCCCCCAGCCATATGTCTTGTCGACCCCCGGCGAGCCGAGATCCCGTGCGGTGGTGAGGAGCGTGTCGCGGATCGCCTCACCGCTCATATAGGGGAAGCGCTCCATCAGAAGCGCGAGCGATCCCGACACCATCGGGGCGGCCATCGACGTGCCCGTCAATGTCTTATATCCAGCTGTATTGCTTGTCTTGTTTCCAACAAAACTGGCGCTATAGATCGATGTTCCTGGGGCGGATGCACAGTAATATTTAGACATCCCGCAGATGCTGGAGGAATCATCCAATTCTTCGCGTGACAGGTTTGCGACGGTGATCCAATTTTTTTCCAGATCCGGCCGGAAATAGGGTAGGGCGCCGAGCGCGTCCGGCTGAGATCCGAATTTGTTGCCGGCGCTTTTGACGAAGAGGATGCCCGAGCGTGCTACTCCATCCGCGGCATTCATCGTGCCGTCACCGGGAGCCGAGAAATACTGTTGCATCGTATCCGACTGGCTCGCCCTTCGTGACGGGCTGGTCCCCAGGCTGCCGAGAAAACCGATTCCCCAGCTATTGTTGATGATTCGGACGCCGCTCGTGCGGAGCGCGGCAAACCCGATACTGTAGGCGTTGGCATCATTGCCGGCCACGACCCCATCCTCGGGGCCTGCGTCGCTATTCATCGCGGCGACGAGCTCAGCGTTGAATGCCACCCCATGCATCCTCGCGCCGTCTCGATTAGCGGCGATGATACCCGCCACATGGGTGCCGTGATACTGGGCTTGAACGATGCCCGTACCATTCAGCGGGTCATCGCCCTTGAAGGAGAACCGGTCGCCAGCCCGGTAATAGTTCTTGTACGTATAGGCGTAACGCCCCGCGGTGCTGAGGCCGGTCAGCTTGCCTGCGCCGTCGAATTCGGGGTGCTTGCCATAGACACCCGTATCGAACACGCCAACCTTGACGCCGAGGCCCGTGATGCCTCGCGCATAGGCATATTCCGCATTGATCTGCCCAAGTCCGTTCGTGCTGCTCATCTTGCGGAACTCTTCGTCGTTCCGCCAGCTTTGAGCGGCCTGTTCCAGGGACGAGGTCCGCGAGCCATCGGCTTTGACGTAAGGAATTTCGTTGGGCTCGAGCGCATCAGCGGAGCCGCACATCGCGCCAGCGGCGGTCAGAAGCGTCAAAGCCGTCACGTGAAACCGGGAATAGCCGAGCTTGCGTTCGGCTTCGGGCCTGCGGAGCTTATCGCCCCCAATTGCTTTCTGGTACGGTATCGGACTCGTCATCTGGATCTCGCTACATGGCGACCTCGACGCGCCGCCGAATTCGAGCGCCGCGTACTGAATTCGAAGATTACGCAACAATAGATATCCGTCATAACGACTTTATAGTATATTTTATTATTGAAAGATCGTATTTGACTATGAGAAATCAAGCAAATCGCTGAATGGCGTAAAGGGAGTTGAATACGAATTGTGTGAATGAGGCTAGTGCAAATTTGCCGCTCTATCATCGGCGGAGGCGAGACTGGCGAAAGCGGAAAGCCGTCCCTGGCCTCGAAGCTCGACTGCTCGACGGTGCCTTACACGGGCACCCGGCCGGACGATGTGCTTTGGCGCGAGGCGAAGAATTCCGTGGCGGAGGGCGCCGGCGGTTGTGCTACCAGGATCACGGATGGTCGCCGCTCCAGGGTGCTCGCCTTCGTCGACGGCTATACGCGCAAGTGCCTGGCGCTCGCCGCCAACACCTCGCTTTCGGGCCTGCGGGTGCCCGCGAACTGGATGATATCATTCGCACTTCCTGTCGGCCGAGAACATCGGGTCCGACAGCGGCACCGAGTCACCTCGATGGCGATCCTGCGCTAATGCCAGGAGACCGGCGTCGCGTGGCACTGCATCGCCCCGGCAAGCCGACGCAGAACGCCTTCGGCGAGAGCATCGACGCGCGCTTCAGGGATGAGTGCCTCAACGACACGCCGTTCTCGACGCTCGCTGAAGCTCGCAGCGCCGTCACCTCATGGAAGGAGGACTACAACCGGAACCGACCCAACTCGGCCCTCGGCAACATCACGCCCGCCGAGTTCGCACTCAAATCCACGCTGGAAAAACAGGCCGCTTAGGGCCAGAAAGCAAACTCAGGACTCTCTCTCGGACTTGGGGAGAAAAAAGTAAGAGGTCAGCGCAGCTGACCAGTGAGTGGACCTTCCTAGAGTCCGCATAGGGACGGTCTCCTCCCCGGACAACCTAGGATGTCATCCGGTTCTGCCCCCCGCCCGATGATGGTGAGCGCCCTTTGGGCTTTGGTCGCTGCGGGCCGGCTACCGACAACACGGCGGCGGCAAAATGGTTACCGGTGGCTATGGTCGACAAAAGACTCGCCGCCGATGGCTTGCCGCATGAAAAAACTATCAAAAAAGAGAGGAAAATGGCGCGCCCGACACGATTCGAACGTGTGACCTTTGCCTTCGGAGGGCAACGCTCTATCCAGCTGAGCTACGGGCGCAAACCGTGGAGTGTGGATAGCCGATCGCGGCGCGCTCGGCAATGCGGGATTTCTGACTGGGCAGCGCCCGAGGCGGCAATGGTCACCGTTCAAGTCGTGTCGGACGCGCCGCTTGTGTGGCGGGCCGATGGCGCGTGGGCCGGAGACCCATGTCTCCCCTCTGTATCCACACGGTCGAGACTGACCAGCCGGATCTTGATCCAGCCGGTCGGGCCTGACCAGCTGGATCTGTATCCAGCGGTCGAGCCTCACTATCCGGATCTTTATCCACACGCCCGAGCCTAACCAGCCGGCTCTGTATCCAGCCGTCGAGCCTGACCAGCCGGGCCGCCCATATCGAACCGCGCGCTTCCCAACGCACCACGCGGCGGCAGGCGCTGAACGAGTTAGCTCTTCGTGCCCGATTGACCGCATCCGCAGCGGGCGGCAGGATGAGGCGGCGTTCTGGGGGGAACCGGCAATGGACAGCAAGAAGCTCGCCGCCGAAGCCATCGGCACGTTCTGGCTGACATTCGCCGGTTGCGGCAGCGCCGTGATCGCAGCGGGCTTTCCCCAGGTTGGAATCGGCCTCCTCGGCGTGTCGCTCGCCTTCGGTCTCACCGTCGTGACGATGGCCTATGCGATCGGCCATATCTCGGGCTGTCACCTCAACCCGGCGGTCACGGTCGGCCTCGCTGCGGGCGGGCGTTTTCCGACGAGCCAGATCCTTCCCTATGTGGTGGCGCAGCTGGTCGGCGGGGTCGTCGCCGCCTTGCTGCTGTATCTGATCGCGAGCGGGGCGCCGGGCTTCGATCTGGCCAAGGGCTTCGCCGCCAACGGCTTTGGCGAGCATTCTCCGGGGCGCTACAGCCTGGTTTCGGCGTTTCTCACCGAAGTCGTCATGACCATGATGTTCCTGTTCATCATCATGGGAGCCACCCATGGCAAGGCGCCGGCCGGCTTCGCGCCGCTGGCGATCGGTCTCGGCCTGTGCCTGATCCATCTGGTCAGCATTCCCGTCACCAACACCTCGGTGAATCCGGCGCGCAGCACGGGGCCGGCCCTGTTCGTCGGCGGCTGGGCGATGGCGCAGCTCTGGCTGTTCTGGGTCGCGCCGCTCATCGGCGGCGCGCTCGGCGGGCTCGTCTATCGCTGGCTGAGCGAGGATCCGCGCGGGCAGGTGGTGGGCACGGCCCCGGCGGAGTGACGCGCTCCGTTCGGACGCGCCGTGCCTGATCGCCGGCGCCATTCGACCTGCCATCCGGCGTCCTGGCACCGGCGGCGAGGCCGGACTGCAAGCGACCTTCGCCATGGCCGCGCTGCTCGCAGCTGCAGCGCTGGCTGTTTCACACCTGGGACGCGGCGGACGATAGACGACGCGGCGCGGAGTTTTTCGGACCTGACGATAGGGTCTGTTCGGCGTGGAGGAGTTGCGCGCGCGGGTGTCGGGGGAGGTCGCCGGTGGCGTTTGCCTGGCACTAGGTACGCCGGGAGGGGCCGTCCGAAAGTTTGCATGCGAAGTTGGATACTGGTATCGCTGTAAGCCTGAAAAGGCCTTCACCGCCGGCTGCAAGCCGGACTGAAAGAGAGGCCGGCGGGAGGTTCGAATGCAGCTTGTGGCCATCCAGCAGGCCTTGGCGGCGCGCGGTATCTTGGCAACCATGCCGCGCGTGATCGAAAGCGTCGGTCGCTCCGATTTTTCCAGCGGCTTGTTCGATATTGCCCGCCGTTTCACCGGCACCGAAATCGTCACCGCCTTCGTCGCTGCGCCCAATGGCGATGTGCACACGCTGCTGGCCGAGAACCACTACAATTCTGGTCAGCCGGCGCTCGACATCGCCCGCCGCTACGTGTCGCGGCACTGGGGCGCCGATCCGGCCAACGCGATCGCCCTCGATGACGGCGACGAGGCCGATTGCTGGGGCGTACGGATGAAGGCGGGCGACATCGAAAGCTCCGCCTATCGCAGCGAATGCTATCTCTCGGTCGGGTTGTCCGAGCGCTTCTCGCTTTTGCAGCGCCGCGCGACCGGTACGCTCCGTCTCAGCATCTACCGTCGCCGCAAGGAGAGCTTCAGCGAGGCGGAGATCGATAATCTGATGGAGAGCGCGCCGCTCCTGATGGCGGCACTCTGGCGGCATTACGAGGTTACGAAGCCGACGGGAGGCCGCGGGGCCGCGCAGGATTTTCATGCCCGGCTGGAGAAGGCCGCGCCCGGCCTGTCGAAGCGCGAGCGAGATGTCTGCGCGCTCGTCGCCGCCGGCCTGACTTCGGAAGGCATCGCGCTTGAACTCGGCGTCGGTATCAACACCGTGCTGACTTATCGCAAGCGCGCCTATGCGAGGCTCGGCATTTCCTCTCAGAACGAGCTGATGCGCATCCTGATGTGAACCGGCTCAGTCGGCGTCGGGCTGCTGGTCGGGCCTTGCCGCGATGAAGGCGGGCAGTGCGGCGCAATGCGCGTCGATGGCGACGAGCTTCGGATAAGGCGTGAGTTCGATCCCATAGCGCCGCGCGCTGCCGATCTGCGGCACGAGGCAGATATCGGCCAGCGTCGGCGCTGCGCCGAAGCAGAACGGGCCGGGCTGGTCCTGGATGAGCCTTTCGCAGGCGCTCAGGCCCTCGCTCATCGCGGTCGCGAGCCACTCCTTGATGTCCGCTTCCGAGAAACCCTTGCCCTGTAGGCGCTTCTGGATTTTCGGGTTCTGGAAGGGATGGGTTTCGCAAGCGATGACCAGCGCGAAGGCCTCGACACGGGCGCGCAGGACGTTGTCGGCTGGGAAGAGCGGCGGCCGGGGCACCTCTCGATCGAGCCAGCCGATGATCGCCAGCGATTGCGTGAGGACGGTGCCATCGTCCAACTCCAGCGCGGGGATCAGCTTCTGCGGGTTGATAGCCGCATAGGCTGGCTCGTTCTGGGCGCCGCCGCGCAGATTGTGGACGCTTTGCGGTGCCACGCCCTTGAGGTTGAAGGCGATTCGCGTGCGCCAGGCGGCCGAGGAGCGGAAATAACCGTGCAGGATCATGTTGGGCTCCCAATCAGGCCATGCGGTATCCGCCATTGACGTCGATCGTCGCGCCCGTGACGTAGGACGCCTGTTCCGAGAGCAGGAAGGATACGGCCCCGGCGATATCCTGGGGCGTCCCGAGCCGGCCGAGCGGCACGGCTTGCGCTAGCGCATCCATCGAGCCCGGCGCGGCCGAACGTGGCGTCGCAGCGGCAAGCATCGGCGCGTCGATCACGCCGGGCGCGACGCAATTGACGGTGATCCCGAGCGACGATAGCTCGCGCGCCATCGCCTTGGTGAAGCCGAGGATCGCGGATTTCGACGAGATGTAGCTCGCCGAGCCGCGATAGCCGCCGAGTTCGGCCGCAACGGAACTCGTCGTGGTGATGCGCCCGCTCTCGACCGGCAACGCCCTGCGCCGGCGCGCATAGGCCCGGATGCTCAGGAAGACGCCGCGGGTATTGACGGCATGGGTCTTCTCCCAGTCGTCGAGCGTCATGTCGAAGATGGTCGGCCGTTCGCCATCGGCGCCCATCAGCAGGACGCCGGCATTGCAGACCAGCCCGGTCACCGGCCCATGCGCCGCCTCGACCGCCTCGAACAGCAACTCGACCGAGGCCTCGTCGGACACGTCGACGGCCCAGCCGCTATGGCCGGAGCCCGGTAGCGCGGTCGCGACCGCCGCTGCCGGCTCCTTCATCTGGTCGCAGACGGCGACGCGCCAGCCGTCCACAGCGAGCTTCCGGGCGATGGCCGCCCCGATACCGCGGCCGGCGCCGGTGACGAGGGCGAGTTTGCTCATGTCGGTCTCCGGGTCATTCGCTGTAGACGCCCTGCGCGAGCAGGGTCTGGGAGGAGAAGTCGCGGCCATGGCCGCGTGTGAAGAAGCCGGCCGAGACGCCGCCATCGACCATGATGAGCGCGCCGTTCACGAAGCTCGCGAGGTCCGAAAGCAGGAACAAGCAGACCGAGGCCACCTCCGAAGGCTGAGCCAGCCGCGCGAGCGGCGTACGGTCCTCCATAACCCGCGAGACGAAGTTTTCGGGGATGCCGCGGCGGATCATCGGTGTATCGGTCGCGCTCGGGCCGATGCAGTTCACCCGCACGCCACGTGAACCCCATTCGATCGCGAGATCGCGCGTCAATCCGACGACACCGGCTTTGGAGGCACAGTAATGCGCGCGGCCGGATTGGCCGCCGAGCGAAGAGACCGAGCCGATCGTGACGATGGCGCCGCGCCCGCGTGCGACCATGCGCCGGCCCGCCGCCTGACAGGAATAGAAGGTTCCGGAGAGATTGACGCCGATCACGGCTTCCCAGCTCTCGGCAGCGAGGTCGGTCGCTGGCGCAGGGCGGGATATGCCGGCGGCCGTGATCAGCCCATCGAGCGGACCGAGGTCGCGCTCGACCGCCTCGATGGCCGCCTCGGTGTCGGTCGGACTGCGGACATCGAAGCTCGCCACGACGGCGCGGGCTCCAAGCGCCGCGATCTCGCAGACTGTCTCGGTCGCACCTCGCTCGTTGGAATCGGCGATGGCGATGGCGGCGCCTTCTCGGGCCAGCGCCAGCGCACATTCCCGCCCGATGCCGGAGGCGCCGCCGGTGATCAGAACGGTCCGGCCGGAGAGTTCGAGATTGGCGCGCATCGCCGCCTCCTGCCGTTTCGGACTCAGCCTAGCTTCTGGCCGCCAAAGGCGGGACGCTGGGCGATCTCGGCGAACCATCGCGCCGCCTGCGGCCTGCCATCGCGCCAGTTCAGCTCGGCGAAGCGCAGGTCGAGATAGGACATCGCGCAATAGAAGGTGATCGTGCCGATATCGACGCGCCCGCCGAAGCCGGCGGCCTTGCTCTCGATCAGGTCGAGCGTGGCATGGACCTTGGCGAGTTGCCCATCGATCCAGCGCTGCCAACGCTGCTCCTCGCTGCGCAGCAGGACCTCGTAGCGGGCGGCGAGTGCGGCATCCAGCAGGCCGTCGCCATAGCTCTGTTCGGTCAGGGCGTTCCATCGCGCCTTGGACTCGGCCGGGAACAGCGAGCCGCCGCCCTGCTCATCGAGATATTCACAGATGACGCGGCTGTCGGCGATCGTCGAGCCGTCTTCGAGCAACAGGGTCGGAACCTGGCCGAGCGGATTGCTCTTTATGATGTTCTGCTCGCGCGCGAGCGGCCCACCGGACTTATATTCCTGCGATACGTCGAGCATTTCGATCCGGTCGAGCAGGCCGAGCTCGGCGGCGACGATCCGGACCTTGAGCACGAAAGGCGAAGTGGCGGATTGGTAGAGTTTCATCGGAATGCCTCTTCTCGGCGCGGCAGGCGGTCGGGCTCGGCCGCGAGCGCCCGCCCGGCGATGAAGCCGAAGGTGAGCGCGGGGCCGAGCGTGATACCGGCGCCCGGATAGGCACCGGCCATGATCGAATTCATGTCATTGCCGCAGGCGTAGAGTCCGGCGACAGGCTGCTCGTCTCGGCCGAGCACACGGGCCTGCGGATCGCAGGTCAGGCCGGTCGCGGTGCCGATATCGCCGGGCCAGACCTTCACGGCGTAGAAAGGCGCGGTCTCGATCGGCCCGAGACAGGCATTGGGCTTGTGATTGGGATCGCCGAGATAGCGGTTGTACTCGCTCGAGCCCTTGCCGAAGGCGGTATCCGTGCCGGTTCTCGCAGCGGCGTTCATGCCGGCGATCGCTTCTCTCAACGCCGCAACGGGAACGCCGATGCGCCCCGCGAGCGCTGCGACGCTCTCGCCCTCGAAAAGATAGCCGGCTTCAACGAAAGCCTTCGGCGTCTTGAGCCCAGGGTGAACGAGGCCGAGCCCGTATCTGCGCAGGAAGTCGCTGTCACAGACGAGGAAGGCGGGCACGGCTCCGTTCGCATGCATCGCCTCGACGAAGCCGTGATAGGAGGTCGCCTCATTGACGAAACGCCGGCCCTGCCCGTCTACGGCGATAAGGCCGGGCTTGGCCCGGTCGAGGATGAGGTGGGGAAACTGCACTTCGCTGCCATCCGGCTTCTTCAGCACGGAGACCGGCGTCCAGAAGGCCGCCCCCAAATTGTCGTCGCACAAGGCCCCGCCGGCCGAGAGGCCCAGATTGATGCCGTCGCCGGTATCGGTCTTCGGCGCCATCGAGCGATGCACCTCGGCATGCGGCATGTGCTCCCCGCGCATCGCGGCATTGGCCGGGAAGCCGCCGCTCGCCAGCACGATGCCGCGCCGTGCACCGATGCGGCGCTTGCCCTGCGCCGCATCGACGGTGACGCCGACGACGGAGCGGTCCTCGAGGACCAGCTCGCCCGCTGATGCCTGCGTGCGGATGTCCACGCCGGCCTGCCGCGCCGATTTCAGCAGGCGACCCGCCAGCGCATTGCCCATCAGCAGCCGCGCGCCGCGCGGATGGCGAAGTCGGTCGAGCCCGTACTGGATCAGGAGTTTCGCGCTGCGCCTGAAATTCGCCAGACTGCGGAAACGACCGACCAGCGCATCGATATCCTTGCGGTTGACCATCATGCCGCCGAGCACCGTGAATTCCTTCAGCGGCGGGCGAAGCAGGGCGAAATCGGCGCCGAGTTCGTTGCCATCATAGGGCGCGGGATCGATCGTCCGACCCCCCCTGGAGGCGCCGGGCTGCTCGGGCTGGTAATCCGGCGAGTAGGCGCGCGCCTCGAATTTCAGCGCCGTCTCGCGCTCGAAGAAGCGGACCATCTCCGGCCCGTTGTCGAGGAAGGCGCGCATCATGTCCGGCCGCAGGCGATTGCCGAGCACGGCTTCGAGATAGGTCATCGCCGCTTCGCGGGTGTCGGCATGACCGGCCTTGGCGGCGTGCGGATTTTCGGGCACCCACATCGCGCCGCCCGAGACGGCGGTGCTGCCGCCGACATATTCGCTCTTTTCGATCAGCAGCACATCGAGCCCGGCTTTGGCGGCCGTGATCGCCGCCGACATGCCGCCGGCCCCCGAGCCGATCACGACGACATCGCGGATTTCGTCAAAGCCTTCGCTCATCGCCATGCCCTCAGCCGCCCATGCCGCCGCCGAGCGATTTGCCGCCGTCGACGAGCAGGATCTGGCCGTAAATGAAGTTGGTGCCCGGCGAGGCGAGAAAGGCAACGGCGTGGGCGATGTCCTCAGGCGCGGCGAGCGCGCCTGTCGGCTGCTGGGCGAGCAAGGCCACGCGCGCCTCTTCCGACTGCTGAGCCACCATCTCGGTCGCGACTCCACCCGGCGCCACCGCATTGACGGCGATGCCGAGTGGCAGAAGTTCCATCGCCATCGCTCGCGTCAGGCCGACAACGGCGGCTTTTGAGGCGACGTAATGGGCATGGTTGCGAGCGCCCAAAAATGTGCGCGAAGCGATGTTGACGATGCGCCCGCCCTTGCCCATCCGCCGTGCCACCGCCTGCGAGAGCAGGAACAGAGCGGTGACGTTCACATCCATCATCCGGCCGAAATCGCCGGCCCCGAGATCGAAGAACGGCTTGTTCTCGAAGATGCCGGCATTGTTGATCAGCGCCTGCGCCACCGGCAGCCGTTCCGCCAGCGCCGAGAGCCCGGCATGATCGGCGAGATCGATCGGCTCGAAGAAGACGCTATGGCCCTGCGTCTCGAGCTCCTTCACCAGCGCCGTCGCGGCCCCGGCCTCGCGATCGAGGATGCCGACCGCAAAGCCGTCGGCGCAGAGGCGCTCGACGATGGCCCGGCCGATCCCACGGGCGCCGCCCGTGACGAGGGCGATAGGATTGTCCTGCGGTTCAGCCATGTGCCGGTCCCTGTCTGCGTAACCCCGGGCTCAGCCGCCGAGATAGGTGCGGCGGACGCTGTCGTCCTCCCGCAGTTTTGCGGATGCACCTTCGAGAGCCATTTCACCGTTCTCGAGGATGTAGGCATAGGTCGAGCAGCCCAATGCGATCGCTGCGTTCTGCTCGACCAGCAGGATAGTGAGGCCGTCCTTGTTGAGACGCTCGATGATCGCGAAGATCTGCTGCACCAGCACCGGCGAGAGGCCGAGTGAGGGCTCGTCGAGAAGCAGCAGGCGCGGACCGGCCATCAGGGCCCGGCCGATCAGAAGCATCTGCTGCTCGCCGCCGGAGAGCGTGCCGGCCTTCTGCTGGAGGCGCTCCTGCAGCTTCGGGAAATATTCGAAGACCTTGTCGAGATCGCGCCTGATGCCGGCGGAGTCGTTGCGGCGATAGGCGCCCATGTCGAGATTCTCGCGCACGCTCATGTCGCGGAAGACCTCTCGGCCCTCCGGCACCTGCAGCACGCCGGCCGAGACGACCTTGTGCGAGGCCCATGACTGGATCTCCTCGCCGGCGAAGCGGATCCGCCCCTTCGTCACCGGCACGAGGCGCGATACGGTGCTCAGCGTCGTGCTCTTGCCGGCACCATTCGAGCCGAGCAGGGCGACGATCGCACCCTCGGGCACCTTGAGCGAGACCTCGGACAGCGCCTGGATTCGGCCATAGGCGGCGGACATGCCGTCGATTTCGAGGAGATCACCCATGGTTCGCCTCCCCGGTGGTCGCCGCCTCGTGGCCGAGATAGGCCTCGATCACAGCGGGATGGGCACGTACCTCGGCGGCCGTGCCCTCGGCGATCTTGGTGCCGAAGCTCAGCACCGTGATCTTGTCCGAGATCGACATGACGAGCTGCATGACATGCTCGACCAGCAGGATCGTGATGCCGTCGCGCTCGCGCAATTCACAGAGCAACCGGTCGAGGGCGGCGATCTCGCGATTGCGGAGCCCGGCGGCCGGCTCGTCGAGCAGCAGGAGCTTCGGGCGGATCGCGAGCGCTCGGGCGATCTCGACCATCTTCTGGTGGCCGAAATCGAGATTGCGCGCATTGGTCCGAGCGTAGGAGGTCAGTCCCGTACGTTCCAGCAACTCGTCGACATGCTCGGCGATGCCGCGCGGTCGGGCGCTGATCGCGTCGCGCCAGGAGCGGCCTGCGTGGACATGGGCGCCGATCAGCACGTTCTCGAAAACGGTGAGTTCACCGAAGAGTTCGAGGTTCTGGAAGCTGCGGGCGATGCCGAGGCCAGCCATCTCGCGGGCCGGCATGCGTGTGATGTCACGCCCGTCATAGGTGATGCGCCCGGCGCTCGGCGTATAGAAGCGCGAGATGCAGTTGAAGGTGGTCGACTTGCCGGCGCCGTTCGGGCCGATCAGCGCATGGATCGAGCCCTTGGCGACCGCCATGTCGAGACCGCCGACCGCGGTGAGCCCGCCGAAGCGGATGGTCAGCCCCTCCACATTCAGGAAGGGGGCGGAGGTCTCAGCGGCCATGGCGCGCCTCCCGGATCCGGTCGCCGATGAAGACGAAGAGGCCGCGCGGCGCATACATCATGAAAAGGATCAGGATCGCCCCGTAGATGATCTCCTGATACTGCGGCGCCTGGCGCAGCATCTCCGAAATCAAGCCGAAGACGATCGCTCCGCCGATCGCGCCCGCGATCGAGCCGAGTCCACCGACCACGACCATGGTGAGCACGAGGATCGTGGTCTGGAATCCCAGGCTGTCCGGGTGGATGAAGGTCTGGAACAGGCCGAACATGCCGCCGGCAAAACCCGCGACCGCGGCCGAAAGCCCGAAGGAGATGATGCGGGCCCGACGCACGTCGATGCCCATCGCCATCGCCGCGACTTCCGATTCCCGCACGGCCCGGAAGGATCGTCCGAGTCGCGAGCGCGAGATCGCGACGGTGAGCCCGATCATCAGGAGGCAGAAGAACAGCACGAAGGGGTAGGCCTGCTTGTCGCTGAGGATCTCGATCGGGCCGAAGCGGGCCGGGCTGATGCGCAGGCCGTTCGGGCCGTTGGTGACGCTGTCCCAATTGGCGAAGACCCATTGCATCGCCTCGCCGAAGGCGAAGGTGGCGAGCGCCAGATAGATGTCCCGCATCCTGAGGGCGAGCGCGCCGATGAAGAGGCCGACGGCGCCTGCAACGAGCGCGCCGAACAGCATGGCCACGGGGTAGGGCAGATCGACGGCGCGATTGGCGAGCGCGCTCGCATAGATGCCGATGCCGTAGAAGGCGGCATGGGCCATCGAGAACTGGCCGGTCTCGCCGATGACGATGTGCAGGCCGAGGCAGAGCACCACGAAGACCAGCAGCAGATTGGCGATGTAGACGACATAGCCCGAGGTCAAGACGGGTAGCGCAACGGCGACGATCGCGGCCGCGACGAGCCCAACCAGAACAGGCCCGGAGCGCGCGCGCCTGGCTGGCGCCGGGGATGCGAGAGGGGTGGAAGACACGGCGCTCAGACCTTCTTGATCGTCAGCTTCCCACCGAACAGGCCCTGCGGACGCAGGACGAGCACGATCAGGATGGCGAGGAAGGGGGCGAGCACGATGGCGCGCGACGAGATGAACAGGCCGACCATGTTTTCGACGATGCCGATGACGAAGCCACCGACCACCGCGCCGGGCAGGCTGGAGAAGCCGCCGACGATCGCCGCCGCGAAGGCGAGCATGACGATCGATCCCATATCGGCCGTCATCAAAATCTTCGGCGAGATCAGCAGCGCTGCGATGGCGGAGATTCCGCCGGACAGGCCCCAGATCAGCATATGGCAGCGGCGCAGGTCGACACCGACAAGCTGGGCGGCCTTCGGGTTCATGCCGACCGCGCGCATGACACGGCCGGTCTTGGTGTAGTTGAACATCCAGAAGAAGGCGGCCATCACGGTCACGGCGGTGCCGAAGATGGTGAGGTCGAGCATCGTGACCGAGGCTTGGCCGATCATGACGGATTCGGTCGAGACCAGGGCGGGGAAGGAGCGCGGCGTGTCGCCGAAGCCGGTGCGGCGCACGAGGCCCTTCAGGACATAGGATAGGCCGAGCGTCGCGATGACCAGATAGACGAGGTCCTTGGCCGATTTGGCGACCTGATCGAGGACGAAGCGGCGAAACAGCGCCATCGCGAGGAAGGCGACGACCAGCGTCGCCGGCAGCACGACCCAGATCGGCATCTTCTGGAAGACGAAGAGATAGAGCGCGACATAGCCCGCCGCCATGAAGACCTCGCCCTGGGCGAAGTTCGGCACGTCCGATGTCTTGAAGATCACCACGATGGCGAGCGCCAGCAGGGCATAGACGCTGCCCGAGACGAGGCCAGAGGCGATGCCTTGCTGCAGGAAGATTAGCGCGACTTGCAGGTCCATCAGTGCCAGATCCACATCCGGTGCTCGGGTCAGGAAAGGGCGGCGGCGCGAAGGCCGCCGCGCGGTCTCATGAGGGAAGGCCGACAGGCCCGCCCGTGGCGGTCACTTCGCCTGGTAGGTCCAGCGGCTGGTGAAGACGCCCGGTAGCGGGCTCATCGTCGTGCCGTCATATTTGATGAAGATCGTCGAGCGGTTGGCGGCACGCTGCTCCGGGCCGAACTGCATGCGGCCGGCCATGACCCCCGAGTCGAAATCCTGCGTCTTCAGCGCGGCGAGCACCTTCTCGCGGGTCGGGTTCGGGCCGGCGTCCTGCAGCGCCTTGACCAGCGACATCGCGGAGGGGATGCCATAGGGCATGTAGGTTTGCGGATGGTCGGGCTTGGCCGCCAGATCCGGATAAGCCGCCTTGTACATGTCGTAGATCGGCTTCAGCTTCGCGCCGCCGGGCGAGTCGACCATGACCTCCTGGGTGTAGAAGTTCTTGAGCGCATCTTTGCCGACATTCTCGGCGAGTTGATTGAGGCTGGCCGTGCCGGTGACCGACAGGATGATCGGCTTGTTGAAGCCCATCTCCGCCGCCTTCTTGATCAACAGCGCCGCTGGACGGGCATAGGTGACCAGCAGGATCGCGTCGGGATTGGCGGCGCGGATCTTCAGAAACGGCGCGGTCACGTCGTTGATGCCGGGATTGATCGACTCGACCGAAAGCTTCACGCCGTTGACCTCGGCGTCCTTCTTCGAGCCTTCGAGGTTCCAGGCGCCATAGGCGTCGTCATGGTTGATGTAAGCGACGTTCTTGGCGCCGAACTGCTTGGCCGCGAACTCGACCATCGCGCCGCCGACGGCATATTGAGAGATCGAATAGGCACCGAAGATGTAGTCGGTCGGCGGGAACAGCGCGCCGTCGCCCGACGCGTTCAGCATCAGATACGGCACCTTGTTACGGACGACATAGTCCTTGGCGGCGACGACGGCGGCCGAGCACGAGCCGCCATTGAGCATGAACACGTTTTCCTGCTCGACGAGCTTCTTGACAGCCGCGACGAGGTCGTTGGCGTTGCAGCGATCGTCCTCGACGACATACTCGATCTTGCGGCCGTGGATGCCGCCTTCCTTGTTGATCTTGTCGTAGTACATCTTGGCCGCATTCACGACGTCGAAGCCGTAGGCCATGTTCGGGCCCGACAGCGGGCCGAAGATGCCGATTTTGATCGCCTTGTCGGTGATGCCCGGTTCCTGCGCGACGGCAGCGGCCCCGATCAGCAGGCTGGCGGCCAGCGTCACGCCGGCTGCGGTCTTGTTCATGCTCATCGTCTCTCTCCCTTGGTCGTCGGATTGTCTTGTCGTTGAGGTCGTCGGCTCGTGGCGGTTCGATCCTGACGGGATCATAGCGGCCCGGCGGCGGGCATCTGTCACAGCGGCGTGGGACAGGGAGGCGGCTGACCTTCCGAACCATGCAAGGGCGCCAGCGAGGGCGCATCATGAGCCGGGTAGGAGAGCTCACGGAAGATGTGGAAGGTGCGCATGATGTGTTTGCGCATCGCCTGCTCGGCCCGGTCGCCGTCGCGTGCCAGCAAGGCCTGCAGGATGATCTCGTGATCGTCGTTGCTGAGGCGAAATTCGGCCGGCGAGGTCAGCCGCGCCACCGAGCCGTTGAAGTAGAACCTCCCCGAGCGCAGGATCGCGTCGCGCAGTGTCTCGTTGCGGGCGGCGGCGACGATGATGCCGTGGAATTCGCGATTGGTTTCGACACGGGCTCTGTCGTCGGCCGGGTCGCTGGCGATGCGACGGGCATGGACGGCCGCGACCGCCGCGACCTCCTCATCTGTCGCCCGCTCGGCGGCGAGTCTTGCGGCATAGCCTTCCAGCGCGGCGCGGACCTCCGAATTCTCGCTCGCCTCAACGGCGGTGATCTCGCGCACGGCCCAGCCGCGCCGGCGCGGCACGATGAGTTGCTCGACGGCCAGACGCTGCAAGGCCTCGCGCACCGGCGTGCGGCTCACAGCGAGCGCAGCCGCGATATCGGCCTCGATCAAGGGTTCGTTCGGCCGCGTCTCTCCGGAAAGGATGGCGTTGCGCAGAGTTTCATAGGCATCGCCGGACCGGCGCCGGCCGGGCGCGCCCTTGTTGGCGTCTCCCGATGGCTGGTTCGAAGCGGCGAGTGTAAAACGCTTCTGCATGCGTTCCCCGAATATAGCGACAAGACGACGATGCCGAAGCCATAGCGGGCTCGCTGTCACCGGAGAAGGAGACAGCGGCACCCGCTTCAGCCGCGGGCCGGCAGGACTTCGGCACGGCATTCGCCGAAGCCGATCGAGGCAAAGCCTTCACGGCGGGCCGCGGCTCGCATGATGATGGCGTCGCCATCGACGAGATAGGTCCGGCTTTCACCATTGGGCAGCGTGATCGGTTCACGGCCACCGCGCGTGATCTCCATCAGGCTGCCGAACGAGCCGGGATCTCGGCCGGAGATCGTGCCGGAACCGAAGAGATCCCCTGGTGCCAGGTTGCAACCGTTCGAGCTGTGATGGGCCACGAACTGCGCCGGCGTCCAATAGAGGTCCTGCGTCGTGCCGAGCGATAGCCGATGCGGCGCAAGGCCCTTTGCGCGCATGGCGGCGGTCTCGATGTAGACCTCCAACGTGACGTCGAGCGCATGCGGCACTGTGGCATCGCTCGGGCTGAGATAGGCGAGGGCGGCCGGATCGCCTTTCGGACGTGGCTTTTGAGCCTTCCGGAAGGGCGCCATCGCCTCAGCGGTGACAATCCAGGGCGAGATCGTCGTGGCGAAACCCTTCGACAAGAAGGGGCCGAGCGGCTGATATTCCCAAGCCTGGATATCGCGCGCCGACCAATCGTTGAGCAGGCAGAAGCCGGCGATACGGTCGTCGGCCTCGTCGATCGGTATGGCTGACCCCGGCGCGTTGCCGGGGCCGATCCAGATGCCCAGTTCCAACTCGTAATCGAGATTGCGGCAGGGGCCAAAGGTGGGATCAGTGTCGTCCGGCCGCTTGCGCTGGCCTTTTGGGCGCGGGAAGGCCTCACCCGACGGCCGGACCGACGAGGCGCGGCCATTATACCCGATCGGGATATGCTTGTAGTTCGGCAGCAGCGGATTGTCCGGCCGCAGAAGCGACCCGATATTCAGGGCGTGCTGGATGCCGGCATAGAAATCCGTATAGTCTCCGATCCGTGCCGGCAGGCCGAGCGTACACTTCTCTGCCGGATGCAGCATCGGTTTCAGCGCGGCTTGCGCGGGCGAACCGTCCGCCAGCAAGGCCGAAAGCCGCGCCCGCAGCCGCTTGCGCGCACCCGTGCCCAGTCCGAGGAAGCCATTCAGGCTAGGCGCCGAAGCGACCATGACGATCTCCCTGATGTCGGCACAAAGGCCCGACGTCGCGAGCGCCGCCAGATCGAGAATCTCGTCGCCGATGGCGACGCCGCCGCGCGCCGGCCCGGCATCAGGCGCGAACACGCCAAGGGGGAGGTTCTGGATTGGAAACTCCGCATGGTTCCGCGCCGACGCGACCCAGCTGCGCAGGGACGGGTCGTGGCTGGCATCGAGCATCATGGCGGCGGCGGGAGTGGGGCCAGGAGCTTTCGCCCGTGCGTCGAGAATACTGCCCTGCATAGGCTCATCCATCCGTTCCGACTCGGTCAGTTCGGCGGCAAGCGTAAGCGGAACAGCGGCCCGGCCTCTGTCCCCAGCGCGTGGGACGCAAGGGGCACTAATCCATTGGGAAGTGCTGTTCCATCAGCGCGAGTGCTTCGAGCAAGGGTTCGGCGTTGGGGCCGAGCGCGGCGAGGATGCGCGCTTCGAAAGCCAGGGCCCGCGGCACGATCTCGCTATAGGCCTTCAGCCCCGTCGCCGTCAGCGACAGGCTTTCCTCGCGCCGGTCATGCTCGCTTTCGCGCCTCACGAGCCAGCGTCGCTCCTCCAGCGCCCGCACGGCCCGGCTGACCTTGGTCTTGTGCATCGAGGAATGCTTGCCGATGGCCTTGGCGGTCATCGTGCCGAACTGTGCGAGGGTTGCCAGCACCCGCCATTCCGGCACGGTCAGATCGTGATGGGGCCCGTAGACCGCCCGGAATTGCTGGGAAACCGCCGAGCTCAGGCGGTTCAGCCGATAGGGTAGGAAATGCTCGAGCGCGAGTTTCGACATGCCTTGTTAGTTACAAAATCGACAGTTACCGAAGCAACCATATTGAATGAAGCCGCAGAGGCATGTCGCCGGCCCGCGGCCGTCGCGAGGAGAGGGCGCTACCATGAACGTTCAGACCCCGACCGAGGCCGGTGCTGCCAAAGCCGCGAGCGCCATCGCTGCCGGCTACATGTCCGGTTTCGGCAACGGCTTCGAGACCGAGGCGCTGCCGGGCGCCCTGCCGCTCGGACGCAACTCTCCGCAGAAATGCCCCTATGGGCTTTATGCCGAGCAGCTCTCCGGCTCGCCCTTCACAGCGCCGCGAACCACCAATGAGCGTTCCTGGCTCTACCGCATCCGACCGACGGTCGCCCACTGGAACGAGTTCCGGAAGGTCGATGCCGGGTTCTGGCGCACCGCACCGGCCCGCGAGGTCGACATGCCGATCGCCCCGCTGCGCTGGAGCCCGATCCCGATCCCGCCGGAGCCGATCTCCTTCGTCGAAGGCATCCGCAGCATGACCACCGCCGGCGATGCCGGCAGCCAGGGTGGCATGGGCGCGCATATCTACCTGATCACGCGCTCGATGGCGGACGAATACTTCTACAATGCCGATGGCGAGATGCTGTTCGTGGCGCAACAGGGGGCTCTGCGGCTGTGGACCGAGTTCGGCATCATTGATATCGAGCCCGGCGAGATCGCCGTGATCCCGCGCGGCGTGAAGATCCGCGTCGAGCTCAGGGACGGGCCGGCCCGCGGCTATATCTGCGAGAACTACGGCGGCGCCTTCACCTTGCCGGAGCGCGGGCCGATCGGCGCCAACTGCCTCGCCAATCCGCGTGACTTCCTGACGCCCGTGGCAGCCTATGAGGATCGCGACGCGCCGTCGAAGATGTACGTGAAGTGGGGCGGCAGTCTCTGGGTGGCCGATATCGAACATTCGCCGCTCGACGTCGTCGCCTGGCACGGCAACTACGCCCCGTACAAATATGATCTCAGACGCTTCTCGCCGGTCGGGCCGATCCTTTATGACCATGCCGATCCGTCGATCTTCACGGTGCTGACCTCGCCCTCTGAGACGCCCGGCACCGCCAATATCGATTTCGTCATCTTCTCGGATCGCTGGCTGGTGGCCGAGAACACCTTTCGGCCGCCCTGGTATCATATGAACGTGATGAGCGAGTTCATGGGGCTGGTCTACGGAGTCTATGACGCGAAAACCGGCGGCGGATTCGTGCCTGGCGGCGTCTCGCTGCATAACACCATGCTGCCACACGGGCCGGACGTCGATGCCTTCGAGAAGGCGAGCCATGTCGAATTGAAGCCGCACAAGCTCGAGGGCACGCTGGCCTTCATGTTCGAGACGCGGTTCGCGCAGCAGGTCACGGCGTTTGCCGCCGGCTCGGATTCTCTCCAGCGCGACTATGGCGGCTATGGCCACAAGCTAGCCAAGCATTTCGATCCAACCCTGCCTTGAGCGGTGGGGCGACATTTGGCGAGACAGGATGTTGCCCCCGCACCCCCCTCAAAACAACAGCCGCGGGGCCAACAGAGCCAATCCCATGAAGACCAGCGAGAGCAGGCCCAGCCCGCCCGCCGCATAGCTCAGGATCGCGACGCCGGTGATGATCGAGGCTGAGGCGACGACGATGCCGATCTGCAGCAGGCCCGAGGCGATCTCGAAATTCTCGCTGCGTGCCTTCTGGTCGTCGCGGATCTGCTCGGTCTGTTTGGCGCGCGCCATCAGCTCCTTGCGCCCC
>NZ_LMRT01000001.1:591757-599029 GCF_001426225.1 Allobosea sp. Leaf344 | reverse complement strand
CGTCGTGCCGCGGATGGTCTTGGCCTGGAAGAAGGACCAGAGGTTCGAAGCGTCGATATTGCGCGCGATCGCTTCGTTTTCCGCCTGTTTGCCGCCGATCTCCGACAGAGACAGCATCAAGGCGAGCACCGCGATGAGCAGCGCGATCTTCTTGTTCCCGCCCTCTGGCGGATCGATATGGGCCGACACGTATCACCTCTGCATGGCATGGTGCGCTTGCGATAGCGGCTCCGGCACGCAGAGGCAATCGCGGTTGCCGCAGGGTGATCCGCATGATGTTGCCATTCCTGCCGCTCGGTCGTCGGTGGGAGGAGGCTTCTCGCGTCCGCTCAATTCTCGTGACGACATGGCGAGCGCGGGGAACCGTTCCGGCGCGCTTTGCGTTGAGGCCAGTTGGGGCGGATGAGACGGGTTGAGCGAATGGCCTTCGAAGTCGATGTGGTGAGCGACGACAAATATCGGCTCTTGATCGAATCCGTCGTCGACTACGCCATCTACATGCTCGATCCCGACGGCTTCGTGATCAGCTGGAATCCGGGGGCCCAGCGCTTCAAGGGCTATGCCGAGCGGGAAATTTTGGGCCAGCATTTTTCGCGGTTCTATACGCCCGAGGACCAGGCCGCGCAGCAGCCGCGCCGGGCCTTGGAGACCGCGCAGCGGGAAGGGCGTTTCGAGAGCGAGGGCTGGCGGGTGCGCAAGGACGGCTCGCGCTTCTGGGCGCATGTCGTCATCGACCCGATCCTGCATCCCCGCGATCGCAAGCCGCTCGGCTTCGCCAAGATCACGCGCGACCTGACCGATCGCAAGCTCGCCGCCGATGCGCTGAAGCGCAGCGAGCAATCCTTCCGCCTGCTGGTCCAGGGCGTCACCGATTACGCGATCTTCATGCTCGATCCCGCGGGCAACGTCGCCAATTGGAATGCCGGCGCGGAGCGCATCAAGGGCTATGCGCCGGCCGAGATCGTCGGCCGCCATTTCTCGGTGTTCTACACGGCGGAGGACCGGGCGCAGGGCGAGCCGGACAGGATCCTGGAGATCGCCCGGGAGGAGGGCAGTTTTCGCACGGAGGGCTGGCGTATCCGCAAGGGCGGCGAGCGCTTCTGGGCGAGCGTGGTCATCGACGCGATCCATGACGAGAATGACGAGGTGATCGGCTTCGCCAAGATCACCCGCGACATGACCGAGCGGCGGGAGGCGGATGCCGCGCTGATGGCGGCGCGCGAGGCGCTCTACCAATCCCAGAAGATGGAGGCGCTGGGCCAGCTCACCGGCGGCATCGCGCATGATTTCAACAATCTTCTGAATGCCGTGGTCGGCAGCCTGGAGCTGCTGCGCAAGCAGTTGGGGGATGAGCGGCAGCGGCGCCTGATCGACAATGCGATGGCCGGGGCCAGGCGCGGCATGACCCTGACGCAACGCATGCTGGCCTTCGCCCGCAAGCAGGATCTGCAGACGGCGCCGGTCGATGTCGATGCGCTGGTCACGGGGATGACGGATCTGATCGCCCGCTCGCTCGGCCCCGCGGTCGCGCTGCAGACCTCCTTTCCCGCCGGGCTCGATCGCGCCATCGCCGACCCCAACCAGCTCGAGCTCGCCCTGCTGAACCTCGCGGTGAATGCCCGTGACGCGATGCCGGATGGCGGGCGCATCGTGATCGGGGCGCGCAACGAAAGGCTGGAGCGCGCGGCGCAGGGCCTGGCGCCCGGCGACTATGTCAGCATCTTCGTGGCCGATAGCGGCAGCGGCATGGATCAGGAGACGCTGGAGCGGGCCGCCGAACCCTTCTTCACCACCAAGGGCGTCGGCAAGGGCACCGGTCTCGGCCTGTCCATGGTGGCGGGAACGGCGGAGCAGCTGGGCGGCAAGCTGATCCTGGAAAGCCGGATCGGCAAGGGCACGACCGCCTCGATCTGGCTGCCTTCCGTGCCGGCGCAACCGCTCGAGCGGCCGGGCGATGACGCCGCGCCGGACGGCTTCCGCGATGGCGGCCTGCTCAGGATCCTGGCCGTCGATGACGATGCGCTGGTGCTGATGAACACCACGGCCCTGCTCGAGGACCTCGGCCATACCGTATTCGAGGCCAGCTCCGCGAAACAGGCGCTGGAGCTCCTCTCGACGCAGCCGGACATCCAGCTCCTTGTCACCGATCACGCCATGCCGCAGATGACCGGCGCGCAGCTGATCGGCGAAGTCGTCGAACGCTGGCCCGATCTGCCGATCATCCTGGCGACGGGCTATGCCGAGGCGCCGCATGGCCTGCCTGCGCGGGTGAAACGCCTCGGCAAGCCGTTCTGGCAGAAGGATCTGGAAAAGGCGATCGGCGAAGTTCTCTCCGACCCCGCCGGCGAATGACCCGGCGGCGGGGCGAAGCCCGCGGCCGCGCCGGGACGAGGTCGCGCCGCGCGCGTCTCTCCTCTATGGTGAGCCTGCAGCCGAGAGCAGACCGGGCCCGATGAGCGAACCCACCGACTATCAGATCTTCGAGGCCGGCGATGTCACGCTCGCCTCGGGCCGGGTGTTCCGCGGGATGAAACTGGCCTACAAGACCTATGGTAGGCTCAACGCGGCCCGTGACAATCTCATCCTCTACCCCACCTCCTTCAGCGCCAGGCACGGCGATACGGAGTGGCTGATCGGGCCCGAGGGGGTGCTCGATCCCGAGCGCTATTTCATCCTCATCCCCAATCTCTTCGGCAACGGCCTCTCCTCATCGCCCTCGAACGCGGCACAGGCCTGGCAGCAGGATGGCTACCCGCTGGTCACCTATCATGATGCCGTCGCCATCCAGCACAGGCTGCTGGTCGAGCGCTTCGCCATCGAGCGCATCGCTTTGGTCTATGGCTGGTCGATGGGCGGGATGCAGGCCTATCATTGGGCGGCGCTCTACCCGGAGATGGTCGAACGCGCCGCCATCATCTGCGGCAGTGCCCGCTGCGCCCCGTTCAACCATGTCTTCCTGGAAGGGGTGAAGGCCGCGCTCCAGGCGGATCCGGCCTTTCAGGACGGCCGCTTCGTGAGACAGCCTGCGGCCGGGCTGCGGGCGATGGGGCGGGTCTATGCCGGCTGGGCGCTTTCCCATGCCTTCTATCGCGACGAGGCCTGGCGCCATCTCGGCTTCGACAGCTGCGAGGATTTTCTGGCGCGCTCCTGGGACGGGGCCTTCGCGCGGCGCGACGCCAATGATCTGCTGGCCCAGATCGCGACCTGGCAGCATGGCGATGTCGGCGCCTGCCCGCGTTTCGGCGGCGATCTCGCCAGGGCGCTGGCGGCGATCACGGCGCATGTGCTGCTCATGCCCGGCGCGACCGACAGCTATTTCCAGCCCAGCGACAATGCCGCCGAACTGCCGCTGCTCGTCAATGCCCGCTCCGCAAAACTACTCCCGATCCCGTCGATCTACGGGCATCGGGCCGGCAATCCCATCCATATCCCCGCCGACCGGGCCTTCCTGCGCGCGCAGGTCCGGCAGCTGCTCGACGCCTGACGGGCGGCGAGTGGATGGCGGGACCGCCGATGCGCGCGCGCGATCCCCTCGACGCCATCCCCATCGGCATTCGCCGTGCGGCTTGCGCCTATCACGAGGCCGGCCATATCCTCGCCGGCTGGCGGCACCGTCGCGAGATCAGCCATGCCTGGCTGCGGCCGCCGCATGGCCTGTCCGGCGAGACCTGTTTCCAGCCCTATCGCAGCGCCTTCCGCCCGGGGCATGAGCCGGATCTGGTGCGGGCGGAAACCGAGATCATCATCCTCTCGGCCGGCCATTGCGGCGAGATGATCTACTGGAACCGTCCCGAAGCCGCGCGCTGGTATCCCGGCATCCTGCATTCGCATCAGGACGATCTCGAGCAGATGCAGGCTTTTATCCGCTTCATCGCTCCGGCCGACGAGGCCGCCTTGCGCGCCCGTTGCAGCCTGGCCGCGACCGCCATTCTCCATGCGCCGGCGATGCTGGAGGCCCAGACGCGCATCGCCGATGCCCTGATCGCGAATCGCCGGATCGGGGGCGAGGAGGTCGCCGCGATCCTGAATCGGGCTCCCGCCAATCCGGAAAATCACCGCGAAAAGCCGTTTTCGACCCGCTGATCGACGCAAAATTGCGTCTGGCTTCGTTTACTGGCCCAGTCGAGCGCGACAGGCTTCGGCGCTGCTGCCGTGTTGAAGCGGGCTGATCGCGAACACTGACGTCCGGGATAGAAAGCGGGTGATGTCGATCCAGCCTGATCAAGCGTCAGCATGGGGATTGACGGACACGTCATGACGATCCTGATCTTGCTATGCCGGTACGAAAATCTGTCATTCGGCGCGCGGATACAAGAAATACAGCATTGGCTCCGACAAAGTATGAGAATAAGAGCGTTCTATACATAGTTTATGTTGCTTCAAATAAAACAGAAAAATTAAATTCATTCCAAGATTCTATTAACCTTTTTAGGTTGTTTTACCGAAGGGCAGGACGCGCCAAGAGTGAAAGGGACGTGCCACTATGTCGACGCCGAACCAACTGGAACAGCGCCTCAGCTTCATGCAGCTCGACGCATCGGCGCGTAAACGCATCACCGATGTGCAGAGCATCATCGCTGCCTCCCTGCCATCTGCGCTCGACGCCTTCTATCGACAGTTGCGGCAGGTGCCGGAAACGGCCACCTTCTTCGGCAGCGACCAGCAGATGGAAGGCGCCAAGAACCGTCAGAACCTGCATTGGGACCGCATCGCCACCGGCACCTTCGATCAGGCCTATGTCGAGGCCGTCACCAAGGTCGGCACCATCCATGCGCGGATCGGCCTGGCGCCGCGCTGGTATATCGGCGGCTATGCGCTGATCCTCGACAAGCTGCTCGGCGACATGGTCAAGGCGCGGTGGCCCAAGGGCGTCTTCGGCAGCAAGATCGGCGGCGCCGAGGATCGCGCGGCGGAGATCGGCGCGGTGGTGAAGGCCGCCCTGCTCGACATGGATTATGCGATTTCCGTCTATCTCGAAGCCTCGGAGGCCGCGCGGATCAAGACCGAGAACGAGGCGAAGGCGGTCGAGGCCGCCAAATCGGCCGAGCGCGACAAGGCCGTGGCCTATGTCACCGAAGCGATGATCGCTCTCTCGAACAATGATCTGACGCACCGCATGTCCGACGACATGCCGCAGGAATACAAGGCGATCGCCATCAATTTCAACGCGGCGATGGAGAAGCTGGCCGCGATGGTCTCGACCATCAAGACCACCTCCGCCACCATCGCCGCCTCGTCGCATGAGATCAACAGCGGCGCCGGCGACCTGTCCTCCCGCACGGAACAGCAGGCGGCGGCGCTCGAACAGACCGCGGCGACGACCGAGCAGCTCGCGGCCTCGGTCAAGACGTCTGCCCATGCCTCGCGGCAATCGGTCGATCTGGCCGACGAGGCCGCCACCGTGGCGCAGCGCGGCGGCAACATCGTCAAGACCGCCATCGACGCGATGGAACGCATCGAGGAGGCTTCGAAGAAGATCTCCGAGATCACGACGGTGATCGACGGCATCGCCTTCCAGACCAATCTCCTGGCCTTGAACGCCGCCGTGGAGGCCGCTCGTGCCGGCGATGCCGGCCGCGGCTTCGCCGTGGTCGCCGCCGAGGTGCGGGCTCTCGCCCAGCGTTCCGCCGATGCGGCCAAGGACATTACCGGGCTGATCGCCTCCTCCGATCTCCAGGTCACCGAGGGCGTCAAGCTGGTCCGGCTGGCCGGCGAGACCCTGCAGGAAATCGTCGAGGCCTCGGGCAAGGTCTCGGCGCGGGTCAACGAGATCTCGGCCGCTTCCGGCGAACAGGCCAATGGCATCGACGAGATGAGCCAGACCGTGAGCCATATGGACGAGATCACGCAGCAGAACGCGGCCCTGGCCGAGGAGAGCGCGGCATCCGCCAAGGCGCTCGGCGACCAGATCCTCGCGCTCAACCAGCTGATCGCCAGCTTCAAGACCGACACCACGACGGACGGCTCCGTCCGCGCCCTGCGCGCCACCGCCGCCATCATGGACAAGGCGGCTCCCGCACCGCGGGCCGAACGCGCCGGCCGGGCATCGCCGCCGGCGCCGCGCCAGGCGGCGAGGGCCGCCTCGGCCGGATCCGGCTGGAGCGAGTTCTAGGCGCCGGCTTCCGTCGGCAGCTGTGGAGCGTCAATTTGGGAAGCCGAACATCAGCTCTGAAACAACGGCGTGCTTTATGAGCGATTAACACTCGATGCGTACACTGCAGGGGTAAGCAGCGTCACACCATGATCATGGTGTGACGCTGCTGCAGTCTGGAACGAACTACTGCACCCGCTGGAGCGAAGACGCATGCTGAAGGCCCTCACCATCCGCAGCTCGATGATCGCTGTCGTCGCTGCGCTGACCCTGGCATTGATCGGCACGATCTGGATGTCGATCCAGGCGCTGGGGACCATGCAGGCCGATGAAGAGGTCCTAGCCAAGCAGATCATCCCCACCATCGCGATGAGCAATGATCTCACCGGCGATGTGGTCGGGCGGCATCTGCGCCTCAACATGCATCTGAATTCGCTCGATTCGGCGGCGATGACGACGCTGGAAGCGGAAATCCGCAGCGTCACCACCGAGATCGAGCAGACCCGGGCCGCCCTGACGAAAGCGCTCGTCCTGCCGGCGAGCCGCGAGGCGCTGAAGCGCTACGAGGCGCTGGTGCCGGGCTATCTCGCCGGCGTCGAGAAGGTGCTGGACCTGTCGCGCCGCGGCGACAAGGCCGCCGCGGGCGCGCAGCTGCGCGAGATGCGCGGCACGCTCTCCGGCATGGAGACCGCGCTGAAGCAGCTGGTCGAGCATGTCTCGAGCCGGGCGACCGTCATCGCCAAGGCTGCCGAGGACAGCTATGCCACCGCCTTCTATCTGATGATGCTGGTCGGGCTGGCGGGCGTGCTGATCGCCGCCGGGTCGGTGGCGGTGATCGTCCTGCGGATCACGCGGCCGCTGGTGGCGACCACGGGCTCGATGGATGAGCTGGCGAAGGGCAATCTCGACACGAAAATCGGCTTCACCGAGCGCCAGGACGAGATCGGCACCATGGCGCGGGCGCTGCAGATCTTCCAGGACAATCTGCAGAAGGTCCGGGCGCTCGAGGAGCAGGAGCGGGCCGCGGCGCAGCGTCGTCTGCAGGCGGCGGATTCCATGGCCTCGATCGTCTCGGATGTCGGCGAGGTCGTCGCGGCGGCCGCGGCGGGGGATTTCTCGGCACGCCTGCAGATCGGCGACGCCGATCCGCAGATGCAGAAGCTGGTCGCCGGGATCAACGA
>NZ_LMRT01000001.1:591360-591562 GCF_001426225.1 Allobosea sp. Leaf344 | reverse complement strand
GGCGATGGCGCGCATCGAGAGCGCCTCGCAGAAGATCTCCGACATCATCCGCGTCATCGACGATATCGCCTTCCAGACCAATCTCCTGGCGCTGAACGCGGCGGTGGAGGCCGCGCGCGCCGGCGATGCCGGCAAGGGTTTTGCGGTGGTGGCCTCGGAGGTGCGCACTTTGGCGCAGCGCTCGGGCGAGGCGGCCAAGGAT
>NZ_LMRT01000001.1:591067-591239 GCF_001426225.1 Allobosea sp. Leaf344 | reverse complement strand
CGCGGGCTCGCTCTCGGGCAAGATCGGCCAGCTCAACGACCTCGTCGCCGCCTTCCGCACCGGCCAGGAGCTGGCGGCGCCGCAGCCGCAGCGCGTTCAGGCCCCGGCCCAGGCTCCCGCGCGGGCTCCGGCAGCGACGCGGGCACCGGCCCAGCCGGCCCGCCGCCCGGCC
>NZ_LMRT01000001.1:554436-591052 GCF_001426225.1 Allobosea sp. Leaf344 | reverse complement strand
GACCGCCTTCACCCCGGCCAAGAAAGTCGCCAACAGCCGCGGCGGCGACGCCGGCTGGGAAGAGTTCTGAGGCGAGCACCGGCGGGGCGGGGCGCAAGGCCCCTCCCGCCGGCTCCCGCGAGGGCCGCCGCGCGGCCTGTCGCGGATCAGCGTCCGGCGGGACGCAGCTGCAATTGAGGCAGGTCAAGGCGGGGCGGTCGGCTGGCGGCTCATGGTGACTTCACCACGATGCAAGGCCAGGAACCCGTCATGTCGCATGTCCCCCATGATCTCGTCTCGGAATTCCCGGAACAGGCCGAGCTGATCCAATGGCTGCGGGCCTCCGACCGGCATTTCGAGCGGCTGGCCGAGGAATATCACGATCTCAACCGCGATCTCCACCGCGTCGAGACGCGGGTCGAGGCGGCGTCCGAGGAGCGCGAGGCCCAGATGCGGCGCCAGCGCCTCTTCCTGAAGGATCAGATCGCGGCGGCCCTGGCCGCGGCGCGCAAGGCCGGCTGAGACGCCCTCAGGGCGCCAGTCCGGTAGGACCCGGCCCGGAAGCGACTAAACCGGCTTTCAGGGCCAGGCTGAATTCAGGCGCGGTCAGGGGCCGGTCGAAGGCGATGGCGCAGCCCTTCGGCAGGGTCCTGACGACCCGGCCCGTGCGGTCACCGATGCAGATCGGCGTTCCCAAAGGCAGCTCATGGCCCAGCTGGACGGCGACGCCCGTCGCCGACAGGTCGATGATCCGGGCCGAGCAGCTCCAGCCATCCGGCCGCGACAGGCGGCCCAGCGCATGATCCGGCGCGAGCCGCGCCGCCTTCCGCAATTCGGCGAGGCCGAGCGCCGAGCGATTGCCGTGCCAGGTCAGCACCGAAGCGAGCCAGTCCCGCTGGCGCACCGTCGCGGTCATCGCCATGGCGAAACGGTCACGCTGGATGCGCACGGCGGTGCCGGAGACCGGGCCGAAATCGGGCAGTTGCAGGAGGATGCCCTGGCCCTCGCGCGGCATGGTCTGTCCCTGGACCAGCACGCCGCCGAGCGAGATGTCGATCGTCTCGCAGGGCACGGGGCTGCAGCCCGGCCAGCGATAGCGGCCCTCCAGCTTCAGCGGCAGGCGCCGGTGAAGCCGCTTGTTGGGCACCTTGATGTCGTGCAGCCTCTGCATGGCGTCGATCCATAGGTGGCTGACCTTACGGAGCGATGAATCCGATCGTGTAAAATGCCGCCAATCGGCGCTTTGCCGGCGAAGTCCTGAAAAATCGGGGATTTTCCGCCCCCGGCTTCAGCCCAGCGGCTCGGTGAAGCGCCGTGTCAGCGCCGTCCCCAGCCCATCCACCAGACGGTGCAGGAGGATGGTGAAGGCCGCGAGCACGACCAGGCTCGCGAACATCAGATCGGTCTGGCCGCGCCCATTCGCCAGCAGCATCAGATGGCCGAGGCCGCGGGAGGCGCCGACCCATTCGCCGATCACCGCGCCGAGCGGCGCATAGACCGCCGCGAGCCGCAGCCCCGTCGCCAGCGACGGCATCGCATGCGGCACCCTGAGCTGGAACACCAGCCGCAAGGGCCGCGCCTGCATCACGCGGGCCAGGTCGAGATGCCCCTGCGGCGTGCGCAGCAGACCGTCGAAGAAGGCGGCGGCGACCGGGAACGAAATGATCAGCGTCACCATCACGATCTTCGAGGCGAAGCCATAGCCGAGCCAGAGCGTCAGGATCGGCGCCAGAGCGAAGACCGGCACGGCCTGGGCGAAGACCAGCACCGGTTGCAGGAGCAGCCGCGCCAGCCGCGACATGGCGAGCTGCAGCCCCGTGGCGACGCCGAGCGCCACGCCGAGCAGGAGCCCGACCAGGATCTCGGCGAAGGTGATCAGCGCATTCTCGGCGATCAGCGCCCGCGACTGCCAGAGCCGCATCGCCACGCGCTCGGGCCCCGGCAGGATGAAGGCCGGCGCAGCCGTCGCCCAGACCACGCCCTGCCACAGCGCCAGCCCGAAGCCGAAGGCCAGCAGGCCGCGCCCGATCGCGGCGGTGCGCCGGCTCATGGCTGGCCCCGCAGCCGGCGATACATCGCGGCCTGGGCCGAAAGTGTCTGCGCATCCTCGACGTCCCGCACCGGCGGCCTCTCGGGCAGGGGCAGCTCCTCGAGGCCCGCAGCGGTGAGCAGGAAGGCCCTGTCGCTGAGCCGTGCCGCTTCCCCCGGATCATGCGTGACGAGCAGGGTCGTCCGGCCCCGCAGCCGCTCGGCGGCCAGCTCCTGCATCTCGGCGCGCATGCGGGCGTCGAGCGAGGAGAAGGGCTCGTCGAGCAGGACCACCGGCCGGTCCTCCATCAGCGTCCGCGCCAGCGAGGCGCGCTGGCGCTGGCCGCCCGACAGCGTATGCGGCCGCCTGGCCTCCAGCCCGCTCAGCCCGACGCTGGCGAGGATGGCGCGCGCCCGGTCGCGATCCGGCGTCTCGCCGCGCAGCCTCGCACCCATGGTGACATTGCCGATCAGGTCGAGCCAGGGTGCGAGCAGGTCGCTCTGGCCCATGAAGGCGATGCGGCCGGCCAACTCCGCGCCGTCGCCGGCGCTGACGCTGCCGGAGAAGGTCGCGCCGGTCTCCAGCCCGGCGATCAGCCGCAGCAGCGTCGTCTTGCCGACGCCGGAAGCGCCGAGCAGGCTGGTCCAGCGGCCGGGCTCCAGCTCCAGCCGCAGCGGCGGGAAGAGGGGCGCCCCGTCCAGCCGCGCCTCTCCGGCGATGACGATCCCCGGCGCCGCGATGCCCGGTGCGCCCGGGCCGGGGGCGCGCTTGTTCACGGCGCGGTGACGTCCATGGTCAGTTTCGAGACGGGGGTCGCGCCGGGTACCGCCCCCATCTTCAGCAGGAAGGCGTCGAAGGCGGCGTAGCGGCCATGATCCATCGCCGCCGGCCGCGTCGCGAAGCGGGGATAGGTGTCGCGCCAGGCGCGTTCGTTCAGTTCGTTGCGCAGCTCGCTCGAGGTGCCGGCGAAGATCGTCCAGCTCTCGGCCGGGTTGTTGAGGATGAACTGCGCGGCCAACTCGGTCGCGGCCATGAAGCGGCGCAGCCTGTCCTTGTTCATGGTGCGGGGATTGGCGACGTAGATCAGCTCGTCATAGGCCGGCACGCCTTCGCTCTCTGGGTAGAAGCAGCGGCCGGTCCTGCCCTCGATCGCCAGCTGGTTGAGCTCGAAATTGCGGAAGGCGCCGATCACCCCGGCGACCTGCCCGCTCATCAGCGCGGGCGAGATCGAAAACCCGATATTGACCTTCTCGACCGCGTCCGGCGCCACGCCATTATGGCGCAGCATCGCCTCCAGCAGCACCTCCTGCACGCCCGCCACGGCGAAGCCGACCTTGCGGCCGGCGAGATCGGCGATCCGCTTCACCGGCCCGTCCGCCAGAGTGACGAGGCAGGTCAGGGGGGTGGAGACCAGCGTGCCGACGCGGATCAGCTCCATACCCTGATGCAGGTTGAGATGCAGCTGCGGCTGGTAGGAGACGGCGAGGTCGGCGCGGCCGGCGGCGACCATTTTGGGCGGGTCGGTCGGATTGGCCGGCGCGACGATCTCGACCTCGAGCCCCATCTGTTTGAAGAAGCCGCGCTCCTTGGCGATGATGATCGGGCCGTGATCGGGATTGACGAACCAGTCGAGGATCAGGCTCAGCCTGTCCTGCGCCTGGGCGGAGCCGGCCATGGACAGAGCGAGGGCGAGAGACAGCAGGGCTTTCAGCATGGGGCTCCCCGGAGCGGCGGCGTCACGGCGATAAAGGCCAATGCCGTGCCGGTTTCAAGCGGCAATCGCCCCGCTGCCGCGGCGACGCCTCACGCCGCCCAGCTGCGCAGGGCGCCGAGGTCGAACAGCTTCTGCGCCACCAGCACGGCCGCGGGGGCGTTCACCGCCGTGGCATCGGCGCCGACGCTGCGGGCGAGGCCGGGATCGGCCGAGAAGACCGGCCCGCCGACCATGATGCCGATGGCCGGGTTGAGCGAGTTCTCGCGGATCAGCGCGATCATCGCCCCGAGCTGCGCGAGATGCCGTTCCGAGCCCAGGGTCAGCCCCGCCACGGCGTACCAGGCATCGCCGACCGCCGCGGCGACCGCCATCGGTGTGGGTTCGATATCGCTCTCGACCCGCCAGCCGCCGGCATCGAGGAATTTCGTGACCATCGACAGGCCGAACATGTGCTGGTCGCCCGGCGTCGTCAGCATCAGCACGCGGCGCTTCTCGTCCAGCGCCGGCAGGACATGGGTGGCGTTGAACACAGCCAGCAGCTTCTGCAGCCGGCCGAGCCCCAGCGTCACGTCGATGAAGTCGCATTCGTCGCGGTCCCACATCGTTCCGAGCAGACGGGCGCAGGGCTCCAGCAATTCGACGAACAGCCGCTCCATCGAGAGGCCGCGATCGCGCAGCAGGGTGATGTAGCGCGCCGCCTCGCCGCTCTCGGCGCTGAGCACGAGCCGCGCCAGCCCGGCGATCTCGTCTTCGGTGGGCGCTTCCGCGGCCGGGACGACCTCCCGGTGCAGCAGCATCAGCCGCGGGATGATCTCGCCCGCGACGACGCGCGCCAGCTTGGCCCGCCTTTGCGCCACATCGCTGCGGCCCAGGATCGACGGTGACAGAAACAGCGCCTCGTCGACGACGCCCTCGAACGCGCTCATGATCCGTTTCCCCGAACGCCTGTTCTTGTCGGCCCCGGCCATTCAGGACCGGTTGCGGGCCTCTACGGGCCCCTGGCACGAAAACTAGGGCAGGGTTTCGGCGCCGACCAGCCCCGGCGCAACACGATCGATTGAGCACGCCGATCGATCGGATCGACAGGCTTCGCACCGCCTCCACCGGCTTGAAACGGCGGCGAGCGCGCCCAGATCCGGTGCAGGCTGTCCGGGCCCCTCTGGCGAAACCCTTCGCGATGTCGGACCACCCTGCATCGAGGACGCCAGACCCATGAGCGACGCCGCCATCCATCGCGCCATCGACTTCCACCTCGCCCATCCCGGCTGGTGCCCGAAGGAGGATACGCGCGACACGATCCGCGCCCGCCGCAACGTGCTGGCGGCGCTCTGGGCCGGCCGGCTGATGGGGCTGCCCGGCGCCGCGCTCAGCGCCTATGCGACGGAGGCCCATATCGCCGATTTCGAGTAGGCCGGCGACGACGACATCGTCCGCAAGCTCTCGGGAGACTTGAACGCCCTCGGCTTCTTCGTCTCCGGCCAGCTGGTGCGCGCCAAGCTGGTCGAGTTCCACGCCCAGGCCCTGCGCGAATCCGCACTGACGGATTGACGCTCCGGCTCAGCGCAGCAGCGCCTCGGCCGCCGCGGCGATGGCGAGGATGCGCGCATCCTGCCCCGCGAGCCCGGCGATCATCAGCCCGACCGGCGCCTCGCCTGGCCGGCTGGCGGGCAGGGACAGCGCGCAGCCATCGATCATGTTGACCAGCGTGCAATTGCGCAGCGCCAGCAGATTGGCCTGGGTATAGGCCTCCTCATCCTGTTCCAGCGGCGCGATCGCGGGCGGCAGGATCGCGACCGTCGGCAGCAGCAGCGCATCGTAGCCGGCCAGCCGTCGCTCGACCCCGGCGATCATCGCTGCCCGCGCCGCCAGCGCGTCGAGATAATCCGCGGCCGGCACGCCGGCGCCGCGCCGGATCCGGCTGGACACGCGCGGATCGTAGAGCTCGCCTGTCTCCGCCAGCAGCTCGCGATGCCAGGCGAAGCTTTCGGGCGCGGTGAAGCCGCCCTTGGCGTTGATGGCGGCGATCGCCTCGAACTCCGGCACGGCGATCCTGTCGATGGCGGCTCCGGCGGCCCGGAGCGTCGTCAGCGCCCGCTCGAAGGCTTCCTCGACCTCTGTTGCGAGGCCGGCCAAAGCGATCGTGGTCGGCACCGCGAGCCTGAGCCCGCCGACCACAGCGGGAACCAGCTCCGCCGGATCGTCGCCGGCCAGGATGGCGTCCAGCGTCGCGCAGCATCGCACGGATCGGGCGAGGGGGCCGATCGAATCGAGGCTCGGCGACAGCGGCACGCAGCCCTGCTGCGGCACGCGCCGCGCGGTCGGCTTGTAGCCGACGATCCCGCAGAAGGCGGCGGGAATCCGGCAGGAGCCGCCGGTATCGGTGCCGAGCGCCGCATGGGCCATGCCATCCGCCACGGCGACCGCCCCGCCCGAGGTCGAGCCGCCGGAGACACGCCCGGTCGCGCGGTCGAAGGGCGAGCGCGGGCTGCCGTAATGCGGGTTCATCCCCAGCCCGGAATAGGCGAATTCCGTCATGTTGGCCCGGCCCAGCGCGATGAAGCCTGCCTGCCTGAGCCGCGCCACCGCGACGGCGTCCCGGCTCGCCGGAGCCCGTGCCGCCAGGGCCTTCGAGCCGGCGGTGGTGACCTCGCCGGCGATGTCGAACAGGTCCTTGACGGCGATCGGAATGCCGGCGAAGGGCGAGGGGGCGGCGCCGGCGCGGCGCAGCAGATCCATCGCATCGGCGGCCTGCAGCGCTCTGTCGGCATCGACGCTGACGAAGGCGCGCTCGCCTTCGCCCGCGGGGTCGGCGATTGCCGCGAGACACGCCTCGACCAAGGCGCGGCTGGTGGTGCGGCCCGATGCCAGGGCGGCGGCGAGTTCGGCGAGGGTGGGATCGGCCATGGGATGTCCTGCGCAGATCGGGTTCAGCCGGCGGATTCCGCTGCGCCGGCGAGGCAGTCTCGGAAGGCTCTGGCGCGCAGGCGCAGCTCCGAGGCGCTGAGACCGGGCTTGTAGAGCGCCGAGCCCAGCCCGAACCCGGCCGCACCGGCCTGGCGATAGGCCGCCACCTTCTCCGGGACGATGCCGCCGACCGGCACGAGCGCGACCCCTGCGGGCAGCACCGCCCGCCAGGCCCCGACCACCGCGGGCGGCATCTGCTCCGCCGGAAACATCTTCAGCGCATCGGCGCCGTTGGCGAGCGCCGCGAAGGCCTCCGTCGGGGTCGCGACCCCCGGCACGCAGGCGAGGCCGCGCTGCTTCGCTTCGCGCACCACCGCCCCGTCGGAATGCGGCATCAGGATCAGCCGCCCGCCCGCCTGCTGCACGTCGGCGACGGCGGCCGGACTCAGCACCGTGCCGGCTCCGATCAGCGTGTCCGGCAGCGCAGTGGCGAGGCGTTCGATGCTGCGCAGCGGCTCGGGCGAGTTCAGCGGCACTTCGATGACCTGGAACCCGGTCTCGATCAGGATGTCCGACAGCGCCAGCACCTCGTCCGGCCTGACGCCGCGCAGGATGGCGATGAAGGGGAAGGCGCGCAGGCGGTTCAGGACATCCATGGGGGTCTCACGAGAGGAGAGCATTGCGGCGGGCGATCTCGAACAGGCCGGCGAAGGCCGCGTCCTCGATCACGCCGCTGTCGAGCCCGGCCTGGCCCAGCGCCAGCCGATAGGGCAGAGCGAGATCGGCGCGGCAGATCAGCTGCACGGGCAGCTCCGGCCGCTCGCCCAGGAGCCAGATCGCCTCGCGCACCTCCTCGCCGATCAGCAGGCCGGAGAGATAGCTCGGCAGCTCCTCGGCGGTGAAACGCTCGAACAGGCCCTGGGTGCGCACCGAAAACAGACGGTGCAGCAGCGCTCCCCCGGCATCGTCGAGGGCGAGGGCGCAGCCGGCCTCGAAGGCGGGCTGCGCGAAGGGCGGGTCGCCGCCCTGCGGCATCAGCCGGCCGAGGATCGAGTGCTGCTTCAGCAGCCCGTAGACTTCCCCGGTCATGAAGCTGCTGAAGCGCATGATCCGGCCGTCGGAGACGCTGACCCATTTGCTGTGGGTGCCCGGCAGGACGAAGACGCCCTCCTGCCGCCCTCCGAGCTTCATCGCTCCGAAGACCTGCGCCTCCTCGCCCCGCATCACGTCGGGCGCCGCCTTATCGCCCAGGCTGACCAGACCGGGAACCAGCCCCAGCAGTCGGCCCCCGCCGGCGGGCACCGTGACGATGCCGCGCGCGAGATCCTCGAAACTGGCGGGGCAGGAGACATAGGGCGCCTCGCGCCAGCCCTGCCGGCTGCCGACCATGCCGGAGGCGAGGATCACCGCCTGCGGCCAGCGCGCGAGCCAGCCGCCGAACAGCGTCTGGAACACGGCGGCATAATCGCGGCCGGCCATCGCCATCACCCCGTCGCCGGAGGAAAGCCGGTCGAGAATGGTGCCCTGCGCATCCATCGCCACGGCGCGAAGCGAGGAGGTTCCCCAATCGATCGCGATCAGCAGGGACCCGGGTGCGAGAGGTTCGGCGGGCGGCAAGGCAGGACTCCGGCAGGCTGCGGCCACCGCCGCCATCCCCCATCTTTGGGGCAGATCGAAGGGCGGTTCAACAGCGCTCGCGGCCGGTCTTCGGGTTTCCCGCAAGCTGGTGGAACAAGCCCACCGACTCCGTGTTCAAGCGCTTAGGCAGCTCAACCCGGAGACCACCGCCATGGCATCGAAGCCCAAGACCCTGAACGACCTCTTCATCGATCAGCTCAAGGACATCTACTACGCCGAGAAGCAGATCCTGCGCACATTGCCGAAGATGGCGAAGGCCGCGAATGCCGCGGAGGTCAAGCAGGCCTTCGAGACCCATCGCACGGAGACGGAAGGCCAGATCGAGCGTCTCGAGCAGGTGTTCGAGCTCGCTGGCGTCGCGGCGCGCGGCAAGACCTGCGAGGCCATCGTCGGGATCATCGAGGAAGGCAAGGAAGTGATGGAGGACTATGCCGACAGCGAGGCGCTCGACGCCGGGCTGATCGCCTCCGCCCAGGCCGTCGAACATTACGAGATGGCCCGCTACGGCACGCTGAAGGCGCTCGCCATGCAGCTCGGCATGAAGGATGCGGCCAAGCTCTTCGACGAGACCCTGGCGGAAGAGAAGAAGACCGATGCGCTTCTCAGCCAGATCGCCGAAGGCGGCGCCAACAAGAAGGGCCAGAAGGCCGCGTGAGGCCAGGCCGGCCGTTCGCGGCCGGCGAGGCCGCCGCGGCTGCCTTCACGACTCCCGCCACCCCCGAGGTGGCACGGCTCAGGCCAGGCGCTCGCGAGCGCTGGCCTGACGCCATGACGACACCCAGCCATCAACACACCCAGCCATGACGACACCGCAAAGCAGTCCGGAGTTGCTCATCATGACCAACTGGCTTCTCGGCTCTTCCTCCGTCGCCGCCGCCCTCGGCTATTCCCTGCATGCCGGCATCGTCCCGGCCGGTGGCGTCATCGGCGATCTCGCCTGGCTGGCGCTGGCCGCGCTGGCGACCATCGCCGTGACCTCCGGAGACGCCGCGACCTGAGCGCGGCGCGAGCCCCTCAGGCGGCGATCGGCGCCGGCACGGGCTCCGCGGCGAAAGCTAGCCGGCAAATGAGCCCCGTTGCACCGTAGTCGAGCTCGATCGCGGGCTCGAGCTGCGGCGGGAAAGCGCGTCGCACCAGCTTCGAGCCGAAGCCTTCGCTGGCGGGCGGCGTCACGGCCGGCCCGTCCCGCTCTTCCCAGACCAGATCGACGCGTTGCGGCTCGTCGTCGCCGACGCTCCAGGAGATCGTGACGGTCCCGTCATCGTCATGCAGGGCGCCGTATTTGATCGCGTTGGTCGCCAGCTCGTGGATGACCATCGACAGCGCCAGAGCGGCCTGGGATCCCAGCGCGACCCGCGGGCCTCGAAGACTGATCCGTGCCGCCAGATTCTGATGCGGCCGCAGCGTCGTGGCGATCACGGCCTCGATATCGCCGCCGGCATGCTCGCTGGACAGGAGGATGTCATAGGTCCCGGCGAGCGCGACGACGCGGTCGGTGAAGGTGCGCGACAGGTTCTTGTCGACATGCGGCCCGAAGGTCTGCCTGGCGATGGCCTGGACGATGGTCAGCGTATTCTTCACCCGGTGGCTGAGTTCGCGCATCAGCAATTCGCTCTGGCGCTGCGCGGCGGTCGCCTCGGCCTGGCGCCGCTCCAGCTCGTCGAGCAGGTCGTCCACGGTCTGGCCGACGCTTTCGACCTCGCCCTGCGTCGCCTTCATTCCGGTGCGGGCGCGCGGCGCGCCGCTGCGCCACCGCTCCAGCACGGTGATGATCCGGCTCAGCGGACGGCGGATGAAGGCGTTGCCGACGAACCAGGCCGCAGCGAAGGCGGCGAGAGCGCCGAGCGAAACCAGCGCCAGCCCGACCAGGCTGGCGCGGTTGACGGATTTGAAGGCCTCGGCCTTCGACAGGCCGGCGCTGACATACAGCCCCCGCGGGGCCGCATCGACCGGCAGATAGCCGATGATCCTGGTCTCCCCATCCTGGCTGAGCACCTCGACCGTGCCGGGGGTCGAGCCTTTGACGAGCTGCAGGAAGGGCTCGGGAATCCGGGTGCCGACGAAGCGCTCGCCCTGCGGGTGCCGCGCCAGGATCACCCCGTTGCGGTCGGCGATGGTGACCGCCCCGCCCGGTGGCAGGCCGCGCTCACGGAGACGGTCCCCGAGCCATCCGAGACGGACCCCCGTCGCCAGCACGCCCTTCACCGATCCGTCGGGATTGCGCACCGCCTTGCTGATCGGCAGCACCGGCGAATTCGACAGGCGGCTATCGGTATATTCGCCGATCGTCGGCCCGCGCGCCGTCAGCGCGTCGCGGAAATAGCTGCGATCCTGCATGCTGAGCCCTTCGGGGGCCCGGCTGCTGTCGCAGATGATCCTGCCTTCGGTGTCGAGCAGGAAGATGGTCCGGATCGAATTCACGCTGCCTGCGACGGCACCCAGCGCCTCCCGGCAGCCGGCGACGTCCTGATTGTAGACGGCCGGAATCGCGGCGACGGCCGTCAGCAGGCCGTCCATGCCCTCGATGATGCGCTCCATCTCCGAGGCGGCCTGCTGGCCGGCCTGGCGGGCTTGCCGGTGAACCTCCTGCTCGCGCTCGGCACGGTAGGTCAGCTCGTTGAAAGCAAGCATGGCCAGGCCGGGCAGCAGGGCCGCCGTCGCAACGAAAAATAGCCGCTTCTTCAAAAGGCCCACCGTGCTTCGAGGCTTAGAAGCCTAGGGCATATAGAATAGAAGTGACAAGTTCCACATGAGCGCAAAGCACTTCCGCTCGAAGCTATGGGATGTTCTCAGGTCCCGCAGAAAGTTCTCAGCACACGCTCCTCCGGCTTGGCCGGCAGCGCGTAGCCGGCGAATTGCGGCTGCTCGTCGAAAGGCCGCGCCAGCGCCGCCAGAAGCGCCTCGAACGGCCCGAAATCGGCATTTTCCGTTGCCGCGGCGATCGCCGCCTCGACCTGGTGGTTGCGCGGGATATAGGCGGGATTGGCGCGGCGCATCGTCTCGGCCGCCTGCTCGGGCTCGATCCGCGCCTGCCAGCGGCCCAGCCAATCCTCGAATTGCGCATCCGCGCCGAACAGCGAACGCAGGGCGGCCTGCGCCTCCGCCGAGCTCGGCGCCTGTGCGAGACGGCGGAAGCTCAGCGTGAAATCGGCCTCGTGCCGCGCCAGCAGCGCCAGCCAGTCGCGAATCAGCGCGTCATCGGCGGGGTCGGATCCGGCGAGGCCGAGCTTGCGGGCGAGCCCCGCGTCGTAATGGGCATGGAACTGCGCGCCGAACTGCCCGAGCGCCGCCTGCGCGCGTTCGACCGCCTCCGCGCTGTCCGGCGCCAGCAGCGGCACCAGAGTCTCGGCCAGCCGCGTCAGGTTCCACAAAGCGATCGAGGGCTGGTTGCCATAGGCGTAGCGGCCATTGACGTCGACGGAGCTGAACACGGTGTCGGTGTCATAGGCTTCCAGAAAGGCGCAGGGGCCGTAATCGATGGTCTCCCCGGCGATCGACATGTTGTCGGTGTTCATCACCCCATGCACGAAGCCGACCAGCAGCCATTGCGCCACCAGCTTCGCCTGCGCGGCGATCACCGCTTCGAGCAGCGCCAGATAGGGGTTTTCGGCCTCGGCACAAGCCGGGTAATGGCGGGCGATGACATGGTCGGCCAGCGCCGTGATGCCCTCGACATCCCGCCGCGCGGCGAAGAACTGGAAGGTCCCGACGCGGATATGGCTCGCGGCCACGCGGGTCAGGATGGCGCCGGGCAGGAACTGCTCGCGCACCACCGCATCCCCGGTGGTGACGAAGGCCAGCGCCCGCGTCGTCGGGATGCCGAAGGCGGCCATCGCCTCGCTGATGACGTATTCGCGCATCACCGGGCCGAGCGCGGCGCGCCCGTCGCCGCCCCTGGAAAACCGGGTGCGGCCCGAGCCTTTCAGCTGGATGTCGCGGCGCAGTCCGTCGCGGTCGATCACCTCGCCGAGCAGGATCGCCCGGCCGTCGCCGAGCTGCGGGACGAAATGCCCGAACTGATGCCCGGCATAGGCGGTGGCGATCGGCGTCGAGCCCTCCACCGTCGCATTACCGGCCAGCATCGCCACGCCGGCCTCGCTCGCCAGCCATTCCGGGTCGAGACCGAGCTGCAGCGCCAGCTCCCGGTTGAGCCGGATCAGCCGCGGCTTGGAGACCGGAGTCGGCAGCGTCGGCTCGAAGAAGCGCGGCGGCAGCCGCGCATAGCTGTTGTCGAAACGGATGGCGCTCGTCATCTTGGTGAGGTGGGGGGCAGGCGCCCGATCCTCAAGCCCATTCGCCCTTGCGGAACACCGGCACGCGCCGCCCATCCTCATGCACGCCGTCGATGTCGATCTCCTCGGAGCCGATCATCCAGTCGATATGGATCAGGCTGGTATTGCCGCCCTGCGCCGCCAGCTGCTCGGGCGACAGCGAGGCGCCGTCGACGAAGCATTTGGAATAGCATTGGCCGAGCGCGATATGGCAGGCGGCGTTCTCGTCGAACAGGGTGTTGAAGAACAAGAGCCCGCTTTTCGAGATCGGCGAGGAATGCGGCACCAGCGCCACCTCGCCGAGCCGCCGCGCGCCCTCATCCGTTTCCAGCACCTTGTGGAGCACCGCCTCGCCCCGGCCGGCATGCGCCTCGACGATGCGACCGCCTTCGAAACGCACCGAAATCCCGTCGATCAGCGAGCCCTGATGCGATAAAGGTTTGGTGCTCCTGACATGGCCGTCGACACGCCTGGCATGGGGGGTTGTGAACACCTCCTCCGTCGGGATGTTGGGGTTGCAGGTCACTCCGTTGCGCGCCGTCGACGCGCCGCCCTGCCATTCATGGCCGTCGGCGAGGCCGACCGTGAGGGAGGTGCCCGGACCGCTGAAATGCAGCGCGTGGAAGCGCTGCTGGTTCAGCCAGCCGGTGCGGCTGCGCAAACCGGTATTATGCGCCGCCCAGGCCGCGACGGGATCGTCGAGATCGACGCGCGAGGCGGCGAAGATCGCCTGGGCGAGCCTGGCCACCGCGATCTCTTCCGGCTCGCCGGGAAACACCTGCTTCGCCCAGGACGCGCTGGGATAGGCCAGGATGTTCCAGTTGATGTCGAAACCGGCGATCTTCTCCAGCGCCGGCTGATAGGCCTGCGAATTCGCCTTGCTGGCGCGTCCGACCTTGGCCGGATCCTCCTGCGCCAGCAGCATCGGATTGTCGCCGACCACGGCGAGGCGGGCGGTGTTCTCGGAGAAGGCCTTGGCGACGCCTTGGTAGAGCCAGCCCGGCGCCCGGTCGAAACTCGCATCCGCGGCGTAGCGATAGCGCGCCAGCGTGATCTCCTCATCGGAGAAGAACGGCGTCACCAGCCCGGCCCCGGCCTTGTAGGCGTGCTCGGCGATGCGCCGGACCAGCGGCAGCGCCGCCATCGGCGCGGTCAGGAACAGATCCTGCCCGGGCTGCAGGTTCAGCCCCACCCTAATTGCGGTCTCGGCGAGCCTGTCGAGCAGGACGGGGTCGATGGCGGGGGCGAGCGGCGGCTGGTGGATGGTCATGACGGAACGCTTCTCCATGGTCTGCCGCGCGTTGCGATGCGGCCGCTTCGGCTGTGATGGCCCATCATAGACCAGCTCCGGCGGATTGGGAGCGCCCGCCGCATGCCGTAAGGGCGCAGGCTCAGGAACAAAGGCGGCCAGTGCCGGGTTTGGCGGCTGGCGGTGCGATCGGTGCTGCTCGGGGGGGTCGTCGCCATGCCGCAACGCCTTGCCCGTCTGCGCCCGGCCGAGAGCCGGTGAAGCGAGGTCTGCCCATGCCAATTTCCGCGTCACGACGGCTGTTCCTGGCGATGCTCGGCTCGACCATGCTGAGCTCGGCCGGTGCCGTGCTGGCGCAGCCGCGGCCAGAGAGCGGCGCCGCGGCCTTCGGCTTCGGCGATGTCGAGCGCCAGGCGCGCGAACTCGGCGAACGTCCCTTCGACGCGGAGATCCCGGCGATCCCCGAGATGCTCAAGAAGCTCACCTATGACAGCTATCGCGAGATCCGCTTCCTGCGCGACAAGGCCTTCTGGCAGAACAGCGGTGCGGATTTCCGGCTGCATCTGTTCCATCTCGGCTTCCTGCACGATCGCCCGGTGGAGATCAGCATCGTGCGCAAGGGCCCGCCGATCCCGATCCCGTTCACGCGCGAGCTCTTCGAATACGGCAAGGCCGAGGTTCCGGCCCGGCTCTCCCCGGCGCTGGGTTTCGCGGGCTTCGCCGTCACCACCACGCTGAACCAGCCGACGGTGCATGACGAGGTGATCTCCTTCCTCGGCGCCAGCTATTTCCGCTTCCTCGGTCGCGAGCATCGCTACGGCCTGTCGGCCCGCTCGCTGGCGATCGACATCGGCGGCGCGCAGCCGGAGGAATTCCCCTTCTTCCGCCGGCTCTGGCTGGTGGAGCCCACCGCCGAGAACGCCGCGCTGACGATCTACGCCCTGCTCGACTCGCCGTCGGTCGCCGGCGCCTTCCGCTTCGTCGTGACGCCGGGCGAGCGCACCACCGTGGATGTGACGGCGACCCTGACGCCGCGGGTGATGATCACCCGGCTGGGCATCGCGCCGCTGACCTCGATGTTCTGGGCCGGGGAGGCCGATGGCGACCAGCGCACCGGCTTCCGGCCCGAGGTCCATGATTCCGACGGGCTGATGATCCATAACGGCGCCGGCGAATGGCTCTGGCGACCGCTGGCCAATCCGCAGAGCCTGCGCATCTCGAGCTTCCATGACCGTAACCCGCGCGGCTTCGGCCTGATGCAGCGCGACCGGCAGTTCAGCCACTACCAGGACCTCGAGGCGCATTACCACGCGAGGCCGGGCTATTGGGTCGAGCCCGCCGGGGAATGGGGCGAGGGCCGCGTCGACCTCATCGAGATCCCAACCGACAACGAGGTGTTCGACAATATCGGCTGTTGCTGGGTGCCGGCGGCGCCGCTCGAGCCCGGGAGGCAGCATCGCTTCGCCTATCGCATCACCGCGCTCTCGACTACGGACCATCTGAACGCGCTGGGCCAGGCCGGCAGCAGCTTCGTCGAATCCGTGCCGGCGGAGGGGCAGGCGGATGCGCGGCGGCGGATCATCGTCGATTTCATCGGCGGCGACCTCGCCTATCATCTCGGCGCACCCGACAAGGTGGCGATCGATGCGACGACCTCGGCGGGCGCCATCCGCAGCGTGATCCTCGACCCCAACCCGGTCGGCAAGGGTTTTCGGGCGATGCTCGACATGACCCTGCCCAAGGGCGAGACGGCCACGATCCGGCTGTTCCTGAAGACGCCGGCGCGCGTCATCACCGAGATCTGGACGACCAGCTGGCACAACCCCGCGTGACCGCGGGCGGGAGGTCTAGAGCCCGCGGCTGCTGGTGACCCCGAGATAGCACAGGCTTTCGCCGGGCTTGGGCGTGGTGTTCGGGAAGATCATCATGCTGTCGCGCGTCGCGCTGATCGGCTCGCCATCGGCGCGGCGCGCGATCAGCTGGCCCGCGGCGACCGCATCCCCGGTGTTCCAATTGCCTTCGAGCCGGTCTCCCGGCGCCTCGCAGAGCACGAGCTCGTCCATATGAATGATCGCCGGGCGGGGGGGCGGCGGCGGCAGCGAATCGGTCAGGCCCAGATGCGCCAGCGCATTGTGAATGGCGGCATGGCCGACATCCGCCGATGCCGGATCGTCATGGCGGCCGCATTCCAGCGTCACGCCATAGCCGCCGGCGAAGCGCATATATTCCGTGGTGCCGAACCCCTCGGTCAGCGAGAGCGGCGGCAGGCCGAGCCGCTCGCGCGCCCCGATCAGCCTCGCATAGATGTCGAGCCAGCCATGGATCAGCAGCCGCGTGCCGAGGCAGGCGGCGAAGGCGGCCTCGGCCCGGGCATGCCTGAACGGCTCCAGCGTGCCGGTATTGTCCTCCGGCCCGAAGAACACGAAGGGCGGGCCCTCGCGGGTGAAGGAATGGATGTCGAGCAGCATGTCATGGCCGCGCAACAGCGCGCAGAGCCGGTTGCCGATCCGGTCCTCGTAATCGGCCGGTTGCGGCTTTTCCCGCATGTCGCGGTTGAGATTGCGATCGCCCTCGCGCGTCTTCTGCCGATAGGCCTTGGGATTGGCGATCGGTACGAAGGTGACCTCGCCGCGCAGGATGGTGAGCCGCCCCTCGCGGCAATCTTCGATGGCACGGGCGATCGCCTGCGGGCCGCAGACCTCGTTGCCATGCACGGCGCCGAGCACGATCAGCCGAGGCCCCGCCTCCAGCCCATGGAAGCGGATGCTCTCGATCGGGCCGTCATCGCTGGTCGGGCTCATCGTCTTCGTCTCCAAGGGGTTGGTCGCCATGCCCCACCCCCGTTAGAGCGCAAAGCCGATCGGCGCCATTCCGCCGCTGCATGAGGCGCTTGCGCGGGTCATGCGCCGCGCCGCCTCAGGCGGCCTGATCGGCGGCCCCGAGATCCTGCGGCCGCGCATAGACCTTGCCGAACCGGTTGGCGAGGAAGAGGTCGAGCCCGATATCCTCCTGCCGGACGAAGCCCTGCTGCGGCAGCGCCCCCTGCGACAAGAGATCCAGCACGGTGCAGATGCCGGCCGCGGTGGTGATCTGGATCGCGCTGCGCATCACCCCCTGCACGAGGCGGCTATAGACCTTGTTGGCATAGGTTTCCTGCACCAGCCGTCCGGCCTTGCGCCCGCTCACCGTGACGAAGACGATGACCACGTCCTGCAGCGTGCTCGGCAGCGCGTTCTCGAAGATGTCCTTCAACACGTCGCGCCGCTCGGAAAGCCGCAGATCCTGCAGCAGCGTCTTCATGATCATGCAGTGACCGGGATAGCGGATGGTGCGGTAGTTCAGCGTGCGGACCTTGCCCTGCAGGGTGTCGCAGAGCGTTCCCAGCCCGCCGGAGGTGTTGAACGCCTCATAGGCCACGCCGTCGAGCGAGAATTCATCCCGCTCCTCAAGCGCCGGAACCAGCACGCGCTCGCCATTGACGATTGCTTCGCAAAGCTCGCAATACTCGTTGATGATACCGTCCGTGCTCCAGGTCAGATTATAGCCCAGCGCGTTCGATGGGTATTGCGGCAGCGCGCCGACCCGAAGCTTCAGGCTGTCGATGCTGTCGAAGTCGCGCGCCAGATCCGCCGCGACGATCGAGATGAAGCCCGGCGCCAGCCCGCATTGCGGGATCAGCGCGGCGCTGGAGCTCTGCGCGAGTTCCTTGACCCGCCGCGTGCTCGCGACGTCTTCCGTCAGGTCGAGATAATGCACGCCGAGCGGGGCCGCGGCTTCGGCGATCCGTGTGGTCAGCGCATAGGGGGCGGCGCTCAGCACGGCGAAACGCCCGGCCAGCAGGCGGTCGAGCTGTGCCGAATTGGTGATGTCGACCACCTCCGTCGCCACCCGCTCGCTCTTGCGGATGCCGGCGAGCTGCAGCTCCGAGCGGTCGGCCACGGTGACCTTGTAGTCTCCGCTTCCGGCCAGGAGATCGGCGATGGTGCTGCCGATCTTGCCCGCACCCATGATCACGACGTCGCGCATATGCTTCCCCCTAGAATCGAGACGGGGATGGTGTCAGGCGACGCCGTCGATTAGAACCGTAGCTTCCGCCGTAAACACTCCGGGTTTTCGGCGGATCGACGAATGAGATTTGCGATACGCCGATGGACGCCACCGATCGCCACCTCCTGTCGCTGCTCGCCGACAACGCCCGTGCGCCGGTGGCCGAGCTCGGCCGCAAGCTCGGGCTGTCCCGCACCACTGTGCAGGGCCGCATCGAGCGTCTCGAACGGCGCGGCGTCATCGCCGGCTACCGTGCGCAATTGTCGGATGATCACGAGAAGGGGCTGGTGCGGGCACATGTCCTGATCACCGCCCTGCCCAAGCTCGCCGCGCGCGTCGAGGCGGAGCTGCGGCTGATCGGCGAGGTGCGCTGCCTGCATTCGGTCAGCGGCCATTTCGACATGATCGCGATCGTCGCAGCCGGCTCGATCGGCGAGCTCGACCGGCTGATCGACCGCATCGGCGCGCTGGAGGGGGTCGAGCGGACGCTCTCGTCCATCATCCTCTCGACGCGCATCGACCGCTGATCCCGGCCGGGGGGACGCAACCCTTCCGCCCCTGGCTCGTTCCCTTACGGGCGCTGGTGCCCTGACGGCGGGCGGCGGCGCCCTTCGCCTTGCGGACGGTCCCGGGGAGGCGGTGGCGGGTGAACTTCTATATCCTGGTATTGCTGGGCTTCGGCTGCCTCGTCCTGCTGACGGCCTGGCTTCCCATGGTGCTGAGCCGGGCACCCCTCTCGCTGCCGATCATCTGCGTCGCCATCGGCGCGGCGCTCGGCGCCTCCTCATGGCTGCCCTGGCCGGTGCCCCATCCCGAGGATCACCTGGCGCTGGTCGAGCGCCTGACCGAGCTCGTCGTGATCATCTCGCTGATGGGGGCGGGCCTTAAGCTGGACCGCAGGCTCGCCTGGCGCAGCTGGATCCTGACCTGGCGCCTGCTCGGCATCGCGATGCCGCTGACGATCCTCGCTCTGGCGCTGCTCGGCTATGGGCTGCTCGGCTTCAGCGCCGCCACGGCTCTGTTGCTGGCGGCGTCCCTCGCCCCGACCGACCCCGTCCTCGCCAGCGACATCCAGGTCGGCCCGCCGAATTCGGGCGAGGAGGGCGAGACCCGCTTCGCCCTGACATCGGAAGCGGGGCTGAACGACGCGCTCGCCTTTCCCTTCGTCAATGCCGCGATCGCGCTCGCCGCCGCCTCGACGCAGCCGGACTGGCTGGGCGAATGGCTGGCGATCGACGTCGTCTGGAAGCTCGGCGCGGGGCTCGGAGTCGGATTGCTGACCGGTCGGCTCCTCGGCTTTCTGGTGTTCCATCTGCCGAACCGCGCCAAGCTCTCGCGCACCGGCGACGGTTTCGTCGCGCTCGGCATCACCTGCGTCGCCTATGCGGTGGCCGAACTCGCCCATGGCTATGGCTTTCTCGCCGTCTTCGTCGCGGCGCTGACGCTGCGCGCGACCGAGCGGGACAATGAATTTCACGAGAAGCTGCATGATTTCGCCGAGGAGCTCGAACGCCTGCTGATGATGGCGATCCTCGTCGCCTTCGGTGCCATGCTGATCGCCGGCGGGCTGCTCTGGGGCGTCGGCTGGCGCGAACTCGCCTTCGGGCTGATCGCGATCGTCGTGGTGAGGCCGCTATCGGGATGGATCGCGCTGATCGGCACGGGTGTCGCCACGGGCGAGCGCGCGGTGATCAGCGTCTACGGCATTCGCGGCATCGGCTCGATCTACTACCTCGCCTATGGCCTCGGCCATGCCAGCTTCGAGGGCGCCAGGAGCGCCTGGAGCACGCTGTCCCTGATCATCCTCATGTCGATCCTGCTCCATGGTGCGAGCGTCAGCCCGGTGATGCGGCGCCTCGAGCGCACGCTCGATCAGGCGGCGGGGCGCGCGGGTGACGGGCGCCAGAGCCGATAGCCGCCGAGGAAGATCCCGGCCGCCGTCGGGAAATCTGTGCGGTCCTGCTGGGTCGTCGCCATGGCATGCGCCTCCTCTCTGCGCCGAACCGCGGCGGCGCTCGCCTCAGCGCAGCGGCCAGACGAACAGGATCAGCGGCACCGAGAGCACCAGCACCAGCAGGGTGAGCGGCGCTCCAAGCCGGGCGTAATCGCTGAAGCGATAGCCGCCCGGACCCATCACCAGCGTGTTGCACTGATGGCCGATCGGGGTGAGGAAGTCGCAGGCCGCGCCGATCGCTACCGCCATCAGGAAAGCGTCGGGCTTGTAGCCGAGCTGCGCCGCGAAACCGGCGCCGATCGGCGCCATCACCAGCACCGTCGCCGCATTGTTGAGGAAGGGCGTCACCGCCATGGCGGCGGCGACCATCATGGCGACCGCACCCCAGGCCGGCAGATCGCCGCCGAACTGCGCCAGCCAGCCGGCGAGCAGATCCGTGGTGCCGGTGGTGCGCAGGCTGTCGCTGACCGGGATCAGCGCGGCCAGCATCAGCAGGATCGGCGCGTCGATCGATTTATAGGCGTCGCGCAAGGGCACCGCCCGCAGGGCGATCAGCAGCACCGCCGCGGAGAAGAAGACGATCGGCACGGTCGCCACCCCGAAGGCCAGCGCCAGTACGGTCACCGCGACGATGCTGGCGGTGACCAGCACCGGCCTGGCACTGCCCAACGCCACCACGCGATTGGCGAGCGGCAGCAAATTCAGCTCCGACAGCCGCTCCGGCAGCAATCTCTCGTCGCCCTGCACCACCAGCACGTCGCCGGCGCGCAGGCGGATGTCGCGCAGCCGCTCCTTCAGCCGCTCGCCGGACCGGCTGATCGCGAGCAGATGCAGGCCGAACCGCGTATGCAGTTCCGCATCGCCGGCCGAGCGCCCGATCAGCACCGATTGCGGCCCGATGATCGCCTCGGTCGCCTGGGTCGGGTCGCTGGTCTCGGGCTCGTTGGCCTTGCGTTCGTCGCCGACCAGCGTCAGCCGGCCCTCGGCGACGATATGTTCGAGCGCGTCGGTCTCGCCGCGCAGCAGCAGGATATCGCCCCGGCGCAGCGTCGCGTCCGGCAGCGGCGCCGGCATGCGGTGCCTGTCGCGCAGGATGGCGATGACCTGGACCTCGCCCTCCGCCAGGGCCTTGAGATCGGCGATGCTCTTTCCCAGCATCGGCGAGGTCTCGCCGATCTGCACCTCGGTGACGTAATCCTTGATGTCGAGCGCCTGCTCGATCGCGGTCGAGCCGCGGCGGTCGCGCGGCAGCAGCCTGTAGCCGATGCTGAGAAAGGCACAGCCCGCCAGCGCCACCACGATGCCGACCGGCGCGAAATCGAACATCCGGAACGGCTCGCCGGTCAGCTCCGCCCGCACCCGCGCCACGATCACATTGGGCGAAGTGCCGACCAGAGTGACGATGCCGCCGAGCAGCGAGGCGAAGGCCATCGGCATCAGGAAGACCGAGGGCGAGACGCCGTTCTTGCGCGCGAACTGGTAGGCGATCGGCAGCATCATGGCGAGCGCGCCGATATTCTTGATGATCGCCGAGGTCACCGCCACGGTGATGACGAGGAAGGCCACCTGCAATTGCGTCGAGCGCAGCGAGGGCAGCCAGCGCGACATGGCGGAATCGATCAGCCGCGAGCGTGCCACGGCGAGGCTGACGACCAAAGCGCTGCCGACGATGATGACGATGTCGTCCGAGAAGCCCTTAAACGCGTCCTTCGCCGGCACGAGCCCCAGCACCACCGCCGCGAGCAGCGCCACCAGAGCGACGATGTCATAGCGGAAGCGCCCCCACAGAAAGGCGCCCATCATGACCGAGACGAGCAGGAGCGAGGCGATCTGAGGATAGGTCATGAGCAAGCCGGCGAGGAGAGGGCCTCACTGAACGCGGCACCGGCCCTATCGTTCAGTGCGAATGGCCCGATACTATGGCCGTGCGGCTCATGGCCGCCCTGCGCCGCGCGCCGTTCACTCGACGATGCGCACCGCCCCCTTCGCCGCGCTGGTGGTCATCGCCGCATAGGCCTTCAGCGCGGTCGAGACCTTGCGCTTGCGCGGGGCCGCCGGTTTCCAGGCGGCCTTGCCCTGCGCCTCCATGGCGGCGCGGCGGCGCTGCAATTCGCTCTCCACCACCATCAGGCTGATGCTGCGCTTGGGGATGTCGATGGCGATGATGTCGCCGGCCTCGACCAGACCGATCGTGCCGCCCTCGGCCGCCTCGGGCGAGACATGGCCGATCGACAGCCCGGACGAGCCGCCCGAGAAACGCCCGTCGGTGACCAGCGCGCAGGCTTTGCCGAGCCCCTTCGATTTGAGATAGCTGGTCGGATACAGCATTTCCTGCATGCCCGGCCCGCCGCGCGGCCCCTCATAGCGGATCAGCACCACGTCGCCCGGCTTGACCCTGCCGTTGAGGATCCCGTCCACCGCCGCATCCTGGCTCTCGAAGATCACGGCCGGGCCGGAGAAGGTGAGGATCGAGGCGTCGACGCCGGCCGTCTTCACGATGCAGCCATCGAGCGCGAGATTGCCCGACAGCACCGCGAGCCCGCCATCCTGCGAATGCGCGTGGGCGGCGTCGCGGATGACGCCGCCGGCCCGGTCGAGATCGAGATCGGCGTAGCGGCGGTCCTGGCTGAAGGCGACCTGCGTCGGCACGCCGCCCGGCGCCGCGCTGTAGAAGGAGCGCACGCTGTCGCTCTGCGTCTGCACCACGTCCCAGCGGGCCAGCGCCTCGGCGAGGCTGGCGCTGTGGACCGTCGGCAGGCTGGTGTCGATCAGCCCGGCGCGGTCGAGCTCGCCGAGAATCGCCATGATGCCGCCGGCGCGATGGACGTCTTCCATATGCACGTTGGCGACCGAGGGCGCGACCTTGCACAGCACCGGCACCCGGCGCGAGAGCCGGTCGATATCGGCCATTGTGAAGGGCGTCTCCGCCTCATGGGCCGCAGCCAGCAGGTGCAGCACCGTGTTGGTCGAGCCGCCCATGGCGATGTCGAGCGTCATCGCGTTTTCGAAGGCCGCGAAGCTGGCCACGTTGCGCGGCAGCACCGAGGCGTCGTCCTGCTCGTAATGGCGTTTGGTGATGTCGACGATCAGATGGCCGGCCTCGACGAAGAGGCGCCTGCGGTCGGCATGCGTCGCCAGCACCGAGCCGTTGCCCGGCAGCGCCAGCCCCAGCGCCTCGGTCAGGCAGTTCATCGAATTGGCGGTGAACATGCCCGAGCAGGAGCCGCAGGTCGGGCAGGCGGATCGCTCGATCACCTCGACCTGCTCGTCGGTGTAGCGATCATCGGCGGCGGAGATCATGGCGTCGACCAGATCGACCTTCTTCAGCACGCCGTCGGCCAGATATTTGCCGGCCTCCATCGGCCCGCCCGAGACGAAGACGGTGGGGATGTTGAGCCGCATCGCCGCCATCAGCATGCCGGGCGTGATCTTGTCGCAATTGGAGATGCAGACCATCGCATCCGCGCAATGCGCATTGACCATGTATTCGACGCTGTCGGCGATGATCTCGCGCGAGGGCAGGCTGTAGAGCATGCCGTCATGGCCCATGGCGATGCCGTCATCGACCGCGATGGTGTTGAACTCCTTGGCGACGCCGCCGGCCTGCTCGATCTCGCGCGCCACCAGCTGGCCGAGATCCTTGAGATGGACATGGCCCGGCACGAACTGGGTGAAGGAGTTGACGACGGCGATGATCGGCTTGCCGAAATCGCCGTCCTTCATCCCGGTGGCGCGCCAGAGCCCGCGGGCGCCGGCCATGTTGCGGCCATGGGTGGTGGTGCGCGAGCGATAGGCGGGCATGGTCGGGACCCCATCTGGGCGAAACACGAAGTGGAAGCGTCCTAAAGCATAGCCCGCAAAAGAGGAAATGCGGTTTCCGGGCAGCGGCTGCCAGGAAGATGCAGGCCTGAAGGCCGCGGCGGCGTGGGTCGGCTTCAGCGCGGCTGCGGCTCGCGGCTGCGGCTCGCCATAGCCTCGGCCTCGAGCGAGAGCCGCGTGACGGCGAAGACATGGGCCTGGCTCGCCGCCGTCCCGGTACGCTCCCGGACATCGACGAGGAAGCGGCCGAAATAGGTCAGCGGCTCGCGGCTCGCATCGATATGCCGGGTGCCGGCATGGTTCGAGACGAAGACATGGTCGGTGCCGGGCCGCCCGGCGATGTCGAGATATTTGCGCAGCTCGATGAAACCCTTCGTGCCGAGCAGCGTGAGCCGGCCGTCGCCCCAGCTCGGCAGGCTGTCCGGCGTGAACCAGTCGACGCGGATATAGCCGGTGGCGCTGTCGCTGCGCAGCAGGATCTCGCCGAAATCCGCGAAATCCGGGATCTCCGGCAGCGCGTGATTGGCCGTGCTGGCGGCGACGATCTCCGCGTCGCCCGCCCCGGTATAGAACAGGAACTGGTCGATCTGGTGCGAGGCGATGTCGACCAGGATCCCGCCATAGGCGGCCCGCTCGAAGAACCAGCCCGGGCGGATGGCGCGGTTCAGCCGGTGGGGCCCGAGCCCGACCGTGTTGACCACCTCGCCGATCGCGCCCTCCGCCACCAGTTTCGCGGCGATCTCGGAGGCGCGCACCACGAAACGCTCCGAGAAGCAGATCGAGAAGATCCGCCCGGTCCGGGCGACGCATTCCGTGACCTCGGCGAGTTGTTGCGACGTCGTCACCCCCGGCTTGTCGACCATCACGTCCTTGCCGTTGCTCATCGCCCTGATGGCGATGCCGGCGCGGTCGCGGGGGATCGCGGCGCTGCAGATGATGTCGATCGTCGGGTCCTCGAGCAGGCGCTCGCGCGCGACCGGCTGCAGCGTGGGGAAACGCTCGCGGAACCCGTCCAGCACCCGCGGGTCCGATGTCTCGGGGCAATAGCCGGCGCATTGCGCTCCGGCGGCGATCAGCTCCGCGACCATGTGATAGATGTGGCGGTGGTCCAGCCCGATGGCGGCGAAACGCAGCATGCTCGGCCCTCAGCCCGTGGCCACGGCGACAGGGGAGGAGCTCCGGCCGGCCGCGATCAGCGCGTCGATCAGGCGATGCACTTTCAGCGCCTCCTCGCCGGTGATCTTCGGCGCGCGCCCCTTCGTTACGGCCTCGACGAAGTCGGCCATCACCGCACGGTGGTAATCATGGGGAAACGCCATCGGGTCGGCGCCCGTGCCGCCGGCGCTCTTGTCGGCCTCGATGAGGGTGCGCGTCCCGTCATGCCAGGCGATGTCGAGCGCGGTCCCGACCAGCGAGGCCGTGGCGTTCCGGCAGATCAGCTCGATGCGCTCTGGAAAGCCGGGATAGGCCGCCGTCGTGGCGTCGATCGTGCCGACCGCGCCATTGGCGAAGCGCACCGCCGCACAGACCATGTCCTCCGTCTCCATCCGGTGCACCGGGCTGGTCAGCGCATGGCCACTGACCTCGGTGATCGGCCCCGCCAGGCTCAGCATCAGATCGAGCGTATGGATGCCCTGCGAGATCAGCACGCCGCCGCCGTCGCGCGCGAAGCTGCCGCGGCCCGGCTCGTCGTAATAGCTCTGCGGGCGCCATAGCCGGATCACGGTCGAGCAGCCGACGATCGCGCCCATGCGGCCGGATGCGAGCTGATCCGCCAGGGCCATGGCGGCCGGCTTGAAGCGGTGTTGCAGCACGATGCCGAGCGTGACCCCGGCGTCGCGGCACAGAGCGACCAGCTCCTGCGCCCGCATGGTGCTGATCTCCAGCGGCTTCTCGAGCAATACATCTTTACCCGCTTGGGCGCAGCGCCGGACGATGTCGAGATGGGTATTGGCCGGGCTCAGCACGAGCATCGCCTTGACCGAGGGATCGGCCAGCAGCGTCTCGAGATCGTCGCAGAGCGGAAAGGGGAAGCGGGCCCCGAAGGCGGCGCGGCGCTCGGCACTCGGGCTGAAGGCGCCCGCGACCTCCACCCGGTCGGACAGGTCGAGCAGGCCCTTGGCATGCGGCGTCACCGCCATGCCGAGGCCGACGATCCCGATTCTCAGCCTGGTCATATCGCGCTCCGACGGTCTCAGGGGCCGAGCCAGCGCAGAGGCGCCAGCGTCAGCGACGGCACATAGGTGACCAGCATCAGCACGGTGACCAGCGCCAGGATGAAGGGCATGACGGCCTTGAAGACGGCCACGACATTGGCCTTGCCGACGCGGGCCGTGGTGAAGACCAGCACGCCCAGCGGCGGCGTCAGCGCGCCGATGACGAGGTTCATCACCAGGACGATCCCGAACTGCACGGGATCGAAGCCCGCCGAGACCACCAGCGGCACCAGGATCGGCACCAGGATGACCATCGCCGCGATCATTTCCATGAACAGCCCGACCACCAGCAGCAGCAGGTTGATCAGCAGCAGCAGGACCAGGGGGCTGTCGACATAGGCGCTCATCGCGGCGGCGACCTTCTGCGGCACCTGCTCCGCCGCCAGCACCCAGGCGAAGGGCGAGGCCGCCGCGATGATCACCACGATCGACACGGTGTCGAAGGTCGATTCCCGCACGGCTTCGTAGAAGTCGCGGCCATTCAGGCAGCGATAGAAGAAGAGCCCGCACAGGATGGCGTAGACCAGCGCCACCGCGCCCGCTTCCGTCGCGGTGAACACGCCGAAGCGCACCCCTCCGACGATCAGCAGCGGCAGCAGCAGGGCCGGGATCGCGGTCGCCAGCGCCTGCCCCCGCGCGCGCCAGGAGGCCGGGGCGATGGCGCCGCCATAGCCCTTCACGCGGGAGACGAGGTAGACGACGATGATCAGCGCAGCCGAGGCCATCAGCCCCGGGATGATCGTGGCGACGAACAGCGCGCCGACCGAGACCGAAGCCAGCGCGGCATAGATGATCAGCCCCAGGCTCGGCGGAATCAGATTCGCCAGAGTGGAGGAGGCGCTGGTCAGCGCGCAGCTGAAGGCGCGGTCATAGCCGTGCTTCTCCATCTCCGGCACCATCAGCTTGGCGATGGCCGAGGCATCGGCGGTGGAGGAGCCGGAGACGCCGGCCAGCAGCGTGTTGGTGACGACATTGGCCTGGCCGAGCCCGCCGCGGAAATGGCCGACGAGGCTGGTGGCCAGCGCGACCAGCCGTGTGGTGATCCCGCCGACATTCATCACCGCCGCCGCCATGATGAAGAAGGGGATGGCGAGCAGCGTGAAGGAATTCAGCGACGAGGCCATGTTCTGCGGCACGATCACCAGCATGATGTCGCCGAGCGGCGCGAAGGCGGCGAAGGCGCCGAAGGCCAGCGCGAAGGCGATCGGCACTTCGAGCAGGACGAGCACCCCGGCGACCAGCATCAGCGCCGTCGGGCTGCCGGCCTCCTGCCAGACCAGCCCCGCGCCATGTCGCACGGCGAGATAGATCGCGCCGCCGGCGGCGACCGCGACGGCGCCGGAAAACTGCGGCAGCCCGCCCGCCGGGCGGATGATGTAGAGGAGGTTCAGCGCCCCGCCGACCGCGATCGCGATGAAGAGATAGGAGAGCGGCCATTGCATCGCGGGCGAGACCTGGATGGCGCGCCCGGCGAAATCGATGCCGTGAACGATCATCATGAAGCTGGTCGCGGCGATCATCGCACCGACGAAACCGGCATGGATGCGTCGCAGCGGCGCCGGCATGAAGCGGCTGAGCAGGTCGATGGCGATATGGGCGTGGCGGCCGACGGCGAGTGCCATGCCCAGAAATACCGCCCAGGTGAACAGCCAGATCGAGACCTCTTCCGGCCAAGGCAGCGCCGCGTCCAGCGCGTAGCGGCAGAACACCTGCACGATCGCCACAGCGGCCGAGCCGAGCATCAGCCCGACGCAGAGCGCCTCGAAAGCCCGGTCGAAGCCGAGCAGCAGGCCGGCGCGGCCATGCTGCGCCGGAGGGGTCATGGTCTGGGCCTGGTCGATCATGATCAGCCTGTTGCTAGCGCGCGGAAAGGAGGCCGGCCGCGGCCGTCTCGGCCGGGCCGACGCGGACGGTCGGCCCCGGTCAGGCGAGCTTGCGGATCTTCTCGATCATCGCCTTGGTCTCCGGGCTCTTGGCGCCGAACTGGTCGAAGAGCGGGGCGGTCATCTCCGCCCATTTCGCGCGTTCCGCCTCGCTGATCCGGTTCACCTTGCAGCCGAGCTTCTCGAGCTCCGCCAGCGTCTTGTCGGCATTGGCGCGGTTGGTCGCCCGCTGCTCGGCGAAGACCTCCTTGGCGGAGCTGCGGACCATGTCGCGCAGATCGGCCGGCAGGCTGTCGAGCCAGCGGGCATTGACCCGCACCGCCTTGGGAAGGAACCAATGCGCCGTCGGCGTGACCTCTTTCGCCTGCTCGTACCATTTGAAGCCGAGGATCGAGAAGTAATCCGAATCCAGCCCGTCGATGACGCCGGTCGACAGCGCCGAATATTGCTCGGAATAGGGCAGGGGCGTCGGATTGGCGCCGAGCGTCTTCCAAAAATCCACCCAGATGCGCAGCTCGGGCACGCGGATCTTGAGGCCCTTCAGCGTCTCCAGCGAATTGACCGGGCGCTTGGCGAGGATGTGCCGGAAGCCGGTCTCGCCATAGGCGACGAATTCCACCCCGGTCTTCTTCCGGGCGATGTCCGAGACCTCCTGCCCGAGCGGGCCCTGGAGCACGCGGTCGACATGCGCCTCGTCCTTGTAGATGAAGCCCGGCGCCCCGCCGAAGGCCGCGATCTCCGGCGCGATCGCCTCCTCGCTGTCAGGGCCGGCTGTGGTGACCTGGATGGTGCCGATGCGGCTGCCTTCGAGGGCCTGCGCCAGCCCACCGAGCTGGGCGGCCGGGAAATGCTGCGCGTCGATGCGGCCGCCGCTACGCTCCCTGAGGATCGCCGTCCATTTCTCGAAGCCGAGGGTGATCGGCGTGCCGATGCCCTCGGTATGGGCAATGCGGCAGGTGAATTTCTGCTGGGCGCGTGCCGAGTCGAGGACCGCGGGCGCGGCGATGGCCGCCAGCCCGAGCCCGACGACGCCACGGCGCGTGACGAAACCGTCCGATGATGAAGCCATGTTGTTCCCTCTCCTGATGTCGCTCTTCTGCGGCGGCCGGTATGCTCCGGCCTTGGCGGTCGATCCTGCGTCGCGAGCCGCGCGCGCTTGCAAGGCGAGCGAGGCTCGCGAAGAATGCCCGCTCGCTTCACCCGGGCCGCTACCCGCGAACCGCTCCGGAGGTCACGCTATGCGCAATCGTTGTCACTGTAAACAGGCCCCAGGCGTAGGGTGTTTGGTGGCAGTCGGGTCGCCTCTGTGCGCAACCGATTGCGCATGATCTCCGGAAGGTCTATGTGTCGATAATGAAGCGTCCACCCACCATGAAGGACATCGCCGCCGAGCTCGATCTCTCTGTCTCGACGGTGGCCCGGTCCCTGGCGGATTCCCCGCGGATCAGCCGCGAGACCCGCCTGCGCGTCGCCGCGGCGGCGGAGAGGCTGGGCTATGTCGTCGATCTCGCGGCCCGCGCCATGCGCAGCGGCACGAGCTCCATCGTCGGGCTGATCGTGCCGGATATCCGCAACGACTTCTATTCCACCGCCGCCAAGGCGATCGCCGATTGCTGCCAGGAGCGCGGCCACCAGCTCGTCCTCGCCGTGACCGATGACGATCCCGTGCTGGAGCTGGAGCATCTGCGCAATCTGCGCTCGGCCCGCGCGCTCGGCTTCATCATCATCCCCAGCGTGACCCCGGCGCAGGAGACCCTGCGGCTGATGCGGACGACGCCGCATGTCCAGTTCGTGCGCAATTGCGACCGGGTGGAGTCGGACTGGTTCGGCATCGAGGATGCGCAGGCGATGCGCCTCGCGGCGCGCCATCTCATCGAGCTCGGGCATCGGCGCATCGCCTATATCGGCTCGACGATCGCCATCTCGACGGGGCGCGACCGGCTCGAGGGCTTCCGGGCCACGCTGCGGGAGGCCGGCCTCGCCGTCGACGAACGCCTGGTCAAAGCCGGAAGCTGCGACAGCGAATTCGGCTATGCCGCCATGCAGGAGATCCTGGCCGAGCCGGAGCGGCCGACCGCCGTGATCACCGCGGGGGCGAGGATGAGCATCGGTGCCTATGATTGCGCCCGCGCCGCGAATGTGGCGATCCCGTCCGCCATGTCCTTCGTCGGCTTCAGCGACAGCCCAACTCTGCGCTGGTGCGGGGAAGGGCTGACCACCATCGCCCTGCCGATCCGCGAATTGGCGGTGACCTCCACCGATTTCCTGTTCCGCAAGGCGAGCCCGGATTGGAAGGGCGCGAATCCGTGCCGGGTGACGCTGCAGCCGAGCCTGCTGGTGCGCGGCTCGACAGCCGCACCCTGCGCCATAAGCGAACCGGCCTGACCCTCCCGGGCCGATCGCGCCCCGAAGAAATCGCGAAGAAGCCGGTTCCATCCCATTGCGAAATAAAAAGTTGACTGCGGTCAATGACGGCTGTGGCGCGATGAGATCATTATCGTTTCTGTCATCGACAGATCTGACTACGCTGCGTTCAATAAGCCGAACCTTCAGGTTGCGTTGCGGGGGGTGGGGATGGCATTGCTTCAGTGTCTGCGTCATGATTCCGCGGCCTATGGGCTGATGGAGCGGGTCGCCTGGCCCGACGGTCCCGTCTGCCCGCATTGCGGCGCGCGCGACCGGGTCCGGCGGCTGGGTGGGTCGACGGGCCCCGGCACCTGGAAATGCTATGATTGCCGCAGGATCTTCTCGCTGCGCTCGCGCACGGGCTTCCACGCCAGCCATCTGCCGCTGCACGTGTCGCTGCAGGCTGTCTATCTGCTGGCCGCGAGCCGCGCCGAATTCAGCGCCACGGCGCTTGCCAAGGTGCTTGGCGTGTCGCTGCGCACCGCCTGCCAATTGAAGCAGCGCGCCCGGGACATGATGCCCTGGCTGGCGCAGCAGCTCGCCGCGAGCCCGCCGGGACCGCGCGAGATCGCGGCTTGGGCCCAGCCCGCCCCCTGGCAGGATCCGCCGCAACGGGCGCAGCCGGGTTGGGCCTGCGAGCGCCGCTTCGAGCGGTTCATGGACGCCCTGGCGGAATGGCGGCAGGCGCAGCCCGACGCGGCGTTTCTGCTGCTGCTGAAGGCGCTGAGCAGCCCGCCGCAGGAGGTCGCCGCGGCGCCGCCGGCTCTGGCGGATGTCGGGCTCGGCGAGGACGATACCCTCCAGCTCGAGCTGGATTTCGGTGCGGGCGCCATGGCGGGCCATGTGCCGCCCGACGGCCTGTCGCGTCTCGGCGCGCAGCTCCCGGCCTGAACTCCCCGCACCGCCGGCAGTCCTGACACCATCGCTGCCCGCTATCGTCCGGCCGGAGCGAGCCGGCCCCTCCTGCATGATCGTCCGCATCTCCGGCCGGCCCGTGGAGCGAGCCGGCGCCGGATCGCCGGAGCGATCTCCGGAGCCGGCGCCGCGCCGGCTCAGGATTCGCGGAAGGCTCGGGACATGCTGTCCTTGATGGGCTGCATCAGGTACTGGAAGAAGGTCCGCTCCGTGGTCTGGATGTAGAGCTCCGCGGGCATTCCGGGCGTCGGCTCGAAATTTTCGACCTTCGCGACGCTGGCTTTGTCCAGGTTGACGCGCACCACATAGAGATCCGAGGCATTGGGCAGGCCGCGCTGCTTTTCGTCGGGCAGCGCATCGGCGGAGATGTAGATCACGCGGCCATGGACCATCGGCGTGGTGCGCTGGTTCAGCGCGGTCAGCCGGACCACCGCCTGCTGGCTGTGCTTGATCTTGTCGATGTCCTGCGGCCTCACCCGCGCCTCGATGATCACCTCATCCTGCAGCGAGACGATCTCCATGATGCTCTTGCCGGCTTCGATGACGCCGCCGGAGGTGTGGTAGCGCAGCTTCACCACCGTGCCCCGAACCGGGGCGACGATCCGCGTCCGTTCCAGCACGCCGAGCGCGGCGCGCATCCGCTCCCGCACGTCGTTCAGCTCGGCGGTGATTTCCTGCAGCTGGTCGGACGCGACCTTGATCGCCTGTTTGCGCACGCCGTCGATCAGCTCGACCTCGCGCGAGATGCGTTCCTTGGCATCGCCGATATCGCCGGTGATGCGCCCGATTTCGCCCTCCAGATTGGCCGCCTGGCGCTGCAGGGCCAGGATCTCGGGCTTGCGGATATAGCCGCGCTCGAGCAGCTTCGCCTTGCCCGCCAGCTCCTCCTCGATCAGCTGCGCCTGGCGCTGCACCGCGGCGCGCTGGCGGGTGCTGCCGTTGATCCGTTCGTTGAGCGCGTCGATGGCCTTCTGCCGGCCGGCGATGTCGCTCGCCATGTTGCGCGCCCGCGCCTCGAAGGCGGCGAGCTGCGCGTGAATCAGCGTCTGGGCGTCGCGATCCGTGGTCTGGCTGGCGAGGATCGGCGGCACGATCCAGCGCGGCTGGCCCTGCGCCTCCGCGGTCAGCCGTGACTCGATCGCCTCCGCCCGCAGGCGCCGCAGCGCCAGGCGGCGCAATTCGGCGCGGGGGGAGACGTCGTCGAGCTGGATGAGCAGCTGGCCGGGTTCGACGATATCGCCTTCGCGCACCGCGATCTCGCGGATCACCCCGCCCTCGAGATGCTGGATCGTCTTGTTCTGGCCGGTGGTGACGAAGATCCCGGTCGCGATCACGGCGCCGGCGATCGGCGCGGTATTGCCCCAGACGCCGAAGCCCATGATCGTGCTCAGCATGATGGCCGTGCCGGCCACCTTCGCCAGCCGCGAATTGCGCGGCACGTCGGCATACCAGGGCTGGATGATCAGTTGCGGTGTCATGGTGTTTCGTCCCCGGCGAGGTCTTTGCGGCTCAAACCGGCGGCGCCGGATTGCCTTCGATGCTGGTCTGGCCGCTGATCAGGGGCAGGATCTCGTCGCGCGTGCCGAAGGCGAGGACGGCGCCGTCGCGGATCATCATGATCTTGTCGACGCTGCGCAAAAGCGATGGCCGTTGCGTCACCGCCACCACGGTCATGCCGCGCTGCTTCGCCCGCTCCAGCGATTTCGCGAGCGCCCGCTCGCCGAGCACGTCGAGATTGGAATTGGGCTCGTCCAGCACCACGAGCTTGGGGCTGCCGTAGAAGGCGCGGGCGAGGCCGATGCGCTGTTTCTGCCCGCCCGAGAGCGGGCTGCCATCCATGCCGATCTGGGTCTCGTAGCCCTGGGCGAATTGCGACACCATCTCGTGGATGTCGGCGATGGCGGAGGCTTCGAACACCGCGGCATCGTCGCCATCGTCGCGCATGCGGGCGATATTGGCCTTGATCGAGGCCGGGAAGAGCTGGACGTCCTGCGGGAGGTAGCCGACGCTTTCGCCGAATTGCCGCGGATCCCAGTTGCGCAGATCCATCATGTCGAGCCGGACATTGCCGGCGGTCGGCGAGATCGAGCCGACCAGCATCTTGGCGATGGTGGATTTGCCGGAGCCGGAGGCCCCGACGATAGCGAGCGATTCCCCCGGCGTCAGGCTGAAGGAGATGCCGTTGAGGATGACCTTCTTGTTGGGCGGCGGCACATAGAGGATGCGCTCGACGTCGAGCCGCCCCTGCGGGTTCGGCAGTTTCAGCCGGTCCAGATTGAGCGGCGAGCTCTGCAGCAGCGCCTGGACCCGGGAGAAGGCGGCCTTGGCGTGGATGAAGCTGCGCCAGCCCTCGATCGTGCCCTCCAGCGGCGCGAGCGCGCGGCCTGCGATGACCGAGGAGGCGATCACCATGCCGCCGGTCAGCGACCCCTCCAGCGACAGCCAGGCGCCCCATCCCAGCATGGCGATCTGCGTGCCCAGCCGGAAGAATTTGGACAGCGCCGTCATGATGGTGTTGCGGTCCTGGGCCATCACCTGGGCCTTCAGCGATTCCGCGGTCTCGCGCCCCCAGATCAGCACGCCCTCCGGGATCATGCCCATGGCGTTGATGACCTGCGCGTTCCGCGACATCGCCTCCGCCTGCATGTTCGCGCGGGTCGAGAAGGCGCTGGCCCGGGCGAAGGGAATGGCGGTCGCCTGCTGGTTGGCATAGGCGATCACCACCAGGATGATGGCCGCGACGGTGACGATGTAGCCGAGATGCGGATGCACCAGATAGACCGCCAGCAGATAGACCGGCGCGGTCGGCGCATCGAGCATGGTCAGGATCACCGGCCCGGTCAGGAAGCTGCGGATCTGCTGGAGATCGGCCAGCACCTGGAATTCGCGGCCGCCGCCGGTCTGCGCCGCCTTGGCGGCCGCGGCGAGGACGGGCGCGCCAAGCCGGCTCTCCACATCGACGGCGACGCGCATCAGGATGAAGCGGCGCAGCATGTCGAGCAGGACATGGGCGAGGATCGCCACCATCACGATGATCGACAGCATCACCAGCGTGTCGAGGCTGCGGCTGGTGAGCACGCGGTCGGACATCTGGAAGAGATAGATCGGCACGGCCAGGACGAGCGTGTTCACGACGATCGAGAACAGCGCCACGATCAGCAGATTATGCCGCGCATCGGCCAGGCCCTTGCCGAGCACCTGCTTGAAGTCGCGGTCGCCGAGCCGCTGCTCGATCGGCGAGCGCCGGCCGGGTCCGCCCCCGCCGCCGCCCCCGGCACCGCCCCCGCCGCCGCCGCCATGGCCGCTCTGCGTGGTCGCGGGCGGCTGGCCGGATCCGACCGGCAGCTTCGGCCGGACGGTGGAGGGCGCATGCTGTTCGGCCGGGGCGGTCTTGGCCTCCGCCCGGGCGGCACCGGGATGAGCGCCCGCGAGATTGGCGTTGGCGCTGACCGGCGCGGGCAGGTCGGCGAGCTGCAGGGCGGGCGGAAGCATCGCCGTCGCCTTCTCGACCGAGGCCGACGGTGCGGCTGCCTTGATGGCCTTGTCGCTGCTCATCCTCTTCCCCTCGCTCCAGGCTCGCCCGCTAGATCAGGATGTCCTGCGGCGTCGCTTCGATCGGCTTGCAGAGGGGAGGCGCGTCTTCGGTCGGCATCTCCGTCTGTTCCGCGAAGGCGACGAATTCCGGCACCAGCGTGGTGGTGTCGTGGATCGTCACGGTGTCGTCGTCCGTCACCAGATTGGTCTGCACCAGGATGGCGTCGTCATAGGCTTCGCCGCCGATATAGCGGGAGGTGGAGAGCGTGCCCGGATCGATGATCTCGGCATAGTTCGCGGCGCTGTTGCCGCCGGCCGCCACGCCGAGCTCGCCGCCGATCGCACTCGCCTGGATCGCCTGGTCGGCATCGACCATCAGGTTGATCTGGGTGATGACGTTGACGTCGTAATAATCGCCCGAGACGTAGAGGATCTTGAGTTCGCCGCTGATGTTGCCGTTCAGCCCCCAATCGGCATGTGGCGTCAGCACCGTCGCGCCCTGGGCCAAAGCCGAGAGCAGGTCGTGCTGGGCGGCGTTCAGCGCGGCGAAGGCGGCGCTGTCATAGGTGGTGATGCTCGCGCTGTTGGTCAGGCTGTTGAAGCCGGTGGTGACGGCGACGTCGTCCTCGGCCGTTCCGCCGGCGGCGTAGAGCTTCGCCACGTCGGAATCGAGCATGATGTTGTACTGGAAGATCCAGTCGGCGCGGTGGTAGTCGCCGGCGATGATGATGATGTCGTATTGGTCGAGACTTGTGACCATGGCGTAATTGACCTGGCCGTTCAGCCCGGTCTTGGCCTCGAAATACGCGCCTTCGCTGGCCTGCACGGTGCGGTCGCCGTCTTCGAGGCCGTTGAACTGCACCAGCGTCTTCACATCGTAGAAATTGCCCGCCAGCGTATCGACATGCCAGTAGGGCGTGGCGGCGGCGCCGCTGTAGCGGGCGGTCATGTCGTGGGTGACGAATTCCGCGATGTTGTGCAGCTGGTTGTCGGTGGTGAACACGCCGACGCTTCCCGCGCCCTCGATGGCGATGTCGACATGGTCGCTGTCGGTGAGGATGTTCACCTGGACGATGCCGCGGCTGAAGAAGGCGTCGCCACCGACGATCATCGAGCCGACGGCCTCGTTCAGGTCGAGGATCACCGCCTGGTTGATCTGCTGGTTGAGCCCGGTCTCGGCCACGGCGCCGATGCCGAGCGTGGAGGCGGCCTCGGAGACGGTCTGGCTGACGAATTGCGTCGGAGCGCTCGCCGCCTCGCGCCAGGGCGCGATCTGCTCGATCGTCGGGCCCGTGGGCGCGGCGGCGACGACGACGCCGTCGACGATCAGCCCGGAGGGCGGGGTGTAATCGGGATCGGCATGGGGCGACTGGCCGCTCTGCGCCCAGGCCGCGTCGCGGGCGGTGATCGCAGCGATCAGCGCCTGGGTCGAGCCGATCGCCTCGAAGGGCAGGGAGTCCGGCGTCGCCTCCTGCGCCTGCTGCAGCATCTCGGCCACGGCGGCGCCCGTCTCGATCTCCGGGGGCAGCACGCCGGGCAAAGCGTCCGACAGGATGACGTCGCGATCATCCATCGTGTTGATCTGGCGCAGTTGCAGCAGCGTCTCGGTTCCGCCCGGCTGGTAGTCGACGGAAATGCTGCGGGACTGGCTGAGGAAGCGGAACTGGATGCCGCCTTCCAGGGCGATGTCAGGCTCCTGCAGCGGTGCGTCCCGCCGCGGCAGCGCCGGGAAGCTCGAGGGATTGAGCGATATCGGCTTGAAGTCGGGGCTCGCGAGCTTCAACCCCGGCAGAGCAGGGGAGGCCGCAGGCGCCTCGACGAACAGCACACGCTGGGACGCCGTCTCCTCGAACTGGGCCGGCGGCAGGGTCTCCGACAGCCGGCCATAGATCTCGTCGCCGGGAGGCGGCAAGGGATCGCCGTCGAATAGATCGGACGGGCGCGCGGCCGGCTCGATCAGCCGCAGATATCCGGCGAAATGCCAGATCGACTCGGAAAAGCCGCCTACATTCATGGCTGGAACTCCGATCAGGGACCAGGAACAGCCGAGGTTCCCAA
>NZ_LMRT01000001.1:527621-554424 GCF_001426225.1 Allobosea sp. Leaf344 | reverse complement strand
GAACCGGTCAGCAACGATCCCCGCGCGGGCGCCTGGCCCGCGCGGGGAAGTGCGGTTGGCCGGATCAGCCGGTCAGGGAGTCCGTGATGTCGCCGGCGACATGGATATCCAGCGAGTTGAACTGGATGTTGGCGCCCATCGCGATGTGCTGGGTGAAGGCTTCCTGCGTCAGCGTCGCATTCGCAGCCGCCGCTCCGACACCGCTCTGCGTGCCGTAGTCGTTGCTGAGATCGCCGATCACCGAAGAGGCCGTCCCACCAGAGGCCGTCGCGGTCATCGTGAAGTCGCCCGCTGCCTCGGCCGCGTCGCAGCACCAGTCGTCGGGATCGACGCCGCCGCCGTTGAAGGTCACGGTCGGGTTGCTCAGCGTGTCGTTGTCGGTGAGGTTGCTGACCTGGTCGATGTTGAAGGCGTTGCCGTTGGTGACGGTCTGGGAGACCGCATCGGGCATCACGATCGACTGGGTGATCCCCTGGATCGACTCGATGTCGATGACGTCGTCGTCGCTCGGGCAGCAGGCCCCGGCATCGACGCCGACGCCGACGCCGACATCGACGGTCACCGTGACCGCGCTCTCGACGGTATTGGCGATGTCGTTGACGACCTCGTTGTGGTTCAGGTTCTCATTGGCGTTGAGGTTGCCGTTGAGGTTGCCATTGGCATTCAGGTTGCCGTTGAGATTGCCGTTCTCATTGGCCGAGCTGTTCCAGGTCGAGGTCTCCACGGCCTGCGCGGCATATTGCGACTGGCCCTGATGCTGGCCCTGTCCCTGGCCCTGCAGCTGGGCCTGCAATTCGGCCTGGGCCTGAGCCTGATCCTGCTCCTGGTCCTGGTCCTGGTTGGGGTGATAGGGCTGCGGGAACTGAAAGGTCATGACGTGCTCCTGTTGATTTCGAGGAGGCACTTGGTCGTCTCCGCCGCGCATCGCTTCTGTGTTGCGCCGGTCCGAAACGCCTGGTGCCGAAGATGAATGTTTTCATTTGCCGGCAAACAAATAACGGACGATCCGTTGCCGATGGCCAGCTTCTGCTGGCAATACCGTCGCTTACATCGGAATCTCCTGTGTTGTTACGAATAGCCAGCCGACATCGCACCCGTCTTGCTTTCAGGTGAAAGCAAAACGTCGTCAGAACAGGCGGAACGCAGTACTCACCGCCTGCTGCGGTGCCGCTGTGCTTGTCGGAAGCTGGCGGCCCGTGGCTGAAAACTGCTGCCGATGAGGGGCGGGGTCAATCCAACGAAAGCTGACCCAGACATTGACACTTTCTTAACCCAACCCATCTGGCCGGCGGTCGCGATTGCGCGGACGGCCCGCGGCGTGAGAGAAATTGCCGTCGCGGGCCGGTCCGGTGGGGGTCGGGCGGCGGCGACCGAGGGGAGAGGTTGACCATGGCGAGTGGCACCATGCGCGGTCGGACGCCGCTCCCGCCGCCGCCGGATTTCGAGGTAATCGAACAGGCCTCGCGCCATCCCGGTGAGCGCAGGGTGGCATGGATGGCGCTGATCGGCGATCTCAACTTCGCCTGGTCCAACACTGAGAGCCTGTTCATCTACGTGCTGATGCTGCTGATCGAGACCGACGAGCCGGCGGCGGCCATCATCTTCGCCACGCTCAACACTACGCGGGCGCGGCTGGACCTCGTCGAGAGGCTGGCCAAGATCAGGCTGCGCGACCGGGCGCTCGGCCGCGAACTGGCGGAGGTGACGAAGGCGTTCTCGGCCTGCACCAAGCTGCGCAACGAGCTCAATCACGCGACCTTCGTCCTCAACGAGGCGGGTGACATCACCCACACCCAGGCGATGAAGCTGGAGGAGCGCAAGGGGAGCCTGCGATTTGGCGCGCGCGAGCCCGTCGATGCGGCGCGCATGGCCAAGGTCGCGGCGGCGGTGGCCGAGCTCTACGCCCTCAACCGCCGGATCTGGGCGCTGCTCGGCCGCCTGGAGGAAGGCGCTGCGCGCTGAAGCGCCGGGCAGTCCCCGCCGGCACCGTCCGGCATGCGGGAACCCCGCGGGACCTGGAGCCCTCCGCCCCCCGGGGAAGGCTCCTGGCGCAGCTATGGCGCGAGACGGCAAATTGACGCCGATCAAGGAAGGTGAGACGATCCTTATGCTAGCGTCCTCACATTAGAACTCAAATTTGCGGCTTGCGAGCTTCAGAATTCGAGAACAGGCGTGGCCACTTCAGGTCGGGGCAGCCCTGGTTGCATCACACCCCGCACCCTAGAGCCGCCACGTCGCTCTGGGGGATACGATGACACCATTGCCCGGCCTGGCCATCGACTCCTTGAAGCACTGGCCCGTCCGGTTTCCCAAGGGCCATCTGATTTTTGACGAAGGCGACGTCAGCGATTGCATCTACCGGCTGCAGCGCGGCTGCGTCCGGCTTCAGGTCAACAGCGTCCATGGCAACCGGCAGATCGTGCAGTTCGTGCTGCCGGGCGACATTTTCGGCCTGTGTCCGGAGCGGCGCAACACGGCTGCGGAAGCCGTGACGACGGTCATGGCGCATCGCTTCTCCCTGAAATCCGTGATGGAGGAGGGGCTGTCCTCGCCCAGGATCTCCCTCGAATTATTGCGCAACGCGACCGTCGCCTACCAGGATCTGGCGCATCACATCGAGAAGATCGTGCATCTCTCGGCGGTCGAGAAGGTCCGCGACTTCTATGTCTGGCTGGATCAGCGCGTCGAGGCCGCCGGCCTGCCGCCGAGGCGCCGTCCGCCCATGCCGCAGCGCGACATCGCCGATTATCTCGGCATGGCGCCCGAGACTTTGTCCCGCTGCATCAGGCAGCTGCGCGTGGCCCGCGAGAACGAGGCGCTGGACGCGGCCTAGCGCGTGGTCAGGCCGAGAGGACGATCTTGGCGGCGCTGACGCGTCCGGCATCGATATCGGCGAAGGCCCCGGCCCCCTCCGCCAGGCTCCGCTGCTCGATCCAGCCGCAATCGCCGAGCCGTCCCTGGGCGAGCGCGTCGACGGATTGGGCGAAATCGACCGGTGTGTAGCAATAGACACCGGCGAAGGTGATCTCCTGCAAGGTGATCTTGCGCACGTCCAGCCCGCCTTGTCCCGGCAGCAGCCCGACATGGACGATCACGCCGCCGGGCCGCACCAGCCGGCAGGAGGCGGCCCGCGTCGCATCGGCGCCGACGGCGTCGATGACGAGATCGGTCGTCTGATCCTCGGGCTCGTCGTGCCCCGGCACATAGCTGGCGAAGCCTTGCGCCTGCACGGTCAGCGCCCGCAGCGCATTGGTTTCCCCGATGCGGATGTCGCGCGCCCCGAACAGCCTGGCGACCAGGGCTGCGGCCAGCCCGATGGCGCCGCCGCCGAGCACCACGATCCGGCAGGCGGCGAGCGGCTGGTGCAGGCGCTGCATGCCGATGCGCACCGCATGCCAGGACACCGCGACGGGCTCGGCGAGGGCGGCATGGGCGATCGGCATCGCCTCGGGGATGGCGACCAGATTGCGCGTCGGGATCCGCACCAGCTCGGCGAAGGCGCCGGGACGCGGCGGCATCGAGATGATCTGGCGCGTCGGCGAGAGGTGCCAGCGCCCCTCGATCGCATAGGGGCAGGCCGGATCGACCACCAACGGGTTGATGGTGACGCGTTCGCCGGCGCGCGGCCCGGTGGCGATCCGCCCGGCCGCCTCATGGCCGAGGATGAGCGGCGCCGGCCGCCGGGAATCGAAGCCGTGATAGGCATGCATGTCGGAGCCGCAGATGCCGACTGCCTCGACCCGCACGAGCACCTCGTCGGCCAGGGGCACGGGGTCCGGCTCGTCCCGGAAGGAAAGGCTGTTGGGGCCGGTATAGACCAGGGCCTTCATGCCGTGCGGTCCCTCATTTCGCGGTGAAGCCGCCATCCACGGTCAGGGTCTGGCCGGTGACATAGGCCGAGGCCGGCGAGGCCAGGAAGACGGTCGCGCCGGCGAGATCCTCCAATTCGCCATTGCGGCCGATCGCCGTCTGCGCGGCGTTGCGGGCGGTGCGCGCCGGATCCGCGAAGACGGCGGCGGTCAGCGGCGTCGGGAAGAAGCCGGGCGCGATCGCGTTGCAGGTGACGCCATGGCGCGACCATTCCTCCGCGATCGCCCGTGTCAGCTGCACGACGCCGCCCTTCGCGGCGCCATAGGGCGCGCAATCCGGGAAGGCGCGGTAGCTCTGCAGCGAGGCGATGTTGAGGATCCGGCCATAGCCCCGCGCCGCCATGCCGGGCGCGAAGGCCTGGGTCAGCAGGAAGGGCGCGCGCAGATGCACCGCCATGTGCAGGTCGAAGGCCTTGGCCGTGACCTGCATGAAGGGCTGGCGCAGATTGAGCCCGGCGACGTTCACCAGGATGTCGACCGCCCGTCCCAGCCCCGCACAGGCCGCCGCCAGCGCGGTGCCCGCTTCCGGCGAGGCGAGATCGGCGGGAATAGTATCGACGCCGATGCCCTCCGCGCGCAGACCCTCCGCCGCCTCGCGCAGCGCGTCCTCGCGCCGCGCCACGATGACGAGATGCGCGCCCGCCAGCCCGAGGGCCCGCGCCATGGCGAGGCCGATGCCGCTATTGCCGCCGGTGACCAGCGCGGTGCGGCCGGTGAGATCGAAGAGCGAGCCGAGCCTGAACATCCCTAGACCTCGACCGGCCTTCCCAGATCGATCGTGGATCCGGGTGCGTATTTGGCCATGCGGGCATCGCTGGTCCTTGCATGAGCCTCCATCCCCTCGAGCCTGGAGATGCGGGCGGAGACCGGCGCGATGCGCTGGCAGGCGGCGCGGTCCATGCGCTGCCAGGTGAGCGGCTTCAGGAATTTATGGACCGACAGCCCGGCCGAATAGCGGGCGGCGAATTTGGTCGGCAGAATATGGTTGGGGCCGGAGACCTTGTCCCCGAAGGCGACATTGGTCTCCTCGCCGAGAAACAGCGAGCCGTAATTGCTGAGCGCGCCATGCCACCAGTCGAGGTCGCTGCAATGCACTTCGAGATGCTCGCAGGCATAGCGATCCGACACGGCGACCATCTCCTCGCGCGTGTCGCAGAGCACGATCTCGCCATAGTCGCGCCAGGCGGCGCCCGCCGCATCGCGTGCGGTCGGCGGCAGAGTGGCGATCAGCTCCGGCATCAGCCGGGCCACCTCGTCTGCGATCCGGCGCGAGGAGGTGATCAGCCAGGCCGGACTCTCATGCCCGTGCTCCGCCTGGCCGACCAGATCGGTCGCCACGATCAGCGGGTCGGCCGTGTCGTCGGCGAGGACCGCGACCTCCGAGGGCCCGGCGAAGACGTCGATCCCGACCTTGCCGAACAGCATGCGCTTGGCTTCCGCCACGAATTTATTGCCCGGCCCGACGATGATGTCGGCCGGCTGGCCGGTGAACAGGCCGAAACTCATCGCCGCGATCGCCTGCACCCCGCCCAGGCACATGATGATGTCGGCCCCCGCCACCGTCAGCGCGTACAGCACATGCGGATGGATGCCCTGGCCGCGGAACGGCGCCGAGCAGGCCACGACGGTCTTGACCCCGGCGGCCTTGGCGGTGGCGACCGACATATAGGCCGAGGCGATATGGGCGTAGCGCCCGGTCGGCACATAGCAGCCGGCGGTGTTGACCGGCACGAGCTTCTGCCCGAGCCGCAGGCCCGGCGAAATCTCGAGCGAGAAATCCTGGCAGGAGGCGCGCTGCGCCTCGGCGAAGCGGCGGACCTGGCCGGCGGCGAAGCTGATATCGTCCTTCACCGCCTGCGGTACGTCGCGGATGCGCTCGGCGATCGCGCCCTGGTCCAGCACGATCGCGCCATCCCATTTGTCGAGCTTCAGCGCATAATCCCGCACCGCCTGTTCCCCGCCGCTCTCGATGGCGGCGAGCATCTCGGTGACGACGGCGCGCGCAGCGTCGGTTTCCGTCTCCGGCGTCTTGGTCGCGGTCTTCAGATGGGTGATGGCCATGGCGCTGTCCGCTTCGGGTCATTGGGGGTGGTGGCGGCGACGCCTCGAGGCGCAGCCGCTGGTCGGAGCCGGCCTCGGCTCACTTCTTGTCGAATTCGGTCGCGAAGGCCTTGAGCTTGGGGTCGGCCGCGACGCGCTTCAGGAAATCATCGGTGAGGTAGTTCTTCGTGTCCGGATTGGCCGGGATCGTCCCCACTTCGGTGATGAATTTGCCGATCTCGGAGAACCAGCCATCGACCGTCGAGGCGCCGGAGCCGCGGGCCATCAGCTTCAGCTGCTCGTCGAGGCCGAAGGTCGGCCGCAGGGCGAATTCCTGGTCCATCGCCTTGGCCGTCACCTCCAGCCCGCCCTGCTTGTAGAAATCGAGCGCCAGGGTGCGGGCCTCGGCCGGATTGGCCTTGGCCCAGGACCAGCCGCGCAGGAACACCGCCAGGAATTTCGCGACGTCGTCCGGCCGCTCCTTGGCGAAATCGGCGCGCACGATCAGCGCGCCGGGCACGATCGCGCCGGCATCGGCGCCCGAGCACAGATATTTGGCGTTGGCCCGCTCCTCCAGCGTGTAGGTATTGGGCGCCCAGACACCGGCGACGTCGCCATTATTGGAGGTGATTGCGGTGATGATCTGGGCCTGGCCGAGATTGACGAACTGCATGTCGTTGTTCTGCAGCCCGAATTTGCTGAGGCATTTGCGGGAGGCGTAATCCACCGTCGAATTGGTGGTCAGCAGCAGCTTCTGGCCCTTCAGCAGCTTGGGATCGGCCTTGATCGCGTCGAACTTGTCGCCGCGCACCATCATCGCATTGGTCTTGGATTCGTCGTTGGTGAGGCCGATCGTCAGGATGTTGAAGCGCACCGCGCCGAGCACGGCGGGGACCGAGCCGGTCCCGCCGACATCCCAGGATTTCGCGGCCGAGGCGGCGATCTGCGGCGCGCCGGCCGGGAAGGTCGAGAAGTTCGGCGAGAGCCCGACATCCTTCCACCAGCCCTTCACGGTGGCGTAATGGAAGGGCAGCGCCCAATAGAGCGACGGCTGGTAGCTGACGCCGATGGCGGTCTGGGCGACCGCGGGTGCGGCGGCGGCGCAGGCGAGCGAGGCGGCTAGTCCCAAGGCTGCGATGGTGCGTTTCATCTTGTCTCTCCCTGTTATCGTTGGCCCGGCCTGGAGCCCCTGCGGGCCCGCCCGGTTTCCCCAGCCGCCGCACGCGCGGCGGCGATGGTCTCGGCCGCCTCGCAGACGATGGCGGCGACCAGGTCGCACTCCTCATCGGTCAGCGAGAGCGGTGTTCGGATGTCGCAGAGCCCGGAAAGCACGGCATGCGTGCGCGGCAGCGGCGATTGGGCGCCGGCATAGCGCCAATGGCGCGGTGCGCTGGTGAAGCCGCGCTGGCGCGAGGCCCCGAACCATTTGATCGGCAGGCCGCGCCCGGCGCAGCGCCCGAGAAACGCCTGGATCTCCGCCTCGTCGAATCCGGCCAGCGAGAACTGCACCGAGGTGGCGGAATAGCGCTCCCGCTCCGGGCGCTCCGGCAGGCGGACATGCTGCGAGCGGGCGAGCCCGCGGCCGATCCGGTCATGGATAGCGTTCCACCGCGCCGCGCGCCGCGGCAGATCGGCGAGCTGCGGCCGGAGCAGAGCGGCGGCCAGCGCCGTCATCCGCATGCTGAAATTCGGCGTCGTCTCCTCCCAGCGGGCGACGACCTCCGCAGCCGGCGCGCTGAGATGCTGCGCATGCAGCATGTAGCTGCCGGAATGCAGGATGGCGCGCGCCGCGCGATCGGCATCGTCGAGCACCAGGAAACCGCCTTCGCCGGCGTTGAGATGCTTGTAGGTCTGGGCGCTGAAGGCGGCCGCCGCACCGAAGCTGCCGATGGTCCGCCCGCCCCAGGCGGCACAGAGCGCATGCGCGCAATCCTCGACCAGGAGCAGGCCGAGCTCGTCGCAGGCGGCCATCACCGCGTCCATATCGGCGATATGCCCGCGCATATGCGACAGCAGCAGGATCCGCGCGCCGGAGGCCCGCGCCTTGGCCCGCAGATCGGCGCAATCGATGACGTAATCCGGGCCGATCTCGACCAGTACGGGCCTGCCGCCGGCATGAAGGATGGCGCCCGGCACGGGGGCGAGGGTGAAGCCGTTGACCAGCACCGGCTCGCCCGGCTGCAGATCGAGCACCTTGAGCGCGAGGCACAGCGCGGCGCCGCCGGAATTGACGGCGACGCAATAGCGCCGGCCGAGAAAGGCGGCGAACTCCTGCTCCAGCAGCGCCACGTCATTCTGGTCCGCGCCCATCTCGCCATAGCGGAACAGCCGGCCCGAGCGCATCAGCGCGCAGGCCCGCGCGATCGCCGCCTCCGGGATCGGCTCCGGCTCGGTCAGGTCGCGGTCGAGGCGCGGCAGCGTGGCGAGGTCAGGCTCCATGCGCCCCCTTCTCCTCGCGCAGGGATTTCCAGATCTGGGTGCGCAGATGCACGAAGGATTCGAGATCCATCACGTCCTCGATGCGCTCGTGGCGGTCCCAATTCTCGGCCGCGCGCACCGAACGGACGTCCAGCACCTCCTTGATGCGGCCGGGGCGGCGGGTCATGATCGCGACCCGGTCGGCGAGATAGACCGCCTCCTCGACGGCGTGGGTGATGAACAGCACCGTGCGCGGATTGACCCGCGCCAGCCGCACCAGCTCCTCCTGCATGACGACCCGGGTCTGCGCGTCGAGCGCGCCGAAGGGCTCGTCCATGAGCAGCACCTCGGGATCGAGCACATAGGCACGGGCGATCGCGACGCGCTGCTGCATGCCTCCGGACAGCTGATGCGGGAAGGCATCGGCATGGCTCTCCAGGTTCATCAGCTTCAGCGCCCCGGCCACCAGCCCGTCGCGCTCGCCCTTGGCCAGGTTCTTGTTGCGCAGGCCGAGATCGATGTTCTCGCGCACCGTCTTCCAGGGGAACAGCGCAAATTGCTGGAACACCACGGCGCGGTCCGGCCCCGGCCGCGTCACCGCCCGGCCGTTGACGCTGACGATCCCCGAGCTCGGCGGCTCGAAGCCCGCGACCATGCGCAGACAGGTCGTCTTGCCGCAGCCGGAGGGCCCGACGATCGCGACGAATTCCTTGTCGGCGATCTCGAGATTGATGTCGTCGAGCGCCTTCACGCCGCCCGACACCGGACCGAAGACCTTGTCGACCTTGTCGAAGCGGATCGATCCCATCGCAATCGTCTCCTCAAGCCTGCAGGCCGCGCCGGCGGCGAAGCCAGGCTTCGCCCTGCCGCAGCATCACGTCGATCGCCATGCCGATCAGGCCGATCGCGACCATGCCGGCCATCACGGTCGGGGTCGCGACATTGGCCTGGGCCTGCACCATCATGAATCCGACCCCGGCCGCCGCCACGATCAGCTCCGCCCCGACCAGCGATTGCCAGCCGAGCCCGGCCGAGACGCGCAGCCCCGAGACGATCGAGGGCGTCGCGGCCGGCAGAAGGATCTCGAGGATCATCCGGAGATTGCCGGTGCCCAGCATGCGCGCCGCCTCGATCAGCCGCGGCTCGACGAAGCGGGCGCCGCGATAGGCGTTGATCAGGCAGGGCGGGAAGGCCCCGGCGAAGATGATCAGGATCGGCCCGCCGATGCCGACGCCGAACCACAGCGCCGCGAAGGGCACCCAGGCGATCGGCGCGATGAAGCGCAGCCCGTCGAAAAGCGGGGTGACGATGGCGTCGAGCCAGCGGAACCAGCCCATCAGCAGGCCGAGCGGCACGCCGATCACGGCCGCCAGCAGCACGCCATAGGCATAGCGCTGGAAGCTGGAGGCGAGATGCTGCGGCAGGGTTGCCCCGGCGAAGGGTGTCGTCAGCAGCTGGACGAAGCGGGTGAGGACGTCGAGCGGCGAGGGCAGGAACTGGCGCGGCACGATGCCGAAGGCCGAGAGCGCCGCCCATAGCCCCAGGAAACTGCCGAGGCCCAGCGCCCCCCAGGCCCATTTCTCGCTCGTCTTCAGCGGGATCGTCTGCATCGGCTCAATCCCTGCCCGCGACGTTCCAGGCGAGCGCGCGGCGCTCCGCCAGGCTGAGGGCCGCGGTCGTCGCCCAGCCGAGCACGCCGACCGTCACCATCCCGACCAGGATCATGCCGGGATAGATGTCCTGCTGCGCCATGTTGAGCACGAAGCCGATGCCGGCCAGGGCGCCGACCAGCTCTGCCGCCACCAGCGTCGTCCAGGAGGCCTGCAGCGACAGGCGCAGCCCGGTAAAGATCATCGGCGCGGCGGCGGGCGCGATGATCTCCGTGATCATCCGCCAGCGCGGCGTGCCGAGCATCTGCGCCGCCTCGATGATCGGGCGGTCGATATTGCGAACGCCGGCATAGGCGTTGATCACCGAGGGAACGAAGGCGGCGAACCAGATCACCATGATCTTGGCGCCGTCGCCGAGGCCGAGCCAGAGGATCGCCAGCGGGATCCAGGCCAGAGGCGGGATCGGCCTGATGATCAGGAAGACCGGGTTGATCGCGGCCTCGGCCCGCCGGTCCCAGCCCATCCAGAGGCCGAGCGGCACGCCGGTGGCGATCGCGACCAGAAAGCCCATCACCACCAGTTTCACGCTTTGCAGCGCATGGGCCAGCAGGCCGCCGCCGGCATAGCCGCGCAGGCTGATCTGGGTCAGCGACAGCCAGAAATCGGCCGGGGACGGGAAGCGGCCCGCCGAGACGAGCCCCGTCGCGGTCACGCCGAACCACAGCAGCAGCAATGCCGCCACCGAGGCCAGTCCGATCCAGCTCCGTCCTCCGATCATCGCGTTTCCCATCGCGCGCCCTTATGAAAGCGCTTCTCGCGCTACTATGAAAGCGCTTTCAGCAAGGCTTCCAGATTATCAGCCTCCTGTCAATCTGAGATGCGTAAGTAGCGATCAATGCGATCACGGCTTGCTCACGCTGCCGAAATCGCTCTAGATCATATGAAAGAAATTTCAGAGAGATGCCGTGAGCGCAACCCGTGTCAAGCTCAGCGACGTGGCGAGAGACGCAGGGGTGTCGCCCGCCACGGTCTCGCGCGCCATCGCGCAGCCCGATCTTCTCTCGCCCAAAACCCTGGCCAAGGTGCGGGCCAGCGCGCAGCGCCTGGGTTATCTCCCGGACGGCGCCGCGAGGGCGCTGGCCTCGGGCCGCTCGATGACGATCGGCGCGATCGTGCCGACGCTCGACAGCGCGATCTTCGCCCGGGCGCTGCAAGCGATGCAGGCGAGACTGGCGCAATCGGGCTATCTGCTTCTGGTCGCCTCGCATGAGGGCAGCCCGGCGGCGGAGACGCAGGCGGTGCGGGCCCTGCTCGGGCGCGGCGTCGACGGGCTGATGCTGGTCGGGGCCGAACGGGCCACGGAGACCACGGCCCTGCTCGAGGCCGCGGGGCTGCCTGTCGTGCTGACCTGGTGCGGGGACGGTCGCTTCACCGCCGTGACCATCGACAATGCCCGCGCCGGGCGCCTGGCGGCAGAGCATCTGATCGGCCTCGGACATCGCCGCATCGGCATGATCGCCGGACATCTGCAGTTCAACGACCGCCAGCGGGCGCGGCTCGCCGGAGCGCGCCGGGCTCTCGCCGAGGCCGGTCTCGATCTGCCGGATTCGCTGGTGGTGGAGCAGGCGCTGACCCTGGCCGGGGGACGGGCCGGCTGCGCCATGCTGCTGGAGCTGGACACGCCGCCCACCGCGCTGATCGGGGGCATCGATCTCTTCGCCATAGGCTGTCTCGAGGAGGCGCATGCGCGCGGCATGATCGTCCCTGACGATCTCAGCGTGGTCGGCATCGACGGGCTCGACATGTCGGCCCATGTCTCCCCCGGCCTGACCACCGTGCATGTCCCGACCGGCCGCATCGGCAATCTCGCGGCGCAGACGCTGCTCGCCATGGTCGCGCGGCAGCCGGTCGAGCCGGAGACCCTGCTGCCGGTCGAGCTCGTGGTCCGCCGCTCGTCCCAGGCCGCAGCCGGCTGAGCGGTATCAGACAATCTGTCAATCCATTGACAGAAGCGGAGCGGATATGGGATGGCTGGCGCGCCCGAGCCGCGCGACAGGCGTCTCCCGCAGGATCTCATGGCACGGTCGCCGCGATCTCGGGCGCCGGCGCGGCCGATGCATCGCGGCGCCGGGAGAGGGTTCCGAGGCCCACCGAAACTGTCGAGGAAAAGGATCAGGCAGATGTCGCACAGCGATCAGTTCAACAAGGGGCTGGAAGTCCGCCGCAAGGTTCTCGGTGCCGATTACGTCGATGGCAGCCTCGCCAAGGCCGATGATTTCATGATGGCCTTCCAGAACATCACCACCGAATGGTGCTGGGGCTATGCCTGGACGCGGCCCGGCCTCGAGCACAAGACCCGTTCGATGCTGAACCTCGCCATGCTGACCGCGCTCGGCAGGCCGGCCGAGCTCAAGCTCCACGTCAAGGGCGCGCTGGCCAATGGCGTCACCGTCGACGAGATCAAGGAGATCCTGCTGCACGCCACGGTCTATTGCGGCATCCCGGCCGGGCTCGACGCCTTCAAGGCCGCCCATGAGGTGCTCAAGGCCGAGGGTGCCGTCCCCGCGGACAAGTGAGGCGCGCCGATGGCCGCCTGGGAGGTCTTCGCTTTGCGCTACGCCGTGCATGAGCGGCGGGCCTTCGAGAATTTTATCCGCGCACCGGACCCGCATGATGCGCCGATGCCGATGGACTACTTCGTCTGGGTGGTGCGGAAGGGCGGGCGCGTCGTCGTCGTCGATACCGGCTTCACCGAGGAGGGCGGTGCGCGGCGCGGGCGCAGGCTGATCCGCCCGGTCGAAACGGCGCTGCGCCAGCTCGGCATCGCTCCGGAGGCGGTCGAGGACGTGGTCATCACCCATCTCCATTACGACCATGCCGGCAATCTCGACCTGTTTCCGAAGGCGCGCTTCCATCTGCAGGATGCGGAGATGAGCTTCGCGACCGGCCGGCACATGTGCCAGGCCTGCATCCGCTATCCCTTCGACGTCGAGGATGTGGTCAGGATGGTTCGCGCCGTCTATGCCGAGCGCGTCGTCTTCCATGATGGCGATGCCGAACTCGACGCCGGCCTCAGCCTGCACAAGGTCGGCGGCCACAGCGCCGGGCTGCAGATGGTCCGCGTCGAGACCGGGCGCGGCCCCCTGGTGCTCGCCAGCGATGCGGCGCATTTCATGGCCAATATCGAGCGCCAGAACCCCTTCCCGATCTTCTACGATCTCGGCGCGCTGGCGCAGGGCTGGCGCGCGGCGCGCCGCCTCGCCGGGGCCGAGGATCGCGTCATCGCCGGCCATGATCCCCTGGTGCGGGCGCTCTATCCCGCCGTTCCGGGGTCCGAGGGGGAGACGGTGTCGCTCCATCTGCCGCCGCTGCGCTGAGCGGCGCGCACCGCGCGCGCCGGCGGGTCAGCCGCGCGTGCCGGCTTCGGCGAGCTTGCGGAGATGGCGGTGGATCTCGGTGTGATCGGCCTGCGCGCCGAGCCCGGCCTTGGCCTCTTCCCAGAGCGTCGCGACCGATTGGATCTGCGGCAGGGCGAGGTCGAGATGCTCGGCGAGATCGGCCGCGATCCGGAGATCCTTGGCCATCAGCGACAAGGCGAAGCCGGAATTGAAGGCCTCCGAAATCACGAAGGGCTTGAGCTTCACCTCGGTGGAATTGTTGCGCCCGGTCGAGGCGTTGAGCACGTCGACGATCGTCTCGGGCGCCAGGCCGAAGCGGCCGCCGACGAGCAGGGCTTCGCAGGCCGCGACCAGCCCCGCCGCGGAGACATAATTGTTCAGCGCCTTCATCGCATGGCCGGAGCCGATCGGCCCGGTGGCGAAGATCGACTTGCCCATCGCGGCGAGGGCGGGGCGCGCCCGCTCCACCGCCTCTTCCGGCCCGCCGGCCATGATCGCCAGCGAGCCGTCGACCGCGCGCTTCACCCCACCCGAGACCGGCGCGTCGATCAGCACCAGGCCCATCGCCGCCAGTTCATCGGCCAGGGCGATCGTGTCGGTGGGCGCCGACGAGCTCATGTCGATGACCAGCGCGCCCTTCGCCAGGGCGCGTGCGGCGCCCGTATCCAGCAGCGCCTCGCGGACGATCCGGCCATTGGGCAGCATGGTGATCAGCAGGCCGGCACCCTCGGCCGCTTCCGCCGCATCGGCGAAGGCGCGGCCGCCGGCCTCGCTCAGCACCCGGCGCGGCGCTTCGGCCGGATCGGCACCGCGGAGGGTGAAGCCGGCCTGGAGCAGCCGCCTGGCCATCGGCAGGCCCATCTGGCCGAGGCCGATGAAGGCGATCGGGGCGCTGTTCGACATGGGCTGATCCTCCGGCGTCGCGCCCGTGACGGCACGCTATCGCCGGATCTCTGAAGCCTATCAGACAATCTGTCAATCGCCGGATTTTCGGTCGCTGGGGTCGCGGGACAGCACCGCCAGCGCGACCTTCGCGGCCATTTCGATGTGGTGGCGACAGGCCTGTTCGGCCCGGGCCCCGTCGCGCGCGGCGATCGCCTGATAGATCGCCTCGATCTCGGCGACGCTGTCCGCTAGCCGGCCCTGCTGCGTCATGGAGGTGAAGCGCAGCAGGGTGATGCGGTTATGCAGCATCGTCAGCGACTGTTTGACGAAGACATTGCCGGCCCCCTCCATCAGCACGCTGTAGAAGCGCGTCTTGGCCGCGACCAGCTGGGCCCGGTCGCCCTCGGCGGCGGCCTGGCGGAACCCCGCCACCGCCTGCCGCAACTCGCCCAAAGCCGCCTCGCTGCCCTGCTCGGCGAAGGCGCGCCCGGCGAACCCCTCCAGCAGCGCCCTGACATCGTAGAGCTGGCGCGCCTCCTCGACATTGATCGACGAGACTTCCGGCCCGCGATGCGGGACCGTGACCACCAGCCCCTCCGCCTCGAGCTGGCGCAGCGCCTCGCGCACCGAGGTGCGGCCGACGCCGATCTGCTCGCAGAGCTCGCGCTCCACCAGGCGCTGCCCTGGACGGAAATGTCCCGAGGCGATCGCCTCGCGAATTCGGTCTTCCACCAGAAGGCGCAGGGTCGCGGCCTGCCGGGGGATGCGAAGGTTCATCTCGGTCATGAGGCACACATTGCCGCGCGTAAGCCGTCCGTCAATCGCGGGCTTGACCCGAGGCCTGACAGATTGTCTGATAACAGGCAATCAAGAACCCATCGGGAGGATCCATGAAACGCCTTGTGCTCGGCCTCGCGGCCGCCGCCATGCTGGCGCTCGCGCCCGCCACGGCCCAGACCTATCCCACGCGTCCCGTCACCATGCTGGTTCCCTTCGCCGCAGGGGGCACCACCGACGTGCTGGCCCGCATCATGGCCGAGGAGATGGGCCGGGTGCTCGGCCAGAACGTCATCGTCGAGAATGTCGGCGGGGCGGGCGGCCGCACCGGCACGGAGCGGGTGATCCGGGGCGAGCCGGACGGCCACACCATCCTGTTCGGCAATATGGGCCCGATGGCCGCGAGCCGGGCGCTGTTCAAGGATCAGCGCTATGATCCGCGCAGCGACCTCGCCCCCGTCGGCCTGGTGGCGGATGTGCCGATGGTGATGGCCGCCAGCAAGAAGAGCGGGGCCGCCGAGCTCAAGAGCTTCGTCGCGAAGATCAAGGCCGAGGGCGACAAGGTGACCTTCGGCACCGCGGGCTTCGGCGCGACCTCGGATCTGGCGCCGCGTCTCCTGCTGCATCTGTCGGGGCTGAAGGCGACGATCGTCTCCTACCGCGGAGCGGGGCCCGCCATCCAGGATCTGATCGGCGGCTTCGTCGACGGCGTCATCGACCAGACCGCGACCCTGCTGCCCCTGCACGCGGCCGGCTCGGTGACGGCGCTGGCGGTGACCGGCGAGTCCCGCCTGCCGCAGGCGCCCGACGTGCCGACCTTCGCCGAGGCGGGCCTCCCGGACTTCGGCATGAAGGTCTGGAACGCGCTCGCCGTGCACAAGGACACCAGCCCCGCCATCATCGCCCGGCTGGTCGCAGCGCTCGACACCAGCCTCTCCTCGGATTTCGTGAAGAAGCGCTTCGAGGATCTGGCCGTGCCGATCCCGCCCCCGGCCATTCGCGGCCCGGCCCATCTCGATCAATTGGTCAAGACCGAGGTCGGCCGCTGGGAGACCGTGCTGAAGGACGTGCCGAAGCAGTGAGGCTTGTCCGCAGCCCGGACGGATGCGAGGACGTCGGGAGGACGTCGCAGGCCGGGAGAGGCGGAGATGGAGGAGGCGCCGCTGATCCTGACGCTGCGCTTCGACGAAGCCAGCTTCGCGCGCTTCGATGCGGAACGCCGGCTGCATTTTCCGCCGGCCCGCAACCATATCCCCGCCCATCTGACGCTGTTCCACCATCTGCCGGGGGAGCGCCGCGACGAGATCGCCGCGGAGCTCTCCGCACTGGCGGGGCGGCAGGCGCCGTTCCCGCTGCGCGTCGCCTCGCTGCGCTTCCTCGGCCAGGGCACGGCCTATGCAGTCGAGAGCGAGGAACTGCACAGGTTGAGGGCCGCGATCGCGGGCCGCTGGGAGGCGCAGTTGACGCGGCAGGACGCCAGCCGCTTCGCGCCGCATGTCACGATCCAGAACAAGGTGGAGGCGAGGGCAGCCAAATCGCTTTTCGCCAGCCTCTCGGCGGCGTTCCGGCCTTTCGAGGCGATGGCGACCGGGCTTCTGTTGTGGCGCTATCGCGGCGGACCCTGGGAGGCGGAGGGCAGCTTCCCCTTCACCGGCCGAAGCCCGGAGGATGCGCCGGTTCCGGCGTGACAGAGCGTCGCTCCTGACTTGTCTCGGCCGCCGCCGATGCTGATCTGCGACCGATGTCCATGATGCGCGTCCGGGTAATCGATCTGGAAACCGGGGGAAGCAGCCCTCATGAGGTCTGCGAGATCGGATGGCAGGACGTGCTGCTCGGTCCTGACGGACACTGGCGGGTCGGTCCGGAACGCGGCGCGCTCTTCGTCAATCCCGGCCGGCCGATCTCGCCCGAGACGATGGCGATCCATCACATCCGCGACGTCGACGTCGCCGGCGCTCCGTTCTGGAAGGATGTCGCGCCGCAGATCCTGCGCCCGGAGGGCGGGGCCGTGGCGCTGGCGGCGCATCGCGCAGCCTTCGAACAGCGCTACTGCACGGCCAGGCTGAGCGGCGGCGCCGACTGGATCTGTACCTGGAAATGCGCGCTGCGGCTCTGGCCGCAACTGCCGCGGTTTTCCAACCAGCTGCTGCGCTACCAGCGAATGCCCGAAGGGCTCGTGCATGAGATCGGCCTGCCCGCCCACCGCGCCATGCCGGATGCCTATGTCACCGCCCATCATCTGCGCGACATGCTGAACGAGGCCTCGCTGGCGCAGCTCCTGGCATGGAGCCGCGAGCCCGGTCTGCTGCCCCGTGTCCCCTCCGGCCCGGACAGGGGCAAGAGCTGGGATCAGCTCGGCCTTCCGGCGCTGCGGGCGTTCCTGTCCGAGCGCGACGTCGATCTGCGCTTCAGCGCCGAGCATGAGCTGGCGCGACGCGGCGAAGGCGTCGCGGAGGCGTCCCGGGCGCCGGCACAGCCGCAGCTGCTCTGACGCGACGCCTTCAAATCCGGCGGAACACGCGCGACAGGCGCTGGGTTCTTCGGATTCGCTCTCCAGCCCGGAATTGGCACGATGCCGTCCAAGCCATCCGCCGAGACCTCGCCTGCGCTCGTCGCCGAATGGCCCCTGCCGGCCTCGGCGACCCTCGGCTCTTCGGTGCGGCTGAAGGGGATCGAGCGCGAGGTCCGGCGTCGCCTGCCATGGACCTCGCGGAGCTGTGCGACGGCCGCGACCGGCCGGATCGTGCTGAGGGTGCCCGTGACCGAGCAGGATCTGTTCGACAGCCTGTCGGCGAAGATCGCGACGGTCCTGGAGGGCGTCGAGAGCCTGCCGATCCTGCCGAGCGAGGCGGAGGATATCCTCTCCATTTCCCCGCGCGAGCGTCAGAAATGGCTGAAGGAGGAGCGCCTGCACAGCGCGGGGACCCGCACGGTGAAACTGCGCGGCCGGGCCAAGGCCGTGACCTTCCACGTCTTCGATCCGCGCCATATCGAGGATGTGCTGGCAGAGGACCTTCCCGAGCTCTGGCGCGAGGAGGATAGGCTCAAGGCCGCGGAGAACCGGCGCCGCGCCGCGGGCAAGGCCGCGCTGAAACGCGCGGCCAAGGCGCGGGGCGAGACGGCGGCCGGCAGCGCGGGGCTTAGCAGCGACGGCGCCGCCGTGACGCTGGAGGGATGGGAGGCGTTCGACGCGGACGGGCTGCTGCGCTGAGAGCGCCTATCCGCCTGGACGGATCCCGCTGACCTGCAGGGCTTGCTGCACCTTCCGCTCCAGCTCCCCGTCGCGATAGGGCTTCTGAACGATGCGCTCGTCGCTGACGTCGTGCAGCGCGGCGAGATCGGCATAGCCGGTGACGAAGATGACGGGCAGGGAGGGGTAGCGGGCCTGCACCTGCCGCGCCAGATCGCGACCGTTCATCCCCGGCATGGCGAAGTCGAACACCGCGAGGTCGAACTCCATAGACGCCTGTTCGAGCGCCGCGACCACCGCCGCGCCGCTGCCGAATTCCGTGATCTCGCAGCCGAGCTCGGCGAGCAGGCTGCGGGTGACTTCGCGCACCCGGCTGTCGTCGTCGACCAGCAGCACCCGCGCCACCCTTCCGAGCTGCGCCTGCGGCGCGGCGATCGCCGCCGTGGCGTCGCCGGCGCGCTGCGCCGCCTTCGGCAGGAAGACGCGGATCGTCGTCCCCTCGCCGAGCTTGGTCTCGATGACCACGCCGCCGCCCGATTGCTTGGCGAAGCCATAGACCTGCGCCAGCCCCAGCCCGGAGCCCTTGCCCGCCTCCTTGGTGGTGAAGAAGGGCTCGAAGGCCTTGGCCAGAACCTCCGGCGTCATCCCCGTGCCGGTATCGGAGACCGCGACCATCACGTAATCGCCCGCGGCGGGCTCTCCCGGCCGCTGCGGCGGGCCGAGCGTCAGATTGCCGGTGGTGATCGTCAGCGAGCCGCCGACCTCCATCGCGTCGCGCGCATTGATCGCGAGGTTGAGCAGCACCAGCTCGACCTGCGTTGCATCGGCCAGGGCCGGCCACAGCCCCGGCTGCAGCGCCGTCGCCAGCTTCACCGATCCGCCCATGGCGTTCTGCAGCAGGTCCTGCATGCCCGTCACGGTCTCGTTCAGATCGACCGGCTTCGGCTCCAGCCGCTGGCGGCGCGAGAAGGCGAGCAACTGCGCCGTCAGCGCCGCACCGCGTTCCGCCGCCATGCGCATATAGCCGAGCCGGTCGCCGACCCGGCCATCGACCTCGTTGCGCGCGATCGCCCGCTCGATGAAGCGGATGCTGCCGAGCACCACGGTCAGCAGATTGTTGAAGTCATGCGCGACGCCGGAGGTCAGCTGCCCGACGGCCTCCAGCCGCTGCATCTGCCGCAATGTCTCCTGGACCCGCTCGCGTTCCTCGATCTGGGCCCGCAATTCGCGGTTGGCCGCCTCGAGCTCGAGGGTCCGCTCCTCGACCCGGCGCTCCAGAACATCCTCGGCGCGCTTGGTCGCGGTGATGTCGAGAACCGAGCCGACGAAACGCGTCGCGGGACGGCCGGGTTGGGTCTCGTCGAACAGCGCCTGGCCGCGCGCGGCGACCCAGCGCTCGATCCCGTCATCGAGGCCGATGGTGCGGTATTCGACCTTGTAATGCCCCGGCCCGTCCGGAGCGAGCGCCCGCTGGACCTCGCGATCCGTCGCGGCGCGATCGGCCGGATGCAGCCCCGCGAGAAACACGTCGTAGCTGACGGGGGCGTCGGCTGCGAGGCCGAAGGCCGCCTTGCAGCGCCTGTCCCATTGCAAGGTTCCCGAGATCGGATCGAAGTCGAAGGTGCCGATATCGGCGGCTTCGGTCGCGATCCGCAGCCGCTCCTCGCTGACGCGCAGACGGTCCTCGATCTCGCGCCGCTCATCGACGTCGATGACCGATCCGACATAGCCGAGGAAATCGCCATTCGGCGAGAATCGCGGCGCGGCGGCGTCGATCGCCCAGCGATAGCTGCCGTCATGGCGCCTCAGCCGGTAGTCGAGGCGGAAGGGGCGGCGCTCCGCATTGGCCTCGAGGAAGACCCGTTCCGCCGCCGCCCGGTCCTGCGGATGCGTCGCCTCCAGCCAGCCGAAGCCCAGCGCCTCCGCCTCGGTCTGGCCGGTGAATTCATACCATTGCCGGTTGAGATAGGTGCAGCAGCCCTGCGGATCGGTCACCCACATCATCACCGGCGCGTGATCGGCGAGATTGCGGAAGCGTGCCTCGCTCTCGCGCATCCCGGCTTCCGCGCGGGAAAGCTCGACGGCCTCCCAGGTGCGGGTGCCGACATCCTCGATCGCGGCGATCTCCTCCTCCGTCCAATGATGCGGCTCGCGGAAATTGACGTAGAGCGAGGCGGTGAAGCGTCCGTTGCGGATCAGCGGCACCGAGGCATAGGCACGGGTGTCGATGGCGCTCCACACAGTCTCATCCTGGGCGGGGTCGTCCTGCACATCCTCGCAGAACTGGCTCATGCCCTGCCGCTGGCGGGCGATGTCGTCCTTCCCGAAGCTGTCGAGCCTGTAGCTGCCGGCCAGCGGCTCCACGCCATCGGTCCAGCAGACCTGCAGCGAAACCGTCTCGTCATCGGGCTCGACCTCGCCATAGCCGACGCGATTGGCCTTGAGGTGCTGGCCCAGGATCGCGATCGCGGTCTCCATCAGCGCGCGCGGATCGGATTTGTGCCGCAGCGCCTCCTCGAGCCGGAGCCGGAACTCCTGCCGGCGCTGATTGGCGACGCGGTCGGTGGTCTCGTTGCCCTGGTTCAGGACCCCGACGACCTGGCCGTCATCGTCGCGGATCGGGGTGAAGCTGTAGTTCCAATAGGTTTCCTGGACCCGGCCGGCGCGCACCATGGGCAGCATCTGGTCGAAGGCGGAGACGCCTTCTCCCGTCTCCATCACCTGGGCGAATTGCGGCCCGACCACGGGCCAGATATCGGCCCAGACCTCTATGGCCGGACGGCCGAGGGCGGAGGGGTGCTTTTCCGCCGGGATCGGTGCCCAGGCGTCGTTGTAGAGCAGATGCAGCTGCCTGCCCCAATAGACCGCGGTCGGGAAGGAGGAGTTCAGGCAGATCGAGACGGCCGAGCGCAGCGGCAGGGGCCACAGCTCCGGCGGGCCCAGCGGCGAAGCGGCCCAGTCGAAATCCCGGATCCGCGCGCCCATCTGGCCGCCACCGTTGAGAAATTTGAGCTTAGGCACCGCCCCACCGCCTCGCTGGCCCGATCATCCGGCTCCGTCTCCGCCTGCCGCACCGGCCTCTTGCCACAGCCTCGCCAGCACGTCGCGCAGCTCCGGCACCTTGTACGGCTTGCGCAGGACCGGGTGCTCCCGCCTCGTCGCGACATGGGCGGGCCCGTCATCATAGCCGGTGGCGAAGGCGAAGGGCACGCCCAGGCCTTCCAGCCGTGCCGCGATCTCGCTCGAGGTTTCCTCGCCCAGATTCACGTCGAGAACGGCGAGATCCGGGGTCTCGCGGTCGAGCGCCGCATGGGCCTCCCACTGGCTGGAGCAGACGGTGACACGGGCCGCGCCGAACTCCAGCAGCATGTCCTCGACATCCATCGCGATCAGGAACTGGTCCTCCAGCACCAGAACATGTCGCCCCGCCAGCACGGAATCGGCGCTTTCCGGCCCCGTCGCCGCCGGCGGCTCCGGCCTGTCCGGATCCGCAGCCAGCCAGGTGAGGAAGGCGGCGGGGATGACCAGTTTCGCGACGACGCCGTCCGGCTCGAACAGGATGTCGCTGCGCCCGCCGAGATCGAAGGGGATGCTGCGCGAGACCAGCACGCTGCCGAAGCCTTCCCGCTCCGGCGGCCGCACCGGCGGCCCGCCGGTTTCCCGCCAGAGCAGATGGCACTGGTCGGCTTCGTCGCGCTGCCAGCTCAGCTCGAGCCGGCCGCTCTCGACCGAAAGCGCCCCGTATTTCACGGCGTTCGTCGCCAGCTCGTGCACCACCAGCGCCATCACCGCGAAGGCCCGCGGATCCAGCGCCACCGGCGGGCCGGAGAGGCGGACGCCTTCGGCAGTGCTGCGATAGGGGCCGAGCTCCGCGACGAGCAGGTCGCGCAGCAGACCCTCGCCGGTGGGCTTGATCGCCTGGTCATGCGCGAAGGCGAGCGCGTCGATGCGGCCCTGCAGCGTGGTGACGTAGCCGGGCAGGTCGCCATCGTCGCGCAGCGGATAGCTGACCACGGAGCGGATGATCGAGAGGATGTTCTTGACGCGGTGGTTCAGCTCCTGATTGAGCACGAGCTGGCGCGCATCCGACCGCTTTCGCTCCTCGCTCAGCACCTCGCTATGGCGCAGCAGCACCTCGACCAGCACGCTGCGGGTCGATTCCGCCAATTCGCGTTCCGTCTCGGTCCAGGGCTGCGAGCGGCCTTCGACCGTCTGTTTCCAGACTGCGAAGCTCTGCCGCGGGGTGAGCCGGTCACCATTCGGCCCGGTCGTGTAGCTCTTATTGGGGTCGCCGCCCCAATTCAGGGTCTGTACCAGCTCGCGGCGGAAGAGGAAGAGGTAATCCGGCTCGCGCTGGCTGAGCGGGATGGCGATCACCCCCGCAATGCCGGCGAGCGCGCTTCCGGAGGCCGGCATCGCCTCCGACAGCGCATCCGTCAGCCAGATCTGGCCCGGACCCCCCTCGGCGGCACGAGCGGCCAGGCTCGCGGCGAGGTCGGCCGGCGGGACGGCCCCGTCATGGCTCCAGACCCCGTCGACCCAGAGCCCGACCCCGTCGCAGGCGATCAGCTGGCGGAAGGCGGCGAGGTGGCCGCTCAGGAATTCCGCGACGTCGGTCGTATGCGAGGCCGAGGTGAGCAGCCCTTCGAGGAAGCGCCTGGCATCCGCCGCCGCCTTCAGGCTCTGCTTCTGGTTCAGCGTGGCGAGCTGCAGCGCGAAGACCTCGCCATAGATCTCGGCCGCGATCCGCTGGTTCATCGGCAGGGCGCGCTTAGAGTAGTGATGGCAGGCGATCAGCCCCCACAAGGCGCCGTCCTGGATGATCGAGACCGACATCGAGGCCGCGACGCCCATATTGCGCAGATATTCGCAATGGATCGGCGAGACGCTGCGCAGATGCGCATGCGACAGATCGAGCGGCGCGCCCTCCTCGTCCAGCACCGGCTCGATCGGGTGGCGGTCTCCGCTCGCATCCGACACCACCCGGATCGGGTTCATCAGATAGAGCTGGCGGGCCTGCTGCGGGATGTCCGAGGCCGGGAAATGCTGGCCCATGAAGGATTCGAGATCGCCTCGCTTGGCCTCGCTGACCACCTGGCCGGAGCCGTCGGGAGCGAAGCGATAGATCATCACCCGGTCATAGGTCAGCACCGAGCGCAGCAGCCGCGACGACTGGAGGATCAGCTCTTCCGGCGATTGCGTGGTCTGGGCGCGGCCGACCAGAGTGCGGATGAATTCGAGCGGCGAGCTCGGCCCTTCCGGCGCCGACCGCTCGAACTCGATGATCGCGTTGCCCTTGAAGCGGTGGACGCTGACGTCGAATTCGGTCTCCGCGCTCGGGATCCGCAGGCGCGGCAGCAGGCCGGCGCGGGCCGGCGTGCCCGAGCGCAGCAGCGCGTTGCGCATCTCGTGGACCGGGGCGGCGCCGAGCACCTCCTCCAGCCTGCGCCCGACCAGCCCGGCTTCGCCCAGTCCCAGAAACGCCTGCGCATTGACCGATTGGCGGCGGATCGTCACGGCCCCATCGTCGCAGACGATGAGGCAGCCATGCGGCTGCACGCTGCCGGGGATATGGATCGGCTCGCGATCGCAATTGCTGAGATCGACGGTCTCCACCTCAGTCGACCCGGTTTGCACTCATCGCCAGCAGCGCCTGGTTGAATACGGCGTTGGCGGCCTCGGCGGCGCGTGGCCGGTCGAACTCCTCACTGTCGATGCATTCCATCAGCGCCAGAAGTCTCCGCCAATCCTGCAGCTGATCCTGCTGGCTCGCCAGATGGCGCGCACCACGCGAGGAGTCGAAGCCGAGCGCCAGTGCTTTGCGGAAGATCAGCCGGGCGCCGAGCGCCGAACCGACGACGACATAGGACACGCCGGACAGGGTCGCGATGTCTTTTGACATGTCGAAAGGCGCGGCCGCGGGAGGCGCGTCGCCGAGATCGGCGAGATCGGCTTCGAGCAGGCCGGCCAGGCCCTTGGGGCGCCAGCTGCCGTAGATGTCGGGCCAGAGCGCGGCATCGAGCCATGCCTCGACCGCGACCCGATGCGCGTAGAGCCCCATGACATAGCCGCGATAGTCTTCGACGGAGTCGAGGTCGCCGACCAGCTGGTCGAGCTGCGCATGCGCCGCCTGGGTCTCGTCTCGCAAATAGGATCGCAGGGGCGGTCGCATCGGTTCGGGTCGTCGGATCCATGGGTTCGCTCGTGCCGGACCAGGCGAAAGCCATGGCGCCGCGCCAGGCTTTGCCGGTAGCCAGAAGCACAGACGGTTCCCTTAAACTGATTTTCACGGCCGGCTGCAAGCTCGCCAGGAGAGGTAAGCCGCTCGACGGACGCGGTGATGGCGATTCGCGGCCGGCAGGACGGCTCGGCCGCGACCCGTCCGGGCCGAGCGGGTTCGGGACTGGCCGCCAGCCCCGGCGGCGTCAATAGCCGCTGACCTGCTCGCAGAACGCCCCGACCCGCGCGCGGACATGCTGCGCCTGCCTGGCGAGGTCCATCGCCGTCTCGTGCAGTTGCTGGGCGGAGCTGTAGGTGCCGTGGGTCATTTGCTCGAAGCCGCTGGCGATGCCGGTGCTGGCCTCGGCCCCGCGCAGCGCGAGTGCGATCTGGCGCGCGATCTCGGAGGCCGCCTGGCTCTGCTGCTCGACCGAATGCGCGATCGCGCTCGATCCGCCTTCGACATGCCGCACGGATTCGGCGATCTCGCGGATCACCGCGAGCGAGTTGCGCATCACCGCCTGCATGGTCGCGATGTCGCGGGAGACGTCGCTGGTCGCCTTGGCGGTCTGGTCGGCGAGGGCTTTGACCTCGCCCGCGACGATCGCGAAGCCGCGGCCCGCTTCCCCGGCGCGCGCCGCCTCGATGGTCGCGTTCAGGGCGAGGAGATTGGTCTGCGCCGCGATCTGACGGATCGTCTCGACCACGGTTCCGATCGCCTCGCCGCCCTGCGCCAGCCGGCCGATCTCCTCCTGCGCCCGCAGGGTCAGATCCGCCGCCGACTTCGAGCTGCTCGCGGATTGGCCGGCGCTGCGATTGATCTCGGTGATCGAGGCCACGAGCTCCGTCGCCGCGGTCGAGAGGTGATTGATGCTCTCGGTGATCTGCCCCGAGGAATCCGACACGGCGGCCGTCTGCAGGCGCACGCGATTGGCGGTGTCGGTCAGGAGACCCGCCTCGGTCTTCATCGCACCGGCGGCGCCGTCGAGCAGGCTCATCGCCTCCTCCATCTGCCGGTCGAACAGCGCCACCGCCGCCCGCAGCGCATCGTTGCGCCGCGCCGATTCGGCGGCGGCATGGCGCTCCGCCTCTCCGGCGACGCGGGCGGCCGCGATCGTCTCCTGCGCCTCCGCCGCGCTCGTCTCATTGGCCAGGAGCAGCGTCTGCAGCATCACCGCGAAGACGGTGAGGAACGAGGCTTCGACGATGACGATGGCCCCGTGCAGCAGCGTCCGCAGCAGGCTCCCGCCCTGGTAGAACACCGCCGCCGGCAGGAGATATTGCAGGATCAGATGGTGCAGGATGGTCAGCGACGCGGCGAGCACGATCGGCCGCCAGTCGCAGAACCCGGCCAGCAGCGCCAGCACGGCGAAGTAATACATATGCGTGTCCGGCTGCCAGGGATGCCCCGCGAAGCCGAAGACGAAGGTCGAGACCTGCCCGATCAGCACCGCGGCCAGGATCAGGCGCATCAGCGCCGTCGGACCCTGCCTGACATGGAGCAGCAAGGCAACGGCTGTTCCCGCGGCCATGGCTGCGACCGGCGCGAGCCCGGCCTGGCCACGGCTCCAGAACAGCGCCACCAGCACCAGAAGATGGATCCCGGCGAGCCAGAGAAGGGCCGCAGCGACCCTGCGGCGAACCAGAGAAAGGGTCAGGATCATCTAGGCGCCCGCGGCATCACGGCTTCGATCGAGACAGCCGGCGAGGCCATCCAGGGACAGCGCGAACCACGCTTCGGCGGGCGGCACCGGGGTCTCGCCCGCGGCAGCCGGGGCGGCGACGATCAGGATCGACTCCAGACGGCCGGTGCGCAGCACCCGGTAGCCGGCGGAAGCGCTGCGCTCGATGGCGGCCGCGCCGTCGAACCAGGGCGGGAATATGAGCGCGAGGGGCGCTTCGCCGGCGGCGCGACGCGGCAGCGCGACGAAGGCCGAAGCCGTCACCAGCACGCAGGCGGCGGCCAGGACGAGCCCGTCTCGCGCGAGGGAGTGCATGTGCTGTGGATCGGCCGCCCCGTGACTTCCCAAGACAGTCAATCTCTTCCTGAAGACGCGGATCCAGCTAAGCGCGGCCTGGTTAACAATCCCTTCGCCTGCCGAGCCACGCGCGCAATCGCCGCAGGTCACGCGCGGAAGATGAATCCGAAGGGGATGCTCGACTGGGAGGGGGGCGGGCAGGGCGAGCCGCCGCGGCGATCTCCAGGCTCCAGCCCGCGGCAGACGAGGCAGTCAAGCGGGAGGGCGAGGCTGCGGACACACAGCCCCTGAACGCAAAATCCCGCACCGGAGGGCCCGGTGCGGGATTTTGAAAGAAAACCCGAAAGTTTTCAGCATGGTAGAAAAAAGTGGTGCCCAGGAGAGGACTCGAACCTCCACGCCCTTGCGAGCGCCAGCA
>NZ_LMRT01000001.1:276647-527606 GCF_001426225.1 Allobosea sp. Leaf344 | reverse complement strand
GGGGGGGGCGGACGCCTGTCAACGGCTTCCGCAGGAATTGTTGAAGCCGGCTGTCGATTTGTCCGGACTGTGCAAAAAGGCCGCGCCGCCGCGCCGCGAAACGAGGGTCAGAGGGGGCGTATCGGAGCTCTGGGTCGGCTCGAGGGGAGGGAGATCCCGCCTCGTGCACGAAGCTGCGCGCGCCATGCGGCGCTCGTGCCGATCGCCGGCGCGCGGCGCCTTCCAGCCTCGGGCGAAATGCTCTAGGAGCGTGCTGATCACGTCACCGCGCGAGGCCAGCCCCATGGCGAATGAACTGTCCCTTCCCAGCCAGCAGCTCGTCACCGTCTTCGGTGGTTCCGGCTTCGTCGGCCGGCATGTCGTCCGCGCGCTGGTGAAGCGCGGCTATCGCGTCAGGGTCGCGGTGCGGCGGCCGGATCTGGCGGGCTTCCTGCAGCCGCTGGGTACGGTCGGCCAGATCCACGCCGTACAGGCCAATCTGCGTTTCCCCGATTCGGTCGCGGCCGCGGTCAAGGGCTCGCATGCGGTGATCAATCTGGTCGGCATCCTGCAAGAAAGCGGGCGCCAGAATTTCCAGAGCGTCCAGGCCCGCGGCGCCCGTGCCATCGCCGAGGCGGCCGCGGCGCTCGGCGTCACGCGGCTGGTGCATGTCTCCGCGATCGGCGCCGCCGCCGATTCCCGCTCCGCCTATGCCCGCAGCAAGGCGGAAGGCGAGCAGGCGGTGCTGGCGGCGGTGCCCGGCGCCGTGATCCTGCGACCCTCGATCGTCTTCGGCCCGGAGGATGATTTCTTCAACCGCTTCGCGGCGCTGGCCCGGATGCTGCCGGTGCTGCCGCTGATCGGCGGCGGGCAGACCCGCTTCCAGCCGGTCTTCGTCGGCGACCTCGCCGAGGCGGCGACCCGCGCCGTCGAGGGCAAGTTGAAGCCGGGGACGGTCTATGAGCTCGGCGGGCCGGAGGTGAAGAGCTTCCGCGACCTGCTCGCCTATATCTGCGAGGTCACCGGCCGCAACCGGCCGCTGGTCACTTTGCCCTTTCCGGTCGCCCGGCTCCAGGCCCGCATCTTCGAGATCGTCGATCTCCTCACCCTCGGGCTGATGCCATCCGCCTTCCGGCTGACGCGCGACCAGGTCACGCTGCTCGAAAGCGACAACATCGTCTCCGAAGCCGCCAAGGCCGAGGGCCGCAGTTTCGAGGGCATCGGGATCGCCCCGACCTCGGTCGAGGCCGTGGTGCCGTCCTATCTCTGGCGCTTCCGCAAGACCGGCCAGTTCGACACGCAGCGCGCCGGCTGAGAGCGCGGGGGGCGCGCGAGGCCCAGGCCTCGTCGCGCGCCGCCTTGGCGACGGCTCTTCGGCTCAGAGCATGCTGGGCAGCACGCGGTCCGGCGGCTTGTGCCCGTCCATGAAGGTCTTGATGTTGACGATGACCTTCTCGCCCATGTCGGCGCGGCCCTCATGCGTCGCCGAGCCCATATGCGGCAGCACGACGATGCGGTGATTGCGCGCGAGCTTGAGCAGGCGCGGATTGACCGCGGGCTCGCTCTCGAACACGTCGAGCCCCGCTCCCGCCAGCTCGCCCGCCTCCAGCATCCGCGCCAGCGCGGTCTCGTCAACCACCTCGCCGCGGGCGGTGTTCACCAGGATCGCATCCGGCTTCATCAGCTTCAGCCGGCGCGCGGAGAGCAGGTGATAGGTGGCCGGGGTGTGCGGGCAGTTCACCGAGACGATGTCCATGCGCGCCAGCATCTGGTCGAGCGAATCCCAATAGGTCGCGTCCAGCGCCTCCTCGGTGCGGGCGTCGACGCGCCGGCGGTTATGGTAATGGATCGACAGGCCGAAGGCGGCGGCGCGCCTGGCGACGGCCTGGCCGATGCGGCCCATGCCGACGATGCCGAGGCGCTTGCCGGTGATGCGGCGGCCCAGCATCCAGGTCGGCGACCAGCCGCTCCATTCATCGTCCGGGATCACGCGGGCGCCTTCCACGACGCGGCGCGCCACGGCCAGGATCAGCGCGATCGTCATGTCGGCGGTGTCGTCGGTCAAAACGCCCGGGGTATTGGTCACGGTGATGCCGCGCTGCACGGCGCTGGCCACGTCGATATTGTCGACGCCATTGCCGAAATTGGCGATCAGCCGGAGCTGGTCGCCGGCCTGCGCGATCAGCGCCGCGTCGATCCGGTCGGTCACGGTCGGCACCAGCACATCGGCCGTCTTCACGGCCTCCACCAGCGCCGCCTGGCTCATCGGCACGTCGTCGATGTTGAGCTGCGCGTCGAACAGCTCGCGCATCCGCGTCTCGACGATGGCCGGCAGCTTGCGCGTGACCACGACCAGCGGCTTCTTCTTCGGCATTGGCGGCTCCTTGTCCCCCGGCGCGCGCTTCGCCGCCTTTCAGCCTCAACCCGTCATTAACCCAGGCGCTACAGGAATGAGGGCGTCGAATGCGTGCCTCAGCGTTGTCTAAGTGGCGCGGGCGCGGATGACAACATGACCCTTCGCCGGGGGGCGATCCCGGCGAAGCCCGCAGGAGGAGTTGAACCGGATGGCTGGCCTGTCGATGCGCTGGATCGTTGCTGCGGGATGTCTCGCGATGCTGGGAGGCGGCCGGGCGGCGCAGGCGCAGGACATGCAGCCGGGCTCGGTGACCGGCCTGCCGGTGCCGCGCTATGTCAGCCTGAAATCCGACCGGGTGAATCTGCGCGAGGGGCCGTCCAAGGAGCATCGCACGCGCTGGGTCTTCCAGCGCGCCGGCATGCCGGTCGAGATCGTCGCGGAATTCGAGACCTGGCGCCGCGTGCGCGACGCCGACGGCGCCGAGGGCTGGGTGCTGCACAGCCTGTTGTCCGGCCGGCGCACGGCTCTGGTCGCGCCCTGGTCCAAGGCCAAGGACGAGACCTTCATGCTGCGCGCCGACGCCAGCGAGACCTCCGCCGTGGTGGCCCAGCTGCAGCCCGGCGTCATCGCCAATGTCGAGAGCTGCGGCAACGCCTGGTGCCGCGTCGGCATCGGCAAGGTCGAGGGCTATGTCCGGCAGGAGCGCCTCTGGGGCGTCTACCCCAATGAGAGCGTGAAATAGCCGGGGGCAGGCGGGGCCGCCCGCCGGCGCGGGCCGGAGATCAGGCGGAGATCTTGCGCAGCCTGACGACGACGTCGACCCGGGCGATCTCGTAGCCCTCCGGGGGCTCGGGCAGCTCGGCCACGTCCACGGCGGCGGCCGGGATGTCGATGACCGTGTTCTCGCCATCGACCACGAAATGGTGATGCTCGCTGTTGTCGGTGTCGAAATAGGTCTTGGCGCCATCGATCGCCAGTTCGCGCAGCAGCCCGGCCTGGGTGAACTGGTGCAGCGTGTTGTAGACCGTCGCCAGCGAGACCGGCACGCGCGCCTTCATCGCCTCTTCATAGAGCATTTCGGCGCTGACATGGCGGTCGCCCTTGGCGAAGAGCAGCCAGCCCAGCGAGACGCGCTGGCGGGTCGGCCGCAATTTCACGCGGCGCAGCCGCTGGCGCACGTCGTTGAAGGGGCAGCCCTGCCTGACGGTCGATCCGTAGCCCTGGTCCTGGGGAATCAGATCGCTCATGCTGACAACGGCCTCTTTCTGCAGTGCGCCCGAGGCTCGATGCGCTGCGCCGGGGCGGGCCGCATCCGCGGCCTGACTGCCGCAGATGTAAGGCCTCGGCCCGGCCCTCGCAAGCGTCTGGCACCGGCGGGCGGGGGCAAGGCCGGCCCCGGGCTCTGCGTCGCGGCCGCGGCTTTGCAGCTTCCGTTGACGCGCGCGGCTGTGTTAGGCACGCCCGGATGGTGCATGAACCGCGCGGTGCGGGCCCAGGATACGGAGCGACAAGCGTATGGAGCGGCAATCCTCCTTCAGCTACGAGGACATCCTCAGCTGCGGCCGTGGCGAGCTTTTCGGCCCCGGCAATGCACAATTGCCGCTACCGCCGATGCTGATGTTCGACCGCATCACCGAGATTTCCGAGACCGGCGGCCCCCATGGCAAGGGCTTCGTCCGGGCCGAGCTCGACGTCCGCCCCGATCTCTGGTTCTTCGATTGTCACTTCAAGGGCGATCCGGTGATGCCGGGCTGCCTCGGCCTCGATGCGCTCTGGCAGCTGACCGGTTTCTTCCTGGGCTGGCTGGGCCTGCCCGGCCGGGGCCGTGCGCTCGGCGTCGGCGAGGTGAAATTCGCCGATCAGGTGCTGCCGAGCGTCAAGCAGGTCGTCTACGGCGTCGAGTTCAAGCGGGTCTTCAAGTCGAAGCTGGTGCTCGGCATCGCCGATGGCTGGCTGGAGGCGGACGGCAAGCGCATCTACACCACCAGCGACATGCGGGTCGGCCTGTTCAAGCCGGACGCTGCCTGAGGAAAAACGGGGCGCAGCCTTGCGCCCATCCGCCGCGCGGTCCATTTGCGCGGAAGCACAGGGAGCGCGCCGGCCCGCCATCGGGCCGTGACGTGCGAGAGCAGCCGGAGTGAGAAGCATGAGACGCGTGGTGGTCACCGGGATGGGCATCGTCTCGTCCATCGGCAACAATACGCAGGACGTGCTGGCCTCCCTCAGGGACGCCAGATCCGGCATCGCCTTCATGCCGGATTTCGCGGAGCATGGCTTCCGCAGCCGTGTCGGCGGGGCTCCCTCGCTCGATCCCGCGACGGTTCTCGACCGCCGCGCCATGCGCTTCCACGGCGGCGGCTCGGCCTGGAACCAGGTCGCCATGGAACAGGCGATCGCCGATTCGGGCCTCGAGACGAGCGAGATCAGCCATGAGCGCACGGGCATCGTCATGGGCTCCGGCGGGCCCTCCACCCGCGCCCTGATCGACGCCTATGACAAGGCTTGCGAAAGCGGCTCCTCCAAGAAGGTCGGCCCCTTCGCGGTGCCGAAGGGCATGTCCTCGACCGCCTCGGCGACATTGGCCACCTGGTTCAAGATCAAGGGCGTGAACTATTCGATCAGCTCCGCCTGCGCGACCTCGAATCACTGCATCGGCAACGCCTATGAGCTGATCCAATGGGGCAAGCAGGACGTCGTCTTCGCCGGCGGCTGCGAGGAGCTGGACTGGACGCTCTCCGTGCTGTTCGACGCGATGGGCGCCATGTCGTCCAATTTCAACGACACGCCGGCCAAGGCCTCGCGCGCCTATGACGTCAACCGCGACGGCTTCGTCATCGCCGGCGGCGCCGGCGTCGTGGTGCTGGAGGAGCTGGAGCATGCCCGGGCTCGCGGCGCCAAGATCTATGGCGAGATCGTCGGCTACGGCGCCACCTCGGACGGCTACGACATGGTCGCGCCGTCGGGCGAGGGCGCGGTGCGCTGCATGCGCATGGCCCTGCAGGGCGTCAACGCCAAGGTCGACTACATCAACCCCCACGGCACCTCGACCCCGGTCGGCGACGCCAAGGAGATCGAGGCGATCCGCGAGGTCTTCGGCGCCGGCGAGAAGAGCCCGCCGATCTCCGCCACGAAATCCCTCACCGGCCATTCGCTCGGCGCCACCGGCGTCCAGGAGGCGATCTACTCGCTCCTGATGCTGAACCACGACTTCATCTGCGAGAGCGCGCATATCGAGGAGCTGGACCCGGCTTTCGCCGACATGCCGATCGTGCGCAAGCGCATTGACAATGCCGGCCTGGGCTGCGTGCTCTCCAACTCCTTCGGCTTCGGCGGCACCAACGCCACCATCGTGATGAAGAAGCTCGAGGCCTGACGGCGCGTCCGACGCTTGCTCGCCGCGAGTCCGAGCGCCTTCCGGGGCGAGGATGGCGGGGCGCCGCAGGCCGAGCCTCGCGGTAAGGCGAAGAGGCGGCTACGCTCTGCCTCGCGACGGGTCAGGTCCCGACGCGGCGATCGGCGGGCGCCGGCCCCCGACCGGCCTCTGACGTGGAGCCGGGCGGGCGCCATCCCGATCCTGTTCAAGGACGAGGATTTCCATCATAACGTCCTGCCCTCCGCCGTCTCCGCCTCCTGAACCAGAACCGAACAGGCCCTCATGCTCCCCCTCATGCACAACAAGCGCGGCCTCGTCATGGGCGTGGCCAACCAGAATTCCATCGCCTGGGGCATTGCACGCACGCTGAGCGCTCACGGGGCCGAAATGGCCTTCACCTATCAGGGCGAGGCGCTCGGCAAGCGCGTCAAGCCGCTGGCCGACAGCATCGGCTCAAAACTGGTGCTGCCTTGCGACGTCGAGGACATCGCCTCGGTCGACGCGACCTTCGCGGCGCTCGACGAGGCCTGGGGTGGCGATCCCGGGCGCAACACGCTGGATTTTCTCGTCCACGCGATCGGCTTCTCCGACAAGAACGAGCTGAAGGGGCTCTATGCCGACACCAGCCGCGAGAATTTCACGCGCACAATGGTGATCTCCTGCTTCTCCTTCACAGAAGCGGCGAAGCGCGCCGCCGCGCGGATGCCCAAGGGCGGCAGCATGCTGACGCTGACCTATGGCGGCTCGATCCGGGTCATGCCCAATTACAACGTCATGGGCGTCGCCAAGGCGGCTCTGGAAGCCAGCATGCGCTATCTCGCCGCCGATTTCGGGCCGCGCGGCATCCGGGTCAACGCGCTCTCGCCCGGGCCGGTCCGGACTCTGGCCGGCGCCGGCATCTCGGATGCGCGGGCGATGTATTCCTGGCAGCGGGCCAATTCGCCGCTGCGCAAATCGGTGTCGCTGGAGGAGATCGGCGGCTCGGCCCTGTATTACCTCTCCGACCTCGCCGGCGGGGTGACCGGCGACATCCATCATGTCGATGCCGGCTACCACATCACCTCGATGCCGGTGCTCGAAGGTCTGCGCGCCGCGGACAGCGCAGCCGGCGACTGAGCGCCGGGGCTTGCGCCCGGCTCAGACGGAACCGCCAAACCGGGACGGGGTTCTCTCCGCAGCACAGGAGAGAACCATGGTCACGGTGAAATACGAAGTTGTCGAGCATGATGGCGGCTGGGCCTACAAGGTCGGCGACGTCTTCTCCGAGACCTTTCCCAGCCATGACGCGGCGCTGAGCGCGGCGTCCGACGCCGCCGCCCGCCAGACCGTCGCGGGCGAGACCGACGGCATCCAGTACCAGGACCGGGACGGGCGCTGGCACGAGGAGGTGGCGAGCGGGCGCGACCGGCCGGCGACCGAGGTCGTCGACGAGCCCGAGCGGAGCTGAGCGCTCCGCCGCCACGGCGCCATTGAGGCCGTGGTTCAGCGCACGGTGAAGAAGGTCAGCAGCACCTTGCCTTCCTCGCCGATCAGGCAGAGGAAGCGCCGCGGCTTGTCCGAACGATCGGTGCGCAGATAGGCTTCGCCCATGATGATGCGCTTGATCGGCGTGTCCTCGACCTTGGTGTCGGAGGTGGCGATCGAGGCGCCGTCCTCGTCGATATAGATGTCCTTGATCTCCGGCTCCTTGGCCGAGATCGTCTTCAGCGCCGCCGTCTTGCAGGCGGCGATCTCGGGCGAGGCGGTCTTTTCGGGCGGGGTCGGGGAGACCGGCCCTGCGGTCTGAGCAAAAACCTGCCCGGTCAGGAGCAGGGCGGAAAGCAGGGCGGCGCTGGCGTGGCGGATCATCGGGAACTCTCTGCGGGAGGAGAGAGCTGAACGCGCGACCGCCCGGGATGTTCGCACGCTATGGTGGTCCCGGTGCGGCGACGGCGGGTGCCCCGCCATCGCCATCGGTCAGACCCGTCAGATGTCAGAGCCCGAGCTTCTTCTTGCGCTGGCCCAGCGTCCTCAGCCGCAGCGCGTTCAGCCGGATGAAGCCGGCCGCGTCGCGATGATCATAGGCCACCGCGCCCTCCTCGAAGGTCACGAGATCCTGGTCGTAGAGCGAATAGGGGCTGGACCGGCCGACCACATGCACCCCGCCCTTGTAGAGCTTGAGCCGCACCTGCCCGGCGACGAATTCCTGGCTCTTGTCGATCAGCGCCTGCAGCATCTCGCGCTCGGGCGAGAACCAGAAGCCATTATAGATCAGCTCCGCATATTGCGGCATCAGCTGGTCCTTGAGATGGGCCGCGCCGCGGTCGAGCGTGATCGATTCGATGGCGCGGTGGGCGGCGTGCAGGATCGTCCCGCCCGGGGTCTCGTACATGCCCCGCGACTTCATGCCGACGAAACGGTTCTCGACCAGATCCAGCCGGCCGATGCCGTTGTCGCGGCCGAGCTCGTTCAGCCGCGTCAGCAGCTTGGCCGGCGACAGCGAAACGCCGTCGACGGCGACCGCGTCGCCCTTGTTGAAGTCGATGGTGATGTAGGTCGGCTTGTCCGGCGCATCCTCCGGCGAGACGGTGCGGGAGAAGACGTAGTCCGGGACCTCCTGCGCCGGGTCTTCCAGCACCTTGCCCTCGGAGGAGACGTGCAGGAGGTTGGCGTCGGTGGAGAAGGGCGCCTCGCCGCGCTTGTCCTTGGCGATCGGGATCTGGTGCTGTTCGGCGAAGGCGATCAGCTGCTCGCGGGAGCGCAGATCCCACTCCCGCCAGGGCGCGATCACATGCACGTCCGGCTTCAGCGCATAGGCGGTCAGCTCGAAGCGGACCTGGTCGTTGCCCTTGCCGGTGGCGCCATGCGAAACCGCGTCGGCCCCGACCTTCTCGGCGATCTCGATCAGCTTCTTGCCGATCAGCGGCCGCGCGATCGAGGTGCCGAGCAGATAGACGCCTTCATAGGCGGCATTGGCGCGGAACATCGGGAAGACGTAGTCCCGCACGAATTCCTCGCGGAGATCCTCGATGAAGATGTTCTCCGGCTTGATGCCGAGCAGCAGCGCCTTCTGGCGGGCCGGCTCCAGCTCCTCGCCCTGGCCGAGATCGGCGGTGAAGGTCACCACCTCGCATTGATAGGTGGTCTGCAGCCATTTCAGGATGATCGAGGTGTCGAGCCCGCCGGAATAGGCGAGGACGACCTTCTTCACGCGCGTGTCCGTCATGTCTGCTGGTCCTGCTGATCGGGGCCTGTCGACCCCGCGTCTCCGGCCTCGGCTGGCCGTTATTTGGGCTCAATGGCGCACTATCCCACGGCATCGAACGACGCAATCGGAACCTTCTGATCGATCTGGCGTCTGGTCGTGATGAATCGGTGTTGACGGGGGCTCCCGCTCCTCGGCCGATGCATTTCCGCTCTTGCAGTCGCGTCTGGTGCAGCCGAAGGTTGAGAGGCGCGACTTGAAACTTTGAAGACCGAGTCGGAGGCTTGATGCCGAATCGCCCAGTTCTGGATTTTTGGTACGAGTTCGCCTCGACTTACTCCTGCCTCAGCGCCTTGCGGATCGAAGAGCTCGCGGAGGAGGCGGGCGTCACCCTGCGCTGGCGCCCCTTCCTGCTCGGGCCGATCTTCGCCGCCCAGGGCTGGACCAGCTCCCCCTTCAACCTGTTTCCCAATAAGGGGCGGTATATGTGGCGGGATCTCGCCCGCCGCGCGGGGCGCCAGGGCCTGAGCATCATCAGGCCTGAGACCTTCCCGCAGAATTCGCTGATCGCGGCGCGGCTCGCCCTCGCCGGGCGCGAGGCGGGCTGGATGCCGGCCTTCTCCAAGGCGCTGTTCCGCGCGCAGTTCTGCGAAGGCAAGAACATCGCCGAGGAGGCGGTGCTGAGTGCTGCGCTCAAACAGGCGGGCGCCGATCCCGGGGTCGCCTTCCCGGCCTCGCGCAGCGAGGAGGTCAAGGGCCGGCTGAAGGCCGAGACCGAATATGCGAAATCCCTCGGCATCTTCGGCGCGCCGACCTTCGTCACCGAGGATGGCGAGCTGTTCTGGGGCGACGACCGGCTGGAAGAGGCGCTGGATTGGGCCCGCAACGGCCGCTGAACGCGGCCGCTCAGGGATAGTCGCGCCAGGGCAGCTGGTAATGCGGACCATCCTTGAAATGCGGCCAGTCGCCGCCCCATTCGATCGGGATGGCGACGTCCCCGGCCGCGAGCTTCACCGCCACAGCCAGCCTCTCGTAAAGCGGCCAGTCCCAGCGCACCGTCTTGCCGATGAGCGCCGCGAGATCGACTGCGCAGGCGACGCCGCATGCGTTCATCTCCGGGACATGGCGCGATTTCAGCGTCTGGCTGGCGCCGCTCGCCACGAGCTGTCGCTGCCGGGCCAGCGTCCGCACGCCTTCGATGACGATGAACGGCACCGCGGTGATCTCCGCGGCGCGGCGGACCAGTTTGACGAGATCGGGATGGACTCCCTCGAGATTGCTTTCCGAACGCGGGTTCAGGATCGTCGCAGCCACGTCTCCAAGGTTGCATGACCAAAAGTCATGCAACCGATGAAGCTGGCTTGTCAATGCGGAAGCGGCGGGGGTGCCCGCCCCGGGATTAGGGCCCGCCGCTCTCCCAGGGGCCGCGCCCGCTGCGCGCGGCGGCCTCCTCCATCATCGTCGGCAGCGGCTGGCGCTGGCCGATCTTGGGCGGGTGGGGCGGCATCGTCGGGATCCGCCCGCCCGCCGTCTCGACCAGCGCCTGCACGCGCTTGGCGATCGAGGGATGGGTGGAGAACAGATCGGCGAAATCATCCGGATCATTCTCGAAGCACATGTCCATCACCCCCGAGGGCACATCCTCGAGATCGGCGCGGCCGGCGATCTTCAGCAGCGCCGAGATCATCGCGTCGGGGTTCTTGGTCAGCTCCACCGCCCCGGCATCGGCGAGATATTCGCGCGAGCGCGACAGCGACAGGCGGATCAGCACCGCCAGCAGCCAGGACAGCGCGATGATCGCGAATCCGAGCAGGATCGCCAGCCCGCCGCCCTTCCGGTCGTCGCTCGAGACGCGGATGCTGTTGCGCGACAGGCCGCGGAAGATGATCTCGCCGACCAGCGAGATCACGCCGGCGATCACCACCGCGACGATCATCAGCCGCACATCGCCATTGCGGATATGCGTCAGCTCATGCGCCAGCACCGCCTCGGTTTCCGCATCGTCGAGCTGCTGCAGCAGGCCCCGCGTGACCGTGATGGTGAACTGCGCGTCATTGGCACCCGAGGCGAAGGCGTTCAGCGCCTCGCTCTCGACGATCGCCAGCCGCGGAACGCTCATTCCCCGCGAGATGCAGAGGTTCTCGAGCATGGCGTAGAGCCTGGGATCATCGGCCTTCTCGATCGATCTGGCCCCCGTCAGGCTGCCGATCAGCCCGACATTGATCTTGAAGCCGATATAGACCCAGGCGGCACCGAACAGCGTGACGAGCGGCAGCCAGCGCAGGAAGGCCGATGTCGCATCGGCGATGCCGCCGCCATCGGCCGCGCCGTAGCCGATCAGGATCAGCCCCCAGCTGAAGAGATAGATCAGCAGGAACAGCCCCGCGATCAGGAAGCGCGAGCGGATGCGGTTGTTGCGCTGATGGCTGTAGAGACCGAAAGCCTGGCCGAACATCGCTTGCGGCTCCCGTCACGCCACCGGCCGGTGCCGTCAGAACTTGACGCTGGGCGGCTTGTCGAGCTGGATCCGCGCGGTTTCGCCGACATCGAAGAACTCGCGCGGGGCGAAACCCATCGGAGCGGCGAAGAGCACGGCCGGGAAGGCCTGGATCGCGGCGTTGTACTCGCCCACCGCCAGGTTGAAGAAGCGCCTCGCCGCGGCGAGCTTGTCCTCGACATTGCCGAGATCGGTCTGGAGCTGCTGGAAATTGGCGCTCGCCTTGAGATCGGGATAGGCCTCCGCCAGGGCCAGCAGCCGGCCGACGGCCCCGGCGAGCTGCTGCTCCGCGGCGGCCTGCGCCTGCACGCCGCCGGCGCCCTGCGCCGCGTTGCGCGCCGCGATCACGGCATCGAAGGTTTCGCGCTCATGGGTGGCGTAGCCCCGCACCGTCTCGACCAGATTGGGGATCAGGTCGTGGCGCTGCTTTAGCTGCACGTCGACATCCGCATAGGCCTGCCCCACGCGTTGCCGCATCGCGACCAGCCCGTTATAGACCGTGACCGCATAGAGCGCCGCCGCGGCGACCAGTCCGAGAATCACCCAACCCATAGCCGCTCCCATTTATTCCATTAGCCCGCGCAGTAGTTGTGCAGGTACGTTAATTTCACTCTTAAGGTCAATCTTTCCGTAAAAATATAACGAAGATCATTTCTGATTAGGGCCGTTATTAACGTACGGTCAGGAATTTGCCCATACGGTAACCATGTTCCGCTGGCGTCGGGCCAGCGACAGAGGAGAGAGCGACCGTGGCACTGGGCATATTCGGCGGCAAGAGCGTGGCAGGCGAAGCTGCCGCCATCAGGCGCTCGCAAGCGGTTATCGAATTCGATGTGACCGGTCGCATCCTCGAGGCGAACGACAATTTCCTGCGCGTCGTCGGCTATGACCGCTCTGAGGTGGTCGGCAAGCATCATTCTCTCTTCGTCGAAAGCGGCTATGCGTCGTCTTCCGATTATGCGGCGTTCTGGAGCCGGCTCAAGGCGGGCGAGGCCATTGAGGCCCAGTTCCTGCGCGTCGGCAAGGGCGGCAAGCGGATCTGGCTGCAGGCGACCTATACGCCGATCCTCAACAGCGCCGGCAAGCCGGTCAAGGTGGTCAAATTCGCCACCGACATCACCGCGACCAAGAGCGTCTTCGCCGATCTCGAAGGGCAGATCGCGGCGATCAACAAGTCGCAGGCGATCATCTCCTTCGATCTGGCGGGCAACATCCTCGACGCCAACCAGAACTTCCTCGATGCGCTGGGCTATCAGCGCTCCGAGATCATCGGCAAGCATCACAGCATGTTCATCGCGGCCGAGGAGCGCAAATCCTCGGATTACGCCCGTTTCTGGGAGAAGCTCGGCCGCGGCGAATATGACGAGGGGCAATATCTCCGCCTCGGCAAGGGCGGCCGCCAGATCTGGATCCAGGCGAGCTACAACCCGATCTTCGACGCGCTCGGCAAGCCCTACAAGGTGGTGAAATTCGCGACCGACATCACTGCCACCAAGGCGGCGCAGGAGGTGCTGCGCCTGGCCGTCGCCGAGACCCGCACCGTGGTCCAGGCCGCGATGAACAAGGATCTCACCAGCCGCGTCGACACGCTGGGCAAGAGCGGCGAGATCGCCGATCTCTGCCAGGGCGTGAACGAGCTGCTCGATTCGGTCTCCGGGGTCATCCGCACGGTCTCGGAGATCTCGGTGCAGATCTCGTCCGGCGCGACGCGGATCAGCCATGACAGCCGCAATCTCGCGCAGCGCGCCGAGGAGCAGGCGAGCAGCCTGGAGGAGACGGCGGCAACGACGGAGGAGCTCTCGGCCTCCGTGAAGCAGAGCGCCGGGCGGGCCCAGGAGGCGACCGAGCTCGGTGCCCAGGCCAATGAGGTCGCCAAGCGGGGCGGCACCATCGTCACCGAGGCGGTCGGCGCGATGCAGCGCATCGAACAGGCCTCGAACGACATCGCCGAGATCATCACGGTCATCGACAACATCGCCTTCCAGACCAATCTCCTGGCGCTGAACGCCGCGGTCGAGGCGGCGCGCGCCGGCGATGCCGGCAAGGGCTTCGCGGTGGTGGCCTCGGAGGTGCGGGCTCTCGCCCAGCGCTCCAGCGAGGCGGCCAACGACATCAAGAAGCTGATCCTGAACTCGACCCAGCAGGTGGCGAGCGGGGTCAAGCTGGTCCAGGATGCGGGCACCGCGCTGTCGGAGATCGTCACCTCCTCGACCAGCGTCGCCTCCGCCCTCGGCGACATCTCCAGCGCCTCGGCCGAACAGGCCAACGGCATCGAGGAGGTCGCCAAGGTCGTCGCCCATATGGACGACATCACCCAGCAGAACTCCTCCATGGCCGAGCAGAGCGCCGGCGTCGCGCGCGAGCTCGAGCAGGCGACTGCCGCCCTCAAGGAGATGGTCACCCAGTTCCGCCTGTCGGGGGGCATCTCGCGCGATCTCGAAGGCAGCGTCCTGGCCGAGCTGCGCCAGGCGGCGCCGCATATGGGGGCGGTCCGCCAGCCCGCCCGGGCGCCCGCGCCCGCGCCCGCCCCGGCGCGCCGGGCCGCCGCCGGCGGCGGCGGAGGCTGGTCGGAGTTCTGAGGCGGGCTCGCGCCGCCGGGGAGCGGGCCGGGCTCCGGCCTGGCCTCTTGCCCTGAAACCCGCTTTCCACTACATCGCGACTGTCCGAATGGCCGTGATCGATCATGCGCCGGGAGCGGCCGAAGGGCCGGCTCCCGTTTGGTGTTTGGAGCGGACCCTTCCGATGCGGATTCAAGCGACGGCCCAGCGCCGCCTGCCAGAGCCCCGGCGCCCTCGGCGCAGGCTCGACCCAGGCATCCCTCTTCGGAGGCGCCGTCGTGCGGATCCGGCCCGCAACACCAACCCAATCGGCGCTTGCCGGTCATGCGCGGGATACGCGCCCGGCGTCAGGAGCACATATGTCAGCCGTAGAGAGCTATAATGCAGGCCGCGAGGATTTCGCCGCCCTGCTCGAAGAGTCCTTCAATCGCAACGATGCGCTGGAAGGCTCCGTCATCAAGGGCATCGTCGTCGCCATCGAGAAGGACATGGCGATCATCGATGTCGGCCTGAAGACGGAAGGGCGCGTCGCGCTCAAGGAATTCACCGGCCCGGGCCGTGACCAGGAGCTGAAGGTCGGCGACGAGGTCGAGGTCTATCTGGACCGGATCGAGAACGCGCTGGGCGAAGCCGTCATCTCGCGCGACAAGGCGCGCCGCGAGGAGAGCTGGGTCAAGCTCGAAAAGGCTTTCGAGGCTCGCGAGAAGGTCTCGGGCGTCATCTTCAACACGGTCAAGGGTGGCTACACCGTCGATCTCGACGGCGCCGTCGCCTTCCTGCCGCGCTCGCAGGTCGATATCCGTCCGATCCGCGACGTCGGCCCGCTGATGGGCCAGCCGCAGCCCTTCGAGATCCTCAAGATGGATCGCCGCCGCGGCAACATCGTCGTGTCGCGCCGCACCGTCCTCGAAGAGACCCGCGCCGAGGCGCGCTCCGAGCTAGTGGCTTCGCTCGAAGAGGGCCAGGTCATCGACGGCGTCGTCAAGAACATCACGGAATACGGTGCCTTCGTCGATCTCGGCGGCATTGACGGCCTGCTCCATGTCACCGACATGGCCTGGCGCCGCGTCAACCACCCGTCCGAGGTCGTGACCATCGGCCAGACGGTCAAGGTCAAGATCATCAAGATCAACCAGGACACCCACCGCATCTCGCTCGGCATCAAGCAGCTGCTCGCCGATCCGTGGGATGGCATCGCCGCCCGTTATCCGGTCGGTGCGCGCCTCAAGGGCCGCGTCACCAACATCACGGATTACGGCGCCTTCGTCGAGGTGGAGCCGGGCATCGAAGGCCTCATCCACGTCTCGGAGATGTCCTGGACCAAGAAGAACGTCCACCCCGGCAAGATCGTCTCGACCTCCCAGGAAGTCGATGTCGCGATCCTCGAGGTCGATCAGGTCAAGCGCCGCATCTCGCTGGGCCTCAAGCAGACCCTGCGCAACCCGTGGGAGGTCTTCGCGGAGACCCACCCGTCCGGTTCGGTGGTCGAGGGCGAGGTCAAGAACAAGACCGAGTTCGGCCTGTTCCTCGGCCTGGAAGGCGATATCGACGGCATGATCCACCTCTCGGATCTCGACTGGAACCGTCCGGGCGAGCAGGTCATCGAGGAATACAAGAAGGGCGACATGCTGCAGGCTGTCGTGCTCGATGTGGACGTCGAGAAGGAGCGCATCTCGCTCGGCCTGAAGCAGCTCGGCGGCGATCCCTTCGTGGATGCCGGCGAGTTCAAGAAGGGCCAGGTCGTCACCTGCGAGGTGATCGAGGTCAAGGAGGCCGGTCTCGACGTGAAGATCGCCGGCACCGACATGACCACCTTCATCAAGCGCGCCGAAATCGCGCGTGAGCGGTCCGAGCAGCGCCCCGAGCGCTTCGCGGCCGGCGAGAAGGTCGATGCCCGCGTCGTCCTCTTCGACAAGAAGGCCCGCAAGATCCAGGTCTCGATCAAGGCTCTGGAGATGGCCGAGGAGAAGGAGGCGATGGCCCAGTACGGCTCCGCCGATTCCGGTGCCTCGCTCGGCGACATCCTGGGCGCCGCCCTCAAGAAGGCGACGACCGAGAAGAAGTGAGGCCTCGGCCGCTCCGGCGGCCGGCCCCCATCGCAGCCCGCGCGGAGCGATCCGCGCGGGCTTTTGTTTCGGCGAAAGGATCGGGGCGAATGGCGAGTGGCGAATAGCGAGTGGCGAATGGCGAGTGGCGAATGGCGAGTGGGTAACGCGTTCCTTGCCGCAATCAGAAGCTTCGCTTCCTCATTCCCCATTCCCCATTCCCCATTCCCCATTCGCCACTCGCCACTCGCCACTCGCCCTCATCCCATTCCCGACAGGACCCATCCCATGCCCACCGCCGCCATCGGCATCGATTTCGGCACCACCAACAGCGTGGTGGCCCTGGCCGACGCGGATGGCGCGGTCACGACCCGCAGCTTCGCCACGCGGCAGGGTGCGGTCGACGCCTATCGCTCGGCGTTGATGTTCTGGCGCGAGGGCCGCCCGCCCAAAAGCCATATCGCCCATGTCAGCGGCCCCGACGCGCTCGACATGGCGCTGGGCATGACGACGGAGCATCGCTTCCTGCAGTCGCTCAAGACCTATCTCTCCAGCCGCGCCTTCCAGGAGACCCGGCTGTTCGGAAAACTCTACCGGCTCGAGGATCTGATCGGGGTGTTCCTGTCCGATCTCGCGGCGGGGCTGGACGGGCTCGGCGCGACGCCGCTCGTCTCCGGCCGGCCCGTGGTCTTCGCCGGCGAGCGGCCCGACGAGGAGCTGGCGCTCGGCCGGCTGCGCGCCTCCTATGCCAAGGCCGGGATGGCGCAGGTCGATTTCGCCTATGAGCCGCTGGGCGCGGCCTATTGGTACGCGCGTGACCTGAAGCGGGCGCAGACCATGCTGGTCGCCGATTTCGGCGGCGGCACCAGCGATTTCTCCGTCATGCGCTTCGAGCCCGGCGCGCAGGGCCGGCTCGACGCGATCCCGCTGTCGCATGCCGGCGTCGGCGTCGCCGGCGACACTTTCGACTATCGTATCATCGAGCACGCCGTCTCGCCGCGGCTCGGCAAGGGCTCGCAATACCGTTCCTTCGAGAAGCTCCTGCCCATCCCGGCGCATTACCATGCCGCCTTCGCGCAATGGCACAGGCTCTCGCTGATGAAGAGCCGCGAGACCCTGGCCGAGCTGCACGCGCTGATCCGCGACGCGGTCGAGCCGCGCAAGCTCGAGGATCTGCTGACGGTGATCGAATATGATCTCGGCTACGAGCTCTACCGGGCGGTCTCCGCCGCCAAGATCGCGCTCTCCGGCGCCGACGCCACCGTGCTGCGCTTCAAGCAGCTCTCCCTCGCCATCGAGACGCCGATTACCCGGCATGATTTCGAGAGCTGGATCGCCGAGGATGTCGGCGCGATCGAGACCGCGCTCGACCGGGCCCTGGCCGAGGCGGGGCTCGGCTCGGGCGCGATCGAGGCCGTGTTCATGACCGGCGGCACCTCCCATGTCCCCGCCGTGCGGGCGCTGTTCGACCGCCGCTTCGGCGCCGGGCGCATCCATGTCGGCGACGCCTTCCGCTCGGTCGCCAGCGGCCTCGCCTTGCTGGCGCTGGACCGGGCGCGGGGCCACGTCGCGGCCTGAGGCCTGGTGCCTTTCGGTCACCTTGCCCGCCCGCCCGCGGGCGTCTACATCACGGGACCACGAACGGAGCGTTTCACCGATGTCGTCCGATGCCGATCTGCTCGCAGACCGTCGCAGTCTGCGGCGAAAACTGACGCTGTGGCGGCTGCTCGCCGCGCTGGCGGTGGTCGCCGTCGCGGTCGTCGCCGGCCTGGCCTGGTCCGGCCGCACGCCGGGCACGCTGGCCCAGGCCCATGTCGCGCGGGTCACCATCTCCGGATTCATCTCCGGCGATCGGCGCACCCTGGAGCTGATCAAATCTCTGGAGACCAGCAAGGCCTCCGCCGTCCTTTTGTCGATCAGCAGCCCCGGAGGCACCACCACCGGCTCGGAAGCGCTGCATGACGCGCTGCGCCAGCTCGCGGCCAAGAAGCCGGTCGTCGCGGTGGTCGACGGGCTCGCCGCCTCTGGCGGCTATATCGCCGCGCTCGGCTCGGACCATATCGTGGCCCGGCAGACCTCGCTTGTCGGTTCGATCGGCGTGCTGTTCCAGATCCCCAATGTCGGGCGGCTGCTCGATACGCTCGGCGTCAATATCGAGACCGTCAAATCGAGCCCGCTGAAGGCGGCGCCGAGCGGTTTCGAGCCGACCTCGCCGGAGGCGCGCGCCGCGCTGCAGCGCGTGGTCGAGGATAATTACGACTGGTTCAAGCGCCTGGTGCAGAACCGGCGCAAGCTCGCCGATGCGGAACTCGCCGCGGTCTCCGACGGGCGCGTGCATTCCGGCCGCCAGGCCCTGTCGCTGAAGCTGGTCGATGCGATCGGCGGCGAAGAGGAAGCGATCGGCTGGCTGGAGCGCGAGAAGGGGGTGGCGAAAGATTTGCCGATCCGCGACTGGCGCCGGCGCAGCGAGTCGTCCTCCTTCGGCATCTGGAGCGCGGGCGAGGCGCTGGCACGGGCCGCGGGGCTGCAGAGCGTCGCGGCGCTGATCGCCCGCGCCGCCGAACAGCCCCTCGGTTTGCAGCTTGACGCGCCCTTGGCGCTCTGGCAGCCTGCCCTCGAAAAATGATGTTGCTACAAGTGGTTATGCTAGAACAATGATTAAATCAGAGCTCGTCCAACGCATTGCCGAACGCAACACGCATCTGTATCAGCGTGACATCGAAACCATCGTCACCGCCATCCTCGACGAGATCGTCAAGGCGTTGACCCGCGGCGACCGGGTCGAGCTGCGCGGCTTCGGTGCCTTTTCCCGCAAGGCCCGCTCGGCCCGTGTCGGGCGCAATCCGCGCACCGGCGACGCGGTCGAGGTCGAGGAGAAATTCGTGCCGGTCTTCAAGACCGGCAAGGAGCTGCGCCTCAGGCTCAACGGCAAGGCCTGAGCGGCGCCGCAGCGGCGAGACCCATCATACCCGGCAGGCCGGCGGGGCCAGGCTCGACCCTGACCGAATTCAGGCCCGCAGCCGCGAGGAGATAGCAATGAAATCCTTCTTCAAGGCGCTCATCCTGGTTCCGGTGGCGCTGGCGATCGTCCTGTTCTCCGTCGCCAACCGGGCGCCGGTGCGCGTCTCCTTCGATCCGGTCAGCCTGGAGAATCCGGTGCTGGCCTATCAGGTCCCGCTCTTCGCCGTGGTGCTCATCGCGCTGGCGCTCGGCGTGCTGATCGGCGGCTTCGCGTCCTGGATCGGCCAGAGCCGGCATCGCAAGGCGGCGCGCCGCAACCGCCGGGAAGCCGAGGCGCTGCGCAACGAGACCCAGATGCTGCGCTCCGCCGTGCCGGATTCCGCGCTGCCGGCTTTGACCAGCGGACGCAACTGAGATGCGCCTGTTCAACGCCGCCGAGATCGACGCCGCGCTCAGCTTCGAGGGGTTGATCGACGGGCTCGACCTCGCCTTCCGCTCCGATGTGGTGATGCCGCCACGCGCCCATCACAGCATCGAGCGGCCGGGCGAGCAGGCCGTGCTCCTGGTGATGCCGGCCTGGAGCGGGCCGGAGGCGCAGCGGCCCTATATCGGGACCAAGATCGTCTCGGTCTTCTTCGGCAACGGCAAGCGCAATCTGCCGGGGGTGATGGGGGCCTATCTGCTGATGGATGGCGAGACCGGCCAGCCGCTCGCGGTGATGGATGGCAACCGCCTCACGGTCTGGCGCACGGCCTGCGCCTCGGCGCTGGCGGCCCGCTACATGGCCTATCCCGAAGCCAGCCGCATGCTGATGGTCGGCGCCGGCAATCTCGCGCCCTTCCTGATCCGCGCCCATCGCTCCGTCCGGCCGCTGACCGATATCGCGATCTGGGCGCGCCGGCCCGAGGCTGCGATGGCGGTGGTCGACGATCTCGCGCGGGACGGCATCGCGGCGCGTGCGGTGACCGATCTGGAAGGGGAGGCGCGCGCCGCCGACATCATCTCCTGCGCCACCAATGCGACGGAGCCGCTGATCCATGGCCGCTGGCTGAAGCGCCACGCCCATCTCGATCTCGTCGGCGCCTTCACCATGCAGATGCGCGAGGCGGACGCGGAAGCGCTGCAGCGCGGCCGCGTCGTCGTCGATTCCAGCAAGGCGATCGAGGAGGGCGGCGACGTCGCTCTGGCGATCCGCGAGGGCAGCTACAGCGCCGATCAGGTGCTCGGGACGCTCGGTGAGCTCTGCCGGGGCACGATCTCCGGACCGCACCCCGACAGCGGCATCACCGTCTTCAAATCGACAGGTGTCTCGCTGGAGGACCTGGCGGCCGCGATCACCGTCTGGGAACGGTCGAACGCGGCCTGAACCGGTCAGGCCCTGACCGGCACCCCGCCCAGCGCGCCGAGCAGCCACAGCACGATCACGATCGCCAGCACGAGGCCGAGCACGCCGCCGAGCCCCGCCGTGCCGTAGCTGCGATGCCCATAGAAGCCGCCGCCGAACAGCAGGATGACGAGCAGGATGATGATAACTGTGGTGGACATGGCGGCAACCCTTCTCCAGTCGCGCCACGCAACCCGTGGCGGCGAACGGAGAACGTCAGCCTGACGGAACTGGTTCCACCGGCGCGGGCGCCGGCGGGTGCCGCTACTGGATCTTGACGCCGACTTCCTGGATCAGATCGCCCCAGCGCTTCATTTCGGCCTGCAGGAAGGCCGCCATCTCGGCCGGGCTGTTGCCGACCGGCTGCGCCGCCAGAGCGTCCATCTTCTCCCGCAGGACGGGGTCGGCGAGCCCGGCCTTGGTGTCGGCCTGGATCTTGTCGATGATCGCCTGGGGCGTCTTGGCCGGTGCGAACAGCGCGAACCAGGAGGAGACGTCGAAGCCGGGGACGGTCTCGGCGATCGGCGCGAATTCCTGCGCCGTCGGCGCGCGCTGCGCCGTGGTGACGCCGAGCCCGCGGATCGAGCCGGCGCGCACATGCGGCAGCGCCTGGGTGATGTTGTCGAAGATCAGGTCGATCCGCCCGCCGATCAGATCCTGCGTCGCCTGGGCCGTGCCGCGATAGGGGACATGGACCATCTTCGTCCCGGTCAGCTTCTGGAACAGCTCGCCGGAGAGATGCACCGAGGTGCCGATGCCGGAGGAGCCATAGGTCAGCTTGCCGGGATTGGCCTTGGCATAGGCCACGAGCTCGGCCACGCTCCTGATCGGCAGCTCGTTGTTGACGACGAGCAGGTTCGGCACCATCGCCACCATGGTGATCGGCGCCAGATCCTTGGCCGGGTCGTAGTTGAGCTTGGGATAGAGATACTGGTTGGTGGCCATGCCGACCGAGACGATCAGCAGCGTATCGCCGTTCGGCTCGGCCTTGGCCACCGCATCCGTGCCGATATTGCCGCCGGCGCCGGCCCGGTTCTCGACGACGAAATTCGTGCCCCAGCTCTGGCCGAGCTTGTCGGCCACCAGCCGGCCGAGCACATCCGTCGCCCCGGCGGGGGGAAAGGGCACGACCAGCTTCAGCGTGCGGCCCTGCGGCCAGGGCGCCTGCGCGGCGGCACCCCCCAGCAGGGCGAGGCCCGCCGCCAGCGCGGCCAGGAGGTGGCGGCGGTCGATGCTGAAATCGGTCATGGCGGTCTCTCTCCCCGGCGGACGCGTCGGCGAGCGCCCGCTTCGGCGCTGCCGCTCTCGTTGCGCTCAGGCTGCCGCGTCGCCGCCGGCTTGTCCATCGGCAAAAGCGCCGCGCTCGCTTGACGCGATCCGGTCAAACCGGCGAGTCTCGCGCGATGCATGCAGTGAATCGTCGAATCGCCGGCCTGTCCTGCCTCGCTCTGGCGATGGTCGCGCCGGTGATGGCCCGGGCGCAATCGACCGCCGACGAGGAGGCGAAGCGCCGGGCCGCCAATATCGCCGCCTATCCCGATGCCGCGCGGTCGCTCTTCGGACAGAAGACCGCACCGGCGAGCCTGGAGGCGCGCGCCATCGGATCCTATGCGCGCGGCTGCCTCGCCGGGGCGACGGCGCTGCCGGTCGACGGGCCGAGCTGGCAGGTGATGCGGCTCAACCGCAACCGCAACTGGGGCCACCCGGTGCTGATCGACTATCTCGAGAAGCTCGCCCGGGACGTGCCGCGCATCAATGGCTGGCCGGGCCTGCTCGTCGGCGACATCTCGCAGCCGCGCGGCGGTCCCATGCTGACCGGCCACGCCTCGCATCAGATCGGGCTCGACGCCGATCTCTGGCTGACCCCGATGCCGCGCCAGCGACTGACGGCGCAGGAGCGCGAGAACATGCCGGCGGTCAACATGGCCAGGGCCGATTGGCGCGACGTCGATCCCAGGCACTGGACGCCGGCCCATACCAGGCTGATCAGGGCGGCGGCCAGCGATCCGCGGGTCGAGCGCATCTTCGTCAATCCGGCGTTGAAGGTCGCGCTTTGCCGGGAATCCGGCAGCGATCGCGGCTGGCTCGGCAAGGTGCGGCCGATCTGGGGCCATAACTATCATTTTCACGTGCGGATGAGCTGCCCGGCCGGCATGGAGGGCTGCGACGGCCAGGAGCCGCCGAGCTCCGGGGATGGCTGCGGCGAGGAGCTGAGCGGCTGGGTCGAGCGCCAGCACAAGGCGATCTTCTCGCCGCCCAAGCCGAGCGGCAAACCCGCCAGGCCGAAGCCGCCGATGTCGCTGGATGCGCTGCCGGCCGAGTGCCGGCAGGTGCTGCTGGCGCGCTGACGCCGAGGGAGCCCCGTTCCGGCGGGCAGTCGAGGCCCCTCCGCGGCGCTCAGCGCCGCGGGTTGCGCCCGGAGCTGTAGGCGAAGGGGTCCTTCTGCGGCGAGATCGCCGGCACGCCCTGATCCATCCCCTCCTGGTCGAGCACGCCCGTTCCCTCGTCGTCGCCGATGATCATCTCCTCCGTCGGCGGCACGGATCCCGGCAATTGCAGCGGGCCGCGGGTCGGCGTCGGCATCGGCTCCTCATAGGGGCGGCGCGGTTGGTTCAGCGGCTGGCTCGCCGGCTCCTCGATGAAGCGGCGCTGCGCGTCGAGCGACGAGCCGCCGCGATAGGCCAGGGGATAGCCGCCCTGCACGGTGCCCGGCGGGCGAAGCCCCTCGCCGGGCTGCCGCAGCAGCGGGCCGGCAGCCACCACCGGCGCCGCCACGACGCCGCGATCCCGCGGCTGGGCCGAGAGATAGGGCCGTGCCGGATCCGGCGGCGGCAGGTTGTAATTGGGCGTGTATTTGATGATCGGCTTGCAGATCTTGCGGCCGCGGGCATGCCGGGCGAGATCGATGTGGAAATGGTCGTAGTGGAACAGGTCGGCGCCCGGGCCCAGCACCGTCGAGAAATGCTCGCAGGCGCCGACGAACACCTCGCGCAGGAAGTTCTGCTCCTCCGGCGAGCCGCGCCAGCCATCCTTGACCGTGATGTTGCGGCCGTCGTTCAGCCGGAAGGAGAACACGTCCACGGCATTGCCATAGGCGTGCTCGGAGGTCCGGCTGGTGCCGGAGCCGTTGTTCATCGCCCGGCAGGAATAGGAGCCGGCGCGCATCTCGATCACCTGCGCGCCCAGCACGTTCTGCGCCGCGGGCTGCACCACCTCGGCCAGCCATTTGTCGGTGGTCGCCACCACGGGGCAGGAGAGGGTGGCGGTGCTGGTCAGCCCGATCCCGCCATTGGCGAAGGCCTGGACGCGCAGCGGCTTCTCCATGCCGCAGGTGCCCGGCCCGTCGATCGGCTTGCCGCGCAGGCTGACATAGGCCGAGAGCTGCACCTGGCGCGAGGAGAGGCAGGCCGCCTCCGCCTGGTCGCGCCAGGCCGCGCGCTGCGGCTTCTGGAATTTGCCGCAGCCTGCGAGCCCGGTACCGAGCACGCCGAGGGCGATGAGGGCGAGATGAATGCGTCGCATGAAGGATCAAATGCGACCCTGTTCGTGAACGGTTTCTCAACCCGGTGAGCCCGTGCCGCCACAGCGGGATTAACTTTGGCGGCGCGGTTAACGCGCTGTTAACGCGCCCTCACGGGCTCTCCGAAGGGCATCTGGGCCGGCGGGGCCGGAGACGGCGCGAAGCGAGAATTGCTTGTCGCGCAGGCCGGATCGCCGGCATGGCGCTGGCGAGCCGCGCCGCCGCATGCCAGACAGGGACCGGCAGCGAGGAGTGACCTGCATGACCGGCAAGGCGCGTTTCATCTTCCCCATTCTGATGTCCGGCGTGATGGCCTTCCTGATGACGGCCCTGGTCACCATCCTCAATCTCGGCCTGCCGCCCGATTTCCTGGCGCGCTGGATGAAGGCCTTCGCCATCGCCTGGCCCTGCGCCGCGCTGACCGCCTTCCTCGCCATTCCGCTGGCGCGGCGCGGCACCGGCTTCATCATTTCGATCATCGGAGAATGAGCATGCTGAGCGTGCGGGACATCGTCGGGCGCGTCAGCGCGGGCAAGAGCACGGCCGAGGCCGAACTCGCCGCGACGCAGGAGCGGATCGACGCGCGCGAGCCGGCGATCCAGGCCTTCGCCAGCCGGCCGGAGGGGCTCCGCGCCGGCACCGGCCCGCTGGCCGGCATCGCCTGCGGGGTCAAGGACATCATCGACACCGCCGATCTGCCGACGCGGATGGGCTCGCCGATCTATGAGGGCTGGCAGCCGCGCGCCGACGCCCCGATCGTGATGGCGCTGAAGGCGGCCGGCGCCAGCGTCGCCGGCAAGACCCACACCACCGCCTTCGCCTTTCTCGACCCGGCCCCCACCCATAACCCCCATGACGCGACGGCCAGCCCCGGCGGCTCCTCGGCCGGATCCGCCGCCGCGGTCGCGGCCGGGATGATCCCGCTCGCGATCGGCACGCAGACCGGTGGCTCGGTCATCCGACCGGCCTCCTATTGCGGGGTCGCAGCGATCAAGACCTCCTATGGCCTGCTGCCCACCGTCGGCGTGAAGCCCTTTTCCTGGTCGCTCGACACGCTCGGCCTGATGGCGGCCAGCGCCGATGATCTGGGGCTGGCGCTGGCGGCGATCGCGCAGCGGCCGGAGCTCGATGCCGGCCCCGCCACGCTGCAGGGCCTGCGGATCGGCGTGACGCGCCAGGATTTCGCCGGCGCGGCCGAACCCGCTTGCGAGACGGCGCTGCAGCGCCTGTCCGAGATCGCCGCGGCGGCGGGAGCGGTCATCGTGCCTCTCGAGACGCCTGCCGCCCTGGCCGCGGCCTATGAGGCGCATGCGCCGCTGCAGGATTACGAGGCCCGCCACGCCCTCGCCTGGGAATACCGGCATCATCGCGAGGCGATCCCGCCCAAGCTGCGCAGCTATCTCGACGGCGTCCAATCCGCCGGTGCCGCGAGCTATGACGAGGCGCGCCGGCTCTCGCGCCGGGGCCGTGACGCGGCGCGCGGCTTCTTCGGCGCCTGCGACGTGGTGATCTCCTATGCCGCGCCGGGCGAGGCGCCGGACACGATAGGCTCGACCGGGGATTCCAAGTTCAACCGGCTCTGGACGCTGCTCGGCGTGCCCTGCCTCACCATACCGGTGCTGCAGGGTCCGCGAGGGCTGCCGGTCGGCATTCAGATCATCGCCGGATTCGGCGCAGACGAAGTCGTCATCGCGGTGGCAAAGGCGCTGGAAAGACTTGTCGGTGCCGAAGCTTAGAGCGCGTTATCCCCAATCCGCTACAGTGGTTTAACACTCTTTTAGCGATACTCTTCGTGGCGCCGGCTCGCCGCCACGAAGCCGCCCCCTTGCGGCCACCGTCAGTTCTGCTAGCCTGAGGTCAGGTCAATGACACAGGAGGGTGTGATGAGCCTCACGCTACGTCTCGACCGTTTGATGATGGGTGCGGCCTTCGTATTCATGCTCGCCGTCGTTCTGGGCGCCGTCTGACGATCGTCAGCCCCCGCTGAACCGACTGGACATTTTTTCAAGCGCCGCCGGGCCACCGGCGGCGTTTTTCGTTGCGGTTCAGGCGCGCTCCGCCTCAGCTTTCCGGGCAGGGCTGCTCGGTGACCTGCCAGGACATCATGTTGATGACGCGTCCGCAGGCGGCGAGCCGCCGGCCCTGCGTGGTCCTGATGCAGGCCGAGGCGCCTTCGGGGATCTTGCGCCCGTCATTCCAGCAGAAGCACAGGGGCTCAGGCGTCTGGGTCAGGCGCGGCGGCTCCAGCGCGCGCGGCGCTTCGGCGGCGGCGGGCGCTGCGGAAAGCGCGGTCATTCCTGCCAGGGCCAGCACGTAGAACGTGCGACCGCACCAGGCTCCGGCAGATGAGATGGCGCCCATGGCCGCATCCCTCCGTGGCGGAACACCGACAGCGCCGCCCGATGCAACTCTAGCACGATCGAAGGACTTGCCGAAACCACATCTATTCTTTGTGTTTTAAAGGGAGTCCAAAGGCTTCGATCCGGAACTCTTGCGTCGCCCGGATGCTCTCACCATATTGGCCGGAAGAGAGCCCGAGGGGGGCTCCGGGAGGAACCATGTCTCTGATTTCGCTCGCCCGGCGTGGCCGGGTCATCGCAGTTCTCGCCGGCGCGCTGCTGCTGGTGCCGATTGTCGCCGAGGCGCGCCCGGGTGGCGGCAAGGGCTTCGGCAGCCGCGGCTCGCGCACCGAATCCGCGCCGGCCCGCACCAACACGGCGCCCAATGGCGCCCAGCCCTTCCAGCGCAGCGCGCAGCCCACGCAGGCCCCGGCCGCGAGCCAGGCCGCCGGCGCCGCGGCGCAGGCCGCTCGGCCCTCCATGGCGCGCAATCTGATGATGGGTCTCGGCGCCGGTCTGCTCGGTGCCGGCCTGTTCGGCATGCTGTCGGGCTCCGGCTTCTTCAGCGGCCTCGCCTCCTTCGCGGGCATGCTCGGCTTCCTGCTGCAGATCGCCCTGATCGGTGGCGCCATCTGGCTGGCGATCCGCTTCTTCCGCCGCCGCTCCGAGCCGCAGATGGCCGCGGCCGGCGGCGCGCCGCTGCCGCGCGAGCCGCTGCAGCAGCCGGTGTCGCCGCGTCTCGGCGCCATGCTCGGCGGCGGTTCGGCAGCCCCCGCGACCGCGCCGCTCGAGCTGGTCGATGCCGATTTCGCGGCGTTCGAGAAGCTGCTGACCGAGGTCAACGCCAGCTATTCCAATGAGGACGAGGCCGGCCTGCGCCGCGTCACGACGCCGGAAATGTTCGGCTTCTTCGACGAGGATCTGACGAACAACGTCCGCAAGGGGCTCGTCGACCGCGTCTCCGACGTCAAGCTGCTGCAGGGCGACCTGTCGGAAGCCTGGCGCGAGGGCAATCTCGACTACGCCACCGTCTCGATGCGCTTCAGCCTGATCAACGCGCTGTATGAGCGCGCCTCCGGCAAGGTCGTCGACGGCGATCCGGCGCAGGTGCAGGAGGTCACGGAATTCTGGACCTTCGTGCGCGAGCGCGGCGGCGCCTGGAAACTCTCCGGCATCCAGGCCGCCGGCTGATCCAGCTGATCTGAGACGTCGAACGGCCGGGCCTCGCCCGGCCGTTTTGCGTTCGACTCCCGCGCCCTCGTCCTGTAGGGCCGTCACGTCGAATGCCGCGCGGAGCCTGCTGCCATGACCGATATGCGTCTCGTCGTCGTCGGGGCCGCCGGCCGCATGGGCCGGATGCTGATCAAAGCGGTTCACGAGACGCCGGGCTGCACGCTCGCGGCGGCGATCGGGCGCCCCGGTTCGCCCGCCATCGGGCAGGATGCGGCGGTGCTGGCGGGGCTGCCACCCGCGGGCGTTCCGGTCACCGACGAGGCGCTGCCGGCCTTCGTCGATGCGGATGGCGTGCTCGATTTCTCCTCGCCCGAGGCGACGGTCGAGTTCGCCGGGCTCTGCGCCCAGGCGCGCATCACCCATATCATCGGCACCACCGGGCTCGAGCCGCAGCATCTGGCGAAGCTCGAGGCCGCGGCCCGCCACGCCCCGATCATCCGCTCCGGCAACATGGGGCTCGGGGTCAATCTCCTGGCCGCGATGGTGCGCAAGGTCGCCGCAACGCTCGGCACCGATTGGGACATCGAGATCCTCGAAATGCATCATCGCATGAAGGTCGATGCGCCCTCCGGCACGGCCGTGCTGCTCGGCGAGGCCGCGGCGCAGGGCAGGGGCGTCGATCTCGCGCAGAGCCGCGTCGCCGTGCGCGACGGCCAGACCGGGGCGCGCCCGCCGGGCACGATCGGCTTCGCCTCGCTGCGAGGCGGCACGGTGATCGGCGAGCACAAGGTGATCTTCGCCGGCGCCGGCGAACGCATCGAGCTCGCCCATGTCGCCGAGGATCGCGGCTTGTTCGCCAGGGGGGCGGTGAAGGCCGCGCTCTGGGGCAGGGGGCGCAAGCCCGGCCTCTACAGCATGGCCGATGTGCTGGGCCTCGAGGCGCTCTGACGGCCATGAAGCTGGTCGTCGCGCCGGGCGTTACGCATTGGCCGGGCTATCTCGACGCCAGCGCCCAAAGCGAGCTGGTGGCGGCGCTGCGCGAGATCGCGCGGGCCGCGCCCTTCTTCGTCCCGCGCATGCCCGGCACCGGCAAGCCCTTCTCGGTGCGCATGACCAATTGCGGCGCGCTGGGCTGGGTGTCCGACGAGCGCGGCTATCGCTACCAGCCCGCCCATCCGCAGACCGGGCAGCCCTGGCCCGCCATGCCGCCCATCCTGATGCAGGCCTGGCGGGAGCTGTCGGGCTACCCACATCCGCCCGAGGCCTGCCTGGTGAATTTCTACGAGGCGAGCGCCCGGATGGGCCTGCATCAGGACAGGGACGAGCAGGATTTCGAGGCGCCGGTGCTGTCGCTGTCGCTCGGCGACACCGCCCTGTTTCGCATCGGCGGCACGCAGCGCGGCGGCCGCACGGTCTCGCTCAAATTGGCCTCGGGCGATGCGCTCTCGTTCGGCGGCGCGGCGCGCCTCGCCTATCACGGCATCGACCGCATTCTCGCCGGCTCATCGGCGCTGTTGCCGCAGGGCGGACGCCTGAACCTGACCCTGCGCCGCGTGACGCCGCCGCCTCAGCTGCCGTGACCCGGCAGCGGCGGGAACGACCAGCCGAACAGGATCGATCCCGCGCGCAGGCCGAAGCCGACTAGGAGCCCGCCCAGCATCACCACCGCGGGATGCACGCCGAAGCCGGCGAGCAGCGCCGTCGCGGCTGCGCCGGCGGCGGCGGCGGTGACGTAGAAATCCCGGCTCCACAGCACCATCGGCCGGTCGCCGGCCAGGATGTCGCGCAGGATGCCGCCGAAAGTGGCCGTCATCGCGCCCAGGGCCGTCGCCGACAGCATGGGCACGCCGCTGTCCAGGGCTTTCAGCGTGCCGATCACCGCAAACAGCGCCATCCCCGCGGCATCGGCCCAGACCAGCAGGCGCTTGCCCGCCCAGCCATCCATCAGCCCCGGCCTGGCATAGGAGAAGCACCAGGCCGCCAAGGCGACGCCGGAGCAGAGCAGCACGTCCGTCGGATCCTGCACCCAGAAGACGGTGCGGCCGAGCACGAGGTCACGGAGCGTCCCGCCGCCCACCCCCGTGACGATGCCGAGCAGGATGAAGCCGAACGGGTCCATGCCCTTGCGGGCCGCCACCAGCGCGCCGGTCAGGGCAAAGACGGCGACGCCCGCGGCCTCGACCACCGGTCAGTGACCGGCCGCGCCGTCGCCGGCCTCGCCGGTCGGAGCGGCTTCGCTGGGCTTCGGCGCGCCGGCGGAAACCCCCACCAGCGCCGGGCGCAGCACCCGCTCGCCGATCTTGTAGCCGCTCTGCACCACCTTCGAGACCATGCCCTTGGGGATCTCGGCATCCGGCGCCTCGAACATCGCCTGATGCATGTTGGGGTCGAATTTCTCGCCCTGCGGCTCGAGCTTCTTCACCCCGTGCCGCTCCAGGGTCTTCAGCAGGTCGCGCTCGGTCAGCTCGACGCCTTCGATCAGCGCCTTCAGCGCCGCCTCATTGCCGGCGCGCGCCGCATCCGGCACGCTTTCCAAAGCACGGCGCAGATTATCCGCCGAGCCCAGCATGTCCCGGGCGAAGCTGGTGACCGCATAGGCCTTGGCGTCGGAGACCTCGCGCTCGGTCCGCCGGCGAAGATTTTCCATATCGGCCAGCGTGCGCAGCAGCTTGTCCTTGAGGTCGTCGCGCTCGGCCTCGACGCGGGTCAGCTCCCCCGCCAGGAAAGCCTCGGGAGAGGCGGCCTGGCCGTCCTGCAGCTCGGGCGTGGGTTCGTCGGTCGCAGGGTTCTGCGTCATCGCATCATCCAATTCAAACTGTGTCGTGCCATCGCCAGTGGGGCCGCCCGCCTGCGGCATGCGGCGCCATTCGAGGCCGATATCGGACTTGTCGGCCGCGAAATCAAGCGCGGGCGGCAGCCTTGGCCCGCGCGGCGACGGTCCGCTCGGCATCCAGCGTGAAGACCTCGAGCAGCGCCTTGCGGATGGCGAGATGGCGCGCCGTGCTCACCACCTTCGCATTGGTCAGGTCGGTGACGTAGAACACGTCGACCGCCTTCTCGCCGAAGGTCGCGATATGGGCGGAGGCGATGTTGAGGTTGAGCTTGCCGATCGCGGTGGTCAGATCATAGAGCAGCCCCGGCCTGTCGAGGCCCGAGACCTCCAGCACCGTGTGCCGCGCCGACAGGACATTGTCGATGATCACCTCCGGCGCGAGCTGGAAGGTCTGCCCGCGCGGCGGCGGCGCCCGTCTCTGTGCGACCAGATCGGCGATCTTGATCTCGCCCTTCAGAGCCCGCTCGATGGCGGCGGCGATGCGTTCGGCCCGGCGCAGCTCGTCATCATCCTGCTCGAAGGCGCGCGAGACATAGATCGTGTCGAGCACCAGCCCGTCGGTGGTGGTGAAGATCTGCGCATCGACGATGTTGCCGCCGGCCGCGGCGCAGGCGCCGGTGACGATGGCGAGCAGGCGCGGATGGTCGGGGGCGAGGATGGTCAGCTCGGTCACGCCGCGGAACTGGTCGGTCTCGACGAGCGTCGCGGTGCTGCGGCCCTCGGTCTCGGCCTGGCGCAGGAAACGCGCATGCTTCTCCTGGCGCGGCAGATCGGTCTTGATCCAATAGGCGGGGTAATGCCTGGCGAGATAGGCCTTGCGTTCGGCCGCGCTCCAATCGGACAGCGTCGCCTTCAGCGCATCCTGCTTCTTCTCGACCCGCGCCTTGCGCTCGATGGCGGAATGCCCGCCCGCCAGCACCACTTCCGTCTCGTAATAGAGCGTGCGCAGCAGCTGACCCTTCCAGCCGTTCCAGACCCCGGGCCCCACCGCCTTGATGTCGGCGACCGTCAGGATCAGCAGCAGCTTCAGCCGCTCCAGCGTCTGCACCGTCGCCGCGAAGGTCTCGATCGTCTTGGGGTCGCCGAGATCGCGGCTCTGCGCCACGGTCGACATGTCGAGATGATGCTCGACCAGCCAGGCCACGGTCTCCGTCTGCGCGTCGCTCAGCCCCAGCCGCGGGCAGAGCTTGCGGGCGATGCGGGCGCCGGCCAGCGAGTGATCCTCCGGCCGGCCCTTGGCGATGTCGTGCAGGAACAGCGCGACATAGAGCGCGCGGCGGTTGGCGATGGTCGGCAGGACGACATTGGCGAGCGGATGCTCGGCCTCGAGCGCGCCGGCATCGATCTCGGCGAGCACGCCGATCGAGCGGATCAGATGCTCGTCGACCGTATAGTGATGATACATGTTGAACTGCATCATCGCCACGACCCGCCCGAAATCCGGGATGAAGCGGCCGAGCAGCCCGGATTCGTTCATCCGGCGCAGCACCACCTCCGGCGAGCGCCGCGCCGTGAGGATCTCGAGGAAGATCTTGTTGGCCTCGGCATCGTTGCGCATCTGCGTCGTCACCAGCCGCAGCGACTGCGTCACCAGCCGGCTGGTGTCGGGATGGATGGCGAGGTCGTCGCGGCTGGCGATCTCGTAGAGCCGGAGCAGGTTCACCGGGTCGCGCTCGAAAGCGTCGTCGTCGATCATGCTGAGCCGCTGACTCTTCAGGGTGAAATCGGGATGGCCGAGCTTGCGAACCCGGCTGCGCTTGGAAAACGAGCCGAGCAGCCGGCTGAGGCTGGCGCGCGGCTTCTGCTGGCGCGCTTCCAACGCCGCGCAGACGATGGCGGTGAGGTCGCCGACATCCTTGGCCACGAGGAAATAGGCCTTCATGAAGCGCTCGACCGGCGCCTGGCCGCTGCGCCCGGCATAGCCGATGGCCGCCGCCACCTGGCGCTGCAGATCGAAGGACAGCCGTTCCTCGGCGCGGCCGGTGATGAAATGCATCCAGCAGCGCACCCGCCAGAGAAACTCCTCCGAACGCTGGAACATCTGCAGTTCCTTGCGGTCGAACAGGCCGGCGCTGACCAGGGCGCGCACATCCTCGACGCGGTAGGCGTATTTCGCGATCCAGAACAGGGTGTTCAGGTCGCGCAGGCCGCCCTTGCCGTCCTTGACGTTCGGCTCCACCAGATAGCGCGAGGTGCCGGCCCGGCGCACGCGTGTCTCGCGCTCGGCGAGCTTCGCCTCGGTGAAGGCCTGGGCGCTGCCCTCCACCACCTCGGCCTGGTAGCGCCGCACCATCTCGCTGAACAGGGCGCGGTCGCCCGAGAGGAAGCGCGCCTCCAGCAGCGCCGTGCGGATCGTCATGTCGGCGCGCGCCTCGCGCACGCAATCCTCGATCGAGCGGACGGAATGGCCGACCTTCAGCTTCAGATCCCAGAGCGGGTAGAGCATCGCTTCCACCACGCTTTCTCCCCAGGCCGTCTGCTTGTGCGGGAACAGGAAGAGCAGATCGACATCCGAACCGGGGGCGAGCGTCCCGCGGCCATAGCCGCCGACCGCGATCACAGCGATGCGCTCGGAGGCCGAGGGGTTCTGCACTGGATAGAACTGGGTCACCGCGGCATGGTGCAGGCAGGAGACCACCGCATCCATCACCGCCGAAATTCGGATCGCGCAGGCCAGCCCGTTGCGCGGACCCTTCAGGATCTCCTTCGCCGTGGCATGGCCTTCGTCGAGCATGCCGCGCAGGACGCCGACAAGCGCCGGCCGCAGTTCCTCGCGCGGCTGCTCCGCCACCGCCTCGACCACGCGCTCGACCGCCAGCGCCGGCTTTTCCAGGAACAACGCCAGCGGGATCGGCGGCAAGGCAGCGGCGAGGGACACGAGGCGACACCTTATCCGAAGCTGGACGATCCGGTGCTCCTAGCACGGGGCCGATGCCGAGGAACGGGGAAAATTATACGCACCACAGCGTGAAATATATGATTGCCCGGAGATCGATGTGTTGTTTGACATACAGAACGGATCGACCTATAAGAAGGATACGCGCCGATTTGAGCAACAGCTTGCGGGCGCGAAACAAGTGCAGCTAAAGCGGGGGTGCGGCAGCGTCCGGTCCCTTGCGGATCAAGGATCGTCGGCCATGAAGATCATCACACGTCGCTTTGCCCTCGCCGCGCTGGCGGCCGGCTCTCTCGCCCTCACGACCGGCCCCGCGCCGGCCCAGGCGCCACGCGAAATCCGCGTCGATTTCGCGACCTACAACCCGATCAGCCTGGTGCTGAAGGAGCAGGGCCTTCTGGAAAAGGCGCTCGCGCCCTCCGGCGTCAAGGTCCGCTGGGTGCAGTCGGCCGGCTCCAACAAGGCTCTGGAATTCCTGAACGCCGGCTCTCTCGACATCGGCTCCACGGCCGGGGCGGCCGCCCTGATCGGCAAGATCAACGGCAACCCGATCAAGTCGATCTATGTCTATTCCCGCCCGGAATGGACGGCGCTGGTCACCGGCGCCAAGAGCGAGATCGGCAAGGTCGCCGATCTCAAGGGCAAGCGCGTCGCCGTGACCCGCGGTACCGATCCGCATATCTTCCTCGTCCGGGCGCTGGCCGAGGCGGGGCTGACGGAGAAGGACGTCAAGCTCGTCCTGCTGCAGCATGCCGATGGGCGCACGGCGCTGGAGCGCGGCGACGTCGATGCCTGGGCGGGGCTCGACCCGCTGATGGCCGCCGCCGAGATCGAGAGCGGCGCCAGGCTGTTCCACCGCAAGGCGGAGGACAATACCTGGGGCATCCTGAATGTCCGCGAGGCGTTCGCCGCCGCCAATCCCGAGCTCGTCCGCACGGTGATCGGCGCCTATGAGGAGGCGCGCCGCTTCGCTCTCGCCAATCCCGAGGAACTGAAGAAGGTTCTGGTCGGCTACACCAAACTCTCCGAAGCGGTCATCGAGCGGCAATTGACCCGCACCGAGCTGACCCATTCCGGCATCGGCCAGGCGCAGGCCGACACCATCCTCGCCGCCGGGCTGGCGCTGAAGCAGGCCGGGGTGCTGCCGGCCGAGACCGATGTGAAGGCGGCCGTCGACGCGCTGCTCGACCGCCGCTTCGCCGCCGCCTCGAACTGAGCGGGCGCGGGCTGGCAGCAGTGACGATGGGCAGCGATGCCGCTGACCGGGCCGCGCCGGCCGGGCCGGGCCGCTGGGGCCGGCTCGGCCTCGCCGGCCTGTTGCTGCCGATCGCCCTCGCGGCGCTCTGGGAAGGGGTGGCGCGGGCGGGCCTGGCCAATACCAGGCTGATGCCGCCGCCCAGCGCGGTCTTCCAGACGCTCTGGAGCCTTGCCGTCTCGGGCGAATTGCTCACCCACAGCGTCGCGACCCTGTCGCGCGTCGCCGCCGGCTTCGGCATCGGCGCCGGCATCGGCACCGCGCTCGGCGCCCTGACCGGCGCCCTGCCGGTGGCGCGCGGCCTGCTCGACCCGACGCTGCAGGCGTTGCGTGCCATTCCCTCGATCGCCTGGGTGCCGCTCTTCATCCTCTGGTTCGGGATCTTCGAGGCCTCGAAGGTCGCCCTGATCGCGGTGGGCGTGTTCTTCCCGGTCTATCTCGGGGTCGCCGCCGCGATCCACGACATCGACCGCAAGATCATCGAGGTCGGCCGTGTCTTCAGGCTGTCGCGGCTGCAGATGGTCCGGCGGGTCCTGCTGCCGGCCATCCTGCCGGCCTGGTTCACGGCCCTGCGCTCCGGCCTCGGCCTCGGCTTCATGTTCGTGGTCGCGGCCGAGATCATGGGGGCCAGCGAGGGGCTGGGCTATCTCCTCGTCGACGGCCAGCAGCTCGGACGCCCCGACACGATCATCGCCGCCATCATCGCCTTCGCCGTCCTCGGAAAACTGGCGGACGGCCTGCTCCTCGCCCTGACGCGTCCCTTCCTGGCCTGGCAGGATCTGGGCCGCGGCAAGCTCTGAAAGCCGTCTCATGCTGCGCTTCGACACGCTGTCCAAGACCTATGCCGATGGCACCCAGGCGCTCGCCGAGATCAGCGTGCGGGTCGGCACCGGCGAGATCCTCGCACTGCTCGGCGGCTCGGGCTGCGGCAAGACCACGCTGCTGCGCCTGATCGCGGGGCTCGACCAGGCCAGCGCCGGGCGGATCGTCCTGGAGGGCGAGGAGATCCGCGAGCCGCGTGCCGATGTCGGCGTGATCTTCCAGGAGCCGCGCCTGTTTCCCTGGCTCAGCGTCGCCGACAACGTCGCCTTCGGCCTGGCCCATCTCGGCGCCTTCGCCCGCGAGGGGCTGGTCGCCAACGCCCTGGTCCGCGTCGGGCTCGGCGGATATGAGAAGCGCTGGCCGCGGGAGCTCTCGGGAGGCCAGCAGCAGCGTGTCGCCATCGCCCGCGCCCTGGTGACCCGGCCGAAGCTGCTGCTGATGGACGAGCCGTTTTCGGCGCTGGACGCCACCAGCCGCACCAGCCTGCACGGGCATCTCCTGTCGCTCTGGGAGGAGAGCCGCCCGACCGTGGTGATGGTGACCCATGATGTCGAGGAGGCGGTGACGCTGGCGGACCGCATTTTGGTGATGCAGCCCAGGCCCGGGCGGATCTTCGACGAGATCGACAACCCGCTCGCCCGCCCGCGCGACCCGCTCTCGCCGGCCTTCGAGGCGTTGAAGCGCGAGGCGCTGCGCAGCCTGGGCGCATCGCTGCGCAAGGAGGCGCCGAACCAGCACAAGGCGGCGGAGACCGCCGGCATGTGGTGGTAGCCGGCCGCCGCCGCGTCACACCGGGCTGCCCGCTTCCCGAATGCCGGCGCCGCGGCTATCACCCCCCTGATTTCCCCTGTCACGTCGAACCGAGGTTTCTGCCATGGATGTCACCGCCCTCCGCGCCCTCCAGGCCCCGCTCAAGGAGCAGTACCGCGAGACGCCCGATGCGGCGGTGATCACGCTGAAGGCGCAGGGCGAGCTGGACGACCAGCACATCGCCTGCAAGGTCGAGACCGGCCGCGCCATCGCGCTGGCCGGGCTGCATCCGGCCACGGGCGGCTCCGGTGCGGAGCTCTGCTCCGGCGACATGCTGCTGGAGGCGCTGGTCGCCTGCGCCGGCGTGACGCTGAAGGCCGTGGCCACCGCGCTCGAGATCGAGCTGAAGAAGGGTGTCGTACGGGCCGAGGGCGATCTCGATTTCCGTGGCACGCTCGGCGTCGCCAAGGATGCGCCCGTCGGCTTCAGGGCGATCCGCCTGTCCTTCGAGGTCGAAACGGATGCGCCGCAGGACAAGCTCGACACGCTGCTGAAGCTGACCGAGCGCTATTGCGTGGTGTTCCAGACGCTGAACGTGAAGCCGGAGCTGTCCTCGGCGCTGGCCCGCGGCTAAGCCTCACTCGGCCGCCTTCTTCAGCGCCAGCCCCTTCTCGAAGGGCAGGGCCGGCTCGGATTTGGCGTCCTCGAAATCGAGCGCGCCGATCCGCTCGCCGCGGCTCATCACCTTGCCGGCGGAGGTGCGGATGCCCGAGACATCCTCCTGCGCCTGGCGGAAATGCGTCTCCAGTTTTTCGGCGCGATCGCTCAGCCGGCGGACATCGGCGAGCAGCTTGCCGACCTCGGACTGGATGACCTGCGCCTCCTCGCGCATCCGCGCGTCGCGCACCAGCGACTGCATCAGCTGGATCGCCAGAGCGAGCAGCGAGGGCGAGACGATCATGATCCGGGCGCGATGCGCCTTCTGGATCACATCGTCGAAATGCTCGTGCAGATCGGCATAGATCGATTCCGAGGGGACGAAGAGCAGGGCGAGGTCCTGCGTCTCGCCCGGCAGGAAATAGCGCTCGGCGATGTCCTTCACATGGACGCCGACATCGTTGCGCACCCGCGTCATCGCCGCCTTGCGCAGCTCCTCGCTGCGCGCCTCGCGCAGGAGGGTGAAGCTCTCCAGCGGGAATTTCGCGTCGATCACCAGGCCGCGCCCGTCTCCCGGCAGCGTCACCAGGCAATCCGGCCGCTTGCCGTTCGACAATTGCGGCTGGAACAGGAAGAAGGCGGCGGGCAGCCCGTCGCGGATGATCGCCTCCATCCGGCCCTGGCCATAGGCACCGCGCGCCTGCTTGTTCGACAGCACGTCCTTCAGCGTCACCACTTCCGAGGTCAGGTCGGTCAGGTTCTTCTGGGCGCTGTCGATCACGGCGAGGCGCTCCTGAAGCCTTCCCAGGCTCTCCGTGGTCTGCCGGACGTTCTGCTCCAGCCCCTGGCCGACCTTGTGGCTCAGCCCGTCCATGCGCTCCGCCACCAGCCGCGCGAGATCCCCCTGCCGCGTCGACAGGATCTCCGCCATGGATTGCAGCCGCCCGGCCAGCTCCGCCTGCGCCCGGTTCATCTCCGCCACCTTGTCGTCCATCTCGCGGGCCCGCTCGACGGCCAGCGCCTCGGTCAGGGCGCGCCGCGACGCGCCTCGCCAGATCGCGACGGTGGTGGTCAGCAGCAGCAGCAGGCTCAGCCCGGCGAAGGCGAGCGCGGCCTCGGCGAAGCTGAACGGGCGGTCGAGCAGGGTGAAGGCGATCTCGTTCATCGCCCCACGCTAGCCGATTCGCGCCGGGGAATCGAACGAAAGCGGAACGGTTTGACCCGCTGCCCACAAATGCTTATGTCCCGCCATCAATCCAGCATCCTGCAGAGCCCCCATGGCCATTCGCCCCCTCGTCATCCTGCCCGACGCCGTGCTGCGCCAGGTCTCCTCTCCCGTGGATTCGGTCACGCCCGAGATCCGGGCGCTGGCCGACGACATGCTGCAGACGATGTATGATGCCCCCGGCATCGGGCTGGCGGCCATCCAGATCGGCGTTCCCCGCCGGGTCGTCACCATCGACCTCGCCAAGGCCGAGGAGGAGAAATCGCCGATGGTCTTCATCAATCCGGAGGTCGTCTGGTCCTCCGAGGCGCTGAACGTCCATGAGGAGGGCTGCCTGTCGATCCCGGAATATTACGAGGAGGTCGAGCGCCCGGCTTCGGTCAAGGTGCGCTACCTCACCCTCGACGGGAAGACCGCCGAGATCGAGGCCGAGGGCCTGCTCGCCACCTGCCTGCAGCATGAGATCGATCATCTCAACGGCGTCCTCTTTATCGATTACCTCTCGCGGCTGAAGCGCGAGCGCGTGACCAAGCGGTTCGCCAAGCAGGCCAGACGCGAGAGCGCCGCGTGAGCGCGCCGCGACGCCATTCGGCCGGACGCTGCGCATGAGCCTGCGCGTCGTCTTCATGGGCACGCCGGATTTCGCGGTGCCGACGCTGACCGAGATCATCGGCCAGGGGCACGAGGTCGTGGCCTGCTACACCCGCGCCCCGGCCCAGGCCGGCCGCGGCCTCGACCTCAGGCCCTCCCCGGTGCAGAGCGCGGCCGAGCGCTTCGGCATTCCGGTGCTGACGCCCGCCTCGCTGCGATCGCCCGATGCCGCCGCGGCCTTCGCGGCGCATGATGCCGATGTCGCGGTGGTCGTCGCCTATGGCATGATCCTGCCCCAGGCGATCCTCGATCTGCCCGAGCTCGGCTGCCTGAATCTTCATGCCTCGCTGCTGCCGCGCTGGCGCGGCGCCGCGCCGATCCAGCGGGCGGTGATGGCGGGCGATGGCGAGAGCGGCGTCTGCGTCATGAAGATGGAGGCCGGCCTCGATACCGGCCCGGTCGGCATGGTCGAGAGACTGGCGATCGGGCCCGACATGACTGCGGGCGAGCTGCATGACCGGCTGGCCCCGCTCGGAGCGGATCTGATGGTGCGGGCGCTCGCGGCGCTGGGGCGCGGCGCCCTGCGCTTCACGCCGCAGCCGGAGGAGGGCGTCACCTACGCCGCCAAGATCGGCAATGCCGAATGCAAGGTGAACTGGGCGCGGCCGGCGAAGCAGGTCCATGACCTCGTGCGCGGGCTGTCGCCCTTTCCCGGCGCCTTCGCCGAGATCGATCTCGGCAAGGGGCCGGAGCGGCTGAAGATCCTGCGCACGGCCCTCGCCGGGGGGGCCGCCGAACCGGGCACCCTGCTCGACGGCGAAGGCAGCGTCGCCTGCCTCGAAGGCGCGGTGAAGCTGCTCCAGGTCCAGCGCGCCGGCCGAAGCCCGATGAGCGGCGGCGAATTCCTGCGCGGGTCCCGGCTCAGCCCCGGCTCCAGGCTCTGATGCCGCGCTTCAAGCTCGTCATCGAATATGACGGCACGCCCTTCTCCGGATGGCAGCGCCAGATCAACGGTCCCTCGGTGCAGCAGAGCGTCGAGGAATCGATCGAGGCCTTTTGCGGTCACCCGGTGCGGCTGCATTGCGCCGGGCGCACCGATGCCGGGGTGCATGCCACGCATCAGGTCGTCCATGTCGATCTCGACAAGGACTGGCGCACCGACGTCGTACGCGACGCGACCAATGCCAGGCTCAAGGCCCTGCCGGTCGCGGTGATCAGCGCCCATGCGGTCACCGACGCGTTCGACGCCCGCATCTCCGCGCGCCGGCGCTATTACATCTACCGCATCCTCGACCGGCGGGCCCAGCCAACGCTCGAGCGGGACCGTGTCTGGCACGTGCCGGTGAAGCTCGACCACGAGGCGATGGACCGCGCCGCCAAGGCGCTGCTCGGCCATCACGACTTCACCACCTTCCGTGCGGCGGAATGCCAGGCGAACAGCCCTTTGCGCACGCTCGACCGCTGCGACGTGGCGCGCGAGGGCGCGGAGATCGTGGTCTATGTCCATGCGCGGTCCTTCCTGCACCATCAGGTCCGCTCGATCGTCGGCTGCCTTAAGATGGTCGGCATGGGACGCTGGCCGGAGAACAAGATCGGCAAGGTCCTGGCCGCCAGGGACCGCTCGCAATGCGCGGCGCTGGCACCACCCTGCGGCCTCTACCTCGCCGGGGTGGACTACTGAATAATTCACCTTCAGGTTGCAATGACGTTTAGGAAATGCAACCATGACTCATTGCCTCAGGGGGGATAGGTCATGGGTTTGCAGATCGCGCGGATCGGCTGTTGCATCATACTCGGCCTGGGGCTCGCCGGGTGCCAGTCCAGCGACAAGACCCTGACGGATGTCGTCGCCTCCTATGGCTTCAGCCGCAACATCCCGCCGAACACCCTGTACGGGCCGGGCAGCCTGGTGCATCTCGTCCGATACGATCCCGCTGACAGGCGCCTGGCAGAGGTGCAGCTCGGCTATCTCTGCACCGATCGCTATTCCGTCGCGCTCTACCCGAACCCGCCGAGCAGCAGCGAGACCGAACGGCAGGGCATCAGCAGCCCGAAAGGCGGCAGCGTGTCGCTCGATATCCCGGCCTTGCAGAAGCTCTTCAATGTCAACCTCTCCGCCAGTGCCGCCGGCAGCGTCGTCGCGACGATCGCCGATACGAAGATCCTGGCCTATGCGCCCGACGAGCTGGCCGAGATCCGCGGCCTGCTGCGCTCGAAATGCCGGTCGCTGGTCCGCGACAACATCAGCACGGGCAATGCCTGGCAGGTCGAGCAGGTGCTGCAGGCGACGGTGGATCTCACCGTCACGCTGAAGGCCGGCGCATCGGCCGGCGTCAAGGCCGAGGCGGGACGGCAGCTCGTCAATGCCGGCTTCAACGCCGAGGCGGGCGAAACCTTCACCAGCAAGGGCAAGTCGCTCTATTACGGCGTCAAGCTTCGTCCCCTCACCGGGCTCTGAGCGATCGCGGGCAGCGGCGCCGAGGCCGGTCGCCGGGGTATCAGCCCGCCTCAGTGAAATACCGGCCGAGCAGCCGCTCGGTGATGCGCTGCAGCGCGATGAGGTCCGCGACCGCGACCCGCTCGTCGATCTGATGCATGGTCTGCCCCACGACACCATATTCCACCACGGGGCAGTAGCTCTTGATGAAGCGGGCATCGGAGGTGCCGCCGGTGGTCGAGAGCACGGGACGCGTCCCGGTTTCGGCCTCCACCGCATCGGCCACCATCGCCACGAAGGGCCCGGGCTCGGTGAGGAAGGCCACGGCGTTGGTGGCCCGGCAAATCAGCTCGTAGCGCACCGTATTGCCGGCGGCCTCGCGCAGGCGGCGCTCCAGCTCGGCCGCGAGCGTCTCCGGCGTCCAGATGTCGTTGAAGCGGATGTTGAAGACGGCCCGCGCCTGGGCCGGGACGACGTTGCTGGCGGCATTGCCGACATCGACGGTCGTCACTTCGAGATTGCTCGGATCGAAATAGGCCGTGCCGCTGTCCAGCGGGGTCGCATCGAGCGCGGCCAGCAGGCGCACCATGCCCCGGATCGGGTTGTCCGCCAGATGCGGATAGCCGACATGGCCCTGCTTGCCCTTGACCAGCAATTCGCCGGTCAGCGAGCCGCGCCGCCCGATCTTGATCATGTCGCTCATCGTCGCCGGATTGGTCGGCTCGCCCAGCAGGCAATGGTCGAAGCGTTCGCCACGGCGATGCGCCCAATCCAGCAGCTTCACCGTGCCGTTCACCGCCGGCCCTTCCTCGTCGCCGGTGACCAGAAAGGCGATCGAGCCCGGCGCATCGGGATTGTCGCGGCGGTAGCGCAGCGCGCCGGCGATCATCGCGGCGAGCCCGCCCTTCATGTCGCAGGCGCCGCGGCCGAACAGCGCGCCGTCGACGATCTCGCCGCCGAACGGGTCCCGCGTCCAGGAAGCGGCATCGCCGACCGGCACGACGTCGCTATGGCCGGCGATCACGAAGACCGGCGCCTGCGTCCCGATCCGCGCATAGAGATTCTCGACCGGCGGCGTATCGGCCTCGGTGAAGATCGGACGCTCGACCCGGTAGCCATGCGCGCCCAGCACCCGCGCCAGCAGATCGAGCGCCCCGCCTTCCTCCGGCGTCACCGAGGGGCAGCGCACCAGCGCCTGTGTCAGCGCTACGGGATCGAGCGGGTCGAAGGCGAGGGGAGGAGCGGCTGTGTCGGTCATCCCGCCCGTTTAGCATCGGGCGGCGGCTCTGCAACCGCTTCCTGGCGGCGGCTGCCCGGCAGCAGGCCGAGATCGACCAGCGCCACCAGCCAGAGCAGCGACGAGGCCGCCCCCAGCATTTGCCGCCGATCCGGCGCCACCACCGTCTCCGCCAGGTCGAGCAGCACGATCGCGCTGACCAGGACGATGCCGTAGAGCCGCGGACGCCCGCGATCCGCCGCGCGCTTGGCGGCGAGCGCGGCCCAGGGAAACAGGGCAAAGGCGCCGGCGAAGGCGCCGAGCCGGTCCCCCTCCAGCCCGCCGATCGCGGCCCCGACCTGCTGCAGGGCGAGCACGCCGAGCACGACCAGCACATTGCCCAGCCAGAAGGCGTTGAGTCCGATGCGGCCGTCGACATCGGTGAGGAGGCGGAACAGGGTCATGGTCGCTTGTCCCATATCCGTGCCGGCCGTTGAAGAACATGGTCAATGAAAGGTTAACGGCGGCGCGGCGGCCCGCGCGGCAGAAAGTGCTTGAATGCGTGAAAGCGGCCCGCTAGCTGCGGGAGAGGCGCTTGCGCCATTGAGGCGAGGGCCGAGACATGACCATCCGATTCCACCGCGGCGACCTGCCCGACGGATTCGATGCGGGCGCCAGCATCGCGATCGACACCGAGACGCTGGGGCTCAACCCGCATCGCGACCGGCTCTGCGTCGTCCAGCTCTCCCGCGGCGACGGCTCGGCCGATATCGTGCAGATCCTCAAGGACGGGCCGCGCCCCGAGCGGCTGATCCGTCTCCTGGCCGATCCGGCCGTGCTCAAGCTCTTCCATTTCGCGCGGTTCGACGTCGCCGTGCTGAAACACGCTTTCGGCGTCGTCACCGGCCCGGTCTACTGCACCAAGATCGCCTCGAAGCTGACCCGGACCTATACCGATCGCCACGGGCTGAAGGATCTGGTGCGCGAGCTGCTCGGGATCGATCTTTCCAAGCAGCAGCAATCCTCGGATTGGGGCGCCGAGACCTTGAGCGAGGCGCAGCTCGCCTACGCCGCCTCGGATGTGCTGCATCTCCACGCGCTGCATGCCCGGCTGGAATCGATGCTGGCGCGGGAAGGCCGGACGCATCTGGCAAAAGCCTGTTTCGCCTTCCTGCCCTTCCGCTCGGAACTCGATCTCGCGGGCTGGGCCGAGACGGACATCTTCGCCCACACTTGACAAATTTCGAACTGTCTTGCGTCAGTCTGCACATCAGCCGAAGGCGCAGGGTGTTCGCAGCGACGCCCGACATGAAAAAGCCGTCTGCGACTGGCATTGCGCGGGACATGACTGTGGCGATGACGGCAAATGACTGGACCGCGCCGAGCGCGCGCGATGGGCGACGGCAGAAGGCCTTCCGGGCGGCCCGGCGGCACACGCTGCTCGTGCGCGTCCTGCGCAAGGCGATCCCGATCACGGCCGTCGCCGCCGTGGCCGTGCTGATCGTCACGCCCTTCCTCAGCCCGATGCAGCGCCTCGCCAATGTCTCGATCGACGCCGTCGGCATCTCCAACGGCAAGGTCAGGATGGAGACGCCGCGGCTCTCGGGCTATCGCAAGGATAATCGCCCCTATGAGGTGACGGCCGAGAACGCCCTGCAGGACATCCGCAACCCGACCCAGGTCGAACTCGTCGCGCTGCGCGCGCGGCTGCAGGTGGAGCGGGAGGGCGAGGTCACGGTCTCGGCCAAGACCGGGCTGTTCGACACGCAGAAGGAGAAGCTGCGTCTGGTCGATTCCGTCGAGGTGAAGACGCAGACCGGCTATGTCGCCTCGATGAAGACGGCCGATGTCGACTTCAAGGGCGGCACAGTTCAGTCCAAGGAACCCGTCAAGGTCAGCCTCGGCACGACGACGATCGATGCCGATTCGCTGAACGTCACCGAAAACGGCGCCCTCATCGTCTTCCAGGGGCGGGTGCGCGCCTATATCCCCAATGCGCCGGCGCGGACGATCGCGGGGCCCGAGCGCGAAGGCAGCACCCCGGCTCCGGAACTGCTGGCGCCACGTCCCGTTGTCCCGCAGGATAAGGCGGCCGACTCGCGCAGCGACCCCGCGGGTCCCAGATTATAGGATGCGTCACGTGATCCCGCCCCTCGTCATCTCGCTCTCGCGCTCGGCCCGTCGCCTGGCCTGGCTCGGCGTCTCGGCGGCTGCCATCGCTTTGGCGATGCCGCAGGCGCAGGCCCAGCAGCCGGCACCGGGCGTCACCAAGCTCGCCCAGGCGGCGCCGGCGGCCCGCAAGCCGCGCGGCGGCAGCGGCGATGCGCTCGGCGGGCTCGGCGGCGACAGCAAGGAGCCGATCAAGATCGACGCCGACAAGCTCGACGTGCTCGACAAGGAGAACAAGGCCGTGTTCAGCGGCAATGTCGTCGCCGTCCAGGGCGAGACGACGGTGCGCTGCTCGAAGATGACGGTGTTCTACGAGGGCCGCGGCGGCCAGGGTGGCGGCGCCGCCACGGCGCGCGCCGCGGCGCCCGCGCCGCAGCCGGGCGCTCAGCCGGGGCAGGGCAACGACAGCAGCATCAAGCGCATCGAATGCGCCGGCCCCGTCACCATCGTCTCGAAGACGCAGGCCGCCACCTCCGACAATGCGGTGTTCGACCGGGCCAACAACGTCGTGATCATGACCGGCAACGTCGCCCTGAACGACGGTCCCAACATCACGCGCGGCGAGCGGCTGGTCTATAATACGGTCACTGGCGTCGCCAATGTCGAGAACAACAAGGGCCGCGTCCAGGGCTTTTTCGTCCCGAATTCCGGCGACGCCAACAAGCCCGCCGCGGGGACGCCCGCCCGTCCTGCCGCCCCGACCAACTGATCGAAGCGCTCGCAGTGTCTCTGGCCGATCCGACCCCCGCGATGACCGCGCCCCCGCGTGAGCCCGCCGCCCCGTCTTCCCGCCGCAGCGGCCTGTTCGGCTGGTTCAGCACGGCCCGCAGCCGCAGCGACGACGCCACCGCCGCCGCCATTGGCGGGCCGGGCGTGCTCGCCGTCAGCGGGCTGCGCAAGAGCTATGGCGGCCGGACGGTGGTGTCCGAAGCGAGCCTGAATGTCCGGCAGGGCGAGGCGGTGGGGCTGCTCGGCCCCAATGGCGCGGGCAAGACGACGATCTTCTACATGATCACCGGGCTGGTCGCGGCCGATCTCGGCGTGATCTCGCTGGAAGGCAACGACATCACCGGCCTGCCCATGTACCAGCGGGCGCGGCTCGGCATCGGCTACCTCCCGCAGGAGGCCTCGATCTTTCGCGGCCTCTCGGTCGAGGACAATATCCGCTCGGTGCTCGAGGTGGTCGAGCCCAACCGCAAGGCGCGCGAGCGGCAGCTCGACACGCTGCTCGACGAGTTCAACATTTCCCGCCTGCGCAAGGCGCCGTCCATCGCCCTGTCGGGCGGCGAGCGGCGGCGCTGCGAAATCGCCCGCGCTCTCGCCGGCAAACCCTCCTTCATCCTGCTCGACGAGCCTTTCGCGGGCATCGATCCGATCGCCGTCGGCGACATCCAGGCCCTGGTCCGGCAGCTGACGGATCGCGGCATCGGCGTGCTGATCACCGACCACAATGTCCGCGAGACGCTGGGCCTGGTCGACCGCGCCTACATCATCCATTCCGGACGGGTGCTGACCGAGGGCTCGCCGGCCGAGATCATCGCCAATGCCGATGTGCGCCGGGTCTATCTCGGCGAGGATTTCCGGCTCTGAGCAGCCGGCCGCGGCGGATCCGCGGCCCATTGCTGCACTGCATTAACTTCGCGGCCAGACGGGCGCCTCTCCCCTTTGACGGGGGGCTCCAGCAGGGTTAGGCTTCGCTTCGAAGGCAAGAACTGTGCCGAACCGGCACGCTTGCGCGAAGGGAGTCGAGAGCGCAATGGCGATGATGCCGCGCATGGAGCTGCGCCAGGGCCAGTCCCTGGTGATGACGCCGCAGCTGCTGCAGGCGATCAAGCTCCTGCAGTTGTCGCATCTGGAGCTGCAAAGCTTTGTCGAGACCGAGCTGGAGCGCAATCCGCTGCTGGAGCGCGACGACGCCTCGGACGGCCCGCTCCAGCTCAACGGCGCCGGCGACGGCCCGCTCGCGGCCGATCCCGAGAGCTATGCGCGGGCCGAGAGCCTGAACACGCAAGAGGGGATGGAGAACCGGCTCGGCACCGGGCTCGACAATGTCTTTCAGGGCGAGCAGCCGAGCGTGGCGCGGCTCGATACGCGAGGCGCCGACAGCCTGCCGATCGTCGGCGGCTCCTATGGCGGCGCCGGCGGCTCCTTCGAGGACGGACCCGACGGGTTCGAGAGCGGGCTCACCGCCGAGACCTCCCTTCACGAACATCTCAGCCAGCAGCTCGACCTAGCGGTGACGGAGCCGGTCGACCGCATCATCGGCCGGCACCTGATCGATGCGGTCGACGATGCCGGCTACCTCTCCGAACCCATCACCGACATCGCGGAGAGGCTCGGCATCGGGCTGGACAGGGTCGAGCAGGTGCTGCGCGTCATCCAGGGCTTCGATCCCTCGGGCGTCGCGGCCCGCGACGTCCGCGAATGCCTGTCGATCCAGCTGCGCGACCGCGACCGCTTCGACCCGGCCATGCAGGCGCTGGTCGCCAATCTCCACCTCGTCGCCAAGCGGGATTTCGCCGGGTTGAAGCGGATCTGCGGCGTCGATGACGAGGATATCGCCGATATGGTCGCCGAGATCCGGCGGCTCGATCCCAAGCCCGGCCGCGGCTTCGGCGGCGCCATGGCGGAGACGGTGGTGCCGGACGTCTTCATCCGCGCCGCGCCTGACGGATCCTGGCTCGTCGATCTCAACCCCGACACCCTGCCGCGCGTGCTGGTCAACCAGACCTATCATGCGCGGGTGTCGCGCGCGGCGCGCAACGACGAGGACAAGGCCTTCATCGCGGAATGCCTGCAGACGGCGAATTGGCTGACGCGCTCGCTGGAGCAGCGGGCCCGCACCATCCTGAAGGTCGCCAGCGAGATCGTGCGCCAGCAGGACGGTTTCTTCGCCCATGGCGTCGAGCATCTGCGCCCGCTCAACCTGAAGACCGTGGCCGACGCGATCGGCATGCATGAATCCACGGTCTCGCGGGTGACGTCGAACAAATACCTGACCTGCGCGCGCGGCGTCTTCGAGATGAAATATTTCTTTTCGGCCGCCATCGCCGCCACCGGCTATGGCGAGGCCCATTCGGCCGAGGCGGTGCGCTTCCGCATCAAGCAGATGATCGACGAGGAGGCACCGAGCGAGGTGCTCTCCGACGACGCGATCGTCGCCCGGCTGAAATCGAGCGGCATCGAGATCGCGCGCCGCACCGTCGCCAAATATCGGGAATCCCTGCGCATTCCCTCATCGATGGAGCGGCGCCGGGAGAAGGTGGCGATGGCCATGGGCCGAGGCTGAAGCGCTCCTCCATCCGCCGCGCGACCGCCCAGCATCGAACCGCAATGTGTCCGAACGAGGGCCCGATGACCTTGGGGCAATCGGCCTGCCGCGCTGCGCCGGGCGGCCGCCCGAAGGAATGTCGGCAGCGTCATTGACAGGGCGGGGGACCAGTTCTTAGCTCCGATACATGGCCGTTCACTGGCCATGGCAAATGAGGGGTCACACTCCATGAGCTTGCGGATTTCCGGCAAGAACCTCGATGTCGGCGAGGCCCTGCGGGGCCAGGCCGAAGCCCGCGTCGCAGCCGCCCTGAGCAAATATTACGAAGGCGGCTATCAGGGCCACGTCACGGTCGGGAAGGACGGAACGGCGTTCAAGACCGATGGTGTGCTGCATCTCTCCTCGGGAATCACCCTGGAAGCATCCGGCACCGCCCATGACGCCTATGCCAGCCTGGACAAGATGGCCGAGCGCATCGAGAAGCGCCTCAGGCGCTACAAGCGCCGGCTGAAGGACCGTTCCGCCGCCAATGGCCGCGAGCCGGGCATCGAAATCCCCAGCTATGTCATTGCCGCTCCGGATGACGATATCGAGGAGATCGAGGCGACGGGCGAGGGCGACAACCCGGTTATCGTGGCCGAATCCACCAAATCCCTGCATAATCTGACCGTCAGCGACGCTGTCGCGGAGCTCGACCTGACGGGCGCGCCGGTGATCGTTTTCCGTCACGCTGGCCATGGGCGGGTGAACATCGTATACCGCCGGCGCGACGGGAATATCGGCTGGATCGATCCGCCGGCGTCGCTTTCGTAAGACGGGCGCCGCTATTGCCCGGTCACCACGGTTGACTCGTGCCGGACGCTTCCGGCCGGCACGGGACATGCATGGACTGGCGCATGACGCTGATCGATCTCCTGACGCCGGCCGCGGTCATCTCGCCGCTGCGGGCCAACAGCAAGAAGCAGGCGCTGCACGAGCTGGCCCAGCATGCCGCGCTCCTGACGGGTCTGCCGGAGCGCGAGCTCTTCGAGGCGCTGCTGCAGCGCGAGCGGCTGGGTTCCACCGGCATCGGCGACGGCATCGCCATTCCCCATGGGCGCATGCTCGGCATCGATCGGTTGGTCGGGCTGTTCGCGCGGGCGGAGAAGCCGATCGAGTTCGAGGCGCTCGACGGCCAGCCGGTCGACATCATCTTCGTGCTGATCGCGCCCGAGGGGGCCGGCGCCGATCACCTCAAGGCGCTGGCTCGTGTCGCGCGCGTGCTGCGCAACCAGTCCGTGCTCGATCAGGTGCGCCATACGCGCGACCCCGAGGCGATCTACGCCATCCTCGCCGAATCCGCCGCCAAGGCCGCCTGACGCCTCGGCTGGAACCTTTCCAGCCTGGGCTTGGATGCGGCTCCACGAGCGGCTATGACGCCCGCGACGGCGCCGTCCGCCTCGTGCGGGACAGGCGCGCTTTCTGCTCCGGAGCCTGACTTCCATGGCCTATCAGCATGTCGAACTCTTCCCGCTCGGCGAGGACACGACGCCTTACCGCAAGCTCGGGACGGAGGGCGTCTCGGTCACGATGCTCGGCGACCAGGAGGTGCTGAGCGTCTCGCGCGAGGCGATCCGCCGCCTCAGCGAACAGGCCTTCATCGACATCAACCATCTGCTGCGCCCGGGCCATCTCGCGCAGCTGGCGAAAATCCTCGACGACCCCGAGGCGACCTCGAACGACAAATTCGTCGCCTATGACCTGTTGAAGAACGCCAATATCGCCGCCGGCGGCGTGCTGCCGATGTGCCAGGACACCGGCACCGCCATCATCATGGGCAAGAAGGGCCGCAAGGTCTGGACGCAAGGCGATGACGAGGCCGCGCTCGGCCAGGGCGTCGCCGATGCCTATTACAAGCGCAATCTGCGCTATTCCCAGGTGGCGCCGCTCTCGATGTTCGAGGAGAAGAACACCGCCACCAACCTGCCGGCGCAGATCGACATCTATGCCGAGGGCGAGGACGCCTATAAATTCCTGTTCGTCGCCAAGGGAGGCGGCTCGGCCAACAAGACCTTCCTGTTCCAGGCGACGCCCTCGCTGCTCAGCAGGGAGCGCATGATGGCGTTCCTGAAGGAGAAGATCCTGACGCTCGGCACCGCCGCCTGCCCGCCCTACCATCTCGCCATCGTCATCGGCGGCACCTCGGCCGAGCAGAATCTGAAGACGGTGAAGCTCGCCTCGACCCGCTATCTCGACGCGCTGCCGACGCAGGGCTCGGAAAGCGGCCATGCCTTCCGCGATCTCGAGATGGAGGCGGAGGTCCACAAAATGACGCAGGCGCTGGGCGTCGGCGCGCAATTCGGCGGCAAGTATTTCTGCCATGACGTGCGCGTCATCCGCCTGCCGCGCCATGGCGCCTCGCTGCCGATCGGCCTCGGCGTCTCCTGCTCGGCCGACCGCCAGGCCAAGGGCAAGATCACGCGCGACGGCATCTATCTCGAGGCGCTGGAGACCAATCCGGCGACCTATCTGCCGGAGGTCGAGGACGCGTCGCTCGGCGGGGCTGTGGTCGAGATCGACCTCAACCGGCCGATGAGCGAGGTTCTCGCGACCCTCTCGCAATATCCGGTGAAGACGCGGCTGTCGCTGACCGGCACCATCATCGTCGCCCGCGACGCGGCCCATGCCAAGATCCGTGAGCGGCTGGAAGCGGGGCAGGGGATGCCCGATTATTTCAAGAACCATCCGGTCTATTACGCCGGCCCGGCCAAGACCCCGGACGGCATGGCGTCGGGCTCCTTCGGACCGACCACGGCCGGGCGGATGGATTCCTTCGTCGATCAGTTCCAGTCCTTCGGCGGCTCGATGATCATGCTCGCCAAGGGCAACCGCTCCTCGGCGGTGCGCGATGCCTGCGCCCGCCATGGCGGCTTCTATCTCGGCTCGATCGGCGGGCCGGCTGCGAGGCTGGCGCAGGATTGCATCAGGAAGGTCGAGGTGCTGGAGTATCCGGAGCTCGGCATGGAAGCCGTCTGGCGCATCGAGGTCGTCGATTTCCCGGCCTTCATCGTCATCGACGACAAGGGCAATGATTTCTTCAAGGAGCTGAACCTCGGATGAAGCATGTCTCGCTGATGCTGCTCGGCCTGCTGCTGGCCGCCGGCCCCGCCGCTGGCCAGGCGCGGCCGGTCACCTGCTCGCGCGACCTGCTGCAGAACGAGGCTGGCATGAACCGCCAGCTCCGCCTGCTGCGCGACGGCGGCACGGCCGATCAGCCGACGCAATGCCGGCTGTGGCGCGAGCATGTCGGCTTCCTGCAACAGGCCCGCTCGGTCTTCGCCAGCTGCCAGAGCGGCGCCGAGCGCGAGCGCAACGTGGCGCAGATGGATGCGGAGCTCGCGGAATTTCGCGGCCTCGTCGCCAATCGCTGCAGGCGCTGACCCCGAGGGAATAAACCGATGTCCGACCAGACAAAGCCGCCGCTCGGCATCGCCGTCGTGCCGGTGACGCCCTTCCAGCAGAACTGCTCCATCGTCTGGTGCACGCGCACGATGCAGGCGGCGATCGTCGACCCCGGCGGGGATCTCCCGCTGATCATGGGTGCGCTGAAAGAGATCGGCGTCACGGGAGCCGCGATCTGGCTCACCCATGGCCATTTCGATCATGCGGGGGGAGCGTCCGAGCTGGCCGAGACCCTCGGCCTGCCGATCATCGGCCCGCACGAGGCCGACCGGTTCCTTCTCGACGACCTGCCGGCCTCGGGGATGCGCTTCGACATCAGAGGCATGCGCCCGGTCACGCCGACGCGCTGGCTCGCCGAAGGCGACGAGGTCGCGATCGGGGATATCCGGTTTTCCGTGCAGCACGTGCCCGGCCACACCCCCGGCCATGTCACCTTCTTCCAGAAGGATCTGCGCTTTCTGCTGGCCGGCGACACGCTGTTCGCCGGATCCGTCGGCCGCACCGATTTTCCCTATGGCAGCCATGACCAGCTGATCGCCGGTATCAGGACGAAGCTCCTGCCGCTCGGCGACGATGTCCAGTTCCTGCCCGGCCATGGCCCCGCCGGCACGCTGGGCGAGGAGCGGCTGAACAACCAGTTCCTGGCCGGCTGAGGGCAGAAGCCGCCATGTGATCGCTGGCCCTGTGATCGCCGGCCGGCGAAGTCCGAATACGAAAAGACCCGCAGCGAGTGATCGCTACGGGCCTCGGAAGAACCAACGGCCAAGGCCCTGAACGGTGCGCGTACATCCGGCGTCACAGTTCGGCCAAGGCCGTCTTCTCGACGGTGGAGGACAGTGGAACGCCCTCGACATCGCCGTGACCCTGATATGGGGGGCCGCGCGGCGCTTACAAGGGCCGCCGTTCAGCTATCGAGCACGCCCAGCAGAAAATCCTGCTTGCCGATCTGGATGCCGTTCTCGCGCAGGATCGCATAGGCGGTCGTTGCGTGGAAATAGAAGTTCGGCACGGCGAACAGCGTCAGATATTTCTCTCCCCGCATCGTCACCGTGGCGCTGGGGCCGCGCGGGAAGGTGACGTCGCGGGTCAGCCCCGCCTCGAAGCTCGCATCGTCCACCGCGCCGATGAAGGCCAGCACCTTGGCGATGCGCGCCTTCAGCTCGTCGAAGCTCGTCTCCTCATCCGCATGGCGGGGGTTCTCGCCGCCGGACAGCCGCGCGGCGGCGTTCTTGGCGAAATCGCAGGCGAGCTGGATCTGCCGGGTGAAGGGCAGCATGTCGGGCGCGAGCCGGGCGTCCAGCAACACCTCGGGCTGGATCTTGCGGGAAGCGGCCTGTTCGACCGTCTTGTCGAGAATGGCGTCGAGCGCCTTGAGCGTCTGGACGAAGCCGGCGAGTGCGGCGGAGCGGGCTGAGATGGGCATTGTGCGAGTTCCCTCAACGGAAAACGGGCCCGGTCGGGCCCGCTTGCGTTGCCGATATAGGCGCTCCCGCGCCGATTGCAGCAGGGACGTCCTCAGTCCTTGGCGCGCTCGACATAGGAGCCGTCGGCGGTCATCACCACGATGCGGACGCCGGGGCCGATATGCGGCGGCACGGCGGTGCGCACGCCGTTGACCAGGATGGCGGGCTTGTAGGAGGAGGAGGCGGTCTGGCCCTTGGTCACGGGCTCGGTCTCGGCGACCTCGACGGTCACCCGCTGCGGCAGCTCGATCGCGACGGCCTTGTCCTCGAACACCGAGAGCGAAACCTTCATGCCTTCCTGGAGATAGGGCGCCATGTCGCCGACCACGTCGCCATCGACATTGATCTGGTCGAAGGTCTCGGGGTTCATGAACACGTATTGCTCGCCATCCTGGTAGAGATAGGTGAAGTCGCGATCCTCGACATAGGCGCGCTCGACCTGCTCCGTCGTCTTGTAGCGCTGGGTCATCTTCACGCCGTCGGAGATGCGGCGCATGTCGATCTGCGTCGTCGGCGTGCCCTTTCCGGGGAAGAAGCTTTCGGCGGAGAGGACCGAGCAGAGATGCCCGTCGAGCTCGAGCACATTGCCCTTTCGGACGGAGGAGGCGATGACCTTGACCACGGCGATGTCTTCCTTGCTGCTGCGCGGCATCCGCGCGATCGAATTCATTGCCGCGCCACTACCGCATCGGGGCCGAAAACGGAAGCGTTTCGCGCGCGGGCCCTGCATCGAGCGCCCGGAGCGCGCTCTCCGATCATCGCCCGCTGGACCCTGCGGCGCTTCCCCTTCATCTTGCGCGCGGCGCTGCCCGGGAGTGCGCCGGCTGAAGGACGCGACATGGCCGAACGGAGACCGCCCTTCTGGCGGCCGGATATCCACGCCGACCGGCGGCCGGCGCTGCTGGCCCGCAACCGGATCAGGAGGGCGCTGCGGCACTGGTTCGAGGCGCGCGATTTCATCGAGGTCGAGGCGGCGATCCTGCAGGTCTCGCCGGGCAACGAGACGCATCTGCACGGTTTCGCCACCAGCCTGATCGACGATGCAGGGCTTTCCCACCCCTATTATCTCCACACCTCGCCGGAATTCGCGGCCAAGAAGCTCTTGGCGGCGGGCGAGCCGCGGCTCTTCGAATTCGCCCGCGTCTTCCGCAATCGCGAGCGCACGGCGCTGCATCATCCGGAATTCACCATGCTCGAATGGTACCGGGCGGGCGAGAGCTATACGGCGCTGATGCAGGATTGCGCGGCCCTTCTCGCCGAGGCGGCAGAGGCTGCCGGCGCGTCGCGTCTGACATGGCGCGGCCGCAGCGTCGATCCGTTTGCGCAGCCCGAGCGCCTCACTCTGCAGGAGGCCTTCCTCCGCCATGCCGGCATCGATCTCCTGCGCACGGTGACGGCCGATCACGATGTCGATCGCGACGGGCTGGCGGCGGATGCGGTGCAGGCCGGCATCCGCGTCGCCGCCGATGACAGCTGGTCCGATATTTTCAGCCGCATCCTGTCGGAGCGGATCGAGCCGCATCTCGGACAGGACCGCGCCACGATCCTGATGGAGTATCCGATCTCGGAAGCCGCCTTGGCGCGGCCGAAGCCGGGGGATCCGCGTGTCGCCGAGCGCTTCGAACTCTATGCTTGCGGCGTCGAACTGGCCAATGCCTTCGGCGAATTGACCGACCCGGCCGAGCAGCGCCGCCGCTTCGAGGCCGATATGGACGAGAAGGCCCGGATCTATGGCGAGCGCTATCCGATCGACGAGGATTTCCTGGCGGCGCTGGCGCTGATGCCGCAGGCCTGCGGCATCGCTCTCGGCTTCGACCGCCTGGTGATGCTCTGCACCGGCGCGCGCCGCATCGACGATGTGCTCTGGACGCCGGTGGCGGAACCGGGCAGGGAACCGCCATGACCGCTCATACCCCGCTACGCAGCATCGACGCCCTGATCGCCCGGGGCCTGGCCGATCCGGCCGGGCGCGCGGCGCTCGACGCCGTCGCCGCGCGTTACGCCGTCGCCGTGACGCCGGCCATGGCCGGGCTGATCGACCCTGCCGATCCGGCCGACCCGATCGCGCGCCAATTCGTCCCGACCGCCCGCGAACTGGAGGCCGCGCCGCAGGAACGTGCCGACCCGATCGGCGACGCGGCGCATTCCCCGGTCGAGGGCGTGGTGCATCGCTACCCCGACCGTGCCCTGCTGAAGCTCGTCCATGCCTGCCCGGTCTATTGCCGCTTCTGCTTCCGCCGCGAGATGGTCGGGCCGGGCGGCGATGCGCTGACCGGCGACAGGCTCGAGGCGGCGCTGGCCTATCTCGCGGCGCATCCCGAGATCTGGGAGGTGATCATGACCGGCGGCGACCCGCTGATCCTGTCGCCACGGCGCATCCGCGCGGTCACGGCGCGGCTCGCCGCCATCGCGCATATCAAGGTGGCGCGCTGGCACAGCCGCGTCCCGATGGTCCAGCCCGAGCGGATCACGGCGGAATTCGCCCGGGCGCTGCGCGTGCCGGGCAAGGCGAGCTATATCGCCATCCACGCCAACCACCCGCGCGAGTTCACCGGCGAGGCCCGCCTGGCGCTGGCGCGGCTGGCCGATGCCGGCCATGTGCTGATCAGCCAGAGCGTTTTGCTCAAGGGCGTCAATGCCGATCCCGACACGCTCGCGGCGCTGATGCGGGCCTTCGTCGAGAACCGGGTCAAGCCCTATTACCTGCATCACCCGGATCTCGCCCCCGGCACCGGCCATTTCCGGCTGTCGCTGGACGAGGGGCAGGCGCTGGTCAAAAGCCTGCGCGGCCATCTTTCGGGGCTGTGCCAGCCCACCTATATCCTCGATATCCCCGGCGGCGCCGGCAAGGTGCCCGTCGGGCCCTCCTACCTGTCCGGCTGCGAGATGCCCGGTGCCGAGGCGGCCGTCGAGGACAGGCTAGGCGTCAGCCATGCCTATCCGCCCCCCGGCGGCGAGACGCCCCGGTGACGGAGGACGTCCCGACCGGGACGCTTCCGATAGCAAGGTCGGGCTCCGGCCCCTCGAACACGCAGCGCGGCACCAGCAGAACGAAAGCCCATCATGCAGGACAAACTCCCGATCGCCATCGTCTCCGACATCGTCTGCCCCTGGTGCTTCATCGGCAAGGCGAGGCTCGAGGCGGCGCTGCGCGCCCATGGCCTGACCGACCGCGTCGCCATCACCTGGCTGCCCTATGAGCTCAATCCGGACATGCCCGAGGAAGGCATGGACCGGACGGCCTATCTCGACGCCAAATTCGGCCCCGGGAAACGCAAGGAGATCGAGCTGCGCCTCTCGGAGGCGGCGCTGGAGAGCGGGGTCACCTTCAACTGGGGCAGGGTGACCAAGAGCGTGAACACCCGCCGCGCCCATATGCTGGTCGCCGCCGCCTCCACCGTGCAGCAGGGCAGCGAGATGACCGCGGCGCTGTTCCGTGCCTATTTCCAGGAGGGCCGCGACATCGGCGATCTCGAAACCCTGGTCGCGATCGCCGTGGAGCAGGGTTTCGACGAGCAATCCGCTCGCGACGAGCTCGACAACGAGGAATTGCGCGAGACCATCATCGGGCTGGAAGCCCATGCCCAGAAGGTCGGCGTCACCGGCGTGCCCTTCTTCATCATCGACGGCAAGCTCGCCGTCTCGGGCGCGCAGACCGGCGATGTCTGGGCGCAGGTCTTCCAGCAGGTGCTGGGGCAGGGCGGCGGGACCTGAAGCCGCGCTCGCGCCGGTCGAGCGCCCGTTCCTGCGACCCGTCTTGCATCCCTTCTCGAATCATGGCCCATCGCGGCAGCCGCCGGAGGGATGCCGATGACCCGCAAGATCAACGACATGCGCGACAGGATGATCGTCGCGCTCGACGTCCCCACCATCTGGGACGCCTATCGCATCGTCTCGACGCTGGGGGACGGGGCGAGCTTCTACAAGATCGGCTATCGCCTGGCCTTCGCCGGCGGGCTCGACCTGTCGCGCCAGCTGGTCGCCGAGGGCAAGAAGGTCTTCCTCGATCTCAAGCTGCACGATATCGGCAACACCGTCACCGAGGGCGTGGATTCGCTCACCAAGCTCGGTGTCACCTTCCTGACCGTGCACGCCTATCCCCAGACCATGCGCGGCGCGGTCGAGGGCCGAGCCGACAGCGATTTGAAGCTGCTCGCGGTCACCGCCTTGACCTCCTATGACGATGGCGACCTCAGGGATGCCGGCTATGGCCTGGCGATCCGCGATCTCGTGCGCCTGCGGGCCGAGCAGGCCCGCACCACCGGCATCGACGGCATCGTCTGCTCCGCGGCCGAAACCGAGATCGTGCGGGATGTCGTCGGCGCCGACATGGTGATCGTCACCCCCGGCATACGGCCGGCCGGCGCCGATGTCGGCGACCAGAAGCGCACGCTGACGCCGGGCGAGGCGATCCGGGCCGGCGTCGACCATCTCGTGGTCGGGCGTCCCATCATCCGCGCCCCGGACCCGCGTGGCGCGGCCGCCGCGATCATGGACGAGATCGCCGCCGCCTCCTAAGCTCGCTGTCCCATCGGAATCAGGAAACGACCATGCCCAAGGGATATGTGATCGCCCGCGCCAAGGTGACCAATGCGACGCAATGGGCCGCCTATGCCGCGAAAGCCGGCGAAGCCATGAAGATCTATGGCGGCACGCCGATCGTGCGCGGCGGCCAGATGACGGTGGCCGAGGGCGAGGGCCGCGCCCGCAACGTGGTGATCGAGTTCAAGGATTTCGACGCGGCCAAGGCCTATGCGAATTCCCCGGAATATGCCGAGGCGCGCAAGCTGCGCGAGGGCGCCGGCGAGATCGACATCGTCGTCGTGGAGGGCATGTGACCATGGCCAAGGGTTACTGGATCGCGCGCGTCGATGTCGAGAACCAGGCGGCCTATGACGCCTATCGCTCGCTCAACGCCATCGCCTTCGCCAAATACGGCGGGAAATTCCTGGTGCGCGGCGGCGACTACAAGCTCGCCCGCGGCGAAGGCCGCAAGCATAATGTGGTGATCGAGTTCAAGGACGAGGCCACCGCGCGCGCCTGCTACGAATCGGCGGAGTATCAGGAGGCGGTGAAGCATCTCGCCCAGGCCGGCAAGACCGACCTGGTGATCATCGGCGGCTATGACGGCGCGCAGCCCGGAGATTGAAGGTCATGCGGCGTCCCGCTCGTCGCGCTGACGGGGCGCCCGGCAGCCATCGGGCGGAGCGGATCAGCCGCGAAACGCGCCGCCGCCATCGATGTCGAGCACGGTGCCGCTGACATAGCCGCAGGCCGGGGAGGCGAGGAAGGCGGCCGCATTGGCAATCTCCTCGGGCTCGATCAGCCGGTCCAGCGGCAGGTTGGCCAGCATCTCCTCCCAGCGCGTCTCGTCGCCGAAGGCGGCCTTCGCCCGCATCCTGCTGAGCGAGACGATGCGGTCGGTGCGGGTCTGCGAGGGGTTGATGCCCATCACCCGCACGCCCCAATCCGCCGATTTGCCGCCGACCGCCCCGGTGAAGGCCATCAGCGCGGCATTGCCGGTGCCGCCGCAGACATAGTCGTAGCGCGGGCTGCGGCCGGCGGCGCCGATGATGTTGACGATGCAGCCGGCCTGCCGTTCCTTCATCCCGGCGAGATAGAGCTTGGTCAGGTGGATATAGCCCATCACCTTGAGCGCCCAGGCCTCTTCCCACGTCTCCATCGAGAGATCGAGCAATCCGCCGCCCGGGATCGCCCCGGCATTGTTGATCAGGATGTCGATGTCCGGGAAGCTGGCGGCGACCCGTTCGCGCTCCGCCCCGTCGGAGAGATCGGCCGCGCAGGTGGCGACGCGGTTGCCGGCGCCGAGCCCGGAGGCGCAAGCGGCGAGACGGGTCGCGTCCCGCGCCACCAGCACCACCGAACAGCCCTCGGCGAGGAAGATCCGGGCGCAGGCCTCGCCGATGCCCTTCGAGCCGCCGGTGATCAGCACGCGGCGCCCGCTCAGTTTCAGGTCCATCTCGATTTCCTCGGTCGCTTCAGGCGCCGCGCAGCGGTTCCGCCTGGATGTACCAGTCGCAGATCTCGCTGCCGGTCACGAAGATCACCTCGCTGCTGGCGTGCAGCATCTCGATCATCTGGACGAGTTCGTGGAAGCGATGCGGCACCGAGATCAGATGCGGATGCAGCCCGATCGCCAGTACGCGCGGGTTCTCGCTGACCTCGTCCTCGAACAGCCGCAGCGTATGCGCCAGTCGCTTCGCCATCTCGCCGGTAGCGTGACGCTCCACCGCATAGATGATCGAATCGTTGATCTCGAGATTATAGGGCATCGCGACCATCGGCCCGTGGCGCGTCGCCATCCAGCTCGGCAGATCATCCACCACCCAGTCGCAGACATAGTCGATGCCGTTGCGCTTCAGCAGGTCCGGCGTGTCGACCGTCTCGCGCAGGCCGGGCGAGAGCCAGCCGCGCGGCCGGCTGCCGGTGAAGGCGGCGATCTTGTCCAGCGCGCCCTGGATGACGGCCTCCTCGCCGCCCTCCGCATGGTTGATCGCCTTCTGGTGGATGCCATGGCCGATGAACTCCCAGCCCGCTTCCAGCATCGCTTCGGCGGCGGCGGGATAGGCGTCGATCACCCCGGCGTTGAAGCTGGCCGAGGCCGGCAGCCCGCGCTCGTAGAACAGCTTGAGGATGCGCGGCAGCCCGGCACGCATGCCGTAATCCGCCCAGGAGAAATTCGGCACGTCCGGCACCGTCTCGCGGCCATGCGGCGGCGTGATGATGGTGCGCGGCATCGGCTGGTCGAACTGCCAATGCTCCACATTGACGACGAGATGCACGAAGATCCGCTTGCCGCGCAGCGCCGGCAGTTCCGGCCGCTGCGAGGAGAGGCGGTAGGGTATCCGGGGGTTGGCCATGGGATCAGCCTCGTCAGTGATGGCCGGCGCGCATCTCGGCCATGATCATGGCCTTGAACCGCGTGAAATCGGAGGTGGTGAGGTCGTCGAGCGACCGTGGCCGCGGCAGGGTGATCGGAATGTCGCGGGTGATCCGGCCCGGCCGCGCGGTCATCACGCAGACCCGGTCGGCGAGCAGGATCGCCTCGTCGATGTCATGCGTCACGAACAGCACGGTGGTCTTCAGCCGCTGCCACACCTCCAGCAGCAATTGCTGCATGGAGAGCCGCGTCTGCGCGTCGAGCGCGCCGAAGGGCTCGTCCATCAGCAGCGCGCGCGGCTCCATCACCAGCACGCGGGCGATGCCGACGCGCTGGCGCATCCCGCCCGAGAGCTGCACCGGCAGCGCCTGGTGAAAATTCTCCAGCCCGACGATCTTCAGGATGTCGCGGGCCTTGTCCTCGTATTCCGCGGCGCTGCGGCCCTGCACCTTCGGCCCGAACACGACATTCTCCCAGACGCTGAGCCAGGGCAGCAGAGCCGCCTCCTGGAACACCACGCCGCGATCGGGGCCCGGCCGGCTGATCGCCTGCCCGTCGAAGGTCAGCACCCCGTCGCTCAGCGGCTCGAACCCCGCCAGAAGGTTCAGCAGCGTGGATTTTCCGCAGCCGGAGGGACCGAGCAGGGCGACGAACTCGCCCTCGCCGATCTGGAAATCGACATTGTCGAGCGCCCGCACCCCGGCCGGTCCGCCATAGACCTTGGAAACGGCGTTGAAGGAAATCGTGCCCATCTGCGCGCTCAACCGTTGAAGTTCTGCAGGCGGCGCCAGCGCAGCACCCACATCTCGAGCCTGACGATCAGCCAGTCCGAGAGGAAGCCGACGAGGCCGATCGAGACCATGTCGGCGATGACGATATCCATGCGGCCGACGTAATAGGCATCCCACAGCACGTAACCGAGGCCGGATTTCACCGCGACCATCTCCGAGACGATCACCGCCGTCCAGCCGATGCCGAGCCCGATGCGCAGCCCGGTGAAGATCGAGGGCAGGGCGGCGGGCAGGACGATGCGGCGCAGGATGTCCAGCCGCCCGGCGCCCATCATCAGCGCGGCGCGGATCCAGTTCTTCTCGACGTCACGGGCGCCCTGGGTGGTGTTGATCACGATCGGATAGAAGGCGCCGATGGTGATCAGGAAGACCGCGCCGAAATCGGCGATGCCGAAGATCGCGATCGAGATCGGCAGCCAGGCGGTGATCGGGACCGGCCGCAGCCACTGGATCGTCGGGTCGACCATGGCCTGCGCCAGCTTCGACCAGCCGATCAGGATGCCGAGCGGCACGCCGACCAGGATCGCCAGCGCGAAGCCCTTCGCCACGCGCTGGGCCGAGAACAGCACGCTCTCGGCCCAGGTGCCGACATAGGGCGAGAGGCTCATGCCGCTCGGCGTGCCGAAGGCCCAGATCTTCCACGCCGCCCAGACCCGGTCCGGCGTCGGCAGCGCGCCGCCGGCGAGCGAGCCGTCCTTGCCGGCGAGCTGCCACAGGACGACCAGCGTCAGCGGCAGCAGGATCGCGGCGCCGTATTGCCGCAGCCGCGCGCCGAGATAGCGCAGGCTCTCGCCGGAAGCGGAGGGCGGGGGAGAGGTTTCGGCCGTGGCGGTCATCGGATGTTCCAGTCTCGACCTCGAGGAGAAGGGGGCGGCAGCCGGGGCGATCGGTGCCGGGCTGCCGCCTTCAGTCGGAGTCTCTCGCGGCGGCCGGGCCGCCTCGGCTCAGCTCTTGTCCGCCTCAGCTCTTTGGCCGCTCAGCTCTTGGCCGCCTGCTCCAGGAAGCTCGCATCCCAATATTTCTCGATATCGCCGGAGACGTCCTTGGGGATCACGCCGAGCTCGTTGAAGGCCTTGGCCTGGCGCTTGATCTGATCGACGGTGATCACCGGCCCGAGCTTGATCACCTTGGCGATCTCGGCCGAGACGGCCTCCTCCAGCCCGGTCAGCTTTGCGATCGCCGTGCCGAAGGCGGCGGGCGAGCTCTCGAGCTCCTTCATCTTCCTGACATAGGCGGTGACGACGCGCTGCACCGCCTCGCGCTTGCCGTCGACGGCGGCTTTCGACGCGGCGAGCATGCCGAGCTCGGCGCCGACCGCCTTGGAGGCGGAATAGTCGAGATTCTTGGCGAAGAAGCCATAGCCCTTCATCACCGGGATCGATTCGAACGGCTCCCAGGTCACGATGGCGTCGACCTCGCCCTTCTCCAGCGCCTGGTTGAAATTGGCGCCGCCGCCCTGGATGTTGATGGCGTTGAAGGCGTTGTAGGGGATGCCCTTCTCGATCAGCGTCGCCGCATATTGGAACCAGACGGCCGAGCCCGGCGCGATCGCGATCTTCTTGCCCTTGATGTCGTCCCAGCTGTCGAGCTTCACGCCCTTGCGGCCGATGACGTATTTCGGCGAAGCCCCGACGCCCATAATGCCGACCATCCCGGTCGAGCCGTTGGCCAGCGCGATGGCGAGGTCGGCGGGGCCGACCGAGGCGACGTCGAGCGAACCCGCGAGCAGGGCGGTGCGCGCATCGGCATAGCGGGCGAATTCGACCAGCTTGATCTCGACGCCCTGCTTCTTCAGCTCCTCCTCGATCAGCGTGATCGGCGCGAGATGGCCGACCTTCTGATAGCCGACGGTGAGCTGGACCGGCGGGGAGAGGGGCGTCTGCGCCTGCGCCGGAGCGGCGAAGGCGAATGTCAGCGCGGCAAGGCCGCCACAGAATGTCCGGCGCTTCATGGTCTCAACCTCCACTGTCGCGGGCAAACCCGCTTTCTGCACGATCTTGGCCCCTTCGGGCCTATTCCCCGATGAATGCGGGTTCCCGCTTTTCCCGGAAGGCTCGCTGGCCTTCCTTGTAATCGGCGCTGGTGAAACAGGCGGCGATCGCCCGGTCCGCCGCGTCGATGTCTCTCTCCTGCTCGCCGGCGAGGAGCGCGTTCAGCGTCTGCTTGACGGCGCGCAGGGTCAGCGGCGCATTGGCCGCGATCCGCCCGAGATAGGCCTGCGCCTCCTGCTCGAAACTGTCGGCGCCCCACAGCGCGTTGACGATGCCGAGCCGCAGCGCCTCCTCGCCTGCGATGATCCGGGCGCTCAGCAGCAGATCGGCGACCGGGCCGGCGCCGAGCTTGCCGAACAGCGCGCGTACGCCCTCATAGGCATAGCCCAGCCCGAGCCTGGCGGCCGGGACGCAGAAGCGGGCGTCGCTGCGGGCGAGCCGCAGATCGCAGCTCATCGCCAGGCCGAAGCCGCCGCCGAAGCAGACGCCGCGGATCACCGCGACGCTCGGCTTGCTCGCCTTGGCGATGGCGGCGCAGCCGCTGAGATAGGCCTGGTCATAGGCGCGGGTCGCGTCCTCACCGTCGCGCTGCGATCCGAATTGCGAAATATCGGCCCCGGCGCAGAAGGCGCGCCCGCCTTCGCCCGTGACGAGGATGGCGCGGACCGACGCATCGGCCTCCGCACGCGCCACCAGCCCTTCCAGGCTCGCCCACATCTCGTAGGTCATGGCGTTGAGCCTGTCCGGCTGGTCGATGACCAGCGTGGCGATGCCGTTTTCGCTGCTGTAGCGGACGCTGCCCATCAGATCGCCCCCGCTTCGCGCAGCCTGGCGATGTCGGCGGCGGAATAGCCGATCTCGCGCAGCACCGCCTCGGAATGCTCGCCCTTCTCCGGCAGTGGGGTCTCGAGCACCGCCGGCGTCCGCGACAGCGTGACCGGCTGGCCCACCAGCCTGATCTCGCCGCGCGCGCCATGCGGCACCGGCTGGGCGATGCCGAGATGGCGCACCTGCGGATCGTCGAAGACCTCGTCCATCTTGTAGATCGGCCCCGCCGGCACCCCGGCGGCGGCCAGCCGCTCCAGCCATTCATCGGATGTCGCGGCGGAGAAGATCTGCGTGAGCAGCCCCATCAAGGCCGGCCGGTTGCGCAGCCTGTCGGGCATTTTCGCGTAATCCGGATGGTTGGCGAGGTCGGGCCGGTCCAGAACCCGGCACAGCGCCTGCCACTGGCCCTCGCCGCCGACGCCGATATTGATGTAGCCATCGGCCGTGGCGAGCACGCCCATCGGCGTCGCATAGGGATGGTCGTTGCCGGCCTGGGCGGGGGCGACGCCGTCGACGAGGTAGCGCGCCGCCTGGAAATCGCAGAGCGCGATCTGCGCCTCGAGCAGCGAGGTATGGACCCATTGCCCCTCGCCGGAGCGCTCGCGCTCGGCCAGCGCCACGAGGATGCCGGTGACCGCATAGAGCCCGGCCGTCGAATCGGCCACGGCGGCCCCGGCCCGGACCGGTCCCTGGCCCGGCAGCCCGGTGATCCACATCAGCCCGCCCATCCCCTGGGCGATCTGGTCGAAGCCGGCGCGCTCGCGATAGGGCCCGTCCTGCCCGAAACCCGACACCGACGCCAGGATGATCCGCGCATTGACGGCCCGCAAATCCTCATAGGCGATGCCGAGCCGCTCCTTCACGTCCGGCCGGTAGTTCTCGACGACGATATCGGCCGTCTCGACCATGCGCATGAACACCGCCAGACCCTGCGGCGTCTTCAAGTTGAGCGTCATCGAGCGCTTGTTGCGGTGCAGGTTGAGCATGTCGTAGCCGTCGCGCGCGCCCGACATGCCCTCATTCGGATCGACCCCGTCCGGCGCCTCGATCTTGATGACGTCCGCGCCGAAATCGGCCAGCACGCGGCAGCAGGTCGGCCCCGCCCGCACACGCGTCAGATCGAGCACGCGCAGATGCGACAGCGCCTTGGCGGATGATGCGCCGGGATGGATCATGCGGCCTCCAGAAGTCCAGCGAGTGCCGAGGGTTCGCGGCCATGCCAGGCGGTTTCACCCTGTATCCGTGCCGCCAGGGTGAGCAGAGCGAGATCGCTGCCGCGCGGCCCGACCAATTGTGCGCCGATCGGCAGGCCATGGCCATCGAAACCGCAGGGCAGGGCGACGGCAGGCAGCCCGAGCCCGTTGACGAAGCGGGTGAAGGACGAGAGCGCATAGAGCGAGCGCGGGGCGAAGCCCGGGGACTCCGGGTCGCAGCTGGCGATATCGGGCGTCTCGATCGGCATCACCGGCAGCAGGACGGCGTCGTGATGGCGGAACAGGGTCAGCGCCCGCGCGATCGCCTGCAGGCGCTCTCGCGCCTCGGCGAGCCGCTCCTGCGGCATCGACAGGCCCTTGCGCAGCCGCGTCTCGAGCGTCGGGTCGAGCGTTCCGCTGCCGATCCGCCAGCCATGCTCGGCCGCCATCTCGCCCTGCAGTACGTCGAGCACCAGCCTGTCACAGGCCTGCAGCAGCGCGCCGAGCGGCTCCTCTTCCAGCTGCAGCCCGCTCGCCTTCAGCTGCCCCGCCAATCCGCTGCAGGCGGCGGCGATGGAAGTGGCCGCGGCGGCGCTCACATCCGCGGCATGGGCGATCCGGCGCAGCGGGGCGGGCGCCGGCTGCGGCAGCAGGCAGCGCGCCAGCCTCACCAGCGTCTCGGCATCGCGCGCCAGGAACCCCAGCACGTCCAGCGAGGGAGCGAGCGCCATCGCGCCCTCGACCGGCAGCAGGCCGAAGCTCGGCTTCCAGGCGGTGACGCCGCAGCAATGCGCCGGGATGCGCAGCGAGCCGGCAGTATCCGAGCCGATGGCGAAATCGACCAGCCCTGCCGCCACCGCGACAGCGGAACCGGAGGAGGACCCTCCGCAGATCCGGGACGGATCCCAGGGGTTGAGCGGCCTCTGCCGCAAAGGGTTGCCGCCCGAGGGTTCGCAGGCCAGCGCGGTCATCTCGCAGAAGCCGAGACGTTGCGCGCCGGCCCCGTCCAGCGCGGCGAGCAAAGCGGCCTTCATCTGCGACGGCGGCGAGTTCGCCTGCGCCAGCCCCAATGTCGGCGCACGGCCGGGTGTCGCGAACAGATCCTTCGCCAGATAGCTCAGCCCCGCCAGCACGCCCTGCGCGGGCGCCGCCGCCTCCGCCTCGACCAGAAGCCGCAGACGCTTCGCCGCCTCGCCGAAGCGGGTCGTGGCAGCCTGGGCGTCGAGCGCGGCAACGAGCATGGCTGGTGAAGCCCTCCTGCAAGGAGACTGTGACAGAAACCGCCTTTGCGGAATGAGAAATCCGACAATTCTGATTTCGACTAATCAGAAATCGTCGTGGCGTTGTCCTGCAGCGCGGCGAGCAGGCGGGCGGTGGGCGGATCCTGCTCTCCGGCCTGCGGCACGCAGATGTCGATATGGCGCCGCGCCCAGCTTTCGTCGAGGCGGATCAGGCGCAGACCGAGCGCCTCGGCCAGCGGCCGTAGCGCCGCCTCGGGCAGCACGCCGATGCCGAGCCCCTGGCCGACCATCTGGCACATCACCTCGAAGCTGCGGACCTGGACGCGCAGCCGCATCACCGCCGCCTGCTCGCGCGCCTTCTCGACCAGCAGCCGATGGATCGCGGTCCCGGCATCCAGCGCGACGAATTCCTCGTCCAAAATCTCGCCGAAGCGCACCGAGGCGCGTTCGAACAGCCTGTGTTCCGGAAACACTGCCACGGCCAGCCGGTCCTGCGAATAGGGCAGGGTGGTCAGCCCATGGGTGACGATGCCGCGCACGATCACGCCGAGATCGGCCTGGCCGCGGGTCAGCGCCTCCATGGTCTCGGCCGTCGGCCGCTCCTCCAGATCGACCTTGATCTGCGGGTTGTCGCGCATGAAGGACGCGAGATCCTGCGCCAGCCTCTGCACCAGGGCCGAGCTCGAGGCGAAGACGCGGACGCGGCCGCGCACCCCGGAGCGGTGCTCGTCCATATTGGACACCAGCTGGTCGGCGAGGCGCAGCACCGATTGCGCATAGCGCAGCGTGGTCACACCGGCATGGGTCGGCTCCACCCCATGCGGCAGCCGCTTCATCAGCTGCGCCCCCACCTCCTGCTCCAGCAGAGCGAGCCTGCGGCTCGCCGCCGAGATCGCGATGTTCATCCTGTCCGAGGCGCGGCTCAGGCTGCGCAGCTCGCACAGCGCGACGAAGAGCCGGAGCGATTGCAGATCATGATGCAGCAAGGTGGTTTGATCCCCTCGACCCGGTCGGGCCGCGGCCGATCATAGGGCCGCGCGCGACCGCGCGACAGTCGCGCGCCTTTTCGCGACGATGCGGAGGTTTCTGGGCCCGGCGGCACAGCGTCGCCGGCCACCCGGCGGTGGCTCGCCGGCGCGCGGCCGGTCAGCCCGCCTCATTCCAGAACGAGGCCGCCTCGGCGGGCAGGGCCGACAGGCAGGCCTGCAGCGCCGCCCGGTCGACCACCTGCCACAGGGCGAAGGCGACATCGGCGATGGCGGTGTCGGGCGCGAAATTATGGTCGCGCCTTAAGGACTGCACCTCCCTCGTCATCGCCGCGCGGGCGCCGAAGGGCAGCGCCGGCGCGTCGAGATCCCAATCGGCGACGAAGATCGCCCGCAGCACGGGCGGCAGCACGGCGGCGAAGGCGATGGCCTGGCGCATGTCGAGCCGGCGCCGGAAGACCTGCAGCACCGCCTGCACCATCGTATAGGTCTGGTTGCGGGTGGACAGCCCGGCCCGCTCCCGCGCGAGGCCGAGAAACCGCTCGAACTCCTCGGAAGCGCGTTGATACTCCATCGGCATCGGCACGGGACAACTCCTCCGGCAGGCGAGACGACGAGCCGGGACAGCACCAGGCACCCCGGCGCGGGCTCCAGAGGCAGGAACGCGCGCAAATCCGGCGATATCGAGGAGGATGAGCGAGGCTGGTGCTGCGAGAGAGGATTGAATTCAGAATAGCTATTATAAATCAATATTTTACAATAGACATTGCGGTAGTGTGATGGGTAGTTTTTGCGGTAAATGCGCTGGGAGCGGGCGCGCGTTCGCCTTGACTCTCCCACTGTTTGTGTTCCTATTTCGTTCTCATAACGAGGACAGAGGTCATGTCAGCCAAGCCAGCCGAAATCGATAACGATCAGGGTTCGACGAGTGGGAGCTGATCGAGCTAGTCGAAGAGCACGGCAGCGAACGACAGGCGCTCCGGGCGCTCCTGCATGACTTCCATGTGCTGTTGGCGGACGCCGACAAGGCCGTCTCGCGGGGCTTCCTGCGCGGTGTGTTCTCCGAGGGCGCCCGGCGCCTAGGTGACGCCGGGGAGGATGTGTGATGGTCCAGCGATCGAAGCGCTCTTTGTCACTCGGCAAGGTCGACGAAATGCAGCGCGAGGTAAGGGCCTTCGAATGGAAGGTGCGCGGCTGGGCCGCCGAAGTGCCGATCGGCAGCGCTGTCTATCTTGGACTGGACCCGCTCAACCACTCGCTTGGGTTGATGATGCGCATCTTGAACAGGGAAAAGGATGGCGGAGACTTTGAGCGCCGCTATGGTGAGGGGGGGATTGAATGAGCCCCCGCAGCCCGGTCGAATCTGTCGAGTAAGAGGCACTGTGCATGAAAGAAGCGATGCAGTGGCTGGGCTGGGCCGTAAGTATTGCCCTATCCATATATTTTTGGATTGATACGAAGCCGTTTGGCGTATTGGCCTACGATTCAAGCACGAGGCTTGTATTTGAACGCGGCGACATGCCGGTAAGCATGTTAAATGATACTGACAAGAAAATGATCTTGGATAAGGTGAGTGAAACCGTTTTCAGTTTTTGGAATGCAGGAAATGTATCTTTAAAACTAGAAGATGTGCGGAGAAAATTGACAATAGCGCCTAGTGAAAATATATCTGTATTGCATACGGTAATTTCGAGTCAGGCGCGTCCGATTGACAACAATATCAAGCTATCCATAGATAAAGATATATATTTCGATTGGAAAGTTTTCGACCCCGGGATGGGATTCAAGGTCTCAGTTCTTCACACTGGCTCACCAAAGCAATTTGTAGTCTCGGGAAATTTCGGCCCGCAAATTTCTTTAACAAACAAAACAGAAAGATATCATACAGCTTCACTAGTATTTAGTGGTATTATTTTATTAATAACGGCGGCAATGTCATTTTTCTCATATCGACAAGCCAGGTATAGTGGCATGCAGCGAATGTGGCCTGCCTACGTTACCGTTGTATTGGTCGCCGGATTGGGATTTGCTTTCATTTATTTCGCTGAATTCAAGTATCCGGGCTGATCCATTGTGAAGGCCCGCAGATCTGCACCGGCGGGCCTCATGTCGTTGATCGTCCTGGGCTTCGGCGCTACTGCGCTTCGAGGGCGAGCGTCGTCCTGATGATGCCTAACAGATCGGCCTTCGTTGCCCGGTCAAGGGCGAACTCGATCAGTTCTGAAGCAAGCAGCGAAGCCGGCAGCTCAACGGGGTTCGGGCCGTCAACGTAGTTGTCGGGCGGCTGATACCTTGCGGCCGCTGCTGCTATCAGGGTGCGAAGGGCGGGATTGAGCGCCGTCACTTGGCTGCCCTCCTGATCTCGCTTGCAAGCATGGCCGCCACCACTGCGCCGGACAATTCGCCCTGATGGGTCGCCTTTTCGACGTAGCCCTTGCCGATCCTCAGATAGACATAGACCATCGGATGGCTGTCGCCGCGAACCTCGTAGTTGCCGCCGCCCTCGATAGCGCCCGTCTCGATCAGCGGGCCATAGTCCTTTACGATGCTCATCACGCGGCCTCACTCTCGAAAGTCACTGCGACCTCACCGGGGGAGCCGGAACGCGAGTCGGTATCCGGACGCATCAGATCTACAAGCTGATGGTCAATTCCGACGAAGCCGTGATGCGCAGCGATTATCAATCCGGCCGGCGAGTGGCTGAACACTTCGATGTAAAAGTCTTCCGACGTATAGCACGCGTCGGCGGTTACATCGTTCCGGCCAGAGCACCCATAAAGGTCATAGAGGAAGGAATTGAACTCCTTCCGTCCCATGCGCGTGATGGTCTTGTCCAGCGAAGCCGTTTTCGCTTCGCTGGTATGCGTGGTAAGGTTGCTGGTCATCGCTTGTCCTTTGCTTGCGATGGTCACGGATGGCCGGCCTGACGAAGTGTGGTAGCGGAGTCGGGCCGGTCGCTGCTTGGGGCTCAATCGCCCGCCACCTTCCATTGCGGGAAGGTCCACCGAACCTGCTTCGATAGCTGGTCCAGCATCTTCTGAAGCCGCACGATGTCTGCGAGCGCCTGCTTCTTGGCGATCGGGTCCGACAGGTCGGCTTGTTCGATTTCAGCGATCCGGGCTTTGATCTCGGATTGCTTGTATCGGTGCACGATGCCGGCCAGCGCGCCGGCGGCATCTAGCAGGCACTCGATCGTCAGTTCCGCGCGAGCTATCGAATTCGAGGCCGCCGGTAGATCAACGCCGGCGAGATCGTGCGGAAACTGCGCCGGCTGGTCGTTCAGAAACTCGGGCGGCTTGATGCCGGCAAGCCGCAGCGGAATGACCACGCCATCCGTATTCCCGTCCTCGACATAGAACTGGAAGAACGGGACGGCCTGCGCGGCCACGCTGGCATCGCCAGGACCTTTGGTCGCGGCGCGCTTGCGGTCGCGGTAGCGCTTCTGTTTCTCTGCGGGTGAAAGTGCCATCTGCCTGAATCTCGGTAACGCGATGCCGTTACCTAAATCGCTGCACCTTAACAATCAACCCCTATTTTTCGCCGTTGTCCTTTTTCTCGCGCTCAAGGCGCCGACGCCGTTCGTCCAGGCGATCCTCTAAGCAGGAGATCGGCCAGACACCGGCCGCGCCCAATATTTCGACAAGGCGGGTGCGGAGGTCATGGCCGGGTGCGGCAGGGGCGACCATGAGCTGGTCGACCATCGCGCGGTAAATGTTAGTGGGGATGTAGGCGGGGATGTTGATCGGGGACATCGTGGGTTCTCTGCTGCGTCGGGATGAGGCGAAGCAGAGAATCGCACGCAGGAACTAAATCGCGCAAGAGTTGTTTTACGCGCAGCGCTACAATTTAAAGTAAGTAAGCTCTTATTTACTTCCCGCTGAAGCAAAAGCCCTCGCGGGTGACTAGTCCGCGAGGGGCTTCTATTTGGCGCCTCGCGGTGCGCTTACTCTGAAGGTCCGCGAGGCGCCGCGCCAGCCTGCCGCTTCTAACTGGGGCTGGCATGTTCGTTATAGCGGGACACCGGAGACGGTGCAGAACGTCGTGAGCGCGATCAGAACTTGCCGAAGTTCGGATCATCCTGCATGCGCGGCGCCGGCGCGCTGGCCTCGGCCTGCGCCTCCCTATCCTTCTTCCGCTGGTAGCTCGCGGCAGCGCGCTCCCGCGCGGCAATCTTGTCGGCCTCGATCTTCTCAGGGGTGCGACGCGCGCGCTCGTCTTTCGACTTCGCCGCCTTCTTTTCCTTGCGGCGCGCAGGCGTCATGTTCCGCTCGTAACCGCGAACGTCACGGCCTTCAGTAGTTCGGATCAATTCGACATAAGCGAGCCGCTGTTCCTCGCGCATCGGCTCAAACCTCGCGTTGCGTTCAACAGCAAATTTGTTCTGCCAAGCTTCGATCGCGGCCCGGAAAGGAAGTTTAGCGCAGCCGGGAGGTTGCATATTATTGTTGTCAGCCATACAATTACATATCGCTTTGGTGGTCGTGTTGATTGGATCTAGAGAATATGAGGCTCGAACGTTCCCGCGTTCGAGCCTTTTCTCTTAAGCTGCGGCTTTCTCGATCAAGTCGGCCAGGTCTTCGGCCAGATCCACCGGGAACGAAGGCGAGTTGTCGAACTTCTGCGCGCCGGTGCCATGGAAGGGCAGCATGAGGCGAATACCCGGCCCCTTCTTCACGACGCCATAGGGGACAGCCTCAAACGGTTCGATCGTGCCCGCGCCGGTCTTGATAGCGCGGCGCAGGGCGCCGACCACCTTGCCGGTCATATCCGGGTCGAGCGTCACCGGGGTCGCGCCGTCGATGGCGATGGTCACGCCTGCCGGAACCTTGTCGATGACAATGCCGGGAATATCGGGGGCGATGATGCCCTGATCGGTGCAAGAGCGAATCCACTGCGCGATGACGCCGGCCGAGGTCGTGCCAACGGCCTCGGCGATGGCCTTCAACTGGGCGACCCGGCGAGGATCAAGGCGAACGGCGTTCGCGGACGGCGAGAACGGGTTAGGCATCTGGGCTCCTGTTTCAACTGGTTAAGTTTATAACATGTTAACTAGATGAAAGCAAGCTGTGTGTTCTGCGTTCTGCGAGGCCGATTTCCCATATAGGTATATCAATAACTAGATACACATAATCAAATACAGATAAACGTCGGAAAAAGGCCTCGCAGAGAGCGGACTGTGTTTGCAGCATTACGAGGGGCTCCGCCCCTCGCGCTCCCCGGCGCGGTCGCTACGCTCCCGCGACGGTTTTCTCACGCGCCCGGAGAGAGTTTCAGGGAATGCTCCTCCGGTAGCCGAAGGCGTCGGGCATCCCATGTCGGGACAGAGAGGGCTCCGGGGACGGTCGCTTCGCTCCCTGTCCCCGGAAGCCCGATCTCAAGGCGAGCGGGGACCGTTCCGGCCCGAACGGTTTGGAGAGTCACCAGCGGCCGGCAGATTTCGACCGCGTCACAGTGCCGGCCACACCGGCGATGGCCGCCCTGGGTCTTCCCAGAGTCAGGGCGGGGCTATCGCGAACGGGTCTGTAGAAACGCGCCGGGCCTGCTCATGCGCCGAACCTCGTCCGCGACCACCGACCGCAGCGAAATTTCCATTTCGCGAGCCATCTTGGCAGCCAAATCTGCATTGTCTTCCGGCGTCCCACCGCTTGCGTTCACCGTCACGGGTGCGTTGATACTGATGGTCTGCATCGGTGCGGCGTTGGCGCTGGCAACGTCCGGCCTGCGGATTGCGGGCGCGTCGCCGACATAGCCTCCGGCAGCGAAGCCCTTCAGGGCGCCCCGGTGCAGGGATTCGAGATTGCCGACGCCGATCCGGTTCGTCGCGGCCTTGGACATCACATACTCGCCCCTATGGACGATACCGGCCGGCTCATACTTGCCACCGTGCCCGGTGTAGCCACCGTCCGCGAAGCCGAGCCCGCCAAAGAGCGAGCCGAAGATGCCGCCGCCGAAGAGCTTGCCGAACGGGCCGGAGCCCATAAGCGCACCCTGAAGCGCGGCCTTCAGCATCGCCTTGCCGAGCGACTGGATAACCTCGGTCGCGGATTTACCCTCAACCACCATATCGACAAGGCCGTCGGTGATCTCCTGGCCGAAGAACTTCGCCGCGTCCCGGGTGCCTTCCATGGCGTTCTTCAGGTCTTCGACCCTGAGCTTCGCGTTGGCGTAACCCTGCGCGGCTGCGTCGATCGCCGTTCGCATCTGGTCCGTAATCGTGATGCCGTCGCGCTTCGCTGCCTGCTCCAGCTGAAGGGCGATCTTGGACTGCTCAACCTCCCGCTTGCTCTTGCCGACCATCTCGGCTTCAAGGCGCAGGGCTTCGGTGCGACGCTGGATTGCCTCAAGGTCGCGATCATAACGGCCCTGTTTCTCAGCGCCCGAACCACCACCGCCACCGCCGCCCTTACCTTCGTTATCGGGGACGGCGTAGTCGGCGAGGCTGATGGGCTTGATCGCGCTTCCGGCCCCCTTAGGACGCGCGGGCGGCAGCGGCGCTTCGCGAAGGCGATTGGCGTAATCGATCTCAGATGCCCGGAAGCTAGACACGGCCTGACGGCTGCGCTGCGTCGCTGCGCTATCGGCGGCTGCGCGCTCCGGCGCGAGCTTGTCCCGGCCACCGGCGTTCGCCAGCCCCATCTCGCGCGCTGCGGCGACACGATCAGCGCGCTCGTTCTGATAGGTGAGAGCCTGCGCGCGCTGCGCGCCGGCATGGGCCTGTGCCAGATCACCGACTGCTTTGATGAGCGATTGCACCCCGACAACGGCGCCGGTTGCTGCACGGCCAATCCCGCCGATGCTACCCGCAAGACCGTCGATGGCGCCAGCGAGCGCAGCGCTGGCGCCGGTCGCCTTGTCGAACTCGCCAACGGCCTTGACCAGCTCGTTCTGCAAGCTCTGCCATGCCTGTTCCGTCGTGATCGCGGCACCGGCCAGCTTTTCTTCAAGGATCGCGGCGCCGGCCTGAATTGCGCGGAAGAACGCTTCGCTCGAAACCTGCCCATCCTTCACAAGCGAGGTTAGCTTGGCAACGTCGCCACCGGCTTCCACCATGCCGGCCGCTGCCGCTTCCAAGAGCGGGCGCATGCCGTCGAGCAGGCTGTTGTATTCCTCTGCCTGCACCTTGCCGCCCGCGAGTGCCTGGCCGAGTTGAAGCAGGGCGCCAGACGCCGCTGATGCCGACGTGCCGCCGACGCGAAGCGACTGTGCGACGATGTCCGTCATCTGCATGACTTCCTGCGAGGAAGCCTTCAGCGTGGTCTGGGCAGCTGAGACGCGGCCGTAGAGGGTCGCGAGCGCGTCCAGCGGCGCATAGTTGCGCTGGGCGCTGGCGAAGAGCTTATCGAAGGTGCTGCCGAGATCGGCGTCCTTCACGCCGGCCACCTTTAGCGTGTTCATGATCTTGGTGTATTCGTCGGCCGTTTTGCGGAGCTCGTTTAAGCCGGCGCCGGCCGTGATCGCGGCAAAGGCCGCGCCGACCTTGCCAGCGGCAGCCCTGCCGAAACCGTCCAAGCTGCGCGTCATGGCGTTGCTGCTGGTCGCCATCGCGCTTTCGAGGTTCTTCCCGGCCGTGCGGGCACGCCGCTCGATGCTGCGGAAGTTGTCGTTCGCCGTGCGGTTCGCGCGCTGGAAATTGCGTTCAAATTCGCGGATGCGCGCTTCAAGGCTTACGACAAGCTGTTCTGCCTCACCGGCCATTGATCTTAGTTCCTATGCTGCTTCGGACCAGAGCCGGTCCAGTTCGTCGGGGTCCATGTCGAGGAAGCTGCGCCGGTTGTCGTTCATGGCGGCGCGGGCCACGGCCATCGCAGCGGCGACGGCGCCGTCAATGCGATCGGTATTCTTGCCCTTGTGCATGCGGACAAGGCCGGTGTCGTTGCGGCTGGCGACGACGCTATCGAAGTGATGACGCAGGACGGGGTGCCCGCCGTGGCGAAGCATCCGGCCGTTGACGATGCGCTCAAGCGTGCCGATCGCCGGCCCCATCGTGAGCGGCCCCTGCCGCATCTCGATTGCCGGCAAGCCGTCGTCGTGAAGGCGCTGCATGGTCATGCGGGCAAGGTGCGGATCGAAGGCGATCTCCTGCACGTTGTCGTTCGCCGCACACAGCTCGCGGATATGGGCTTCGACCGTCTCCGGATCGATGACCGGGCCGGGAACGGCGATGACATGGCCGTCATCGCGCCACTGCTCATAGGGCACGCGGTCGCGCTCTGAGCGGCCCTTCAGGTCGTTTCCGGGAATGAAGAACCACGGATGCACACTGATGCGGCCGTCGCCGTGACGCCACGCGGCGACGACGGCCGTGAGATCGCCGTTCACCGACATATCGACGCCTATGAAGCACGGCAGATCGGCGAGGTCGGCAAGGTCGAGATCGTCCTGGCCTTCGTCATAGACGCCCATGTCGAACAGAGGGTCGCGCGAGTGCGCCATCCACACATTGAGGTTAAACTGCTTGAAGGCGTAGCGGTCGGCGGGCCGGTGCTCAGCTTCCTTCGCGGCCGTGCGCAGGGCGTTGAGATTCGGGAAGCCGTGCTTCAGGCCGGGATTGACGCGATGCCAATCGGCTTCGTCCTGCCAATCGGCAGCCGGATCGGCCTCAAAAATGATCGGCAGATAGGCCCGATTATCGATCTCGCCGCACGCAACGCGCCGGGCGTAGTCATACTGTTCGAAGCCGATGTTCTCGGCACCGCGCCCGGCCGTGGTCGCGATGACCATGAGTGTGCCGCTCGTCTTGACCATCCCGGACTTGAGCGCTTCCCATAGGTCGCGGCCTTTCCAGACATGGATCTCGTCTACCAGCACGAATGACGGCGTCTTGCCATGCTGGGCAGCGCCGTCGCTGGAGATCGCCTGAAGCTCGGCGCCCAACTTCGGATAGACGATCTTTTTCGCGCTGTTGTGGGCGTCATAGATGCGCGTCGCTGCGACAACGCGCTTGTCCATGCGGACGATGTTGGCCGCTTCCTTGAAGCCGAGCCCGGCCTGTTCGCGATCGGACGCCGCGAAGATGACTTGCCCGGCCGGAACAGCTTCCGGCCCGATGGTGTGAAGCAGGGCCAACGCTGCGGCGAGGCTGGTCTTCCGGTTGCCGCGGGGAATCATCCAAAAGACGGTTTCTACGATACGCCGGCCGTCAGCATGACGCGGGCCGTAAATCCGGCGCACGATCCGCTCTTGCCAGTCGTGAAGCTGGAAAGCGTTCTTCGGCGCGGTGCTGCTGGGATGCTTCAGGGCGCGCAGGAAGCGCACGGCGCGCTCGCCATAGCCGAACGGGTCGTCGATCGGGCTGCCGTCAAAAATCCATGCCGGATAGGTGCTCGCCATCAGCGCACCGCCAGCGGGTTGTCGTCGTCATCGTCATCGGTCGCACCGCTGCCGACGCGGGCACGCGACACCGGTGACAGGCCATATTCGGCCGCGAGCTGCCGGGCGGTCTGCATGGCCCGGTTCTGCATGCCGAAAAGCGTCTTATCGAGCGTGCCGGACGCAGCGAAGATGGCCTCGATCTCGCGAACGCGGCCCGTCGCAACGCAGTAGTTCTCAACGCCGGTGAGGTCGGCTCGCGTGATGATGCGGCCGGCAATGAGGCGCGGCATGATCCGCTTCCACTCTGCGCGCGCCTCTGCCGTCATCCACTTCGGCGCTGCCGGGGACTTCGTCAGGGGCTCGCGATCGGGGGAGAGGGCCGGCTTCACGCCGCGAAGATGCGTCACGACGTAGCCACCGCGCGCAGCTTGAGGCCGCGACGGCGCCCGATCTCGGCGATCTCCTTGATGTCGTGGGCGACGCCGTCATGAACGATGCGGTCTGCGGTCGTGATGTCGGCGCGCCAGCGGATGCGGAAGACTGCGCTGCCGTTCTCGGCCTCGCCGAAGCCAGTCAGGAACTCGCTCGCCGACTGCTTCACGATCTCAGCGCGCGGCGTGGCAATGATCGTCCAGGCGGTTACGGTGCCACCGGAAGGCGTCACGGTCTTCGTCTGCCGTTCGATGGTGATGATGCGATCGAGCTTCCCGGCCTGCATGTCAGATGCTCCACCGGACAACGGCTTCGATCGACAAGACGCCGTGCCCGAACTTCGGATCGGGATCGCGCGGCCAAACCGTGCGGCTGTGCTTGAAATCGTCCAGGGCGAAGCCGTCGCCAGTCGGCCAATCCATCAGGCGACGCGCTACAGCGGCGCCGATGTGCTTGGCCCGGTCGAGGCCGTCTTCGATTGCCCACACATGCAGGTCTAGGAACACCGTCGCGACGAACTGCCCACCGGAGGCCCTGCCGTGCATCATGATCGAGCCGGCGCCGAACAGGATCGCCGGCAGCTCATCGGGACGCATGGCGCCGTCGCGGATGCTCGCGGGATCGACAAGCGGAGTGACGGCCGGGTCGGCGATGAGGTGCGCCCGCAAGGCGGTCTGAAGGGCAAGGCTGGGGTCGATCACGGCGCGTCCCATCCGGTGCGGACGGCCTTACTGATGGCGCGCTTGATCCGGTCCTGCGCCCGCTTCCGCTTCAGCCGGAAGCCCGGCCAGAAGAACGGCTGCGCGGGCGCATCAGAGGTGCCGTATTCGACAAGGTGCGGATACCGGACGGCGACATTGCCGGCCGTGACCAGCGCCTCGCCGTCCTTCGCCGTGCGGCTCCCGCCCGGCTGGGAATAGGCCGGCGTCGTCTGGCCGGGCGGGGTGACGGTGATGGAATCCTTCAGTGCGCCGGTATCTTCGGGCGCAAGCTGGCGCTGCGTCGCGGCGATCTCTTCCGCGCCCTTCACAAGGGCCGGCTGCACCACCTCGCGGACATTCGCCAGCACGGCAGCGAAGCGGCGATTCATGCGATCGAGGCCGTTGTCAATCACGCGGCATCCTCCCCGAACCACCGATCGCGGTAGGAATTGGCGATGCTGAGCACGCCATAGGGCGCCAAACGCATCGCATCGCCGAATGAAACGGCCTCGCGGTGCTCGTAATAGAAGGCGACAAGCCGCAGCGCCGCGAGCTTGAGGTCAGCCGGGACGGTGCCGAGATCGGCAAGGGCCTTGCCGATGTAGTTGCCGAGATAGGCTTCAGCGGCGTCGATATAGAGCTGAAGAAGCTCGTCATCGGTGGAATGGTCGATATTCAGATGCGCCTTCGCGAGCGAAAGCGTGACGCTCCTCATGAGGAATTAGCCTTCTCAGAAAAAGTTATTTCGGTCGTCTCTTGCGCGGTGCTCCCCGCGCCGGTCCCCGCAACCACGTCGAAATTGGAGACCACCCCCCTGGGGATTAGCTCGACAGCTTGTGCGGTCGTGGCGAACATGCCGCGGGGGCTGAGGAGGATTCGATGACCTGGGACTACCAGCGAGGCCGCATTTACAACCGCAAGAAGGATATCCACGGTCGCTTTGGAGGCAGCGAGCAAGCCGGCATCATCACGTTCGGCCGGTATCCGCTGATTGTCGCGATCACATCCGAGATCGGTATGACGCATGGTTATGCGGACAGGACGCGTCCTGACGGCGTGTTCGAATATTTTGGCCAGGGCCAGGCTGGTCCGATGAAATTTGAACGCGGGAATAAGGCGATCCGCGACCACTTGATCGACGGCAATGACCTGTTGGTCTTCAAAAAGGTGCGTGATGGCCACCAGTTTGAGGGACAATTTGTGTGCGAGGGGCATCGTATCGAGATCGCGCCCGATAGTCTTAAGCAGATGCGCGAAGCGATCGTTTTTGAGCTGCGACCCATCGAGGCGGTGATTGAGGCAACTGAAGCTAGCGAGCCTGTTGTCTTGCCGTTGGAAGAACTTCGGGCCCGTGCGCTGGCGGCGGCGAAATCTGAGCCGACGCGAAGCCAATCGACCCGCACGATATTTGAGCGCAGTCGCGACGTCCGTGACTACGTTGTCGCGCGGTCGGTCGGCATCTGCGAGGCATGCGCGAATGCGGCTCCCTTCGTCCGGGCGAATGGGCAGCCGTATCTTGAGCCACATCATATCCGTCGTCTTAGTGACGGCGGGCCCGATGACCCCAGGTTTGTGATTGCGCTTTGCCCGAACTGCCATAGGCGGGCGCATTCGAGTTTCGATGCCATGCAGTTCAATGCCGAATTGTTTCGCAAGATGGCAGTTATCGAAGGCTAAGGCTTGGCTCACCGGCTAGGGCTCCGCTCAAGGCGCTGCTTCGCGCTATTGTGGCAATGGGTGCAGAGCGGCTGCCAATTCGCGCAGTTCCAGAATAGGGCGCGATCGCCGCGATGCGGGATGATATGATCGACGGTCGTGGCCGTGGCATCGCAACCGGGCATGGCGCAGTTCGGACGCGTCGCGAGATATTCGATACGGGCCTTGCGCCATTCATGGTCATAGCCGCGCTCACGGGCCTGCGGGCGCCGTCGATCGTGACGCGCAACACGCAGCCGAGTGGCCTCACGCTGGCAACGGCAGGGGATGCCACGCGGAACGCGATTGCCGCAGGCGCAGATGCGGGCGGGCCGGCTCATTGCCGCGTCCCCTGATGGCGGGCCTTGAGGGCGTGCAGGCCAGCTCGGTCAAACTCAGGATCGAGGCCATCGGCGACGTTGCGCGCGGCCTGTTCGGGGCTGGGCTGGCGCTCGGCGGGCTCGTCGTCTTCGCCACCGTGAAGGGCCTTCAGCATGGCGACGTGGCCGGCAAAGGCTTCGTTGATCTCGGTCGGCGTGGAGTTCCATGCAGCTTCCGGCGTCCAGTGAAGCCAGCCGGTCGCGGTGCGGAACAGCTCACGATAAACCTCACGCCACGGCATGGGTTTGGCGTTCGATGACGGCGTGGCGTTGGAATCGGATGCCGGGATGAAGCCCGCACAGAGCCGGAACAGCGGTGCCTGGGCGATCTCGACAAAGCGCCGAAGCGGCTCCCGCGACATAGCAGTGAGGAAGGCAGCGGCGTCCTTGCGGTCGGTTGCTGCCGTCGTGATAATCTCGCGGAGGGTGCCGGTGTGGAACTCGTCAATGCGACGGGCCAACAGTGCGAAGCTGTCATGCGAGCGCTCAAGGGTGCTCGCGGCCCGCAATGACGGGCGCAGGATCACGACATTGCTGCCGTGCTCCAAAACGATCTCGTCATACGCGGGCCGGAAGCTCATTGCTTACGCCACCTTCAGCTTCGTCAGGGCCTCGCCCATGACGATGCGGCCACCGACGCGGCGCCGGGCGCGCAGCTTGATGATGCCGTTGTCGGCGCCGGTGTATTCGTCGCGGAAGATGTCGAACCCGACGCGGTCAGCGATGGCATAGCCAGTCGCGAAGTCGCCGAAGACGATCGCCGTATTGCCGGCGGCCGGATCGGGCATATCGACGGCCTCATAGACGGGGCGCCCGAGGATCAGCGGCGGCTGGCCAGCCGCGATGCTGCGCTCCCAGATGTAGGCGCCATCAGCGTCCTTGAGCTTGCGGACCACGGCCATGGTCTTGCGGTTCATCAGCCACGCGCCGTTGCTCGAATAGGCGGTCTTGATACTGTAGAAGAGGTCGATGAGGTCATCGCCGGTAATGTCGGCTTCGACTTCGGCAACGTCGCCGGAAGTGAGAACGCCTTCAGCCTGCGTCGTGCCGTTTCCGTTGACGAACCAAGCCGCTTCCTTCTGGCCGAAGCGACGGGCGATGTGATTGCCGAGATAGCTGGCGAGGTCGATCTGAGCGTCTTCGAGCAGAATGCGCGTCACCGGCACGGTCACGGCCATCTCGAAGGCCTTCAGGTCGATCTGGTCGAAAGACGGCTCGCTTGACGGGCGCGTCGCCGTCTCGGCAACCTCACCAACGGCAACCTCATCGACCAGCCGGGGAAGCTGGAGCAGCGGGCCGGCCATGCTGATGGTCTGCGCCAGCGAGCGAACCGGCGAGAACTCCGCGACCTTTTCGAGGATCGAGGTCGCGACCTTTTCGGGCGCCAGAATGCCACCAGTCGAGGGCGAACTGTAGCCGAGCGACTTCACCTCGCTTGCATCGCCCGAGCGGACGAAGTCGGCGAAGGCCTTGGTCTGGTGATTGTCGTTGTCGGCGCGAAGGTTGTCGTTCGCAGCAGGCAGGCGGTTGCCCTTGGCTTCCAGCTTGTCGAGACGGGCCTGAAGGGCGTCGAACGCCTTCTGGTCGAACGCCGGGGCGTCCTTGGTTTCGGTCTTCTCTTCCTGATTCACGTTCTGTTCCTGTGCAGTAGCCGGGCCATCAATCGCGGCTTTCATTGAGGTGATGGTCGCGCCGGGATGGCAGGGAACGGCGACGATGGAGATTTCGTGCAGGTCGAGCTTGCTGATGGTCCGGCCGCCGCGAGCGCGGGCCGTGGCCTTCTGACTGACGAAGCCGATCGAGAGGCCGGAAACGGCGCCCTCGCGGACAAGGGCGCGAACCTCGCGGGCACGCGCCACGTCATCGATGAGCAGCCGGCCCTTCACGGTGAGGCCGGCGTCGGTTTCGGTGACGGAATCCCAGACGCCGATCGCCTGGGCTTGATCGTGTGCCCAAAGCATCGGGAGCCGGGCCGGCGCACCGAAGGCGCCTTTCTCGATCACGTCATTGACTCTATCCGGGGTGCCGAACGGCCATGCCGTGCCGGTGATGGTGCCTGCGTCGTCAACGCTGATGCTGGCCTTGATCTCTAGCCGCTCAGACATCGGCGTCGTCCTGGGCTTCGTCGGCGGTGGTCTCGCCACCCCAACGGGCGATCAAAATGTCCAGTGCGAGCGGCACAGTCTCAGCAAGCGGCCGGTCGGTCGCGTAGGTATCGACAAGACGCTGAGCATCGGAGGGGGACGTGCCGGCTCCGATGAGGCCAAGCCGGATCGTCTCGACAAGGTCGGTGACGAAGAACTGCATGGCGACGACGCGCTGATAGAACAGGCCGATGCCGACGCCTGCCTTGTGCTCAAGCTCGCGGATCATGGTGTCGGTGAGGGCGAAGCTGTGCTCGCCGTCACCGAAGTAGGCGACGTGCTTCACGCGGCTTCCTTGTCAGTGCTGGGATTGTCGTTGGCGCCGGCAGCAGGGCCGGTCGTGGTGTAGGGATTTGCCAGTTCGTCGCCGCCCTCGATCGCGGGGAGGTTCATCGCGGCGCGGACTTCGTTGGGGGTCATGGCGCGCATCGCGACCAGCTTGCCGAAGATCTCGGCCCGGCCCGCCGCATCGGCGCGCTGAAGGTCGTCGATGACGAACTCGAAATAGAGGATGTCCTGTTCGTCTTCGGTGAGCAGCACGGTCGCGTAGGCGTCCTGCCAACGGTCCAGCCACGGGCGAAGGCAGAGCTGAAGGAAGCTCGCGGCCATCTGCTCCGCGTTGGACCAAGTGGCCCGGCTCAGTTCGAACAGCATGGAAGGCGGGACGCCGAAGATGCGGGCGATCTCGCGGACCTGCTCGAGGCGATGCTCAAGGAACTGGGCATCGGTCGAGGTCATGGCCGGCTGTTCGTATTTCCAGCCGGCGTCCAGAATGAGTGGATCGCTGCTGCCACCGGCGAGCCAGTTGCGGAACGACTTGCGGATGTTCGTGATGGTCGTGGCGCCCTGTTCGCCGCCCTGCGGCTTCTCATTCGAGAGGACGGCAGCGGGACGGGCACCAGAGCCGAAGAACTGCGCGGCGTGGCGCTCCAAGAGCATCGCGACGCCAATGGCTTCCTTGCCGAGCTGCACGGGGGAGACTTCGCCGAAGGTGGGAATGTAGAGCACGTCGCTGAAGGCGAGCCGGCGCTGCCGGTTCTGCGCGTCGGTGACGATGTAGAAGGGTTCGCCGTCGTCTTCGAAGCGGCGCTGCACGCTGCCGGGTGCAAGGCGGTGCATCTCGACAGGCCGGCCATCGCCGGTGCGGACGACATGGGCATAGCCGGCGCCGTGAAGCAGGGCGTCGGTCGTTAGGAGTGTGCGGAGATGGCCAGCGCTGGTCCAGCCGTTGACGCGGTTGTGGGTGAGCCGATGGCCGGCATGATCCTTTGCAGCTTCCTTGCTGTCGCCTGCGTCGCGATAGAGCTTGCAGGGGAGCGTGCCGACTGTCTCGGCGATCAGGCGCGCAGCCTGAAGAACTGCGGGGACGCGGAGGGCGGTGTGAGCGCCGAGCGAAATACCGGAGACAGTCGGCAGCGTGCTGAATAGCTCTACAATAGCAGTATCAGAGAGGGGGATCGTCTTCTGATACAATCCAAAACCAAGCGATTTCGTTACGCTGCCGACAAATTCTCGGAACACAACTCGACTTTCGTGACATCAACTGACCACGAGAATCTCATATGCGGGACGGCATTGCAACAGTTTTTTGTGAAAATAATCCTATTTAATAGGAATTATCGACGCGCTTGCCGCGCCGGTGCTGCGATGGCAACCGCTTCCTTTTGTTGGTAGCCTGAGGTTCGACCACCGTGCCGAATCACCCTACCTGTTCTTTCCAATTTGAGATTATTGCTGGGATAAGAGATGATTTTCATGAATGAGGCGGAGTTACGCAGAGACGTGATTTCACTACTTTCGTCTCTCCGATTCATTTTAGATAACAGAATACGCGCGGCTCGTCTGGGTAAGGTGGAGCGTGAAAATGTAGTGCAGATTCTGTTTATGATAGAGGAGGCCAGAATAAGATTCGTTACAATAACAAGAGCATCTCAAAAAGTAACAGACGAGGAATGGCTTGAGGCCGTAAGTCATATTCAGAACTTTGTGGATAAATTTCTGCACTCTCCGCTCATCGAGCCGCAATTGTTTCAGCGAAAATTCCGGCTGGCGCCTATGCCGTCGCGAGAGCGCGAAACTCTTACGCCGTTTCTTAAATCTATACACGATGATGCTGATGTCACCGTGTCTGATGCCTTGTTGAAATTTCGGTCATATCTCGGCTTCATTTCCAGTAACCCACTCGGCGGTCAGACGTCGATGGATTTCGAAGAGATCAAGAAGATAGTTCCAGAACAGCAGATCGCACCGGTTCAATTTGAAATCGTCAATGGAAAGATCGCTGTCTCATCGAAGCCGCCGAAGTCATTGGCTGAGGATAGAGATAATATCGCGGCGTCTTTAGAATATATTCAGGGCAGCGGTCAGAGGCTTATCGAAAATTTGGCTAATTCGAACTGTGACAAGCGGCTTTTGGACACTGTCCGAGAGCTGCAGTCGCAATTGATCGAGGGGGGGAATGTTGTCAAGATAGGCTTAACCAACATGGCGTGTTCCATGATGGGGGAAAAATTCGATGCTGAACTACCAGAGGCGGTGGCCGCCATGTTTAGCTCCTATAATTCTGCGGTCTCTCTGTATGTCGCTCAGTTTCCTGAATGGGAGCAGTTCTCTCAGAAAGCAGCGCTTACTGCGCTGGATCAATCAGACGTCACAACTGTCGATGAAGCGGCTATTTCAGTTGTAAGCGAGCTCGCGAAAAACCCCGCCGTAGCAGAGCCGGAAGTCCCTGAAACAATCGAGTTTGTCAGGCAGTTCCTCAACTCTCCCGGTAAATCATCAAAGCGGGCTGCATTCGCGATGATTAGAACCATCGAGAATTTGATCTCCGTTATACTGAGACATTCAGCTGACCTTGTTAACAAGACTATAGACAAAACCAAAGAACGTCTTGCGCAAGCAGGAACGCTGGTAATCATGAGTTACCTGACGATCGCTCTCGCCGGTGCAACCGGTATCGGGCCGGCGGCGACGAAGGCAGGAGCGCCCTGGGTTCAGCAAGTTATCGAGATTGTTCAGAAGCAGATCGAAAAAGTAGGTCAAAAAGATTGACGCAATATCAATCTGCTAAGCCATCCCAGCAGCGTAGTCCGGTATTTTGTCAATCGCTACCTTACGCGCTTTAAGAGTTACATCCCCGTAGTTCTCGCCGGCTGTCCTCGCCGCATGTCCCTGTATAGCGTCCGCCGAGCGTGGATTCATGCCAACTTCAATTGCGATGGTTTTGAAGCGGTCGCGCCACCCATGGTTAGGACTTACTCGCGGGTCGATTAACTTAAGAGATCGAACCCAATCGCTCATGCGGCCGGAAACCGTGCGCCACGGCCTTGCCGAGGTTGTGCGAGGCGAGGGGCGATAGAATAGCGGGCCGGCCGCCGACCCCTTTACGAATTCGAGGAAGCCTTGCTCGATCAAGTGCGGGTGGATCGGCACGTCGCGGTATTGGCCGGTCTTCACGCTGCCGGCGTCGGACGTGATCCGCAGATAGTGGATGCCGTCCTTGACCTTCACGTCCTCCTTGCGGAGCTGCGTCATCTCGCTGATGCGCGCACCGGTGTAAGCGCATAGCCATGGCGTCCAGCGCTTCGCAGCCGTGAGGGCGGGCTGTTCGGTCGTGGCGGGATTATCCGACACCTTTGGCTTGTAGTTGGTAGCGGCCTTAAGGACGGCAATCGCTTCCTCGTCATTGTAGCCCTTCTCTCGGGCCAGGATCGGCTTCGGCACCTTAATCTTGAGCCCGACCGTCGGATTCGACGGGATGCGGCCGGTGTCGGCTGCCCATGCGAAGATGGCCTTAACAGCTCCGAAATACGAGTCGCGGATGGTCTTCGCAGCATAACGCGCGATCAGGTCATCCTTCCAATCTTGAAGCCGCTGCTTCGTGATCCGCAGGGCGTCGTCATGTTTCAGGAAGTCGCGCAGGTCCTCGAATACCGGACGCCAACGGCGCTCGGCTTCTGCGCCACGGTTCTGCGCGCGCAGCTCGCGGAAGTAGCCGTCGAATAGTGTCTTCAGCCTCACCGGGTCGGGGGCAGGCTGCGCGGGCTCTTTCTTAAGAATCGGCAGGTCAGGGGTGCCATTGAAGTTGCCCTGGTCCCGCTCTGTCTCGCGCGCGATGAGTTCAAGCTGCACCAGCGCCAGCATGCGAGCGGTCTTTTGCCATTCCGGCGTGTCGGTAATGATCTCGCGGCTTTCGCGCTCAGAGAACTTCGTGACGGCCCAACCGATCACGGCCTCGGCTTCCTCTGTCGAAGTCGAGCCAGCGGCTACACGCTTGAGGGCGGCGACATAGGCGGGGCGAGTGAATGACAGGTTCGGCCGCTTGCCGGGGATGTTCCGCACAGCGTCATCGATCGCCAGTTCCTCGCCGTAGTGGGCGTGGGCGATCTCGTCTTCGCTGAAACGACGCTTGGGGATAACACCGCCCTGAAGCTCAAGTTGGCGCTCGGCGCGGGCAAGCTCGTTCTGGAATTTTGCGATGACGGCATGCGCGCGACGCTCTGCTGCACGTCGATCGCCGCCGAGTGCTTCGGACAGTTCACGCTTGCCGATGATCGGCCGTAGCCGGACAGGCACGATGAGACGGGCTCTGAAGCGCCCATCGCGCTCGATGATATGTCGCACACTACCGGCCATTTGCGCACCATTTTTCGGTAAGCTTTGCGGTAGTGAAATGGGCATAACGGCCCAAAATCAAGCGATTTTTGCGATTTCAAGGGGTTAAGTCCGGAAGGGCTGGTGCTGCGAGAGAGGATTGAACTCTCGACCTCTCCATTACCAATGGAGTGCTCTACCACTGAGCTACCGCAGCAGGATCGTCGGCCTTGAGAAGCGTCAGCCGGTGCCGTGAGGCGGGCGGGCGCTGGGCGTCGTTCCGAAGCGGCGTCCTGATGCCACATGCCCCGCGCCGACGCAACCCGGCAAGCGTGATCCTCGTCACATCAATGTCGAGAATTCGCTAATCCGGCAGCAGCAGCCGCGGGTCGATGCGAAAAACCCGTCCGTCCCCCAGCATATGCGCGCTCAGCCCCTGGCCGAACAGCGGCGCGAAGGCACGGTCGCGCAGGTTCAGCCCGCCGGCATAGGCGCCCATCGCCGGCATGATGCAGCGCAGCGGCGACAGGGCGAAACAGCGGCGGCGCAAAGCCCGGCCGCGCAGCCGCAGCTTGGCCACCGGGTGGAGATGCCCGGCGATCTCCGGCGCTTCGGGAGAAGCGGAGGGTTCGTGGCGCAGCTGGACGCCTGCGATCTCGGCTGCCGCCGCGCTGTCGCCGCCGAGCCGCGGCAGGATGCTGCGGTCGTGATTGCCGGTGATCCAGAGCCAGTCGCGGCCCTGCTGCAGGCCGCGCAAGGCGTTCCGGCAGCCCTCCGCCAGCCGGGCCTGGCCGGGCTCGTCATGGAAGCTGTCGCCGAGCGCGATCACCCGGCGCGGCCTGTGCCGCAGCACGGCGGCGGTGAGGGCGGAGAGCGTCGCGGCGGAATCATAGGGCGGCAGGAAGACGCCGCGGCTGGCATAGGCCGAGCCCTTCTCGAGATGCAGATCGGCCACCACCAGCGTGCGCTCCTCCGGCAGCCAGAGCGCGCCGGACAGATCCGGCACCAGCGCCAGCCGGCCGAGCATGACCACGCGCTGCGCCGCGCCCGTTTCGGCCGCCGCCAGGGTCACGCCATCGCCTCCTCGATCAGCACCGCTTCCGCCTCCGCCAGAATATCGTCCGCCGCCTCGCCATAGACGGCCTCGCGCCCGATCTCGAGCATCACCGAGATGCCGAGCGGCGAAACACGCTCCAGCGGCTGATGCACGATGTGCCCGCTGATTCGTGTCAGCATCTGACCCAGTCGCTGGATGTCGAGCAAGCCTGTCGCGGCATCGGCGCGTGCGGCTTTCAGCAGCACATGCTCCGGCTCGTGCCGGCGCAGCACGTCATAGACCAGATCGGTCGACATGGTGACCTGGCGGCCGCTCTTCTCCTGGCCCGGGAAACGCCGCTCGATCAGCCCGGCGATGATCGCGCAGGCACGGAAGGTGCGCTTCATCAGCGCCGATTCCGCCAGCCACGCCTCGAGATCGTCGCCCAGCATGTCCTGGTCGAAGAGATCGCCCAGCGACAGCGCGCCGCGCGCGATCGCCGCGCTCATATCGGCGAGCGTCCAGACGGCGATGCCGTAATCATTGCAGACGAAGCCGAGCGGCTTCATCCGCGCCCGTTCGAGCCGGCGGGTCAGCAGCATGCCGAGCGTCTGGTGGGCGAGCCGCCCCTCGAAGGGATAGGCGACGAGATAGAAGCGCCCGGCCCGCGGGAAGGTCTCGACCAGGAGCTCGCCGGATTTCGGCAGGCGCGATTTCAGCCGCTGCGCATGCAGCCAGGACGCGACCTCCTCCGGTAGCGCGGCCCATTCCGCGGGATTGGCCAGGAGCCGGCGGACCCGCGCCGCCAGGAAGGTCGAAAGCGGGAATTTGCCGCCGGCATAGGAGGGGATTTTCGGGTCCGTGCCCGGCGGCGCGCGCGAGCACAGCGCCTCGTTCTCGCTGATGCCTTCGAAGCGCAGCACCTCGCCGGCGAAGATGAAGGTATCGCCCGGGGTCAGCGTTTCCGCGAAATACTCCTCCACCTCGCCGAGCACGCGCCCGCCGCGCGTCACCAGCTTGGGCTGGCCGGGTCTCGCGGCGCGCTGGCGCGAGAGGCGCACCTTCAGCATCGAGGATTCGACGATGGTGCCGACATTCATCCGGTATTGCTGGATCACCCGGGCGTGGCTGGCGCGCCAATGCCCGGCCTTGTCCTGCCGCAGCTTGGCGAAGCGCTCATAGGAGGCGAGCGCATAGCCGCCGGTGGCGACGAAATGCAGGACGGCGTCGAAATCGGCGCGGCTGAGTTCGGCATAGGGGGCGGCGGTGCAGACCTCGCGATAGAGCGAATCGGCATCGAAACCGTCGGAGCAGGCGATGCCGAGCACATGCTGGGCCAGCACGTCGAGCCCGCCGATGCGGGCCGGAGCCGTGTCCTGCGCCGCTTCCTGCACCGCCTCCAGCGCGGCCCGGCATTCCAGCAGCTCGAAGCGGTTGGAGGGCACCAGCAGCGCTTGCGACGGCTCGTCCATGCGGTGGTTGGAGCGGCCGATGCGCTGCATCAGGCGGCTCGCCCCCTTGGGCGCGCCGAGATTGACGACGAGATCGACATCGCCCCAATCGATGCCGAGATCGAGCGTCGCGGTGCAGACCACCGCCTTCAGCCGGCCCTCCGCCATCGCCGCCTCGACCTTGCGGCGCTGGGTCGCGTCGAGCGAGCCGTGATGCAGCGCGATCGGGAGGTTCTCGTCATTGATGCTCCACAGCGCCTGGAAGGCGAATTCCGCCTGCATCCGCGTGTTGACGAAGACCAGAGTGAGCTTGTGCGAGGCGATTGCCCTGTAGATGTCGCGCATCGCATGGGCCGTCGTGTGCCCCGCGATCGGCAGGCGCGTATCGGTGTCGAGAATGCCGATGCGCGGGCTGGCGCCGCCCTCGACCGTTACCAGCCCGGCCGGCGTCTCGGCGCCGCCGAGATAAAGCTGCAGATCCCGCGGCGCGCGCACGGTCGCAGAGAGGCCGACGGCGCTGACGCCGGGCGCCAGCACGCGCAGCCGGGCGAGATCGAGCGCCAGAAGATCGCCGCGTTTCGAGGTGACCAGCGCGTGCAGCTCGTCCAGGACGATGCGCCGCAGCCCGGCGAAGAAGCTCGCCGCATCGCGATGCGAGACCAGCAAGGCGAGCTGCTCGGGCGTCGTGAGCAGGATGTCGGGTGGGCGCTGGATCTGGCGCGTTCGCTTGGCGGCGGAGGTGTCGCCGGTCCGGGTTTCGACGCTGACCGGCAGCCCCATCTCGCGGATCGGCGTATCGAGATTGCGCGCGATGTCGACGGCCAGCGCCTTCAGCGGCGAGACATAGAGCGTATGCAGGCTCCGCTCCCCTTTCGCCACCCGCAGCGGCGCGCGCTCGGTCAGCTCGACCAGCGAAGGCAGGAAGCCGGCCAGGGTCTTGCCCGCCCCGGTGGGGGCGACCAGCAGGGTCGAGCGACCGGCGCGGGCTTCCGCCAGCAGTGCGAGCTGATGCGGCCGCGCCTGCCAGCCCCGGCTGGCGAACCAGTCGGAGAAGGCATCGGGCAAAGCGGGAAGGGCGGTCATCCCGCCAGAGATAGGCGGTCCATGCGCCGAGGGGAATGGCGCTGCGGAGCAGGCCTCTCGGGATCCGGTCGGCCGGCGCGCGTCGAGGACGGGCTCAGGTCGCGGCCTGCCGCCCGCCATCGGGCCGCGCCGCGACGATGAGCAGGCCGGGCACCGGCTGCCCGCGATCCTGCCGCGTGCTGGCCGGCGCGACGAGCCGCGGCATCAGGCCCGCAGCCTGCAGCGTCTCGCGCAGATAGGCCTCGCCATGCGCGAAGCGGCGGTCCGGCCCGACGACGACGCCGGCACCTGGGTGATCCTGAACCGTGAAGGCGAGCCTGCCGCCGGGGCCCAGCACCCGGGCGCTCTGGGCGAAGACCGGCAGCAGATCGCCGAGATAGACGAAGACGTCGGCCGCGACGACGAGATCGCAGGAGGCGTCGGGGCGGCTGGCGAGAAAGGCGGTGAGCCCGGCTATGGCGAGCTTGTCGTAGAGCGGCGTGCCATCGTCCCGGCGCTTGGCCCGGGCCTGCTCGACCATGCGGGGGGAGACGTCGCAACCGGCGAGGAAGCCGGTTTCGCCGCGGATCGCCGCGCCCATCAGCCCGGTCCCGCAGCCGAGATCATAGGCGGTGCCGAAGCGCAATTCCCCGCCCGCCTGCTGACGATCGCGTGCCAATGCATCCTTCAGAAGGGTCGGCGCGTTGTATCGCAGCGTCTCGACCAGATGGCTGTCGAAACGCTCCGCATAGCCATCGAACAGCACGCCGGAGAAGTTTTCCGATGTCGCCTCTTCCGCCGCCAGCGCCCCGATCCGCGCCAGATCCAGCCGCGCCCCGAAATGGTCGCCGGGATCGAGCTCGAGGCATTGCCGCCAGGCGGTTGCGGCCTCCTCATGATGCCCCAGGCTTTCCTGGGCGAGGCCGTAGAGATGCCAGGCAGCGGTGAAATGATAGGCCAGCGACAGGGTCTGGTCGAGGATCTCGACACAGGCCGCGGCATCGCCATCCTCGAAGGCGGCCCGCGCCCAGCCATAGCGGCGGTCGAGCGTGACGTCGCCCGATCCGGCGGCGTGCCGCGGCAGGGCGCTGGGAACGCTCTCGCCGATTTCCGCGCTGTCGGGCTTTTCGATCATCCCGGCCGGTCTATCTGAGCAGGATGGTGCTGGCCAGATGATGCGTCCGTCCGAATTGCTGATCCCGACGCCGGCCGGCCTGTTCTGCCCGCCGGCCGACATCCATATCGATCCCGTCCGGCCAGTGCCGCGGGCGCTGATCACCCATGGGCATTCCGACCATGCCCGCGCCGGTCACGGCTCCGTCCTGGCGACGCGGGAGACGCTGGCGATCATGGCGCTGCGCTATGGCGAGGCCTTCACCGGATCGCGGCAGGTCGCGGTGCCGGGCGAGACGACGCGCATCGGCGATGTCACGATCCGCTTCGTTCCCGCCGGCCACGTCCTCGGCTCGGCCCAGATCGTGGTGGAGTGGCGCGGGCTGCGGATCGTCGTCTCCGGCGACTACAAGCGCGAGCGCGATCCGACCTGCGCCGGTTTCGAGCCGGTGCCCTGCGACGTCTTCATCACCGAGGCGACTTTCGGGCTGCCCGTGTTTCGCCACCCGCCGGCGCATGCCGAAGTCGCCAAATTGCTGGAATCGGTCAGGCTGTTCCCGGAGCGGACGCATATCGTCGGCGCCTATTCCCTGGGCAAGGCGCAGCGCGTCATGGCCCTGATCCGGGAGGGTGGCTATGACCGCCCGCTTTATCTGCACGGCGCCATGGAGAAGCTGACGGATTTCTATCGCGAGGAAGGCGTCTCCCTGGGCGAGACCCGCAAGGTCGTCGCGGCCGAACGCAAGACACTGGGCGGCGAGATCGTGATCTGCCCGCCCAGCGCCATCCAGGATCTCTGGGCCCGGAAATTTCCCGATCCGGTCACCGCTTTCGCTTCCGGCTGGATGCGGGTGCGCGCCAGGGCGCGCCAGAAGGGTGTCGAACTGCCGCTGATCATCTCCGACCATGCCGATTGGGCCGATCTCCAGGCGACGATCCGGGAGGTGGGGGCGGGCGAGATCTGGATCACCCATGGCGAAGCCGACGCGCTGGCGCATTGGTGCGGCACGATCGGGCTCAAGGCCAAGCCGCTGCATCTCGTCGGCTATGGCGACGAGGGCGAGGCGGAGCCGGACCTGCCGGGCGGCGAGCCGGCGCGGGCCGAGGCCGTGTCATGAACCGCTTCGCCTGGCTGCTCGACCGCCTCGCCTATGAGCCGCGCCGCAACGCCAAGCTGGCGCTGATCGCGGATTATCTGCGCAGCACGCCGGATCCCGACCGCGGCCTGGCGCTCGCCGCGATGACCGGCGGCCTCGTCTTCCGCAACGCGAAGCCGGCGCTGATCCGCTCCCTGATCGCCGAACGCACCGACCCGGTCCTGTTCGCGCTGTCGTATGATTATGTCGGCGATCTCTCGGAGACGGTGGCGCTGATGTGGGGCGACGGCCAGGCGCCGGAGGCGGCCGGGGAGACGGCAACGCCCGGGCACAACCGCCCGCCGCTGACCCTGCCGGAGGTGGTGCATGGCCTGCACAATGCCGGCCGCAGCGAATTGCCGCGCCTCGTCGCGTCCTGGCTCGACCTGCTCGACGAGACCGGCCGCTGGGCGCTGCTGAAGCTGATCACCGGCAGCCTGCGCATCGGCGTCTCCGCCCGTCTCGCCAAGACGGCGGCCGCGAGCCTGGGCGGCGTCCCGGCCGACGAGGTCGAGCATGTCTGGCATGGGCTGGAGCCGCCCTATGTCGCGCTCTTTGCCTGGCTGGAGGGCCGCGGCCCGCGTCCCGAGGCGACCGACCCCGCGCCCTTCCGGCCGGTGATGCTGTCGCACCCGATCGAGGACGGCGATTTCGAGAAGCTCGATCCCGCCGCCTGCACCGCGGAATGGAAATGGGACGGCATCCGCGTCCAGGCCGTCAGCGGCTGCGACGCAGACGGCCGCCGCGTCACCCGGCTCTATTCGCGCACCGGCGAGGATATCGGCCCGGCCTTCCCCGATCTGGTCGAGGCCTTGACGCAGGACGGCGCGCTCGACGGCGAATTGCTGGTGATGCGCGAAGAGACGGTGCAGAGCTTCAACACCTTGCAGCAGCGCCTCAACCGCAAGACGGTGACCGCGAAGATGCTGGCCGAGCATCCCGCCCATATCCGCGTCTACGACCTGCTGGTCGATGGGGAGGAGGATATTCGCGGGCTGCCGCTGGAAGAGCGCCGCCAGCGCCTCACCGCCTTCCTGGAGAGGTTGGGGCCTGGACGTTTCGACCTCTCGCCGACCATCCCCTTCGCCAGCTGGGACGAGCTCGCCGCCGCCCGTGCCGACCCGGCCGCGGCGGGCGCGGGCGCCGATGCCGAGGCGGTCGAGGGCTGCATGATCAAGCGCCGCGACGCGCCCTATCTGCCCGGCCGGCCGAAAGGCTATTGGTGGAAATGGAAACGCGAGGCCCGCCTCGTCGATTGCGTACTGATGTACGCCCAGCGCGGGCATGGCAAGCGCTCCTCCTTCTACTCCGACTTCACTTTCGGTGTCTGGCGCGAAGGGGAGGCCGGGGAGGAGCTGGTGCCGGTCGGCAAGGCCTATTTCGGCTTCACGGACGAGGAGCTGGTCGAGCTCGACCGCTATGTCCGCAAGCATACGCTGAACCGTTTCGGCCCGGTCCGGGAGGTGCGGCACAGCCGCGACAGCGGCCTGGTCTTCGAGGTGGCCTTCGAGGGGCTGCAGCGCTCCACCCGCCATAAATCGGGCGTCGCGATGCGGTTCCCCCGGATCAACCGCATCCGCTGGGACAAGCCGCCCGCGGAGGCGGACCGCATTGCCGCGCTCGAACAGCTCCTGCCCGCTTCGGGCGCCTGATCTCCGTCGAGGATTGTTTCATGACCCCGATCCGCCTGGCCTGTCTCGCCGCCGCCGCGCTCCTCGCTCTGGCCATTGTCTGGGCCGGCGCGACGGCCTCTTTCAGCGCGAGCTTCTCGAAGATCACCAACGACCCCTGGGGCGTCGTCACGCTGATCGATCTGTATTGCGCCTTCCTGGTGTCGGGCATCCTGATCTGGCGCTTCGAGCCGTCGCGCCCGCTGGCGCTGCTGCTGATCGTGGCGACGCTCGGCCTCGGCAGCCTGGTGCCGTTGCTCTGGCTGGCGTTCAGGGGTCTCGGTCGTCTCGGCGCCGCGCGCCGCGCGGGCTGATCAGACGCGGCCGGGAATGCTGGCGGCGAAGGAGCCGGCCAAAAGCAGCGCCGCCGCAAAGGCGTGATAGCAGGCGAAGCGCAGGAACACGGCGCGCCGGACCGCGGCCAGCATGCGCTGCGCCAGCGGCTCGGGCGGGCGCTCCGCCTCGTCCAGCATCAGCCAGACCTCCGTGCGGCGGAAGGGCTTGCTCGGCGCGCGCTGCGCCATCAGCAGCAGCACGCTCATCACCAGCAGGGCACTATAGCCCCCGGCCTTCAGCGTCGCCGCGAGATTGGCCGAGAGCCCGATCATCAGGCACAGCGTCGCCAGCCCGGCGAATCCGCAGCCGCGGGCTGTCGAAATCTCGGCGAGCAGCCGGAGGCGGCGGTGGGAATCGTTCGACATGGACCTTGCAACCAGCAACGAGCCCAAAATGTCCCGGCGCCGCGAGCGCCGCTAAATCACCGTTTCGTGAGCGGCCCTACCGCGCCATGCCGACGAAGACCGGGATGGCCAACACCAGCAGCAGCCCGAGCCAGACCCCGAGCGAGGTCGCGTCGCTCTGCGTGCGTCCGGTGACCCTCTCGAAGATCGCGGCGCCCGCGCCGGCGACGATCAGGCAGGAGAGCGAGACCAGGAGCGAGGTGAAGTAGAACAGCAGGAGCGGCGAGGAGATGTAGAAGGTCGGCGCGATCAGGAACTTCACGATCACGAAGGCCGGATCGAAGAAGGGCGAGAAATGCATGCCGGACAGGAGCGAGGCGCCGGCGATGCCGATCAGCAGCCCGTCCTGGCGGATCAGGGTTTCGCGCTCGTCGCTCATGGCGCCACTCCAGGCACGATCGGCAACAGGCCGAGGGAACGGATGAGGAAATAGAAGGCGACCCGCAGCAGCAGCAGCCAGATGATCGCGAACAGGTTGAGCAGCGGCGGCGGCACGATGGCCGGCGTCACCAGGCGTACGCCGTGCAGGATCGGGTCGGTGATCTGCTTGAACACGCGCCAGACGACCTTGTCGCTGTCGGGCGGGAACAGCAGGGACAGGATGTAGCGGCCGAGCAGCGTGTAGATCGCCGCCGCCATCATGAGGTTGGGGATATGGTAGAGCCAGAATCCGGCTTCCTGAGCCACGCGCGAATCTCCGAAGGCGGATGAGGTGCGGCCTTGCGCCGCCGGGTGTGAATGACGAAGGGGCAGGACGCAAGTCCCGCCCCCTCGCTGCGAGGATCGGATCAGGCCGCGATCAGGCGGTCTTCTCTTCCATCAGGGTGCCGCCACGCGGACGCCGGCAGGAATCGACGAAGTCCTGCAGCTCCTTGGACGGCGCCGTCGTCATGCGCGACACGATGAACATCACCGCGAACCCGATCGGCAGGCCGAAGATCGCCGAGGAGATGTTGTTGATGTTGAACCAGCCCACCTTGGAGGCGAGCGGGTGGGTGCCGGCCACCCAGCCTTCCATGGCGTTGGGCGCGGCCATCGCCTTGGCGAGATCGACCAGCGGCGCGTTGGTGACCGGGTTGAGCAGCGAGGACATCCCGGCATAGCTCACGCCGAAGCCCGGGAAGTAGCGGGTCACGACGAGGTAGAACAGGGTCACGCCGAAGCCGGCGATGATGCCGGCGATGGCACCGGCCCGGTTCGTGCGCTTGTCCCAGATGCCCAGCACCAGCGCCGGGAAGAGCCCCGCGGCCGCCAGCGAGAACGCCCAGGACACCATGGCCAGGATGTCGGCGGGACGTTTCGAGGCCGTCCACGCCGCCGCCAGCGCCACGAGCACAAGCAGGATGCGCGAGATGACGAGGCGGCGTGCCGCAGGCGCCTTCGGATCGATCACCTTGTAGTAGATGTCGTGCGAGAGCGCGTTGGCGATGGCGAGCAGCAGCCCGTCGGCGGTCGAGAGCGCGGCCGCGAGGCCACCGGCGGCGACGAGGCCGGCGATGACATAGGGCAGGCCCGCGATTTCCGGCGTGGAGAGGACGACCACGTCGGTGTTGATGCCGAAATCCTGCAGGCGCAGCACGCCGGTATGGCCGGCGAGTGCCGAGCAGGCGGCGGTGATGGTGGCGACGCTGTCGGCGGCCTTGCCGCAGATCGTCACCAGCCCGAGCTTGCCATAGGTGAAGACCCAGGCCGGCATATCCGCGATGTTCCGGCCGATCAGGGTCGAATAGACCTCGAGCTTGGAGAACGCCGCATAGGCCGGGGCGGTGAAGTAGAGCAGGAAGATGAAGAGCAGCGACCAGGCCACCGACATGCGCGCGTCACGCACCGAGGGGGTGGTGAAGTAGCGCATCAGGACGTGCGGCAGCGAGGCCGTGCCGACCATCAGGCACAGGATCAGGGCGAAGTAATTCGCCGGGCTGTAGGAGGTGAAGGGCTGCACATGCGACTTCGCCGTCATCACCGCCTCGGTGGCGAGACCCTTGGCGACGAAGCCCTGTTCCAACGCGGTGATCTCCGCGATGGCCGCGCCATAGGTCAGCTGCGGAAGCGGCAGCCCGTATTTCTGGGCGGAGAGGATGATCACCGGGATCAGATAGGCGACGATCAGCACGATGTACTGGGCCACCTGCGTCCAGGTCACGGCGCGCATGCCGCCCAGCATCGAGCAGACCAGGATGCCGAACAGGCCGACATAGACCGCGACGACGAAGTCCATGCCGAGGAAGCGCTGGGCGATCAGGCCGGTCGCGAAGATCTGCGCCACCACATAGGTGAAGGAGCAGGCCAGCAGCACCATGACGCCGAGCATGCGCGCCGTGTTGCCGCCATAGCGGGCCGCCAGAAAGTCCGGCACGGTATAGGCGCCGAATTTCCGCAGGAACGGCGCGACCAGCACCGCGACCAGCACATAGCCGCCGGTCCAGCCGAGCACGAAGGCGAGACCGTCATAGCCCAGCAGGAAGAGCGAGCCGGCCATGCCGACGAAGGAGGCGCCGGACATCCAGTCCGCGCCCGTCGCCATGCCGTTGTAGAAGGCCGGGACCTTGCGGCCGGCGACATAATACTCCGACACCTGGACGGTGCGCGAGACGATGCCGATGAAGGCGTAGACCAGAATGGTGAAGCCGACGAACATGTAGCCGAGGATCTGGTTGGGAACCCCGACCTTCTCCAGAATGGCGATGAGGATGACGAAGGCGGCGAAGCCCCCGGTGTAGATCCCGTAGATCCTGCCGAGATTGGAGGTGAAGTCACCGCCGCTCGATTGCACTTGCGTTGTCATGATGCGATGCCCCCGCTCATTCGTCTTCAGCGAAGCCGGCGTCGCGGTCGATCCTGTCCTGCGCCTTGGCGAACCAGAACAGCATCGCCACGAAGACGATCAGCGAACCCTGCGCGGCCATGTAGAAGCCGAGCGGAAAGCCGAAGATCTTGATCGCGTTCAGCGGAACGACGAAGGCGTGGATCACGTAGCCGAAGAAGAACCACAGCCCCATCATGGTCAGCATGAGGCGGCTGGTTCTCTTCCAATGTTCGTCATCAGGTGTCGGATTCATCGATTTCGCTCCCTCAGCGCGGTTTGACGGGCCTTTTGGTCCTCGTGGCGGTTGCCGGGTCCTTCGAGCGTGTCTGGCCGTTGACTCAGCTGCCCCCATGGCAGGGTAAGCCAAGCCCGCTGTCGAAAGAATGTGAACTAAAGGCGTAGAACTCCGTGAAAACTCTTCGCGCTTTTATTGCGCTGCAACAATTACCTGGGCGAGCGCATGCCGTATCCCTGCCCCCTGACCAAGGTGCGCCTTGAGGCCGGTGCCCGATTCGAGGCACAGTGGCGGCGCTTGCGAGCGGGGACCGAAAACAATGAGCCGGCAGCCTTCGACACGGATCGTGATCGCCGACGACCACCCGCTCTTCCGCGGTGCCCTACGGCAGGCCGTATCGACGGCGCTGGAGGGCGCGGATGTCAGCGAGGTCGGCTCGCTCGAGGCGCTGACCGAGGCTCTGGACGGTGGCAGCGACGCCGATCTCGTCCTGCTGGACCTCACCATGCCGGGCGTCCAGGGGTTTTCGGGCCTGCTCTTCCTGCGCGCCGATCATCCCGAAGTGCCGGTCATCGTCGTCTCCGCCAATGACGACCCGGCGGTGATCCGCCGCTGCATCGAATTCGGCGCGCTCGGCTTCCTGCCGAAGACCACCGACGTCGCCCAGATGGGCGAGGCGATCCGCGCCGTGCTCGGCGGCGGTGTCTGGACGCCGCCCGGCATCGACCTCACCACCCCGGCCGATGCCGAGGTCACCGACATGGTGCGGCGCCTCTCGACGCTGACGCCGCAGCAGGTGCGCGTGCTGATGATGCTGTCGGAGGGGCTGCTGAACAAGCAGATCGCCTATGAGCTCGGCGTCTCCGAGGCGACGGTGAAGGCCCATGTCTCGGCGATCCTGACCAAGCTCAACGTCGACAGCCGCACCCAGGCGGTCATCGCCGCCTCCAAGATCGCCGGCACGGCCTGGGCGACCACCGGCGCATCGGCCACGGCCTAGACGGCGGGATCGCTGCCGCACTGCGCCGGGGGCGCTTCGCCGTCACCGGCCGCGCCCCGCGCTCCGGTTGCGTCAGGGCCGCCGCATTTTCCTCGCCCCGCGGATGCGATAAGGGTGCGCACGCATCTGGAGATTCTGGTCATGGCGAATGGTTCGGTGGAACGCTTTCTGGGCGGCTCGCCTCTCGGCGTGCTCGTCCGCCTGCTCTTCATCTCGCTGCTCGTCGGGGCGGCGATGGCCTTTCTCGGCCTGTCGCCGCGCGGGCTCTACGAGGCGGGAGCCCGCTTCCTGCGCTCGCTCGGCAATCTCGGCTTCGGCGCGCTCGAGGAGGTCGGCCAATGGCTGATCGGCGGCGCGCTCGTCGTCGTGCCGATCTGGCTGCTGGCCCGGCTCTTCGCCGCGCGCCGCTAGAAGCCTTCGCCGCGGGCCAGCGCCTCGGCATCGCGCCCGACCAGATCCGCCAGCTTCGCGACGCCGGCGCGGCGCACCGCGTCCACGAGCCCGGCCTTGACGGTTTTCGCGAGCCCCGGCCCGTGGAACACCATGGCCGAATAGAACTGGACCAGATCGGCACCGGCCCTGATCTTGGCGAAGGCGGCCGCCGCGGAATCGACGCCGCCGACGCCGATCAGCGGGAATTGCCGCTCGACGCGCAGGAAGCTCTGAGCCAGCAGCTGCGTCGAGGGCTTGAACAGCGGGCGGCCCGACAGCCCGCCCGCCTCGGCGCGTGACGCGCTGCGCAGGCTCGCCGGCCGCGCCACCGTGGTATTGGCGACGATCATGCCGTCTATGCCGCGGCGACGGGCGACGGCCACCATCCCGTCCAGCTCCGGCAGGCTCAGATCCGGCGCGATCTTGAGCAGCATCGGCGTGGGTTTGCCGCCCGCAGCCGCGGCCTCGTCGCGGGCGGCGAGCGCGCGCGCCACCAGATCGTCCAGCGCCGCTTCGGCCTGCAGGTCGCGTAGCCCGGGCGTATTGGGCGAGGAAACGTTGATCGTCAGGAAATCCGCCACCCCGGCCAGCCGGCGCGTCAGCGTCGCGTAATCGGCCGAACGATCGCGCGAATCCTTGTTGGCGCCGAGATTGACGCCGACGATGCCGCCCCGCGCCCGGCGCGCCGCCAGCCGCTGCGCCACCACCTCCATGCCGTCGCTGTTGAGGCCGTAGCGATTGATCACCGCCTCGTCCTCGACCAGCCTGAACACCCGCGGCCTCGCATTGCCCGGCTGAGGCAGCGGCGTCACCCCGCCGACCTCGACGAAGCCGAAGCCCAGCCCCAGCGCCCCGTCCACCGCCTCGGCATTCTTGTCGAACCCGGCGGCCAGACCGACCGGATTGGGGAAGGCCAGGCCAAAAGCCTGCGTCGCCAGCACCGGATCGTCAGGGGCCGGCGCGAGGCGCGGCGCGGCCGCCAGCGCGGCGACGCTCAACCGATGCGCCGTCTCCGCATCGAGCCGGTGGATCAAGGGCCGGGCGAGGTTGAAGATCCTGTCGATCATGCGACGTCGTCCGGAAAGACATGGCCGCCATCGGCCGCCTGCGGCAAAGGCTGGACCCAGCGCACGCAATCGAGCGCGAGCTCGCCATAGAGATGCGGGAAGAGCTGGCCGCCGCGCGAGGGCTCCTGGCGCAGCGCCTCGCCCAGCCGCCTCGCCTCGACCGCGATCAGCAGCAGGTCGCGCTGCCCGGCGAAATGGCGCGCCGCCGTCTCCCGCGCCTGCGATCCGGTCGAGAAGTGGATATAGCCATCGGCGATGTCGACGGGCGCACCGGCGAAGCGGCCGGAGGCCTCGGCCTCGCGCCAGAGAGCCTCCGGGCAGATCTTGTAGATGAGCGACATGGCAGCACTCTTCGATGGCCGATCGGGGGCTGACATAGCCCGTGCCGCACCTTAGCCGCAACCGGCCTGATCATGGCGAAATTTGGATTGCAGTCTCAGTCGATAGGGGATAAATCCTAGATCTGCCCCCGGCATCGCAAAGGCGAGGCGACCGACGTGCTGTCCCATGACCAGATCTGGAGCGCCATCGACGCGCTCGCCCAGCGCTATGGCTTCACAGCCTCCGGGCTGGCGCGCAAGGCCGGGCTCGATGCGACGACGTTCAACCGCTCCAAGCGCGTCGGCCCCGATGGCCGGGAGCGCTGGCCCTCGACCGAATCGATCGCGAAGATCCTGCTGGCGACGGGCGCCACGCTCGAGGAGTTCATGGGCGCGATGCGCAGCGGGCCGGCCCCGGCGCGTACCATTCCGCTGATCGGCTTCGCCCAGGCGGGCTCGGGCGGCTTCTTCGACGATGGCGGCTTCCCGGTCGGGTCGGGTTGGGAGGAGGTGGCCTTCCCCGGCGGCGCCGACGACAAGGCCTATGCGCTGGAAATCGCCGGCGATTCCATGCTGCCCCTGTACCGCGACGGCGATACCATCGTCGTGTCGCCCTCGGCCGCCACCCGGCGTGGCGACCGGGTCGTGGTCAAGACGCTGGAGGGGGAGGTCCTGGTCAAGCAGCTGAAGCGGCAGACGGCGCGGACGGTGGAGCTCGCTTCGCTCAACCCGGACCATCCCGATCGCATCCTCAACCTCGGCGAGATCGCATTCATGGCGAGGGTGATCTGGGCCAGCCAGTAGCGTCCGTCAGTTCCCGCTCGCCCGCCGCGCCGGCAGCGTCACCTTGAACACCGCCCCGATCTCGGAGGGTTCGAGCTCGATCGTGCCGCCATGCAGCCGCACGAGCTCGGCCGCGATGGCGAGGCCGAGCCCGGTTCCGCCGGGATTGACCGAGCCGCGAAAGGCCTGGAACAGATGCGCGCGCGCCCGCTCCGGCACACCCGGCCCGTTATCGGCGACGCGCAGCAGCAGCATGCCTTCAACCGCCTCGGCCCTGACCACCAGCACCGGCACGGCACCGGCTTCCGCCCCCGCCTGGGTCAGCGCCTGGACCGAATTGCGCATCAGGTTGAGCAGCACCCGCGCCATCTGGTCGGGATCGCAGGCGCCGACCAGCTCGGCCGGAACCTCGTTGACGAACTGGACCTGCTTGTTCTCCGGCAGGCCGAGCATCTCCGCCTGTTCGGCCACGAGCTGGCGCACCGCGACGTCGCGCAGCACCGGCGTCGCCTCCGCCGCCCGGCCATAGGCCAGCGTCGCCTGACAGAATTCGATGGCGCGGTCGAGCGTCGCGATCAGCCGGGGCGCGAAGCGGCGGATCTTGGCGTCGCGCGTCTCGACCAGCCGGTCCGACATCAGCTGCGCCGCCGCCAGCATGTTGCGCAGATCATGGTTGATCTTGCTGACCGCCAGGCCGAGCTCGGCCAGATGCTTCTTCGCGCGCAGCTCGTCGGCCAGCGTCATCTGCATGCGGGCCAGCGCCCGCTCGGCCTCGCCGATCTCGTCGGCGCGCTGCGAGGGCTCGATGATCCGGCGCGGATTTTCCGGCTCGACCTCGAACTCCATGACATTGGCCGCCAATTGCCGGATCGGTCCGACGATCATCCAGTTGAGCGCGAGGTAGACGAGCCCCGCCGTCAGCCCCGAGATCACCAGCGACAGCAGCAGGATGTTGATGGAGAAGGTGACCATGGCCCGGCGCAGAGGCGCCTCGTCCAGCACCATCTCGACGAAATCGGCGCTGCCCATCGCCTGTCCGACGACGCGGATCGGCATCTCGCTCGGCGGGCTGAGCAGGAGCTGGAGCGCTTCGCCGATGGCCGAGACCCAGCTCGGATCACGCAGATCCACCGTCCGCGACACCGCGACCGGCATCGAATCCAGGCTGAGCAGGCGCCGCGCGCCTCCCACCCGGGCCGCGATCGCCCGGGCGCCGACACCCATCAGCAGCCGCGATTCGCTGCCCTCCGGCAGGCGTTCCTGCGGCCCTCCTTCCAGCACCAGCACCGCGATCTGGGCCGCCGCGAGCCGGTCGTTCAGCCAGTTCATCCGGAAATTCGCGACCGAAGGCAGATAGATCAGCACTTCGGCCAGCATCACGAAGAGAACGGTGAGCAGCAGCAGCTTCGCCGACAAGCCCAGCCTGGTCAGCCCTCGGGGGACGCTGACGGAGAGGTTGCTGGCGGTGGGATCGGGCTGCTGCATCGCGAGAAGATCTAGAGCGATGGGTCGAGCTGGGGAGGCCGGCTTCTGAACGTGATCATGCACTCACCTTTTGCGCGATCAGGAACGCCGGTCCTGAATCCTGCTTGGCAATCCTGCGACCGCATATCATCCCGCGCTCGGCTACACATCAGAATTGAGATCGGCGGGCCGGCGCCGCTGGCGCAGTGGCATGGTCACGGCCCGGCGGATCAGCCGAAGCGGCGCAGGAAGGCGATGAGCCTGCGGATCCCCGGCTTCGCGGCGAGCGGCGCGTAGAAGGACACCGCCGCGCGTTTCGAGACCTCGGACAAGGTGGGATAGGGGAAGACGAGCCCCGCCATGTCCTTGACCGACATCCGCTTCTGGATCGCCATGCACCAGGGCACGATCAGCTCTCCGGCACCGGCGCCGACGATCGTCGCGCCGAGAATGCGGCCCTTCTTGTCCGTCACCAGCTTCACGAACCCGTCCGTCTTGCGGTCCGCTTGCGCCCGGTCGTTCTCGGCGAAGGGCCAGCGCAGCAGCGTGACCGCGCCGCGCGCGCGCGCCTCGGCTTCGGAGAGGCCGACGCTGGCCAGCTCCGGCTGGCAATAGGTCACGCGCGGGATCGCGAGCGTCTGCACCCGCACCGGCAGCCGGAACAGGGCGCTGCGCAGGACGAGCCCCGCATGATAATTCGCGACATGGGTGAATTGCAGCCCGCCGGACTGGCCGCTCGCGCAATCGCCGATCGCGAAGACCCGGCGGTTGGTGCTGCGCAGCCCCTTGTCGACGACGACGCCCTTCGCATCGCTCCTGATCCCGGCCAGCTCGAGGTCCAGCGCCTCGATATTGGGCTCGCGCCCCGCCGCCACCAGGAGATGCGTGCCCTCCAGCGTGGTCTCGTCCTCCAGCACCAGCCGCAGGCCGCCGCGCTTCGGCTCGGCCCGCGCCACCCGTGTCTGTTCGAGCACGGTCACGCCTTCGCGCAGCAGCGCCCGGCGCACCAGCCCGACGGCTTCCGCATCCTCGCGGGCCAGCAGGCTCTGCGCCTCGATCAGCGTCACCCGGCTGCCGAGCCGCGCCATCGCCTGGGACAGTTCGACGCCGACCGCGCCGCCGCCCAGCACCAGCAGCCGCTCCGGCAGTTTGGTCAGGGAAAACACGGATTCATTGGTGAGATAGGGCAGGGCGTCCAGCCCCGGGATCGGCGGGGCGGAGGGGCGGGAGCCTGTGGCGATGACGAAGCGGCGCGCCTTGATCGCCTGGTCGCCGACCATCACGGTGCTGCGGCTGACGAAGCGGGCCTCGCCCTTGATCACGGTGACGCCGAGGGCGCCGAAGCGTTCGACGGAATCATTGGGCGCGATCGCGGCGATGACCCGCTGCACATGATCATGCACCCGCGCGAAATTGATCCGGGGTTCGCCGGCCTCGATGCCGAAGGCCCCGGCCTCGCGCAGCGCCTGGGCGCGGGCCCCGGCGGCGATCAGCGCCTTGGAGGGCACGCAGCCGACATTCAGGCAGTCCCCGCCCATCCGGTCGCGCTCGACCAGCACGACGCCGACCCCGAACATCGCCGCGGCCGCCGCGACCGAAAGCCCGCCCGAGCCGGCTCCGATGATGCACAGATCGGGGGTCAGCGGTTCGGGCTTCGCCGGGCTGCCGGTCATCGCGCCTGAATCCTGCCCGCTCACGATGAGCCTCCCTGCTTCGCCGCCCGATGATTGCTGATGCGTCGCCAGATCATCGGAATCAAGGCCACGCAGCCCAGAAGCACCAAGCCGGCGATCAATTCGGGCGTCAGCAGCCGGCTCAGCTCGAGCCCGCCCCCGCAATCGGCGGCGCCGCGCGCGAGGCAGGCGGCGCGGGCTTCGGCCTGCGCCTCGATCACCGAATCGAGCCCTTTGCCCGCGAAGGACAGGGCCAGCGTTCCCGGCACGATGCCGATCAGCGTCGTCCAGCTGAAGACGGCGAGGCCGACGCCGCCGAGCGCGGCAGCCAGGTTGACCAGCCAGAACGGGAAGGCGGGGACGAGCCTGAGAAACAGCAGATACGACACCGCATCGGATTTGAAGCCCGAGAGGAGGTTCGTCAGCGCCGGCCCGGCCCGGCGCTGCAGCGCTTCGCCCAAAGCCGAGCGGGCCACCAGGAACACCCCGATCGCGCCGATCGTCGCCGCGACCACGGAGACGGCTCCGCCGAGCCAGGCCCCGAACAGAAAGCCCCCGAGCAGGGTCAGCAGCGAGGCGCCGGGAAAGGAGAGGGCGACGCTGGCGGCATAGGCGGCCGCGAAACCGAGCAGCGCCACCACGCGGTTTTCGGCCACGAAACGGCCGAGCGCGGCCCGATGCTCCACCAGGGCGTCGAGGCTGAGATAGCGATGCAGGCCGAGCGCATAGGCGAGCGCCATCGCCGCCAGCAGCAGGAGCAACGGGGCGAGGCGGCGCCAGCGCGACCTGCCCGCCGGGCTCGCGGCATCCCGCCCTCCCGCCTCTTCCGTCATCCGCCCGCTCCCCTGTGCCGCACAGGGTATAGGGCCGGGCGCGCCCGCGCGCATCGCCCCGTCACCACCTCGTGAGAAAACCGGGACGCGGCGGGTCCGGTTTCAGCGGCAGGAGAGTTGGGTCAACCAGCTCGTCAGGCTCGCGCCGTCGCGCGGCAGGGCCGGGGCGGCGTTGCGCATCCGCGCGACATCTCTGGGCGTATGGCCGAAGCGGCTCTTGAAAGCGCGGGAGAACGCGTCCTCGCTCGGAAAGCCGAGCTGGCGCGCAATCGCGCCGACGCCCCCGCGCTGCAGGGTACCCGCATTGATCATCAGGCTGGCGCGCTCCAGCCGCCGCTCGCGAATATAGTCGGATACGCCGCCCAGCGGCGAAAACAGCCGGTAGAGCACCGAACGCGACACGGCGAACCGGCGCATCAGCAGCTCCGGGCCGAGCCCGGGATCGGACAGGTGGTGGTCGATGAAGCGCCGCAGCCGCGCCGCCGACGCTGTCAGCGAGACCGGCGCATCCTGGTCTCGCAGCAGGCTGGGCGCCAGGCAGGCCGAGAGCAACGCCGCTGTGGCCTCGATCAGATCTGCGCTTCCTTGCGCCGGCAGGTCGGGAGCCGTCAGCGCCAGGCTGCGCAGATAGTCCCCCGCAATCCGGCCGAAGGCGCTGTGGCGGGGGATGACCGCGCCATGGACGCGATCGAGGCTCGCAGGGTTGAGATTCAGCAGCCCGCGCGGCAGCACGAGGTTGAAGGCGCGCATCGCCGTGGCGTGCGAGGCGAGCGGCCGCGAGAGATCGAGCACGACGATGTCGTTGGGTTCGACCCGGACCTCGGTCGCGTCGAGATCGAGCGTGGTGCTGCCACGGTCGTAAAGCTGGACGAGCAGATGATCGACGCCGACCGCACCGATCAGGCTTTCGTTGCGGGTGTAGCTCTGCGCGCTGGTGGAGACCTCTCCGACCAGGGCGACGCCGAGGTCATGCCGGTCGATCCGGCCCTGGAATGTCTCGCGATAATCGGGATCGAGCGGGCGCACGTCGAAGATGCTCGCGATGCTCTCGCGCCATTGCGCGAACTGCGCCTCACCCGGCGCATGGCCCTGCTGGTCGCCTTCCACGCCTCTGTCTCCGCCCGCCCTTCCAGTCCCGCCCAGGCGCCCCTCGGCGACGCAGCATTTCATAAATGCGGAGCCTGAAACGCGCCATATGCGTGCCGGGATTCACCGCGGGACGAAATCCCCGATGTCCGGGATCAAAGCCCGGATGCCGCTGCTTAACGCCCCCGATCCTGCTCGCTACTGACGCGCTGGCAAAAGCGGGATCGCCGCCGGGCGGGATTATGGACCATGAGACTTTCGACGAAACAGGATTCGAACGGGCGGCTGGTCGCCGCTTTGCTCGCGAGCGCGGCGATGGTGACGGTCCTCGCGGCCGCGACGCCGGCCTCTGCCTTCAGCCTCGACGATTGGCTCGACGGCCGCTTCGGCGGCACGGCCTTGCGCGTCATGCCGCAGACGGCGTTCGCGCCGCGCGCGGAGGCGAGCTTCGCCACCCCCGAATACCGGGCCGATTACGGGCTGGCCAAGATCAACGCCGCCGAGGCCTACGCCCTCGGCTACACCGGCAAGGGGGTGCTGGTCGCGGTCGTGGACACGGGGCTCGACACGAGCCTGCCGGAGTTCGCCGGGCGGATCTCGCCCTGGTCGCGCAATTTCGGTTTCGACCGCCCGATCGGCTCCAGCGACATCCGCGACATCGACTCGCACGGCACCCATGTCGCCGGCACCATCGCCGCGGCGAGGGACGGCGTCGGCATGCATGGCGTGGCCTATAATGCAGAGATCCTGGCCCTGCGGGCGATCGTCAACAACGTCGGCGGCGACACCGCCGCCGCGATCGCCTACGCCGCCGAACGCGGCGCGAAAGTGCTGAACGGCAGCTATGGTCCGGCCTATCCGAGCCGCTTCCTCCTGGATGGCCGCGTCAACCCCGATTACGAGCTGCTCCCCGCCCAGCCCTACGGCATCCTCGACACCGAAAAGGAGGTCGCGGCCATCCGAAAGGCGATGGCCGCCGACATGCTCCTCATCTTCGCCGCCGGCAATGACGGCCAGGACCAGCCGACGATCGCCAAGGATCCCTCGGGCGCGGGGTTCTACGCGTTCATACGCCCGGGCAATTACGCCGCCGGAAAATACGGATTCTTCCGCAACCGCGAGGAGATCGACGGCAAGAACCTCGATTACTCCGATCTTCAGCCCTACACGCTGGTCGTCGTCGCGGTCGACAAGGACAACCGCATCGCCTCCTTCAGCAACCGCTGCGGCGTCGCCGCGGCCTGGTGCCTGGCGGCGCCGGGTGTCGACATCGTCTCGACGATGCCGCGCGGCAGCGGCGCCGGGGGCGGCGACTACGACGCGAAGAACGGCACGTCGATGGCGGCGCCGCATGTCGCGGGCGCGGCCGCGCTGGTGCGCGAGGCGTTCCCCTTCTTCAGCGCGCCCAACGTGGCCACGACGCTCCTGACCACGGCGACCTCGCTGGGCGATCCGACGATCTATGGCTGGGGCTTGGTCAATGTCGGCAAGGCGCTGCGCGGTCCCGCCCAGTTCGCCGGCACCTTCAACGTCGATACCAGGGGCGGCTCGGGAACCTTCGCCAATGATATTTCCGGCGTCGGTCGCCTCGTGAAGCGCGGCGAGGGGCGTCTCGAACTGACCGGCGCCAACACCTATGCCGGCGGCACCGCCATTCTCGGGGGAACGCTGGCGCTCAACGGCTCGCTGACCTCGGCCGTGACGGTGGAACGCGACGGCGCCTTGCGGGGGACCGGCCGCATCGATGCCGCGCTCGCGAGCTTCGGCACGGTTCGGCCCGGCAATTCCCCGGGCACGCTCACCGTGACCGGCCCGATCGGCTTCGCCACGAGCAGCCGTCTGGCGTTCGACATCGACGGCGCGGGGACCGGGGCGGGCGCCGGGAACTATTCGCGCCTGATCGGTCTCGGCCCTTCCGCCTCCGTAACGGCCGGCGGACGCCTCGCGCCCATCCTGCGCGGGATCGACGGTTCGGCCAGCAACAGCTTCACCCCGGCGCTCGGCCAATCCTTCGCCGTGCTCGTGGCGGGCGGCGGACTTTCGGGCAGCTTCAGCGGCCTCGACCAGCCGAGCAACGGGCTGCCGCGCTTCACGCGCTTCGACGCGCTCTACCGGGCCCAAGGGCTGGATCTGGTGGTGACGCCGGCATCCTATGCCGGTCTGTCGGCGCTCGGCCTGTTCCAGAACGGCAATGCCCGCGCCGTCGGTTCAGCCATCGACGCGGCCCGCCCCGCGGCGGGGACCCGGCCCGATTCGGCGCAGCGTGAGCTGTTCGATCCGCTCTACACGACGACGCCGACTTCGCTTGCCGCGACGATAGGCAGCCTCTCCGGCCAAAGCTATGCCGATGCCATGAAGGCCCAGCTCGGCGGCAGCCGCCTGCTCGCCGGCGCGATCGACCGCCGCCTGGTCGATGCCGCTCCGGCGCAGGACATCGCCGCCGCGCCCGCGAGCGCAGCCGGTTTCTCGGCGCTGTCGGGACGCAACGACGGCGATGCGGTCAAGCCGCAGGCCGTGCGCGAGGGGCAGCTCTGGGGCGAGGCGATCTATGGCTTCGGCCGGCAGGCGAGCGACGCCGAAGCCGCGAGCCTCTCGCACGCCTCCTCAGGCGCGCTCGTCGGCGTGGAGCGGCGCTTCGGCAACGACGCGCTGCTCGGCCTGGCCGGCGGCTATCTGCGTACCCAAGGCTCTACGGGCAGCGCCGTGTTCAGCCGCTTCGCGGTCGGAAGCTACAATGCCACGGCCTATGGCGGCGCGTCTTTCGGCAATGTGACGCTCCGCGGTTCGCTCGGCGCCGCCTATGCCGACACCATCGTCGATCGCGGCGTCATGGTCGGCGCGCTGGCGCGTTCGGCCCATGGCGAGGCGTCCGGCTTCGGGCTGTCGGGCCAGTCCCTGCTGGGCTACCGCCTGCCGCTCATGGCCGGCGTCGCGCTGACGCCGGAGGCCGGGGTCAGCTTCGACAGGTTGCAGCGCGCCAGCCTGCGCGAAACCGGCGCCTCCGTCCTGGGCCTGGCCGTCTCCGGCGACACGGTGCTGGCGGCGCGCAGCCTCCTCGGCGGGCGCATGAGCCTGTCCCTGCCGTGGAGCCCGTCGCTCAGCCTCGATATGCGGGCCTATTGGGCACATGAATTCGGCGATGGAGCGATCGTCACCCGCGCCAGCCTGCTCGGCGCAGGCTTCGCTGTGCGCAGCGCCGGCGCATCGCGCGACGCGGCGGTGTTGGGCCTCAACCTGTCGGGCCCGCTGAGCGGGGCGCTGCGCCTGGCCGCCTCCTATGACGGCGAATTGCGCCAGGGCGCATCGAGCCATCGCTTTTCGCTGGGTGTCAGGGGACGCTGGTGAGGCGGTCCCGGTTCAGGCGACGTCGCGCGAGCGCTTGGGCATGAACTGCGCCATCGGCTCCGGCTTGCCGAAGAGGTAGCCCTGGGCCCGCTGCGCGCCGAGGAGCTGCACCGCGATGCGCTGCTGGTCGGTCTCGATGCCTTCGACGACGACGTTCATCGAGAGCCGGCGCGCCAGCTGGCAGACCGCCTCGATGATCGCCTTGGACGCCTCGTTGGTGTGGACGTTGCGGGTGAAGCTCTGGTCGATCTTCACCTGCGCGAAGGGGTAGGTGGAGAGATAGGCGAGCGAGGAATAGCCGGTTCCGAAATCGTCGAGCGCGAATTTCACGCCCAGCGCCCGCAACTCGTCGATCACCTCCAGCGTCACCTTGTTGTCCTCGATCAGCAGCGATTCCGTGACCTCCAGGGTCAGGCGGTGCGAGGGCAGGTTGGCGCGGATCAGCGCGTCCTTGACCGTGTTGACGATGCGCTCCGGCTCGCGGAACTGCAGCGGCGAAATATTGACCGAGACGCCGATCTGGCCGCCCCAGCTCGCGGCGTCGCGGCAGGCCTGGCGGATGGCCCAATCGCCCATCGACGCGATCAGCCCGGATTGCTCGGCGATCGGGATGAAGATGTTGGGCGGGATCATCCCGCGCAGCGGGTGGCGCCAGCGCATCAGCGCCTCGCGCGTGACGATCTCCTGCGTCTTCAGATCGATGATCGGCTGGTAGTAGAGCTCGAGCGTGCCTTCCGTGCAGGCGGTGCGCAGCTCCACCTCGATCTCGTGGCGGGCCAGCATCTCCTCGGCCATGCCGGGGTTGAAGAAGGTGTGGGTGTTGCGGCCCGCCGCTTTCGCCTTGTAGAGCGCGGTATCGGCATGGCGCAGCAGGTCGGCGGGGCCGGCGCCGTCCTCGGGCGCCATCGCGATGCCGATGCTGGCGGTGACATAGACGTTCTTGGTGTCGATCGCGAAGACCCTGGCGAGACTGTCGATCAGCCGCTGGGCGATGCCGGCCACGACGCTGCGGCTCGCCGAGGGCAGGATCAGCAGGAATTCGTCGCCGCCGAAGCGCGCCAGGACATCGCCGGGCCGCAGCACGTCGCGCAGCCGGTTGGCCGTCTCCTTCAGGACGCGGTCGCCGACATCGTGCCCCAGGCTGTCATTGACCTGCTTGAAGCCGTCGAGATCGAGATAGAGCAGGGCGAAGGCTTCCGCCGTGCGCTCGCGCCGGGAGAAGGCCTCGTTCAGCAGCCGGTTGAATTCGAAGCGGTTGGCGAGCCCGGTCAATTCGTCGAACCGCGCCATCCGTTCGATGCGCGCCTCCGTGGCCTTGCGCTCCGTCGCATCCTCCGTGAGCATCAGCACGCCGCCCTCGGCGGCCGGGGCGATGGTGATGACGAGGAGCCGGCCGACCCGGGTCTGGACTTCGCGGGTCACGGTCGATTGCGTATCCTGCACCTGCGACAGCGCCCTGGCGAGGTCGCGCCCCTGATCGGCGTCGATCACCCGCCGCTCGATCAGGAACCGCCCGATCGCCGCCATCGGCGTCCCGGTCAGCGCCAGCGGCTCGGGAATCCCGTAGAGCGCGCGGAACGGCGCGTTGCAGACCGCGAGATCGAGGCGCTTGTCGAACATCGCCAGCCCGTGGATCATCGTGTTGAGGGCGGCGTCGAGGGTCAGGTTCTGCGAGTGCAGCGCGCCGGCGAGCGCCTCCGACTGCTTCTTCGCCTCGCTGAGCGCCAGCAGGTTGCGATGCAGCGAATTGGTGATGGCGATATTGGCGGCGAGATAGAGGAAGGCGAAGTAGCCGATGTAATGGTAATAGTCGTTATGGGCCTGGATCAGCCCGAGCGCCATCGGGATGCAGAAGGTCATCAGCTGCACGGCGACGAATTTCGGGCGCCCGGCATTGCGCGAGACATAGCCGGAGGCGAGCGCGATCGTCGAGGCGACGGAGGTGATGTGCGCCGCGGGATCGTCGGTGATGCTGAGCGCGATGTAGCAGCTGTAGCCGAGCACCGCGCTGAACACGGTGGCGCCGAGGAAATACTCCCGGTCCCAGCGGCGCGTCTGGACGAAACTATCGGCGGAATGGTCGCGGCGGCGGTAGTTGATGACCGTCAGCAGGCGCAGGACCACCACCGCCAGCACGACCTGCGTCAGCTGCGCGAAGATCGGCATGCCGGTGGAAAGCCAGCAGAGATAGGGCGTCAGAACGCCGGCGATACCGCCTGGGATGATCGACCCCGGTGACGAAAACAGGGAGCTGACCAGCAGTCGGTAGGCCGGCAGGTCGTCGCCCATGCCCGCGCGGCGAAGTTCGCCATCCTCAGATCGCTTGGTAGCGTCCGCCATTCACTCCAGCCTTCACCGGGGCCTCATCGGAGCGAAAATCTGACCTGCTGCGATGAATGCCTCGGCGAAGATACATACGCATACGTAAACTTTTGGTGTGAAAACTCGCCTTCAGTGTCGAAAAACCTAGCCTGCGGCTGATCTTGCGAAGGCCATCGGCGTCGGGTCCGACATCCTCTGATAGACGCGCGCCAGCATCCGGTCCTGCGTCGCCGCGATCCGCTGCAGCTTGGAGATGGCGCTGGGGCTCAGCCTCAGCATGCAATCGGTCCAGATCTGGCCGAGATAGGCGAGCTCCTCCCGCAGATCGCCGGAGCGGCGGTTGAAGGCCGAGAACAGCGCGGTCTTCGCCGCGTGGATCGGCAGCGACTCCGCGGCGTATTTGCGCAGCCAGGCCTCGCCGGTTCCGGCGGGGACCACCGCTTCCAGCGCGCCGGCGGCCATGAAGGCGGTCGCGCTCATCTCCTCGCCCGAGAGCAGCATCGATTCCGCGGCCCGCTGGCCCATCCGGCGCGACAGGATGGCGACGGCGGTGATCGGGAAATGGTTGAACTTGATCTCGGGATAGACGAACGAGGCCTGTTCTTCCGCGATCATGACGTTGCAGGAGCGGGGCGCGTCGATGCCGCCGCCGATCGCCTTGGCATGGATGGTCGCCATGGTGATGACCAGCCCGTTCAGGCCGTTGGCGTTGAGGATCGCGCCTTCGGTCGAGAGGCGGGCATATTCGGTCAGGGCGGCGCGGTCGTTGCGGGCGAGGCAGTCGAGATAGAAGTCCAGATCGCCGCCGAGCGTGAAGAACGGACCCTGGCCGCGAAAGGCCAGAAAGCGAACCGGCGTGCGGTGATACTGGTCCGGCGCACCCCAGAGCGCGATGATCGCGCGCTGGATCTTGCCCAGGCTGTCGAGAAGCTGCAGCGTGAAGACCGGCTTGAGCTCTGGGCGGATCGTCACCCACAAAGTGCAGATTTCGCTCTCGTAAGCCAGTTCAACTTCAGGTAGAAAACCGGCCTGGTGCCGGATGGCGTCGATCACCTCGCAGGCTTCGACCGTCTGGATCGGCTGACGCTTGATGGCTGAAGCCAGGTGCTGGAGCATGCGAGCAGATCCTCTGTTGCGACGCAGCGTGGATGCCTCAGCACGGTAGGGGAAGTTAACAGACTGTAAACGAAAACTGGGCGAAATGGTTAATTTCGTTAAGTTTTATTCCCTAACGTCAGAGACTTGCCGTAGCGGGTGCATCCGGCATGCGGCGCCCGGCGGCGGCTCCGGCCGGCAGGGCGTGCTTGTTGAACGGCTCACGGGGGGCTATCGATGCGCCGCGAATTCGCCGTGATCCGGGCGTTGAAGCAGCATGTCGAGTCGATGTCGTGACCAGTACCCCTCGAGACGATGACGAAAAGCGGGCTAGGCTCGCCGCCGCGCTGCGCGAGAACCTCAAGCGCCGCAAAGCGCAGGCTCGCGCCCGTCGTGACGGGGCCGAGCCGGCGGACGAGACGGCGTCGCAGAACCAGGCCGAGACCAGCCGGTCCTGACCTCCCATTTCGCCGTGCCCCGTCTCCTGGGGTTCGGTTCAGCAGGATGAATCGATGGACAAGATCCGCATCACCGGCGGCCAGCGCCTGAATGGCAGCATCCCGATCTCCGGCGCCAAGAATGCGGCCCTGCCGTTGATGATCGCGAGCCTGCTGACGGATGAGACGCTGACCCTGGTCAATGTGCCGCGTCTGTCGGATGTCACCGCGCTCTCCCGCATCCTCTCGAACCATGGTGCCGACCGCACCGTGGCCGGCAAGCGCATCGGCCAGTCGGCCGAGAGCGGCCAGACGATCTCGCTCACCGCGCGCCAGATCGTCGACACCTGCGCGCCCTATGAACTCGTCTCCACCATGCGCGCCAGTTTCTGGGTGATCGCGCCGATCCTGGCCCGCATGGGCGAGGCGCGGATCTCGCTGCCGGGCGGCTGCGCCATCGGCACCCGCCCCGTCGACCTGCTGCTGATGGCGCTGGAAAGGCTCGGCGCCGAGATCAGGATCGAGAACGGCTATGCCCTGGCGCGCGCGCCCAAGGGCTTGAAGGGTGGCGAGATCGTCTTCCCGAAGGTGACGGTCGGCGGCACCCATACCGCGCTGATGGGCGCGGTGCTGGCGCAGGGTACCACCGTCATCGAGAATGCGGCCTGCGAGCCGGAGGTCACCGACCTCGCGGCCTGCCTGACCAAGATGGGCGCCAGGATCGAGGGCGCCGGCACGCCGCGCATCGTCGTCACCGGCGTGGCGCGCCTCGGCGGGGCGCATCACACCGTCCTGCCCGATCGGATCGAGGCCGGCACCTATGCCATGGCCGTCGCAATGACCGGCGGGGATGTGGTGCTCGAAGGGGTGACGCCCGATCTGCTGCAGGCGGCGCTCGATGCGCTGATCCGGGCCGGCGTCGACATCACGGCGACCAATGAAGGCATCAGGGTGAGGCGCAACGGCGCCGCTATCGCGGCCGTCGATATCGAGACGCAGCCCTTCCCCGGTTTCCCGACCGATCTGCAGGCCCAGTTCATGGCGCTGATGACCATGGCCAAGGGCACCTCGCGCATTCGCGAGACGATCTTCGAGAACCGCTTCATGCATGTGCAGGAACTGGCCCGGCTCGGCGCGCGGATCCGGCTGGACGGCGATGTCGCGATCGTCGAGGGCGTGCCGAAACTGACCGGGGCCCCCGTCATGGCGACCGATCTGCGCGCCTCGGTCTCGCTGGTCATCGCCGGCCTCGCCGCCGAAGGCGACACCATGATCAACCGCGTCTATCATCTCGACCGCGGTTTCGAGGCGCTCGAAGCGAAATTGTCGCGGTGCGGCGCGCTGGTCGAACGGATCAGTGGTTGACGTCGACGCAGCCGCTCTCCAGATAGCCTGCATGGCGCATGAAGAAGCCGACCCGCTGAAACTGATCGCGCTCGACGCGGATGATCTCGCGATCGTCTCCGCGCATCTGCAGGATGCGGTGCTCAAGCTGTCGGATATCGTCTATCGCCCGGCGGAGCGCCGCTTCGCGCTGGCCCTGCGCCGGTTCGACTGGCAGGGCTCGCAGAAGGGCAGCCGCCGTCGCAGGCTCGCGGCCCTGCATTTCGAGCGGGTCACGGCGGCGCGTCAGTCCCGCATCGATCCGAAGGCGGAGGGCACGGTGCTGAACCTGCTCGCCATCACCTTCGAGGAAACCGACTCCCCGGCAGGCGCGGTGACGCTGCATTTCTCGGATGGCGCGGCGATCCGGCTCGAGGTCGAATGCATCGAGGCGCAGATGAAGGATCTCGGCCCGGTCTGGGAAGCCGTCGCGACGCCCGACCATCCCGCCGCGACCTGAGCCCCGCCCGCCCTCGCCACCGGAATAGCCCGACACTTCAATCAGGACGATGCGATGCCGATCAGGCTCGATGACCGGGATGCTCGCTTCGAGCAGCAGTTCCAGGCCCTGCTCTCCGCCAAGCGCGAAGTTTCCGAGGAGGTCGACCGCATCGTCGCCGCCATCATCGGCGAGGTGCGCGAGCAGGGCGATGCGGCGCTGATCGCCTGCACCAGCCGTTTCGATCAGCTCGATCTGACGCCCGACAGGCTGCGTGTCACCGAGGCCGAGATCGACGAGGCCGTCGCCTCCTGCCCGCGCGATCTGCTCGTCGCGCTGGAGACGGCGCGCGCGCGGATCGAGGCCTATCACGCCAGGCAGAAGCCCGAGGATGCCTGGTTTAGCGATGCGCTCGGCGTCGAGAGCGGCTGGCGCTGGAGCGCGATCGAGGCCGTCGGCCTCTATGTGCCGGGCGGAACCGCGAGCTACCCCTCATCGGTGCTGATGAACGCCGTGCCGGCCAAGGTCGCGGGCGTGCCGCGCGTGGTGATGGTGGCGCCGACGCCGCGCGGCGAGACCAATCCGCTCGTCCTGGCCGCGGCGCGCCTCGCGGGCGTCGACGAGGTCTATCGGATCGGCGGGGCGCAGGCCGTGGCCGCGCTCGCCTATGGCACGCAGAGCATCGCCCCGGTCGCCAAGATCGTCGGACCCGGCAATGCCTATGTCGCCGCCGCCAAGCGCCGCGTCTTCGGGCAGGTCGGCATCGACATGATCGCGGGTCCGAGCGAGGTGCTGGTCATCGCCGACGGCACCGCCAATCCCGACTGGATCGCCGCGGATCTGCTGGCCCAGGCCGAGCATGACGTCTCCGCCCAATCGATCCTGATGACGAGCGATGCCGGGCTCGCGGAGGAGGTCGAGAAGGCGGTCGAGGCGCAGCTCGCGACGCTGCCCCGCGCCGATATCGCCGGCCGCAGCTGGCAGGATTTCGGCGCGATCCTGCTGGTGCGCGATCTCGAGGCGGCGGTGCCGCTGGTCGACCGGCTGGCGCCGGAGCATCTCGAGATCATGACCGCCGATCCCGAGCGCCTCTCCGGCCTGATCCGCAATGCCGGCGCGATCTTCCTGGGCGGCCATACGCCCGAGGCGATCGGCGACTATGTCGGCGGACCCAACCACGTCCTGCCCACGGCCCGCTCGGCGCGCTTCTCCTCGGGGCTCGGCGTCGTCGACTTCATGAAGCGGACCTCGCTGCTGAAATGCGGGCCGGACTCGCTGCGCGCTCTGGCGCCGGCCGCCGTCAAGCTGGCGGAGGCGGAGGGCTTGCAGGCGCATGGGCGTTCCGTAACCATCCGACTCAATCTCTGACGGCGGGCCGCGCGCCAGCATGCCCCCGGACAGATAGCGAGCGGAGGCGGCATGTCGCAGACCCAGTGCCTGATCGGCGTCACGCTCGACGAATCCTCGCTTGGGCGCGGCACGCCCGACCAGGAGCATGAGCGCGCCATCGCGATCTACGATCTGATCGAGCGCAACCATTTCGTGGTGCCGGGCCATGAGGGCGGGCCCTATCTCGCCCATCTCGCCGTGGTCGAGCGCCGGCTGGTCTTCGAGATCAGGCAGGCGGATGGGGCGCCGCTGGTCACCCATCACCTCTCGCTGACGCCGTTCAAGCGCATCATCAAGGATTACCAGATGGTGTGCGAAAGCTATTATGCCGCCATCCGCACCGCCACCCCCTCGCAGATCGAGGCGATCGACATGGGCCGCCGCGGGCTTCACGACGAGGCCGCCGGCATCCTGGTCGACCGTCTGGCCAGCAAGGTGGAGATCGACCACGACACCGCCAGGCGTCTCTTTACGCTGATCTACGCCCTGCACTGGAAGGGCTGAGAGTGGAGCCCAAGGCGCCCCGCAAGGTGCAGAGCGTGCTCTTCATGTGCGCGCAGAACGCGGTGCGTTCGCCGATGGCCGAGGCGATGGCCAAGCATTTCTTCGGCAAATCCGTCTATGTCCAATCCGCCGGCGCGCGCAAGGGCGAGGTCGACGGCTTCGCCCTGGCGGTGCTCGACGAGATCGGCATCGACGCGCATAAGCACCGACCCAAATCGATCGAGGAGCTGGAGGAGTGGGAGGGGCTGAATTTCGACCTGATCGTGTCGCTCTCGCCGGAGGCCCATCACAAGGCGCTGGATCTGACGCGCACCGCGGCCGCCGAGGTGGAATACTGGCCGACCGTCGATCCCACGGCCTTCCAGGGATCGCGCGAGCAGGTGCTGGACGCCTATCGTGACGTCCGCGACGGGCTGATGAAGCGGATCAAGGAGCGGCTGAAGAGCTGAGCCGGCTTTGAGCGCAGCCGAGCGGCCTCACAGAAAGCTCCGGCCGGGCCCGACCGAGCCCACGCCCAGCCAGTCGCCCAGGCTCGCGGCGATATCGGCGAAGCTGTCGCGCCGGCCGATCGCGCCCGCCGCGAGGCCGGGGCCGAAGGCCAGGATCGGCACATGTTCGCGCGTATGGTCCGTGCCCCTGAAGGTCGGGTCATTGCCATGGTCGGCGGTGATGACGGCCAGATCCCCCGGCCGCAGCCGCTTCTCGAGCGCCGGAAGTGTGCGGTCGAAGGCTTCGAGCGCGGCGGCATAGCCCGGCACGTCGCGCCGATGGCCGAATTCCGTATCGAAATCCACGAGGTTGACGAAGACGAAGCCACCCTCCGGCAAGCGCTCCAGCGCCGACAGGGCCGCCTCGAACATGGCGGCGTTTCCGAAGGCCTTGATCTCCTCCCCGGTGGCGCGATGGGCGAAGATGTCGCCGATCTTGCCGACGCTGACCACGCTCCGCCCCTGCGCCGCCAGACGGTCGAGCAGCGTCTCGCCGGGTGGCGGGATGGCGAAATCCCTGCGATTGCCGGTGCGGCTGAAACCGGTCTCGGGGCTGCCGACGAAAGGCCTCGCGATCACTCGCCCGATCCGGAGCGGATCGACCAGGCGACGCACGATCCGGCAGAGCCCATAGAGCCGCTCCAGCCCGAAATGCTGCTCATGGGCGGCGATCTGGAAGACGGAATCGACCGAGGTGTAGCAGATCGGCTTGCCGCTGCGGATGTGCTCGGCGCCGAGTTCGTCGATGATCGCCGTGCCCGAGGCATGGCGATCGCCGAGAATGCCGGGCAGCCCACCCTCGCTGACGATCCCGGCCACCAGCGCCGGCGGGAAGGCCGGCCGCGTATCCGGAAAATAGCCCCAATCGAACGGCACCGGGCAGCCGGCGATCTCCCAATGGCCGGACGGCGTGTCCTTGCCCTGGCTGATCTCGACGCCGAAGCCATGGCGCCCCTGCGGCGCCGCGGCCGGCACGATGCCCGCCAGATCCCGGCCGGTCGAGGCGCGATAGGCCTGGGCGAGACCGAGCCGCGTGAGGTTCGGCAGATACAGCGGTCCCCGGCGCAGGTTTTCGCGGTCCCCGCGCCCGTTGCGGCAGGCCTGCGCGATATGGCCGAGCGTATCCGCCCCGGCATCGCCATAGAGATCGGCGTCGGCCGCCGCGCCGCAGCCGACGGAGTCGAGCACGATGAGGATGGCGCGCGCCATGCTCACTCCTTCACGGCGACGGCGCCGATATGCTCGACATTCAGCGCCGCCGCGAGCAGCGCCCGCGTATAGGCTTCGCGCGGCGCGGCGAACAGCTCCTCCGCCGGCCCTTCCTCGACGATCCTGCCGTTCTGCATCACCAGCACCCGATGCGCCATGGCACGCACGACCTTCAGATCATGGCTGATGAAGAGGTAGCCGAGCCTTCGCCGCGCCTGCAGATCCCGCAGCAGCTCGACGATCTGCACCTGGACCGACATGTCGAGCGCCGAGGTCGGCTCGTCCAGCACGATGAAGCGGGGGTCGAGCGCCATGGCGCGGGCGATCGCAATGCGCTGGCGCTGCCCGCCCGAGAACTCATGCGGGTAGCGGTCCATCGCGGCGGGGTCGAGCCCGACATCCTGCAGCGCCCCCGCCACCACCTCGCGCCGGTCCTGATAGCTCAGCCCGCGCTTCTGCACCGTCAGCCCCTCGGCCACGATCTCGGCGACCGACATGCGCGGCGAGAGCGAGCCGTAAGGGTCCTGGAACACCACCTGCAGGTCCTTGCGGCGCGGCCGCACCTGCGCCGCGTTGAGCCCGTCGATCCGGTCGCCGAGAAAGACGATCGGCCCTTCCGAGGAGATCAGCCGCAGGATCGCCAGGCCGAGCGTCGTCTTGCCGGAGCCGGATTCGCCGACCACGCCCAGCGTCTCGCCCTCCCGCACCCGGATGGCGATGCCGTCGACCGCTTTCACATGGCCGGTCGTACGGCGCAGGAAGCCCGATTTGATCGGGAACCAGATCTTCATCGGCCCCGCCTCGAGCAGGGTCGCGGCGCCCTCCGGGATCGGGGCGGGGCGGCCTTTCGGCTCGGCGGCGAGCAGTCGCCGCGTATACTCATGCTGCGGCTGGCCGAAAATCTCCGAGACCGGGCCCTGCTCGACGATCTTGCCCTTCAGCATCACCGCCACCCGGTCCGCGATCCGCCGGACGATGCCGAGATCATGGGTGATGAACAGCATCGCCATGCCCAGCCGGGTCTGCAGCTCCTTCAGCAGCGCCAGGATCTGCGCCTGGACCGTGACGTCGAGCGCCGTGGTCGGCTCGTCCGCGATCAACAGCTCGGGCTCGTTGGCCAGCGCCATGGCGATCATCACGCGCTGGCGCTGCCCGCCCGATAATTGGTGGGGATAGGCGCCCAGCCGCGATTCCGCGTCGCGGATCCCGACCAGCGCCAGCAACTCCAGCGTCCGCGCCCGTGCCGCCTCGGCCCGCAGGCCCTTGTGCAACTCCAGGATCTCGCCGATCTGCCGCTCGATGCTGTGCAGCGGGTTGAGCGAGGTCATCGGCTCCTGGAACACCATGGTGATGTCGTTGCCGCGCACCTTGCGCATCGCATCCTCATCGGCGGCGATCAGATCCCGGCCGTGGAACAGGATCTGGCCGGACGGGTGATGGGCGGCCGGGTAGTTCAGCAGCTTGAGGATGGAGAGGGCCGAGACGGATTTGCCCGAGCCGGACTCGCCGACGATGGCGAGCGTCTCGCCCTTGGCGACATGGAAGGAGACGCCGTCGACGGCGAGCGTCTCGCGCCCACCCTGGCGGAAGGTGACGGAGAGGTTTTCGACGGAGAGGAGCGGGGAGGGGGTCACGAAAAGAGCTCGGTTCTCAAGGCGTCCAGGGCGGCAGCCGTCAACTGCACGAAGGTGAAGCGATCTGGAGACATCAGCCAAGCAGCATCCCGTTCCATGCCCCGCATCAGCTTTGCGTCTCCTGTCAGAAAATGAGTGCAGCCGAAATGGTGGGCGGTGGCTGCGTGGATGGCGTCAGGCGTCTTCAGAGATGGGATCCGGGCACGCATGATCGCAGCATGTAGCAAGATCTCCCGGTGCAGAGGCATCGTCCGGAAAAGCAGACCGTCTGGAACGAGGTTCTTCAGATACCAGTCGTGGTTCGCCCGGCTCGCCGGGTCCTCTCGATCCGACGTGCGATCGATCAGGCCTTGATTGGGTTTCGTCAAGACCTCGAGGAGTGTGAGGTCGCTCGTGATGAACGGCGTCTCGGTGCCCGAGCCTTCAGCGATGAGATCGACCAATGCGCGGCTGCCCGGCGTGGACTTTTCTCTCGCGTCGATCAGCGCGCAAGCGTCGAGGTAAAGAAGCGCCATCGATGCCGCTAGCCATCCCACTCGTCGCGAAGTTTGCGCACCCGCGCCACTGAATCATCCGGGGACGGCGCCAGTCCACGCCGATGCTCGAGCAGATCGGCGATCGCATCCGCCCGAGCCTTGCTCCTGGACCGATCCTCTTCCACTTCGATGACGATCTTCGCCGTTCGGGCCAGGCCCAGCTCCGCCCGCAAATCCTCGGGCAGCCGCTCCACCGGATAATGCTCCCTCACGATCCTGTTCATCGCATCGATCCTCGCTGCGGCGATCCTAGCACAGGCCTCACGCGAAGGTCTTGCGCGGATCGAAGGCGTCCCGGACCGCCTCGCCGATGAAGATCAGCAGCGAGAGCATCAGCGCGATCACGACGAAACCGGACAGGCCGAGCCATGGCGCCTGCAGGTTCGACTTGCCCTGCGCCAGCAACTCCCCGAGCGAGGGCGAGCCCGGCGGCAGGCCGAAGCCGAGGAAATCGAGCGAGGTCAGGGTGGTGATCGAGCCGTTGAGGATGAAGGGCAGGAAGGTCAGCGTCGCCACCATCGCGTTGGGCAGCAGGTGCTTCACCATGATGGCGCGGTTGGAGAGCCCGAGCGCGCGCGCCGCCCGCACATATTCGAAATTGCGGGCGCGCAGAAATTCTGCCCGGACGACGCCGACCAGCGCGACCCAGGAGAACAGCAGCAGGATGCCGAGCAGCACGAAGAAGCTCGGCGTGATGATCGCGGCCACGATGATCAGCAGATAGAGCGCGGGAATCGAGGTCCAGATCTCGATGAAACGCTGGAAGATGAGATCGGTCCAGCCGCCGAAATAGCCCTGGATCGCCCCCGCCGCGATGCCGACCACCGAGGAGAGCGAGGACAGGATCAGCCCGAACAGGATCGAGATGCGGAAGCCGTAGATCAGCCGCGCCACCACGTCGCGCCCCTGGTCGTCGGTGCCGAGCCAGTTCCATTCGAGATCGCGGCAACCGGTGCCGCCGCGCCGCTCGGCGACGGCGCGACATTGCTCGTCCTCGAGCATCCAGGTCGGCGGCGCCGGGGCGGGCACCGGCAGATCGAGATTATGGGTGCGGTAGCTGTAGCGGATCGGCGGCCAGATCGCCCAGCCATTCGCCTCGATCTCCTTGGCGATGACGGGGTCGCGATAATCGGTGGTGGCCAGGAAGCCGCCGAACTTCTCTTCCGGATAGGTCTTCGCGATGGGGAACAAGAACTCGCCCTTGTAGCGCACCAGCAGGGGCCGGTCATTGGCCAGGAATTCGGCGAAGAGCGACAGGACGAACAGCGTCAGGAAGATCCAGAGCGACCACCAGCCCCGGCGATTGGCCTTGAAGTTGTTGAGCCTGCGCCGATTGATCGGCGACAGTTTCAGCCAGCCCTGGCCGGGTTCGGCCGGGGCATGGGCCCGCTCGACCGGGCGCGGGGCAATGGGCGGGGCCTCGAGCAGGACTTCGCTCATCTCAGGCCTCCCGCGTGTCGAAATCGATGCGCGGATCGACCCAGGTATAGGTGAGGTCGGTGATGAGATGCACGATCAGCCCGATCAGCGAGAAGATGTAGAGATTGGCGAAGACGACCGGGTAATCCCGGTTGACGATCGCCTCGAAGGAGAGAAGCCCCAGCCCGTCCAGCGAGAAGATCGTCTCGATCAGCAGCGAGCCGGCGAAGAGCGCGCTGACGAAGGCGCCGGGAAACCCGGCGATCACGATCAGCATCGCGTTGCGGAAGACATGGCCATAGAGCACACCGCGCTCCGAAAGCCCCTTCATCCGCGCGGTCAGGACATATTGCTTGCGGATCTCATCCAGGAACGAGTTCTTGGTCAGCAGGGTCGAGGTGGCGAAGGCGCCCAGCGCCATGGCGGTGACCGGCAGGGCGATGTGCCAGAGATAGTCCACGGCCTTGCCGATCAGGCTGAGCTGCTCCCAATTGTCGGAATGCAGCCCCCTCAGCGGGAAGATCTGCCAGAAGGACCCGCCCGCGAACAGGACGATCAGCAGGATCGCGAACAGGAAGCCGGGAATGGCGTAGCCGACGATGACGACGGCGCTGGTCCAGGTATCGAAGCGCGAACCGTCCTTGACCGCCTTGCGGATGCCGAGCGGGATCGAAATGGCGTAGGACAGCAGCGTCATCCACAGGCCGAGCGAGATCGAGACCGGCAGCTTCTCCCTGATCAGCTGCAGCACCGGCGCGTCGCGGAAATAGCTGCGCCCGAAATCGAAGCGCGCATAGTCGCCGAGCATCTTCAGGAAGCGCTCATGCGCCGGCTTGTCGAAGCCGAACTGCTTTTCCAGCTCCTTGATGAAGGCCGGGTCGAGCCCCTGGGCGCCGCGATAGCTGCTGCCGGAATCGCCGCCGAGCTGCGCCCCGCTATCGCCGCCAGAGCCGCCGCCGACCCGGTCCGAGGCGTTGCCGCCCTGTCCCTGCAACTGGGCGATGACCCGCTCGACCGGGCCGCCGGGCGCGAATTGCACGATGACGAAGGAGATCAGCAGGATGCCGAACAGCGTCGGCACCATCAGCGCGATGCGCCTTGCGATATAGCTCAGCATGCGCGGGTCGCTCCAGGCTCGTGACCCGTCATTGCGAGCGCAGCGAAGCAACCCAGGGGGTGATCCACCGCGTCCCCCTGGGTTGCTTCGTCGCTGACGCTCCTCGCAACGACGGTGTAGGACCCCGTCATTGCGAGCGCAGCGAAGCAACCCAGGGGGTGGCCGACCGCGCGCCGCTGGCTTGCTTCGTCGCTATCGCTCCTCGCAATGACGGTTGAGGTCCCCGTCATTGCGAGCGTAGCGAAGCAACCCAGGGGGTGAGCGCCCACCGCCCGCCGCTGGGTTGCTTCGTCGCTGACGCTCCTCGCAATGACGGCAGGCCATGCGGGTGGCGTCGATCGCCTTGTCATGCTCACGCTTTCCCGATCCGCTTTGCCTTCTCGGCATCGTACCACCACAGCCCCGGCGCGCCCGACGAATATTTGGGCTTGGTCTGCGGGTGGTCGAACATGTTCCAATAGGCCAGCCATTCGCTGGCGTTCCACCACATCGGGATCCAGTAGCGGCCGGCCCGCAGCAGCCGGTCGAGGCATTTCGCCGCCACCACCACCTCGGCATAGCTGTCGGCCTGGCCGATGGCGTCGATCATCGCGTCGATCGCCGGGCTGGCGATGCCCCCGACATTGCGCGAGCCGCGGGTCTTGGCCGCCTGCGACCCGTAGACGATGCGCAGGGAATCGCTCGGGATGGCGCTGCCGCCCAGCGCCCGGCTGATGATGTCGAAATCGAACTCGTCCAGCCGGCGCTGATATTGCGAAGCGTCGACGATCCGCGACGTGGCGGTGATGCCGAGCCGCTTGAGATTGGCCTGGAAGGGCTGGGTGTGCGGCTGCAGCGCGCCCTGCGAATCCAGGAACTCGATCTCGAAGGGCTGGCCGTTCGGCAGCTTCAGCACATTGCCCTCGCGCTTGCAGCCGGCGGCGCGCAGCATCTCGTCGGCCCGGCGCAAGAGGGCGCGGTCGCTGCCGGAGCCGTCCGAGACCGGGGGCAGATAGGGTTCGCCGAAGACCTCCTCGGGCACCTGGCCGCGGAAGGGCTCGAGCAGCTTCAGCTCGTCCGGCGAGGGCTTGCCGACCGCCTTGGAATCCGAATTCTCGAAATAGGAGGTCATCCGGCTGAAGGACGAGAACATGATGTTCTTATTCGTCCACTCGAAATCGAAGCAGAGGCCGAGCGCCTCGCGAATCCGCGGATCCGCGAATTTCTCCCGCCGCAGATTGAAGATCCAGCCCTGGGAGCCCACGGGCTCGGTCTTCGGCAGCGCCTCCTTCTTGACCTTGCCCTCATGCAGCGCGGGAAAATCATAGCCCGTCGCCCAGATGCGCGAGGTGAACTCCTCCTGGAAGGTGATGACACCGCTCTTGAAAGCCTCGAACGCCACCTGCCGGTCGCGAAAATACTCCCAGCGCACCCGGTCGAAATTATTGGTGCCGATATTCACCGGCAGGTCCTTGCCCCAATAATCGGGCACGCGGTCGAACTCGATGAAGCGGCCCTGCTCGAAGCGCCCGACCTTATAGGGGCCGGAGCCGAGCGGCGGCTCCAGCGTCGAGGCCTCGAAATTGCGCGACGACCAGTATTTCTCCGAGAACACCGGCAGCCCGGCGACGATCAGATGCAGGTCGCGGCTGCGCTTCGGCGACAATGTCACCACGACCAGCTCCGGGCTCTCGGCCGCCACCGCGACAAGCTCGTTCAGGATCAGCCGGTAGGAGGGATGGCCCTTCGTCTTCAGCAGCAGCATCGAGAAGGCGACGTCGCCGGCCGTCACCGGCGAGCCGTCATGGAAACGCGCCTCGGGCCGCAGGCGGAAGCGGTAGGTCAGCCGGTCGGCCGAGACCGAGACGCTCTTCGCCAGCAGCCCGTAGAGCGCGCCCGGCTCGTCGCCGGAGCCGGTCATCAGCGTGTCGAAACAGGCGTCCATCCCCGCCGCACCATCGCCCTGCAGCACGAAGGTGTTGAGCGTATTGAAAGTGTCGAAGCTCTGATTGCCGCTGCCGCGCTTGATCTGCATGGTCAGCGTGCCGCCCTTGGGGGCTTTCGGATTCACATAGCCGAAATGCGGGAAATCGGCCGGCAGCCCCAATTCGCCGAAGGTCGAGAGACCATGGAGTTCGGCGCTTTCGGCGAAAGCGGGTCGAACAGATCGCGGCAAAGCGGCCGCAGCGGCCAGCAGGCCGCCGCTTTGCAGGACGCCGCGGCGTGTGGGGCGCTTCAACATCGGTCCCGTCTCCCGTGCGATTCGCGTCTCATTATGTCGCGAAGTGACCAAGACACCATGGGCAGTGCGCTGGCCTCGCGGCGGCAGCAAGGCGAGCGCATGAAAAAGCCGGGCGCAGGGGCCCGGCTGGGTCATATCGGCGTGCCGCCGGACTTCCGCCCGCGAGGGATCAGGGCTTCGGCAGCGGCTTCGGCGCATCCGCCAGCGTGTTGAGATAGGCGACGATGTCGGCGCGGGCATCGGGCTTGCCGACGCCGGCGAAGGCCATCGAGGTGCCGGGCAGATAGGCCTTGGGGTTCTTGATGAAGCCGTCGAGCTGCTCGGCCTCCCAGGCCTCGCCGGATTTGGACTTCATCGCGGCGGAATAGCCGAAGCCGGCGACGGACCCCTTCGGGCGGGCATAGACGTCGTAGAGATGCGGGCCGACCTTGTTGGCGCCGCCCTTCTCGAAGGTGTGGCAGGCCTTGCAGGCGCCGATCGCCTTCTCGCCGCGCGCCGGATCGGCCTTGGCGAGGCGCACCGCGATCGGCTCCTCGGCCGCGGCGGCCGGGCCGGCAGCCGCGGTGGTCGGCTCGTCGCTGGGCAGGTCGAAGCCGGGAACCGCCGGCTTCTTGGGCGCGAAGACGATGCCGGAGACCATGTTGAGACCCATCACCACGAGCAGCGTGGAGAGAACCGCGCCGGCAATCTTGTTGGCTTCGATATTCATCGCGTCCGAACCCTCGGGCCTGCGGGCGCGACAGCGCGGCAGGCTAGACAACGGCTTCGCCGAAGCCTGAAAAGCCCCGACACCCGCGCGTTGCTTAACCGCTTTGCGCGCTTCTTTGCAACTCGTATAAGCACCATCCGCTTTGAGACTTATTGACGCCTCCCCGCCGCTTACGCGCCGCCTTCGACGGTGGTCGCCCCTGCCATCCCCGCCGAGCTCCCTGCCGATGTCAGACCCGCTGATCCTGATCCCCGCCCGCATGAAGGCGACGCGCCTGCCCGGCAAGCCGCTGGCCGACATTCACGGCGAGCCGATGATCGTCCGCGTCTGGCGCAAGGCGGTGGCGGCCGGCATCGGCCCGGTCGCGGTCGCGACCGATTCAGCGGAGATCTGCGCGGCCGTGGAGGCCGCGGGCGGGCGCGCGGTGATGACCAGCGAGGCCCACCCCTCCGGCTCAGACCGCATCAAGGAAGCCGCCGACATTCTCGATCCCGACGGGCTTCACGACGTCATCGTCAATGTCCAGGGCGATTTCCCGACGCTCGAACCCGCGGCCATCGCCGCCTCGATCCTGCCGCTGTCGGACCCCGCGGTCGACATCGCCACTCTGGTCGGGCTGATCACGGAGGAGGAGGAGAAGACGGCGCCGAGCGTGGTCAAGCTGATCGGCAGCCCCGTCGCGCCGGGCCGGCTGCGCGCCCTGTACTTCACGCGCGCGACCGCGCCCTATGGCGAAGGGCCGCTCTACCACCACGTCGGCATCTACGCCTATCGCCGCCGCGCGCTCGACCGTTTCGTCGGCCTGCCGCAATCGACGCTGGAAAAGCGCGAGAGCCTCGAGCAGCTGCGGGCGCTGGAGGATGGCATGCGCATCGATGCGATGATCATCGACCATGTCCCGCGCGGCGTCGACACCCCGCCCGATCTCGACCGCGCCCGCGCGGTCCTCAAAACCGCCGCCGGAGCCTGAACACCATGTCCGTCATCGTATCCTACCAGGGCGAACCCGGCGCCTTCTCCTCGCAGGCGGCGCTGCAGGCCTTCCCGGATTGCCAGCTCCTGCCCTGCGCCACCTTCGAGGACGCGCTCGCCGCCGTCAGCGACGGCTCGGCCCGCTATGGCATGATCCCGATCGACAATTCGATCGCCGGCCGCGTCGCCGACATCCATCATCTCCTGCCGCGCTCGGGGCTGCACATCATCGGCGAGCATTTCCTGCCGATCCGCTTCCACCTGATGGCGGTGAAGGGCGCGACGCTGGCGACGCTGAAGACCGTGCAGAGCCATATCCACGCGCTCGGCCAATGCCGCAAGATCATCCGCAAGCTCGGGCTCAAGGCCGAGGTCGCGGCCGATACGGCGGGCTCCGCCCGGCAGGTGGCGGAAGCCGACGACCCGTCGCGCGCTGCGATCGCGCCGCATATCGCGGCCGAGGTCTACGGGCTCGAGATCCTGATGGAGGATATCGAGGACGAGAAGCACAACACCACGCGCTTCGTGATCCTCTCGAAATATCCGGAATTCGCGAGGCAGGGCACGGGCAAGATCGTCACGACGCTGATCTTCCAGGTCCGCAACCTCCCGGCCGCGCTCTACAAGGCGATGGGCGGCTTCGCCACCAACGGCGTCAACATGACCAAGCTGGAAAGCTACATGGTGGACGGGCATTTCGCGGCGACGATGTTCTATGCCGATGTCGAGGGTCACCCCGACGATCCGGCGCTGCGCCGCGCGCTCGACGAGCTCGCCTTCTTCTCCAAGGAGGTGAAGATCCTGGGGGTCTACCCGGCGCATCCGTTCCGCGAGAAGCTGGCGGAGGCGGGGGAGTAGGGGTTGGCGGCAGTTGGCGATCGGCAGTAGGCAGTAGGCAGTAGGCAGTAGGCAGTCGGCAATACAAGTCCGACTGCCGACTGCCCAATCCCGACTGCCCCCCTCACACCGCCCTCTCGCCTTCCAGCGCCCAGGCCTTCAGCAGCGTATTGGCGATCGCCATATGCGGCGGGCAGAAGAGATTGTCCGGATGCGTGCCCTCGAGCATCTGCAGCGCTTCCTGCCGGCTGAACCAGCGGCCGGCCTCGAGCTCCGTGCCGTCGAGCACGATGTCGTCGTTCAGCGCCTCGGCGAGGCAGCCGATCATCAGCGACGACGGGAAGGGCCAGGGCTGGGAGCAGAGATAGCGCACCGCGCCGGTGCGTAGTCCCGCTTCCTCCCAGGTCTCGCGGCGCACCGCGTCCTCGAAGGTCTCGCCGGGTTCGACGAAGCCGGCGATGCAGGAATACATCCCCGGCGCGAAACGCGATTGGCGGGCGAGCAGGCATTGGTCGCCGCGCGTCGCCAGCATGATCACCACCGGGTCGGTGCGCGGGAAATGCTGCGCCCCGCAGGCGGTGCATTGCCGCTTCCAGCCCGCGGCGCCGGGCTCCGTCGGGCCGCCGCATTGCGCGCAGAAGCGATGGCGGGCATGCCAGTCCAGCAGCGCCTTGCCTTCGCCGAGCGGCCCCAGCTCGTCCTTCGGCACCAGCCGCTTCAGCGCGACCGAGCGCAGATCCGTGACCAGGAGCTCCGGCCGCTCCCGCAGCTCATCGACCAGGGAGCGGTCGATCAGCCGGGCGAAACGCGGCGCGCCGGCCCCGTCGATCCCGAGAAACGCCTCTTCCAGCCCCGGGCCGAGCAGCTCGCTTTCGCCATGGCTGAACCAGACACTTTGCGTCTCACCGTCGAGCCGCTTCAGGATCGGCGTCTCTCCGGCGACCACCGCGATCCGCGTATCCGAGCGGTGGCGCAGGGCGGCCACGGCATCATGCGTGTCGCGGAGATCGGCGCGGCGGTCGAGAGGGCTGGTGGCGAAGCCGGTATAGGCCGAGCGTTCGCGGCGGCTGGAGCTGTCGGTCATGCTTCCGTCCTAGGATCAGCCGCGCCGCGGCGCAAGCGATCAGGACGCAAGGCCGCTCAGGCGCCGCTGCGCCCGCGCAGCATGTTGATGATGTCGGAGAAGTCGGCTCCGCCATCGGCCAGCGCGTTGTGCAGCCCGTAGAGCTGCGCGGCGGCGGCTCCCAGCGGCGTGCTGGCATTGACCGCCTGCGCCGCCTCCTGCGACAGCTTCATGTCCTTCAGCATCAGCGCCGAGGCGAAACCGGCCTTGTAGCCGTTATTGGCCGGGGAATTCGGCACCGGCCCGGGCACCGGGCAATAGGTGGTCAGGGACCAGCACTGGCCGGAGGAGGTCGAGGCAACGTCGTAGAGCGCCTGATGCGACAGGCCGAGCTTCTCGCCGAGAACGAAAGCCTCCGACACCGCCAGCATCGAGATGCCGAGGATCATGTTGTTGCAGATCTTGGCGGCCTGGCCGTTGCCGGCGCCGCCGCAATGCACGATCCGGCGCCCCATCCTGGCCAGGATCGGCTCGCCCAGCGCGAAGGCCTCCTCGCTGCCGCCGACCATGAAGGTCAGGCTCGCGGCCTTCGCACCGCCGACACCGCCCGAGACCGGCGCGTCGAGCGACAGGCAGCCGCGCTCGGCCGCCAGCGCATGTACCCTGCGGGCGCTGGCGACGTCGATCGTCGAGGAATCGATCAGCAGCGTGCCCGGCTTCACCGCCGGCAGGATGTCCTCCCAGACCGCGAGCACATGCTTGCCCGCCGGCAGCATCGTCACCACGATCTCGGCCTCGTCCACCGCCTGCCGAGCAGAGCCCGCGATGCCGACGCCGAGTTCGGCCGCGGCGTCCTGCGAGGCCTGCGACAGGTCGAAGGCGCGCACATCATGCCCGGCCTTGACCAGATTGCCGGCCATCGGGCCGCCCATATTGCCGAGGCCGATGAAGGCGATGACGGTCATGATGCTCTCCCCTTGCTCAGCCCGCGACGCGCCGCGGCCGCGGCGCTCACCGGCTCAATTGCCCTTGGCCCGCCCCACCAGGCCGCGCGCCACGATCATCCGCATCACCTCGTTGGTCCCCTCCAGGATCTGGTGGACGCGCAGGTCGCGGACGATCTTCTCGATGCCGTAATCGGCGAGGTAGCCATAGCCGCCATGGATCTGCAGCGCCTCATTGGCCGCTGCGAAGCCGGTATCGGTCGCGACGCGCTTCGCCATCGCGCAGAGCCGCGTCGCGTCCGGCGCCTTGGCGTCGAGTGCGGCGGCGGCCCGCCAGAGCAGGCTGCGCGCCGCTTCCAGCTCCGTCGCCATATCGGCCAGCTTGAACTGCAGCGCCTGGAAATCGGCGATCCGCGAGCCGAAGGCCTTGCGCTCCTGGGCATAGGCGAGCGCCTTGTCGAGCGCGGCCTGCGCGCCGCCGAGCGAGCAGGCGCCGATGTTGAGGCGCCCGCCATCCAGCCCCGCCATGGCGATCTTGAAGCCGATCCCCTCCGGCCCAAGCCGATTGGCCACCGGCACCCGGCAATTCTCGAAGATGACGGCGCGCGTCGGCTGGGCGTTCCAGCCCATTTTCCGCTCATTCGCGCCGAAGCTGAGCCCGGGCGTCCCCTTTTCGACGAGCAGGGTGGAGATCCCGCCGGGTCCGGGCTCGCCGGTGCGCACCATCACCACATAGAGGTCCGAGACGCCGGCGCCGGAAATGAACTGCTTCTGCCCGTCGAGCACGTAGTCATCGCCGTCGCGCACGGCTCTGGTCTTCAGCGCCGCGGCGTCCGATCCCGCGCCCGGCTCGGTCAGGCAATAGCTCGCCAGATGCTCCATCGAGCAGAGCCTGGGCAGGAAGGCGGCGCGCTGCTCGTCCGAGCCGTAGCGATCCACCATCCAGGCGCACATGTTGTGGATCGAGATATAGGCCGCCACCGTCGGGCAACCCAGCGACAGCGCCTCGAAGATCAGGGCCGCGTCGAGCCGCGACAGACCGGAGCCGCCGACATCCTCGCTGACATAGATGCCGCCCATGCCTAGCGCGGCCGCCGCCCGCATCTCCTCGACCGGGAAATGCTTCTCCTCGTCCCAGCGCGTCGCGTTCGGCGCCAGGGTCTCGGCGGCGAAGGCGGTGGCCATGTCCCGAATGGCGATCTGATCGTCGGTCAGGGAGAACATCGCCACCTCGCCGCCGTCAGTTCATCGTCGGGATGACGAAGCTGGCGCCGTCCTTGATGCCGCTCGGCCAGCGCGCCGTGACCGTCTTGGTCTTGGTGTAGAAGCGGATCGAATCCGGCCCGTGCTGGTTCAGATCGCCGAAGGAGGAGCGCTTCCAGCCGCCGAAGGTGTAATAGGCCAGCGGCACCGGGATCGGCACGTTGATGCCGACCATGCCGACCTGCACCTTCGAGGCGAAATCCCGGGCGGCATCGCCGTCCCGCGTGAAGATCGCGGTGCCATTGCCGTATTCATGGTCGTTGGTCAGGGCCAGCGCCTCGTCATAGGTCTCGGCCCGCACCACCGAGAGCACCGGTCCGAAGATCTCCTCCTTGTAGATGCGCATGTCCTTGGTGACGTTGTCGAACAGGCAGCCGCCGACATAGAAGCCATTCTCATAGCCCTGCATTTTGAAGTCGCGCCCGTCGACGACGAGGCTCGCGCCCTCCTCGATGCCGAGATCGACATAGGATCGGATCTTGTCCATCGCGGCTTTGGTCACCACCGGGCCGTAATCGGCGGAATTATCGGTGGATGGGCCAATCTTCAGGCTCTCGACGCGCGGGATCAAGCGCTTCACCAGCTCGTCCGCGGTCGCCTTGCCGACCGGGACGGCGACGGAAATCGCCATGCAGCGCTCGCCGGCCGAACCATAGCCCGCGCCGATCAGCGCATCGACCGCCTGGTCCATATCGGCGTCGGGCATGATCACCATGTGGTTCTTCGCGCCGCCGAAGCATTGCACGCGCTTCCCGGCCGCGCAGCCGCGCGCATAGATGTATTCCGCGATCGGGGTAGAGCCGACGAAGCCGACCGCCTTGATGTCCGGATCGTCCAGGATCGCGTCGACCGCTTCCTTGTCGCCATTGACGACGTTGAGGATGCCGGGCGGGCCGCCCGCCTCGATGAACAGCTCCGCCAGCCGCATCGGCACGCCGGGATCGCGCTCCGAGGGCTTGAGGATGAAGGCGTTGCCGCAGGCGATCGCGGGGCCGAGCTTCCAGAGCGGGATCATCGCCGGGAAGTTGAAGGGGGTGATGCCGGCGCAGACGCCGAGCGGCTGGCGCATCGAATAGATGTCGATGCCGGGGCCGGCGCCGTCGGTGAACTCGCCCTTCAGCAGATTGGGAATGCCGAGCGAGAACTCCACCACCTCGACGCCGCGCTGGATGTCGCCCTTGGCGTCGGCGATGGTCTTGCCGTGCTCGCGCGCCAGAAGCTCCGCCAGCTCGTCATTGTTCTGGGCGATCAGGTCGAGGAACTTCATCAGCACGCGGGCGCGGCGCTGCGGATTGACCGCCGCCCATTTCGGCTGGGCCTCGGCCGCGTTCTCGACGGCCGCACGCAATTCGGCCGGGGAGGCGAGCGCCACCTGGCCGATCACGCTGCCATCCATCGGCTGGTAGATGTCGGATGTCCGCCCCGATCTGCCGGCCACATGCTTGCCGCCGATGAAATGTCCGACCTGACGCATGGCGCGCTCCCGAGACGAGGACTGAACTGAAGATCTCCACCCCTACCATTCTCGTTTGCGCACGGCTATAGCGGTTGCGGGCGCAGGCCGGTGCGCAAACGCAAATATCGGGAGGGTGCCGTGGAGCGGTTCGACTGGGACGATCTGCGCTTCTTCCTGGCCGTCGCGCGCTCCGGCCGGCTGACGGCGGCGGCCCGCCGGCTCGGCGCCGATCACGCCACCGTCTCGCGCCGCATCTCCTCGCTGGAGGATTCGCTCAAGGCCAAGCTGTTCGAGCGCCGCCCGCAGGGCTACACCCTGACGGCACATGGCGAGCGTCTCCTGGCCAAGGCCGAGAGCATGGAGACCGAGGCGCTCGCCATCCAGAGCGATATCGGCGGGGCCGACATGGCGCTCTCCGGCACGGTCCGCATCGGCGCGCCGGACGGCTTCGGCTCGGTCTTCCTCGCGCCCAGGCTGGCGAGCCTCGCCGGCGCCTATCCCGGGCTCGAATTGCAGCTCATCGCCATGCCACGCCTGCTCTCGCTCTCCAAGCGCGAGGCCGATGTCGCGATCACGCTCGCCCCGCCGAAGGAGGGCAAGGTGGTGGCGCGAAAACTCGCGGATTATCGCCTCGGCCTCTATGCCAGCCGCGATTACCTCGCCTCGATGCCGCCGGTGCGGGCTCCGGAGGATCTCTTCGCGCATCGCATCGTCGGCTATATCGACGACCTCATCTTCACCCCCGAGCTGGATTATCTCGACGAGGTCGCCAAGGGGCTGCGGGCCCAGGTGCAGAGTTCGAGCGTGGTGGCGCAGATGAATGCGGTGGTCGCCGGGGCGGGCATCGGCGTAATCCATCATTTCATGGCGGAGGGAGAAGCGCGCCTCGTGCCGGTCCTGCCGGAGACGGTCTCGATCACCCGTTCCTTCTGGCTGCTGGTCCATGCCGATCTGAAGGATGTCGCGCGTGTCCGGGCGATCGTCGATTTCATCGTCCGCGAGGCCAGGTCGGCGCGCGCCTGCCTGATGGGCGAGCCGCGGCAGGAGCAGCGCGCGGCGGAATAGGGCAGGGCTGTCCCAGCACTTCGGCTCAGCGCTTCGGCGCGAGGCGCGGCCGGCTGCGTCCGGGCGCAGCGGGCCGTCACGGCCGCCAGGGCAGCACCGGCCCCGGCCAGCGCCGTGCCAGCGCGTCGAGCAGCAGCATCACGGCGAGGATCACCAGCGTCGCACTGAGCGCCACGGCCGCGGCCTCGCCGGCGAGGCCGGCTTCCTTCAGGCTGAACAGCACGACGCCCAGCGTCTCGGTGCCGGATGTCCAGAGCAGGGCCGAGACCGTCAGCTCGTTGAAGGCGACGAGGAACACCATCAGCCCGCTGACCAGCGCCGCCGGCGCCAGGATCGGCGCGATGACGTGGCGAAGCATCTGCCAGAGCGACGCCCCATCCAGCCGCGCCGCCTCCTCATGATGCTGCTCGAGCTGCGCCATCGCTGCCACCGGCGCCTTCAAGGCCAGCGGCAGGAAGCGTGCGACATAGGCGAAGAGGATGATGAAGGGCGTGGCGTAGAGGCTGATTCCGAGCAGCGGCAGCGGCTTGAGGAAGAGCAGGATGCAGGCGATGGCCAGCACCACGCCGGGCAGCGCGTAAGGCAGCTCGATGATGATCTCGACCATGCGCCGCCACCGGCCCATGCGCCGCTCGAGCCCATAAGCGAAGGCGATGGAGAGCAGCGCCAGCACCATGGCCGCCGTGCCGGCGAAGAGGAAGGAGTTGCGGAAGGCGCGGATCGTCACGTCCTGGCGAAACAGCACCTCCGCGAATTTCTCGAAGGTCAGGCTCTGCAGGGTCAGCGCCGCTCCCAGCGCCGGCGTCAGCGCCTCGCCGAGCAGCGCCAGCAGCGGCAGGCCGAGCTTCAGCGCCAGCAGCAGCCAGAGCAGGGCGGCGACCAGCGGCCTGGCCTTGCCGAGGCGCCAGAATGGCTGCAGCGGCCGGTCGATCTCCACCCGCCCGCCTTCGCGCCGCAGCGCCATCATCCCGGCGAGAATGCCGAGGCCGGCGACCAGCGCGACCAGCAGCGAGAGCGCCGCCGCCTCGCCGAGGCCAGCCGGGCCGAAGCTCGACAGCCGCCGGTAGATCAGCGTCGGCAGGGTGAGGTAGTTGACCGGCAGTCCGAGCAGCGCCGGAATGCCGAAATTGCCGATCCCGGCGACGAAGGCGAGCAAAGCGGCGGCCACGATCTGCGGCCGCAGCACCGGCAGCAGGATCCGGTGCAGGATGGTGGCGGGACCGGCCCCCTCCATCTCGGCCGCCTCGATCAGCGTATGCGGCACGCTGCGCAGGCCGCTCCACAGGGTGATCGCGACCAGCGGCGCATGGTGCAGCGCCATCACCAGGATGATGCCGCCGCGGCCGAGCAGCGGGTTCGGCGTGCCCGGCGGCGGTGCGAGGCCGATTGCGCCCAGGATCGCCGAATGCGGCGCCGCCAGGCTGAGGAAGGCCAGCGCCGCCACCTGCGGCGCGATCATCATCGAGAAGACGAAGGCGAAGGCGATGGCGCCCTTGCCGCGGAGATCGGTGACCGCCAGCACCAGCGCGACGCCGCCGCCGACCGCCAGCGCCCCCGCGGCCGAGAGCGCCGCCGTCTCCAGGCTGTGCAGCGTCGCGCGCCAGGCCGCGCGGCTTGCGATCTCCGCCAGCGCCGCCGCCGGCGCGAAGACGCCGCCCGGGGCGAGCGCGGCCCAGACCAGGCGCAGGAAGGGCAGGGCGCCGAGCAGGCATGCGCAGGCGACCAGCGCGATCGGCAGGCCCGACCCGGCCGGCGGGCGCCAGGCGGCCAGCCCCACCCGCCGAGGCTGCGGCCGCCACGCCGGACGCAGGGCGAGCGTCACGCCGGCATCACTCGAAGATCGCGGTGAAGCGTTTGCGCGCCGCGGTCTCGCCGGCGAGCGCCTTGGCCGCGTCGAACGGCATCAGGCTGATGGCGCTCCGGCCGGGATAGCCCGCCGGAAGGGCCACGTCCGGATGGGCGGCGACATAGCCCTGGCGCAAGGCGAGCGCCTGCCCGTCCCTGGACAGCAGGAAATCGACGAAGGCCTTGGCGGCCTGCGGATTGCGCGCGCTCTTCAGGATCGCCACCGGTTCGCTCACCGCCGACACGCCCTCGCTCGGGAAGACGAACTCCACCGGCGCGCCCTTGGCCTTTTCGCGGATCGGCATGAAGTCGACGATCATGCCATAGAGCTTCTCGCCGGTCGCGACCTGGCGCAGCACGTCGCCATTGCCACCGGCCGCGACCGCGCCGTTGCGCTGCAGCGCCTCGTAATAGCCCCAGCCCGCGGGAAGCGTGCCGGTCAGGGTGATCGCATGGATCAGCGCCGCGCCGGAGTTCAGCGGGCTCGGCATGACCAGCTGGTTTTTGGCCTCCGGCTTCGTCAGATCGCTCCAGCTCGTCGGCTTCAGCGGCGCCCTGGCGTTGTAGACGATGCCGGTGGTGATCAGCTTGGTGGCGAACCACGTCTTCTGCGGGTCGTGCAGCCCCGCCGGGTAGGCCGAGACATCCGCCTGCTCATGGGCCAGCAGCCGCCCCTCCGTCTTCAGCCCTTCCATCGTCATCGAATCGGCGATGAGCAGCAGGTCGGGCTGCGGCGAGCCGGCCTCGAACTCGGCCCGCAGCTTCGCCATGATCCGCGGCGTTCCGTCGCGCACGAAGCTGATCTCGACCTTGGGATGGGCCTGCCTGAACGCGTCGATCGTCTGCTGCGCATCGGTATTGGGCTGGCTGGTATAGAGCACGAGCTTGCCCTCGGCCGCGGTCGCGGCCTGTCCGAACATCAGCAAAGCCCCTGCGAAGGCTGCGAACACGATGTTGACGCGCATCGGGATTCTCCTGGACGGCCTGACACGGGCCTGCGCCCTGGGCGCCGCGGTTAGCGGGCTTGCATGACAGCATGGTGACCTGTCTTGGAGAGGCTGCGGCGCGCTGTCCACCCCGCCCGCATGATTTTCGCCATGCCTGCTTTTCTCGCAGCGGACCGTCTTGTTTGTTGCTGCCCACTTCGACTAGTGTCCCCAGCAAGGCGTTCTTAAAATGCCGGTTTTAAACGGTTTAATTGGGAGGTTTTCGATGAAGTCACTGCGTCACCTGGTTACCACGGCGGCTCTCGCCGCCCTGACGACGGGCTGGGTCGCCCCGGCCATGGCCCAGGAATCGATCACGGTCTGGTTCACCAAGGGCTTCTACAAGGGCGAGGACGATGCGCTGCTCGCCGTCGTCGACAAGTTCCAGAAGGCGACCAACGTCAAGGTCGACCTCTCGCTCTACGCCACCGAGGATTGCGTGACCAAGTCGGTCGGCGCGGTCGAGGCCGGTACGCCGCCGGATGTCGGCTTCTGCACCACCTATGATTTCCGCACTACCGGCAAATGGGCCTTCGAGGGCAAGCTCGAGGACGTCAGCGACGTTCTGGAGCCGCTGAAGGCGCAGATCCAGCCGCAGGCGCTGGCCACCACCTTCCTGATGAACGACAAGACCAAGAAGAAGGCCTATTACGCCTTCCCGGTCCAGCAGCAGATGATGCACATCACCTACTGGAAGGACATGCTGGAAGAGGCCGGCTTCAAGGAAAGCGACATTCCCAAGGGTTGGAACGGCTATTGGGACTTCTGGTGCGACAAGGTCCAGGCCGGGCTGCGCGCCAAGGGCAAGCGGATCTACGCCGTCGGCCATCCCATGGGCGTCGCCGCCTCCGACACCTTCTACTCCTTCCTGACCTTCGCCAACGCCTATGGCGCGCAGGTGGTGGATGAGGACGGCAAGATCGTGCTCGATCAGCCGAAGAACAAGGCGGCCATGATCGAGGCCGTGAAGTCCTACGCCAACATCCTGCAGCGCGGCTGCACGCCGCCCTCCTCGGTGAACTGGCTCGACCCCGACAACAACGTCGCCTTCCACAACAAGACGACGGTGATGACGCATAACGCGACCATCTCGATCGCGGCCAAGCATCTCGACGACATGAACAACCCCGCGCTCACCCAGGAGCAGCGCGATCAGGCCAAGAAGAACTATTACGACAACATCCGTACCGCCGAATTCCCGAACAAGCCGGACGGCAGCAAGATGACCAATCTCGCCGCGGTGAAGACCGCGGTGGTCTTCGCCGAGGGCAAGAACAAGAAGCGCGGCAAGGAATTCATGGCCTTCATGATGAAGGACGAGAATCTGCGTCCCTTCGTCGAGGGCTCCGTCGGCCGCTGGTTCCCCACCACGGTGGAGGCCGCCAAGGCGCCGTTCTGGACGGGTGACGATCCGCACCGCAAGATCGTCCAGAAGCAGTATACGGACGGGACGGTCCCCTTCCAGTTCGTGTACAACTACAAGTTCACGGCCGTGAACGCCGAGAACGTCTGGGCCAAGGCCGTCAACCGGGTGGTGCAGGACAAGATCGCGCCCGAGGCCGCGGTGGACGAGATGATCGCCCGCATCAAGCAGATCGCCGGCTGAGCCAGCGATCACGCGCCGAAACTGAGGCATCCCGCCGCCCTTGCGGCCGCGGGATGCCGACCCGTCTGAAAGTGGCGGCGACGCCAGGGAGTTGAGCGATGACAGCGACCACCATGGCCGCGCCACTGGCCCCGCCCAGCGCGGCGACATCCGGCCATACCCGCGACAGGGCGCTGTGGGGCGCCGTCATGCTGGCGCCTTACGTCCTCGTCTTCGCGGTGATGGTCGTCTACCCCGTGGCCTATGGGCTGTGGATCGGCCTCGATCTCAACGCCTATCGCAGGCTCTTCGCCGATCCGATCTTCCTGCGCACGGTGCTGAACACGATCATCTTCGTCTTCGTCGCCGTGAATTTGAAATTCCTGATCGCCCTGGCGCTGTCGGGCTTCTTCGTCGCCCAGCGCGCCTGGGTCCGCTTCGTCCTGGTGCTCTTCATCCTGCCCTGGGCGGTGCCGTCGATCCCGACCATCCTGTCCTTCCGGGTGATGCTCAACCCCGAGACGGGGATGGTGAATTCGCAGCTGTTCCAATGGTTCGGCATCGTCGAGGGCCCGGGCTGGCTCACCGATCCGACGCTCGCCTTCCTCTGCTCGATCATGGTGCATATCTGGAAGTCGCTGCCCTTCTGGACGCTGATCCTCGTTACCGGCCGCCTGGCCATCGCGCAGGATCTCTACGAGGCGGCGAGCGTCGACGGCGCCAGCCGCTGGCAGCAATTCCGCTTCATCACCTGGCCCTCGCTGGCGACGCTCTACGTCACCTCGACCATGCTTTCGATGATCTGGACGCTGGGCGACTTCAACAGCGTCTATCTGCTGACCGGCGGCGGTCCCGGCGACCTCAACCATGTGCTGGCGACGCTCGGCATCCGCTACATGCGCAACAATGCGCTCGACCTCGGCATCGCCTCGATCATCGTCGCCATGCCGCTGATCCTGCCGATGGTGTATTTCATGGTGAAGCGCCTCTCGAAGGGAGCTGACGCGTGAAAAAGATCATCGACGAGTCCAAGCTCATCCTGATCGCCATCCCCGTCCTGCTCTGGACGCTGCTGCCGATCTACCATCTCTTCGTGCTGTCGATCTCGAACCAGGAATCGATGCTGGCCGGCAAGCTCTGGCCTGATGACCCGACGCTCCAGAACTTCCAGATCGTCTTCAAGCAGCAGCATTATTACCTCACGAATTTCTGGCTGCAGATGTTCAACAGCTTCTTCATCGCGCTCGCGACGGGGTTGATCACGCTGTTCGTCGCCACCTGCGCCGCCTTCGCCATCGCGCGGCTGCATGTCCGCGGCGGCCGCTCGATCATGAACCTCGCGCTCGCCACCTATCTGATCCCGGCCGCCTTCCTGGCGATCCCGATGTACAAGGCGATGGGCACCTATGGGCTGCTCAACACGCAGACGGCGCTGATCCTGGCGATGGTCGCGCTGGCCTCGCCCTATGCGATCTGGGTGCTGAAGCAGGCCTCCGACAAGCTGCCCAAGGAGCTGGACGAGGCCGCAGTGATGGATGGCGCGACCTCGCTGCAGCTCTTCCGGCTGGTCTATCTGCCGCTGATGAAGCCTTCCATGGTGGTCATCGGCATCTATGCCCTGCTGCTCGCCTGGAACGAGTATCTCTACGCCTTCCTGCTGCTCTCCAGCGAAAAGGCGGTGCCGCTCGCCGTCGGCCTCGGCCTCTTCCTCTCGGCGGATGACGCGCCCTGGAACCTGCTGATGGCGGCCGGCCTGCTCTATGCGATCCCGCCCGCGGTCATCTATTACGGGTTCCGCAAGAACATGGTCGCCGGCCTGACCTCGGGCTCGGTGAAGAGCTGATTGAGCCGCCTGCGTGCGGCGCCGATCGCGCCGCCGCTCCCGCAATGCGCCGGAGCCTGGCCTGTCCAGATCCGGGACCGCCCGTTGCCAGCAGGATTAGCAGAATGACAGCCTCCAAGCTCGACCAGCTCCGCGAGATGACGACCGTCGTCGCCGATACCGGCGACCTCGAGGCGGTGCGCCGGCTGAAGCCGGTGGATTGCACCACCAACCCGACCCTGATCCTCAAGGCCGTGGAGACCCCGGCCTATGCGCATCTGGTCGAGGAGGCCGTCGCCTGGGGCAAAACCGCAGCCGCCGGCACCGGAGAACAGGCGGTGCATGCGGTCTGCGACCGGCTCGCGGTGACGTTCGGCGCCGAGCTCGCCGGCATCGTGCCGGGCCGCGTCTCCACCGAGGTCGATGCCGATCTCTCCTTCGACAGCGAGGCGACGATCGCCAAGGCGCGCGCCATCATCGCGGCCTATGAGGAGCGGGGCATCGGCCGCGAGCGCATCCTGATCAAGATCGCCTCGACCTGGGAGGGCATTCAGGCGGCCAAGCGCCTTCAGGCGGAAGGCATCGACTGCAATCTGACGCTGCTCTTCTCCCTGCCTCAGGCGGTCGCCTGCGCCGATGCCGACGCCTTCCTGATCTCGCCCTTCGTCGGCCGGATTCTCGACTGGCACGTCAAGGCGGGCGGCGGCCCCTACACCGCCGAGACCGATCCCGGCGTCGTCTCGGTGCGCAGCATCTACGCCTATTACAAGGCGTTCGGCATCAGGACGGTGGTGATGGGCGCCTCCTTCCGCAATATCGGGGAGATCGAGGCGCTGGCCGGGTGCGACCGCCTGACCATCGGCCCAGGGCTGCTGGACGAGCTGGCCGCAGCGACCGGCGATCTGCCGCGCAAGCTCTCGCTGGCGGCCTCGCCCGCCGCGAGCGACCGCTGGGCCTCGAAGCTGGTGCTCGATGAAAAGGCCTTCCGCTTCGCCATGAACGAGGATGCGATGGCGACGGAGAAACTGGCCGAAGGCATCCGCGGCTTCGTCAAGGATCTGCGCAGCCTGCGCAAGCTGGTCGCCGCGAAGCTCGTCTGAGCATGGAGCGCGCCAAGGTCGCGGTCGTCACCGGCGGGGCCAAGGGCATCGGCCGCGCCGTCGCCGAAAGGCTGGAGCAGGACGGGCTGATCCCGGTGGTCTGGGATCTGGAGCCTGGCGGACGCCACGCCTTTGTCGCCTGCGACGTCGCCGACGAGGCGTCCGTCGCCGCAGCGACCGCGCTGACGCTGGAGCGCCACGGGCCGATCGCTGTGCTGGTCAACAATGCCGGGCTGACCGGGCCGTCGACCACCGTCTCGGAGACGCCGCTATCGCAATGGCAGCGTGTCCAGGCGGTCAACCTCACCGGCACCTTCCTCTGCTCCAAGGCGGTGGCGGCGGGAATGGTCGAGAGCGGCTATGGCCGGATCGTCAACATCGCATCGCTCGCCGGCAAGGAAGGCACGCCGACTCTCGCCGCCTATAGCGCGGCCAAGGCGGGTGTGATCGCTTTCACGAAATCGCAGGGCAAGGAACTGGCCGGCACCGGCGTGCTCGTCAACGCCGTGGCACCGGCCGCCATCGAGACCGATCTGCTGCGGCAGATGAGCCGCGAGACCGTGGCGACCATGATCGCCAAGAGCCCGCTCGGCCGTCTCGGCCGGGTCGAGGAGCTGGCCGAGCTGGTCGCCTGGCTGTCGAGCCCCGCCTGCAGCTTCTCCACCGGCGCGGTCTTCGATCTCTCGGGCGGACGCGCGACCTATTGAAGCCGACCGCGGGTCGGGCTCAGGGCGCCTTGGCGGTGGCCTGCTGCACCCCGACCGGGCTGCCGCTCTCGTCGAAATAGGAGCGCCCGCTCGCCGCGGCCGCGAGAAGCTGCTGTTGCCATGCCTTGCCGCCAGCCTTGCCGCCGGCCTTGCCGCCAAGCGACGCGAAATCGCTCCGGCGCAGGGAATCGCTGTCGCGGCCGTTATAGACCAGCACGCCCTGGCGGGTGACGACGATGTCGCCGCGCCGCAAGGTCGGGTCGGCCAGGAACCAGTTCGGATCCGTTGCCGGGTCGAGCTTCACCGCCGGGGGCGCAGGCTTCGACGAGACCTGGGGATAGCTGGCGGTCTGCTTCGGCGCCTTGCGCCGCGGCTTCACCGTCATTTCGAGGGGCTCGTAGACCGGCGCCGCGTGACGCGGGGCGCCGAAGAAGGCCGAGGCGAAATCATCGAAGATGTTGCGGGCGCCCGCCTCCTGCGCGCTCCCCACCAGCATCACGGCCGCCAGGCCTCCGACAAATGCACCAAACCGTTTCATAGCCGCCATTCTCCTTCGACGGCTGTGTAACTGCTTGCGGGGCAGAAGGTTCACATGCGCCGCGCCAAAAGCGGAGCTGTCCACAAGCGCCCGCCCGTAAGGTTAAGGCGAGCTGGCGACCGGCTCAACGGCCGGCCGCGATCGCCTCCTCGCGGATGGTGGTGAGCGTCTTGGCGGGGGTGATCACCTCCGGATCGAGCAGGCAGTGCAGGATCGCGGGCTTGCCCGAGGCGACGGCGTGTTCGAAGGCCGGGCCGAACTCGGCCGTCGTCTCGACGCGCTCGCCATGCCCGCCGAAGGCCCGGGCATAGGCCGCGAAGTCCGGGTTCTTCAGCGTCGTCGCCGACACCCGCCCGGGATATTCCCGCTCCTGATGCATCCGGATCGTGCCGTACATGCCGTTGTCGATGATCACGATCACCACCGCCAGCTCGTATTGGACGGCCGTCGCGAAATCCTGCCCGTTCATCAGGAAGCAGCCATCCCCGGCGAAGGCGACGACCGTGCGCTCCGGAAACATCCGCTTCGCGCCGATCGCGGCCGGCACGCCATAGCCCATCGAACCCGAGGTCGGAGCCAGCTGCGTCGCGAAACGCGTGAAGCGGTGGAAGCGGTGGACCCAGGTCGCGTAATTGCCGGCGCCGTTGCAGAGGATGGCATCGGCCGGCAGATGGCGGCGCAGCCAAGTCACCGCCTCGCCCGGGTGGAACGGCCCCTGGACCGGCGCCGGCTGCTCGGTCCAGCCGAGGAAGGCCTCATGCGCCTGCGCGCCCGCACCGGCCCAGGGAATCTCCTGCGGCGGATGCACGGTCTCCAGCGCGGCGCAGAAGGCCGTCGGCGAGGCATTGATGGCGAGGGAGGGCCGATAGACTCGTCCGAGCTCCTCCGGATCGGGATGGACATGCACCAGCGGGCGGCCCGGCTCCGGAATCCCGAACAGCGTGTAGGACTGGCTCGGCATTTCGGACAGGCGCCCGCCGACCATCAGGACGAGGTCGCTCTCCTTGATGCGCTGGAGCAGCTTGGGATTGGGGCCGATGCCGAGATCGCCGGCGAAATTCGGATGATCGGCGGGGAACAGCATCTGCCGGCGGAACGACACCGCCACCGGCAGGTCGAAGCGCTCGGAAAACCGCATGAAGCGCTCGATCGCCTGCGGATTCCAGCGCGAGCCGCCGAGAATCGCGACCGGCGACTTGGCCGCCCAGAGCCGCTTCTGCAGATCGATCGTCTGGAGCAAAGAGGGGTGGGTCTCGGTGACCTGGTAGGGCTGCGCATCCGGCACATCGGCGAGATCGGTCAGCACATCCTCCGGCAGCGCGATCACCACCGGGCCGGGCCGGCCGGCGGTGGCGACGTGAAAGGCGCGGCTGATGATTTCGGGGATCCGCGCCGCGTCGTCGATCTCGGTCGTCCACTTCGTCATGGAGCCGAAGACGGCGCGGTAATCCAGCTCCTGAAACGCCTCGCGCTCGCGCATGCCGCGCTCGATCTGCCCGACGAACAGGATCAGCGGGGTCGAATCCTGATCGGCGATATGGATGCCGGGGGAGGCATTGGTGGCGCCCGGCCCGCGCGTGACGAAGCAGATGCCGGGCTTGCCGGTCAGCTTGCCGGCGGCCTCGGCCATCATGCAGGCACCGCCCTCGGCGCGGCAGATCGTGACCTTGAGCTCGGCGTCGTGCAGCGCGTCCAGCACGGCGAGATAGCTCTCGCCCGGGACGCAGAAGGCGTCGCCGACGCCGTGGAGGATCAGTTGGTCGACGAGGATCTGCCCGCCGGTGCGTGACGCCATCTCTCACTTCCTCTCGCATACCTCGTCCCGCGAGGCCGCGATGCGGCCGCGGATGGCGGGGCTTTATTTGCTATTGCGCCTCGGGGCCTCCGCCCCAGGCCGGATCGGCCAGAATCTCCGGCCCATGCTCGCCCAGTCGGGGGCTGGGCCGGCTGGAGACCTGGCGCACCCCGTCCATCACGATCGGGGAGGCGACGGTCGGGATCGAGCCGCCGCTGGCCTCGGCGCTGGCGAGATCGACCCGCACGCCGCGGGCGACGACCTGCGGATCGGCAAAAACCTCGTCCACGGCATTGATCGGCCCGGCCGGAACCCCGACCCGCTCCAGCGCCGCGAGCAGCTCATGCTTGGCGTGGCGCCGGGTGAGGCCGTGCAGATGCGCAGTCAGCGCGACGCGGTTGGCGACGCGCGAGCGATTGTCGCGATAGGCCTCCCGGTCGGCCAGGCCCGCCTCGCCCAGAACCTCGCAGAGCTTGCGCCACTGCCCGTCATTGCCGGTCGCGATGATGATGTGGCCATCGGCCACCGGGAAGACGTCATAGGGCACGATATTGGGATGGGCGTTGCCGAGCCGGGCCGGCGGCGCGCCCGAAACGAGGTAGTTCATCGCCTGGTTGCCCAGCACCGCGACCTGGCTGTCGAGCAGGGCCATGTCGAGCGTCGCGCCTTCGCCGGTCGCATCGCGCCGGCGCAGCGCCGAGAGGATGCCGACGGAGGCGTAGAGCCCGGTATAGATGTCGGCGACGGCATAGCCCGCCTTCATCGGCGCGCCGTCCGGCTCGCCGGTCACAGACATCGGTCCGCCCATGCCCTGCACCAGGAAATCATAGCCGGCGCGGGGGGCGTAGGGCCCCGTCTGGCCGAAGCCTGTGACAGAGCAATAGATCAGGCGGGGATAGGCGGCGCGGAGCGAAGCGGCGTCCAGCCCGTATTTCTGCAGCCCGCCGACCTTGAAATTCTCCACCACGACATCGGCATGCGCCGCCAGCCGGCGCACCAGGCGCTGCCCCTCCTCGGTGCGGAAATCGGCGGTGATCGAGCGTTTGCCGCGGTTGGCGGAATGGAAATAGGCGGCGGAGAGATGCTCGCCATCCGCGCCTTCGACGAAGGGCGGGCCCCATTTGCGGGTGTCGTCGCCCTCGGGCGCCTCGACCTTGACGACGTCGGCGCCGAGATCGGCCAGCAACTGGCCGATCCAGGGCCCGGCGAGAATGCGCGCGAGTTCGAGCACACGCAGGCCGGCGAGGGGAGGGGATTGCGACATGATGAGGAGCCCCGGGCCCCGCCATCCCCCGTTGCCGCGGGATGGCGGGAGCGTATCAGAAGAAGGCCTGCAGCCCGGTCACAGCCCGGCCCAGGATCAGGGCATGGACGTCATGCGTGCCTTCGTAAGTGTTCACCGTCTCGAGATTCGCGGCGTGGCGCATCACCTGATATTCGATCGAGATGCCGTTGCCGCCGTGCATGTCGCGGGCCTGGCGGGCGATATCCAGCGCCTTGCCGCAATTGTTGCGCTTGACCAGGCTGATCATCTCCGGCGCCATCTTGCCTTCGTCCATCAACCGGCCGACCCGCAGCGAGCCCTGCAGGCCGAGCGTGATCTCGGTCAGCATATCCGCCAGCTTCTTCTGGTAGAGCTGGGTCTGGGCGAGCGGCTTGTTGAACTGCTTGCGGTCGAGCCCGTATTGCCGGGCCCGGTGGAAGCAATCCTCGGCGGCGCCCATCACGCCCCAGGAGATGCCGTAGCGGGCGCGGTTGAGGCAGCCGAACGGGCCCTTCAACCCGGAGACGTTCGGCAGCAGATTCTCTTCCGGCACGATCACGCCATCCATCACGATCTCGCCGGTGATCGAGGCGCGCAGGCTGAGCTTGCCGCCGATCTTCGGCGCGGAGAGCCCCTTCATCCCCTTCTCCAGGATGAAGCCGCGGATCTGGTTGTCATGCGCCGCCGATTTGGCCCAGACCACGAAGACATCCGCGATCGGCGAGTTCGAGATCCACATCTTCGAGCCGGTGAGCCGGTAGCCGTCGGCAACCTTCTCGGCGCGGGTCTTCATGCCGGCCGGGTCGGAGCCGGCATCGGGCTCGGTCAGGCCGAAGCAGCCGACCCATTCGCCGGAGCCGAGCTTGGGCAGGTATTTCTTGCGCTGGCTTTCGTCGCCATAGGCGTAGATCGGGAACATCACCAGCGAGGACTGCACCGACATCATCGAGCGATAGCCGGAATCGACACGCTCGACCTCGCGCGCGACGAGCCCGTAGGAGACGTAATTGGCGCCGGCGCAGCCATATTCCTCCGGCACGGTGACGCCGAGCAGGCCGAGCTCGCCCATTTCGTTGAAGATGACGCGGTCGGTCTTCTCGTCGAGATAGGCCTCCGAGACGCGCGGCTGCAGCTTCTCCTGCGCATAGGCGCGGGCCGTGTCGCGGATCAGGCGTTCATCCTCGCTCAGCTGCTCGTCGAGCAAGAACGCGTCGTCCCAGGTGAAAGCGGCGAGCTTGTGCTGGGCGCTGTGGCTGCGGGCGGCTTCGGCCATTGTCGTCTCCCTTATGTCACGGACTCCGTCATTGCGAGGCGCGTAGCGACGAAGCAACCCAGGGGGTCGTGGAGCGCTGCCGCTCCTGGGTCGCTTCGCTCACGCTCGCCATGACGGCATGGTTCTTCAACTCGGCCTTCACGCATCGACGTCGAAACTGACGCCCTGCGCCAGCGGCAGGGTGGTGCCGTAATTCAGCGTATTGGTGGCACGACGCATATAGGCTTTCCAGGCGTCCGAACCAGCCTCGCGGCCGCCGCCGGTTTCCTTCTCGCCGCCGAACGCCCCGCCGATCTCGGCGCCGGACGGGCCGATATTGACGTTGGCGATGCCGCAATCCGAGCCTTCCGCCGAGATGAAGCTCTCCGCCTCGCGCATGTCGAGCGTGAAGATCGAGGAGGACAGCCCCGCGCCGACATCGTTCTGCAGCGCGATCGCCTCCGCGAGCGTGCGGTACTTCATGACATAGAGGATCGGGGCGAAGGTCTCGCGCGTCACCGGCCCGGTCTGCGACGGCATTTCGACGAGCGCCGGGCGGACATAGAAGCCGCCGCTGCCGACCGTGACCTGCTCTCCGCCATGCACCGTGCCGCCGGCCGCCCTGGCTTCCGCCAGCGCCGCCTGCATGCCCTTGAAAGCCGCCTCGTCGACCAGCGGGCCGACCAGGACGCCGGCCTCGCGCGGATCGCCGATGCGCACCGAGCCATAGACCTTGATCAGCTTGGGGATCAGCGCGTCATAGACGCTCTCATGCACGATCAGCCGGCGCAGCGTGGTGCAGCGCTGACCGGCCGTGCCCATCGCGGCGAAGGCGATGCCGCGCAGCGCGATGTCGAGATCGGCGGAGGGTGCGACGATGGCGGCGTTGTTGCCGCCGAGCTCGAGGATCGCGCGGGCAAAGCGGGCGGCGAGCTTCTGGCCGACCTCCTTGCCCATCCGCGTCGAGCCCGTGGCCGAGACCACCGGCACGCGATGGTCGCCGACCAGCACGTCGCCGATCTCGCGCCCGCCGATCAGCACCTCGGACAGCCCGGCCGGAGCCTCCGGCCCGAAGCGCTTCATCGTCTTCTCGACGATCGCCTGCACGGCCAGCGCCGTGAGGGGGGTCTTCTCGGAGGGTTTCCAGACGACGCTGTCGCCGCAGACGAAGGCGAGCGCCGCATTCCACGACCAGACCGCGACCGGGAAATTAAAGGCCGAGATCACGCCGCAGACGCCGATCGGATGCCAGGTCTCCATCATCCGGTGGTGCGGCCGCTCGGTCGCGATGGTCAGCCCGTAGAGCTGGCGCGACAGCCCGACGGCAAAATCGCAGATGTCGATCATCTCCTGGACTTCGCCCAGCCCCTCGGAGGTGACCTTGCCCGCTTCGAGCGTGACCAGCAGGCCGAGATCATCCTTGGCGGCGCGCAGCTCCTCGCCGAGCAGGCGCACGAATTCGCCGCGGCGCGGGGCCGGCACCTTGCGCCAGGCGAGGAAGGCCGCCTGGGCCCGGCCGATCGCCGCCTTGGCCTCCTCGACGCCGGTCTCGCGCAGCGTCGCCACGGTCTCGCCGGTGATCGGCGAGCGGGCGGCGAGACCGCCGGCGGCGAAGGCCGCTTCGGTGACGCCGAGGCGCTCGAGGAGGGTCAGGGCGTCCTGAGGCAAGGGAGAAGTCATGCGTAAGCCTGTCATTCGATGTCGGAGAGCCGCCAGGCCGGGGACCGTCGCCGCGCCGGCTCCGTCTCCCACAGCATTCCGGCGGCGAGGCTGCCCGGCACGCTATGGGGCGAAACCCGCTGGCCCGCTTCCCGGCTGGAGGCTCGGACGGCGCGGGGCCTGTCCAATCCGCCGATCATGCCCCCTTCCATCGCCTCCGGGCAACCGATATGTTCTCACCAGTTGATGAGTTTTGCTCATGGATGGTGAGGCTTGGAGTTCGAACTCGCCCCGGGACGGCTGTCGATCCCCTCGCTCTCGGCGCTCGCCGCCTTCGAGGCCGCGGCGCGCCATGGCAGTTTCACCAGGGCGGCGGAAGAGCTCAACCTGACGCAAGGCGCGGTCAGCCGGCAGGTGGCGCATCTCGAACTGGTGCTCGGCGTCGCACTGTTCCAGCGCGTGCGCAAGCGCGTCAGCCTCACCCCGGCCGGGGCGGCCTACGCCACCGAAATCCGCGAGGGCCTGTCGCGTCTGGCCGCCGCCACCGTCTCGGCCATGGCGTTTCGCGGGGCCACCGGCGTGCTCCACCTCGCCATCCTGCCGACTTTCGGCACGAGATGGCTGATCCCGCGCCTGCCGCGTTTCACCGAGCGCCATCCCGGCATCACCATCAATTTCACGACCAGGCTGGTGCCCTTCGATTTCTCGCGCGAGCAGGTCGACGCCGCGATCCATTTCGGCGACCCGGTCTGGCCGGGTGCCAGGCTGCACCGGCTGATGGGCGAGGAGGTCGTGCCGGTGGCGGCGCCGGCGCTGATCGCGCGCATCGGCCTCGCCAGCCCGGCCGACATGCTGCGCGCCCCGCTGCTGCAGCAATCCACGAGGCCGCGCGCCTGGGCCAACTGGCTGGAGCAGCAGGGTCTGCCGCCGGAGCGGGCGCTGATGGGGCCGCGTTTCGAGCAGTTCGCCATGGTGTCCCAGGCCGCCGTGGCGGGGCTCGGCCTCGCCATCGTGCCGCGCTTCCTGGTCGAGGAGGAACTGCGCGCGGGCTCCCTGGTCATCCCTTTCGACCGCCCGGTCGCCGGCTCCGGCGGCTATTACCTCGTCTATCCCGAGGCGCGGGCGGAATGGCCGGCCGTGATCGCGTTCCGGGACTGGCTGCTGGAGGAATGCGCCGGTCCCACCGGCTGAAGCCGCCTCTCGACAAGCCGGGTCCGGCGCGGCATTCATGCGCTGCATTCATCAACGGCGCCGCTCAACGCGTCGCCCCGGATCCGGCCGCCATGACCTCTCCTTCCGAAACCGCCGATGTGGTGATCTGCGGCGGGGCCGCCATCGGCTCCGCCATCGCCTACAATCTGGCAGCCGATCCCGGCTTCCGGGGCCGCGTCATCGTCATCGAGAAGGATCCGACCTATCGCCTCTCGGCCTCGGCCCTGTCGGCGGCCTCGATCCGCCAGCAATTCTCCTCGGCGGTGAATATCAGGATCTCGCTGTTCGGCATCGCCTTCCTGCGCGATATCGGCAGCCATCTCGGTGTGGAGGGAGAGGCGCCGAAGATCGATCTGCACGAGGGCGGCTATCTCTATCTCGCCGGGCCGGAGGGCGCGCCGATCCTCGCCGCCAACCAGCGGCTGCAGAGGGCGGAAGGCGCCGATATCGCGCTTTATGCTGCAGACATGCTGCGCAGCAAATTCAGCTGGCTAAATACTTCCGACCTCGCCTGCGGCAGCTTCGGCGTGAGCGGCGAAGGCTGGTTCGACGGCTGGGCGTTGTTGCAAGCCTTTCGCAAGAAGGCCCGGTCGCTCGGCGTCGAGTTCCGCCAGGGCGAGGTGGCGCGCTATCGGACAGAGCGAGGGCGGCTGACCGGCGTCGAGCTCACGGATGGCAGCCGCATCGCCTGCGGCGCGGCCGTCAACGCCTCGGGCTCGCATGGCGCCAGGCTCGCCGCCACGGCCGGCATTTCGATCCCGGTGCGCTCCAAGACGCGCTACGTCTTCACCTTCACCTGCAAGGAGGATGTCGCGGATTGCCCGCTGCTGATCGACACGACGGGGGTGTATTGCCGGCCCGAAGGCAAGCGCGGCGCGGAGGGGCAGATGTTCATCTGCGGTGCCTCGCCGCCGGCGGATCGCGACCGCGACTGGATCGAGAGCGACCCCGGTGTCGAGGATGTCGACTGGTCCTTCTTCGAGGAGACCGTCTGGCCGGCGCTGGCGCATCGGATCCCGGCCTTCGAGCAGATCCGCCCCGGCCGCGCCTGGGCCGGCCCCTACGACATGAACGCGCTCGACGCCAACGCCATCCTCGGCCCCGCGGTGGGGCTGCCCAATCTCTACCTCGCCAACGGCTTTTCGGGCCATGGGCTGCAGCAATCCCCGGCGGTCGGCCGCGGCATCGCCGAGCACATCATCCATGGCCGCTACACCACGCTCGATCTCTCGGATCTGGGCCATGAGCGCATCGTGGCGGGGCGCCCGCTGCTGGAAGCCAACATCATCTGAGGGCGACACATGATCGAGCCCGCCTACGCCGTCAGCATGGCGCGCTACAACGCCTGGCAGAACGAGAGCCTCTACGGCGCCGCCTCGACCCTCGACGATGCCGCCCGCAGGCTGGATCGCGGCGCCTTCTTCCGCTCGATCCACGGCACCCTCTGCCATCTCCTCTGGGCCGACCAGATGTGGCTGCACCGCTTCGCCGGCACTCCGAGGCCGGCCGGGCGGCTGGCGGAATCCGCCGCTCTGGTGGCGGATTGGCGGGATCTGCGCGAACAGCGAAGCGCCTTCGACCGCGTCATCATCGACTGGGCCAGGGAGCTGTCGCCGGCATGGCTGGCGGGCGAGCTCAGCTGGTTCTCCGGCGCGACGCAGCGCGAAATGCGCAAGCCCGCCGCCCTGCTGGTGGCCCATCTCTTCAACCACCAGACGCATCACCGCGGGCAGGTCCATGCGATGCTGACCGCGGCCGGCGCCCGGCCCGAGGATACGGATCTGATGCTGATCGAGCCCGAGGCCTGAGGGCGCAGCCGGCCGTCACGCAGACGTGACGTGTCATTGATGGCGCGATGGTCGATGCCGGAGGACCCGGCGACGCTCTTCAACCCCGCGCCGCGGCTGGACAGCGCCCATGCCTGCTCCTTCGCAGAGTTCCGGTCCCGAGGCTTCGGAGGTCGCCGGCCGGCCGACGACCGGGGCCGAGCTGATCGCCCGCCGCCTCGCCGCGAGCGGCATCCGCCATGCCTTCGGCATTCCGGGCGGCGAGGTGCTGGCGCTGGTCGAGGCCTTCGCGGCGGCCGGGATCGCCCCGGTTCTGGTGAAGCACGAGAACGCCGCCGGCTTCATGGCCGAAGGCGCATGGCACGCCACCGGCGCCGCGGGCCTGTTCTATGCGACGCTCGGCCCGGGCGTCGCCAATGCCGTCAATGTCGTGGCCAATGCGCAGCAGGACCGGGTGCCGCTGATCTTCGTCACCGGCTGTGTCGATGCCGCCGAGGCCGAGAGCTACACCCATCAGGTCTTCGATCATCAGGCCCTGCTGCGGCCGATCGTCAAGGCGAGTTTCCGGGCCACCGCCGAGACGGCGGAGGCGGTGGTCGACAAGGCGCTCGCGATCGCCCTGTCCGGCCGTCCGGGCCCCGTGCATATCGATGTCCCGATCGGCGTGGCGGAGGGGCCGGCCCCCTCCCGCGCGCGGCCCGGCCTTGTCTCGGCCCTGCCCGCCGGCCCTGCGCCCAGCCCGGGGCTCGAGGCGGCGAGGCTGGCGCTCGCCAAAGCGCGGCGGCCGCTGATCCTCGCCGGGCTCGACATCGTCAACCAGGATGCGGGGCAGGCGCTGGCCGATTTCGCCAAGGCTCGCGGCATTCCGGTCATCACCAGCTACAAGGCCAAGGGCTGCCTGCCGGAGAGCGATCCGCTCGCGCTCGGCGGCGCCGGGCTTTCGCCCAAGGCGGACAGGCTGCTCCTGCCCTTGCTGCGCCAGGCCGATGTGGTGCTGCTGGCCGGCTACGACCCGATCGAGATGCGGATCAACTGGCGCGAGCCCTTCGCCGACGAGACGGTGGTGATCGACCTCGTCGCCGAGGAGATGCAGCACGGCATGCATCGCCGCGACCATCTGATCGTCGCCGGCATGGCGGCCGGGCTGGCGGCGCTGGCCGGCCCTCGCGAAAGCGCTCCCTGGCCGGGCGGCGAGCCCGCGGCGACGCGGGCGGCGCTGGACGCGGCCTTCGCCTCCGGCGGCGCCTGGGGGCCCGATCGCGTCTTCGAGACGGTGCGCGCCGCTTCTGCGCCCGAGACGATCATCACCATCGATTCCGGCGCCCATCGCATCCTGCTCTCGCAGATCTGGAAGACCGATCGCCCGCGCGCGGTGCTGCAATCCACCGGCCTGTGCACCATGGGCTGCGCCGTGCCGCTCGCGCTCGGCTACAAGCTCGCCCGCCCCGATGCGCCGGTGATCGCGTTCGTCGGCGATGCCGGGCTGGAGATGGGTCTCGGCGAATTGGCGACCGCGCGGGAACATGGGCTGCCGGTGGTGATTGTGGTGCTCGTGGACCAGAGCCTGGCGCTGATCGAGATGAAGCAACGCGCCAGCCAGCGCCCCAATGCCGCCGTGGATTTCTCCGCCACCGATTTCCCGGCCGTCGCACAGGCGATGGGCGGGGATGGGCGCTGGATCGACGACGCCGACGGCCTGCAGCGCGAAATCGCGGCGGCGCTGCGGCGGGACCGCTTCACCGTGCTCGCCTGCCGCATCGGCCGGCGCGCCTATGACGGGAAGATCTAGCCATGAGCGACGATCCCGCTGCCGTCGCCGCGCCCCAGGCCCTGCCCCGCAAGCGCGAGCGCGACGTCAGGCTGGATTTCTTCCGGGGGCTGACGATGTTCATCATCTTCATCGCCCATGCCGATGTGAACCCGTGGAACAGCTGGATCCCAGCTCGTTTCGGATTCTCCTCCGGCACCGAGCTCTTCGTCTTCTGCTCCGGCCTGGCCAGCGCCATCGCCTTCGGCTCCGTCTTCGTCAAGCGTGGCTTCGGCCTCGGCGCGGCGCGCATCCTGCTGCGGCTCTGGCAGGTCTATTGGGCGCAGATCGGCGTGGTCCTGGTGGTGATCGGCGTGATGTTCGCAGCCGAGAGCTGGTTCCCGGGCCGGGGGCTCAACACCGATCCGCTGCCCGATCTGCTGCGCGACCCGGCGACGGCGATCGGCGCCCTGCTGACCCTGCGCTGGCTGCCCGGCTATCTCGACATCCTGCCGATGTATCTCGTCATCCTCGCCCTGATCCCGGTGATGATGGCGGCGGCGCTGCTGCACCGGCTGCTGCCCGTGGCGCTGTCTCTGGGGCTCTACGCGCTGGCCTGGGGCCCGGGGCTGACGCTCACCGGCAATCCCTGGACGGGCCTCGGCTGGTTCTTCAACCCCTTCGCCTGGCAGCTGATCTTCTTCACCGGCTTCGGCTTCGGCATGGGCTGGCTGAAGCCGCCGCCGCTCGGCGACCGCGCCTGGATGCTCGTCGCGGGCGCGATCCTGCTGGTCAGCCTGCCCTTGAGCTTTTGGGGCTTCCACCAGCTGGTGCCGGCCCTGGCCGAGGCCCGTTCGGCGATCCTGCCCGGCAATGAGAAGACCGATCTGCACTGGCTGCGCTATGTGCATTTCCTGGCGCTCGCCTATCTCGTCCTGTCGCTAGTCGAGCCGCATAAGGCGCGGCTGACGCGAGGGGCGGCGCTGGTCGTGGTCAAGGTCGGGCGGCAATCGTTGGCGACCTTCCTGGTCAGCCTCGTCGCCGCGCGGATCGCGTCGCTGGTCTTTCACCTCGCGGGAGACGGCCCGCTGATCGCCCTCGTCATCAATCTGGCCGGGCTCGCGCTGGTGGTGCTGACGGCCTATTGCGTCGCCTGGTTCAAATCGGCGCCCTGGAGTTCGCGGATAGAGAAACCGAAGCCGGTCCAGATTTCACAGTATCGTGACGAAGCATCCGAGCGGCCGGCGAAGGTCACGCAAGCGTTATTCCCTGCGCCGCGAACGTGAAAACCATCTGCCTGAGGCCGCTGTTACAGTCGGTTCGATCTCCTGAGGCCGCGAAAGGCAAAAGGAACATGATCGGCATCGACGCCTATGGTAATTCAACCAGCCTCGCCGGCGCAGCGGCCGAGCATTGGGACGCGACGGTCGAGGCCGTGCTCGCCCATGCGCGCAGCGCGCCGGACGAACTGGCGCAGACGCTCGCGGCGGATCCGCTCTTCGCTCAGGGCCATGCGACACGCGGGCTGATGCTGCTCACGCTGGCGCGGGCCGAACTCGTCGCCCAGGCCCGTGACTGCCTGGAGACGGCCGAGCTTTGCGCGGCGCAGCGCGCGCCCCTGCCGCGCGAGCGGCGCTATCTCGCCGCGCTCGCCGCCTGGCTCGCAGGCGAGCCGCTGCAGGCCGCCGCCCTGCTGGAACAGGCGCTGAGCGACGCGCCCCGCGACGTGCTGGCCTTCAAGCTGGCACAGGCGATCCGCTTCATCTGCGGGGATGCACAGGGCATGGCCCGCAGCGGCGCCCGCATCGTCGCGCGCTTCGGCGACGGCTCGACGGCTTCGGGCTATGTCCGCGGCTGCTACGCCTTCGCGCTGGAGGAAACCGGCCGCTATTCCGAGGCCGAGGCGATGGGGCGCGAGGCCGTCGAGCTGGCCCCGCGCGACGCCTGGGGCCGGCATGCGGTGGCGCATTGCTTCGAGATGACGGGCCGGGCCCGCGAGGGCGTATCCTGGCTCGGCAGCGCCGAGACCTGGCGCCATTGCAGCAATTTCAGCTTCCATCTGCATTGGCACATGGCGCTGTTCCAGCTCGAGCTCGGCGCCGTCGACGCGGTCCTCAGCCTCTATGACAGCGCGATCCGTGCCGTGCCGACCGATGATTTCCGCGATCTGGCCAATGCCGCCTCGCTGCTGCAGCGGCTCGAACTGGAAGGCGTCGCCGTCGGGGATCGCTGGGAGGAGCTGGCGCTGATCGCCGAGGCGAGGGTCGCGGATCGCCGCCTGGTCTTCGCCGATCTGCACTATATGCTCGCTCTGCTCGGCGCCGGCCGCGAGGCGCAGGCCGGCACGATCGCCGCGAATCTGCTCCGCGACGCCCGCCGCGGCGCCAGCCACGATGCCCGCGTCGCCGATGCCACGGGGGTCGCGACGGCACAGGGGGTGATGGCTTTCCACCGCGGCGATTTCGCCAGCGCGGCGCGCCTGCTGCGGGCCGGTGCGGGCGCGCGGCAACAGGCGGGCGGGTCCCATGCGCAGCGCGACGTTTTCGAGCTGATGGCGCTGGAGAGCCTGGTCCGCGCCGGCGACGCCGTGCAGGCCGAGCGGCTGCTGCGGGACAGGCTCTCCCGGCGCAACGGGCGCAACCGCTTCGCCAGCCAGCGTCTCCTCAGGATCGCGGCGGGCCGAGCGGCGAATGCCCGGCTCGGCGCCCTGCTCGTCGCCGGCTGCGAGCCGGCCACCCATCACTGACATCCGGATCCGACGATGCACGCTCTCGCCAGACCGACCCGCCGCGTTTTGCTCGCTCTGGCCGTCCTGCTGGCCATGCCCGCCGCTTTGGCCCGTGCCGGCGAGATCAACGAACAGGGCGGTGTCGCCATCAAGGGGCATGACCCCGTCGCCTATTTCGAATCCTCCCGCCCCGTGGCCGGCTCGCCGGAGATCACCGCGACCTATAAGGGCGTCGGCTTCCGCTTCGCCAGCGAAGCCAATCGCGCTCGCTTCCTGGCCTCGCCCGAGCGCTACCTCCCGCAATATGGCGGGTTCTGCGCCTATGGCGCGGCCGGCGGCTACAAGGCCGATATCGACCCCGCCGCCTGGTCGATCGTCGACGGCAAGCTCTACCTCAATTACAGCCCGCGCATCCGCAGCAGCTGGAACAGGGATCAGCTCGGCTACATCGCCAAGGCGGATCGCCAATGGCCTGACGTTGCTAGGCAGACAGAGGTGGTGCGCTAGGCGCGGGCTCGCCTCACCCCCGCCGGATCGTCCGCGACTCGATCCGGATCGCGGGATGCGCCGCGGGATCGAGCGAGGCACCGACCTCGCTCAGGATCGCGCCCAGCGCCTCGAAATCCTCGCGGCGCGGCGAGGTGCGCCGCCAGGCCAGGCCGATCGCGCGGCTCGGCTGCGGCTCGGCGAAGCGATGCAGGGTCACGGGCATGTCGGCGCGGTACTCGATGGGCAGCGCCATCGCCGGCATCAGCGTCGCGCCGAAGCCATTGGCCACCATCTGCATGATCGTCGACAGGCTGGAGGCGCCATATTGCCGGCGCGAGCCGGCGCCGCCCGCACCGCAGAAGCTCAGCGCCTGGTCGCGCAGGCAATGCCCCTCCTCGAGCAGCAGCAGATTGCCCTCCAGCGCCTCCTCCGGCGAATGCGGCGCGCCCTGCGCCACCGGGCCGGAGGGCATCACCAGCAAAAAGGGGTCGGCGAGGAGTGGCAGGGTCTCGAGCCCGGCTCGGTCCACGGGGAGCGACAGCAGCGCGACGTCGAGCAGCCCCCCGGCCAGCTCGTCCAGCAGCGTCGCCGTCTGCGTCTCGCGCAGGCGCAGATCGAGCGCCGGATGGCGCTTCTGCAGCAAGGGTAGGGTCGCCGGCAGCAGATAGGGCGCGATCGAGGGGATCACCCCGAGATCGAGCTCGCCGCTCAGCAGCGTCGGCCGATGCCGGGCGTGGTCGACCAGCTCGGCCGCCTCCAGCAGGATGCGGCGCGCCCGCGTCTCCACCTCCTCGCCCATCTCGGTCAGCGCCACGGCCCCTCGCCGCCGCTCGACCAGCCGGCAGCCGAGCTGCGCCTCGAGCTCCTGGATCTGCAGCGACAAGGCCGGCTGGCTGACATGGCATTCCTCGGCCGCCCGGCCGAAATGCCGGTGGCGGGCGAGGGCGGCGAAATAACGGAGCTGCTTCAGCGTGATCATGTCGATTTGATAAACTTATCGTCGCTGCGGGTAAACGGTATTGGACATGATCGTCGGATCAGGCTGTTACTTCCTCCAATTCAAATCTGGCCGCCGCGGCGGCAGCAGCTGAGGGGAATTCCATGTCTCACAAGATCATGACCACGACGGCCGGCGCGCCGATTCCCGACAATCAGAACTCGCTGACGGCCGGGGAGCGCGGCCCGGTCCTGCTGCAGGATTATCAGCTGCTCGAGAAGCTCGCGCACCAGAACCGCGAGCGCATCCCCGAGCGCGCCGTCCACGCCAAGGGCTGGGGCGCGCATGGCCGCCTGACCATCACCGGCGACATCTCGAAATACACCAAGGCCAAGGTGCTGCAGCCCGGCACGGTGACGCCGATGGTGGCGCGGTTCTCGACGGTGGCGGGCGAGGCCGGTGCCGCCGATGCCGAGCGCGACGTGCGCGGCTTCTCGCTGAAGTTCTACACGGAAGAGGGCAATTGGGATCTGGTCGGCAACAATACGCCGGTCTTCTTCGTGCGCGACCCGATCAAGTTCCCGGATTTCATCCACACCCAGAAGCGCCATCCCCGCACCAATCTGCGGTCCCCGACGGCGATGTGGGATTTCTGGTCGCTCAGCCCGGAGAGCCTGCATCAGGTCACGATCCTGATGTCCGATCGCGGTCTGCCGACCGATGTCAGGCATATCAACGGCTATGGTTCGCACACTTTCTCGCTGTGGAACGATGCCGGCGAGCGCTATTGGGTGAAGTTCCACTTCAAGACCATGCAGGGCCACAGGCACTGGACCAATGAGGAGGCGGCCACCGTCGTCGGCCGGAGCCGCGAGACGACGCAGGAGGACCTCTACAACGCGATCGAGAACGGCGACTATCCGCGCTGGAAGATGCAGGTGCAGATCATGCCCGAGCTCGATGCGGAGAAGACGCCCTACAACCCGTTCGACCTGACCAAGGTCTGGCCGCATGGCGACTACCCGCTCATCGATGTCGGGATCGTCGAGCTCAACCGCAACGCCGACAACTACTTCGCCGAGATCGAGAACGCCGCCTATTCCCCGTCCAACATCGTGCCGGGCATCGGCTTCTCGCCGGACAAGATGCTGCAGGCCCGCATCTTCTCCTATGCCGACGCGCATCGCCACCGGCTCGGCACGCATTACGAGATGATCCCGGTCAACCAGCCGAAATCGCCGGTCGCGCATTATCATCGCGATGGGCAGATGAATACCTATGGCGGGCTGCGCACCGGCAATCCGGACGTCTATTACGAGCCGAACTCCTTCGGCGGTCCGGTCGAGCAGCCCCAGGCCAAGGAGCCGCCGCTGCGCATCTCCGGCGATGCGGCCCGTTACAACCACCGCATCGGCAATGATGATTTCAGCCAGCCGCGCGCCCTGTTCAACCTGTTCGATGCCGGCCAGAAGGAGCGCCTCTTCGCCAATATCGCCGCGGCGATGGGCGGGATTCCGCGCGAGATCGAGGAGCGCCAGCTCGCCTTGTTCGACCAGGTCCATCCCGATTACGGCAATGGCGTCCGCAAGGCGCTGGCCAAGGCGAAGGGCACGGAATCCCCGGCGATCTCGGTGACGCCGAACACGCCCCAGCAGGCGGCTGAATAAGGCGCCCCGACCATCGGGACAATGAGCGAGGCCGCGGAGCGATCCGCGGCCTTCGTCGTTCGGCGGCCGATCCGGCTCGGGCGGCGGCGCGCAGCCTTCCGTGTCATGCGGCCGGCGCGCCGGCCGCGCCCATCGCCGCACTACCGCCGCCTCCCGCGCCTCGATAAGCTCCGGAAGTCCCATTCGGAACGAGATCAGGAGCCGATGATGAGCGCGTTGAATCCCGAAGAGGCCAAGGTCACGGCCTGGCTGGAGGCCCGGAGGGAGGAGATGGTGGCGCTGCTGCGCGAGATGGTCGACACCGATTCCGGCTCCTATGACAAGGCCGGCGTCGACCGGGCGGGGCAGGTCGTCGCCCGCTTCCACGAACGCAACGGGCTCGCGGTCGAGATCATTCCGGATGCGCGCTATGGCGATGCGGTGAAGGCGTCGCTGCCCAACCCGGCGGCGAATGACCAGCGCCCCGTGCTGCTCCTCGGGCATCGCGACACGGTCTTCCCGCGCGGCGAGCCGGAGCGGCGGCCCTTCTCGATCAGCGGCAGACGCGCCTATGGCCCCGGCGTCGCGGATATGAAGGGAGGCATCGTCATCGAGGCCTTCGTCGCCGCCGCCTTCGCCGCCTGCGGCGGGCTGACCGCCCCGCTGACGATGCTGACGACGAGCGATGAGGAGATCGGCTCGCCCTCCTCGCGGCCGATCATCGAGGCGGCGGCCCGGGAGGCGCGCTGCGTCTTCAACGCCGAACCGAGCCGGCTGCCCGCCGGGACGGATTTCGCGGCCGATCGCCGGCAGTCGATCACCAGCGGCCGCAAGGGCGGCGTGTTCATGCGCGCGGAATTCACCGGCAAGCCGGCCCATTCCGGCGCGAATTACGAGAAGGGTGCCTCGGCCATCGTCGATCTCGGCCACAAGATCCCGCAGCTCCAGGGCCTGACCGATCTGGAGCGCGGCATCACCGTCAATGTCGGGCTGATCGGCGGCGGACAGACGGTCAACACCGTCGCGCCCGGCGCCTGGTGCGAGATCGATTTGCGCTATGTCACGGCGGCCCAGCGCGACGAGCTGGTCGACCGGATCCGCGGGATCGTCGAGACGCCGATCGTCGCCGGGACGAGCGCGCTGCTGACCATCAAGGGCGAGTTCGTGCCGCTGGAGCGGACGCCGGAATCCGCCATGCTGTTCGAGACCTATCGCGAGGCGGCGGGCGCCTTCGGCATCGATGTCAGCGCCGAATTCACCGGCGGCTGCGCCGATTCCGGCTTCACCGCGGCGCAGGGCTGCCCGACGCTGTGCAGCGTCGGGCCGATCGGCGGCATGGCCCATACGCCCGACGAGTTCCTGGAGATCGACAGCCTCGTCCCGGCGGCGCAGACCCTGGCGCTGGCGGTGATGCGCGCCGCGGCCCGGATGGAGTGAGCGGGGCGGCTCGGCGGCACAGCAGGCCGACCCGGCGCGGGATGACCGTCATTCCGCTGGCGCGGCCGGTCTGAGCGCCGGGCCTGCGGCTCAGAACGCGTCTTCCCAGCTGCGGCTGAGCCGCATCGCGGAGTTGATCAGCCCGACCATCGAATAGGTCTGCGGGAAATTGCCCCAGAGCTCGCCGGTGGTGAGGTCGGCATCCTCCGACAACAGGCCGAAACTGTTGCGCCGCGTCAGGATGCGGCGGAACAGCTCCTTGGCCTCCTCGCGCCGGCCGATCGCGTGCAGCGCGTCGACATACCAGAAGGCGCAGATCAGGAAGCCGGTATGCATGAAACCGAAATCATCCTGCGTCGCATAGCGCAGCAGCAGGTCGCCGCGCGTCAGATCGCGGCCGATCGCCTCCACCGTCGCGATGAAACGCGGATCATCCGCCTTGACGAAGCCGAGTTCGGCGAAGAGCAGCAGGGTCGCATCCAGATCCTTGCCGTCGAAGGTCGAGACGAAATGGCCTTTCTCCTGATTCCAGACCCGGTCCATGATCGCGGCCTTCAGCCGCTTCGACTCGCCCCGCCAGTACTCCTTGCGGTCGGCCCGCCCGAGAGTGCCGGCGATGCGGGCCAGCCTGTCGCAGGCGGCCCAGCACATCACGCTGGAGAATGAGTGGACGACCTGCTTCTCGCGCAGCTCCCAGGGGCCGGCATCGGGCTTGTCGAAGACCGCGATGGCGAGATCGCCCATCCGCTCCAGCTGCCCGAACAGCGTGTCCTTGCCGGGTTGGATCAGGCGCTGGTCGAAGAAGGAATGCGTCGCGGCCAGCACGACCGCGCCATAGCCGTCATTCTGGATCTGCGTCGCCGCGCCATTGCCGAAGCGGACCGGCCGGTGGCCGCGATAGCCTGAAAGGTTGGGCGCCTCGAATTCCGCCAGCGAGCCGTCGCGGGTGATCGGATAGAGCGGCGGCAGGTGCTCGGCGCCGCTTTCCGAGAAGGAATCGACGATGTTGGTGATGAAGCCGAGATAATCCTCCATCGTCCTGGTGGTGCCGAGCCGGTTCAGCGCATGCACGACGAAATAGGCGTCGCGCAGCCAGCAGAAGCGGTAATCCCAGTTGCGCTGCGTGCCGGGCGCCTCCGGGATCGAGGTGGTCAGCGCCGCCACGATCGCGCCCGTCTCCTCGAAGGCGCACATTTTCAGGGTGATCGCCGCGCGGATCACCTCGCGCTGCCAGTCGAAGGGCAGGGACAGCGAGCGGACCCAGTCGCGCCAGTAATCGGTGGTCTTGTCCAGGAACTCGCGGGAGGTCTCCTCGATCTCCGCCCGCAGCGCCTCGTCCGAGCCGACGAAGAAGGAATAGGGGCGTTCGACGGCGAAGGGTGTCCCGTCGACGACATAGGCGACCGGCGCGTCGGTGGTCAGGCGGATGGTCTGGTCGGCGCCGACATAGCGGACATGGTTGGAGCCGCGCGTGATCGCATCCGGCTCGGCCCCGAGACCGAGGCAGGGCTTCAGCACGACGCGGATGCGCGGCCGCCCCGAAATCCGCCTTACGCGGCGCACCAGCTGCGGCGGGCGGAAGAAGCGCTCATAGCGCATGAAGCGCGGCGCGAAATCCAGGATCTCGATGGCATTGCCGAAATCATCCGACAGCACGGAGGACAGGATCGCGGTATTGTCGAGATAGCTCTGCTCGCAGCGGGTCATGCCGACGAGCTCGATCGCGAAGACGCCCTTGCGGGGCATCGCATCCCCGTCATCCGCCTCGTTGTCGATCAGCGAGCAGAAGACGGGATCGCGATCGAAGCGTGGGAAGCAGCCCCAGACGATGCGCGCCTTTCGATCGATCAGCGCGGCGATCGAGCAATTGCCGATCACGCCGAGATCCAGCGAAGCGGAATGGGGCGCCCCGGGCGTCGTCGAAACTGTCATGCTTTGTCCTGGAATTGGGAGATCGGCCGCGGAAGATCAGCCGCGGTCGGGGCCGGCAGCGGGCACGGCCAGCGGCTCGGCCATCGCTGTACCCGTTTCGACGGGCAGAAGAAAATCCCCGACCGTGAGCCTGTCGCGCGCCGCGGCGTCGATCAGGATCTGGCGCAGCACCAGGGGCGAGGCGATGCGCCTGACGGCGCAGGTGTCGCCAGGGCCGATCCGGATCGACAGGCCGCCCAGCGCGTTGACGACCTCGAACCCGTCCTCATCCGTCACGTCGTCGCCGATGAACACCGGCAGCCGGCCGGCGAACGGCTCGTGCTGCATCAGCCAGCCGATCGCCTGGCCTTTCGAGGCCCCGGCCGGAACCAGCTCGGCGACGGCCTTGCCCTCCTGGAGGCGCACGCCCGGCCCGATCCTCTCGGCGAGATGGCGCACCAGCGCGCGCGCCTCATCCTCGAGATGCGGGGCGAGGCGCCAGTGCAGCGCCACCGAGAGCCGCTTGTCCTCGACGATGATGCCGACATTGCCGTTGGCGAAGCGCACGAGATCCCGCGTCGCATCCCTTATCGCATCCGGCGCCTGCGCCTGTTCGGCGACCCGCTCCGCCAGGCGGATCTGGCTGCCATGCAGCCCGGCCGCATCGAATCGGTGCGGGTCGAACTGCTTGTCGAGGAAGGTGATCGGCCGTCCCGAGACCAGCGCGACGGCACCCGCGAGATGCTCGCGCAGATGCGCCAGCGCCGGCGGTATGCGATTGTCGACCACGACCGATTCCGGAGACGGAGCGATATCGGCCAGCGTGCCGTCGAAATCGAGGAACAGCGCGATCTTCGTGTCCGTGCCGGAAAACTCCGGGTGGGGCCGAGACATAAGCGGGTCTTTCACTGGTATCATACCTGCCATCCGGGCCCGTGAACCCGTCCAGATGTTGCCTGCCGAGCCGCGTCGGAACGCCGGCTCTGCCGATCGATTGCGTTTTCTGGATGGCCATGGCGGCCGATCCAGCCCATGATATGCCGATCTCGTAGCATGCTCGTGCCGGTGGCGCGCAGCTGCCGCCCGGGCCGTCATCGCTCCCGTTACGGAAACATTACGTCCGTCGGCGCGTTCTGTTCCTGCCTGTGGGAGCACTTTTCGGCCAGGCAAGGAAGAGGTTCGGCACCATGCGTCTCGTCATCGTCTCCAATCGCGTCACAATTCCGGAACGTCAGGAAAAAGTGGCTGCGGGCGGGTTGGCCGTGGCGTTGCGAGAGGCTCTCGAAAGCCGGGGCGGGCTCTGGTTCGGCTGGAGCGGCGAGATCAGCGAGACCGTGCGCGAGCTGCGGACCGCGCAGCGCGGCAAGGTCAGCTATTGCGTCACGGATCTGACCGAGGCCGAGCGCCAGACCTATTATCTCGGCTTCTCCAACCGCGCCCTCTGGCCCAACATGCACTACCGGCTGGGGCTCACCGAGTTCTCGCGGGCCGATTATGCCGGCTATCTCGGCGTCAATCGCCGCTTCGCCAAGGCGCTGGCGCCGCTCCTGAAACCGGATGACCTGATCTGGATCCATGATTACCATCTGATCCCGCTGGCCGCCGAGCTGCGCCGGCGGGGCGTCACCAATCGCATCGGCTATTTCCATCACATCCCCTGGCCGCCGGCGGAGGTGTTCGGCGCCCTGCCGTTCAGCGCGACGCTGATCAGCACGATGAGCGCCTATGACCTGATCGGCGTCCAGACCAAGGTCGATGCCCGCAATCTCTGCGACGGGCTGGCCACGCTCTGCGGCGCGCAGGTCGATGGCGACAGGGTCTCGATGGGGCGCCGGCGGACGCTGGTGCGCGCCTTTCCGATCGGCATCGACGTCGAAGCCTTCAGGCGGCTGGCCTCGGCCTCCGTCCGGGCCGCGACGATCCCGATCCGCACCACCAAGCAATCGCTCGGCGAACGCAAGCTGGTCATCGGCGTCGACCGGCTGGATTACTCCAAGGGCATCGTGCAGCGGCTGGAGGCCTTCGGCACCTTCCTGCGCAACCACCCGGAATATAGCCGCCGCGTCGGCCTGCTGCAGATCGCGCCGCCCTCGCGCTCCGACGTGCCGGAATATGCCGAGCTCGACCGCCAATCCGACGAGACGGCCGGCCGCCTCAACGCGGCTCTGGGAGAATTCGACTGGACCCCGATCCGCGTGGTCAAGAAGGCCTATTCGCGCAATGCGCTGGCGGGTTTCTACCGGCGCGCCCAGGTCGGCCTGGTCACGCCGATGCGCGACGGCATGAACCTCGTCGCCAAGGAATATATCGCGGCGCAGGATCCGGAGGATCCGGGCGTGCTGGTCCTCTCCCGCTTCGCCGGCGCCTCGCATCAGATGGGCGAGGCGCTGATCGTCAATCCCTACGACACGCATGAGGTGGCGGAAGCGATCAGGACCGCGCTGGCGATGCCGCGCAGCGAGCGCCTGCGCCGCTTCCAGACGCTCTATGCGACGATCGACGCCACCGACATCGACTGGTGGACCAGCCGCTATCTCGATGCGCTGGCCGGCATCGAGACGGTGGAGGAAGAGGCCCCGCCGCGCCCGGTCAAACGCGGCCGCGCCGGCCGCGCGATCTCGCTGGCGCGGAGCGTGGACCTCCCGCCCGGCACGACGCGCAGGACGAGCCGCGCCATCGCTCCTGCAGCCTCGCGTTGAACTGACGCCGCGCGCCCCTTGCCGATTCGCCCCCGGGGTCGCTAGAAGGCGGCTGCAGGCGCGAGGCGCTTGCGACTCAGGCCCCGATCGGTGTCAGGTCGGAGCGGGGCGTCGGCCGTGTCGGCTGAGGAGGCGGGCGGAGGGTTCTGATTGATGCGAGGCGCTCTCGGAGGATCGGGCGTTCTGCTGCGCCGACTCCGCGAGGTCATGGCAGCGTCGATAAGCCCGCAGGAGCGGCTGGACCGGCTTGTCGTGCTCATCGCCGGCAATCTCGTCGCCGAAGTCTGCTCCGTCTATGTGCTGCGCGAGGATGGCTCGCTCGAACTCTACGCCACCGAGGGCCTGAACCGCGAGGCCGTCCACCTCACCACCATGCGCGCGGGCGAAGGCCTGGTCGGGCTGATCGCCCGAGAGGCCGAGCCGCTCGCCCTCTCGGACGCGCAATCCCACCCCGCCTTCTCCTATCGCCCGGAAACGGGCGAGGAGATCTACCGCTCCTTCCTCGGTGTCCCGATCCTGCGCGGCGGCGCCGTGATGGGCGTGCTGGTCATCCAGAACCGCGCCTCGCGGCTCTATTCCGAGGAAGAGATCGAATCCCTGCAGACCACCGCCATGATCATGGCGGAGATGATCGCGGCCGGCGGGCTGAAATCCCTCGCTGCGCCGGGTGCCAGCATCGGTCTCGACCGGCCGATCCATTGCGTCGGCGTCGCTCTGGCCGACGGGGTCGGGCTCGGCCATGCCGTGCTGCACGAGCCGCGCGTCGCGATCACCAATCTGATCGCCGAGAACCCGGCCGGCGAGGTGAAGCGGCTGGAGGCCGCCATTGCCGAGATGCGCGCCTCGATCGACGAATTGATCGAGCGCGGCGACGTCGCCCATACCGGGGAGCATCGCGACGTGCTCGAGACCTTCCGCATGTTCGCCCATGACCAGGGCTGGCTGCGGCGGATGCGCGAGGTGGTGCTCACCGGCCTCACGGCCGAGGCCGCGGTGGAGCGCGTCCAATCCGACACGCGCGCCAAGATGCTGCGCCAGACCGACCCCTATCTGCGCGAGAGGCTGCATGATCTCGACGATCTGGCCAACCGCCTGCTGCGGACGCTGGTCGGCAAGGCCAATGGCGTGGCGCGCGAGGAACTGCCCGACAACGCCATCCTGATCGCCCGTTCGATGGGGCCGGCGGCGCTGCTCGACTATGATCGCTCGCATCTGCGTGGGCTGGTGCTGGAGGAGGGCGGGCCGACCAGCCACATCGCCATCGTCGCCCGCGCGCTCGGCATTCCCGCCGTCGGCGAGGTCGTCAACGCCACGGCGCTGGTGCAATCGGGCGATGCGGTGATCGTCGACGGCCAGGCCGGCGAAGTGCAGATCCGGCCGCAGCCCGATGTCGAGAACGCCTATAAGGACAAGGCGCGGCTGCGGGCCCGCAAGCAGGAGCAGTATCGCAAGCTCAAGAGCCTGCCCGCGGTCACCAAGGACGGGGTCGAGATCACGCTGCAGATCAATGCCGGCCTGCTCGTCGACCTGCCGAACATCGAGGCGACGGCGGCTGCCGGCATCGGCCTGTTCCGCACCGAGCTGCAATTCATGGTGGCGCCGACCATGCCGACCACGAGCGAGCAGCAGGCGCTGTACAGCGCCGTGCTCGACGCGGCGCAGGGCCGGCCGGTCACCTTCCGCACGCTGGATATCGGCGGCGACAAGGTGCTGCCCTATATGGAGCGCGTGGAGGAGGAGAACCCGGCGCTGGGCTGGCGTGCCATCCGCATCGGGCTGGACAAGCCGCGCCTGCTGCGCGCGCAGCTGCGCGCTCTGCTGCGGGCCGGGGCGGGCCGCGACATGCGGATCATGCTGCCGATGATCGCGACGGTGGACGAGTTCCGCCGTGCCCGCACCATTCTCGGCCGCGAACAGGCGATGCTCGCCAAGCAGGGCCACGCCCCGCCGAGCGCGCTCCAGCTCGGCGTGATGGTCGAGGTGCCCTCGCTGCTATTCGAGCTGGAGGAGATCGCGCGCGAGGCCGATTTCCTATCGATCGGCACCAATGACCTGATGCAGTTCCTCTTCGCCGCCGACCGCGAGAACAAGCGCGTCGCCGACCGCTTCGACCCGCTCAGCATCGGCGCGCTGCGCGCTCTGCGCGCCATCGTCGAGGCGGCCGACAAGGCCGGCTGCCCCGCCTCCGTCTGCGGCGAGATGGGCGGCAAGCCGCTCGAGACCATGGCGCTGATCGGGCTCGGCTACCGCAATTTCTCGATGTCGGCCGCCTCGATCGGCCCGATCAAGGCGATGCTGCGCGCGCTCGATCTGGGCCGGCTGCGCAGCCGGCTCGACGCCATCCTGGCCGCGCCCGACGAGGTTGCGAGCCTGCGCCCTCAATTGGCCGCTCTCGCCGCAGAGATGAAGGTCCCGGTCTAGCGAGGCGTCCGCGCCGCCGCCGCCGCCATCGCCGTCTCGTCCTCAGGTTCCGTATCATCCATGTCGCTTCCGCTTCCCCAGGATCGCCTCGACGCCATCGTGGCGCGCCACGCCGCCGCCAGCGCCGAGATCAACACGGCGACGGATGCGACGCGCACCGTCGAGCTCGCCAAGGAATTGTCGGAGCTCGATCCGGTGGTGGGCGCGATCGCCTCCTGGCGCCAGGCGATGGCGACGCTGGACGAGGCGGAGGCGCTGATCGCCGACCCCTCAACCGATCCGGATTTCCGCGACCTCGCCTATGAGGAGCGCGACGCCGCGCGGATCGAGATCGAGGCGCGGGCGCGCGAGATCCTGATCGCCCTGCTGCCCAAGGACGCCGCCGACGAACGCGGCGTCATCCTCGAGATCAGGGCCGGGACCGGCGGGGACGAGGCCTCGCTCTTCGCCGGGGATCTGCTGCGTATGTACCAGCGTTACGCCGCGGCGAAGGGCTGGTCTCTCGACATCATCAACGAGAGCGAGGGCACGGTCGGCGGCTTCAAGGAGGTCATCGCCGAAATCTCGGGCCGCGGCGTCTATGCCCGGCTGAAATTCGAATCCGGCGTGCATCGCGTGCAGCGCGTGCCCGATACCGAGGCGAGCGGGCGCATCCACACCTCGGCCGCGACGGTGGCGATGCTGCCGCTGGCGAGCGATGTCGACATCGTGCTGAACGACGCCGATATCCGCATCGACACGATGCGCGCCGGCGGGGCGGGCGGCCAGCACGTCAACAAGACGGAATCGGCCGTGCGCCTGACCCATCTGCCGACCGGCCTCGCCATCGTCGTCCAGGACGAGCGCTCCCAGCACAAGAACAAGGCCCGCGCCTATGATTTGCTGCGCGCCCGGCTCTACGACATGGAGCGCAACCGCGCCGATGCGGAGCGCGCGGCCGACCGCCGCTCGCAGATCGGCTCGGGCGACCGGTCCGAGCGGATCCGCACCTACAACTTCCCGCAGGGCCGGGTGACCGACCACCGCATCAACCTCACCCTCTACAAGCTCGACGAGATGATGCAGGGTCTGGTGCTCGACGAGATCATCGACGCGCTCACGGCGGAGCACCAGGCGCGGCTGCTGGCGGACGAGGCCGCGGCGTGAGGGGAGCCTGCCGATGCCGGTGAAACCAAGCTCGCAGTCCGGCGTTGTCAAGCCGAGGGCAGGGAGCCCGGCTGGAGGACATCATGATCAGGACGATTTTGAGCGCGGCGGTTGTGGGGCTGATGAGCCTCTCGGTGGCGGGACCCGGGCAGGCGCAGGAGCGCGCGCTGAAGCGGATCACCCAGGGCGAGGCGGCGCCGCTGCAGAAGGCGATGACGCAGAGCCAGGCCCGTCGGCTGTGCCAGCAGGAAATGCGCGGCGCCCGCGAGAGCCGCTCGGCGATCCGCCAGAAGATGCAGATCTGCATGCAGAAGAAGATGGAAGGCAACTAAGCGCTTCCATTCCGGACACGGTCGGAGCCGCGCGTCGCGAAACGGCGCGCAGGCTCCGGGCGGCCGGGATCGAAACCCCGGACCTCGACGCGCGCTTCCTGATCGAAGGCATCGCGCGCGACCAGGACCGGGATAGCATTCTGGATGAACGGCAGCGCGCCGAGCTCGCGCATGTCATCCGGCGGCGCCTCGCCGGCGAGCCGGTCTGGCGCATCCTCGGCGAACGCGAATTCTGGGGCCTGCCCTTTTCGCTCTCCGCCGCGACGCTCGAGCCTAGGCCCGACAGCGAGACGCTTATCGAGACCTCGCTCGCCTGGCTGGGCCCAAGGCGCAGCTCACCCCTGTCGATTCTCGATCTCGGCACCGGCACCGGCTGTCTGCTAATCGCGCTGTTGAGCGAATGTCCGCTGGCACAGGGGCTGGGCGTCGATGCCTCCGAGGCCGCCTGCGCGACGGCGCGCGCCAATGCGCTGCGCAACGGCGTAGCCGACCGGAGCCGCTTCGTGGTCGCGGATTGGGCCGGGCCGCTGGCGGCGAAATTCGACCTGATCCTCTCGAACCCGCCCTATATTCCGCAGCGGGAACTGGCGCGTCTCGCCCCTTCCGTCCGCGATTACGATCCGGTCCGCGCTCTGGATGGCGGCGCCGACGGGCTCGACCCCTATCGGCGCCTCGCATCCCAGATCCCGCTGATTCTCGCCGAAGGAGGCCTGCTGGTGCTGGAAATCGGTGCCGGCCAGGAGGCTGATGTCGTCGCCATCCTGGCACGGGAGGGACTTGTCCACCGCGGATCGCGCGCCGATCTCGGAGGACATCCGCGGGCCATTTGCTTTACCTTGGCCTGAAATTCTCGATGAACAATGCGATTTTGCTTTGATCTTCGGAGCAAACCCGCTATGACAGCGCCTAGCCCGAAGCTGGTGCCGTCAGCGCCCGGCCTTGCGCAACCCCCTCATTGGCTGGATGTTGCCCCGGACATGTCCGCGAATTGACGGAACTGACGAGCCAGATTGGATAACCGAAGGCGTCGTGACGCCGGTCGGCCTTGGGGGCGAGAACGCCCCTTGTGGAAAGAGCGCGTGAAGACCAGGAACGGCGCAAAGCCCCTTCAGGTCAACTCAACCCGGTGCAGCGCCGCAGCCCGCTGTGCGCCGGAACGCGCATGACGACACGGTTGCATCGAGCGAAAAGAGCGCGAGACAGACGCGAATGAGACCAGGTCAGAACCGGCGTATGCGCGGCCGCAACAACGCCCCCGGTGGCGGCGGTGGAAACCGCAAGGCTCCCAATCCCCTGCAGCGGAGCTACGAATCCAACGGGCCGGACGTAAAGGTCCGCGGCACCGCCCAGCATGTCGCCGAGAAATACTTGCAGCTGGCGCGCGATGCCCAGTCTTCGGGTGATCCGGTCGCGGCTGAAAACTATTTCCAGCATGCCGAGCACTATTACCGCATCCTGCTCGCGGCGCAGGAGCAGATGGCCCAGCAATTCGGCCACAGCTTCCCGCCGAACCGCGCCTTCGGCGACAATCCCGACGATGGCGACGAAGAGGGCGACGAGGAGGGCGGCGATTTCCAGCCGGGCACCGGCCCGCAGCCGGAGATGCGCGGCGAGCGTCAGGGCGGGCAGCGCCAGGATCAGCAGCGCCACGATAACCAGCGCCAGGATCACCAGCGTCAGGACGGCAATCGTCAGGATGGCGGGCGTCATGACGGCGAGGGCGAGCATAACGGCCAGCGCTACGAGCGTCAGCCGCGCCAGAATTTCGACCGTCCCCAAGGCGACCGTCCCCAGGGCGATCGCAACCAGAACCGCCGCTTCGACCGGCCCGAGCGTGGCGAGCGCCAGGATCGCGGCGAGCGGCAGGATCGCGGCGAGCGCCGTTTCGACCGGCCGGAAGGCCAGCCGGGCGGCTATGCCCCGCGTGCCGACGCGCCCCGTTCCGAAATCCCGGCTGGCGATCAGCCGGACTCGCAGGCGCAGAACCGCTTCGACCGTCCCGAGCGTGCCGAACGGCAGGACCGCCCCGAGCGTGGCCCGCGTCCGGAGCGTCGCCCGCGCCGCGAATTCGAGGAGGAGGCCAATGGCCAGCCCGATGTCGCTGCGTCGCTGCCGTCCTTCCTGACCACCCCCGTCCGGGTTCCGCCGGCGCCGGTCGAGCCGCAGGCAGCGGCCGTCGAGCCGGTGGTGGAGCAAGCCGGCGATGCCGGTGGCGACGCGCCCAAGCGCGCCCGTCGCCGCCGTTCGCCGCGCGAGGTGATGGATGCGCTCGGCTCGGATGTCGAGAACGTCACGGAATAGGCCGCGCCAGCGCAGGCCATGAGGAAAGGGGCCCCGCTTGGGCCCCTTTTCTTTGGCTCAGGCGATGCCGAGCGCGGCCGGGGCGTCGGCGCTCTGGATCGCGAGGCGCTCGCCCGGGCCGATCGTCCCGCTCGCGATCACCTCGCAATAGACGCCGCAATCGGCGTGGCCGAAGCTCTGCATCAGGAAGCGCGGGATCTGCAGATCGCGCAGACCGGTCGCGGGATCGACATTAGTGGCCGCGCAGCGGACGATCCGCTTGGTCACCCTGAGCCGCAATCCCGACGGGGCGGTGATCTCCGACCCCACCAGATCGAATTCTTCCCAGGGCTTCAGCCCCTCCACCATGACATTGCCGCGGAAGCGCAAGGGATCGACCGGCTGGCCCATGCGCCGCTCCAGATCGGCGACGCTGGCGAGGTTGATGATCGAGACGAAACCCCTGGGCGAATCCGTGAAGCGATAGCCGTCCGGCGCGCTGAGCCAGCGCGGCTCGCCGGCCAGCGCCTCCGGCATGAAGCCCTCAAAGAAGGCGGCGATCTCGCGGCGCCCCTCCGCGCTGCGCGTATCGGCCCGCAGCGCCGTGCCAGCCTCATAGCCGATGCTCAGCTCGCCGCTCGCATCGTCATAGCGGGTGCGCAGCCTGGCCAGGAGTTCATGGCGCATCAGCATCAGATATTTGATCTTGGGCTGGTGCTCCGGCCGGGACGGATCGAAGCCCGAGGGCCCGTTCTCGATCGCGAACAGCCGGTCGCCGGGGAAATAGCCGCCCTCGACCAGTTCGGCCCGGCCGACCGGCTCCGGAGACAGGCCCTTGACCGGGTAACGATAGAGCGAGGCGACGCGCATGGAAGGATCCGCAAGACGGGGTAGGGCCCGGCAGCATGCCCTCAAAGCCATGGCGAGGCCACCGGGCCTCGCGCATCCGCGTCATGCCTCCGCTTCGCCCTCGGCCTCGGGCCCGCTCTCGCTCACCGAGCGCTGGCAGCCCCAGCCGGTCAGCACCGCATCGGTGTCGTCGGCCACGAAGAAGCGTGCCGCGTCGCGATCATAGCCCTCCGCCAGGAGCCGGTCGTAATCGGTATGGACATGGCGGATATGGCTGCCCAGCGCCAGCCAGAGCGCGGTGGCGGGCGGCAGCGCCTTCATGTGCCGGCGCTCGGCCAGCGCCATCACCGCCTCCGCATCCGAAAGCGGGATGCCTGGCGCCGTCGCGCGCAGCGCCTTGCGAATCGCCTGCTGTCGTTTCGTCCCCGCCATGCGCCATCCTGTTCGCCGCGATTGAGACAGGTCAATGACTCCCGGCCGCCCCTTCCGTTGCGTGGATGCCACACCTATCTGAGGCGCGAGGGTCGCCGTCGATGGGGCCCATTCGTGCAGTGAGGCAGCCGGGACGCGTCGCCACGGGGCGCGCCGGCGGGCGGGAGTCACCAGATGAACATCGAGAAATACACCGATCGGGCCAAGGGGTTCCTGCAGGCGGCGCAGACCATCGCCTTGCGGGACGGTCACCAGCAATTCACGCCGGAGCATCTGCTCAAGGCGCTGCTCGACGATAATGAGGGCATGGCCGCCGGGCTCATCGACCGCGCGGGCGGGCAGTCGCGTCTGGCGCTGCAGCTCACCGACGCGGCGCTCGCCAAGCTGCCGAAGGTCAGCGGCGGTGGCGCCTCCGGCCTGCACCTGACCCAGGGCCTCGCCCGCGTCTTCGACACGGCGGAAAAGGCGGCCGACAAGGCCGGCGATTCCTTCGTCACCGTCGAGCGGCTGCTGCTGGCCCTGGCGGTCGAGAAGGAGACCGAGGCCGGCAAGGCGCTGGCCAAGGCCGGCGTCACCCCGCAGGGGCTGAATTCCGCGATCGAAGCGATCCGCAAGGGCCGCACCGCCGATTCCGCCAGCGCCGAACAGGCCTATGACGCGCTGAAAAAATATGCGCGCGACCTCACCGCGGCGGCCCGCGAAGGCAAGCTCGATCCGGTGATCGGGCGCGACGAGGAGATCCGCCGCACCATCCAGGTCCTGTCGCGCCGCACCAAGAACAATCCCGTGCTGATCGGCGAGCCCGGCGTCGGCAAGACCGCGATCGCCGAAGGCCTGGCCCTGCGCATCGTCAATGGCGACGTGCCGGAGAGCCTGAAGGAGAAGGAGCTGCTGGCGCTCGACATGGGCTCGCTGATCGCCGGCGCGAAATATCGCGGCGAGTTCGAAGAGCGCCTGAAGGCGGTGCTGAACGAAGTCTCGGCGGCCGAGGGCGGCGTCATCCTGTTCATCGACGAGATGCACACCCTCGTCGGCGCCGGCAAGACCGACGGCGCGATGGATGCCTCCAACCTGCTGAAGCCGGCGCTGGCACGCGGCGACCTGCATTGCGTCGGCGCGACCACGCTCGACGAATACCGGAAATATGTCGAGAAGGACGCGGCGCTGGCCCGGCGTTTCCAGCCGGTCTTCGTCGACGAGCCGAGCGTCGAGGACACGATCTCGATCCTGCGCGGGCTCAAGGAGAAATACGAGCAGCATCACCGCGTGCGCATCACCGATTCCGCCCTAGTCTCGGCCGCGACCCTGTCGAACCGCTACATCACCGACCGTTTCCTGCCCGACAAGGCGATCGACCTCGTCGACGAGGCCTCGGCGCGCCTGCGCATGCAGGTCGATTCCAAGCCGGAGGAGCTCGACTCGATCGACCGCGAGATCGTGCGGCTGAAGATCGAGCAGGAGGCGCTGAAGAAGGAGACCGATGCCGGCTCCAAGGAGCGGCTGAAGCGGCTCGAGGCGGAGCTGGCCGATCTCGAAAGCCGCTCGGCCACCATCACCGCGCGCTGGAAGGCGGAGAAGGACAAGCTCGGTGCCGCCGCTGAGCTGAAGACGCGGCTCGAGAACGCCCGCAACGAACTCGCCCAGGCGCAGCGCAAGGGCGAGTATCAGCGGGCCGGCGAACTGGCCTATGGCGAGATCCCGCAGCTCGAGAAGCAGCTGGCGGACACCGAGGCCGCCGGCGACAATTCCGGCATGGTCGAGGAGGCGGTGACGCCCGACCACGTCGCCCAGGTCGTCAGCCGCTGGACCGGCGTGCCGGTCGACCGGATGCTGCAGGGCGAGAAGGACAAGCTGCTGCGGATGGAGGAGGTTCTGGCGGCGCGGGTCGTCGGCCAGCGCGAGGCCGTCGAGGCGGTCTCCACCGCCGTGCGCCGCGCGCGCGCCGGGTTGCAGGACCCCAACCGCCCGATCGGCTCCTTCATGTTCCTGGGGCCGACCGGCGTCGGCAAGACCGAGCTGACCAAGGCGCTCGCCGCCTTCCTGTTCGACGACGAGACCGCGATGGTCCGGCTCGACATGTCGGAATATATGGAGAAGCACTCGGTCAGCCGGCTGATCGGTGCGCCTCCGGGCTATGTCGGCTATGAGGAGGGCGGGGCGCTGACCGAGGCCGTGCGGCGCCGGCCCTATCAGGTGGTGCTGTTCGACGAGATCGAGAAGGCGCATCCGGACGTGTTCAACGTCCTGCTGCAGGTGCTCGACGACGGCCGGCTCACCGATGGGCAGGGCCGCACCGTCGATTTCCGCAACGTGCTGATCATCATGACCTCCAATCTGGGCTCCGAATATCTCGTCGCCCAGCCGGAAGGGCAGGATTCGGACGTGGTGCGCGACGAGGTGATGGGCGTGGTGCGCCAGGCGTTCCGGCCGGAATTCCTGAACCGCGTCGACGACATCATCCTGTTCCACCGGCTGCAGCGCGCGGATATGGGCGCGATCGTCGACATCCAGATGGCGCGCCTGGCGCGGCTGCTCACCGACCGCAAGATCACGCTCGATCTGTCGGAGGAGGCGCGCGAATGGCTGGCCGCCAAGGGCTATGACCCGGCCTATGGCGCCCGCCCGCTCAAGCGCGTGATCCAGAAATCGGTCCATGACCCGCTCGCCGAGCTGCTGCTGGCCGGCACGATCAGCGATGGCGAGACCGTGCCCGTCCGTGTCGGCCCCGTCGGGCTGATGCTGGGTGACGTCTCGGTGGTCAAGGAGCGGCGCCCCAGCGGCGTGCCGCTGAACTGAGCGCCGGGCTGCTGGGTCCCGGTGGCGGCGTCTTCGCCGCCGCCGGCGCGCGCGGCCGAGCCGGCTCGCCCGCCGTTCCCCTTTGCCGCTCGATGCTCTAAGCATCGCCCGCTGAACGAGGTGGGCGATGCTTCAGGATTTTGCCAAGCGGACCGAGATGCAGATCCGGACCCGGCTGCCGAACTGGGTGCGGCAGAGCTATCGCCTCCTGGCCGCGGCGCGCACACCCGCTCCCATCGAAGGGCTGCCCGAGGAGCTGCTGCAGGATTGCAGCTTCTGCGCCTCGCGCCTGGCGATGCTGGAACGCCTGCCGAAATCTGGCATCGTCGCCGAGCTCGGCACCTATCGCGGCGATTTCGCGCGACACATCCTGCGCCTGAACCAGCCGCGGCAGCTGCATCTGATCGATATCGACTATTCGCATTTCCAGGAGGAAGGGCTGACGGGGGCGGAGGTGACACGCCATGTCGGCTTCACCGCCAAGACGATCGCGGGCTTTCCCGACGCGCATTTCGACTGGATCTACATCGACGCCGATCATTCCTATGTGGGTTGCCTCGCCGATGCGGAGGCCTCCGCCGCCAAGGTCAAGCCCGGCGGCTACATCGCCTTCAATGATTTTGCCCATATCGACCCCTGGCTCGGCGCCTATGGGGTCGGCCGCGCGGCCACCGCCTTCGCCAGGGCGCATCGCTGGCCGATGGCCTTCTTCTGCTTCCAGGCGGCCGGGCTCTACGACGTCGCCTTCCGCAAGCCGGCCTGAGCTCAGGCCATGAACCGCGCCTCACCGGAGACGCGGATGGATCCGCCCGAATCCGGCGGGATCTCGGCGAGCAGCCGCGAGCGCATGCCCATATCCTCGCCCTGGATCACCTCGATAGCGCCGCCATGCGGCCAGCCGGTATCCCGGAGATAGCCGCCCAGCGCCGCGGTCGCAGCACCCGTCGCGGGATCCTCCATGACGCCGCCCGAGGCGAAGGCGTTGCGGCTGTGGAACAGGCGCGGCGTCTGCGCATGCGCCAGCAGGATGGTGACGAGCCCGTGCCGCAGCATCAGCTCACGGCCCGCCTCCAGCCCGTAGCGCATCGCCGCGAGCGCCTCCCGCGAACGCAGGAACAGCGCGAGATGATCCGCCCCGCCATGGATCAGCGCCGGCGGCAGGCGCGGATCGAGCGTGCCCTCGTCATAGCCGAACAGCGCGAGCGCCGCCGCCGTCAGCTCCCGATCCGCCGGCCGGCTGCGGGTCGGCGGCGATTGCAGCGCGGCCTGGAAACGGCCGCCGACGCTGCGGCCTTCGACGGTGATCTCCGCCTGGTTGAGTGTCAGCGGAAACACCCCGTCGCCATGCTGCCGCGCCAGCGCCGCGCCGAGCGCGATCGTGGCATGGCCGCAGAACGGGACTTCCGAGCCCGGCGAGAAATAGCGCACCCGCCAGGACGGACCGCTGCGCGCCGCGAAGGCGGTCTCGGAGAAGCCGACCTCCGCCGCCACGCGCTGCATCGTCCCGGCATCGGGAAGCGTGGCGCCGATCACCACCCCGGCCGGGTTGCCGCCGGCCTCGCCTTCCGAAAACGCCGCGATGCGCTGGATCTGCATGGGCTCCTCCCTCCCGCTCATCCGGGGCTCAACCGCGCTTCAGCAGAAACACCGCCTGCGCGCCGAACAAATTCCAGAACCACCAGGGCGCGCTGACGCCGACGCGCCCGCCCGCGGCGTCGAGCGCCACCGCGCGCTCCTTCTCCGCACCGATCTGATCGCATAAAGCGACGAAATCCCGGATCGTGCAGAAATGGATGTTCGGCGTGTCCCACCAGGCATAGGGCAGCGAGTCCGTCACCGGCATCCGGCCGAGGAAGAAGACCTGGCTGCGCATCCGCCAATGTCCGAAATTCGGGAAGGAGACGATGGCGCGCCGGCCGATCCGGAGCATCTGCTCCAGCACCAGCCTTGGATTGCGGGTCGCCTGGATCGTCTGGGACAGGATGACATAGTCGAAGGAATCATCGGGATATTCGCTGAGGTCGGTATCGGCGTCGCCCTGGATCACCGAGAGGCCGCGTGCCACGCAGCCCGCCACCCCTTCGCGCGACAATTCGATGCCGCGCGCATCGACGCCGCGCGTCTCCGAGAGCAGCGCCAGCAGCGATCCGTCGCCACATCCGACATCCAGCACGCGCGAGCCTGGCGTCACCATCTCGGCGACGAGCTGCAGGTCGATGCGGTTGGTGGAGAGCTCGGGCAGCGTCATGCGGTCGGCCTCCGGTCGCGGCGCGATGGCCCGGGACGCCCGCGGGGGCAGGAGGAGAGCGCGCCGCCCATCAGATCCCCCTGGCCCTGGCGGCGGCGCCGAGGAAGCCGCGCGTCGTGGCGAAGAGGTTCGGCTCCTCGAGCAGGAAGGCGTCATGCCCCTTGTCGCTTTCCAGCTCGACGAAGGAGACCGAGGCGCCGGCCGCGTTGAGCGCATGCACGATGGCGCGCGAATCCGCGGTGGGGAACAGCCAGTCCGAGGTGAAGGACGCCACGCAGAACCGTGTCCTGGTGCCGCTGAAGGCCTTGGCCAGAACTCCACCATGATCGGCCGCGAGATCGAAATAATCCATCGCGCGCGTGACATAGAGGTAGGAATTGGCGTCGAACCGCTCGACGAAGCTGATGCCCTGGTGCCGGAGATAGCTCTCCACCTGGAAATCGGCGTCGAAGGAGAAGGTCGGCGCCTCGCGGTCCTGCAGCTTGCGGCCGAATTTGCGGTGCAGCGCCGGCTCCGAGAGATAGGTGATATGCGCCCCCATCCGCGCGACGGACAGGCCCTTGGCCGGCCGCGTGCCCTCCTCGAGATAGCGGCCGCGCCGCCAGTCCGGATCGGCCATCACCGCCTGCCGGCCGACCTCGTGGAAGGCGATGTTCTGCGCGGAATGCTTGGCGCCGGTCGCCAGCGGCAGGGCGGAGAAGACCCGCTCCGGATAGCTCGCCGCCCATTGCAGCACCTGCATCCCGCCCATCGAGCCGCCCGCGACGCAAAACAGCGTGGCGATGCCGAGCCGGTCGATCAGCGCGGCCTGGGCGCGCACCATGTCGCGGATGGTGACGACCGGGAAATCCAGCCCCCAGGGCTTGCCCGTGGCGGGATTGGTCGAGGCCGGCCCCGTGGTGCCCGAGCAGCCGCCCAGCACATTGGCGCAGATCACGAAGAAGCGGTCGGTATCGATCGGCTTGCCCGGCCCGATCATCGCCGTCCACCAGCCGCCCTTGCCGGTGATCGGGTTGCGGCTGGCGACATGCTGGTCGCCCGTCAGCGCGTGGCAGACGAGCACGGCGTTGGATTTCTCCGGGTTGAGCGTGCCATAGCTCTGATAGCCGATCTGCCAATGCTCGAGGACGACGCCGCAATCCATGATCAGCGGCGCCTCGGGGCCGAAGCGCTCGAGCTGGCTGGAGGGCTCGTTGGCCTCCTTCAGCGGGTCCGAGAGGCGCGTGGAATCCTGGGTCATCGTCGTCCGCTTTGACAGGGCGTTTTTGTCCTGCCGGTCGTCTCGTTCTGTAGATCGAACCTGATCGATGGCGCGGCGCAGCGCCGCTGTCAACGCGAAGATCGCTTCGCCGCTTTACCAGCGGGCGAGGAGAGCGCTAAGAGCCTGCTGACCCCCGAGGTTTGCGCCGCATCATGACCGAAATCGCCCCGACGCCCCAGGCCGCACCGACGACGCTCGCCGATCTGCGCAGCGAGATCGATCGCATCGACAGCGAGATGCATGCGCTGCTGATGGAGCGCTCCAGCATCATCGAGACGCTGATAGCGGTGAAGAAGACGCAGGTCTCGGGCTCCGCCTTCAGGCCCGGCCGCGAGGCCGACATGATGAAGCGCCTCGCGCTGCGTCACAAGGGGCTGCTGCCGCTCGACACGATCGAGGGCATCTGGCGGATCATCATCGCCACCTTCACCTACGTCCAGGCCAATTACGCCGTCCATGCCGACGTCTCCGGCGGCGATCCGGCGATGCGCGATTCCGCCCGCTTCCATTTCGGGTTCACCGTGCCCTTCGTCACTCATGAGGATGCGCGGGCGGTGATCGCCGCCGTCGCGCGCTCGGCCGGCGATCTCGGCATCTTCCGGATGGACCAGGGCGCCAGCGCCGGCATCTGGTGGCGCGATCTGATCGGCGCCGACCAGCCCAAGATCATCGCGCGGCTGCCCTTCATCGAGCGGCCCGACCATCCCGCCGGCACCCCTGTCTATTGCATCGCCAAGCCGCTGGCGGATGCGGCCGTCCGCGAGATCGTGCTCTATGCCGCGCGGGTCGAGCGCTGGTCGGAGGCGCTGCGGGTCGAGCTCGGCCGCCATCTCGCCGAAGTCTCCGCCAGCGCCGCCGACGGCTCGCATCTCTCGCTCCTGGTCGCCGCCTCCGGCGAGGTCGACCAGAACGTGATCCGCACCGCGTTGGAGCCGGCGGGCCTGGTCGATTTCGCCGAAATCGGCAGCCATGCCGCGCGCTTCTCCGTCAAATCAGCCCGCTCCTGATCCTCCCCGAAAGCCGTCTCCCATGACCAGCGCAGCCTCCCGCCCCGTGCCCCGCCCCGGCATTCTCGACATCGAGGCCTATGTCCCGGGGAAATCCGCAGCGCCGGCGGGGGTGAAACTGCACAAGCTGTCCTCCAACGAGACCCCGCTCGGCGCGAGCCCGCTGGCGATCGAGGCTTACCAGGCGCTGGCCGGCAAGCTCGAACTCTATCCCGACGGCTCGGCCACCCGCCTGCGCGAGGCGATCGCCGCGCGCTATGGTCTCGACCCCGCCCGCATCATCTGCGGCACCGGCTCCGACGAATTGCTGCAGATGCTGACCAAGGCCTATCTCGGCCAAGGGGACGAGGGCATCTTCACGGAGCACGGCTTCCTCGTCTATCGCATCGCGATCCTGGCCGCCTCCGGCACCCCCGTCGTCGTCAAGGAGCGGGATCTCACCGCCGATGTCGACGCCATTCTGGCCGCCGTGACCCCGGCGACAAAGATCGTCTTCCTCGCCAACCCCAATAATCCGACCGGCACCTATCTGCCCTTCGACGAGGTCAAGCGCCTGCATGCCGGCCTGCCGCCGCATGTGCTGCTGGTGCTGGATGCGGCCTATGCCGAATATGTCCGCCGCAACGACTACGCCGCCGGGCTGGAGCTCGTCGCCGAAAGCGAGAACGTGGTGATGACGCGCACCTTCTCGAAGATCCACGGGCTCGCCAATCTCCGCCTCGGCTGGCTCTACGGCCCGGCCCATCTGGTCGATGCGCTGAACCGCATCCGGGGCCCGTTCAACGTCAATGGCGCCGCCATCGAGGCCGGCGCCGTGGCGATCGCCGACGAGGCGCATGTCGCCGCCGCCATCGCGCATAACGACCGGTGGCTGGCCTGGACCACGGCCGAACTGGAAAAGCTCGGCCTCACCGTCACCCCCTCGGTCGGCAATTTCGTGCTGATCCACTTCCCGACGACGAAGGGCCGCACGGCCAAGGAGGCCGACGCCTTCCTCACCGGCCGCGGGCTGATCCTGCGGTCCGTCGCGGCCTATGGCCTGCCCGACGCGCTGCGAATGACCATCGGCTCGGAAGAGGCCAACCGCCTCGTGGTGGCGGCGCTCGCCGAATTCCTGGCGGGCGCGGCATGAGCCCCGCACAGGTCGAGAGCTTTGCGCCGCGCCGGGAGCAGCCGGTCTTCGCCAGCGTCGCCATCATCGGCATCGGGCTGATCGGCTCCTCGATCGCCCATGCCGCGCGGCAGATGAACCTCGCCGGCCGGATCGTCCTGGCCGACCGCGACCCGGATGTCTGCGCCCGCGCCCGCGAGCTCGGCCTCGGCGACAGCGTCGTCGCGACCGCCCGCGAAGCCGCCGCCGACGCCGATCTCGTCATCCTCTGCGTGCCGGTCGGGGCCTGCGGCGCGGTGGCGGAGGAGATCGCCGGTGCCCTGAAGCCGGGCGCCATCCTGTCCGACGTCGGCTCGGTCAAGAATTCGGTGGTCGAGGCGGTGCAGCCGCATCTGCCTTCGGGCGTCGCCTTCGTCCCGGCCCATCCCGTCGCCGGCACCGAGAACTCCGGCCCCGATGCGGGTTTCGCCAGCCTCTTCCTCAACCGCTGGTGCATTCTGACCCCGCCGGAGGGCACGGCTGCGGCCGCCATCGCCGCCACCCGGCAATTCTGGGAAGGCATGGGCGCGCTGGTCGAGATCATGACGCCGCAGCATCATGATCTCGTGCTGGCGGTCACCAGCCATCTGCCGCATCTCATCGCCTACAACATCGTCGGCACGGCCGAGGATCTGGCGGCGGTGACGCAATCGGAGGTGATCAAATTCTCCGCGGGCGGGTTTCGCGACTTCACCCGCATCGCGGCCTCGGACCCGACGATGTGGCGCGACGTCTTCCTGCACAACAAGGAGGCGGTGCTGGAGATGCTCGGCCGCTTCAGCGAGGATCTCTCCGTCTTGACCCGCGCCATCCGCTTCGGCGATGGCGAGACGCTGCACCGGCACTTCACCCGCACCCGCGCCATCCGCAGGGGCATCGTGGCGCTGGGCCAGGAAAAGCCGGAGACGGAAAAGCTGCGCAAGGACTGAAGCGGGCCGAAGAGCGGGGGATGCGCCGGCGACGGAGCTGCTGGCGCGTCGGCGGCCGAGCCCGCTGGCGAGGGGAGGGCGATCGGTGGCGAAGCCCGTCGATCCCGCCGGACAGGTCGGCACCTGCGCCGCGCCCCGTCCAGCGGGTCCTGCATCATCAGCTGCCGCGGGCGGGGGTATGGCGACCGCTGCGCCTTGCCAAGAATCCACCGGGCTGGTACAGGCTCCCCGCGTCGCCGCTTTAGCTCAGCTGGTAGAGCACCTCATTCGTAATGAGGGGGTCGGGGGTTCGAATCCCTCAAGCGGCACCACTCCTGCATTCCAAGACATCCGCAACCGCCCCGATAGCGCCGGTATCGGTGCCAGGCATCATCCATCTTCGCCCGCGCTGATGTTCGGACCCAACGCGAAAAGATGGCTTGTCCGAACTGCCGCCCGCCACGGCGGCGGGCGGCCGTCACGCGGCCCAAACTCCTAAAACGTCACCGATGACGGCTGCTGCGCCCTGGCGATCTCGGTCGCGGTCGGTCGGCGGATGATGTCCAGCTGCTCGTCCGACCAATGCACGAGGCCGAGGGTGCGGAAGGCCGCGAGCCAGCCCTCCATCGGCCAGCGCCGCCATTTGCGATGGAACCGCTTCGCATTCTCCACGATGTCGCTGAAATGGTTGAGCGGCGGGTCGATGACGCCGTGATATTGGTGGAAGACCGGGCAGCCGCCGAGGAAGGACAGGCCGATGCCGGACTCGCGGGCGGCGAAGCCGAGATCGGTGTCCTCGGCCCCATAGCCGCTGAAGGCCTCGTCGAACCCGCCGAGCCGGGTGAAGCTGGCGCGCCTGATGCCGAAGGCGAGCGACCAGAACAGGCCGGCATTCTCCTCGGGCCTCAGACCCTCCGCGGGGAAATTCCGCACCGGATGCCGCTGCCCGCACGCGACCAGCCCGTCCTCCGTCCAGGGTTCCGCGAGATCGTCCGGCCCGAGATAGAGCACCTCGGCACAGATCAGCCGGTCCTCGCGCGCCAATGCCGCGTCCATCGCGCCGACGAGCGCGCGCGAGGGGATGCAGTCGACGTCAAGGAAGAGCAGGCGCTCGGCTGTCGCATGGGAGGCGGCGAGGTTTCGGGCCCGCGCCAGCGGCAGCTCCGCCGTCTCGAGCCGGACCAGCCTGACCGGGCAGCCGGCTTCGGGCGCCGCGACGGGGATGTCGCTCATATCGACGATCACCAGTTCGGCCGGTGTCACCGCGCTCCGGGCTAGGCCCTCGGCGAGGCGCTGCAGATGCGTCTCGCGGTTCTTGACCAGCGTCAGCACGCTGATCATGGCGCCCGCCGCGCCCAGAGGTCGAGCCGGTAATGCTTCGTCCGCTCGCTGCGCCGCACCGCGACGATGCCGGCCAAAGCGCGTTCCAGCCGCGAAACCGCCCCGTCGCCGCTCTGCGGATAATCGGTTTCGCCGGTCCAATGGACCAGGATCATCTCGCCCCCAGGCGCCAGCAATTCGGCGATCTTGCCCGCCGCTTTGTCGAGATCGGCATCGCTCCAGTAATAGGCGACCTCCGACAGCACGAGGAGATCGAAACCGCCGGTCTCGGGCGCCTGCTGCGGGAAACTCATCCGGGCGAAGCTCACCCCCGCCGCGCCGGCGCAACGCTCGCGCGCCCGCGCCAGCGCCGTCTCGCTGACGTCGATGGAAAGCAGCGTTCGGCAGCGCGCGGAGAGCTGCGCGGTGAGGACGCCATTGGCGCAGCCGATCTCGAAGCCCCGGCGATAGGATGGGCCGAGGACCGACAGGTTGTGGGCGTATTTCGCCTGCTCATAGGCGCTGGTCTCGAAGCGCCAGGGATCGGGATCGCCGGCGAACATCTCCTCGAAATAGGTGGCCGGCAGGCTATCGGTGCGGCGCATCGCGGCTGATCCTCTCGAAGAGCAAATCATAGGCCGGCATCCGCATTTTCTCCGGCGAGAGCCGGAAGCCGTCGCCGAACAGCGGGGTGATCTGGCTGCGATGCGCGGCGAGCGCGCGGTTGCGGGCCCCGAGCGGCATCGGCGCGGTCCGCAGCGCGCGATAGCCGTTGCCCGGCGAGTCCTGGGCCCAGACGATGTATTCGACGACCGCCACGGGACGGATCGCGCTCTTCGACACCGCCTGCGCCAGCTCATAGGCCGCCTCATGGTCGCAATGCGGCTCATGGCGCGCGGTGACCGCCAGCGCATCGACGCCGAGCCGGCGGCAAAGCGCGCCGAGCCGACGCCGCGAGGCTTCGAAGCCGGCCGAGCCCGGCGCGAAGGGGCGCGCATCCGGCCAGCCGAGAAACAGCGGCGGCGGGGCGGAGGCGCCGGCCAGCCGCCGGACAGCCAGCTCGGCCTCGCGCCGCCGCGCCGCGATCAGCCGCGCCCGCGCGACAGCGTCCGCATGCGCATGCGAGCCGGCACCGTCGGTGAGAATCGCGACGCCGGCCAGCCTGCCGCGGCGCGCCACCTCGGCGATCAGCGCGCCGCAGCCCAGCGTCTCGTCATCGGCATGGGGTGCCAGCACCAGCCAGCGCGCCTGCGCCATCGCGCTGGTGTCGAGCCGGCGCGCCGCCAGCGCCCGCATCACCATAGCCCGTCTCCGTTGCCCCAGAGATCGGTCTCGAGCCAGGCCGCCGCCGCCCGGTCGCGGGCATGATCGGGACCGGCCTGTCGCAGGTAGAGGCTGAGGTCGCGGCTGATCTTGTCGATGCGCTCGCCGTCGAAGGCGCTGCGGGTGCCGACGATGCGCGCGGCGAGCTCGATCATGTCGAGCCCGGCGCGCTCGACCACCCCGCGCGCCATGCGCACGAAATCCTCGGCGCCGGGCGCCTCATCCGCCGCCCGCTGCGCCGCCTCGCGCACCCATAGATAGGCCGTGCGGGCGGCGGCGACCGCCTCCCCGAATTTCGCGCGCTGCAGCGGATCGCCGCGCGCGGCCTCGGACATCGCCGCCCGCGTTTCGGCCAGCAGCGCCTCGATGCCGCCGAGCTGCACCGCCAGGAAACGCCAGGCCCCGGCGGTAAAGCGCGGCTCGCGGCCGTAATCGCCCGGTGCGCCGAGCAGATCGGTCGCTGCCGGCCGCAGGCCGTCGAGATCATAGCTGCCGCTGCCGGTCGCCCGCATTCCGCGCACCCGCCAGCGCGACAGGTCGACCCGGCCGGCGAGATCGGCCGGCACCACGACCAGCTGCGTCTCGCCATCCTGGTCGCGGGCGGTGACGATGGCGCGCGCCAACCCGCCGGCGCCGGTCGCGAAGATCTTACCACCGGAAAGCCGCCATCCATCGCCATCGCGATGCAGCGCCACGCCCGGCGGCGGCTCGGTCGCCCAGACGCCGAAGAACTCGCCGGCGCGCAGCCGCGCCGCGAGCTCGGCCTTTTGGCCGGCGCTGCCATACCAGGCGAAGAGTTTCAGCGCGTTGACGTGCCCTTCGACGATCCGCCCAAGGCTGAGATCGGCCCGGCCGACGAGGCGCAGCAGGTCGAGCAGCGCCGCGTTCTCGGCGCGCGCATCGGCGAAGTGCCGGCCGCCGGATTCGGGCGGGGCGAAGAGGCGGTGGACGCCGATCGCCCGCAGCGCCTCGACGCTATCGATCGGGAAGAGCGGCGCCGCGTCGTAGCGCGCCCCGGATTCGACCAGCCGGTCGAAAATGGCCCGCAGCGGCAGGAGGATGTCGGCTGCCGCCTCGCTCGCCTGCGGGGTCGTCCTCTCAGGGTGAAGCATCGACGGATCCTTTTCGGGCGAGGGTGATCAGCGCCTCGGCGGTGCGCCGGGCGCCGTCCGGGCAATGCAGCCGACGCTGCGCGCCGGGGTCGAGAGCGACGGCCTGTGCGATCAGCGCCGGCCAGGCGGCGGGCTCTGGCCAGTCTCGGGCTACGATCGCGGCGCCGAGCGCCTGCAACCGTGCCGCCTTGGCCTCCTGTTCTCCGAATGGCCGCGGCTCGGGCAGGCAGATGAAGGGTTTGCCGGCGGCCAGCACGGCATTGACCATCCCGTCGCCGGCGGCGCCCACCACCACGCCCGCGGCCGCGATCTCGGCCGCGGGCGCGTCGGTCCAGCCGACCAGAGTGAGGTTCGGCGGAACGGAGCGCGCCGGCGCGACCTTGCCGATCGCGCGCCAATCCAGCGCGGGCGTCGCCCTCGCGGCTTCCGCCAGCCGCTCGCCGCTGCCTTCGCCACCGCCGCGGCCCTGGACGAACAGCACGCGATCGCGCCGCTTCGGAGAGGTCTCTGCGGCCCGTGCCGCGAGCCCCGGCGCATAGAGGGTCTTGCCGCGGATCCATTCCGCCGTTTCGGGATCGTCGAGATCGCGATGGAAAGGCGCCAGCAAAGCTCGCGCGCCGCGAAACGCATCGCCATGCGCGGGATCGTCGCGGCGTCCGGCGAGCCTGACATAGACCGTCGGCGTCGCCGCCAGCCGCGCGAGCATGGCGATCTCGACCGAGACGTCGACGACCATCAGCGCCGGCCGGGTGGTTTCGATCCAGCCCGTCAGCGCCGCGATCCGCGCCCGCACGCCGTCATGGCCGAGCGGCGCGTAATGCAGCGCCTGCGGCCGGTCCTCGGCGTCGTCGCGGCCGTCGAATCCCGATGCGCCGCTCGGCCGGTCGTCGGGCAGGTCGAGGCAGGACACGCTGCCTGTGCGGCCCTTCAGCCCGGTGCCGATCAGGGTGAAGAGGCCCGGCGCCGCCGCGGCGATGGCGAGCGCCCGCTGCCGGTGGCCGTCGCCGTGATGATGCACGTAATAGCCGATCGGCCCGGTCACGGCGCCGCACCGATCGTCGCGAGATCGGCATCATGCGGCATCGGCGGCAGCGCGTTCTCCGCGGCGATCAGCTCGGCGACGCTCAGCCGCCGCTCGCGCATCGCCCGCCGCCAGGAGGCGCGCTCGCGCCAATGACTCAGCGCGGGCGCGGTCAACCGCTCGCCGCGCCGCGCCGTCTCTTCCATCGCCCGCATCATCTCGGCCATGCCGCCTTCGGCGCGGCCATCGCGGCGGGCGGAGACCCTGGTCCAGACCGAGGCCGGGTGCATCAGCCGCCCGCCGGCGGCCTGCGCCGCAGCGACCAGCGCGCGGTCCTCGCCTGTCGGCAGAAGCGGTACCCCGCCGGCCCTCAGATAAAGATCGACGCTCATCGCCAGGCTCGCGCCGGTATGGTCGCCATGGCGGGGAGGGGGGTCGGACGGGTCCGGATCGACCTCGTCCTCGATGCGCCGTACCGCGTCCCAATAGCGGTCCCAGAGGCGTCGCCCCTCGAGCAGCTCGGGCGAAAGCGCTTCCTCCTCGTCCAGGACGAGCCGGCCGCCGACGATCTCGTCGCCAGTGCGGATGGCTGCGAGATTGGCCGCGAGCCAGCCGGGCGGAGGCCGCGTATCGGCATCGGTCGTGACGAGCACGGCATTCGGCGCCAGACCCTCGAGACCCAGCGACATGGCAGCCGCGCGCGCCGATCCCGCATGGGCGAGCGCGGCCGGGAAGGCGCGGATCTCGCATCTCATGTCGAGCCGACCCCGATGGCGCCTCTGCGCTTCTTCGACGACCTCCGCCGAGCGATCGCTCGTATTGTTGAGGCAGATCGCGACCTTGATCGAACCGGGCAGGCTCTGCGCCGCGAGCGCCGCGAGCAGGCGCGGCAACCGCTCCTCCTCGTCGCGCGCCGGCACGCAGACGCAGACGGCGCGGCGCGCGACGCGGCTCGCGGCCGACCCGCCATCCTCGCGCAGCTCGCGCATCTCAGGCCGCCTGCGCCGCCGGGCGCTTCGTCCCCGCGATCATCTCGGCATAGAGCGTCTCGTACTCGTCGATCATCCGCTCGGCATCGCAGAAGCTTGCCGCATGCGCCCGGCAATCGCGACGGTCGAGCGCCTGCGCGGCGAGTGCCGCGCTGGCGAGCGAGGCCGGATCGTCGGGTGCCGCCAGGACCCCGCAGCGCTCCGTCAGCAGTTCCGGGATGGCGCCGCGCGCGAAGGCCGCGACCGGCACGCCGCAGGCCAGCGCCTCGGCGACGACGAGCCCATAGGGCTCCTCCCAGCAGGGCGTGCACAGGAAGGCGCGCGCTCCGGCGACGACCCTGGCGAGCTCGCCATGCGAGAGATGGCCGAGATAGCGGATCCTGCCGCTCAGCCGCGGCGCGATCATCTGGTCGAAATAATCCCTGTCGGAGATCGGCCCGGCGATATGCAGCGCCGCCCCGATCAGCGCCGCCGCCGCGATCGCATGGTGCAGACCCTTTTCGGGGACGATGCGCCCGTACCAGACGAGATAGGGCTCCGGCGCCGGGGCGGCCGCGAAGGCGAAGCGGTCGAGATCGATGCCGTTCATCACGACATGCTCGATCGGTGCGATCCGCCCCCAGGACCGCCTGATCGAGTCCGAGACCGCCACGAAGCTCGCATGCGGCGCCTTGCACAGCCGCACCCCGCTTTCGAGCCAGGCGAAGGGCGGGGTATGCAGCGTCGTCACCATCGGCATCGGCAGGACGTCCGCCATCGCGACCGGCAGGTAATGCAGCGAGTTATTGTGGATGATGTCGAAGTCGCGGTGCCGCAGCCCGTTCATCAGCGAGAGATAGGCGTGGTGCTCGAGGAAGAAGGCCTTGTCCGGCGCTTCGTCGCAGCCGACATCGGCGAGCGAGGTCTCCTCGCAGATCGCCTCGACATGCTCTTCCGGCTCGGAGCGCAGCGAGGCGAACAGCGTGACCTCATGGCCGCGGCTGCGCAGCAGCGCCTGCAATTGCGCGGTGTGCATTTCGAGCCCGCCGGCGAAGGGCTCGCGGATGGCATGTTTGAGATGAGCGATGATACCAATACGCAACGGTCGCTCCGATCGTGCAGGCGTGTCTTGCGACCGGCGATCCGGCGCGCTCGACACCGGCTCGACCCGCCCGACCGACATCGCGTTGGCGAAGTGGGTGACAAATGCCCGCCATGGCGGACGGAAATTGCAACAGCCTCCGCCCCTGGATGTTCCAGCTGGTGGGTTGGTCGCGACGGAGCACATGAAGACCTGATCGCGGGCCGATCGCGCGCTATATTCGGGAACAACCTGAAAAAGCGGCGAGAGCGCCGGATGAACACCGGAGGAGAGGGCCGATTTCACGATTGCGCGATACGGCCGAATCCTACGGCCTGGTGAGCCGCTTCCTGCATTGGCTGATGGCGCTGCTGCTCTTCTGGCAATTTGCCGGCGCGCTGCTCTATGTCGGCATCGGCGACACGGCCGTGACGCGCTTCGTCGGCGGCCGGCATCTGGAGCTCGGTGCGGTGCTGTTCGTCCTGGTGATCCTTCGGGCCGGCTGGGCGCTCATCAACCGCGAGCGCCGACCGATACGCCACGGGCTGGCGGACCGCGCCGCGGGCTTCGGCCACGCCCTGCTCTACGGGCTGATGCTCTTCATTCCCGCGATCGCCCTGCTGCGCCAGTTCGGCTCGGGCAAGCCTTTCTCGGTCTTCGGCCTGCGCGTCATGCCGGGGCGATCCGAGCGGATCGCCTGGCTCGAGGCACCCGCCGATCTCCTGCACTATTGGCTGGGCTTCGCCCTGCTCGCGCTCGCGCTCGGCCACGCATCCTTCGCCTTGGCTCATCGAGCCAGCGGCAAGCGCCATCTGCTGCGCCGCATGCTCTGACGATCCGCGCCACCACACATTTCGGCCGATGCGCAAACAACGGCGCCGGCCCATACGCAGCAAGAGCATCGCTCTCGAAAAAGCGTGTTCTGCCGGCGCAACATATTTATGGTTGCTTCGTTCGGTAAGACGTTCTGGATCGATGCGAGGCCCCGCGTGACGAAGCAGTTGGACAGTCAGGCCATGACCGGCGTCGTCGGGCTGGATGACGTGCTCGGCGGAGGGCTGGAGCGACGCCGTCTCTTCCTGCTGGAAGGCAATCCGGGGACGGGCAAGACGACGGTCTCGATCCAGTTCCTGATCGCCGGTGCGCGCGCGGGCGAGCGTTCGCTCTACATCACCCTCGCCGAGACGGAGGAGGAGCTGCGCGCCGGCGCGACCTCGCATGGCTGGGATCTCACCGGCATCGACATCTTCGAACTCGTCCCGCCCGAGACCTTGCTCGACGAGGACCAGCAGCAGAGCCTGCTGTACTCCTCCGACCTCGAATTGGGAGAGACGACCAAGCGCATCTTCGAGGCCTTCGAGCGGGCGAAGCCCGATCGCGTCGTCCTCGACAGCCTGTCCGAGATCCGGCTGCTCGCGCAGAGCTCGCTGCGCTACCGGCGCCAGATCCTGGCTCTGAAGCATTATTTCGCCAAGCAGGGCGCGACGGTGCTGATGCTCGACGACCTCACCACCGACGTCAACGACAAGACCGTCCACAGCGTCGCCCATGGGGTGATCCGGCTGGAGGAGACATCGCCCGAATATGGCGGCGACCGGCGGCGCCTGCGCGTCGGCAAATATCGCGGGCGGCGCTATCGCGGCGGCTACCACGACTTCGCCATCCTCACCGGCGGCGTTCGCGTCTTCCCGCGCCTGGTCTCGGCGGAGCACAAGACGCGGATTGCGCGGGACGTCGTCACGAGCGATCTGCCGGAGCTGGACGCGCTTCTGGGCGGCGGTGTCGAGCGCGGATCGAGCGTTCTGATCCTCGGCCCCGCGGGTACGGGCAAATCGCTGTTGACCCTCACCTTCATCCAGGGGGCCGTGGGTCGCGGCGAGAAGGCGGCGCTCTTCGTCTTCGACGAGGAGCTCGGGCTGCTGTTCGACCGGGCGAAAAATCTCGGCATCGACCTACAGGGCATGATCGACGGGGGCAGCCTGTTCGTGGAGCAGGTCGACGCCGCGGAGCTGAGCCCCGGGGAATTCACCGAACGCGTGCGCCGCTCGGTCGAGGCGCATCGGGTCAAGACGGTGGTCGTGGACAGCCTCAACGGCTATCAGGCGGCCATGCCGCATGAGCAGGCGCTGGTCCTGCACATCCACGAATTGCTGCAATATCTCAACAGGCAGGGCGCCACCACCTTCCTCACGGTGGCCCAGCACGGGCTCGTCGGCGACATGAAATCGCCGGTCGACGTGACCTATCTCGCCGACACCGTGATCCTCCTGCGCTATTTCGAGGCGCTGGGCCGGGTCCGGCGTGCGATCTCCGTCGTCAAGAAGCGCACGGGCGCGCATGAGGACACGATCCGCGAGTTCCGCATCGACGGCCGCGGGATCACGCTGGGCGAGCCGCTGGTCAATTTCCAGGGGGTGCTGCGCGGCGTGCCGACGCTGGTCGACGATGGCGCGCAGGTGATGCGGGCCGCAGACCCGTGAAACGCTCGACGCTTTCGGAGCGCGTCCTCGTCCTGGCACCCCGCGGCCGGGACGCGGCCATCGCCGTCGCGATGCTCGGCGAAGCCGGGATGGCGGCCGAGGCCATCCCCTCGCTGCCCCGGGTTCTCGCCGAACTCGACGCCGGCGCCGGCCTCGTCCTGCTCACGGAGGAGGCGCTGACGACGGCGGATCTGCACCCGCTGGCCAGGTGGATCGCCGGACAGCCGGAATGGTCGGACATGCCCTTCATCGTCCTGACCAGCCAGGGCGGTGGGATCGAGCGGAACCCGGCCGCGCGCCGTTATCTCGACGTGCTGGGCAACGCCTCCTTCATCGAGCGCCCCTTCCACCCGACCACGCTCGTCAGCCTCGTCAGCGCGGCGATCCGGGGCAGGCGGCGACAATATGAGGCGCGGGCGCGGCTGGAAGCCCTCCGTGCGGGGGAGGAGCGCCTGCGCTTCGCCCTGGAAGCCGGCGGCATGGGCGCCTGGGAGCTCGATCTCAAGGATTTCACCCTGACCGCTTCGGACCTCTACAAAGCGAGCTTCGGGCTGGCGCCAGGCGCGCCCTTCACCAATGCGGAGCTGAGCCGGCTCATTCATCCGGACGATCGCGCCCCGCGCTCGGAAGCGGTCCGGCGAGCCGTCACCGCGCGCGAGGATTACGAGACGGAGTATCGGGTGGTGCTGCCGGAGACCGGCGAGACGCGCTGGATCGCCGTCCGCGGCCGGCCGGATTACGCCGCGGACGGCACGGCCTTGCGCATTGCCGGCATCTCCTCCGACATCACCCGGCGCAAGGGCGTGGAGGAGGCGCTCCGGAAGAGCGAGGCCAGGCTGCGTCTGCTGGGCGACCTCGACGAGGCGATGCGCAATTCCGCCGATGCTGAGGAGGCGATGCTGGCGGCCGCCACGATCCTGGCGCGACGGCTGGGCGCCTCGCGCTGCGCCTATGCCGATGTCGATGACGACAATGACGGCTTCGTCATCCGCAATGATTACGTGGCGCCCGGTGTCGCATCCTCGGCCGGGACCTACAGCCTCGATCTCTTCGGGGCGAAGGCCGCTTCCGCCATGCGCGGCGGGCAGATGCTCGTCATCCGCGACGTCGGCGCCGAGCTTCCCCCCGGCGAAGGCCGCGAGATGTTCGAGGCGATCGGGATCCGCGCGATCATCTGCTGCCCGCTGGTGAAGGCCGGGCGTCTGGCGGCGATGATGGCGGTGCATCAGGATCAGCCGCGGGACTGGCAGGAGGATGAGCTCGACCTCGTCGGGACCGTCGCCGAGCGCTGCTGGTCCCATGTCGAGCGGGTCGGTGCAGAGGCGCGCCTGCGCGAGAGCGAAGAGCGTCTGCGGCTGGCGATCGAGCACGCCGATATCGGCTTCTGGGACGTCGACCCGATCGAGGACAAGCTGATCTGGCCGCCGAATGTGAAGGCGATGTTCGGGATCTCGCCCGATGTCAGCGTGTCGATGCGGGATTTCTACGACGGGCTCCATCCGGACGACCGCGAGGCCACCGCCGCCGCCTATGCCGGAGCGGCCGATCCGGCACGCCGGGCGCTCTACGATGTCGAATACCGGACGATCGGCAGGGATGACGGGATCATCCGCTGGGTGGCGGCGAAAGGCCGTGGTGTCTTCGTCGATGATCGCTGCGTGCGCCTGCTCGGCACGGCCGTCGACGTCACGGAGCGCAAGGCGATCGAGGAGCGCATCCGGGACCTCAACGATACGCTGGAGCGCCGCGTCGCGGATGAGGTGGCGGAGCGGGCCAAGGCCGAGGAAGCGCTGCGCCAGGCGCAGAAGATGGAGGCCGTCGGCCAGCTGACGGGCGGTGTCGCCCATGATTTCAACAACCTGCTGACGATCATCAAGAGCTCCACCGATCTGCTGCGCAAGCCCAACCTCGCGGAGGACAGGCGGCGGCGCTATGTCGACGCCATCTCCGACACGGTCGACCGGGCCGCGAAACTGACCGGGCAGCTCCTGGCCTTCGCCCGTCGACAGCCGCTGAAGCCCGAGATCTTCGACCCCTCGGTGCGGGTCAGCGCGGTCACCGAAATGCTGCGCAGCATCGTCGGAGCGCGCATCGAGATCGTCTCCGACGTGCGGGCGGAGGATTGCTTCGTCGAGGCGGATGTCAGCCAGTTCGAGACCGCGCTCGTCAACATGGCGGTGAATGCCCGCGACGCGATGGATGGCGAGGGCCGGCTGACGATCTCGGTCGAGAAACTGGAGCGCATGCCGCCGATTCGCGGCCATGCCGGCGGAACGGGGGCATTCGTCGCCGTGTCGCTGGAGGATACCGGCGCCGGCATCCCCTCGGAAAAGCTCATGCAGATCTTCGAGCCTTTCTACACCACCAAGGGTGTCGGCAAGGGGACGGGCCTCGGGCTCTCGCAGGTGTTCGGCTTCGCCAAACAATCCGGCGGGGATATCGACGTCGACAGCGAGCTCGGCTCCGGTTCACGCTTCACCCTCTATCTGCCGCGCGTCGAACGCGAGGCGCTCCAGCCGGGCGATGCCGAGCCCTCCCGGCCGGGCGTGATCAGCGGCGGCGGCGGCCAGCGGATCCTGGTCGTCGAGGACAATGTCGATGTCGGCACCTTCTCGACGCAGCTTCTCGGCGATCTCGGCTACGTCACGACCTGGGCCGCCAATGGCGACGAGGCGCTGCGGCTCCTGTCCGAGACCGACGGCTTCGACGCCGTCTTCTCGGATGTGGTGATGCCGGGGATCAGCGGGGTCGAACTCGGTCTGGAGATCAGGCGGCGACACCCCGGCCTGCCCGTCGTCCTCACCTCCGGATACAGCCACGTCCTCGCGGAGGAGGGGCGGCATGGCTTCGAGCTGCTGCAGAAGCCTTACGCCGTCGAGGATCTCTCGCGCATCCTGCGTATGGCGATACGCGGCAAGCGGCGGGTGCGACAGGATGAGAGCTGAGCCAGCGTCCCGCCGGGCCCTCAGGGTCGGTCGCTGAAACAGGCGCGCAGCGCCTCCTCGACATGCTGGATCGCATAGGGTTTCGCGACCACGCGGCACCCGTCCGGCAGGCCCGAAGTGGCGCTGCCATAGCCGCTCGCGACGATGACCGGGACGCCCTGCTTGCGAAGGATCTCGATCAGAGGCTGCGCCATCGTGCCGTTCAGGTTCAAATCGACGATGGCCGCGTCGCAACCATGCGCGTTCAACAGCTCATGCGCCTGACCGAGATTCCCGGCCGGGCCGATGACCCGGCAGCCGAGATCGGTGAGGAAATCATCCAGCATCATGGCGATCATGGGCTCGTCTTCGACGACCAGGATGGCCTTGTCATTCAGCATACGAATCGTTCCCGGATCGCGAGAGAGCCGAGGTCATCGCCTCGCCTCGACGCGGCATTCCTCGCACGGAATACCGCGTCACGTCCATGTCGATGCGGGCATGCGCTGGCCGCGCCCTTAACGCAGCCTTGCCGACTGGAAGGAAACGGGATCGCCGCGGCTGCCGCCGGCCTGACGCTACCGAAACGGCCGGTCGCTCAGCTTTTCGCCGGCGCGATCATCGGCGGCGTCTGCTGATGCTGCACCACGCGCCATTTTCCGTGATCCAGCCGCCGCAGCACGGAGGTGCAATGCGCGCTGTAGCTCTCGTCATCGTCCTTGCGAGCCTCGGCCTTGTAGGCGATCACGATCAGCCCCTCCTGCGGCCGGGTCACCGATTTCTCCGACAGCGCGACGCTGCTCCAGCGAGGCGTATCCGAGACGGCGGCGATCGCCTCCGAACCGGTGAAGACGAAGGGCGGGGCGGGAAGCACCATCAGGCAGTCCTGATCGATCAGCTCGCGGTAATGATCGGCATCGCCGGTCCAAAGTCCTTCTTCGAAATCCCAGATCTGCTGATCTTCCATCGATTGTGCTCCCTTTCCCTCGGCAACGGCCTTTGGCCCGAGGGGTTCCCTCGGGTCTTGCGCGATCGGCCTTCGGATTCGGCTAGCGGCCGCGCGATGCGGCCATGGTGTCGAGCGTCTCGTCGAGAAGCGTCAGGGCGGCGTCGAGCGCCTTCTCCGTCAGCCTGTCATGCTCGGCCTCGCCGAGCTCGTGGCGGCGATGGCGGGTCCCGCCCTCCCAGGCGCAGGCGATGTCGAGACGCCCGACCGGATTATCGTCCTCGTCGCAGGCCGGGCCGAGCACCCCCGTCAGCGCCACGGCGAGCGTCGCGTTGCTGCGCGACAGCGCCCCGGCCGCCATGGCCCGTGCGACATCGGGCGTGACCGCCCCGCCCGGCGTCGAGAGGCTCTCCTCCGGGACGCCGAGCAGGACCTGCTTGGCTTGCTTGGTATAGGTGATGAAACCGCCATCCAGCACGGCGGAGGCGCCGGGCGCATCCGCCAACAGGGCGGCCAACCGGCCCGCCGTGCAGGATTCGGCCGTGGCGATCAGCAGCCCGCGCTGCTCGAGGCGCGCGACGAGCTCTTCCGCCCTCAGCGCCAGCGCCCCGGCCATCGCACTTACGCCATGTCCTTCTGCAGCACTTCCAGCTCGAGGATGTGCTCCTTGATATGCCCGCGCATCAGCATGGCGAGACCGCGCTGGCGCGGATCGCGGCCATTGGAGAGATAGGCCTCCTGGATCGCGAGCAGCTTGCGATGCCCCTCCATCTGCCCGGCGAGATAGGCCTTGTCGAAGGCCGGCCCGGCCTGCTGGGCGTGGACGCTGTCGATAGCGGATTTGGCATCGGCATCGACCTTGGGCGGCGCGTTCTGCGAGCGCTCGACGCGGCTCGAGAACACTTCGGCGATGGTTTCCTGTTCCGCGGCCTCGAGCTGCGCGAAGCGCTTGATCGCCGGATCGGTCGCTTTCGACAGCGCGACGCGGCTGGCCTCCAGCGTCATCTTTCCGGCGTCGAGAGTGGCGGTGATGTGCTCGCCCTCCGCGGCGGAGGGGCGGTTCTGGTCACTGGCCTGGGCGAGAGCGAAGCTCGGTGCCGCGATCGCGGCGAGGCTGAGGGCGCTCAGGGTCTGGCGTCGGTTCATGGCGTTCTCCTGCTGTTGTCCCAGCCGCACATGCCCCTGCAACGCCGGTGTCGGGCAAGAGTTGCGTCGCCTCAGCCGGTTCCGCCCACCATTCGCAGCGTCGCGCGGCCGGGTGATTCATCAGTGCGCGCGCTGTCCGCCAGCACGGTTTCGAGTTCGGCGAAGAAGCGCTCCGGTGCCTGGAAATGCGGAAAGGCGCCGGTGTCGAAGGCGCTGCGGCGCCAATTCTCCCGCTGCTCCACCCAGCCCGCCTGGGCGAAATCGGCGAAGGCGCCCTTGGTGCCATGCGCCAGCCAGACCGGCAGCCGCAGCGCCTCGTACAGCGTCCGCACATCGCCGGAGAATAGTTTCCCCGAGGCGAAGGCGAGGGGCGCGAAGGCGGCGTCGGGCTGGTGCGCGCTGGCATGGGCATAGTCGATCAGGCCGGGATCGACGTCGCTGGAGCCGAAGGTGCGCTTCAGGAAAAACCGGATGCTGGGCCGGCTGACCAGCGCCTTGTAGAGGGCATCGCGCCAGAGGCCGACCGTCAGCGCCGCCTCCAGCCCCGGTATCGCACGACCCTGCGCCCCGCCGGCGCGCCGCTTCTGCGCGCCATGTTCGAAACCCGTCGGCGTGACGAAGATCAGCTGCGCGAAGAGGTCCGGGCGGGCCAGCGCCGCGCGGGCGATGAATTCGCAGGTCAGCGACAGGCCGAGCACGGCGATCGGCCCGCTCCCCGCGATCTGCCGGACATGCTCCGCCGCGGCGATGACGGCGCGCGTATAGAACGCGATGGTGTAGTCGTCGCGCAGGCGCGAGGAGCCGCCGAAGCCGGGCAGGTCGAGCGCGAAGACCTGCCGATGCCGCGCCATGTGGTGGAAGATCGGGCGCACCTCATAGACCGATGCCGCCGCATTGATGCTGTGCAGCAGGAGCAGCGGAGCGCCGGACCCGTTCTGGTAGAGCCGCAGCCGATGCGCCTGGAAATCGATCTCGCTGACCGCACCCTCGACGGCGGGCGGCAGCTTGGGCATGGCGGGGCTCGGGCTGTCGGTCCTGCTCATTGCGGGTCTCCGCCTGCTGGTCGTTCGTCAACATGCCGGCTCGGCTCTGGTTCCGCAGCCGCGGCTGCGCGAGGGCTGCGCCCTGTGATTCTTCAAAGCTTTGACGCGCAACGCTGGGGAAATCTGAGCGGAACTCCTGCGAGTCCGGGCGGTTGTCACCTCATGCAACCATCGGAGGTCACGATGAAGACCACAATACTTGCGGCAGGCCTGGCGAGCATCCTGCTCGCACCCGGCGTTCTCGCCCAGACGAGCACCACCTCGCCGCTCCCCTCGCCGCGTCCCGGCGTCGATGGACAGGCGCCTCTGCCCGGCGCCAACAGCTTCACCGAGGAACAGGCCCGTGCCCGCCTCCGTGACAATGGCTACGGCAACCCCGGCAAACTGGCCAAGGGCGAGGACGGTATCTGGCGTGGCCAGGCCGAAAAGGACGGTGCCATGCGCAACGTCGCGGTGGATTACCGCGGCAACATCTCCATCAGCAATTAGGATCCCTCGCCATGAACCGTACCATTACCCGTGTCTATGACCGTTATTCCGATGCGGAAGCGGCCGTTCGCCGCCTGAAGGAAGCCGGATTCTCCGACACCCAGATCAGCCTGATCGGTCACCAGCACGCCCGTGGCGAGCCCGGGACCGACAGCGAGGTCGCCGATGACGCCGCCGGCGGCGCCGCTGTCGGCGGGGCTCTCGGCGCCGGCGCCGGCCTGCTGGCCGGGCTCGGCCTGATGGCGATCCCCGGCATCGGTCCGGTGGTCGCGGCCGGCTGGCTCGCCTCGACGGCGGCCGGAGCGGCGACAGGCGCCATCGTCGGTGGCGCGGCCGGCGGCCTGATCGGCGCCATGACCGAGACCGGCATGTCGCGGGAGGATGCCGAGACCTATGCCGAGAGCGTCCGCCGCGGCGGCTCGCTCGTCTCGGTCCGCACCGACGAGATGTCGGAACAGCGGGCGGCGACGGCTCTCGACGCCGGCGCCAGCCTCGACGTCTCGACCCATCGCGACGAGTGGCGTCGCGAGGGCTGGTCCGGCTTCGACCCGGCGGCCGAGCCCTATCCGCGCGACCGCATGCCCTATGGCCGTACCGGCCAGATCTGAGCCGGCTACTCTATCTCGCCGATGAACGGGCGCCCCTTCCGAGGGGCGCCCGCAACCGCAAGCAAAGAGGGCCCGCCAATTCGCCGAGCGCCGAGGATGCGATCGCGCCGTGCCTCGCCGTCGCGATGATCTGGGGGCCCCTGGCCACTGGCGCCAGCGGCAACCGCTCGGCTCCGGCCCAGACCGGCGCCCAGCCGCAGCAGCCGGCCCCCTCCACCGGCGGATGACGCATCGGCCGGCCCGGTGGTGGCCGGCGCGCCTTCGCCGCCCGCGCCCAGGCGCATCACCCTTTGCAGACGAGGCTGCCATGGCCGACACACAAAATCCCCCGCAATCCCAGGATCACCAGCCCGGCAGCGAGGCGCAGATGACGCCGCGCCCGGATTTCGAGCCCCGCTTCAGGGGTGCGGATCGGCTGGCGGATAAGGTCGCCCTGATCACCGGCGGCGACAGCGGCATCGGCCGGGCGGTCGCCGTCGGCATGGCGCGCGAGGGCGCGGATATCGCGATCGCCTATCTCGACGAGGAGGAGGATGCGGCCGAAACGGTCCGGCTGGTCGAGGCGGAGGGGCGCAAGGCCATCCGCTTCGCCGGCGATATCGGCGACGAAGCCTTCTGCCAGCGCGTCGTCGACGAGACCGTCTCCGCCTTCGGGCGCATCGACATTCTCGTGAACAACGCCGCCGAACAGCACACTGTCGAGACGCCGCTCGAAATTCCGGCGGAACAGCTCGAACGCACCTTCCGGACCAATGTCTTCGGCTACTTCTACATGACCAAGGCGGCGCTGCGCCAGATGAAGGAGGGTGCGGCGATCGTCAACACGACCTCGGTCACCGCCTATCAGGGCAATGACACGCTGATCGACTATGCCGCGACACGCGGCGCCATCGTCGCCTTCACCCGCTCGCTCGCCAAGGCGCTGGCGGACCGCAAGATCCGGGTCAATGCCGTTGCGCCGGGACCGATCTGGACCCCGCTCATCCCCGCCTCCTTCGAGCCCGAGCGGGTGGCGAAGCATGGCGCGCAATCGCCGATGAAGCGGCCCGGCCAGCCCAATGAGGTCGCCTCCTGCCATGTCTTCCTCGCGAGCGAGGAGGCGTCCTACATGTCGGGACAGGTGCTGCACCCCAATGGCGGCACGATCGTCGGGTCCTGAGCGACGCGCCGCCTGCGGCACCGGAGCGCGAGCGCGCCGGTGCCTGCTGATGTCCTCGGGCGGTGCGGCTCAGACGCTTTCGTTCTGCTCGGCCGCGCCGTCCTGATCGCTCCGGCCGCCGCGCTTCTTTCGCGCGTGCTGGTAGACGACGATCGCCAGCGCCCGCGACCGCCGCAGCTTCTTCGCCAGAGCGAGCTCCGTGCTCTTGGCCTGCAGCGTCGAACCATAGCGCTTCAGCGTCGCGAGCACGGTCTCGGGCTCGACATCGCCGAAATTCTCGTCATGCAGCACGGTGTCGATGGCCACGATCCATTCGGCGCTGATCGGCGCCATCTGCGCCTGCACCAGCGTCTCGATCACCACCCGTGCCCGCATCGCCGAGCGGCGGCGGATCAGGGAGACGAGGGCCGAGACCGCGATCAGCTCGCCGGGCCGGAAGGCGCGCCCCGGGGTGGGATTGCGCAGGATCGTCGCGCCGGCGCGCTCGCAGACCTGCTGGGCGGTCAGCGCATCGTCGTCGCCGCTGGCGGCGGCCGCGAAGAACAGCTGGGTGGTGGTGATCGGCACCCGATCCTTGTTGTGCCCGATGAAGGCGCGCGCCCGGTCCTCGCCTTCCTCGGCCTCGACCACCAGCACGTCGATCTCGCCGATGCCGCCATGCGTGACGGCCGCGATGGCGGTGTGCTGGCCATCGATGATGTGCCAGGAATTGCCGACCTTCGTCACGACCGGCACGTTGTAGCGTCGCCAATCCCATTCCTTGACCAGCTTCTGGATCAGTTTCAGCGAACGTCGCGAAATATCCCGCTGGTAGCTGGCATCGATCGAAAGGTCCGCGGGGTTCATCGACATGATCTTCGGACGCGGCCCGACCGGCCCCGGCTTGACGCTGTCGGGCAGGGCGATCGGCGCGATCGGACGAATCTCGTGGATCCCGTCTCTCTGCATATGTCGGACCTCGACTTTGGATGATTCAGCCGCCCGGGGCGGCGCTGTCTGACAAACGCGAAATCGCCGGTTTTGCTCCGTGCCCCGGTTGCGGCGGCCATTTACCGACACTGCATGGCTCCACCGGCTTAACCCCGCATTAACCATGTCGATGCAGCCTTCGTGACGGAAGCTCATGAAGCGGAGGCGCGATATGGACGCGTTTACGATGGTTGTGGTGGCCTGCGTCTCTGGTGAACCCCTGTGTCAGTCATCCCATCTCAGCCGGATGGAGTTCACGACCGCGGCGATCTGCGAGGCGCAGATCGACGACGTCACCAGCGCGATGACCAGGGACTTCGCCAAGCGTCAGGATTTCAAGGGGCGCGCGGTGACCTATGACGTCTCCTGCATGGACCGGACGCAGCTGATGCAGAAATTCGGCGTCACCCAGTCCGACACCTGAGACGTGTCGCGGCCGTGCCAGCCCCGCCGCATAGGCAGGGCTGGGCTGGCTCGTCGATCAGCGGGACCGGCCGATCACTCGATGATCTTGACGATCTTGCGGGTGCGCGGCTCGACCAGCACGGTCTGGCCGTTCACCACGGTGTAGCTGTACTCGGATACGCCGACATCGGCCGGCAGCGTCCGCAGCTGCACCTCGTTGGGCAGCTCGGCGCCGACCGAGACCTCCTTGGTGATCTTCACCGATTCCGGCTTCTCCTTCATCACATAGGAGCGGACCTTGCCGGTCTGCTCGGTGGTGATGGTGGTGGTGGTCGTCGTGCTGCTCTGGGCGAGGGCGGGAGCGCTCAGCAACACGGCGCCGGCAGCGAGAACAAGCATCTTCATGGTCGTCTCCTATCGGGAACTCCCCCCGGCCTTAAGACGCGGGTGGAGCGCGGGAGTTCCCGGCCGGGCGATCAGGCGTGCTGCGGCTGCGTCGCTTCCGGGCAGGGCATGCCGCCCATCTTCATCATGTTCTCCCGGATCTCCTCGGGCGTCAGCTTGCGCAGCTGCGTCGCAACCGACCAGTGATGGCCGAACGGATCCTCCAGCTTGCCGTAGCGATCGCCCCAGAACATGTCGGCGACCGGCATGATCACCGTGCCGCCGGCCTCGATCGCCCTGGCGAAGAAGCTGTCGACGTCGTCGCAGAACAGATGGATGGTCACCGGCGAGCCCTTCAGGGCCTTCGGCCCGAGCGCGCCCCATTCCGGCATCTCGTCGAACAGCATCACGGTCGAGCCGAGGATGCTGACGGCGGCATGCATCAGCTTGCCGTCGGGACCCGGCATCCGGGCGATCTCGGTCGCGCCGAAGGCCCGGACATAGAAGTCGATCGCATCGGCCGCGCCGGCGCAGATCAGGTGAGGGGTGACGCTGTGCATGCCCTCCGGCACGCCCCGCAGAGGCTCGGTCATGACGCGCTCCTCACAGCTCGACGAAGGTCTGGAAACCGCCGAAGATCATGCGCTTCCCGTCGAAGACGTTCGAACCCATCATCCCCTTCAGCCGCTCGTCGGCCATCACCTTGGCATTGATCGCGTCGCGATCGGCGCGCGAGGCATAGGTGATCCAGGAAAAGAAGACCGTCTCATCCTCCTTCGCCTGCACGGCGCGCGGGAAGGAGGTCAGTTCGCCATAGGGCACGTCGTCGCCGACGCATTCGACATAGGAGACGGCGCCATGCTCCATCCAGACGGAGCCGGCGAGCTGCGCCATCTCGCGATAGCTCTCCAGATTCGCCTTCGGGACGGCGACCACAAATCCATCCACATAAGCCATTCAATCCTCCTCCAGCTGGCTGCAATCATGAAAGGCTGTGCTGTCAGATTTTGACACCAGCCTGCTGCAGCACGACGCCCCTAGGACGGACGGGCCGCATGGCTCCCGACATCGGCCGCTCAAAAAATTGTACGGGATTTTTTCTTCTCGCAAATGTCGGCCCGGTGCAGTCTGCCGCGTCTTCAGGATTGAAAGGGAAATGCGATGCTCTACGCCATGCTCTGCTACGACAACGAGGACGCCGTCTGCGCCTGGCCGAAGGAGAAGGAGGCGGCGGTGATGGCCGATCTCGCCGCGGTCCAGCAGAAGCTGGCGGCGCAAGGCAAGCTCGGCCCGGTAGCGCGGCTGATGCCGACGACCGCCGCCGTGACGCTTCGCAAGGGGGCCGAGGCGGTGGTGCTGGACGGGCCCTTCGCCGAGACCAAGGAGCAGCTTCTCGGGTTCTTCGTCGTGGATTGCGCCTCGCTCGAGGAGGCGATCGAGACCGCCCGCGAGATGGCGCAGGCCTGCGGCTCCGGCGGCGCCTTCGAGATCCGGCCGATCGCCGTGCTGAACCCGGTTCCGCCGAGCCTGCAGCAGGGTTGATGGGGGCTGGCGATGAGCGATCTCGCCTGGTTGCACGCCGCATTGATCTCGGCCCGCCCTCAGGCGATGAGCGCGCTGCTGCGCCATTTCCGCGATATCGAACTGGCGGAGGAGGCTTTCCAGGAGGCCAGCCTGCGCGCCCTGCGGCATTGGCCGGAGAAGGGGCCGCCGCGCGACGCCGCCGCCTGGCTGATCTTCGTCGGTCGCAATGCGGCGGTGGACCTGCTGCGGCGGACGCGGCGCGAGACGGCGCTGCCGCCCGAGGAGGCTTTGTCGGAGACCGGCGATGCCGAGGCCGAGACGGTCGAGCGGCTCGACGGCGCCGCCTATCGCGACGATATCCTCCGGCTGATGTTCATCTGCTGCCACCCCGATCTGCCGGCGACGCAGCAGGTGGCGCTCGCCTTGCGCATCGTCTCGGGGCTTTCGGTGGCCGAGATCGCGCGCGCCTTCCTGGTCGGCGAGAGCGCCATGGAACAGCGCATCACAAGGGCCAAGGCGCGGATCGGACAGGGCGGCATCGGCTTCGAGACGCCGGGCGCGATCGAGCGGGCCGAGCGGCTGGGTGCCGTCGCCGCCATGCTCTATCTGCTGTTCAACGAGGGCTATACCGCCGGCTCGGCCATGGCGAGCGCCCGCGCGGCCCTGTCCGAGGAAGCGATCCGCCTGACGAGGCTGCTGGTGCGGCTCTTCCCGGCCGAGCCGGAGATCCTGGCGCTGCTGGCGCTGATGCTGCTGCAGCAATCGCGGCTGCGCGCCCGCTTCGATGCTCAGGGCCAGGCCGTCAGCCTGGAGGACCAGGACCGCTCGCTCTGGGACAGGGCGGCGATCGACGAGGCCCTGGCCCTGGTCGACAAGGCGCTGCGCCACCAGCGTCCCGGGCCCTATCAGATCCAGGCAGCGATCGCGGCGCTGCATGCGCGGGCGGAGCGGGCGGAGGCGACGGATTGGGCCGGCATCGCGCAGCTCTATGCGGCGCTGGAACGCATGCAGCCCTCGCCGGTGGTGACCTTGAACCGGGCGGTGGCGGTGGCCAAGCTCGAAGGGCCCGAGGCCGGACTCGCGCTGATCGAGCCTCTCGCGGGCCGGCTCTCGGGATATTTCTATTTCCACGGGGCGCGCGGCGCCTTTCTCGGCCAATGCGGCCGGGCCGCGGAAGCGCGCGAGGCGTTCAACCGCGCCATCGCGCTGGCAGGGTCGGCAGCCGAGGCTGCCGACATCAGGCGTCACATCGACCGGCTAGACCGGCCGGCCTCGTGACGCGCATCGCAGGGAGAGACCGAGTTGACGGGTGAGACGATGGAGCAGGCGGCGCCACGCTTGGCGACGCGCCGCGAATGGATCGGGCTGGGCGTGCTCGCGCTGCCCTGCATGATCTATTCGATGGATCTGACGGTGCTGAACCTGGCGGTGCCGACGTTGACGCGCGAGCTGAAGCCGAGCGCCAGCCAGCTGCTCTGGATCATCGACATCTACGGCTTCATGGTCGCCGGCTTCCTGATGACGATGGGCACGCTCGGCGACAGGATCGGCCGGCGCAAGCTGCTGATGATCGGCGCCTGCGCTTTCGGGCTCGCCTCCATCGTCGCCGCCTTCTCGGCCAGCGCCGAGATGCTGATCCTGATGCGGGCGGTGCTCGGCATCGCCGGCGCGACGCTCGCCCCCTCGACGCTGTCGCTGATCACGGTGATGTTCACCGACGAGAAGGAGCGGACCTTCGCCATCTCGATGTGGATCGCCGCCTTTTCGGCCGGCGGCATCATCGGCCCGGTCGTCGGCGGGGTGCTGATCGAGTATTTCTTCTGGGGCTCAGTCTTCCTGGTCGCCGTCCCGCCGATGGTCCTGCTGCTGCTGATCGGCCCGGCGCTGCTGCCGGAATACAGGGACCCGAAGGCCGGGCGGCTCGATATCGCCAGCGCGCTGCTCTCGCTCGCCGCGATGCTCTGCATCATCTATGGCGTGAAGAAGATCGCCGAGTTCGGCATGGGGCCGACGAGCCTGGCGGCGATCGGGCTCGGGCTGGCGCTCGTCGTCCTCTTCGTCCGGAGGCAGAACCGCCTCGCCGATCCGATGATCGACATGGCGCTGTTCAGGATCCCGGCGCTCAGCGCCTCGCTGGCGATCAACTTGTCGAGCATCATGTTCATGTTCGGCAGCTTCATCTTCTTCGCGCAATATCTGCAGCTCGTGGCGGGGCTTTCGCCGCTGGAGGCCGGGCTGTGGTCGCTGCCCTCCTCGATCGCCTTCACGCTCTGCTCCTTCGTCACCCCGGCGCTGGCGGCCCGCATCCCGACGGCGCGGCTGATCGCCGGCGGCATGGGCGTGGCCGCGCTCGGCTTCGTCTGGCTCAGCTTCGCGCCGAGCCTGCTGCAGATCGTCTCGGCCTCGATCGTCTTCTCCGTCGGCTTCACGCCGGTGATCGCCTTGACGACGGGGCTGGTCGTCGGATCGGCCCCGCCCGAACGCGCCGGCGCGGCCTCCGCCATGTCCGAAACCAGCGCCGAGCTCGGCGGCGCGCTGGGCGTCGCCATTCTCGGCAGCCTCGGCACCGCAATCTATCGCAGCCGGATGAGCGAGGTCGCGATGCCGGGCACGAGTCCGGAAGCGCTGGCCGGGGCCCGCGCGACATTGGGCGGCGCGCTCTCGGCGGCGGGGCAGATGGCGCCGGACCAGGCGGCACCCGTGCTGGCGACGGCGAGGGCGGCCTTCATGGGCGGGTTCCATGCCGTCGCGGCGCTGTCGATCCTCGCCATGCTGTTCTGCGCCGTGCTCGCCTTGACCGTGCTGCGCGACGCCAAGGCCGCACCGCACTGAGTCAGGGCGCGGGCTCGATCGCCACCAGCACATCGCCGGCCGCGACGGTCGCGCCGGCGCGGGCGCCGAGCTTCGAGACGATGCCGGTGGCGGGGCTCTTGAGCTCGATGAACAGCTTCATCGATTCGAGCACCGCCACGACCTGGCCGGCCTCGACATGATCGCCCGGCGCGACATGCAGCGCCGACAGCGTGCCGGGCATCGCGGCCCTGACCGCATCGCCACCCGCGGACCCGCCGCTGCGCGCGGCCGCCGCACGTTCGACCGCCAGGGACAGCCCGACATGGCCCTCGAACCCGCCATGGGCGAGGAACAGCCCGGCCGGATCCAGCGCCGCGAAGGCCCGCGAGCGGGCGCCGTCGATCACCACCGACCAGGCGCCGCGCCCGCTCCCGGTCACCGCCACCTCATGGGTCGCGTCGCCGTCGCGGATGCGCAGGAACCCGTCATGGCTCTCGACCCGCAGCAGCGCCTCGCCGCCCTCCGCCATCACCGCGAGATGGGCGGTGGCGACGGGGCCGGCCGGCGCCAGCAGGCGAAAGCCGCCGAGGCTGCCCCAGGGCCCGCTCGCCCGAGGCCCGGCACGCTCCGCGAGCCAGATCGCGGCGGCCACCGCATTGCGGGACGCGGCGTCGCAGGGCTCGGGCCGCCAGCCTTCCGGCCAGGTCTCGCGAATGAACAGCGTCGTCGCCCGCCCCTCGGCGAAAGCGGGCTGGCGCAAGGAATCGGCGAGAAAGGGCCGGACCGTGCCAAGGCCCAGCACCGCCATCTCGTCCAGCCCGGCCGCCAGCTTGCGCACGGCTCCGGCCCGGTCCGGCGCATGCGCGATCAGCTTGGCGAGCAGCGAATCGTAATGCGGCGAGACGGTCGAGCCCTCCGTCACGCCGCTGTCGAGACGCAGCCCCTCCGGCGCGTGCCAGAGCCTGATGCGACCTGTATCGGGCCGAAAACCCTCCTCGGCCCGTTCGGCGGTGATCCGCGCCTCGATCGCATGGCCGGTGCAGCGGATCTCGTCCTGCGCGAGCGGCAGCGGTTCGCCGGCTGCGATGCGGATCTGCCATTCCACCAGATCGAGCCCGGTGATGGCTTCCGTGACGGGATGCTCGACCTGAAGCCGTGTGTTCATCTCGAGGAAGAACACCTCCTGCGTCGCCGCATCGACCAGGAATTCCACCGTGCCGAGATTGTCATAGGCGATCGCCCGCGACAGGCGCAGCGCATTCTCGTGCAGCGCCGCGCGGGCCGCATCCGACAGGTTCGGCGCGGGCGCCTCCTCCAACAGCTTCTGATTGGCCCGCTGCACCGAGCAGTCGCGCTCGTAGAGATGCACGATCCGGCCATGCCGGTCTCCCGCGATCTGGACCTCGACATGGCGCGGCCGGCTCACGAATTTCTCGATCAGCAGCCGCCCGTCGCCGAAGGCGGCCTCGGCCTCGCGCGCGGCCGCCAGGATCGCGCCGTCGAGCTCGTGCTGGTGCTCGACCTTGCGGATGCCCTTGCCGCCGCCGCCGGCGGAGGCCTTCACCATCACCGGCAGGCCGATCGCCAGCGCCTCGCGGCGCAGCACCTCCGGCGCCTGGTCGGCGCCGTCGTAGCCCGGCACGCCCGGCACCCCGGCCTGGCGCGCGATCTGCTTCGAGCGGATCTTGTCGCCCATCGCGTCGATCGCCGCCGCCGAGGGGCCGATGAAGACCAGGCCATGGGCGTCGCAGGCGGCGATCAGATCCAGCCTTTCCGACAGGAAGCCATAGCCGGGATGGATGGCCTGCGCCCCGCTCGCCAGCGCGGCCTCGATGATGCGGTCGGCCCTGAGATAGCTGTCGCGCGCCGGTGCGGGGCCGATGGCGATGGCGCGGTCGGCCAGCCGCACATGCAGCGCCTCGCGATCCGCCTCGGAATGCACCGCCACGGTGCGGATGCCCATGCGCCGGCAGGTCCGGATGATGCGGCAGGCGATTTCGCCGCGATTGGCGATCAGGATCGTGTCGAACATCGCGGCGATCACATCCGATAGACGGGGCGGGGGCTGGGATCGCGCGGCTCGCCCGCCGCCAGCGCGAGGCATAGCCCGATCACGTCACGCGTCTGCGCCGGCTCGATGATGCCGTCGTCCCAGAGCCGCGCCGTCGCGTAATAGGGGTCGCTCTGCGCCTCGAACTGCGCCCGGGTCGTCGCGTCGAGCGCGGCGATCGCGGCCTCGTCGGCGGCACCCTTGAGCGATTGGCGGCGCAGATCCGTCACCACATTGGCCGCGACCTCCGGGCTCATCGTCGCGATGCGCGCATTGGGCCAGGAGAACAGGAAGCGCGGGCGGAAGCCGCGCCCGCACATGCCGTAATTGCCGGCGCCATAGGAGCCGCCGATCAGCACCGTATATTTCGGCACGCGCGCGTTCGAGACGGCATAGACGAGTTTCGCCGAATGCTTGGCGATGCCGCCGCGCTCGGCCTCGGTCCCGACCATGAAGCCGGTGATGTTCTGCAGAAACAGCAGCGGGATCTGGCGCTGGTCGCAGAGCTCGATGAAATGCGCGCCCTTCACCGCCGCTTCCGAGAAGAGCACGCCGTTATTGGCGATGATGCCGACGGGATAGCCATGGATATGGGCGAAGCCGCAGACCAGCGTGGCGCCGTAATCCGGCTTGAAGGCATTGAAGGCGCTGCCGTCGACCATGCGGGCGATCACCTCGCGCACGTCATAGGGCCGGCGCAGATCGGTCGGCACGATCTCGGTCAGCTCCGCCGCGTCGAAGAGCGGCGGGGCGGGCTCACGGCTGGGCGGGGCGAGCCGCCCGGTCTCGCCGAGCGAGGCGACGATCTCGCGCAGCTTGGCCAGCCCCTCGCGCTCGTCCAGCACGAGGTGATCGGCCACGCCGGAGACCTGCGTATGCATCTCGGCGCCGCCGAGCGTCTCGCCATCGACGATCTCGTGGATCGCGGCCTTGACGATCGGCGGCCCGCCGAGATGGATCCGGCCGGTGCCCTTGACCATGATCACCTCGTCCGACAGCGCCGGGATATAGGCCCCGCCCGCCGTGCAGCCGCCGAAGACCAGCGAGATCTGCGAGATCCCCGCCGCCGACATCCGGCACTGATTGTAGAAGGCGCCGCCGAAATGATCGCGATCGGGGAAGACGCGGTCCTGCTCCGGCAGGAAGGCGCCGCCGCAATCGACGAGATAGAGGCAGGGCAGGCGATGCTCCTCCGCAATCTCCTGGGCGCGCAGATGCTTGCGCACCGTCTCGGCGAAGAAGGAGCCGCCTTTCACCGTGGCGTCGTTGGCGATCAGCATGCAGGCCCGGCCGCTGACCATGCCGATGCCCGTGACGATGCCGGCACCGGGCACCTCGTTGCGGTAGAGCCCCCAGGCCGCCAGAGGCGACAATTCCAGGAAAGGCGTCTGCGGGTCGAGCAGCAGGTCGATGCGCTGGCGCACCATCACCTTGCCGCGCCCCTCATGCCGCTCCTTCATCCGCTCGCCGCCGCCGGCCGCGACCAGCGCATGGCGCTCCCGCAATGTGGCGATCATCGCGTCGAGCGGGGGCGGGGCGGTGGGGACCTGTGCTTCTGCCGTCATCGTGCCGCCTCGCTCCCTGCACCGTCATTGCGAGCGCAGCGAAGCAACCCAGGCGATGGCGAGCCCCTGGCTCCTGGATTGCTTCGCTGCGCTCGCAATGACGGCTTGAACCTGTCCGGAAATTCACCTACCGTCCGTTAGGTAGGCGGTTCCAATGCCTGCGGTCAAGCGCGGAGGTCATCATGTCGGCAGTGGAGAGGCTCGATAGCGGCGGCGCCCGTCGCTCCCCCTATTTCACCGAGGAGCATGAGGCGCTGCGCGACCAGCTCCGCCGCTTCGTCGAGACCGAGATCAAGCCGCATGCGCTAGCTTGGGAGGAGCAGGGCTTCGTGCCGCGCGCGCTGCTCAGGCGCATGGGCGAGCTCGGCTTCCTCGGCATCCGCTACCCCGCCGAATATGGCGGCTCCGAACTCGATACGATGGCGACCGTGATCCTGGCCGAGGAGCTCGGCCGCTCGACCTTCTCGGGCGTCGCGATCACCGCGCTGGTCCATACCGACATGGCGTCGGTGCATATCGCCAATGGCGGCAGCAAGGCCCAGCGCGACGCGCACATGCCGGGCATCATCGCCGGCGAGAAGATCGTCGCGGTCGCGGTCACCGAGCCCGATGCCGGCTCGGATGTGAAGGGCATCCGCACCACCGCGCGGCGCGAGGGCGACTCCTATGTGCTGAACGGCGCCAAGGTCTACATCACCAACGGCGTCCATGCCGATCTCTACTGCGTCGCGGCCAAGACCGATCTCTCCGCCAAGCCCTCGCAATCGGTCTCGATCTTCCTGGTCGAGAAGGGCACGCCGGGCTTCCGCGTCGCGCGCGAGCTCGACAAGCATGGCTGGCGCTCCTCCGACACCGCCGAGCTGGTCTTCGAGGATTGCCGGATCCCGGCCGAGAATCTGCTCGGCCAGGAGGGGCGCGGTTTCTACGCCATCATGAGCAATTTCCAGAACGAGCGCACCGTGATCGGCGCGATGGCGATGGGCGAGGCGCAGGCGGCGATCGAGCTGACGCTGGACTATGTCCGGACGCGCAAGGCTTTCGGCGCGACGCTCTGGGACAAGCAGGTCATCCGCCAGAAGCTCGCCATGCTCGCCGCCAGGGTCGAGGCCGGACGCCAGCTCGTCTACCACGCCGCCTGGCTCGATGCGCAGGGCTTCGACGCGACGCGCGAGGTCTCGATGGTCAAGGCCTATTGCGGCGAGCTGGTCAACGAAGTCATGTATGCCTGCCTGCAGTTCCATGGCGGCATGGGCTATATGCGCGAGAGCGCGATCGAGCGCATGACCCGCGACGCCCGCGTCCAGGCGATAGGCGGCGGCGCCACCGAGGTGATGCTGGAAGAGGTGGCGAAGCGGCTGTGAGCGTCGCGGTCGACAGGCCGGCCCGCGAGGCCGCCGGCGGCGGTTCGCGCCGGCTGATCCTCGATATGGCAGCGCGGCTGCTGCGCCAGGGCGGCTATCACCAGACCACGTTGCGCGAGATCGCCGAGGCGGTCGGCATCCGCAAGGCCAGCCTCTACCACCATTTCGCGTCGAAGGAGGAGATCGTCGAGGCGGTCGCCAATGACGGCGTGCGCTTCGTGCATGAGGCGGTGGTGGCGGCGCTGGCCGCGACGGCCGGCGCGCAGCCCCGTCAGCGCCTCGAGGCGGCGATCCACGCCCATCTCACGGCGCTGCACGACCATGGAGATTATACCAGCGCCAGCATCCGCGCCTTCGCCTTCGGGGCGGTGACGGTGCCCGAAAGCGTCAGGCTGACCCGCCGCCTCTATGACGAGGTCTGGCGCGGCTTCATCGCCGAATTGCAGGAGAGCCGCACGCTCGCGCCCGAAAGAGCGCCGGAAACGCTGCGCTATTTCCTGCTCGGCGCGATGAACGGCTCGATCGACTGGTACCGTCCCGGCCGCTTCGAGACCCGCGCGCTCGCCCGGGAGCTGACCTTGCTGGTGGCGGCGCGCTAGCTCACCGAGCGAGAGGTCCGGTATCGGCGGCCGCTTTCAGCGCAGGGGAGGGCGGCGTGACGCCGGCGTGACGCGAGGCTGCAGGCTTTGCTAGCCTGACATCGCCAAACAAGGGACGAAGCCGAACCATGCGCGCCTTCTATCATCCGGACCAGTCGCTCCACGATCCCCAGCAATATATGCGGTTCGGCCAGATCGTCGCGCCCAAGGACCTGCCGGAGCGCACGGCGCAGCTGCTCGCCGCGCTCGACCGCCATGGCGTCAGGCCGGAGCAGCCGGCCGATAGCGGGGTGGAGCCGATCCTGGGCGTGCACAGCGCCGAATTCGTCGATTTCCTCCAGAACGTCTGGCAGCGCTGGCTCGAACTGCCGGAGCGCGGCCCCGAAGCCTGGCCCAACACCTTCCCCTATTGGAGCGGCAGGACCGACGAGGCGATGCGCCCTCCCTGCCGGCCGACAGGGCTGATGGGGCAGCTCGGCTGGTATCTCGGCGATCTCTCGGTGCCCGTCGGCGAGCATTGCTGGATATCGACGCTGCGCTCGGCGCAGACCGCGGTGGCCGGCGCCGATGCGCTGCTGGCGGGGGAGCGTGCGGTCTATGCGCTCTGCCGCCCCTCGGGCCATCATGCCCGCGCCGACCGCGCCTCCGGCTTCTGCTATGTCAACAACACGGCGATCGCCGCGCAGCGCCTGCGCCAGGGCTTCGGCAAGGTCGCCATTCTCGACGTCGACGCCCATCATGGCGACGGCACCCAGCAGATCTTCTATTGCCGCGACGATGTGCTGACGGTCTCGATCCATGCCGACCCGGCGAATTACTACCCCTTCTTCACGGGTTATGAGGATGAGCGCGGCAACGGCCCCGGCGAAGGCTGCAATCTCAACCTGCCGCTGCCGCATGGCGCCGCCGGGCATGAGATGAACGCGGCCATCGACCGCGCCGGCCGGGCGATCCGCGAATTCGGCGCGGAGGTCCTGGTCGTGGCGCTCGGCTACGACGCGCATAAGGACGATCCGATCGGCGTGCTGAAGCTGGAGACGGCGGATTTCGGCGCGATCGGCGCCCGCGTGAAGGGTTTTGGGCTGCCGACCCTGGTCGTGCAGGAAGGCGGCTACGCCATCGAGGCGATCGGCGGCTGCCTCGACGCGTTTCTGGAGGGGTTCCGCTAGGACGGGAACGCCGCGGGCCGTCCGGGACCGCTGGCCTCACGGCTGGCAAACGCTTCCGCAAAGGGGACGGGTGGCCGTGAGTTGCGGGTACGGAAACGATCCGGGCCGCAGCTCACGCCGGCGAAACCTCGCTCAGATCACCGCTTCGATCAGGAACGGCCCCTTGCGGGCGAGCGCGGCCTTGAACAGATCGGTGAATTCCTCGGCCGTGGTGGCACGGGCCGCTTCTACGCCCATGCCGCGCGCCATCCCGACCCAGTCCAGCGCCGGCTCGTCGAGATTGAGCATCAGCTTGGCGTTGCGGCCGAAATCATTGACGCCGACGGCGCGCATCTCGCCATGCAGGATCGCATAGGTGCGATTGGCGAAGACCACGGTGACCACATCGAGGTTCTCGCGCGCCTGCGTCCACAGCCCCTGCACCGTATACATGCCGGAGCCGTCCGCCTGCATGCCGATGACCTTGCGGTCGGGGCAGGCCACCGCCGCGCCGATCGCGAGCGGGATCCCTTCGCCGATCGCCCCGCCGGTGAGCTGGATATAGTCGTGCTGCGGCGCCGTATGGCATTGCTGGTAGAAGACGCGGCCTGAGGACACGGATTCATCGCAGATGATGCAGTTTTCCGGCATCAGCCGCGAGACGATGGTGCAGACCTTGTCGGCGTCGAGCGCGCCCCCGGGCAGCGCGCCCTGATCGGGCAGAGGCCGGGCGATCAGGGTCGGCGCCGTCTTCGTCGCCCCGAGCTCCTCGGCCAGCGCCGCGATCGCGCCTGGCAGATCGTCGCCCGGCTCGGCCAGGGTCATCACCGCGCAGCTGTCGTGGATCAACCGCCCGGGCTTGCCGGGATAGGCGAAGAAGCCGACCGGAACCTGCGAGCCGACCAGCACGATCAGGTCGAGATCCTTGAGCTGGCCGAGCGCGATGTCGATCGGGTAGGGCACTTTCGGCAGGGCGACGCGACCGAGACCGCGTTCGATGCGGCCATTCGACATCTGCCCGATCATGCGGCAGCCGGTCGTGGCGCAGATCCGCGCCGTCATCTCCATTGGCCCGGCCCGCAGCGAGGAGCCGGTCATGATGAAGGCGGCGCGCCCGCCATGCTTGCGCAGCGCCTCGGCCACGGCCTTCACCGTCGCCTGATCGACCGTCTTCGCGGCCGGAACGCTGGTCGGGGCCAATTGTGCCGGCTCGACGCTGCCCCAGGCGCAATCGGCGGGCAGGATCACGGTGGTGACGCCGGGCAGCGACAGCGAGGCGGCATAGGCCTCGCCGATCGCCGGGCCGACATCCTCGGGCGTCGCGATGCGGCGGACGAAATGCGACATCGGCCGGGCCAGGCTCTCGATGTCGCTGGTCAGCGGCGCGTCATGGACGAGGTGGTAGGTCGCATGGTCGCCGACGACATTGATCATCGGCGTGCGGGCGCGCCGGGCATTGTGCATATTGGCCAGCGCATTGGCCATGCCGGGGCCGCAATGCAGCAGCGTCGCCGCCGGCTTGTCGGCCATGCGGGCATAGCCGTCGGCGGCGCCCGTCACCACCCCCTCGAACAGGCCGAGCACGCAGCGCATCTCCGGCTTGCGGTCGAGCGCCGCGACGAAATGCATCTCGGATGTGCCGGGATTGGCGAAGCAGACATCGACCTCGTTGACGAGGAGCGTGTCGCAAAGGCGGTCGGCGCCGTTCATCATAAACTCTCAGGCTGATTGAATCGGCCATGCGCCGACGGCCAAGCCAGTCCGATTATCCCAAGCCGGTCAAGAGACAAAATTCTGCAAAGCTTTTTGCCATTATCTCAGTCGGACATGGCCGAGTCTTCGAGGATCGTTTGAAGAATCGTGATGTCGGTCTCGATAGATTCCGATCCGCGAAAAACCGAATATCCAATATTGTCGCGTCCCTATTCAATCTCGATTCTGACACAAGCGCCGCCGCAAACGATCATGATATAATCATCTCTCTGGCAATCCGGAGTAAATCTGATTTTCGTTTCGTTTAGATAGGCGATGAACGTAAATATGTCGCCTATATTACGGATGTTTTGTATCATATTCTGAACCTGTCTTGTCTGAAGTGCTTGATAACAGCATTCGCGGCTGAGCCACGCTGGCTTTCCGGCGGTATGGAATCGCCGATGACATGAGTAAAGCCGCCCAGTAATAACTTCATTTATGAAGTGTTTTATTTTTCGATGTCATTCCGGACAGGAATTATACGGAGCACGGCAGCGGCCGGCCTGTAATCGCAGCGATCAATGGTCTAATCGAACCCGCGGCACCCCGAAAACCCCGATCGGCGCTTGACGTAATTGCATATGCATTTAACCTGCCTTGGAACGAAGGTTGCATTGTCGCTGGACGGGCTGCGTCCTCTCCGGCGACGTGGCAAACGGAAGAATCGCAGAGGGAAGGGTTCCGTCATGATCGCATCGAAGCGCATAGCAGCTCTGGCCGGCATCGGCCTCGCCGGCCTCCTCGCGGCGGGGGCCGCGCAGGCCCAGACCAAGGTGAATATCGGCATTTCCGGCTGGACCGGCTTCGCGCCGCTCGTCCTGGCCAAGGAGGCCGGGATCTTCGCGAAGAACGGGCTCGATGTGACGATCAAGAAGATCCCGCAGAAGGACCGCCACCTCGCCATCGCTTCCGGCGACATCCAATGCGCCGCCACCACCGTCGAGACCTGGATCGTCTGGGACGCGGCCGGGATCAAGACCAAGCAGATCTTCCAGCTCGACAAGAGCTATGGCGCCGACGGCATGGTGACGCGCAACGCCACCGCCTCGATCAAGGACCTCAAGGGCAAGACCGTCGCGGCCTCGGCGCCCGGCACCTCGCCCTATTTCGCCCTCGCCTGGATGCTGAAGGAGAACGGCATGTCGGTGAAGGACGTGACGGTGGTCAATATGGAGCCGGGCCCCGCCGCCCAGGCCTTCATCGCCGGGCAGAACGACGCGGCCATGACCTATGAGCCCTATCTCTCGGCCGTGCGCGAGAAGCCCGATGCGGGCAAGATCATCGCCACCACCTTGGACTATCCGATGGTGATGGACACATTCGGCTGCACCCCGGCCTTCCTCGCGGCCAATGACGCGGCAGCCGCGGCGCTCACCAAGAGCTATTTCGAGGCGATCGAGATGATCGGCAAGGAGAAGGACAAGGCCTTCGGCATCATGGGCGCCGATGTGAAGCAGTCGGCCGAGCAATTCGGCAAATCGGCCGCGTTCCTGAAATGGGCGGATGCGGAGGGTAACCGCAAGTTCTTCGCCGGCGATTGGCAGGCCTTCTCGGCCAAGGCGGCCGATCTCCTGCTCGAGATCGGCCTGATCAAGTCCAAGCCGGATCTGGCTTCGCTGGTCGAGACGGAATACGTCGCGGCGAAGTGAACTGACCTCGGTCGCAACCGAACGAGGCGCAGGGAACCCTCTCCCGTAGGGAGAGGGCAGGGTGAGGGGTGGGCCGATCGACGCTTCGGCCGTGAGCTCACCGCGGCCTCGCTTCGTATTCGGCGCGTCACCGGTCCAGGGGCCGACACCTCACCGCTACCCCTCTCCTGACAGGAGAGGGGATCCCGCGCTTCCTCTCGTCAGCGACTATGTCATGAAACCCCTCCAGCCCGTTCCGGCAGCGGCCCGCATCGCCTACGGGCTCGCCTTCTTCGCGCTGTTCGTCGCGCTCTGGTCGATCGCGACCTTCGGCGGCTTCGTCCAGCGCCTGTTCCTGGCCGATCCCCTCACCATGGTGGCGGAGGGCTATAATCTCCTCGTCCGCTACGGCTTCGCCTTCGATATCGGCATGACCATCTGGCGCGTCGTCGGCGGTTTCATCCTGGCCGTGCTCGTCGCTCTGCCGCTCGGCATCCTGATGGGCGCCTACAAGCCGATCGAGGCCTTTCTCGAGCCCTTCGTCTCCTTCGCCCGCTATCTCCCGGCCTCGGCCTTCATCCCGCTGCTGATCCTCTGGGCCGGCATCGGCGAGGCGCAGAAGCTGCTGGTGATCTTCATCGGCTCGGTCTTCCAGCTGATCCTGATGATCGCCGTCGCGGTCGGATCGATCCGCCGCGATCTCGTCGACGCCGCCTATACGCTCGGCGCCAGCGACACCTCCGTCGTCCGCCGGGTGCTCCTGCCCAACGCCGCGCCGGAGATCGCCGAAATCTTCCGCCTCGTGCTCGGCTGGGCCTGGACCTATGTCATCGTGGCCGAGCTGATCGGCTCCTCCTCCGGCATCGGCCATATGATCACCGACAGCCAGGCCCTGCTCAATACGGGGCAGATCATCTTCGGCATCATCGTCATCGGGCTGATCGGCCTGATCTCCGATTTCCTGTTCAAGGCGGTCAACCAGCGCCTGTTTCCGTGGGCCAGAACGTGAGCAAGCTGATCATCGAGAAGGTCGGGAAGATCTTTCCCGCCCAGCGCGGCGGCCAGCCGACGCGCGCGCTGATGCCGACCTCGCTCAGTGTCGGCGACAACGACTTCATCACCATCCTCGGCCCGTCGGGCTGCGGGAAATCGACGCTGCTGCGCATCATCGGCGGGCTGGAACGGGCGACCGAGGGCCGCATCATGCTCGATGGGGCGGAGGTGAAAGGCCCCGGGGCCGATCGCGGCTTCGTCTTCCAGAGCTATACGCTGTTTCCCTGGCTGACGGTGATCGAGAACATCGCATTCGGGCTGCGCGAGAAGGGCGTCGGCGAGCGCCAGCGTCTCGACATCGCGCGCGACTGGGCCAGCCGCGTCGGCCTGTCCGGCTTCGTCGACCATTTCCCCCGGCAGCTCTCGGGAGGCATGCAGCAGCGCACGGCGATCGCGCGCGCCCTCGCCAACGACCCGAAGATCCTGCTGCTCGACGAGCCCTTCGGCGCGCTCGACAACCAGACCCGCGCCCTGATGCAGGAGATGCTGCTCGGCATCTGGGAGCGCGAGCAGAAGACGGTGCTCTTCGTCACCCACGACATCGAGGAGGCGATCTTCGTCGGCTCGCGCGTGGTGGTGATGAGCGCGCGCCCCGGACGCATCAAGGCGGATATCCCCGTGGACCTGCCGCATCCCCGGCCTTATACCATCAAGACCAGCCCCGCCTTCGTGGCGCTGAAGGAGCGGCTGGTCGAGGAAATCAGGGTCGAGGCCGTATTGGCGGCCGAAGGCCACTGACTTCGCAGATGACGGCGATTTTTCACGGCGCCTACACCGTCGGTTAACCAAGCACTGCCCCAATGGATGGCGACAGAGTTCGCCGCTCCGCCCGGCCGAGGCCGGGATAAGCGGCGGTGTTGCGTAGCGTGGGTATGGCATGAGTGACCGGATCGACAGCGACCCGTATGGGGAGCCGCAACTGCGCCTGCGCCGCCGGCGCAGACGGAAGACGCCCCTCTTCGCGATAGGCCTCCTGGTCACGGCATTGGCGGGTTTCGCCGCGGCCAGCCGCTGGCTGCCGGCAGCCGAACCCTCCGCGACCGTCGCCACGGCCCAGCCCGCCGCGAACCCGCACAGCGCTCTCCTGAACCCGGCGCATTCGCTCGGCCAAGCACCGCTCGGCTTCGGCGCGAACGGCCCTCTGGCGGCATGGCGCCCGCAGGCGACCCCGCCGAAACCCGAGCAAGCCGCGGCCGCCTCCGCCGATCGCCCCGACAATGTCGCCGTGCTGCCGCTGCCGCCGCTCCCGGCCGCGCCGCTGGCCGCCACCGCCCAGCCCGCCTTGCCGCAGGGGCCGCAGACCGCCATCGCGCCGCTGCCGATCCCCCGCCCGGCGGGATTGCGTCCGCTGGAGGCTGCCGAGCCGCGCGTCGCGACCGGTGCGCCCGCGCGCCGCGGCCGCGCCGCTGCCGTCGCGCCCGTGCCGGAGGACAACCGCAACTTCTTCCAGAAGCTGTTCGGCATGCCGCAGCAGCAGCCGGGAACGGCGCTGGCCTATGCGGCGCCACAGGATGATGTCGTCGATCGCGGCCGCGGCACCAGGCTGAGCCCGCTGATCACCCCGCCGCCGACCACGGCCGCCGCCACGGCGGTCTACGACATCAGCGCCCGCACGCTCTACATGCCGAATGGCGAGCGGCTCGAGGCGCATTCCGGCCTCGGCGACAAGATGGACGACCCCCGCTACGTCCATGTCCGCATGCATGGCGCGACGCCGCCGCATGTCTATAATCTGACCGAGCGCGAGGCGCTGTTTCACGGCCACCGCGCCGTCCGCCTACATCCCGTCGGCGGCAGCGGCGCGATCTATGGCCGCGCCGGTCTGCTGCTGCATCCCTATCTGCTCGGCCCGCGCGGCGATTCCAATGGCTGCGTCTCGATCCGCGACTATGACCGCTTCCTGAAGGCGTTTTTGCGCGGCGAGGTGAAGCGTCTCGTCGTCGTCGCCGGCAATGGCGCGCCGCCGCCCGCCATCGCCCTCAACGCCGCCAGGGACTGAACGAGCCCCGGCGGCGATGCCAGGCATCGCGCCGGACAGGCGCGAGCGCCGACCGATCGGACCGCCGATCCGGTCCCCGGCGCGGCGCCGGGCGCTGCACGTCGTCAGCCGATGTCGAGACCGGGCAGGCGCAGGCCCTTGTCGCGGGCGCAATCCCTGGCGATGTCGTAGCCGGCGTCGGCATGGCGCATCACGCCGGTCGCCGGGTCGTTCCAGAGCACGCGCTCCAGCCGCCTCGCCGCTTCCGGCGTGCCGTCGGCGACGATGACGACGCCGGAATGCTGGGAATAACCCATGCCGACGCCGCCGCCATGATGCAGCGAGACCCAGGTCGCGCCGCCCGCTGTGTTGAGCAGCGCATTGAGCAGCGGCCAGTCCGAGACGGCGTCCGAACCGTCCTTCATCGCCTCGGTCTCGCGGTTGGGCGAGGCGACGGAGCCCGCATCCAGATGGTCGCGGCCGATCACCACCGGCGCCTTCAATTCGCCCTTGGCCACCATCTCGTTGAAGGCGAGGCCGAGCCGGTGGCGATCGCCGAGCCCGACCCAGCAGATGCGCGCCGGCAGCCCCTGGAACTGGATTCGCTCGCGCGCCATGTCGAGCCAATTATGCAGATGCGCATCGTCCGGCATCAGCTCCTTCACGCGCTGGTCGGTGCGGTAGATGTCCTCGGGATCCCCCGACAGCGCCGCCCAGCGGAACGGGCCGATGCCACGGCAGAAGAGCGGGCGGATATAGGCGGGCACGAAGCCGGGGAAATCGAAGGCGTCGGCGACCCCCATATCCTTCGCCATCTGGCGGATGTTGTTGCCGTAATCCAGGGTCGGCACGCCCATGCGGTGGAAGTCCAGCATGGCGCGCACGTGATCGGCCATCGAGCGCTTGGCGGCCTCGATCGTGCCGGCCGGATCGCGCTCGCGGCGCTCGTCCCACATTTCCAGCGTCCAGCCGGCCGGGAGATAGCCGTTCAGCGGGTCATGGGCGGAGGTCTGGTCGGTGACGACATCGGGCCTGATGCCGCGCCGGACCATGTCGGGGAACACCTCGGCCGCGTTGCCGAGCACGCCGACGGAGACCGGCTTGCCCTTCGCATGCGCGGCCTCGACGATCGCCAGCGCCTCGTCGATACTGCCGGCCTTCTCGTCGAGATAGCCGGTGCGGAGCCTGAACTCGATCGAGGAGGGCTTGCACTCCACCGCGATCATCGAGGCGCCGGCCATGGTCGCGGCCAAGGGCTGCGCGCCCCCCATCCCGCCCAGGCCGCCGGTCAGGATCCATTTGCCCTTGAGCGAGCCGCCATAATGCTGCCGGCCGACCTCGACGAAGGTCTCGTAGGTGCCCTGAACGATGCCCTGCGTACCGATATAGATCCAGGAGCCGGCCGTCATCTGGCCGTACATCATCAGCCCGCGCCGATCGAGCTCGTGGAAATGCTCCCAATTCGCATAGGCCGGGACGAGATTCGAATTGGCGATCAGCACGCGGGGCGCGTCCGGATGGGTCCTGAAGATGCCGGCTGGCTTGCCGGACTGGACCAGCAGCGTCTCATCGGCCTCGAGCGAGCGCAGCGCGGCGCAGATCCTGTCGAAATCCTCCCAGCTGCGGGCGGCGCGGCCGATGCCGCCATAGACCACGAGTTCGCCGGGCTTTTCCGCCACGTCCGGATCGAGATTGTTCATCAGCATGCGCAAGGGCGCCTCGGTCAGCCAGGATTTGGCCGAGAGGCTGCTACCGCGCGGGCTGCGGATGACGCGGCTATTGTCGATGCGGGTCATGGACGGCTCCGTTCGTGAAGGGCTGCGGCGTCGAGCGCGGCTTCGATGATGCGGGACAGGGCGGCCTGCAATGTCGACGCCCTCGCCGCGTCGAAGCGCCAGGGCGGCGCTTCCGCCGCGAGATAGGCCGACAGCGCGATCTCCATCTGGATCGCATGGACATGCTGCTCCGGCCGGCCGTAATGCCGCGTGATCCAGCCGCCCTTGAAGCGGCCATTGGCGACGCAGCTCAGCCCCGTGGCGGCCATGGCCCGTTCGGCCGCCGCGGCCACCGGGCCGGCGCAGCTCGCGCCGGAATTGGTGCCGAGATTGAGCGTCGGCAGCGTTCCCTCGAACAGGCGCGGGATCACCGATTTGATCGAGTGGCAGTCCCAGAGCAGGCACCAGCCATGCTCCGCTCTGATGCGCTCGATCTCCGCCGCGAGGGCTGCATGATAGGGCTCGAAATAGGCGGCCCGCCGGCGTGCGATCTCCTCCTCGGCCAGCGGCCCGGTCCAGATCGGCGCGCCGTCGAAGGTCGTCGTCGGGACCAGCTCAGTCGTCGCCTGGCCGGGATAGAGCGAGGCGCCGGACGGGTCGCGGTTGAGGTCGATCACATAGCGCGACAGCCCGGCCTCGACGATCGTCGGCGCGAACCCCGCGGCAAAATCGTAGAGACGGCGCATGTGCCAGTCGGTATCCTCGAGCGCCAGGCCGCGTGGGGTGAGGGCGGCCGCGACCTCGGTAGGCAACCCGGTGCCGGGATGCGGCATGGACAGGATCAGCGGGGAGGAGCCCCGCGAGACGCTGACGGCCGCCGGCAGGGCGTGCGGCAGGGTGTCTGGCGCCGTCACGCGCCGAACTCCGCCAGGGTATCGAGCCCGGCCGCGCGGCCGACGGCCCCGCTCAGCACCAGCTCGGTCGCCGCCGCGAGGTCGGGCGCGAGATAGCGATCCTCGGTGAGCGGCGCGATGCGGCTGCGCAGCAGCGCCAGCACCGGCTCCAGCAGGGGGCTGGTCTTCAGGGGGCGGTGATGCTCGATCGCTTCCGCGGCCGCCATCAGCTCCACCGCGACGATGCTGGCGGCGTTGCGGGCCATGTCCAGCAGGCGATAGGCGCCATGCGTCGCCATCGAGACATGGTCCTCCTGGTTCGCCGAGGTGGGGATCGTGTCGACCGAGGCCGGATAGGCCTTCTGCTTGTTCTCGGAGGCCAGGGCGGCAGCCGTGACCTGGGCGATCATGAAGCCGGAATTGAGCCCGGCATCGCGGGCCAGGAAGGGCGGCAGCCCGCTCATCACCGGGTCGACCAGCAGGGCCATGCGCCGCTCCGACAGATTGCCGATCTCGCACAGGCCGATCGCCAGCATGTCCGCCGCGAAGGCGACCGGCTCGGCATGGAAATTCCCGCCCGAGACGATCTCGCTCGGGCCCAGCACCAGCGGATTGTCGGTCACCGCATTGGCCTCGATCCGCAGGGTCGTGGCGGCGTTTGCGAGGAGATCCCGCACCGCGCCCATCACCTGCGGCTGGCAGCGCAGCGAATAGGGGTCCTGCACCTTGCTGTCGCCGAAGCGATGGCTGTCGCGGATCTCGCTATGCGCGATCAGCTCGCGCAGGATCGCCGCGACGCGGATCTGGCCCGGCTGTCCCCGCAGGGTCTGGATGCGCGGATCGAAGGGCGTGTCGGAGCCCTTCAGCGCATCGACGGAGAGCGCGCCGGCCACAAGCGCCGCGTCGAACACGCGGGCGATCTCGGCGAGACCGGCCAGCGCCAGAGCGGTCGAGACCTGGGTGCCGTTGATCAAGGCGAGGCCTTCCTTGGCGCCGAGCGACAGCGGCGCCTGGCCGATCGCGGCCAGCGCAGCGCCTGCGGGCCTTGTCTCGCCTTTCAGCCTGATCTCGCCGACCCCCATCAGCGCCGCGGTCAGATGGGCGAGCGGCGCGAGATCGCCCGAGGCTCCGACCGAGCCCTTGGCCGGGATCACCGGCAGCGCGTCGGCGCTCAGCGCTCCGACGAGCGCGCGCACCACCTCCGGGCGCACGCCGGAGGCGCCGCGCGCCAGGCTCGCCGCCTTCATCGCCAGGATCAGCCGCACCACCCCGTCGGGCAGCGCCGAGCCGGTGCCGACAGCATGGGACAGGATGAGATTGCGTTGCAGCGTCGCCAGATCGGCATCGGCGATGCGCACGCTGGCGAGCTTGCCGAAGCCGGTATTGACGCCATAGGTCACGGTGCCGGCGGCGACGATGTCGTCGACGATCCGCTGCGCCTGTGCGATCTCCCGGCTGTCGGCATCGAGGGTCACGCTGGCGCCGTTCAGGATCGCGCGCCAATCGAGCAGGTCGGCTGCACCGGGTGTCAGGGGGATCGCCGTCATGTGCCGTTCCAGATGCGGGTGTGAAGCGGGTTGAAGCCGATGCGGTAGGCGAGCTCCGCCGGCCGCTCGATCTCCCAGATCGCGAGGTCGCAGGCCTTGCCCCGCTCCAGCGTGCCGATCTCGGCGCCGAGGCCCAGCGCCTGCGCGGCATGGCGCGTCAGCCCCGCCAGCGCCTCCTCCGGCGTCAGGCGAAAGAGCGTGCAGGCCATGTTCATCACAAGCAGAGGCGAGGTCAGCGGCGAGGAGCCGGGATTGGCGTCCGTCGCGAGCGCGATCGGCACGCCATGGCGGCGCAGCAAAGCGATCGGCGGCATCTGCGTCTCGCGCAGGAAATAGAAGGCGCCGGGCAGGATGACGGCCACCGTCCCGGCCTCGGCCATGGCCAGCACGCCGGCCTCGTCGAGATATTCGAGATGATCGGCCGAGAGCGCGCCATGTTCGGCGGCCAGCGCCGCTCCGCCGAGATTGGAGAGCTGTTCGGCATGGATCTTGACCGCGAGCCCCTTGGCTTTGGCCGCGGCGAAGACGCGGGCCGTCTCCTCCGGCGAGAAGGCGATGCCTTCGCAGAACACGTCGACCGCGTCGGCCAGCCCCTTCTTCGCGATCTCGTCCAGCATCGGCCCGGCGACCTCGGCGATATACTCGCCCGAGCGGCCCTTGAATTCAGGCGGCGTCGCATGCGCCCCGAGGAAGGTGGTGCGGACCCGGACCGGCCGGTCCCGCCCGATGCGCCGCGCCACTTCGAGCTGCTTGACCTCCGCCTCCCGCGCCAGCCCGTAGCCGGATTTGATCTCGACGGTGGTGACCCCCTCCGCCATCAGCGCGGCGAGGCGGCGGTCGGCGCTGGCGAAGAGGGCGTCCTGGCTCGCCGCCCGCGTCGCAGCGACGGTGGAGAGGATCCCGCCCCCGGCGCGCGCGATCTCCTCATAGCTCGCGCCGTTCAGGCGAAGCTCGAATTCATGGGCGCGGTCGCCGCCATAGACGAGATGGGTGTGGCAGTCGATCAGCCCCGGCGTGATCCAGCGTCCGTCGCAGGCGATGGTCTCCACGGCGTCGAAGGCCGGGGCTTCGCTGCGCGGCCCGGCATAGAGGATCCGCCCGCCGCGGCAGGCGACGACGCCGTCTTCGATCGCGCCATAGGGCGCCGCCGCATCGGCGGCCATCGTCGCCAGCCGCGCCTGCGTCCACAGCCTGTCGCAGACCAATGGCCCGTCCCGCTCTTCCGCCACGCCGCTTTCCTCTCGACAATCCCGGAGCCGCGACTATGCTAGCCAATTGCATATGCAAATGACAAGGGGTTGCGGATGGCCTCTCCCGGGGAGCTGACACTTCATCTCGACGAGGCGCTGCTGCCGGACGGGATCCGGAGAGACGTCACCCTGCGGATCGCGGGCGGGATCATCACCGATCTCGCCACGGACGCCGCGCCGGCGCCCGGCGCGGAGCGGCTGCGCGGCCTGACGCTGCCCGGCATGCCGAACCTGCACAGCCATGCCTTCCAGCGCGGCATGGCCGGGCTGGCCGAGCGCCGCGGCGAGGGCACCGATTCCTTCTGGACCTGGCGTGAGGTGATGTATCGCTTCCTGGATCGGCTGGACCCGGAAGATGTGCAGGCGCTAGCCGCGCAGGCCTTCGTCGAGATGATCGAGGGTGGTTTCACCGCACTCGCCGAGTTTCATTACCTGCATCACGATCCGCAGGGGCGGCCCTATGCGGAGCGGGCCGCCATGGCGCAGGCCATCGCCAGTGCCGCCGCGGAAACCGGGCTGGGGCTGACCCTGCTGCCGGTGCTCTACCGCTTCGGCAATTTCGGACAGGCGGCCCCCGCCCAGGGCCAGCGCCGCTTCCTCAACGATCGCGATGGCTATCAGCGGCTCGTCGAGGCGAGCCGCCTGGCGATCGCTCCGCTGGACGATGCCCGGCTCGGGCTCGCGCCGCATTCGCTGCGCGCGGTCGCGACCGAGGATCTCGCCTGGCTCGCCGGCCTCGACCCGGACTGTCCGCTGCATATCCATGTGGCCGAGCAGCTGCGCGAGGTCGAGGACAGCCGGGCGCTGACCGGGCGCAGGCCCGTCGAACTGCTGCTGGACCATGTCGCGCTGGACCAGCGCTGGTGCCTGATCCACGCGACCCATCTGAGCGGCGAGGAGCGGGACGCGATCGCCCGCAGCGGCGCGGTCGCGGGCCTGTGCCCGATCACCGAATCCAGCCTCGGCGACGGGATCTTCGACGGCGTGCGCTATCGCGAGGCGGCGGGACGCTTCGGCATCGGCAGCGATTCCAACATCCAGATCGACGCCGGCTCCGAACTGCGCCAGCTGGAGTATTCGCAGCGCCTGCGCGATCGCGGCCGGGCGCTGCTGGCCCCGCCCGGCACATCGACCGGCGTCGCGCTCTGGCAGCAGGCCTGCGCAGGCGGCGCCCAGGCCTGCGGCCGCGCCATCGGGCGGATCGCGCCCGGCTGCCGCGCCGATCTGGTGACGCTCGATCCCGACCATCCGGCGCTGCTCGGCAAGAGCGGCGAGATCGCGCTGGACAGCGCGGTCTTTGCCGGCAATGCACTACCGCTGAGCACTGTCTTCATCGGCGGGCGCAAGCTGGTCGGCGAGGGCCGCCATCATCGCCGCGAGGCCGTGCGCGGCCGTTTCGCGACGGTGATGCGCAAGCTGCTGTCATGAGGCGGTGATGGTCGAACCGTGCTGAGGGCGATGGCGACAGGCGAAACCAATCTCGGCGATGTCCGCCTCGACGGGGCAGGGCCGCTCTATGACCAGATCCGCCGGGCGATCCGCGATCTCATCCTCGGCGGCGCCTGGCCGCCGGGGACGTCCGTGCCGCCGGAGCATGCGCTGATGGAGCAGCTCGGCGCGTCGCGCATGACGGTCCATCGCGCGCTGGTGCAGCTCGCGCGGGAGGGCCTCATCACCCGCCGCCGGCGCTCGGGCACCATCGTCGCGAGCCCCCCGACCACCTATGCCATGCTCAACATCCTCTCGATCCCGGAGGAGGTGCGCAAGCGCGGCAAGAGCCACAGCTACCGGATCCTGTCGCGACGCGACGGCAAGGCGACGGCGGAGGTCGCGGCGCGCTTCGGCCTGGCGCGCTCGGATCAGGTCTGCCATCTCGTGACCCTGCATTTCAGCGACGGCCAGCCGCATGTGCTGGAGGAGCGCGTCATCCATCTCGCCAGCGTGCCCGCCGCGGGCGGACAGGATTTCGGCGCGGTCCCGCCGGGCGACTGGCTGCTGCAGAACAGTCTGTGGTCGCAGGCCGAGCACGCGATCAGCGCGGTGGCGGCCGAGGCGCCGGATGCGCAGCGCCTGGCCATTCCGGCGGGGACGCCCTGCCTGCTGATCGAGCGGCGCACCTGGAACCAGCAGGACCCGGTTACCGCCGTGCGGCTGCTCTATCCCGGTGCCGAACATCGCTTCGTCGGGCGCTTCGGGCCCTATGGCGAGGTCTGAGCCGGCGGCGCCGCTGCGCGCGCGACGGACCGGCATAGGGCTCACTCATGAAAAAAGCCCGCCCTCCTTGCGGAAGACGGGCTCTTTCATCCACCGATCGGGTGTCGATCAGCAGGAGTAGCGAACGCGGCGGCCATATTCGTCGCGGCCGTAGCAGATCCGGTCGGGCGTCGCGGCCGAGCCGATGATCGCGCCGCCGGCGCCGCCGATCGCAGCACCAGCCAGAGCACCGCCGGCGCGTCCGGTGGCGAGGCCGCCGATCACGGCGCCCGTGCCGGCGCCGATCAGCGCCCCGGTGCCGGCATTCTGTTCGCGCTGGGTGCAGGCGCCGAGCGAGGCGGCCATTGCGGCGACGATGATGAACTTCTTCATTGCTACTCTCCTTGGCAATTGACCCGTCGGCCGCAGCCGCGTGTGCCGGTAAACAGCTTGCCGTCGCGAAAGTTCCGGCGCCGTGCCGAAGGCGACCGCGAGGCATCCCCGCGCCGCGTCCCCGTCATGATCGCTGCGGCACTCGGACCGCGCGTTTTCCGCGGAACCTTGCGAGCGGCATCACGTTGATCGGGGACCAGGCGGTGGAAACGCCGCCTCATGAGGAGACCGCTATGACAGCTCAGACCATGACGGGTCAGACCATGACCAGCTCGCCGAACCCGCTGATCGCCGGGGCGCGTGTGGCCGGAACGGACGTCTACAACACCGCCGGCGAGCATCTTGGCGAAATCTACGACGTGATGCTCGACAAGCGCACCGGCAAGGTCGCCTACGCCATCATGTCGTTCGGTGGCTTTCTCGGCATCGGCGAAAAATACCATCCGGTGCCGTGGAGCGTGCTCGACTACGACACCCAGCGCGGTGGCTATGTCGTGCCGCTGACCAAGGACAAGCTCGAGGCGGCGCCGATGTATGACAGCGCCGGCGAGCCAGACTGGAACGATCGCGGCTACGGCACGCGCGTCCACGATTATTACGGCACGATGCCCTATTGGATGTGAGGCCGTGCCCGAAGCAGGTCGCGGCGGTTGCTATCCCCCCAGCCGAATCGTCGTGACGGCGAGATGCGGGCCCAAAAGGCCCGCATCTTCTTTTTGTGAAGGACGTCGCGAACGCGCCTCGATTTCACCGCCTAAATGCCCAGACGGGCGAAATCTCATGGTCGCCCGCTGAAGGGAGCGACTGGTCCGGGAGAACATCCATGCAGATCCGCTACGGCTACCGCATCGAGATCCATTGCCAGCAGGAACTGCCGATGGTCACCCTGCTCGATGTTCACCCCTCGCGCCGGCTCGATCTGGTGCGGCCGGACGAGATGCTGGTGAAATCCCTGCGTGATCCCGCGCGCCCCGTGCAGGTCGACCAGTATCTCGACCAGTTCGGCAATATCTGCCGCCGCATCCTCGCTCCGGCGGGCGGCGTGCTGCTGCAGTCGGAAGGCGTCGCCCATGACAGCGGCGAGCCCGATCCGGTCGCCCCCGAGGCGCGGGAGGTGCCGCCCTCGCAGCTGCCAAACGAGGCGCTGGTCTACCTCCTCGGCAGCCGCTATTGCGAAACGGACAAGCTGTCGGGCACCGCCTGGAACCTGTTCGGCCAGATCGAGCCGGGCTGGAAGCGCGTCCAGGCGATCGTCGACTTCGTCCACAACCACCTGACCTTCGGCTATCATTTCGCGCGCAGCACCCGCACCGCCGCCGAGGCCTTCGAGGAACGCGTCGGCGTCTGCCGCGACTTCGCGCATCTCGCCGTGGCGCTCTGCCGCTGCATGAACATCCCGGCGCGCTACTGCAACGGCTATCTCGGCGATATCGGCGTTCCGCCCAACCCGGCGCCGATGGATTTCAACGCTTGGTTCGAGGTTTATCTCGGCCGCCGCTGGTACACGTTCGACGCGCGTCACAATACGCCGCGCATCGGACGCATCGTGATCGCGCGCGGGCGCGACGCGACCGATGTGGCGATGGTCTCGTCCTTCGGTCCGCACCAGCTCGGCGCCTTCGAGGTGGTGACGGAGGAGATCGAAACCGCCACGCATCCTGCTAATATTGCGATGCAGGCTTCAAGCTGGCCGCGTCAGATGGCTCTATCCTGATTTCAATGCTTACAAGCGAGTTCGGCACCACAAAATGCGCCACGTCATCGTCGTCAATGCGCGTGCCGGAACCGTGCTGGAGCTCGGGCAGGCCGCCTTCGCGACCCGGGTGGCCGAGGCTTTCGCCAGCCATGGTTGCACCGCAGACGTAAGGCTGGTCAGCCCCAAGGAGCTGCACTCGGCCCTGGCGCTGGCCATCGCCGATCAGGACGCCGTCCCCGTCATCGCCGGCGGCGACGGCACGATCAACGGCGTCCTGCCCATCCTGCTCGAGGCGCACCGCCCGGTCGGCATCCTCCCGCTGGGAACGGTCAACGTGCTCGGCCGCGATCTCGGGCTCTACGGCACGCTGGAGCGGCAGATCGAGGCGCTCTGCACCGGCCGTCCGGTCGAGCTGGATATCGGCCGGGTCAATGACCAGATGTTCCACTCCCTGTCCGGCATGGGCTTCTTCAGCCTGATGGCACGCGAGCGGGAGCATGCCCGCCGGCGCTTCCCCTTCAGCCGGGCCGCGGCGTTCCTGGTCGCCAGCGTGCGCTCGATCCTGTTCACCCGCGCGATCACCGTCGAGATCCTGGTGGAGGATGAGCGCCGCCAGGTCGAGGCCGACGCCGTCCTCGTCACCATCAACAGCTTCGACGGCGCTGAATGGCGGCGCAGCGATCTCGCCGGCGGGGTCTTCGAAGTCCACATCCTCAATGCCGGCGGGCTCTGGTCGCGCTGCAAGGCCGCGCTTTCGGTGGTGACCGGCGGCTGGCGCGACTCGCCCGAGCTCGTCTCCTTCACCACGCCGGAGGTGACCTTGCGCCGGCGCGACAAGCGCCGCGGGCACATCACCTTCGACGGCGAGGTCGAGCGCCGCGGCGGGGCGCTCTCCTACCGGCTGCTGCCCCGCGCCGTGACGGTCATCGCCGCCCGGGAGCCTAACCTCTAGCCATGGCCTCGCGACGCTTTCTCCTGCCGCTCGCCGCGGCCTGCGGATTTCTCGGCCTGGCGATCTTCATCGCCACCGGCAACAGCTTCGCCTTCGACACCGGGCTCGTGCTGATGCTGCGCGAGACCGGCAATCCCTCCATGCCGATCGGCCCGCTCTGGCTGCGGGAGGCGGTGCGGGACGTCACGGCGCTCGGCAGCTTCACCGGGCTGGGGCTGATGATGATCACCGCGAGCCTCGTGCTGTGGCAATGCCGCCATCCGCGCCTGGCGGTCGGGCTGCTGGTCAGCGTGCTGGCGGCGACCCTGGCCAGCACCTGGCTGAAGATCCTGATCGGCCGCGAGCGGCCGGACATCGTGGAGCATGCCGCGCTGACCTTCACCGCGAGCTTCCCGAGCGGGCACGCCTTTCTCTCGGCGGTGACGCTGCTCTGCATCGCGGGTTTCGTCGGCCTGGCGGTGAAGCGCCGGCACATCACCAGGCTCTGCTACGTGATAGCCTGGAGCGTCATCGTCCTGATCGGGGCGAGCCGGGTCTATCTCGGCGTGCACTGGCCGACGGACGTTTTGGCCGGCTGGCTGCTCGGAATGACCTGGGCCAGCCTCTCCGTCGCCTGGCTCGGCCGCAGCATGGTCAGCCAGGAGATCCGGGACGAGCAGGGCCACGTAGACAGGCTGGGCGGTTCCGTGCCGCCGGAGCCGAAGGACGAGCCCGCATGACGCGTTTCCTGCTGATCTACGCTGCGACGGCGCTGATCCTGTTCCCGCTCGACCTGCTCTGGCTGAAATATGTGGCCCGCGAATTCTATGTCGCCCGCATGGGGGATCTGCTGCTGCCCGAGCCGCGGCTCGGCATCGCCGCGTTGTTCTACCTCGTCTATGTCGCCGGCATCGCCTGGTTCGCGATCCTCCCCAATCTGGCGAGCGGCAGCGTTCTCGCCGCGCTGCTGGCGGGGGCAGGGCTCGGCGTCCTCGCCTATGGCACCTACGACATCACCAATCTCTCGACGCTGCGCGGGTTTCCGGTCTCGGTGGCGCTGACCGATCTGGCCTGGGGCACGGTCCTGACCGCCGTCAGCGCCGCCGGCGGGCTCTATATCGCGACACGCTGGTTCGGCGTCGCAGCAGAATGATGCACCGCAGCGGAACCGCTGGGCGGGGACTGCGTTGTCTGCGCGTCGCGCCTGACGCGACGGCATCTCAGGACATCCCATGCTCGCGTCCCGCAACCTCCTTGTCGGCCTCGTCATCCTTCTCGTCGGCGGCCTCGCCGTGACCGGCTATGCGCTCTATGAAGAGAAGAAGCAGCCCGAGGGCGTCGAAATCTCGGTCGGCAAGAACGGCCTCTCCATCAAGGAAAACTGAGCCTCAGCTGTTGGCGAGGATCATGTTGCGGACGATCGGATAGACCTGCCCGTCCCATTTCCGGCCCGAGAACACCCCGTAATGGCCGACGCCGGCCTGCATGTGGTGTCTCTTGCGGAACGGCTTCAACCCGCTGCAGAGATCGTGAGCCGCCGCCGTCTGCCCGAGCGCGCAGATGTCGTCGCGCTCGCCCTCGACGGTGAGCAGGGCGGTCCGCCGGATCGCCCTGCAATCGACCGTCTCGCCGCGATAGCGCAGCGTCCCGGCGGCGAGCCGCGCCTCCTGGAAGATCCATTGCACGGTTTCCAGGTAGAACTCGGCCGGCAGGTCGAGCACGGCGAAATACTCGTCATAGAAGCTCTTGATGATCGCGGCCTGCTCGTCGTCGCCGGTGGCGAGGCAGGTGAACAGGTCGATATGGGCATGGACATGCCGGGTCAGGTTCATCGCCACGAAGGCGTTGAGCTGGACGAAGCCGGGATAGACCTCCCGTCCGGCCCCGGCATAGCGGCGCGGCACCGTGGCGATCAGCCTCTCCCGGAACCAGTCGATCGGCTTGGCCACCGCCAGCCTGTTGACCGCCGTGGGGTTGATGCGCGTATCGACCGGCCCCGCCATCAGAGTCATGCTGCGCGGCTGGTCGGGATGCCCGGCCTGCGCCATCACCGCCACGGCGGTGAGCACCTGGACGCAGGGCTGGCACACCGCGACGACATGCGTCTCCGGCCCCAGCGCCTCGATGAAGGCGATCAGCGTGTCGACATAATCATCATAGCCGAAGCCGCCCGCCTCCAGGCTGACGTCGCGCGCATTGTGCCAGTCGGTGATGTAGACGTCGTGGTCGCGCAGCAGCGTCGCCACCGTGCCGCGCAGCAGCGTCGAGAAATGGCCCGACAGCGGCGCCACCACCAGCACCTTGGCCTGGGCCGACTGCGCCTCCTTGCGGAAGCGCAGCAGATCGCCGAAGGCACCGGCGAGCGCCACCTCCTCGCCGACCGCGATCTCGCCATCGCCGTCGGGCGCGGTCCTGATCCGGTAATCCGGCCGCTCATGCGTCAGCCTCGCGCGGCTGATCATCTCGCAGGCGGCCGCCGTGGCGCGCAGATCGAGCGGCTGGCCGCTCATGGCGCGGCTGCCGAGCGCCGAAAGCGCCGCATGCGCCAGCACGCGGGCGGGATTGATGAGGTCGGACTGGGCCTGATAGGCGGCGTAAAGCATCGGGAGACGGCCTCGTCACGGGCAACCGATCATCCGGGCGCGTGCCACGCCCCTGCGTCATGGTGCACCGCAATACGGGGCTGACGCAAGTTTGTTCTAGAACAAATCGCTCGTGGAACAGCTCTTGCTACGCTCGGTCCTCTCATCGGATCGAACCTCATGCCCCGGGCCAGCCTGACGATCAGCAGCAAGAACTACTCCTCCTGGTCGCTGCGCGGCTGGCTGCTCTGCCGCATGGCCGGGCTGGAGGTGGAGGAGCGACAGCTGGCGTCGGATGATCCCTCGGCCCGGGCGGAGCTGCTGCTGCTGTCGCCGTCCTTCCTGGTGCCGTGCCTGATCGACGGCGATGTCGAGGTCTGGGATACGCTGGCGATCGCCGCCTATCTCGACGAGACCTATCCGGCGGCGGGTCTGCTGCCGCTGGAGCGGAAGGCCCGCTCCCATTGTCGCGCCGTCTCGGGCGAGATGCATTCCGGCTTCGCCAATCTGCGCTCGGCCCTGCCGATGAACCTGAAGGCCCATTACCCCGGCTTCAAGATCTGGGCCGGCGCCCAGGCCGATATCGACCGGGTCACCGAGATCTGGCGCGATTGCCTGACCCGCTATGGCGGCCCCTATCTGTTCGGCGAGCGCAGCATGGCCGATGCGATGTATGCGCCCGTCTGCATGCGCTTCCTGACCTATGACGTGCCGCTCGACGCGGCCAGCCGGGCCTATTGCCGGATGATCGCGCAATGGCCGGATCTCGAGCGCTGGATCGCCGACGCCAAGGCCGAGCCCGACGATGTCGAGGAGCTCGACGCCGAGTTCTGAGCTAAGCAGCCGGGGGGCGCGCGTCGACCCGTGCCGTCTTGCCGCGCATGATCTCCGCGCAGTGGCCATTCAGTGCTGAAGACGCTAACACCACCCGATCAAAGACAGATCAAGGGAGGTCGCGATGACCGAGATGTTCAAGAACCTGATCGCCGGCGAATGGGCCGGCGCCGGCAATGCCTCGCGCAACATCAACCCCTCCAACACCAATGACGTCGTCGGCGAATATGCGCAGGGCGCGGTCGAGGATTTGAACAACGCGGTCGCCGCGGCCAAGGCGGCCTTTCCGGGCTGGAGCCGCAGCGGGCCGCAGGAGCGCTACGAGATCCTGAAGAAGGCCTCCGACGAGATCCTGGCCCGCAAGGAGGAACTCGGCCGCCTGTTGTCCCGCGAGGAGGGCAAGACCCTGGCCGAGGGCATCGGCGAGGCCGGCCGCGCCGGGCAGATCTTCGCCTTCTTCGCCGGCGAGTGCCTGCGCCTCTCCGGCGAGACCGTGCCCTCCGTGCGCCCGGGCGTCGGTGTCGAGATGACCCGCGAGCCCGTCGGCATCGTCGGCATGATCACGCCGTGGAACTTCCCGATCGCGATCCCGGCCTGGAAGATCGCGCCTGCGCTCGCTTACGGAAACTGCGTGGTCATCAAGCCGGCCGATCTGGTTCCCGGCTCGGCCTGGGCGCTGGTCGACATCATTCAGCGCGCCGGCCTGCCCAAGGGCGTGCTCAATCTGGTGATGGGTCGCGGCTCCGTGGTCGGCCAGGCGCTGCTGCAGCACAAGGACGTCCACGCGATTTCCTTCACCGGCTCGGTCGCGACCGGCCGCAAGGTGGCGGAGGCCTGCATCGCCTCCTCGCCGATGAAGAAGGTCCAGCTCGAAATGGGCGGCAAGAACCCGCTCGTCGTGCTCGACGACGCCGATCTCAAGGTCGCGGTCGAGGCGGCCGTCACCGGCGCCTTCTTCTCGACCGGGCAGCGCTGCACCGCCTCCTCGCGGCTGATCGTTCAGCAGGGCATCCATGACCGCTTCGTCGAGGCCTGCATCGAGCGTCTGAAGGGCGTCGTCGTCGACGATGCGCTGAAGGCCGGCACCCATATCGGCCCAGTGGTCGACCAGAGCCAGCTCGACCAGGACCTGAAATACATCCAGATCGCCAAGGACGAGGGCGGCAAGCTGGTCTGGGGCGGCGAGTTGCTGAACCGCGAGACGCCCGGCTTCTACCTCCAGCCGGCGCTGTTCACGGAGACGACGAACAGCATGCGCATCTCCCGCGAGGAGGTGTTCGGCCCCGTCGCCAACATCATCCGCGTCAAGGATTATGACGAGGCGCTCGCCATCGCCAACGACACCGAATTCGGCCTGTCCTCCGGCATCTGCACGACCTCGCTGAAGCATGCGACGCATTTCAAGCGCAACGCCGAGGCCGGCATGGTGATGGTCAACCTCGCCACGGCGGGCGTCGACTACCACGTGCCTTTCGGCGGCCGGAAAGGCTCGAGCTACGGCCCGCGCGAGCAGGGCGCCTACGCCAAGGAGTTCTACACCACGGTGAAGACGGCCTATACGCTGGCGTGAACAGAGGTCAGTATTGCGAGCGGGCCGCGCCTCCGGGCGCGGTCCGTTTTTCTTGAGCCTGAGCCATCGATTGATACTTTGCGATCAGCTTGGCGAAGACCTCTTCGGCTGGCGTGACGCGGCCGGCATCGGCATCCGCGACCCCGCGCGCGATCGCAGCATGCAACTCGGCGCGTCGTTCTTCCTGAGTCGCACCAGCTTGACGGCCTGCTGGATGACCGCATCGGGGGATTCGTAGCGCCCGACCGCGACAAGGCTTGTCACGAAAGCCTCATCATCCTCCTCGAGCTCGATCGTGCCGCGCATGGCGCCTCCTCCTCGATGAGCGAAAATAGTCGATGCGATGTGACGCCGTCACGTCTCCCTCAATACGGCAGCCCGACATAATTCTCCGCCAGCGCCGCCATCGCGTGCCGGGAGGAGACGAGGTAGTCGAGCTCGGCCTGCTGCATGCGCTGCTCGAACGGGCTCTGCTCGGGGAAGCGGTGCAGCAGCGAGGTCAGCCACCAGGAAAACCGCTCCGCCTTCCAGACCCGGGCCAGCGCCCGCTGCGAATAGGCGTCGATGCCGGCGGCCGACCCTTCCAGCACCGCCTCGGCCAGCGCCTCCGACAGGTAATGCACGTCGCCGGCGGCGAGGTTGAGCCCCTTGGCACCGGTCGGCGGCACGATATGGGCGGCGTCCCCGGCGAGGAACAGCCGCCCGAAGCGCATCGGCTCGGCGACGAAGGAGCGCAGCGGTGCGATCGATTTCTCGATCGAGGGACCGGTCTTCAGCGCGGCGGCGGAGGCCGGATCGAGCCGCAGCCGCAGCTCGTCCCAGAAGCGCTGGTCCGACCAATCCTCGATCCGCTCGTCGAGCGCGCATTGGATGTAATAGCGGCTGCGCGTAGCCGAGCGCATCGAGCACAGCGCGAAGCCCCGCTCGCTGCCGGCATAGATCAGCTCATGCGAGACCGGCGGCACATCGGCCAGGATGCCGAGCCAGCCGAAGGGATAGACGCGCTCGAAGCTGCGGATCGCCTGGGCGGGAATGCTGGCGCGCGACACGCCGTGATAGCCGTCGCAGCCGGCGATATAATCGCAGTCGAGCCGGGTCTCCACGCCACCATGGCGATAGGTGACGAAGGGCCGGCTGCCGTCGAAATCATGCAGCGCCACCTCGTCCGCCTGAAACACGGTCTTGCCGCCCTGCGCCGCCCTCAGTTCCATCAGGTCGCGCGTTACCTCGGTCTGGCCATAGACCGTGACATGCCGCCCGGTCAGCCCGGCGAGGTCGATGCGGTGGCGGCGCGCGCCGAACAGCAGCTCGACCCCATCATGCGGCAGGCCCTCCGCATGCAGCCTCGCCCCGGCGCCGACCTTGTCCAGCAGCGCGACCGTGCCCTGTTCGAGAACCCCGGCGCGGATCCGCGCCAGCACGTAATCGCGGCTCTTGCGCTCGATGATGACGCTGTCGACCCCGGCCTCGCGCAGCAGCTGGCCGAGCAGCAGCCCGGCCGGCCCGGAACCGATGATCGCGACCTGGGTCCGCATGCCTGTCCTCCTCGATCGCCCCGGTCTTCGCCGGGGGCAGCCATCGGGACCATTCAGGAAAACCGTTGCCTCGGCAACTATAATCGCGAGTCGGTCTTACGGGGCGGGGGACGTCAGCCGATCGGGATGACGTCGACGGCGATGCCGATCTTCTGAGAGCCGGGGCCGACCAGCACGCCGTCGAGCGGCGAGACATCGGCATAGTCGCGGCCGAACGCCGTGACGATATGGTCGTCGGCGACGATGATGTCGTTGGTCGGGTCGAGCCCGACCCAGCCGGTCTCCGGCCCGCACCACAGCATCACCCAGGCATGGCTGGCATCGGCGCCTTCCAGCCGCTTCTGCCCCTCGGGCGGGATCGTCCGGATATAGCCGCTGACATAGGCGGCCGGCAGGCCGAGCCCGCGCAGGCCGGCGATCATGATATGCGCGAAATCCTGGCAGACACCGTGCCGGTTGGCGAAGGCCTCGGCCAGGGGCGTCGAGACCTCGGTCGCGTCGGGATCATAGGTGAAATCGCTGCGGATCCGGCGCATCAGCTCGCTGGCGGCCTCCAGCACGGGCCGCCGCGGCGGGAAGCTCTCGCGGGCATAGGCGACCACCGGCTCGACCTGCGGCACCAGCCGGCTGGGGAACAGGTGATGCACCGGCGAATCCGGAGCCAGGCTGCCCGATGCCAGCGCCAGCGCCGCGACCTCCTCCCAATGCCGGGTCAGGCCGGGGAAGGGCGGGGCCGGGCGGTTGACGGTGACCCGCGCCCGCATCTCGACCTTGAGATCGCGATGCGGCTTGGCGATCGTGATCGTCGTCATGCGGTTGCCGAAGAAGCAGATATTGTCGATCCGCTCGACCGGGCGCGGGGTCACCACGAGCTCGCTCTTCTGCACGCTCTGGCCGCCATCGCCGCGCGGCAGCAGCCGCAGCAGGCAGCGCGCGAAGGGCACCGGCCGGGAATAGCCATAGGTGGTGACGTGGCGGACGTCGTAGATCACGCGATCCCCATCATCCGCGAGGTCTCGGGCGCCGCGCTCTGCAGGAAATAGCGGTCGGCGACGGCGCTCGACAGCCCCATCAGCAACTGTTCGAACAGCAGGATGCTGGTGCGGTCGAGCCGCCCGGCCTCCGCCGTCCGGCATTCCGTCGCGAGCTTCAGCGCGAGGCGGCGCGGCGCCTCCAGCATGCCGTCATCGGCGAGCGAGGGCAGCTGCGCGATCTCGGTCTCCAGCCGGTCGATCTGGAAGGCGACGGAACGCGGATTATAGGGGTCGAGCATCACCAGATCGAGCACCGGCTGCAGGCTCGCGCCCAGCAGATAGCGCGAGCGATAGGTGATCTGCGAATCCGTCAGGTCGAGCAGCGCGTCGAGCCCGTCCGTCGGCGCCGTCGCTTCCGCGAAATGCCGCGCGAAGCGGCAGGTGGCGATGCCGCGCTCGATCCGCCGCCCGATGTCGAGGAAGCGCCAGCCCGCGCCCCGGACCATGTTCTCCTGGCTCAGCCCGGAGAAGGCGGCGAGGGATTTCAGCGCCCTGTCGGCGATTTCATAGGCTTCGCCCTCGCTCGGCTGCAGCCCGGGCTCCAGCGTCAGCTGGCCCTGCAGATCGCCGAACAGCCGCCAGGCATCGACCGACAGCCGCTCGCGGATCACCGAGGCCGTGCGGCGCGCCTCGCGGACGGTGGCATGGGCGGAGCCGTAATGCTCGACATCATGCAGCGCCACCGCCGCCTGCAGCGCCGGGCTCTGGCCCTTGCCGCCCGGCGCCGCGCCCCAGGCGGTGAGCAGGTTGACCAGCCGGCGCAGCGTGTCGCTGCGCCCGGGCGAGGCGTCGTCGGCGTCGAGCAGCCGGCCGAGCAGCGCGCGCACCAGGCGCAACGTCGCCTCCGTGCGCTCGAGATAGCGGCCGAGCCAGAACAGATTATCCGCGGCGCGGCTCGGCAAAGTGCCCACCACCCGGCGGATGCTGATCCGGTCCGCCGTCGGCAGCAGGCTCATCGGCTCGACAGGCGCGTCGGAGATCACCCAGACATCGCTGGACCGCACGCCGCTGCGCATGATCACGGCGCGGGCATCGGCATCGTCGGAGATGCGGCAGAACCCGCCGGGCATCACCTTCCAGCCATCGGGTGTCGCCGCCGCGAAGACGCGCAAAGTCACCGGATGCGGCCGCAGATGCCCGTTCTCATAGACCGGCATGGTGGAGAGCCGCACCACCTCCTGCCCGACATAATCCATGCCCCTGGCCGCGATCCGTGCCCGCAGCGCCTCGCGCTCCGGCCGGTCGAGCTCCCCCGCCAGCACCGGCTGGCCGTCGCGGCCGCCGCCGGCCGAGCGGAAGGCGGGAGCGATGCTCATCTCGTCGAGCCGGTCGAGCACGATCTCCCTTTCGCGCGCCTGTCCGCACCACCAGGTCGCGACATTGGGCAGGATCAGGGCCTCGTCGAGCAGCTTCTGGCCGATCCGCGGGAGGAAGCCGAGCAGCGCCCGCGATTCCACCACGCCCGAGCCGAGGCCGTTGGCGATATGGACATTGCCCTGGCGCACCGCCTCGACCAGACCGGCGACGCCCAGCGCCGAGCGGGCGTTCAGCTCCAGAGGATCGGCGAAATCCCCGTCGATGCGACGCCAGATCACGTCGGCGCGCTTGGGACCGGCGATGGTGCGCACATGCACCCGCCCGTCCCGCATCATCAGGTCGCCGCCCTCGACGAGCAGGAAGCCGAGATAGCGGGCGAGATAGGCCTGCTCGAAATAGCTCTCGTTGAGCGGTCCCGGGGTCAGCAGGCAGATCCGCGGCTCGACCCTGCGCGAACGGGAGACGAGGCCGGCGCGAAAGGACTGGAAGAAGGCCGCCAGCCGCTCGACATTCATGGTGCGGAACAGATCCGGGAAGGCGCGGGCCAGCGCCAGCCGGTTCTCCAGCGCATAGCCGGTGCCCGAGGGCGCCTGCGTCCGGTCCCCCAGCACCCACCAGCGCCCATCCGGGCCGCGGCCGAGATCGGCGGCGTAGAGCTGCAGCGCGCCGCCGCTCGGCGCGCCCTGCAGGGGCCGCAGATAATCCGGGCTGCCGCTGACCACCGCGGCCGGCAGCAGCCCCTCGCCGATGGTGGCGCCCTTGCCGTAGATGTCGTCGAGCAGGGCCGAGAGCAGCTGCGCCCGTTGCGCCACCCCGGCCGCGATCGTCTGCCACTCCGCCCCGGTCAGCACCAGCGGCACATGGCTCAGCGGCCAGGGGCGCTCCCCGGCCAGCGGGTCGCGCTCGTCGAGATCGCCATGCACGCGATAGGAGACGCCGGTGTCGCGGACATGCCGGTCCGCCAGGCCGAAGCGCTGGCCGAGCTCGTCCTGCGACAGGCTGCTCCATTCCGCCAGGAACGGCTCCCATTGCGGGCGCACCGTCCCGTCCGGCGCCATCAGCTCGTCATAGGCGCCGGCCAGCGGGCGATAGCCGCCCAGCAGCGCGTTGCGCCGCTCCGTCCTGACGCGCATCGACGGTGATCGGCCCTGTAGCGCCATGCGCGGGTCTAGACTCCGATGGGGCGCCGCAGATCCAGCGTCAGCGGGAACTCGGCGCTGCGCTCTTCCGGCGGAATCGCCAGCGCGCCGGGACTATGACCGATCGCCTCGAAACGCGCGAGCCGTCGCGCCTCCGCTTCGTAGGAATTCACAGGCGGTGTCTCGTAATTGCGCCCGCCGGGATGGGCGACATGATAGACGCATCCGCCGAGCGAGCGGCCGACCCAGCTGTCGACGATGTCGAAGGTCAGCGGCGCATGCACCGGGATGGTCGGGTGCAGCCCGGAGGCCGGCTGCCAGGCCTTGAAGCGCAGGCCCGCCACCGCCTCGCCGCCGCGGCCGATGCCGGTCATCGGCAGGCGCCGTCCGTTGCAGGTGATGATGTGGCGGCCGGGCACGAAGCCGCTGGCCTTGACCTGCAGCCGTTCGACCGAGCTGTCGACATAGCGCACGGTGCCGCCGATCGCCCCTTCCTCGCCCAGCACATGCCAGGGTTCGAGCGCCTGGCGCAGTTCCAGCGCCACCCCGCCATGCTCGACCCTGCCGAAGAAGGGGAAGCGGAATTCGTGCTGCGCCTCGAACCAGGCGGGATCGAAGGCGTAGCCGGCGCGCGCGAGATCGCCCAGCACATCCTGGAAATCCTGCCAGACCAGCTCCGGCAGCATGAAGCGGTCATGCAGGCTGGTGCCCCAGCGCACCAGCTTGCCCTCCTGCGGCTCGCGCCAGAACCAGGCGATCAGCGCCCGCACCAGCAATTGCTGCGCCAGGCTCATCCTCGCGTCCGGCGGCATCTCGAAGCCGCGGAACTCGATCAGCCCGAGCCGCCCCGTCGGCCCGTCGGGCGAATACAGCTTGTCGATGCAGATCTCGGTGCGATGGGTGTTGCCGGAGACGTCGACCAGCAGGTTGCGGAACAGCCGGTCGACCAGCCAGAGCGGGATCGTGCCCTGCAGCGGCCCCGGCACCTGCGCCAGCGCGATCTCGAGCTCGTAGAGCTGGTCCTGCCGCGCCTCGTCGATGCGCGGCGCCTGGCTCGTCGGGCCGATGAACAGCCCGGAGAACATGTAGGACAGCGCCGGATGGCGGTTCCAGTAGAGGATGATGCTCTTCAGCAGGTCCGGCCGGCGCAGGAAGGGCGAATCCGGCGGCGTCACCCCGCCGAGCACGACGTGATTGCCGCCGCCCGTGCCGGTGTGGCGGCCGTCGACCATGAATTTCTCGGCACAGAGCCTGGCCTGGCGGGCTTCCTCATAAACGCCGCGGGTGATCTCCACCGCCTCGCGCCAGGAGCGGGCAGGGTGGATGTTGACCTCGATTACCCCGGGATCGGGCGTGACCTTGACGACGTTCAGGCGCGGATCATGCGGCGGCGGATAGCCCTCGATATGCACCGGCTGCCCGCGCTCGCGCGCCACCTGCTCGACGCTGGCGACGAGATCGAGATAATCCTCCAGCCGCTCGACCGGGGGCAGGAAGACGCAGAGCACATTGTCGCGGATTTCCAGGCTGATCGCGGTGCGCACATGCTCGCCGCCGATCTCCTGCTCCGTCCGGTCCTGGGCCCCCGGCCCGGCCGTCTCGACGCTGCGGGAGAGCTGGTGGGGGCGCGGCTCGCCCGTCACCGCACCCTCGACCTGCGGCGCGGGCGCGGAAACCGCCGCCATGGATACTCCTGACGGAGCCGATCCGGGCTCCATCGACCCGTCCTGCGCCACGCCGCCGCGCGGGGCCTGAAAACCGGGGCTGGCGGTCTGGCCGCCGGTGGGCAGCGGCCCGCGCGGCTCCATCGGGTCCTGCGGGTGGATATGCGGATATTCCGCCTTCGGCACCACCGGCAGCGAGCCCAGCGGCAGGCGGTAGCCGACCGGGGAATCGCCCGGTACCAGGAACAGCCGGCCGCGGCGCAGCGTCCATTTCTCGGAGCGCCAGCGGCGATCCTGCGCCTGGCTCTGCCAGCGCTGCACCGGGATGACATAGCCGCGCGGCTTGCCGAGCCCGAGCTGGAAGACCTGCTGCATCCGCGCCCGCTCTTCCGGATCGGCGAGGCGCGGATCCAGCGGATCGACATTGTCCGGGAGCTGGGCCTCCTTAAGCAGCCAGTAGCCGGTATCCTCATAGGCCGGCAGCACGTAATCCGCGCCGAGGCCGAGCTTCTCCGACAGCCCCTCCGCCAGCGCCTCCGCCTCCGCCATGGTGGCGCCGGCTTCCAGCTCGAGATCGCGCCCCGTCGGCGTCCCCGGTTCGCGCGCGATCAGCGCCGCGTCGCGCCAGATCGGCTCGCCGTCCTGGCGCCAGTACAGCGCGAAGGCCCAGCGCGGCAGGCTCTCGCCGGGATACCATTTGCCCTGGCCGTAATGCAGCATGCCGCCCGGCGCGAAGCGCTCGCGCAGGCGGCGGATCAGCACGTCGGCGCGCTGGCGCTTGGTCGGCCCGACGGCGGCGATGTTCCACTCCTCGCCGGTCTGGTCGTCGATCGAGACGAAGGTCGGCTCTCCGCCCATCGTCAGCCGGACGTCCTGCGCCGCCAGATCGGCCTCGACGCGCTCGCCCAGCGCATCGAGCTGCGTCCAGGATTCGTCGGAGAAGGGCAGGGTGATGCGCGGCACCTCGTGCACGCGCGCCACGCTCATATGGAAGTCGAACTTCGTCTCCGCATAGCTCGCCACGCCCGAAACCGGTGCGGCGGAGCGGTAATGCGGCGTCGCCGCCAGCGGCAGATGGCCCTCGCCCGTCAGCAGGCCGGAGGTCGGATCGAGGCCGATCCAGCCGGCGCCGGGGATGTAGACCTCGGCCCAGGCATGCAGGTCGGTGAAATCCTTGTCGGTCCCGGCAGGGCCTTCCAGCGGCGCGATATCCGCCTTCATCTGGATCAGATAGCCGGAGACGAAGCGCGCCGCGAGGCCGAGATGACGCAGGATCTGCACCAGCAGCCAGCTGGTGTCGCGGCAGGAGCCGGAGCGGATGGCGAGCGTGTGCTCGGGCTCCTGCACGCCGGGCTCCATGCGGATCCCATAGGCGACGTGCCGCGCCAGCCGCGCATTGAGATCGACGATGAAATTGACGGTGTTGCTCTGGTCGCGCGGCAGGTCGCGGAGATAGCCGGTCAGAAGCTCGCCGGGCGGCTCGGTCACCAGATAGGGCGCGAGCTCCGCCCTGAGCTCGTCGGGGTAATGGAAGGGAAAGCTCTCGGCCTCGGTCTCGACGAAGAAGTCGAAGGGGTTGATGATCGACAATTCGGTGATCAGGTCGACCTCGATGCGGAATTCCCGCACCGGCTCCGGAAAAACATAGCGCGCCAGCCAGTTGCCGCTCGGATCCTGCTGCCAGTTCACGAAATGCTCGGCCGGCGTGACCTTCAGCGAATAGCTCTTGATCGCGGCGCGGCAATGCGGGGCGGGCCGCAGCCGGATGATCTGCGGGCCGAGGGTGACCGGGCGATCATAGGTGTAGTGCGTGACATGGTTCAGCGCAGCGATGATGGCCAAGGGTCTGACACCTGCTCGTTTGCACGCGGCGGGGCGCCGGCTGGCCTCAGGTTAGCGAGGCACTTCCCCCGCGCAAAGCACAACCTTGCGCAAGGCCGCGCCCGCCACGACGCCAGCTGCGCAAGAAATGAGCATTTGACGAGGATCTCGCCCGGAAACGCCATGGTAGCGCTGGACTCCACGGCATGTCTGGTTCCACATTGCCGCGATCGACGGCCGAGTACGGCCGCCGGACAGATAATGGGGAATTCCATGCGTCAATTCGCAAAAATGCTCACGGTCTCCGCCTTCGCGGCGTTGATGGCGTCCTCGGTCGTCGCCCAGACGCCGAAGGACACGGTCGTGATGGCCAAGCAGATCGACGACATCATCTCGCTCGACCCGGCCGAGGCCTTCGAGTTCTCGGGCGTCGAGGTCGGCGCGAACGTCTATGACAAGCTCATCGGCGTCGATCTGGCCAAGGGCAACGCGCTGGTCGGCGAGCTCGCCGCGAGCTGGACGGTCAGCCCCGACAATCTGACCTACACCTTCAAGCTGCGCCCCAACCTGAAATTCCACTCCGGCAATGCGCTGACCGCGGCCGATGTGGTCTATTCCTTCCAGCGCGCCGTGACCCTCAACAAGTCGCCGGGCTTCATCCTCGCCCAGTTCGGCTTCACCAAGGAGAACGTGCTGGAGAAGGTGAAGGCCACCGATGACGGCACCGTCGTCATCACCGTCTCCAAGCCCTTCGCCCCGACCTTCTTCCTCAACTGCCTGACCTCCGGCGTCGCCTCGATCGTCGATTCCAAGCTGGTCAAGGCCAATGAGAAGGACGGCGATTTCGGCAATGCCTGGCTGAAGCTGAACTCCGCCGGCTCCGGCGCCTACAAGGTCCGCGCCTATCGTCCCAACGAGCAATATGCGCTCGAGGCCAATGAGAGCTGGTACAAGGGCGCGCCGAAGAACAAGCGCGTCATCGTCCGCCACGTCGCCGAGCCGGCCTCGCAGCGCCTGCTGCTGGAGAAGGGCGATGTCGACATCGCCCGCAACCTCTCCAAGGACCAGCTCGCCGCGGTGAAGGACAAGGCCGACATCCAGATCGTGCAGGGCGACAAGGGCTACATCCTCTATCTCGGCCTCAACACCAAGAACCCGCATTTCGCCAAGCCTGAAGTGCGCGAGGCGATGAAGTGGCTGGTGGATTACACCGCGATCGAGCGCAACATCGTCGAGGGCACCTACAAGCACCATGAATCCTTCCTGCCGAAGGGTTTCCTGGGCGCCATCGACGACAAGCCCTACAAATTCGATCCCGCCAAGGCCAAGGAGCTGCTCACCAAGGCCGGCTATCCCAACGGCTTCACCGTCACCATGGATGTCCGCTCGGTGAACCCGATCACCGACATCGCCCAGGCGATCCAGTCGAGCTGGGCCCAGGCCGGCATCAAGCTCGAGCTGATCCCCGGCGACGGCAAGCAGACCCTGACCAAGTACCGCGCCCGCACCCATGACATCTATATCGGGCAGTGGGGCCCGGATTATCTCGATCCGCACACCAATGCCGAGACCTTCGCCATCAACGAGAACAATGGCGAGGATGCCAAGTCGAAGACGCTGGCCTGGCGCAATGCCTGGGACATCCCGGACATGACCAAGGTCACCCAGGCCGCCGTGCTGGAATCCGACGCCGCCAAGCGCGCCGCCACCTATGGCACGCTGCAGCGCGAGCATCAGAAGGTCTCGCCCTTCGTCATCATGTTCCAGCAGGTCGAGGTGTCGGCGCTGCGCAAGGGCGTGAGCGGCTGGGCGATCGGGCCGAGCTCCGACACCAATTTCTACGCGCCGATCGCGAAGAACTGAGACCGGCTCCGAACGAGCCCCCGCCACGTCCCGCGGACGTGGCGGGTTTTTGCTTTGGGCGGCCGCCGGCGGCGAGAGGCCGGGCCGGCGGGCGTTCGAGACGGACACAGACCTCCCGAGACGAGACGAAGTGGTTGCGTGATGACGGTTGCCGAGACGAGCAGGCGCAGCGGAGCGTTCCGCGACAGGGCCTCGCGCTGGGGCGGGCTGATCGGCCGCGAGCTGAGCACGGTGGCGATCACCATGTTCGGGCTGCTGCTGATCACCTTCCTGATCGCGCGCGTGGTGCCGATCGATCCGGTCCTCGCCGTGGTCGGCGACAATGCCCGGCCCGATGTCTATGACGCGGCGCGCGCCGAGCTCGGCCTCGACAAGCCGCTCTGGCAGCAATTCGCGATCTATGTCGGCAAGGTCTTCACCGGCGATCTCGGCACCTCGGTGCTCACCGCGCAGAAGGTCACCGACGACATCAAACGCGTCTTCCCCGCGACGCTCGAACTCGCGACCCTGGGAACGCTGATCGGCGTGGTGCTCGGCGTGCCGCTCGGCGTGCTGGCCGCCGTCTATCAGGGTCGCTGGCCCGACCAGCTCGCCCGCATCCTCGGCCTGTTCGGCTATTCCATCCCCGTCTTCTGGCTCGGGCTGATGGGGCTGCTGCTGTTCTACGCCAAGCTCGGCTGGGTCGGCGGGCCGGGGCGCATCGGCGTCGCCTGGCAGGATTTCGTCACCCCCGTCACCGGCGTCATCCTGCTCGACGCCGCCATGCAGGGCGAATGGGACGCGTTCTGGGACGCCTTCTCCCATCTCGTCCTGCCCTCCGCCGTGCTCGGCCTGTTCAGCCTGGCCTATATCAGCCGCATGGCCCGCAGCTTCATGATCGCCGAGCTGCAGCAACAATATGTCATCGCGGCGCGGGTGAAGGGCATGTCGGAGTTCCGCGTGATCTGGCGCCACGCGCTGCGCAACGCGCTCGTGCCGCTGATCACGGTCGTGGCGCTGTCCTATGCGCAGCTGCTCGAGGGTTCGGTGCTGACCGAGACGATCTTCGCCTGGCCCGGGCTCGGCCGCTACATCACCAATTCGCTGCTGAACGCCGATATGAACGCCGTGCTGGGCGGCACGCTGGTCGTGGGGGCGGTGTTCATCGGCGTCAACCTGTTCTCCGATATTCTCGGCCGCCTGGTCGATCCACGGACGCGGTGAGGCCATGACCACCTGGACCGAGTACCTCACCACCGATTCCCCGCAGTCGCGCCGCCAGGCCAGGCTCGGCCAGCTCTACCGGCAATGGCTCGCCTTCCGCCGCAACCGCCTGGCGGTGATCGGCCTCGGCATCGTCGTCGCGCTGCTGCTCGTCGCCGCCTTCGCGCCGCTGATCGCGCCCTTCGACCCGCTGGCGCAGAACCTCGACCGCCGGCTGATGCCGCCCTCCGCCGTCAATTGGTTCGGCACGGATTCGCTCGGGCGCGACATCTTCAGCCGCATCGTCCACGGCGCCCGCGTCACGCTGGTCATCGTCATCATGGTGGTGATCATGGTCGGCCCGGTCGGCCTGCTGATCGGCGCGACCTCGGGCTATCTCGGCGGCTGGGTCGACAGGGCGCTGATGCGGGTCACCGACATCTTCCTCGCCTTTCCCCGCCTCGTCCTGGCGCTGGCTTTCGTCGCGGCGCTGGGGCCGGGGCTGGAGAACGCCGTCATCGCCATCGCGATCACCGCTTGGCCGCCCTATGCGCGCGTCGCCCGCGCCGAGACGCTGATCATCCGCCAGCAGGACTACATCGCCGCGGTGCGGCTGCAAGGCGCCTCGCAATGGCGCATCGTCTGGAAACATGTGGTGCCGCTCTGCCTGCCCTCGCTGATCGTGCGCACCACGCTGGACATGGCCGGCATCATCCTCACCGCCGCCGGTCTCGGCTTCCTCGGGCTGGGTGCGCAGCCGCCGATTCCGGAATGGGGCGCGATGATCTCCGCCGGGCGCGAGCAGATCTTCGATCAATGGTGGGTCGCGACCTTCCCGGGCGTCGCGATCTGCATCGTCGCCCTCGGCTTCAACCTGCTCGGCGACGGCCTGCGCGACGTCATGGATGCGAGGTGAGCATGATGCACCCGACACCCCCTCTCTCGTCGGCCATGACCGAACAGCCTCTGCTCGAACTCGACAATCTCCGGGTCAATTTCCACACGCCGACGGGAATCGTGCGGGCGGTGCGCGGCCTGTCCTTCACGCTCGGCCGCGAGCGCCTCGGCATCGTCGGCGAATCCGGCTCCGGCAAGTCGATGACCGGCCGCGCCATTCTCGACCTCATCCCGCCGCCGGGCGAGGTGCTGGCCGACCGTATGGTCTATCGCGGCCAGGACTTGCTGACCATGGACAGGCGCAGCCGCCGCAAGCTGCGCGGGCGCCACATCTCCATGGTGATGCAGGATCCGAAATTCTCGCTGAACCCGGTCCAGACGGTCGGATCGCAGATCGCCGAGGCCTATCGCGTCCATCACAAGGCGAGTGCGCGCGAGGCGAAGGAGCGCAGCCTCGGCATGCTCGAGGCGGTGCAGATCCGCGAGCCGGCCCGGGTCTATGATCTCTACCCGCACGAGGTCTCCGGCGGCATGGGCCAGCGCGTGATGATCGCGATGATGCTGATCGCCGAGCCCGACATCCTGATCGCCGACGAGCCGACCTCGGCGCTCGACGTCACGGTCCAGCTGCAGGTGCTGAAGATCCTCGACGATCTCGTCACCAGCCGCGGCATGGGCCTGATCTTCATCAGCCACGACCTGCATCTGGTGCAGTCCTTCTGCGACCGCGTCATCGTCATGTATGGCGGCAAGGCGATGGAGACCCTGCCGGCCGCCGAACTGGCGGATGAGTCGGCGCGGGCCCGCCGCCACCCCTATACGCTCGGGCTGCTCGGCTGCCTGCCGGATCTCGACCACCCCAAGGCGAAGCTCGCCACATTGGAGCGCGACCCCGCATGGCTGGCCTGAACCAGACCGAACCCGCCGCGGCTCCCCGCCCGTGCCGCGCCCGGCGGCCCGAGGTCGTTTCGGGACCATGGCTTCGCCTCCCGCTCGGAGGGCGGGCCGACACGAGCGAAAGTGCAATGCGATGACCGGCCCCGCGATCGCCACCGAGAGGCTGAACGTCTCCTTCGCCGATAATCACGTGGTCAAGGACCTGTCGCTCTCGGTCCAGCCGGGCGAGAGCTTCGGCATCGTCGGCGAATCCGGCTCCGGCAAATCCACCGTGCTGCGGGTGCTGGCCGGCCTCAACCGCGACTGGAGCGGCGAGGTCGCGATCCTCGGCAAGAGCCAGCCGCGGCAGCGCGACAAGGCGTTCCACCGCGCCGTTCAGATGGTCTTCCAGGATCCCTATGGCTCGCTTCATCCGAAGAAGACCGTAGATGACGCGCTGGCCGAGCCGCTGACCATCCATGGCATCGGCGATGCGGAAGCCCGGATCGGCCGCGCCATGGCCGATGTCGGCCTGCCGCCCTCCTTCCGCTTCCGCTATCCGCACCAGCTCTCCGGCGGCCAGCGCCAGCGCGTCGCCATCGCCAGGGCGCTCGTGCTGGAGCCGAGCATCCTGCTGCTGGACGAGCCGACCTCGGCGCTCGACGTCTCGATCCAGGCCGAGGTGCTGAACCTGCTGACCAGCCTGCGCCGGCAGCGCAACCTCACCTACATTCTGGTCAGCCACGATCTCGCGGTCGTCGCCCATATGTGCGAGCGCCTGCTCGTCATGCAGTTCGGCCGCGGCGTCGAGGAGATGACGGCGCAGACGCTGGCGGCGCGCAATCCGCAGACCGATTATGCCCGCCAGCTGCTGGTCGCCAGCGAAGGCTTCAAGCGCGCGGGATGAGGCGCACGCCCCGCGCGCGGAGCGTCGTGATGTTTCCGCAAAAGCGCGTCATGATGGCGCGAGTCGCAGGGAGGTGCCCTGCGCTTCTCGCCAGACGAAAGACGCCCCGCCCATGGACGCCATCGCCGATCGCATCATCCGTCCCGAGGCTGCGCCGCAGCGCACGCCCGTGCCGCCTTTCGATCTGGTGATCTTCGGCGCGAGCGGCGATCTCGCCTTGCGCAAGCTGTTTCCCGCTCTGGCCCAGCGCAATCAGGAGGGCGTGCTGCCCGAGGACAGCCGCATCCTCGCCATCGTGCGCAAGAGCGAGGATGTGACGGGGCTGCCGAACCAGATCGCCGAGCGGCTCGCCCAAGACAATCTCGCCGCGGATGAGATCGAGGCCTTTCTGCGCCGCCTGACCATGGTCCAGGCCGATGCGCTGCAGCCGGAGAGCTTCGCCGCGCTGAAGCAGGCGCTCGGCCAGTCGGAGCGTGTGCGGTCCTTCTATCTCTCGACGCCGCCCGACCTGTTCATCCCGATCTGCGAGAACCTCGCCAAGGCCGATATCCTGACGCCGACCTCGCGCGTCATCCTGGAAAAGCCGCTGGGGCGCGATCTCGCCTCCGCCCGCGAGATCAACGACGCGGTGGCCCGCATCCTGCCCGAGAGCCGCACCTACCGGATCGATCATTATCTCGGCAAGGAAACGGTCCAGAACCTGCTGGTGCTGCGCTTCGCCAACACGCTGTTCGAGCGCTCCTGGTCCAGCCGCGACATCGACAACGTCCAGATCACGGTGGCCGAGACCGTGGGGCTGGAAAGCCGCGCCGGCTATTACGACAAGGCCGGGCATATGCGCGACATGGTGCAGAACCACGTCATGCAGCTGCTCTGCCTCTTCGCCATCGAGCCGCCCAACATGCTCGAGGCCGATGCCGTGCGCGACGAGAAGGTGCGCGTGCTGAAGGCGTTGCGCCCGATCGTCGGCCCCGATGTCCAGCGCCACACGGTGCGCGGGCAATATGGCGCCGGCCAGAGCGACGGGCAGCGCGTGCGCGGCTATGCCGAGGAGCTCGGACACGCCTCCAACACCGAGACCTTCGTGGCGATCCGCTGCGAGATCGACACCTGGCGCTGGGCCGGGGTGCCGATCTATCTGCGCTCCGGCAAGCGCATGGCGCAGCGCTATTCCGAGATCGCCGTCACCTTCAAGCCGGTGCCGCATTCGATCTTCGGCAGCGGCCCCGGCTGCGACAGGCTCGACGCCAACAGGCTGGTGATAAGGCTGCAGCCGAATGACGGGGTGCAATTGCAGCTGATGATGAAGGTGCCGGGCTCCGGCCGCCTCAAGATCGTGCCGCGCCAGCTCGATCTGCGTTACGAGACCGCCTTCGACGTGCGCACCCCCGACGCCTATGAGCGCCTGCTGACCGACGTCATCCGCGGCGACCAGACCCTGTTCATGCGCCGCGACGAGGTCGAGCAGGCCTGGGCCTGGGTCGACCCGATCCTGGCCGGCTGGCGTGAATTCTCGCCGCAGCCGCATCGCTACGCCGCCGGCTCCTGGGGCCCGTCCCAGGCGATCGGCCTGATCGAACGCGACGGCCGCTCCTGGGCCGATCCGGAGATGCTGTGATGGCGCCGGCCGGTCCCACCGCCTGGTTTCGCTTCGACACGCTGGAAGGGGCCTGCGAGGCGCTCTCCGAAAGCGTCGGCGTCCGCATCCGGGCGCTGCTCGATCGGCAGGCGCGCGTGCTCCTCGCCGTCCCCGGCGGCACCAGCCCCCGGCATTTCCTGGAGACGCTGGGCGAGGTGCCGCTCGATTGGGGCCGCGTCACGCTGATGCCCACCGATGAGCGCTTCGTCGCGCCGGAGGACGCCGCCTCCAACGAGCGCATGCTGCGGGAGCGGTTCCGCCCGCTCGGCGAGGGGCGCTGCGGCTTCGTCTCCTTCCACGGCTATGGCAGCGATCTGGAAGCCGCGGCTTCGGCACTCTGCGCCCATATCGCCACCCTGCCGACGCTCGACATCCTGGTCAGCGGCATGGGGGCCGACGGCCATATCGCCTCGCTCTTTCCCGGCGACCCCGCGCTCGAGCCGGACTGCCCCGATAGCGGCGTCGCCATCGCGCGGCCGGACGGCCATGCCCCGCGGCTCTCCTTGTCGCCCGGCCGGCTCCTGGAGGCGCGCTGGGCGGGGCTGCTGATCTCGGGGGAGGCCAAACAGGCCGTGCTCGCCGCGGCCGCGGAGCGTACGAGGCCGCTGCCGATCGATCTCCTGCTGCGCCGGCCGCAGGGCCTCGACGTCTATTGGGGCAGGCGCTAGAGACGGGGCGCACCGATCCGCAGCCCCGCGAACCGCCTGAAATGAGAACCGCCATGGACGAAACAGCCGTGATCGCTCGCCTGAAGGCCTGCGGCGTCGTGCCGGTCGTGGTGATCGAGGATGCGGCGCTCGCCGTCGATCTCGCGCGCGCGCTGGTCGAGGGCGGCATCGACATCGTCGAGGTCACGCTGCGGCGGCCCGCCGGACTCGCCGCGCTGGAGGCCATCGCCCGCCAGGTGCCGGAGGCGCTGGCCGTGGCCGGCACGGTCGTCACGCCCGAGCAGGTGCTGCAGGTGAAGGAGGCCGGCGCACAGGCGGTGGTCAGCCCCGGCTTCAGCGAGACGGTCGACGCGGCGCTGAAGGAAGCCGGCCTGCCCTGGCTGCCGGGTGTCGCCACCGCGTCGGACTGCATGCGCGCGGTCGCGGCCGGGCGGCTGCATTGCAAATTCTTCCCCGCCGAACAGGCCGGGGGCGTCTCCGCCATCAAGGCGCTGTCGGGGCCGTTCCCGCAGCTGCAATTCTGCCCCACCGGCGGCGTCGGCCTGAACAACCTCGCCGATTACCTCGCGCTCGGCCAGGTGATCTGCGTCGGCGGCTCCTGGCTGGTCCCGACGGATGCGGTGGCAGCGCGCGACTGGGCGCGGGTGACGCGGCTGGCGAGAGAGGCG
>NZ_LMRT01000001.1:276484-276592 GCF_001426225.1 Allobosea sp. Leaf344 | reverse complement strand
TCTGGATTGCTTCGCTGCGCTCGCAAGGACGCGAGGGGGAGGCTCAACGGCACCGGACCGCGCTGCGCGGCTGAAACCCGTCACTGCGAGCGCAGCGAAGCAACCCAG
>NZ_LMRT01000001.1:276181-276429 GCF_001426225.1 Allobosea sp. Leaf344 | reverse complement strand
CGGACCGCGCTGCGCGGCTGAAACCCGTCATTGCGAGCGCAGCGAAGCAACCCATGGGGTGAGTGCCCGGCGCTCTGGATGGCTTCGCTGCGCTCGCAAGGACGCGAGGGGGAGGCTCAATGGCACCGGACCGCGCTGCGCGGCTGAAACCCGTCATTGCGAGCGCAGCGAAGCAATCCAGGGGGTGAGCGCCCGGCGCTCTGGATGGCTTCGCTACGCTCGCAAGGACGCGAGGGGGAGGCTCAATC
>NZ_LMRT01000001.1:275955-276159 GCF_001426225.1 Allobosea sp. Leaf344 | reverse complement strand
ACCGCGCTGCGCGGCTGAAACCCGTCATTGCGAGCGCAGCGAAGCAACCCAGGGGGTGAGCGCCCGGCGCTCTGGATTGCTTCGCTGCGCCCGCAAGGACGCGAGGGGGAGGCTCAACGGCACCGGACCGCGCTGCGCGGCTGAGACCCGTCATTGCGAGCGCAGCGAAGCAACCCATGGGGTGAGCGCCCGGCGCTTTGGATT
>NZ_LMRT01000001.1:275764-275903 GCF_001426225.1 Allobosea sp. Leaf344 | reverse complement strand
ACCGCGCTGCGCGGCTGAAACCCGTCATTGCGAGCGCAGCGAAGCAACCCAGGGGGTGAGCGCTCGGCGCTCTGGATTGCTTCGCTACGCTCGCAAGGACGCGAGGGGAAGGCTCGACGGCACCGGACCGCGCTGCGCC
>NZ_LMRT01000001.1:275576-275659 GCF_001426225.1 Allobosea sp. Leaf344 | reverse complement strand
GGGGTGAGCGCCCGGCGCTCTGGATGGCTTCGCTGCGCTCGCAAGGACGCGAGGGGGAGGCTCACCGGCACCGGACCGCGCTA
>NZ_LMRT01000001.1:275353-275442 GCF_001426225.1 Allobosea sp. Leaf344 | reverse complement strand
TTGCGAGCGCAGCGAAGCAACCCATGGGGTGAGCGCCCGGCGCTCTGGATGGCTTCGCTGCGCCCGCAAGGACGCGAGGGGAAGGCTCA
>NZ_LMRT01000001.1:34089-275324 GCF_001426225.1 Allobosea sp. Leaf344 | reverse complement strand
ACCGCGCTGCGCGGCTGAAACCCGTCATTGCGAGCGCAGCGAAGCAACCCAGGGGGTGAGCGCACGGCGCTCTGGATTGCTTCGCTGTGCTCGCAAGGACGGTAGGGGGAGGCAGAATCGCACCGGACCGCTGTCCTCACGCCGCCAGCCGCTCCACCGCTAGCTCCGCGATCGCCAGCGAACTCGTCAGCCCCGGGCTCTCGATGCCCAGCAGGTTGACGAGATCCGGCACGCCATGGACCTCGGGCCCGTCGATGCGGAAATCCGGCATGGGCTGCGAGGCGTCATGCAGCTTCGGCCTGATGCCGGCATAATCGGCGACCAGCGCCCCATCGGGCAGGCCCGGCCAATAGCTCCGGATCGCGGCGTAGAACCGCTCCGCGCGGGCGGGATCGACGACGAGATCCTGGTCGTCCGCCACCCATTCCACATCCGGCCCGAACTTGACCCGTCCGGCGAGGTCGATGGTCGCATGGATGCCCAGCCCCGCCGCCTCGGGGATCGGATAGACCAGATGTGTGAAGGGCTGCTTGCCCAGCAGCGCGAAGTAATTGCCCTTGGCGAAATGCTGGACCGGCACATGCGGCGCCGGAAAGCCCTCGAGCTTCGCCAGGAGCCGCGGCGCGCCATGGCCTGCCGCGTTGACGATCGTCCTGACGCTGTAGGTCGCGGGATCGTCGCCGCCGAAATCCACGCTGAACCCGGCAGCCTCGCGCCGCCAGCCGGTGATCGGCGTGTTGAGCGCCAGCGAACCGCCGGCCGCCTCGCATTCCCCGAGCAGCGACAGCATCAGCGCGTGGCTGTCGACGACGCCGGTCTCGGGCGAGAGCAGTGCGATCTCGCAGCGGACCTCCGGCTCCAGCGCGCGCGCCTCCGCGGCGTCGACCCAGCGCAGGCTGTCCACGCCGGAGGCGAGGGCGCGGGCCATGATCGTCTCCAGCGCCGGCTTCTGCGCCGCGCTGGTCGCCACGATCAGCTTGCCGCAGGCCTTGTAGGGCAGGCCGCGCTCATCGAGATAGGCGTAGAGCCGCTTGCGCCCTTCGACGCAGACCCGCGCCTTCAGCGACCCCGGCGGGTAGTAGATCCCCGCATGGATGACCTCGCTGTTGCGCGCCGAGGTCTGGGTGCCGATGCCGTCGGCCGCCTCGGCGATGACGACCTCGCGCCCCGCCAGCGCCAGCGCCCGCGCGACGGCGAGGCCGACGACGCCGGCCCCGATCACAAGGCAATCGATATCGCTCATCGCCTGGCCTGGAGCTCAGCCGCGCTGCGGCATGGCGGTCTCGACGAGGTTCGCCCAATAGGTCACGCCGACCGGGATCGCCTCGTCGTTGAACTCATAGGCCGGGTGATGCAGCCCGGCCGAGTCGCCATTGCCGATATTGACGAAGGCGCCGGGGCGCTCCTCCAGCATGTAGGAGAAATCCTCCGAGCCCATGGTCGGCGGCACCGAGGTGTCGACCTTGCCTTCGCCGAAGGCCGCCTCGATCGTGCTGGTCACGAATTCGGTCTGCGCGGCATGGTTGAAGGTGATGGGATAGCCGAGATGGTAGTCCAGCGTGTACTCCATCTCGAAGGCCTTCATCAGCCCGTCGACGATGTCGGTGATGCGCTGCTGCGCCAGCGCGCGCATCTCCGGCGTCAGCGTCCGCACCGTGCCCTTGAGCTCGGCCGTCTGCGGGATCACGTTGAACGCCTCGCCCGCCAGCAGGGCGGTGACCGAGACGACGACGGAGTCGAGCGGGTTGGCGTTGCGCGAGGAGATCGTCTGCATCGCCGTCACCAGCTGGCTGGCGGCCACGATCGGATCCTTCACCCGGTGCGGCGCCGCGGCATGGCCGCCGAGGCCTTCGATCTTGATGTGGAAACGGTCGGCCGCCGCCATGGTCGGGCCCTTGCGCACGTCGAACTGGCCGACCGGCAGGCCCGGCTTGTTGTGCATGCCATAGACCTCCTGGATGCCGAAACGGGTCATCAGCCCGTCGTCGATCATCGCCTTCGCGCCGGCGCCGCCCTCTTCGGCCGGTTGGAAGATCACCACGGCGGTGCCGTCGAAATCGCGGGTCTCGGCGAGATATTTCGCCGCGCCGAGCAGCATCGCGGTATGGCCGTCATGGCCGCAGGCATGCATCTTTCCCGGCACGGTGGAACGATGCTCGAGATTGGTCTCCTCATGGATCGGCAGCGCATCCATGTCGGCCCGCATGGCGATCACCTTGCCCGAGCCCTGGCCGCGACCCTTGATCACCCCGACGACGCCGGTCTTGCCGATGCCGGCGACGACCTCGTCCACGCCCCATTCCGTCAGCTTCTGCGCGACCACGCCGGCGGTACGATGCACGTCGTACATCAGCTCGGGATGGCGGTGCAGGTCGCGGCGGATGGCGGTGATCTCGGGAGCGAGCGCGGCGATCAGTTCGGATTTGGGCATCGGATCCTCGGGCGGAAGAAGGGCGGCCAGCCTTGGCAGGAACCGGGTGGCCTCGCCCACACCTAGCGCGACGCAGGCGCGCCGTCCAAGTCCAATGCGGCATGAGGGGCGGGTGCGCAGCGAATAATGCCGATGGGTTACACGCCGAACTGGCGGCGCCACCCGTCGAGATCCTCCAGCGCGACGTTCGAGCCGCACAGGATCAGCCCGACCCGCTCGCCCGGCTTGAACAGGTCCTTGCGCGCCTCCGCCGCCGCCACCACGCAGGCCGCGGCCGGCTCCAGCAGCACGCGCCCGTTCTGCAGCACCCAGACGATCTCGCGCACCGCCGCCGCATCCGGCACCACGATGATGTCCTCCAGCAGCTCGCGCGCCGCCGCCATGGTCCGCTCGGTCGCGAAGGGGGCGTTGAGCGTCCGGGCGATGGAGGTGGCCCGGATCGGCACCGGCTTTCCGGCCGCCAGCGCCTGCGTCATCGTCGTCGCGCCCTCGGTCTCGACGCCATGGATGCGGATCGCGGGGTCGAGACCCTTCAGCGCCGCGGCCACCCCGGCCGCGAAGCCGCCGCCGCCGATCGACAGGAAGACATGGTCGAGCCGCCCGCTGGCATCGGCCACCACCTCCAGCCCCAGCGTGCCATGGCCGGCTATGATCGCGGGATCGTCGAAGGAATGGACATGCACCATGCCGCGCTTCTCATAGGCGGCGGCCCGTTCGAACGCCTCGACCGCGTCCTCGCACAGCTCGACCTCGCCGCCGAGGCTGCGGGTCATCTCGATGTTGAACGCCGCCACGTCCTTCGGCATCAGCACCAGCGCCCGCGCGCCCAGGCTCTTGGCGACGAGGGCGAGCGCGATGGCGTGGTTGCCGCCGGAGACGGTGACGACCCCGCGCGCCAGCTCGGTCTCGCTCATCTGCATCATCTTGTTGAAGCAGCCGCGGACCTTGAACGACCCGCCGATCTGCAGGCTCTCGACCTTGACCATGGTCTCGACGCCGAGCCGCGCCGACAGGCCGGCGCTGTGATAGGTCGGCGTGCGCCTGATGCGCCCCGAGAGCCGCGCCGCAGCGGATTGGATATGGGCGAGGGTCACGTCGAAGGCGGTCTTGGTCATGGTCGGCCCTTTGCTGCCTCTGCGCGACGGACGGAGCGCGGAGGGCAGGGCTCCGGCCCGATCAAGCTGGGCCTCTTCAGGATGATGGCTGCCGGAGCAAATGCAAGAGCCGCGCGCCGATCGAGGCGCATGGGCCGGGCGATCGCCGCCGGTCACCCCGCCATGCGCCAAAGCCGTTGACCGCGTCCCGCGTCCGCCTACCCTGCACCGCCATCCTCATGCCCCTCCCGACACATCGGAAAGATCGCATCGTGACCCTGACGCCCAAGGACATGCTGGCCAAGCTGGTTTCGTTCAACACGGAATCGCAGCGCAGCAATCTGGAGCTGATCCATTTCTGCCGCGACTATCTCGCCGGCCTCGGCGTCGACAGCCGGATCGTCCCGAGCCCCGACGGGCAGAAGGCGAATCTCTATGCCACGATCGGCCCGCAGGCGGCCGGCGGCATCGTGCTTTCGGGCCACACCGACGTCGTCCCGGTCGCCGGGCAGGACTGGAGTTCCGACCCCTGGACGCTGACCGAGCGCGACGGCAGGCTCTATGGCCGTGGCGCCTGCGACATGAAGGGCTTCGACGCCATTGCGCTGGCCCTGGTGCCGGAGATGCTGAAGGCGCCGCTGAAGCGCCCCGTCCATATCGCGCTCTCCTATGACGAGGAGGTCGGCTGCCAGGGCGTGCGGGTGATGATCAAGGACATGGTGCAGGCCGGCTTCGCCCCCTCCGCCGTGATCGTCGGCGAGCCCTCGATGATGCAGGTGGTGACGGGTCACAAGGGCGGCATGCGGATGCGCACCACGGTGCGCGGCCATGCCGTGCATTCGAGCCGGGTTCATGCCGGCGTGCCGGCGGTGATGATCGCGGCCGAGCTGATCCACTGGCACAATGAGGTGATGGCGGAGAACAAGGCCCGCACCCCGGCCGATACCGGCTTCGAGCCGCCCTATACCACCCTCCATGTCGGCGTCGTGCAGGGCGGCACCGCCGTCAACATCACCGCGGAGCATTGCTCCTTCACCCATGAGGTGCGCTGCATTCCGGGCGAAAGCGACGAGGCTTACGAGCAGCGCTACCGCGCCAAACTGGCCGAGGTCGAGGCCCGGATGCAGGCGATCGCCCCGGAAACCGGCATTGATTTCGAGGTCACCTCCTACACCCCGGCCATGGGGCCGGAGCAGGGCGGCGCGGCCGAGACTCTGTGCCGCCGCCTCACCGGCGACAATGGCAGCCACGTCGTCTCCTATGGCACCGAGGGCGGGCTCTTCCAGCGTGCCGGCTGGTCGACCGTGGTCTGCGGCCCCGGCGACATCGCCCAGGCCCATCAGCCAGACGAGTTCCTGTCGGTGGATCAGCTGGAGAAGGGCACGCAGTTCGTCCGCGGCGTGATCGCCGAGCTCTCCCGCTGAGCGCTGCCGCAAAAACATGCGGATGGTCGTCCGGCGGCATGCGCATTGCGCATGTTAGCCCCGTGACTCGCGCGGAATGTATGGATAAGGTCTCGCCTTCGCCGGCCCGAGAGGCCCGGCCAAGGGGAGGCACTATCCGATGAAACCGCGTTTTCTCGCTCTCGCCGCGGCGCTGCTGGGCGCATCCGTTCTGGCCCTCGCCACGGCCGAGGCACGCCCGCTGAAATGGGCCGCCTCCGGGGATGCCCTGACGCTGGATCCGCATGCCCAGAACGAGGGTCCGACGACCTCGCTCAACCAGCACATCTATGAAAGCCTGACGGAGCGGGACCATGCCGGCAAGCTGCTGCCGCTGCTCGCCACCTCCTGGCGCGTCCTGCCCGAGGATCCCACCGTCTGGGAGTTCAAGCTCCAGCAGGGGGTCAAGTTTCATGACGGCTCGGCCCTGACGGCCGATGACGTGGTGTTCTCCTATGAGCGCGCCATGCAGCCGACCTCGGACTTCAAGGGCTATCTCACCTCGGTCGAGAAGGTCAGCAAGACCGACGACATGACCGTGCAGATCAAGACCAAGGGTCCCAACCCGCTGCTGGTCAACAACACCTCGTCGATCCGCATCCTCAGCAAGGCCTGGGCCGAGAAGAACAACGCGGTCAAGACGCAGGACTTCAAGAACAAGGAAGAGAATTTCGCGGTCCGCAACGCCAACGGCACCGGCCCCTTCATCCTCGTCTCGCGCGAAGCCGACGTGAAGACGGTGATGAAGCGCAACGACGCCTATTGGAACAAGGGCAAGGTGCCGCTGGAGATCACCGAGCTGACGCTGGTTCCGATCAAGCAGGACGCCACCCGCGTCGCCGCCCTGCTCTCCGGCGAGGTCGATTTCGTGCAGGACGTTCCGGTGCAGGACATCGCCCGGCTCAGGAGCCAGCCCAAGATCAAGGTCAATTCGGGCCCTGAGAACCGCACCATCTTCTTCGGCATGAATGTCGGCTCGGCCGATCTCAAGAGCGACAATGTCGAGGGCAAGAACCCCTTCGCCGACAAGCGCGTCCGCCAGGCCCTGAACATGGCGATCAACCGCCCGGCGATCCAGCGCGTGGTGATGCGCGGCGAATCCGTGCCGACCGGCGTGATCATGCCGCCCTTCGTCAATGGCTGGACCAAGGAGCTCGACGCCGCGCCGCCGACCGACATGGCCAAGGCCAAGGCGCTGCTGGCGGAAGCCGGCTACCCCAACGGCTTCTCCACCACGCTGCACTGCCCCAATGACCGCTATGTCAACGACGAGGGCATCTGCCAGGCCGCCGTCGGCATGTTCGGCCAGATCGGCGTCAAGGTGAACCTGGTCTCGCAGTCCAAGTCGATCCATTTCAACCTGATCCAGCGCAACCCGGCGGAGACCGATTTCTACCTCGTCGGCTGGGGCGTGCCGACCTATGACAGCGATTACATCTTCTCCTACATGTACCATTCGCGCACCGGCTCGCAGGGCAGCTGGAACGCCACCGGCTACAGCGACAAGGACGTCGACGCGATGATCCAGTCGCTCTCGCGCGAGGTCGACCTGCCGAAGCGCGACGCGACCATCGCCAAGCTCTGGACCAAGCTGAAGGACGAGACGATCTATCTGCCGATCCACCATCAGTCGCTGAGCTATGCGATGACCGCGCCGCTCGATATCCCCGTCGATGTCGGCAACAATCCCAAGCTCAAGATGGTGTCCTTCAAGGGCTCCTAGTCCCGTCGCGAGCGACGCTCGTGCATCTGCATCGTCATGGTCGGGCGCGTCCCGACCATCCCCGCCTTCGCGCGTCGAGCGCTCCGCCGCCATCGTGGACGCTCCCTGCGCGGGTGGGCATGACGGCGCGCGTCGCCTCTTGATCTGAACAGGGCTCACCGATGCTCGCCTATATCCTGCGCTCCCTGATGCAGGGGCTGGTGGTGATGCTCGCCGTCGCCTTCATCGCCTTTTCCATGTTCCGCTTCGTCGGCGATCCCGTCGTCAACATGCTGGGGCAGGAGGCGACGCTGCAGGACCGTGCGGAACTGACCGAGCGGCTCGGCCTCAACGACCCGGTCGCGCTGCAATTCGCCCGCTTCGTCGGGGATGCGGCGCGCGGCGATTTCGGCATCTCCTATCGCCAGGGCCGCAAGGTCTCGGCGCTGATCATGGAAAGACTGCCGGCGACGGTGGAGCTCGCCGTGCTCTCGGCGCTGTTCGCCTTCGTCGTCGGCGTCTCGCTCGGCGTCTATGCCGCGATCCGCCGCGATGGCTGGATCGCCAATCTGGTGATGTCGCTGTCGCTGATCGGGGTCAGCCTGCCGACCTTCCTGATCGGCATCGGGCTGATCTACATCTTCGCGGTGGAGCTGCGCTGGCTGCCGAGTTTCGGGCGCGGCGACGTGGTGATGATCGGCTGGTGGTCCACCGGGCTTTTGACCAAGACCGGGCTGCAATCGCTGGTCATGCCGGTGCTGACGCTGGGCTTCCTGCAGCTGACGCTGATCATGCGGCTGGTCCGCTCCGAAATGCTCGAGGTGATGCGCGCCGATTTCATCCGCTTCGCCCGCGCCAGGGGCATCCCCGAGCGCCGCATCGAATTCCGGCACGCGCTGCGCAACACCATGATCCCGGTCATCACCATCGCCGGCGTCCAGCTCGGCGGCGTCATCGCTTTCGCCATCGTCACCGAGACGGTGTTCCAATGGCCGGGGCTGGGCGCGCTCTTCGTCAATGCGGTGCAGTTCGTCGATGTGCCGGTGATGTCGGCCTATCTTCTCTTCGTCGCCTTCGTCTTCGTGGTGACCTCGCTCGTCGTCGATCTCGTCTATGTCGCGCTCGATCCCCGGCTGCGCACCGGCAACCCCGCAATGGCCAAGTGATGCCCCGCAAGACCGCCTCCGCCAGCCCCGAGCAGCGCCGGGGTGTCGCATGAGCACCGATCCGGCCCGGACCGAACGCGCGCCTGGGCGCCTGGCGCGCTTCTGGGATTCCGACATCATCTGGTCGTTCCGCTCCTCGCCCGTCACGGTGGTCGCGACCGTTCTGGCGGTCCTGCTGGTGCTGGCGGCGCTGGCGGCGCCGCTGATCGCACCCTACGACCCGTTCGACCCCGCCTCGCTCGACCTCTCGGACGGGTTCTCGCGGCCGATGCAACCCAATGAGATCACCGGCAAGGTGTTCTGGCTGGGCTCCGACGGGCAGGGGCGCGACATCTTCTCCGCCATTCTCTACGGCTCGCGCGTCTCGCTGCTGGTCGGCGCCGCCTCTGTGCTGTTCTCGCTGGTGATCGGCGTCGGGCTCGGCCTCGTCGCCGGCTATGTCGGCGGCCGCACCGAGGCGCTGATCATGCGCATCGCCGATATCCAGCTCAGCTTCCCGGCGATCCTCGTGGCGCTGCTGGTCTTCGGCGTCGCGCGCGGGTTGATCCCGCCGGCGCTGCAGGAGCAGATGACGCTTCTCGTCCTCGTCGTCGCGATCGGCCTGTCCAACTGGGCGCAATATGCCCGCACCGTGCGCGGTTCGACGCTGGTGGAGAAGAACAAGGTCTATGTCGACGCCGCGCGGCTGATCGGGCTCAGGGCCTGGCCGGTGATGATCAAGCACGTGCTGCCCAATGTCGCCGGCCCGGTGCTGGTCATCGCCACGATCAATCTCGCTCTCGCCGTGATCGAGGAGGCGACCCTGTCCTTCCTCGGCGTCGGCATGCCGCCCACCCAGCCCTCGCTCGGCACGCTGATCCGTTTCGGCCAGCAATATCTGTTCTCGGGGGAGTGGTGGATCCTGCTCTTCCCCGCGCTGGTGCTCGTGCTGCTCGCCTTGTCGATCAATCTGTTCGGCGACTGGCTGCGCGACGCGCTCAACCCCAAGCTGAGGTGAGGCGATGAGCGACACGACTGTCCTCTCCGTCCGGGACCTCACGGTCGAGTTCGTGACGCGGCGCGGCGCGCTGCGCGCGCTCGACCAGGTCTCCTTCGACATCGGCCGCGGCGAGGTGCTGGGCGTGGTCGGCGAATCCGGCGCCGGCAAATCCGTCACCGGCGCCGCCATCATCGGCCTGATCGATCCGCCCGGCCGCATCGCCGGCGGCGAGATCAGGCTCGACGGCGCCCGCATCGACGATCTGCCGCCCGAGGCGATGCGCAAGGTCCGCGGCAAGCGCATCGCCATGATTTTCCAGGACCCGCTGACCAGCCTGAACCCGCTCTACCGCGTCGGCGAGCAGCTGGTGGAGACGATCCGCACCCATACCAGCCTGAATGCCGCCGAAGCCCGCCAGCGCGCCATCGCCTTGCTCGACGAGGTCGGCATCCCGGCGCCGGAACGGCGGATCGACGGCTATCCGCACGAATTCTCCGGCGGCATGCGCCAGCGTGTGGTCATCGCGCTGGCGCTCTGCGCCGAGCCGGAACTGGTCATCGCCGACGAGCCGACGACGGCGCTCGACGTCTCGGTCCAGGCCCAGATCATCGCGCTGATCAAGCGCATCTGCAAGGAACGCGGAACCTCCGTGATGCTCGTCACCCACGATATGGGCGTGATCGCCGAGACGGCCGACCGGGTGGCGGTGATGTATGCCGGCCGCGTCGCCGAGATCGGCCCGGTGCGGGACGTGGTGAAGCAGCCGCTGCACCCCTATGCCCAGGGGCTGATGGGCGCGATTCCTTCGCTGGAGGGCGATGCGACGCGGCTCGTCCAGATCCCGGGCTCGATGCCGCGCCTCTCCGCGATACCGCCGGGATGCGCCTTCAACCCGCGCTGCTCCCGCGCCTTCGCGCGCTGCCATGTCGAGCGGCCGGAGCTGATCCGGGTCGGCAGCCGGCAGGTCGCCTGCCATCTCTATGACGGTCCCGGAGCGGAGGCTGCGGCATGAGCATTCTCCGGCCCGATGCGCCGCTGGTCGAGGTCCGCGACCTCGCGCGCGTCTTCGACGTCTCCAAACCCTGGCTGAACCGGGTGCTGGAAGGCGCCCCCCGGCAATATCTCAAGGCCGTCGACGGGGTCTCCTTCGACATCAGGCGCGGCGAGACCTTCGCCCTCGTCGGCGAATCCGGCTCCGGCAAATCCACGGTCGCCCGCATGGTGGTGGGGCTGCTGCCGCCCTCCTCCGGCACCGTGACCATCGACGGCATCTCGATGAACGACGCCGCCGCGGCCGAGAAGCGCCAGCATCTGCGCCGGCGCATCCAGATGATCTTCCAGGACCCCTATGCCAGCCTGAACCCGCGCTGGCGCGTCGGGCGCATCATCGCGGAGCCGATCCGCGCCTTTTCCGTGGTGGAGGGCGAGGCGGCGATCATCGCCAGGGTCGGCGAGCTGCTGGCGCTGGTCGGGCTTCATCCGGCCGATGCCAGCCGCTTCCCGCATGAATTCTCGGGCGGCCAGCGTCAGCGCATCGCGATCGCACGAGCGCTCGCCTCCAATGCCGATTTCATCGTCTGCGACGAGCCGACCTCGGCGCTGGACGTCTCGGTGCAGGCGCAGATCCTCAATCTGATGCGCGATCTCCAGCAGAAATTCGGGCTGACCTATCTCTTCATCTCACACAACCTCGCCGTGGTCCGTCACATGGCGAGCCGGATCGGCGTGATGTATCTCGGCCGGCTGGTCGAGGTATCGGATGGCAAGACGCTGTTTTCGGCACCCCGCCATCCCTATACCCGCATGCTGCTCGATGCCGTGCCGGACCTCGCCATGGTCGGCAAACAGCGCGAGGGCGTGAAGGGCGAGATCCCGAACCCGATCAACCCGCCCTCGGGCTGCACCTTCCACCCACGCTGCCCGCTGGTCTTCGATCGCTGCCGCACTGAGCGGCCCGAGGTGATCGACGGCGTCGCCTGCCACGCGGTCAATGGCGCGCGGGCGGCCGCCTGAGCCGGCCGGGGCGGCTCAATCCTGCGCCGTCTGGGGGCTCACGACGACCGGCGCGCGCGGCCGCTTGCTCTCGGCCGTCGTGAGCGGCGCGATCGGCCGCTCGGTGCGGTATTGCCCGCGCGCGATCGCGGTGAACATCAGCGCCACCGCGACCAGCGTGAACAGCCACCAGGGCTGCAGCGTCGCGAAGCCGAGCGCGGTCAGCGCGAAGGCGGTGACATAGGCGGCGACGCCGCCGGCTGCGAGCGCACCCGGCATGTGGCCCGCGGCGCGGATCGCGAAATACAGGCAGGCCGAGGCGGTGGCCGCGCCGACGATGCCGAGCTCGTACCAGGTCTCGAAGAGCAGGGTGGTGGGCGTGGCGTTGGGCAGCATGCCGGTGACGCGGCTGCGCAGCACGGTATCGAGCCCATGGCCGGTGAACAGCTTGACCGGGTCGCGGCCGACGACATCGGCCCAGACGCCGAGCACGCGGCTGGCATCGCCGCCGCTGTCGGGGAGCATCGACACGATCGGGATCAGCAGGAAGGGCAGGATCGGCGCGAGCAGCATCAGCAGCGCCACCACCAGCGCGATCATATGCGCGCCCTTGCGGCGATTGGCGCTGACGGCGCCGAAGGCGACGGCTCCGCAGATCACCGCCACCGCCTCGCCCTCCTCGAAGCGGGTCAGCGCCAGCAGCCCGACGATCAGCGCGAGGCCGAGCGCGCTCAGCCCGCGCTCGCGCGAGAGCAACCAGGCCAGCGCCGGCCAGGCCATGATCAGGATGACGCTGATGCCGCGCTCGACGCTGCCGGCCAGTGTATCGTCCTGGCGCAGGGCGGCGATGATGACGAGGGCGAGCGCGAAGGCGGCGGCCAGCGCCGTGCCCAGCGCCGCGAGATTGAGGTTGGAGGCGCGCATCCGCTCCGGCAGCGCGGCCGATCCCAGGAAGCCGAGCGCCACCGCGAACAGCAGATGGCTGGCCTTTTCGGTCGCCGAGAAGGTGTAGGGGCTCCAGACCAGCGACAGCATCGCCCAGCCGACGAGCCCCATCAGGATCAGGCCCGGCCTGCTCAACACCTCGCGCTTCAGGGTCTGGGTGAACCAGCCGGGCGCCTCGATCAGCGCCGCGATGACCAGCAGCACCACGCCGATCGGCGCCAGCACCACCGCGGCGCGGCGCGACACCAGCGAGGCCAGCGGCAGCGCCACCGCCAGCGTGGCGAAGCCGATGCGCCGCAGCAGCAGCGCGGCATCGGCGGCGGGATCGATCTGACCTTGGGCGTTACGGCGATTCATGGGGCGCAACCAGAGAGGGTCGCGCCCGGCGCGGCGACGGACATCGACCAGCCTCAGCCTAGCCTGCGGCTCGAATGGCGGCTGTAGGTGCGCTGCAACACTCGCGCGGGATTTCAGTGCCGCGATTCAAGCGCGCCGGCACCCTGCGCGGCCGGCCGTGCGACGAAAGCGAGACTGGCCGGCTCCCGCCTTTCATGGGAAGAAGAGCCATGACGACGCTCGCCGCCATTCCCTATCCCCGTGGCTTCCCGATCGACGCCTTCATGGCCTCGCTCGCCGGCGGCCTGAAGCGCCGCGGCCTGCGGCTCGGCGGCGTGGTCCAGCATAATCAGGGCGCCTGCGGGACCGGCTGCGCGGCGATGGTGCTGGAGGATCTGGCGACCGGTACGCGCTTCCCGATCAGCGCGCCGCGCGGCGCCGAGGCGAGCGGCTGCATTCTGGATGCCTCCGGGCTCGCCGCGGCGGGCGGGGCGGTGCTCGCGGCGCTGGAGGGCCGGGTCGAGCTGCTGCTGGTCAACAAATTCGGCCGTCAGGAGATGCTCGGGCGCGGGCTGCGCCAGGAGATCGCGACGGCGCTCGCAGCCGGAGTGCCGGTGCTGCTGGCGGTGAGGACGGATTTTCTCGACGCCTGGAGGGCCTTCGCCGGCGAGGATTGGGTCGAGCTGCCGCCGGACGCCGCCGCCGTCGAAGGCTGGGCCGCGGCCCTGGCCGCGCTTCCGGCCTGAGCGACGCAGATGGCGCAGGATATGAGCTTCCTCGACGAATATCTGGTCCGGCCCGACCCGACGGCGCCGCGGCTCGGCGCGACGGTCTCCGGCATCGACCAGACCGGCGCAACGGTCGAGACCCGCGTCGTCACCGAGCGTGCGCTGACCCTCTATCTCAACGCGCAGGAGATCGTCACCATGATGACGATCGGCGACCATCCCGATGCGCTGGCGCTGGGCTATCTCCTCAACCAGAACATGCTGAAGCGCGGCGACGTCGTCGACGCCGTCGATTATGACGAGGAGCTCGATGTCGTGGTCGTCCGCACGCCGGAGCGGACCAATTTCGAGGAGAAGCTGAAGAAGAAGACGCTGACCTCGGGCTGCGCCCAGGGCACCGCCTTCGGCGATCTGATGGAGGCGATCGACGAGATCGAATTGCCCAAGGCGGAGCTGCGCACCAGCTGGCTCTACGCCTTGACCAGGAAGATCAACACCACGCCCTCGCTTTATCTGGAGGCCGGCGCCATACATGGCTGCGTGCTCTGCGAGGCCGACAGGCCGCTGGTCTATATGGAGGATGTCGGCCGGCACAACGCCGTCGACAAGGTCGCGGGCTGGATGTTCCGCAACGACGTCGATCCCGCCCGGATGATCTTCTACACCACCGGCCGGCTGACCTCGGAAATGGTGATCAAGACTGTCCGCATGGGCATCCCGGTGCTTGTCTCGCGCTCCGGCTTCACCGAATGGGGCGTCGAACTCGCCCGCAAGGCCGGGCTGACGCTGATCGGCCGGGCCCGCGGCAAGCGCTTCGTGGCGCTCGCCGGCGAGCACAACATCGTCTTCGACCAGGATCCCGACACGGTCGAGGACGAGGCCGGCCGGAGCCGGCGCAAGGGGGCCGATCGCGATGACTGAACCGGTGCCGCCGGCGCTCGGCCTGCTGCTCGCGGGCGGTCTCGCCCGCCGCATGGGCGGCGGCGACAAGCCGCTGCGGATGATCGCCGGCCGCAGCATCCTCGCCCATGTCGTCGAGCGCCTGGCGCCGCAATGCGATGGGCTGCTGATCAACGCCAATGGCGATCCCGCCCGTTTCGCCGCCTATGGCCTGCCGGTGGTCGCCGACAGCGTTCCCGATTTCGCCGGCCCGCTGGCGGGCGTGCTCGCCGGGCTGGACTGGATGGCCGACAACCGGCCCGACCTCGGCTGGATGGCCAGCGTCGCGGCCGATACGCCCTTCATCCCGGCCGACCTCGTCGCGCGGCTGCAGGAGGCGCGGCTGCGCGCCGCCGTCCCGCTGGCCTGCGCCGCCTCGGGCGGCTGGACCCACCCCGTCATCGGGCTCTGGCCGGTCGCCCTGCGCGAGGATCTGCGCCGCGCGCTGACGCAGGAGCAGGAGCGCAAGATCGACCGCTGGACCGCGCGCCATGGCGTCGCGGCGGTGGAGTGGCCGGTGGCGCCGGTCGACCCCTTCTTCAACGCCAACAAACCCGAGGATCTGGCCGAGGCCGAGCGGCTTTACGCCGCCTTCCGCGCCGCTTGATCTGCGCTGACGCCCCCGCTATCTCTCAGCGCAGACGAGAACTCGTCCAAACAAGAAGTCGCCAGACCAGAACTGCCATCGCTTGGGGGAATGCATTCATGAAGGCCTTCGTCGTCGCCGTCGCCATCGCCATTATCTCCGCCTTCGGCGCGAGCCTCCTGCTCAACGACGTCTTCCAGAAGCCCGTCGAAAGCGCCTTCTCGACCGGCGGCGTCCGCCTCTGAGCCGCGCCGCGGCGCTGCCGACAGCGTCATAGGTTTGGTGAAACCGCCGGGCAGGTTAGGGCCGGCCCGGCCCTGCCCAAGTCCGGCGGCGCCCGCCGGCTGCCGCAGCTCGGGCGCCTCGCCTATTCGATCACGATGCGCGGCGCGGCGCGGGTGGCGCCGCCGAGCCCGGCCTGGACCTGCCGGGCGATGGCGAGATAGGCCTTGGCATGCGGGCTGTCGGGATCGCTCGCCACGATCGGCCGGCCGCCATCGGAGGTCTCACGGATCGCCATGGCCAGCGGCACCTCGCCCAGGAACGGCACGCCCAGCCGCTCCGCCTCGTGCCGCGCCCCGCCATGGGCAAAAATATCCGAGCGCGTGCCGCAGGCCGGGCAGATGAAATAGCTCATATTCTCGACCACGCCGAGGATCGGCACCTCGACCTTCTTGAACATCGCGACGCCGCGCCGTGCATCGAGCAGCGCCAGATCCTGCGGCGTGGAGACGATCACCGCCCCGGCGAGCGGCGTCTGCTGCGCCATGGTCAGCTGCGCATCGCCCGTGCCCGGCGGCATGTCGACCACCAGCACGTCGAGCTCGCCCCAGGCGACCTCGCGCAGCATCTGGGTGATGGCCGAGATCACCATCGGCCCCCGCCAGATCATCGGCGTCTCCTCGTCGATCAGGAAGCCGATCGACATGATCTTCAGCCCATAGGCCTCCATCGGCGCCAGGGTCCGGCCCGAGACCAGCCGCGGCTTGCCGGTGATCCCGAAGATTTTTGGCACGGAGGGCCCGTAGATATCGGCGTCGAGCACGCCGACGCGCAGGCCGAGTGTCGCCAGCGCCACCGCCAGATTGGCGGTGGTCGTCGATTTGCCGACCCCGCCCTTGCCGCTGGCCACGGCGATGATCTGCTTGACGCCGGGGACGCCGGCGGCCTTCGGCGTGGGCTGGCCCGGCGCCTGCCCATGCGCCTGCTGGCGCGCCTGCGTCGCGGCGCTGGCCGGCGCCCTGTCGGCGGTGAGGCCGACCAGCACCTGGCTCACCCCCGGCAGCCCCGACACCGCGCTTTCGGCCGCCCGGCGCACCGGCTCCATCGCCTGCGCCTCCGTCGCGTCGATGCCGATGGAGAAGATCACCTTGCCGCCGTCGATCAGCACCTGGCCGACCCGGCCCGAGGCGGAGAGCGACTGCCCGCTCGCCGGCAGCTTCACCAGCTCGAGCGCGCGCAGAATATCGGCTTGGGTCACGGCCACGGCGAAATCTCCAGTCGGCTCTCAGGCCTTGCGGATATGGAAGATCAGCAGAGCGTCCTCGCTGGCGCTGTGCTCGATGCTGTCACCGGTTTCCCGCATCAGGTTGGGAATGTCGATGGCGGCCATCGGATCGTTGCATTCGACGATGAACAGCGTCCCGGACGCGGCCGCCTTGAGCGCTTTGCGCACCCGCAGGGCCGGCAGCGGGCATTTCAGGCCACGCAGATTCAGCGGAACATCGGTCATGGCAAAACAATCTGGCGAGATGGCGGTCGCTGACGGAACCCCGCGCGGGTCAGGCGCTTCATAGGACGGCTTGGCGCGCAGGGGCAACCGGTCGCCTTGTCTTCGCCGCAGCGCGCTCCATGATGGTGGCATGAGACATTCGATTTTCGGCCTGCTGCTGGCGGGGCTGATCGCCGCACCCGCCCCGGCGCAGGAGCTGCGCGGCCATGGCGGCCCGGTCCGCGCCATCGCCGTCGCGGCCGATGGCGAGACGGCACTGACCGGCTCCTTCGACCAGTCGGCCATTCTCTGGCGCCTGCCCTCCGGCTCCGCCGAGGCGGTGCTGCGTTTCCATGAGGGGGCGATCAACGCCGTCGCGGCGCTGCATGGCGGCGGCTTCGCCACCGGGGCGGAGGATGGGCGCATCGCCTTGTGGCGGGGCGCCGGCCCGGCGCCGGCGCAGGTCCTGCAGGGGCATGGCGGGCCGGTGGCGGCGCTCGCCGTCTCTCCCGATAGCGGCCATATCGCCTCGGCCTCCTGGGACGAGACGATCAGGGTGACGCCGCTGGCGGGCGGGGAGGCGCGCGTGCTCGCCGGGCACAAGGGCCCGGTCAACGGCGTCGCCTTTGCGCCCGGCGGCGCCATCGTCAGCTCCGGCTATGACGCGACGCTGCGGATCTGGCCCGCCGATGGCGGGGCGGCCAAGGTGATGACGCTGCCCGCGCCGCTGAACGGGCTCGTGGTCGCGGCCGATGGCGAGATCGCCGTCGCGGCCGCCGATGGCCGCCTGCGCTTCTTCGGCCCGGATGGCGAGATGCGCGGCGAGCTCGCGATCGGCGACACGCCGCTGATCGCGCTGGCCCTCTCGCCCGACGGCGCCAGCATCGCCGCCGGAGGGCTGCGCGGGCAGGTGGCGGTGATCGACAGGCGCGAGCGCCGCATCCGTGCGACGCTGCTCGGCCCCGGCCTGCCGGTCTGGTCGCTGGCCTTCATGCCGGATGGCCGGCAATTGCTCTCAGGAGGCGCGGACCGGCTGGTCCGGCGCTGGAATGCGGTGACCGGCGAGCATCTCGGACCTGTCGTGCCCCGCGCCGGCCAGGATGTGTTGGCCGGCCTGCAGGGCGAGCGCGGCGCGCAGGTGTTTAGGGCCTGTGCCGCCTGCCACACGCTGACCCCGGCGGACGGCAATCGCGCCGGTCCGACGCTGCACGGCATCTTCGGCCGCAGGATCGCGACCGCGCCGGGCTATGCCTATTCCGAAGCGCTGAAGCGGATGGACATCGTCTGGAGCAAGGAAACGGTGGCGAAGCTCTTCGAAATCGGCCCCAACGCCTATACCCCCGGCACCAAGATGCCGGAGCAGACGATCGGGACGCAGGAGGATCGCCAGGCGCTGGTCGACTGGCTGGAGAAGGCGACGCGCTAGCGCCGCCCTTCATCGCCCGCCGGGCGCGGCGCTCCGGCGCCTATTGCAGCGGGTCCTCGCCGCGCTCGGCGCGTTCGCGCAGATAATCCTCGGTGGTGCGCACCGGCGGGCGCTGCGGCGAGAGATGCGGATCGAAGCTCTCATTGACCACCACCTCGACCCGGCAATCCTCGCACATCCGGATCACCGAAATCCGCGGCGCCGTGGCGCCGGAGAACATCCAGTGCTTGTTCTCGAGCTTGGCCGCGATCTTCTCGATCGTGCTCTTCACGCCGAAGGGCTTGGCGCAGTTGATGCAGTGGAAGGGCTCTTCCTCCTTCAGCACCCGCCGCCCGCCCTTCCACGCCTCGAAATCGATGCGCGGCTCCAGCGTGATCACCTTCTCCGGGCAGGTCGCGGCGCACAGCCCGCATTGCACGCAGAGATCCTCCTGGAAGGCGAGTGTCGGCCGCTCCGGATTGTCCGACAGCGCCTGGACCGGGCAGGCCGAGACGCAGGCGAGGCAGAGCGTGCAGCCCTCGGTGTCGACATGGATCGTCCCGAACGGCGCGCGATCGGGCATCGGCACAGCCGCGACGGGAGCGGGCGCCGCGGCGTGCAATTCGCCGATCGTCTGGCGCAGCAGCGGCCGCCCGTCGCCCATCGGCCGGAACCGCGCCGGCTGCGGCGAGCCGGAGCCGGGCGCGATCAGCGCCAGCGCCTGGGCGAGCTGGTCGGGATCGTCGGTCTCGATGACCCCGGCGCGGCCGGTGCCGAAGCCCAGCGCCCCGGCCAGAGCATTGGCATAGGCGAGGTTGCGCTGCAGCCCCGAGAGATCGTGCTTCGGCCTCGCCGGTCCCAGAACCCGGATCGCCGAGGCGCCGAACGCCAGCGCCGCGGCGTAGCTTTCCAGGCCGAGCTGCGTAATCTCGTTGACCCGCAGCGGCAGGACATTGGCCGGCAGCCCGTTGCCGAACCGGGCGAGCGCGTCGATCAGCGCTTCGCCATGCTCGCCATCATGCAGCAGCACGACGGCCTGCCGCCCGCCGGCCTCGGCATAGGTCGTCAGCAAAGTGCGCAGGCGGCGCAGCAGCGCGTCGGTCGGCGGCAGCGAATAGGTCACCGCACCGGTCGGGCAGACCGCCGCGCAGGCGCCGCAGCCGGCGCAGATCTCGGCCGAGATCGCGACGTGATCGCCGGCGGGAGTGATCGCCCCGGTCGGGCAGAGCTCGAGGCAGCGGGTGCAGCCGGTCTTCCTCGAGCGGGAATGGGCGCAGAGCTCCTCCTGCAGCCGGACATAGCGCGGCTTGTCGAACTCCCCGACGAGATGGCTCGCCTCGCCCAGAATCTTCTCGATCGCGGCCCGGTCGCGCGGATCGGCGCGGAGATAGCCGGCGCGGAGATCGCCGGCCGGAAACAGCGGCGCGCCTCCCGATACATCGATGACGATGTCGCAATGCGAAATCGCGCCCTGGCGCGCCTCGCCGAAGACCAGCCTGCCGCGCGAGGAGGGCGCCGGCGCGGCGTAATCGTCGACGCGCAGCTCGAAGGCCCCGAGCCAGCCGGTGGCACCGACGATCGTCCCTTTCAGCACCGGCGTCTCGACCACGCGCGGCGGGGTGACGTCGCCCGGGCGGCTGAGCAGGATGGTGACGTCGAGATGCTCGGCCAGGCGCTGCCCCAGGGCGATCGCCGTCTCGTCGCGGCCATAGACCAGCGCCACGCCCTTGCTTTCGAGCGTGGTGAAGCCGGCCGGCGGCATCGGCTCGGCCGCGGCCGCCAGCAGCGCCGCCATTTTCGGGCCGGCGGCCCTGGCGTCGCGCGACCAGCCGGCCGTCTCCCGGATATTGGCGAAGATCAGCTGGCCGGCGTAATCGGCATCGGCCGCGATCTCCTCGAAGAGCGGCGCCTCCTGGGTGCAGCCGACGGTGATGGCGCGGCTCTCGCCCAGCAGCGCCTGGAACAGCCCGGTCTGCGTCCGGCAGAGATGGCGCGCGCTGCGCAGCTCGCTGTCCCGGCAGCCGCGCGCGATCGCCTCGCCGTCGAGCGGCATCGTGTCCTCGCAGGAGCAGACGATCAGCGTGTGGCCTGTTTCGGTCATGAAGCGGTGGTCCTGGCGTTTCCGGGAGCGTCTTTTCGTCTCCCTTGCGATCAGCCACGCATATATGGAATTGGAGAGGTTCAAAAGAAGCAAGGCCGCCATCCGGCGCGGCCGGGGAGGATGCTCCGACCATGGCGCGCAGCGCTGCCACCGCCGATGATCTGCGCCGCGAACCCGTGCTGCCGCCGGGGTTTTCGCTGGTGACGCTGCGCGAATCCGGCGACGCCTTCGCGCATGCCTGCGCCATCGCGGCCGAAGCCGGGGCCGCGACGCTGGTCTGGGTGCGGCGTTTCGACACTGTCGAATTCGCCGTGATCCTGGAGCCGGATAGCCCGCTCACCGAGGCGCGGCTCGCGCATTATCTCGCCATGAACGCGCTGGCCGATGCGCTGGCCGTGCATTGCCCGCCCGAGCGGCCGATCCTGTTCCGCTGGCCTGATGCGCTGATCTACGATCTCGGCCTGATCGGCGGCGGCCGCCTGGCCTGGCCCGCTTGCTGCGACGAAAGCGAGGTGCCGGACTGGCTGGTGTTCGGCGGCATGATCCGCGCCAGCACCATGACCCCCTTCGAAATCGGGCATATCGGCGTCGGCATGGCGGAGGAGGGCTTCGAGGAGGTCGATGCGGTCGATCTGATCGAGGCCTTCGCGCGGCATCTGATGCTGGGCGTGACCCATTGGCAGAGCGAGGGCCCCAAGGCGATCGTGCGGCGCTGGCTCGACCGGATCGAGAAGGTGACCGGCACGCGCCATGGCATCGAGCCCAATGGCGATCTCCTCCTGACGACCCAGGCCGGCACCGAGCGCCGCAACTTCGTCGATGCGCTGGCGCGCGTCGACTGGCTGGATCGCGAGAGCGGCGGGCCGAAGCTGTGACGGCGCTCAGGCTGCCCAGGGCGATCAGGCTCGACCCCTCCGATGGTTTCGTCTTCCGCCAGGCGGCGGAACCGGGGGAGTGGCTGGTGACGGGCTCCTTCCTGTTCGATCCGGCCGGGCTCGACGGGCTCGATCCCAAGGGGCGCGCCGCGTTCCGCTCCGGCTTTCTCGGCATCGGCAGCTTCGGCTGGTCGACGCTCGCCATCGTCACCGACGCGACCGAGGCCGAGCGCGACGCGGCCATCGAGCAGCTGGCGGGGCAATTCGTCGAGCGGCTCGGCGCCCCCGATCTCGCGACGGCGCGCCGTGCCGCGCAGGAGGAGATCGGCTTCGCTGCCTCGCTCTGCGACCATCCCGACCAGACGCTGCTCGCGCTCCATCGCACGGTCGAGGAGGGCGAGATCCGGGAGCGGTTCCGCACGCTGAGCAAGCGGCCCGCCCATGACACGCAGGGCTTCCGCGCCTTCGAATTCCTCGCCGTGGACGGTGAAGACGACGCCGTCTCGGAGGAGGTCGATCTCCTTTCGCTTGGGAAGACCGCCAGACCATGACGCATTTCTGGGCGACATCCGGCCATCTCCTGCTCGACCGCCGTCCCGGCGGCGGGCTCGTGGTCGGCGATGATTTCCTCAAGGCCTATCTGGCGCGGCCGGAGGTGCTGCCGCCCGAAGACGCCTGCGCGGCCGAGCGCGCTCTGCATGCGCGGCTGATGGACCAGCCGCAGGCCCCGGTCGCGCCGGCCGAGATCGCGGCTTTGGCCGATCCCGATGCGCGGGAGAACTGGCAGTTCCTGCTCGGTTGGCGCGAGCGCCTGCTGGCGGAGCCGACGCTGGAGGGCGCCTATGCCCGCATCATCCGCGAGGGCGCCGGCACGATCCCGCCGCTGTTCCTCGACCAGCTCGTCCATGTCATCCTGCGCGGCGCGCTCGACGAGGTCGAGGATCCCTTCGTCGTCCGCGCCGCGGAATGCCTGTTCCGGCCGCAGCGGGTCAGCCTCCATGAGGGGACCCTGCTGCTGGCCGATGCCGAGATCATCGAGGGGCATGAGGCGGACCGCCATGCCTCACCGCTGCTGGCGATGCTGGGCGGGCCCGCCGTCACCTCGCTGGACATCCTCAAACCCGCCAATGCCGACCAGTACTGGCAGCGCTCCGACGGGTTCGACATGGTGCTGGACCTCGGCGGCACGCCCTCAGGCCGGGCCGCGCTGGGGCAGGCGCTGGCGGTCTGGGTCAAGGCGATCCATGGGTTCGACGTCGCGATCGAGCCGGTCGAGACGGTGAAGGACGCGAATTGGCGCTGGTTCGTCGGGCTCGATGCGGAGGCGACCGCGATCGGCAACGCGCTCTGGCAGGGGGAGGCGCCCGGCGAGGAGCCGCTGTCGCGGGTGATCGCGCTCTACCGGATGACGCTGCCGCCGCAGGTGCCCGTGCTGGCCGCTGCCGCAGGCGCGCCGATCTACCTGATCATGGCGATGACGCCGGACAAGCTGCTGCGGATCAAGCCGCAGAACCTGGTGACCGGCCTGCCTCTGGCGGCGCCCGGTCCGACGCATTGAGGAGGCCGCGATGACGCAGCAGCACATCGAGGTCGGCATCGTCGCCGAACGCCGCCGCATCGATTCGCCCTGGGCCGACCATGCCTGGGCGCCGCTCGCCGTGCTGCCGGAGCCGCCGCCCTTGGCGCCCTGGACCGTGCTGGCCGAGACCCCCGAGCGTCGCAGCGTCTATCTCGGCCCTGCGGTGCTGACCCTGCACTCCGTCGATACGGCGCATTTCCGCGAGAATTTCCAGGCCGGCCGGGCCAAGCTCTGGGTCGCGATCCGCCCCACCGGCATCGAGCCGGAGCTCGAGATCGTCGGCGTCACCGCCGATCCCTTCGAGGGCGAGGTCTATTCGGAGAATGTCGACGACCTCGTCGAGGCCGTGCCGATGCCGGAACCGATCGCCCTGCAGGTCCTGGCCTTCTTCGAGGCGCATCATGTCGAGCGCGCTTTCGTCAAGCGCCAGCGGGCCGAGTTCGACCCGCGCAAGGGTGGCGGCCCCCGCTCGGGACCGCCCGGGCTGCGCGGGGGGAGGGGCTCGTGAGCGCCCGCACCGAGGATGAGGGCGGGTTCCTGGCGCGCTGGTCGCGGCGCAAGCGCGAACTCGCCGAGCCGGAGAAGGCCCCGGTCCCGCCGCCCGAAGCGGCGCCGCAACTGCCCGCCGCACCGGCCGGAGAGGAAGCGGCGGCGCCGGAGATGGTCGAGCCGCCTTCGCTCGACCTCGTCGACAAGGATTTCGACGTCGCGCATTGGCTGAAGCAGAATGTCCCGGAGAGCTGGAAGCTCGCGGCTCTGCGCCGGGCCTGGGAAGGCGATCCGGCGATCCGCGACTATCTCGATCCGGCGCGCGACTACGCGCTCGACTGGAACACGCCGGGCGGCGCGCCGGGCTATGGCCCCCTGACGGAATCGGACGATGTCGCCGCCATGGTCCGCAAGGTCTTCGGCGACGCCCCGCCCGAGCCGACCGTCATTGATCAGGATCAAAGCTGCGACACTCTGGCACATGAACTTTCGTCGGCTGACGAAAATGCCGCAGCCTCTGCTGCAACGCAGCACGACGCAACGTCAGAATCGCTTGAAAGCGCCGGGCTGGAGCGCGATCTTCAGGATGAAACGCAGCTCATTGAGGCGAAAACGCGGCCGGTTGAGCAGGGCGCCTTTGCTGCAGCGCAACAAAATCCCGATGCGGATATCCCGAAGCCGAGGCTGCGCAAGCGGGGAGGGGGCGCGATACCCCTGTAGCCGGTGTTTGGAACAGTTGTAATTTTAGGCGATAAGCGCTCATTATCACGGCTCTAAACAATCAACAGCGGCGGCGAACCGCCGGCTTGTCTTGGGGAACGAAAGCTTCGATGCGCGATGCGGCTCTGGACAGAGCTATCGATGTCATGGGCGGGGTCCGCGCTCTGGCGCGAACGCTGGGCGTCTCGCAGCCGGCCATCTCGGGCTGGAAGCGCGTGCCCGCGGCCCGTGTCCTGGCTGTCGAGGCCTCGACGGGGGTGTCCCGTTCCGAGCTCCGCCCCGATCTCTATCCCTGCGAGGCGCAGGCCCCGGAACCCCGATACATGAACGAGTTGCAGAGCGCCCCGCTCGACGAGATCGACGAAGCGCGGGCCCGCGAATACGAGCTGATCGGGGCGCTGATGTGGCGCGCGCCCACGGCCGAGACCCTGGAGTTCCTGCAGACGCTGCAGGGTGACGGCTCGCCGCTCGGCCTGGCGCATCTCGCCCTCGCCGATATCGCCGCCCAGACGACGCCGGAGGCGATCCGCGACGAGTTCTTCGAGCTCTTCATCGGCGTCGGCCGCGGCGAGATCCTCCCCTACGGCTCCTATTACCAGACCGGCTTCCTGCATGAGCGCCCGCTCGCCTCGGTGCGCGAGGATATGGGCCGGCTCGGCATCGCCCGCGCCGAGCGCGCCGGCGAGCCGGAGGACCATATCGCCATCCTGATGGACATCATGGCGAACCTCATCCGCGGCGAGTTCGCCGGCGCAGGGGTCGACGAGGCCGGCTTCTTCGCCCGCCATATCGAGCCCTGGGCGGAGCGCCTCTTCGCCGATCTCGAAATCGCGAAAGCCGCCCGATTCTACAAGGCCGTCGGCCGCATCGGCAGCCTGTTCCTGTCCATCGAGACGGAGGCCGCGAGGCTGCCGTCATGACCAAACACACCGTGATGCCCGACGCGAAGGAGACGACGATGTCGCAAGAAACCAGGAAGGCGGCCTTCGATCGCCGCAGCTTCTTCAAGGCCCTCGGCGCCGGCGCCGCCGTGGCCGCTTCTCCCGCCGTCGTGACGCCGGCCGCCGCCGTCGATCCGGGCAAGGAAGAGACCAAGGGGCGCTATCGCGAGAGCGATCACGTCAAGAATTTCTATCGGGTCAACCGGTACTGAGAGGGTCGAAACCATGCTCATCAAGCGCAAATCGGCCGATGTTCAGCGCGGCAAGCTCCAGGCCGCCATGGCCGGCCTCTCCTCCGGGGTGATGGATCGCCGCACCTTCCTGCGCCGCTCCGGCCTCGTCGCGGGCGGCGTCGCCGCTGCCGGCGCCCTGCAGATCGGCTCGGTCCGCAAGGCCGAGGCCGCCGGCCTGGGCCCCGCGACCGGCACCAAGATCGTCAAGAACATCTGCACCCATTGCTCGGTCGGCTGCACGGTCAAGGCCGAGGTCGCCAACGGCGTCTGGGTCGGCCAGGAGCCGGCCTGGGAGAGCCCGATCAACCGCGGCAGCCATTGCGCCAAGGGCGCTTCGGTGCGCGAGCTGGTCCATGGCGACCGCCGCATCAAATATCCGATGAAGCTGGTCGACGGCCAGTGGCAGCGCATCAGCTGGGACGTCGCGATCAACGAGATCGGCGACAAGATGCTGGAGATCCGCAACAAGTCCGGCGCGGATTCCGTCTATCTCCTCGGCTCGGCCAAGTTCTCCAACGAGGGCGCCTATCTCTTCCGCAAGTTCGCCGCCTTCTGGGGCACGAACAACGTCGACCACCAGGCGCGCATCTGCCACTCCACCACGGTCGCAGGTGTCGCGAACACCTGGGGCTACGGCGCGATGACGAACTCCTATAACGACATCCGCAACGCCAAGACCGTGCTCTTCATGGGCTCCAACGCCGCCGAGGCGCACCCGGTCGCGATGCAGCACATCCTCGAGGGCAAGGAGGTCCAGCGCGCCAACGTCATCGTCTTCGACCCGCGCCTGACCCGCACCGCGGCCCATGCCACCGACTATGTCCGCTTCCGCTCCGGCACCGACATCGCCGTGATCTGGGGCATGATGTGGCACATCTTCAAGAATGGCTGGGAGGACAAGAACTTCATCGCCGCCCGCGTCCACGGCATGGATGACGTCCGCAAGGAGGTCGAGAAATACGACCCCAAGACCGTCGAGGACATCACCGGCGTGCCCGAGGCGCAGATGAAGCGCGTCGCCGAGACCTTCGCCAAGGTCAAGCCGGCCACCTTCATCTGGTGCATGGGCGTCACCCAGCACTCGGTGGGCACCGCCAATGTCCGCGCCATCTGCAACCTCCTGCTCGCCACCGGCAATGTCGGCGGCATGGGCAATGGCGCCAACATCTTCCGCGGCCACTGCAACGTGCAGGGCGCGACCGACTTCGGCTTGGATATCTCGAACCTGCCCTGCTATTACGGGCTGGTCGAAGGCGCCTGGCGCCATTGGGCCCGCGTCTGGGACGTGCCTTACGATTATTTCGTCTCGCGCTTCGACGAGGTTCCGGCCAAGGGCGGCCGTCCGGCCCGCACCCGCAAGGCCAATATGGAGACCTCGGGCCACACCTCGACCCGCTGGTTCGACGCCGCCAACATGCCGGCCGAACAGGTCGACCAGAGGGACAACCTCAAGGCCATGTTCGTCATGGGCCATGGCGGCAACACCATCCCGCGCATGCCCGATGCCGTGAAGGGGCTGGAGAAGCTCGAGCTGCTGGTCGTCGCCGACCCGCATCCGACCAATTTCGTCTCGCTCGGCGGGCGCAAGAACGGCACCTATCTCCTGCCGATCGGCACGCAGTTCGAATGCTCGGGCTCGCGCACCTGCTCGAACCGCTCGGTGCAATGGGGCGACAAGGTCGTCGAGCCGATCTTCGAGGCCGCCAACGACTATTGGGTGATGTATAAATTCGCCCAGAAGCTCGGCTTCGCCGAGGCGATGTTCAAGAACTACGAGATGGTCCAGGGCAAGTTCGGCATGGAGCCCTCCGCCGAATCGATCCTGCGCGAGATCAACAAGGGCGGCTGGTCCACCGGCTATACCGGCCAGTCGCCGGAGCGCCTGAAGCTGCACATGCAGCATCAGGACAAGTTCGACATGGTCTCGCTGCGCGGCGCCAAGGGCTCGCCCGTGGAGAACGACTTCTACGGCCTGCCCTGGCCGTGCTGGGGCACGCCGGAGTTCAAGCATCCCGGCACCCACATCCTCTACAACACCTCGCTCGAGGCCCGTAACGGCGGCGGCACCTTCCGCCCCCGCTTCGGCCTGACCCGCGAGCGGACGCTCCCGGACGGCAGCAAGGTCAACGACACGCTGCTGGCCGAGAACGGCTCCTACTCGCTGAATTCGGAGATCAAGGACGGCTATCCCGAGTTCACCATGGGCGTGCTGAAGAAGCTCGGCTGGGACAAGGATCTCACCCCGGCGGAACTCGCGACCATCACCGCGATCGGCGGCAACGCCATCGACGGCGTCAGCTGGACGACCGATCTCTCCGGCGGCATCCAGCGCGTCGCGCTCGAGCATGGCTGCGTGCCCTATGGCAACGGCAAGGCCCGCGCCAACGCCTGGAACCTGCCCGATCCGGTGCCGGTCCATCGCGAGCCGATCTACTCGCCGCGCGTCGATCTGGTCGCGAAATGGCCGGCGCGTCCGGACGAGCGCACCCTGCGCATCCCCAACCTCCACACCTCCGTGCAGAAGGCGGCCGTGGAGAAGGGCATCGCCAAATCCTTCCCGATCGTCCTCACCTCCGGCCGCCTGGTCGAGTATGAGGGCGGCGGCGAGGAGACCCGGTCGAACAAATGGCTGGCCGAGCTGCAGCAGGACATGTTCGTCGAGATCAATCCGGCGGATGCGGCGGCGCGCGGCATCAAGGACGGCGCCTTCGTCTGGGTGTCCGGCCCGGAGAACAACGCGAAGGCCCGCGTCAAGGCGCTGGTCACCGAGCGTGTCGGGGCGGGCGTGGCCTTCATGCCCTTCCACTTCGGCGGCTTCTACCAGGGCCAGGATCAGCGCGGGAACTACCCGAAAGGGACCGACCCGATCGTGCTGGGCGAATCCGTCAACGTCATCACCACCTATGGCTACGACCCCGTGACCGCCATGCATGAAGGCAAGGTCACGCTTTGCCAGATCGCAGCGGCGTGAAGAGGAACTGAAACATGGCCCGTGTAAAATTCCTCTGCGACGCCGATCGCTGCATCGAGTGCAACGCCTGCGTCACCGCCTGCAAGAACGAGAACGAGGTGCCCTGGGGCATCAACCGCCGCCGCGTCGTCACCATCAATGACGGCAAGCCCGGCGAGCGGTCGGTCTCGATGGCCTGCATGCACTGCACCGATGCGCCCTGCGCCGCGGTCTGCCCGGTCGACTGCTTCTACACCACGGCGGACGCCGTGGTGCTGCACAGCAAGGACCTCTGCATCGGCTGCGGCTATTGCTTCTACGCCTGCCCCTTCGGCGCGCCGCAATATCCCAAGGTCGGCAACTTCGGTTCGCGCGGCAAGATGGACAAGTGCACCTATTGCGCCGGTGGTCCGGAAGCCGATCTCTCGCCGGCCGAGTTCCAGAAATACGGCTCGAACCGCTTGGCCGAAGGCAAGCTGCCGCTCTGCGCCGAAATGTGCTCGACCAAATCGCTGCTCGCCGGCGATGGCGAGATCATCGCCCAGATCTACAAGGAGCGGGTGGTGAAGCGCGGCTACGGCTCGGGCGCCTGGGGTTGGCAGACCGCCTACAAGGAAACGATCGCCATCTGAGGCTTGGGGAGAGGGCGCGTCACGGCCGGAACCGGCCGGGCGCGTCCGCCCCCCCGGAGCAGGTGTCCGGTTCATCTCGCGAGAGGATTTCGCTCATGCGTCTCGGCGCTCAACTTCGTTTCCTGGCCCTCGGCCTCATGCTGGCCCTTGCCGCCGGCTTCGCCACTCCGAGCTCGGCCCAGCAGATCAATCCGACCGCCAGCGCCGTGAAGGAACAGCAGTTCCTCGACGCGCTGAAGGGCAACAAGGATGCCGAGCTGCAGGGCCGCATCACCATTCCCGACGGCAAGGCGGCCACTCTGGAACGCCCGGCCGGCCGCGAATGGCGCGCCTTCCACCAGGGTACGATGTTCCGCATCGCCGCCATCGCCGTGCTCGGCACCCTGCTGCTGCTCACCGCCTTCTACCTGATCCGCGGCCGGATCAGGATCGAGGCCGGGCCCTCGGGCCGCACGATCACGCGGTTCAACGGCTTCGAGCGCTTCACCCATTGGCTGACGGCGAGCTGCTTCATCATCCTGGCGCTGTCGGGGCTCAACGTCACCTTCGGCAAGGCCGTGCTGCTGCCGCTGATCGGCCCGGCCGCCTTCACCGACATCTCGATCATCGCCAAATGGTCGCATAACTATCTGGCCTGGCCGTTCATGGTCGGCATCGCCCTGACCTTCCTCATCTGGATCAAGGACAACATCCCGAGCGGCGCCGACCTGCAATGGTTCGCCCAGGGCGGCGGCCTGATCGGCAAGGGCCATCCGGCGGCCAGGCGCTTCAATGCCGGTCAGAAGGTCATCTTCTGGTCGGTCGTCATCGGCGGCGCGGCCCTCTCCCTCTCCGGCTTCTACCTGCTGTTCCCGGCCTATGCCGGCGGCGTCCTGAACCTGCAGTTCTGGAACTCCGTCCACGGCATCGTCTCGGTGCTGATGGTCGCGATCATCCTGGCCCATATCTACATCGGCTCGCTCGGCATGGAGGGCGCCTTCGATGCGATGGGCTCCGGGGAGGTCGATCTGAACTGGGCCCGCGAGCACCATTCGCTCTGGGTCGAGGAAGAGATGCGCAAGGGCGGCGTCCACAAGGATCCGGCGCTGCAGCCGGCCGAATAGGCGGCCGAGCACGGCGCAGTGGCTTGACCGCCGCGGCCCGATTGAACCAAGACAACCGGGCGCTCGCGCCCGGTTTTTCGTTGCAAGGACGTCGTCGATGCGTGTGATTGGACTGGCGGGCTGGAGCGGGGCCGGCAAGACGACGCTGCTGACCCGGCTGATTCCCGAGCTCGGCCGCCGCGGCCTGTCGGTCTCGACGCTGAAGCACGCCCACCATGCCTTCGATCTCGACATGCCGGGCAAGGATTCCTACGCGCATCGCGAGGCCGGGGCGCGCGAGGTGCTGATCTCCTCGGAGCGGCGCTGGGCCCTGATGCATGAATTGCGCGACGAGAGCGAGGCCTCGCTCTACGCCTTGCTGACGCGGCTCTCGCCCGTCGATCTCGTGATCATCGAGGGTTTCAAGCGCGAGCCGCACCCCAAGATCGAGGTCTATCGCCATGGCAACGGCAAGCCGGCCCTGCATCCGCGGGATCCGGCGATCGTCGCCATCGCCAGCGACATCGCCTTTCCGGAGGCGGCGCGGCCGGTCGTGGATCTCGACGATATCCTCGGCATCGCCGATATTGCGCTGCAGGCGGCGGAGCCTTTGGCAACCGTGCTGGCCCGGCAGAAGCAGGCAGGCTGAACCCATGGCACAGCTGAGTGCGGACGAGGCGGCCTTCGGGGCGCTGATGAGCGTGGAACAGGCGGCGGAACGCGCCTTCGCGCTGGTCGTGCCCGTGCCGGAGGTGCAGACCCTGCCGCTCGCGGACGCGGATGGGCGTGTCCTGGCGGGGGATGTCGTCGCGGCGCTCGACCTGCCACCCTTCGCCAATTCGGCCGTCGACGGCTATGCCGTGCGCTTCGGCGATCTCTCCGCCTCCGGCGAGACGAGGCTTCCGCTCGCCGGCCGCGTGCCCGCCGGTGCCGATGCGGCGGGGCTCGCCACCCGAGGCAACGCGATCCGCGTCTTCACCGGCGCGCCGATGCCGCAAGGCGCCGATACCGTGTTCATGCAGGAGGACGTCGTCCTCGAGGGCGAAACGGTGGTGCTGCCGAGCGGGCTCGCCCGGGGCGCCAATGCGAGGCCCGCGGGCGAGGATATCGCGCGGGGCGATCTCGCCGTGCCCAGCGGCCAGCGCCTGCGCCCGCAGGACATCGCCTTGCTGGCGGCGCTCGGCGAAACCGAGCTGGTGGTCCGGCGCCGGCCGCGCATCGCCATCTTCTCCACCGGCAATGAGCTGACCGAGCCCGGCCGGCCGCTCGGCCCGGCGGCGATCTACGATGCGAATCGCAGCCTGCTGCGCGCCATGGTGACGCGCGCCGGGGGGGCGGTGGTCGATCTCGGCATCCTGCGTGACGATCGCGCCAGCCTGGCGGAGAGCCTGAAGCAGGCGGCCGGCCATTGCGATCTCATCCTCACCTCCGGCGGCGTCTCCACCGGCGAGGAGGACCATGTCAAGGCGGCGGTGGAGCAGGCCGGCACGCTCGATTTCTGGCGCATCGGCATCAAGCCCGGCCGCCCGGTGGCGATGGGGCTGGTCGCGGGCAAGCCCTTCGTCGGCCTGCCCGGAAACCCCGTCGCGGTCTTCGTCACCTTCGCCTTCGTCGCGCGGCCGCTGATCGCGCGGCTCGGCGGCTGCGCCTACCGGCTGCCGCCCTCCCTGCCGGTGAGGCTCGGCTTCCGCTATCGCAAGAAGGCGGGCCGCCGCGAATATGTCCGGGTGTCGCTGGCGCCCGGCCCGGACGGGATCCCCGAGGCGAGCCGGCATCCGCAGGACGGCGCCGGCGTGCTGACCTCGCTGACCCGCACCGACGGGCTGGTGGAATTGCCGGACGCCGCGACCGAGATCGCCCAGGGCACGATGGCGGCCTTCTACCCCTATGAGGCGCTGCTCGCCTGAGGCGCGGGTCGCCGGCGGGCCCGCCGGGCTCAGTCGCGCCGGAAGATAACGCTGGCGAGCCAGCCGAAGAACAGCGCCAGCAGCGCCGTCGCCAGCCCGTAGAAGAACGGCCATTCATGGGCGCCCCAGGCCAGCCTTTGCTCGACGCCGGATTTCACCACCTCGAAATTGGTGGATTGCCGGGCGAGCGGCACGCCGCCGGCATAGAGCACGATGTCGATGTCGTAGGAGCCGGTCGGCGCCGTCGCCGGCACTGTGATCGGCGCGCTGAACAGGGTGTTGGAGAGGAAGGTGACGCCGCGCGGCTCCTCCCGGAACAGCCCCTTATCCTCCATGATCCGCAGCAGCCCCTCGCGGAAATGCGTGGTCGTCAGGTCGAAGTCGAGGCCGTAATCGGCCTTGCGCTCGGCATTGGCGAGGCCGATGCGCTCGCGCCGCGCCGCCTCCTCGCTGACGATCTCGCCGAGCGGCCGGTTGCTGGAGACCGACAGGAAGACCGGATGGTCGGGGAAACGGCGCTGCGTCCGGTTCAGCCAGATCGGCCCCATCTCCTCCTTCTCGCGCACGATCAGCATGCGCCGCGGCCCGCGCACCGTGATGACGATGTCGTAGGGATCGCCCCGCGCGGCGGTGCGGCCATCGCGCTCCACCAGCCCGAAGACGGTGAGCTGGTCGCCGGTATAATTCGAGGTGATCTGGATCTGGTGGCTCGACATCGCCGCGATCAGCGTCTCGGCGCGCGGCCCAGCGGCCGGCGCGGCCAGCCCGGCAGCCAGAGCGAGCAGGGCGAGCAGGCGCCTCATCGCGCGCTCTCCGGCATCACCACCGAGAAGGGTTCGCTCGGCGTCACCACCAGCTCGACGACGAAGCGCATGCCCACGGAGAGGATCAGCAGGGCCAGCATCAGCCGGAAGGATTCGACGTTCAGGTTGCGCGCGGCACGGGCGCCGAACTGCGCCCCCACGACCCCGCCGACCAGCAGCAGCACGGCGAGGATGAGGTCGACCGATTGGTTCGTCACCGCATGCAGGATGGTGGCGCCGGTCATGGTGACCAGGATCTGGAACAGCGAGGTGCCGATCACCACCGAGGGCGGCACGCGGAAGAAATAGATCAGCGCCGGCACCAGGATGAAGCCGCCGCCCACTCCCAGCACGGCGCCGATGAACCCGATGATCACCGCCAGCAGCGCGATCGGGATCACGCTGGAATAGAGCTTGGACTGGTGGAAGCGCATGCGCAGCGGCAGCCCCATCCACCAGGGATGGCTGCCGGCCAGGCGCTTGAGCCGCGCCGGCTTGCCGGCCCGCACCCGCATCATGGCCCGCAGCGCATCATACAGCATCAGCCCGCCGATGATCGTGAACAGCGTGACATAGGACAGGGTGATGACCAGTTCGAGCTGGCCCAGCCGCCGCATCAAATTGAAGAACAGCACCCCGAGCACCGTGCCCAGTATGCCACCGCCCACCAGGATGCCGCCGAGCTTGAAGTCGAGCGCGCGGCGGCGCCAATAGGTCAGCACCCCGGTGGTGGAGGAGCCGGCGACCTGCGCCGCCACGGTCGCCACGGCGACCGCCGGGGGAATGTCGAGGAAGATCAGGAGCGGGGTGAGTAGGAAGCCGCCGCCCACGCCGAACAGCCCGGAGATGAAACCGACCGCGCCGCTCAGCCCGAGCACGGTCAGGACACCGATCGGGAGCTCAGCGATCGGGAGATAGATCTGCACCCGTGACCCTCGGTTCCTCACTGTCCCGCCGCTGCAGGATCGTCCCATCCTGCACCATTCCGGTTAAGGCATGGTGCCGAGGGCGCGGCGCGGGACGGATTTCTGCTCCGGACGCTGTCGCGTCCGGCGAGCTGAGCGTCGCTGATGACGTGCCAACACGTCGAAACGATGACGTTGCGCGAAAGGCCGCGCGGAAACCCGCATGATTCGCCCCGCCTCGCCCGAGGCGGGGACCCTTGGTGATCAGCCCCGGACGGGCTTGGCGGGCTTGCGCTCGGCGCTCGGCGTCTCGGCGCTGTTCACCGCGGGAACGGCGACCTCGTTGGCCTCGGCATCGAGCAGCCTGGGCTTCCAGCCCTCGACCTTCGTCTTCGCGGCGGCGAGGTCGGCGGCGCTGAGCCGCTGGGCCACCTCGTCGCGCTTGCGCCCGGCATCCTCGTCGCCCTGATTGGCGGCGATGGCGAACCAGACATAGGATTGAGCGAGGTCGGCCGGCGTGCCGAGGCCGCGGCCGAGCAGGATCGCGAGGTTGTACTGGCTGTCGCGCACGCCCACCTCGGCGGCCTTCTTGAACCATTCCGTCGCCAGCGCGTAATCCGGCTTGCCGGACACGCCTTCGGCATGGAGCACGGCGAGATTGTGCATCGCCTTGGCGTTGCCGCGCTCGGCCGCGCGGGCATACCAGACGCGGGCGAGGCCCGGGTCGCGCGCCGTGCCGACGCCCTTCTCGAACATGTTGCCGACGCGGAACTGCGCCGGGGCCAGCCCCGCCACCGCCGCCCGCTCGAACAGGCGCAGCGCCAGCTTGGCGTCGCGGGAGGCGGCCGGCCCGTCGGCCGCCAGGGTGGCGAGCTGGTAGACGGCGCGCGCATCGCCGGCCTGTGCCAGCTTGCGAAGCCCGGCGCTGCCGAGATTGGCCGGCAGCTCGCCGATATTGGTGGCCTGCTTGACGCCATCCGCCTGCACGCCGGGCGCTGGCCCGTTGAGCGTGAAGCTGGGCGGAGTCACCGGGGCCGGTGCCGGCTCGGCTGGCGGCGGCGCGGAGGCTGCGATTTTGGCGGGTTCCGCCGGAGCGGGCGCCACGACGGCGGCCTGCTCCTCGGCGGCGGCCGCAGGCGCGGGCTCGGCCGCGGCCTGCATCGGTGCGGAGGCCGGCGCGGCCTGGCCGGCCTGCTCCGCGGCGGGGGTCTCGTCGGTCAGCACGCCCTTGACGACATGGGCCGTGCCCATCGCCAGAACGATCGCGGCCAGCCCCAGCAGGATCGGGCGGCGGCGCTTCTCGAGCGCGTCCTTGAAGCGGCTGCGGCCCTTGCCTTCGGGTTCGGGCGTCGCGGCCACGGGGGCGGCCGCCTCGCTCGCCGCCTTGGCCGAACGCCGGGCCGCCGCGATCAGGTTCTGCCGGATCGATTGCTGGTCGGTCCCGGGCCCGGCCGCGGCCAAATCGACGGCGCTGCCGGGGCGCGGCCTTCCGGAGCCGGGCTCGAGCGGCAGGTCGAGGGCGGTGGCCGCCGGCAGCTCCGGCTGGCGCGGCTCTTGCCGATCGGGCGCAATGCGGTCGGCCGCGGCGGCGGCCAGGCTCGGGGCCGCGGCGGCCTTGGCCATCGCCGCCTGGGTCGGGCGGGCGCGCGGCGGCATGGGAGGCGCCGCGGGAGCCTGCCGCTCCTGCGCCAGCTCCGCCTCGATGCTGGCCAACCGGGAGATGATGGTTTCGAGCGTCTGATGGACGGCACCGATCGCGTGCTGCGTCTCGCGCCCGGAGCTGAGATGGGTCTCGCGCAGGCCCGACAGCAATTCGCTGAGCTCGCTCGCGCGCCCCTCGGGACGCGCCCCGACGGCGGCGACGGCTTCCTGTGCCGCGCGCGAGGCGGCTTCCGTGGTCTCCTGGCGCAGCGATTTGAGATGGACCACGAGATCCTGCAGCGTCCGCTCGATCCCGGTCTCGGCGGAGCGGGTGGCGACGGCGGCGTCGAGCCGCGAGGCGAGCCCGGAAATCTGCTGCTCCAGCGAATCGAAGGCGTCGGCCTCGGCGCCGGGCCGTCCGGCCTCGTCGATCTTGGCCGCGAGCGAGCGCAGCATATCCTCGATCGGCCGGAGATTGACCTGCGGCGCCACCGGCGCGACGCCGTCATGGACCATCTGGGTGAGGTTGCTGGCGGCCGCCATCGAGTCGATCCGCCCGGCCAGCGCCTCGATCTGCCGCGTCACGGCCACCGGGCCCTGCTCCGCCAGCATCTCCAGCCGCTGCTGCATCCGGTCGATGCGGTTCTCGATCTCGACGGGCCTGCGGCTCGCCACATCCTCGAGCCGCACCAGAAGCGTCTCCAGCCGCGAGGCCAGCGCGTCGGAGGCGCCGGAGCCGGAGCGGTCGAGCTCGTCCAGCCGCTGGGCCAGGAGTTCGGCATGGGCGCTGAACGCGTCGCGGTTCATCCGCGGCAGCGCGTCGAGCTTGGCGGCGAGCGCCTCGACCTGGCCCGACAGCGACGCGAGCGCGCCGGAATCGACCGCGGGCCGGTTGCGATGGTCGGACAGGATGGCGTCGCGGACATCCTCGATCGCCACCGCCAGATTGCGGATCTCGCGCTGATCGGATTGCGCGTTCCGCAAACCGCCGATCTCGAAGGAGAGCGTCGCGATCTGCTGGGAGATCTCGTCGAGCCGGCCGTCATGCCCGGCGGAGGCGAGCAGCATCTCGCGCAATTCGCCGATCTGGCGGATGATCGGGGCCGTGACGGAGCGATCGGTGCCGCGGGCCGCCAAGGCGTCGACCTTGGCGGCGAGATTGGCGATCTCCATCTCGACGCGCTGATAATTCTCGCCGGCGCGGTCCTGCGACAGCCGCGACAGATCCGATTCGATCCGCGCCAGCGGCTTCAGAACCGGTTCGAGGCGGTCGCGCCGGTCCAGCCGGTCGAGCCGCGCTGCGAGGTCGGCCAGCATGGCGTCCATCGCGCCCGGCCGGGCTTCCGGCTGCTGAAGCGGACGGTCGGCGCGGGGAGGCGTCGCCGGCGCGGCCGCGGGCGCGATCCGGGCGCTGAGGTCGCGGAGATCCTGGCGCAGCGCGGCGATGCGGCTTTCCGGCATGGCGCGACGGGTGCCCGCCTCGCGCTCGGGATCGAGATCGCGCTGGCGCGTGCGGATGTCGCTGACGGCATCGGCGAGATGCTCGCGGCTGAAGGCGAGGCGGGGCCGTCCCGCCTCGGCCGCGAGGCGCGGCGCTTCCACGGCCTTGCGCTCGATCTCGACCAGCCGCTCGCCCATGCTCTTGATCGCATCCGCGATCACGCTGGTGGCGCGTTCCTGCCGCTCGGCCGCGGCGCGCTCGCTGGAGACGATGCGGGTCTCGGTCTTCTCGATCCAGCGCGCGATCGAATCGAGCGCCCCCGCCGTCTTGGCGCTGGATTCGCGGGTCAGCCGCTCGGCGGAGGCCGCCTGGTTGATCACGGTTTCGATGTCGCGGCGCGACAGGGCCGGCTCACGTCCGGCGGTCGCCGCCTGGGGGGAGGCTTCGGTGCGCCCCTGCGACAGCTTGGCGAGGCGTTCGGACAAAGCGGCGATGTCGAGCTGCTCGGGCTGCTCCTGGGTAGCACCGTCCTGCTCGGCCTCTTCGCGGATCTTGTGGTCGAGCCATTCGCCGAGCGTCATCCCGGCGCGGCGCGCAGCGGCCTTGGCGGCATCGCGGGTCCGGGGATCCACGCCCTTCACGCTCCAGGGCAAGCTCGTCGCCATGATTCATGCTCGCCTGGGGGCTGTTTCTCGCCTGAACGGCGCGGGCCCCCGAGGCCGCGCCCATTCGTCCGAATCGGATGAGGCGGCCAAGCCGAGGGGCCACCTGTCGAACCGTGACGGCAGCTTTTGGCGGTTAAGGTAAACAGCTGGTTAAAAACCGGGACAAATCTTAACTTTCTCCGAAGCCCCGCCCCGCGGCGGCGGCCGATCCCGGGACAGGTAACGGTAACTTACCTCGCGGAACCCCGGCCTTACCTAACGAAAGCCACTGTCGCCGCGTAGGGTTCGTGCATCCTAAGCCTTCGCCCGTCACCGACGAAGCACCCTCTCCATCCGAAGGACAACACGATGCCGCGCCAAAGCGCCATGGCGGTTTCCGCCACGACAACCGGTCGCTCCACCGCGTCCGAGAAGGACAATGCGGAGGCCGGTGGCTTCACCATCAGCGATCTCGCCCGGGATTTCGACGTCACGCTCAGGACGCTGCGCTTCTACGAGTCGCGTGGCCTGCTGTCGCCGACCCGCTCGGGCATGACCCGGATCTATTCCGGCCGGGATCGCAGCCGCCTCGCCTTGATCCTCAAGGGCAAGCAGCTCGGCTTCACGCTGGTGGAGATCCGCCAGATGCTCGCCAATGAGGAGAAGAAGGGCGCCGTGGAAGGCGCCGCGACCGTCGGCGGCCTGCATCTGAGCGCCGAGCAGATCAGCGAGCAGCTCGAGCTCCTCCGCTCGCAGCGCGCCGAGATCGATGCCGCCATCGCCGAACTCGAGGCGACCCAGGCCAAGGGCTGAGCCTCACCGGCCATGATCGACGGACCCGCCGCTCCGGCAGGTCGAACCCCGGGTCTCGCGGCCCGGGGTTTTTCGTATCGGGGCCGGGATCCGCGACGAAGCTGCGGGATGCCCTTCATCGGCCATGCCCCCTTCTCAAGCGGCGGTTAATAGTTTATATGTGAACTATATCGAGCGGGCCCACCGCTCCGCGATCCGAGGGAGGACATGATGCCGGTCTACAAGGCACCCGTCGAAGACACGCTGTTCCTGCTCGCCGACGTCTTCAACATCGAGCGCTACAACAACCTTCCCGGCTTCGCCGACGCGACGGCCGACGTGGTCGAGGCCGTTCTGGGCGAGGGGGCGAAGCTCTGCGAGGAGGTGCTGCAGCCGCTCAACCGCTCGGGCGATCTCGAAGGCTGCACCCGTAACGCCGACGGCACGGTGACCACGCCCAAGGGCTTCAAGGAGGCGCACAAGGCCTATGCCGAAGGCGGCTGGATCGGTCTGGCGATGGACCCGGAATATGGCGGGCAGGGGCTGCCCTATACGCTCGGCGCCGTGATGAACGAATTCGCCTCCTCGGCCAACATGGCCTTCGCCATGTATCCCGGCCTCACCATGGGCGCGCTGGCGGCGCTCTATGTCCATGGCTCGGAAGAGCAGAAGCGCACCTATCTCCCGAAGATGATCGAAGGCGCCTGGTCGGGGACGATGAACCTGACCGAGCCGCATTGCGGCACCGATCTCGGCCTGATCAAGACGAAGGCGGTGCCGCAGGCGGACGGCTCCTACGCGATCACCGGTACCAAGATCTTCATCTCCGCCGGCGAGCAGGACATCACCGAGAACATCATCCATCTCGTGCTCGCCCGCATCGAGGGTGCGCCGGCCGGCACCAAAGGCATTTCGCTCTTCGTCGTGCCCCGCAACATCATCCGCGAGGACGGCTCCGTCGGCGAGCGCAACGGCGTCTCCTGCGGCTCGATCGAGCACAAGATGGGCATCCACGGCAACGCGACCTGCGTCATGAACTATGATGGCGCGCGCGGCTGGCTGGTCGGGGCCGAGAACAAGGGCCTCAACGCGATGTTCGTGATGATGAACGAGGCGAGGCTCGGCGTCGCGATCCAGGGGCTGGCGCAGTCGGAGGTCGCCTACCAGAACGCCGTCGCCTATGCCCGGGACCGGCTGCAGGGCCGCGCGCTGACCGGCGCCAAAAGCCCTGACAAGGCGGCGGACCCGATCATCGTCCATCCCGACGTCCGCCGGAACCTGATGTCGATCAAGGCCTTCAACGAAGGCGCGCGCGCCTTCATGCTGTGGAACGCGCTGAAATCCGACATCGCGCACCGCTCCAGCGACCAGGCCGAACGCCAGGCGGCGGATGACCAGCTCGGGCTGATGACCCCGGTGCTCAAGGGCGTGCTGACCGATATCGGCTTCGACAACGCGGTCAAGGCGCAGCAGATGTTCGGCGGCCATGGCTATATCGCGGAATGGGGCATGGAGCAGTTCGTGCGCGATGCCCGCATCGCGATGATCTACGAGGGCGCCAACGGCATCCAGGCGATGGATCTGGTCGGCCGCAAGCTCGGCCGCGACGGTGGCCGCGCCATCATGGCCTTCTTCAACGAGGTCGGCGGTTTCCTGAAGGAGAATGGCGAGGACGAAGCGCTGAAGCCGCTGCTGGCGCCGCTCCAGGCCTCGCTCGGCCATCTCCAGCAGGCGACGATGTGGTTCATGAACAATGCGCTCGCCAAGCCCGACAATGCCGGTGCCGGCGCCAATGACTACATGCATCTGCTCGGCCTGGTCTCGCTCGGCTATATGTGGGCGCGCATGGCGAAGGTGGCGCAGGACAAGCTGAAGGCCGGCGCAAACGGCGCGACCGAGCGGATGAACACCAAGCTGGTGACGGCGCGCTTCTTCATGGAGCGGGCCCTGCCGGAGACGGCCGCGCATCTCGCCCGGATCACCGCGGGCGCCGACAGCACCATGGCGCTCGCCGCCGAACAGTTCTGAAGACGGCTCCGGCCCTCGACCCGAGCGGCCGCGTATAGCGGCCGCGCGAGGATCATTCGGTTTGCGCCAGGCGCTTTCCGGAGCATCCTGCGAGACGCGGTCCCGGCGGGATCGCGGCTCGGGGCGAGGGCCGAGAGACAAGCCTGATCAATGAGCCGCCTCGCTGCGGCCAGCCCGGGAGGCCCTGATGGCAGACGCATTCATCTACGACCATGTCCGCACACCGCGCGGCAAGGGCAAGGCCGACGGCTCGTTGCACGAGGTCACCGCGATCGAGCTCGGCACCCAGACGCTGCGCGCCCTGCGCGACCGCAACGGGCTCGACACCAGCCTGGTCGAGGACGTCGTCTTCGGCTGCGTCGATCCGGTCGGCGAGGCGGGCGCCGACATCGCCCGCGCCGTGGCGCTGAAGGCGGGCTACGGCAAGGAGGTGCCGGGCGTGCAGATCAACCGCTTCTGTGCCTCGGGGCTGGATGCGGTCAACCTCGCCGCCGCGCAGATCATGTCCGGCCAGAAGGAGATGGCGATCGGCGGCGGCGTCGAGAGCATGAGCCGTGTCGGCATGGGCGCCTCCGGCTTCGGCATGGCGGTGGACCCCTCCGTCGCCATCGACACCTATTTCATGCCGCAGGGGATTTCGGCCGATCTGATCGCCACGAAATACGGGTTCTCGCGTGACGATGTCGACGCCTATGCCGTGCGCTCGCACAAGCGCGCCGCCGCCGCCTGGCAGGCGGGGCATTTCAAGAACTCGGTCATCCCCGTCACCGACATCAACGGGCTGATCCTGCTCGACCGGGACGAGACCATCCGGCCCAATACCGACATGCAGGCGCTCGCTGCGCTGAAGGCCTCCTTCGTCCAGATGGGCGAGATGGGCGGCTTCGATGCGGTGGCGACCGCGGCCCATCCGGATGTCGAATTCGTCAATCACGTGCATCACGCCGGCAATTCCTCCGGCATCGTCGACGGCGCCGCCGCCGTGCTCGTCGGCTCGAAGAAGGGCGGCAAGGCGGCGGGGCTGAAGCCGCGCGCCCGCATCCGCGCCTTCGCCACCATCGGCTCCGATCTCGCGCTGATGCTGACCGGTCCGGTCGACGTGACCGAGCGCGTGCTGAGCAAGGCGGGGATGACCACCCGCGACATCGACCTGTTCGAGCTGAACGAGGCGTTTTCCTCGGTGGTGCTGCGCTATCAGCAGGCCTTCGACATCGACGACGCCGTTCTGAACGTGAATGGCGGCGCCATCGCCATGGGCCATCCGCTCGGCGCGACCGGCGCGATGATCCTCGGCACCGTGCTCGACGAGCTGGAACGCACCGACAAGACGACCGCTCTGGTGACGCTCTGCGTCGCCGCCGGCATGGGCGTCGCGACCATCATCGAGCGCGTCTAGCGCCGTCCGATTTGCCGGCCCTCGTCGCGGGGCACCGCGCGGCGGCCCAGAGGAAGGTCCGGGAGGCTCCGCCGATCGGGCCGGCGGCCCGCCCCTCGGGCGAGGGATTTTTCGATTTCGTCACGGCCTCCAAGGAGAGTGTCCCATGAACCTCACCAATTTCCGCTTCGAGACCGATTCGGACGGCATCGCCACCGCGAGCTGGGACATGCCCGGCCGCTCGATGAACGTCATCACGCCCGAACTGATGGCCGAGCTCGACGCGATCGTCGACAAGGTGGCCTCGGACGAGGCGATCAAGGGCTGCGTCGTCACCTCCGGCAAGGAGAGCTTCTCCGGCGGCGCCGACCTCACCATGCTGCAGGGGCTGCGCGACCTCTATGTCGGGCTCGCCAAGGAGCAGGGCGAGCAGGCCGCGATGCAGCGCTTTTTCGACGAGAGCCGCAAGCTATCGCTGCTCTACCGCAAGCTCGAGACCTGCGGCAAACCCTTCGCCGCCGCGATCCACGGCGTCTGCCTCGGCGGCGCCTTCGAGCTCGCCCTGGCCTGCCAGTACCGCGTCTGCTCCGATGACGGCACCACCAGGGTCGGCCTGCCCGAGATCAAGGTCGGCCTGTTCCCGGGCGCCGGCGGCACCCAGCGCGTCTCGCGGCTGATGCAGACCGGCGACGCGCTGCAGATGATGTTCAAGGGCGAGCAGATCAAAGCCCTGCCGGCGCGCAATTCCGGCCTCGTCCATGCGGTTGTCCCGCGCGACCAGCTCGTCGCCAATGCCAAGGAGTGGCTGAAGGCCAATCCCCAGGCGAAGGCGCCCTGGGACGACCCGAAGTTCAAGCTGCCCTCCAACAAGGTCTATTCCCCGGCCGGCATGCAGATCTGGCCGCCGGCCAACGCGATCTATCGGCGCGAGACCAACGATAATTACCCCGCCGCCCGCGCCATCCTCTCGGCGGTCTATGAGGGGCTGCAACTGCCGATCGACCTCGCTTTGAAGGTCGAGAGCCGCTATTTCGCGAAAATCCTGCGGACGAAGGAAGCGGCCTCGATGATCCGCTCGCTCTTCGTCTCGATGCAGGAGCTGAACAAGGGCGCGCGCCGCCCGGCCGATATCCCGCCGGGCAAGCTGAAGAAGATCGGCGTCGTCGGTGCCGGCTTCATGGGCGCCGGCATCGCCTATGTCAGCGCCAATGCCGGCCTCGAGGTGGTGCTGATCGACCGCGACCAGGAGGCCGCCGACAAGGGCAAGGCCTATTCGCACAAGCTGGTCTCCGACCAGATCATGAAGGGCCGGGCCAAGACGGCCGACCGCGACGCGCTGCTCGGGCGCATCCAGGCCACGGCCGATTATGCCGAGCTCAAGGGCTGCGATCTGGTCATCGAGGCGGTGTTCGAGGATCCCAAAGTCAAGGCCGAGGTCATCGCCAAGGTCGAGGCCGCGGTCGGGCCGCGCACCATCTTCGGCTCCAACACCTCGACCCTGCCGATCACCGGCCTGGCGGCCGGCAGCCAGCGGCCGAAGAACTTCATCGGCATCCATTTCTTCTCCCCGGTGGAGAAGATGCTGCTGGTCGAGATCATCATGGCGAAGAAGACCGGCGACAAGGCGCTGGCGCTGGCCCTGGATTTCGTCCGCGCCATCCGCAAGACGCCGATCGTCGTCAACGACACCCGCGGCTTCTACGCCAATCGCTGCGTCGGCAATTACATCCGCGAGGGCCATCTGATGCTGATGGAAGGCGTGCCGCCGGCGATGATCGAGCAGGCCGGCAGACAGGCCGGCATGCCGGTCGGCCCGCTCTCCCTGAACGACGAGGTCGCGGTCGATCTCGCCTTCAAGGTGCTGAAGGCGACCAAGGCGCAGCTGGGCGAGGGCGCCGTCGACCCGGCGCAGGAGACGCTGCTCTCGGCGATGGTCGAGACCCATGGCAGGCTCGGCCGCAAGAACCGCAAGGGCTTCTACGATTATCCCGAAGCCGGGCCCAAGCGCCTCTGGCCCGGGCTCGCCGATCTCGTCGGCAAGAGCCAGGAGCCGGAGCGCGTCGACATGCAGGAGCTGAAGCACCGGCTGCTGGTGACGCAGGCGCTCGAAGCCGCCCGCACCTATGAGGAAGGCGTGGTCACCGACCCGCGCGAGGCCGATGTCGGCTCGATCATCGGCTTCGGCTTCGCGCCCTATTCCGGCGGCACCCTGAGCTATATCGACAATATGGGCGCGGCCGCCTTCGTGAAGCTGTGCGAATCGCTGGCCAAGAAGCATGGCGAGCGCTTCAAGCCGAACCGGCAGCTCAAGCGCATGGCCAAGACCGGCGAGAGCTATTACGGGACCGCCGGCAAGGCGGCCTGAACGGGCTCCGGGCCGCGCGGATGCAGATGCACCATGCGGCCCGTCAGCGCTGTCTGAGAGGCGCGGCGCGGGCCGCAGCCCGGCCCGGGGGCGGCCGCCGCCTCCGGTGCCCGCGCTATTGCCGTGGGCTCATCCCGCCACGGCCCTGATCACCCGCCGCACCTTCTCGGTCAGCTCCTCGATCTGGCTTTCGGAAATGATCAGCGGCGGGGTCAGCGCGATGGTCTCGCCGGTGATGCGGATCATCAGCCCCTCCTCGCGGAAGGCCCGGTCCATCGCCTCATAGGCGCGCTTGCCCACGCCTTCGGGGCGGGAGGCGAGGTCGATGCCGGCGACGAGGCCGAGCGTGCGGATGTCCAGCACGTTCGGCTCCTCCTTCAGCGACATCATAGCCTCCGCCCAGATCGGCTCCAGCGTCTTCGCCCGCTCGAACAGCCCCTCGTCGCGATAGATGTCGAGCGCGGCCAGCGACGCCGCCGCCGCCAGCGGGTGGCCGGAATAGGTGTAGCCGTGGAATAGCTCGATCACATTGTCGGGACCATGCATGAAGGCGTCGTAGATGTGCTTGCGCGCGATCACGCCGCCCATCGGGACGGTGCCCGAGGTGACCCCCTTGGCGAAGGTGATCATGTCCGGGATCACGCCGTAGCGCTCGGCGGCGAAGGCATGGCCGAGACGGCCGAAGCCGGAGATCACCTCGTCGAAGATCAGCAGGATGCCGTGCTTGTCGCAGATCTCGCGCAGGCGCTTGAGATAGCCCTGCGGCGGCGGCAGCACGCCGGTCGAGCCGGCCATCGGCTCGACGATGACCGCGGCCACGGTCGAGGCGTCGTGCAAGGTCACGATCCGCTCGAGCTCATCGGCGAAATGCGCGCCATATTCGGGCTCGCCCTTGGTGAAGGCCTGTTTCGCGCGGTCATAGGTATGCGGCAAATGGTCGGTGCCGGTCAGGAGCCCGCCGAAGAACTTCCGGTTGCTGACGATGCCGCCGACCGAGATGCCACCGAAGCCGACGCCGTGATAGCCGCGCTCGCGGCCGATCAGCCGCGTCTTGGCGCCCTTGCCGGAGACGTTCCAATAGGCGATCGCGATCTTCAGAGCGGTGTCGACGGCCTCGGAGCCGGAACCGGCAAAGAACACATGGTCGAGATCGCCCGGCGCCAGCGCGGCGATGCGTGCGGCGGCGGCGAACACCTTGGGGTGGCCGAACTGGAAGGATGGCGCATAGTCCAGCTCCTCGGCTTGCGCCTGAATGGCCTGTATAATCGGCTTTCTTGCATGGCCGGCATTGCAGCACCACAAGCCTGCCGTTCCGTCCATGATGGGCTTACCTTCAGGAGTGTAATAGTATATTCCTTCTGCGCGGGCTATCATGCGCGGATTTTGCTTGAAGGACCGGTTCGCCGTGAACGGCATCCAGAAGGCATCGAGGTCGTTGGGCGTTCCCAGAGGCTTCAGGGCGGAGGTCATTGAGCGTTCCTGTCCGGTTGAGAGCCCGGCAACCTAGCAGCCAACAACAAGGGGGGAAATGACGCAAAATCACCGCCACCCTGCACATACTGAATGTGACGAGAAGATAGTGGAGTGACGTAGGGCAGGTTAATGCCTTAAATAGGACAATGAGCGAAGCGATGGGCCATAACCCGCTCCCCGAGGGTAGCGCTGTTCTGACCGCGCCGGAGAAATCCGGCGAGCGGCCGGAGCGTGCCGCCCTGGCGCGGGTGCTCGGCTCGGATGCCTTCCGCAGCGCCCCGAAGCTCTCGGCTTTCCTGTCCTACATCGTCGAGACCGAGCTGGCCGGCCGCGGCGCCGAGCTCAAGGGCTACACGATCGCCGTGGAGGCGCTCGGCCGCTCATCCGATTTCGATCCGCAGACCGATCCGATCGTGCGGGTCGAGGCGGGCCGACTGCGCAAGGCCCTGGCTCACTATTATGCGCATGAGGGCGCCGACGACCCGCTCCGCATCGCGATCCCGCTCGGCGCCTATGTGCCGCAATTCCAGCGGGCCGATGCGCCGGGGCCGAGCTTTCCGCCGGTGCCCGATATCGGGCCACGCCCCAGTGCCGCGCCCGCTTTGCCGCCGGCCCCGGCGCCGGCCGCCCCCGGCCCGGTGCGGCTGAACGCGCTGCGCATGATGGTCATCGGAGCCTTCGTCGCCGGAGCGCTGCTCGCCGGGCTTTCGGTCTGGTTCGTGGTCGATGACGAGCCGCTTCTGGTCGGCGGCGCTCTGACCAGCCTGTCCGACGAGCGTCTGCGCCCGCCGGGCGGCGCGGCCGCCGCCCAGCCTCCCGCCACCCGCGCCAGGCTGCCTTTGCTCGCGGTCGTCAACGAGCCGCAGGACGATCGCTCGCTGATCGAGGCGGACAAGAGCTTCTCCCGCTATTTCATCGACGCTCTCGCCCGCTACGACGATGTCGTCGCGGTCCGGATCCAGCCGGAGGGGCAGGCCGCCGCCGAGGATGTGGATTACATCTTCGAGACCAGCGTCGAGCGCGTCGGCGATGCGATCAGCGCCTTCGGCCGCCTGCGCGGGGCACGCGACGGACGCGTCGTCTGGACCACCTCTGTCCCCAGCCCGGGGGGCGATCGCCCGACCGATTCCGAGCTGGCGGAGCTGGCGCAGCGCCTCGCGACGCGCCTGGCCGAGCCGCATGGCGTGGTGCGGGCCGATGCGCGCCAGCATTCGCCGTCCTGGATGATCCGCTGCATCTTCCAGGCCCAGGATTTCCGCAGGACGATCACCGCCGAGGGGCATCTGGAGGCGCGCGCCTGCCTCGAGGACGTGCTGCGCTTCGACCCGAATTTCCACCCGGCCTGGTCGCATCTCGCGATCATCACGCTGATGGAATTCGCCTCCGGCCTCAACGCCCGTCCCGGCTCGGCCCTCGACCGCGCCCTGACCCAGGCGATGACGGCCGTCCGCCTCGCGCCATCGAGCGCGCGGGCGCATAAATCGCTGATGTCGGCGCTGTTCGCGCGCGGCAAGATCGAGGAAGGGCTCGCGGCCGGGCAGGAGGCCTTCGCCCGCAATCCCTCCGACCCCGACATCATGGCCAATCTCGGCGCCCGCTACATCATGCTGAACCGGCCTCAGGACGGCCTGCCGCTGATGCAGCGCGCCATTCAGCTCAGTGCCGGACGCCCGCCCTGGTATGATTTCTACGTCTATCTCGGCGCCAGGCTGGCCGGCAACGCGCAACTCGGCGAGACGCATCTCGCCGTGCTGATGGGCGACGGCAATTCGCTCAGCCTGCTCGCCGTGGCGATGGAGGCCGCACGCACCAATGACGGCGCGGCCGTCGCCTCGGCGGTCAATGCGCTGATCCGGCGCGAGCCGCTCTTCCGCTCGGATCCCGCGGCGTTCCTGGCCCGCAAGGGCTTCAACGCCGAGGTCTCGAGCCATATCCTGCAGGCGCTCGGCCCGCTGGTGATGGACCGGCTGAAGGCGCTCTGAGGCGCAGGGCCGGCAAGTCCGCTCGCTACGTCATCGATCATCGTCAAGGCCGCGCGGGAGGCAGGCTCGCTTGCGGGGGCGGGCGCGGGTACAGTTGCGGCACTTCGTGTGATTCGCCGCTTTCCCTGCCTCTTTCAGACGTGCGAACGCTGCCTTGGCCCGTATCGACTTCAGTACCCTGCATCCCTTGGCCGGCGCGGTCACCGGCCTGTCGCTCGGCGCCGGCACCGTGCTGCTCGTCCCGGGTGCGCTGGGGAGCGCGCTGGGGCTGATCCTTGCGGGCGGTGGGCTGATCGCGTCGCTCTGGCAGCAGCAGCGCAAGGCGCTGGCCCTGCGCGAGCAGGTGCTCGCGGGGCTGGGCGAGATCAAGGTCCGCTCCGCCGCCAATGCGATCCGGCTGGACAATCTCTCCCAGCGCGTCGAGCAGATGCCGATGCGCGATGCCGATGCGGCGCCGGCGCGCGCCGCCATCAACGAGCTGACGGCCGAAGTCGGCCTGCTCGGCGATCTCATCCATCAGATCGCCACCACTCTGGCCGATCATGACGAGCAGCTGGCCAAGGCCGCTCCCGCCGCCGCGAAGCCGGCGCCGCCGCAGCTCGCCCCCGTGCCGGTGATCGATCCGGAGGCGGCGCGGCGCGAGCGGCAGGAGGCGCTGATCGCCGAGCGCGAGGAAGCGGCGCGGGCGGCCGAGCGCGCCGCCGAGGACGAGCAGGCAGCCCTGATCAGCCAGGCCCTGTCCGAAGGCCGGGTCGAGGTGCATCTCCAGCCGATCGTCGAGCTGCCGCGGCGGCGCACGCGCGGCTACGAGGCGGTGGTGCGGCTGCGCCTCGACGAGGCGACCCTGCTGATGCCCGAACAGTTCCTCGGGATCGTCGAGGCGAGGGGCTTCGGACCGACGCTCGACGCGCTGGTCCTGACGCGCACCCTGGCCATCGCCCGCCACCTCTCGGCCAAGGCCAAGGGCGCGGAGAGGAAGGGCGCGGAGAGGAAGGGCACCGAGAGCCGGGAGCCCGCGCTCTACGTCTCCTGCAATTTCAGCCGCGCCACCTGGAACTCCGCCCGGGCGCTGGCGACGCTGGCCCGCATCCTCGACAAATATCGCGAACATGCGGAAAGCCTGGTCATCGAGATCCCGCAGCCGGTATTCCGCCTGCTCGATCCCGCGAGCCTCGGCCTGCTCGGAGCGATGGCCACGACCGGGGTGCGCTTCGCGCTCGACCAGCTGGTGGATCTGCGCTTCGACCCCGCTTCGCTGTTCGAGCGGGGCGTCCGCTTCGTCAAGACTCCGGCCGCGCTGCTGCAGGCCGAGATGAGCGGCGCGGTCTCGCTCGACATCGCGGCCAGCGACCTTTCGACGCTGCTGGCCCGGGCCTCCATCTCCCTGATCGCCGAGGAGGTCGCGGATAATCCCGCCGTCGCCGACATGATCGAGCTCGGCGTCGGCTATGCCCAGGGCAACGTCTTCTCGCCGCCGCGCCCGGTCAAGCCGGAGGTCTTCGCCGAGCCGGAGGCCCCGCCGGCGCAGGATACCGCCGAACCGGCCGCGCCCGCGCGCGCCTCGGCCGAGGTGATCGGCTATCCCGATGCGCAGCCCAGCCGGCCCGCGGCCGAGCCGCCGGAGCGGCTGCCCTTCCGCTCCGTCCTGCGCCGCGCCACCGCCTGACCCGCCTTCGACGACGATCGCTCCCCGCCCTTGGCAGTTGCGCCGCAATCGGGGACAAGGCGCTGACACCGCCCCCGGAGTGATCGCCTTGCAACTGCCCATCGCCACCCGCACCGCCCCGCTCGCCGGCTTCTCGGAGATCGCCGGCCAATTCGACCTGTGCCTGTGCGACATCTGGGGCGTCGTCCATAATGGCGTCACCGCCCATCGCAATGCGGTCGAGGCGCTGATCGCGATGCGCGAACAGGGCGGCACCGTCGTTCTGGTCACCAATGCGCCGCGCCCCCATCGGGAGATCCGCGCCCAGCTCGCCGGTCTCGGTGTGCCCGAAGTGGCTTTCGATGCGGTTGTGACCTCCGGCGATGTCTGCCGCTCGCTGATCGCCGCACGGGCGGGCGAGCCGCTCTATATGATCGGGCCGGACCGGGACCTGCCGTTGATCGCCGGGCTCGACGCGCCGCGCGTTTCGGCGGAGGAGGCGGCCTATGTGCTGTGCACCGGCCTCTTCAACGACGAGGAGGAGACCGCCGAGACCTATGCCGACATGCTGACCGACTTCGCGCGGCGCAAGCTCAGCCTGATCTGCGCCAATCCCGATCTGGTGGTCGATCGCGGCGGCCGGATCGTGCCCTGCGCGGGGTCGCTCGCTCTGGCCTATGAGGAGATGGGCGGCGAGGCGATCTATGCCGGCAAGCCGCATCGGCCGATCTACGACGCCGCCCTCGCGGCGGCGCAGGAGGCGCGCGGCGCCACGATCGACAAGGCGCGCATCTGTGCCATCGGGGACGCGATCCGCACCGATATCGCCGGCGCGCACAGCTATGGCGTGACCAGCATCATGGTGCTGGCCGGCATCCACGCCCAGGATCTGATGGAGGCCTCATGGGAGGCGCGACATGGCTGGATCGGCGAGCAGAGCCACCGGCCCGATTATGCCTGCGAGCACCTGGTCTGGTGAGGTTTCAGGCCGCGCAGACCGATTCGATCTTGGTCTTCAGCGTCTGCGCGTTGAACGGCTTGACGATGTAGTTGTTCACGCCGGCCTTCTTGGCGGCGATGACGTTCTCGGTCTTGGATTCGGCCGTGACGATGATGAAGGGGGTCTCGGAGATCGCCTCCTCCTCCCGCACCCGGCGCAGCAATTCGAAGCCGGTCATCGGCTCCATGTTCCAGTCGGAGATCACCAGCCCGTACTTCTTGTCGCGCATCTTCTCGATGGCGGCGGAGCCGTCGGGAGCATCGTCCACATTCTCGAAGCCGAGCTGCTTCAGCAGATTGCGGATGATCCGCACCATCGTCTGGTAATCATCCACCACCAGAATCGGCATGGTCGGGTCGAGAGCCATGTGGCGTGCTCCAAGCAACATATCGCGTTCCGGAACGAAGCTCCGGCCGCGCTGCCGTCATCCTTGGCGGCATGACCAAAGGTCTAGCGCCGGCCGGTTTCGATCGGGTTAATCCGACCGCTCAGTTCCGCTATGCGGTTCGCGCCTTGCGCACCAAAGTCCAATGGTTGAACCGATCGGCTTGTGAGACGTTTGCCGCGTGGCCGCCCTCCGGCGGCGGATCAGACGCCACGCCTTTCGGAAGCAGCAGCACGCGATGAGCACCTCACTCTATCAGGTCCATGGTTTCGAGGATCTGGCCATCGGCCAGAGCGAGAGCCTGATGCGGACGGTGATGGAGCGCGACGTCTCGCTCTTCGCCGACATCTCCGGCGACGCCAATCCGATCCATCTCTGCGACCGCTACGCGGCCACCACGAAATTCGGCCAGCGCATCGCGCATGGCATGCTGACCGCCAGCCTGGTCTCGGCGCTGCTCGGCACGCGGCTCCCGGGCCCGGGCGCGGTCTATCTCTCGCAGACCCTGACCTTCCTTGCGCCGGTCAAGATCGGCGACGTCGTCACCGCGCGGGTCGAGGTGGTGGAGCTGGTCGCCGAGCGGCGCCGGGCGCGCTTCTTCTGCGAGTGCCTCGTCGACGGCAAGGCGGTGCTGGAGGGCGAGGCCTGGGTTGCCCTGCCGCCGGCGTCGCGGCTGCCGGCGGGTTAGGGGCGGCCGGGGCCTCGGCTTGACGGCCTCGCGCGGTTTCGGCCAAACACGGCCGAACTCGCTGTCTCGCCGGCAACCGGACCCTCATCCTCAATGACCGCACCCGCCGCTGCTGAGCCGGCCGACCCTCACGCCAGCCTGGTCCTCGACCCCGCCCGGCCGATTCCCGCGGCGCTGCGCGGCGCGGTCGTCGCGCTCGGCAATTTCGACGGGGTGCATCGCGGCCATGCCGAACTGGCCCGGGCCGCCGCGGCCATCGCCGCTCCGCTGGGCGCGCCGACCGCGGCCCTTACCTTCGAGCCGCATCCGCGCAGCGTGTTCCGGCCGGAGCAGCCGGTCTTCCGGCTGACCCCGCCGGCGATCAAGACCGAGCTGCTGTCGAAGATCGGCTTCGCCACGAGCTTCATCCTGCCCTTCGACAGGGAGGTCGCGGCGATCTCCGCGGAAGCCTTCATCGACGAGCTGCTGCTCGGCCGGCTGGGGGCGCGGGGGCTGGTCTGCGGCTATGATTTCCATTTCGGCCGCGGCCGGGCCGGTTCGCCGGAACTGCTGCAGGCACGGGGTGCGGCGGAGCATGTGCCGGTCACCGTGGTCCCCCCCTTTCTGGTCGATGGCGAACCGGTGTCGTCGACCGCGATCCGCCTGGCGTTGGAGGCCGGCGACGTCGCCCGCGCCGCCAGATTGCTCGGCCGGCCCTGGTTCGTGCGCGGTTCCGTGGCGCATGGCGACAAGCGCGGCCGCGATCTCGGCTACCCCACCGCCAATCTGCATCTGCCGCGCGATTGCCGCCTGCGCTACGGCATCTATGCCGTGCGCATCAGGATCGACGGCATCTGGCGCGACGGCGTCGCCAGCTTCGGCAGCCGCCCGACCTTCGACGACGGCGCCCCGCGGCTGGAGACCTTCGTCTTCGATTTCGCCGGGGACCTCTACGGCGCCAGCGTCGACGTCGCCTTCGTCGCCTTTCTCCGCGGCGAGGAGAAGTTCGACGATCTGCCGGCGCTGATCGCGCAGATGGACAAAGACAGCGCCCGCGCCCGGGCCATCCTGGCGCAAACACCGCCCTTCCTTCCGTAAGCGCCGCCTGCTAGAAGCCGCTGATGTCCGCTCTCCGCGTTTCCACCCGCTCGCCTGCGCGAATTACGGGCCCGGCTGCCGCCCTGCGCTGATGCGCGGGCGCTTGCGCAGTCCGGGATGACCGCCGCATCTTCCTGTCCCGTAGGACGAAAGCGCCCGCCGGCCGATCGGCGAGCCCGTCCCCCTTGCCCGAGCCGGATTCCATGACCGACAAAGCCACTGACAAGCCTGCGGATGCCGCCGATTATTCGCAGACCCTGTTCCTGCCGCAGACCGAGTTTCCGATGCGCGCCGGTCTGCCGCAGCGCGAGCCGGAATTGCTGGCGCGCTGGGCCCGCATCGACCTCTACGGCAAGCTGCGCGAGGCGGCGAAGGGCCGCGACCGCTTCGTTTTGCATGACGGCCCGCCCTATGCCAACGGCAACATCCATATCGGCCACGCCCTCAACAAGGTGCTGAAGGACCTCGTCGTCCGCTCGCAGCAGATGCTCGGCCAGGATTCCAATTACGTGCCGGGCTGGGACTGCCACGGCCTGCCGATCGAATGGAAGATCGAGGAGGAATACCGGGCGAAGGGCCGCAACAAGGACGATGTCCCGGTCGTCGAGTTCCGCAAGGAATGCCGGGCCTTCGCCGAGAAATGGGTCGCCATCCAGCGCGAGGAGTTCAAGCGGCTGGGCGTCGAGGGCGACTGGTCGGACCCCTATCTCACCATGGCCTATCCGGCCGAGGCGCAGATCGCCCGCGAGATCATGAAATTCGCCGAGAGCGGCCAGCTCTATCGCGGCTCCAAGCCGGTGATGTGGTCGGTGGTCGAGAAGACCGCTCTGGCCGAGGCCGAGGTCGAGTACGAGGAACACACCAGCGACACGGTGTTCGTGGCGTTCCCGGTGATCGCCTCCGCCTCGCCGGAACCCGACGCGGCGTTGCTGAAGGCCTCCATCGTCATCTGGACCACCACGCCCTGGACCATCCCGGGCAATCGCGCGATCTCCTTCAACAACAGGATCGATTACGGACTCTACGAGGTCACGGCCGCTCCGGATAATAATTGGGCGAAGGTCGGCGCATCCTATGTCCTCGCCAAGAACCTCGCCGCCGGCGTCTTCAAGGCGGCCAAGGTCGAGGATTTCAGGCTGGTCCGCGATCTCGCGCCGGGTGTGATCGAGGGCCTGACCTGCGCCCATCCGCTGCGCGGCCAGGGCTATGATTTCGAGGTTCCGCTGCTCGATGGCGACCATGTCACCGACGAGGCCGGCACCGGCTTCGTCCATACCGCGCCCGGCCATGGCCGCGAGGATTTCGACATCTGGATGGCCAGCGGCCGCCGGCTCGGCGAGCGCGGCATCGAGACCCGCATCCCCTATACCGTCGACGAGAACGGCCGCTTCACCAAGGACGCGCCGGGCTTCGAGGGCGCGCAGGTCATCACCGACAAGGGCGAGAAGGGCGACGCCAACGAGGTCCTCATCAAGGCGCTGGCGGGCAGCGGCCATCTCGTGGCGCGGGGCCGGCTGAAGCACCAGTATCCGCATAGCTGGCGCTCCAAGAAGCCGGTGATCTTCCGCAACACGCCGCAATGGTTCATCGCCATGGACAAGCCCGTCCAGGGCCTCGGCAACCGCACCCTCCGCGAGATCGCTCTGGGCGCGATCAAGGAGACGCAATGGGTGCCGGCGGCGGGCGAGAACCGCATCAACGGCATGATCGCCAACCGCCCGGACTGGGTGGTCTCGCGCCAGCGCGCCTGGGGCGTGCCGATCACCGTCTTCGTCGACAAGGAGAGCAAGGAGGTCCTGGTCGATGCGAAGGTGAACGCCGCCATCGCCGAGGCCTTCGAGGCGGAGGGCGCCGACGCCTGGTTCACCGACACCGATGGCGCCCGCTTCCTCGCGCCCTTCGGCTATGATCCCGCCCGCTACGAGCGGGTCACCGACGTGCTCGACGTCTGGTTCGATTCCGGCTCCACCCATGCCTTCACTCTGGAGAAGCGTGGCGATCTGCGGGCCCGCCGGCGTGGCGATGGCGGCAATGACCGGATCATGTATCTCGAAGGCTCGGACCAGCATCGCGGCTGGTTCCATTCCTCGCTGCTCGAGAGCTGCGGTACGCGCGGCCGGGCGCCCTACGACATCGTCCTGACCCATGGCTTCTGCCTGGACGAGAAGGGCGAGAAGATGTCGAAATCCAAGGGCAATGTCACCGCCCCGCAGGACATCATCAAGGATTCCGGCGCCGACATCCTGCGCCTCTGGGTCGCGGCGGCGGATTACTCCGACGATCTGCGCATCGGCAAGGAGATCCTGAAGACCTTCGTCGAGACCTATCGCAAGCTGCGCAACACCATGCGCTGGATGCTCGGCACGCTCGCCCATTTCAGCGAGGACATCCGCGTCGTCGAGCCCCAGACGATGCCGGAGCTGGAGCGGCTGATGCTGCATCGGCTGGCCGAGCTCGGCCCGCAGGTCGAGGAGGCCTATCGCGGCTACGACTACAAGAAGGTCGTGACGCTGCTGTCGCAATTCATGAACACCGAGCTCTCGGCCTTCTATTTCGACGTGCGCAAGGACGCGCTCTATTGCGATCCGCTGTCCAGCCATGTCCGCAAGAGCGCGCTGACCGTCGTCGACCATCTCTTCCGCTGCCTCACCACCTGGCTGGCGCCGATCCTGGTCTTCACCGCCGAGGAAGCCTGGCTCGAGCGCTATCCCGAGGTGAAGGGGCTGGACGGGTCGGTCCATCTCGAACTCTTCGCCCAGGCGCCGGAATCCTGGCTCGATCCGGAGCTGGCCGAGCGCTGGACCAAGATCCGCCGGGTCCGCCGCGTCGTCACAGGCGCGCTGGAGCTGGAACGCGCCGCCAAGCGCATCGGCTCCTCGCTGGAGGCGGCGCCGCAGGTCTTCATCTCCGATCCCGATCTGCTCGCCGCTCTGTCCGGCGTCGATCTGGCCGAGATCAGCATCACCTCCGGCATCCGCATCGAGAGCAGGGACGGGCCGCAGGACGCGTTCCGCCTGGCCGATGTGCCGGGCGTCGCAGTGGTCTCGCATCGCGCCGACGGCGTGAAATGCGCCCGCTCCTGGAAGTATTTCGATCCGGCCAGCGCCGATCCCGCCTATCCCGAGGTGACCGCCCGCGATGCGCGGGCGCTGCGCGAGCTGGGCGTGCGGCAGAGCGGGGCGGGCGGGCGATGACGCGCAACCGCCGCCTCGGCCTCGCCATCGTCCTGGCCGTCTTTCTCTCGGATCAGGCGAGCAAGCTCTGGCTGCTGTTCGTGGCGCGGCTCGCCGAGAACGGGCCGTTCTCGATCACGCCCTTCATGGACATCGTGCTCGCCTGGAATCGCGGCGTCTCCTATGGGCTGTTCCAGCAGGATGGCGAGATCGGGCGCTGGGCGCTGGTGGTGATCTCGATCGTCGCCTCGATCTGGCTCGGCCGCTGGATGTGGCGCGAGCCGCGCCGGCTGACCGTGATCTCGCTCGCGCTGATCGTCGGCGGTGCGCTCGGAAACGCCGTGGACCGCGCCGTCTACGGGGCAGTCGTCGATTTCGTGCATCTGCATTACGGGGATTACGGCTGGTACATCTTCAACATCGCCGATGTGGCCATCGTTGTCGGGGTGGCCGGCTTGCTGTATGAGTCCCTGCCGTCCCGTGCCGACAAGCCGGCCTGATCGCCGGCTCTGCCATTGTTTTGCCGCTCGCCCGTGATTGGGGAGAGCGGAGATCAGACACTCCGAGGGAGAACTCGACATGGCTCTTCGCATCTGCGCGCCGCATCTCCTGCTGGCCGCCGGCATGCTGCTGACCGCGGCGCCGGCTTCGGCGCAGGAAGGCGTCCTGTTCAAGAACCTGATGGAGAGCGTCATCGGCGGCGGCAAGAACGAGATCGAATATCGCCAGCGCCCGCCGCTGGTGGTGCCGCCCTCGACCGCGCTGCCGCGTCCGCAGGAGCCGGGCAGTGCCCGCACCGCCGCCTGGCCGAACGATCCCGACGTCGCCAAGCGCCGCGAGCAGCGCGCCAATGCGCTGATGCCGGCGACCGAGCGCGAGAAGTGGCGCGAGAACCAGCGCCCGCTGCTGAGCCAGGAAGAGCTGCGCAAGGGCCGTGTCGCCGGGCGTGACGGCTATGGCCCGTCCAATGTCGGCACCACGACCTATGAGGAGAATATCGGCCCGATCCGCATCGGCCGCGATCTCGCTGCCCGCAAGCAGCAGGACAACATGGACAAGCTGGTCTACGGCACGGAGCCCGAGCGGCAATATCTCTACGAGCCGCCGGTCGGCTATCGCCGCCCTGCCGGCACCGCACCGCTCGGCCCCGGCCGCGGCGGCCCGCGCGAGGACACGCAGGCGATCGGCCAGCTCGAATTCGCCACCGGCCGTCCCGCGCCGACGATCCAGTAAGCCGGAGCGACGGCTGGCAACCGGGAGGGGAGCGTCCTATATGGGTCCGACGCATCCCCGACCGATGGACACGCCATGACGATCCACACGCCACCGACCCATATCGCCGCGCAGGTCGACGCCTTCAGGCTGGCCAACGGGATGGATGTGGTGGTGGTGCCCGATCACCGGGCCCCGATCGTCACGCATATGGTCTGGTACCGGAACGGCTCGGCCGATGATCCAGCGGGCAAATCCGGCATCGCGCATTTCCTCGAACATCTCATGTTCAAGGGCACGGCCAAATGGCCGGCGGGCGAGTTCTCGAAGATCGTCGCCGGCTTCGGCGGCCAGGAGAACGCCTTCACCTCCTTCGACTACACCGCCTATTTCCAGCGCGTGCCCAAGCAGCATCTGCGGGCGATGATGGATTACGAGGCCGATCGCATGACCGGCCTGCATTTCGACGAGGATGTCGTGGCGCCCGAGCGCAATGTCGTGCTCGAGGAGCGCCGCATGCGCGTCGATTCAGACCCGGCCGCGCAGCTCGGCGAGGAGTTCTCGGCGGCCCTGTTCCTGCACCACCCCTACGGCACCCCGATCATCGGCTGGGAGCACGAGATCGAGGAGTTGAACCGGCAGGACGCCTTCACCTATTACCAGCGCTTCTACACGCCCGAGAACGCCATCCTCGTCGTCGCGGGGGATACCGATGCGGCGGAGGTGCGCGCCTTGGCGGAGGCGACCTATGGCGCCATCCCGGCGCGGGGCGAGACGCCTTTGCGCAAGCGCCCGGCCGAGCCGGAGCCGCGCGCTTCGCGCCGGGTCGTCCTCGCCGATCCTCGCGTGCGCCAGCCCTCGCTGCGCCGTGGCTGGCTGACCCCCACCTATGTCAGCGGTGACAGGGACGAGGTCTTCGCGCTGGAACTCGCCGCCGAGATCCTGGGCGGCGGCACCACCTCGCGGCTCTACCGCACGCTCTGCGTCGAGCAGGAGCTGGCCGCCGGTGCCCAGGCCTATTTCATGGGCTCGATGGTCGATCGCTCCGCCTTCCAGATCTCGGCCAGCCCCCGACCGGGCGTCGCGATGGAGACGCTCGAGGCGGGTCTGGACGCCGTTCTCGCCGCCTTCCTCGAGCAGGGGCCGAGCGAGATCGAGTTGGCGCGGGCCCGCACCCGCCTCGTCGCCGAGACCGTCTTCGCCCGCGACAACCAGTCCTCGCTGGCGCGGATCTTCGGCTCCTCCCTCGCCGTCGGGGAGACGGTCGCGGATGTGCTGGCCTGGCCGGAGCGCATCGAGGCGGTGCCGCGCGAGGCGGTGGTCGCCGCCGCGCGCCGCTACCTCAGGCCGGACCGTGCCGTCACCGGCCTGCTGCTGCCGGCCACGGCCTGACCGACACTCATCGCCATAACGGGCCGGGCCCAAAGCCTGGCCGTGAGGACTGCCCATGAACGCGCCGATCCCGTCATCCCTCTCCGCCATCGCCGCGGGGCCTTCGCTGGCCGTGCAGAAGGTGGCCTCGCCCGGAGGCGTCGAGGCCTGGCTGGTGGAGGAGCACAGCCTGCCGCTGATCGCGCTGGATTTCGCCTTCGACGGCGGCGCGACGCGCGATCCCGACAATGAGGCCGGCAGCGCCTATCTCGTCTCCGGCCTGCTCGACGAGGGCGCCGGCGATCTCGATGCCGAAGCCTTCCAGGGCAAGATGGCCGATCACGCCATCAATCTCGGCTTCGAGGCCCGCCGGGACGATTTCCACGGGCATATGCAGACGCTCTCGACCCATCGGGAGACGGCTTTCGAGCTGCTCGCTCTGGCGCTGAACGCGCCGCGCTTCGATGCCGATGCGGTGGAGCGGGTGAAGGCCCAGGTGGTGGCGGGGCTGCAGCGCCAGGCCCAGAACCCCGAGACCCTGTGCCGCAACGCGCTCTATGCGGCGGCCTTCCCCGGCCACGCTTATGGCCGCCCGGAGAAGGGCGATGTCGACAGCGTCTCGCGGCTGGAGAGCACGGGCCTGCGCGCCTTGACCGCGGATCTGCTCAGCCGCGGCGGGCTGAAGATCGTCGTGGTCGGCGACATCACCGCCGCCGAATTGTCGCGCCGGCTCGATCAGCTGTTCGGCGCGCTTCCGGCCGGGGCGCCGCGGCGTCATCCGGCCGAGCCGCTGCCGATCCAGGGGCTCGGCCAGACGCATGTCATCGATCTCGACGTTCCCCAGACCGTCCTGCGCTTCGTCGCCCCCGGCGTGATGCGGCGCGATCCCGACTTCATCGCCGCCAGCGTGCTGAACCATATTCTCGGCGGCTCCGCCTTCACCTCGCGGCTGTTCACTGAGGTGCGCGAGAAGCGCGGCCTCGCCTATGGCGTCTCCTCCAGCCTGCTGCCCCTGCGCGACAGCGCCATGCTGATCGGCGGCACCGCCACCAAGAACGACCGCGCGGCCGAATCCGTGACGGTCATCCGCGGCGAGATGACCAAGCTCGCCCAGGAGGGGCCGAGCGAGCACGAGGTCGAGGAGGCCAAGCGCTACATCATCGGCTCCTATCCGCTGCGCTTCGACACCTCGCCGAAGATTGCCTCGGAGCTTTTGGGCCTCGCCCTGAACGGTTTCGAGCCGGAATTCCTGGCGCAGCGCAACCAGCTCTTCGCCGATGTCGGCCTCGCCGATGTCCGCCGTGTCGCCGGCCGCCTGTTCGGCGATCCGAGATTGCTGGTGCAGGCGGTCGGCCGCCCGGTCGGCCTCGCCTGACAGACCATCACGCCCAGCCTTCAATCGGGACCCCAACGCCATGCTCCAGCAGACCCATGATCTCGCGCTCGAATCCGGCGTCGGCCCGGGCGGCATTCCCGATGCGGCCTTCAGGACGGCGCTCACCGACCTCGCCCCGGCGCTGGCGCGGCTGAAGAGCCAGGCGCAGGACGGGTCGCTGCCGCTGCTCTCCTTGCCGGCGGAGACGGGCGATCTCGCGGCGATCGAGCAGGCTGCGGCGCGGCTGAAGCGCGATGCCACCGACATCCTCGTCCTCGGCACGGGCGGATCCAGCCTCGGCGGCCAGACGGTCGCGCAGCTCGCCGATTACGGCATCGCCGGCCTGTCGCGCTTCTCGCCCGAGCCGCGCCTGCACTTCATCGACAATCTCGATCCCGACAGCTATGCGCGCCTCCTCGCCAGCCTGCCGCTGCGGACGACGCGCTTCATCGCCATCTCGAAATCCGGCGGCACCGGCGAGACCCTGCTGCAGAGCATCGCCGCGATCACGGCCCTGCGTCAGGCGGGCTTCGACGACGCCGCGATCGGGGAGCGCTTCCAGGGCCTGTCCGAACCGGCCAAGCCCGGCAAGCTGCATGCGCTGCGTGCGCTGCTCGAGCCTTTCGGCGTGCCGTTCCTGGAGCATCACACCGGCGTCGGCGGCCGCTATTCCGTCCTCACCAATTGCGGGCTGCTGCCGGCGGCGGCGCTCGGGCTCGATGCGAGGGCGCTGCGGGTCGGCGCCGCCAGGGCGCTCGCCCCGGTCCTGTCGGGCCGGAGCGTCGAGGAGACGCCGGCCGCGCTCGGTGCGGCGCTGCATCTCGCGGCGATGCGCAGCGGCAAGGGCATCGCGGTGCTGATGCCCTATGCCGACAAGCTCGCTCTGCTGACCCGCTGGTGGGTCCAGCTCTGGGCGGAGAGCCTCGGGAAGGACGGGCAGGGCACGCAGCCGGTCGCGGCTCTCGGCCCGGTCGACCAGCATTCGCAGCAGCAGCTCTATCTCGCCGGGCCGAAGGACAAGTTCTTCACCGTCATCACCGTCGGCGCCAAGGGCAAGGGCCCGCGGATCGACGCGGACCTGGCCGGCCGCATCGGCGAGGACGGCTTCGCCGGCAAGACGATCGGCGATCTCGTCGCCGCCCAGGGCGTGGCGATGATCGACACTTTCGCCAAGAACGGCAGGGCAGTGCGGCGCATCCATGTCGACCATGTCGACGAGGCGGTGCATGGCGAGATGCTGATGCATTTCATGCTGGAGACCATCCTCACCGGCTACGCCATGGGCATCGATCCCTTCGACCAGCCGGCGGTGGAAGAGGCCAAGCTGCTCGCCAAGCGCTATCTTGCGGAAGGGCGCAGCTGAGCGAATCGGCGGCTGCGACCCGTGAGCGGGGGCGCAGCCTGAGGGCCGGGACATCATCATGAGCGTTCGCCGCCTCGATCCCGTCCTCGTCGACCGCATCGCCGCCGGCGAGGTGATCGAGCGCCCCGCCGCGGCGGCGAAGGAGCTGGTCGAAAACGCGATCGATGCCGGCGCCACGGCGATCGCGGTGACCATCGCGGCCGGCGGGCGCGAGCTGATCCGCGTCGTCGATGACGGCCAAGGCATGACGCCGGAGGATCTGGCGCTCGCCGTCGAACGCCACGCCACCTCGAAACTGCCCGATGGCGATCTCTTCGCCATCGGCACGCTCGGTTTCCGCGGCGAGGCGCTGCCTTCGATCGGCTCGGTCGCGCGGCTGGCCATCGCGACGCGACGGCGCGATGCGGCCCAGGGCTGCGCGCTGGTCGTCGAGGCCGGCGAGAAAGGTGTCGTCAGGCCGGCCGCCGCCGCCTTCGGCACGCGCATCGAGGTCAGCGATCTCTTCGCCTTCACGCCGGCGCGACTCAAATTCCTGAAGAGCGACCGGGCGGAGGCGCAGGCGGTCTCGGACATGCTGCGCCGCCTCGCCATCGCCCATCCCGCCATCCGCTTCAGCCTGGAGGGCGAGCATGTCAGCGGCTTCGACTGGCCGGCCGAGCCGCTCGGCGAGGAGGGGCAGTTGCGCCGGCTCGCCCGGGCGCTCGGCCGGGATTTTCCCGAGAATGCCCTGCGCTTCCAGGCGGCGCGCGAGGGTTTCGCGATCGAAGGCTATGCCGGCCTGCCCACCTATCATCGCGGCAGCGCGGCGGGCGTGCATCTCGCGGTGAATGGCCGCCCGGTGCGCGACAAGCTGCTGCTCTCCGCGGTTCGCGGCGCCTATGCCGATGTCGTGCCCTCGGACCGGCACCCGGTGCTCTTCCTCGATGTCGGCTGCGACCCCCGCCTGGTCGACGTCAATGTCCATCCGGCCAAGAGCGAGGTGCGTTTCCGCGACCCCGGGCTGGTGCGCGGCCTCGTCGTCTCCGGGCTGAAGGCGGCGCTGGCGGAAGCGGGCCATCGCGCCACGACGACTGGCGGCGCCCGCACCCTCGAAGCCTTCCGCAGCATCGTGTCCAGCGGCCGCGCCGGCTTCGTCCAGCGGCCCGACCTGCCCTCCGCCCCCGCCTGGCCGCGCGGGCAGGAGAGCTTCGGCACCGGGTTTGGCGAGACGCCCCAGGCCGGCTTCGACGGCCTCGGACCCTCGGCCGATGCGCGGGCCCATCTGGCCGAACCGTCTGAAGGGACGCTCGACCGCCCGCTCGGCGCGGCGCGGGCGCAATTGCACGAGACCTATATCCTCGCCCAGACCCGCGAAGGCATCGTCCTGATCGACCAGCACGCCGCGCATGAGCGGCTGGTCTATGAACGCCTCAAGGCCGAACGCGCCCGCGACGGCATCGCCCGCCAGGCGCTGCTGCTGCCCGAGGTGGTGGAGCTCGATCCGGTCGATGCCGACAGGGTCACCATGGCGGCCGGCGAGCTCGCCTCGCTGGGGCTGGTGATCGAGAGCTTCGGCCCGGGCGCGGTGCTGGTCCGCGAAGCGCCGAGCGCACTCGCCGGCGGAAATCTGCAGAGGCTGGTGCGCGATGTCGCCGATGCGCTGGCGGAGGAGGACCAGGCCCGGACGCTGGAACGCCGGCTCGACCATGTGCTCGCGACCATGGCCTGCCATCATTCCGTGCGCGCCGGCCGCCGCCTGCGCCCCGAGGAGATGGACGCCCTCCTGCGCGAGATGGAGGTGACGCCTAATTCCGGCCAGTGCAATCACGGGCGGCCGACCTATGTCGAGCTCAAGCTCGCCGATATCGAGCGCCTGTTCGGCCGGCGTTGAGGCCCTCACACGCGGAAGAGGATTCACCCTCTTTACAACGATTGCAAGTTGTATTGAGATGAGAGCTCGATCGGTGAGGGTATCGGCCATGGATGTCAGCGTCTCGCGGATCCTCGTGACGGCCCTTGCCCTAGCGTCGCTGGGCGCCGCCATCTCGCCCGCATCGGCGGAAACCTTGAGTCGGGGTGCGGCGGTTGCCGTGGAGGGCCGCTTCTTCGGCAAGCAGCCCCGCGGCATCAGCGGCATGGCCTGCCTCGGCAGGGCGGGAGACGCCGAGCGGCCTTGCCTCGTGATCAATGACGAAGAGGCTGCAGCCGAGATCGCGCTGCTGGCGGGAGACCGGCTGAAGCCCACGGGCCGTGCGGTGCCGATCATCGGCAAGGATGCGCCCGACCGGCCGATCCTCGGCAGGCAGCCGGCCGTCGCCTGTCCCGACGGCGTCGGCAAGCCAAACGAGGCGGATGGCGAGGGCATCGCCCGGGCGGGGGCCTATCTCTATCTCGTCGGCTCGCATTCCTGCAGCGGCGGCGGCAAGTTCAAGGCCTCCAGCTATCTGGTCTCGCGGATCGCCCTGGCGGGTGAAGCCATTCCGGACAGGCCCGTCGTCGAGCGGAGCTGGCGCCTCTCCGATGCGCTGGCGGCGAGCGTCGTGAAACACGCCTTCGGCAAGGACAAGGCGAGCGGGACGAATATCGAGGGGCTGGCGGTGGTGGGGGACACGCTCTATGCCGGGCTGCGCACGCCGCTCCTGCCCCGGTCCGACGCGGCCGGCAGCCCGCGCGACGCCGTCATCTTCCCCGTCTCGATCCCGGCGCTGTTCGCCCCGGGCGATGCGCCGCTGACCGGCGCATTGCCCGCACCGATCCGGGTCGAGCTCGGCCCCGGCGCAGGGATCCGCGATCTGGCGGCGCTGGCGAATGGGGAACTGCTGGTGCTGTCGGGCCCGACGGGCGACCAGGCCGAGATCCCCTATGCGTTGCACCTGCTGCGACGCAAGGGCGAGGGCTGGACACTCGGCCAGGCGATGCCGGTGCGATCGGACACCAAGGGCGCGAAGGGCGAGACGGCCAAGGCGGAGACGGTGGTCGTCCTCGCGGAAGGCGCCGGCACGATCAGCGTGATGGTGCTCTACGACAATATCGACGAAGGCGCGCCGACGCGCCACGAGATCATCCTGCAGCCCTGAGCCGGCGCCGCCCTAATGCCATGGGCCCGTCGCGGCGGCCCGATCCGTTCTTCGACCAAAGTTTCCGGGGGGAAACCATGACGCTCGCCATCACCGCCGCCGATTGGCGCGCGATCTTTCCACATGCGCCCGACGACATCATCGCCGCCTTCGTCGCGCAGATCGGCGCGCTCGATCGGGTCGGGATCACCGAAACCCGCACCAGGCTGGCCTATACCCTCGCCAATGCCGAGCATGAATGCGGCGGCTTCACCATCACGGATCTGACAGAGAATATCGGCTACTCCGCCGAGCGGCTCGCAGAGGTGTTTCCCAAGCGCTTCGCCGATGCGGCCGCCGTGCGGGCCCGCTTCGGCACGGCGAAGGGCTGGCAGCGGAAAGCTTTCGACGAGATCTATGGTGGCCGGATGGGCAACCGGCCGGGGACCGATGACGGATCGCGCTTCATCGGGCGCGGCTGCCCGCAGATCACCGGGCGCGACGGCTATGAGCAGGTCGGCAGCCGGTGCGGGCTCGATCTGGTCGGCCAGCCGCGGCTCGCCACGCTGCCGCAGCACCAGCCCGCGATCCTGGCCGCCTTCTGCGCTTGGAAGAACATCCTGCGCTGGGCGGACAAGGGCGATTTCCCCCGTTTCGTCCATGAGTGGAACGGCGGCGAGAACGGCATGGCCGATCGGCGCGAGCGCCTGGCCGGCAATGACCCGATCATCGCCAGGCTCAGGAGCGTGGCGACGATGCTGCCGGCGCTGGACCGTCTGGTCTGAAGGCGCTGCTCAGGCGGCGCGCAGGATCAGCACCTGCGTCTCGCCATAGTCGCGGCGCTCGATCTGGCTGAAGCCCTGCGGCGGCGTCACCGTGCAATCCGCGGCCTCCTCCAGCACCACGAGCGCGCCGGGCTCCAGCCAGCCGCCGGCGGCTGCCGAGGCGAGGGCGAGTTCGCCGAGCCCCTTGCGATAGGGCGGGTCGCAGAAGACGAGGCCGAAGGGCGGCATGCCGGAGATCGGCCCGAGCTTGGTCGCATCGCGCCGGAAGACCCGGCTGAGCCCGGCCAGGCCGAGCGCCATCTGGTTCTCGCGAATGAGCCCGCGCGCCTCCGTCCCGTCATCGACCAGGAGGGCGAAGCCGGCGCCGCGGGAGAGCGCCTCGAAGGCCATGGCACCGGTGCCGGCGAAGAGATCCAGAACGCGCACCCCCTCGATCGCATCCTCATAGGCATGGGCGAGGACGTTGAAGAGCGATTCCCGCAGCCGGTCCGAGGTCGGTCGGATCGTCCCGATCCCCGGCTTCGGCCCCGCCAAGGCGCGGCCGCGAAACCGCCCACCGATGATGCGCATGAATCAGGCCTCAGCCGCGCGGGCCGCGGCCGCCCGGCGGCCTGCCACCGGAGGGCCTGCCACCGGAAGGTCTGCCACCGGAGAGCTTCCCACCGAAAGGCTTGCCACCGGAGGGCTTGCCTCCGAAGGGCCTGCCGCCGGCGGGCTTGTCTCCGAACGACTTGCCCCCAAAGGCCTTGCCTCCGAAAGACTTGCCCCCGAAATCCTTGCTGCCGCCGGATCGGCCGGGCCCGGCTCGGCCGCCCTCGGGCTTGTCGCCGAAGCCGCGGCGGCGCGGCCGCTCGTTGCGCGGTGCCTGCTCCTGCCAGGGCCGTTCGTCGCCGCGGTCACGGCCGGGTTCGGCCACGTTGCGCGGCCGGCGCGGCCTTGCGGGGGCTTCCTCGCGGGGCGGGGCGCTGACCCGCTCGACCAGCACGCGCCGGCCCTTGGGATCGGCGATGGCGTTGCCGCGCTCGCGCTTGACCGCGCCGGCGGCTTCGCGCGCCACGCGCTCCTCGCGCGGATCGGCGCCGCGCCGCGGCGGAGCCTTGCGCTCGCGCTGCGGCTCGGCTTCGGCATCGCGCCAGACGGTGCGCTTCCAGGGCTTGTCGCTGCGATCGTCGCGCGAGGGGGTGCGCACCGCGTCGCTGACGAAGCGCTCCGGCTTGCCGCCCTCGCGGCGGCGCGGCCGATCCTCGCCCGCGGGCGCGCGCCTCGGTTCGGCCGGGCGCTCCTGGGCCGGCATCTCGTCGCGGCGCGGCGCATCGAAATCGACCCCCGCCTTCGCCATCAGCTCCTCGCCGAGCTGGTCCTTGATCACCCGCGAGCGTACCTCGTCGACCTCGCCCTCGGGCAGGTCGCCGAGCTGGAACGGGCCGAAGGAGACCCGGATCAGCCGGTTCACATCGAGCCCGACATGCTCCAGCACCGTCTTCACCTCGCGGTTCTTGCCTTCGCGCAGATCGACCACCAGCCAGGTATTGGCGCCCTGCTGCCGCTCGAAACGGGCGATGACCGGCCCATAGCTCACGCCGTCGATGGTCACGCCGTCGCGCAGCGTGTCGAGCCGGTCCTGGGTGATGCTGCCGAAGGCGCGCACGCGGTAGCGCCGCAGCCAGCCCGTCTCCGGCAGTTCGAGCATGCGGGCCAGCCCGCCATCATTGGTCAGCAGCAGCAGCCCTTCGGTGTTGATGTCGAGCCGCCCGATCGAGAGCACGCGCGGCAGATCCTCCGGCAGCGCCTCGAAGACGGTGGGGCGGCCTTCCGGATCATGGTTCGTCGTCACCAGCCCGCGCGGCTTGTGATAGAGCCAGAGCCGGGTGCGCTCGCGCGCCGGCAGCGGCTCGCCATCGACCATGACCACATCGTCGGGACCGATATCGAGCGCCGGGCTCTCGATCACCTTGCCGTTCACGCTGACGCGGCCTTCCGCGATCATCGCCTCGCTGTCGCGGCGGGAGGCGATGCCGGCCCGCGCCATCACCTTGGCGATGCGCTCCGGCTCCTGCGGGGCGGCGGGAGCGACGGCGCGATGCGGCGCCGTATCGTCCTCGGCCCGCGGCCGCCGCGGCCGCTCCGATCCAGATCGATCCTGCCTCGGCCGCTCGAATCCGGTCTCGCCGCTCGGCCGGCCGGGCCGGCTCGCGCCGCGCTCGCCCGCCGGCCTCGCCCGCTGCGGGCGCTCGCTGCCACTCCGGGGAGCACGCTCCTCGCCGGCGCGGGCGCGGAAGGGGGCGCGCTCGCCTTCGGCCGGCCTCGCGCGGAAGGGCCGCTCGCCCTCGCGCGGCGGCCGCGGTGATCCGGCAGCCGTGTCGAAGCGGCGCTGGGGGCGCTCGCCGCCATCCCCGGCGGAGCGCGGGGGACGGTCGCCGCCCGCGGAGCGGCCGCGGAAGGGCTGGCGCTCGCCGCCGGCCGGGCCGCTCGAACGGGCAGGGCCGCGGGCGCCGTCGCGGCCCAAGCCGCCGCCACGAGGACCGCCGCCACGAGGACCGCCGCCTTTGCCGCCATCCTTGCCGCCGCCTTTGCCACCGCCGCCGCCCTTGCGCGGGCCCCGGCTTTTCTGGTTGTTGTCGTCGCTCATCACCGCTCCTGGATAGCCGGCGCTTGTAGCAGAGCCTCCCGGTCCCTGCGAGCGGCAAAGCAGGGGGTGGTGGTGGCATCGGATGCGGGCAGGACGGAGGGCATGCAGCTGGCGCTCGACGAGGCGAGGGCCGCCGCGCAGCGCGGCGAGGTCCCGGTCGGCGCCGCGATCCTGCGCGACGGGGCGGTGCTGGCCCGCGCCGGCAACCGCACTTTGGAGCTGAAGGACCCGACGGCCCATGCGGAAATGCTGGCGCTGCGCCTGGCCTGCGAGGCCATCGGCTCGGAACGTCTCATCGGCTGCGATCTCTACGTCACGCTGGAACCCTGCCCGATGTGCGCGGCGGCGATCTCCTTCGCCCGGATCAGGCGGCTCTATTTCGCCGCCGACGATCCCAAGGGCGGCGCGGTCGAGAATGGTGTGCGGCTCTATGGCAGCGCGAGCTGCCATCACGCGCCGGAGGTCTATGGCGGCCTGCGCGCGGGCGAGGCGGCCGGGCTGCTGCGCGACTTCTTCCGCGAGCGGCGCTGAGCCGGTCGCTCAAAGCCGGCTCTGGTCGAACACCCTGTCCAGCAGCGTGAGCTTCGTGGCCTGGTAGAGACAATATTCGTCGCGGAAATCCGGGGTGATCCAGAGCTTGATCCGGCCGCGCAGATCCGACCAGCCGACCCCGCCCGCCAGCCGCGCCTCCTTCAGCCTCCGGGTCAGATCGGCCTGAGACAGGCTGAGCTGCTGGGCGAGCAGCGGGATCGAGGTCTCCGCGATCCGGACCCTGCCGTTCTCCGCGACATCCTCCGCCATATTGGCGATCAGCCAGTCGAGCACCAGCCCGCCATCGCCGAGCCAGGTGAAGAAGGAGAGCGCGCCGCCCTGCACGCGCAGCGGCCTCGCCGCGAGCAGCGCGGCGGTGATCAGCGGCTGGAGCCTCGCAACGGCCTGGGGCTCGGCGGCGAAACGTGTTCCGCGCGTGCCGCCATCCAGCGCGTCCAGCGTTTCGAACTGAATCGACAGCCAGTGATGCAGCATGTCGATGACGAAGCCCTGGGCGTGCAGCAGCCTGAGGCGCCTGTCGCTGTCGGAGGTCTCGATGGTGACGAGACCATGCTGCTGCATGTCCTGCAGGAAGCTGTGGGCGGTATTGCGGCTGGCGATGTCGAGGCGGACCGCCTCGTCGAGCAGCAGCGTCGCCCGCAGCCCCGGCGTCTCCGGATGGCCGTCGCGGCTGAGATAGAGCGACAGGGCGAGCATCGCGAGGAGCCAGCGCTGCTGCGTGGCGAAGATGGACGCCAGGCGCGGCTGCGCCTCATGGGTCGCGAGGCAGGCTCTCGCCTGGCGGCGCAGCGCGGCCTCGCAATGCGGGTGTGCCAAAATGACGTCGGGAGTCAGCGCCATCCATGTCTCCGCAGAATCGTTAGTTGCGGCATGCGGCGTTCAAATGCTGCGCGCCATAACGTCTATCTGCGAAGATACAATTTCAGACAAGCAACTACTGCGTCAATTTGTAAAATTACACAGCGGCCTAGCCCAGGCTGCGCCAGACGAGATAGGCCCCCAGCGCCAGGAGGCCGGCGAAGAAGCAGAGCTTGAAGGCGGAGGCGGAAATCCGCCCGCGCAGCGCGGTGCCCGCCGCCATCCCCGCCAGCGCCGGGGCCAGGGCCAGGAGCGACCAGGCACCGATCCGCCAGTCCAGTGTGCCCATGCCGATCAGCCCGACGGAAAGCGCCAGCGTCGATACCAGGAAGGAGAGGCCGAGCGCCTGGACCAGCTCGTCCTTGTCGAGGCCGAGCGCCTGCATATAGGGCACGGCCGGCAGCACGAAGACGCCGGTCGCGGCCGTGGCGACGCCGGTCGCGAGCCCCACCAGCGGCGCCAGCCAGGGCTCGAATCGCGTCGGCACATGCAGCCGCGCCGCCTTCAGCCCGATCAGCGCATAGGCGATCAGCGCCAGGCCCAGCCAGAGCGTCGCCCCGCCATTCTTCTGCTGCTCCAGCAGCCCCGCCCCGGCGAAGATGCCGATGCAGATGCCGGCCAGCATCGGCCAGAGCCGGCGGATGATGCCGGCGAGCCCGGGGCCACGGGCGATCTGCCAGCCATTGGTCACGATATTGGGCACCGCCAGCAGGGCGGCCGCCTGGGCCGGCGCCATCGCCACGCCCAGAATGCCGATCGCGATCGTCGGCAGGCCGAGCCCGATCACGCCCTTGACGAAACCGGCCAGCAGGAAGGTGGCGGCGATGAAGACGACGAGGTTGATGTCCATCCCTAGGTTCTGACCGACGCCGGGCGATTTGTCGCCAGGGAACGTTTCGCTCCGCGACGAACTGGCTCAGCCCTCGAGCAGCGCCCCCAGCCGGCGCTTGACCTCCTCCTTCACCGGCTCGGAGGCGTCGAGAATGGCCTGGACCTTGAAGAAATCGAGCCCGCCGATGCCGTCGACACCGGCGCGGATCAGCAGATCCGGCGGGTTGCGGTCGATCATCCGCTGCACCAGCGTCCGCATCAGGATCTGCGAGACGCCGACCATCGCCTCCAGCGGCTCCGGGACGCGGCTGTCGCTGACGGTCGCCGGGGCGCTGGTATCGACCGCCATGACGATCCGGTGGGGCGCCAGCAACCTGTCATAGGGCAAGGGGTTGATCGCGCCGCCATCGATCAGCACCCGCCCCTCGATCACCACCGGGCGCACCAGTCCGGGAATCGCGAGCGAGGCCGCGACCGCCGGGGTGAGCGGGCCCTGCGACAGCGAGACCTCGCAATGCAGGTGATAATCCGCTGCCAGCGCGGCGAAGGGAATGGCGAGATCCTCGAATCGGTCGGGCACCGCTTCGGGCCAGAACAGGTCGAGCAGCCGCTCGCCATCGACCAGCACGGGATTGCCGAGCCCGCGCATCAGATCGGTGAATTTGCCGACCCGGGCATCGAGCAATCTGGCGATGACCCGTGCCCGGTCGCGAAAGCCGTGCACCGCATGCTGGCGCAGCTCGCGCCCCGTCAGCCCCGCCGCATAGGCCGCGCCGATGATCGCCCCCATCGAGCAGCCGACGATCAGCGCCGGCTTCACGCCGAGCTCGTCCAGCGCTTCCAGCACGGGGATATGGCTCAGCCCGCGCGCCCCGCCCGCGCCGAGCACGAGCGCGAGCTCGCGGCCCTGTGTCGACGCTTCGGTGGCGGCGGGAAACTGGCTGGCGGGGGAGGGCATCGCCGCTGATGTGGGGCAGCCCGCCCGCTCACGCAAGCGGCGCGGCGAGGAAGGGCTGGAGCGCCGCCAGCGTCGCCTGCGGGTTCTCCTCCGGCAGGAAATGCCCGCTGGCAATGGCCTGGCCTTGCGCCTGCGGCGCGAAGCCCGCACGCCAGATCGCGAGCGGGCTCGCCCCCCGGGCGGGGATGCCGGCCTCGCCCCACAGCGCCAGAACCGGGCAGAGGATCGTCTTGCCGGCCGCCTGGTCGTCCCGGTCATGGGCGAGATCGGTGGTGGCGCCGGCGCGGTAATCCTCGCAGGCGGCATGGATGCGGCTGGGATCGCCGAAGGATTCGGCATAGGCCTGCAGCGCCAGCGGGTGGAAGGCGTCGAGGCTCTTCGCCGCCGTCCAGCTCGCGATGCAATGCTCCAGCCAGGCCTTGGAATCGCCCTGCAGCAGCCGCTCGGGCATCGGCTCGGGCTGCGCCAGGAAGGTCCAATGATAGACCTGCATGGCGCGCGCCGAATCCATGCCCTCCCACATCGACAGCGTCGGCATGATGTCGAGCAGCGCCAGCTTCTCGACCCGGCCGGGATGGTCGAGCGCCAGCCTGTAGCCGACGCGCGCGCCGCGATCATGCCCGACCACGGCGAAGCGCAGATGGCCGAGCGCCTGCATCACCGCGACGATGTCGCCGCCCATGGCGCGCTTGCTGTAGGTCTCGCGCCCGCCATCGCCATGCGGCGCGGAGGACCAGCCATAGCCGCGCAGATCCGGGCAGACGACCGTATGGGTCCTGGCCAGCTCGGGCGCGATGCGGTGCCATTCGGCATGGGTCTGCGGGAAACCGTGGATCAGCACCACGGGCGGCCCTTCGCCGCCGACGCGGGCGAAGATCCGGCCGATCTCCGTATCGATCCAGTGGCCCTTGAAGCCCGGGAAGAGGCTGTCGAGATTGGTCATGGCGCGCATCCTGCGTGAGTGGACACCGCAGTCTTAAACGCGCAGCGGGCGTGGCGTCAGCCCTCGCGCTCCCGCTTCACCGCCTGCCAGCCGATGTCGCGGCGGCAGAAACCGCCCGGCCAATCGATCAGATCGACCCCGCGATAGGCCTTGGCCTGCGCCTCGCTCACCGTCTTGCCGAGCCCGACGATGTTGAGCACGCGCCCGCCGCTGGCGACCAGATCCGTCGCGCCCTGTTTCGTCCCGGCATGGAAGACCAGCACGTCCTCCAGCGCTTCCGCCTTCTCCAGGCCCTTGATGACGCTGCCGGTCTGCGGGCTGTCGGGATAGCCTTTGGCGGCCATCACCACGGTCAGCGCCACCGCATCCGACCAGCGCAGGTCGAGATTGCCGAGCACGCCGTCGCAGCATGCGAGCAGGGCGGGCACGATGTCGCTGCGCAGCCGCGGCATCAGCACCTCGCATTCCGGATCGCCGAAGCGGACATTGTATTCGATCAGCTTCGGCCCCTCCGCGGTGATCATCAGCCCGGCGAAGAGAACCCCCTTGAACGGCGTGCCGCGCCTGGCCATGCCGGCGAGCGTCGGGCGGATGATCTCGGCCATCACCCGTTCCTGCATCGCCCTGGTGATCACCGGAGCCGGGGAATAGGCCCCCATTCCGCCTGTGTTGGGGCCGGTATCGCCATCGCCGACGCGCTTGTGGTCCTGCGCCGAAGCCAGCGCCAGCGCATGGCTGCCGTCGCAGAGCGCGAAGAAGCTCGCCTCCTCGCCGATCATCCATTCCTCGATGACGATCTCGGCGCCGGCCGCGCCGAAACCGCCCGCGAACATCATCTCGATCGCGGCCTCGGCCTGCGCCGCCGTCTCGGCCATCACCACGCCCTTGCCGGCGGCGAGCCCGTCCGCCTTGATCACCAGCGGCGCGCCCTGGCGCGCGACATAGGCCTTGGCCGCCGCGGCATCGGTGAAGCGCGCGAAGCCGGCTGTGGGGATGCCGCATTCCGCGCAGAGCTCCTTGGTGAAGGCCTTCGAGCCCTCCAGCCGCGCCGCCTCCTTCGAGGGCCCGAAGGTCTTGATGCCGGCCGCAATCAGGGAATCGGCGAGGCCGTCGACCAGCGGTCCTTCCGGTCCGACGACGACCAGCCCGATGCCGTGGAGCCGGCAGAAATCGCCGACCGCGCCGTGGTTCGCCAGATCGAGCACGATGTTCTCGCCGCATTGCGCGGTGCCGGGATTGCCGGGCGCGATATAGAGGCGGTCGCAGAGCGGCGAGGCCGATATCGCCCAGGCCAGCGCATGCTCGCGCCCGCCCGAGCCGATCAGAAGGATGTTCATCGCAGTCTCCTTGGCCGCCGGATCGGCTTGGGCAATAGCGGCGGGCGCCGGCGAGGGCAATCGCCGCACGGCAGCGGCAGCCGCGCCGTCCGCGGAGGCCGCGATGCTTCAGCTTCGCTGCCCACCCGGCTAAGGTCCCGGCCATGGACAGCGAATCGCCCGACAGCAAGACGTCGAACGCCCCGGACTGGTCGGTCTCGGAACTCTCCGGCGCGCTCAAGCGCACGCTGGAGGACGCGTTCGGCTTCGTCCGGGTGCGCGGCGAAATCTCGGGCTATCGCGGCCCCGTCGCCTCCGGCCATGTCTATTTCTCGCTGAAGGACGCCAATGCCAAGATCGACGCGGTCATCTGGAAAGGCGTCTTCGGACGGTTGAAGACGCGGCCGCAGGACGGGCTCGAGGTGATCGCCACCGGCAAGATCACCACCTTCGCCGGCAAGTCGAGCTACCAGATCATCATCGATACGCTGGAGCCGGCCGGCGTCGGCGCGCTGATGGCGCTGCTCGAGGAGCGGCGCAAGAAGCTGGCGGCGGAAGGCCTGTTCGCGGAAGGCCGCAAGCAGCTCATCCCCTATCTGCCGCGTGTCATCGGCGTCGTCACCTCGCCGACCGGCGTGGTGATCCGCGACATCCTGCACCGGCTGGAGGATCGCTTCCCGCGTCAGGTGCTGGTCTGGCCGGTGCGGGTACAGGGCGAGACCAGCGCGGCCGAAGTCGCGGCGGCCATAGCCGGCTTCAACGCCTTGCCGGAGGGCGGGCGCATCCCCCGGCCGGACGTCATCATCGTGGCGCGCGGCGGCGGCTCGCTCGAGGATCTCATGGGGTTCAACGAGGAGATCGTGGTGCGCGCCGCCGCCGCCTCGCTGATCCCGCTCGTCTCCGCCGTCGGCCACGAGACCGACTGGACGCTGATCGACCACGCCGCCGATCTGCGCTGCCCGACGCCGACCGGCGCCGCGGAAAAGGTCGTGCCCGTGCGGGCCGAACTGATGGCGATGGTCGCCGATCTCTCGCGCCGGCAGGCGGGCGCCATGCGCCGTCTCTCGGACAGGCGCCGCAGCGATCTGCGGGCCATGGCGCGGGCCCTGCCGGGGCCCGAGGCGGTGCTGTCGGGGCCCCGCCAGCGGCTCGACCTGGTGGCGGCGAAGCTCGCCCCGGCGCTCGCCCGCAATGCCCGGGTCCATGAGCAGCAGGCCCAGGGGCTGGCGCAGAGGCTGGCGCGGCAATCGCCCACGGTGCGGCTCGCGGGCTATGCGGCGCGGCTCGACGGCCTGTCGAACCGTCTGCGCGCCGGCCGCGACGCGCTGCTGCGCGCCGAGACCCTGCGCGTGTCGCGGGCGCATGAGCGCGTCGCAGAATTGAACGCCCGGGCCACGCGCGCTCTGGCGGCCCTGCTGCAGCGCCGGCAGGAGCGCATCGACGCGCTGGCGGAACGCGGCCTGCGCTGCTTCACGCAAGGCGTGGTGCGCCGGCGCGACCGGCTGGGCTCGCTCGGGGCGCTCGTCGCCTCGCTCGGACCGCAGGCCGTCCTGTCCCGCGGCTATGCGCTGGTGCGCGACGAGGCCGGGGCGCTGGTCCGCTCGGCGGCGCAGGTCCAGCCGGGGCACCGGCTCTCGATCCAGCTCGCCGATGGTGCGGTCTCCGCCGTCGCCGGCGGCGAAGGACCCGCGCGCGCGCCGCGGCCGGCGCGTCGGGAGCCGCCCAAGCCGGGGCAGGGCGATCTGTTCTGATCTCAGGGCCGCTTCAGGAACGCTTTCACCCGGCGCAGCGCATCCTCCCGCGCCTCCGGATTGGTGCCGACCATCGCCTTGCCGGTGCCGGTCGCCGAATAGGCGATGTCGGAACGCTCCTTCACATCCAGCCGCGGATGGTCGAAATCATGCAGCGCACCGGGATAGAGCACGAGGTCGACCGGCTCGCCCCGGGCCTTCGCCGCCTTCACGAGATAGGCGCAGGGCGCGGGCGGCGTCCAATCATCGGCGTCGCCCATCAGGATCAGCGCCGGCAGCCTCGCCGCGAAATCCGCCGATTCGGACTGGAGCCGGCAATTCGGATAGAAGGCCACGGCGCTCTTGAAGTCGGGCCGCGGATCGGCCGGCCTGCGGTCGCGGCGGATCGCCGCGAGCACGGCCGCCCCGCCGCCGGACCAGCCGAGCAGGCTGATCGCGTCGGCCCGGACATCCTTGCGCCCCTGCAGCCAGTGCCGCGCCGTCGCCGCATCCGCCACGCGCTCGCGGCTGGACCGGACGGTCGCATCCTTGACGCCGCATTGCGAGCCGAGCTTGCGCGAGCCATAGCTGTCCGGCATCAATACCAGGAACCCGGCGGCGGCGAGCTGCTCGCCCCAGTCGGAATGGCGCAGCGACAGCTGCCCGTTCTGTCGCCAGAGCCCGTTGCAGCCATGCATCGCCACCACGGCCGGAAAGGGACCGGGGCCGGCGGGCACATAGAGCACCGCGTCGAGCGTCAGCATGTCGCCCGGCAGCCGCACGCGCTCATAGCCGCCGGCCCTGGCGGTCGAGGCCAGGGTGCAGGCAAGACAGAGCAGGGCCGCGCCGAGGCGCACGAAACTGGACATGACAGGTCGCAACGTTAACACCAGATGGAACTATTTCGGCAATCCGCTTCACAATCAATGGCTTCTGCGAAATCAAAATGAACATCAGCAATCGAGTGCCTCCTATTGGCCCGGAAGCGTCGGTCGATTACGGCCATGGTGACTTCCGCGTGGTGCGGCCCGGCGCCTTCGTGCGCTGCGCCGTCACCGGCGTCCCCATCCGCCTGGAGGATCTGCGCTACTGGTCGGTCGAATGGCAGGAGGCCTATGCCTCGCCCGATGCCGTGCTGACCCGGCTAAAGCGCGCCGGCCGCGCCTGAGCGCCGCGCCAGCACCTCGCGCAGCAGGACGTCGAGCGGCGCCGGTGTGAGGAAATTCAGCGCGACCGGGACCACCGCCAGCCGGTGGCGCGCAGCCTCGGGCCAGAGCGCGGCCAGCTTGGTCATGTCCTTCTCGGTCGTCGCCACCAGGGCATCCTGCGCCTCGGCCGAGGCGAGCAGCGCGGCGACATCGGCGGCGTCATAGGCGTGGTGGTCCGGGAAATGCCGCTCCGCCACGATCTGCGCGCCCATCTCCTGCAGCGTCCGCGTGAATTTGGCGGGCCGCCCGATGCCGGCCACGGCGATGACCCGCCGGCCCGACAGGCTGTCGCTCCCCTGCGAGGGCTGCAGATCCGCCTCGATGACCGCGACGCCCTCGGCAGCCGCCAGCGCGGCGAGCTCGCCCCCCGCCGCGCCGGAGCCGATGATGATCACCCCCCGCACCTGGCGGAGCTGCGCCTGCAGCGGCGCCCGCAGCGGACCGGCGGGCAGGCAGAGCCCATTGCCGATACCGGCGACGGCGTCGATCACGGCGAGGCTCAGCTGCTTCTGCAGCCCCGGATTTTGCAGCCCGTCATCCATGATGATCAGGCTCGCGCCCGCCGACTTCGCGAGGGCTGCGCCCGCCGCCCGGTCCCGCGCCACGATCGTCGGTGCGCATCGCGCCAGCAGCAGCGCCTCGTCGCCGACATCGCCGGCCCGATGCCGCGCGAGATCGACCTGCAAAGGGCCGGCGAGCCGGCCGCCATAGCCGCGGGTCAAGAGGACGGGCTGTTCGCCGCGCCGCTGCAGCAGCGTCGCCAGCGCCAGCACGGTCGGCGTCTTGCCGGCGCCGCCGGCGATGAAATTCCCGACGCAGATCACCGGCACCTCGGCGCGAAGGCCCGGCCGGCGCATCCGCCGCAAGGTGATGGCGCCATAGATCCAGCCGATCGGGCCGAGCAGCCGCGCCAGCCAGTTCGGCCGCGGCCGCCACCAGAAGCCCGGCGCCCGCATCAGGGCGCCGCCTCCCGCTGTTCGAGCGCCACCCGCATCAGCAACGGCTCGATCGCCTGCATCGTCCGGTTCAGCGCGCCGCCCAGCTGCGCGCTGGTCTGCGCCGCGGCGCGGGCCGCGCCACGGGCGGCGGCGGGATCGCTGAGCCAGCGGTGCAGCGCCCCGGCCAGCGCCTGCGCATCGGCCACCTCGCGCGAGCCGCCGTCGCGGTCGAAGGCGGCGAAGACGTCGATGAAATTCTTGACATGCGGCCCATGCAGCAGCGCGCAGCCGAGCTTGGCGGGCTCGATCGGGTTGTGCCCGCCGACCGGTACCAGCGAGCCGCCGAGAAAGGCGACCTGCGACAGGCGGAAGAACAGCCCGAGCTCGCCCACCGTATCGGCGATGTAGAGCTCGTCGTCGCGCTCCGGCGCATGGCCGAGCGAGCGCTGGGCGAAGGCCAGCCGGTTGGCGCCGGCCAGCGCCGCGATATCCGCGCCGCGCTGCGGGTGGCGCGGCGCGATGATCGTCAGCAGCTCGGGCAGATGCGCCCGCAGCCCGAGATGCGCCGAGATCACCATCTCCTCTTCGCCCGGATGGGTGCTGGCGGCGATCCAGACCGGCCGCCCGGTGGTCAGCCCGTCGAGAATGGCGAGCGCATTGGCGTCGGCCGGCGGGGCGGGCACGTCGAATTTCAGATTGCCGGCGATGCTGACGCGCGGCGCCCCGAGCTGCGCCAGCCGCTCGCCATCGCCCTGCGATTGCGCCAGGCAGCTGTCGAAGCAGGAGAGCAGGAAGCGCGAGGTCCGCGGCGCCTTGTACCAGCGCTGGAAGGAGCGCTCCGACATCCGGCCATTGACCAGCACCAGCGGGATGCCGCGCCGCTTCGCCTCCAGCACGAGATTGGGCCAGATCTCGGATTCGCAGATCATGCCGAGGGCGGGGCGCCAATGGTCGAGGAAGCGGCGCATGTAGCGCGGCACGTCCAGCGGCAGATATTGGTGGATCACCCCCGCCGGCAGCCGCGCGGCCAGCAGCCGCGCTGAGGTCACCGTGCCGGAGGTCACCAGCACCGCCAGCCCGCGCTGGCGCAGCCGCTCGACCAGCGGCAGCAGCGTCACCGTCTCGCCGACGCTGGCCCCGTGCAGCCAGACCAGGGTCTTGTCCGGCCGCTTGACGCCGGCATGGCCGCGGCGCTCGGCCAGCCGCGTCGGATCTTCCTTGCCGCGCCGCCGCCGCCACAGCAGCAAGGCGGCCGCCGCCGGCTCGAGCAGCGCGCTGAGCGAGCGATAGCTCTGCAGGATGGGGCCCTTGCCGATCATGCCGGGCTCTCCGCGCGCTTCGCCAGGGCCGCTTCCCGCAGCCCGGCCCCGGGATCGCGCGCCCCGACCAGTTCGTAGGCCCGGGCGTGGATGCGGTCGAGCCCGTCCTGGACGGCGAGCCTCGCCGCCTCGCAGGCCGCCTCGTCGGCATGGCGGTCGACATGGACCGCCTCGCCGACCACGATCGCGCCACGGCCGAAGGGCAGGCCGATCGAAGCCCGGTCCCAGCTGTTGAAATCGATCCGCCGGCTCGTCACCACGGCGATCGGATGGATCGGCCGGCCCGATGCCCGCGCGAGCTGGATGATCCCGGGCCCGACCACCCGGGCGCGCTTGGGGATGTCGGCGGTCAGCACCATCGTATCCCCGGCCGCCAGCCGCCGCACCATGGCGAGGAAAGCGCTGGCGCCGCCTTTTTCCCTGATCTTCTTGCCCAGCGCGCCCGAGCCGCGGATCGCGCCGATGCCCATCTGGCGCAGGGCGACGGCGTTGAAGCCGCCATCGCCATGGCGCGACACGAGCGAGCAGGCCGGCATCCAGTCGGGCCTCGCGAAGGGGATCATGATGTGCTGGCCATGCCACATCGCGATGATCAGCGGCAGCTCCGGCCTGACCCGCTCATAGATGTCCGCCGGCTCGACGACGAGCCGGTTGGTCCGGCGCACGAGCTTGAGATAGCCCGCCAGCAGCCGGCCCAGCGTCTCTTGCGCGATGCGCGTCTTGAGGAGGGAGAAACCCATGATCCCTGACGAAGCCGATCTGTTGTCTGCCGCGGCGCCTTCGCTGCCGGCCGCCGCCCTGCCGGATCAGGCCTTGGCGGGTTCCGGATCGAGCAGGCGATGCAGATGGACGATGAAATAGCGCGTCTGCGCCTGGTCCACGGTCGCCTGGGCCTTCGCCTTCCAGGCCGCATGGGCCGCGGCGTAATTCGGGAAGACGCCGACCAGATCGACCTTGTCGAGATCCTTGAAGGTGACGCCGTCGAGGGAGCTCAGCTCGCCGCCGATGACCAGGTGAAGAAGCTGTTTCTGATCCGATTCCATATGATGCTACCCTAAAGCCCGACAGCGTGAGCCGCTTTGCAGTGCGGCATCAGATAAGCCATCCGTGTCGCGGGTGCGAGTGCAGAACGGGCCGCCGGCCAGGTTTTCTGGAGCCCTTTTTCCGTCGGGCGCCGCCGATCGGCTCAGGCGCGCTGCGGCTGCGCCTCCCGGACGCGCTGCATCGCCCGCAGCAGCGGCTCGCTCAGCGCGCCCGCGCTGGCGACCAGCATGCCGTGGACGGGCTGCTTGCGGTTGTAGACCGCCGGGGCGCCGTCGCCGGCGGTCAAAAGCCCGCCGGCCTCGCTCAGGATCAGATCGGCCGCCGCGATGTCCCAGTCCCGCGCATCGGGGGAGACGAGCCCCGCATCGATGGTGCGGTCGGCGACGCGGGCCAGCCGCAGCGCCAGCGAGGGGATCTTGTCGGCGGCGGTGAAGGCCTCGAGCCTGGCCAGCGCATCGAGCATCGGCTTCGGCCCGGAGATCCGCGCCTCCTGCAGGCTCGCGACCTCCGAGGCCAGGATCCGGTCGGCATTGCGGAAGGCGCCCGCGCCGAGCGTGGCCGTATAGGTCGCCAGGCTGGCCGGCGCATGCACGATCCCCAGCACCGGGCGGCCGGCATCGAGCAGCGCCACGCAGACCGCCCAATCCGGCGAGCCCGACATATAGGCCCGCGTCCCGTCGATCGGATCGACCACCCAGACGAAGCGCCGCGACAGGCGCAACTCGTCATCCGCCGTCTCCTCCGACAGCCAGGCCGCGTCCGGCAGCAGCGCGGAGAGCCTGATGCGCAGGAAGGTGTCGACGCCGATATCGGCTTCGGTGACCGGTGAGCCGCCGCTCTTCGACCAGGTCCGGGCGGCGGTCTGGGCGCCGGGGCGGAACAGATCGAGCGCGATCGCCCCCGCCTCGATGCAGGTCTCGCGGATCGCGGGCATCAGATCGGGCCCGATGGCCAGGGGTCGCGCTGTCATGATGGCTCCGTATCGGCCGGGGAGGCCGCGCATTCAAGGGCAAATGCGCCCACGTCTCGAAAGATTCCGTCAAGCATCAAGCAGGAAACAGGCCATCCGAAGGCTGAAGCGGGCGCAATCAGAGACCTTTAACCCAACCCCTTAAGCGCTCGGACACGGCTGGCACGCAGTCTCACCTGGCAAGCACGAGAGCCCCGGACTTCACAGAGGGCTCCGATGCGGCAGGGACAAGAGAGGCGTTATTACCGATGGCCAGCGTCACGCCGGCTGCCGGAGAGATCGGCCGCAGGGTCGATCTCTCCGGTTGCCCGACACACACCGACCTTCCTCTCACCGCCCCGCGACAGGGCGCTGCCGAGCGACCCCGCGTCGAGCGCATCGGCTCCGTCCGCATCCTGCGCCCCGGCGCCGGCTGGCGCGGCGTCGCGCTGCGCCTCGCCACCGATGCGGGCGCCGAGGGGCCGGACCGGTTCGAACTCACCCTGAACGAGGGCGATGGGCGTTCGGTCACCATCGCCTGTGTCGAGCCCGAGGACGCCGTGGCGCTCTGGCGCGATTGCGGCCGGGCGACGGGGCTGCCGCTGCTGCTGGAAACCGCCGAGGGCGTGGTCTGCGAACCCTTCCCGCAGATCGGCCGGCTCGCTCTCGGGCCGATCCGGATCCGCCGCCGCCATGCGGTGCTGAACGGACGCCGCCCGCGATTCCTGATGCGCCGCAAGACCGGGCGGCTGGCCGAACGGCCGGTCTATGTCCAGGGCGAGCGGCTGACGGATTAGATCCCGAAGCGCAGCAGCGCATCCAGCGCCAGGCCGGTCGCGAGCAGCAGCCCGGCCGGCCAGTTCGCGCGGAACAGCCGCAAGGCCAGCACCGGCGTGACCTGCGCCAGCCGCGAGACCTGCCAGCCGAGATGGCCGGCGAAGGCGGCCAGGCCGAGCCAGGCGACGACACCGCCATCCGCCAGCCAGACCGCGCCGCCGATCAGCAGCACGCAAAGCAGGAAACAGCCGCCGATCGCCGCCTGGGCGTGGCGGCCGAAATAGCGCGCGCTCGATTTGATGCCGACGAGGACGTCGTCCTCGATATCCTGCAGCGCGTAGATCGTGTCGTAGCCGATCGTCCAGAGCACGGCGGCGGCGTAGAGCAGATAGGCCGGCGGATCGAGGCGGCCGAACACCGCGCTCCAGCCGACGAGCGCGCCCCAGGAGAAGGCGAGGCCGAGCACGAATTGCGGCATCTGGGTGATGCGCTTCATGAAAGGGTAGATCGCCACGATCGCCAGCGAGCCGATGCCGAGCCAGATGGTGAAGCGGTTGAACTGCAGCAGCACGAGCAGCCCGACCAGCGACAGCCCGACCATGAAGATCGCCGCCGCCCGCGCCGAGACCTGGCCCGAGGGCAGGGGCCGCCCCCGGGTCCGCGCCACCTGCGCATCGAGCTTGCGGTCGACGATGTCGTTGAAGGTCGAGCCAGCGGCGCGCATCACCACGGCGCCGATCAGGAAGAGCAGGCAATGCCGGAGATCGGGGAAAGCCTGCCGGCCGGCGATCGCGGCCAGCGCCGCCGCCCACCAGCAGGGCAGCAGCAGCAATTGCCAGCCGACCGGCCGCTCGATCCGCGCGAGCTTGAGATAGGGCCGCAGCCGCCGCGGCGCGCGCGTATCGACCCAATGGCCCGTCAGGGCGTCGGGTAACGGGGCATCCGGAATGGGGGCGCCCGGTGCGGGCATGGTCGCCGGCCCGCGGTCAGAGAGCGCCCTGCGGAATCCTGATGCCGCCGCCGGTGATCGCGTCGCCGCCGCCGAAGGGGTTGGCGCCCTGCGCCTGCTGCTGGGCCCGCTTCTGCATCGCGGCCTGCTGCTTCACGGCGTTGCAGGCCTGGTTGCGCACGCCGGCCGCCTTCTCGTTGTCGGCCTTCAGCCCGTCGACGAAGCTCTGCGGGATCTGGCACCAATCCATATTGGCATTGGCGAATTTCACGGCGGCATTGCCGTTGCTGACCAGAGTGCCGAGCGTGCTGCAGGCCTCCTGCGGTGTCAGCTTGCGCTTCGACTTCTGCGAGGCGTTGAGCTTGGCGACGATCGACTGGCGCTGGGTGAGCAGCTTCTGGATCTCCTCGCAGCCCGAGGCCTGGGCGAAGGCCGTCTCGGAGCCGACAGTGAAGCCCATGGCGAGGCCCAGCATCGCGAACGCCTTCACGGCCGCCTTGCGCTGCAACGTCATCCTGGCTCCCATGGGTCCTGCTCCGGCTGTTCTGGTTCGGGGCGCTTGCCGATTGGCGGTACTCTTAGCCGCCCGTCCGTGATAGCGCCACATCGATATCCGCGTCCATGGGCGGTTAGCTGCGGAATGTGGCGGTTTTTGCGTTGCGCAGGCGTCTGTCCGCCGGCATCGCGGCAAGAGGGAGAGCGCCGAGATGTCGAGCCCCGATGGCAGCAGGCCGGATTTCGCCCGGTACCGCCTGTTCCTGCTCCATGATCTGGCGGCGGATAAGCCGCTGCCGCTCGAACGCGAGCAGGCGAACTACCTCCTCAACGTGCTGCGGCTGAAGAGCGGGGACACGATCCTCGTCTTCAACGGCCGCGATGGGGAGTGGCTCGCGGCGATCACGGCGGAGGGGCGCAAACAGGCCAGCCTGACGCCGCTGCGCCAGCTAAAGCCGCAGCCGCCGCCGCCCGATCTGGTCTATCTCTTCGCCCCGCTGAAACACGCCCGGCTCGATTATCTCGCCCAGAAGGCCGTCGAGATGGGGGCCGGCGTGCTGCAGCCGGTTTTGACGCGGCGGACCCAGGTTTCGCGCCTCAATCGCGAGCGGCTGCGCGCCAACGCCATCGAGGCGGCCGAGCAATGCGGCATCCTGGCGCTGCCAGAGATCCGGGAGGAGGTGCCGCTGGCGGCGGCCCTCGCGGCGCTGGAGCCGGAGCGGCTGCTCATCTTCTGCGACGAGGATGCGCCTGAGCGGGCGCCGCTCGCGGCGCTGGCGGAGGCCGCGCCCGGGCCGCTCGCCGTCCTCATCGGCCCCGAGGGCGGCTTCGATGCGGCGGAGCGGCAGGCGATCCTGGCGCGCCCGCGCACATTGCGGATCTCGCTGGGGCCGCGCATCCTGCGGGCCGACACCGCGGCTGTGGCGGCGCTGGCGCTGGTGCAGGCCATTCTCGGCGACTGGCCGCGCTGACGGGGGAGGCGGCGGCGCGCGCGGCCCGGAATCGGCTGCGAGGCTTGCATCCACGCCAACAGGGCCCTTGCATCAACGCGGGGGCGGGATCGTTGTCGAACTCCGAAGCCTCGCCTATGTCTGGCGCTCCTGCCCCGCCTTCGCCGTGCGATCCTGCCCGGCGGGGGTCGAGCCGTCCCAATTGCTGCCGGAGCGCCTATGGCTCGCGACGTGTCCGATTCGACTCCGGTCGGTTCCAAGGCCGAACTCATCAGCTGGATCGCCGCCGGCGAGAAACCCGCCTCCGCCTTCCGGCTTGGCACCGAGCACGAGAAATTCCCGTTCTATCGGAGCGACCTCTCGCCGGTCCCCTATGAGGGCAAGGACGGCAAGGGCGGCATCAGGCATCTGCTCGAAGGCATGCGGCAGCGGCTCGGCTGGGAGCCGATCACCGATGCCGGCCATATCATCGGCCTCGCTGGCCCCGAGGGTGGCGGCGCGATCTCGCTCGAACCCGGCGGGCAGTTCGAGTTGTCGGGCGCGCCGGTGGAGACGCTGCACGAGACGGCGGCCGAACTCGACGGCCATCTCGCCGACGCCAAGGCCGTCGCCGCCGCTCACGACATCGGCTTCCTGGCGCTCGGCCATTCCCCGCTCTGGACGCGGGAGCAGACGCCGGTCATGCCCAAGGGCCGCTACAAGATCATGGCCAACTACATGCCCAAGGTCGGGTCGCGCGGGATCGACATGATGTTCCGCACCTGCACCGTGCAGGTGAACCTCGATTTCGCCACCGAGGCCGATATGGTGCGCAAGCTGCGGGTCTCGCTGGCGCTCCAGCCGCTGGCGACCGCGCTGTTCGCGACCTCGCCCTTCACCGAAGGCCGGCTCAACGGCTTCCAGTCGATGCGCTCGGAAATCTGGCGCGATACCGACAATGCCCGCGCCGGCATGCTGGCCTTCGCCTTCGACGCGGGCATGTCCTACGAGGCCTATGTCGATTGGGCGCTCGACGTGCCGCTGTATTTCGTAAAGCGCGGCGATACCTATCACGACGTCGCCGGCGGCTCCTTCCGCGATCTCCTGGCCGGCAAGCTGCCGCAGCTCCCCGGCGAGCGCGCCACCATGTCGGATTGGGCGAATCACCTGTCGACCCTGTTCCCGGAGGTGCGTCTCAAGCGCTTCCTCGAAATGCGCGGCGCCGATGCCGGCCCGCCCGACATGCTCAACGCGCTGCCGGCCTTCTGGACGGGCCTGTTCTACGATCAGGCGGCGCTGGACGGGGCCTGGGAGCTGGTCAAGGGCTGGAGCGATGCGCAGCGGCAGGCGCTGCGCGACGCCGTTCCGGCGCAGGGGCTCGAGGCCAGCATCGACGGCCGCAAGCTCGGCGATCTCGGGCGCGACGTGCTGGCCCTGTCCCGCTCCGGGCTGAAGAACCGGGCCCGGCTCAACCAGCATGGCGAGGATGAATCGGTGTTCCTGGCGCCGCTGGAGACGATCCTCGACCGCAACCGCACGGTGGCCCAGGATTTGGCGGCGCGGTTCCAGGGACCTTGGAACTCCCGGGTGCAGCCGGTCTTCGAGGATTTCGCGATCTGAAGAATGCGATGCATCGCCAAAAGGAATCGCTCGCCCTGATCCGCTCCTTGCGCGGCATCGGCCCCCGAACCACGCAATTCATCGGTTCCATTAACGATTTGGCGCGATTCGGCGATATAGCCTCCTGGCCATGCAGCCGCTTCGCACCCAGTTGAAGAGCTTTGCCGCCGATCAGGGCGGCGCGACGATGATCGAGTATGGCTTGATCGCCAGCCTCGTCTCGATCGGCATCATCGCCACCGTCTCCGTCATCGGCGCGCAGGTGACCGCCTTCTTCCAGAACGTCGCCAGCGGCTTCAAGAGCTGACGCTGCGCGCTATTCCGCCGCGGTCTTGAAGCTCGCGAGATTGTCGAGGCTCTGGATGATGTGCTCGGCGAGCGCATTGGACAGGAGCGACGGGTCGAAACGCGTCCGCAGCAGCCCGATCTTGCAGGAGGGCAGCGTCGCGAACCCATCCGCCGGTCCCAGGATCCGCATGCCGGGCCTGACCGCGCTTTCCGGCAGGACGGAGACCGCCAGCCCCGCCACCACCGCCGCCCCGACCGCGGTCGAGTTCCAGCTGGCATAGAGCACGCGGAAGCGCCGGCCCTTGTGCTCCAGCGCCTCCACCGCCGCCTGCCGCCAATTGCAGGTCGGGCGGCCCAGCGCCAGCGGCAGCGGATCCTCCTCATGGACGGAGTGGCGCGCGGAGCTGACCCAGAGCAGCGGCTCTATGCGGATGATCTCGCCCTGTCCGCGACTCTCGACATGGGTGATGATCGCGAGGTCGATGTCGCCGGTGGCGATACGCTCCGCCAGCATCGGGGTCGGCTCGCAGACGACCGTCACCTCCGCCCGCGGATTGGACCGCGCGAAGCGCGCCAGGATCTCGGGCAGATAGCGGTCGGCATAATCATCCGGCACGCCGAGCCGGATGCGGCCCTTGAGATCGGCATCGGCGAAGCTCGCGACGCATTCCAGGTTCAGCCGCACGATCCGGCGGGCATAGTCCAGCAGCCGCTCGCCATCCTCGGTCAGCTTGGCATGGCGCCCGTCGCGGCCGAAGAGCGGGCGCCCGACCCGTTCCTCCAACCGCTTCATCTGCATCGACACCGCCGACTGCGTCTTGAACACGATCTCCGCCGCGCGGGTGAAGGAACCGGTATCGGCGATCGCGACGAAGGTCTTGAGCTGGTCGGCGTCGAGCACATGCGCCATGGCGGGCACTCCAAACGGTTCATCAATATCCGTGTTGTCAAGCATCATAAGCATTCGTTTGGCTGATGGCCAGCCAAAAGCTAGTCTTTCTCCAATGTCACGAGCTGTCCCGCCGATCTGCGAGGAAACGGCATTCGAAGCACTGGAGCTCTCGCGGTCGCCGCTCAGGCTGCCGCAAGGTCACCGGCTCGCGAATGCGGATTCCGCGCCGGCGGACTCATGCCCGCGACGTCACGACTGAATGAAGGAGGCCGTCATGTTCTCCATGACCTTTGCTGCAAGGCTGCTCTTGTCCCTGGCGACCGGGCTGACGCGGATCGCCGCGTCCGGCGTGGCCGGCGTGACGCATCTGGTCAAAGCCGTGGCGCACCGACGCGAGATGCACCTGCTCTCCGATATGGACGAGCGTGCGCTGAAGGATATCGGCCTGGTGCGCTCCGATGTGGCGGGCGCGCTGGCGACGTCCTGGCTGCGCGACCCCACCGCCATCCTCGCCGCGCGCGCCTGCGAACGCTCCAGCGTCGCGGCCGAGCGACGCGACCGGGCGGACCCTCGACACGCCCCGGCGCGCCAGCCGGCCGCCGAGCCCGCTCTGACGGAGCGGGCCGCCGCCGGCGCGGCAACAGTCGCGCTGCTGGGTTCGGGCCCGTCTGAAGCCGAGATTGCGTGCTGCGCCTGACCCCTTGGGGCAGCACGTCCTCAGGGCGGGAGCTTCGGCTTCCGCCCTTTTTTATGGGGCGGCCGCCGGCCGGCCCGCCCGTCAGCGCCGCTGACCGCCCAGCATCGAGTCGAAGATCTCCTTCAGCGCGTTCTGGTGCTGGTCCTGCACCTTGCGGCCATGCTCGAACATCTGGTTGAGCGCATCGAGCCCGATCGCCCCCGGTCCCGCGGCCGCATCCGCCTGCCTCTGCTTCGGCTCCTCCGGCTTCGCTTCCGGTTCCGGCGGCGCCGGGTTGGCGGCCGAGGCGCCGGGCTGCGCCCCGCCCATCATCCCGGAGAGGATCTGCCCGAACATGCCGCCGAAGGCTTCCGGCCCCATCGCCCCGCCGGTCTGCTCGGGCTGAGCCTGCGTCGGCTGCCGCGGCGGCTGGCCGGCATTGCCGAACAGGCCGCCGAGCATCGCGTCGAAAGGGTTGACCGGGTTCGGCTGCTGCTGCGGCTGCGCCGGCGGCCTGCCGCTCATCATCTCGGCGAATTGCCCGAAGAACCCGTCGAGACCGCGATTCGAGGCGGATTTGGACAGGCCTCCCATCACCATCGCAGCGATCACCGGCAGCATCTGCTTGAGGATCGCCTGGCCGAGCCCGGTGGTGGCCGCGGCCTGCGTGGCGACGGCGTTGCTGACCTCCTTGGAGCCGAACAGCTGGCCGAGAACCGTATTGCCCATCGCGCGCGCATGGTCCGGGATGCCGTCGCCATTGGCATCGAACATCTTGGCGTAGGGGTTGGCCGCCATCATCTGCGCGAAATTGCCGAAAGCGTAGGGATCCTGCGTCTGCCGTTGCAGCCCCATCGAGAAAGCGGGCAGCAGCGCCTCGATGGCCGCCTGCGTCTGCTGCTGGCTCAGCCCGTATTGCCGCGCGAGGTTCTGCATGGCCTGGCCGTTCTGCGCCTGCTGCATGATGTCGAAGAGGGTCATCATGGCGTTCCTCCGGCTGTCATCGCGGTCTGCTGCCGCTGGTGCGGGGACGATAGAGCATGATGCCGAAAAGTGGGAACCGGTTTTCGGGCGACATCATGTGCCCTCGGCGGCGCCCGGCCCGGGCCCGCGCTCCGCTCAGCGTGGCGCGCCGGCCCGGCGCTCCAGCCGCGCGATCCCGCGATAGGCGTAGATCAGCGCCACCACCCCGAAGATCACCGCCCCCGCCGCGGAGCCCAGCAGCGCGCCCTTCGGTCCGCCATAATGCGCGCCGAGGAAGCCGAGCGGCATCGTGCCCAGCGTCGCCCGGCCCCAGCTGAACAGGGTCGAGAGGATCGGCATGCCGAGATTGTTGAAGGCGGCGTTGGCGACGAAGAGCAGCCCGACGAAGACCCACATCGGCCCGGCCAGCAGGCAGAAGAAGCGCACGAGCTCCGCCGTCAGCCCCGTCGCGCCGAAGGCCAGCACGATCTGCTCGCGCAGCAGCACCAGAGCGAGCCAGGCCAGGAGCACGCAGGCGATGGCGCAGAGCGTGGAATCGGTCAGGCCCCGCCGCATGCGGTCATAGCGGCCGGCGCCCCAATTCTGCCCGAGGATCGGCCCGACCGCGCCCGACAGCGCGAACAGCACCCCGAAGGCGACCGGCACCAGCCGGTCCATGATCGCCATGGCCGCCATGGCCGCATCGCCGAAACGGGCCATGACGCTGGCGAAGACGGCGTTGGCCACCGGCGTCGACAGATTGGTGAGGATCGCCGGCCCGGCGATCGCCATCGCGCCCGGCAGATCGGCGACCAGCGCCGCCCAGCGCGGCCGGGCGACGATGCGATGCACGCGGACCGCCCCGTGGAAGCCGACGGCCGCGATGATAACGCGCGACACCACGATAGCCCAGGCGGCGCCGTCCGGCCCGAGCCCGAACCCGAAGATGAACAGCGGATCGAGCCCCGCCGTCGCCAGGCCGCCGCCCAAGGTCACGAACATCGCCCGGCGCGCATCGCCGACGGCCCGCAAGATCCCGGAATAGCCCATTCCCAGCGCCATCAGCACGTTGGAGGGCAGCACGATCGTCAGGAAGGACAGCGCCACCGCATAGGATTCGTCATGCGCGCCGAGCAGCCGCAGCAGCCAGGGCAGCAGAGGCAGGGCGATCACCGAGAGGGCGATGCCGGCCAGCGCCATCAGCGCCATGGTCGAGCCGGCGATGCGGCGCGCGCCTTCGCGATCGTCGCTGCCGAGCCGCCGCGCGGTCAGCGCCGTGGCCGCGATCATCAGACCGATATTGATGGAGATCATCAGGAACAGCACGATCGTCGCGAAGCCGACCCCGGCGGTCGTCCGAGCCAGGAGACGTAGAGCAGCGACAGCAGGTCGACGAGAAAGATCGCCATCAGGCCGATCGACCCGGTCGCCGTCATCACGGCGACATGGCGCATCGTCGATCCCGTGACGAAGACCGCCTGGGAGGAGCCCTCGGCCGGCTCGCTCACCGCTCCGGCTCGCCGACGCCGCCGACCGCGACCTCGGCGCCGCCCAGCACCGTCTCGGTCTCGGCGTTCAGCGCCTTCGGCTTGGCCTTCGGCTTGACCAGCGGCTCCGGCGTCACGCGCGGCACCTTGGTCAGCGCGGCGGTGATGCCCTCGGTGAACTGGATCTCCATGCGCTGCTGGTCGCGCTCGCGCACATGGTCGATGATCAGGCTGGCCTCGTCATAGGTCAGGCCGAGCCCCTCCAGCGTCACCCGGCCGAAGCCCAGCGCCGATTCGAAGGTCTCGCGCATCTGGTAGTCCACCTCCGCCTTCATCAGCTCGATCGCGTGGATGCGGTCATAAGCGCGGGCATGGATCCGGGCGGAGGGAAATTCCGATTTGGCGATTTCGGCGATGCGCAGCGCCGCGCTCCTGTCGTCGACGCAGATGCAGATGATGCGGGCCTTGCCGGCGCCGGAGGCCTTCAGCACGTCGAGCCGCGTGCCGTCGCCGTAATAGACCTTGAAGCCGAATTTGGCGGCGGAGCGGATGCGCTCGACGTCGGAATCGATGACGGTGACGTCGATATGCTGCAACAGCAGCGCCTGGGTGACGATCTGGCCGAAGCGGCCGAAGCCGATCACCACCACAGAGGCGGCGCCGGCCCCGTCGAAATCCTCCGCCATCGTCTCCGTCGTCGCGCGCGACAGCAAGAACCCGTCGATCAGCTTGGCGAGCACCGGGCCGAGCAGCATCGAGAGCGCCGCGAGCGCCGTGGCGATGGCGCCCTGCTGCTCGTCCATCAGCCCGAGCGCGACGCCGAGCGGCAGCAGCACGAAAGCGAATTCGCCGGCGGGGGAGAGCAGGGCGCCCGCCCGCACCGCTTCCGTCATCGAGGAGCAGGAGGCGCGCAGGATCGAGGCGGCGATCGCGATCTTCGCCAGGACGAGGAGCGGCGCGAGCAGGGCGAGGAGCAGCGCGTTCTGCAGCACCAGAGCGAGATCGAGCGACATCCCGACCGCCATGAAGAACAGCCCGAGCAGAACCCCGCGGAACGGCTCGATATCGGCCTCGAGCTCGTGCCGGAAATGCGAATCGGCCAGCAGCACCCCGGCCAGGAAGGCGCCCATCGCCATGGACAGCCCGACATGCTCCATCAGCAGCGCCGAGCCGAGCACGATCAGCAGCGCCGCCGCGGTCATCACCTCCTTGGCGCCGGTCTTGGCGAGAATGCGGAAGAACGGGTTCAGCGCATAGCGCCCGGCCAGCACGATCGCCGCGACCGCCGCCGCCGCCAGGGCCAGCGCCGCCACGGCCTTGCCGGCGCCGCCGCTCGCCGCGCCGGTCGTCGCCAGCAGCGGCAGCAGCGCGAGCGCGGGCGCGATCGACATGTCCTGGAACAGCAGGATCGAGAAGGTGCGCCGGCCATAGGCCTCGCTGCCGTCGCCACGCTCCTCCAGCAATTGCAGCGCGATCGAGGTCGCCGACAGGGCCAGAGCGAGGCCGATGGCGATGGCACCGCCGATGCTGAACCCGAACGCCCAGGCGGTCCCGCCGATCAGCCCTGCGCTCAGCGTCATCTGGGCGAGGCCGGCACCCAGAATGTCCTTGCGCATCGAATAGAGCCGCTCCGGCTGCAATTCGAGGCCGACGAGGAAGAGCAGCAGCACCACGCCGATCTCGGCCGTGCCGCGGATCGTGTCGGGATCCTTGATCACCTCGAGGACCGAGGGACCGATGACGATGCCGGCGGCGAGATAGCCGAGCACTGCGGATTGGCCGAGCCGGCGGAACAGGGGCACCGCCAGAACCGCGCCGGCGCAGAACGTCAGGATCGGCGGCAGAAAACTGGTGTGGGATGCATCGGCCATGGCTGCTCGAATCCGGGAGTGACAGGGATCGCGCGGCTGCCCGGGCCGGCGGAGAGTGCAATCTAGGATGTTGCAGCGCAATCTGCGAGGGCGCATCTGCAAGACTGCATCTGCAGATGCGAAGGCGGCATGCAGCGGGAGCGGGCGGCTTCCTTGACATCGCCGTGTTCACGCCGAAAGAAGGCGCATCAACCCGATGGATCCGTCCCCCGCGTGACCAAGCCGCCGCTCGATATCCTGCTCTGCACGCCGCGTGGTTTCTGCGCCGGTGTGGTGCGCGCCATCGACGCCGTCGAGAAGGCGCTGAGCCTGCATGGCGCGCCGGTCTATGTCCGCCACGAGATCGTCCACAACAAATACGTGGTCGAATCGCTGAAGCGGAAGGGCGCGGTCTTCGTCGCCGAGCTGTCGCAGGTGCCGGACGCGACTCGGCCGGTGATCTTCTCGGCGCATGGCGTGCCGAAATCGGTCCCGGCCGAGGCGCAGCAGCGCCATCTCTTCGCCATCGACGCCACCTGCCCGCTGGTCACCAAGGTGCATCGCGAGGCGGAGGTGCATCACAAGCGCGGCCGCCACATCCTGCTCGTCGGCCATGCCGGCCATCCCGAGGTGATCGGCACCATGGGGCAGCTGCCGGAGGGCGCGATCACGCTGATCGAAACACTTTCCGACGTCGCCGCTCTGGCCCCGCCGCCAGACCGGCCGCTCGCCTTCGTGACGCAGACGACCCTCTCCGTCGACGACACCAGGGAGATCGTCGAGGCGCTTCAGGCGCGTTTTCCCGGGCTGATCGGCCCGCATCGCGAGGATATCTGCTACGCCACCACCAACCGCCAGGAGGCGGTCAAGCATGTCGCGCCCAAGGTCGACGCGATGATCGTCGTCGGCTCGCCGAATTCCTCGAACTCGCAGCGCCTGCGCGAAGTGGCCGAGCGCGCCGGCTGCCCGGCGGCGCGGCTGGTGCTGCGCACCGACGAGATCGACTGGTCGGTCTTCGGCGGCATCCGCCGGCTCGGCCTCACCGCCGGAGCGAGCGCGCCGGAGGTGCTGGTCGAGGAGATCATCGACGCCTTCGCCGCACGCTACGAGGTGCGGGTGGAGACGGTGACCACGGCCGATGAGAGCGTGTTCTTTCCGCTGCCGCGCGAGCTGCGCGGCGAGCCGCAGCCGGCACCGGCCGAATAGGCCCGCGGGAAGGCACGATCTTGGCCGTCTACACCGAAGTTCCCGACGACGAGCTGGCCGCCTTCGTGGCGCGCTACGACATTGGCGAGCTGCTGGCGGTGAAGGGCATCGCCGAGGGCGTCTCGAACTCGAACTTCCTGCTGCATACCACCACCGCCTTCTACATCCTGACGCTCTACGAGGAGCGCACGGAAGAGCAGGACCTGCCCTTCTTCATCGCCCTGATGGAGCATCTGGCGACGCGGGGGCTGACCTGCCCGCAGCCGGTGCGGATGCGCGACGGCGTCACCGTCAGCCGGCTCGCCGGGCGCCCCGCGGCGATCGTGACCTTTCTCGACGGGCTGTCGATCCGCCGCCCCGGCGCCGTCCATTGCGGCGAGGTGGGCCGCGGCCTCGCTTTGCTGCACCAGGCCGGGGCTGATTTCCCGATGCAGCGCGCCAACAACCTCTCGGTCGCGGATTGGCGCCCGCTGGCCGAGCAGGCGAGGGGGCGGGCGGATACGATCTCGCCCGGGCTGACGGCGCGGGTGATGGCCGAGATCGCGGAGCATGAGCGGGCCTGGCCGCAGGATCTGCCGCGCGGCATCATCCATGCGGATCTGTTCCCGAACAACGTCTTCTTCATCAAGGATCGGCTGTCCGGCCTGATCGACTTCTATTTCGCCTGCACCGACGCCTTCGCCTATGATCTCGCGATCTGCCTGAACTCCTGGTGCTTCGAGGCCGATTCCTCGTTTAACCTGACCAAGGGCCAGGCCCTGCTCGCCGGCTATGAGAGCGTGCGCCCGCTGGAGCCGGCGGAGGTCGCGGCGCTGCCGGCGCTCTGCCGCGGTTCGGCCCTGCGCTTCCTGCTGACGCGCATGGTCGACCTGCTCGACGTGCCGGAAGGCGCGCTGGTCAAGCCGCTCGACCCGCTGGAATACGACCGCAAGCTCGTCTTCCACCAGCGCGTGGCGGATGCCCGCGATTACGGGCTGAAGCGGTGAGCGAGGCCCTCCGCCAGCGGGGATCCGCGCGATGAGCGACGCCGTCGAGGTCTGGACGGACGGCGCCTGCTCCGGCAATCCCGGTCCCGGCGGCTGGGGCGCGATCCTGTCCTATAAGGGCAAGGAGCGGGAATTATCGGGCGGCGAGGCCAACACCACCAATAATCGCATGGAGCTGATGGCCGCCATCTCCGCGCTGGAAACCCTGACCCGGCCCTGCACCGTCGCGCTGCACACCGACAGCCAATATCTGCGCCAGGGCATCACCGCCTGGATCCATGGCTGGAAGCGCAATGGCTGGCGCACCGCCGACAAGAAGCCGGTGAAGAACGAGGAGCTGTGGAAACGGCTCGATGCCGCGCTCGGCCGCCATAAGATCGAGTGGAAATGGGTCAAGGGCCATGCCGGCGACACGATGAACGAGCGCGCCGACGCTCTCGCCCGGGCCGGGATGGCGCCGTTCAAGCCAGGCCGCTGAACCGCTCGCCAGCGCGCTGCGGGATCAGGGCGGGCTGTGGCGAAACCTGCTCGGGCGAAAGTCTAATTCGACAACGTTATCAATGGTGGTGATGGCAGGACAGTCCTCATCTCCAAAATCTATCGTATTTATAAAGAATTTGCGTGAACTTTGTCGGGATGGTGCCGTTGGTCCATCTCAACGAAAGTTCTGGTCATGCCAAAAATCATCGTGCTGATCGTGGATGACGAGCCCCTCATCCGGATGGATCTGGCCGAAACCGCCGCCGAAGCCGGCTTCGTCGCGCTCGAAGCCGCCAATGCCGATGAGGCCATTCTGTTGCTCGAGGCGCAGGACGATATCCGGATCCTGGTGACCGACATCGACATGCCGGGCTCGATGGACGGGCTCAAGCTCGCGGCGGCCGTGCGCCGGCGCTGGCCGCCGGTGGTCATCATCGTGACCTCGGGCCGGGTCCTGCCCGCCACGTCCGATCTGCCTGCGGCGACGACCTTCCTGGGCAAGCCCTACTCGACGCGCAGCATGTCGGCCGCGCTGCGTCAGGCCGCCTCCGAGATCCTCCCGGAGCCCGGTAAGGCCTGAGCGGCCGCGCCCCCGTCAATCCAGCGCCTGCCGGTAGACGATGAAGCCGCTGCGCTCCGCCAGCGTGTCGTACAGCGCCTGCGCCCTGGTATTGCTCTGATGGGTCTGCCAATAGACCCGCAGGCAGCCGAGTTCCGCCGCCTTCCGCTTCACGGCGCCGATGAGCTTGCGCCCGGCGCCGCTGCCGCGCGCCGTCTCGGCCGTGAACAGGTCCTGCAGATAGCACATGTCCTTCTCGCTCCAGAAGGTGCGGTGCAGCACCCAATGCACGATGCCGATCGCCTGCCCGTCCCGTTCCGCGATGAAGCCGCCCATGGAGGGGTCGCTGCCGGTCAGCCGCGCGAAGCTATGGTCGTAGATCGCATCCGGCAGCGTCGTCTTGTAGAAGGCGAGATAATCGCGCCAGAGCGGCGTCCAGGCGGCGCGATCGGCGGAGACGAGCGGGCGGATCGTGATGTCGGACATGGCGGGGCTCCCGGGAACGCGACGAATCTAGTCCCGCCCGCACCGGCTTGTCTCATGACAATGCGATATCGGTTCGATAACAGCCGCTTTCACGCCCTCCGCCACCCCGCAGCGGTCGCGTTGCCGGTGCCGGCCGGGGATGCTACCCGGCCGCATGGAGCACCGCGTCAGAACCCTCGATCTAAGCGACGCCGAGGCCGTCGCGACGCTGCACAGGGCGAGCTATGACGCGGCCCTGCCATGGCTCGCCGGGCGTTATACGCCTGAGCAGGACCGGTTCTTCTTCGAGACCCTCGTGTTCGCGCAATGCCGGGTCTGGGGCGTCCTCGACGCCGGGTCGCTGCAGGGGTTCATCGCCTGCCGCGACGGCTGGATCGACCAGCTCTACGTGCGGCCCGGCGCGCAGGGCCGCGGCATCGGCAGTGCCCTGATCGCCCAGGCGAAAGCCGTCTATCCCGCCTTGCAGCTCTGGACTTTCCAGCGCAATGCCGGAGCGCAGCGCTTCTATGAGCGACACGGCTTCGTCGCGGTGGAATCGAGCGACGGCTCGCGCAATGAGGAGCGCGAGCCGGATAGGCGATATTGTTGGCGGTCGGTCTGATCGCCACGGGGGCAAGACCGCCACGCGGGCAGGATGGCCGCGGCCATCAGCCAGGGGGGAGCGACCGCCGCTCCGGCGTCAGAGCTGGGCGAGCAGCGCCTCGGCGCCGGAGACATCGGCCTTGCCGGGCGCGTCCTCGACATTGAGCGCGCTGACGACGCCGTCATTGACGATCATCGAATAGCGCTGCGAGCGGGTGCCCAGACCGAAGCCCGACCCATCGAGCGAGAGGCCGATCTCCTTGGCGAAATCGGCATTGCCGTCCGAGAGGAACTCGATCGCGCCGGCGGCGCCCGTCGACTTGGCCCAGGCATCCATCACGAAGACGTCGTTGGTGCTGGTGACCATGATCGCGTCGACGCCCTTGCCCTTGATCTCGGCGGCCTTGGCCAGGAAGCCGGGCAGGTGGTTCTTGTGGCAGGTCGGGGTGAAGGCGCCGGGAACGGCGAAAAGCACCACTTTCTTGCCCTTGAAGAGGTCGTCCGTCGTCTTCGCGGCGGGACCGTCGGCGGTCATCACCCGGAACGTCGCCTGCGGAAGCTTGTCACCCACCTTGATGGTCATCGCACCTGTCTCCGTGAAATCTGCGGCGATCGCCGTAGCACGGGATTAGGGCTTGCCGGCCGGGATGTCGAGTTCCAGCCGCGCCTCCACCGGCTGCGGCGCCCCGCTCAGCGTGACGACGAAAGGCAGCGGGCCGGCCGCGCCCTTGGGCCGCTCCTTGATCCGCAGCTGCGCCAGCACCGTCCCGTCCGGCTGCGGGGTCAGCACCGGCTTGGCGAAGGACCATTGTCCCGGCCCCTCGACGAAGATGTCGTCGATCCTTCCGTTCGGCGGCGCATGCAACGAGAAGCGCAGGCCCGGCTCGGGGGCGGCCATGTCGATCCTGGCGTCGTTGACGCCGAGCCCGTCGCGCTGCGCGCCCGGCTTCACCGGAACCGGCACCCTGGCCTCGAACATTTCCAGCCGTGGCGAGGTCACCGCCGTGACGCCCGGCTCCAGCCAGAGCCGCGCCTCGCCCTTCACCGGGATGCAGATCTTGTCGCAGATGGCGTAGTCGAGCGCGAGCACCACCAGCACCGGCTTGGTCGGATCGGCCGGCTGCACCGAGACCGGGATCACCACCTCGCCGACATAGCCGATCGAATGGCCGAAGCCGTCGGCGAAGCGCTCGGGCGCCGGCCAGCGCACGTCGAGCCCGCCGACATTGACCGAGCCGCTCCAGTCGAAGCGCGGGGGCGCGCCGTAATCGCCGGCGCTGCGCCAATAGGTCTTGTAGCCCTGCGCCATCACGATCTCGACGCCGATGCGCTGCTTTCCCGATGGCGAGGTCGCCCCGGCGATCAGCCGCAGCGAGGCGTGGTCGCTCTTCGACCATGGCGACACGGCCGCCTGCTGCGCCCGCACGGGGGCGCTCGCCAGGACCAGAAGGGTCGCCAACAGGGCCAGGGTCTTGCTCACATTGATCATTTAAGCCTCGTCGCGGCCAATTGCGACCTGAGCATGGAGGAGAGCGTCAACGATTGCGTGAGCCGCGCCCGGAACGCCTGTCGCCGAAGCCGCCGGCTTCGAATTCTTGCGCGGGCCCAGTTCACAGCCCGGGGGAAAGTGAATTACCATGGCTGCATGAAGATCGGCGCATCCCCTCGCATCAGCGGCCGCAGCTATCTCGACGGGCAGTGCCTGATCGCGATGCCGAACATGAGTGACAGCCGCTTCAGCCGCAGCGTGATCTATGTCTGCGCCCATTCCGAGGATGGTGCCATGGGCATCATCGTCAACAAGCCCGCGGCCGATACACGCTTCCCCGATCTGCTGGTTCAGCTCGACGTGATCCCCTCCGACGAGCTGATCCGGCTGCCGAGCCAGGCCGAGCGCATGCAGGTGCTGCGCGGTGGCCCGGTCGAGACCAAGCGCGGCTTCGTGCTGCATTCCTCGGATTTCTTCCTGGAATCGGCGACGCTGCCGATCGACGACGGCATCTGCCTGACCGCGACGCTCGACATCCTGCGGGCCATCGCCATCGGCAGCGGCCCCGAAAACGCGATCCTGGCGCTGGGCTATGCCGGCTGGGCCGCCGGCCAGCTCGAATCCGAGATCCAGGCCAATGGCTGGCTGCATTGCGCCGCCGATTCCGAATTGCTGTTCGACGATGGTGTCGACACCAAATATCAGCGGGCGCTCGGCAAGATCGGCATCGACCAGGCCTATCTCTCCCGCGAGGCCGGCCACGCCTGAGCCGGAGATCGCGGCTCCCGCGCCCGCTGTTCCCGAACTAGGCCGCTTCGCTCGAGGCCGCTGCCGCGCCGACCAGCCGCCGCGCTTCCGCCGCCGTCATCGGCTGGCCGAAGACATAGCCCTGCGCATATTGGCAGCCGAGCTGGTAGAGCTCGATGGCGTCCGACTCGCTTTCCGCCCCCTCGGCCACGACATCCATGCGCAGATCCGCGGCGAGCTGGACGATCGAGCGCAGGATCACCGGCGGCTTGCCATTGCCCATCTGCCTGACGAAGCTCTGGTCGACCTTGATCGTGTCGAAGGGGAAGCGCTGCAGATAGGACAGCGAGGAATAGCCGGTGCCGAAATCGTCGAGCGACAGCCCGGCGCCGAGATCGCGGATGCGGTGCAGCATCTGCGCGGCATATTCCGGGTTCTCCATCACCAGGCTCTCGGTGATCTCGAGCTTCAGCGTGCCGGGCAGGACCCTGCGCCGGCCGAGCACGGTCTTCACATCGTGCAGCAAATCATGCCGCAGCAATTGCCGGCTGGAGACGTTGACGCTGGCGAAGATCGGCGGGTCGACCTCCAGCGCCGCCTGCCAGGCTTCGAGTTCGCGGGCCGTGCGGTCCATGACATAGACGCCGAGATCGACGATCAGCCCGGTCTCCTCGGCGATGGCCAGGAAATCCTGGGGCATCAGCCGGCCCTCGCGCGGGTGGTCCCAGCGTACCAGCGCCTCGAAGCCGGCGATGGTGCGGTCGCCCAGCCGGACGATGGGCTGGTAGACCACCTGGATCTCGCCGCGCTCGATCGCCCGGCGCAGATCGCTCTCCAGAGCCAGCCTGTCGTTGCGGTCGGTGCGCATGGCCGCCACGAACACCTCGATCTTGTTGCCGCCCTGGCGCTTGGCATGCGCCATGGCGAGCTCGGCATTCTTCAGCGCATCGTCCTGGCGGGCCGCCGGCGCCGGGTCGAACAGAGCGAGCCCGATCGAGGGGGTCAGGAAGATCTCGCGCTCGGCCAGCGTCACCGGGGTCGAGACCGCCCGGCGGACGAGCTCGGCCAGCGCCAGGATCCGCTCCGGGTCGCGCTCCGAGACCAGGATCATGGCGAAGGTGTCGCCGCCGATGCGGGCCAGCGTGTCCTGCGCCCGCAGCAGCCGGCCGAGCCGGCGCGCCAGCGTCAGCAAAATCGAGTCGCCGGCGGAGAAACCGACGGATTCATTGACCTGCTTGAAGCGGTCGATGTCGATGACGATCACCGTCGGGCGCATCGAATCATCGGCACGGCAGAAGCCGAACACCGCCGCCAGCCGGTCCTGGAACAGCTTGCGGTTGGGCAGCCCGGTCAGATTGTCGTGGACCGCATCGTGCAGCATGCGCTCCTGCGCCGTGCGCTGCTCGGTGACGTCGGACAAGGTGCCGATGACGCGGATGACTTCCCCGTCCGAGCCGATCACCGGCCGCGCCTTGATGTTGAACCAGTGATAGGCGCCGCTTGAGGCGCGCAGCCGGAAATCGAGGTTGAGCTTGCCGCGGCGCTGTTCGAGCACAGCGTCCAGCGTCACGCGATAGCGGTCGCGATCGCCGACATGCATGAACTCGAGCCAGCGCGCCGCCGAACCTTCGAGCGCGCCGCGCGGCAGGCCGAGCAGCAGCTCGACCTGAGGCGAGACGAAGATCTTGTCGGCGGCGACGTCCCAGTCGAACACCAGATCGCCCGAGCCCGACAGCGCCAGCGCCCGCCGCTCGGTTTCCGAGACCAGCCCCTGCGACAGCGCCCCGCCGGCGAAAGCATGCTGGATCACCGTGAAGCCGATGAGCAGCACGATCAGCACCAGCCCGCCGAGCAGCGCCGGAGCGACCAGGTCGCGCTGGAACTGGCCGGTGACGGTGAAGCCCGCGGCCGTGACCCAGACCGCGAGCAGGAACCAGGTCGGGATCAGCATCACCGCCCGCTCATAGCCATGCGTGGCGAGGTGCAGGATCAGCACGAAGCCGATCGCCGCCACCGCCGCGATCGAGATCCGCGCGATGCCCGAAGCCATCGGCGCGTCGAACACCGCGAGCGCCACCAGCCCGGCCAGGCCCAGCATCCAGATCGCGGTGACATGGCTGTAGCGCACATGCCAGCGCGAGAGGTTGAGATAGGCGAAGAGGAAGACGAGCAGCGTCGCCGCCAGCACGACCTCGGCACCGGCGCGATAGATGCGCTCGATCGACGGGGTCAGCGGAAAGATGCGCTGGAAGAAGCCGAAATCGAGCCCGGCATAGGCGAGCACGGCCCAGGCCAGCGCCGCCGCGGCGGGGAAGATCACCGCGCCCTTGACCACGAAGATGATCGTCAGGAACAGCGCCAGAAGCCCGGCGATGCCGATGATGATGCCCTTGTACAGCGTCAGCCCGTTGGTCTTCTGGCGATACGCCTCCTGCTCGTAGAGATAGAGCTGCGGCAGATTCGGCGATTTCAGCTCGGCGACGAAGGTGACGGTGGTGCCGGGGTCGAGCGTGATCAGGAAGACGTCGGCATCCGGGCTCGGCTCCCGGTCGGGGCTCAGCCCCTGGCTCGCGGTCACCGCCTCGATGCGGGTATCGCCGAGATCGGGCCAGATCACCCCGGAGCCGATCAGCCTGTGAAAGGGCGCGACCAGCAGCCGGTCGATCTGCTCGTCGGAATCATTGGTCAGCGCGAAGACGATCCAGTCCGGCCGGGCGCCGGATTCCCGCGCCCGCACCGCGATGCGCCGCACGATCCCGTCCGGCCCCGGGGCGGTGGAGATCTGGATGACGTCGCCATCCGAGCGGTTCCGCTCCACGACATTGGTGAGATCGAGCACCGGCGCATCGACCGGCACGCGCACCGCCTCGACCGCGCCGGCCGATCCCGCCAGGGCGAGCCACAGGGCCAGCCCGAGCAGCGCGAGGCCAAGCCGGAAAAGGCGGTCGGTGAGAGACAAACGCGACTCGGGGCTGGGAAGGAAGACGGTCATCAACGGTGGCGTCAGTCGTATCGGCGGCTCATGGCGAGGGCAAGGCGGTGAGGCAAGACAGCTGCGGACAGCGTCGCCCCGGCTCAGCCGGCGCCGGGCAGCCTGTCGCTCGCCAGGGCGGCGAAGAGGAGATGGTCCTCCCAGGCACCGTTGATGCGCAGATAGGCCCGCGCCAGCCCCTCCTGGCGGAAGCCGACCCGCTCCAGCAGGCGGCGGGAAGGCAGGTTGTTGGGCAGGCAGGCGGCCTCCACCCGGTGCAGCGCCAGATCCGCGAAGGCGAATTGCAGCGCGCCGCGCACCGCCTCCGTCATATGGCCCTTGCCCGCATGGCGCTGCCCCATCCAGTAGCCGAGCGTGCAGGCCTGCGCCACGCCGCGCCGCACCAGCCCGAGCGTCAGCCCGCCGAGCAGCTGGCCGGTCGCGGTCTCGGTGACGAACAGCGAATAGGCCTCGTCGGCGGCCATTTCCCGCGCCGCCCGCTTCACCCGCAGCCGGAAACTGTTCCGCGTCAGGTCGTCCTCGTGCCAGACCGGCTCCCAGGGGGTGAGGAAGGCGCGGCTCTCGATCCGCAGCAGCGACCAGGCTGCGTAATCCTCGGCCACGGGCGGGCGCAGAGAGAGGTTCTGCGTCTGCACCAAAGGGCGCTTGGGCGGGTCGCTGGCGAAGCGGAACAGGGCCATCCGGCTCAGGCTCCGGCCCTGGCGCCGTGCCGCAGGGCCGTGGCCGGCGGCAGCCCGTGCAGCGGCCCCACCGCCGCGATCGTCGGCTGGTGGCCGAGCAGCGAGCGCCCGGCGTCGCGCACCGCCTCCAGCGTCACCGCATCGAGCCGCGCCGCCAGCTCCTCGCGCGGGATCGCCCGGCCGAAGATCAGCACCTGCCGCGCCATCTGCTCGAGCTTGCCGCCCGGGCTTTCGAGCGAGGCGAGCAGCCCGACCTTCATCTGCGCCCTTGCGCGCGCGACCTCGGCCTCCGTCACCGTCTCGGCCGCATCGCGCAGGCAGCCGAGGGCGACCTCGACCAGCTCGGCGACATCGTCCGGCGCGGTGCCGGCGCTGATGCCGAACACGCCGCAATCCGAGAACGGCCAATGGAAGGCATCGACCGCATAGGCCAGCCCGCGCTTCTCGCGCACTTCCTGGAACAGCCGCGAGGACAGCCCGCCGCCGAGCACGGAGGCGAAAATCTGCAGCGGGTAATGCGCGCCGGAGCTGAACGGCTTGCCGGGGAAGCCGAGCACGAGATGCACCTGCTCCTCGTCGCTCTTGATGCGCGCCTCGCCGCCGCGATAGGCGCCGCCCTGCCGCTCATGCGCCACGGCCGGGCTGGCCGGCAGCGCCGAAAGATGCGTCTGCGCCAGCGCCACCAGCTCGGCATGGTCGACCGCGCCGGAGGCGGCCAGGACCATGTTGCCGGCGTGATAATTGCGGGCGAGATAGGCCCGGACCGCCTCCGGCGTGAAGCTCTGCACCGTCTTGGCCGTGCCGAGGATCGGGCGGCCGAGCGGCTGCTCCGGAAAGGCCGCTTCCAGGAAACGGTCATAGACGAGATCGTCCGGCGTATCCTGGACAGCGCTGATCTCCTGCAGGATCACGCCCTTCTCGCGCTTCAGCTCCTCCGGCGTCAGCGCCGGCGCGGTCAGGATGTCGGAGAGGATGTCGACCGCCAGCGGCAGGTCCGAACCGAGGACCCGCGCGGTGTAGCAGGTGTATTCGACGCTGGTCGCGGCGTTGAGATCGCCGCCGACGCTCTCGATCTCCTCGGCGATGTCCAGCGCATTGCGCCGGGCGGTCCCCTTGAAGGCCATGTGCTCGAGCAGATGGGCGAGGCCGTGCTCATGGGGCAGCTCGTCGCGCGCCCCGGCGCCGATCCAGATGCCGAGCGAGACGGTGGCCGCATGCGGCATGCGCTGCGACACCACCCGCAGCCCGGAGGGCAGGGTCGTCAGATCGACCTCGGGGTCGTGCCGGCCGCCGGCGCCGGCGGGCGCGGCGATTTCGGCCGTCTCATGCGGGCCGGTAGCGGTCATCCCGGTGCTCATGCGGCGGCGCCTCTCACGGCGCGGGCGTTGCGGCGGATGAAATCCTCGATCCGGCCCTGATCATTGGCCAGCAGGGTGAAATGCTCCGGCCGCTCCATCAGATCGGCGAGATGCGGGGGCAGGGCCGGCTCGACCCCGCTCGCCGCCTTCACCGCCGCCGGGAATTTGGCGGGATGGGCGGTGCCGAGCACGATCATCGGCGTCGCTCTGTCCCGCTGCAGCCCCTGCCGCGCCGCGGCGACACCGATCGCGGTATGCGGATCGAGCAGATAGCCGGCTTCGCGCCAGCTCCGCCCGATCTCGGCGGCCACCGCCGCCTCGTCGATGGCGGCGGCATCGAACTCGCTGCGGATGCGCGCCAGCGGCGCTTCGGCGATCTCGAACCGGCCGGACTGACTGAGCGACTGCATCAGCCGGCGCACGGCGGCACCGTCGCGATCATGCACCTCGAACAGCAGGCGCTCGAAATTCGAGGAGATCTGGATGTCCATCGAGGGCGAGCTGGTGGCGCTGACGCCCTGCATCTCATAGGCGCCGCTCTGCAAGGTGCGCACCAGAATGTCGTTGCTGTTGGTGCCGATCATCAGCCGCTCGATCGGCAGGCCCATCCGCTTGGCGACATGGCCGGCCAGGACATCGCCGAAATTACCCGTCGGCACGGCGAAGGAGACCTTGCGGCCGGGCGCGCCGAGCGAGACCGCCGAGCTGAAATAATACACCACCTGCGCCGCGATCCGGGCCCAGTTGATCGAGTTCACCCCGGACAGGCCGAGTTCGTCGCGGAAGGCAAGATGATTGAACATCGCCTTCACCAGATTCTGGCAATCGTCGAAAGTGCCTTCCACCGCGATCGGGTGGACATTGTCGGCGCCGACCGTGGTCATCTGCCGACGCTGCACGTCCGAGACCCGGCCCTGCGGGTAGAGGATGAACATGTCGACGCGGTCGAGCCCCTTGAAGGCGTCGATGGCCGCCCCGCCCGTATCGCCCGAGGTGGCGCCGACGATCGTCGCCCGCTCGCCGCGCAGGCGCAGCACATGGTTCATCAGCCGCCCGAGCAGCTGCATCGCCACATCCTTGAAGGCGAGCGTCGGCCCGTGGAACAGCTCCAGCACGAAGAGATTGTCGCCGAGCTGCGTCAGCGGGCACACGGCCGGATGGCGGAATGTGGCATAGGCCTGGTCGATCATCTCGGCCAGCGCCTCGGGCGCGACGTCGCCATCGGCCAGCGGTCCGATGACGCGCCGCGCGACCTCCGCATAGGGCAGGCCGGCCAGCGCCGCGATCTCGGCCGTCGGCAGCCGCGGCAGGGTTTGCGGCACGTAGAGCCCACCGTCGCGGGCGAGCCCGGCGAGCAGCGCATCGGAAAAGGAAAGCGCGGGCGCTTCCCCGCGGGTGGAGACATGCAGCACGGGTCTTGATCTCGTGTGGTGAGCGCGGTGTGGTCCGGGCTGAAGCTATAGGCCGCCGGGGCGCGCAGGGCAAAGGGCGCTTTCGCGGGGCACCGCGCCGCCTCGTGCCGTCCCGACCCGCGCGATCCGAGACCCTTTGGCAGCCTGCCGCGGAAAGCCCCGCGTCAGCCGGCGGCGCGGCGGCGCCCCTGCCAGGCGAAAGCGGCGAAGACGCCGAGCAGCGTCAGCGCCAGACCGTACCAGGTCAGCGCATATTGCAGGTGGTTGTCGGGGATGCGCGCGATCAGCTCTTTGGCATCGACGCCTGCCGGCGGCGTCAGCCCGTCGCCCTGGCGCTCGGCCTCGAGATAGAAGGGCGCGGGCGGCAGGTTCAGCGCGGCGGCGATCGCGGCGGGGTCGCGCGTGTAGAATTCCCGCTGGGCCGGCAGATCGTCCGGCGTGAAGGAGCCGCGGGTTTCCGGCGCGCGGAGATAGCCGATGATCGTCGCCGGGCCGCTGGCGGGGGTGATCTGCGCGAGCCGGCCTTCCGGCACGAAGCCGCGATTGACCAGGATGACCGCGCCGTCCTGCAGGCGGAAGCCCTGGAAGATCCAGCGCCCGAAGCCGGAGAGCTGCCGTGTGCCGGGCCCGCCCGAGGCGATGGTGGTGCGCACGCTGGCGAAGGGGCCCTCGACGAAGCTGCCGCTGGCGGTCACCCTCGTCAGATCGAGCCGCGCCGGATCCAGCCCCGCCCAGCCGGCGCTCGCCGGCATCGCGGCCGGCGGGCCCGACGCCTGGGCCGCCAGACGGTCGATGAAGGCGCGTTTCTCGCTCATCCGCATCAACTGCCATGTGCCGAGCATCACCAGCACGATCGTGCCGGCGATCGTCAGCAGCGTCGGCCACAGCAATGTCCGGCGCCGCTCACCGGTCTCGACCGCGCTCATGGCCGGCTCCGGCCCTCTCCGGCCTTGTTGGCGAATTGCAAGGCCACGGCGAGCCCCTTCATCGGCCTGAGCAGCCCGACGCAGACGATCACCGCCAGCGGCAGCCACATCACCAGGTGCAGCCAGATCGGCGGCTCATAGGTGATCTCGACGAAGAGCGCCGCGCCGAGCACGGCGAAGCCGGCGATCAGCATGATGAAGACCGCCGGCCCGTCGGCCGAATCGGCGAAGCCGTACTCGAGCCCGCACACCTCACACTGTGGGCGCAGGGCCAGGAAACCGTGGAATAATCGCCCTTCGCCGCAGCGCGGGCAGCGGCCGGTCAGGCCGGTCTGGTAGGGTGAGGGCAGAGTGGGGTCGGGCGCGGCCAAGGCGGCCTCCTCAAATGCGAAAGGCGGCCGAGGCCGCCTTTCAGGACGATGCGAGCCGGCCCGGTCAGTGGGCCGCAGGCGCTCCGGCGCCCCAGACATAGATCGCCGCGAACAGGAACAGCCACACCACGTCGACGAAGTGCCAGTACCAGGCCGCGAATTCGAAGCCGAGATGCTGGTTCGGCTTGAAATGGCCGAGATAGGCCCGGTACAGGCAGATCGCCAGGAAGATCGTGCCGATCACCACATGGAAGCCGTGGAACCCGGTCGCCATGTAGAAGGTCGAGCCGTAGATGTGCCCGCTGAAGGCGAAGCTGGCATGCGAATATTCATAGGCCTGGCAGGCCGTGAACAGGATGCCGAGGATCACGGTCAGCCACAGGCCCTGCTTCAGCCCGTTGCGGTCGCCATGGATCAGCGCGTGATGGGCCCAGGTTACGGTCGTGCCCGAGGTCAGCAGGATCAGCGTGTTGAGCAGCGGCAGATGCCAGGGGTCGAAGGTCTGGATGCCCTTGGGCGGCCAGACGCCGCCGGTGAACTCCTGGCGGGTGAAGTTGATCGCCTCGTTGGCATAGAGGCTGGCGTCGAAATAGGCCCAGAACCAGGCGACGAAGAACATCACCTCGGAGGCGATGAACATGATCATGCCGTAGCGGTGATGGATCTGCACCACGCGGGTATGGTGCCCCTCCTTCTCCGCCTCGCGGATGACGTCCATCCACCAGGCCAGCATGGTGTAGAGCACGCCGAGCAGGCCGATCCCGAAGACGAGGGGGCCGACCTTCATGCCGCCCAGCGGCATCGCCTTCATCCACATCACCGCGCCGATCGCCATGATCGTCGCGCTGATCGCGCCGACGAGCGGCCAGGGGCTCGGGTCGACGAGATGGTAGTCGTGGTTCTTGGTATGGGCCCCGGCCATCGTGACAGTCTCCGCGTCGATTTGTGCGCCGTGATGATGCGCGCGTGTTTACAGCTTCGTCTTGGCCGAGTCACCCGGCGAAACGGCGGCCTGGTCGGGCACTGCCGCCGCGCCGGCCCCCGGCTTGGTCGGAAAATAGGTGTAGGAGAGGGTGATCGCCTTGATGCCGTTCATCTCGCGGTTCTGGGCGATCTCGGGATCGATATAGAACACGACCGGCGCCTCCAGCGTCTCGCCCGGCTGGAGCGTATGCTCGGTGAAGCAGAAGCACTGGATCTTGACGAAGAACGCCGCGCTCTTCTCGGGCGTCACGTTGAAGCTGGCGATGCCGGTGGTCGGTTTGTCCGAGCGGTTGGTGATCTTGTAGAACACCGTCCTGGTCTCGCCGACGCGCAGGCTGACCTCCGGCGTCTCGGGCTCGAAGCGCCAGCCGAGCTTGGGCGAGACATTGGCGTCGAAGCGCACCGACATCGTCCGGTCGAGGATGACGCTGGCGCCGGCGGTGCCCACCATCGGCGTGCCGCCGAAGCCGGTCACGCGGCAGAACAGGTCATAGAGCGGCACCGCGGCGAAGGAGAGCCCGACCATGCCCAATGCGACGCCCGAGCAGATCAGCGCCGTGCGGCGGGTCGCGGTCTTGCGGCTGTCGGGCATCGCTGCTGTCATTACAGGGGCCTGTTCAGGATGGCTGGCCCCGTCTTCACGAGCGTGACCAGGAAGAAGAACACCACGAGCCCGCCGAGCACCAGGGCCAGCGCGATGTTGCGGCGCCGGCGCCTCGCCATGTCCTCGGGCGAGAAGGCGGCCGGAGGCAGAGCGGGCTTGCCATCCTCGCTCATCATCCCAGCACCTTCGGCAGGGCCCACATCAGCCCCAGGCTGTTCTCGGCCAGCAGCACGGCGAAGAGCAGGAACAGATAGAGGATCGAGAAGCCGAACAGCGCATAGGCGGCCTTGTAGGCGGCGTCGCCCTCGGTGGTGCGCAGCACCCTGACCGCGAGCCCGATCATCGCCAGCCCCGTCACCACGGAGACCACGAGATAGGCGAGGCCGCCGAAGCCCATCAGCGCCGGCAGCACCGCGACGGGCGCCATCACCAGCGAATAGGCCAGGATCTGGCGGCGCGTCGCCGCCGGGCCGGCGACATTGGGCAGCATCGGAATGCCGGCGCGGGCGTAATCCCCGGCCTTCACCAGAGCCAGCGCCCAGAAATGCGGCGGCGTCCACAGGAAGATGATGGCGAAGAGGACGAGCGAGCGGATGCCGAAATCCCCCGTCACCACCGCCTCGCCGATCATCGGCGGGAAGGCGCCGGCGGCACCGCCGATCACGATGTTCTGCGGCGTCCAGCGCTTCAGCCACATCGAGTAGACGACGGCGTAGAAGAAGATGGTGAAGGCCAGCATCGCCGCCGCGAGCAGGTTGGCGACGAGGCCGAGCACGATCACCGAGCCGATCGACAGGGTCAGCCCGAAGGCGAGCGCCTCGGAGGGCTGGATCCGGCCGGAGGGAATCGGGCGCTTGGCGGTGCGCGCCATCAGCGCGTCGATATCCGCGTCGTACCACATGTTGAGGCAGCCCGAGGCGCCGGCCCCGACGGCGATCGCGATCAGCGCGGCGAGCCCGATCACCGGATGCACCGCGCCCGGCGCCGTCGCCATGCCGCCCAGCGCCGTCACCACGACGAGGAACATGACGCGCGGCTTCAGCAGCGCGAAGAAATCGCGCGCCTCGCCCATGGAGGTCAGCGGCAGGGTCTCGGATCGGGTCTCGAACGCAGCGGACATCGGGTTACGTGGTCTCTTCGCTCTGGACGCTGTCGCAGCGCCGCGGCTGAAAGGAAGCGGCCTTGCCGCCCATCGCCGGAACGCCGCATCCGGCGCTCGGGGGAGGGGCGGCGGCGGGCCCGGCCGGGCCCGCCGCCTCGAAGTCTCAGTGATCCGAGCCGGTGATCCGCGGCAGGGTCTCGAACTGGTGGAAGGGCGGGGGCGACGGCAGGGTCCATTCCAGCGTCGTCGCGCCTTCGCCCCACGGATTGTCGCCGGCCAGTTCCTTCCGCGCGAAGGCCGTCCAGACGCCGTAGAAGAAGATCAGCAGGCCGGCCGCGAAGATGTAGGAGCCGATCGAGGACCAGAAATGCCAGCCCGCGAAGGCGTCGGGATAGTCGACATAATGGCGGGGCATGCCGGCCAGCCCGAGGAAGTGCTGCGGGAAGAACAGCAGGTTGGCGCCGAAGAAGGCCACCCAGAAATGCAGCCGGCCGATCCAGTCCGGGATCACATAGCCGCTCATCTTCGGGAACCAGTAGTAGAAGCCCGCGAAGATGCCGAACACGGCGCCGAGCGACAGCACATAGTGGAAATGCGCCACCACGTAATAGGTCGCGTGCAGCGAGCGGTCGACGCCGGCATTGGCCAGCACCACGCCGGTGACGCCGCCGACGGTGAACAGGAAGATGAAGCCGATCGCCCAGACCATCGGCGCGGTGAAGCGCAGCGAGCCGCCCCACATCGTCGCGATCCAGGAGAAGATCTTGATGCCGGTCGGCACCGCGATGACCATCGTCGCGAACACGAAATAGCGCTGGGTGTTGAGCGACAGCCCGGCGGTGTACATGTGGTGGGCCCAGACGATGAAGCCGACGACGCCGATCGCGACCATGGCATAGGCCATGCCGAGATAGCCGAAGATCGGCTTCTTCGAGAAGGTCGAGATGATGTGGCTGATCATGCCGAAGGCCGGCAGGATCATGATGTACACCTCGGGATGCCCGAAGAACCAGAACAGGTGCTGGTAAAGGATCGGGTCGCCGCCACCCGCCGGGTCATAGAAGGTCGTGCCGAAATTGCGGTCGGTCAGCAGCATGGTGATGGCGCCGGCCAGGACGGGCAGGGCGAGCAGCAGCAGGAAGGCGGTGACCAGCACGGACCAGGCGAAGAGCGGCATCTTGTGCAGCGTCATGCCCGGCGCGCGCATGTTCAGAATGGTGGTGATGAAGTTGATCGCGCCCAGGATCGAGGCGGCCCCCGCCAGATGGAGCGAGAGGATGCCGAAATCGACCGCCGGTCCGGGATGCCCGGTTGAGGAGAACGGCGGATATACCGTCCAGCCCGTGCCGACGCCCTTGGTGCCGGGCGCGCCCTCGACGAAGAGCGAGATGATCAGCAGCACGAAGCCGGCGACCGTCAGCCAGAACGAGATGTTGTTCATGCGCGGGAAGGCCATGTCCGGCGCGCCGATCATCAGCGGCACGAACCAGTTGCCGAAGCCGCCGATCACCGCCGGCATCACCATGAAGAAGATCATGATCAGCCCGTGGCCGGTGACGAAGACGTTGTAGGTCTGGCCATTGGCGAAGATCTGCAGGCCGGGCTGCTGCAGCTCGATGCGCATCATGATCGAGAGGAAGCCGCCGACCAGCCCCGCCATGATCGCGAAGATCAGGTAGAGCGTGCCGATATCCTTGTGGTTGGTCGACATCAGCCAGCGGCGCAACCCGGTCGGGTTGGCGTGCTCGGCCTCATGTCCGTGCCCGTGAGCGTGCGGAGCCGCTGTTGCCATGGCCTTGGTCTCCTTGTGCGAAGTCACTTCGCGTCAGTCATCGTTCAGGTCTTGCACCGTCGATATGGGACGGCGGAGCGGTTTGCGAAGAAGGTCACTCGGACGCAGTCGCGACCTTGCTGCCGGCATCGGAAGCGTTGGCGAACTTCTTCTTGGATTCCTCGAGCCAGGCGGCGTAGCGCTCGGCGCTGACCACGCGGAAGGCGATCGGCATGAAGGCGTGGTTCTGGCCGCAGATGAACGAGCACTGGCCGTAATAGATGCCTTCGCGGTCGGCGCGGAACCAGGTCTCGTTCAGGCGGCCGGGAATGGCGTCGATCTTGATGCCGAAGGACGGCACCGTGAATTTGTGGATCACGTCGGCGCCGGTGACCTGCACGCGGATGACCTTGCCGACCGGCACGACCGCCTCGTTGTCCACGGCCAGCAGGCGGGGCGCTTCCGCGGCGGTGATCTTGTTGCTGCTGATCGCCTCGGCGCGCTGCGCCTCGTCGAGCATCAGCGAATCGAAGCCGAAGGCGCCGGCGGCCTGCGGGTACTCATAGGACCAGTACCATTGCTTGCCGGTCACCTTCACGGTGATGTCGGCCTGCGGGATCTCGAGCTGCAGCTTCAGCAGACGGAAGGAGGGGATGGCGATGACGACGAGGATCAGGACCGGGATCACCGTCCACGCCACCTCGAGCAGGGCGTTGTGGGTGGTGCGGGAGGGGGTCGGGTTGCGCTTCTCGTTGAAGCGGAAGGCGACATAGACCAGCAGCGCGAGGACGAAGATCGAGATCGCGAAGATGATGACGTTCAGCCAGTCGTGGAACCAGTTGATATAGGCCGCCACCTCGGTGACCGGACCCTGCAGGTTCAGCTGCCACGGCGTGGGCTGCCCGGTGCCGGCCGAAGCGATCTCAGGGGCGAGCGTCGCGGCGCCGGCGACGATCGCGCTGGCGGCAACTGTTGCAAGGGTCCTGCTCAGAAATCGCATCGGTCCGACTTAGCTCCTCATCAAGCCCGCCACGGGGCCCTGCTCGGAACCTGCCCCATGCGCGGCGGGGCGAGGCCGCTGGGCCCGCCCGCTCTTCGGCATTGCGATAAATCAAAGATCACGCTTGCGCCAGTGGGGCAATGCGAGCGTTTCACGCAGCCCATGCGGCATAATCGCGCGAGTTGACTCGCCCGTCGCGGCCCGCCGGCGGGCTCTCGCCTTGACAGGACAGGGCCTGCATGGTCCCAACGCACTCATGGTGCGGCGGCGCCGGGCGATGCGGGCGAGGCGGCGCGGCTGCCGGCCCGATCGCACCGATCCGGCAATGATCGCTTCCCTTCGGGGAGGGCGACGAGGAGGTTTGGCAGGGATGGGACATTTCATCCGACCCGTCTGGTTCATCGGGCTCGTTCTGGCGGCCGGCATCGCGAGCCTCGGCTCGGCCTCGCCGGCGTGGGCGCAGGGCGCGGTGAAGGCGACGCATGGCGACTGGCAGATGCGCTGCGAAGTGCCGCCGGGGGCCAAGGCCGAGCAATGCGCGCTGGTCCAGAACGTCGCGGCCGAGGACCGGCCGAATCTGACGCTGCTCGTCATCGTGCTGAAGACGGCCGATCAGAAGAGCCGGCTGTTGCGCGTCGTCGCGCCGCTCGGCGTGCTTTTGCCCTCCGGCCTCGGCCTGAAGATCGACGACAAGGATATCGGCCGCGCCGGCTTCGTGCGCTGCCTGACCACGGGCTGCGTCGCCGAGGTGGTGATGGACGACACCCTGCTCGGCCAGCTCAAGGGCGGCAAGAACGCCACCTTCATCGTATTCCAGACACCGGAGGAGGGCGTCGGCATCCCCGTCTCCCTCAACGGATTCGGCCCTGGCGTGGAGACCCTGCCGTGATTGACGCGACTTCGCCCCGTTTGCGGGTCCTGGCCCTGCCGCTCCTCTGCCTCGGGCTCGCCGGCTGCGGCTCCTCGGGATCCTCCTCCCAGCCGGGCACCTTCGAGACCATCGGCAACATCGTGATGTTCCAGTCGACCCGGCCCCCGGTCGCGCCGCAGCGGACGCAGGGCGAGGTCGCGGCGCAGCGCGAGGAGGATAACCGCTTCTCCTGCCCCGAGGTGATCATCACCGATGGCGGTGCGGCGCTGCGCGCCCAGTCGGGCCCCGACAGCAGCAGCCTGCGCCATCAGATCTCGATCCTGAACGTCGCGCGCGAATGCACGGCGCAGGGCCAGTCCGGCGCCTTCAGCCTCAAGGTCGGGGTCGAGGGGCGCGTGCTGCTCGGGCCGGCCGGCTCTCCCGGCGCCTATTACGCCACCATGATCACCGAGGTGAAGCGCGGCACCACGACGGTGGCGCGCCGTGCCTCGCGCGTCGGCGGCTCCGTCGGCTCCGGCCAGGGCGGGGCGAGCTTCGCCCATGTCGAGGAGGGGATCATGGTCCCCGCCGGCCGCGGCGATGTCGAGATCTTCGTCGATCTCAAGCCCGGTGGCGCCGCCCCGGGCCGCAGCCGCCGGCGCTGAGCCGGCGCCATAAGCTGCGGATTGGGGTCGCTCGCGGATTGACTTGAGCGAGCCCTCCAGTATCAGTGGCGGCAGCCGCAACATCCCCGCGGGAGAGACCGGGACCGGATTCGTCCGGAGCCCGGCGCCGAAGGCGCAACCGCCCCGGAAACGCTCAGGCAAACGGACCGCGTGGGAACTGGCGCTCTGGAAAGTGGCGGAAGCGATTCCGCCCACCGACGGGTGTAACCTGTCCGGCCTGTCGGTCGGCACGGGGAAATCTCTCAGGTTCCAAGACAGAGGGGGCGCGCTCCGGGCACATCCGTCCGGGGCTTGCGCTCGATTCTGGAAGGGGCCGACCATGGCTGCCGATGTTGACGTTGCCGCTGCCGCACAGGCCGAGGCCGCTGCCCCGCTCAAGACGCCGCTCCATGCCCGCCATGTCGCGCTCGGCGCCCGCATGGTGCCCTTCGCCGGCTATGACATGCCGGTGCAATACCCCACCGGGATTCTGACCGAGCATAATTGGACGCGCGAGAAGGCCGGCCTCTTCGACGTCTCGCATATGGGGCAGGCCTTCCTCATCGGCCCCGACCATGAGACCACGGCCCGCGCGCTGGAAGCGCTGATCCCCGCCGACATCCTCAACCTCGCTCCCGGCAAGCAGCGCTACTCCCAGCTGCTGAACGAGGAGGGTGGCATCCTCGACGATCTGATGGTCTCGCGGTCGCTCGACGAGGACGAGGACGGCGCGCTCTATCTCGTCGTCAACGCGGCCTGCAAGACCCAGGATTACGCGCATATCGAGGCGCGCCTCCCGGCCAATGTGAAGCTGGTCAGGGCCGAGCACCGCGGATTGATCGCGCTGCAGGGCCCGGCCGCGGAGCAGGCGCTCGCTGCGATCGCGCCGGAGGCGGCGGCGATGGGCTTCATGTCCCAGCGCACCATCCGGGTCGCCGGCATCAAGGCCAATGTCAGTCGGTCGGGCTATACCGGCGAGGATGGCTACGAGATTTCCGCCGCCGCCAGCCGGATCGGCGAGATCTGGGACACGCTGCTGCTCGATGAATCGGTCAAGCCGATCGGCCTCGGCGCGCGCGACTCGCTGCGGCTGGAAGCGGGGCTGTGCCTCTACGGCCATGACATCGACACCACGACGTCTCCCGTCGAGGCCGGGCTGACCTGGTCGATCCAGAAGCGTCGCCGCGAGGAGGGCGGCTTCCCCGGCGCCGCCCGCATCCAGCGCGAGCTGGCGGAAGGCCCGGCCCGGATCCGCGTCGGCCTGCTGCCGGAAGGCCGTGCCCCGGCCCGCGAAGGCGCGGAGATCGCCACGCCGGAGGGCGAGACCGTCGGAACCGTCACCTCCGGCGGCTTCGGCCCCACGCTGAACGCGCCCTGCGCCATGGGCTATGTCGCCAGGGCGCATGCCGCGCCGGGCACGAGGCTCGACCTGATCGTCCGCGGCCGGAACCTGCCGGCGACCGTGGCTCCGATGCCCTTCGTCCCCAACCGCTACAAGCGCTGACCCCGATCTCGCCTTCGCCCGATTTATCGCCGAACCTTCCCTATCCCCAGCATCGCTGCCGCCAGGAGCCCGTCATGGCCGAGACCCGCTACACCAAGGATCACGAATATATCCGCATCGAAGGCGATACCGGCATCGTCGGCATCACCGACTACGCGCAGGGCCAGCTCGGGGACGTCGTCTTCGTCGAGCTGCCGAGCATCGGCAAGAGCGTGACCAAGGGTGGCGAGGCCGCCGTGGTCGAGAGCGTCAAGGCGGCGTCCGAGGTCTATGCACCGGTCTCGGGCGAGGTGGTCGAGGTCAACAGCGAGCTCGAAGGCGCGCCCGGCACGGTCAACGAGGATCCGGCCGGCAAGGGCTGGTTCGTCAAGCTCAAGCTCAAGGACCCGGCCGAGCTGGAAGGGCTGATGAGCGAAGGCGAGTACCAGAACTACGTCAAGACGCTCTGAGCCGCACGGCCCGCGCCGCCCTCCCGCGGGGGCGGCTTCATCGAACCCTGAGCTCATGGGCTCCCGGCGCCTGTCCGCGCCAGAGCCCGCCATGACCGAGGATGATCATGCGCTATCTCCCGCTGACCGACACCGACCGCGAGGACATGCTCGCCCGCATCGGCGTCGCCGATATCGACGCGCTGTTCAGCGACGTGCCCGCCGACAAGCTGCTGAAGACGCCGGTCGATCTGCCGCGCGGGCGCGGCGAGGCGGAGGTCGAGCGCATCCTGGCGAAGATGGCGGGGCGCAATCGCTCCGCCTCCTCGATGCCCTTCTTCGTCGGCGCCGGCGCCTATAAGCACCATGTCCCGGCGACCGTCGACCATCTGATCCAGCGCTCGGAATTTTTGACCAGCTATACGCCCTACCAGCCCGAGATCGCGCAGGGCACGCTGCAATATCTCTTCGAGTTCCAGACGCAGGTCGCGGCCCTGACCGGCATGGAGGTGGCCAACGCCTCGATGTATGACGGCTCGACCGGGACCGGCGAGGCGGTGCTGATGGCGCATCGCGTCACCAGGCGGCGCAAGGCCGTGCTCTCGGGCGGGCTGCATCCCCATTACGCCGCGGTGGTGCAGACCCTGTCGGAGATGGCGAGCGACGAGGTGGTGACGCTGCCGGCCGATATCCGCGCCAGCGAGGATATCCTGGCCGCGATCGACGACGAGACCTCCTGCGTCGTGGTGCAGTCGCCCGACGTGTTCGGCAATCTCCGCGATCTCCGCCCGATCGCCGAGAAGGCTCACGCCCATGGCGCGCTGCTGATCGCGGTGTTCACCGAGGTCATGTCGCTCGGCGCCGTGACCTCGCCCGGCGAAATGGGCGCCGACATCGTGGTGGGCGAGGGCCAGTCCATCGGCAACGCCCTGAATTTCGGCGGGCCCTATGTCGGTCTCTTCGCCGCCAAGGCCAAATATGTCCGCCAGATGCCGGGTCGGCTCTGCGGCGAGACGGTCGATGCCGATGGCCGCCGCGGCTTCGTGCTGACGTTGTCGACCCGCGAGCAGCATATCCGCCGCGACAAGGCGACCTCCAACATCTGCACCAATTCCGGCCTGTGCTGCCTGGCCTTCACCATCCACATGACCCTTCTGGGCCAGGCCGGCCTGGCGCTGGTGGCGGAAACCAACCACGCCAATGCCGTCAAGCTGGCCGAGGGGCTGGCGGGCGTGAAGGGCGTCGAGCTGCTCAACGAGACCTTCTTCAACGAGTTCACGCTGAAGCTGAGCCGGCCGGCCGCCGCCGTGGTGGAAGCCATGGCGGAAAAGGGCGTGCTCGCCGGCGTGCCGGTCTCGCGCCTGCTGCCGGGCCAGGGCCTCGACGATCTGCTGATCGTCGCCAATACCGAAGTCAATACGGATGAGGATCGGGCGGCCTTCGTGGCGGCGCTCGCGGAGGTGCTGTGATGCTGAACCGTCAGGGACGTCCCACCCAGGCCGGCGAGGGAGCGCAGGAGGCGCACGCCACCTTCACCGGCAACAGGGCGCTGCAGCAGATCGAGCCGCTGATCTTCGAGATCGGCCGCTACGAGACCACCGGCGTCGACATCGACAAGCCGGGCCCGTTCAAGAGCCGGCTCGGTAAGCTGGCGCGCAAGGACGGCATCGGCCTGCCCGGCCTCTCCGAACCGGAGGCGATGCGCCATTACGTCCGCCTCAGCCAGAAGAATTACGGCATCGATACCGGGCTCTTCCCGCTCGGCTCCTGCACGATGAAGCATAATGCCCGGCTCAACGAGAAGATGGCGCGGCTGCCGGGCTTCTCCGACGTCCATCCGCTGCAGCCGGTTTCGACCGTGCCGGGCGCGCTCGAGCTGATGCAGGAGCTCGCCCGCTATCTGATGGTGCTGACCGGCATGCCCGCCGTCTCGCTCTCGCCCAAGGCGGGAGCCCATGGCGAGCTCTGCGGCATGATGGCGATCAAGGCCGCGATCGCGGCCAAGGGCGAAGGCGAGACCCGCCGCACCGTGCTGGTGCCGGAATCCGCCCATGGCACCAACCCCGCCACGGCGGCGCTGATCGGCTTCGTGGTGAAGCCCGTTCCCGCCCGCGAGGACGGCACGGTGGCGGTCGAGGATGTGAAGGCGCTGCTCGGCCCCGACGTCGCGGCGATCATGCTGACCAACCCCAATACCTGTGGCATCTTCGAGCCGCAGATCGTCGAGATCGCCGCCGCGATGCATGAGGCGGGCGCCTATTTCTACTGCGACGGCGCCAATTACAACGCGATCGTCGGCAAGGCGAAGCCGGGCGATCTCGGCGTCGACGCGATGCACATCAACCTGCACAAGACCTTCTCCACGCCCCATGGCGGCGGCGGGCCGGGTTCCGGCCCGGTCGTGCTGTCGGAGCGTCTGGCGCCCTTCGCGCCGGTTCCCTTCATCCATCTCGAGGATGGCGCGCCGCGCCTCGTCGAGAATGTCGCTGATGCTCCGGAGGGCAACGCCCCCTTCGGCCGCATCACCGCCTTCCACGGCCAGATGGGCATGTATGTCCGCGCCCTGACCTATATGCTCAGCCATGGCGCCGACGGCATGAAGCAGGCCTCCGAAGATGCCGTGCTGAACGCCAACTACATCCGCGCCGGCCTGCAGGACCTGATGTCGCTGCCCTTCCCGGACCATCCCTCGATGCATGAGGCGCTGTTCGACGACGAGTGGCTGAAGGGCACCGGCGTCACTACGCTCGATTTCGCCAAGGCGATGATCGACGAGGGCTATCACCCGATGACCGTGTATTTCCCGCTCGTCGTGCATGGCGCCATGCTGGTCGAGCCGACGGAGTCGGAATCGAAGGCTTCGCTCGACCTCTTCATCGCCACCCTGCGCGACCTCGCCATGGCGACGAAGGGCAATGACAAGAGCCGCTTCACCGGTGCCCCGCATCACGCCCCGCTGCGCCGCCTCGACGAGACCCGGGCCGCCCGCCAGCCCGTGCTGAAATGGGTGAAGCCGGAGCCGATCGCCGAAGCCGCGGAATAGGCGCGGACCAAGCCACGGGCCTCGCTCCTCCGCTCCGGGCGCAAGCGAGGCCCGGGCGGTCGATCGCGGCCGCGTGGATGCTCCGTTTCGCTGCTGACATGGGCTGTCGCAGATTGCGCCGCCTCTTAAGCCTTCCTTGACCATGTCGGGCGGATGCTGGGGATATGCGCCATTCGCATCCCCTGGAAGTCGTCATGTCCGTCCACCGAGCCCGCGCATCCGCCATCGCCACCGTCGCGGGCGCAGCTTTGTTCGCTTTGGCGCTGGGAGCCTCCGCGGCGCGGGCCAATGAGCCGAGCTACGGGCCCAACACCTATGACCGGACCCTGGACGCGCTGATCGCCCATGAGGACATCGCCAGCCGCGGCGGCTGGCCGCGTGTCCCCGCCAGCGTCACCGCCCTGAAGCCCGATGCGCAGGGGCCGGATGTCGTGCTGCTGAAGCAGCGCCTGCTCGCCAGCGGCGACCTGCCGCCCGAGGCCATGCCGGGCGATGTCTACGACGCCGCCGTCATCGCCGCCGTCAAGCGCTTCCAGCTCCGGCACGGGCTTTCCGATCTCGGCACGGTCGGGCGGCTGACGCTGAAGGCGCTGAACGTCCCGGTCGAGATCCGGCTCAACCAGCTGACCGCGACCTTGGAGAGGCTGAAGAGCAACGGCTTCACCTTCACCGGGCGCTATGTCGTCGTCAACATCCCCGGCGCCAGCGTCGAGGCGGTCGAGAACGGCATCGTCCAGCGTCGCCACCTCGCAGTGGTCGGCCGGCCCGACCGTCCGTCCCCCGTGCTGCAGGCCAGCATCACCTCGGTCAATCTCAACCCCTATTGGACGGTGCCGACCTCGATCGTGAAGGCCGACATCATCCCGAAAATGCGCAAGGAGCCGGATTTCGTCGCCAAGTCGAACATGAAGTTGCTCGGCGCCGAGAACAAGGAGATCGATCCGGCCACGGTGAACTGGACTTCGCTGAACGCGCCTTACTTCACCGTGCGGCAGGATCCCGGCCCGCTCAACGCGCTCGGCCAGCTCAAGATCGACATGCCGAATTCCGAGGCCGTCTATCTGCACGACACGCCGAAGAAGAACCTGTTCCGCAACGATGTCCGCTTCAACTCCTCGGGTTGTGCCCGGGTCGAGGGTGTGCGGGACCTCGCGGCCTGGCTGCTCGAAGGCACCGAATGGACCGTGCCGGCGATCGAGGCGGAGATCGCCAAGGGCGAGCGCAAGAACATCGCGCTGAAGAAGGCCGTGCCCGTCGCCTGGGTCTATCTCACCGGCTGGCAGGGCGCCGACGGGCTGGCACAGTTCCGCGACGACATCTACGAGCTCGACACCCCCCAGGGCATCGTCACATCCACCATCGTCGCCCGCAAGCCGAAGGCACGCGCCGCGATCACGCAGCCGCCGGCTCGGCCGCTATCGATCCCGGTCGCGCCCGGCACCGCTGCGCCGGCGGCGCCGCTCCCCGCCAAGACCGCGAGCAACTGATCCGGTCACGGCCGGCTTAGGATCGCCAGCGTCTCTTCCATCGCCTGCTGGCGCGCGCCCGCATCGGTGCCGATCGTCACCAGCCCGTCCGGCCGCTGCGAATAGGCCGCCTTGCGCTCGCGCAGCGGCAGGTTCGGATGGTCGAAATTGTGGAAGGCGCCGGGATAGCCGATGAAGCGCGCGCCGCCGGCGGCTGCGAGCTCGGCGCAGGGCGCCGCCGGGGTCCAGTCATCGGCGAGGCCGTGCAGGATCGTGGTCGGCACCTGCGCCCGCCAGCCCGCCTTCAGGATCACACGGCAGCCGGGATAGAAGGCGATGATCCGGCGGAAGGCGGGCGCCGCCGCCGAGCCGGCGACATGCAGCACCGTCGAGCCGCCATTCGACCAGCCGAGCAGGCTCGTCCTGCCCCTGGCGCCGAAGGGCTGGGCGGCCAGGAAATCCGCCGCCCCCAGCGCATCCTGCGCCCGCATGCGCGGTGTCAGGCTGCGCTCCCGGTCGTTGCAGAGCGCGGTCAGCCCGCGCGGCCGGAAGCTGTCCGGCAGCAGCACGGCATAGCCCGCCGCGACCAGCCGCTGCGTCCAGTCGGCCTCCCGCGGATTCAGCCGGCCGGACCCGGTCCACAGCCCGGAGCAGCCATGCATCGCCACCACGGCCGGGAAGGGCCCCGGACCGTCGGGCTTCGCCAGCAGCCCGCTGAGCATGGTGCCGTCGCGCGAGGCGAAGCCGACCCTGTCCATCGCCTGCGACGGCGCGGTGGCGATGATGGCCAGGCCCAGCCCGGCCATGGCGAAACGCAGCAACCCCATCGATCGCGCCTCCTCGGGTCCCCGAAACGGAAAACGCCGCGATCCCGGGGGATCGCGGCGTAAATGGTCGAGACGAACGCCAAGGCTCAGTTGAGCTTGGCCTTGACCTCCTGCAGCCCCGTGGCGAAGGCCGCGTCGCCGGCCTGTCCGGCCATCTGCGTCCGCAGGATCGTCTCCGCCGCGCGGGTGGCGGCCTCGGCCGCCGCGGCGCGGACATCGGCCGCGGCCTGCATCTCGGCCTGGGCGATCTTGTCCTCGGCCGATTTGGTGCGGCGCGCGACGAAATCATTGAGCTTGGTCTCGGCCTCGGCGGCGAGGCGCTTGGCCTCCTCATTGGCGTTGGCGACGATCTCGGCGGCCTCGGCCTCGGCGGCCTTGCGCTTGGACTCGTACTCGGCCAGCAGCCGCTCCGCATCCTGGCGGAGGCGGCGGGCCTCGGCCAGCTCCTGCGCCACGAGCTCGCCGCGGGCGTCCAGCGCGCCGAGGATCTTCCTGTGCACGCCGAATTTGACGAGGATTCCGATGAAGATGAAGAAGGCGACGCCGACCCAGAAAGTATCCATCTGATCTCTCCTCAGCCGCGCGCCAGCGCCTGGTCGACCGCGGCATTGGCCTCGGTCGCGCTCGGCGCCTGCCCGGTCAGTTTGGTGACGATCGCGATGGCGACATCGCTGCCGAGATCGCGGACATTGGTCATGGCAGCCGTCCTCGTGGCTGCGATCTGCGCTTCCGCCTGTTCGAGCCGGGCGGAAAGATCCGCTTCGACGACGCGGCGGCGCTCGTCGGAGGCCTTGGCGCCGGCATCGCGGGCGGCCTGGGCGATCGACTGGGCGTTCTTGCGGGCTTCGGTCAAGGCCGTCTCATAGGCCTGCGCCGTCTCCTCGGCCTTGGCCTGCATGGCGGCGGCGTTGTCGAGGTCACGGGCGATGGTGCTGGCGCGATCGGCCAGGATGGCGCCGACGCGCGGCAGCGCGATGGTCGACATCAGCCAGTAGAGCAGGCCGAAGGTCAGCGCCAGCCAGAACAGCTGGCCCGCGAACGTGCTGGCATCGAAGGGCGGAAACGCCGCCTTCGCGCCCGGCTGGGGAGCAGCCTGAGCAGCACCGGCCACGAACAGAGCGGCCGTCACGGCCAATCCGCGTCCGAAGACAGTTGCAGAACGAAGCGGCATGGAGCTGCCTTTCAGCGGGGTTGTCGAAGGAAAATCAGGCTCCCGGCGCGAGCCGCGCCGGGAGCGAGCCGTCAAGGTCGCGAGATCCGTGCCTCAGAGCACGAACATCAGGACGAGCGCGACGACGAAGCAGAAAATGCCCAGACCTTCGGCGAGCGCGGCGCCGATGAAGGCGCGGCCGAACTGGCCGTCAGCCGCGGAAGGGTTGCGCAGCGCGCCCGAGAGGAAGTTGCCGAAAATGCTGCCGACGCCGATGGCGGCGAGGCCCATTCCGAGACAGGCGAGGCCAGCGCCGAGATACTTGGCTGCAACGGGATCCATGGTCTTTCTCCGGTGTGAAAAGCGTGTGGGGTGGGTTGAACTCTCGCGATCTCGGCTTTGGCCTCAATGGCCGGGGTGCAGAGCATCGTTGAGATAGACGCAGGTCAGGATCGCGAAGACATAGGCCTGCAGGAAGGCGACGAGGAATTCGAGCGCCGTCAGCGCGATGGCGAGCAGCAGCGGCAGCGGCGCGATCACCATGCCGAAGACCGAGCCCCCGGCAAGCAGGGCGACGACGAAGCCGCCGAACACCTTCAGCGCGATGTGGCCGGCCAGCATGTTGCCGAACAGGCGCAGCGAGAGCGAGATCGGGCGCGAGACGAAGGAGACCGCCTCGATCAGCACCATGAAGGGCAAGAGCCAGCCGGGAACGCCGGACGGCACGAACAGGCCGAAGAAATGGCTGCCATGCTTGACGATGCCGTAGACCAGCACGACGCCGATCACCAGGAAGGCGAAGGCCGCGGTGACGACGATATGGCTGGTGACGGTGAAGGAGCCCGGGATCATCCCCAGCATGTTCGCCATCAGCACGAACATGAACAGCGAGAACACGAAGGGGAAGAAGCGCATGCCGTCCTTGCCCATCACGCCGGTGACGGTGGAGGCGACGAATTCATAGATCATCTCGGCGAGCGATTGCAGCCGGCCGGGGACCGTGGCGCGCTGGCTCGAGCCATAGACCATGATCGCCGTGATCGCGGCGACGGTCAGGACCATGAACAGCGACGCATTGGTGAAGGACAGGTCGAGGCCGAACGGACGCAGGCCGATGAGTGGCTTGATCTCGAATTGGTGGATCGGATCGATTCCGCCGCCGGCCGCCATGTCAAAGTCCCTTTCGTGCAGCCTGGAGGCTGCCTGGATCGGTCATGTCTTGGTCGTGTCGCGACCGGTCCCGGAGGTCGGGCGCGAACCGAGCTTATAGACGGAGCGAAAACCGGCGATGGTCCCGATCACCAGGAAGGTGATCAGCAGGAACGGGGATGTTCCCAGCCACCGGTCTCCCAGGTACCCGATCAGGGCGCCCGCGATGATGCCGCCTGCCAGATCCGTCGCCGCGCGAAACCCGGAGGACATCGCGCCAGCCAGCGCCTTGTCTCTTCCGCCCGGACCTGCGCCCGGCTTGTCGCCCGCCTCAGCCCGTCCGAGCGACGTCTTCAGCGAGTCCAGTCTTGCGCGCAACTCCGTATCAGAAGCGTTTTTGTCCGGATCCGACATGGTTCGAGGCCTCCTTCTTCGTGGATCGCCCACGATCGAGCAAAAAGCCGTCCCACCACACCGGGCCCGCGCATCGAGCCGTCGTCAGCAGGGCCTCCTTTATTGCCCGGCCTGCGCCCTGTCAAGGTAGGTAGAAGCAAGATAACTATTTGAAATTATTGCAAATTCAGGCGAGATGCGACATTCTTGCCGCATTGCAGCGCCGATTGTGGCCGATTTTCAACGTGCCGGCCCGTCCGCCGCCCGCCGGACCGGGGCTCAACCGGCCTCCCGGATGCGCTCCGCCGTCGACAGATCGACCGAAACCATCTGGCTCACCCCGCGCTCCGCCATCGTCACGCCGAACAGCCGGTCCATCCGCGCCATGGTGATCGGGTTGTGAGTGATGAGGATGAAACGTGTCGCGGTGGTGCGCGCCATCTCGTCGAGCAGGTCGCAATAGCGTTCGACATTGGCGTCGTCGAGCGGCGCGTCGACCTCGTCGAGCACGCAGATCGGCGAGGGATTGGTCAGGAACACCGCGAAGATCAGCGCCGTCGCGGTCAGCGCCTGCTCGCCGCCCGAGAGCAGGGTCATCACCTGCGGCTTCTTCCCCGGGGGGCGGGCGAAGATCTCGAGCCCCGCCTCCAGCGGATCCTCGGAATCGACCAGCTTCAGCTCCGCCGTGCCGCCGCCGAACAGCACGGCGAAGAGGCGCTGGAACTGCGCGTTGACGATCTCGAACGCCGCCAGCAGCCGCTCCCGCCCCTCGCGGTTCAAGGCGCCGATCGCCTGCCTCAGGCGCCGGATCGCCTCCGTCAGATCATCGCGCTCGCCGGTCAGCCCCTCGCGCCGCGCCTTCACCTCGGCGAGCTCGTCATCGGCGCGCAGATTGACGGCGCCGAGCCGCTCGCGCTCGGCCCGCAGGCCCTGGAGCCGGCGCTCGACGCCCGCCGGCTCGGGCAGATCCTGGCCCGGCTTCAGCTCCGCCAGCCCCTGCAGCCCGGCGAGCCCGGCATCGAAGGCCTCGCTAATCTGGCGGCCCACATCGGCGCTCTTCTGCCGGGCCGCATCGAGCCTCGCCTGGGCCGAGGCCCGCTGCTCGCGCGCGAGCCCGAGCGCCTCCAGCGCGGAGCGCGCCGCGCGGTCGGCCTCGGCCTGTGCCGTCTCGCCGGCGGCGAGCGCGTCGCCAGCCTCCCGGCGGAGCGCCTCGGCCCTCTCGATCTCGGCGACGAGCCGGTGCCGCTCCACCAGAAAATCGTCCGGTGCCGCCTGCAGGGTCGTGAGCTCCTCGCTCACCGCCGCGATGCGGCGCCGCGTCTCCTCGGCGGCCTGGCTTCCCGTGGCGGCCCGCGCCGTCCAGGCCGCGACGTCCTCGCGGATCGCCGCCCGGCGCCGCGCGCGCAGATCGCCTTCCCGCGCGAGGGTCTGCACCGCCGCCCTGGCATCGGCGGCGGCGGCGCGGCGCTCGCCGAGCGCGGCCCGCGCCTCGAGCAGCGCGGTTTCGAGCGAAGCGGCCGGCGGACAGGCGGCGAGAGCCTCCTCCTGCGCCTGCCATTCGGCCCTGGCTTCGGCGACGATGCGGCGGCTGCGCGCCAGCCCATCCTCCAGCGCGGCCTGGCGCGCGGCGCGCTCCGCCTCGCGCCGTTCCGCCGCCACCATCTGGTCGCGGGCCTGGTCGAGCTGCCGCCTCGCCTGGCGGGCGGATTCGATCGCCGCGGCTTCCGCCTGAGCGGCCGTCCGGACCGCCCCGCTCGCGGCGTCGAGCCCGGATCTGGCCGCGGCCACCGCCGCGCTCGCCGCCTGCGCGGCGGCGGTGAGCTCGCCGAGCCGGTTCTTCTCGGCGAGCCGGCGCGCGGCGGGGGAGGGCGCCTCCGCCGCGCCGGTGAAGCCGTCCCAGCGCCAGACGTCGCCCTGGCGCGAGACCAGGCGCTGGCCGGGCCGCAGCAAAGCGCGCAGGCGCGGCCCATCCTCGCGGGCGACGATGCCGATCTGCGCCAGGCGCCGCCTCAGCGCCGCCGGCCCGCTGATCTCGGCGGCCAGGGACGCCACGCCCTCAGGCAGCGTCGGGTCGTCGGCGCCCGTGCCGGTATCCTGCCAATGCGTCGGGGCGGCCGGATCGAGCGCGGCGTCGAGATCATCGCCCAGCGCCGCACCGAGCGCGACCTCATAGCCCTTGGCCACGATGATCGCCTCGATCACCGCCGGGAAGCGATCCCCCGCCGCCGGGGCCAAAAGCTTCCGCAAGGTGCGGATCTCCGTCTCCAGCCCCTGGGCCTTGCGCTCGGCCTCCGCCAGCGGGGCGCGCGCCTGGGTTTCGCCGTCGCGGGCCGCGGCGAGCCCCGAGCGCGCCTGCGCCGCGGCGGTATCGGCCGCGGCCATGGCAGCCGACGCCTCCGCCAGCGCCTGCCGCAGCGGCTCCAGCGGCACCGTCGCGGCGCTCGCCTCAAGCGCCGCCCTGTCGCGCTCCAGCCGCTCGCCCTCCGCCATGGCCCGGGCGAGACGGTCCTTCGCCTCCCGCGCGCTGCGCTCCAGCCCGGCCCGCCGCGCGCCGAGCTCGGCGAGCGCGGCCTGCGCGGCGGCATGCGCGGCTTCGGCGGCGGCGAGCGCGGCCTCCGCCCCGGCCTGCGCCGTCTTCGCCGCCTCCTGCACATGGCCGACGGCCGCGCCGTCCTGCGCCAGCGTCGCATCTTCCGCCGCGAGCCGGGCGAGGCTCGCCGCCGCATCCCCCGCCACGCTCTCCTGCCGCGCCAGATCGGCCTGCAGCTCGACGAGCCGGCGCCGCAGCTCCTCGGCCCGCAGCGTCGCCCGCCTGTTCTCCGCCTCGAGCTCGTCCAGCCCGCGCCGCAGCCGCACCAGCCCGGCCGCCGCGGCGGCCTCCGCCTCGCGCAGCGCGGGAAGCCGATGCGCCGCCACCGCCTGGTCCCGCGCGGAGGCCGCCTGCACGCCGGTCCGCTCGGCCACCAGCCTCGCCGCCGCCTCGAGCTCCTGCTCGGCCTGCGCCTCCTGCAGCCGCGCCTCGTGCCGCGCGATCAGCGCGAGCGTCGCCTCCGCCCGGCGGATATCGGCCGCCAGGCTGCGATAGCGCGCCGCCTGGCGCGCCTGCCGCTGCAGGGCCTCGAGCTGGGCGTCGATCGCGCCCAGCACATCCTCCAGCCGGGTCAAATTCTCTTCCGCGCCCCTGAGCCTGAGCTCGGCCTCGTGGCGGCGGCTGTGCAGCCCGGCGATCCCCGCGGCATCCTCCAGGATGCGCCTTCGCGATTGCGGCCGCGCCGAGATGATCTCGCTGATCTGCCCCTGACGGACCAGCGCCGGCGAGCGGGCGCCGGTCGCGGCATCGGCGAAGAGCAGCTGCACGTCGCGGGCGCGCACCTCCTTGCCGTTGACGCGATAGGTCGACCCCTCCTCGCGCTCGATCCGGCGGGTCACCTCCAGCACATCGGCCTCGTTGAAGGCGGCCGGTGCCTTGCGGTCGCTATTGTCGAGCGTCAGCGCCACCTCGGCCATATTGCGGCCCGGCCGGTCGTTGGAGCCGGCGAAAATCACATCCTCCATGCCGGAGCCGCGCATGTTCTTGAACGAGCTTTCGCCCATTACCCAGCGCAGGGCCTCGACAAGGTTGGATTTGCCGCAGCCATTGGGGCCGACGATGCCGGTCAGCCCCGGCTCGATCAGGAATTCGGTCGGCTCGACGAAGGTCTTGAAGCCGGCGAGTTTCAGCCGCGTCAGCTGCATGACGGCCGCCCCCCGAGACCAGGACGGCCGCCTGCGCGGCGCATGACACGGCGCGCGCTCGTGCCAGGGCGCCGCGCGGCGGCGTCCGGCAGGAGGGCTGCGGCCCGGGAACAAGCCGGATCAGGTTCCGGGGCGGCCCTGACGGGCGCTATCGGAATACGGGCGGCGACCGGCCGGCCGCGCGGCGTCTCAGCCCGCCAGGAGCGGCTCCAGGATCTTGTCGAACTCCGCGATGCTGAGGGCACCTGTGCGCTTCTGTCCGTTGATGAAGAAGGTCGGAGTCGAGTCGACTCCGAGCTTGGCTCCACGATCCTTCACCTGCGTGACGGCATCGTAGATATCCTGCCTTTTCAAACAGGATTCAAACGATTCCTGCGTGTAGCCGGCCTGTTTCACCATGGTCGACAGCGCGTCGACGGGCTTTTCCGTAAAGGCCCAGCCGCGCTGCTGCGCGAACAGCATGTCGGTCATCGGGTAGAATTTGTCGTTGCCGTTGCAGCGGGCCAGCATGAATCCCGCCGTCGCCAGCGGATCGAGCGGGAATTCGCGCAAGGTGAAGCGGACCTTGCCGCTGTCGATGTATTTCGCCTTCAGCGCCGGCCAGGTGTCCTTGTGGAAGGTGGCGCAATGGCCGCAGGTCAGCGAAGCGTATTCGATGATCGTGACCTTGGCGTCGTCCTTGCCGAGCCAGACATCGCCGAGCGGGCCGGCAGTCGCCAATTCGCCCGACTGGGCGCTGGCGCCCCGGATGCCCGATGCCGTCGCCGCCGTGAAGCCGGCCACGAGGGTCAGAAGCTCTCGCCTGGAAGTGGTCATCATCTGTCCTTGAACTGCTTTGGTCTGCGCCGGACCATAGTGGCCATGACGAATGTGGCAAGATCGGTTCGCTCCGGGCCGGGCCCGCTCACGAAGCCGTGTCGGCGGTCCCGCTCCGGCGCAGGGCGATGGAGTGGCCGAGCCGCTCGAAGGCCGCCCGCAGCCCGGGATCCGCGATGATCTCGACCTGTTTCGCCACTTCGGCGACGAGGGCGGCATCGGGCTGCGGCGGCGCCGGCTTCGCGGCCGGTGCCTCGACAGGGCCCTGCTTGAGCACGATCTTGCCGACGGCGCGCCAGCCGAGATGGGCGTTGACCCGCTCCATCACCAGCGGCGCCAGCTGCTGCATGTCGAGCGCGAAGGCGCCCTCGACCCGCACCACCAGGGTCGCGGGGTCGGACGCCTCGCCGGGGGCGGGGCGCCGCCGCGGCCAGTCGATCTTGAGCGGCCGCGTCCGGGCCGCCAGACGCTCTCCGACGATCTCCGGCCAGAGCGAGATGATGGCGCGTCCGGCGAAACCCTGCGCAGCGAGCGCGGGCGCGAGACAATCATCGATCAGGTCGGCGAGCGGTTTGGCGGGCATGACGCCACTCTGGGCTCGCGGGGGCCGCGACGCAAGGCAGCCGGCCCGCCGATGCCGCGAGGCTCCAGGCCGCCAGCGTCAGACCTCGCGATTATGCTCGAAGCGTTCCGCCACGGGGAAAGGCGGCAGCCAGGCCTCGCGCCGGCTCGTCCAGCCCTCATAGCTCGGCACCAGCTGGTCCGGCGCGTCGAGCGTGCCGAGATGCACCTCCACCTCGTCGCCGCTGCGCGCGAAGACGGAGGAGCCGCAGCGCGGGCAGAAATTCCGGCCCTCATAATCCCGCGTCTCGCCGGTGACCTCCACGGCCTCCTTCGGGAAGATCGCGCCGGCATAGAACAGCGCGCCATGATGCTTGCGGCAATCCATGCAATGGCACAGCCCGACGCGGTTGGGCCGGCCGGAGGCCACGATGCGAACGGCGCCGCATTGGCAGCCGCCGGAGAACTGGTCCATGCGAACGCTCCCGATCGAGATGCCGGCCAGCCTAGGTCGTGGCGAGCGGGGCGTCGACCCCCACGCCGGCCAGAGGAGCCGGCCGCAGGAGCCGCGCGGGCGGCCCCGGCCTTGCCGCGTCCGGCGTTGCCGCTACATAGCGCTGATGCCTCCAGCCGCCGCCGACCTCCTCGCCTGGTATGACCGCCATCGCCGGGTCCTGCCCTGGCGGGCCCTGCCGGGCGAGAAAGCCGATCCCTATCGGGTCTGGGCCTCGGAAATCATGCTGCAGCAGACCACGATCGCCGCGGTCAAACCCTATTTCGAGCGCTTCATGGCGCGATTCCCGACCGTCGAGGCGCTGGCGGCCGCGCCCTCCGAGGCGGTGATGACCGCCTGGGCCGGGCTCGGCTACTACTCGCGCGCCCGCAACCTGCATGCCTGCGCGCAGGCCGTGGTGGCCGAGCATGGCGGCCGCTTCCCCGAGACGGAGGAGGGGCTGCGGCGCCTGCCGGGGATCGGCGCCTATACCGCGGGCGCCGTCGCCGCCATCGCCTTCGACCGGCCGGCGGCGGCGGTCGACGGCAATGTCGAGCGCGTGATGACGCGGCTTTTCGCGATCGAGGCGCTGATGCCCGCCGCCAAGTCGCTGGTCCGGGAGCGGGTGCTTTCGCTGCTGCCGCCGGAGCGGCCGGGCGACTTCGCCCAGGCCCTGATGGACCTCGGCGCCACGATCTGCACGCCGCGAAACCCCGCCTGTGGCCTGTGCCCCTGGCGCGGACCCTGTCTCGCGCGGGCGGAGGGTACGCAGGAGAGCTTTCCGCGCAAGGCGGCGAAGAAGACCGGGACTACCCGCCATGGCGGGGCCTTCGTGCTGCTGCGCGCGGATGGAGCCGTGCTGCTGCGCACCCGTCCCGGCAAGGGGCTTCTCGGTGGCATGGCCGAGGTGCCGACCAGCGAGTGGCGCGCCGGCTACGACCCGGATCCTGCGTCGGGCGATGCGCCTGTGACCGCTCCGTGGCGCCGGCTGCCGGTGCCGGTGCGCCATGTCTTCACGCATTTCCCGCTGGAGCTGACGATCTTCGTCGCCCGAGCGCCGGCGAGCGTTCTGCCGCCGGACGGCATGCGCTTCACTCCCGTAAGGCGGCTGCGCGAGGAGCCGCTGCCGAGCCTGATGCTGAAAGTGCTGGAGGCAGGGCTGGAGGCCCTGACGCCCGAGCCGCGAGGCTGAAGAAGCGATAGCCTCAGGCGGCCGCCAGCTCGGCCCTGATCCGACCGCGCAGCGCGTCGAGCAGCAGCAGCCCGCCCTCGCGCTCGACATGCCAGAAGGTCCAGCCATTGCAGGCCGGCAGGCCCTGGGCCAGCGCCCCGATCTTGTGGATGGAGCCGACGGCTGGCCCCAGCACCAGCGTGCCGTCGGCGCGGATGATCGCGCTGTGCCGGCGCTTCTCGTCGGTCACCGTCTCGCCAGCCTTGACCAGCCCCGCCTCGACCAGGCTGAGGAAGGGCACGCGCGGCTCGCTGCGCTTGGAAGGGGCGATCGCGAAGGCCTCGGGCGGCAGCGGCTCGATCGCCGCGATCCGCTTGCGCGCGGCCTCCGCATAGACCGTCTCGCGCTCCACGCCGATGAAGCGCCGGCCCAGCGCCTTGGCGACGGCGCCCGTCGTGCCCGTGCCGAAGAACGGGTCGAGGATGACGTCTCCGGGATTGCTGGCGGAGAGCATCACCCGCGCCAGCAGCGCTTCCGGCTTCTGCGTCGGGTGGATCTTCGCGCCCTTGCCGTCCTTCAGCCGCTCCTCGCCGGTGCAGAGCGGCAGATACCAGTCCGAGCGCATCTGCAGATCGTCATTGCCGCCCTTCAGCGCCTCGTAATGGAAGGTGTATTTCGAGCTCTCGCCGCGCGCCGCCCAGATCAGCGTCTCATGCGCGTTGGTGAAGCGCCGGCCGCGGAAATTCGGCATCGGATTGGCCTTGCGCCAAACGATGTCGTTCAGCATCCAGAAGCCGAGATCCTGCAGGATCGAGCCGACGCGGAAGATGTTGTGGTAGCTGCCGATCACCCAGAGCGCGCCATCGGGCTTCAGGACGCGCCGGCAGGCGCTGAGCCAATCGCGGGTGAACGCGTCGTAATCGGCGAAGGACGAGAATTTGTCCCAATCATCGTCGACCGCGTCGACGAGGCTGTCATCGGGCCGGCGCAGATCGCCGCCGAGCTGCAGATTATAGGGGGGGTCGGCGAAGACCAGGTCGACGCTGGCCGCCGGCAGCCGGTTGATCGCATCGACGCAATCGCCGACCAACACCTGATCGAGCGGTAGTTCCGGAGGGAGGCTGTGAGCCTTCATCCGGGAACCCAGCGCAGGCCGTCCGGTACGCGAGACCTGAATCCGGACGGCGGCGCTGGTGGCCCCGGTACGCAAAATACCCATGACGCCCCAAGACCGTTACGCAACTTGAACAGTCGCGATATTGACCAGTCAGGGTAAAAGCCCGGTTTCCTCAGTTGAAAAAATGCGTGTCGTTTTGGGGCTGCAGTTTTTGCCTAGGGGGGAAGGGGCGAGTGGCGAATGGGGAGGGCGAGTGGCGAGTGGTGAATGGCGAATGGCGAATGGGCAGGGGGGTGGCGAGTGGCGAATGGGGAGTGGCGCCCCAATTCGCCAGCCCCTCTCGCTACTCGCCACTCGCTATTCGCCATTCGCCTTAAATCGCCTAACCCTCTCCCCCACTCCGCAGCCAAAGCCCCTTGACCGGCGCGAAGGAGTAGCGGTGCTCGGGGCAGGGGCCATGGGCTTGCAACGCGGCGCGATGCTGCGGCGTGGCGTAGCCGACATGGGCGGCGAAGCCGTAATGCGGGAAGCGATCGCCGAGCCTGGCCATCATCCGGTCCCGCACCACCTTGGCGACGATCGAGGCGGCGGCGATCGAGGCGACGGTGGCGTCCCCCTTGATGATGGTCTCGGCCGTGCAGGGCAGGGCCGGCGGGTCATTGCCGTCGACCAGCACCAGCACCGGCCGCAGCGCCAACCCGGCGATGGCGCGCCGCATCGCCAGCAGCGTCGCCTGGCGGATATTGATCCGGTCGATCTCGGCGGCGGTGGCGCTGGCCACCGACACGGCCAGCGCCTGGGCGCAGATCACATCATGCAGCTCTTCGCGCGCCTGCGCCTCAACGGCCTTGGAATCCGCCAGCCCCTTGGGGATCCGCTTCGGATCGAGAATCACGGCGGCCGCCACCACCGGCCCGGCGAGCGGCCCGCGGCCGACCTCGTCGATCCCGGCCAGCGGCCAGAGCCCGGATTTGATGGCGCGTCGCTCGCGGCTGAAACTGGCGGACATGAGGCGGCTTATGCCGTGGGTGAGGCGTGACGCTCAAGTCCTAAAGCCGGCATGCCGGGCCGCGCCCTGCCGCCCTCGGCCTGCGGGGCGGGGATCGGCGGCACTTTCGTATACGAGCGCCTGCGGGTCAGAACAGGCTGAGCTGCGCCTTTTCCTTCTCCGGCTTGACGAACAGATCGTTGCGCAGGCGCAGCCGCGTGCCGTTGAAGCCCAGCCGCTCCGCCGCCATCTCGAAGCGCCGGCCGATCATCCAGGCATAGGGGCCGGAGCCGACCTGCCTCTGGCCCCAGGCGGCGTCGTAATCCTTGCCGCCCCGCGTCGAGCGGATCAGCGAGACGACATGGCGCAGCTTGTCGGGGTGGTGGGTCAGGAGCCAGTCCTGCACCAGATCCTTCACCTCCAGCGGCAGGCGCAGCAGCACATAGCCCGCTTCGCGCGCCCCGGCGGCCTTGGCGGCGTCAAGGATGCGCTCGATCTCGTGCTCGTTGATCGCCGGGATGATCGGCGCCACCAGCACCGTCACCGGGATGCCGGCATCCGACAGGCGCTTCACCGTCTCCAGCCGCTTGGCGGGCGAGGCGGCGCGCGGCTCCATGGTGCGGGCGATCTTCGGGTCGAGCGTCGTGATCGAGACCGCCACCTTGGCGAGCCCCTTCGCCGCCATCGGCGCCAGAATGTCGATGTCGCGCTGGACCAGCGCCGATTTCGTGACGATGCCGACCGGGTGGTTGAAGCGCGACAGCACCTCGAGCAGCGAGCGCATGATCCTCAGCTTCTTCTCGATCGGCTGGTAGGCGTCGGTGTTGGTGCCGATCGCGATGGTCCGCGGCTGGTAGGAGGCGGCCGAGAGCTCCTTTTCGAGAAGCAGCGCGGCATCGGGCTTGGCGGTCAGCTTGGTCTCGAAATCGAGGCCCGGCGATAGGCCGAGATAGGCGTGGCTCGGCCTGGCAAAACAATAGACGCAGCCATGCTCGCAGCCGCGATAGGGGTTGATCGACCGGTCGAAGGAGATGTCGGGCGAATCGTTGCGGGTGATGATGGTGCGCGGCTTCTCGACCGCGACCTCCGTCTTGAAGGCCGGCAGCTCGCCGAGCGATCCCCAGCCATCGTCTTCGCTGATCCGCTGCTCGCTCTCGTAGCGGCCGCCGGGATTGATCGTCGCCCCGCGCCCGCGCCGGCGCTCCGCATCGATCCGGTTGCCGGCATAGGCGAGCGGATCGGCCGGCGCGATGCGAGCGGAGACGGAAGCCGGCAGCGGGTCGCTCCGTCGCAGGGGCTGCGCCGGGACGGCGCGCGATGAGGGTCGGGCCTGGTGCATGACGTGGATCGTCCTGGAGGCGATGAATCGGCGCAGTCAGCGCAATCAATGTGAACATAAAGAGAACGGAACGCAAGAGCCGGCATTGCGGCATGTTGCGCTGCGGCATAGAAACCAGTGATGCTCGCCGCCATCATCCGCTCCAACCACTCGGCCAGCGCCCTGGCGGCGACGTTTTCCGTGCTGATTCCAGCGGTCGCCGAAGGTTTTCTCGGCCATGCCGTCGTGGTGGCGGCCAGCCCGGATCCCGAGAGCGAGCGGCTGGCCGACGCCACCGGCGCGGTCCATCTCGTCGCCGCGGGGCGGGAGGCCTGGCAGCTGGGCGCGGAGCAGGCGCGGGGCGACTGGCTCATCCTGCTCGATGCCGGCGACGTGCCTCAGGCGCATTGGGCCCAGGCTGTCGAGCGCCACCTCATGCTGGCGCCGGAGCGGCCGGCCCTGATCGCGCGGCGCGACCTGCTGGGGTCCCTGCGGGAGCGCGCCGCCCTGCTGCTGCAGGGCCGCCAGCTCGCGGCCGGGCTGGTGCTGCCGAGGCGCCAGGCGCGGGCCGGCACGCTCGAAACCGGCCCGCGGCGGCTCGACTGCCGCAGGGAGCGGGAGCTCTGAGCGCGCGCGCCAGACTCAGACCTGGCTCGGCTTGAAAGTGTCGCAGCTCTGCATCGAACCGGTGCGGAAGCCGGTGTTGAACCAGCGGGTGCGCTGGGCGGAGGAGCCATGGGTGAAGGAATCCGGCACCACCTGCCCGCGTGACGCCTTCTGCAGCATGTCGTCGCCGATGGCGGCGGCGGTCCGCATCGCCTCCTCGACATCGCCCGTCTCGATGCGTCCCATCGCCTGGATGTTGTGAGCCCAGACGCCGGCGAAGCAATCGGCCTGCAGCTCGACGCGGACCGAAATGGCGTTGGCCTCCCGCGGCGAGGAGCGCTCGCGCAGCTGGTTCGCCTTCGGCAGGATGCCGATCAGGTTCTGGATATGGTGCCCCACCTCGTGGCCGATGACATAGGCATAGGCGAAATCGCCGCCGCCGCCGAGCTTGCGCTGCATCTCCTGGAAGAAGGAGAGGTCGAGATAGACGCGCTTGTCGGGCGGGCAGTAGAACGGGCCCATCGCCGCCTGGGCGGTGCCGCAGCCGGAGCGGTCGACGCCGGAGAACAGCACGAGGCGCGGCGGCTCGTAGCGCCGGTTGGCCTGCTGCGGCAGAACCTTCGACCAGATATCCTCGTTTTGCGCCAGCACGGCCGAGACGAAGCGGCCCATCTCGTCCTGGGGCGGCCCGGAGGAGCGCCGTGTCTCCTGCGTCGGCGGGCTGCGCCCACCGATGCCGCCGATCAGCTCGGCCCCGCCGATCAGCAGGCGCGGATCGATGCCGAGCGCCCAGCCCACGAGGCCGAGCACCACCATCGTCCCGATCCCCAGCCCGCCGCGCCCGCCGGGCAGGCCGGCGAATTCGCCTCCGCCGCCGCGCCGGTCCTCCAGATATTCGGACTGGCGATAATCATCCCACTTCATGGCCGGCCTTCCTGAATCCGTAGCGTCGCAATCTCTGCGAGCCCAACGCGGAACTCAAGCCGAAGGGGGCAGGGCCCATTGCAAAAAATCGCGCGCCGGCCGGGGGCGGCCCGCATCGCGCCGGAGAGACGGCTGCACCTGCCCTCAGTGATAGCCGCTATCGGCCTTCACCTTGCCGCGGAAGGTCCAGTAGACGAAGGCGGTGTAGAACAGGATCATCGGCAGCAGGAAGATCACCCCCAGCGCCACGAAGATCTGCGAGGAGGGCGCCGCCGCGACGTCCCAGATCGTCAGGCTCGGCGGCACCAGATACGGAAAATTCGAGATCGCCAGCCCGAGGAAGCAGAGCACGAAGATCGCGATCGTGAAGGCGAATGGGGTGAATTCATGCCGGCCGTGCAGCCGCTTCCAGACCATGAAGCCGCAGAAGGCGGTCAGCAGCGGGAACGGCCAGAGGAAGGCGAGGTTGCGCAGCGTGAACCAGCGCGCGGCAATGCGCTCATGCTCGAACGGCGTCCATAGCGACACCACGGCGGCGAAGAACATCAGCCCGAGCAGCAGCGATTTCGCCTGGGTCCTCGCCCGCTCGGCCACCGGCCCCTCGGTCTTGTAGACCAGCCAGGTCGCGCCCAGCAGCGCATAGCCCAGCACCACGCCGAGCCCGCACATCAGCGTGAACGGCGTCAGCCAGTCGAACGGCCCGCCGGCGAATTGCCGGTCGACCACCGTGATGCCCTGGATCAACCCGCCCAGGATCAGCCCCTGCGAGAAGGCGGCCAGGGTCGAGCCGAGCCAGAAGGCGAGGTCCCAGACCGCGTGGCGTGGCTTGGCGACCCAGCGGAACTCGAAGGCGACGCCCCGGAAGATCAGCGCCAGCAGCATCAGCGTCACCGGCAGATAGAAGGCCGGCATGATGATCGCGTAGGCGGTGGGGAAGGCGACCCAGAGCCCGCCCCCGCCGAGCACCAGCCAGGTCTCGTTGCCGTCCCAGAAGGGGGCGACCGAGTTCATCATCTGGTCGCGCTCGCCCTCGTCCTTGGTGGTCGGGAAGAGGATGGCGATGCCGAGATCGAACCCGTCCAGCACGACATAGAGAATGACCGCGGTGCCGATCAGGCCGGCCCAGATCACCGGGAGGTACCATTCCATGGCGTATGTCCTCAGGTCGCGGGCTGGATCTTGTCGTCGCCGGGATGTCCGTCGCCGAACAGGTCGGAGGCCGGCGCCTGCGCCGCCTTGAGCGGCCGCTGCGACGGCTGCTCCGGCGGGTCCTGCGTCGTGATCGCATCCGGTCCCTTGTCGATCAGGCGGTTGATCAGCAGGATGCCGGCCGAGAACACCACGCAATAGACGCAGACGAACAGGGCCAGCGAGATCGCGACCTGGGCGGTGGTGATCGGCGAGATCGCATCCTTCGAGCGCAGTACGCCCGTGGCGATCCAGGGCTGGCGTCCGACCTCGGTGACGAACCATCCGGCGAGGATCGCCATGAAGCCCAGCGGCCAGGTGTATTGCGCGACGAAGAGCCAGCGCCGCTCCTCGAAGACGCGGCCCTTCCACCAGAGATAGGCGCCGAGCCAGCCGAAGGCGATCATGAAGAAGCCGATGCCGACCATGATCCTGAAGCCGAAGAACGGGATCTTGACCGGCGGCCGGTCGGCGACGGCGAAATCGTTCAGGCTGGGGAACAGCGCGTCCATGCTGCCATGGGTGACCAGGCTGGCGAGGCCGGGAATGGCGATTTCGAAGCGGTTGACGCCCTTCTCCTCGTCCGGCCAGGCGAACAGCACCAGCGGCGCGGGCTTCGACGAATCCCAATGCGCCTCGATCGCCGCGAGCTTGGCCGGCTGGTATTTCGCCGTGTCCTCGCCATGGCGGTGGCCGATCACGGCCTGGGCCGGGGCGGTGATCGCGATCATCAGGATCGCCATGCGCACCATGGTCCGCGCGGATTCGGTGCGGTGGCCGGCCAGCAGATGGCGCGCGCCCGTCGCCAGCACCACGAAGGCGGTGGTGAGATAGGCCGCCGTCATCATGTGCATGTAGCGCAGCGGGAAGGTCGGGTTGAAGATGATCTGCATCCAGTCGAGCGGGTAGGCGATGCCGTCGCGCACCTCGTGCCCGGCCGGGAACTGCATCCAGCTGTTGGCGGAGAGGATCCAGAAGCCGGAGAGCGCCGTGCCGCCGGCGACGATGACGGCGGAGAGGAAATGCAGCCAGGCGGGCACCCGCTTCCAGCCGAACAGCATCACGCCGAGGAAGGAGGCTTCCAGGAAGAAGGCGGTGAGCACCTCATAGCCGATCAGCGGCCCCAGCACATTGCCGACCGCGACGGAGAACCGGCTCCAATTCGTCCCGAACTGGTAGGAGAGCACGATGCCCGAGACCACGCCCATGGCGAAGGAGACGGCGAAGATCTTCGTCCAGAACCGCGCCAGCACATGGTATTTCGGGTTTTCCGTCTTCAGCCAGAGACCGAGCAGCGTCGCGATATAGGCCGAGAGCCCGATGGTGAAGGCCGGAAACACGATGTGGAAGGAGATCGTGAAGGCGAACTGGATCCGCGAGAGCAGGAAGGCGTCGATCGTCATCACAGGTCTCCGGCGGTCCGTGCGTGGCGAAGTCTCGGCGCTCGCCCGGGCCCCCTCCAACGACCCGGCGGGACCCGGCGAGCGGCGTAGGCCGCTTCGCCGGAGCATAGCGCCGAGCCAGCCTGCCTCACCGGTCCATGGTGTCGCAACGGGAAAATCCGCGCCGCCTAGCCCTGCTGCGCGTCGAGCGCGGCGCGCAGGGCCCGCAGATCGCGCCAGGCCAGGCGCTTCTGCACCGGCTGGCGCAGGAGATAGGCCGGGTGCAGCATCGCCAGAGCGCGGATGCGGCGCCGGCCCGTGTCGTAATCCACCCATTTCCCGCGCGAGGCGAGGATGCCGGTCAGGCCGAGCAGCCCCTGCGCCGAGGGCCCGCCGACGCAGACCAGCAGGTCGGGATCGGCGAGTTCGATCTGGCGCTGGATGAAGGGCAGGCAGATCGCCACCTCCTGCGGCGTCGGCGTCCGGTTGCCCGGCGGCCGCCACGGCAGGAGATTGGCGACATAGACATGCTCCTGCCGCGTCAGCCCGATCGAGGCCAGCATCCTGTCGAGCAGCTGGCCCGATCGGCCGACGAAGGGCAGGCCTTGCCGATCCTCGTCGGCACCCGGCGCTTCGCCGACCAGCATGACGCGGCCGGCCGGGTTCCCGTCCGAGAACACCAGCGATTTGGCGGTGACCTTGAGCGCGCAGCCTTCGAACTGCGCCAGCGCGGCGCGCAGCTCCTCGAGCGTCGAAGCCGCCTGGGCCAGGGCGCGGGCGCTGAGCGCAGCATCATCCGGCGCCGTCGCCGCCGCCGCGATCGGCCGGGCGGCCGGCGCGGGGCCGGCGCCCTGCTGCCTCGCCGGGGCTCGCGCGCGCTGCGCCTCCGGCTGCGCCGGTGCGGGAGTGGAGAAGTGATTGTGCGGCGTTTCGTCGAGCGCCTCGGTCACGCCCATTTCGGCGTACCAGGCGACAAGCTCGTGAGCGCTGGGCGCGGCCATGGAGATCATGCCGCGATCCCTATCACGCGCCGGGACGGTTCCGCGAGCCCGATGCGGTTGCAAAATGGAACGTCTGCTTCAATAGAGAGGTTCCAGATTGCAGGCCCAGCCATCCGGCAGCGGAGACCGGCCGGAAACCCGACCCGAGCGCGTCGAAACAGGGCGTGCGGGATGGGCCGGACCGCCCTTCGGCTTGGCAGGATCGAGATAGTTCATATATAAACTGATTGGCAAGGCTGGCGTCGCAGGCTGTTCGGAGGCAGGACATGAATCTCGAAGAAGCGCAGAGCGCCCCGCGCGAAAGCATGGATTACGACGTCGTCATCGTCGGCGCCGGTCCTGCGGGGCTCGCTGCGGCGATCCGGCTGAAGCAGCTCGACGAGACGCTCTCGGTGGTGGTGCTGGAGAAGGGCGCGGAGGTCGGCGCCCATATCCTCTCCGGCGCGGTCATCGATCCCGGCGGGCTCGACGCCCTGCTGCCGGGCTGGCGCGAGGACGAGGCGCGGCCGCTGACGACGGAGGTGTCGGAGGACGTCTTCTACTTCCTGACCGAGCCCAACGGCATCCGCCTGCCCAATTTCGGCATGCCGAAGCTGATGAACAATCACGGGAATTTCGTCGGCTCGCTGGGTCTGGTGACGCGCTACATGGCGGCGCAGGCCGAGGCGCTGGGCGTCGAGATCTATCCGGGCTTCGCCGCCGCCGAACTGCTCTTCGACGAGCAGGGCGCGGTTCTCGGCGTCGCCACCGGCGACATGGGCATCGCCAAAAACGGCGAGGTCAGCGAGCGCTATACCCGCGGAATGGAGCTGCGCGGGCGCTATACCCTGCTGGCCGAGGGCGTTCGCGGCTCGCTCGCCAAGATCGCGATCCGCCGTTTCGCGCTGGACGAGGGCCGCGAGCCGCAGAAATACGGCATCGGCCTGAAGGAAATCTGGCAGGTCAAGCCGGAGAAGTTCCGCAAGGGGCTGGTCCAGCACTCCTTCGGCTGGCCGCTCGACGGCAAGACCGGCGGTGGCTCCTTCCTCTATCATTTCGACGATCACCTGGTCTCGGTCGGCTTCGTCGTGCATCTCAACTACGAGAACCCGACGCTGTCGCCCTTCGACGAGTTCCAGCGCTTCAAGACGCATCCGATGATCCGCGACGTCTTCGAGGGCGGCAAGCGGCTCTCCTACGGCTCGCGCGCGATCACCGAGGGCGGCTGGCAATCCGTGCCGAAGCTGACCTTCCCAGGCGGCGCGCTGATCGGATGCGCGGCCGGCTTCGTCAACGTGCCGCGCATCAAGGGCAGCCACAACGCCATCCATTCCGGCATGCTGGCGGCGGAGAAGCTGGTGCCCGCGCTGGCCGCCGGCCGTGCCCATGACGAGGTCGTCGAGATCGAGACGAGCTGGCGCGACAGCGCCATCGGCGCCGATCTGAAGCCGGTGCGCAACGTCAAGCCGCTCTGGTCCAAATTCGGCACCATGCTGGGCATCACGCTAGGCGGAATGGATATGTGGCTGAACCAGCTCTTCGGCTGGTCGCCCTTCGGCACCATGGCGCATGGCAAGCCGGATTACGCCACGCTGAAGCCGCTCAGCGAGGTCACGCCGATCACCTATCCCAAGCCGGACGGCAAGCTGAGCTTCGACAAGCTCTCCTCGGTCTTCCTCTCCTCGACCAATCACGAGGAGGACCAGCCGGCGCATCTCAAGCTCACCGACCCGTCCATCCCGATCGAGCGCAATTTGCCGATCTGGGGCGAGCCGGCGCGGCTCTATTGCCCGGCGGGCGTCTATGAGGTGGTCTACAGGGATGCAGAGGCCAGGACCGAGCCGCGCTTCGTGATCAACGCGCAGAACTGCGTCCACTGCAAGACCTGCGACATCAAGGACCCCTCGCAGAACATCACCTGGACGGTGCCGGAGGGCGGCGGCGGCCCGGGCTATTCGAACATGTGATCCGAAGCCCGCGGCGGGCCCGATTCGGGCGCCGCCGCGGGCTTTTCCCCGCCGGGGCGCGAGACGAGCCGCGCCGCATCGCTGCCGGCGCGGCCGAAAAACGCCGCACTGCCCGCTCTTTGGACCGTCGCGGCCGGACAACGCCTTGCCCGTGCGCCCGGAAACCGCCATCTTGCCGGCCTAGTGAAAATCGGTTCCGGCTGCGTCGCGGAAGAGGGCCTCAGGGGCCCGGGCGATGTGCCGAAGGAGAATGGCAGCGTGACGTTTGCAACACAGGGCCGTGGTCGCAGCACGGCGATCGCCGTTGCGCTCCTGCTTTCGCTCCAGGCCGGCGCCGCCGCCCAGAGCGCGGCAGCGACGCGCGCTCAGGAGCAGATCGAGCCCGCCGACAGCCTCGAGGGCAATTATCTCGCGGCCATCGTCGCCGGCGCCTCGCGCGATCTCGGCGCGGCCTCCGTCTATCTGCGCGAGGCGATCAAGGGCGACCCGCAGAACAACGACCTGCTGGAGCGCGGCTTCGTCGCCTTCCTCGCCGATGGCGCGATGAACGATGCCTTCCGCGCCGCCGACAAGCTCGTGCAGCGCGACCCCAGCAACGGGCTGGCGCAGCTCGCGATCGGCATCCGCGCGATCAAGCAGAAGAGCTACCAGACCGCCCGCAACCATCTGCAGCGCGGCGGCCGCGGCCGGGCCGCCGACATCACCGCGACGCTGCTCTCCGCCTGGGCCTATGCCGGCGCGGGCCAGACCAACCGCGCCATGGAGATGCTCGACCGGCTGAAGGGCGAGCCCTCCTACAATCTCTTCCGCGACTATCATGCCGGGCTGATCCTCGATCTCGGCGGCCGCAAGGCCGATGCGCGGGCCAGGCTGAAGGGCGCCTATGAATCGGAGAAGACGACGCTGCGCCTCGTCGATCTCTGGGCGCGCTTCCAGGCGCGCAGCGGCGAATGGGAGGCCGCGGCCGAGACCTACAACGCCTTCGACCGGCTGTTGCCGAACCATCCGATCATTCGCGACGGGCTGAGCCGCGTCGCCGAAAAGGCGCCGATCCCGCGCCCCGTCGCCAATGCCCAGCAGGGCGCGGCCGAGGTGCTCTATGGCCTCGCCAGCGCCGGCAACCGCCAGGGCGACGAGGCCGCCGCGCTGCTTTATCTGCGCATGGCGCTCTATCTCGACCCGAGCCATGACCTCGCCGTCCTGACGCTCGGCGACATTCTGGAGCGGGCCAAGCAGCCCGAGGATGCGGTCGCGGTCTACGAGACCATGCCGGCCGGCTCGCCGCTGCGCGCCAATGCCGAGATCCAGGCCGGCCTCGCTCTGGAGACGCTGGGCCGCTCCGCCGAAGCCGTGAAGCATCTGGAGAAGGTCATCGCCGACCGGCCCGAGGATGTCGACGCGCTCTCGGCGCTCGGCAATGTCTACCGCTCGCGCAAGATGTTCGCGGAAGCGGCGGCGAGCTACGACAAGGCGATCGCCAAGCTCGCCTCGCCCGGCCGCGCCAATTGGGACCTGTTCTATTTCCGCGGCATCGCGCGGGAGCGCACCAAGCGCTGGACGGAGGCCGAGGCGGATCTGCGCAAGGCGCTGGAGCTGATGCCGGAGCCGCTCGGCCGCGAGCGCGCTTTGGTGCTGAACTATCTCGGCTACTCCCTGGTCGACCAGAATCTGAAGCTGGAAGAGGGGCTCGCAATGCTGCGCCGCGCGGTCGAGCTGCGCCCGCGCGACGGCTACATCACGGATTCGCTGGGCTGGGCCTATTACCGCCTCGGCCGCTATGACGACGCGCTGCGCGAGCTCGAGCGGGCGATGGAGCTGCGCCCCTCGGACCCCGTGATCAACGACCATCTCGGCGATGTCTATTGGCGGGTCGGGCGCAAGCTTGAGGCCGGGTTCCAGTGGAACTACGCCCGCGATCTCGGGCCTGAGCCCGAGGATCTCGAGAAGATCAAGCGCAAGATCGAGCGCGGCCTCGACGAGCCGCCCTCCGCCAACGCGATCGAGCCGAAGCCGCCCGAGCCCCATAAGGATGGCGGCTGATCCCGGCGCGGCGCTGGCGACCCGCGCCCGCGCCAAGGTCAATCTGACTCTCGACGTCCTGGGCCGGCGCGCCGACGGCTATCACGAGCTGCACAGCCTCGTCGCCTTCGCGGCGACGGGCGATCTGTTGACGCTGGTGCCGGAACAGCACCTATCCCTGACGATCGACGGCCCGGAGGCCGCGGGTCTCGCTCCCGGCCGCGACAATCTCGTGCTGCGCGCGGCGCTGGCGCTGGCGGCGGAGACGGGTCCGCTGCGCTGGGGCGCGTTCCACTTGGTCAAGCGGCTGCCGGTCGCATCCGGCATCGGCGGCGGGTCCGCCGACGCCGCAGCCGCGCTGCGCCTGCTGGCGCGGGCCAACGCCATCGCTTCGGACGATCCGGCCCTGCTGCGCGTCGCAGCCGCAATCGGCGCCGATGTCTCGGTCTGCCTCGCCTCCCGCGCACGGCTGATGGCCGGCATCGGCGAGCGGCTCGGACCGCCCTTGCGCCTCCCGCCGCTCTTCGCGCTTCTGGTCAATCCGCACGTCCCGGTCGAGACCGCCGCCGTGTTCCGCGCGCTGGGTCTGCAACCCGGCCAAGCCGTGGAGGCTGGACCGGCTGGCCTGGGCCACGCCGCCGCGGCATCGGCTGCGGCCGAGGCGCCGACAGCTGCGGAGCTGCTGCGGCGGCTGGCCGACAGCGGCAACGCGCTCGAAGCGCCGGCGATGCGGGTCGCGCCGGTCATCGCCAGCGTGCTGTCGCAGCTGCGCGCGCTGCCGGAATGCCGGCTCGCCCGCATGTCGGGGTCGGGCGCCACCTGTTTCGCGCTCTTCGACGATTGCCGGGCCAGCGCCGCGGCCGGGCGCGCCCTGAAGAGCCTCCGGCCGGATTGGTGGATCAAGCCGACGCTGCTGCGCTGAGGGTCCTCAGCCGCGGCGGGCGGCCTCGATGGCCGCCACGTCGATCTTCGTCATCGTCATCATCGCCAGGAAGGCGCGCTTGGCCTCGTCACCGCCGGCGGCCAGCGCCTCGGTGAGCGTGCGCGGCGTGATCTGCCATGACAGGCCCCAGCGGTCCCGGCACCAGCCGCAGGCGCTGGCGGCGCCGCCATTGCCGATGATCGCGTCCCAATAGCGGTCGGTCTCCGCCTGATCATCGGTGGCGATCTGGAAGGAGAAGGCCTCGCTGTGCTTGAACATCGGCCCGCCGTTCAGCCCGAGGCAGGGGATGCCGAGAACGGTGAATTCGACGGTCAGCACATCGCCGGCCTTGCCGGATGGAAAATCCGCGGGCGCGCGATGGACGGCGCGGACGGCGCTGTCGGGAAAGGTCGCGGCATAGAACTGCGCCGCGGCTTCGGCCTCGCCGTCATACCAGAGGCAGATCGTGTTCTTGGGGGTGGCGTTCGCAGATGGCGTCATGGCTTCGTCCCTCGCATGGCCGGCCGGTCCAGTCTCCCCCGGCCGCTCCCTGAAGACGCGCGGCAGCCGCGGCGCCCGACATGGCGGCGGGAATTTTTCCGGCCGGAACGAGGATCGCGCTCGGCCCGCTGCGCGAAGCTGGCCGCTTCCGGCTCAGTGCGCCCGCGCCACGCAGAAATCGACCGCTTCGTTCAGCGCGTCCTTCATCGCCGAGGCGGGGAACAGTCCCAGCGCATCCTTGGCCATCTTGGCGTAATGCTCCGCCCGCTCGATCGTGTCGTCCAGCGCCTTGTGCCGGCGCATGATGACGCGTGCCTCCTCGAAATCCCCGTCCTCGATCTCGCCATCCTGCAGCGTCCGGCGCCAGAAAGCGCGCTCCGCCTCGCTGCCGCGGCGGAAGGACAGCACCACCGGCAAAGTGATCTTGCCCTCGCGGAAATCATCGCCGGTATTCTTGCCGAGCTTCGAATCGACCCCGCCATAATCCAGCGCATCGTCGATCAGCTGGAAGGCGATGCCGAGATTGAGGCCATAGCTGCGGCAGGCCGCGGCATGGGCTTTCGAGGAATTGGCGATCACCGGCCCGACCTCGCAGGCGGCTGCGAAGAGCTCGGCCGTCTTGCCGCGGATCACGGAGAGATACTCGTCCTCCGTGGTTTCGGTATTCTTAGCGAAGGCGAGCTGCATCACCTCGCCCTCGGCGATCACGGTGGCCGCCGTGGACAGGATGTCGAGCGCGCGCAGCGAACCGACCTCGACCATCATGCGAAAGGCCTGGCCGAGCAGGAAATCCCCGACCAGCACGCTGGCCTCGTTGCCCCAGAGCATGCGGGCCGCCAGCTTGCCGCGGCGCATGTCGCTCTCGTCCACGACATCGTCATGCAGCAGCGTCGCCGTGTGCATGAACTCGACCGAGGCCGCCAGTTTGACATGGCCGTCGCCGTGATAGTCGCAGAGGGTCGCCGTCGCCAGGGTCAGCATCGGCCGCAGCCGCTTGCCGCCCGAGGAGATCAGATGGTTGGCGACCTCCGGGATCATCGCCACTTCGGAGCCGGTCCGGGACAGGATCATGGCGTTGACCCGCTCCATATCGGCGCCGGTCAGCCCGACCAGCGGCTCGATCCGCGCCTGACCGGTTTCCTTCTCCTCGAAAGGCACGACGACGCCCATTCCATCACTCCAGCGGCCTGTGACGTTTTGCGGCCGCATGCCGGCCATGTCACGGCGAACAGCCTTGCCACAATCGTCGCATGGGTGGCCAGCCCCCGCAAACGTCACCTGACGCCGCATGGGCGGGGAAATCGGGACTGTCCGCTTGCGTCGGATGCGCTCTTGCCGCTCCATGGCGCCATGCATGAACTCGTCCGCACCAACGACATCGTCCTGCTCGGCGCCATCGAGGCACTGCTGGCCTCGGCCAATGTCGGTTGTCTCATCGCCGACCAGCATATCAGCGCGCTGGAGGGCATGATCGGGGCGTTTCCGCGCCGCCTGCTGGTGCGCGAGGCGGACCGCATGCGCGCCCGAGCTCTGCTGAGGGAAGCCGGATTCGGCGCCGAATTGCGCGATGAGTGAGTATCCGGCCGGTAGCGCCTTGGGCGAGATCGGCAAGGATCGCCTGCTCGACGGCAGGCTCGTCCTGTCCCAGCCCAAGAAGGGCCATCGGGCCGGAACCGACGCGATTCTGCTCGCGGCCAGCCTGCCGGAGCTGGGGGAGGGGCCGCTGCTGGATCTCGGCGCCGGCGTCGGCACCGTCGGGCTCGCTGCCGCCCTGCTGCAGCCGAGGCTGCGCGTGACCCTGCTGGAGCGCGATCCCGATCTCGCGGCGCTGGCGCATCGCAATGCCGCGGCCAATGGCTGGGCCGATCGGGTGAGCGTGATCGCCGCCGATCTCCATGCCCGGCCGGCGCAGCTCGCCGCCTCCGGCCTCACCGGCGGCGGCTTCGCCTGCGTCGCGATGAACCCGCCCTTCTATGCGCCTGGCGAGACCCGCGCCTCGCCCGTGCCGAACCGGCGCGCGGCCCATGTCGCGGAGCCTGATCTGGCCGGCTGGTTCCGCGTCGCCCGCCGCGCGCTGCGGCCCGGCGGCAGCCTGGCGCTGATCCACCGGGCCGATGCGCTGCCCATGGTGCTGGCGGGGCTGGCGACCGGGTTCGGCGGCGTCACGCTGCGGCCGGTGCACGCCCATCCCGGCGAGCCGGCGATCCGCATCCTCGTCGGCGCCGTCCTGAACAGCAGAAGGCCGGCAGCGATCCTGCCGGCCTTCATGCTCCATGATGCGGCGGGCGGGCGCTCGGAGGAGAACGAAGCCCTGCATCGCGGCTATCTGCGCCTGGCTCACCAGTAATAGGGGCGCGGCCCGTAATAGGGACGCGGGCGATAATAGCGCGGCGGCCCGTAGAAGCGCGGCGGCCCGTAATAGCGACGCGGGCCGTAATAGGGGCGCGGCCCGTAGAAGCGGGGCGGCGGCCCATAGAAGCGCGGCGGCGGGCCGTAATAGAACTGCGCCTGCTCGACGAGCCCGGCGGGGGCCTCGACGGCGGGAGCGCCGGCACCGACCGGTGCGGCCGTGGCGGGGGCGGCGGCCAGCGCCAGGCCGGCAGCCGTCGACAGGCTCAGAACGATGTTGCGGAACATGAACCGGGTCCTCCTTGTGGCGTCGACCGCGTCGCGGTCATGCGTCAGAATTCGAACGGGAGTATGGCGGATTAAAGCTGAACGGAGCTGGTCCGCGCCGTTCAGCCATCTTTCATCCTGGCCGGCCGCGCTGCCGCTCAGCGGCAGACGCGCACCGGGCGGATCACCCAGCGATAGCCGTTCCAGACGCGGCGATCGACGAAATAGCAGCGCGGGCGATAGACCGGGCGGCCATAATAGCGGCGCGGGCCGTAATAGCGGCGGGGGCCGTAATATTGCACCTGCTCGACCAGGCCGCCGCTCTGCTCCATCTGCAGCGGCATGGGCGCGACCGGCGCGGCGCTGGCAGGGGCGCTGCCGAGAGCGGCTCCGGCGAGCGTGAACGCGCCGAAGAGCGTGGCGACGATACGGGATGACGGCATGTCGGGGTCTCCTGATGAACGGACCGCCTCTCCGCGTCGAGCGCTCGCCCCCGAACGCCGCGGATCGCGCGGTTGGCTGAAAACTACGCCTGCACAAATGAACGAAACCTGTCTGGCGGCGGTTCCGGGGCGGCTCCGGGCGCGCGTCGCGCTTGACCGGGCCGCATGGCACCCCCTAATCACGCCCGATCTCCGAAGCGCAAAGGCCCGACACCAGTGGCAAATCCTGCTCCCCATCCCGCGACCGGCCTGACCGCGGCGATGGATCCGACCCGGTCATTCCAGGGGCTGCTCCTCACCTTGCAGCGCTTCTGGGCCGAGCGCGGCTGCGTCGTGCTGCAGCCCTACGACATGGAGGTCGGCGCCGGCACCTTCCACCCCGCCACCACGCTGCGGGCGCTGGGTCCGCGGCCCTGGAAGGCGGCCTATGTCCAGCCCTCGCGCCGGCCCAAGGACGGGCGCTACGGCGAGAACCCGAACCGGCTGCAGCATTACTACCAGTTCCAGGTCATCCTGAAGCCGTCCCCGCCGGATCTGCAGCAGCTCTATCTGGATTCGCTGCAGGCGATCGGCGTCGATCTGGCGCTGCACGACGTGCGCTTCGTCGAGGATGATTGGGAAAGCCCGACGCTCGGCGCCTGGGGGCTCGGCTGGGAATGCTGGTGCGACGGCATGGAGGTCAGCCAGTTCACCTATTTCCAGCAGGTGGCCGGCGTCGAATGCGCCCCGGTCGCGGGCGAGCTGACCTATGGGCTCGAGCGGCTGGCGATGTATGTCCAGGGCGTCGAGAACGTCTACGACCTCAATTTCAACGGGGGTGAGGGCGAAGACCGCATCTCCTATGGCGACGTCTTCCTGCAGGCCGAGCAGGAGTTCTCGCGCCATAATTTCGAACATGCCGATACCGAGATGCTGTTCCGCCATTTCACCGATGCGGAGCGCGAATGCCAGGCGCTGCTGGCGGCGGGCGAGGCGGAAGCGGGGTCGAACGATCCGCGTCACAGGCTGGCTCTGCCCGCCTATGACCAGTGCATCAAGGCCAGCCACATGTTCAACCTGCTCGATGCGCGCGGGGTGATCTCCGTCACCGAGCGCCAGAGCTACATCCTGCGCGTCAGGGATCTCGCCAAGGCCTGCGGCGCCGCCTGGCTCAGGACGGCGGGCGGGGGATTCAACTGATGCCCGATCTGCTTCTCGAACTCTTCTCCGAAGAGATTCCCGCCCGCATGCAGCGCAAGGCGGCCGATGATCTGAAAAAGCTCGTCACCGACGCGCTGGTCGAGCGTGGCCTGCTCTATGAGGGCGCCAAGGCCTTCGCCACGCCGCGGCGGCTCGCCCTGCATGTCGCGGGGCTCCCGGTGCGCGGCCGCGATATCCGCGAGGAGCGCAAGGGCCCCCGGGTCGGCGCGCCCGACGCCGCGATCCAGGGCTTCCTGAAGGCGGCCGGGCTTTCATCGCTGGACCAGGCGACCATCGTCAGCGACCCCAAGAAGGGCGATACCTACGTCGCCATCGTCGAGAAGCCGGGGCAGGAGACGGTCGCGGCGATCGCCGAGATCGTGCCCGCGGTGATCCGCAGCTTCCCCTGGCCGAAATCGATGCGCTGGGGCAGGGCCTCGGCCGCCGGCGCCAGCCTGCGCTGGGTCCGCCCGCTGCATGCGATCCTCTGCACCTTCGGCGCCGAGACCGAGGAGCCCGAGGTGGTGCCGTTCGAGGTCGACGGCATCGTCTCCGGCAACGTCACCTATGGCCATCGCTTCCACGCGCCGGGCGCGATCACCGTGCGGCGCTTCGACGATTATGTCGCGTCGCTGGAACGGGCCAGGGTGGTGCTGGATGCCGACCGCCGCAAGGAGATCATCCTGGCCGATGCACGCAATCTCGCCTTCGCCCAGGGTCTCGAACTGGTCGAGGACGAGGCGCTGCTGGAGGAGGTGGCGGGGCTGGTCGAATGGCCGGTGGTGCTGATGGGCGCCTTCGAGGAGCGTTTCCTCGCCATCCCCGGCGAGGCGATCCGCGCCACGATCCGGGCGAACCAGAAATGCTTCGTCCTGAGGCAGTCGGCCATGGGCGATCGGCAGTCGGGTGAGGCGTCGACTGCCGACTCCCCGCTGCCGACTGCCCCTCTGTCCAACCGCTTCCTGCTGACCTCGAACCTGATGGCGAGCGATGGCGGGGCGGCGATCATCGCCGGCAATGAGCGCGTGGTGCGCGCCCGCCTCTCCGACGCGGCCTATTTCTTCGCGACCGACAAGGGCAGCCTGCCGGATCTGGAGACTCTCCAGCCGAGCGCGGACCGGCTCGGGCTCGATCTCAAGAAGCCGCTCGACCAGCGCATGGCCAAGCTGGACCGGCTCGGCGTGGTCTTCCACGCGAAACTGGGAACGCAGGGCGAGCGGGTGCGGCGCATCGCGGCGCTGGCGCGCGATCTCGCTCCGGTCGTCGGGGCCGATCCGGAGCTGGCCGAACGCGCGGCGAAGCTCGCCAAGGCCGATCTGCCGACCGAGATGGTCGGCGAATTCCCCGAGCTCCAGGGCCTGATGGGCCGCAACTATGCCGAGCTGCAGGGCGAACATCCCAGCGTCTGCGCCGCGATCGAGGAGCATTACAAGCCGCTCGGCCCCTCCGACCGGGTGCCGAGCGATCCGGTCGCGGTGGCGGTGGCGCTGGCCGACAAAATCGACACGCTGGTCGGTTTCTGGGCGATCGACGAGAAGCCGACGGGCAGCAAGGACCCCTATGCGCTGCGGCGGGCGGCCCTCGGCGTGATCCGGCTGGTGGTGGAGAACCGGGTGCGGCTGGCCTTGTCCGGCACGCTCGCTGCGGCTCTCTCCGCGAATGGCGTGGCGACCGGCACCGGGGAAGCGGCGCCGCTGACGGGCGACCTCCTCTCCTTCTTCCACGACCGGCTGAAGGTGATGCTGCGCGATCAGGGCGCCCGGCATGATCTGGTCGATGCGGTGCTGGGCGAGGGGATGCAGGCCTCCGACGATCTGCTGCTGATCACGCGCCGCGTCGCCGCGCTCGGCCGCTTCCTCGAGACCGAAGACGGCAAGAGCCTGCTCGCCGGCTACAAGCGCGCCGCCAACATCCTGCGGGCCGAGGAGAAGAAGGATGGCGAAGGCGCCTTTTCCGGCGCCGCCGATCTCCAGCTCATCGCCGCCGCCGGGCTGATCGAGGAAAAGGGCCTGGCGGTGGCGCTGGCCCAGGCGACGCCGAAGGCGCAGGCCTGTGTGGCCGGCGAGGATTTCGAAGGCGCCATGGCGGCGCTGGCCGAGCTGCGCCCGGCGGTGGACGCCTTCTTCGAGGCGGTCATGGTCAATGACCCCGATCCGGCGCTGCGGGTCAACCGGCTGAAGCTGCTGAACCAGCTGCGCGAGGCGACCCGCGCCGTCGCCGATTTCGGCCGCATCGCCGGCTGAACCCTCGGCGAGGAGCGGCGCGGACAGGCGCGAGGGCAGGCGCCGGCGGGCGGGAGGCGCGCGCCGCCCGCCCCGCCCCAAGGGAACCTATTTCGCAGCTGCGACGTTCTGTCAGCGGCGCCGAGGTGCAGCGAATACGTCGCGGCTCCCGCGCCGGGGGGCCGGCTTTCGGCCGAAGATCGAAGGTTATTTCATGTCCATTCTCATTTCGCTTCTGATCACCGTCCTGGTCATCGGCCTCGTGCTCTATCTCGTGCGCATGCTGCCGCTCGACAGCCAGATCAAGAACATCGTCCAGATCATCGTCATCGTCATCGGCATCATTTCCCTGCTGCGCTATCTCGCCGTGTTCTGAGCAGGACGCCCGCTCGGGCGCTCATTCTGAAGCCGCGCTGAGCCACGATTGACGCTGCGGCTTCGCTGATGCACAATTCATGTGGTCCAGAGGGCCCCGGACGCAACGCGTCGGGGGCCCTTTCCTGTTTTCAGGGCGAAACCGCTATGAACGCGCCGAACCGCACGACTCATATCCGCCTCACCTCGCATCCCGAGCCGGGCAGCGCCGCCACGCGCTTTCCGATCCGCTGGGGCGCGGCGACACCGCATGAGCGCGGGCCGATCATCGCCTCCACCACCAACCCCGCCGATCGCAACGTCATCGGCGCGCATGGCGGCTCCTATTCGATCTATCGGGCGCTCGCGATCTCGGCCCGAGCGATGAACCCCTCGCAGCGTCCCGACCTGCACAACACTCATCCGACGGCGGAGATCCTGCCGCAGCCGCAATGGTTTCAACCCGGCCGGATCGTCTCGCTCGACCCGTTCGGCCACCGCGTCGCCCAGGATTTCGGCGGGCTGATCGGCGAGGGCATCGATATCCGCCCGAGCATCGCGATCACCAAGGCGCGGCTGAACCTGCCGGAGATCCTGGCCGCCATGGCCGGCCACCGGCTGGCATCGGATGGCGGCATCCTGCACCCCTCCGGCGATATCAGCGTCACCAAGATCGCGATCGACCCTGTCTGGCATCTGCCGGGGATCGCCGAGCGTTTCGGGACCAGCGAGCAGGAGTTGCGGCGGACCTTGTTCGAGCAGACCGGTGGCATGTATCCGGAGCTGGTGACGCGGCCCGATCTCGGCGTCTTCCTGCCGCCGATCGGCTCGATCACCTGCTACATCATCGGCGAGATCGAGGCGATCACCGATCCCAGGCGCCGCGTCGCCTGCCGCGTCCATGACGAATGCAATGGTTCGGACGTCTTCGGCTCCGACATATGCACCTGCCGGCCCTATCTCGTGCACGGCATCGAGGAGGCGGTGAAGGAGGCGCAGAGCGGCGGCGTCGGCATCATCGTCTACAATCGCAAGGAGGGGCGGGCGCTCGGCGAGGTGACGAAGTTCCTCGTCTACAACGCGCGCAAGCGCCAGGAGGGCGGCGATTCCGCGGCGACCTATTTCGAGCGCACGGAATGCGTGGCCGGCGTGCAGGATGCCCGCTTCCAGCAGCTCATGCCCGATGTGCTGCATTGGCTCGGCGTCACCCGGATCGACCGGCTGATGTCGATGTCGAACATGAAATACGATGCGATGGTCGATAGCGGCATCGAGATCGGCGAAAGGGTCGCGATTCCGCCGGAGCTGATCCCGCCGGACGCCTCGGTCGAGATCGAGGCGAAGAAGGCCGCCGGCTATTACTCGCCGGACGGGGCGCCCGGCGACAATGCGCTGAAGGCGACCATCGGTCGCGATCTCGACAGGTTCTGAGGGCCGGTCGATGCCTCACCGCAATCCGGAGGATTTCCGCCCGCTGCTGAAGCCGTCCGCCGTGCGCGAACGGGCCCAGGAGATGCTGCGCCTGGCCCTGGCGGGCCAGCTCCTGCATTTCACGGTCGATCTCGACCGGCTCGAACCTTGCGCCGATTACGTGCTGGAGACGATCCGCCAGAACTATCCCGATCTCGACATTCCCTTTCACGCCCGCTGGCGCCATTTCGTCGTCGATGGCCAGGATCGCTGGCAGGCGCTCGCGGCGAAGGCCGGCTTCGCCGATGCCGATGCGCGCGGCCGCGCCGCCTATGACCTCGCGATCGTCAGCGTGCTGCTCGACGCCGGCGCCGGCTCGGAATGGCGCTATCAAGACAAGGTCAGCGGCCGCACGATCGGCCGTTCGGAGGGACTGGCGTTGGCCTCGCTCGACATGTTCGCGGCGGGGCTGTTCTCCTCCGACTCGTCCGACCCCTACCGGGTCGACGCCAAGGCGCTGCGACGGCTCGACACCCAGACGCTGGCGCTCGGCTTCCAGGCGCATGCCGGCAACCCGCTTTTGGCACTGGACGGGCGGGCCGCCCTGCTGAACCGCCTCGGCGAGGAGCTCGAAAGGCAGGGAATGACCCGCCCGGGCGATCTCTTCGACCGCTTCCGTCAGGTGGCGGAGACCGGCACCATCCGCGCCAGCCACCTTCTGGGCGAGGTGCTGGCGACGCTGGGCGGCATCTGGCCATCACGGATGATGCCGGGCGGGGTCCATCTCGGCGATACCTGGCGCCACCATCTGATCGCGCCCGGCACCCCGGCCGCCGGGCTCGTGCCCTTCCACAAGCTCTCGCAATGGCTGACCTATTCGCTGATCGAGCCGCTGCAATGGGCCGGTGTCTCGGTGGTCGAGATCGACGAGCTCACCGGCCTGCCGGAATATCGCAATGGCGGGCTGCTGCTGGATTGCGGCGTGCTGCTTCTGAAGGACCCGGCCGATGCCCAGCGCGCGCATGAGGCGGGCTCCACCATCGTGGTCGAATGGCGCGCTCTGACCGTCGCCCTGCTCGACGAGATCGGCCGGATCGTCCGCGAGCGGCTCGGCCGCAGCCGCGAGGAGCTGCCCCTCGCCAAGGTGCTGGAGGGCGGCACCTGGGCCGCCGGCCGCCGCATCGCGGCGCAGATGCGGGCGGGCGGCGGGCCGCCGCTGACGATCATCAGCGATGGTACGGTATTCTGAGCCGGCACGCCGGCCGGTGAAGGCGAGGGGATGAGAGGAACATGATGACCACCCAGCAGGACGGCGTCACCGTCGTCGACCATCCCCTGGTCCGCCACAAGCTGACGCTGATGCGCCAGAAGGACCGGTCCACCAAGGGTTTCCGGGAGCTGCTCAACGAGATCGGCACCCTGCTCTGCTATGAGGTGACGCGCGACCTGCCGATCGAGATGATCGAGGTCGAGACGCCGCTGATGCTGACGCAGCAGCCGATCATCTCCGGGAAGAAACTGGTGTTCGCGCCGATCCTGCGCGCCGGCGTCGGATTTCTCGACGGCATGCTGCAATTGGTCCCGGCCGCCCGCGTCGCCCATATCGGCCTCTACCGCGACCCGCAGACGCTGCAGGCGGTCGAATACTACTTCAAGGCACCGTCCGACATCGCCGAGCGCATGGTGGTGGTGATGGACCCGATGCTGGCGACGGCCAATTCCGCGGTCGCGGCGGTGGACCGGCTGAAGGAGCGCGGCGCCAAGGATCTGCGCTTCGTCTGCCTGCTGGCGGCGCCGGAGGGTATCGCGAGGCTGCGCGGCGCCCATCCCGACGTGCGGATCTGGACCGCGGCCATCGACGAATGCCTGAATGACCACGGCTATATCGTGCCGGGCCTCGGCGATGCCGGCGACCGGATGTTCGGCACCCGCTGAGCGCCCAATAAAAAGGCCCGCTCCGTTTCGGGAGCGGGCCTTCTGATCCTGGCCGTCGACGTCGCCGGCGCGGATCGCCTTCAGATCACTCGATGACCTGGACCACGCGGCGGGTGCCGGGATCGACCAGGACCGTGCGGTTGTTCACGACGGTGTAGCGATACTGGGTCGCGCCGTATTCGGCGGGAACCTGACGATAGACGACGCCATCCGACGGCAGCACCGTGCCGACAGCCACCGGCTCGGCATAGGTGTAGGACGGGACGTTCTGCTGCACGACGTACTGCTGGAAGCGCGGGGTGTTGTCGCCGATGATCGCGCCGACGACCGCTCCGCCGACACCGCCGACCACAGCACCGACCGGGCCGCCGACGACTGCGCCGCCGATGGCGCCGGTGGCGAGGCCGCTGGCCGCGCCGCCCTGGGCGCCCTGCGGGTTCTGAGCGAACGCCGTGGCCGGAATGGCGGCGATGACGGCGGCGAGAGCGAGTTTCTTGAACATGGTGGTCTCCTTCCTGAGGAACTGTCGCGGAGACAACGGGGCCGACCGATTCATGTTCCGCGGCCCTGATCACAATCTGTTTCGAACGTACAATGGTCTGCGGAAGCGCCAGTCTTTTCAGGGAGTTGGTCGGTGAGCGAAGCGGCCGGAGCGAGTTGTCCGCCGGCCACATGTCCCCGCAACGAAAAACGGCGGGTCCGGGGACCCGCCGCTGCAGCTGTTTCTGCCGGGCCGGCTCAGCGCGGCGCGGCCGCGAGGATCGGGCTCAGCTTGTCGGCATCGCGCTTGATCACCGCGGCGAAACCGGCCGGCGTGCGCTCCTCGACCGTGGGGATCACGGCGCCGAGATCGAGCAGGCGCTTTTTCGTGCCCTCGTCGTTCAGCGCCTTGTTCAGCGCGTCGACCAGCTTGTCGACCGCCTCCTTCGGCGTGCCCTTCGGCGCGGCGATGCCGTTCCAGGCCTCGATCTGGTATTCCGGCAGCCCGGCTTCCTTGGTGGTCGGGACATCGGGCAGCGCCGGCGAGCGCTCGGCCGAGGCGATCGCATAGGCGCGGATCGTGCCGGCCTTGATCTGCTCGGCGACGGAGACGATCTGGTCGCACATGAAGTCGACCTGGCCGGAGACCAGATCGTTCAGCGCCGGACCGGTGCCGCGATAGGCGACGGCGTTGAGCTTCGGCACGCCGAGCTGGCCCTTGAGCAGGGTGCAGGTCGTCCAGGACACCGAGCCGAGGCCGGCATGCGCCTCGTTGAACTTGTCGGGGTTGGCCTTCACCGCCGCGACGAAGGACTTCAGATCGGCCTGCTCGAGCGTCTTGCGGGCGACGACCAGGATCGGCGTCCCGCCGGCGAGGCCGATCGGCTGCATGCCGTTGAGCGGATCGTATTTCAGGTTGGGATAGGTCGCGGGTGCGGCCGAGAAGGTGCCGAGATGGCCCATGGCGATGGTGTAGCCATCGGGGGTGGCCGTCAGGGCCCGGGTGATGCCGGTGGTGCCGCCCGCTCCGGCGACGTTCTCGATCACCACCTGCTTGCCCAGCGTCTTCGACATATGGTCGCCGACGATGCGCGCGATGATGTCGGTGGGGCCGCCGGCCGCGAAGGGCACGATCATCGTGATCGGCCGGTCCGGATAGGCCTGGGCCTGGGCTGCGCCGGACAGGGCCAGCGCGGCCGCGGCGACAAGGCCGATTTTCGCGAAACTCTTCATCAAAATACCTCCCTTTTCGTGTTCGCTCTCAGAACTGGTGTCGCTTGCCCGAGAAGCAAGCGTCACTCGGTAAACACTTCGTCGCGCTTCTTCGACATCGACGGCAACAGCGCGATGACCAGCACAATCACGGCGACCAGCAGCAGCCCCGCCGAGATCGGCCGCTCGAGGAAGGTCATGAACGAGCCGCGCGAGATGATCAGCGCCTGACGCAGCTTCTCCTCCATCAGCCGCCCGAGGACGAAGCCGAGCAGCATCGGCGCCGGCTCGAAACCGAGCTTGATCAGGAGATAGCCGAACAGGCCGAACATCGCCGTGAAGGCCACGTCCATCGGCTGGTTGTTCACGGAATAGATGCCGATGCAGCAGAAGATCAGGATCGCCGGGAACATCAGGCGATAGGGCACCTGCAGCAGCTTCACCCAGAGCCCGACCAGCGGCAGGTTGATGATCAGCAGCATCAGATTGCCGATCCACATCGAGGCGATCATGCCCCAGAACAGATCGGGGTTCTTGGTCATGACCTGCGGGCCGGGGATGATGCCGTGGATCGTCATCGCGCCCACCATCAGCGCCATCACCGCATTCGGCGGAATGCCCAGCGTGAGAAGCGGGATGAAGGCCGTCTGAGCGCCGGCGTTATTGGCCGATTCCGGCCCCGCCACGCCCTCGATCGCGCCCTTGCCGAAGCGCGAGGGATCCTTGGCGATCTTCTTCTCCACGGTGTAGCTGGCGAAGGGGCCGAGCACCGCGCCATTGCCGGGCAGGATGCCCAGCGTCCCGCCGATCATCGTTCCGCGCAGCACCGGCATGGCCGATTGCTTGATGTCGTCCCAGTTCGGCAGCAGGCGGCCGATCTTGGAGCGCACCACGTCGCGCGCCTCCTTGTTTTCCAGGTTGCGCAGCACCTCGGCGAAGCCGAACACGCCCATCGCCAGCACGGCGAAGTCGATGCCGTCGGCCAGCGGCGGGAAGCCGAAGGTCATGCGCTCCTGCCCGGTCTCGAGATCGGTGCCGACGGTCGAGAGCAGCAGGCCCAGCATGATCATGCAGAAGGCCTTGAGGATCGAGCCGCGCGCCAGCACCACGGCGAAGCAGAGCCCCATCACCATCAGCGAGAAATATTCGGCCGGGCCGAACAGCAGCGCCATCTTGGTGAGCGGCGCGCCGAGCGCGGCGATGATCAGCGTGGCGACGCAGCCGGCGAAGAAGGAGCCGAGCGCCGCCGTGCCGAGCGCGATGCCGGCGCGGCCCTGCTTGGCCATCTCATGCCCGTCCAGCGCGGTGACGACCGCCGTCGCCTCTCCCGGGATGTTGACCAGGATGGCGGTGGTGGAGCCGCCATATTGCGCGCCGTAATAGATGCCGGCGAGCATGATCAGCGCGCCCACCGGATCGAGCCCGAAGGTGATCGGCAGCAGCATCGCGATGGTGGCGATCGGCCCGACGCCGGGCAGCACGCCGATCAGCGTGCCGACGAGGCAGCCGACGAAGCACAGCGCGATGTTCTGCAGGGAGAAGGCGACGCTGAAACCGAGCGCCAGATTGGAGAACATATCCATGAGCTCAGATTCCCAGCAGCCAGGGCGCCAGCGGGATCGGCAGACCCAGCGCGTATTTGAACAGGAGGGCGCAGAACAGCGTCATCGCGGCCGCGAAGATCACCAGCTGCTTGACGTTGCGGTCATCCGCGGCGAGCCCGGCGACGATCACCACGATCGGCCCCGATACGGCCATGCCGAGCGGCGGCACGCGCAGCGGGCCGATCTCGAAGCCGCGAATGGTCAGGGCGAAGAGCACCGCCCCGCCCAGGACGAACAGCACACCGCGCCACGACCAGCCCGCCAGGCGCTCGCCCTCGTAGCGCAGCGAGGACAGGCAGAGCAGGAGCCCGAGCCCGCCGCAGATCGCGGCGAAGGATTTCGGCAGCATGCCGGGGCCGATCTGGCGCAGCGTCCCGGCCGACAGGTCGCGGGCCAGATAGAAGGCGAGCCCGGCGAGCGCGATCATGAAAAGGCCGGCTGCGAAATCCTGGGTCGATTTTATGCGCATGCCACGCGACCGCTCGGCTGGGTTCAAACTCATAGGGCTCCTCCGGCGTGCGCACGCATCGCGCGCATTGGTCGTTGAATGGTGGGCGCAGGGACGTAAGGCAGGGTCTGGCTTTCGTCGAGCAGGGTCACGCTGTCGCGCAGGATTTCGAGGAAGGTGTCGCGCGCGGCCAGCTTCTGCTGCGGCCGCCAGGCGACGCCGAGCAGCGCGCCCGCCGGCGGCGGATCGAGCAGGGCGCCGCGCAGGCGCCGCATGGTGACGCCGGGAAAGCTCAGCCGCGACACCCAATCCGGCGCCAGCGCCATGCCGAGCCCCGCCGCCACGGCGGACATCATGGCCGGCTTCTCGGTGGCTTCGATCGTGACCTTCGGCACGGCGCCGACGCTCTCGAAATAGGCCATGACCAGATCATAGGCGAAGGGACGGATGCGCTTGGAGGGCACGACGAAGGGCTCGCCCACCAGATCGAGCATGGTCAGCGCCTCCTTGCGGGCGAGCCGGTGCGTCTCGTTGAGCACGACGATCGGCCGCTCCACCCGCAGGATCTCGAAGGCGCAATCGGTCGGCTTGCGCGGCGGGCGGGTCAGCGCGAGGTCGAGCTTGCCGGCCTCCAGCATCTGGACCAGCGGCGCGGTCATCGCCTCGACGAATTTGATCTCGATATCGGGATGGCGCTCGCGGAAGGTCGCCAGCGCTTCCGGCACGAAACTGGAGGAGGCGGCGTCGATCGCGCCGATGCGCAGCACCCGCCCCGACGACAAGGACGCTTCCCGCACCAGCCGCGCGGCATGGTCGATCTTGACCAGGATGCCCTTGGCCTCTTCCAGCATGATCAGCCCGGCCCGGGTCAGCGAGACCTGGCGCGTCGTGCGGGTCAGGAGCGCGACGCCCAGCTCGCCCTCCAGCGCGCCGATCTGGCGTGACAATGCAGGCGGCGCGAGGCCGAGACGTTCGGCGGCGCGGCCGAAGTGCAGCTCCTCGGCCACCGCGATGAAACATCGCAGGTGCCTGATGTACATCTGGTACGTCTCTCCCCTCTGGCGTATCGTTTTATTCGATATCTTCCAGGCGCATCGAGGATGCCTCTAGCGGTTCTGGCCCCAAAATCGACCCTAGAGCAATTCATAATCTTTTGACAATAAAGCTCTGCCGCCGAGATCGCGGCGAAGGCCGGCCATGGCGGCCGCGCGCTGAGCGGCTGCGGGGGCTCAGCGGCGCGTCAGCCGCGCCAGCAGCCGCCCGTCGATCAGCGCCAGCCCGAGCAGGATGACGAGCAGCCCCGCGAGATGGCGCGGCGCCAGCGCTTCGCCGAGCACCAGAATGCCGAGCAGCACCGCGCTCACCGGCACCAGAAACGTCACCAGGATCGCGTTGCCCCCGCCCGCCTTCCGCATGATCTCGAAGAAGATGACATAGGCGACGGCGGTCGACACGGTCGCCAGCGCCAGCATCGCCGCCAGCGCGCCGGTCGAGGGCAGCGGCAGGGTCCAGGGCGGCGCCAGCAGCAGCAGCAGGGGGAGCGCCATGAGGCTCGTGGCCGATAGCTGGCCGGTCGCGGTCACCAGTGGCGGCAGCCCGCTGAAGCGCCGGCCATACAGGCTGGAGAAGCCATAGGAGAGGGCGGCGCCCAGGCAGGCGAGCTCCGGCCACAGCTGAAGGCCGAGCCCCGCCAGCGCCTCCGGCCCGATCAGGATGGCGACCCCGGCCAGGCCGGCTGCGACACCGGCGAGCTTGGCCGGCGTCGCCCGCTCGTCGCGCCCGAAGACATGGGCGACGAGCACGCCGAAGACCGGCGTGGTCGCGTTGAGGATCGCGGCGAGCCCGGCCCCGATCTGGGTCTGCCCCCAGAAGATCAGCCCGAACGGGATGAGATTGTTCAGCAATCCCATCACGAAGAAGGCGCGCCATAGCGGCAGGCCGGCCGCCAGCGAGACGCCGCTCAGCCAGGTCGCGGCCGCGAGCAGCGCGGCGGCGAGGCTGGTGCGGGCCAGCACCACGGCGATCGGCGGCCATTCCATCACCGCGACCTTGGCGAACAGGAACGACCCGCCCCAGAGCAGCGACAGCAGCAAAAGCAGCAGCCATTCGCGCCGCCCCATCCGCGGCTGCTCCTGCCGCGCCGCCGCCTCGTCTCCAGCCGCTGTCGCCACGCCGATCCGCTCCCTGTCGCTGGAGAGCGTCTGCGGCCCGCAGGCGCGCAGGCCCACCCGCTTCCTGCTCAGGCGGGCTCCGCCTCGCGCGCCTGCCACATGGCCTGGAAGGCCGGGCGCTGGTGGCAGGCATCGAGCCAGGCCTTCACATGCGGCGCGCCCTCGAACAGGGAGGAGGCGGGCTTGGCGTAGCGGATGATCTCCGCGACATTGATGTCGACGACGGTGAAGCGCCCGCCCATGACGTAGCCGCCACCCTGCGCCAGCGCCTGGTCCAGCACCGCGAAGGGCTTCGGCAGCGCCGCCATCGCGGCCTCGACCAGCGCCGGATCGCGCTTCTCCGGCGGGTAGGCGGCGAGGTGGTAGAGCAGGTTCAGCGCATGGCTCTCGACCGCGGTGGCGGCCCAGAGCGACCACTGAATAGCCAGGCCCTCTTCCTTCACGTCGCGCGGCGCCAGCGGGCCGCCCTGCTTGCGGGCGAGATAGAGGTTGATCGCCAGCGATTCGTTCAGGACGAATCCATCATCGTCGAGGCTCGGGATCTGCCCGTTCGGGTTCACCGCCAGGAACTCCGGACTCTGCGTGTGCATCGGCGCGTCGGCGGCGTTGGGGTCGGGCAGGCGATAGACCTGGATGACCGGCACATGGGTGAAGGCGAGCCCGAGCTCGTTGGCGAGCCAGATATTGCGCGAGGCGCGCGAGCGATAGCAGCCATAGATCGTCAGGGACATGAGCACGAGGCCTTCAGGAATGAACGGGGAGTTGACTCTTATAGGAGAGTCGGTGCCGGTGCAGGAGAATTTTCGTCTCCTGAACAGCAGGAGGGAGGCGCTTTTAGCGGGGGCGGAGACCCGGCCGGGCGGCCGCCCCGCCGGAGCGTGAACCAGGGATGGTGAGCCGGCTCCGAGACGCTCCTTTTTTCACCGATTGGCAATAACTGCTCGCCAAGGTTGCCGTGCTTGCGGAGCCTTTTGCGATGAAGATCGTGCTGCTGTCGTTCCTCGGCTGCTTTCTCCTGCTCACCGCTGCTCTGGCTCTCTCCGCGGAGACGCCGCCGAAATTCGCCCAGGCGGTGCAATGGTGCATGGAGCGGCAGGGCGAGCTGGATCCGCTGACGCGCTCGGAAACCTGCCTCTGTGTGGCGGACACCAAGAGCACCTTCCTGTGGTCGATCCGGCGCATGGTTTCGCTGCGCATCATCGATGCCGACGCGGCCCTGGTGCATACCTGCCGCGCCCGCGCCTTCAGCCTGAACCCGCGCGAGAGCCGCGACCTCTCCTGAAGACGGCAAAGCGACCGCTGCGGATCCCAGGCCCACCGCTCTGGCGGGCGGCCCCGATCCGTGCCATTGGCGATCCCGCCCGAGCGTTCATGCGGAGGCAGCAACGGGGACGGCATATGAAGACGCTTTGGATCATCGGATTTCTCGCGGCCGGCATCGGCGGCGCGCAGGCGCAGACCGCCGGCGATTGGGTTCTCGCGAAATGGAAGAACGGCGCCCATTGGTTTCCTGGCGTGATCCAGAGCGTCTCCGGGGACAAGCTCGTCATCGCCTATGATGACGGCGACCGCGAGACACTCTACGTCAGCAGCGTGCGCCCCTATGACTGGAAGATCGGCAGCAAGGTCGAGTGCAACTTCAAGAACGCCGGCAAATGGTATCCGGGCCGGATCACCGCGCTGAGCGGCGCCTCGGTCTCGATCGCCTATGATGATGGCGACAAGGAAAACACCAAGACCGGCCGCTGCCGCTCGACCTGACGACGCCGCCCGGTCCCGCCAGCCTAGGGGGCCGGGCGCATCGGCAGGCTCAGCCCGCCAGCACCCTTTGCGGCGGGAAGGTGATCTCGACCAGCGTGCCTTCCTTCTTGACGCTGGTGATCGACATCGCGGCGCGGTTGGCCTCGACCAGCGCCTTGGTCAGCGGCAGGCCGAGCCCCGTGCCCCCGGCGCGGCGTGTCGTCGGCACCTGGCGGAACGGTTCCAGCGCCAGCTTCAGCTCGTTGTCATCCATGCCGATGCCGGTATCGCGCACCCGCAGGATCGCCTCGCCCTGGTCGCCGAGCGCGGTGGAGACGATGACCTGCCCGCCCGCATCGGTGAATTTCACGGCGTTGGAGAGCAGGTTGATCACGATCTGCCTGATGGAGCGCTGATCGGCGACCACCGGCGGCAACTTCGGCGAAAGGCCGGAGCGCAGCACGACCCGGCCGCGATTCGCCTCCGGCTGCAGCAGCGCCACGGTCGAGAGCGCGATCTCGTTGAGATTGACGCTGACGAAGTCGAGATCCAGCTTGCCGGCCTCGATCTTGGCGAGGTCGAGCAGGTCGTTGACCAGGCTGATGACATAGCCGCCGGATTGGTGGATGTCGCGCAGATACTCCTTGTAGCGCTCATTGGCGATCGGCCCGAAACGCTCCTCCGCCATCACCTCGGCGAAGCCGATGATGGCGTTGAGCGGCGTGCGGATCTCGTGGCTGATCTTGGCCAGCACGTCTGATTTCTGGGCGCTCGCTTTCTCGGCGGCGCGCCTCGCCTCGACGAGCTCGCCCTCGGTCTTCTTCCAGGCGGTGATGTCGCGCAGCACGGCGCAATAGCGCCGCTCCGGCGCTTCCGCGATCCGGCCCATCGTCATGAACAGCGGGATCTTGCCGCCCTGCCGCACCCGGCCGATCACCTCGCGGCCGTCATTCATCACCGAGGCGACGCCGCCGCCCTTCAGCCCTTCGAGATAATCCAGCGCCGGCGCATGGCTTTCGGCGGCGAACAGCAGCGTGAACAGCTCCCCGGTCACTTCGCGCTGGTCATAGCCGAACAGCGCTTCCGCCGTCTTGTTGAGCGAGAGCATGCGGCCGCGCTCGTCGACGGTGACGACGCCGTCGGTGGCGGTGTCGAGCATGGCGACCAGCTCGTCGATCCGCGAATCCCGCGAATCGACGTCGAGCCGCAGGGCCGCGACCCGGGCCGCGGATTCCGCCTCCTCGGCTTCGAACTCCGCCGCCAGCTCCTCGGCCTCGACCTCCTCGGCGCTGCGGATCGTCACCTCTCCGCCGCCATCGGGATGGCGGAAGGCCATCATCGTCGCCGGCTCGCCCAGCCAGGACACGCTGGACAGGACGGCGTCGACGCTGACGAGATGCCCCAGCCGGTCGATCAGGATCATCGGGCCGCCATCGGTGCGCTGCGCGCCCTTGATCAGCCGGCTGACGCCGCCGCCGGCCGCGAGATCGTCGAGATCGGCATAATCCAGCAGGTCGAGCAGGGTCCGGTTGGCGTAGAGCGCCTCCTCGTTGCGGTTCACCAGCACCGCGATCGGCAGCCGGTCGAGCAGTTCGGCATGGGAATTGGGAAGGCGTTGCCGGGTCGGGGCGCTCGCGCTGGTCTCCTGCGCCGGCGCAGACGCCTCCTCCTTCATCTGCAGCGGGGCGACGGGCGGCAGGCGCGGGCCGGGCTCGTCCTCGCCCGCGATCCGGGCGCCGAGCGCCTTGGCGATCTCGCGGAAGGCATTGCGTTCGGCGGTGCTGAGATGGGCCTTCGACGGCTCGAGCACCGGGCGCACAGTAGTCAGATGGCCGTTGCGCAGCGGAAAGATATTGCCGGGCGCCGCAGCCTCGGCCGGCGGGGCGGGCGGCGCATCGCCCGCCGGAGCCGCTGCCTCCTCCATCTCGGCCGTGCCGATCTCGGTGGCTTCCTCGGGATCCGGTCCGGCACTCTCGCCCGCCGGTTCGGCCGGGGCATCGACATGGTCGGCCTCAGTGGAACGCGGCTCCTCCGTCTCGGCCGGGGCCGGTTCAAGCTCCTCGGTCACGGCGGCTGCCGCCTCGGCCGTAGCGGCCTCCTGCTCGACCGGCTCCGCCTCGTCCGGCTGAGGTTCGGCGGCGGGGCTTTCTGCGGCCGTCTCTGCAGCGTCCAAGAGCTCCGTCGGCTGCGAATCGGCCGGCGCCTCCGCCACGGGGAAGGGCTCGCGCTCGTTCAGGCGGGCGAGGCCGAAGCCGCGGAAGCCGTTGAAGGCGCGGCCGGCGTCGAGCACCGGCACGGCGGAGAGATCGACCCTCACGCCTTCGGCGGGGCTTTCGCTGCGCCAGAGGACCTGATGGCCGCTCCAGGTCGCGGGCGTCGCGAGCCGCTCGGCGAGCCCGCCATCGCGGTCGATCACCATCGTTCCGAGCAGGGACGACCAGTTGCTGCCGACGAGCGTCGCGGCCGCCTCGGCGCCGACGAGGGTGGCCATATTGGGCGACAGGCTGGAAATCTCTCCGGCCGGACCGCTGGTCCAGAGAAAGCGCAGCGTCGCCGCCCGGGCGAGCGGGGGCGCGGGTTCCGCCGCGGCGGGTGAGGATCCCTCCGCCGGCGCCTCCTGCGTGACGGGCGCGGCGGCGGGGCCGGGCGCCGGCTCTTCCGGCACCGCGACGCCGGCGCGGGCCAGCTCCGCCGCGGGAATGCCGAGCGCGAGTATCGGGCGCGGATCCTGCGAGAGCAGCTTGCAGCCGCATGTCATCAGGCTCGCGGCGAAGCCGGCGGTCAGCCGCAGCCGCTCGAGACGCAGCCCGTCGCGCGGGGCGAGCCCCTGCGCCAGGGCCGATAGCCGCCGGCGCGTGGCGAGGGGCATCCGCTCCGCATCGAGCTGCGGGCCGAGCAGGGCCCTGGCGCCGGCATTGCCATAGGCGACGCGATCGCCCTCGGCATCCCACACCAGCAGGGCGCCATCCGACGCGAACGCCGCCAGCGCGGCGTCCTGCGCCACCGCCTCGCGCCATTGCGTCCCGTGCTGTCCGGCCTCGTTCATGCCTGCCCTGTCCATCCCGGCGATTATGCCTAACAAATACTTAATAGACCCGGACGACGCGCAAATCCATGGAACACAACCGGCCTGTCCAACGTCTCGTCGAAACAGCGTTAACGCGCGGGCGGCGATGCGTCGGCAGGGGCTGGCGAAATCTTGCAAGTGCGGCGCAGCAATGATATTGCAGCGCACAATGACCGTGGGTTCGGCGTCACCAACCGGAGGATTGTTCGATGAATGGCAAGCTGCCTTATGAAGTTCCGACCGAAATGCGGGAATTCGCGGAGAAGAGCGTCGAGCAGGCGCGCAAGGCTTTCGACGGATTCATCGGCGCGGCCCAGAAGGCCGTCGACACCGCCCAGGGCTCGGCCGAAACGGCGCGCGTGAGCGCCCAGGACGTGACCCGCAAGGCGATGGGTTATGCCGAGAGCAACATCGCGGCGGCCTTCGACCTCGCGCAGAAGCTGGTGCGCGCGAAGGACCTGACCGAGGTGATGCGGTATCAGGCGGATTATCTCAGGGCGCAGATGGCGGCCCTGCAGACGCAGCTCAAGGATATGGGCTCCGCCGCCCAGGAGACGGCCACAAAGGCCGCCGAGGACACCGTCAAGGCGACCCGCGTCAAGTAACGCCCGTCCGCCGCCGATTCGAACGGCGGCCGTTCAGGATCCTGCGCCGGGCCCATGCCCGGCGCTCGCCTCGAGACCATGCACAGAGTTCCACCGCAGCAAGCTGTTCCACCGATCAAGGAGACTTGGATGGCCAAGCCAGCCCCGACCCGGACCAGCGCCAAGGCGCCGGTCAGCCTCTCGCCCGTCAAGGCCCTGTCCGGCAGCACCGCGACCGCCAGGCCGGCGGAGGCGCAAGCGGCGGCCGCGGCCGCACCCGCCAAGCCCGATCCGGCCAAGGCGGACGAGCTCGACACCCCGGTCGCCAGGGTCGAAGCGGCCAAGGTCGAAGCGGCGACGGCCAAGGTCGAAGCGGCCAAGCCCGAGGCGGCCAAGGTCGATCCCGGCAAGTCCAATGCGGGCAAGCCCGATGCGGCCAAGACCGATGCGGGCAAGACCGAGGCGGCCAAGACCGAGGGCGTGAAAGCCGAGGCCAAGCCGGCCGAGTCTGCCGCTGCGGCCAGAAGCCCGCAACCTGCGGCCAAGCCGGCGCCCGCTCAGCCGGCCGCTCAGCCCGCAGCCAAGCCCGCTGCGGCCAAGTCTGAAGCGTCCAAGTCTGAACCGACGAAGCCCGCTGCCGCCAAGCCGGCCGCGTCCAAGCCCGCTGCCGCCAAGCCCGTTGCCGCGAAGCCCGCCGCCGCCAAGCCGGTCGCATCCAAGCCCGTCGCGTCCAAGCCGCTGGCGTCCAAGCCCGTCGCGTCGAAGCCCGTCGCCTCGAAGCCGCTCGCTGCGAAGCCGCTGGCGTCGAAACCCGTCGCCGCCACCGCCGCCATCACCAAGCCGGCGGCGTCGCCCGAGCGCGTCGTGCTCATGACCCCCGTGGCGGCCCCGGCGCCTCTCGCGCCGGCCGTTTCCGCGATCGCCGCCGCCGCGCCGACTCCGCTGCGGCCCGCCTCCGCGCCGGTGACCCTGGCCGCCATGGCCAGCGCGCTGCCCAGGCCGCCCGCCTTCGCCGACATCACGGCCAATGCCCTGATGACGCAGACGCTCGCTCTGGCAAAGACCTTCGGCGCGCTGCAGACCCGGATGCTCGACCATGCCTGCGAGGAGCTGAAGGCGACGTTGAGCGATGCCGAGGCGCTGGCGCGCACCAGCAGCGCCGCCGACGCCGTGGCCCTCCAGGCCAAGGCCGTTCGCCGCGGCTATGACGCCAACGCCGCCTATCTCAAGGAGATCGCCAGCATCGCAGCCGGCTCCTTCCGCCAGGGCTGAGCTCCGGCCTGCCGCCTGCGCGCCACCGCTCGGCGCGCGGGCGAAATTCGACGGTTGCATTCGTGAGGAGACGGCACTAGGTTCCGCGCCGCCGCCGATCACGCGAAAGCGACCGATCGCCAAGCGCCGGGTGCGGGCAGCCATAGCTCAGTTGGTTAGAGCGCTAGATTGTGGATCTAGAGGTCCCCCGTTCAAGCCGGGGTGGCTGTACCACCGGATCATCCGGACAAACCCCGCCCGTTCCCTGCCGCGGCGGCGCATTCGGACATGATGCCGCGTCGCGCCGCCCGCTCTTGAACCAGGCTGCCGACTTCGCCATATCTCGTTCAGGCACAGGGGTTCGCCCTGTACCGGCGGAGCGCTGCGAGCGCGGGCTCCGGACGAGTTGGAGGCGCCTTTCGGGGGCTTTCTGGATGACGCGTACCTCGAGCCTGTCGCACCCGTTCCTGCTCGGTTTCGATGATATCGAGCGGGCGCTGGACCGGGTCACCAAAGGCGGCAGCGAAGGCTACCCGCCCTATAATATCGAGCGCTTGCCACGCTGCGAGGAAGAGCCGGACCGGTTGCGGATCACCCTCGCGGTCGCCGGCTTCTCCCGTGACCAGCTGGAAATCACGCTGGAGGAGAACCAGCTCACCATCCGCGGGCGCCAGCTCGAGGATAAGAGCCGGCAGTTCCTGCACCGCGGCATCGCGGCGCGCCAGTTCCAGCGCAGCTTCCTGCTGGCCGACGGCATGCAGGTGATGGGCGCCGATCTGTCCAACGGCCTGCTGGCGATCGATCTGGTCAGGCCGGAACCGGAACGTCTCGTCCGGCGTATCGATATCGTGAGCCGCGATTGATCAACGGCTCGGTGAGCATGCGGCGCGGTTTTCGCATCTGTTCATCTCTGGTCCTGTAATCTCAGCCGCTATTCGCACTGCTCAAAGGAGGGCGCGATGAACGAAGACACCACCGTACAGACCACCCCGCTGACCCAGGCCGAATTCGCGGCACTCGGGACGGGCGAGGTCGCCTATCTCAAGCCGATGACCTCGGAGGAGCTGGTGCGGATCTTCCCGCAGGCGCCCCAGATCCAGCCCGGCCTGCAGCTCTTCGCGCTGCTCTCGGCCGATGGCGCGCCGATCCTGGTCACCGATTCGCGCGACGCCGCGACGGCCAATGCCTGGGAGCACGATCTGCGGATGGTCAGCGTCCACTGATCCGGGTCAACGGGCGGTCGCGATCTCCGCGACTGCCGTCGTCAGCCTGGCGCGATCGTCGGGGCCGGACAGCCGGTGATCGCCATCCTTCACCAGCGTCAGGACCACGGGGTCGGCGCTGAGATGCTCGACCAGCTTGACCGCCTGCGGCCAGGGCACGTCCGGATCGGCCATCCCCTGCAGGATATGCACGGGGCAGCCGGTCCTGATCTCGCCGCCGAACAGGAGATGGCTGCGCCCGTCCTCGATCAGGGCCCTGGTGATCGGTGTCGGTTCCGGCGCATAGGCGGAGGGCCGCTGCCAGACGCCGTCACGCAGGATGATCTCGCGCACCGCCTCCGGCATCTGCGCCCACATCAGCTCCTCAGAGAAATCGACCGCCGGTGCGATGAGCACCATCCCGACCGGCGCCTGAGCCGTGCCGAGCAGCCGGCGCGCCGCCAATAGCGCGATCCAGCCGCCCATCGACGAGCCGACCAGCACCGGCGGCCCTTTGCACTGCGATGCGATCACCGCCAGCGCATCCTCGAGCCAGTCCGACAGGGTGAAATCGGCGAAACTCCCTTCGGATTCGCCATGGCCGGCATAGTCGAAGCGCAGGAAGGCGCGGCCGTCGCGCTGCGCCCAGGCCGCGATCGCCTCCGCCTTGGTGGCGCGCATGTCGGAGCGGAAACCGCCGAGCCAGACCACGGGCGGCGGAGTGCCGGGCTGGCTGATGAAGGCCAGGCGGCGCCTCCTCGGGCCGTGGCCGACTTCGAGCCATTCGGGAATCGGGCGGTCCAAATCGAAATCTCCTGTGACGAATCCCCGGGAATGGGCGATTATAGGCTGCGGCTGGGGAGCGCGTGTGGTCATATCGCGCCACGCCCGGAGCTGTCTTGAAACGGTGAGCATGTCCTTACAACCAGGCGCGCATCTGTCGCTGCCCTCCACCGAGACCCATCCGCTGAGCGGCCGCACCATCCTGCAGATCATCCCGGAGCTGGAGGCGGGGGGCGCGGAGCGGACGACGGTCGACATCGCCAAGGGGCTGACCGATGCCGGGGCGCGCGCCGTGGTCGCCTCTGAAGGCGGCCGGCTGGTCGCGGAGCTCCAGGCCAAGGGTGGGCTGTGGCTGCCCTTTCCGGCCGCCTCCAAGAACCCGCTCGCCATGGCGCTGAACATCCGCAAGCTGGTGCTGCTCTGCCGGCATGAGGGGGTGGACTTGATCCATGCCCGCTCCCGCGCCCCCGCCTGGGTGGCGCTGGCCGCGGCGCGGCTCCTGAAGATCCCCTTCGTCACCACCTATCACGGCTCCTATTCCAGCCGGCTGGGGATGAAGACCCTGTATAATTCGGTGATGGCGCGCGGCGACATCGTCATCGCCAATTCGCATTACACGGCCGATCTGATCCGGGCCAAGCACGGCTTCGCCGCGGACCGCATCCGCGTCGTCCATCGCGGCACCAATTTCGCCTCCTTCGCGCCCGGCGCGGTGGCGACCGAGCGAATCCAGGCCTTGCGCACCGGCTGGGGGGTCGAGCCGCATCAGCGCATCGTGCTGCTGCCGGGGCGCCTGACGGGCTGGAAGGGGCAGCGCGTCCTGATCGAGGCCGCAAGGCTGATGGCGGAGGCAGGCGACGGCGACACGGCCTTCATCCTGGCCGGCGACCATCAGGGCCGCGACGCCTATGTCCGCGAGCTCGACCAGCAGATCGCCAAGGCCGGGCTCGAAGGCCGCGTGCGCCGCGTCGGCCATTGCACCGACATGCCCGCGGCCCTGCTGGCGGCCTCCGTCGTCGTGGTGCCCTCGACCGAGCCCGAAGCCTTCGGCCGGGTCGCCGTCGAGGCCCAGGCGATGGGCGCGCCGGTGATCGTGTCGGATCTCGGGGCCGTGCCTGAAACCGTGCTGGCGCCGCCGCAGGTGCTGCCGGGGGAGCGGACCGGCTGGCACGTCCCGCCCGGCGATGCGGCCGCGCTCGCCGCCTGCCTGAGCGAGGCGCTCTCGATGCGCCCTTCGGCGCGCGACACGCTTGCCCGACGCGCCCGCCTGCATGTCGAGCAGCATTTCTCGCTGGACCGGATGGTCGCCGACACGCTCGACGTCTATTGCGCGCTGCTGGAACGCTGAGCCGCGCCCGACGCCGGAAGCGAAGCCGGTCACGGAGCTTTACGGCCTGTCCCTGAGGAAACCGGCCGATCGGCGCCTCTTGCACCAAGTTCTGCCGCTGCACACATTGACATCCCCGGTCGTTATGCAATGTGTCTGCGCATCGGCGCGAGATGCGCCTGAAACAGGAGAATACTGCCATTCGTCGCCCGTTCCGTGCTGCCCCAACCCCGACCAAAGACGGCCCCCGCGCCAACCGTGACATTCGCGGCGTCCGTGACGTCCAGCTCATCGACGACCAGGGCGCCAATCGCGGCGTCGTGTCGTTCTTCGAGGCCCTGAAGATTGCCGAGGATGCCGGTCTCGATCTGGTCGAGATCGCCCCCAATTCTGTGCCTCCCGTCTGCAAGATCCTCGATTACGGCCGTTTCCGCTTCCTGGAGCAGAAGAAGGCGGCCGAGGCGCGCAAGAAGCAGCGCACCATCGAGATCAAGGAGATCAAGCTGCGCCCGGGCATCGACAAGCACGATTACGAAGTGAAGATGAAGGCGATGCACGGCTTCTTCGAGGAAGGCGACAAGGTGAAGGTCACCCTGCGCTTCCGCGGCCGTGAAATGGCCCACCAGGATCTCGGCGTGAAGGTGCTGGAGCGGGTCAAGGCCGATCTGGTCGATATCGCCAAGGTCGAGAGCGACTGGCAGCTCGAAGGCCGCCAGATGGTGATGGTGCTCGCACCGAAATAGGACGCCCGGCTCGTCTCGGCCTCCTCGACGCGCGGCCGGCAATGCGAGAGCGGTCTGGGCCCGGCCTCGTGCCGGGCCTTGTCATGTCGGCGCTGCCAATGCTTCGATGTCGCTCGCACTTCAGATCAGGACATCGCCGGCCATGGCCCAGAGCAGCGTCACCAACCAGCGTCGCGATCTCGCGGCCGCCTTGCGCCTCGCCGCGAAATTCGAGCTGAACGAGGGCATCTGCAACCATTTTTCCGTGGCGCTTCCGGATGGCGCCGATGGCCGCCCGCGTTTCCTGATCAACCCCTATGGCGTGCACTGGGCGGAGATGAAACCATCCGACCTGCTGCTGATCGACGAGGCGGGGCAGGTGCTGGAGGGCGAGGGCGAGGTCGAAGCCACCGCCCGCAACATCCATATCGCCGCCCACAAGGCCAATCCCCGCCATGTCGCCGTGCTGCATGTCCACATGCCCTATGCCACGGCGCTGACCATGGTCGAGGGCGGGCGGCTGGAGATGGCCCATCAGACCGCTTGCCGCTTCCATGGCCGGACGCTCTATGTCGAGCATTTCGGCGGGCTCGCGCTCGATGAAAGCGAGGGCGAGGCGATCGTCGCCGCCAATCGCAGCGATGCCGGAGCCGACATCACCTTTCTCGCCCATCACGGCGTCACCATCGGCGGGCCCTCGGTGGCGGTGGCCTTCGACGATCTGTATTTCCTCGAGCGCGCCTGCCGCCAGCAGGTGCTGGCGATGTCGACGGGGCGGCCGCTCAAGCTGATCCCGGCGGCCGAGATCGAGGCCACGGCGCGCGAATGGCGGCAGGTGCTGGTCTACCAGTCGGAGAAGCATTTCGAGGCGCTGCGCCGCATGGCCGGGATCTGAGCCGGCGGACGCGGCGACCGGCCGCCGGGCAGGGCGGCTCGCCGGCGAACACGCCGACCCTTGCCAGCGCCGCACAATTCTGTCATACGCGCGGCCTTCGATCGCCCGGCTGATAAGGGCTGCCGTGGCGATCGATCTTTGCTTCCCCAAGAGCCATTCTTGAAAAAGCAAATTTGAAAGCGGCGCAATTTCGCGCGTCCGCGACCAATGAGGAGCTGAAATGCCCAAGATCAAGACCAAGTCGAGCGCCAAGAAGCGCTTCAAGATCACCGGAACCGGCAAGGTGCTCTACGCCCAGGCCGGCAAGCGTCACGGGATGATCAAGCGGACCAACAAGCAGATCCGCAATCTTCGCGGCACCGCGACCCTGTTCGAGGGCGACGCTGCCAACGTGAAGAAGTATTTCCTCCCCAACGGCTGACGCCCCCTAACCTTCCGGAGATCATCACATGGCTCGCGTGAAACGGGGCGTAACGTCCCACGCCAAGCACAAGAAGACACTCAAGGCCGCCAAGGGCTTCTATGGCCGCCGCAAGAATACGATCCGCGCCGCCAAGGCGGCCGTCGATCGCTCGATGCAATATGCCTATCGCGACCGCAAGAACCGGAAGCGCTCGTTCCGCGCGCTCTGGATCCAGCGCCTGAACGCGGCGGTGCGCGAGCACGGCCTGGTCTACTCGATGTTCATCAACGGCCTGCACAAGGCCGGCCTCGAGCTCGACCGCAAGACCCTGTCGGCCATGGCGATCGACGATGCCGCCGCCTTCGCGGCCGTGGTCGAGACCGTCAAGGCCGCTCTGGCCCAGAGCGAAGCCAAGGCCGCCTGAGCGCAGCCTCGAGGCTCGAGATCATCAAGGCCGGCAGCGATGCCGGCCTTTTTGTCGTCTTGGCGCCTTGCGGGTGCGCGGGCGAGGCCGCTCAGCTCTGCGGCGCGCCGGGCGCGGGCTCCGGCGGCGCCCGGTCGAGCGCCAGCGCCAGCGCCTGTTCCGGCGTATCAGCATAATGGAAGAGGTCGAGATCGGAGCGGGCGATGGTGCCCGCCTCGAGCAGGGTCTCCAGGTTCAACAGCCCCTGCCAGAAGGCGCTGTCATAGAGCACGATCGGCACCGGCGGCATCTTGCGCGTCTGGGTCAGGGTCAGGATCTCGAAAAGCTCGTCCAGCGTGCCGAAGCCGCCGGGGAAGATGACGAGCGCCGCCGCCCGCATCGCCAGATGCATCTTGCGCATCGCGAAATAATGGAAGCGGAAGGTCAGGTCCGGCGTCGACCAGGCATTCGGCTCCTGCTCCCGCGGCAAGGTGATGTTGAAGCCGATCGACAGCGCTCCCGCTTCCGTCGCGCCGCGATTGGCCGCCTCCATGATGCCCGGCCCGCCGCCCGTGGCGATGACATGGTGCTTCAGCGCGCCCTCGCCATTGCGCACCCTGCTGCGCTCCGAGGCGAGGGCGGCGAAGCGGCGCGCCGCCTCGTACCAGCGATGCCCCTCCTGAACGCGGGCCGAGCCGAAGACGATGATCGTCGAGACGATGCCGCGCGCCCGCAGATGGTCCTCGGCCTTCTGGTATTCCAGCATGAAGCGGGCGCCGCGGGTGGAATCGCCGAGGATGAAATCGGGGTCGAGCGCCGCGAGCCGGTAGGAGGCCGAATTCTTCTGGTCGTGATTGTCGATCATCGTCCGATGTCCTGAGCGAGATGGCGCCGCAGCACCTGCTCCATCCGGCCCGCGCCGGAATTATGCGGGAGCAGGGTCACGAAGAGCCCGTCCCTGCCCATGAGATAGGTGAGCGAGCCGTGGTCGACCGCATAATGCCCGGCGCCGTGATGCGGCAGGGTCAGCTTGCGGCGATGGACCTTATAGGCCCGCGCCACGGCCGCGATCTCGGCCTCGCTGCCGGTCAGCCCGATCAGGCGCGGATGGAAGGCGGCGACATAGGGCGCCAGCACCGCCGGCGTGTCATGGGCGGGATCGACCGTGACGAACAGCGGCACCACGCTCTCCGCCAGCGGGCCGAGCCGGTCCAGCGCCTGTGCGATGATCGGCAGATCGACGGGGCAGGTGTCGGTGCAGCGGGTGAAGCCGAAATAGACCAGCATGAACCGGCCGCGAAAGCCGCTGTCGGCGACGGGCCGGCCGTGATGATCGATCAGCGAGAAGGGACCGCCGAACCGCGTCGCCAGCGGATCGGGCGCGGCCAGGCGGGGCTCGTGCCGGTGCTGGCTTAAGGCCGGTGCGCAGCAGAGCGCGGCGAGGCCGGCCAGCACGCGGCGCCGGTGGAGGAGGGCCCTCATGGCTTCGGCTTCGGCGCCAGGCCCCTGATCCCGTAGGGCCCGTCCTCGGCGAGGATGCGGTTGGCCTCGGGATCGGCGCGCCACCATTCCTCGGCCCTGCCATGCCGCGCCTCCCACTCCGCCTTGAAGCGGTCCGCGGGAGCGAAGGGCCCGCTGGCGTCGCTCCGCACGCCCTGGACGAAGAACAGCACGATCTCCGGCGTCTCGATCAGCAGCCCGTCGGCCTCGATCTCGCGGCCGCAATAGCCGATCAGATCCGGCACGGCGCCGGCGAAATCGACCGCACCCTTGGCGACGAGGCGGAACGGCCCGCCCGCCACGGCGATGCCGAGCTGGCGCCGGCCGGCCCCGCAATCGCGCGGGCACTGCCCGGTAAGATGGCAGATCGCATCGACCACGCGGCCCTTCAGCACCATCGGCTTTTCGCCGGGAATGCCCCAAGGCTCGGCCGCGGGCGCCGGCCCGGCCGCGAGCAGGGCGGTGGACAGGGCTGCGGCGGAAACTGCGAGGCGCATCGCTTCAGTTCCCGAACGGCTGGATGCCGTATTCTTCATGGGTCATGGTGATGACGCCCTTGTCGTCCGCGATCTGGTCGACGAGCAGATAGGTGACGCCGTCGCGCTCCAGCACCTCGCCATCCACCGTCACCTCATGGCTGGCCAGGCGGGCCACCCGCGGATTGGCGACGCTGCGGTCGTCGTCGCCGATCCGCAGGATGAGGTAGAGCTTGCCCTGCGCGTCGCGGATGCTGACGGGAATGCCGCCGAGCGCGCACCAGACCGCGCATTGATGATGGGCGGTGCCCTTCGCGAACATCAGCCCGCTGACCAGGCACCAGCTGTCGCTGATCTCGCCCGTCACCGTGACGCGCTGCCCGCTCTGCGCCTGCGCCGTTGCCGGGGAGACCAGCAGCATCGCGAAAAGCGCGAGGATGATGCGCCACTGTGACATGCCCGTCATATCCCGATGGCAGACGCGCCCGATCATCCCGCTCGCAGCCCCGCCCCCGTGATGTGCCGCCATGATTGCCTCTAGCGTCGCTCCTATGGACACCCTAGAAGATGCGCCAAACCTGGACCAGAGTGGCTATGAGCGAGATCGATAACCTTGGCGTGAGCCTTCTCGACGATATTGCGAGCGCGGCGGACGAGGCGGCGCTGGAACAGATTCGCATCGCCGCCTTGGGCAAGGCGGGTTCGATCTCGGCGCTGCTCAAGACGCTCGGCGCGATGACGCCGGACGAGCGCAAAGAGAAGGGCCCGCTGATCAACGGGCTGCGCGACCGGGTCCAGGCGGCTCTGCTCGCCCGGAAGGAGGCGCTGGGCGAGGCGGCGCTCGAGGCGCGCCTGGCGTCCGAGCGCATCGACGTGACGCTGCCCGTGCGCGAGGGACCGGAGGCGCGCGGCCGCATCCACCCGATCAGCCAGGTCATCGACGAGATCACCGCGATCTTCGGCGATATGGGCTTCGCCGTGGCGGAAGGCCCGGATGTCGAGACCGACGATCTCAACTTCACCAGGCTGAACTTCCCCGTCGGCCACCCGGCGCGGGAGATGCACGACACCTTCTTCTTCGCGCCCGACAGCCAGGGCGAGCGCAAGCTCCTGCGCACCCACACCTCGCCGGTGCAGGTCCGCACCATGCTGGCGCAGCAGCCGCCGATCCGCGTGATCTGCCCGGGACGGACCTATCGCAACGATTCCGACCAGACCCACACGCCGATGTTCCACCAAGTCGAGGGGCTGGTCATCGACAAGAGCGCCCATATGGGTCACCTCAAATGGATCCTGGAGGAGTTCTGCAAATCCTTCTTCGAGATCGACGATGTGAAGATGCGCTTCCGCCCCTCCTTCTTCCCCTTCACCGAGCCGTCGATGGAGGTCGACATCCAATGCTCGCGCAAGGGCGGCGAGATCCGGTTCGGCGAGGGTGACGACTGGCTGGAGATCCTGGGCTGCGGCATGGTCCACCCCAATGTGCTGCGCAATTGCGGGCTGGATCCGGACGTCTATCAGGGCTTCGCCTGGGGCATGGGCATCGACCGCATCGCCATGCTGAAATACGGCATGCCGGATCTGCGCCCCTTCTTCGAGGCGGATGTGCGCTGGCTGCAGCATTACGGCTTCCGCCCGCTCGACCTGCCGACCCTGACGGGCGGCCTGTCCTCATGAGCGGGGCCGGCTGGGCTGCGCTGCTCGCGACGCTGATCGTCGCGGTCAACCTGCTCTGCCTGGCCATCGCCTTCCGGCGCCTGCGCCGCCCGGACCGGCGCGACGCGCTGCCGGACCCGCTGCCTCCGGTGACGATCATCCGGCCGCTGCGCGGCATCGAGGCCTTCAGCCGCGAGACCGCCCTGTCGGGGCTGGAGCTCGACTATCCCCGCTACACCACGATCTTCTGCGTCGCCGACGCCGCCGATCCGATCGTCCCGCTGGTGGAGGAGCTGATCGCCCGTTTCGGGGCGGAGCGCGTCCGGCTGATCACCGGCGACGTCGCGGTCAGCGCCAATCCGAAGCTGAACAATTGCGTCAAGGGCTGGGACGCCGCGCAGACGGAATGGGTGATCCTGGCCGATTCGAACGTGCTGATGCCGCGGGATTACATCCAGCGCATGCTGGCGGCGCTGCGTCCCGATACCGGCCTCGTCTGCTCGACTCCCGCCGGCTCGCGGCCGCAGGGCTTCTGGGCGGAGCTGGAATGCGCCTTCCTCAACAGCTTCCAGGCGCGCTGGCAATATGCCGGGGAGGCGCTGGGCTTCGGCTTCGCGCAGGGCAAGTCGATGCTCTGGCACAAGCCCTTCCTCGACGCCCAGGGCGGAATCGCGGCTCTCGGCGAGGAGATCGCGGAGGATGCGGCCGCGACCAAGCTGGTGCGGCGGGCCGGCCGGCATGTCCATCTCGTCGGCCAGCCCTTCGAGCAGCCGCTCGGCCCGCGCAGCCTGCAGGAGGTGGTGCAGCGCCAGTTCCGCTGGGCGCGGCTGCGGCGCGTGACCTTCCTGCCGTTCTTCGCGCCCGAAATTTTGGCGGGGCCGCTGCCGGCGCTGCTGCTCGGCGCCCTCGCGCTGCCGGCTTTCGGCCTGTCGCCCTGGCTCGCCCCGCTGCTGGTGCTGCTGCCCTGGTATGCGGCGGAAGCGATGCTGGCGCGCGGCGTCGGCTGGCACTGGTCCTGGCGCATGCCGCTGGCGCTGCTCGTCCGCGACATCGTCTTCCCCGGCATCTGGGCCTATGCCTTCGTGGCGGGCGAGGTGAGCTGGCGCGGCAATGCGATGAAGATCAGGGCGGATGGAACGGATGAGCTGATCGGCGCTCCTGCAGGCGCGGCCGGTCTGCCGCGGGACGGCCGTAGCTAGCGCGCTTTCCGTCGCCGCCGCCGCAGCCCGGTCGCGGCAGGGCCCGCTCCACCGGCTCCCCGGCTTTGACGCGGGCTCGCCTCTTGCCATAAGGAGCTTCGGCGCGAGCCGTCCTGGATGGTTTTGCCGAGACGTCCCCTGAGGTTGCCGCGCGCCACTGCGCGTTCGCCTCTTCAAGCTCCGGTTTTAGTCAGCTCATCATGAAATTCACGCTTTCCTGGCTCAAAGAGCATCTCGACACCACCGCTACCGTCGACGCCATCGCCGAGGCGCTGACGCGCGTCGGGCTCGAGGTCGAGGCGGTCGAGAACAAGGCCAAGGCGTTGCAGGCCTTCACCATCGCTTCCGTGATCGAGGCCAGGCAGCACCCGAACGCCGACCGGCTGCGCGTCTGCCTGGTCGATACCGGCGCCGGCGAGCCGGTCCAGGTCGTCTGCGGCGCGCCCAATGCCCGCACCGGGATGAAGAGCGTGTTCTCGCCGCCGGGCACCTATATCCCCGGCAAGGACATCACTTTGGGCAAGGGCGTCATCCGCGGCGTCGAATCGAACGGCATGCTCTGCTCGGCCGCCGAGCTGCAGATTTCCGAGGATCATGACGGCATCATCGACCTGCCGGAGGATGCGCCGGTCGGGCAGCCCTATGCCGCCTATGCCGGGCTCGACGACGCGGTCATCGAGATCGCCGTGACGCCCAACCGCGCGGATGCGCTGGGCGTGGCCGGCGTGGCGCGCGATCTCGCCGCGGCGGGGCTCGGCCGGCTGAAGACCCCGGCCGTGGCGCCGGTCGCCGGCAGCTTCCCGTGCCCGGTCGGCGTCAGCCTCGATTTCGCCGAGCAGGACCGCCATCTCTGCCCGGCCTTCGCGCTGCGGCTGGTGCGCGGCGTCCGCAACGGCCCGTCCCCGGACTGGCTGCAGGCGCGGCTGCGCGCCATCGGCCTGCGCCCGATCAACGCGCTGGTCGACATCACCAATCTCATGACCTTCGACCGCAACCGGCCGCTGCATGTCTTCGATGCCGCCAAGGTCAGGGGCGATCTCGTGGTGCGCCGCGCGCAGCCGGGCGAGGAGATCCTGGCGCTGGACGGCAAGACCTACCGGCTCGGCGAGGAGCAGGTCGTCATCGCCGATGCGCATGGCGTCGAATCCCTGGCCGGCATCATGGGCGGCGAGGCCTCGGGCTGCGACGAGGGCACGGTCGACGTGCTGGTCGAGAGCGCGCTCTGGGACCCGCTGAACATTGCTCGGTCGGGCCGCATGCTGGGCATCAATTCCGATGCGCGCTACCGCTTCGAACGCGGCGTCGATCCCGCTTTCTGCCAGCCGGGGCTCGATCTCGCCACGGCGATGATCCTCGAGCTCTGCGGCGGCGAGGCGTCCGAGATGGTCTTCGCCGGCGCGCTGCCGGCCGCCGCCGAGCCGATCGACTTCCCCTGGTCCGAGGTGAAGCGCCTGACGGGGCTGGAGCTCTCGCAGGCCGAGATGGAGCAGGCGCTGACGGCGCTCGGTTTCACGGTCGCGGGGCAGGGCGAGCGGGTGCGCGTCACCCCTCCCTCCTGGCGCGCCGATGTCGGCGGCAAGGCCGATCTCGTCGAGGAGATCCTGCGGATCGCCGGTCTCGATCGCGTCGCCTCGACCCCGCTGCCGCGCATCAAGGGCGAAGTCATCAAGCCGGTGCTGACCGTGCTGCAGAAGCGTACGCGCCTGGCCAAGCGCCTGCTCGCCAGCCGCGGCATGGTCGAGGCGGTGACCTGGTCCTTCATCGCCCATGAGGCGGCAAAGCTCTTCGGCGGCGGATCCGACGCGCTCGCTCTGGCCAATCCGATCGCCGCCGATCTCTCGGATATGCGCCCCTCGCTGCTGCCCGGGCTGATCGCCGCCGCGCAATCCAACGCCGATCGGGGCCATGGCGACGTCGCCCTGTTCGAGGTCGGCCAGATCTTCACCAGCGACCAGCCGGCAGGCCAGTTGATGGCCGCTACCGGGCTGCGCCGTGGCAGCGCGCGGATCGAAGGCGTCGGCCGCCATTGGGACGGCGCCGCCAAACCGGTCGATGCGCTGGACGCCAAGGCCGATGTGATGGGGCTCCTGGCCGGGCTCGGCGTGCCGGTCGGCGGGCTGCAGATCGTGGCGGGTGGCCCGGCCTGGGCGCATCCCGGCCGCTCGGCCACCCTGCAGTTCGGTCCCAAGGGCGTGGTCGGCGCCTTCGGCGAGGTGCATCCCAAGGTGTTGAAGGCGCTGGATGCGAAGGGGCCGCTGGTCGCCTTCGAGATCCATCTCGATGCGCTGCCGCTGCCAAAAGCGCGGCCGACCAAGGTCAAGCCCAAGCTCGCCCTCTCCGGCTTCCAGCCGGTCACGCGCGATTTCGCCTTCATCGTCGATCGGGCCGTGGCCGCCGGAGAGATGCAGAAGACGGCGCAGAACGCCGATCGCGCCTTGATCTCCGACGTCGCGGTCTTCGACCTCTATGAGGGCCAGGGCGTCGAGCCCGGCCGCAAATCTGTGGCGCTCGCGGTGACGCTGCAGCCGGTGGAGCGGACGCTGACCGAGGCCGAGATCGAGGCCGTGGGCGCAAAAATCATCGTCGAGATGGCCAGGCGCTACGGCGCGGCGCTGCGCGGCTAGCCCGCCCGCGGGCGAATGATCGCGCCCGGCCGGTCCTGACAGGCCGGCCGGGGCGGATCCCACTCCTGGTCGAGGCGTCCCGCTATTGATCAACAATTGTGTAATAATCCGATCGCGCATTCCGGCCGGAGACGGGCTATCGCCAGCTCTTGTAGAAGACTGAAGACACGCGGCTCATGATGCTGACCGACCTGCCCGTCACCGACACGCTGTTTCCCGGCTTTCGCCTGCTCGATGTCGCGACGTCGGGAGCGCGCATCCGGGTGCGGACGGGCGGGCAGGGCCCGGCGCTGCTGCTGCTCCACGGCTACCCGCAGACGCATGCGCTCTGGCACAAGCTCGCCGACCGGCTGAGCCGGCGCTTCACCCTGGTCTGCGCCGATCTGCGCGGCTATGGCGACAGCGAGAAGCCGCCGACCGATGCCGAGCACGCGCCCTATTCCAAGCGCGCCATGGCCCAGGACATGGCCGAAGTGATGACGGCGCTGGGCCATCAGCGCTTCTTCGTCGGCGCCCATGATCGCGGCGCCCGCGTCGGCCATCGCCTGGCGCTCGACCATCCCGGCCGCGTCGCCAGGCTGGCGACGCTCGACATCGCGCCGACCCGCGAAATGTATGCCGGCACCGGCGATGCCTTCGCCCGGGCCTATTGGCACTGGTTCTTCCTGATCCAGCCCGCGCCCTTCCCCGAGCGGATGATCGGCGCCGATCCCGAGGCCTATTGGCGCAAGAAATGCGGCTCCGGCTCGGCCGGCCTCAGCCCCTTCTCGAAGGAGGCGCTGGCCGACTATCTCCGCTGCTTCGCCGATCACGCGACGATCCACGCCAGCTGCGAGGATTATCGCGCCGCCGCCACCATCGACATCCGCCATGACGACGAGGATGGCGGCCGCAAGCTGGAGCAGCCGCTGCTGGCGCTCTGGGGCGAGCATGGCGTGATCGGCCGCTGCTTCGATCCGCTGGCGCTGTGGCGCCTGCGCGCCGACGATGTCAGGGGCCACAGCCTGCCCGGCGGGCATTATCTCGCCGAGGAACTGCCGGATGCCGTCGCCGCCGAATTCCTCGCCTTCTTTGGAAAAGCATCATGACCGGGACCAATCGCGTCTATCGCATCGCCGTCATCGCCGGGGACGGCATCGGCAAGGAGGTGATGCCGGAGGGGCTGCGCGTGCTGGAGGCCGCCGCGAAGCGCTATGGCTTCGAGCTGCGGCTCGACAGCTTCGATTTCTCGTCCTGCGACTATTATGCCAGGCACGGCAAGATGCTGCCCGACGATTGGAAAGCGCAGATCGGCGGGCATGACGCGATCTTCTTCGGCGCCGTCGGCATGCCCGATCAGGTGCCCGACCATATCTCGCTCTGGGGCTCGCTGCTGTTGTTCCGGCGCGAATTCGACCAATACGTCAATCTGCGCCCGGTCCGGCTGATGCCCGGCGTGCCCGGGCCGCTGGTCGGCCGCAAGCCCGGCGATATCGACTTCTTCGTGGTGCGCGAGAATACCGAGGGCGAGTATTCCTCCGTCGGCGGGCGCATGTATGCCGGCACCGAGCGCGAGATCGTGCTGCAGGAGACGGTGATGAGCCGCGTCGGGGTCGATCGCGTGCTGAAATACGCCTTCGAACTCGCCATGCGGCGGCCGCGCCGCAAGCTCACCTCGGCCACCAAGTCGAACGGCATCTCGATCACCATGCCCTATTGGGACGAGCGGGTGACGAAGATGGCCAAGGCCTATCCCGAGGTGACGGTCGACCAGTACCATATCGATATTCTGACGGCGCATTTCGTCCTGAATCCCGATCGTTTCGACGTGGTCGTGGCCTCCAATCTGTTCGGCGACATCCTCTCGGATCTCGGCCCGGCCTGCACCGGCACCATCGGCATCGCGCCCTCCGGGAACATCAATCCGACCCGTGAATTTCCGTCCCTGTTCGAGCCGGTCCATGGCTCGGCGCCGGACATCGCCGGGCAGGGGATCGCCAATCCGATCGGCCAGATCTGGTCCGGCGCGATGATGCTCGATCATCTCGGAGAGCACGAGGCGGCGAAGGGCATCGAGGCCGCGATCGAGCGGGCGCTGGGCGATGCCCGCACCCGCACCCGCGATCTCGGAGGCACGCTGGATACGCAAGCGGCCGGCAAGGCCGTCGAGCAGGCGCTGGGCTGACCCGCGCAGCCCGCCAAAGCCTGCCGGAATCACGTTGTCGGAGCGGTTCAGGGGTTGCCTGGACCGCGCGATAGAGGCACAGGGGGCATCACTTCCCCCCGAACTGAGGGATCGCTGACGAGATGGACTTTTCCTCCTCGCAATTTTGGGTGTCGCTGCTCCAGATCATCTGGATCGACCTCCTGCTGTCGGGCGACAATGCGGTCGTCATCGCGCTCGCCTGCCGCTCGCTGCCGGAGAAGCAGCGCAAGATCGGCATCTGGCTCGGCGCCTCCGCGGCGATCGGCCTGCGCATCATCTTCGCGCTGGTCGTCTCCTATCTGCTGAACGTGCCTTTCCTGAAGGTCGCGGGCGGCATCCTGCTGTTCTGGATCGCCATCAAGCTCGCCATGGGCGAGGAGGAGGCGCATAACGAGATCGAGGCCAGCGACTCCCTGTGGAAGGCGGTCCGCACCATCGCCATCGCCGATGCGGTGATGAGCCTGGACAACGTCATCGCCATCGCCGCCGCCTCGCGCGGACATCCCGAGCTCTTCATCTTCGGCCTGCTGCTGTCGATCCCGCTGATCATCATGGGCGCGCAGTTCCTGACCTCGATCATCGAGCGCTATCCGCTCCTGGTCTGGCTCGGTGCCGCCCTGCTGGGCTGGATCGCGGCCGAGATGATCCTGGGCGACGCCTTCGTCGTGCGCTGGCTGCAGGTCAACATGCCGAGCTGGGTGGTGCCGGTCTCGCCGGATGTGAACCCGCTCGGCCTCACCCCCGCGGCCCTGCCGCATTACGTGACGTCGATCCTCGGCGCGGCCCTGGTCTGCATCATCGCCTATGTGCTGAAGCGCCGGCGCCCCGTCGAGACCGGGCTCTGACGGAGCGGATCATTCCGCGAGACTGATTGCGGCGGCGGCCAGGGTGACCTGGCCGCCGTTGTGCATTGTGCGCAGCCAGCCCCGCGCCGGCGCCGGCCGCGAGGGATCGTCGACGCCGAAACGGGCACCGTCGAGCGTGACGGCGAAACTGTCCGGCGCGCGCCGGAAACCGGTGCCGAGGGCCTTCACATAGGCTTCCTTGGCGGCCCAGAGCCGGGCGAAGGCCAAAGGTCTCGCGGCTTCGGGCAGGGATTCGAGCGAGCGCCGCTCCGCCTCATGCAGCATCGCGAGAGGGAAGGGCGCCTCCGACAGCGCCTCGACATCGACGCCGACCGGACCCCGCGCCAGGGCGACGGCGACGATCCCCGCCCGGGTCGCCAGCGAAACGTGCAATCCGGGGCGGCCCGCGATGAATGGCCGGCCGCCTGGCTCATGCGCGATGGTCACCGGCTCGCCGAGCTGGCGCCCCAGCACCCTCCCGCCCACCATCCGGCGCAGGCGGGAGCGCTCGTCGAGATTGCGCGGCGCCTCCGAGGTCGCCACGAGCCAGGCGGCGGGAAGCGTCTCGGCCAGATCATCGGCGGAAGCGAGCCAGTTCATGAGGGAAGCATAGGCGCGCCGGCCCCGCCGGCCAATCGGGCAGGCGCGACCCGCGTCGGCTTCATGAGCCGGCGTCGCGGGCGAGCGTTGACGCGGCAACAATCAACCGCTTTGACAGGCTGATGTCCGCGCCCCAGACCCCTCCGCAAGCCCCACGCAGCCTTTCCTTGTCCGCCGCCGGGATCTGGCTCGGCATGCGTCGCGTCACCGTGCTGATGCCGGGCGTGGTCGTCTTCGCCGTGGCCTTCGGCGCCGCCGCCTCGGCCAAGGGGCTGTCGCTGCTCGAGGCGCTGCTGATGAGCGGGCTGGTCTATGCCGGCGTGGCGCAGCTCGTCGCGATGGAGGTCTGGCGCCCGGAATGGAGCTGGGGCGCTATTGCCGGGCTCGCGGTGCTGACGGCCACGGTGAATTCGCGGATGGTGCTGCAGGGCGCCTCGCTCCAGCACTGGTTCGGCGCCTATCCCAAGCGCCTCAACGCGCTGCAGCTCTTCTTTTTCACCGATGCCAACTGGATGATCGGCACGCGTTATCACGCCGAGGGCGGGCGCGATCTCGGCGTGCTGATCGGGGCCGGCGTGTTGCTTTGGCTGGTCTGGGTCGCGGCGACGATCCCCGGCTATCTGCTCGGCGCGCTGGTGGCCGATCCCCGCACCTATGGCATCGATCTCGTCATGCCGATCTTTTTCGCGGCGATGATCGTGCCGCTCTGGCGCGGCCGCCGCGCCGCCATACCCTGGGTGGTCGCGGGGCTGACCGCGCTGGTGACCACGAAGCTGGTCGAGGGCTACGCCTTCATCCTGGTCGGGTCGCTGACCGGCGCGATGCTCGGAGCCTTCCTCGATGACCCTGCCTGAGCTCGGGGCCTGGGGCCCCTATATCGCCATCCTCGCCATGGCGCTGGCGACCTATGCCTGCCGCATCTCCGGCGTCGTGCTGATGGGCTTCATCCCGCTGACACCGCGCGTCCGGCGTGGCCTCGCGGCGCTGCCGGGTTCGATCGTCTTCGCCACCGTCATCCCGCTGATCGAGCGGCTGGGCCTGGCCGCGGCCCTCGCGCTGCTGGCCGCGATCGGCAGCATGGTCCTGCGGCGCAGCGAATTGCTGGCGCTGATCGTCGGGATGAGCGTCGTCTCGGCGGCGCGCGCGCTGGGCCTCTGATCCATCACCACGGCCGATTGCATCCATCACATCCCGTCATCGCCTGCCGATGCTCCCGCGGTTGACGCGGGCCATGCCACGGCAGACGGTGGCCGCAGACGATCATTCTCAATCGGAGCGCCGCAATGGCTTGGTATTCGCAGACCTGGACCTGGTTCAATGGCGAGTGGCACGAGGGCAATCCCGGCATCATGGGACCCCGCACCCATGCGAGCTGGCTGTCCTCCTGCGTGTTCGACGGCGCCCGCTATTTCGAGGGCAGGATGCCGGACATGGATAAGCACGCCGCCCGCGTGAACCGTTCCGCCACCGCGCTGGGCCTCAAGCCGACGATGTCGGCGGAGGAGATCGTCGCCAAGGCGCAAGAGGGCGTCGGTAAATTCAGCCCCGGCACCGCGCTCTATGTGAAGCCGATGTACTGGGCCGAGGCCGACGGCCTCTCGACGATCATGGGCGATCCCGAATCGACCCAGTTCTGCCTGTGCCTGTTCGAGGCGCCGATGCCGCAGCCGACTTCGGGCTTCTCGGTGACCAAGGGCGAATTCCGCCGCCCGACCATGGAGACGATGCCGACGGATTCGAAGGCCGGCTGCCTCTACCCCAACAATGCCCGCATCCTGCGCGCCGCCAAGGCGGCCGGTTTCGACAACGCGCTGGTGCTGGACATGCTCGGCAATGTCGCGGAGACGGCGACCTCCAACATCTTCATGGCCAAGGACGGCGTGGTGAAGACGCCGGTGCCGAACGGCACCTTCCTGAACGGGATCACGCGCCAGCGGGTCATCGGGCTGATGCGCGACAGCGGCATCACCGTCGAGGAGACCAGCCTGCGCTACAGCGATTTCGAGCAGGCCGACGAGATCTTCATCTCCGGCAATTACTCGAAGGTCATGCCGGTCTCGCGGATCGACAACATCACGCTGCAGCCCGGCCCGCTCTTCCGCAAGGCGCGGGAGCTCTACATGGATTTCGCCGGCACCAAGGCGGCCTGAGCCTCAGCGCAGCAGCCGCATCAGGCCGCTCGCTTTCAGCAACACGAAGCTCGCCGCGACATAGCTCGTCGCGGCGATCGCACCGACGCCGATCAGCGCCACGAGATTGGGCTCGATCGGCGCCGCCTGCGCCAGGCGCAGCACGGGCTGCGCAGAGAAGCGAGCGGCCAGCCCGGCGAGCAGGGTCGCCAGGCACAGCCATGCCATCAGCGCCACCAGCCCCTTTTCCGGGCGGGCCCAGCTGCGCCTGATGCCCAGCACCGTCAGCGCGACGACGTTCACCCAGGCCCCGGCGGCGGTCGCGAAAGCGAGCCCCGGCGCACCCCAATCGCGCCAGAGCACGAGCTTCAGCGCGATATTGGCGGCGATGGCACAGAGCGAGACCACCATCGGCGTCGTCGTGTCGCCCCGCGCCTGGAAGGTCGAGATCTGGGTGCGGATCAGCACGATGGCCGGCAGGCCGACGGCATAGGCGAAGAGCACCGCACCGGCCGCCTGGCTCGCCGCGGCGTCGAAGCGGCCACGCTCGAACAATCCGGCGACGATCAGCTCCGGGATCGCCAGGAAGATCGAGACGAAGGGGGCCGAGGCGAGCAGGGTCAGCGCCACGGCGCGGTTCTGCGCACGATCCGACGCCGCGACGTCGCCGGCCGCGAGCAGCCGGCTCATCGTCGGCAGCAGCACGGTGCCGACGCCGATCGCGATCACCCCGATCGGCAATTGATAGAGGCGCTCGGCGTAATACAGCGCCGCATAGGCGCCGGCCGGCAGCAGCGAGGCGATGATGGTATCCGCGAACAGCGCGATCTGGACACCGGCCGAGCCGATCACCGCCGGGCCGAAGGCCTTGAGGAAGGTCTTCATCTGCGGATCGAGCCTAGGGCGGGCGAGCGCCGTCGCCACCCCCGCCTGGCGCGCGGCCACGGCCAGCAGCAGCCATTCCAGGAGCCCGGCGATCGCGACGCCCCAGGCCGCCGCATAGGCCGCGTTGGGAAACAGGAAGGCGACGCCGAGCGCCGCGATCAGCGCGATGTTCAGCAGGATCGGCGCGGCGGCGGCGGCCGCGAACCGGTCGACCGCGTTCAGATTGGCGGAAAGCAGCGTCACCTGCGTGACGAACAGCAGATAGGGGAAGGTGATGCGGGTCAGCGAGACCGCGAGCTCGAAGCGCAGCGGATCGTTGCGGAAGCCCGGCGCCAGCAGGCTGACGATCTCGGGCATCAGCGGCAGCGCCAGGCCGAGCAGCACCAGCTGGATCAGGAGGTTCAGCGTGAAGACGCGGTTGGAGAGCAGCGCCGCCGCCTCCTGCCCCGCCCGCTCGCGCGTCTGCAGATAGGTCGGGATATAGGCCTGGTTGAAAGCGCCCTCGCCGAAGATGGCGCGGAAATGATTGGGCAGCCGCAGCGCCACCGAAAACGCGTCCATCAGCGCGCCGGCGCCCAGCACGGCGGCGAGCGCGATGTCGCGCGCGAAGCCGGAGATGCGCGACAGCAGCGTGAAGCCGCTGACGGAGAGGATTTTTCTGAGCATGCGCGCGTCGCTTCGGTCCACCTGTCGCTCAGCCGCATAGCCGCGGCAGCGGCCCGGGTCCAGCGGGCAGCGTGCCGGCGGTCACAGCCCCCGCCAGGCGCGGATCTGGCGGGCGAGCGCGGGATGGGCCCGCATCCAATGGCGCCCGGCATCGTGCAGCTTCGCGCGCGCGACGGCGAGGGCGCCGAGCGACGTGCGCGCCCTCGCCACCATGATGTGCTGGCGGAACCGCCCGCGGAAATGCCGCTTGTACTCGCTGTTGCCGGCGCCGAGATCGACCCCGCCCGTCTCCCGGGCCAGATGCTCGCCGATCGCGGCCAGCACGCCGACCATCCCGGGCGAATAGAGCCTTGCTTCCGGCGCGGTCCGGTCCACCGCCATCAGGCTGCCATGGTAGCGCCCGGCATGGACGAAGCCATGGACCAGCCCGATCGGCCCCTGGGCCGTCGCCACCTGGTGCAGCACGGAATGGCCGCTCGCCACGCCCTGGCCGATCACCTCGCGGTAGAAGTCGCGGGCGGCGGGGTGGGCGAGGGGCGAGGCCGCCCAATCATATCTGTCGCCGGAGCCGGAGCGCCAGGCGAACGCCAGCTCCAGCGCCGCCAGCGCCTCGGCGGGGTCGGTGATCCTGCGGACGGTACCGCCATCGCGGATCAGCCTGCGCGCCTTCCGCTCGCTGTTGCGGATGGTGGCGGAGGAGCCGCTGATCCGGGAACCCGGCGGCAGCTCGAACGTGCCGCACCCCATGGGCCGCGCGCCGGGCAGCAGGGCGAAGGGATTGGCCTCCCCGGCGATCTCGGCCGGCATCCGCTTCAGGATCAGCGCGTCATGCCGCGGCAGCCCCGCCTGCAGCGCCGCGTCGAGCCGCCCGATCGCCTCCGGATCGGCTTCCAGCCCCCGCCTGACCAGCGGGCCGCAGCAATCGACATAGCCGAAATCGGCGAATTCGATGATGCGCGCGCCATACCAGCGCCGCATCACCAGCGCGGCGGCGAGCACCGGCCCGGCCTCGTCGTGAATCTGGATCAGGAAGGCGCTGCGCCCCAGCGCCGGAGCCAGCCTCCGCGCCAGCGGCTCGACGAAGGCCCGCGCCTGATAGGCCGTGCCGGCAGCCTCCGCCTCCAGCGCCGACCAGCCGGACCAGGCACCGGGCCGGTCGAGATCGGCGATCACCTCGAGGTCGAGGCGGCCGCCCAGGCGGTCAGGCACCTTCGGTCCGGTCCTCTCGCGAACGGTGGTGCCAGGGCTCAAGGCTCAGCTCTCCAGAGGCGACAGGGTCCGCGCCGGCGATGCGATGCCCTGCAACCTAAAGGACGAGTGTTGCGGAGAGGATAACGAGACGACGCTACGTCAGATTTGAACCGATGGGCGGCGGCAGCGCCTCGCCGCGCTGCACTTCGACCGCGCCCGCGGGAAGGCCGACGCGCTCGCCGATCAGGTAGAGCGGCCGGCGCTTCACCTCGGCGAAGATCCGCCCGACATATTCGCCGATCAGCCCGAGCGAGATCAGCTGGATGCCCGAGAAGAACATGATCGAGACGATCAGCGAGGGGAAGCCGGGGAGGTCGGTGCCGAAGAACAGGGTGCGCAGCAGGAAGAACACCGCCGTCAGCGTCGCGATGCAGGCGATCACCGCGCCCGTCCAGGTCGCGATCTTCAAGGGCACGGTCGAGAAGGACGACAGCCCGTCGAAGGCGAAGCTGAACAATTTGCCGAAGCGGAACTTGGTCTCGCCGAACTGCCGGTCGGCGACCTCGAAGGTCACGCCGGTCGAGCGGAAGCCGACCCAGGCATAGAGGCCCTTGGAGAAGCGCGCGCGTTCGGGCAGGGCCCGCAGCGCATCCACCACCTTGCGGTCGAGCAGGCGAAAATCGCCGGCGCCTTCCGGCAGCTCCGTCTCGCCGAAGCGCGCGAAGAGCCGGTAGAACGCCTTGGCGAAATTGCGCTTCAGCTTGCCTTCGCCGGCCCGGTCGGAGCGCTGGCCATAGACGTTGAGAAAGCCTTCGCGCCATTTCTCGAGAAACAGCGGGATCGTCTCGGGCGGATGCTGGAGATCGGCGTCCATGATCACGACCGCATCGCCGGCGGCATGATCGAGCCCGGCGGCGATCGCCACCTCCTTGCCGAAATTGCGGCTGAAGGAGATGGCGCTGACGCGGTGATCCGCCGCGTGCAGCAGTTTCAGCACGGCGAGCGAGCCGTCGCGGCTGCCATCGTCGATGGCGATCACCTCCCAGGACCTGACGGCGGGGGTGAGCACGGCGGCCAGCCGCTCGATCAGCAGCGGCAGATTGTCGGCCTCGTTATGGACCGGCACCACGATGGAGAGCTCCGGCCGCTCGCGGCGCGGCGCGGATGGAGGATGAACGATCTGGGCCACCGTCTCGGACACGTCTTCGACCTCTCAAGCGACCGCCGCTCGACCGGTCGCGCCGAGGCAGACCGGAGCTCGGGGCGGCTCGCACACCCATTGGCCGGCACGGGGCCGCGGCCCTTCTTGTCGCAGCCTTGCCGACGCGATGCCAGCCCCCTACAGCCATCAGGGCGGAGCGCCGGCCGGCGGCTCGCTTCGACGCTCTAGGGCCAACGGGATGAACATGGGATGACAGACGCCAAGCCCACCGGCTTTATCCTCTGCGCCGATGATTTCGCGCTGACGGACGGCGTCAGCCGCTCGATCCTCGCGCTGCTGGAGGAGGGCCGGCTGAGCGCCGCCGGCGCCATGACCAACCGCCCGCATTGGCCCCGCCTCGCGCAGTCTTTCGCCGCGCAGGGCGGGAGGGCCGATCTCGGCCTCCACCTCAATCTCACCTGCGCCGCCCCGCTTTCTTCGATGCCGCGCGTCGCGCCGCGCGGCGTCCTGCCCTCTCTGCCGCTTCTGGCCCGCGCCGCGGCCGCGTCGCGCGCCGCGCGCCGCGAGATCGCCGCCGAGATCGCGAGGCAGCTCGATGCGTTCGAGGACGCGGCCGGCCGCGCGCCGGATTTCCTCGACGGGCACCAGCACGCCCATGTCCTGCCGGGCGTCCGCCGCGCAGTGCTCGACGCGCTGCAGCGCCGCTATCCCGCGGGCTCGGTCTATCTTCGCGATCCGGCCGACAGGCTGAGCGCCATAAGGGCCCGCGGCGTCGCCACCGGGAAGGCGATGGTCATCGCCACCCTTTCGCGCGGCCTCGCCCAAGCGGCGCGGCGGCGCGGCATCCCGGTCAATCACGGGTTTTCCGGGGTGGCCTCCTTCGATCCGGCGGCGGATTTCGCTCAGGACCTCGCCCGGTTCCTGATCCGCCCCGGCCCGCTGCACCTGGTCATGTGTCATCCCGGCTTCGTCGATGACGAGTTGCGCGGACTGGACCCGGTGGTCGAAACGCGGCCGCTGGAACATCGGGCGCTCCTGGCCTTCGAGCCGCCGCCCGGCCTGAAGATGCTGCGTTTCGGCGCGCTCGCCGCTGCGAATCGGGCCTAGTCCGAAAGAGATAAAGCGGCGGGGCGAAAGCCATTCTTTACCTTGTCCGTTCAGGGTGACCCGGCGCGCGGCTCCGGCTGTCGGCGGCTGCGCAGTCTTGGGATACCCAACGCATGTACGGCTTCAAGCGTGGTGCAAATGCTGCGTCGACTGCCTCCGATCCGGCGGAGTTTGCCGCGCCTCGGGAGAAGCGCACGCGGTCGCTGAGCAGCCAGATCGTCGCGGCGGCCGTCACCATCGTCGCCGTCGCGGTGGTTTTGGTCGTGATCGGCGTATCCCGCTACAATGACGGCAAGACCCGTGGCGATCTCGAGGAGAAGATCCTCGCTTTGTCGATGATGGTGGTGAACGCCGCGCCGGCGCTGATTCTCTCCCGCGACAACACCACGCTGAGCTACATCCTGGAATCGCTGCGGCGGGACCCGGATTTCGAGGCCGGCGTCGTCGGCGACGACCTCACCATCATCGCCAGCGCCGGGCGCTCCGAGACCGCGCGGCTCTCGATGACCCAGCGCAGCCTCACCGAAGCTTTCGGCCGCGAGCCCTGGCTGATCCTGGCGAGCCAGCCCTCGGCCCGCGTCGAGACGGACACCTCCATCACGGTGCTGCATTCGGTCGGCATCGGCACCAGCCAGAAGCGCATCGGCTTCGTCGCCATCCGCTTCGACAAATCCCGCCTGATCGAGCGCAGCAATTGGGAGAAGCTGGTCACCGGCGGCCTCGGCCTGGCGCTGCTCGTCGTGCTCGGGCCGCTGCTCTGGATCACGCTGTCGCGCACCATGCGCCCGCTCAAGAACATGACCACGGCGATCGTCGGGATCTCCGATGGGCGGCTCGACACCCCCATCGACGTCGTCGGTCGCGGTGACGAGATCGGCGCCATCGCTCACGCGCTCGGCATCCTGAAGGTGCGGCTGGCCGAACGGGCGACGCTGCAGGACAAGCAGCAGGTCTCCGAGGAGGAGCGCCGGCTGAAGCAGCAGCGCGTCGACGAGGCGATCAGCGTCTTCCGGGCCGAGGTCGGCGCCGCGCTGGAGACCTTCAAGACGAATGCCGACAGCATGAGCGAGGCCTCGGACGGGCTCGCCCGGGTCGCCGCTGAATCCTCCGGCCGGGCCGCCCGCGCCGCCCAGAACGCACATGGCGCCTCCGGCAACGTCGAGAACGCCGCCCAGGCCGCGGAGGAGATGGGAGCCGCGATCCGCGAGGTCGAGTTCCAGGTCCGCCGCGTCCGCTCGGAGATCGTCGAGGCCGCGTCGGTCTCCCGCGACACGGCCAATTCGGTGAAGGCGCTGGACGAGACGGCCCGCGCCATCGGCGAGGTCGTGAACCTGATCCGCGACATCGCCGCCCAGACCAATCTGCTGGCGCTGAACGCCACCATCGAGGCGGCCCGCGCCGGCGAGGCCGGCCGCGGCTTCGCCGTCGTCGCCTCGGAGGTGAAGAGCCTGGCCTCGCAGACCGCCGACGCCACGGACCGCATCGTCGCGCAGGTCGGCGCCATCCAGGGCGCGACCGGCCAGGTCGTCGGCGCCATCCAGAACATCGCCGAGCGCATGGGCGCGATCGAGAGCTTCGCCAATTCCGTCGCCACCTCGATCGAGCAGCAGGCGATCGCCACCGGCGAGATCGCCAGCGGCGTCGCCATGGCGAGCTCCTCCTCGCTCTCGGTGTCGAGCGACCTCAGCGTCCTCGCCGACAGCGTCGAGGAGACCGGCCGCTCCGCCGAGCAGGTGCGGGGCGCCGCCGGCGAAGTCGCCGCCCAGGCGCTGCGCCTGCGCAAGACGGTGGACCAGTTCCTGCGCAACGTCGCGGCCTGAGGTCGGGCCGGGGCGCCCGGATCCGAGCATCGACCCGAAACGAAAAAAGCGGAGCCGCGAGGCTCCGCTTTCGCATGTCGGACGGCTGCCGGCTCAGGCCTTGGCGCCCTCATACAGCTCCGCCACATAGTCCCAGTTCACCAGGCTATCGAGGAAGGCCTTGAGATAGTCCGGGCGACGGTTGCGATAGTCGATATAGTAGGAATGCTCCCAGACGTCGCAGCCGAGCAGCGGCGTCGCGCCATTGACCAGCGGGCTCTCGCCATTCGGGGTCTTGCTGACGGCGAGCTTGCCGCCCTTCATCTCGAGCCAGCACCAGCCCGAGCCGAACTGCCCGACGCCGGCGGCGACGAAGTCTTCCTTGAACTTGTCGACCGAGCCGAAGGAGTCGACGATCGCCTTTTCCAGCGAGCCGGGGATGCTGCCGCCGCCATTCGGCTTCATCCACTTCCAGAAATGCAGATGGTTGTAGTGTTGGCCGGCATTGTTGAAGACGGCGGGGTTCTTGCCATGCGAGGCCTTGACGATCTCCTCGAGCGACTTGCCCTCGAATTCCGTGCCCTTGATCGCGTTGTTGCCATTGTTGACATAGGCGAGATGATGCTTGTCGTGATGGTACTCCAGCGTCTCCTTCGACATGAAGGGCTGCAGGGCATCATGGGCATAAGGAAGATCGGGAAGCGTGAAGGTCATCGGGGCCTCTCCTATGGCAAAAATATAAGGGCTCGGGAATGGTCAGCCGAAGGACGGCCCGGGTCGGGCCGGGCGAGCCCGGCCCTCCATTCGCCCTGCTAGTTAAGCCTCCGCCCGGCCAGCGGCAACCGCCCTGCGTGCGATTGCGGCGCGCGTCGGCCGCCTGCCGGGGCATGGCCGACCTTGGCGTGATGCGGCATGGCGGGTGGCTTCGCCGCATGGCGGCCGCTTTTCCCGCGCAGGAGGCGCTCCAAGGGAAACAGAAAAAATGAAACTGTCTCTTATTCAATACGTTACAGGATAACGTCCGGTAAGGCTTCGACCTTTGCGAATTTTCCTTCGCTCGACCGGTGGCTGGGATAGGACAAACATTGATTACGCTCTTCATCATTATTGGGCTCGCGCTGCTCGGCGGCGGTTTGGCGACGATCGTCGACGGGCTTCCCTATCTCGTCCTGGAGCGCGGCTTCACGCAGGTGCTGGGCGGGGTCACGGCCGCGACGGGAGGGCTCGTCATTCTCGGTCTCGCCTGGGTGCTGATCGAGATCAGGCGGCTCAAGACGGCGCTGCGGACGGGCGCTCCCGTGCCTGCCGAGGCGACCCGGCCGCTGCCGGAGCCGGTCTTGACCGAGGTCGCGCCGGAATCGGCTCCGCTCGGCGAGCGGGCCGAGCCCGATTTCGGCCGGCCGGGTTCGGGTGCGGCGGGGCTGTTTCCTCTGGGTCCGCTCGGCGCGGGCGCAGGGGCAGGGGCCGCCCTCGGTGCCGGTGTCGCAGCCATGGCCGGGACGGCGAGCCCGCCGCCCGACGCCACGAAGCATGACAGCGAGCCGGCCCGTCCGGAGCCCGAAGTCAGCCTGCCGCCCGAGCCGGAGAGCCTGGTGAGCGCGCCGATGGAGCCGCTCCCGCTCCAGCATGACGAGAACCGGGACGCGCCGGATCTGACGCCGGAGCCCGAGCCGAGCCCCCAGCCCGAGCCGAGCCTGGACGAGCCCGAGCCGAGCCCCGAGCGCGAAGCGGAAACCGAGCGCGAACCGGAAACCGAACGCGAGCCGGAGATGGAGCCGGACCACTTCGCGCCGGCGGATGGCTGGGCCCCCGCCTCCTGGCCCGAGGCGGCGGCGCCGTCGCGTGCGTCGGATCCTTTCGCCGAGGCGATCGCGGCCGCAATGCGCCCGCATGAGGACGAGCTGCCGCAACCGTCGGAAGAGGCCGTGGACAGGGCTGAAGGTAGCGAAGACCGGCCGCCGGACCCGCAAGATTTCGACGGGCTCGATCTGCTGCGGAAGAGCTTTGCCGATCCGATGCCCGCCGCGGCGACCACAGGCCACGATGCCGGGCCGGAGCCGGAGCCTGGCGAGGAGGCCGAGCCGGAGCCGGAGCCCGCGGATGCCTGGATGCTGGCCGTCAGGCGCGACGAGAGCTGGCTGACCTCGCTGCCATCGGTGCGGGAGGAGCCCGCGCCGCCGGCCTCCGAGCAGGTCACCATCGCCCCGAGCCGCGATCACGCGCCCCCCGTTGCGCCGGAGCCCGCTCCGGAGCCGGAGCCGGAGCCGGTGGCGGAGGAGGCGCCGGAACCCGTGGCGGAGCCCGCGGCGACGGCGGACGAGCAGCCGGGTCGCGACGACGCGCCGGCCAGCTCCGATGAGGGCGTGATCGGCGCCTATCAGGTCGGCGACGCCCATTTCACCATCTATTCCGACGGCTCGATCCGGGCCCGCACCCCCGATGGCGACTATGATTTCGCCTCGATGGACGAGCTCAAGGCCTATCTGGCGAGCGAGAAGAGCCGGCTCGGCCTGTGATCAGGCCGATCGGCCCGGTGGGTGTAGTGTGGCCTCGGGCCAGGCTTCGCCCACCGCGCGGATCGCGAAGGCATAGGACAGCGCGGTCTCCTTCAGCGAATCGAAGCGCCCGGCAGAGCCGCCATGGCCCGCCTCCATATTGGTGTGGAGCATGATCGGCCCGCCGCCCGTCATGGTCGCCCGCAGCCGCGCGACCCATTTCGCCGGCTCCCAATAGGTCACGCGCGGATCGGTGAGCCCGGCCAGCGCCAGGATCGGCGGATAGGCCTGCGGGCTGACATTGTCATAGGGCGAATAGCTGCGGATCGTCGCGAAGGCGCCGGGATCGCGGATCGGATCGCCCCATTCCGGCCATTCCGGCGGGGTCAGCGGCAGGGTGTCGTCGAGGATCGTGTTCAGCACGTCGACGAAGGGCACATCGGCGACGATGCCCGCGAATAGCTGCGGCGCCATGTTGGCGACAGCGCCCATCAGCATGCCGCCGGCACTGCCGCCATGCGCCACGATCCGCCCGGCCGCGCAGAAGCGCCGCGCCACCAGCTCCCCCGCCGCGGCGATGAAATCCGTGAAGCTGTTGGTCTTCTTGTCCTTCTTGCCGTCGAGATACCAGCGCCAGCCCTTGTCCGTGCCGCCCCTGACATGGGCGATGGCATAGACGAAGCCGCGATCGACCAGGCTCAGCGGCCTTATGCGGAAGGAGGCCGACATCGCCGAGCCATAGGCGCCATAGCCGTAGAGCAGGCAGGGCGCGCTGCCGTCGAGCGGCGTATCGGCCCTGTGCAGCAGCGAAACCGGCACCTGCTGGCCATCCGGCGCGGTCGCGAAGATGCGGCGCACGCGATAGGCCGCGGTATCATGGCCGGACGGCACCTCCTGGCGCTTGAGCAGCACGCGCTCGCCCGTCGCCATGTCGTAATCAAATGTCTCGGCCGGGCGGGCCATCGAGGCGTAGATGAAGCGCAGCGTCTGCGTCTCGAATTCATAGCCCGCGTCCAGCCCCAGCCCATAGGCCTCCTCGTCGAAGGCGATGCTGCGCTCCTCGCCGCTCGCGAGGTCGTGGATGACGATGCGCGGCAGCCCATCCTCGCGTTCGAGCCGGATCAGCCGCCCCTGCAGGCAGAGATGGCTCAGGATCAACCGGCCGCCGCGATGCGGCACGAGATCGATCCATTGCGCCGGGGCGGGGTTGTCGAGGGGCGCGCGGACGATCTTGAAGTCCTCGGCCTCGTCGGCATTGGTCAGGATGATGAGCTCGTCGCCGTGATGCTCAACCCGGTATTGCCGCCCGACCTGCCGCGGTGCGACGAGGCGTGGCTCGGTCTCCGCCGCGGCGAGATCGAGCAGGCGGATCTCGGAGGTCTCGTGATCGCCGATCGAGATCAGCAGGAACCGCCCGGACTGGGTCTGGTCGATATCGACGAACATCCCTGCATCGGCCTCCTCATGCAGCAGCACATCCTCCGTCTGGCTGGTGCCGAGCCTGTGCAGATAGACGCAGGACGGCCGATGGTCGGCATCGAGCCTGACATAGGCGAAGGCGCGGCTGTCGCGGGCCCAGACGATCTCGCCCGTGCTGTCCTCGACCCGGTCGTCGAGATCCTGGCCCGTCGCCAGGTTGCGCACCCGGATGCCGTGTAGCTCCGAGCCCGCCTCGTCGCTGCTCCAGGCGAGCAGCGTATGGTCGGGGCTGTGCTCGGCATCGCCGAGGTCGAAATAATCCTTGCCCTTCGACAGGGCATCGGCGTCCAGCAGCACCTGTTCGCCGGCCCGACCGCTGCGGCCGGGCTGCGCGTCGCGCGGCCTCCGGCAGACCAGCGGATGCTCGCCGCCCTTGCGGTAGCGCGTATAGTAGAGGAACGGCCCGTCCGGCTCGGGGACGCTGCTGTCGTCCTCCTTGATCCTGCCGCGCATCTCCTTGATCAGATCGCGTTGCAGCTCGCGCGTCGGCTCCATCAACTTGCGGCAATAGCTGTTCTCGGCGCGCAGATGCCGGGCGATCGCCGGCGGCAGCGTATCGGGATCGCGGAGAACCTCCTTCCAGTTCTCCGCCCGCAGCCAGGCATAATCATCTCTCAGCACAGCGCCGTGCACGATACGCTCAACCGGTCGCGCCGGCGGTTTTGGAGCCTTGGGGCGCACGTTTTCGGATGAAACTGCAGCGGACTCGGTTGTCATAGTGTTGGATCGCACTTCAGGTTGAGCGGCAGAGAAGGAGATTGGTCGGCGGATGATCGAGGGGTAATACAACCAATGCGCGTTAGGTTTACCGCATGGACAGGATAATGGGCAGTGAGAACTTACGGTGATGAATTAACGTGCCTGCAAAATGGCTGCGAGCTGTGGATATTCTCTTGCGGCTCTCATAAGCTTCGCCTACATCCAATAATGATCAGCCTGTTAAAGATGATTCTCCTGCGTATCGGCTCTCGACCGGCCCCTGCTCATGGAAATCCTCGTTGTCATCGCCACGAATGACACGGCGGGTCGTTAATCGGACGCTGGTCCAACAACAAGAGAATGGAGTATATACGAGATGGTTGACAATGAGGGCGCCGACTTCATCGAGCTGACGGCTGATATCGTCTCGGCCTATGTATCCAACAATTCCGTGCCCGCCGGCGAGCTGCCGGCGCTGATCAGCGAAGTTCATTCCGCCTTGAGCCGGGTTCTCGGGGGCGTCGCGCCCGCAGCGCCGGCGGAGGCACCCAAGCCCGCCATTCCGGTGAAGAAGTCGATCACGGCCGATTTCCTGGTCTGCCTCGAGGACGGCAAGAAGTTCAAGTCGCTGAAGCGCCATCTGCGCACGCAGTACAACATGTCTCCCGAGCAGTATCGCGAGAAATGGGGCCTGCCGCCGGATTATCCGATGGTCGCGCCGAATTATGCCGAGGCCCGCTCGCAGCTGGCCAAGAAAATGGGTCTGGGCCAGCAGCGCCGCAAGCGCCGCTGAGCCGTCGATCCCGAAGAGCGCGAAGCCGCCGGCCCCGCCGGCGGCTTTTTGCATTCTGGCCGCGCGCCCGCCGCGGCTGCCCCGGCCCCGGCCCCGGCCGGTGAGGGGAGCCTTACGCTCCTGACTCCTTTGGGGCGGGGATAGCCCACCCTCGTCTTGCCAGATCGACTATAGGAATTTATTCATAACAGCACCGGGCGGCGCCGTGCCGCCCGCAGTCGCTGAGAGAACAAACAATGAACGACATCGAGACTGATCCGCTGGTCGATCTGGGTTTTTCGGCCTGCGCCCGCCTCGTCGAGGTCGCCACGGCCGCTGCCGCTGCGACGCCCTGCGAGGGTCTGAGGCAGCGGCGGCGCGGCCCCCGGCCGGTCGCCCTCGCCCGCCAGACCGCGATGTATCTGGCGCATATCGTCTTCGGCCTGTCCTATACCCGGGTCGGCATCTGCTTCGGCCGCGACCGCACCACGGTGCGCCATGCCTGTGCGCTGATCGAGGATCGGCGGGACGATCCCGCCTGCGATATCGGCCTGTCGGCCCTCGAAACCGCCCTGATCGCCCTCGACGGCACGCTGTCCCGCGCGGTGCTGTCATGACGGGCACGCCGGACAGGGAGCGCGAGACCGCGCGGCTTCTCACGCTGCTGGGCGAGGCCGGCGCCTTCGGCCGGGAGTCGCCGCTGGGCTGCGGCCGCATCGCGCTGTACCGCGCCAGAGGCGCGACGAGCCTCGGGGCCGGGCATGTCTCGGCGGAGCTGGTGGAGGCGCTGGTGCGCGACGGGCTGCTGCTCTGGACCGGGGAGGGCAGGGGCCGCCGGCTGGAACTCGCCGCGGGGCAGGGGCAGGGACGGGCGCTGGCCGCGCGCAGCCTGGTGATCGCCGGAGAGACCCGCCAGGTGCTGGTCGACGAGCGCGAAAGCCCTCTGCTCTGGCTGTATCGGCGCAAGGGCAAGGACGGCCAGCCGCAATTGACGCCGGGCGAATTCGCCGCCGGCGAGCGGTTCCGGGCCGATCTGACCACGGCCCGCATGCTGCCGCGCACCACGATGAACTGGGACGCCGCCCTCTCGCCCGATGACCGGGCGCCGGGAACGCGCGATCCCGCTGCGGCGACGGATGCGGCCTTGGCGGCGCGCCAGCGGGTGCGGCTCGCCTGCGAGCGCCTCGGCACGGACCTCGCCGGCATCGCGATCGATGTCTGCGGCTTTCTGAAAGGGCTCGATCAGATCGAGCGCGAGCGGCAATGGCCGGCGCGCTCGGCCAAGATCGTGCTGCGCCTGGCCCTCTCGGCGCTGGAGCGGCATTACGGGCTGTCACAGGCCAGGCGCGGGCCCGGCGCCCATGCGCATCACTGGCTGGCCGAGGGCGCGCGGCCCGGTATCCCCGCCGCCTGAGCCGATCGCCCCGTGGCGGGGTGTGGCCCGACGCCGCTTTTCGCTTCAGCCGGCCGAAGCGGCGCGCGCATCGGCCTTGATGCGGTCGATCATCGCGCGGACGCCGTTGGAGCGCTGCGGCGTCAGATGGGCCGCGAGGCCCAGCGTCTCGTAGATGGCGAAGGCGTCCGTCTCCAGGATCTCGTGGGCGGTCCGGCCGGAATAGATCGCCAGCGCCAGCGCCACCAGGCCGCGCACGATATGGGCGTCGCTGTCTCCGGCGAAATCGAGCCGCGCATCGGCGCCGGCGCCCTCGGTCGAGGAGACGAGCCAGACCTGGCTGGCGCAGCCGCGGACCTTGTTGGCGTCGTTATGCGCCTCCTCGGGCAAGGGCTGCAGCCCTTTGCCGAGCTCGATCAGATAGCGGTAGCGGTCATCCCAATCGTCGAGCAGCTCGAAATTGGCGATGATCTCGTCGAGTGTGGGGTTCATGGCCTGTCTGTCTGGGAGCCGCGGTCGCGCGGCGCGAGCCAGCGTCTTCGGCGCGTCCGGCGCGGCCGTCAAGCGCCGTCCGGTCGCAGGCTCAGCGCAGGGCGGCGGTCTTTCCCGCTTCGGCCTGCGCCTTCAAGCCGGAAGCGGCCAGGCCGAGCAGCCGGTCGCGGATCTCCGGATCGAGGCCGGCCATGATCTGCGCCGCCTCGCGCGCCGCGGTCACCCCGTGGACGGCGGTGCCGATCGCCTCCTTCGCCGCGATCAGCCCGGGCTTGCGCGCCAGCTCCCGTGTCTGGGCGGGGGGCTCGGCCGTCTCGCTTTTGCCGCCGTGAACGGGCGAATTCAACGCGATGGCGCCGATGATGGCGATGCTGCGAAGGATATAGGCCATGTCCGGTCCCTGTCTCGGCGCGGGCGCGATCCGCTGCGCCGGGCCGCTGATCTCTCCAACGCCCGCACCATAGCCTGCAACCCGAAAGATCGGGTTTGGCGGTTTGCTCGGATTTGAGGCAAATGCGCCGGCCGATCTTCAGCATCCATTCACCCTGCCGGAACAATCCGCCGGACTCGTACCGTCGACGGGAGATCAGTCAAGACGTTGAAATATCTATAGAATTGACCGAGCCGCCCGCCCGCCGCAGGCCGCCGGACGCCGCCGGCTTAAATCCCGCTTAAACCGGCCCGCGCATGGTCGTTTCCGACACGGGCGGCTCGGCCCGCAGAGGTTTTGCGTTGCGTTTTCCCATGACGATAGCGGCGATCAGGACACAGGTGGCGGAGCTAATCCACGCCAGCGTCCTGCCCTCGAGCCCCGAATGGTCCCGCCATGAACGGTTCATCCTGTCGCGTCTGGCCATAGGGGCGCTCGGCCTCGGGCTGGCGCCGGCCTATCTGGCCTGGCGCGGCACGCTCGGCGCCGTCGAGACCGGGCTGCTCGTCGCCGTCTCGCTGCCGCTCCTGGCCGTGGTCCTGCTCTCCCGCACCGCCCGCTTCGGCCTCGCCCATGGCGTCTCCGCCGCCGCCATGAGCCTCGCCATCTGCATCCTCGCAGGCGTGACGGGCGGTGTCGCCTCGCCACTGCTATTCGCGCTCGCTCTGGTTCCGGCGGAGGCGATGCTGCTCGGATCCTGCGCAGCCATCGGCCGCGCCATGGCGATCGCCCTGGCCGGACTCGTAGCGGTGGTCGCGCTCGACGGCGTCGGCCCCGGCAACGGGGAGGCGTCCTGGTCGGCCGGCACGGGTCTGGTCCTCGCCGCGCTCGCCATCGCCTATACCGGCGGTCTCGGCTTCTGGATCCTGCGCGGCCGCGACAGCCAGGCGCGTGCCCATCAGGCGACCGCGGCCCGGGCCCGGCTGCTGCTGGACACGGTCGGCGACCTCGTCACCTGGCACGACGCCGGCGGCTCGGTCGTCAACGCCAATGCCGCGGCGCTGAACCTGGCGGGGGCGGAGCCGAACGAACTGCTCGGACGCGGTCTGCTCGAGCGCGTTCACATCGCCGATCGGCCGCTATTCCTGACCGCGCTCAGCGAGGCGGCCCATGGCAAGGGCCAGGCCAGTGCGACCTTCCGCACGCTGTTCCTGCCCAGAGCCGGAGCCGATGCGCCGCGCGCGCCGGTCTCGCTCTGGCTGGAGATGCAGGCCCATCGCATCGAGAACGGTGCCGCCGGCGACGGCGTGGTGGTGGTCAGCGTGATGCGCGACGTCACGGCCAGGCTCGCTCTGGAAGCGGAGCAGGCGCGCACCCATGCCGAGGCGGTGAAGGCCAGCGACATCAAGGGGCAGTTCCTGGCCACGGTGAGTCACGAGCTGCGCACGCCGCTGAACGCGATCATCGGCTTCTCGGAAATCCTGACCGGGCCGCAGGACTTCCTGACCGCCGAGAAGCGGCTGGACTATGCCCGGATCATCCATGAATCCGGGCATCACCTGCTCGATGTCGTCAACACCCTGCTCGACATCTCGAAGATCGAGAGCGGCGCCATGACGATCGAGCGGGAGCCGCTGGACATGGCGGCGATGGCCAGGGAGTGCTGCTCGCTGATCGCGCTGCGCGCCGAAACCGGTTCGGTCGCGCTGGAGCAGGTGCTGGGGCCGGAGCTGCCCGCCGTCATGGGTGATCGCCGGGCCCTGAAGCAGGTGCTGATCAACCTGCTTTCCAACGCCGTCAAATTCACCCCCGCCGGCGGCCGCGTCGTGCTGGCCGTGGTGCGGGACGGCGATGTGATCGACCTGTCGATCGCCGATACCGGCATCGGCATCGCGGCCTCGGACCTGCCCCGGCTGGGCGAGCCGTTCTTCCAGGCGCGCAGCTCGTATAACCGCACCCATGAGGGCACCGGGCTCGGCCTCTCCGTGGTGCGCGGCCTGGTCGGGCTGCATGGCGGCAAGCTGACGATCGAGAGCGCGCCCGGGACCGGCACCAGGGTGTGCGTGCGCCTGCCCGTGGCCGGCGCCGCCAGCAACGCCCAGCCCGTGCCGATCACCACCTATGCGAGGGCGCCGCGCCGCGCCTTCGAAGCCAAAGAACCCATCCGCCTGACCGCCTGATCGAGAGTGCCGCTTCATGTCCGCGACCATCGCCGCCCGCTCCCATGGCCATGCCACGCTGTCCGCTCCGGCGCGGCGCCCGCAGAAGCCGCGCCGCAAGCCGGCGCTGTTCACGCGGCTGGGACGGCTCGCGGCCAAGCGCCCGGGCCGGACGCTGACCCTCGTCGCCTTCTCGGCGATCGCCGGGGCGATCCTGGCGAATGCGCTGCTGTTCCAGTCGGTGCGCCACCCCGCCCCGATCGTCTCGGCGCCGGCGGTCACCCCGCCGCCGCGCGCGGTCGAGCGGCGGGCGGAGCCGCCTCAGGCGGCGGCCGTGCAGCCGGAAGGGACATCGGCTCCGTTTCCCCCGGCGCGGCCCCAGGATTTCGCCCCCGCTGGCCGCGAGGCTCCGCTCCGGCCGCCTGCGCCCGTGGCTCCGGTGCAGCGCGCCGCCGCGCCGGCACCGGCACCGGCGCCGGCCGTGACGCCCGCCCGCGCAGTTGCGCGTGATCCGATCGCCGATCTGATCAACGGCATCGACATGCGCCCGCCGGCCGAGATCCGCGGCGCCGGCCGCCCGGCTCCGGCCCGCAAGCCGGTGGAGAACTGAGCGCGGCCGGCGAGGCTGGGCCGCCATGGCCAGGCTGACCAGTGATTTCTGGGTCTCCGCCTTTCTGCGCCAGGCGGCGCTGGACGGGCTCGTCGCGGTGCTGCGCCGTCGCGGTGCGAAGGAGGCGGGTGCGATCTTCGTCAAGCTGGACCGGCTCGACGGCACGGCGGCTCTGTACGGCCCCGCCCCGCAGGCTCTGGCGGACGAGACGGGCCGGCGCCGCTTCCAGCTGATTCTGCAATCCGATCCGGCCTCGGTGGAGGAGCGGGTCGAGAAGGAGCGCCGCTTCGACCCCGATCTCTGGCTGGTGGAGATCGAGAACCGGGCCGGGGATCCGCGCCTGGACCTGGTCGACTAGCCTTCCCCGCCGAAGCTTCGGTCAGGCCCGGTCGCGCCGCAGGCCGAGCGTGCGCATGATCCCCGTGATCGCCGCGTGGCTCTCGGGCTGGCTGGCGCCCGGCCGAACCGGCGTGCCGGACGGGTCCATCGCCGGCTGATGCCGGCCCCGCCGCGTGGTCTGCTGCGGCTGGGCCCCGGCGACCTGCATCACGACCCGCTCCGCGACCCCCGGCCGGACGAGCCGCATCAGCGCCACGAGCGCGAAGATCCGGTCGACGGAATGGGCCGCCTCGTCGCCCAGCCTGATCAGGAAGCGCGTCGCATCCTCGACACGCGCGCCGGCGGCCACCAGCGCGAGCGCCACGAGATCGCGCGAGCGATCGGCCTCCATGGCTTCGGCGAGCCCGGCCCCGAAGCCGAGATGGTCCGCGACGGCGCCGAAGGCGCTCGGCGGATCGGCCGCCGCCATGTCGAGCCAGCCCGCCAGACGGTCCGGCTCGAGCGTCCTGCGCCGGCGGTCGCCATCGTTGATCGCCTCGATCGCGGCGAGCGAATCGATGATCGCGGCGCGCCGGTCCGGCCCCGCCTGCAGGAAGAGCGGCGCGATCTCGGCGGGGCCGAGATCCCGGCGCGCCAGCAGGGCCGCGCCATAGGCGGCATCGGCGCGGGCGCGCTCGATAAGCCGGTCGACCGCCGCGCGCGGCAGAACGACCTTCTGATTGGCGATCAAGGCGAGATCGACGGCGCGCTCGTCCCGCTCCACCAGCAGCAGCATGGTCGCGGAGGTGAGATCGGGCCGCTCGGCCAGAGCGGCGGCCGTATCGGGCGCGCCATGTTCGGCGAGCGTCTCCATCTCGGCCTGCGTCACCGGCGCGCCGTGGCGCAGCAGCGCCGCCAGCACGGGGCCGCCGCGCGCCTGCAGGGCGGCCAGCACCGAAGCCGGCAGATGGCGCCAGCCGGCCAGTTTGGTCGCGAGAATGACGGCCGTCGCCTCGTCGATCACGGGGATCGACGCCGACGCCATCGCCTCGAAGGCGGCGATGTCGTCCGGCGCCGGCTGCGGCGTCGACAGCAGCAGATCCGCCTTCACCCGCAGCGAAACCTGGCTGAGATCCAGCCCGCCATCGCGGGCGAGGCGGGCGAGATGGGCGAGTTCTGAGGAGATGCGACCGGGCATGAACGCTGCTCTGCGGGGAAATCGGGACGAGTCAGCAATAATCCCCGAGGCTTTAATTTGGCGTTAACCATGTCGGCTCTTGATGCAGGTCTAGGAGGGCCTGGGCGTCGGCGGCGAGGTGCTCGCACAGCTCCGGGCCAGCTCCGACCCGAAACCGGCGCAACCAGGAGGCGCGTCATGTCCGTCGTCATTCCCTTCGCGCCGCGCCCTCGCTCCGCAGCCGCCGAGCCGGCGACGACCCTCGCCGATACTCCTGCGACCATTCTGTTCTTCACCGGCATCCGCTATGAACGCCATGCCGAGCCCGCAGCGGCCGAACGCAAGGAGCAGCCCAAGCGCCGCGCCGCGCGGCCGACCGGGCGCGCCCAGAGAGCCAGGACACCCGCTTGATTCGCGGGTCGGCAGGCAGGGTCGCGGCGGCGACGCTCGGGCTCGCCCTGGCCGCCTGCACCGGCGATCTCGGCCGGCCGCGGCCGACGATCTGGAACCAGATCGTGGCGCCGGAGATCGGCTTCTGGTCCGCGACCGCCCGGGGCGAGGCCGCCTCCTATTTCCGCCTGACCGATGACGAGCAGCAGCTGCGCGACCGCGCCTGGCGGCTGATCATGCCCGCGCATGAGAAGAGCTATTTCGCCGCCGAGCTGTCGGCGCTCGCCCATGCGCGCATCGTGCCGACATCCGCCCAGTCCAGCGACGTCGCCGCCTATTACAACGCGCTGACCTCCGGCTCCTACGCCTCGCAGGCCTCGCGCTATGCGCGTCTGGCGGAGGACGCCAATGCCGACCGGCTGCTGATCACGCCGTTCCGCGGCAATGCCCAGCGCGTCGTCGCCGCCGACAAGGTCAGGCTGCGCACGCTCGAAACCTCGCCGATGGTACCGCCGGAGAAGCAGGACCCGGCGCTCGCCCGCGTGCTCGAGAACGAGGGGCTGGTACTCTGGGTCTGCGAGCGGGTCGGTTTCCGCCTCGAGAGCTACCGCTACGCGCTGGCCAATCTCGTGGTGGAGATGCCCTCCCGCGAGGCTCTGCAGAGCGAGCGCACGATCATGGCGCTGGAGGCCGAGATCGGCCCCCTGTGCAAGATGTCGCTGCACGGCATCGTCAAGCCGCCGGTGCCCATCGTCGCCAAGGGTTGAGGCGGCGGGGACGCCGCTTCGTCACTCCGCCAGGCCGCACTCGACGCTCGCCGCCGAGGCTTCGGCATCGGCGCGGTCGGAGGGGCGCTGCGCCAGCGCCCGCGCCACCACGAGCCCTTCCAGCGTGTCGGAGACGATCCGCAATTCGCGCACCGCCTGGCCGTCGCCGTCGCGCGTCAGCCGCTCGGCCAGCTGCTCCTCGGTCAGCAGGATGAACTCGATCACCCCGCGGATCGCCGCGCGATCGGTGACGGCGTAGAGCACGCCGCCGCCGCGCCGGTGCAGCGTCAGCCCCAGCGGCACCGGCCCGGTGCGGGCGACGATCCGCATCGGGCCGCCCGACAGATCATAGCTGCAGGCCGCGGTCGCCACGGCCGGGTCGGCATCGCGCAGCTCCGCCAGCCCTCGCCCGGGTCCGGTGACCAGCTCCGTCCGGCCAGTGGCGCCGAGCAGCAGATAGGCGCTGGCCGCGTCGCTCTCGGAGAGCCGCGGGATCAGCAGGATGGTGACGATGTGCACGATCCCCGCCAGCACCAGCCCGGCCAGCGTCGCCAGCAGCCAGCCGCGCAGGGCTCCGCCCAGCCGGGTGAGGGGGCCGAGGCGGGAGAGCGGCCCGCCTCGGCGGCCCGTGGCGCCTGCCTTGGGCGGGGGAGGGGGCGCATCCTGTGCCGGATCCGCTGTCATGGGCGTCGCAATCATCCGCAATCGACCCGGCTGATGCGGGGCAGCATGTCGGGGCGCAGCTCCCCGGCCTGCCCCGAAAGCGGCGTGTCGTAGAGCCGCAGCCGCAGGGCGAAGCGCCGGTTGCCGGGCAGGGGCAACCAATTGCCCGGCTGCACGGCGGAGGCCGCGACGATCGCGATCATGCCGCTCTCGTCCCGGACGATTTCCTGGTCGGTAAAGCCGGTCCGCGAGACCGGCGGGCCGAAGACGCGCCCTTCCAGATCATTGACCGTCAGCGTCCAGGCCCTGGTCGGCGGCGTGGTGCCGGCGATGCGGTAGCGGCAGCGCCCATCGAGCTCCTGGCCCGTATCATCGGCCTCGGCCACCAGCTCGACGCCTTCGCCCGCGCCGAGCGGCAGGTGGACGCCGCGCGCGAGATAGGCGCGCATATAGGGGTCGATGTCGCGCCCGCCGCTGCTCGGCCAGGTCTGCCAGGCGCCGATCTTCACCAGCCCGACCACGGGGCGATGCGCGACGGCGTAATGCGCCGAGGCCAGGCCGATTCCGGCGCCGAGCGCGATCACGTAAGCGAGGCTGAGGACGCGCACGGGCCTGGTCGATCCGGTGGGGGGCGAAGCCCTGAGTTGAACCAGCGCGGCCGGTGGCGTCAACCGGGCGGTCAGCGCAGCGCCGTGACCCGCCCGGTCGGCGGGACCTCGCGCAGCCCCGCCTCGACCGAGAGCCGCGCCGCGCGCGGCGGCTCGACCGCCTTGAACATGCTCCCCACCGAGGTCAGCACCTCGAAGGATTGCCGCGGCATGTGCCCGGCGCCGGGACCGGGAGCGGGTGCGGCCGCAGCCGTGGCGGGGGATTGGCTCCTGGCCACCGGCACGCCCTTCTGATCGGGCGGCGTCACGCCGGGCAGCGGCTTCGTCTCCAGGCCCTGATGGGCGAACTGCATGATCTCCTTCCACGTCATCGCCGGCAGCGAGCCGCCGGTCATGTTCGCGGTCTCGGAGGAATCATCGTTGCCGTACCAGACGGCGCCGACGAGATTGCCGGAATAGCCGACATACCAGGCGTCCTTGTAGCCGTTGGTGGTGCCGGTCTTGCCCGCGGTGACCACGCCGTCGAGCGCGGCCCGGCGGCCCGTGCCTTCCGTCGGCACCTTGACCAGCATGGCGTTCATGTCCTGCGCCACCTGGGTGCTCAGCACCTGCGCGGCCGGCGGCTCGTCGCGCTCATGGCTGTAGATCGTCTCGCCCTGTGAGTTGCGGATCTCGAGCGCCGCATAGGGGCGGGCCCGGCGCCCGCCATTGGCGAAGACCGCATAGCCCGCCGCCATGTCGATCACCGTCACCTCGGCCGCGCCGATCGGCAGCGAGACCGTGTCGGTCAAAGGCGTGGTCAGGCCCATGGCGCGGGCGGTCTCGACGATCCTGTTGCGGCCGATCCGGGCGGCGCGCGCCTCATGCGTCTCGCCGGCGGAGCGCCCGATCGCGATCGACATCTGCACCGGGATCGTATTGATCGATTTCGCCAGCGCCACGGTCAGCGGCATCGAGCCGGCGAAGGACCGTCCGTAATTATTCGGGCACCAATTGCCGATGCAGACCGGCCGATCGGTCACGATCGTGTTCGGCCTGTACAATCCCGCCGCCATCGCCGCCGCATAGACGAAGGGTTTGAAGGAGGAGCCCGGCTGGCGCAGGCTCGAGGTCGCGCGGTTGAACTGGCTGATGCCATAATCGCGGCCGCCGACGATGGCGCGCACCGCTCCGTCCGGATCGAGGATCGTCACCGCCGCCTGCTTCGCCCGGTAGCCGGCGCCATGCTGCCGCAGGATGCTCTCGACGGCCTCGTCCGAGCGCGCCTGGATCGCCGGATCATGTGGGGTCTTGACCGTCAGCACGCGCTCGGGCCCGAGTTTGCCCTCTCCGGCCAGGCGGGTGACCTCGTCGAAGGCCCAGTCGAGATAGAAGTCAGGGCTCGCCCCGCGCTTGCGGTCGACGGGGGTGGCGGGGTTGCGCTTGGCGCTGTCGACCTGGCCGGCGGTCATGAAGCCGGCATCGACCATGGCGTTGAGCACGTCGTTGGCGCGGGCCCGGGCCGCCGGCAGATTGACGTGGGGCGCGTATTTGGTCGGTGCCTTGAACAGGCCGGCCAGCATGGCGGCCTCGGCCAGCGAGACGTCCTTCACCGATTTCCCGAAATAATAATCGGCTGCCGCGGCGACGCCGAACGTGCCGCCGCCCATGTAGGCCCGGTCGAGATAGAGCTTCAGAATGTCGTTCTTGGTCAGGCGATATTCCAGCCAGAGCGCCAGGAAGGCTTCCTTGATCTTGCGGTCGAGCGAGCGCTCATTGGTCAGGAACAGGTTCTTGGCGAGTTGCTGCGTCAGCGAGGAGCCGCCCTGCACCACGCCCGAGGCCCGGGCGTTGACCGTCACCGCCCGCAGCGTGCCGATCACGTCGATGCCGAAATGATCGTAGAAGCGCCGGTCCTCGGTCGCCAGCACCGCCTTGATCAGATGGTCCGGCATCTCCTCGAGCTTCAGGGAATCGTCGTGGCGGGCGCCGCGATGCCCGATCTCGGAGCCGTAGCGGTCCAGGAAGGTCACGGCGAAGACCTGGTTCTTCAGCGCGTCCTCGCGCCCCTCCTGGAATGACGGGATCGCCAGCATCAGCATCACCAGCGCGCCGGCGATGCCGATATTCAGCCCTTCGCTCGCGAATTCCGCGGCCAGCCGCTTGCCGCCGGTGACGGTGAAGCGGTCGGCGAAGCTGCGCAGGCGCTCATGCAGGTCGGATGCGCGGCGAGCGGCGTTCCAGAGGCCAGCATCGACCCAGGAATCGACGGCGAGGGCGTAGCGCCTCATCCGTGTGCCCCAGCCTGCCTTGCGGAATTCCATTGCCGACCCGGCCCCTCATTTCAGCTGCGACAGAAGTCCTGCCGTGTGAGGGCAGAGTTGGCAATATCGAGCTAATCACGTTTTGCCGCGGTTGAAGTTCCGCGCGCCGAACAATTTTTCGCCACGCTTCGGCCGCGAAAGAATCCGGGAGCAGGAACCATGCCTGCCAGGCCTGGCCGATTATGGCGCAAAGCCTCCGGGCGCGCGGCTTCCTTCCGCCCCATATCCCGGGCATAAGCGCCGGCATGACCGCAGATGACGCAGCCCTTGCCCCGTTCTGGCGCAGGATTCCGCTCGAGGAAATGAGCCGCGAGCAATGGGAATCGCTCTGCGACGGCTGCGGCCGCTGCTGCCTGCTGAAGCTCGAGGACGAGGATACCGGCGCGATCCTGGCCACCGATGTCGGCTGCCGCCTCTTCGATGCCGGCTCCTGCCGCTGCCGCGACTATGCCAACCGCTCGCAGACCGTGCCGGACTGCGTCACCCTGACGCCGGAGACCGCTCGCAGCCTGGCCTGGCTGCCGCCGACCTGCGCCTATCGGCTGGTGGCGGAGGGGCGCGACCTGCCCTGGTGGCATCCGCTCGTCTCGGGCGATCCCGACACGGTCGTCGCGGCGGGCGTCTCCGTGCGCGGCCGCGTCCATGCCAGCGAGAGCGAGATCGACGAGGAGGATCTGCCGGACCGCATCGTCAAATGGCCGCTGCGCTGGCCGAAAGCGGCGCGCGGTACGCGCTAGTCGGGCCCGCGGCGCCGGTCTCTAATAGTTCTGCGCCGCCGCGCCGCACCGGCCCGGGAGAGGGCGCGCGGCGGCGCCGCAGATTGATTGTTCTCCCGGTTTTGGGCATGACCGCGCGACATCGCCGCCCCTCGCGGAGGCGGTCGATGAATGCACCGCACAGGAAACTTCTGCAGTGCAATAGCGTTGCTGCGCTGGCTCGAACCGGAAAAGGCTTGAACGATGGCTGGTGGGAAATGGGTTTACACCTTCGGCGATGGCAAGGCCGAAGGTGAGGCGGGCATGAAGAACCTGCTCGGCGGCAAGGGCGCGAACCTCGCCGAAATGAGCAATCTCGGCCTGCCCGTGCCCCCCGGCTTCACCATCACCACCGAAGTCTGCACCTGGTATTACGACAACGACAAGCGCTTCCCGCCCGAGCTCGACGCCCAGGCCAAGGCGGCGCTGGACGAGATGGCGCGGCTGACCGGAAAGGTCTTCGGCGACCCGGCCAACCCGCTCCTGGTCTCGGTGCGCTCGGGCGCGCGCGCCTCGATGCCGGGCATGATGGATACGGTGCTCAACCTCGGGCTCAACGACGTCACGGTCGAGGCCGTCGCCAAGGCCTCGGGCGATGATCGCTTCGCCTGGGACAGCTATCGCCGCTTCATCACCATGTATTCCAACGTCGTGCTCGACGTCGATCACGGCCATTTCGAGGAGGCGCTCGAGGATTACAAGGAGCGCAAGGGCCTGCATCTCGACACCGATCTCGGCGCCGAGGACTGGCGCATGCTGGTCGGCAAATACAAGGAGATCGTCCGCAAGGCGCTCGGCAGCGACTTTCCGCAGGATCCGGAGGCCCAGCTCTGGGGGGCGGTCGGCGCCGTCTTCTCCTCCTGGATGAATGCCCGCGCGATCAAATATCGCGAGCTGAACAATATTCCGGCCGCCTGGGGCACCGCCGTCAACGTCCAGTCGATGGTGTTCGGCAATATGGGCGACACCTCCGCCACCGGCGTCGCCTTCACCCGCAACCCCTCGACCGGCGAGAGCGCGCTCTATGGCGAGTTCCTGATCAACGCGCAGGGCGAGGACGTCGTCGCCGGCATCCGCACCCCGCAGGACATCACCGAGAAGGCGCGCAAGGAGGCGGGCTCCGACAAGCCCTCCATGGAAGTGGCGATGCCCGAGGCCTATGCCGAGCTCTGCCGCATCTACGGCATTCTGGAGCGGCATTACCGCGACATGCAGGATATGGAATTCACCATCCAGGAGGGCAAGCTCTGGATGCTGCAGACCCGCTCCGGCAAGCGCACAGCCAAGGCCGCGCTGCGCATCGCGGTCGAGCTGGCGCAGGAAGGGCTGATCACCCAGGAAGAGGCCGTCGGCCGCATCGAGCCGGGCGCGCTCGACCAGCTGCTGCACCCGATGATCGATCCCAAGGCCGAGCGCCGCATCCTGACCACCGGGCTGCCGGCCTCGCCCGGCGCCGCGGCCGGCGAGATCGTCTTCAATTCCGACGATGCCGAGAACGCCCGCAAGGCCGGGCGCAAGGTCATCCTCGTCCGCGTCGAGACCTCCCCGGAGGATATTCACGGCATGCATGCGGCCGAGGGCATCCTCACCACCCGCGGCGGCATGACCTCGCATGCGGCGGTGGTGGCGCGCGGCATGGGCAAGCCCTGCGTCTCGGGCGCCGGGCAGATCCGCGTCGATTACGCCAAGGGCACGATGAGCGTCGGCCAGACCGTGCTCAAGGCCGGCCACTTCATCACCATCGACGGCGCGGCCGGCCAGGTCATGCTGGGCGAGATCAAGATGCAGCAGCCGGAACTCTCGGGCGAGTTCGGCACGCTGATGGGCTGGGCCGACAAGGTCCGCCGCCTCGCGGTGCGCGCCAATGCCGAGACGCCGGAGGATGCGCGCACGGCACGCGAGTTCGGCGCGGAGGGCATCGGCCTGTGCCGCACAGAGCACATGTTCTTCGACGAGGACCGCATCCAGCCGATGCGCGAGATGATCCTCGCCCATGACGATGCCGGGCGCCGCGCGGCGCTGGCCAAGCTGCTGCCGATGCAGCGCCGCGACTTCGTCCAGCTCTTCACCATCATGCAGGGGCTGCCCGTCACCATCCGCCTGCTCGATCCGCCGCTGCACGAATTCCTGCCGCATGGCGAGGCCGAGATCGCCGCCGTCGCCGCCGCGCTCGGCGTGACGCCGGACGCGCTGAAGCACCGCGCCACCGAGCTGCACGAGTTCAACCCGATGCTCGGCTTCCGGGGCGTGCGCCTCGCCATCGCCTATCCCGAGATCGCCGAGATGCAGGCCCGCGCGATTTTCGAGGCCGCGGTGATCGCCGCGCGCGAGACCGGCAAGCCGGTGATCCCGGAGGTGATGGTGCCGCTCGTCATGGGCGTGGCCGAACTCGACCTGGTCAAGGCGCGCATCGACGCCATGGCCAAGGCGGTGATCGGCGAGAGCGGGGTGGAGCTGACCTACCAGGTCGGCACCATGATCGAGCTGCCGCGCGCGGCGCTGATGGCGGAGGAGATCGCCAGGAGCGCCGAATTCTTCTCCTTCGGCACCAATGACCTGACCCAGACGACGCTCGGCATCAGCCGCGACGATGCCGGCTCCTTCCTGGGCTCCTATACCGCCAAGGGCATTCTCGCCAACGACCCCTTCGTCACCATCGACCAGGAGGGTGTCGGCGAATTGGTGAAGCTCGCCGCCGAGCGCGGCCGCCGCGCGCGGCCGGACATCAAGCTCGGCATCTGCGGCGAGCATGGCGGCGACCCAGCCTCGATCGGCTTCTGCGAGAGCGTCGGGCTGGACTACGTCTCCTGCTCCCCCTTCCGCGTCCCGATCGCCAGGCTCGCGGCCGCCCAGGCGGCGCTGGGCGCGGTGAAGCAGAAGGAAGGCTGAGAGCGGGTTCCGCTGTCATTGCGAGCGTGAGCGAAGCAACCCAGCGCGTCGAGCTCTGCCGCCCCCTGGGTTGCTTCGTCGCTGACGCTCCTCGCAATGACGGCCCTGTCATTGCGAGCGCAGCGAAGCAACCCAGCGCGTCGAGCTCTACGGGCCCTAGGTTGCTTCGTCGCTGCGCTCCTCGCAATGACGTACACCCGTCATTGCGAGCGTTAGCGAAGCAACCCAGATCGTAGCGCTCTACGCCCCCCTGGCTTGCTTCGTCGCCAACGCTCCTCGCAATGACGAACCAGCGCTTCCGCTGGACCCGCGTTGCAAATTGTGCTAGCCCATCCCATGTAAGACGAGATGCGGCCGGGTTCTGGCCATTTATCCTGCGGCTCTATCCGCCGGTACGATTCAGATCCACCACACATCGCTACAAGACCAGGGCTGGGCGTCCGCGCGTCGGGCCTTGGGTCACAACCCATACGCGGATCTGAAACGTAAGGACTAGCTTCCATGGATAAGGGCACCGTCAAGTGGTTCAACGCCACCAAGGGCTATGGCTTCATCACCCCGTCTAACGGCGGCCAGGACATCTTCGTCCATATCAGCGCCGTCGAGCGCGCCGGCCTGCGCGAGCTGGTCGAGGGCCAGGTCGTCTCGTACGAGCTGGTCGCCGATCGCAAGACCGGCAAGTCCTCGGCCGGCAACCTCGCCATCGCCTGAGACTGCAGAGTGCCGGGCGGGTCCGCCCGCCCGGCTCCATCGACGACACCTCCCGGCGCTGTGGCTTAGCGGTTCGCCGGCAGGGAAGAGCAAATGATCATTGGCCGGGCGCAAACCGGCGGCACAGCCGATACCCACATGTGCCCCTTGCGTCACGGCGTCCGGAAAGACCTGTTTTGACACAATTTACCGACCTCGGCCTGGCCGAGCAGCTCCTCAAGGCGCTCGCTGCCGAAGGTTACACCACGCCCACGCCGATCCAGGCCCAGGCGATTCCCCCGATCCTCCAGGGCCGCGACCTGCTCGGCGCCGCCCAGACCGGAACCGGCAAGACCGCAGCCTTCGCGCTGCCGCTCTTGCACCGGCTCCTGACCAATCCGCGCCGGATGGAGACCAGGCAGGTCCGCGCGCTGATCCTCTCGCCGACGCGCGAGCTGGCAGCCCAGATCGAGACCAGCATCCGCGCCTATGCCAGCTTCTCGACGGTCAAATCGACCGTGGTCTTCGGTGGCGTGCCGGTCGGCAAGCAGATCCGCGCGCTCGGCCAGCATGTCGACATCCTGGTCGCGACGCCGGGCCGCCTGCTCGACCTCGTCGACCAGCGCGCCGTCTCGCTGCGCGAGATCGAATATCTCGTGCTCGACGAAGCCGACCAGATGCTCGATCTCGGCTTCATCCACGCGCTGCGCCGGATTGCCACGCTGATCCCGGCCAAGCGCCAGACGCTGCTGTTCTCGGCGACCATGCCGAAGCCGATCCGCGACATCGCCTCGGCCTATCTCAAGGACCCGGTCGAGGTTTCGGTCGCGCCGGTCGCGACCACGGCCGAGAAGATCGACCAGCGCGTGATCTTCACCGAGGCGAGCCAGAAGCCGGCTTTGCTGGCGAAGACGCTGAGCGTTCCCGAGATGGAACGCGCCATCGTCTTCACCCGCACCAAGCACGGCGCCGACAAGGTCGTCCGCCAGCTCGAGATCGCCGGCATCAAATCGGCCGCGATCCATGGCAACAAGAGCCAGGGCCAGCGCGAGCGGGCGCTCGGGGCCTTCCGTGACGGCGAGCTGCGCATCCTGGTCGCCACCGACATCGCCGCCCGCGGCATCGATGTCGACGGCATCAGCCATGTCGTGAATTTCGACCTGCCCAACGTCTCCGAGACCTATGTCCACCGCATCGGCCGCACCGCGCGCGCCGGCGCCTCGGGCGTGGCCATCGCCTTCTGCACGCCGGAAGAGCGCGGCGATCTCGCGGCGATCGAGAAGTTGACCCGCGTCGCCATCACGCCGATCGGCGAGGTGCCCTATTGGGACGGGCGCACCCCGAAGAAGCCCCCGCAGAACCAGGGCCGTGGCGGCCGTGGCCAGCAGGGCGGCGGACGCGAGGGAGGCTCCGGGCGCGACCATGGCCGGCCCTCCGGCCAGCGCCAGGGCGCCAAGCCCGCCGGCTCCGGCCAGCGCAACGAGGCGCCGCGCGGCGAACGCGCGGCCCGCAGCGAGCAGCCCGTCCAGCGAAAAGACTCCGCTCCCGCCAAGGAAGGGCTTGGCGGCGTTGCTTTCTTGCAGCAAAGAACAGATCAACGACGCACCAACGGCGCCCGGCGGCGCGCGAACTGACGCGCTTTCCGTCAAGCCGGACCGGATCGGCCCTCGTGCCCGTCCGGTCCAAGCGCCTCTGGGCACACGAAGGACGAACGCATGGCTAAAGAAGAACTGCTCGAATTCGACGGCACCGTGGTCGAGGTGCTGCCCGACGGCAATTACCGGGTGAAGCTCGACAATGAGCACATCATCCTGGCCTATGCCGCCGGCAAGATGAAGAAGAACCGCATCCGGACCATCGCCGGCGACCGCGTCGTCGTCGAGATGTCGCCCTATGATCTCGACCGCGGCCGCATCAATTTCCGTCAGAAGACCGCGGGCCCGGGCCCTGGCGTCCCGCCGCGCAACCAGAACTTCCGCCGCCGCTGAGCGATGGGCCGGCTGACCCGCCACGAATTGCTCCTCGTCGCGGTCGGCGCAGCCCTCGGCGCCTGTGTCGGCTTCGCCGCCCAGGCGGGGCTGCTCGGGGCCGCGGACACCGTGCCTCCCTTCATCTTCCTGCTGTTCGGGCTGGGCCTCGCCGAAATCGCGGCCGGTTACGTCACGCAGACGCCGCCCGGTGCGCTGATCCGCATGGGAGCGCGCATTCTCGCCTTCGCCATGGGCCTCGGCGTGCTCATCCTCGTCACCGGCCGTCTGGCCTGATCGGCACCCGACCAAAAAAAGCCCCGGCCGAAGCCGGGGTGATAGGTGTCTATCCGTGACGATAGGGTCTGGCAGTCGAATTCAGTAGCCCGCACGCGCCCAGTGACTGGCGCCGGGCTGCAGCAGCACCGTGCGGTGCCGCGTCTCGTAGACCGGGGGGATGCTGTGGCGCACGACCTGGGTCGGCGTCGTCATCACCCGGCGGTGCCGCTGGGTATAGACCGGCGGCACGATCTCATAGGCGACGCTGGCGGGAGCGATCTCCACCCTGCGCTGCTGATAGCCATATTGCGCGGGCGTCTCGACCCAGCAGCCGACCATGCGGCCATGGGCGTCGCGGCGGACCTCCCAGCGCTTGCCGCCGGGGGACAGCAAAACCTTCTCCGAGACCATTTCATATTGCGCCGGGCGATGATGGGCGACCTTGCGCGCCGGATGGATCATCACCGTCTCGGTCAGGGTCTCGTATTGCGCCGGGACCACCTCGGACTGGATCTGCTCGGGCCGCGCCAGATAGGTTTCGGCGACGGAGCCATAGACCGGCGGCGTCTGCACGAGGGTGTAGCAGGCCTTGCCCTGGCAGGGGGCGGGGCGGCAGGAGGCGCCATAGCACCCGGCCTGGGCAGCGGCGGTGCCGAGCGTGAACACGGCGCTGAGAGCCGAGGCTGTGATGGCGATGCGCTTCATGTCCTGTCGACCTCACCTCGCGATGTCCATGCATCGCCTGCCAGGCCAGAAAGCCGCAGCCACGTGATGAACGCAAGGTAAACAGCGAAACAAGGTAAAATTAACCATTTCGCATCCGAGCGCACTGTTCATGCAGATTGAAAATGCGTGCAGGGCTTCGCTCGCATTTGAGCGATCCGCCCGCTTTCGAGGGCGCTTTCTGCAGCCGGGCCGTGGCCGGCCCCGGGGCGGCTGAGATCGGCGCGCTCCACGTATCGCTCGGGCCGCGCCATCGCGAACGGCCGAGACGGGCGCCGACCATGAATACTTTCATTATAAAAGCTATAAACTAAATGATTTGAGTTGTCGATCGAGCGATACTATAAGAACGCCGAATCTGCCCAAACGGCAGTCCTGCACGCGCAGGAGGATGGCGCCGATGTTCGTTCCCTTCCTGATCATGTTGCGCGAAGGCGTCGAGGCGGCGCTGATCGTCGGCATCATCGCGAGCTACCTCGTGCAGACGGGGCGTGGCCGGGCCCTGAACGCCGTGTGGCTGGGCGTCGGCGCCGCCTGCCTGCTCTGCCTCGCCACCGGGCTGAAGCTGCACCGGGCCGCGGCCGAGTTCCCGCAGAAGGCGCAGGAGCTGTTCGAGGCGGCGGTCGGCCTGCTGGCCGCGATCATCCTCACCTTGATGGTGTTCTGGATGCGCGAGGCCGCGCAGTCGATCAAGGCGCGGCTGCATGGCCGGGTCGACGAGGCGCTGTCGCGCGCCGAGGGCGGCGGCCTCGCTCTGGCCGGGATGGCCTTCCTCGCCGTGGCGCGGGAGGGGCTGGAATCCGTGGTTTTCCTGATGGCCGCCTTCTCGCAGGAGGATCTCGGCTGGCAGCCTGCGATCGGCGCCTGCCTCGGCCTGCTCGCGGCGGTGGCGATCGGCGTCGCGGTGTTTCGCTTCGGCCGCCGGCTCGATCTGCGGCGCTTCTTCCGCTGGACCGGGGTGCTGATCCTGTTCGTGGCGGCGGGGCTTTTGGCCGGCGCGCTGCGGTCCGCCCATGAGGCCGGGCTGTGGAACGGGCTCCAGGCCACCGCCTATGATCTCAGCGAGATCCTGCCGCTCGACAGCCTCGCCGGGACGCTGCTGGCCGGGCTGTTCGGCTATCGCGACGCGCCGAGCCTCGGCGAACTTCTCCTCTATCTCGCTTTTCTCCTTCCCGCACTGGCGCTGTTCCTGCGCCCCGCCGCGGCCGGCCGCAGGGCCGAAAAGGTGCAGAATGCCTGATCTCGGTTTGCATGCCGCGCGCGCCCGAAGCTCGCGCTCCCGAAGCTCGCGCACATCCGTCCTGGCCTCGCTCGTCGCGACCCTGGCCCTCATGGCAGCCTCCGGCATCGCCCCGGCCCTCGCGGCCGACCCTCCGCTCGTGCCCGTCACGGTCACCGCCAAGGGTTGCGAGCCCAATGAGCTGACCGTGCCGGCCGGCCGGGTCACCTTCCTGATCACCAATCGCAGCAGCCGCGCTCTGGAATGGGAGATCCTGAAGGGGGTGATGATCGTCGACGAGCGCGAGAACATCGCGCCGGGCTTCAAGCAGCGGCTGACGACGAACCTCGCACCCGGCGCCTATGAGGTCACCTGCGGACTGCTGAGCAATCCGCGCGGCAAGCTCACCGTGCTGAACCCGGCCGGCGGGACCATGCCCGCGGCGGCGCGACCCGGCGCCGCCGAGCTGATCGGGCTCTCGGCCGAATACCGGATCTGGACGCTGCAGGCGCTGGACGATCTCACCCGGGCGGTGGCGGCGAAGGACCGCGCGTCATCCCGCGCGGCGCTGCTGCATCTCGCCCCTCTCGAACGGCTGGCGGCGCCACAGGCGCAGGCGCTGCAGGCGGCGCTGGCCCGCCCCGATGGCGATCCGGGCGCGGCGGCCGCGGCCTATGCCGTGGCGATCCGGGGGCTCTCACCCGCGCCTCAGGAGCTTTTGCGCGGGCTGGCGGATACGGCGCGGCGCCTCGCTGCGGCCGATGCGGCCGAGGCCGCCGCCCTGCTGGTGGCGATCACCGCCCCGGCCGGGCATCTCCTGCCGCTGGTGAAGCGGGCGGATCCGGCGCTCGGCGAACAGCTCGATCGGCAGCTCGCGGCGCTGGCCCTCGCGGTCCAGGCGCAGGCGCCGCTGGAACAGGCCTCCCTGGCTCTGGCGGGCGATCTCGCCCGGCTGCCGGGCGTGCTGGGGCTCGGCTGAGCATGGACCGCGACCAGCCCCGCTCCCCCGCGCGCCGCCACCTGCTGGCCGGTGCCGCCGGCCTGGCCGCCGCCGCGGCCCTGCCGTCGGGCGGGCAGGCGCAGGCGCAGGCGCAGGCCCAGCCACCGGCACCGGCGGAAGCGCCGCTCCTGATCCCGTTCGAAGGGGTGCATCAGGCCGGGATCGCCACGCCGCAGCCCTATGCCGGCCTCGTCGCGGCCTTCGATCTCCTGGTCGAGAGCCGCGGCGAATTGCGGGAGCTCTTCGCCTTGCTGACGGATCGGGCGCGGTTCCTCACCCAGGGCGGGCGCCCGCCCGAGCTCGACCCGCGCTTCCCGCCGGCGGATTCCGGGATTCTCGGTCCCGAGATCAAGCCGGAGCGGCTGACGGTCACCGTCTCGGTCGGCGCCTCGTTCTTCGACGAGCGCTTCGGCTTGGGCAGGCTGTGTCCGCCCGAACTCGTCGCCATGCCGGATTTTCCCAATGATGCGCTGGAGGCGGAGCGCTGCCATGGCGATCTCCTGCTGCAGCTCTGCGCCGAGACGCCGGAGGAGACGCTGCACGCGCTGCGCGACATCATCAAGCACACGCCGGATACGCTCTCGCTGCGCTGGAAGCAGGAAGGCTTCGCCTCGACCCATGGCCAGCGCCGCAGCAAGCCGATCGGCGCCGGGCGCAATCTGCTCGGCTTCAAGGACGGCACCGCCAATCCCGACATCGCCGATGCGGCGGAGATGGCGCGGATCGTCTGGTGCGATGGGCCGGGCTGGATGGCGGGCGGCTCCTATCAGGTCGTGCGGCTGATCCGCAATTATGTCGAGCGCTGGGACCGCACCCCGCTCGGCGAGCAGCAGGCGATCTTCGGCCGCCAGCGCGACAGCGGCGCCCCGCTCGGCCGCAGCGACGAATTCGACGATCCCGCCTATGCCGACGATCCCGGCGGCGCCCGCATCCCGCTCGATGCGCATATCCGCCTGGCCAATCCCGATGGCCGCCGCGGCCTGGCCTCGCCGCTGATCCGCCGCGCCTTCAACTACTCCAACGGCGCGACGCTCTCGGGCCAGCTCGATATGGGGCTGCTCTTCATCTGCTACCAGAACAGCCTGCGCGACGGCTTCGTCGCCGTGCAGCAGCGCCTGAACGGCGAGCCGCTCGAGGAATACATCAAGCCCTTCGGCGGCGGGTATTTCTTCGCCCTGCCGGGCGTCCAAGGCCCCGATGCCATCCTCGGCGACACTTTGCTGCGCGAGGCCGGCATCAGCGCACTCCCCACCCAGAAGGAAGGCTAAGCCATGTCCGATTTCCGTTTCCTGAGCCGGGCCCTGCCGGCGGCGCTGCTCATCGCCGGCGCGCTGCTGGCCGGGCCGCTCGCCGCCAAGGTCGCGCCGGGCGATCTCGTCGCCCCGATCGCCGATTACAAGATCTGGGTGACGCAGGAGACGCAGGCGCTGCGCGACAAGACGCAAGGCTTCGTCGACGCGATCAAGGCGGGCGATCTCGCCAGGGCCAAGGCGCTCTACGCGCCGGCGCGCGTGCATTACGAGCGCATCGAGCCGATCGCGGAGCTCTTCTCCGATCTCGACAAGAGCATCGACGTGCGCGCCGATGATTTCGAGAAGAAGGAGGCCGATCCCGCCTTCAGCGGGTTCCACCGGCTGGAATACGGGCTATTTGCCAAGAATTCGACGGAGGGCCTCGGCCCGATCGCCGACAGGCTGATCGCCGATATCCGGGAGCTCGAGGGCCGCATCAAGACGCTGACCGTGCCGCCGGAAAAGGTGGTGGGCGGTGCCGCCGCCTTGATCGAGGAGGTCGCCAAGACCAAGATCTCGGGTGAGGAGGACCGCTACAGCCGCACCGATCTCTGGGATTTCCACGCCAATGTCGAAGGCGCCCGCAAGATCCACGAGCTGCTGCGCCCGCTGACGACGCGGGAAGCGCCGAAGCTGGTCAAGCGCATCGACGCCAATTTCGCCAAGGTCGACAAGTTGCTGGAGAGCTATGCGGCGCCGGGCGGCGGCTTCGTCAGCTATGAGAAGGTCACCCAGAAGCACCGCAACGCGATGCGCGGCCCTGTGAATGCGCTGGCCGAGGATCTGTCGAAGCTGCGCGGGACGCTGGGGCTGGACTGAGGCGAGGCGGGTGTCGCCAGGACGGCGAGGATGCGCGACCGGCTCCGGGCGCGCATCCCGCGGCCCGGGCGGGCGGGGGTGTCGCCTCATGCGCCGGGCGCGCCCCGTCCTATGCGGTCGGGACCCGCCGTCTTATGTCTGCCCCGGCTTCAGCTTGTAGAAGATGTGCTGGCCGATCGTGTCCATCTTCTTGAGCTTCTTGGCCCAATACGGCCTGACGTAATTGGCGTGGTAATGGGTCGAGGCGCCGACTTCGCTGAGATAGGTCGTGCCTTCATAGACCTCGCGGGCGATGCGGACCGCGTCGCGCCAGGGGCCGGGCTCGGTGATGCGCAGGGATTTGCCTTCGCAGGTGAAGGTGAACTGGCAGGCGAGGTGCCGGTTGCTGTTCTGGTAGACGACGCCGCAGACGGTGTTGGGGTAGAGCGGGCTCTTGACGCGGTTCAGCACCACCTGCGCCACCGCGGCGCGGCCCTCATCCGATTCCGAGCGGGCTTCGAAATACACCGCTTCCGCCAGGCAGCGCTGCTCGCGCGCCATCTGCTCGGGCTGGATCAGGCCGGTATAGATCTCGCGGCCCGTGTCGCCCTGCTTGCGGATGGCGCTGCTGCCCGTATTCGGCGTCTTGGCGAGCCCTTCCGGCCGCACCAGCGACACCTGCAGCGGCGCGCTGACGGGCGCCAGGGTCGCGACATTATAGGTCACCGAAGGCGTGCTGGAGGTCGAGGCGGAGCGCAGCGAGACCGACGGCGTCGAGCCGTCGACGCTTTCGAGATAGAGCTCGGCCTGGCGCGGCGAGGTGATCAGCGGGCGCAGCGCATGCGGCGAGGCGTCGGAGGCGGCCGGATCGGTCAGGCCCTGGTCATTGGCATAGGGCACGAAGCCGATCTGCAGCTCCTGTCCCGGCTCGGCGTCGGGGGCGGGGCGGGTGAAGCCCGCCGAGATCAGCTTCGGCTGCGTGTCGCCGAACACGACCTGCTCCAACTCGCCCGGGAAACGCCCGGTCAGGCTCGGCCGCAGCCCGGGCAGCGGGTCGCTCTTGGCGCTGCGATTGACCTCCGGAAAGCTCTTGGCGGCGCGCTTCAGATCCTCGCGCGGCTGGCGCGGATCGATGGCGATCACCCGTTCCGGGTCGGAAAAGGAGAGATGCGCCTGGCGGAAGGAGGATTGCAGCGCGAGGCCCGGCAGGCGGAAGGAGCTGGCGGCGATGAGCAGCGAGGGACCTTCCGGCAGAGCCGAGGCGAAGGCCGGCGGCGTGCGGTGGACCAGCGAATAGGGCAGGCCGGGGCCGTCGTAATTCTGGCCGGCGGAGGCGGTGAAGGAGACGAGCAGCCCCATCGACAGCGCCCAGGGCGCGACCGTGGCCACGGCCCATTTCAGCCCGACCGACCCGATCCGCCTTGTCCGTTTGCGAAGACGCACCTGACTGACACCCACTCGACCATCGACAGCCACGCAGCGCGACCGGATCGAGGATCGCAAGCGCAGAATTCCGTTATGGCTTCGGTAGGGTTGAGCCGGGGTTAATGAGCCGTCGCGCGGGCTGGCGGAAACTGGCACAGCCGCAGCGAAGGACTGAAAGGGCGGCTTGCGTCCATGCAGGTTTGTGATGCGCGATCTCACCAATTGGCATTAGAGATCGTGATGAGTCTGTCGCTATTTTGCGGCCGCTTCCCAATCCGGCGCGAGCGCCGCGGAGACCGATCCATGACCATTGCCGCCAAGCGGGGCTATGCTCCGGAGATCATCGTCGCCGGCGGCTGCCTGATCGCCCTGATCACCTTCGGGCCGCGCGCCAGCGCCGGGCTGTTCCAGATCCCGATGACGCTGGAATTCGGCTGGGGCCGCGACACCTTCAGCCTCGCCATCGCCATCCAGAACCTGCTCTGGGGCCTGGGCGCACCCTTCGCCGGCGCGGTCGCCGACCGTTTCGGCACCATCCGCGTGCTCTGCTTCGGCGCCGTGCTCTATGCGCTCGGCCTCGTCACCATGGGCGTCGCCACCACCCCGCTCGCCATGCATATGGGCGCCGGCGTGCTGATCGGCTTCGGGCTCTCCGCCTGCTCCTTCAACCTCGTCCTCGCCGCCTTCGGCAAGCTGCTGCCGGAATCCTGGCGCCCCATGGCCTTCGGCGCCGGCACCGCCGCCGGCTCCTTCGGCCAGTTCCTGTTCCCGCCGATCGGCAATATCCTGATCGAGCAGATCGGCTGGCATCAGGCGCTTTACGTCTTCGCCCTGTCGGTGCTGCTGGTGATGCCGCTGACCGTGGTGCTGGGGACCCGCAAGGGCCAGGCCCAGCCGGTCTCGGCGGCCAATCTGCCGAACCAGTCGGTGGCGCAGGCGCTGAGCGAGGCCTTCAAGCACCGCTCCTATGTGCTGCTGGTGCTCGGCTTCTTCACCTGCGGCTTCCAGCTCGCCTTCATCACCGCCCATATGCCGGCCTATCTCAAGGATGTCGGCATGCCCGCCTGGGTCGGCGGCTGGACGCTCGCCGTCATCGGCCTGTCCAATGCCGTCGGCTCGCTCTCCTCGGGCTGGCTGTCCTCGCGCATGCCCAAGCGCCATCTGCTGGCCTGGATCTATTTCGGCCGCTCCGTCGCCATCCTGGCCTTCATCATGCTGCCGCCCAGCCCGGCGACGGCGATGCTGTTCGGCGTGGTCATTGGCCTGTTCTGGCTCTCCACCGTGCCGCCGACCTCCTCGCTGGTGATGCTGATGTTCGGCACGAAATACATGGCGATGCTCTATGGCTTCGCCTTCTTCTCGCATCAGGTTGGCGGATTCCTCGGCGTGCTGCTCGGCGGCGTGCTCTATGAGGCGTTCGGCTCCTACACCATCGTCTGGTGGCTCTCGATCGGACTCGGCATTCTCTCCGCGCTGATCAACCTGCCGATCGTCGAGCGCCCGGTCGACCGGCCGCTGCCGGCCCCGCAGCCTGCCTGACCGCGCGACGGTCGGTTCCCCCTGCGATAGACGTTGCGTGAGCCGGGCCGGATTTGCGACAGTCCGGTCCAGGAGGAACCGATCATGTCGACATTCAAGGCGCTGGTCGCCAGCAAGGGCGAGACGGGCACCGAACTCGCCTTCCGCGACTTCGCCGAAGCCGATCTGATGGAGGGCGACGTCACGGTCCGCGTCACCCATTCCACCGTCAACTACAAGGATGGGCTCGCGCTGACCGGGCGGGCGCCGGTGGTCCGCCGCTGGCCGATGATCCCGGGCATCGATTTCGCCGGCCGGGTGGAAAGCTCCGAGCATCCCGATTTCAAGCCGGGCGATCTCGTGATCCTGAACGGCTGGGGGACGGGCGAGACGCATCTCGGCGCCTATGCGCAGAAGAGCCGCGTCAAAGGCGATTGGCTGGTGCCGCTGCCGGAAGGCATGAATCCCGACGAGGCCATGGCCATCGGCACCGCCGGCTACACCGCCATGCTCTGCGTGCTGGCGCTGGAGAGATATGGGCTGCGCCCCACCGACGGCCCTGTCGTGGTCACGGGTGCGGCCGGTGGCGTCGGCTCGATCGCCATCGCGCTGCTCGCCAAGGCGGGCTGGCATGTCATCGCCTCGACCGGGCGCGCGGAGGAGGCCGATTACCTCAAGGAACTCGGCGCCGCCGAGATCATCGACCGCGCCGAACTCTCCGCGCCGGGCCGCCCGCTCGGCAAGGAGCGCTGGATCGCCGGCGTCGACGCGGTGGGCTCGCACACCTTGGCCAATCTCCTGTCGATGACCCGCTATGGCGGCGCCATCGCGGCTTGCGGCCTGGCGCAGGGGCTGGATCTGCCGGCCTCGGTCGCGCCCTTCATCCTGCGGGGCGTGGCGCTGCTCGGCATCGATTCCGTGATGTGCCCGAAGCCGCGACGGCTGGAGGCCTGGCAGCGCCTGGCGAGCGGCCTGGACCGCGACAAACTCGCGCTGATGACCACGCTGATTCCGTTAGCCGATGTCCCCGAGACAGGACGCGCGATCCTGGACGGCAAGGTCAGGGGCCGCGTCGTGGTCGAGATCGGGTGAGGGAGAGGCCCACGCGGCCGGCCTGAGCGCCGGCTGCGCGGCGAAGACGCGCTCTCGCTCCGGCCCGCGGCTAGCCCTCGCCTTCGATCAGCCCGCGGCGCTTGGCCAGCTCGTTGCCGCAGAAATCCATGAAGGCGCGCACGCGCGGGGCGTTGCGGATGTCGGGATGGGTGAGGATCCACAGCCCGGTCGAGAAATCCGGATCGGGCGGCATCAGCCGGATCAGGCCAGGGCGCTGATCGGCGATGAAACAGGGCAGGGGGCCGATGCCCAGCCCCTGCTCGACCGCCTCGGTCAGCCCGAGCACGGCCGAACTGCGCAGCGCGATCCGCTGCGGATCGACATGGTCGCGGACATAGCGCGCCGCTTTGACATGGCTGAGCTGATCGCCGAGGGCGACCCAGTCGCGCTGGAACAGCGCCTTCGGATCCGCCTGCTCGTCCGGGCTCAGCCCCTGCTCGGCCCGGCCGTAGATGGCCCAGGTCAGCGTCGCGATGCGGCGCCCGACCAGCGTCTCGCCGGGGGTGTCGCTGGCGCGAATCGCGATGTCGGCGTCGCGTTTCGACAGGTTGAGCGTCTGGTTGCCGATCACGACGTCGAGCCGGATCAGCGGATGCGCGGCGCGGAAGGCGGCGAAGATCGGCAGCAGCACGTTGAGATACAAAGTATCGGTGGTGGTGACGCGCAATTCGCCGGAGGGTGCCACGTCGCGGCCGGCGAGCTTGCGCCCGAAGGCCGTGACGTCCTCCTCCATCCGCGCCGCCAGCGCCGCCATCTCGGTGCCGGCCACGGTGGCGACATAGCCGGTCTTCCGGCGTTCGAAGAGCGGCAGGCCGAGCTGCTCCTCGATCTGCCCCAGCCGCCTGAACACGGTGGAATGATTGACGTTGAGCGCATGGGCCGCCCCGGTCAGACCATCATGATCGGCAATGGCCTTGATCAGGCGGAAATCGTCCCAAGCCAGGTTATTGTGCATCGTCACCTCTCGACCTGGCCGTGACCATGCCGAAATCTTGCGAGGTTGCAAGCGAGTCTTTGCCGTCGGCCGTCGCGTTCAGCGCGGGGCGGCGGCGCGGGCCAGACGGTCGTTGATCGCCTCGCCCAGCCCCTCCTGCGGGATGGCGGCTACGGCGATGATCGCAGGCCCCATCGCGTCGAGCCGGCGGAGATGGCCGAAGAGCCGGGAAGCCGCCTCCCTGAGATCGCCCGCCGGGCTGAGGTTCAGCGATTCCTCGGGCAGCGCGGCATCGGGTTCGGGGCCGAAGCCGAGCCAGGCTTCCCCGGCCCGCGGCGCCTCGGCCTCCAGCCTGACCCTGGCCGCCGGCGCATAATGCGACGCCAGGAGACCCGGCGAGATCGGCGCCATCCCGGCCTCCCCAGCCAGCACCAAGGGACGGCCGATCACCGCCTCGATCGCGGCGCGCGGGATGCCGCCCGGGCGCAGCAGCCGCGGCGCTCCGTCGAGGCAGGAGACGATCGTCGATTCGACCCCGACCTCACAGGGCCCGGCATCGAGCACGGCATCGATCCGCCCCGCGAGATCGGCCAGCACATGGGCGGCGCTGGTGGCGCTGATCCGGCCGGAGCGATTGGCGGACGGGGCGGCGATCGGCCGGCCCGCCGCCTGCAGCACGGCCTGCGCGACCGGATGCGCCGGCACGCGCAGCGCCACGCTCGGCAAACCCGCCCGCGCGAGATCGCAGACCGTGCAGTCGGGGCCGGCCGGCACGACCAGCGTCAGCGGGCCCGGCCAGAAGGCCCGGGCGAGGGCCAGTGCATGCGCATCGAACACGCCCTGCCGGCGCGCCGCCGCGAGATCGGGCAGATGCGCGATCAGCGGGTTGAAGCTGGGGCGCTCCTTGGCGGCGTAGATCCCCGCCACCGCCTCGCCCGATGTCGCATCGGCGGCGAGGCCGTAGACGGTCTCGGTCGGGATCGCCACCAGGCCCCCGCCGCGCAGCAGCGCCGCGGCCTGTGCGATGCCGTCCGCATCCGCCTGCAGTCTCGGCGTTTCGCGCTCTCGCAACGGCATTGACCCCTGATGGTTTACATATAAACTAAATCGGCTGCGACATGCCGCCGGGGGCTGGATACCCAGCCTCTCCGTGGCGTGGGGGATAGTTCCTCGCTACCATCCCGGCAACGTCAAAAGCGAGAGCCCCGCCCGGGATGCGGCGACGGGGGCGTCGGAGGAGAAGATCATGCAGTATCGCGCGCCGGTCGAAGACATCATCGCCACATTGCGCCATGTCGCCGGGCTCGACCGGCTGGTCGCGGATGGGCTGGCGCCGGAGCTGGAGGGCGGCGTCACCGAGGCCGTGCTCGACGAGGCGGCGAAATTCGCGCAGGACGTGATCGCCCCGCTCAACCGGATCGGCGACAAGCACGGCTCCGTGCTGAAGGATGGGGCGGTCACCACCCCGCCCGGCTGGAAGGAGGCCTATCACGCCTGGGCCCAGGCCGGCTGGAACGCGCTGCCGGCGCCCGAGGCGCATGGTGGGCAGGGCCTGCCGCTCATGCTGCAATCCGCCTGCACCGAGATGTGGAACTCGGCCGCGCTCGCCTTCGCGCTCGGCCCGCTGCTGACCGTCGGCGCCATCGAGGCGCTGGAGGCGCATGGCTCCGAGCAACTGAAGCGGACCTATCTCGCCAAGCTCGTCTCGGGCGAATGGATGGGCACGATGAACCTGACCGAGCCGCAGGCGGGCTCCGATCTCAACGCGCTGCGCACCAAGGCCGAGCGCGCCGGGGACGGCACCTATCGCATCACCGGCCAGAAGATCTACATCACCTATGGCGAGCACGACATGACCGAGAACATCGTGCATCTCGTTCTCGCGCGCCTGCCCGACGCCCCGGCCGGCACCCGCGGCATCTCGCTGTTCCTGGTGCCGAAATTCCTGGTCAACGAGGATGGGTCGCTCGGCGCGCATAACGACCTGCGCTGCTCCGGCATCGAGCACAAGCTCGGCATCCACGCCTCGCCGACCTGCTCCATGGCCTATGGCGATCGGGGCGGGGCCATCGGCTGGCTGATCGGCGAGGAGAATCGCGGCCTCGCCTGCATGTTCACGATGATGAACAATGCCAGGCTGAACGTGGCGCTGCAGGGCGTCGCCATCGCCGAGCGCGCCTATCAGCAGGCTCTGGCCTTCGCGCAGGACCGCCGCCAGGGCACGGCGCTCGACGCCCCCAAGGGCGCGCCGATGAGCCCGATCATCGTCCATCCCGACGTGCGCCGCATGCTGATGGAGATGCGCGCCAAGACCCAGAGCGCCCGCGCTTTGTGCTTCGTGCTGGCCGAGGCGATCGACCGCTCGCGCCGCGCGCCCGACGAGGCGGCGCGCAAGCAGGCCTCCGAACGCGCCGCCATCCTCACCCCCGTCGCAAAGGCCTACGCCACCGATATCGGCATCGAGGTCGCCTCCACCGGCGTGCAGGTCCATGGCGGCATGGGCTTCGTCGAGGAGACCGGCGCGGCCCAGCATCTGCGCGACGCGCGCATCTGCACGATCTACGAGGGCACCAACGGCATCCAGGCGATCGACCTCGTGCTTCGCAAGCTGCCGCTCTCCGGCGGCGCGGCGGTCAGGGCGCTGATCGCGGAGATGCGCGGCGTCGTCGCCCAGGTCGAGCAGGCGAATACGCCGGGCTTCGGCCACAGCGCCGCCAGGCTGAAGGCCGCGGTCGACGCGCTGGAACGCGCCACCGACTGGATGCTCGAGACGATGGGTGCCGATCAGGGTGCCGCGCTCGCCGGCGCGACGCCCTATCTCAAGCTCTTCGCCCTCGCCCAGGGCGGCACCGGGCTCGCCCGCAAGGCGCTCGCGCTGAAGGGGGAGGAGGGCGGCCTCGCCCATCTCGCCACCGCGCGCTTCTATGCCGAGCAGATCGTCACGGAGGCCCCGGCGCTGGAGCTGGCGGTGACCGAGGGGGCAGGCGCCGTGGCCGATGCCGACGTGGTCTTCGCGGCGTGAGCGAGGCCCCGCGCCCGCTGGCCGGCCGCATCTGCCTGGTCGCAGGCGCGTCGCGCGGACTCGGCCGCGGCATCGCCCAGGCTCTGGGCGAGGCGGGGGCGACCGTCATCGTCACCGGCCGCTCCAGCGAAGCCGGGCCGCATACCGATCAGCGCCCCGAGACCTTCGAGGACACCGCCCGTGCGGTCGAGGCGGCCGGCGGCAAGGGTCATCCCTATCGCTGCGACCATACCAGCGAGCGCGACGTCGACATGCTGGTCGCCTGGGCGCTGCGCCGCTTCGGCCGGCTCGATTGCGTGGTCGATGCGGTCTGGGGCGGCAATGAGGGCTATGATGGCCGCCTCTACAGCGACGGCTCCGCATTCGGAGCCCCGTTCTGGCGCCGGCCGGTCGCACGTCTCGGTCAGGGCTTCGAGAGCGGCGTCTATGCGCAATTGCTGCTGGCGCGGGCGGTCGCGCCGGCAATGGTCCAGGCCCGCCGCGGCCTCTTCGTCACGATCAGCTTCGACACCGGCGCGGGCTATCTCGGCGACGTCTTCTACGATCTCGCCAAGGCCGCGATGAACCGGCTGACCCTGGCCATGGGCCATGAGCTCGCGCCCTTCGGCGTCACCGCGCTCGGGCTCTCGCCGGGCCATGTCCTGACCGAACGCGTGGCCGAGGCCGGGCTGGCGGAGCAGACCACGGAGACCCCCGCCTATGCCGGGCGCTGCGTCGCGGCGCTGCTCGGCGACGAGGCCGTCGGCCGCTATGGCGGCCAGACCCTGGCTGTCGCCGATCTCGCCAGGATCTACGGCTTCACCGATCGCGACGGCCGCCAGCCCGGCCGTTTCACCATTCCGCAGTAACAGGGGAGGCGCGACCGATGTCGCTCAGGAACAAGACGCTCTTCATCACCGGCGGCTCGCGCGGCATCGGCCTCGCCATCGCGCTGCGAGCCGCCCGCGACGGCGCCAATGTCACCATCGCGGCCAAGACGGCGGAGCCCCACCCCAAGCTCCAGGGCACGATCTACACGGCCGCGGCCGAGATCGAGGCGGCGGGCGGCAAATGCTTGCCGCTGATGGTCGATGTGCGCGAGGAGGCGCAGGTCGCAGCGGCGATCGCCCGGACGGCCGAGACCTTCGGCGGCATCGACATCGTCGTGAACAACGCCAGCGCGATCTCGCTGACCAATACTGCGATGACCGATATGAAGCGCTTCGACCTGATGCACCAGATCAATACGCGCGGTACCTTCATGGTCTCGAAATATGCCATTCCCTATCTGGAAAAGGCCGAAAACCCGCATATCCTGATGCTCTCGCCGCCGCTCGACATGAGCATGCGCTGGTTCGCGCCGCATCTCGCATATTCCATCGCCAAATACGGGATGAGCCTCTGCGTGCTCGGGCTGGCGGGGGAGCTGGCGCCGAAGGGCATCGCCGTCAACGCGCTCTGGCCGCGCACCACCATCGCCACCGCCGCGGTGCAGAACCTGCTCGGCGGCGACAAAATGGTACAGGCGAGCCGCACCCCCGAGATCCTGGCCGATGCCGCCCATCTGATCTTCGGCAAGCCGGCGCGGGAATTTTCCGGCCAGTTCCTGATCGACGACAGCTTCCTGGCCGGCGAGGGCATCAACGATTTCACGCCCTACCGTGTCGATCCCTCGGTCCCGCTGATGCCGGATTTCTTCGTGCCGGCCGATCATCTGCCGCCGCAGGGCGTGAAGGGCGGGATGTGAGCGGCGACCCGGTCGCGGCCGCGCAATGGCGGCCGATGGCGGAGGATGATCTGCCGGCGGTGCTGGCCGTGGCGGAGCGCGTGCATCCGGATTTCCCGGAGGATGAAGCCGTCTTCGCCGAGCGCCTCGCCCTCTACCCCGCCGGCTGTCACGTGCTCGCTAACGGGGCGGGGATCGGCGGTTATCTGATCTTCCATCCCTGGCAGGGCGAGGCGCCGCCGGCGCTGAACACCTGCCTCGGCGCCCTGCCCAGGCCGGCGAGCGCCTATTACCTGCACGACCTCGCCATCCTGCCCGGGCTGCGCAAGGCGGGCGCCGGCGGCGCGGCCCTGTCGATGCTGATGGCGCATGCCGCCCGCATGGGCCTCGGCACGGTCCGGCTCGTCGCCGTCGGCGGCTCGGCTCCGTTCTGGCGCCGCCACGGCTTCCTCCCGGTCGGCACGCCGGAGCTCGCCGGCAAGCTCGCCTCCTATGGCGCCGACGCGCAGCTGATGGCGCTGTCGCTGGAGCGACGCTAGCGGCCCGCGCCGAGACCGGGCCGCCGGGCCCGGCACGCCGTCTTGGCCCTCGAGCCGGACTCGGCCTATACCGCCGGACCGATACGGCACCATTCGCAGCGAAAGTCCGCCATGCTCCTCATCCACGGCATCTGCCCCGATCATGGCGATCGGCTGATCCATCGCCAGCTCGCGGCCGGAGAGCCGTTTCCGGCAGGCGCCGTCTGGATCGATCTGGTCAATCCCGTCGCCGCGGAGGACAAGCAGGTCGAGGCGCATCTCGGCATCTCGATCCCGACCCGCGAGGAAATGCACGATCTCGAACCCTCCGAGATCATCTACACCGAGAATGGCGCGCATTACATGACCGCGCGCGTGATCTGCCACTCCGATTCCGACGTTCCGGTGCTGGCCGACGTGACCTTCATCCTGACCGAGCGCGCGCTGGTGACGGTGCGCTATGACGAGCCCGGCGCTTTCAACATCTTCCTCAACCGCGTGACCAAGCCCGGCGGCTGCGGGATGGAGCCGGAGGCGGTGATGGAAGGGCTCTTCGAGGCGGTGGTGGATCGGGCGGCGGAGGTGCTGCGCGGCGTCGGCGACAAGGTCGACTTCGCCTCGCGCCGGATCTTCGCGGGCCGATCCTCCGATGTCGAGCGGGGCGGCGCCTATAAGGGAGTGCTGCAGAAGATCGGCCAATACGAGCACATCATCTCCAATGTGCGCGAGAGCATGGTCTCGGTCGAGCGCGTGCTCCTGTTCCTCTCGGCCAATTACAAGCGTCCCAAGAAGGCCGTCAGCGGCTTCTCGCCGGAATGGCGCACCTCGATCCGGGACGTGCAGGCGATCGAGGAACACGCGACCTTCCTCTCCAGCAAGCTGCAATTCATGCTGGACGCGACGCTGGGCCTGGTCAGCCTCGAGCAGAACAAGATCATCAAGCTGTTCTCGGTCGTCTCGGTGGTGATGATGCCGCCGACGCTGATCGCCTCGATCTACGGCATGAACTTCAAGCTGATGCCCGAGCTGGAGTGGCCCTATGGCTATCCCATGGCGCTGGGCCTGATGTTCCTCTTCGCCGTGCTGCCCTATCTGTTCTTCCGCTGGAAGAAATGGCTGTAGCCTGGATCAGGCGCGGCGGTCGGGATCGCGCCGGCCGACGAGGAACGGCATCGCCAGCCCCAGCCCGAGAAAGCGCGCGAGATGATGCGCGCCGACATAGAGCGGATCGAGCCCCAGCGTGAAGGCGAGCATCGCCATGGCCTCCAGACCGCCCGGCGCGAAGGCCAGCATCGCCGTGGAATAGGGCACGCCGGCGACCAGCGCCGCCGGCCAGGCGAAGGCGAAGGCCACGCCGATCGAGACCACGAAGCCGCCCAGCGCCAGCGGGAACAGCATCAGCAATTCGCTGCGCTTCACCGTGGAGATGCGCCCGCCCATCACGGCGCCCAGCATCACCAGCACGGCATTCTGGGCGAGCACCGGCAGATTGCCCTCGACCAGCCCGGTGCCGTGCAGGATGGCGCTGGCGATGGTGGCGCCGAGGATGGTCGGCGCGGTGATGCGCAGCAGCGCGAAGATTTTGGCCCCGATCACGCCGCAGCCGAGCACGAGCAGCGTTTCGGGCAGGCTCGAGACGATGGCGGCCGGCCGGATCGCGAGGATCTCAGACGTCCCGCCATATTGCATCAGCCCCGGCAGGAAGGCGACGAGGACCAGGATGCGGAACAGCTGGATCACCGAGATCCGCCCGATATCGGCGCCCTTGGCATGGGCGACCGCGATCACCGCGGTCAGCGCGCCGGGCGCGGAGGCGAGGATCGCGTCCGTCCAGCTCCAGCGCCCGACATAGCGGAGATAGGCGCCGGTCGCGACGATGATCGCGGTGAGGCCGAGGAACAGCACGGCGAGCGAGGCCGGATAGCGCGCCACGGCACCGACGGCCTCCGGCGTCGCGGCCGAGCCGATCAGCGCGCCCGAGAGCAGCATCGTCGCCTCGAACCAGCCCTTGCGCAGGCCTGGCAGGGGCCGGACCAGGCCGAAAGCGGCGACGGCGAGCATCGAGCCCGACAGCCAGGCCGCCTCCGCCCCGGTCAGTGCGAAGAGTGCGCCGCCCATGGCGGCGAGCGACAGGACCGCCAGCTCTCCCTTGAGCGGCGCGTAAAATCTTGGGGGCAACAGCGGCAAGGCGGGGACAGATCCGGGACGCGTCGAGGGCAGGGGGCGGGACGCGATCGGGCGGATGGCGCCGCGCCTAATGTCGCCAGAGCCGACGTCGGCGTCAATTTGCCTGGACGCAGACCCGGCCTGCGCCGGGGCTCCCGTCTTAGGCCCGGCAGCTTTCCGCCGGGCGCGCCGCTCAGGCCTCGCCCAGCGCCTTCTGCAGCCGCGCCACCGTCTCCGTCAGATCGGAGGATTTGCGCGCGAAACACAGCCGCAGGCCGGTCTCGCCACCGGGGCCGAAGGCGGTCCCCGGCGCCAGGCCGACATTGGCGCGGTCGACGAGCTCGATCGCCAGGGCGCGGGAATCGCTGCGGCCATCGACGCTGAAGAACTGGTAGAAGGCCCCGGCCGGCGCGGCGAGCGAGACCTTGTTCGTCGCCTTCAGCCCCTCCGCGATGATGCGCCGCCCCTCGGTCGCCCGCGCGATCTGCTCGGCGACGAAGGGCTCCCCCTCGACCATGGCCGCGGTCGCGGCGCGCTGGACGAAGACGGGGCTGCCCGAGGTGGAATACTGGATCAGATTCTCGATCACCTGGCCGAGTTCGGCCGGCGCCTCCAGCCAGCCGATGCGCCAGCCGGTCATCGCCCAGTTCTTCGAGAAGGTCTGCACGAAGAGCACGCGGTCCTGCGCGTCCATGACGTCGTGGAAGGATGCGGCCCGCTTCTGCCCGTCATAGACGAAGCGGCCATAGATCTCGTCGGCGATGATCCAGATGCCGTGTTTGCGGGCGAGCGCCAGCAGGGCCGAGAGCTCCTCGCGCGTCGCCGTCCAGCCTGTCGGATTGGCGGGGGAGTTGATCACCAGCGCGCGGGTGCGGGGCGTGATCGCGGCGGCGAGCTTGTCGAGATCGAGGCTGAAGCGCCCCTCCGACAGATCCATCGCGACGCAGACCGCTTTGGCGCCGGCGATGCCGATGGCGGCGGCGAAATTCGGCCAGGCCGGGGTCGGGATCACCAGCTCGTCACCGGGCCCGGCGACGAGGCGCACGGCGATCTGGACCGATTGCATGCCCGAGCCGGTGACGAAGAAGCGGTCCGGCGAGAAATCCTGCCCGTACAGCGCTGTATGATATTGCGCGATCGCCTCGCGCAATTCCGGCACGCCGCGCTGCCAGGTGTAGAAGGTCTCGCCATCCGCCAGCGATTTCTCGGCGGCGCGGATGATGAAGTCCGGCGTCGGGAGGTCGCCTTCGCCGACCCAGAGCGGGATCAGCCCCTGCTTCAGCCGGCCGTGATTGACCACTTCGACGATGCCGCTCTCCGGGGCGCTGCGCGCCTCGGGGCGGATGGCGGACAGAAAATCGCCGCCCCCGATCATGCTGTTCATGGCAATGGCCTCGCGAAAACGCTTTCCGCCCTGCTTTAGCTCATCGGCGGGCCGGCGCGCATGAATTCGCGAGATCGGGTCCATCGCCCGCGCTGATGGATGGCGCCGCCGCGTGCTAGGGCTGGCGCTGTTTCAGCAGGTCGCGGATCTCCGCCAGCAGCACCACATCGGCCGGCGGGACCGCGGGCGCGGGCGGCGCGGCCGCCTCCTGCCGCTTCAGCCGGTTGATCAGCTTCACCACCACGAACAGCACGGCCGCGATGATCGTGAAATTGATCGCCGCCGTGACGAAGGAGCCATAGGCGAAGACGGCGCCCTGCTTGCGGGCCTCCTCCAGCACCGGCGAGGTGACGGCGCTGTTCAGCCCGATGAAGTAATTCGAGAAATCCACCCCGCCCAGCGCGCCGAAGAACGGCATGATCACGTCGCCGACCAGCGATTCCACGATCTTGCCGAACGCCGCGCCGATGACCACGCCGATGGCGAGGTCGATGACATTGCCCTTCAGGGCGAATTCGCGAAATTCCTTCAGCATCCCCAGCCCTCCAACCGGTGCGTCCGCGCACGCCGACAGCATAGGGCGAAGTTGCGGGGAGGGAATAGCTCCGCCGGCTGACGCCGCCCGGCCGTCCGGTCCCGGCCCCGCCGAAAGCGCTATGGCGGTGGCTGGCGGCGGCCGCTACGATCCATCCGCACGAGAGCGGCCATGGAGGCGAGATGATCCCGGCCTGGACGGTCATATTGGGGGCGCTCGCCTATCTCTGCGGGCTCTTCGCCGTCGCGCATATGGCCGACACCTCGGGCCGCCGCCTGATGAGCGGGCGGGCGCGGACCACGATCTACGCGCTCGCCCTCGGCGTCTATTGCACCTCCTGGACCTTCTACGGATCGGTCGGCTTCGCCAGCCGCGCCGGGCTCGACTTCCTCGGCATCTATGTCGGGCCGATCCTCGTCATCGGCTTCGGCCATCGCTTCGTCGCGCGCATCGTCGAGATCGCGAAATCGCAGAACATCACCTCGATCGCCGATTTCGTCGGCGCCCGTTACGGCAAGAGCGAACGCGTCGCGGCGCTGGTCTGCCTCGTCGCGGTGATCGGCGCGCTGCCCTATATCGCGCTGCAGCTCAAGGCGGTCTCGAGTTCGCTCTCGGTCTTCCTGGCGGCGACCGGCAGCCAGCCGACGACGCCGGATCTCCCCGTGCTGAGCGATCTCGCCTTTCTCGTCGCGCTTGTGCTGGCCGGCTTCGCCTGCGCCTTCGGCACGCGCCATATCGACGCCACCGAGCATCAGGACGGGCTCGTCCTCGCGATCGCGGTGGAATCGCTGATCAAGCTCGTCGCCTTCCTGGTGATCGGGGTCTTCGTCGTCTACGGGCTGTTCGACGGCGCGACCGATCTCTTCGCGCAGGCGGCCGAGCGGGCGGGCTCGGCCGGCCCGGTCTGGGAGCGGACGTCGAACTGGCCGACCTTCCTGACGCTGACGCTGCTCTCGTCCTGCGCCTCGCTGCTGCTGGCCCGGCAGTTCCACATGACGATCGTCGAGAACCGCGATGTCCGCGACGTCAGGCGCGCCGCCTGGATGTTCCCGGTCTATCTGATCGCGATCAACCTCTTCGTGCTGCCGCTCGCCGTGGCCGGCGAGGTGCTGCTGCCGGGCAGCGGCGTCGACCGAGACATGACCGTGCTGCTGCTGCCGCTGCAGAGCGAGGCCGGCCTGCTGGCGCTGCTGGTGTTCCTCGGCGGCCTGTCGGCCGGCACGGCGATGGTGATCGTCGCCTCGGTGGCGCTGGCGATCATGATCTCGAACCACCTCGTCATGCCGCTGCTGCTGCGCGGGCGCCGCGGCCTGAGCGCGCCGGCCTCCGCGGCGCTGGTGCGCTCGCAGGCCCAGAGCGAGGGCGCGACCGGCGGCGATCTCGGCTCGAAGGTCGTCGTCATCCGCCGCATCGCCATCCTCGTCGTCATCCTGCTCGGCTACGCCTATTACCGCGCGGCCGGCGAGGCGGCGCTGGTCTCGATCGGCCTGCTCTCTTTCGCCGCGACGGCGCAGATCGCGCCGGCCTTCTTCGGCGGGCTGGTCTGGCGGCGCGGAACGGCGCCGGGCGCCGCGGCGGGGCTGGTCACCGGCATCGCCGTCTGGGCCTACACGCTGCTGATGCCCAGCATCGCCACGCCGACCGGGGCCTGGGCGGAGATCGTCGCGCATGGCCCGCTCGGGCTCTCCGCTTTGCGTCCGCAGGCGCTGTTCGGCCTCGATCTCGATCCGCTGCCGCATGGCGTTGTCTGGAGCCTCGGCCTCAATCTCCTCGCCTATCTCGGCTTCTCGCTGATGCGGCCCGCCAATGCGATGGAGAGGCTGCAGGCCAACGCCTTCGTCGCCTCCGACCGGGCCACCATGGCGCAATCCTTCTCGCTCTGGCGCTCCAGCGTCACCGAGATGGAGCTGCAATCCACCATCGGCCGCTATCTCGGCCATGAGCGGACGCAGCGCGCCTTCGAGGGCTTCGCCGCCGGGCGCGGCGAGGAGCTCGCGCCCAATCGCGAGGCCGACATCCACATGCTGCGCTTCGGCGAGCATCTGCTGTCCTCGGCGATCGGCGCCGCCTCGTCGCGGCTGGTGCTGTCGCTGCTGCTGCGGCGGCGCAATCTCAGCACCGAGGCGGCCTTCAAGCTGCTCGACGACGCCTCCGCCGCGTTGCAGTACAATCGCGACATCCTCCAGCACGGGCTCGACCATGCCGGGCAGGGCATCACGGTGCTGGACCGCGACCTGCGCCTGCTGGCCTGGAACCAGGCCTTCATCCAGCTCTACGACCTGCCGCCCTCGCTGGTCCGCTTCGGCACCGGCCTCGACGAAATCGTGCGCTACAACGCCGCCCGCGGCGCCTATGGCGTCGGCGAGGAGGACGAGCTGATGGCGGCGCGGCTGGAGAGCTTCGTCAATGATCGCGAGCCGGTGCGCCTGAAGCTCTACCCGGCCAAGAAGGTCATCGAGATCCGCTCCAACCCGCTGCCCGATGGCGGCCTCGTCACCACCTATACCGACATCACCGAGGCGGTGGAGGCCCAGGAGGCGCTCGAACGCACCAATGAGAGCCTGGAGCGCCGCGTCGTCGAGCGCACCGAGGAGATCCTGCGCGTCAATGCCGAGCTGCAGCGGGCCAAGGCCGAGGCCGAGGAGGCCAACGCCTCCAAGACCCGCTTCCTCGCCGCGGCCAGCCACGACATCCTGCAGCCGCTCAATGCGGCCAGGCTCTACGCGACCTCGCTGGTCGAGCGCGATCGCGGCGCCGGCAGGCCGGAGCTCGCCGAGAACATCGACGCCTCGCTCGACGCGGTCGAGGAGATCCTGACCGCGCTGCTCGAGATCTCGCGGCTGGACGGCGGCGCGCTGCGGCCGGAGATCACCTCCTTCCGCCTCGACGAGCTGATGCGCCAGCTGCAGCGCGAATTCGAGCCGAGCGCCCAGGAAAAGGGGCTGAAGCTGGTCTTCACGCAGACGCAGCTGACCCTGCGCTCCGACCGGAGGCTGCTGCGGCGGCTGTTGCAGAACCTGGTCTCGAACGCGATCAAATACACGCCGAGCGGCAAGGTGCTGGTCGGCTGCCGCCGGCGCGACGGCCAGGTCTCGGTCGAGGTGCTGGATACCGGGCTCGGCATCCCGCAGAGCAAGCAGAAGACCGTGTTCCGGGAGTTCCAGCGGCTCGACCAGGGTGCCAGGGTGGCGCGCGGGCTGGGGCTCGGCCTCTCCATCGTGCAGCGCATCGCCCGCGCGCTGGACCACCGGCTGACGCTGACCTCGGTGCCCGGCCGCGGCACGCGTTTCAGCGTGCTCGTGCCCCGCGCCGCGCCCCTGCCGGCCATGGCCGTGTCCTCCACCGCGAGGCCGGGTCCGGCGGGGCAGCTCGGCGGCCTGCGGCTGCTCGTCATCGACAATGAACCGGCGATCCTCGACGGCATGAAGGGCCTGCTGGAGGGCTGGGGCTGCGTCGTCGCCACGGCCTCGGGGGTCGACGAGGCGCTGCGGCAGATGCGCGGCGGCGGCCAGCCGGACGTGGTCATCGCCGATTATCATCTCGACCAGGGCAATGGGCTCACCGCCATCAGCACGCTGCGCGAGCGGGCCAGCGGCCGGCTGCCCGCGATCCTGCTCACCGCGGACCGGACGCCGCAGGTGCGGGAGGCGGCCCTGGCGCTGGAGGTCCATCTGCTGAACAAGCCGCTGAAGCCCGGCGCCCTGCGCGCTCTGCTGGCGCAATGGCGTGCGACGAGGCTGGCGGCGGAGTGAGGCTCCCTCTTCCGGGCCGGCCGCTCAGGCGGCAGCGGCTCCGGCCAGGCGCATCGCATCCTCCGCCGCGAGAAAGGCCGCGACCTCCGCCGTCGGCGCCGGGCTCTCGGCGGTGATGCCGATCTCGGCCATCAGCCGCGCCACCGGCACGAAGCTCTTTTCCTGCCTGTCATAGAGCGCCGCCCTGACCAGCGCGCTCGCGGCGACGATGGTCCCGCCATCGCGCGATTTGCGCAGGATCCGGTGCTGCATCACCAGCCAGCCCTCGCCCCAGCACAGGATACGGGTTTCCAGCGTGATCGGCTGGAACAGCCGCAATTCGCGCCGGAAGCGGATCGCGCCGGCATTGACCACCGGCACCCAGCGATGGCGCAGCACCGCCCGCCACAGCCCGGTGCGCAGCATCAGATCGGTGCGGCCGAGATCCATCAGCGACCAGTAGCGGCCGTTATTCATGTGCAGGCTGGTGTCGAGATCATGCGGCCAGACCCGGAAGGCCAGCTGCGAGGCCTGTCCCAGCGGATGCAGGCGTGGGCGGAACGGCGTCGTCAGGAGGAGCCAGAGCAGGCGCAGCCAGAGATTCATGATCGGATGTCGCGGCAGGCGGGCAGGGAGCAGCAGCTTCTAGCCGCGGCACGGCAAAAGTCGATAGGCTTCGCCCAGCCCGAATCCAGCCAGGACCCGCGATGCCCACCCTGCACGTCTCCTCCCTGTCGAAGCTTCACGACACCGTCGCCAGCGTGGGCGCCACCCATGTCGTCACGCTGATCAACGCCAGCACGCTGGTCGAGCGGCCGGCCGGCATCGCCCCGGAGCGCCATCTCTTCCTCGGCCTCTCCGACATCGTCTCGCCGATGGACGGGCACATCGTCCCGGCGGAGGCGCATGTCTCGCGCTTCCTCGATTTCATCCGGGAGTGGCGGCGCAGCGGGCCGCTCGTCATCCATTGCTGGGCCGGCATCAGCCGCTCCACCGCCGGCGCCTATATCGCCGCCTGCGCTCTGGCTCCGGAGCGCGACGAGGAGGTCATCGCCGCCGCCTTGCGGGCCGCGTCTCCCTCGGCCACCCCCAATGCGCGGCTGGTCGCGCTGGCCGATGCGATGCTCGGCCGCGACGGGCGGATGATCGCCGCGATCGACCGCATCGGACGCGGCGCCGATGCGTTCGAGGGCACGCCCTTCGAGCTCGCTCTGGCCTGAACGGCCGCGGTATCTCCTGCCGCCGCCGCCACCAGAATGAGCGGTTTGCGCCGCGCATTTCGGCAGGCTAAGCAGAATATTGCTTGCATCACCGGGATTTTGCGACAATGCATCGCGGAACCAGGGGCGTTTCCACCATGACCATCGAACTCGATTCCCGCGACCGCTCGATCCTCAGGATCCTGCAGACGGATGGCCGCATTACCAATTCGGATCTGGCGGAGAAGGTGCATCTCTCGCCCTCGGCCTGCCTGCGCCGCGTCCGCCAGCTCGAGGAGAGCGGGCTGATCAAGGGCTATGCCATGGTCCTCGACGACAGGACCGCGGGCTTTCCCGGCACGGCCTTCGTCTTCGTGACGCTCGACCAGCAGGGGCGCGCCTCGCTGGAGGGCTTCGAGCAGGCGGTGCAGAACCTGCCCGAGATCCTGGAATGCCACCTGCTCGCCGGGGCGCATGACTACATGATGCGCGTGATCTACCGCGACAGCGCCGATTTCGAGCGCATCCACACCGATATCATCACCCAGCTCCCCGGCGTCACGCGGGTGCAGTCGACGCTGACGCTGCGCACCATCAAGAAGACCTCGGTGCTGCCGGTCTGATGGCCGGGCTTGCGGCGTCTTGCGCGACAGCCGATAAGAGCGCCGCAACAGGAATCGCCGCCTTGACCGAGACCATCGCCAATGCCGACGTCGCCAGCCTTGCCTTCGAGGAGGCGCTGAAGCAGCTCGAGGCCATCGTCGCCCGTCTCGAGCGCGGCGACGTGCCGCTCGAGGAATCGATCGACATCTACACCCGCGGCGAGGCGCTGAAGGCCCGCTGCGACGCGCTGTTGAAGCAGGCCGAGGCGCGGATCGAGCGGATCACCCTCGGGGCCGACGGCAGGCCGACCGGGACCGCGCCGCTCGACGTCGACAAATAGGCGGCCGCACCGGCGCGATGCCGCAGCGGTGATCGCGCCGGGTCCCGCTCTGTGGGGGGCGGGTCTTGCCCTGCGGGCGCGCGGCTGGCAGCGTTCCGTTTTGCCAAGGAGCCGCCATGTCCCAACTCCCGGCCGATGATCCGATCCTCGGCGATGCCCGTTCCTGCCAGGCGATCGAGCAGGTCATCGTCCCGCGCGCCCGGGATCTCGGCGGATTCTCGGTGCGCCGCGCGCTGCCCTCGATCGGGCGCAAGATGGTCGGCCCCTTCATCTTCTTCGACCAGATGGGCCCGGCCGAATTCCTGCTCGGCGAGGGGATCGACGTCAGGCCGCACCCGCATATCGGCCTGTCGACGGTCACCTATCTCTTCGATGGCGAGATCATGCACCGCGATTCGCTCGGCACGGAGCAGGCCATCCGCCCCGGCGCCGTGAACCTGATGACGGCCGGCAGCGGCATCGTCCATTCCGAGCGGACGGGGGCGGAGGAGCGGCTGAAGGCGCCCAAGCTCTACGGCATCCAAGCCTGGCTCGCTTTGCCGAAGACGCATGAGGAAGCCCCGCCCGCCTTCGTCCATCACGCCGCGCCGGAGCTGCCGCGCATCGTCGGCGAGGGCAAGCGCATCAGCCTGATCATGGGCCAGGCCTATGGCGAGACCTCCCCTGTGCGCTTCCCCTGGGAGGTTCTCTATGCCGAGGCCGTGCTGGCGCCGGGCGCCATCCTGCCGCTGGATGCCGATCATGAGGAGCGGGCCGTCTATATCGTGGCCGGGCGGATCGACATCGCCGGAGACGCGTTCGGCGCCGGGCAATTGCTGATCTTCAAGCCGGGCGACCGCATCTCGATTCTCGCCCTCGACCAGAGCCGGCTGATGCTGGTCGGCGGCGAGCCGATGGACGGTCCCCGCCACATCTGGTGGAATTTCGTCTCCTCCTCGAAGGAGCGCATCGACCAGGCCAAGGCGGAGTGGAAGGCCGGCCGTTTCGACACCGTCCCCGGGGACGAGGCCGAGTTCATTCCCCTGCCGGACGGTCCCTGAGGCTGGCACGCCCGGGGTCGCGGCACGGCTCATGCCGGAAGGCCGATCTCCGCCTCCGGCAGCGTCTTCAGCGACGGCATGCGCGACGCCAGGATGGCCAGGGTCGACAGGGCGAACAGGATCACCGGCAGCCAGATCGCCCAGGACAGTCCGAGCCATTCGGCGGCCAATCCCCCGGCCAGCGCTCCGACCGGGCGCATCCCGTACATCGCGGTGGTGAGCGTTGCGCTGACGCGGCCGAGCAGCGCCTGCGGCGTCACCGCCTGACGCAGGCTGGTCTGGACGATGAACCAGAGGATCGGGCCGAAGCCGAAGAGGAAGAAGGCCAGCCCCAGCACGGCGCCGCCCGATGTCGCGGGCGTCAGCGCGAGCAGCAGCGCGCCGGCCAGCGACGAGGCCGGGCCGAACACCAGCAGCACGCCGGTGGGTGAGCGCGCGATCAGCCATGGACCGGCGAGCGCGCCGAGGACGAGCCCCGCCCCATAGACCGAGGAGGCCAGTCCGATCGTCTCCGGCGACAGCGCCAGCACCCGCGACGCATAGGGCGCCATCACGCCGAGAAAGGCGAAGAAGGCGCAGTTCCAGGCGATGGCGCAGAGCGCGATCGGCCGGAGATAGCGATGCGAGGCGACGAAGCGCGCCCCTTCCGCGATCGCCCGATGCAGCGGCTGGCGTGGCCCTGGCGGCGGGCGATCGGCCGGCAGGCGCGACGATGCGGCCAGGATGAGCAGGCCGCAGGCGGCGCAGATGCCGAGCCCGATCTCGCCCGCCGCCCGCGCCACGGCCCAGCCGGCGATCAGCGGCGAGAGGATGGTGAAGACGGCCCGGCCGAGTTCGAGCCGGCCATTGGCACGCGGCAACAGCGCCACCGGCACCATGGTCGGCATCAGAACGAAGATCGACAGCGCGATGACGACCGGTCCCGCCGCCGCCAGGAAGGTCGAGGCCGCGAGCCAGACACCGATATGCCCGCCCGCCAGCAGGGCCGCGCCCATGAGCGAGCCGCCCGTCATCAGCGCCCCGCCGAGCCGGATCAGGGCGCGCGGCGCGATGCGATCGGCATAGACCCCGGCCGGAAGCGAGACGAGCAACCATGCGGCGGATTGCGCCGCCACCAGCATTCCGACCAGACGGGTGCTCGCCCCGGCCTGCGTCGCGCTGAGCGAGAGGGTGTCGAGCGCGAGCTTGTCGGCGAATTGCGCGAGGATGCCGGCGACGAGCAGGGCGGGCAGATGGGGAGACAAGATCATGGCGTCCTCGGCCGGTTGCGTCGGCTTTCGTGACACGGCCGAGGCCGGCGGACCCACCCGATTTCTGGGATTTACCTCTTAATGATGAACCCGCGCGAGGAACCCCTCTCCTGGAAGGAGAGGGGTAGGGGAGAGGTGTCGGCCGTTCGACGGGGAGGCGTTTTGGCGACGAAAAACAGGGTTCTGCCCGGAAACGCCGGTTCGCCTGCAGCTCCCGCGCCGGCTGGTGACGTTTGCGCCTCGCTGGTCGAGGGGCCGACACCTCACCCCTGCCCCTCTCCTTACAGGAGAGGGGTTCGCGCGCGCTTGCGGCGGCCGCACGGCGAGATAAGCGAGGGGGATTTCCTC
>NZ_LMRT01000001.1:33865-34072 GCF_001426225.1 Allobosea sp. Leaf344 | reverse complement strand
TTCCTGATGTCTCTTCTTCCTGACGATCAAGCGCGGGGAACCCCTCTCCTGTAAGGAGAGGGGCAGGGGAGAGGTGTCGGCCGTTCGCCGGTGGAGGCGTTATGGCGGCCGGAAGACAGGATTTCACCCGGACACTCCCCCTACATCTCCCGCGCCTGCTGGTGAATTTCGCGCCTCGCTGGTTTAGGGGCCGACACCTCACCCCTG
>NZ_LMRT01000001.1:33695-33760 GCF_001426225.1 Allobosea sp. Leaf344 | reverse complement strand
CCCCTCTCCTTACAGGAGAGGGGTTCCCGCGCACTTGCGGCGGCCTTTCGATGAGACAAACGAGG
>NZ_LMRT01000001.1:33393-33571 GCF_001426225.1 Allobosea sp. Leaf344 | reverse complement strand
GGGGAACCCCTCTCCTGTAAGGAGAGGGGTAGGGGAGAGGTGTCGGCCGCTCGCCGGGGAGGCGTTATGGCGGCCGATCGACAGGATTTTCCCGGAAACGCCGACAACCCGCCTGCAGCTCCCGCGCCGGCTGGTGAATTTCACGCCTCGCTGGTCCAGCGGCCGACACCTCACCCCT
>NZ_LMRT01000001.1:0-33361 GCF_001426225.1 Allobosea sp. Leaf344 | reverse complement strand
AGGAGAGGGGTTCCCCGCGTTCTGTCGTGACGGCCACGACGGCCAGGGCGTTTGCCAGCGCGGCTGTTAAGGCTTATTCCAGGCTGACGCCGTCAGACCAGACATCGCCCGCGCAAACCCCGCCCTGCATCTCGTGTCACGTCCGCTCACGCCCCTTCTCGACCGCATCGCCGAACCCGCCGCCTTGCGTGCGCTCGCCGATTCGGAGCTGCGCCAGCTGGCCGACGAGCTGCGGGCCGAGACGATCGACGCCGTCTCGGTCACGGGCGGGCATCTCGGCGCCGGGCTCGGCGTGGTCGAGCTGACCGTGGCGCTGCACGCCGTCTTCGATACCCCCAGAGACAGGCTGATCTGGGATGTCGGCCACCAGGCCTATCCGCACAAGATCCTGACCGGCCGGCGCGACCGCATCCGCACCCTGCGCCAGCCCGGGGGGCTCTCGGGCTTCACGCGCCGCAGCGAGAGCCCCTACGACCCGTTCGGCGCCGCCCATTCCTCGACCTCGATTTCGGCCGGGCTCGGCATGGCGGTGGGGCGCGATCTCGCCGGCCGCAAGAACAATGTCGTCGCGGTGATCGGCGACGGCGCGATGTCCGCCGGCATGGCCTATGAGGCGATGAACAATGCCGGCGCGCTCGGCTCGCGCCTCGTCGTCATCCTCAACGACAACGACATGTCGATCGCGCCGCCGGTCGGCGCCATGTCCGCCTATCTCGCAAGGCTCGTCTCCGGCCGCACCTATCGCTCCATCCGCGAGATCGCCAAGCATCTGGCCGAGCGGCTGCCGCGCTTCTTCCACGACAAGGCCAAGCGCACCGAGGAATATGCGCGCGGCTTCTGGACGGGCGGGACGCTGTTCGAGGAGCTCGGCTTCTATTATGTCGGGCCGATCGACGGGCATAATCTCGACCATCTCCTCCCCGTGCTGCGCAATGTCCGCGATGCCGGCGAGGGGCCGATCCTCGTCCATGTCGTCACGCAGAAGGGCAAGGGCTACGCCCCCGCCGAGGCCAGCGCCGACAAATATCACGGCGTCGTCAAATTCGATCCCGTCACCGGCCAGCAGGCGAAAGCCCCGGCCAATGCGCCGAGCTATACCGGCGTCTTCGCCAATGCGCTGGTCAAGGCGGCGCGGCAGGACGAGAAGATCGTCGCCGTGACGGCCGCGATGCCCTCCGGCACCGGGCTCGACGCCTTCGGCAAGGAATTCCCCGGCCGCACCTTCGATGTCGGCATCGCCGAGCAGCATGCGGTGACCTTCGCCGCCGGCCTCGCCACCGAAGGCTACAAGCCGTTCTGCGCGATCTACTCGACCTTCCTGCAGCGGGCCTATGACCAGGTCGTGCACGACGTCGCGATCCAGAAGCTGCCCGTCCGCTTCGCGCTCGACCGGGCCGGGCTGGTCGGGGCCGATGGCGCGACCCATGCGGGGGCCTTCGACATCGCCTTCCTCGGCTGCCTGCCCGACATGGTGGTGATGGCGGCGGCCGACGAGGCGGAACTGACCCATATGGTCGCGACCGCCGCCGCCTTCGACGAGGGGCCGATCGCCTTCCGCTATCCGCGTGGCGAGGGGGTCGGCGTGGAGATCCCGCAATTCGGCGTGCCGCTCGCGATCGGCCGCGGCCGGGTGGTGCGCGAGGGCACCCGTGTGGCGCTTTTGTCGCTGGGCACGCGCTTGGCGGAGTGCCTCTCGGCCGCGGACCAGCTGGCGCAGCGCGGCCTCTCGACCACGGTCGCCGATGCCCGTTTCGCCAAGCCGCTGGACGAGGCGCTGGTGCTGCGACTGGCGCGCGAGCACGAGATCCTGGTCACCGTCGAGGAAGGCTCCGTCGGCGGTTTCGGCAGCTTCGTGCTGCACCTGCTGGCGCGCAAGGGCCTGCTCGATGGCGGGCTCAAGGTCCGCACCCTGACCTTGCCGGACAGCTTCCAGGAGCATGACAAGCCGGAGGCGATGTATGCCTCGGCGGGGCTCGACGCCGCCGGCATCGTCCGCACGGTGGAAGCCGCGCTCGGCGTGCCCAGCGCCGTCAAACGCGCCTGAACCGCCCCCTGCGATGAAGCTTCGGGCCGATCAGCTGCTGGTCGAGCGCGGCCTGTTCGAAAGCCGCGCCCGCGCCCAGGCCGCCATCGCGGCGGGCCTCGTCACGGCCGATGGCGCGATCGTCCGCAAACCCTCCGACAGGCTCGCCCGCGAGGCGCGGATCGAGGCGGAGGCGCCGCATCCTTTCGTCTCGCGCGGCGGGCTGAAGCTCGCGGCGGCGCTCGACGCCTTCGGCTTCGATCCGCAGGGGCGCGACTGCCTGGATATCGGCGCCTCGACCGGGGGCTTCACCGATGTTCTGCTCAGGCGCGGCGCCCGCCATGTCCTGGCGGTCGATGTCGGGCGCGAGCAGCTGCACGCGTCGCTGCGCCGCCATCCCCGGGTGACCAGCCTCGAAGGCCAGGACATCCGCGAGCTCGCGCCCGCCGCGACGCAGGCGCCGCCGTCCCTGGCGGTAATCGACGTCAGCTTCATCTCGCTGAAGCTGGTGCTGCCGGCGGTGGCGGCGCTGCTGGCGCCCGAGGCCGGCCTGGTCGCTTTGGTGAAGCCGCAATTCGAGGCCGGCCGCGCCGCGCTGAAGAAGGGCGTTGTGCGCGATGCCGAGACGCATGAGCGCGTCTGCGGCGAGATCGTCGCCGCCCTGCAGGAGCTCGGCTTCGCCGTCCTGGGGCTGGTCCCGTCGCCGATCGAGGGCGGTGACGGCAATCGCGAATTTCTGGTCGGGGCGCGGCGCCCCGCCTGATCAGGCGAACATCGCGTCGATGTCGTCCTGCAGCCCCAGCCCGTCGAACATGTCGGGGTCCAGCGTGCCGTTGGCGTTGATGAACTGCGTCGCCTGCGAGATCAGCGCGCGCAGCTGCCCGCCCGCCAGGCTGGCGCTCAGCGACAGATCCTCGTCGTCGCTCTGCGCGCCCAATGTCTCCGTCGCTTCGGCGATCAGCGTGTTCATCGACTGGCAGAGCGCGTCGAAGGCGGCGCGGCGCGCTGCCGGGAGATGTTCATAGCCGGCGATCGCGGCCGCGCGGCAGCGCAGCTGCGAGCGCTGGAAATGCTCGACATAGCCGATGACGGACCAGGACTGCAGCTCGGCGACGATTCCGGGATCCATCGGCGCCATCTCGATCAGCATCAGCGCCTCGCCGAACCGGTTGAGATAGTCGGTGGAGAGCTGCGGCTGCACCAGGCCGGGCTCGGCTTCGCCGGACGTGCTGATCGGAGCTCGCAATGCTGAGATGTTCATTAGGAGTCCCGCGAAAGCACCGGAGCATGGCGCGAAAACACCAAGAAAGTGTTGCTCCGATCGCCGAGCGGCGGCCTGTGCAGGTCGTCGCAAGCGAGCGAAACCCCTCTCCTGTAAGGAGAGGGGCAGGGGTGAGGTGTAGGCCCCTGGACCAGCGAGGCGCGAAATTCACCAGCCGGCGCGGGAGATGTAGGGGGAGTGTCCGGGTGAAATCCTGTCTTCCGGTCGCCATGGCGATTCCCCGTCGAACGGCCGACACCTCTCCCCTGCCCCTCTCCTTACAGGAGAGGGGTTCCCCGCGCTTGATCATCAGGAAGAGGGAGACATCAGAGGCGCTTCCCCCCATTCCATCACGCCGTGCGGCCGCCGCAAGCGCGCGCGCGAACCCCTCTCCTGTAAGGAGAGGGGTAGGGGTGAGGTGTCGGCCCCTGGACCAGTGAGGCGCGAGCGTAACTAAATCCCCATTCCATCTTGTCGTGCGGCCGCCACAGAACGCGCGCAACCCCTCTCCTTACAGGAGAGGGGTTCCCCGCGCTTGATCATCAGGAAGAGGGACACATCAGGAAGAGGGACATCCCCCCTTCCATCTCGTCGTGCCCCCCCGCCGATCCGCTACTACGCCAGCATCGCCCCGGGGTTGAGGATGCCCTGGGGGTCGAGCGTCTGCTTCAGGGTCCGCATCAAGGCGAGCTCGACCGGGTCCTTGACCCCCGGCAGCAGGTCGCGCTTCAACCGCCCGATGCCGTGCTCGGCCGAGATCGAGCCGTTCAGCTCGGTGACGATCGCGTGGACCGCGCTGTTTAGCTCCGCCCAGCGCGCCAGGAACGCCGCCTTGTCGCCGCCGACCGGCTGGCTGACGTTGAAATGGACATTGCCGTCGCCGACATGGCCGAAGGGCAGGGGCCGGCAGCCGGGGATCAGCGCCTCGCTGACCGCGCTGGCGCGGCGGATGAAGGTCGCGGTGGCGTGCAGCGGCACCGAAACGTCATGCTTGATCGAGCCGCCCTCGAAGCGCTGCACCTCCGAGAGATGCTCGCGCAGCGCCCAGAAGGCGGCGCGTTGGTCGAGCGAGGCGGCGATCGCGGCGTCGGTCACCAGCCCGGTCTCCATCGCTTCGCCCAGGAAGGTCTCGACGGCCTCGTCCAGCCCGGAGGCGGATTGCGAGGAGACCTCCATCAGCACGTACCAGGGCGAGCGGGCCGAGAGCGGGTCGCGGGTGCCCGGCGCGTGGCGCAGCACGAACTCCAGGCAGAGCTCCGACATCAGCTCGAAGGTCGTCAGCGTGCCGCCGGCCCCGGCCTTGGCGGCGTTCAGCAGGGCCAGCGCCTCTTCCGGACCGGGCACCGCCAGAAAGGCCGTGGCGCGGGCCGCCGGCAGCGGGAACAGCTTCAGCACCGCCGCGGTGATGATGCCGAGCGTGCCCTCGGCGCCGATGAAGAGGTTCTTGAGGTCGTAGCCGGTATTGTCCTTGCGCAGCTGCCGAAGCCCGTTCCAGATCCGGCCATCCGCCAGCACCACCTCCAGCCCCATGCAGAGTTCGCGGGCATTGCCATAGGCCAGCACCGCGGTGCCGCCGGCATTGGTCGAGAGATTGCCGCCGACGGTGCAGGAGCCCTCCGAGGCGAGCGAGAGCGGAAACAGGCGCGACGCCTGCTCGGCCGCCTCCTGCGCGCGCTGCAGCGTGACGCCCGCCTCGACGATCATCGTGTCGCCCTGCGCGTCGACGGTGCGGATCGCGTCCAGCCGCTGCAGGGAGAGGATGATCTCGCGCCCCTCGGCGATCGGGATCTGCCCGCCGACAAGCCCGGTATTGCCGCCCTGCGGCACTAGCGTGGTGCCGGTCTCCGCCGCGAGCTTCACCAGCGCCGCGACCTCCGCCGTCGAGCCCGGCCGCACCACCGCCTGCGCCTTGCCGCGGAACAGGTCGCGCCATTCCTTGAGATAGGGGACCATCGCATCGGCATCGGTGACGATGTTGCGGGCGCCGGTGATGGCGGCCATCCGGTCGAGAATCGCGGTGCTCAAGACGGGCTCCTCAGCGCTTGCCGGGGCGGCGGAACAGGCCGACCAGTTCGACATGTGCGGAATAGCGGAATTGATCGACGGGCGTGACGCCGGCCAGCGCATAGCCGCCCTCGATCAGGATCGCGGCATCGCGGGCGAAGCTCGCCGCGTCGCAGGAGACATAGGCGATGGTCGCGACCTTCGACGCCGCGAGCCGGCGGATCTGCGCCTCCGCCCCCGCGCGCGGCGGATCGAGGACGACCGCGTCGAAGCCGTCGAGCTCGTGCTCCAGCAGCGGCCGGCGGAACAGATCCCTGACCTCGCTCGCGATCGGCTTGAGCCCCTGGGTGCGGCCGCTGCCGCGGGTCAAGGCCAGCACCGCCGCCTTGTCGCTCTCGAAGGCGACGACCTGCGCCCGCTCGGCGAGGCGGAAGGCGATCGGCCCGCAGCCCGAGAACAGGTCGGCGACGCGCCGGATCTTCGGCAGCCCGGCCAGCACCAGCGCGCAGATCGCCTCCTCGCCGGCCTGCGTCGCCTGCAGGAACCCGCCGGGGGCGGGCGCGACATAGGCCTTGCCCATGCGCTGGATCGGCGGGCGGCGCTCGACGATGATGTCGCCATGCATGGAGAGCCTGGCGAGATCGAGCCGCTCGGCCGCCTCCGTCAACGACAGCCGCAGCTTGTCCCCGGCCGGGCCATGGCCGCGGATATCGACATCGAGCCCGGCTTCCGAGGCGGTGATCTGGATGTCGAGCGGCTTGTTGGAGCCGCCGAGCCTGTTGGCCAGCAGCTGCGCCACCGCCGGCGCGCGCGCCAGCCCAGGCGCCAGGACCGGGCAGGCCTCGACCGCGACGAGATCATGGCTGCGTGCCGCCATGAAGCCGACCACCATGCCGATGCCCTCGCGACGCGCATGGAAGGTCACGCGCCGGCGGCCGGCCCCATGCGCGTCGACGAGCTCGCCGACCTCCGCCGCGACGCCGGCCCGCTGCAGCGCGGTCACGAGCTGAGCGCGTTTCCAGGCGCGGTAGAGGCCGGGCTCCATATGCTGCGCCGCGCAGCCGCCGCAGCGGGTGAAGAGCGGGCAGATCGCGGCGATGCGGCTTTCGCTGGACGCGATGATCTCGACCAGCTGGGCGCGCTCGCCGTCCCGCACGGCCCGCACCGTCTCTCCCGGCAGGGCATAGGGCACGAAGACCGGGCCGTCGGCGCTGTCGCAGACGCCGTCGCCGCGCTGGCCGAGCCTGGCGATGGTCAGCGACTCGTTCATCGCCAACGGCCTTTGCGGCGCTTGCGTCTGTGCGGGCCTGCTCATGATGCTCCGGTGGTGATTTGTCCCTGTGTTTCGCCTATCAGGTCGAAGGCCAACAGGGAATTGCGACATGACCATCCGCGACGGCGTCATCGCCGCGATCGGCAACACGCCGCTGATCAAGCTGAAAGCCGCCTCCGCCGCAACCGGCTGCACCATCCTCGGCAAGGCCGAGTTCATGAATCCCGGCCAGTCGGTCAAGGACCGGGCGGCGCTCGCGATCATCCGGGACGCGGAGCGGCGCGGCGTGCTGAAGCCCGGCGGGGTGATCGTCGAGGGCACGGCGGGCAATACCGGCATCGGCATCGCCCTCGTCGGCAATGCGCTGGGCTATCGCTCGGTGATCGTGATCCCGGAGACGCAGAGCCAGGAAAAGAAGGACATGCTGCGGCTCGCCGGCGCGACGCTGCTGGAGGTGCCGGCCGTCGGCTACGCCAATCCCGGCAATTACGTGAAGGTTTCGGGCCGCCTCGCCGAGGAACTGGCGAAGACCGAGCCTCTCGGCGCGATCTGGGCCAACCAGTTCGACAACATTGCCAATCGCCAGGGCCATATCGAGACCACGGGGCCGGAGATCTGGGCCCAGACCGAGGGCGCGGTCGACGGCTTCATCTGCGCCGTCGGCACGGGCGGCACGCTGGCCGGCACCGCTATGGCGCTGAAATCCTTCAACCCGCGCATCCGGATCGGGCTCGCCGACCCGATGGGCGCGGCTTTGCACGGCTGGTTCACCACCGGCGTGCTGAAAGCCGAGGGCAGCTCGATCACCGAGGGCATCGGCCAGGGCCGCATCACCCGCAATATCGAGGGCGCGCCGATCGACGTCTCCTTCCAGATCCCCGACGAGGAGGCGCTGCCGATCGTCTTCGATCTGCTGGAGCAGGAAGGGCTCTGCCTCGGCGGATCCTCCGGCATCAACGTCGCCGGGGCGATCAGGCTGGCGCGGGAGATGGGCCCCGGCCACACCATCGTGACCATCCTCTGCGACTATGGCACGCGCTACCAATCGAAACTGTTCAATCCGGCCTTCCTGCGCAGCAAGAACCTGCCGGTGCCGGGATGGTTGGAGCGCGAGCCGGGCGCGATCGAGTCCGCGCTCGCCCGCGTGATGGGCTGAGACCGTCCTCGCCGGCCATCGGCGTGAGCGGTGTCAGGCGGCCGGCCAGCCCGCCCCGTTGGTGTGGGTCATCACGGCATAGAGCGAGGTGGTGCCGCAGATGAACAGGCGGTTCCGCTTCGGCCCGCCCCAGCACAGATTGGCGACCGGTTCCGGCAGCTCGACGCGACCGATCAACGTCCCGTCGCCGTGATAGATGTCGATCCCGGTGCCGGCGCTGGTCCAGATCCGCCCGGTCTCGTCGAGCCGGAACCCGTCGAACAGCCCCGTCTTGCAGGTCGCGAACACGCTGGAGGCGCCGAGCCGCGTGCCGTCGGCGGAGACCCGGCAGGCGCGGATATGGCGCGGCCCGTTTTCGGGATCATGGCTCGCCCCGGTATCGGCGATGTAGAGGATGCTCTCGTCGCAGGAGAAGGCGAGGCCGTTGGGCTTGACGAAATCATCGGCCACCACGCTCAGCGCGCCGCTATGCGGATCGAGCCGGTAGACCAGGCAGCGGCCGATCTCGGAGGGCGCCTTGTCGCCCTCGTAATCGCTGAGAATGCCGTAATCGGGGTCTGTGAACCAGATCGAGCCGTCCGACTTCACCACCACGTCATTGGGCGAGTTCAGCCGCTTGCCCTGGTAATGGCTGGCCAGCACGGTGATGGCGCCGTCATGCTCGGTGCGGGTGACCTGCCGGCCGCCATGCTCGCAGGTGACGAGCCGCCCCTCGCGATCGATCGTGTTGCCGTTGCTGTTGCGCGCCGGCTGGCGGAAGATGCCGACCTGCCCGGTCAACGCGTCGTAGCGCAGCATCCGGTCGTTGGGGATGTCGGACCAGACCAGCGTCTGATGCGCCGGGAACCAGGCCGGGCCCTCCGACCAGCGCGCTCCGGTCCAGAGGCGCTCGATCCGGGCCGAGCCCGGGATGATGCGGTGGAAGCGCGGATCGAACACCGACACGCTGGTTCCGTCGAGAACGCCGAACATCGCCATCTCCTGATTGCCGCTCGCAGCTGCGCCTTGGGATCTCTACAGCGCGAGCCCTTCGTCCCAATAGGGCGTCGCGCCATAGAGGTCGCCGAGATAATCGACGAAGGCGCGGACTTTCTGTTCCATGTGGCGGCGGCTGGGATAGACCGCATAGACCGCCACCCGCTTGCCGACGGAATAGGCGGGCAGCACCCGCTGCAACGCGCCCGATTTCAGCTCCGGCCCGACATCCCAGGTCGAGCGCAGGGCGATGCCGACCCCGGCCAGCAGCGCCTCGCGCACGACCTCGCTGGAATTGGTACGCAGCGGCCCCGAGACCCGCACCGTCACGGGGCCGTCGGGCCCGTCCAGCCGCCAGTGATCGGCATTATGCGCGATCAGCCGGTGCCGCCCGAGCTCCTCGATCGTCATGGGGGTGCCTGCCTTGGCCAGATAATCCGGCGCCGCGCAGAGCACGCGGTGGTTCGGCGCCAGCCGCTTCGCCACCAGGCTGGAATCCTGGAGATCGGCGATGCGGACGGCGAGGTCGAACCCCTCGCCGACGATGTCGACGAAGGCGTCGGTCAGCACCAGATCGACCGTCACCAGCGGGTTGGCGTCGAGAAAGGGCTTGAGATGCGGCGCGACATGCAGCCGGCCGAAGGAGGTCGGCGCCGAGACGCGCAGGGTGCCACGCGCCTGGCCGACACCGCTCGCCACCCAGGCCTCCGCATCCTCGATCGAGGCGAGGATCGAGACGACGCGTTCGTAGAAGCCCTGGCCGGCCTCGGTCAGCGCCAGCTGCCGCGTCGTCCGCTGCAGCAGCCGCACGCCCAGCCGCTCCTCCAGACGCCTGATCCGCTTCGAGATCACAGCGGGCGACAGGTTCAACTGCCGCCCCGCCGCCGACATGCTGCGGGCCGTGACCACATGCGCAAACACATCGAGGTCGCCGAACCGGTCCATCGATCCCCCACCTTTTCCAAATCGGAAACAATCATGCACGTTGGTCGCACTGCGCGCCAGTTGGAATTGGTCTAGGGTTATCTGTTCCCACCGGCGAACCCCGTTCTTCCAGCCGCAGCCCGGCAGGCTGCTCGGGGGCGGGCGTGCCGGGCGGTTGCAGCAGGAGTGACCGATGTCAGCCATCGCCTTTCCCGTTCCGGACGCGGCCATCATCGCGCGCCGCGAGGAGATCATCGCCGGCCTGGCCAGGCTTGTCGCGCCCGAGGCGCTGATCACCAGCGCCGATGAGCGGCGTCCCTATGAGACGGATGCGCTGACCGCCTATCGCCGCCTGCCGCTGGCGGTGGTGCTGCCCTCGACGACGCAGCAGGTCGCGGCCGTGCTGGCCTTCTGCCATGAGCAGGGTGTGCCGGTGGTGCCCCGCGGCGCCGGGACTTCGCTCGCCGGCGGCGCGATCCCGCAGGAGGATGCGGTGGTCATCGGAATCTCCAAGATGAACCGCATCCTCGAGATCGACTATGCCAACCGCATCGCCAGGGTCGAGGCGGGGGTGACCAATCTCGCGGTCACCGGCGCGGTGATGGCCGAGGGCTTCTTCTACGCGCCGGACCCGTCCTCGCAGCTCGCCTGCTCGATCGGCGGCAATATCGGCATGAATTCCGGCGGCGCGCATTGCCTGAAATACGGCGTGACCACCAATAACGTGCTCGGTGTCACGCTGGTGATGCTCGATGGTTCGATCGTCGAGATCGGCGGCGCCCATCTCGATTCCGGCGGGCTCGACCTGCTCGGGCTGATCGTCGGCTCGGAGGGCCAGCTCGGCATCGTCACCGAGGCGACGGTGCGCATCCTGCGTGCGGCCGAGGGCGCGCGCCCCGTGCTGTTCGGCTTCCCCACCAGCGAACAGGCCGGCGCGGCGGTGGCCGCGATCATCGGTGCGGGCATCATCCCGGTCGCCATGGAATTCATGGACAAGCCTGCGATCGAGATCTGCGAGGCCTTCGCCAAGGCCGGCTATCCCATGGATGTCGAGGCGCTGCTGATCATCGAGGTCGAGGGGTCGGATGCGGAGATGGACGCCCAGCTCGCCCGCATCGTCGCCATCGCCCGCGAGCACGGCGTCCAGACGGTGAAGGAGAGCCGCTCGGCGATGGAGGCGGCGGCGATCTGGAAGGGCCGCAAATCGGCTTTCGGCGCGACCGGGCGCATCGCCGACTATATCTGCATGGACGGCACCATCCCCACCGGGCAGCTTCCGCATGTGCTGCGGCGGATGGCGGAGATCGTCCAGGGCTATGGCCTGCGCGTCGCCAATGTCTTCCATGCCGGCGACGGCAATCTCCACCCGCTGATCCTCTATAATTGCAACGACCCGGTCGAGGCGCAGAAGGCCGAGGATGCCGGCATGGACATCCTGAAGCTCTGCGTCGAGGTCGGCGGCTGCCTCACCGGCGAACACGGTGTCGGCATCGAGAAGCGCGACCTGATGACGGTGCAGTTCAACCCGGCCGATCTGCAGCAGCAGATGCGGGTGAGGGCGGTGTTCGACGGGCAATGGCTGATGAACCCGGCCAAGGTGTTTCCGCTCGAGGGGCGGGTCGCGGCGTGATGCCTCCTTCCGTCATTTCGGGGCGGCCCGCGGCGCCGAGCCCGGCACGCGAGACTGCGACGCTCGATCTGCAGCGTGGATCGCTTGATAAGGCGCCAGGAGATCTCGCGTGACGATCCACACACCCACCACCGAGGCCCAGGCCTGCGCCGTCGTCAAATCGGTGATCGGCAGCGCCATTCCGCTCGCGATCCGCGGCGGCGGCACGCGCGCCGGGCTCGGCCGGCCGACGCAGACCCAGGCGACGCTGTCCAGCGCCGGCCTGACCGGCATCACCCTCTATGAACCGGCGGAAATGGTCATCGGCGCGCGCGCCGGCACGCCGCTGGCGGAGGTCCGGAAGACCCTGGCCGAGCGCGGCCAGATGCTGCCCTTCGAGCCGATGGATCATCGCCCGCTCTTCGGCAGCGGCGGCGAACCGACCATCGGCGCGGTCGCGGCCGGCAACATCTCCGGCCCGCGGCGGATCAATGCCGGCGCGGCCCGCGACTCGCTGATCGGCATCAGGCTGGTGAACGGCAAGGGCGAGGCGATCAAATCCGGCGGGCGCGTGATGAAGAACGTCACCGGGCTCGATCTGGTGAAGCTCGTGGCCGGCAGCCATGGCACGCTCGGCTTCCTCACCGAGGTGATCTTCCGCGTGCTGCCGGTGCCGGAGCGGATCGTGACGCTGTGCTGGCACGGGCTGTCCGATTCCGACGCCGTGATCCTGCTGTCTCGCGCCCTGGGATCGCCCTTCGAGCCCTTCGCGGCGGCCCATCTGCCCGCGGGCATCGCGGGAGAGGCGGCCCGGACCCTGCTGCGGCTCGAGAATTTCTCGGTCTCCATCGATTATCGCGCGGGCGAGCTGAAGGCGCTGCTCGCCGCCTATGGCGAGCCGGAGCTGATCGAGGGATCGGCATCCGAGGCGCTCTGGCGCGATATCCGCGACGCCGCGGTCTTCGCCGGTACGCAGGAGGCGGTCTGGCGGCTCTCGCTCGCGCCGACCAACGGGCCGAAAGCCGCTGCCGCCATCGCCGCGGCGCTGCCGCAGGCCCGCCACTACTATGATTGGGGCGGCGGGCTGCTCTGGCTCGGCGTGCCGGCGCAGGGCGATGCCGGCGCGGCCGCGATCCGGCGGGCCATTGCCCCGCTCGGCGGCCATGCGACGCTGGTGCGCGCGCCCGATGCCATCCGCGCCAGCGTGCCGGTGTTCGAGCCGCTCTCCGCGCCGCTGCTGCGGGTCACGGCCGGCATCAAGACGAGTTTCGACCCCGCCGGGATTTTCGAGCCCGGCCGCATGTATGCCGGGGTGTGATGGCGCCGGCCGGCGGCAGGGCGCCTGACACGGCCGGCCCCGTCGCAGGGGCCGCGCAGCGAGAAACCGATTCCCGGCCGCGGGCCGGGCACGAGGAAGAGTGAGCCGGATTTCAAGAGCATGCAGACCAATTTCACGCCTGCCCTTCTCGCCTCCGATCCGCGGCTGCCGGCCTCGGAGAAGATCCTGCGCACCTGCGTGCATTGCGGTTTCTGCACCGCGACCTGCCCGACATATCTGCTGCTGGGCGACGAGCTGGATTCGCCGCGCGGCCGCATCTACCTGATCAAGGACATGCTGGAGAACGGCAAGCCGGCCACCGCCGAGGTGGTCAAGCATGTCGATCGCTGCCTCTCCTGCCTCTCCTGCATGACGACCTGCCCCTCCGGCGTGCATTACATGCACCTGGTCGACCATGCCCGCGCGCATATCGAGGAGACCTATCAGCGCTCCTGGCACGACAAGGCGCTGCGCCGGCTGCTCGCCTGGGTCCTGCCCTATCCCGGGCGGTTCCGGGTGGCGATGCTGGCGGCCCGCCTGGGCAAGCCCTTCGCCGCGCTGTTCGGCGCGCTGCCGCTGGTCGGCGACAGGCTGAAGGCGATGCTGCAGCTCGCGCCCGGCGCGCTGCCCGGCCGCTCGCCCATGGAAGGCCCGCAGAGTTTCGCGCCGGCGCAGCCCGCCTCGCGCCGCGTCGCCATCCTCTCGGGCTGCGCCCAGCCGGTGCTCGACCCCGGCATCAACGAGGCCACCATCCGCCTGCTGACCCGCCATGGCGTCGAGGTGGTGCTGCCGAAAGGGGAGGGCTGCTGCGGCGCACTGGTCCATCACATGGGGCAGGAGCATGACGCGCTGGGCTTCGCGAAGCGCAACATCGCGGCCTGGATGGCGGAGATCGAGGGACGCGGCCTCGACGCCATCCTGATCACCGCCAGCGGCTGCGGCACCACGATCAAGGATTACGGCTTCATGTTCCGCAACGATCCCGCATGGGCCGAGAAGGCGGCGCGGGTCTCGGCGCTGGCGAAGGACGTCACGGAATTCCTCGAGACGCTGGAGCTCGCGCCCCTCCGCGACGTCGCCATGCCGATCGCCTATCACTCGGCCTGCTCGATGCAGCATGGCCAGCAGCTCAAGGACGGGCCGAAGCGGCTCCTCTCCGGCGTCGGCTTCAAGGTCAAGGAGGTGCCGGAAGGCCATATCTGCTGCGGCTCGGCCGGCGTCTACAACATCCTCCAGCCGGAGATCGCCGGGCAGCTGCGCGCCCGCAAGGTCGGCAATATCGAGAAGACGCGCCCGGTCCTGGTCGCGACCGGCAATATCGGCTGCATCACCCAGATCGCGAAGGGTTTCGCGGATAAGGGCGCGACGACGCCGGTGCTGCATACGGCGGAATTGCTGGATTGGGCGACCGGCGGCCCGCTACCGGAGAAGCTCGCCCGGGCGGGCTTCGTCGATGCGCCGCTGCGGGACACGAGCCTGGCGGCCGCGGAATAGGGCGCTGAATCGGGGCGGCAGCCTCGATCCGCTTGCTCCCCAAGGCCGCGCGAGCTACCGAAACGGCGAAGCCAGCCAGTTGCAGAAACGAACGCCGATGTCCGCCGACAAGCCCGCCCCCTCCAAGCTGAAGGCCCGCCAGCCGCGCGGCTTCGTCGATCGCGGCCCCGCCGACGTCGCCGCCACCGAGCGCATGCTCGGCGTCATCCGCGAGAGCTTTTCGCTCTATGGTTTCGAGCCGGTCGAGACGCCCTTCGTCGAATATACCGACGCGCTCGGCAAATTCCTGCCCGATCAGGACCGGCCCAATGAAGGCGTCTTCTCGTTCCAGGACGATGACGAGCAATGGCTGTCGCTGCGCTATGATCTGACCGCGCCGCTGGCCCGCTATGTCGCCGAGAATTTCGACGCGCTGCCGAGGCCCTATCGCAGCTACCGCGCCGGCTATGTCTTCCGCAACGAGAAGCCCGGCCCCGGCCGCTTCCGCCAGTTCATGCAGTTCGACGCCGATATCGTCGGGGCCGGCTCGGTCTCGGCCGATGCGGAGATCTGCATGCTCGCCGCCGACACGATGGAGAAGCTCGGCATCGCGCGCGGCGACTATGTGGTGAAGGTCAATAACCGCAAGGTGCTGGACGGGGTGATGGAGGCGATCGGCCTCGGCGGCGAGGAGAATGCCGGGCGCAGGCTGACCGTGCTCAGGGCGATCGACAAGCTCGACAAATTCGGACCCGAGGGCGTGCGCCTTCTCCTCGGCGAGGGCCGCAAGGACGAGAGCGGGGACTTCACCAAGGGCGCCGGGCTGAACGAGGACGAGGCGCGGCGCGTGCTGTCGATCCTCGACGCCAAGGCCGGTACCAACTCCGAAACGGCCGGCCGGCTGGCGGCGCAATTCGCCACCACCGCGACCGGAGCGGAAGGCGCCGCGGAACTGCGCGCGATCGCCGATCTGCTCGAGGCCGCCGGCTACGCCGATCGCGTGATCATCGACCCCTCCGTCGTGCGCGGCCTCGAATATTATACCGGCCCGGTCTATGAGGTGGAGCTGACCTTCCCGGTCACCAATGAGGATGGGCAGGTGGTGCGCTTCGGCTCGGTGGCGGGCGGCGGGCGCTATGACGGGCTGGTCGGGCGCTTCCGGATGGAGCCCGTGCCGGCGACCGGCTTCTCGATCGGCGTCTCCCGGCTCTATTCCGCGCTGAAGGCAGTGAAATCGCCGATCGTCGATGCCAGGAACGAGCTTCCCCTGGTCGTGGTCACCGCTATGGACAATAAATCGCCGGACTTCATGCCGGCCTATCAGGCGATGGTCGCGACGCTGCGCCAGGCCAGGGATGCCGCGGGCGGGCCGCTCTGCCGCACCGATCTCTATCTCGGCTCCTCCGGTTTCAACGCGCAGATGAAATATGCCGACCGGCGCGGAGCGCGCTGCGCGGTGATCCAGGGTTCCTCGGAGCGCGAGGCCGGGACCGTGGTGATCAAGGACCTGATCCTCGGGGCCGAACTCGCCGCCGCCAGCCGCGACGTCAAGGATTCGGCGGAGCACAAGGCCAGGCAGGCGGAGGCGCAATTCGCCGTGCCGCTGGCGGAGCTGGTCGCGGGCGTGGCGCGCGTGCTCGCCCGCCATTCCTAGCCGCCGCAGCCCGCGTCCCGATCGCGACCACCGCGCTCTGCTGAAGGGGAGGGGGCGACGCTTGTCGCTCGCCGGCGAAGGGTGCGGCGAACCAGATCCCGTTCACCCAATTCCCGCAAAACCCTCGAAAACCATGCAGGCCGCTGCTAGGACAGCCGCGCAACAGGATGATTTCGCCGTGACCGCCATCGCCGCCGCCATCGAGACCGTGATCGCGCTTTTCGCGCGCGAAGGCTATGGCCGCGCCGAACCGGCGATCCTGCAGCCCGCGGACGTGTTTCTCGATCTGTCCGGCGAGGATATCCGCCGCCGCATCTTCATGACGCAGGATGCCGAGGGGCGCGATTGGTGCCTGCGGCCGGAATACACGATCCCCGTCGCGCTCCAGCATCTCGCCTCCGGCTCGCGCGAGCCGGCCTCCTATGGCTATGCCGGCCCGGTCTTCCGGATGCGCGCGCAGGAGCCGGGCGAATTCGCGCAGGCCGGCATCGAATCCTTCGGGCGCAGCGATTTTTCCGCCACCGATGCCGAGATCATGGCGCTGACGCTGGAGGCCGCGGCGGCGTTGGGGCTGTCCGCGCCGAAGATCCAGATGGGCGATGTCGCGCTGCTCGACGCGCTGCTCGACGGGCTCGCCGTGCCGCCGGCGGCGCGGCGGCGGCTGATGCGGGCCGTGGTGCAGGGCAAGGGCGCGGAGGCGGTCTTCGCCCTCGACGCGCCGGAGGCGCAGAGCGAGGCCGCCCATGCCGGGCTGCTCAAGGCTCTCGAGGGCCAGGACCCCAAGGCCGCGCGCGCCTTCGTCGAGGATGTGCTGTCGATCGCCGGCATCTCCACCGTCGGCGGGCGCACGGCGGGAGATATCGCCGAGCGCTTCCTGGCGCGCGCCGCCGAGCGCGAGAACCCGGTCAATGCCGAGGTCAAGGCGCTGCTGGCGCAGGCGCTCGCCGTGACGGGCGATCCCGACATCGCCTCCGCGGCTCTGCGCGGGCTGGCGGAGCAGGCCTCGCTCGATCTCGCCCGCCAACTCGACGCCTTCGACGAGCGCACCGGCTTCCTCGCCGTGCGCGGCGTGGATGTGACGCAGATCGCCTTCACCCCGGCCTTCGCCCGCAATCTCGACTATTACACCGGCTTCATCTTCGAGCTGCACGATCCGGCGCGGCCGGAGCAGAAGCCTGTCGCCGGTGGCGGACGCTATGACCATGTGCTCGGCCGTCTCGGCGCGGAGAGCGCCATTCCCGCCGTCGGCGCCTCGCTCTGGCTCGACCGGCTGACCGGAGACAGGGCATGAGCCAGCCGAACCGGGACGATGCCCCGCTCGTCCTCGCCGTTCCCTCCAAGGGCCGGCTGCAGGAAAACGCTTTCGCCTTCTTCGGCCGCGCCGGGCTGAAATTCGTGCAGTCGCGCGGCGCGCGCGATTATCGCGGCTCGATCGCCGGCGTCGAGGGCGCCGAAGTGGCCTTCCTCTCCGCCTCGGAGATCGTCGCGCAGCTCGCTTCCGGCCAGGCGCATCTCGGCGTCACCGGCGAGGATCTGGTGCGCGAGCAGGTGCCCAACGCCGATTCCGTGGTCGAGATGCTGACGCCGCTCGGCTTCGGGCACGCCAATGTCGTGGTCGCCGTGCCGCAGGCCTGGATCGACGTCCGCAGCATCGCCGATCTCGACGACGTCGCCTCGACGATGCGCATCCGCCAGGGCCGCAAGCTGCGCGTCGCCACGAAATATGTGAACCTCACCCGCCGCTTCTTCGCCCAGCACGGCCTCGCCGATTACCGCATCGTCGAGAGCCTGGGCGCGACGGAGGGTGCGCCGGCCGCCGGCACGGCGGAGATCGTCGTCGACATCACCACCACCGGCTCGACCCTCGCCGCCAATGCGCTCAAGGTGCTCGACGACGGGGTGATGCTCGCCTCCGAGGCCAATCTCGTCGCCTCGGTCAGGGCGCCCTGGGGCGACAAGGCGCGCGCGGCCGCCCGCACCATCCTCTCGCGCATCGCGGCGGAGGAGGAGGCGCGCTCGCTGCGCGAGGTCAGGCTGCGGGCGCTGGAATGCTCGGACGAGACCCTGGAGGCGCTGTGCCGCCCCTTCGGCGCGCGGCTGCCCTTCGGCGTCGCCCGCCATGGCGGGGTCCAGATCATCCATTGCCCTGATAAGGCCGTGTTCGGCCTCGTCGAGCAGCTGGCGGAATCGGGCGCCGACGACATCACCGTCGCCGCGCCGAGCTATGTCTTCCGCAAGGCGAACCCGCTGATCGAGCGGCTCTTCGGCCGGATCTGACGCCGCCGCGGCTGCGCGCGACGCCGCGCGAGCCTCGCCGGCGCCGCACGCGGCGCCCCGACTCGGCCATGAAAACCCGACAGAATTCACAACCGCGCCGCCTCTTGGTGATTGATCCGCAGGCGCGCAGCGGCTACGCGCTGTAGGGGGCGGCTCCGGCCGCCCCGCCACGGTCTTGACTTGCAGGTAACGGAACGATGAACCGACGCTCAGGCCTTGCCGCTCTTCTCGCTGCGCTGTCTCCGCTGCTGCTCGCCGGCGCGAGCCCGGCGGAGGCGCAATCGCGCGGGCGGCCGAGCCAGCAGCCGCCGGCGCAGCAGGCGCCGCCGCCGAGCCAGGGCCAGGAAAAGACCTTCCCGCTCGGCGCCAGCTGGTCTGCCGTCCTGCTGAACGGCAAGCCGGTCAGCGACCGCCGCGCCACCTTCCAGGTCGACACCAATCTGCGCGGCACCGGCTTCAGCGGCTGCAACACCTTTTCGGCGGCGGCCTATCCACTGCGCCAGCAGGGTTTCGCCGTCGGTCCGCTGGCGCTGACCAAGCGCAATTGCGACAAGGGCGTGATGGAGTTCGAGCGCGCCTTCCTGCTGGCGCTGCGCGGCGCCCGCAATTTCGACATCGTCGATGGTCGCCTGGTGATCAAGGGCGCGGCCGGCGAGGTCCGTTTCGACCGCGGCATCTGACCCCGGCGCGGTGATGGCGGGCCGCGCGGCAGCGCCCGGCGCCCGCTGACCCGAAGCCTCGGCGCGTGAGGAGGTCGCTCGCCGCGGCCGCTGCCGCTCAGCCGGGCTCCACCATTTCGCGCTTCTCCGCCGTCGGGCTATAGGTCCCGTCCTCGTTTGGCGCCATCATCACCACCGTGTCGTGCATCGTCCGCAGCGTCGAGCGATGGCCGATCGAGACGATCTTCGTCTCCGGCAGTTCCTCGTCGATCAGCGCGTAGATCTCGCCCTCCAGCTTCTCGTCGAGCGAGGCTGTCGCCTCGTCGAGGAAGAGCCAGTCCGGCTTGGCCAGCAAGGCCCGCGCGAAGGCCAGGCGCTGCTGTTCGCCGCCGGACAGGCGCTGCCCCCAGAGATCGACCTCGTCCAGCCGCTCCGCGAGATGGCCGAGATTGACCTTGGCCATGGCGGAAGCGATCTGCGCATCCGAATAGACATGCTCCTCGGAAGGGTAGGCGATCGCCGCGCGCAGCGAGCCCTGCGGCAGATAGGGGCGCTGCGGCAGCAGCATGATCTCGGCCCCCTCGGGGATGCCGACCTTGCCTTCGCCGAACGGCCAGATCCCGGCGATGGCGCGGAACAGGGTCGATTTGCCGGAGCCCGACGGGCCGACCACGAGCGTGCGGCGATGCGCCCCGAGGTCGAGCCCGTTCACCCGCACGATCGGCCGGCCATTGGGCAGCGTCAGAACCGCATCGTCGACTTCGACCGAGGCGCCGCCGGCCTTGTCCTGATGGATGCCCTTGTCGCCGGCATCGGCCGCCTGGGCCTGGGCGATGGCGGCCTCGAAGGTGGTGAGCCGGTTGATCGAGGCGAGATAGGAGGCGATCGACTGGTAGGAGTTGATGAAGAAGGACATCGCCGTCTCGACCCGCCCGAAGGCGGAGGAGACCTGGTTGAGCACGCCGAAGGTGATCGCGCCGGCGAAGTAATACGGCGCCAGCAGGACGAAGGGGATCACCACATTCGCCTGGTTATAGGCGAGGGTGAAGGTCGTCAGCTTCAGCTTGCGCCACATCAGATCGAAGAAATTCGCGACGATCGCCGAGAAGCTGCGCGCCAGATGCTGGCGCTCGGCATATTCGCCGTTCATCAGCGCGATCTGCTCGGAATATTCGCGCAGCCGCGCCAGCGAGAAGCGGAAATTCGCCTCCCGCCGCTCCTGTTCGAAATCGAGCGCGATCAGCGGCTTGCCGATCAGATGCGTGATCCAGGTGGCCACCGCCGCATAGATCAGCGTCGCCCAGAAGATGAAGCCGGGGATGACGAGATTGGTGCCGGGCACAGTGATCGCGACGGGAATCGTCCAGAGGATGATCGAGAAGGAAACCAGCGTCGAGACCTGCGTCAGCATGGTCAGCGAGAAGGAATAGGTCTGGTTGAGGAAGGCGCGGGTATCCTCGGCGATGCGCTGGTCGGGGTTGTCGGCCGTGCCGGCGAGCGAGATCCGGTAATGCGTGCCGTTGCTGAGCCAGCGCCGGTTGTACTCCGCCGCCATCCACTCCCGCCAGCGGATCAGCAGCACGGATTGGCCGACGATCTCCACGAGATTGCTGATCGCCGAAATCGCGGCCCAGACGCAGAAGACGAAGATCAGCTGGTACCAGAAGGCATCCGCATTCTTCTCCTGCAGCGCGTTGTAGAAATCGCGGTAGAAGAAGTTGAGCCGCAGCGAGACGCCGACCTGCGCCTGGTTGAGCACGACCAGGAACACGATCAGCGCCACCGCCATATGCCCGAGCCGGACGGAATAGCGGCCGAAGGGCCAGAGATGCGCGGTGGTGCGCGCTTCCGACAGGAAATAGGGCGAGGAGATCCGGGCGATGCGCTGCACCACCGGAATGAAGGAGATGAGGTAGATCAGGATGCCGAAGACCGCGACGGTGGTCGGCAGGCTGGTCGGCAGCGCCGCCGCCTGCCAGCTCGCCGGCCAGTAGCCGATCTGCGCGAGCATCGCGCCGGCGCCGAACAGGATGTATTCCGTGCCGAAGATGCTGGAGAAGATCTTCAGGAAATAGGCGATGCCCGTGGAGCGGAACAGGGCCACCGCCAGGAAAAGCCCGACCACGCCCATTCCGATGGTCCCGGCATTGCCGGTCTGCTGGCCCAGGATCAACGCCAGCGCGGCAAGGACGGCCACACCCAGACTCAGCGGACGCATCGCATCTTCCCTTACGCAGGCCATGGCGGAAGCCATGATTCGAGCGCCTGTTGTAGTCCCTACAGCCATAGAAGAAAGCCCGGCTTGTGGCCGGGCTCTCGGGGGTCAGCGATTCGTGATGGCGATCAGCCGCGATCGAGCGACCAGCGCCCGGGACCGGAGGCGAAGAGCACGAGGAAGCCGCCGACGACGGCGAGGTTCTTCATGAACAGCAATTGCTGCATCCGGTCGGGCGCCATGTGGAAGAGCAGCGTGGCGACCAGGGTGAAGCCGGCCAGCGCCAGCGCCGCATAGCGCGTCTTGTAGCCGACGACGATCATCAGGCCGCCGATCAGCTCGACGGCGATCACCAGCGGCAGCAGCGCGCCCGGGACCCCGGCGGAGGCCATGTATTGCTGGGTGCCGGCGAAGCCGCCGATCTTCGACCAGCCTGCGAGGACGAACATCAGGGCGAGGAGGATGCGGCCGATCAGTTTAGCGGCATCGGAGAGGGCGGGCGAAGCGAGCATGGGGCAGGTCCTTCTGGAAGTGCGTGAGCCTGCCGTCCTCGCGACCGGATGATCGCTGCGACAGGCCCGGCTGACATCCTCCTTAAGTCGCAAGGGCTCCGTGCTGAACCGCGATTTCTGCCGAAACCCCTTTGCTGCGACGCAATACATCACGAGATGGCGAGGTCCGCACCAGCGATCACCATCAAAAAAAAGGCCCGGCTCGCGCCGGGCCTCCTGGTCTCGAGAGTGGATGGATCAGAAATCCATGCCGCCCATGCCGCCGCCGCCCGGCATCGCCGGGGCGCTGTCCTTCTTGGGCAGCTCGGCGATCATCGCCTCGGTGGTGATCAGCAGGCCGGCGATGGAGGCCGCGTCCTGGATCGCCGTGCGCACGACCTTGGTCGGGTCGATGATGCCCATCCGGACCAGATCGCCATACTCGCCGGTCTGGGCGTTGTAGCCGAAGGAATAGTCCTTCGACTCCAGCAGCTTGCCCACCACGACGGCGCCGTCGTCGCCGGCGTTGTCGACGATCTGCTTGGCCGGAGCCATGATCGCCTTGCGGACGATCTCGATGCCGGTCTTCTGGTCGTCATTGGCGGTCTTGATCGACTTGACCGTCTGGAGCGCACGCAGCAGGNNNGGTCGCGTTCAGGGCGTCGTCGACGCGGTCCTTCTTCTCCTTGACCTCGACCTCGGTCGCGCCACCGACGCGGATCACCGCGACGCCGCCGGCGAGCTTGGCCAGGCGCTCCTGCAGCTTCTCGCGGTCGTAATCCGAGGTGGTCTCCTCGATCTGCGCCTTGATCTGCTGGACGCGGCCCTCGATGTCCTTCTTCTTGCCGGCGCCGTCGATGATCGTGGTGTTCTCCTTCTCGATGCGCACCTTCTTGGCGCGGCCGAGCATCTGGAGGGTCACGGTCTCGAGCTTGATGCCGAGATCTTCCGAGATCATCTGGCCGGCGGTGAGGATCGAGATGTCCTCGAGCATGGCCTTGCGGCGATCGCCGAAGCCCGGAGCCTTGACGGCCGCGACCTTGAGGCCGCCACGGAGCTTGTTGACGACGAGGGTGGCGAGAGCTTCACCTTCCACGTCCTCGGCGATGATCAGCAGCGGCTTGCCGGTCTGCACCACCGCCTCGAGGATCGGCAGCATCGCCTGCAGCGACGAGAGCTTCTTCTCGAAGACGAGGATGTAGGGGTCCTCCAGCTCGGCGACCATCTTCTCGGCATTGGTGATGAAGTAGGGCGAGAGATAGCCACGGTCGAACTGCATTCCCTCGACGACGTCGAGCTCGGTCTCGGCGGTCTTGGCTTCCTCGACGGTGATGACACCCTCGTTGCCGACCTTCTGCATGGCGGTCGAGATCATCTTGCCGACCGACTCGTCGCCATTGGCCGAGATGGTGCCGACCTGCGCGACTTCCGCGTTCGACGTCACCTTCTTGGAGTTCTTCTTGAGGTCGGCGACGATCGCCTCGACGGCCAGATCGATGCCGCGCTTCAGATCCATCGGGTTCATGCCGGCGGCGACCGACTTCAGGCCCTCGCGCATGATGGCGGCGGCCAGCACGGTCGCGGTGGTGGTGCCGTCACCGGCGGCGTCGTTCTGCTTCGAGGCGACTTCGCGCACCATCTGGGCGCCCATGTTCTCGAACTTGTCGGCGAGCTCGATCTCCTTGGCGACGGTGACGCCGTCCTTGGTGATGCGGGGAGCGCCGAACGACTTGTCGATGACGACGTTGCGACCCTTCGGGCCCAGCGTCACCTTGACGGCGTTGGCGAGGATTTCGACGCCGCGCAGCATGCGATCGCGCGCGTCGGTGGAGAACTTGACGTCTTTGGCTGCCATGAGAGCAACTCCTTGAAAAATGACGGGACGAGCGGTCTCGGGCTGATCAGCCGACGACGCCCATGATGTCGGATTCCTTCATGATCAGGAGGTCCTGGCCATCGATCTTGACCTCGGTGCCCGACCACTTGCCAAAGAGGACGCGGTCGCCCGTCTTGACGTCCAGCGGGGTCAGCTTGCCGGCCTCGTCGCGGCCACCGGGGCCGACGGCGACGACTTCGCCCTCCTGGGGCTTTTCCTTGGCGGTGTCGGGGATGATGATGCCACCCTTGGTCTTCTCTTCGCCTTCCAGGCGGCGGACCACAACGCGGTCGTGCAGCGGACGGAACTTCATGGTTCTGTCTTCCTCTCGGTCTTATTCGATGCGGGCGCCTGAGGGCCGGCCCGCCATGGGCACCTGTTAGCAGTCTCGGTCATCGAGTGCCAAACGCGGTGGCCGGGAGATAGGAGGGGCCGCTTCGAGAGTCAAGCCGGGAGGCGGACGAAAGGTAAGCGAGGCCGGCCCGCGGCGCCTCTAGCGTCGGCTGACGGCGACCGCCCCGGCCACGATCAGCACCGCCCCGGCATAGGTGGTGATCAGCGGCACCTCGGCGAACATGACATAGCCGAGCAGGCTCGCCCAGATCAGCGCGGTGTATTCGAGCGGCGCCAGCCGCGAGGCCGGGGCCCGGGCGAAGGCCGAGGTCAGCAGCAGATGGCCGCCGACGCCGAGCGCACCCGCCAGCCCATAGGCCGCCACATCCGCCGCCGTCATCGGCACGAAGACCAGCGCGGCGGGGATCGCGAGGCACAGGGCCGGGCCGAGATTCTGGAAGGCGACGATGATCGCCGGATGCTCCTTCAGCGCGATCCGCCGCAGCAGGATCAGGTTGAAGGCGTAGGACAGGGCGGAGAACAGCGCCGCGGCGACGCCGAGACCGGCGCCGCTGACCTGGCCCTGCAGCCGCGGCCAGACCATGATCAGCATGCCGGCGACGCCGAACAGCAGCGCCTGCAGGATGCGGCCGTCGAAGCGCTCCTTCAGCAGCAGCGCGCCCATCAGCGCCACGAAGACCGGCGCGAGGAAGGACAGGGTCAGCGCTTCCGCCAGCGGCAGCACCGAGATCGAGTAGAAGAAGCTTCCGGCCGTGACCACCACCACCGGCACCCGGGCGAGATTGCCGATCACGCTGTCGCGCGTCGGCAGGGACGGCCGGACCAGCGCCAGCACGGCGAGCGCGCATAGCCCGCCCATGGCGAAGCGCATGAACAGCGCCACCAGGAAAGGGTGCTGAAGCATCTGCGCCTTGATGACCGCGTCCATCAGGGTCAGCAGGGCGATGCCGAGAATGGCGCGCAGCGCCGTGCCCCAGCTCATGAGCCGGGGCCGGCGAGCGACTTGCGAAAATGATACTCCCAGGTCTCCGAGACATCGGCCAGGTAGCGCTCGCCGGGCCAGCGGACGAAGCCGAGCTTTTCGTAGAAGCGATGCCCGCGGGCGAAGCGGCTGTCCGACCACAGCATCATCTCGCCATAGCCGCCGGCCCGGGCGAAGCCGAGCGCCTCAGTGAACAGCGCCTGCGCCAGCCCCGAGCCACGGAAGGCGGGGTCCGCATAGACCTTACTGATCTCGACCGCGTCCTGCCCCGGCACCGGCGCCACGCCCAGCGAGCCGGCGAGGCCGCCCTGCGGCGCGTCGGCGACCCAGAGCCGCCCGCCCTTCGCGGCGTAGCTCGTCGCCGGCCGGCGCAGCTCCGGAAACTCGTCCATGACGAAGAAGCAGTTGGGATATTCGGCGAAGCTCGCGGTCAGCAAAGCGGCGAGCGCTTCGGAATCGGCATCGCGGACGGGGCGGAGGGGCGGCAGAGCAATCATGCCCACGGCTTTAGCAAATTCGCAGGAGGCCGGTAGTGGCATCCGCGACCCCCGCGCATGTGATCAGCGCAGCAATGCCAGCGCTGCGTCGAGGGTCAGCTTCGCCGCCGCCGTGCTGAGCAGCACATAGCACCAGAAGAACAGGCGCTTCTGGTCGAGCCTGTCATGGGCGATGCGACCGAGCCAGATCCCCAGCGGCACGGCCGGCGCCAGCACCAGCGCGTTCCACAACGTCCCGGGATTGTCGAGGCCGAGCAGCAGATAGGGCGGCAGCTTGAGCCAGTTGCCGAGGGTGAAGATCACGATGGTCGTGCCGACCAGCCGGGTCTTGTCGAGCCCGCGGGCCAGCAGATACATCGCGACCGGCGGGCCCCCGGCATGGGCGACGAAGGTGGTGAAGCCCGAGGAAGCGCCTGCCAGCAGCGCCAGGCCCGGCCGCACCGGCATCGCGCCCGCCGCGGCCAACCGCCCCTTCAAGAACCAATGGGCGGTGAACAGTAGCGTGACCACGCCGATCACCAGCGAGACGATCCGCGCATCGACATGGACGAAGACGAGATAACCGAGCGCGATCCCCGCCGCGAGGCCGGGCAGCAGCCATGCCAGATCGGGCAGGGACCAGCTGGCCCGGCCGAAGCGCTGCAGGGCGAGGATATCCATCAGCGAGAGCTCGAGCGCGACGATGATCGCCGCCTCCACCGGCGAGACGACGAGCGCGAGCAGGGGAATGCCGAGGATGGCGAGCCCGCCGCCGAAGGCGCTCTTGCCGATCGCGATGATCAGGATCGTCGCCAGGCCGATGCAATAGAACAGCGGATCGCCCGACATCATCCTCGCACCGCCGACCCCTGTCGTAAAAGGTTCATGTCGCCGAGAACCGCCCCGGCGCGCAGACGCCGGCCGCGCGCCCGCGACACATGCCGATGGGCTCTCGCAGCGATACGCTAGGGTCGATCGGGACACGGCGCCATGCCGGCTGAACCGGGTGGCCCCTGTTCCGGCGGCATGACGGCGCGGGCGGTGCCGACTTCGCCGCCCGTCCCGCCATGCATTCATGTCTCCATCACATCCGCAAGATCGCGCTTCCGCCGTCCACCATGAGGGGATAGGCGTGGGGCAGAGACAGAAAGCGACAATCGGAGCCGGTTTCTCCGCATGCGGTGCCGGGCCTCCGGAGCATCTCGCAGGCGTGAGCGACAGCGCTCGCGAAGGGTCGTCGCCAGGATTTGGGAGAGAGCCAGTCTCGTGACCGCGATCAGCCCGACGCTGCCCCTCAGCCATCGCGCCGCCATGCCCGTGCTGGTGGCATTGAGCGTGACCCATCTGCTCAACGACATGATCCAGTCGCTGATCCCGGCGATCTACCCGATCATCAAATCCGCCTATGCGCTGGATTTCGGGCAGATCGGCATGATCACCCTGACCTTCCAGATCACCGCCTCGCTGTTCCAGCCCCTGGTCGGCCATGTCACCGACCGCCGGCCGATGCCCTATTCCATGGTGGTCGGGATGGGCTTCACCCTGGTCGGGCTCATCGGCCTCTCCTTCGCCGCGAGCTATGTCCATCTCCTGCTTGCGGCAGGCTGCGTCGGCCTCGGCTCCTCGATCTTCCACCCGGAAGCGACGCGCATGGCGCGCAATGCCTCGGGCGGCCGGCAGGGTCTGGCGCAGGGCATCTTCCAGGTCGGCGGCCAGACGGGCGGGGCGCTCGGCCCGCTGCTGGCGGCCTTCATCATCGTGCCGCGCGGCCAGGCCAGCATCGCCTGGTTCTCGGCCGCGGCCATGCTGGCCATGGTGCTGATGGTCTGGACCGCGCGGCGCTTCGCCGAGATGCGCAGCGCGCAGCTGAAGGCTGCCGCCGGTGCGCCTCAAGGAGAGGCGAGGCCGGAACTGCCGCGCGCCACCGTGATCGGCGCGATGGCGCTGCTGATCATCCTGCTCTTCTCGAAGAACGCCTATAACGCCAGCTTCACCTCCTTCTACACCTTCTTCCTGATCGACCGCTTCGGCGTCTCGGTCCAGTTCTCGCAGATCATGCTGTTCCTGTTCCTGGTCTCGGCCGCCATCGGCGCGCTGGCGGGCGGCATCGTCGGCGACAGGATCGGCCGCCATCGGGTGATCTGGTTCTCGATTCTGGGCGCCTTGCCCTTCGCCCTGATGCTGCCTTACGCCAATCTGCTGTGGACGGGGGTGCTGACCATCCTGATCAACCTGATCATGTCCAGCGCCTTCGCCAGCATCCTGATCTACGCCATGGATCTGGCGCCGCGCCGCGTCGGCATGATCGGCGGGCTGTTCTACGGGCTGAGCTTCGGGCTGGGCGGGCTGGCGGCGGCGATCCTCGGGCAGCTGGCCGACCGCATCGGTATCGACGCCGTCTACCACCTCTGCTCCTTCCTGCCGGCGATGGGGCTGCTCGCCTGGTTCCTGCCCAAAAGCCGTCAGGCCTAAGCCGGGCGAGGCCCCGCCGACGGGCGGGAGCCGGCCCCCAGCGCGCTTGGAACTTCGCCCGCCGCGCGCTAGGGCATGCCGACAACCGCCCGCGGCATCCTGAGTCGCCGGGCTCCAACGGTGGCATGCCCCAGCCGCGATGACAGTTCTGCTGCCCTTCGTGATCAATGCCGGCATGAACTTCGTGCTCGGCCTGCTGGTCGCGCTGTTTCTGGGGCCTGACGAATTCGGGCGCTACGCGATCGGCGCCGCCATCATCGTGCTGGTCAACACCGCGCTGATGGACTGGCTGAAACTCTCCGCCGTCCGCTTCTATTCGCAGGGCACGCGCCAGAGCCAGCCCGAGATCCGGGCGACGCTCGATCTGCTCGCCGCGGGCATCAGCCTTTCCCTCTGCGCTCTGCTGGTCGCGGCGGTGGCTGCGGGGCTCGATCTGCGGCTGCCGGCGATGCTGGTATCGGCCGCGGTCCTGGCCGGCATCACCGCCGGGCTGTTCGATTATCACGGCGCGATCGCCCGCGCCCGCTATCTCGACGCCGCTTATGCGCGGATGATGCTGGTCAAGAACCTGCTCGGCCTGGTGCTGATGGTCGGCGGCGCCTGGTGGCTGCGGGACGCGACCATGGTGCTGCTCGGCGGGCTCGCCAGCACGGCGGCCTCGCTCCTGGCGGTGCGCCGCGCGCTGGCCGATGCGCCTTTGGCCTTGCGCGGCTTCCGCAAGGATCTGGCCTGGAGCTTCGCCTGCTATGCCCTGCCGCTCGTGGCCGGCAACGCGATCTACTCGCTGATCCCGCTGATCAACCGGTCGCTGCTGGCCGGCGCCCATGGCTTCGCCGAGGCCGGCTATTTCTCCCTCGCCTCCGATATCGGCCTGCGCCTGTTCGGCACGCTGGGCGCCGGCATCGAGATCGTGCTGCTGCGCGAGATCCTGCGGCTGGAGGAGACGAAGGGCAGGGCGGCCGCGCGCCGGCGCATCGCCCGCAACCTGCCGCTGGTGCTGCTGATCGCCCTGCCGGCGGCGGTGGGGCTGCTCTGCATCCTCCCGGCCTTCGAGAGGCTGATGGTGCCGCAGAGCTTCCGGGGCAGTTTCAGCGCCTATATGACGCCGCTGCTGCCGGGCTTCCTCGCCATCGCCCTGTTCCAGGCGGCGCTCTATCCGGTCTTCCTGGTCGAGAAACGCACTCTGGTCGCGCCGCTCGCGGCGCTGCTGGCGCTGGCCGTCAATCTCCTCCTCGGTGCCTGGCTCGCCGGCTCCGCCGGGCCGCTCGGCTATGGGTTGGCGCAATCCGCCGCCTTTCTCACGGTGCTGGCGGTGACCGGCTTCGTCGCGCTGCGCAACCTGCCCGCGCCGCCGCTGCGCGACAGCGGCCTCGTCATCCTCGCCGCGCTGCTGATGGCCGTCGCGATCTGGCCGCTGCGCGATCGGTTCGCAGCCTTGCCGGAACTCGCGCTGCAGCTCGGCATCGGCGGGATCGTCTATGGCGCGGTGCTGCTGGCCGCCGATGCGCTGCACGGACGCACCCTGCTGCGGCTCTGGTGGCTGGCGCGCCGCAGCCGCAGGCCCGCGCCCTAGCCGCCGCATCCTGCCGGGCGAGGGCGAGGGCGCAACATTTCATTCACTGTCTATCTTGCAGCGGGTTTAAGGTTAATCCGGAGGAGTGATGGCATTAACCATGTAATGCCGGCGTGGTAACCTCCGGATTCACCAATTCTTTTAAGGCTGATCTGCAGCCTCTTTCGGATCACTTCGAAGAGGCGAGTGTAGCGTCATGCGTCCTGTCCGTATCATCCCGCTCTTCCTGCTGGCCGGCGCGCTCGGCAACGTCGGCCCGCTTCGCGCCCAGGGCTATGACGCGCCGCTCCTGGACCCGATGACCACGGCCTCGACAGCGAGGCCCAATTACGGCGGCGGCTTCATCGAGATGCTGATGACCGGCCGCGATCCGAGCCCCGGGCGCGGCGGCGTCGTCTATAACCGCCCCGTCGCGCGGCCGGCTTATGGCGCCCGCTCGGCCTATGGCTATGGCGGCGGGACTGCCTATCCCGACCCGTTCGAACAGGCGGAACCCGTGGCTCCCTCGCGCCGGTTGGCCGCGCTCGGCGAGCCCGTGCAGGCGTCGCGTCCGATCGAGCGGGTGCTGGATCCGCGCTTCCAGCGGCAGGAGGTGGCCTATGACGGCCCTCATAAGGCCGGCACGATCATCATCGACACGCCGCGCCGCTTCCTCTTCCTCGTCCAGCCGGGCGGGCGGGCCCTGCGCTATGGCATCGGCGTCGGGCGCCCCGGTTTCGAATGGGCCGGCATGAAGGCCGTGACGCGCAAGGCGGAATGGCCGAGCTGGACGCCGCCGGCCGAAATGCTGAAGCGCCGGCCCGATCTGCCGCGCTTCATGCCCGGCGGCGGCGATAATCCGATGGGCGCGCGCGCGCTCTATCTCGGCTCCTCGCTCTATCGCATCCATGGGACGAACGAGCCGCACACCATCGGCCAGGCCGTCTCCTCGGGCTGCATCCGCATGACCAATGACGATGTCACCGATCTCTACGAGCGCGTCCGGGTCGGTGCGAAGGTCCTGGTGATCTGAACAAAAAACCGGCCTGGGCTGCCCCAGGCCGGCTGATCATTTTGGAAAGGTGCGCCACTCAGGCCCAGCTGTCGTCGTCGCCGCCGAACCCGCCATCGTCATAGCCCTGGTCCATCGGCTCCTCGTAGCTGGCGGGCTGATAGGCGGCCGCGCCCTCATCCGCCGCCGGAGCATTCGCCGTCTCGGCCGCGGCGGTATCGGGCTTGGCCGGTTCCGTGGCGCTGGCGGTTTCCGCCGGCTTGGCCGCTTCGCCGCGCTTGCCGCCGCCGAAGGCGTTGGTCAGCACATTGCCGAGCATCATGCCGCCGGCGACGCCCGCCGCCGTGGTCAGCGCCGTGGCCATGAAGCCGCCGCCACGCCCCGGTGCCTGGCCGGGCTGATTCTGCCAGGGTCCGGGCTGACCCTGCGGGCCGCCCTGAAGGCCGGACGGAGCCATGCCCGGCTGGGGAGCCGAGGCCTGGCCCGGCCGGTTCCAGGCGGAGGAGGGCTGGCCGGCGGGCTGCGGCTCGGCCGCGGAGGCCCGTTGCGGGAAGGACGGCACCGAACCGGCCCGCGGCTGCGGCGCACCGCCGCCGAAGATGCCGGAGAGGAAGCCGCCGGAGGCGGCGGGCTGCGGCTCGCTGGCGCGGGCCTGCAGCTCCTTCACCTCGGCCTGCAGCGACTCGATCTGCTGCTGCAGGTTCAGCAGGGATTGTTCCTGCACATAGACGGCCTGCGCCATCGCATAGGGAGCATAGGGCTGCTCGCGCAGCCGCTGGGCAATGTAGCCTTCAGCCTCGGGGTCGCGGGGCTGATCGGCAGCCTGTCTCAGGCGGTCGAAAATACCGGCGATCACGTCGCGTTCTTGCGGCGTCATCGTCATCTCCTCTCATTGCGCGGCGGCGCGGCTGCGCCGCCTCGATGAGAAGTGGTGGGCGGCTGTGACAGTATCAAGGCGCCGTCCCAGCGGCCCGGCGCTCAATAGAGGCTGGCGACTTCGCCGAACTCGTCCTCTTCCGGCGGCAGCAGCGGGCCGCGGTTCAGCACGACGACGGTGGTCCCGGTCGGCACCCGGCTGTGCAGGTCGATGATGTCCTGGTTGAACATCCGGATGCAGCCGCTCGAGACCGACTGGCCGATCGACCAGGGCTCGGTCGTGCCGTGGATCCGGTACATCGTGTCGCGCCCGTCCTTGTAGAGGTAGAGCGCACGCGGGCCGAGCGGGTTTTCCAGCCCCGGCGCCATGCCGCCCGCCCATTGCGCATTGCGCTCGGGCTCGCGGGCGATCATCGCCTTGGTCGGCGTCCAGCGCGGCCAGGCTGCCTTGCGGCCGACCGTCGCACGGCCGCGCCAGGACATGCCCTGCTTGCCGACGCCGATGCCGTAGCGGATGGCGCGGCCGTTCTCGCGCACGAGGTAGAGATAGCGGTTGTCGGTGTCGACGACGATCGTGCCGGGAGCCTCGCGCGTCTCATAGGCCACTTCGCGCCGCAGATAGCGGGTATCGACATCGGAAATATCGGTCGCGGGCAGCGGATAGGGCTCGTCCGGCTTCTCGCCATACATGGCGAGATATTGCGGATTGATCATCGGCACGCTGGCCTGCTGGACCGCGACCGGGGGCTGCGAGCTGACGCAGGCCGCCAGCGCGAGGGGCAGCAGCAGGACGCTAAAGCGTTTCACGGAGACGAGGAGGCGGGCGGCGAGAGAAAGGGGCACAGCGAAGATCATGTCCTGAAGGATGCGGTCTGGGGCAACAACGGCGGGCGAAGGAGACGGTTCCGGAGCTCGGCTCCGGCTCCCATCAAGGAGCCCGCTATGGCGACGGGGTGAATGCTTTGTGGCCAAAGCAGGGCGGGGCGCACCTGTTGCAGCGATGCCACCACGCGCGTGTGATCCGACGGTGCGAAGATCCGATAGTCACGCTCGCTCTGACGCCGATCGCGGCACGACGCAGCTTCCCCGGCGCCTCGATCAACCGCCGCTCCAAGGTTAGACGGCCGTGCCGCAGGGGTTGCGATGGACAGGGCGAGAAAGACGAGCCGGTTAAGAAGCTTGTCTCTTCTGAAGACTCAAATACGTTCCTGAAATAACAAGATAAGAATTCAGTTCAGTTATGTATAATATCGCCGGCAGTAGAAGTTTCGGCCGGCCAAGACATTCAATCAATTTTAAGCATTCATCCGCAGAATCCCGGGATCATCCCTTCCCGCTATGAACCCCAAGGCCCCAGCCTATGAATTCGATCCGAGCCAAGCTTCTGTCCATGATGGCGATCATCGCCGTCGGAGCGATCCTCTCGGCTGCCCTGGGCCTGTTCGCTCTGCAGCGCTCCAGCAGCCTGAACCAGCGGTCGAGCACGCAGGGCGACATCGCTTTGACCACCGAGCGAATCAATGGCCGGGTCATCGCGGTCGTCATGGATGCGCGCGGCATCTACATGTCGAAGACCGCCAAGGAGGCCGAGCCCTTCGCCAAGGGCATGGAAGCCAGCTTCGCGACGCTGAAATCGCTGACCGCCGAGCTCAACCGTCTTCTGCCGGAGGAGGGGCGCGAGCGCGGGCAGCAGATCGCCAAGGCCATCCAGGACTTCATCGCCTTCCGCTCGGAAACCATCCGGCTCGGCCGCGAAGTCTCGATCGAGGCCGCCAACGCCCAGGGCAACAACGATCTCAACCGCGCCAATCGCAAGGCCCTGAACGATCTGCTCGTCGACTTCGGCAAGCGCAACGAAGAGGCCGGCAACGCGCTCGCGGCCGAAGCCGACACCTTCACCAACATGGTCAACTGGCTGCTGCCGCTCGTCCTGCTGGTCGGGCTCGCCGGCTCCTTCCTGATCGCGCTGCTCTTCGGCCAGCGCCTGATCGCCCGCCCGATCCTCGACCTCGGCGCGGTGATGAAGCGACTGACCGCCGGCGAGACCGATATCGCGGTGCCGCACACCGGACGCACCGACGAGATCGGCGAAATGGCCCGTGCAGTGTCGGTGCTGCGCGAGAGCACGGAACAGGTCCGGGCGCTCGAGGAGCAGGAGCGGGCTGCGGCGCAGCGTCGTCTGCAGGCGGCGGATTCCATGGCGTCGATCGTCTCGGATGTCGGCGAGGTCGTCGCGGCGGCCGCGGCGGGGGATTTTTCCGCCCGCCTCCAGATCGGCGACGCCGATCCGCAGATGCAGAAGCTGGTCGCCGGGATCAACGAGATCAACGCCGTGGTGGATTCCGCCACGACCGAATTCGCGCAATCCCTGCAGGCGGTGGCGGGCGGGGATCTGACGCATCGCATCGACACCGCCTATCGCGGCCGCTTCGCCGATTTGAAGGGCGCG